>NZ_JADQTN010000002.1 GCF_017812015.1 Pontixanthobacter sp. CEM42 | reverse complement strand
CCCCCTCCCAAAGGAAGACCCCCATGACCTTTAATGCCAACAACCTCTTCGCCGCCGCCTTCGCAGTCGTGCTCTCGGCCATCGCCATGGCTACCGCCATCGTTCCTGCCAGCCCTACGCTTATTGCTTGATCACGGGCAGCCAGATCGAAAAATTTGAATAATTGCTTCATTGTCTGGAACACACTCCAGAAGGTGCCAACGTACGGGCTATCAATACGCGCTGGCAACTGACTGGCAACAAGATGGCTTTCGGCGCTGAAGGCAGCCTGACTGCCAAGGCTCAATAGCTGACCTTTGGGCCATGTATGTAAGTTGAGATCAATACTCGCTAACGGAGGAATTGAGGACCTCTTTGTTTTCCAGCGTTTCCAACTGTTCTGGCTCGCTGCCTTGAGTGACAACACTTTCGACCGATCTGACAATCACCGTTGCCACCCGATCCTTTTGATATCTCTCCATGTTGAACCAAAAGCCACACGCTGCGATTGAGATCGTCGCCATGGCAAACTTGATGTTATTTTTGAATGTAGTGGTCATGTGTCATCCGCTTCAATCGTGTGTCCACGAAGCAACATTTCCAACCAACAGCAAGGCTTTTTCCGGTAAAGTGTGCATGCTGACGACAGTCGGCTTTCCACCCCATAAGCTGCCTTTGATCGTGCATGTTGTGGTGGTAGTGTGGCCTCATGAGCCGCACGCAATTGAAATCACTGATTGATTTGATTGAGTTAGTCGTAAACGCAGTCTCAGTATCTGACGATTTCAGCTATTCTGGCTGGAAGTCAAAAGATCATGCACTTGCGGAAATGGACGAAATTCTTGAGGACCTTCGCGAAGGTACATTCACGGTCGACGCAGTGGCAATGCTGTTTGCACCAACTGGGCCACTCCAAGAGTTAAGTATGTCTAATGGATGGGAGGAAGCCTACCTTTCCATTGCAGAGCAATTTGACCATATATCAGGCAGGAGTGCGAGATAGCAGTTATTGCTATTAATCCTGCTTTCTCCGAGGAGCGGTATGTCCGCTTCCACCCCCAAAATCCGTCATTCAGGCTTGGCTGAAATTGGGCCGATTGCGGAATGTCCGATTTTGGCAAACCAAGCTCGGATTGTGGTCTTTCGACTTGGTTGCGGATTATCCACTTCGAGACACGGCCGAGCTGGCGGTCGCCATCGTGTATCGGATCTATCGACAGGAAGTCGAATTGGAAAGGCGAGCAAAAGGGACGGTCCACTTGGCGTTCGGACAGTTCCAGTTCCCGTCAGATCAAAGGCGTGTATCACGGGCGAATTTCTGCCCTCGCTGTCTTCTAATGCTAAAAAGTGCGTCCCAGACTAAGGCTCAAAACAGGACCTCCCAACGACCGCTCTCGATTTTCAATACGGACAATCGGCGTAAGATCGCGACGTCCGCTATGTGTCAATCGCCTGAAACGCGACTTCTGGCCGAGGAGCTCCGACACCTCGATACGGGCACGCAGACCAAACAGATCTTTGTTCTCAATAAATACAGCATTGGTTCCTGGCGAAAGGGCTCCGCCAGGAACATTGCGAAATTCGGTTAAAGTCGCTCGAAAAACCGGGGCGAGCTTGATCTCTCGTAACTCAAGTCCATAGGACCAATCAGATCGGGGGAGATCATGTCTGAAGCGCAGTCTCAAATCCCGTACGCGCAAATTGCCGATGTCCCGGTCAAAACCTCCGATCGGATCGATGACAGACGACCACTGCCAATTGCCATTCAAGTCGAGTTGCACACCAGGCAGACCAAGCCCCGAGCCAACCAAAGTGACGCTGGTTTCAATGGCAGTTCGTGAGGCGGTTGGAATATTCCCCACAGCGTCGCCGTCAGTTCCAAGAGGGATACGATCGACTAGGTCCGAGATATGCTCCCGCGTGAGCGCCAAGGAGAATGTGTGGCCAGCTTCGAAAATGCGCTCAGCCCTTCCTGTGATCACCCAGCTTTGCTGCGGGACAAGCCCGAGGTTTTCTTGTGTAGAAACCCCCTCGATGAGCGAAACGGTTGATGCGAAATTGCGGAAGTTGATCTGCCCTACCTCTCGGGCAATACGGGCAGACAATGTCCAATCGGATCCGGGCTTTAAGGTATAGTTGGCAAAACCTTTGGGACGGAAAAAGGCGCGCCTAAATCCTGTTTGCCCGATTTCCGAAACCTCTCCCCCGATGGAGATCTGAAGACTGGACTGTGAGTTTAACCGTCTCTGGTGCGCCACGGTTATTTCGCTGCGCAGTTCTTCAATCATTGTTCGCGACTGCGTTTCGGACAAAACTTGCGATGGCGTAGCCGGATCAAAGGCAAGCAGTGAAGTCGTAAGATCGAGCGAATTATACGCCGCTTCGCCGGCCAGTTGCCAACTCTTGCCATCGCTCTCACGCCATTGCTGCTCGAAGCGTGCTACCCATTCTTGGGAGGCGCTTTCTTCTTCAAAGGCGCGGTCAGCCATAGGATTGCCAGGTGCATCGAAGAGCGTAAACCGCGTCGTGGCATCATTGCTGCGAAGCCGCGCAAAGCCAATGGCCTTCAGCGTCCCATCAAAGGCGGGAAGCGAATAGTCAGCATCAAAGCGCATATCGTCAGTAATTGCGCTGGTTTGGGCTATGCTGGATTGGTTGCTGCCCGACGATGTAATGGCGGTGCTGGTGCTTGCCTGTCCTCTGCGCACATCAAGCCGGCTTATCGACGCTTTTGCATTTAGGACCTGACCGCCAGGGCGTTTCCACACGATGCCCGCGGCCAGCTCCGGTTGGTCGCCGCGTATGAAGAATTGTTCGTCGCGCGTCTCGAATATGCGCTCCGTACCGTCGGCAAGTGTCTCGGGGCCCTCGAACAGAACCCTTACCATATTCATCTTAAGCGCGGCCGAAAAATCGATTGCGCCTGCGCTGCCCGAGATGCTGAGATTGCCGTTGCCGGTGCTGTCAGTCTAACCGCAACTTGTCTCCGATTTGCAAAGCTGCCCCCTTCCCCGACATGTATCAGGCCATGAGTGTTTGCCACTCAGCCAGTGCGGCTGAGCGGGCGGTCTTGTAAGTCTGTCTATCGACGAGGTGGCGCTGGGAGTTGAAGTGATTGTGGACGTTGGAATGGACTGAGGCGAATTTCTGTAACGATTTCATTTGCCTGAACCGCAGCATGGACCGCTCTCGTCGTCGGAGTGGCAGGTGGCTATTTTCCACCTGATTGTTCTTCCACCGCCCGACTTCTTGGCGGTCGAGGTTGCCAAGATCACGCATCGCGGCAGGGTATGATTTGAGCCCGTCGGTCACGATCTTCTCCACCCGACCGTGCCGTTTCAGAGCCTTCTTCATAAAGCGTAGTGCCGCCTTCTTGTCCCGCTTCTTCGTCACGTAGCTCTCGAGAATCTCGCCCTCCTGGTCGACCGCTCGCCACAGGTAGTGCATCTCGCCATTTATCTTCACATAGACCTCGTCGAGGTGCCATTTCCATTGCCGAAAACCGCGCATCCGGCTGATCCGTTGGCGTTTCACATCCGCCGCGAAGAGCGGTCCAAAACGGTTCCACCAGTGCCGGACCGTTTCATGGCAAATGTCGATACCGCGCTCTGACAACAGATCTTCGACATTACGCAAGCTCAGCGGGAAACGGACGTACATCATCACGACCAACCGGATAATCTCGGGCGAGGAATTGAAATAGCGAAATGGGCTCGCTGGCTTCTTGGGTCTAGGCATCGCCCTGCCCTAGCTGATCAGGCGTGTTTCGCTACCCGGTGCATTTGCTCTGACAGTGCCCGCTCGATAGAGTATGAGATTATCAGCGCTATTGGAGACATCCAGCGATATGCGGATGAATTGCATCATCGAAAGGCCAGCTATAATTTCCAGTCGAAGCGCGATAACCCGAAGCGATAGCACTCGGCCAGAAGTGGCTTTTGGCCTCCTAGCCGAAAAGAGCACGATGCCATAAAGCCTATCGCACAACGAATACCAGCACAGACAAATAGTATTATCTTCTTTTGTTTTGAAAGAAACTTCGTTAGCTAGTTCCAGACAATTAAGATTGTCCATGGGGGGGGCTTTGTCGTATTGGAAAAACGCTTGGGTCGCCACGATTGTGATTGTGGTGTCTGTGTTAACTTTCGCTGTGACCGCTTCTTTGATGGTCGCAGACCTTGGTGAAATTCCCGATTTTGCTTCCCAAGACTTATCCGCAAAGCTCGAATTGGCACTAGCAAAGGTGATTGAGAACTCATCCAGATATGCAATTTCCGTTGGTCTTATAGTCACTTGCGCCTTTTACGGCCTCTTCTACATTGCGGCTTCTGTTTTAAGCGTTGTGGCTCTTTTGTTTTCTGCCATGGCCCCGTCTCTATCTCTTGCGGCCCTAGCTTTCATAGTCCTGATTCTCGTCGAGATATTCGGAGACAGCAAAATTTTCGAGCACTCAAAGATGGCGATTGCGGCTTTTCTCGCGCTCTTGGCCAAGGAACGAACAGACGAGAAGTTGAAAGAGTTGGTAAAATAACGTGCAGGCGCCTAATTTCGGAAAAGGCATTGTTGCCGCAGTCGAAGAGTACTTCTATTTCTCCAAACATAACGCGAGGTGGGGAACGGAGGTGCTCGCAGGCACATCAACCTTCGCAAGCTTGGTTTATATCTTTATCGTTACGCCAACGATATTGCAATTGGCGGGCATGGACCTTGTTTCTGTACTTTACGCGGCGATAATCATCTCGTCGATTTCAACAATCGCGATGGGCATATTTGCTCGACTTCCATTCGCGCTAGCTCCCGGGCTAGAGATGAGTACTTACGTCGCCTTTACGGTTGTCGGACTTTTGGGGTTCGACTGGAGGCAAGCCCTCGCAATGATATTCCTGTCGAGCTTGCTATTCGTTATCCTCACGATCGCAAAAGTGAGAGACACCCTTATCGATCAGGTCCCCGTCAAACTAAAGCACGCCATAACTTTCTCAATAGGCTTGTTTTTAGTTGTCGTCTCATTGAATTTAATCGGCGTTTTTGATTACAGTCGTGGCTTTTTGACGGTGAGCAGTGTTGAGCTCAATCTCACTTTCTACTCTGTCATGATCGGCCTTGCAGTAACTTTTTTCTTTAGTCGCGTTGGCTTTTCTGGCTCAATTTTGCTTGGCATTTTGGTCTGCGGGCTCATCCAGATCTTTGCAGGCGATCCGACGGCTTACAATCCCGGATTTGAAGATTTTCGTCTGACGAACGCTAACGCGATAAATCTACAGAGCCTGTCTTCTATCGTGTTCTCCGTTCAGGCTATGATTGTCGTTCTCACTCTTTTTCTGATCGACTTCTATGGCAGCGTGGCAAAATTCATCGGCCTGCTCGAGGGAAAGTCCATGAGCTCAGACCTGCGCGAGCGAGCTCCTAGGGCGCTTTCACTAGATGGCATCGCAACATTCTTCGGCTCTTTTCTAGGTGTGACTAGTATCACTACATTTGTCGAAAGCGGCGTTGGCATAAACGTGGGGGGGCGCACAGGGGTTACCGCGATTGTATGCGGTCTTTTGATGATCCTTGTACTCTTTCTTGCCCCTTACATCTTGATGATCCCGGCTACAGCGACAGTTCCTGCGCTTACGTATATTGGGTTCAAGATCATGCGGACGCTGCCATTAGGCGAAGGCCTGGATAACTTTGATTGGTTGATCATCACGGTAATGTCGGGCCTGGTGATAATAGACTTTTCGCTATTCACAGCCCTATCGACAGGCTTCCTAGGCTATGCCGTCAAGAACGTCTTACGCGTGTACTCGCATAAGATTGAGTTCGTAAATGTGAGACTCAATTGGATACTCATTCTATCTGCAATTATCTTGGGGTGTTTTTTGGTTTTAGGTTGGCTATTCGGCATCAATCGTGCTTAATTATTATTCGAAAAATGGCGCTGTTAACGGGAGGGGAGTATGCTTCGATCTATCGCTGAAAGGTTTGAGTTCGAGAGATTGCAAACAGATTGGACCACTGAGGTTGTTGCTGGCATAAGCTTATTCCTCAGCATTGCTTACATTTTCATTCTCAACCCAGCAATCTTGAGTGAGTCTGGAATACCAGCTGGCGCTGTCTTTTTCGCAACCATAGTAGCTTCGGCATCTGCGACGTTGATAATGGGGCTGTATGCGCGCTTACCTTTTGCGTTAGCACCTGGCCTAGAGGCCAATGGCTTCTTTGCATTTGTGGTCGTCGCAACGCTCGGCTTCACCTGGCAGGAAGCGCTGGGAATCGTATTTTGGTCGGGCCTCTTGTGTTTGGTTTTGACGATCATCCCTGCGAGGCAGCGCATCATTGATTCTATTCCCGAAGGTTTGAAGGTTGCGATATCTGTTTCCGTTGGCGTGTTCGTAATGGTTATCGGATTGGTTGTGACGGACTTAGTTCAGTTTTCGGACGGCGTACCATCAGCGGTGGGTGACTTTGCGTCCCCTAAAGCGTTCTTATTGTACATCGGTTTCGCTGTAGCCTTACTCCTCGGTTTGAGAAGAAAATCCACCGGTCGGCCTGTGTTTTTTGCAGGCATGCTTGTTTCAATCGTACTTTGTACCGTAATCGCTCATTTTCTTGATGTGAAGGCTGACACTCCCCCTGCGGTAGCAAGCGAATTTTTTTCAGCCTTAGGTGCGTTTGATCTGTTTGGGATATTTTCAGACCCAAGAACATGGACTGTTCTTCTAGTCTTTTTCATGATCGATTTTTATGGCAGCATAGGTAAATTTATCGGCTTAACTCGCCAAACGAATTTGCAAACAGAGGGTGCAGTCAAAAACATGGACAAGGCCCTCTATGTAGATGGCGGGGCTACGATGGTCGGAAGCGCCTTGGGTACTTCGACAGTCATCACCTATGTGGAAAGTGCCGTTGGCATTGGTCAAGGCGGTCGGACGGGCATTGTCGCTATTGTTTGCGCCTTGCTAATGTTTGCGAGCCTGAGCCTCTCGTCACTAGTGAGTATCGTCCCAACAGCCGCTGTTGCAGGCACTTTGATTTATGTTGGCTGGCTGCTCTTCCCGAGAGATGAACTTTTCACTCAAGGTGGGGATGATGCCAATAAGAAATTGGCTAGTTTCGATTTCTTCGTTGTCACAGCGATGGGTCTGCTTTCAGCCGTCACCTTCAGTTTGGACAAAGCTCTTCTGCTAGGTTTTGTTGCGTACAGCGCCAAGGCATTGGTAGTGGATCGAAAACTCAATCCATATCTTGCCGGATCGACAGTATTGCTCGGTGTCGCGATGGCATACCAGTACTTTGGCTTGAGCTAGCTCAAAACAGTCGATAGAGAATGCGGAGGCGCGGGTGCGTTCGCTGCTCGGCTTTGTACGACAGAAACTCAATTTCTTGTGGCGACTAAAGGCTCCCTGGCGTTCATCTTATCCAAATTAGGGCCGGAGTTTCAAAAGGAGCTGCGAGACGCTCACTTTGATCTTTCTGAAAGAAGCGATGGGTTTGCAAAGGGAGAGCAAAGTTTTCCTTGTGAGGATTGACCGACGATACGGGCTTTGGTGCGGAATATGGCTCTTATATCTGGCCTCTAGCCAGATCCTCAAGATACCTACTTACCGCGCCAACTGGTAGAGGGATGGAACGGGAGAGCGCAAAAGCGTCTCCCTTCCCAAGATGCGGTGTATTACACCGCACATCTTGCACTACGTCTATCAAGAGCAACATTCCCTTTTCAGGTTCATTCAATCGCCCAAATTCTTACGTCATTTTCATGACCAAAACCGCCTGCCGTAACAAAGCAGTTAGGATCAATCGGAGACCAGTCAGCATCGGCTACCTCTCCGTCAATTTCCATTTCCACGACAGGATCGTCGCCAGATATATTAATCACTTGAAACACTTGCCGTACTTCGGAACTCGCCTCTCCGCTCTTATATTCACGCTTGAACACACGGTCGCCGTTGGCGTTCACCGCTAGCCCATTCGGGATATTTTGAATTGCAGCGCGCTTTGCCCAAAGACCAAAATCAGCCGCATTCTGACTTTCGCTTACGGCATTATCGGTTAGGTCGAGTAGTCGAAAAACAGCATCCGCCTCTACGAGTTCGGCTGACGCAGGCCGCTTGAATGTCAGAAGCTGCTGCGCGGTAGGACTCCATGCCAAAGCCGCGAAACCATCCCGTATAGAGCCAATTATATTCCCGCTAGACAGCTCCACGACATGAGTTGAAGTTGCTTCTGGATGACGGTCAGCAGCACCGCAGGTCGTAACTGCAATGTATAATCCAGAGGGTGCTGTCAGACTAACTGCAACTTGTCTCCGATTGGCGTAACTCTCCCCTTTCCCAACACTCTTCAGGCCACAAGGTTTTGCCACTCAGCCAGTGCGGCTGAGCGGGCGGTCTTGTAAGTTCGTCTATCGACGAGGTGGCGCTGGGAATTGAAGTGATTGTGGACATTGGCGTGGAGCGAAGCGAACTTCTGTAACGATTTCATCCGACGGAAACGTTGCATCACTCGCTCCTTTCGTCGGAACGGGAGGTGGCCGTTCTCCACTCGATTGTTCTTCCACCGCCCCATCTCACGGCGGTCTAGAATCCCTAGATCTCGCATAGCTGCCGGATAGGTTCGGCGCCCGTCGGTGACAATTTTTTCCGCCTGACCATGCCGCTTCAATGCCTTCTTCAGGAACCGTAATGCAGCCTTCTTATCTCGCTTCTTCGTGACGTAACTCTCGAGGATCTCGCCTTCTTGATCCACCGCCCGCCACAAATAGTGCGCCTCGCCATTGATCTTCACAAACACCTCATCGAGGTGCCACTGCCAATGACGAAAGCCCTTCATTCGACTTACTCGTTGCCGACGAATGTCTGCAGCAAACAGCGGACCGAACCGGTTCCACCACAGTCTCACGGTCTCGTGACAGACGTCGATCCCGCGCTCAAACAGCAAATCCTCGACGTTCCTGAGCGAAAGCGGGAAGCGGACGTACATCATCACAGCCAGGCGGATGATCTCAGGAGATGAGTTGAAATAGCGAAATGGATTGGCTGGTTTCTTGGGTCTGGGCATCGCCCTGCCCTACTCAGCTAGCTTCGATTTTCAATCAGGTGCATTTGCTTTGACAGCACCGACCGGCCGGTTTCTTGCGTCTGGGCATGGTCCCTGCCCTACCCGTTCGAACCCAACTTTCAATCAGGTACGTTTAATCTGACAAGACCTAGATGGGGCTTGCTTGGCGTGTCTGAAATTGGCTTTTGGCTAGTTCAACAATGCCGCCATTGCGGAGTGATAGATCCGAGTTACCGACCCAATCACTCCGCGACGCCTGTGGCGTCCGATCTTGTGAGCGCGCGCCTAGAGCTAACAACTCAAAAGCGGAAGAAGACTCCACCGATCACTTCAAGCTGGTTTTTGGTTTCGATAAAAGGGCTGTCCGCTGCGTCGCCAACAAGCCTGCTGTATTCAACCTGTGCTCCGATCCCAAGTCTATCAGTGAGCCGGTAGATAGACTGGGCCTCGGCACCAAATCGCTCGATTCCGGAGCCCGGTGTGTATTCGGCAAAGGCCGAGTTTGCCGCTTCCTCTTCAGTCACGCCGTACATGGTTTGGATGTAGTTGGAATTGCCCCAGGTGACGAACGGACCAAATTCGACTCCAAGCTTATCGGTGATTGGCAAACCAAGGCCAGCACTCAAAGTGGCATGCATGCCATCATGGCCTCCGCTTATGCCTTGGGCAACCTCGAGGTCGACCTCGACCGGACCGAATTCGACGCCGGCCAACACCTTGGCTTCGATCGTTTCGTTGGCATTCACCAGGCCTGCAAATTCAGGCTGATCGCCAAAATCACGAGCATCGAAATTGTATCCGACCGACGTGCCGAGATAGAATTTGTCGTTGTTGAGAACCCAGACACCCAGACCATCCTGAGTGTTGAGGAAAATGCGATCCTTATACTCAATGTCGACAATCGGCACCGGGCCAATCTCAGACGAGTCGCTCCCGCTGAACTCGGGATTCATCATCGCGCCGACACCGAGGATCACGGACCAATCGCCGTCTTCCTCATCCTCTTCGGCTGACTGCGCGAGCGCAGGCGAGAATGGGATCATCGTAACAAGCAAAGTAGTAACAAGGCGGAGTCGTGTCCGCCCAAGGGAAAAGTATCGCTTCATAGGGGGTACCTTTTCAAATTCAGGCGCATAAGAGGGGGCCTGAGGGATTGGAGGTTGAAGCAATCGGGAACGGAACCCCACGGGGGATGGGTAATTAGCGCCCGACGACTTCGCGGGCTGCTCTCGTGGTTTTCGACCGGAATACCATCGCATTTGCACGAATGGGAAACGAAATACATGAAACGGCAGGCATAGACGTCTTGCCGGACCGGTGCGCAAAGAGTTGATCACTGCATTGGCGCGAGTGATTGAACTACCGGATGAGGAATTCAAGAGGCGTTCAAGACCTCACCCGGTAGAGCTTAGGCAGGAACTGGCTTACAGCTGCGCCTGCGCCTCGTTCCGCCCCTGCAAATAGGCAAGTGTTGTAAAGACCAGACCGATGATCCAGAGAGTTGGCCCGATCACCGAAGCCGGAAACGGTGTTTGCCCATAAAGCACCGGGAACACGATGAAGCCGATATCTTCGGCTGAGATAATGAACGCTGCCACCCAATATGCGGCTGTGTTGTTCCGCCAGTTAAAGTACGAACAGATAAGGCCGAACACACCGATATAGAAAAGCGTCCAATGCCCCTGAGCAAGCCTGCCTGTGGCTTCGGCCAACGCGCCTTCACCCGCCCTTTCGGCGAGGCGGGTCACCCCAAGCACAATATGCAGCAGCGACCAAAGCGCGTAGGAAATGGCGCCAATCTTCGCATAAGCCATCTTACTATTCTCCGTTCAAGAGATGCGACGCGAGCCACGGAACGGAGTTCGCGATGATCGGAACGCGCGAACCGCAGTGCCCCTCTCCATCGGTGTAGAAGACCTTTCCATTCTCTGACGCGGCTGCCAAAACTTCCATGTCTTCGGGAGGAGCCACACTGTCGCTTCTGGTGTTGATCACCATTACCGGGGTTTTCGTCCGAACAGACCCGCCAACTAGCCCTTGCTCCACCAGAGAGAATTTGCGCAGACGATCTGCGAATTCAGGCAATTGCGCATTGTCGATGGGCGGCTGCATTCCCAACCGATCCGTGACCACATCGAAAACGACTTTCGGCGTGTTGGCCCTGACGGCGTCAGGAGCCTGACGCGCCGCCTGATCGGGGATTGAGAGTGCGGCATGCACAGGTCCGCAAGCGGAGACCACTGCGCCAAAGCGATCGTCGGTAAAGGCTGCACGCGCTGCGGCATTGCCACCCCAACTCGCAGCCCAGGCGCCGACATTATCGCCATCAATCCTCGGATCACTCGAAAGAGCATCCAGGAACGCGCTGTAGACCGCATCATGTTTGTGGTTTGAAGGCAGGAAGTTGCTTTCACCCACACCCGGCAGATCAACCACCAACGCCGACATGCCCGCCTCGTTCAAGGCTTTGACAAGCGGGAAGTGCTCGACTTTGAACGTATCGATGCCGCCGGACACGACAACCAATGGTGCCGGGTTTTCCAACGCAGCTGGGGTCAGGTGGAGGTACCCCCTGATCGCACGTCCTTTATACGGCAGATTTACGACTTCCAGCGGAACAGGCAGAAACTCCCCCGCCTTCTCATACGCAACCATGCTGCGCTTGTAGGCGAAGAGGTAGTATGGATAATCCGCCGTGCGAATGAACGGGAATTTGCCGATCTGATAATAGTTGGAAGCGCTGAAATAGGCATCACGGGCGCCATCTCTGTCGCCTGCAGCCTCTGCTGTGGCAGCACGCTTCATTTCTCCATCACCCAGAGCCAGGAACTCGTATGTCCAGTGACCAGGGCCGAACTCTGCAATCGTGTCATAAAGCTCCGGATTGCTTCGTTCGACCTGTGATGATTTCATCGCTTCAAAAGTCGAGCTCAGAACTTCAGGATCCGCACCACCCCAAACCCAGCGCTCGGTTAAGTTTCCGTCTACATCCCGGTAAGTTTCACTCGCTTCTCCAGGATCGGCGGCGGCAGGCGAAACTATGCCAGCCGACGATGCGAAAAGGCATGAGACAGCGAAGGAGCAACAGATTTTTTTGCTTAGAATACTCATATTGGATTTCCTTGCATCGGATTGAAGGGGGATTTGAAAACTCTGGGCAACTCAGCGTTAATAGCTAGCGCTGAATGAGATGCCGTACGTCCGCGGAGCGGCATAACCGGCCTGTCTCTGGCTAAAGTTCGCCATTGGCCCAATGTCGGTGATTTCAGCATTGTCTAGAACGTTTTGAGCCCACAGTGCGACTTCGAAATCTTGGTTCTCTGACTGCCAGGCCAACCTTAGATCAAGCATCTCTTCGCCCGGACGGACGCCGAAAATCGGATCAGGATTGGCATCTTCATTCACGTCATCGCGAAGCTGGAAGTCTGTGCGAGCTCGCAAGCTTCCCATGCCCGAGGGCAGCGGGATATCAAGCTGAGCCGTCGCGGCAATTGTCCAGTCCGGAACGTTGGCGAGCGGATTGCCGGAATTGTCGATGCCGTCTTGATCAATGAACTCGTCATACTCATGATCGTATAGCGAGCCGGAGAAGCCGAGCGTCAATACGTCGATAGGTCGCCAGAGCGTTTCCAGCTCAACACCGGAAATTCGTGCGCTTGCGACATTGTTGACCACGACAGATCCCGCAGCGGTGAAGAATTCCGCCTGAATGTCGGTGAAGTCGGTATGGAACAGCGAAAGATTGAGGCGCAGGCTGTTGTCGAACAACTCCGACTTAAGTCCTACCTCATAGCTCAACACCGTTTCTTCGTCGAAGGGGGTGACCGCATCAAGATTGGTGGCGGGCTCCGGGTTGAAACCGCCGGACTTGTATCCGTTCCCAGCACTTCCATAAACGAAGATGTCAGGCGCGACCTCCTGATTGAGCGCAACTTTCCAGGTCACACTATCGAAGGTTGCGTCCGCTTGACCTTGGACGGGGTTGCTCGGATCAAGCAGGAAGGCATCTGCCAAGAAGCCGGTTGCCTCGTGAAAGATCGACTGCTCCTTTTCATCGAGTGAGTAGCGCAATCCCAGCTCAAGCTTGGTGTAATCGCTCAGAGCAATCTGAAGATCGCCGAAGATACCGAATGAGTCGGTTACGTTGGTCTGAGTGAAGTTCTGCTCGGTCGCGACAAATCCGCCCAGCACGTCAGGCAGAACGACTTTCGTTTCCGACCGCGACGTGTCTTCGTTCAGATAGAACAGGCCCAACATCCAGGTGAATGTCTCTGCCGAAGGGGCATTCGAAATACGGATTTCCTGATCGATCGTTGTCGCACGCTCTGACGCGAGCTGGATAACGACCCGTTGATCGGTGCCAAAAATGTCGCGCTCGACATCTGCGGCGCCTCTGCGTACGGCAGTCAAAGAGAAGATATCAATGGAATCATTCGACCAGTTAAGCTCGATCGCTCCGCCAAATATCTCACGTTGAATTCCATCAACTGGTGTGTTGGAAACAAGGTACGGATCGGTACTCAGCTCAGTGAATGAGAAACCCAGGTTAGGGTCGGCATAAGGCAGCGTCGGATCATACAGCTTACGAGCCTTCGGTCCGTGGTCCTCATCTGAGTAATGCGAGCGCACAAGGATCGACAGATTGTCCGTTGGCTCAAAAAGCAATTGACCGCGCAGTGCCACTACGTTTGAGAAATTGATGTCATTGCCAGTTACGGCATCGACAGAATATCCATCCTGATCCTGAGAATAGAAGCTCAAGCGAGCGGCCACCTTGTCCGACAAGGGGGCGGAGACATAGGCCTCAGATTCGATCAGACCAAAGTTCCCGATCTCGACGCGCGCACCAGCCTCTAGATCGAAAGTCGGCTGGTTCGTGATGATATGGAACACACCGCCAGTTGAGTTGCGTCCGTAGGTGGTGCCTTGCGGACCACGCAGGACTTCAACCCGTTCAACGTCGAAGAATGCACCAGAACGCATGAAGTCACGCGAGATCACTTCCCCGTCGATCATCATCAGAACGCCAGCATCACCTGATGCACCTTCGGTGCCCGAAGAGATGCCTCGCAGAGAGAAGAGCTGTTCGAGCGGTCCAGACGATGCGACGGCCGCGCCCGGCGTAAGGGCCAGAATGTCCTCGGCTACCCGAATTCTGCTTTCCTTGATTTGTTCGCCACCGATCGCGGTGACAGCGCTTGATACGGCCTGGACGTCAGATTCGCGCTTTTTCGCCGTGACGATAATCACGTCCAGCGCGTTGCCGGAGGCCTCATCCGCTTCTTGTGGGTCACTTTCTTGCTGAGCGCTTGCTGCTTGCGCCGAAATCAACAGTGCAAATGCAGATGCACCAGAAGCAAGCGCAGCTATCTTGTTATTTTTCCTCATTTTTCTCTCTCCCCATGGGTGCCCACAAAGGTGGGCGCCTCATAAAATGTCCCAAACCTCCGCTCTGACGGATGGTTTATGTCCCAGCCGAACTAGGGGATGAGGGCGCCTTGCAGGGCGGCAAAATCACGAAAGGGCAGGATTTTTCACGAATGGGCATGGCCACAATCGGCGCCTAACCGTTGCGCTTCGAGCATTTTTCCTAAAGGTTAGAGCAAGATGCGCTCGAGAAGAGCCCAAGAGCTAGTTGGATCGCTCGATCCGCGGTCTACGGCGCAGTTTCGGCTTGCAACGCAGGCTCAGGCTCGGAATTCATCTGATGCGAGAGCAAACCCAGCTTCACCAGACCATCGATATTGTCCTCATCATGCGATGGCAGCATGATCAAGTCGGGCTCGCGCTCTGCCAAGGCAATTACGCTGGCCAACTGATCATAGACCGCACCGCGATCTTCTGGTTCCGGCATCAGGAATTGCTGAACGAAACGCGGTCGACCCAAAGCATCACGGATGTTGGACATGTTCCAAACCGTGTCGCCCAAGAACAAGACCTCTCTACCATCAGCCATGGCAACGAAGAAAATCACGCTGCCCGGCGTATGGCCCGCTGCTGGCAACATAACCACGCCCGGTGCCACGACGGTGGGTTTGTCGGAGCTTACTGGTTTCAGTCCGGCGAGCATGGCAGGAAGTTCGCCATTGTCCGCAAACTTGGGAATGCCCGCCAGTTGCTCGGCGGTAAGGAGAATCCCGTCGGCATCTGGCCGGATTGATTCGATCTGCCCCAACAATCCGATATGATCGGGGTGTTCGTGAGTGACGACGATACTGCGCGCACCAGCCACCGCAGCTGTGACGCGCTCCATTGCCTCGGCCTCAAAGACATCTTCGGCCATGAACTCCTGCCGCGTCGCGTCCGTCATGCCGACATCAATCATCGTGTCGCCCCATTCCGAACGCAGCCGAAACACAGCTCTCGCCATAGTGATAGGCGACCGTTCAAGCCCTGCCTGAGTGCCCAGCTTGGGAACATCGCGGCGTGCGACAATCTCATATTCAATCGTGGTCGGTCGCAGCTCACTCGGCGCTTCTGCAAGCTCCCTCAATTCTTCGATGTTGATCGCAAATTCGGGGTCTTCGGGAAGGGCGCCATCCATGAAGTAATGGAAAACCGCACCGGCCAGTAAGGCAACGATGACACCCAGAACTGCGAAAATTTTCACTAACTTCATAACCCTAGTGTCTCCCTTGGGTGTGCCTCAATCCGATGTTGTCCGAACTGGGAAGCTGATGGTGATCGAGAAGCCAGGCTCTGCTGTCACCTTGATATCTGCATTATGCGCATCTGCGATACTCTTGACGAGAGCCAAACCAAGGCCGTGGCCCGGCGTGTTCTGACGATGCGATGCACGATAGAAAGCATCAAAAACATGCGTCCGGTCACTCATCGAGATTCCCGGCCCTTTGTCCGACACAATCAGATCAACAAAACCGGTCCGTTCGCTGAGCTCTACACTTATCGGTTGGGCCCCGTGCTTCTCTGCATTGTCCAAAAGGTTGCGCAGCAAGCGACGGATCATTTTCTGATCGCCGGTGATGCGCGGCACGATTTCGCTCGCCAGTTGGCAGCCGACATAATGAGCGCACTCTTCTGCTGAAAGCGCGACCAGGTCGACCTCTCCAACGGTCATCCGAAAATCCGGTGCATCGAACCTCGATAGCAGCAGAAGTTCATCGATGAGTTCGTCCAGCTCTCGGATGTCCTTCTTGATGGAGCGATATTGCTTAGGGGGAACATCGCTCTCAACCAGATCAAGACCCAGTTGAACCCTCGCCAAGGGTGTTCTGAGTTCGTGAGAGGTGTTGGCCAGCAAGAGTCGTTGGGACGAAACCAGTTTCTCGATCTGATCGACGGCGCCGTTAAAGCTCTTCGCAACCGAGGCGACCTCGTCATTGCCGCGAACATCAACCCGCGTTCTAAGCTTTCCCGACCCCACTCTCACCGCTGCACGCTGAAGAGTCTCAAGCCGCGCAGTCAGACTGCGGATAAACGGATACATAACCAGAATCAGGACGATTGCGGTCGCAAACAGAACCATGATCAGGGTCCGCAGTTCTTCGGTCTCTGGTGGCTCTTCAAGATCAACGACAATCCACCGACCATCGCTCAATTGCGTCGTCCAATGCAGCTGATCCTGGCTAACCTCCCAGTCTCCAAGTCGAAAGCCGGTTGCGCCTATGGGCGACACGAAATCGCTCGTCGCGAGCAGCGCGCGCTCCTCGTCATACAGTGTGATGTTCATTTCCAGAACACCACCGATTTCCTTCAACGCGGCATCATATGTGTCATTGGAGGAGCCAACTTCGGGCAGCAGGGTGGCAAACAGAGGCGCGCTCTTGTCGACCACGACGCTGTCATATTGCGACACCTCGACCCGCTTGAAAATGAAGTAAGCGCTGGTGGCAAAAGCCATAAGGCTTGCCACCACAACCACCATGATGCGGACAAAGAGGCGGGGCCTAAAGATCGCTAGTCCTGACTCTTGGCAAACACATAGCCAATTCCGCGAACGGTTATCAGCCTTTTGGGATGCTTTGGATCTTCTTCAATCGCGGATCTGATGCGCGAGATATGGACATCGATAGACCTGTCAAAAACCTCTATCCCGTTGCCCTTGAGCCTCATCATGACAGCATCTCTGCTCATCACTGCTCCCGCATTCTTGGCAAACAGGTCCAGAACTTGGAATTGATATGACGTCAGCTCACACCTTTGGCCATCCAGCCGAACCTCCATTGCGCCGCGGTCAATATCAAGCCGACCGAACCGTTCGCGCTCAACAACATCCTTTTCACCTCCGCGGCGCAAAACGGCTCTTAACCGGGCGAGCAGTTCCCGCGACTCAAACGGTTTGGGAAGGTAATCGTCGGCGCCCACTTCCAGTCCAACGATCCTATCCATCGGATCCCCCTTGGCTGTAAGCATGATCACGGGAACGCTCGATTCCTTTTGCAGGGCCTGACAGACATCAAGCCCGTTGGAGTCCGGCAGCATGAGATCAAGAACCACGGCCTCAAACCGCTGCTCGGCATGCATGGCCAACCCTTCGGCACCGGTATGAGCTAGCGACACGTTGAAATCCGAACGCGTAAGGTACTCCTTGAGCATCCCTGTAAGCTTTTCATCATCGTCAATCACCAACAGGCTGACAGTCATTCTTCGCGGCTCCTCAATTCGCAGCTCAGTCGCTGCAGCGGCTTATAGTGTGCGAGCCCGTTAATCGACAGGTCGCGAAGTGAGTACGCAATTTTGGCTTGCTCAGGATACGTACGTCTCGATGAACTTCGATCGATAAAGCGCAAAAGACACAGTCACTTGGATCGTCGATGACGTTGCCCGAGCGGGGGCGAGAGAAGCTTTGATTGAGTGTGCCAGAGTGATCTAGTTCGAATTGTAATCCTGACGCCACCCGGTTACTCCAGCATCTCTGCTTCGTAAATTTTTTTGTTATATTGTAAACGAAGGGTCAGACTGGTCCCAATAATAGCGGCAATGCGCTAAGAAAGCGCCATGATCGTTATCTATAGGGTATTCGCAGGCTGGCCGCAGGAATCAAGGTGACGGCATTGGGCGCCAATTCAATAGCACGTCGCGCCGTCGTTCTGATCGCGCTGTTGGTCGCGCATGGATTGTTCGCATTCTATAACGCTGGCCCGGTGATCAGATCGCTATCAATGCCCGCTTCCGTCGGCTTCTGGGTTGTCGAGATCAGCTTTATATTCGGGGCTGCCGCGTGGTTCCGGACACGCGTTGACTGGACCACGCACGACATCGTCAAATATTGCCTCGTCACGCTTAAGGTCGGACTGTTCACCGCCGTTTTCCTGATGATCCCGCTGACCTATGTGGATTATGTTTTCGGGGTCAACGATATGGCGTTTCTCCTCGACGCCCCTTGGGAAGGCATGCTCACGGTTGTCCTGCGTGAGCTGGCAGAGGAAGTCTTGTTTCTGGCCGTGCCATGCATTGTCGCCACCACTATTCTGAACTGGATTTTTCCTGTTGGATTCTGTGGCGACGAAGAAGGCAACATTGCAGAAGAAGAGAGTGCTGAGAAACCCGAACCCGTCGCATCCATGAAGACGCCGGAATTCTGGGAAAAGCTCAAACAGCACCGTCACGCCAAATTGATCGCGCTTGAGGCACAACAGCACTACGTCCTCGTCCACACGAACCTCGGGAGTGAATTGATCCACTACAGGTTTGGCGCCGCAGTTGATGAGTTGAGCGATCGTGACGGAGTGCTGGTGCACCGGTCCTATTGGGTGGCCAGATCCAGCATCAAAGACATCATTTGCAACGGGCGGAACACGATCGCAGTCCTCGGTTCAGGCCTTGAAGTGCCGATCAGCAGGTCGCGTAAAGAGGAAGTTCTAGCCCAGCTACGGCGCTCCGATGATCAAGCCTCGGCGGCGGCATAGGCTCTCCACAAATTCAAATTCAACCGACCACTGGGCAATGCAGTCGCGCGAAAGCCCATTCATGCAAATAACTGACCATTCGTGAATTAGCGCTGTGCATCCTTTGCTCGCTCGTCTTTAGAAGCTTTCGGCAATCAAATGACTGCCAGCCCGGACGGGTGAACGCTCGCATCGGCCCAATGCCCGCCGAGCATTCCCCGAGAGATAAAGCGCCGAAAAATGAGAGCGCAAACTGATGGACGCCGCGCGTAGGCGCCACAGAAATAGAGCGGAGATGACCAAGTCATGTTGAAAAAAATCGCCATAGCCGTGGGCTCACTGCTTACCCTGGCCATTGTCTTGGGGTTCGCTGCAATTCCGTGGGCCTTTTCGGCCAAATACACCGGTCCAACCATCACGATGAAAGACGGCAAAGAGCTTGTCACCTTCGTACGGTTGCCAGAGGGCGACGGCCCCTTTCCAACCCTGATTGTCCGTTCGCCATACGAACTGCCGCACACCCCGCTTTCCGGCATGCCGACCGAAGACTTTACCGATGTTCCCAATTCCGAACTTGGTAAGATCGGCTGGCCGGAAGTGACCGAAGCTGGATACGCACTGGTTATACAGCACACTCGGGGGCGGATCGGTTCACAAGGTGCGGCGCTTGGTTTGAAAGATCGCGAAGACGCGGTCGAGTTGATCAACTGGGTCAAGAAGCAGCCGTGGAGTAACGGCAAGATCGGAACCACCGGCGATTCCATCGAAGCGATCATGGCGATGTTGGCCAATGACGAAGCACCAAATCTGATCGATGCTTCCTACGTCCAGATTGGCACCCCGAACCTTATCACAGATGCCATGTATGGTCCGGGCGGTGTGCTCAAACTGGAAACGTTCCTCCCTTGGGCTGGCGAGCAAATTCTGACCGCCGACAAAAACCATTTCACCGAAGTGGGGTATGGCCCCATTGATCGCAGGACTGCCCGCATTGGCATGGGTCTTAAAGTCTGGGACATTCTCAGTGATCTTGAGAACCCACAGAACCTTGATGTCTGGAAGCATTTGCCAATTAAGGATTATCCTCATTTCGCAGAGGCCACTCCGTCATGGAACGCCATGCTGGATGCAAAACCCAATAGCGCCGCAGCAAAACACTATGATGCGTCATTGACCGATGTACCGACCTATTATGTCGCCGCATGGTTTGATGTATTTGCACCATCCCAGATCACCGCCTTTGCGCGGGGTGAGAAGGAGGAGCTCAATCAACGTCTCTTGATCCTGAACGGCACGCATTTCACGCCGGAGGATCCATCGGTTTGGCCCATCAAGCCAATGATCCCGTGGTTCGACTATCTCTTGAAAGGTGATGAGAGCGCGTTGGACGATATGCCGCGCGTGATCTTCCCGATCGCGAATGCCAAGAATGAATGGTATGGCGCAGACACGTGGCCGCTGAGCGCGTCGGAGACGAGCAAATGGTATCTGTCTGCGAATGGCGGGCTGGCGATGTCCGAGTCTGGGCCAACTGAGTCGGCCACGCGCACCTATGATTATGATCCCGACAATCCTGTCCCGACCGTTGGTGGCCGGAACCTGATGATTTCACACGGACCGCTGGATCAGCAAAAGGTCCGCGGCGACAAGCGTGACGATGTCCTGTCCTATGACAGTGGCAAGTTGACCGAAGAGGTCGTAATCGCAGGCCACGTGTTCGGGAACCTGTCAGTAAGCTCCAATGCGCCTGATACGGACTTCACCGTAAAGGTCCTTGATATCGCACCAGATGGAACCGCCACTCTGGTGACTGAAGGCATCCTTAGAGCCCGTTTTAGGGAAGGCCTCCAGAAAGAAGTCTTCATGAAATCGGGCGAGACCTATCAGGTCGAGATTGACCTTGGTCCGATCGCGTGGCGCTTTGGCTCAGGTCACCGCATCGGCATCGACATTTCATCAAGCAACTTCCCGCAATGGGCTAGGAACCTGAACACCGGCGCTCCCTTGTATTCCAGCGTTGAGAGAATGGTGGCGAAAAACACGGTTTTCCATGGTGCCAAGAACGGTTCATACATAGAGCTGCCAATCATATCGGATTGGGGAGCAGTCGAGCGGCTAACAGACTTCAGAACATCGGCCAGCAGATAAGTCGGCAATTGGGTCGTTAGCCGACTGGCCGCTCTGTGAAACTAGACGGCCAAAAGCAAACTGACAGCTAACGACCCACTTCTAGACATCCCGCTCCAAGCCGACTTTTATTGCACAAAGACTTTTGTGTCGTCGGCAGCTTGTATCGGTAACATTCATCGGAACATCCCATTGCAATTCGTTCGAACGAACAATAGGAAGATGGTGTGAAGCAACGACTCATAGAAACCGCTATCGAGAAATTCGGCAAGCACGGCCTCGATGGAGCGAGCACGCGTGATATCGCGGCCGCTGCGGATACGGCGATGAGCTCGATTACTTATCACTTTGGCGGGAAAGATGGGCTTTATCAGGCCGCCGCTGAACACATCTTCTCGCATTTGCGCAATTTGCTTTCCGACCCACCGATTGATCTGCCCTCAGCAGATGCCTCTGACGAAAAGCGGCTGGATGTCGTCTGCACCATGTTGGGCCGGGTTGCCGGTTTCATGCTGCGAGATGAATCTGCGGCGTTTTCGCTATTTATCGCCCGCGAGCAGCAATTGCCCTCCCCGCTGGTACGGGAATTGATGCGCAATCATATGGAACAGACCATGAGCCGCCTATCCGGCCAGATTGCCCTGCTAAGGCCGGAGATGGATCAAGTTGATGTTCGCGCAACCGCACTTTTTCTGTTCGGGATGGCTGTGACGTTGCGGCATTCACGCACCGCACTGCATTTGCTGATGGAAGTGGATGAAATCGACCAGAAATTGAAACAACGGCTGCTTACTCGTCTCGACACGATCATACGCGCAGCGCTGAAGGAGTGATGATGGCACGCTTTCGCACTTTTGCCTTGGCGGCGGCCACACTCCCGCTGAATGCCTGCATTTCTATGGCGCCCGCCGCAGAAGCGCCCTCTATCGTCAGTGAAATGCCAGCGGCATATTCGGCTGCGGAAATTGACGGCGCATATCGTCCCACAGATTGGTGGAAAGGGTTTTCCGATCCTGTTCTGAACAGCCTCGTGAATGACGCGCTTAGCAACAATCTCGATATCGCCGGGGCGGCGGCGCGGGTAGAACAAGCCAGCGCGCAGGCACGCATCGCGCGCTCGGCCTTGTTCCCGGCAGTTTCGGCCAGCGCCGGTACGAGCTATTCGGACAGCCCGCTGGCGGGAAGTGCGTTTGGCGGCTTTGGCGGTGGCACCATCGACCGACTTACCAACGAGACATATTCGCTGAGCATTGGCGCTGCCTATGAGCTGGACCTGTTCGGACGCGTGCGCGGTGATTTGGCGGCGGCGCGCAATGATGCAATTGCGGCCGAGTTTGATTTCCGGTCGGTCCAGCTTGCCTCTGCAGCAGAGACTATCAGCACCTATTTCGAAATCGTCGATACGCGCCGCCAGATCGAACTGACCGTCCAGACCGCAGAGCTGCTTGCTGACCGCGCAGAGCGGACCAATGATCGCTATGCTCGGGGGCTGGCCGAGAGTTTGGAACTGTATCAGGTGCGGCAGGATCTTCGAAATACGCAGGCTAGTCTCCCGCGTTTGGAAGCTGCATTGACGGCGGGAAATGGCCGGTTGGCGACGCTTGTGAGAGCTTATCCAACTGCGTTGCGTGAGCGTTTGGACACCGCGCTCACGCCCCGGCTTGTGTTTGAACCTGTGCCCGCCGGGCTGCCGTCGGATATTCTGGCGCAAAGGCCCGATGTCGCGGCAGCATGGACCCGGCTTGAGGCGGCGCGGCAGCGAATTGGCGCGCGCAAGGCGGAGCGTTTTCCGACGTTGCAGTTGAATGCATCGCTCGGCAGTCAAAGCGACAATCCGGGCAGCGTGTTCGATTTTGCTGACAATTGGCTGCTATCGCTCGGTTCCACTCTGGCTGCACCGATCTTCGACGCAGGAAGAATTTCTGCCAATATCCGTGCGGCACGCGCTGCATATGATCAGCAAGCGGCCGCCTATGCCAAGGCTGTGCTCACGGCCTATCGCGAGGTTGAAGTCGCGATCGATGATTATGAAGAAAAGCGGCAGCGTTATGATCTGATCACTGGCCAGCTCGCTGAAGCGCGCTCTTCTCTTGAGTTGCAGTCCAGCCGGTTCGAAGCGGGCGTAGGCAGTTACACTGCCTATCTCGACGCATTGCGGGCGGTCTATCAAGTCGAATCCAGTCTTTCCAGCGCGGCGCGTGATGTCGCTTTGTCGCGTCTTGGCATTCACCGCGCTCTCGGTGGCGATTGGACCTCACAAGAAACTCTTGCTCCCCTGACTATGGTTCCCACTGCGGCACCCAAAGACATTGAAGGAAATGCGCAATGAAACGGCAAGCTCTTTGGGCGATTGGCTTGTTGGTCAGCGCATTCGCGATTGCAGCCTTGATGATCATTCTGCGGCCCGAACCAGAGGAAGAGGAGCAGGTTGAGCAGGTCCCCTTGGTTGAGACGATAGCCTTCGGAGCCGCATCTGGCCCCATTCAGGTGCTGGGTTCAGGAACTGTGCAGCCACGCGAGGAAGTTTCTATCGGTGCGGAAGTCGGCGGCCAACTGACCTTCGTGAACAGCAATTTCCGCGAAGGTGGCGTGGTGGGGGCCGGCGCAATCTTGTTCCGTATCAACACGACAGATTACCAGAACCAAGTTCGCACTGCGCGCGCTGATGTTGCCGCGCAGGATGTCGCCGTGCTTCAGGCGCAACAAGAGGTAACGATTGCGCAAGCCGAACTGGAGCGGTTCGCGCAGCGGCAGAATAGCGGCAGTGCTTTGGCGACGGTGATTGATGCCGATGATTATGCATCGCGTATCCTTCCGCCGCAGGAAGCAAACGGAACTGCTGCAGCGCCAATATCAGCGGAGCGGAAGAAATCTTCGCCGAGCAATCTGGCTACCCGAGAGCCACAACTGCGCTCTGCCAAAGCGGCACGCGAACGGGCTGCTGCCAATCTTGCCAATGCGCGGACGTCCTTGGCAAGAACACGCGTATCCGCACCGTTCACCGGCATTGTTCGCAGCGAGACTGCGGCAACAGGCACGCTCGTTCAGCCAGGCCAAGTACTCGGCTCGATTGTCTCGACATCATCCTATGAAGTGCGGATATCACTGACCGAGGCCGAGGCGGCGCTTATTCCAGATGTTTTGAAAGACAATAATGCGCGTATCCCGGCCAGCGTATTTTCCGATTTTGGCGGATTGACCTATCGCTGGGACGCATTTGTTGATCGGGCGAACAATATTCTGGACGCGCAAACGCGGACGATCGATATTTTTCTGCGCGTGCCCAATCCGCTGCGCGGGGGCAAGCTGGTGACTGATGGAGAGGCAGCGGGAACTGCGCCGCCACTCTTGCTCGGCAGCTTCGTTCGCGCTGAAATTACCGGTGCCAATCTAAGTTCCTATGCCGCGATTCCGGCTGAATATCTCCGAACGGGCAACAAAGTATGGGTCGTGCGTGACGGCAAGCTACGCATATTGCCCGTGCGTGTAATCCAGCGGACAGACGCGCTCGCCTATATCACTACAGCCAGCCTTTCCGAAGGCGGTCGCTTGGTAACCAGCAGCTTGCGCGCTGCAGTGGACGGTATGGATGTGCGAGTAAATTCCGTCACACCAGAGCCTGCGCAAGATACGTCGAGCTCAGCCGATGAGTGATCCTGGTACCGATCAGGGTCAAGCGGGTGATGGCGCTGCACTAGACCGGTTCGGTAATGCTGCCGAGGACAAAGCGCGCGACCGCCCGGGCGTGATCGCTTTTATGGCAAAGAACGGCGTCGCCGCGAACCTGTTGATGATCGTGATGCTCGTCGCGGGCTATATGTCGTTCAACACGATCACGCAGGAAGTGTTTGCTGAGAGCAGTCTCGACACCATCTCGGTTTCGGTCGCCTATCCCGGCGCCACGCCTGAAGAAATCGAGGAATCGGTTGTCCAGAAAATCGAGGAAGCCGTCGAGGCGATTGAGGGCACCAGGGAAATAACCGGAACGGCATCCGAAGGCATCGGCACCGTTAAAGTCGAGCTGGAACTTGGCACCGATATGGACCGCGCACTGGACGATGTGAAATCGGAAATCGACCAGATCCAGACTTTCCCCGGCGAGGCGGAAGAGCCTGACGTACGCGAATTGACCACGCGGCAAATCGTGATGCGGCTGGCGCTGTACGGGGATGTTTCGGAATCGACGTTGAAGGAAACAGCCTATGTCTTGGAAGACGCAATCGCTGCCCTTCCTGACGTTAGTTATGTCCAAACCAGTGCAGTGCGCGACTATCAGATTTTCGCTGATGTGCCACAGGATAAGCTCCGCGCACTTGGCCTATCGTTAACCGATATTTCGCAGATCGTCGCTGCAAACAGTCTCGATACACCTGCTGGTGCGATTGATACTGATACTGCGGAAGTGCGGGTGCGAACGGTTGGTCAGAACTACAACCAGACCGATTTTGAAGACATCGTAATCCTGACGAGCGCGGATGGAAACATTCTAAGACTGGGCGATATCGCAACGGTTGAAGACGGTTTTGCAGACACGGATTTGATCACCCGCTTTAATGGCAAGCCGGTGGCGTTTGTGGATGTCTACCGCACTAGTGACGAACGGGTGTTGGATGTTTCTGCTGCCGTGCGCAAGTTGCTGAAGACCGACTACCGCACGCCGGTTGGTGTGGAATATGCGATCTGGGATGACGATTCCGAACTGCTTGACGACCGTCTGAGTCTGCTACTGAAAAACGCCGTTATGGGTCTGATCCTGGTTCTAATCGCGCTAACTCTTTTTCTCGATCTGCGGCTGGCATTCTGGACAGCCATCGGCATTGGCGCGACCTTTGTCGGCGCGATCTTCATTCTCGACTGGGCGGGCTCCAGCATCAATATGTTCTCCCTTTTCGGGTTCATTCTCGCACTGGGCTTGGTCGTCGATGACGCCGTCGTTGTGGGCGAGAATATTTACGCTGAACGCGAACGTGGTCGATCGGGCATTGGTGCAGCCATCGCAGGTGGACAGCGGGTTAAAGTGCCCGTCTTTTTCGCAGTCGCTACAACCGTCACCGCTTTTTCGCCGCTGCTCGCGGTGGGCGGTACAATCGGTAAGGTCCTCGCAGATATTCCGCTGGTCGTGATTGCGGTTCTCGGCCTTTCACTGGTCGAGGCGCTACTGGTTCTCCCGCACCACTTGAGCCATTTGCCGGAAATCGGCAGTCGCTCAAAAAACCGGGTTTTGGCGAAGGTCGAGGACGTGCAGGCTGCGGTTGACCGGCGCTTCAAAGCTTTCGTTGAGGGCCCGCTCGACCGCGCTTTGCGCTTCACTGTGGCAGCACCCTACCTCATCCTCGCCGCTGGTGTAGCCATCCTGATCGTGGTCGTGGCCATGCTGCCAGGCGGGATTATCAAATTCTCGTTTTTCCCAAATATTGAATCCGATACAGTCTCCGCCTCTCTGGAAATGCCTGCCGGGACTACGGTGGAACGGACAGCAGAAGTTACGCGGCGGATTGAAGCCGCTGGTAACCGCGCATTGGAGCGCTACACCGATGGTGACGCGCAGGATGCTGCTTTCTTGGAGGCGATCTACACAACAATTGGCCTTTCCGGCGGCGGCGGCGGCCCCGATGGCATTGTCGATAATTTTGCACCCAACCTGGCCAAAGTCCAACTTAGCCTAGTGTCGTCCGGAGACCGCGATGTCTCATCGGCGGAAATAGAAGAAGCATGGCGCGAACAGCTGGGCCCTGTGCCCGAAGCGCGATCTTTAGCGATATCGTCTTCGCTGTTGTCTGCGGGTGACCCGGTCAACGTCCGATTGTCGGACTCCGACCCTGAGGTACTGGACCGGGCATCTGCCCAACTGATGACTGCGCTCCGGCGCGTGAGCGGAGTGTTCGACATCGAAAGCGATCAGGACGAAGGAATGCAGGAGATTGAGCTGCGCCTCAAGCCATCCGCACGCACCCTTGGTGTAAGCCTACAAGATGTTGCTGGACAGGTGCGTGCAGCGTTTTTCGGTGCGGAGGCAGTCCGGGTCCAACGAGGGCGCGAAGACGTCCGCGTCTACGTCCGTTTACCGGAGGAAGAACGCAATTCGATTGCCGATATAGAACGCTTCCAAGTTCGCGTTCCAGGCGGGCAAGCACCCGTCAGCAGTCTGGCGCGGGTCTCGTTCTCCGAAGCGCCATCGGTCATCCGCCGCGAGGCCGGGCGCCGTGTTGCAACGGTGACCGCCGATCTGGATGACGAGATTGTGACCAGTCAGGAAGTTGCACAATTACTCGATAGCGAGATTATGCCCGTGATTGTCGCCAACTATCCCTCCTTACAATATAGCTTCGGTGGAGAGCAAGAGGAGCAAGCAGAGAGCTTCGGCGATTTGGGCAGCGCGTTTATGCTCGCGCTGGTCGTGATTTACGGCCTACTTGCGGTGCCATTCCGATCCTATATCCAGCCCATGATCATCATGGCGGCGATACCTTTTGGTATTATCGGCGCTCTTCTGGGGCATCTCATATTGGGCATTCCGCTGGGCATTCTGTCGATGTTCGGGATCGTCGCACTGTCCGGTGTGATCATAAACGGCGCACTGGTGCTCATTGATTTCGTGAACGAGAATCTCGCTGCTGGAATGGAACGGAACGAGGCGGTCATTGATGCGGCGAAATCTCGCTTTCGCCCGATCATGCTGACTGCCATCACAACCTTCTTGGGCGTCGCACCAATCACTTTCGAAACGAGCCTGCAGGCCCAATTCCTGATCCCTATGTCCGCTAGCCTTGGCTTCGGCGTCCTGTTCGGAACCATCTTGCTGATTCTGCTCATACCCGCACTTGCGATCATCCAAATGCGTGCAGTCGACCGGTTCAAACAAATGTTATCCTCCAGCCAGGCTGTGACGACTTAGGTTGCAGCGTCTTGTCATACTAACTGCATCTCTTGCGGATTGAGGCAGCTAGGGTAGAGCGGTTCGAAGCCGACAACTTCAAAACCGGCCAGTCCATTTCGCTATTTCAAGTCAATGCCTGAAGTGATCCGTATGGTGGTTTGAATGTATGTCCGCTTTCCACCCCAAAAGCGGACGCCAGCTCGCTGAGAGCTAGCGCCCAAGAGCAGTCAAATCTCAGTCTTCTCAGCCAGGGTAAGTGCGTCTTCGATATCGACACCCAAGTAACGGACCGTATTCTCAATTTTCGAGTGCCCAAGCAGAATTTGAATTGCTCGAATGTTACCCGTGGCTTTGTAGATTATCGAAGCCTTGGTCCTTCGAAGTGAGTGGGTCCCATATTCCTCCGGCCGCAGCCCAATTGCCTCCACCCATTCATCAACCAGCCTTGCGTATTGGCGTGTGCTGAGATGGCGTGAATGATCAACTCGACTGGGAAAGACAAAGTTCTCAACGCTACCACCCCTGAGCTCGAGCCACGCGAATAGGCTTGCTCTTGCATCTGCGGCGATCTCAAATTGGACAGGTCGTCCTGTTTTTCGTTGGGTGATCGTGGCGCGTTTCCGAATTTCAGACCCTGACACCAGATCACCGATCTTTAGCTCGACCAAATCACAACCTCTGAGCTTGCTATCAATCGCCATATCGAAAAGTGCGCGATCCCGAATGCGCTGCTCGCGATCAAGGTAGAACCGGATTGCCCATATCTGTTTCTGTTTGAATGGCCGCTTTGGGCCAATCTTCGCTCCAAAGTTCCAAGGCACGCGGTTTTGGGAAGCTGGATCAAATTGCGAATATGTCATTTACTTTCTCCTTGGCCGGAATGGCCTCCAAGAACGTCCGCTTTCAGTTGCTAAGAAATTGGGTCGCCACGGCTGAAACGGCGCAAAGCAGACATAAACGTAACCGCCCGATGCGGAGTGAAAGTTCAACCAACGCATCTGCGTGACAGTCGCATGTTCCATTGGACTTCGTGCGCACAGCAAGCATTGGTGCTCATGCGAGTCGACCGGTTCGGCCGCAATGCCTGACAGCTCAAAGCTGCTCAGGCCTTGGTTGGTGAGCCCAGCATTATGCTGGCTCACCAACCAAGGAGAACCTTCATGACCACCGCGACCAAAACTTCAGCCAAAGCCCGCAATCGCCGCATGGCACGCATGTCTGCCGATAGCGGCGGCGACAACGAGCAAACAGGCACGAAGAAGCCTGCTGCAGGAATTGCAAAGGCAGCTGCCAAACCCAGCGAGACACCGAAGAAACCGGCCAAGATCGACCTAGTCCTCAGCATGTTGTGCCGCGCTGAAGGCGCAACGCTTGACCAGATGGTCGAAGCCACAGGCTGGTTACCGCATACCACACGAGCAGCACTGACGGGCCTGAAGAAGAAAGGTCATGTCATCAGCAGCGAGAAGATGGACGGCGTGCGCACCTACCACGTCGCGGTATCCAGTAACGCGTAATGGATTTGGACGTGAAGATCGGGCGGCTTATTGAGATGAACCCGTCCCAGAAAAAGGCTGAGTGGCGCAAAGTGTTCGGCTCACCTGCGCCGCCAGCCTTTGGTATCGCATTGATGACCCGCGCTATCGCCGCCCGATATCAGGAGAAGGCGCTGGGCGGGCTCACCAAAGCGGAGCTGCGCATGCTCGAAGTCGAGTCGCGGAAAGATAAGCGCCATCCACGCTGTGTCAGGGCTACAAGCGTCAAACCCGGCACATGGCTCTCGCGCACATGGCATGGCGAAGTCCACGAAGTGGTGGTGCTCGAAGGGGCTTTTGAATATCGCGGCAGCCGATATCGCTCCCTCACCGCTATCGCCAAGCATATTACCGGCTCCGCATGGTCAGGCCCGCGCTTCTTCGGCCTACACAGCTCCCGCCTCGGAGCCTTGGGAGTGACGCGTCATGACTAGCGATACGAAGACGATGCGCTGCGCGGTCTACACGCGCAAGTCCACCGAGGAGGGTCTCGATAAGGCGTTCAACAGTCTCGATGCCCAGCGCGAGGCTTGCGAAGCCTATATCCTGTCGCAGCAGCATGAGGGCTGGAAGGCGCTGCCAGATCTTTATGATGATGGCGGGTTCTCTGGCGGGAGCATGGAGCGCCCTGCCCTGCGCCAGCTGCTCGACGATGTGAAGGCGGGCAAAATCGATGTAGTGGTCGTTTACAAGATCGATCGGCTTACGCGGGCGCTCTCTGACTTTGCCAAGATCGTTGATGTCCTTGATCAAGCTGATGCGTCTTTCGTGAGCGTAACGCAGGCGTTTTCGACCACTACCTCAATGGGTCGCCTGACATTAAATGTCCTGCTCTCCTTTGCGCAGTTCGAGCGTGAGGTCGGAGCCGAACGCATCCGCGACAAGATCGCCGCGAGCAAAGCCAAGGGCATGTGGATGGGCGGCGGGGTTCCGCTTGGTTACGAGGCCAAAGATCGCAAGCTTCAGGTCGTCCCAGATGAAGCAGCGATAGTTTGTGCAGTCATGGAGCGATATCTGGCGAGCGATTCCATACGCACGCTCGTGGAAGAACTTCGCTGTGATGGCTTCGTTAGCAAGCGGCGTGTGATGAAGGATGGATCGGTTCGAGGCGGCGTACCGTATAAGCGCGGCGCACTGGCTTACATGCTGTCGAACCGCATCTACGTTGGTGAGGTGGTCCATAAGGACAACGTCTATCCCGGCGAACATGATGCGATCGTCAGCCGCGAGGTCTTCGATGCCGTCCAAGCCAAGCTGGCGGACCGAACTGCCAGCAAAGATAGTGCGGTGCGAAGGCGCGTGTCGCTGCTCGCTGGTATGATCCGCGATGACCATGGCCGTCCGATGTCGCCTTGCCACACGCGCAATCATGGGCATCGCTATTCCTATTACGCTTCAAGCATGAACGACGATGCTTCCAGTCCCGCACTACGGCTGCCCGCTGGTGAACTCGAATTATCGGTCAGGACGACGATTGCAGAATGGCTGCGCAATGGAGATCGGATACGAGAGTTGGCAGCAGGACAGAGTGCCGATGATACCGAGCGTCTGTTCGAGTGCTGCTCAGATTTAGCAATGCGCATTAATACCACGCCCGTTGCAGAGGCTCGAAGCTTGCTGGAGCAACTTGCACTGCAAGTGTCGGTCACGGCCAGAGCTGCCAGCGCGTCTTTTGAATTATCGGTGCTGGGTTCAATGGCAGGGTTGGCGAACGTCTCCGAGAAGCGCATCAGCCTCGCCATTCCAACCAGTCAGTCAAATTACGGTCATGAGCCTCGGCTGCGATTGGAGCCAACTGGATCAGGTTCAATCTCCCGCGACGAGCGGCTTGTCGAACTGATCGCGCGCGCGTTTGCGGCGCGGGAGCAACTGCTCGGTCTCGACCAGCATCAACTGGACGCTCTGCCGGTTACCAAGCTGCGTCATCTCCAGCGAACTGCGCGGGTGAGTTATCTTGATCCAATGATCATCCGAGCCATACTCAGTGGCACGCAACCCTCTCGGCTCAGTGCCCGTTCCATATGGCGCATGAGCGATTTGCCGCTCGACTGGGCTGGCCAACGTCAGGCGATTGGGACCCACGCCCCACAATCATAATATCGGTAGTAGGTCGCTTTTTTGGCCGCAGAGAATCTGCGCCTAATACCCGCGCAATTGCGAGGTCAGCGCGTCTCTGTTTTGGATGTTGCCGAGTTGCTGCACGGCAAAGCCACGGAAATGCGGGGAGAATTTGCGCTTCAGCTAGCCAGCGTCTCGAATATCGAAACGCGACGAACTGGGTGGTGAGCCCTGCTGGGTTCGAACCAGCGACCTACTGATTAAAAGTCAGTGCAAAAGAGTTGGCCATATCTCTGAAAATTCTATATTATCCGTTTAATATCAGATGATTATTTTATCCATACTTTTGCATCAGTGACTATTAACTCGCATGAATTAGCATCATTAATCGGACTTCTATCGGACCAATGCCAAAATTATCAACCATTCGCCTGACACAGAAATTTTGCTCTGAAGCCTTAGCGTCATCTTCGTCAGCTAAAACCTACCGTTGCTGTGAGGTTCGAGGTCTCGGATTGAAGGTTAGTCCCCCCGGGCGTAAGGTGTTTATATTTAGCTATTCAATTGAAGGTCGGGAGAAACGACTGACGATTGGGCAGTTTGGTCCATGGACGCTGGCGGGTGCCAAGAAGCGGGCCTCCGAACTGCGAAGAGAAGTGGACCAGGGCCGTGACCCGTTAGGTGAAAAAGTCGCAGCCAAAAGTGCTCCGACGTTCGCGAATGTTTGGGGTTGGTATCGCGATCACTTTTTTGCGGGCTTGTCAGAAAGCCATAAACGCGATCTCAAAGCATCATGGGAGCGAACAATCATTCCCTACTTTGGGGCAAACACCAAGCTCCAACAGCTCTCGAAGGCTGAGATTCAAGCATTCCTAGACAAGGTTTCCAAGGACCGAGGCAAGGTTACTGCAAATCGCAGTCATAGTTATTTGCGCAGCGTGTTGGCGAAGGCTGAAAATGATGGGTGGATTGACAGCAACCCTGCTGCAGGGGGCATCCGGAGAAACAGTGAGCACGGTCGCGAAAGGTACCTTAGCGAACGCGAATTCGGCGAACTGACCAAGGCCCTAGAGCGTCGACGGGGGGAAGCGAGTGCCGACGCAATCGCAATCATGATGTTCACTGGTGCAAGAAAAACCCAGACACTGAAAATGCGATGGGCGGACATCAATTTCGAGGCAGGACTGTGGATAGCTCCATCGTCGAGCACGAAGAACCAGAAGCCTCATAGAGTTCAACTAAACTCAATTGCGCACGCAATCCTACGTCAACGTTTCAAAAGCGCTGGATCAAATGAGTTTGTCTTTCCGAGCTGCAGCGCAACGGGCCGTTTGCAGGAGGTCAGGAAAACATGGGGTAGCCTTAAGCGTGAAGCGCAGATCACGAATTGCCGGTTGCATGACCTTCGGCACACTTTTGCGAGCTTCCTTGTCTCTGATGGGAAGACGCTTGAATTGATCGGCGCCATGCTCGGGCACTCGCAAATGCAGACCACCAAAAGATATGCCCATCTCCAAGATGCACCACTTAAAGAGGCCGCTGAATCGATCATCAAGTTCGCAGACTAGCTTTTGCAATTATTGCAAATTCAATAGCATACGCTGTTTTTTTGACTCACCAATAACTATTGCTTGCTATATTGAATCAAGAGGTTAGGCTTATGGGGTAAGTCCAAGGAAGGCGCTGTAGCCTTTCCTGTGTCTGCGGCGCTTTCTCCAGATGGAGAAAATGACATGCCGAAACTGTTCACCCGACAACAAGCTGCCGACTATCTTGGTATAAGCTATAGCACCCTGTGTCGCTGGGCTTATCTTGGGGAAGGCCCAAGCTTTTGCAGAGTTGGAAAGCAGCCGCGCTATCGCATGGCTGATCTCGAACAATATCTTGAACTTCAGCAAACCGGCTAAGGCTAGTGACCTCTGCCAATCTCGATCTACTTCGTCAGCCGCGATACAGCGCATCTAAGCAAGGTGCGATGTAATGGGCTACTCAATCATCACCACTTTGCCTTATCCTACTAACAAGCCGTCAAATGAAGATATCAATACATTCAAAGACCAGTTCCCCAATGTGAGAGATTATCCGAATGGTCATCGTATTAGGATATCAGATCCAAAGCCTGATAAGATCAATCTGACTATCCCGCTAGTCGATGAGGTTTTGACGGATAAGTTGGCCAAAGAGTGCCCCTCTGACATGCGTTGTGAGCGGATCAGTCAAGTCTTTTGCAGCGGTTCCGCAAACTCCTCCATCATCCCATCATCGGTAAGGCCGCATTTCGCGAAACCCTACAATCGGGTGTTTGAGATCGATTTTGGCACGCCCGGGGCTGTTCTGCGTTGTGAATTTAGAGACGGGAAAAAGTGCGGCAGGTTGCTTTGTTTGTCATTCAACCCGAGCAATGTCGGCCCTAATGGTCACAAGGAGTTCGCTGCTCTGCTGTTTGGATGCAGCTGGTCGGCTGGCCCAGCCATTTTCAAACGCTCAACATTTGCGCAATGGGCAAAAGTCACGCGTATTGATTGTGCAGTTGATTGCACAGGCATTCGGCCAAACGAACTGGTGATGCGCCATGACACTGTAAAGGCGCTGACCCTGTATTCGTCTGGGTCGAGCCTAGAGACAATCTATCTGCGAAACGCTTCACAACCAGACAAGCACGCGCTTGTGAAAGCTTACGACAAAACCGCGGAAGTATTGCTCAAAGGCGGCGATCTGTCGCCTTGGCCAAATCAGGTGACGCGTATCGAAGTGACACGAAAGGGACTGCAGCAGAAGTATCTCGAAGACGTTTTCGACTTGCCTGATGCGTTTCGTAAAATTCGATGCGGCTACGCCTACTCCCAAGGGGCTGATTGTTGGAAACGCTTTCAGGCTTTCCGATGCCTCCGACAAGAGCATGGCCTGCTCGGCGCAGTTGAATTGATGGGGCTCTCTGTCGACAAAGCAACCGCTCTTGAGCAGCTAATAACGAAGGTGCCGACCCCCGATCTAGTAAGGCCTAAAGTCTCTTGGCAGGGTTGGAAAACCGGATGCAAAAAGACAGGGATACAAGCCCTTTTGGATTGTCCTAAGACACCGTTTTAAGACAGCCCTAGAACGCGCTTAGCATCTGTGTCCCTGTTCTGCTTTCATCGGTCAAAAAATCTGTCGATTTTTCAGCCCCTTGCGATCTTTTGCAATCAATTTCACTTCGCCCTTCACTCCCCAAGCAAACGCAATTTTCTTACTTGATCTCTTGGGCGCATCTCCAACCGAAAAGCAGATAGCGGAATGTCTGCAAATGAGGTCAGGTCGCCTAATGGGCAACGTCGGTGTTTGGGAGTGTTGGCAGTCAGGCCGCTCTTAGCGTCAAAACCTAACTAGCTGCCAGTCTGCTAGCAGAATGCGCCCCATTCTTATGGGGGTGGAAGCGGACATCTCTCTGTCTTCAAACAAGCAGCCGCGCTCCGCCTTTCATCCACCATTTCCGGTAGAAGAACCAACCCGCCCACATGACCGCATAGAGCCCCAAGGCGGCAAAGATTGCTGGGCGCGGATCATCCAAAGTGCTGACCGAACCCGCATAGGCAGCGATGCTCATGTAAGGCAGCGTTCCGATCAGCCAAAACATTGCAAAGCGCGCCAGCGGCATTTTCGTCATTCCAGCCATGCAGGCAGTCACTTCGGGCAGGATCGGAGCAGCCCTTGCGAGCATGATCATACCCGGCCCATGCGCGGTAAATGCATCGCGCATTTCGCTTCGTTGCTTTTTGTCGCGGATAACTCTGCTCAGCGCGCTCTCACCCCAGCGGCTGCAAATCGCATAGCCGCCAAATGCGGCCAGTGCGGAACCTGCCATTGCGGCGCTAAAGCCCCATTCAAAGCCGAGGAAGTAACTGCCCACAATAACAATCGTCAGCGTCGGCACAGCAACAAACAAATCGATGGCAAGCAATCCGATCACCACTGCGGCAACGGTAAGCACAGACAAAGTGCTCGCCAGCTCCAACCACTCACGGACATTATTCTCTGTCAAAATACCCAGCACGCGGCCCAGAATGAATGTCGAAGCAAAGATAGCGGCGATGGTCAGCATGACCTTTAGCAGTGTTTTCATGAGTCACCTTTTTGCATGATACGGTTGGCGATTGCTGGGGAAATGCGGTTGACGAGGCGCAACAGCGGCACCTTGCCAATGTCGATGTCGGTCTTGCTTCGCTCGATCCCTGAAATGATCTGGCGAGCGACCTCGGTTGAGGAAAGTTTGCCACGCCCACGTCCTGTAGTCATGGGAGTGTCGACCAGCGGCAGGAAGGCTTGGCTGATTTGCACGCCTGTTCCGGCCAATTGCGCACGCAAACCACGTGATAAATTGTCGAGGCCTGCTTTGGTTGCGCAGTAAATCGCCGATTCCGCCTTGGGCACCAGACCAAGCCCAGAATTCACGTTCAGGATGACGCTGTGCTTGCTCTTCTGAAGGCTAGGCAACAAGCCGTGAATGATCTGGGCCGGACTGGTCAGATTGATAGCGATCTCTGCCGCAATGCTGGCCGGATCAAAATCGGCATCGGTAAAGCGCGGCAGGAACTGCACGGCGGCGCAATTGATCAATACGTCGATCCCGTTTGGATTTTCCTTTGTTATCTGAGCAATCGCAGAGCGCACGCTGGCCTCTTCCGCCAAGTCTGTCGCAATATGCTCGATATTGGCTGACTGCGGCAAAACGCCTTCAGGCGGCGCACGACGCGATAGGTTGATGATACAATTGGCCGCGCTAAGCATGCGAAGCAAATCAAGACCGACACCAGAACTGCCGCCAGTCAATACGATAGTTTTGTTTTCGAGTTTCATGGCGCTAGGGTATTGCTGATCCGCGCGCCGCCGTAATTAACCGAGGTTCATTTGTCGCTATTTCAAAAGCTTATGATCCAAAATGGGCGCAAAGTGGCATTGGAATCAGGCGATCATGCCTTTATGCAAGGCGATAGCAATTCGAATATCTACTTCGTGCAGTCAGGCCTTCTGAAAGCCTATTACATTCGCGCTGATGGCAAGGAGCATATCAAATCCTTCCTTCCAGAAGGGTCGATAATTGGCAGCATGGTGGCGCTGGTAGATGGTGATCCATGCACCTTTAGCCTGGTCGCAAGCGAGCCGACCACGACCATCGCTCTGCCTTACAAAATTCTAGCCGACGCCGCACAAAGTGACATTGGGCTAGCCAACGCACTGGTCGGTTTTTTGGGCACCTATGGCAAGCGCAAAGAACAGCGCGAATATCAACTGCTAAGCCTTTCTGCTGAGGACCGCTTTGCTTTGCTGGTTGAAACCATGCCCGACATTGCAGATCGAGTTAGTCAGGCTGATCTGGCAGCCTATATCGGCATCACTCCGCAGGCGCTCAGCCGGATCAAAAGGCGTTTGAAATAGCGATCCCGCTCATTCGATTTCCATGAGCAACAAATGTCCGCAATTGGGTCGTAAGCAGACTGGCTCCTTTCGGGCGCCCTGTCTGAACACCATTCGCTCGGCGCTGAGCTAACCCTTGCTCTTCGCCAGTAACCTTTCAAGAAAGGTGATGGGACCAAGCACGGCGACCTCCCGATAAGGAGGTCACATTGCAATTACCTAAATCAAGCTCGTCCGTTCCGTCTGATTTGCTTCTCGCAATTCGAGAGGCACCAACTCCCAAGATCAAGCAAATGCACATCCCGGACAAATGGGTTGCATCGAGCCTACTGCAAAAGGCGATCCGGCGCGGGCAAGCCGACTTTGCCCTTGCTGCGGGTAGCTTCTTGCACCAGCTAGACCCGCGCATTGTGTGGCGAAGGTTGCCGCTCATCGGATGGGAAGATGTCTCATTCGGAGATCTCGATGCGTGCTGCAATGCAAGCCAATTGGCGCGCAACAAACGATTGCGAACCAAGCTTGGTGGTGACTGGCATACTGCTGCTTGGTTCATCAGCAGGTTCTGCGGAGCCCCAAAGAACCGGATCACCGATGATCTAGTGACAGTTCTAGAACACGCGCCTTCAGCGCCGGCTATCATTTCACAAGTTTCTAAGCTGGACGACGGCGACCTGCGTAGATTGTTGACGCCTACCGATCGCTGCATATTGCGGCGTGCCGCAGCGACATGGCTACTATGCGGGACTGACAAATTTCCTTCCGAGGCTATGCCTGCTCGTTCCGGTGATCTTGCCGCCTATTTTCGATACTTCGCGAGGGACTCGGCTGCTTCAAATCTAGCGGTTATCGGTGAGGCTGCATCGAAGTCGACCAAAACAATCTTCCCCGCCCTAACAGCCATGCTCTGGGAGGAATGGTCTGAGAACCAATCGACCTTTGAGATCGTCAAAGACCAGTTGAACTGGAACGCTACCATCGGTGACGTCCCTGCCTACGCTTATGATGGCCATACAGCCAAGGGCAGCAGGTATCTGCGCAAACTGGGCCGAGTAGATGCCGAACTCGCGATTTGGCTGATTGAGGTGCTACCAGCCGAATTGCACGTTCCAATGCTCAAGAAGTTCGCTTTTAGATCTGTGGCCTCCCTGTGCAATCAATTGCACAACTGGGGTAACATCCAGAAAGTCCGAACTCTTGCCGACAGCGTCGGCTTCCATCTCGAACAATCGGTCTTTGCGGAAGGCATGGAGCTGTTTCGCACCGCCGCCAGCCGATTTCCGATTGAGGAGATTGGCTGATGGCGCATTCCGTAACACACAAACCAACCTTTACATGTAACCCCCGCATGAGCAGCGAGTTACCAGTGCCAGCCGCTTACCTTCGAGTAAGCACACAAAGACAAGGTCAATCAGGCCTAGGTCTCGAAGCGCAGCGCAGTGCAATCATTGCACTGGTTGGTTCCTTTGGGTTCCACGAGTTTGTGGAGATCGAGAGCGGCAAAAAGAGCGCGAGACCTGAACTGAAGGCAGCGCTGGCTTATTGCCGCAAGCATAAGACAAAGCTCATCATCGCCAAACTAGACCGGCTTGCTCGCAATGTTCATTTCATTAGCGGCCTTATGGAAAGCGGCGTTGATTTCGTAGCGGCCGATATGCCTCAAGCTGACCGGTTCATGCTGCATGTTTATGCAGCAATGGCGGAAGAAGAAGGAAGAAGGATCAGTGAGCGGACCAAAGCAGCTTTGGCAGCAGCTAAGGAGCGAGGTGTCGAGCTTGGGCGGAATGGAAAGTTACTGGCCAAGCAAAACCGGAGCGAAGCAGTCGAGTTTGCAAGAACGATCACCAAAGAAATCGACAAGTTAGGCTTGGGCGTCTCGGGAAGCTTGAGAGAAGTTGCCTCGGCGCTGAACGACGCCGGAATTAGGACTAGAAACGGAAGCCACTGGCACCCAACATCAATCGCTCGATTGCTTAAGAGGATTGATTGAACGCATTTGCTCGATATCAACCGGAACTGGGCCGATTGCAGACATTCCGTTTTTGTCCAGAGGTAACTCCAAAGCGGTCATTCCACTCACGACCCATATCTTGGACGAGTTTTCATTGCTTTCGTTTCAATGGTTCCGGTTAGAATGGGTAGTTCGCGGCCTTGGCCATGACCTGCTGAACCCACTTGTTGGGGAGAATAGCTGCCAGTTTACGCTCTACTTTGGCGCGGAAGCCTTCAACCCTGTCGTAGTGGCCGCTGCGAGACTGGGCAGCATTCCAAACTGCATCAGCGACGTTCTCTGCGGTAATGACAATGTCGTTCGCGGTGAAAATCTCTGATCGATCACCCTGCGTCATCTCAGTAGCGACAAAGTGTGGTGCAATTGCACAAACATGGATGCCATGGCGTTTCCACTCGATCGCCAAAGCTTCGGTCAAGCCGCGCACAAAGAACTTTGATGCTGAATAGCTGGCGATGCTTGGCACGCCGCGATCCGCCGAGCCGGAGCTAAGGTTGATCAACGAAGCCCTATCGCTCTTGGAGAGGTAGGGGAAGGCAAGGTATGCGCCACAAAGAACGCCATTCGCGTTCACCGCCATCAATGCCTTGTGCTGCTCTAGACTGACCCTCTCGAAGTGGTCGTTGAATAGGACACCGGCGTTATTCAGCATACAATCGATAACACCATCATTCACCGCGCCGAATTTTGAGAGCGCCCCTTCAAACGCGTCAGAATCCGTGACATCAAGCCGCTCGTAAAAGTGATCATCTCCCAGTTCTGCACGCAGCTTATCAAGACCAGCGGCGGAAACATCGGTTGCACCCACTCGCCATCCTTCATTGGCAAAGCGTTTTGCAGAAGCGTAGCCGATACCTTGTCCAGCCCCGGTGATGAATATGGACTTTTGCCTACTGCCAGACATCTCAGGCAGATTCCGCAGGGCTTAAAGCTTGTGGTCGGATCGCAGAGTTGAGGCCCGGAATATCCCAAGCTTCAGCAATCTTGCCATCAACAACCCGCCAAACAACGGCGGCATCGGTTTCCAAGCTCATTCCATCCAGCGTCATGTTCGGTAGAGCGTGGACCACCACGAGTTCATCGCCTATTGGGTGGATGTTCCTCATTCCAACATTGAAGGTGCCGCCGGTCTTCTCAGCCAGATCCTTAAAGAACTGCATCCAGCCGTCAAAGCCGTGATAGGTTTTGTTCAGCTCGGGCAGACCTTCATTGAAGTAGTGCCATTTGAAGTCTTCAGCAAAAGAGCTTCGAACTTGCTCAATCTCGGGAGACGTAGGCGCGGGAAGGTTTGCAAAAAATGCGACATTTGTTTCAGGCGTGTTCACAGTGAATTCCTTTCTTGATCGTTGCATTGCACTCCAAATTTGTTGAGCACATTCTGCGTGATTTTGTTGACGAATGGGTCCTTTGCGGAAAGCCCGTGCACCCATTCGGTGGTGCCCGCGTTGAAGACCTCTCCTTTGCCGCATTTGAAACTCGCCATGACAGCATGGCCACGCATCAGTTTGCCGCGATTGGTTTCTGAATCTTCGCCAAAGGTCACTCGGGTCAGGATCTCGCGATCCTCCAGCGGAATGATCTTGGGGAAGGGGCTGCGGTCCGATTCCGCCAATGTGGCGGGCGTCGTCGCGATGATCTCTAGGTTCTCAGGGACGCCCAAGCCGCCTCCGGCTTTTGGCAATCCGTCTTCGCCGAACTGGATCGGGCAACCATCATTTTCATACCCGATGAGAGGCACGTTCCCGCCGATCACATCGCCATAGTAAAGGTCAGTGTCTTTGAGGGCCCAGTGCTCGTCATCGTAGATCGTGTAGGCCGCGCTTCCACGTGCTGCGCACATGCCAATCCGGTGATAGCCGCCATAAAGAAATGACAGCCCAAGGAAGCGTGCTTCGGGAGCGGAAAACTCAGGATGAGACCAGAGATGCGTAGCCTCTTGGCGGGTCGCAGGATCGGCCCAAAGCGGGTCATTCTCCTCGCCCGCCCATTTGTGTGCCACGAGCGTCGTACCATTGTCCTCCCAGCGGACTTTCCAATAGCACGTGTTGCCAGAGAAGCTGACGAAGTTTCCGCCGGCCTTTGTGAACTCCTCAACCGCGAACCGTTGAACGCCAGACCAATACTCGCTGTGCCCAACCACGAGAGCCGTTTCATACCCCGACAAAGCCTCTGGATCGCGCTCAAAGTCGTGATCGGTCAGATAGTCCAGTTCGTATCCGTGCTCTTCTGCCCAGATCGCAAAGACGTGCTCCCACTTCTTTAAGAAACAGGCCGAACCATCGTAGGGTGTGGGCCGGTGCTGCATGGCCCAGCCCAAGTCTCCCGGTATCGGCATTTGTCCGACATCGCGTGGCTCGTAGTTGATAAGTCTCGGCGGTTCACCCGGTGGAGCAATCAGGCCTTGGGGGTATGGGCGCATTCGTGACAAGTGAGCAATGGCACCATCACGCGAAGCATCAGGTGTGACCCGCCCCTCGACTAGCGCCATCACATCGGCATAGGCGTTGCATCCGCCCCAATAGTTGTAGGCAGTATAAGTGTTGGTCGAGAGTATGAGCACAGCCTTGGCTTTGACCTCACCCTTAGATTTGCGAACGCAGAGAAAGTGCTGGCTCGATCTTCCTTCCGCGTCGGTCAATGTCAGATCGTGGTAACCCGTTTGCCATTCCTCGGCGACAGTGAAGCTAAAGCACTCTGGCCAACCACAGCCAGCCGTGTCTGCGTTATCTGGAATGGGGTGATTGCCGATCGCGATCCCCTCAAACCGAGCAACTTCCACCGTGTCTTTGCCAACTCGTGAAACCACTAGCGTGCAAAGGCTGGCGGGCGCGCTGGCGAACAAACGGATGGTGTCGCCGCCCGTCGCGCTTACGCAATCAGGATAGAACCATGGACGATCAACGGTCATCGGTCATTCCTTCCGTTTTGAGTGCTATCAGGCAGCCTTTGACAGGGCTGGACGCTCCGGGGCTTTTGCGCTTTCAGCAGGAAAATTCTCAAGCGCCCGCTCGACGCTCCAAAGCGCACTTTCCATGTAGCCGCCTGCCAGATAGTCGCCGCAGAAGGAGACGCCTGCCCTCAAGTCAGTTTGATCTAGAAATGCGAGTGAACGCGCATCGTGACCGACTGAGGATTGCGGGATTGCAACTTCGTGCCGCATGACATGACTGTCCTCAATCATGTCAGAAATTCCTGGAAGGAAATTCTCGACATCCTTACGCACCACATCGGTGAGTTCCGCGTCGCCCAGCTCCATGTATTGGTCGGACTTAGGCGCCAAAACCCACGCTTGCAGGGTTGCCTTACCCGAAGGTGTGTTGCCTCGGGATTTTTGCTGTGCATCGACACAAAACGTGATCGGGCCTGTGTGATCCATTGGGGCGAAATAGGTCCAGACACCCGGCGTCAGCTCGCGGTCGAGGAAGAAGGATATGATTGCCATCTTCGGCATTTCTATGCCGGAAAGATAAGCGCGCTCTTCCTGCCACGACGGAGGCAACATACGTGCTGCATTGGGCGCATGCGCAGCGACCACAACATGATCGGCATCGACGATTTGACCGTTCGAAAGCTGCAATCCGCTGATACTGCCGCCGCTCTCGGTCAGTCGGGCAACGGGCGAATTGTATTGGACGTTCAAGCGCTCAGACAGCTCTCGGTGAAGCGTGGCTGTGCCACCCTCCAGGGAGATATAGCTGGTAAACATCACAATCTTGATCAGACGGTAAATCTGCAAGAGACTGACGCTTCCGTTGTCGGGCTCGTTCAAGCCGCCAATCAGGCTCAACATCCTGACAATGTGATCGAGCGGAGCCTTCTGCGAAGTGCTTTCATAGGCTGCCACTTGATCATGGACCGCCTGTTTGGCGTCAGCTTCAAAGCAGCCTGAGCGCAGCCTCATCAGTGTTTTGAGAACGAACCATGCAATCTTGATATTGCCCATGACACCGGCTGAGCGAATGATCGGCAGGTTCTGCGACAAGTCATAGAATTTACCCGGCGCATAGAACATGCGGGTCCGTCCACCGAGTGTCTTGAGCTTTGGCGTGAGCCCGAGATCATCGATCAATTTCAGCCCGATCTTGTAGTTCGAGTGAAAATACTGCGTTCCCACATCGGCCCAGTCGTCCGTGCCCGGCCGGTTTAGCAGACGCCCGCGTCCTCCGGCTCGCTCTGATGCCTCATAGACTGTGACTTCATGCCCGCGCTCTTGAAGGCGATAAGCAGCGGCAAGACCTGCGATGCCGGCTCCGACAACCGCGACCCTCATTCTGCTGCCTCGGCGAGTGGCTTGCCGCCTCCATTATAAGTGGCGTCATTGCTAGGACGAATATAGCGCGGCACGGGACGGTTAGTCATTTGACATATCGCCAGCATCGCCTGCTCGATCCCATTGGCATCATCGATATTGATGAAATTGCCATCGTCATCGAAGTTCACATTTGCGCCAGAGACGACCATGAAACCCTCGGCCGCTTCTTCCGCATCTTCCGGCACCATGAACTGATGCACCGATCCGCCTGGTTCGTAGAGGTAGCTGCCTGCGGTTTGAGGCTGGTCAGGGTACTCAACGTAGTTCCATTGGCCCTTGGTGGTAAAGAAATGGACCGTACCCGTGTGGAAATGACGAGGCAGCTTTGTGCCGGGCTGGAAGCGAGCATAGAGCACCCAGGTCCCATTCTCCTTGTCGAGGAAGAGCGGTTGAAGGCTGTAACCATCTGTTGGGTGTGGGACCGGTTCTTCTGCATTGATATTGATCGTCAGAAGCTCGTGCTGATCGTTGATGATTTGCGGAAGGGCCATCTTTGTCTCTCCTTGTTTGATGAGACCGAGATACGCTGGCCAACATCCGACATATAGGTTAGCTCAGGACAAAGATGGATCATTTTCGGACATATGGCCTTGGGCTTTGACCTTGAGAACTTCGACCGTCCGGTCCTTTCGACCCAGATCGCGCGGCTCATCGTCGAGATACTTGGCGAACAAGGAGTCTCGCCAAAGCAGGCCTTTGGCGGCCTGGCTTTCGACGAAAGTGACATAGATGGCGAAGATGCATTCCTGTCATTCAATCAGATGTTCAGCCTAATCGATGAGGCGCTCCGATTGTCGCTCACACCATGGCTCGGCCTAAAGGTTGGGGACCGAGAAACTGTCGGCACTTGGGGCGTTCTTGGATACGCGATAATGAGCAGCGCCAACGAGATTGAGGCTGCGAAAATTGGATCCAAGTTCTTTCAGGCCGCCCCTAGTCTGATGGAGACCACAATCACGATTGATGGCTATAGGCAGCGGATCCAGATGGATCCCATTTTCCCAATCGCTCGCCTGGTTCCATTTTGTGTGGAAGAGAATGTGATGGGAATACTCCGGGTAGCGAGCGAATATCTCCAAGAGCCGCCAACGCCGTTGGAAGTGCACTTAAGCTATCCAAAGCCGGTCTATGCGCGAAAATATGAAGAGTACTTTGGATGTCCAGTGCGTTATGATCAGCCGCAAAACGTGGTTTGGACCAGAGCGCCGACTGACCAGCCGTTGCGCACTTCGGACCCTGCCAGTGCAGCTATCTGTCTCAAATTAGCAGAGCAACTTTCGGCCCGGCACAAGGGTGAGGATAATTTCTTGCGTATCGTAAGGCGGGAGTTGCTGCGCACGCCGGGCAAAATGCAGGACATGGAAGCTGTAGCATCCGGTCTGGCGATAAGTTCACGGACTCTTCGCCGGAAGCTCAAAGAGCTAGGAACTTCATTTCGCCTATTACAAGATGAGATCAGGAAGAGCCTGGCGACCGATTACCTGACTCATACAAGCATGAGTGTCGATCAAATTTCAGCTCGCCTTGGCTACACCGAAACGACTAATTTTCGTCGGGCATTCAAGCAATGGACGGAAGTTTCTCCGTCTCGATACCGCGCAACTAAGTCAAACATATCGTCGTCTTTGCCGTAAAGTCTGAACAGCTGCCGCTATTGGGCCGTTAGCCGAATGTCAGCTTTTAGCGAAAAGAGATCAAATACCGCCCTTCGCTGACCAGCCAAATTCTGCCGTACGTCAACTGCTGGGGATAGCTCGCTTACCGCGTGAGCCGGTACTCGTTTCGGTTGATGTACTCGGCTCCGGCGAAGCGTACGTCCTTACGGATGCTGAAATAATCTGCGCCAATCTTGTAAGTCATGCGAATGTCAGCTGGGCGATTATCATCGCGTCCATTACCCTCCGTCACCAAAGTAAGTACGCCGTCTGCGGCCACATTGCGCTGCGTAATCGTATTGCCATCTATCTGCCTGCCATCGCGTGAGATGCGCAGTTTTTCGCGCGCGTTCATATGCGTTTCGCCGGGATAAATGACGCCGTAGCTCAGTGATCTCTTACCCATGTCGCGGGCGATCATTTGCACCGAAATTGTTGAGCGCTCAGTGCTGCCATAATTGAGGTATTCAAGCTCACCGCTCCATACTTCGCCCAACATCGGGGTAAAGTCAGTGATGCTCGCGAGCGGCTCTTGATCGCGCGGCTCAGTGATGGGTGTAGCCATATTGGAGAGTGCCTTGGCCGCCATAAGCGCTGGGTCATTACCGCTACGAAAATCCTCGACCGTCATGCTGGCCGCAATATCTGGCGAGAGGCCCATACCCGGCTCAAATGTGTTCACGTTGTTTTTATAACGGAACAATGGAATGCGCGTGCGAATCCCGCTTTCGGGTAGTGTCAATGTTAACAGAATTCCAGCAGTCGGCCCCTCCGCGCTGCCTCCAGTCCGCTCGCCGATCAGGGTCGTGCGCTCTTGCTGTTCGAGTATTGCCAGCAAATTCGTGCTGCCTGAGGAATTACTATTGCTGGTCAGCACAAGCAATCGCCCACGAAAGGCCGCGTCTGCTGGCGCGATCACCTTGGTATCGTCCATGATCCCATCGCGCAGCGTATACGTGCCATCCTCATTGGCGATGAAGCCACGCGGATCAGGGTTGAGCGCGCGCACGTCCCATGTGGTGAGGTTTTCCTTCAATCCTGAGAGGTCGAGCGTTGCAACCTTCATTGACAGCTTGAGCGGCATTGCTTCTTCAAGCAGATATGATGTGAGGGCTTGCGATGCATCGGTCGAGCCACCCCCATTTTCGCGGAGGTCGAGGATCAAGGTGCCGCGCCGTTCGGCCAGCATAGCCTCGAATACCGGAGACAGCACTTCATGCGGGTCAACAGGATCGCGGTAGTTAACAAAGGTATCGACTTTGAGATAGCCTGTGTTGTCGCCCACGCGCTCGAAATGAACGGCATCCTTGAAGTTCGCGGCGTTGCCTAAATCACGTCCAAGAGCAGACCACTCTTCAAACGAGATACGATCGGCCATGACCGTGCGCTCGCTCCCCTCGGCATTGCGAATTGTAAGGTTAGCGGTAGCCGGAGTATCCCACAGCAGTATGCCGAAGTGATCGACCGCGCCGCCCATAAATTCGAGTGACTGCGCGATGCCTGCGCGCTTGGCCCAGTCGGTATATCCATCGACCGGTATGTAAGGCGATACGCTTGCGACGACCTCCTCGAGCGGGCGCCCATCAATCGCAACAATCTCCTCGCCGCGCCCCAAGCCTGAGTCTGCCGATGCGAGCTCAATCAATCCGCGACCCTCAATCAGCTGCCACAGAAAGGGCAGATAAAGCGGCTTGCCTTCGCGTACTTTGCGCATGGCTTTGGGTAATTCGGCTTTGGTATGGTCACAGCGGATTGTCGTCAGGGCCAACTCAACCGCAAGGTAAAGATCGCCAAGTGCCATGCCGCCTTCCGCCCTAGCGCGGTTATCAATTTCGGCCCACGCCGCGCGCAATTCTGCGTCGCTTGCATAGCGGGTGTATCCGGGGTGGATGCGCGAATATGCCTCCTGCGCTAGCGCTATGTCAGACTGTACCTGCTCGGCTGTGAGCCATCGATCGGCAGCGTTATCCTGAGCGTGTGCTGGCGCGGCCGTTGGGGCCATTACTACCGCAAATGCGGCCATGATACCGCGCATAAGAGAGGCTGGTTTCATTGGTATTCTCCTTTGCGCTCTGATCTAGCGGTGCCGCGATTAGCTGCGCTGCAATAAGAGAAAAATGACATGTTTTTTGTGATTTGAGACGGTTTACTTCGCCTGCTGCGCAGCGCGATATTCGCTCGGACTAGTGCCGGTGTGCAGTTTAAACGCGCGGTTGAAGCTCGCTTTGGAGCCAAACCCGGTCGACAGCGCTATATCGATCATCGACTTGTTGCCAGCCTTGATCAGGCCCTTCGCATGCTCAATCCTGAGGCCATTAATGAAGCCGCTAAAATTCTGTTTCAGCCCCTGATTGATCGCGCGCGAAAGATAGGCTTGGTTCATGCCGAAGCGGCGCGCGAGCACTTGCAAAGAGAGGCCCGCCTCCAGATGCCATTTGTGCTCCAGCACTTGTGCTTTCAGCCGCGTCCCTTCAAGTACCCAATCGCGCGCCGCAGGTTCGCTCGGCTTATCCAGCTCCTTTTCGCTGCCCATTTTCATTTTTGGAAAGGGGCGGTCGATCCCTGCGAGCGCTTCCAGCACGATAATAAAAATCGCAAACAGCGCGATAAACTCCCAAATGAAGACGTCGGGATAATCTGCGTTCATCAGCCGTGCTAAGACACCTTCAATCGCCCAGAAAAGGCCGACTATGCCGGCCAGTACGACCAGGTGGGTTAGCCAGATCGGACTAAAGCGTTCGTCATCGGAGTGATGGTCCTGCAACCATTGTAGATAGCGCGTGCGTAGCTGCCAGACATAGGCGAGGCACCCGGCTGCCAGTATCCACGAGCCGACAACTGCGACTGGCAGGATATAGGGCTCGTGTACGGCATCGTTGAACGCCCATTTTGCCCGGTAGTCGCCTAGCATGGTGAACGCCCACAGCTGATAGATCCAATAGGCAATGCCAGGCGTAAAAAGCCACCACAGGCGCCGATCCACGCTTCCTATCATAAGTGCGCGCGCATGGAGCGCGACGGCTGGGCCAAAGAAAAGTGCCGTCTGGGTGGGCAGGAATGTCAGCCCCGGCCATATGTCATATGCGCCAGCAAAACCGATCAGCAGTGGAATGGCAGAGACGTTTGCCGCGATCACAAAGACCGCTAGCCAGCCAATTGCACGCCGCTCGATACCACGCCGTGCCAGATAGATCAGCGCGGTCGCTGAGCAAACCATCGTCAGCCCGACCAGCGCCGAGCGCCAATTCATCGCTAGGTGTTCAAATCCATCCATATCTTCGCACCGATATCCTGCCTAAGTGATGGACTTAGTGCTAGTGGCAAAGACAAATTGAGGCGTCTCAGATTCGATAAATGCTCGAGCAGTGCAAGATATTTATCGAATGCGCCTTATGTCCAAACCAGTCTATTTGTTTTGTTGACGCACTGGAATCTGCTCCCGAAAAAATCGGTCCAACAAAAGCGCTTTCTGAGAATGCACTTTTTGGGCCGATTACGGACTGTCCGCTTTGCTGAGCGGTATATCCGGGAAAGCCGCCGTTCGATTCCCTACTTAACGTGAGCTTGGACGGCCTAACTGCGGTAGCAATGATCTAAGTTATTCATGTCTAAGCGCTTCGATTGGGTCCAATTTGGAGGCGCGCCGCGCGGGATAATATCCGAAGATAATCCCCATCACTGCTGAGAATAGAAAACTAAGAATATTGATCATCGGATCGAACAGGAACGGTACATCGATGGCTGACGCGAGTCCGAACGACATGCCGAAGGCCAATGCGATACCGACCAAGCCGCCGAGACAGCAAAGCACCACAGCCTCGGTTAAAAACTGCAATTGCACTTCTTTGGCAAGCGCCCCGATGGCCAATCTAATCCCGATTTCGCGGGTTCGCTCAGTCACTGAGACCAGCATAATGTTCATAATACCGATCCCGCCAACCAGCAGGCTAATTCCTGCGATTACGGCGACCATGGCTGTTAGTGCGCCAGTCGCTGCCCCCAATGCCTGATTGACCTGCGCAGTATCGATGATGTTAAAGTCATTGTCCTGCCCCTCTTGCAAAAGCCGTCGCTCGCGCAACAGATCGATCAGGGAGGTTTGGATGCCCGAGCTTGAATAGCTCGCGTCATATTTGACGACAAAGAACTGAATATCATCGCTGCCGGTAAACCGCCGCTGCACGGTCTTAAGCGGCATCATCACAGTGTTGTCTTCGTCACTTCCGCCGCCGCCCTGTCCGCGCTCTTCGAGTACCCCGACGACGGTGCATGATACGGAATCGAGTCGCATTTCTTCACCCAGCGGACTGGTCCCAGGGACAAAAATCGCCTCGACGACTTTGGGCCCAATCAGGCAGACATTCTGACCAGCGCTCTCTTCTGCCGAAGTGAACGGCCGGCCTTCGGTCAGTTCAATTGACTGCGCTTTTAGAAACTCGCTGTTGACACCTTCCACTTGTGATGCCCAATTCTGGCCATTGTGGAATGCGGTGGCGGAGGTCGAAACATTGCCCGCCGCAACCTCGACGCCAGCAATCTGGTTTGCGACGGCATCGACGTCGGCTTGATCGAAGGGCCTAGGATTTCCGCGCTCATTGCGAATGGGAAAGATGATATAGACATTCGAACCGAGCGAGGAAATTTGATCTTGTACCGATGCGGTCACGCCTTTGCCCAGCGTGACCATTGTAATCACTGCGGCAACGCCAATGATAATCCCCAATGTTGTTAAGAATGATCGCAGCAAATGCCTGCGAATCTCGCGCAGCGACAAGAGTAGTGTGGCACCGAATATTCTGAACATCAGACAGTCATTCCGGCATCGTGCATTGCGTGTCGACCGGCCCCTTGCTCAACCCGCTCGACGACACCATCGCGGAAGCGGATGATTGTCTTCGCGAAAGAGGCCATCTCTTCTTCATGCGTGACCATCAGAATTGTGATCCCACCACGATTCAACTCGGTCAGCAACTCCATAATCTCGACCGATCGTTCGCTATCCAGATTGCCTGTGGGTTCGTCGGCGAGCAGCACATCTGGTTCGGTGACCAACGCGCGGGCTATCGCGACACGTTGCTGCTGGCCGCCTGACAGTTCGGCAGGCGTGTGCTTGGCCCATGGAACCAGGCCGACCATATCGAGCGCTTTCAGGCCAGCTTCGCGGCGCTGAGCCTTGTTCTCGCCGCGGTAAAGCAGGGGCAGTTCGACATTCTCCAGCGCGGTTGTGCGTGACAGCAAATTGAAGCCTTGAAACACGAATCCGAGATATCGTCGGCGCAAGAGCGAGCGCTGATCGCGCGTCAAGGCCTGAACTTCAGTGCCACGAAAGCGGTAAATTCCCGAAGTCGGAACATCTAAACAGCCAAGAATGTTCATGGTCGTTGACTTGCCCGAACCCGAAGCACCCATGATCGCAACGAAATCGCCGTACGAAACCTCCGCATTGACGCCCTTGAGCGCTTGGAATGCAGCTGCTCCGCTGCCGAAGGTCTTGGTGATGCCTTCCAACTCGATGAGCGGTATTTCGCTCACTCGCCGAGCGCTTTCTCTCCAGTGACAACTTCCATTTCGGCCTTCAATTCATCAGATTTGACCACCGTCATGCGGCCATCACTTTGACCAGTGATAACACTGATAGCCTTAAGGCTGCCATCGTCCTGCAGAACGTGTACTTGTTGCTTGCTACCCACGCCGATGGTTGCCTCTTGCTCCTTCTGCTCAAGTCCGATTTGCGGATTGAGAACGCCGCCGCTCTCCTCAGCGACGGAATCGGGGCGAAAGCGGAGCGCGCCATTGGGAACGAGCAGTTGCTTGCCGGTGCTTTCGGTGGAGACTGCCGCAGTCGCGGTCATACCGGGGCGGAGTAATCCGTCCAAATTGGCGACCGACAGCCGCGCTTCATAACTAACTACTGAATTGCCGCTCGTAGACAACCCGCCAGAGCCGTCCTGCGCGGTAGTGTTCGAGGCTAGATCAATCCGCTCAACCACCGCCGGAAAGCGGCGTCCTGGATAGGCATCGACAGAGAATGTTGCCTTCTGCCCCGAGGCGACCTGGCCGACATCGGCTTCGTCAATCGCGACGCGCAGTTGCATCGTTGACAGGTCCTCAGCAAGAACAAACAGCGTCGGCGTGTTGAATGATGCAGCAACCGTTTGGCCTGGCTCAATACGGCGGGCCAGAACAACACCAGAAACAGGAGAGCGGATGACGGCCCGCCCACGTGTAGTGGTGCTGGACGACAAAGCTGCCTTTGCTGCTGCGACATTTGCCCGCGCAGAGGCGACTGCTGCCTTGTCACGCGCAACGGCAGCCTCGGCTTGCTCCATTTCGGTTTGCGAAGGAACCTTGCCGTCCGAAATTCGGTGCACTTCGCGAAGGCGTGCCAGCTGCGCAGTATTTACGTTCAAGCCCGCTTGGGCCTGTGCCACTGCAGCCGTTGCAGCGTTGAGATTGGCGCGCGATTGAGCAATCTGATCGTCTATAATTTCTGTATTGATGACGGCGAGAATCTGCCCGCGCGTCACGCGGTCGTTCACATCGACGCGAATGTCATCAATCCTGCCTGAAACTTCTGAGCCTACCTCGACTTGATTGGTGGGGCGTAAATTGCCTGTCGCGGACACGGTTAGATCAAGCGACTTCTCGCTGACGACTTGCGTAATATATTGCGGACCCTTGTCGCCTCCCGAGCAACGCGAAACCCCAAGAACCAGCAGCAAAATGATCAGCGCGGGCACCCAATATTTGGCCCAGCGCCGCCAGCGCGGACGCTCTTTCTCACCGAGGAATTCCTCGACACTTTCAGCCGGTGCGTTGTCTGTGGCATCGGTCATTGGGAAGTTCCTTCTTCGGCGATCATCGACCTATCGGGTGTCCAGCCGCCGCCCAGAGCCTGTGTAAGCCGGACAAAGGCACTGGCGCGCTGCGCCTCTGCGGCGGCAACTGCGTTTCTCGCAGAAAGCAATTGACTCTCCGAAGTCAGCAAGATTTGGAAATCGATCAAACCCGCCTGATATTGGCTGCGTGCAAGGATTGCGGCATTCTCCGACGCTTCGAGCGCATCTTTCAGCAAGGCAACCCGCTGACGGGAGGTTGTGAGTAAAATGCCGCTCGACTCAACGTCTTCTAATGCACGCAGGATTGATTGCCTCCACGCGGCTAGAGAGGCTTCGGCTTGTGCTTCTGCTGTACTGATTTGCGCACGCGTGCGTCCGCCGTCAAAGATCAGCTGGCTTAAGCCGGCAAACAGATTGCCCGTGATGATATCGAACAAATTTTCGACGCCGCTGCTTGCCGATCCAAGCGTGCCAGTCAACCGTACCATCGGCAGCAATTGTGCCCGCGCAACGTCGATACGTGCTGTATCCGACATTAAGGCATATTCTGCTGCGCGCACATCGGGCCTGCGGCGAAGCACTTCTGCCGGTGCACCGAAGCCAAGTTCTACGGTCGGCTCAGGGATAGGCGCGGCTTCCCTCAGCAATGCGAGCACACGGCCTGGAGGTTCTCCGATCAGGGTTGATATAGCGTTGGCGGTTGTAGCAAGGTCACTTTCCAGAGCAGGGATTGACGCAGCCGTTTGAGCGCGTTGACCGCGCGCCTGTTCAACATCCAGGCTAGAGACGAGCCCGGCTTGCCTACGCCATTTCGCAATCTGAAGATTCTCCTCCTGAATCGCGAGCGTTTCCCGCGCAATTGCGAGTTGTACGGCTATTGCGCGGGCAGAGATTGTTTGAAGCGCAACATTGCCCACTACCAATCGCTGGACGTCGGCAAGTGAATATCCGGCGGCGATCAGATCTGACCGTGACTCAGAAACGGAGTTAGAGATTTGCCCGAACAAATCGGCTTCCCAACTCGCATCGGCACCAACGTTGAACTGCAACTGATCGTTAGAAAAATCACCGACATCGCGCCGCACGCCGCCAGTGCTGGAGATCTGCGGCAGTCTGCCAGATCGCGCCGACGCAACCGCTGCACGCGCTTGGCCCAATCGCGCTGCAGATTGGGCGATGTCGAGATTGCTAGTGATGGCGAGAGTGACAAATTCGGTCAGCAACGGATCGTTCAAATCCTGCCAGTATTGCGAGACATCGCTGCCGATCGCTGTGCTGCCAGCAACGAAAGCTTCGGGCACGGGGATGTTTGCCTCGGCGACATGCGTCGCAGGAAGCATTGACGTGCATCCGCTCAGCCCAGCGGCCAAGATTGCAACAAGCGCAGCGTAAGGTTTTCGGTGGCGTCTAACCGGTGACAACAGAATCCTCCCTACTGTTTAATCATCAGTGCGCTTTTTTGAAGCAAACTCAATATGCTGCAACTAAGTTATTCGACAAGTGGCAGGATTTGGCGGTCCATTGTCGATCAGAAAGCCGGCAGTTGGGCCGAAAGCTGACTGACTGCTTTAGATCAAAAAGCTACTCGGACCGGACTTTTGGGCTACCACCTAGTTGCCGCTTGCACTGTGGGTTCACCAGTATCTTTACTCGGCAAGCAACACCGTTTGGCCTTCGCGCTGCCCTTCGATTTCCGATGCTGCAAAAGGCAGACGATGCCACTTTTTATCAGAGTACAGTTCGGTCTGATCGGAGTAATGCTCGGACGCCGGATCGGTCGTTTGCGAGTATGTTAGGATCGCATCGGCCACTGGACCATCCTCATCGAACCCGACGATCTGGATATAGCTGGAGCCGTGAACGGGGACGATCCCGTCTTCGATCAAGCGGCCACGCTGCATATTGAGAACACCGGCAACGCCGGGGCCGCCATGAAGTGCAATCCGGCGCTCGCCGTGGCGGCGCGTCAGAACTTCGCCCCACGGTGCATCCAGAGCGATCCCCGTTTCCTTGATATCAGCGGCGGCACTGAGCAGCGCGCCGATCAGCGCCGTGCCCTTTGTGCCATCGGTTGCTAGCGTGTGCGGCGTATTAACCGGGTCGTTTGAATCAAACGGGACTTGCCACAACTCATCGGATTTCCGCATTTTCTCCCAAAACGCCATGAAAAGAAACGCGCCGCGGCTGTTCTTTTCAAATAGGCGATCCCATCTGCCCAGCACTTCGCACACCTCTGCGAGGTCTTCACGGTCGGCGCAAAGGGCGAGTAGCGGTTCAACCACCATGTCGGCGGCGAGGCTCTTATTGCCGAAGACCAACGCCTTAGCAGCATCGTGATCGAGTTTGCCCGCTTGGATCGCCGCTTCGGTTTCGGTGAAGTTCGAGCGAGATCGCAGTCTAAGCGCTTTTTCGAAATCACCCAATATCGGCGATAGCTGACGATAGGGTTCGCGCGGATTGCTGACCCAGTAGCTGTCATTGCTATTGGCAACGTAATCACGGCGAGTGCGGGAGGCTTGCTCGGAGGCTGGTAAAAGTCCCGCCACAGAACTGTTCGCGCCTTTGCGCCAGTCACACATCGCGCGTGTTCCATCGAGCAAGGTGACCTTATCAGCAACGAAGCTGGAAAATGGTGTGCTGCAAGACTGTGCCATTGCGCTCGTTACGCCGGGAACCGCTGTGATGTCTGCATGCAGTGCATCGCCGTGCCGATCCGCAGCAATCGTATTGACCCACGGAATGCCGAGTCGGTCGGTTACTGCAGCCTCGATCTCACCGACGTTCGCGGCCTTGCCGATACCAAGCCAAGTATCAATCGCCCGCTGATTGCCCGAATTGGCGTCACGGATTGCGAAGGCAGCACCCTTGCTCCACGCAAGCGGCGATCCGGGCATGGTCACGACCGGGCCGAACTGGGTTGAATAGGTGGTGCGCGTAACGGGATCAGCGCCGTCAGGCATCGGCACGATCACTTCGGTCTTGGCCATTCTGACCGGCTGACCATCAACGAGATACACAGTCGGGTCATCGGGTGAGAGCGCGAGCATATAGATCGTAAAGTGGCGCGCAGCAGTGACTGTGTGCGTCCAGGCGACATCCTTGTTGAAGCCGAGAGTCGGGATCGGTGAACCAGCGATACCCACGCCCATCACGTCATAACCATCCGGACCTGTGACATGCATCTGCCAGAAGCGTGCCGGCCCTTCCCACGGGAAATGCGGATTGCCGATCAGCAAACCCTTGCCATCTGTCGTGACATCGCCGCCAAATGCCCAGCCATTGCTGCCAAGAACTTCGTCCTCATGCGGCTCGAAAATGAAAGAAATTTGCGATGCCTCAGGCGCTCCCGGAGGTGCCGCCGAGGCAATCCCAGGCGCGAGCGCGAGCGAACTGGCCAGCAACATCTGTTTCTGATTGAGGCGCACCAGATCATCGCGGTCAATCGCGCGCGCCCAACGTTTGCCCGCGCAGGCTACAGGCAGGTTCTCGATCCCGGTGTCGCGCAGGTACCGGTTATATCCGGCGATGTAGCCATCCAGCAATTCGCGAGCAGTAGCGCTTTGTTCGTCCCAACCAAGGCGCAGTTCTTCGAGATTGATCTGGCTGCGATAGAACACGTCCGAGGTGACATTGTCGACCGCGCTAAAGCCGAGCACGGAACTGTTTTCTGGCCCGAAATGGAGCGAGCGCGTACCGGCAACGGTCGCGAACTCCTCTGCCAACATGCAGAAATTGTCCTGCGCGTAGGCGTAGGCAACGCCGTAGCCAACGCCGCCCCAACTATCAGATTGGATATGCGGTATGTTGAACTCAGTACGCGTGATCTTTGTACTATATGTCGGTTGGGCTGAAAGCCCCTGTGCCAAAGCCATCGTCGCCAATGCGGCGGCTAGAGTCCAAACACGCATGAAATTCATCCTCAACCAGTTGTTGCCCAGCGCCTGCTCACGCCTTCGCTATTTCCATGTTTCCAGCAGCTCGTCATATTCAATCGTGACCGGGGCGGGTTTTTCATCTGCCAGTTTAGCTTTGGGAGAACCCGGCTGGTTCAACCAATACGTCCCGCCCTGCTCGTCATTGAGTTTGGGGCCCAGATCACCCTGCAAGCCTGACCGCTCCAGACGGGCGAGGACACGCTCCTGCTGCTCACACAGTGCATCAAGCGCAGCTTGCGGTGTTTTGTTGCCCGAGGAAGCATCACCAATGTTCTGCCACCAGAGCTGAGCCAAACGCGGGTAATCGGGCACATTGGTACCCGTTGGTGACCAGCGGGTACGTGCAGGCGAGCGATAGAATTCTACCAGCCCGCCCAATTTGGGCGCGCGCTCGGTGAAGGATTCGTGCTGAACGGTCGATTCCCGGATGAAGGTCAGTCCGACATGCGCCTTTTTGACGTCCACAGTTTTCGACGTCACGAACTGCGCATAAAGCCAGGCTGCCTTTGCACGGTCAGTCGGCGTGGATTTCATCAGGGTCCATGATCCGGCGTCCTGATAGCCCACTTTCATACCGTCTTGCCAATAGGCACCATGCGGGCTGGGCGCCATTCGCCAGCGTGGGGTTCCATCATCGTAAAGAACGGCGGACGCTTCGTCGCCAACCATGTTGGCGGTGAAGGTAGTGTACCAGAACATTTGCTGCGCGATGGCCCCTTGCGCAGGAACTGGGCCCGCTTCGGAGAATGTCATGCCGGCTGCCGATGGCGGCGAATAATCGGCAAGCCATTTGGAATATTTGGCGATTGCGTAAACGGCGGCTGGCGAATTGGTTGCCCCGCCCCTTGCGACACAGGAACCCACCGGCTGCGACTTCTCGTTTACGCGAATGCCCCATTCATCGACCGGCAATCCATTCGGCTCACCAATCGATCCCATACCGGCCATAGACATCCAAGCATCGGTGAAACGCCAACCGAGCGATGGGTCTTTCTTGCCATAATCCATGCTGCCATAGACCGTCTGGCCATCAATTTCCCGACCCGTGAAGAATTCTGCAATGTCTTCATAAGCGGACCAATTGACCGGCACGCCCAGATCATAACCATATTGCTGTTTGAAATCGGCCTTGATCTCAGGGTCTGTGAACCAATCGTGGCGGAACCAATAAAGGTTCGCGAATTGCTGATCCGGGAGCTGGTAAAGTTTGCCATCTGGACCGGTCGTGAAGTCGGTCCCGATGAAGTCCGCTAGATCGAGCTCCGGATTGGTCACATCGCTGCCTTCGTCTGCCATCCAATCAGTAAGATTGCGCACTTGCTGATAGCGCCAGTGAGTCCCGATCAGGTCGGAATCGTTGACATAGGCGTCATAGATATTCTCGTTAGACTGCATCTGTGTTTGCAGTTTCTCGACTACATCGCCTTCACCAATCAAGTCATGCGTCACCCGAATGCCTGTGATGGCCGAAAACGCAGGCGCAAGAACTTTGGATTCATATTCGTGAGTGGCGATGGTTTCGGACACCACCGATATTTCCATACCCTGAAACGGCTCCGCCGCATCCATAAACCAGGTAAGTTCAGCTTCTTGCTGCTCGCGGGACAGGGCTGACAGATCGCCGATCTCCGCGTCCAAAAACTTGCTTGCAGCCTCCTGACCGGTGACGTCATACTGGACAACATCTGGCGTATCGCTGGCATCTGAACAGGATGCCAAAGCCAAACTTACACAGCACATCGCAGTGGTTGTCATGATTCTCATTACGTCGATCCGATCGTTGTTGTCGTCATACCCAGCGAAACACGCAAAATGCGAAGATACCGCAGATGATAAGCGCGCCATATTGCGGTGCGTCTACCAAGCCGATCCAGGCGAGGTTGATAAAGCCCGAACCCAGAAGCGAGATGAAAAGCCTGTCGCCGCGCATCGTTTCAATGCCAAGCACTCCGATCCGCGCGACGCTGGGGTATTTCATATGCAAAAGGCTCATGCCGAACAGCATAGCGGCAATAGCAATAAAAAATAGCGCCGTTGGCAGCGTCCAAGCCATCCAGTCCATCTAGAACACCTCTTCCATATCGAACTCGCTCAAACCCGCCCCAAAGCAAAGCCCTTGGCAATGTAATTGCGCACAAAATAGATCACGATCGCGCCAGGGATAATGGTCAGCACGCCCGCCGCCGCCAGCACGCCCCAATCCAGACCCGATGCTGAAACTGTCCGTGTCATGATCGCAGTGATGGGCTTTGCATCCACGCTCGTCAGCGTGCGGCTGAGCAGCAATTCCACCCAGCTAAACATGAAACAGAAGAATGCGGTCACCCCGATGCCCGGCCCGATCATCGGGACAAATATCCTGGTGAAGAACCGCGTGAAGCCGTAGCCATCAATAAAGGCAGTCTCATCGATCTCTCGCGGGATTCCGCGCATGAAACCTTCCAAAATCCACACCGCTAACGGAACATTGAACAGACAATGGGCCAGAGCGACAGCAATGTGCGTGTCGAACAACGACACACTTGAATAGAGTTGAAAGAAGGGCAGAGCGAAAACAGCCGGCGGCGCCATCCGGTTGGTCAGCAGCCAGAAAAATAAATGATTGTCACCAAAGAACCGATAGCGGCTGAACGCATAAGCAGCCGGTAGCGCGACTAGCAAAGAAATCACCGTGTTGAGCGACACATAAATGAAGCTGTTTACATACCCCATATACCACGACGGATCGGTGAGAATTGTCTGGTAGTTCTCCAGTGTGAAATTGTCTGGAAACAGCGTGAAAGAGCTCAATATCTCTGAGTTTGTTTTGAAACTCATGATCACCAGCCAGTAAATTGGCACGAGCAAAAACAGTAAGTACCCGGCAATCACAACGTTTGCCGGTCGGATTCTGAACTTGCGATTATTGATGCGAGGTTCCGCGCTCATGCCTTCGCCTCATCTTTGTCGATGGTGATCATCACCGTGTAGAACACATAGGAAATGAGTAGGATGACGAGGAAGTACATCAGTGAGAAGGCCGCTGCAGGGCCGAGGTCAAATTGTCCCAACGCCATTTTCACCAGATCAATCGATAGAAAGGTCGTCGAATTCCCCGGTCCGCCGCCGGTCAAAACAAACGGCTCGGTATAGATCATAAAGCTGTCCATGAAGCGCAGCAGGATCGCGATGATCAAGACTCCCCGCATCTTAGGCAACTCGATATAGCGAAAGACGCTCCAACGGCTCGCCTGATCAATCTCAGCCGCTTGATAGTAAGCACTCGGGATTGAGCGCAGCCCGGCATAAGCCAACAGGGCCACCAGAGACGTCCAATGCCAGACATCCATCGCTATGACAGTCACCCAGGCATCAAAGGCATTTTGCGCATAATTGTAAGATATGCCGAGGTCTGAAAGTGTGCGTCCGAGTAAACCAATATCGGCCCGACCGAACACCTGCCAGATGGTGCCAACAACGTTGTAAGGAATGAGCAGTGGCAGCGCCATGAGGACCAGACAGACCGACGCAGCCCATCCCTTTTTCGGCATACTCAAAGCGACCAATATTCCCAATGGGATCTCGATTGCCAGAATAATGGAAGAGAACAGCAACTGCCGTCCAAAGGCATCCCAAAGCCGCCCTGACCGCAGCAACTCTTGATACCACTCCAGGCCTACCCAAAAGAACTCATTCCCGCCAAAACTGTCTTGGAAGGAATAATTCACCACGGTCATCATCGGGATAACGGACGAGAAGGCGACGAGCACCAACACCGGAAGCACTAAGAACCAAGCACGCTGATTGACCGTCTTTTCCATCAGCGAGTCCCCTCTTTGACGCTTTCAAGCCGCCAATCATCGCAAAAAATGCCGACTTTGCTGGGGTCGAAGGTCACATTGGTCATATCGGATTCAATTGCGAAACCCGCATCGGCAACGATGTTGATTTCGGCATCAAACAATGTCGCATTGATGATCTTATGCCGCCCTGCATCCTGAATGCGGTTTATGCCTACCGGCAAACCATCACCCTTTGTCAACGTGACAAATTCGGGCCGTATGCCCAACAGGACATTACCTTGCGGATTTCCGTAATCGGCAGCGAGATCGATTGTTCGACCTCCATTCTGCGCAATTCGCCCATCAACCGACATGGGCACGAAATTCATGCCGGGGGAACCAATAAAATACCCGACAAAAGCATGCGACGGGCGTTCGAAGAGTTCCTGTGGCGTGCCGATTTGGACCACCCGTCCTTCGTGCATAACCACCACCTGTTCTGCAAAAGTCAGTGCTTCGGTTTGATCATGGGTCACATATATCATCGTGTGACCAAATTCGCGGTGCAAGGATTTGAGCTGTGTTCTCAACTCCCACTTCAAGTGCGGGTCAATCACCGTCAATGGTTCGTCAAACAGCATGGCGTTCACGTCATCACGAACCACACCGCGGCCGAGTGAGATTTTTTGCTTCAGGTCCGCGGTTAGCCCCCGTGCCTTTTGATGGACGCGCACTTCCAACCCGATCATTTCAGCGACGCGCGCCACGCGTTCTGAGATGTATTGCGAATCCATGCCTCGATTGCGCAGCGGGAAAGCCAGATTCTCGCCCACTGTCATGGTGTCGTAGACCACAGGGAACTGGAAAACCTGTGCAATGTTTCGTTCCGCCGTGGACGACGCGGTGACATCCTTACCGTCGAACAGAATTCGCCCCCGCGTTGGTTTGAGCAAGCCGGACATCAGGTTTAGCAACGTTGTTTTCCCGCATCCACTGGGGCCCAACAGAGCATATGCGCGCCCATCCTCCCATGTCTGGTTCAATTCTTTGAGCGCAAAATCATCGTCGGATTTCGGGTTAGGGTGATAGGCATGCGCCAAAGCCTCAAGAGTAATGGAGGCCAAGTCTATTCTCCCTGCTTCTCGGTTTCGGCTTCCGACAAGCCAACAAGCTTTCCATCGCGATCAAAATAGAAGACATTCTTGGGGTTCAGGTGGATTTGCAGAGCAGCGCCAACCTCAAGTGCTTGGAGGCGTGGAACCAAACCGATCCAGCGCTCGCCAACCGCTTCCACATGGATATATGTGTCTGATCCGGTAAGTTCTGTAGCAATCAACTTTGCGTCGAAGCAGACATTGTCCTTTGATCGCACGCTCATCTCTACATGGTGGGGTCGAAATCCGGCGCGATACTCACCGTCAGGCAATCGGGCCAAATCGCGTGTAGCCTGCGCCGATTGACCGCCCGGGAAGTGGGCCACCGCACCTTCTTTTCGCACGGATAGGAAATTCATCGGCGGATCGGAGTAAACGCGCGCGGTGACCTCATCGACAGGCCGGCGATATACGTCGATTGAGAGTCCGAATTGCGTTACTCGCCCCTCCCAAACAGTCGCGGTATTCCCGCCAAGCAGCAACGCTTCCTCCGGCTCAGTGGTCGCGTACACAAAGATGGCTCCTGACGCAGCGAACAAACGCGGAATTTCGACGCGCAGCTCTTCGCGCAGTTTGTAATCGAGGTTAGCCAAAGGTTCATCCATCAAAACCAAGCCAACGTCTTTCACCAGCGCGCGCGCAATGGCACATCGCTGCTGCTGGCCTCCGGAGATTTCATTGGGCTTGCGATCCAGAATGGGCGCCAATTGCAGCAGTTCCGCAATTTCCCTGACTTTTGCGTCAATCTCAGCCCATGATCGCTTCTGCAGTTTCAGCGGTGATGCGATATTGTCGTAAACCGTCATCGCTGGATAGTTGACGAATTGCTGATACACCATCGCGATATCACGGGCCTGCACCCGCTGGCCGGTGACATCAATTCCGTCCCAATAGATTTTGCCGGTGTCGGGCTTGTCTAGACCGGCCATGAGACGCATCAATGATGTCTTGCCCGCTAATGTTGGGCCCAACAGAACGTTCATTGTTCCTTTGTGGAATTCCAAATCGACCGGGTAAATGTGCGTTTCGCCTCCCAGCGATTTCGAAACGCCATCCAGCCGCAGGCTCATAGCGTGTTCTTCAAGAGGCTATATTTCAACTCACTCACCCGTTGTCGTCGCCGTCTTCCGAAATCGAATATCGTCATACCTCAACTAGCCATATAAGGATGGGCTCTGATCGCAAGGTTTTCCAGATGGTTTCCTGTTTACGCCTCAGTTTGTTCGACACCAGCTTCTAGACAGCTATTCAGAAACCGGCTTATGTTGATTTATTGAGCTTGCCATTCTTTTTTGCTTAACCAGTGTGACCGTAAAAAGTGTCTGCTTTTTAGGCCTGTGACTTCAGGGCATAGCGACCGGATATGGGGCGCAAAGCAGACACCTAGCTCAGTTCGCGAAGTGCAGTTGATTGCACACCCTCACAATTCTGCACGAGCAAGCAACTCTGCCATAGTTAGATCCAGTGCAGTCGCAATCTTACCAAAATTCAGAATGGTCACGTTGCGCTCGCCTCGCTCGATGCGCCCCATATGTGATCGGTCCAATTGAGCCGCATCTGCGAGCGCCTCTTGTGATATTTCCCGCTCTTTGCGCGCGCTCCTTATGGCAAAACCCATACATCTAAGCACACCATCGGGGTCATTCTCTCCGGAAACACGTCGCATTCCATTAACTTGCCAATCAGCGCATTTTCAGCCACGGCATTTACGGCTCATTTTGAAGGAGAATGGTTAATGCGAGTTGCTCTTGGATCAGTTCTTTTCACTCTTGCCGCTTGCGGAAGCGGTAATAGTGACGGCGGCAAACAAGCGGGAAAAGTTGAAACCACGGTCGGTTGCGAACAAGCCCTAAAGAGATTCCTGCTCGACGAAAATTCGTTCGACCCACACCTTGCGGGATGGGTTTATTCGACCGATGGGTTAGAGGGGTTCGTGAGACGCGAGTACACTTCCAAGAACGGCCTCTCAGCGGAGATCAGCGCCGAATACCATTGTACGTTCGACCTGAACGCCCAAGAAGTGATTTTTCTTCGGACCGATGGTCCGGGGGGATTGAGGACGCTAATCAATCGTCCAGCGATCAATGGAACGCGGTGAATCCCTATCGGACCACTTTCGGATCAAGCAAATCGCCGGACGACAGCTTGCCGCTTTAAGTCATTGAAAATAGGTGGTGAGCCCTGCTGGGTTCGAACCAGCGACCTACTGATTAAAAGTCAGTTGCTCTACCGACTGAGCTAAGGGCCCACATCACGTGGTATCGGTACCGGGGGCGTCACCTAGGGATGGGGCGCGGCTTGGTCAAGCGGGCAAATAGCTGTTGGAGCGATAAAGATGTTACCGGATCGCGCCAGTGCGGGGCTATCTCTGCTGCCGGGCCCAAAACGAAGTCCCTTTTGCGGAACTCGGCATGGGGGATTCCTAGGGATTCCGACGCCCAGATGCCTCCGCCCCAGAGCACGACATCCAAATCGAGCACGCGCGCCTGCCAGCGTCCGCCGCGCCGCATACCAAAGCTATGTTCGATATGTTTTAGCAGCGTCAGCAGCTGATCGGGGCCAAGTTCGCTTTCGAGAATCAACGCCGAATTGGCATAGCGCCGATTCGATGGGCCGAGCGGCGCGCTGTCGATGATTGTCGACCTCTCGGTTACTACGCCGAGTTCATCCAGCATGTCTGAAGCCGCTGCCACCACTGCTCGCGGTGAGCCGTAAAGCGGATGGCGTATGTTTGAGCCGAGCGCGATCAGATAGGTCTGCGCCGAATACCGCCGCTTCAAATATCTTCGCATAGTCTGCCGTAAAGTTGCGGTCTGCGGTCACGGAAGAAACCCATGCCCGCACGGTGCTTGGCTGCGATAGCGAGATCGAATGTGGATACGAGCACGCCATCTTCCTCCGCGCCGAATTCACACACCAGATCGCCCCATTCATTGGCTATGAAGCTGTGGCCGTAGAAGGACTGCTGCCCCTCTTCCCCGATGCGGTTGGCTGCAATCACCGGCATGCAATTGGATACCGCATGCCCCTGCATTGCCCGGCGCCACATCCGGCTCGTATCCAGATTCTCATCGTAGGGCTCGGAGCCAATGGCGGTGGGATAGAACAACAATTCTGCGCCTTGCAGGGCCATCGCCCGCGCTACCTCTGGATACCATTGGTCCCAGCAGATGCCGACGCCGATCCGCGCGCCGAACACATCCCACACTTTGAAACCGTCATTGCCCGGACGGAAATAGAACTTTTCCTCATAGCCTGGGCCATCGGGGATGTGGCTTTTGCGATATGTGCCCATCACTTCGCCATCAGCACCAATCATGGCGACAGTGTTGTAATAGTGATGTCCGTCGCGCTCGAAGAAGCTGGTCGGGATCGCAACCTCCAGCGACTTTGCCAGCTTGCGCATAGCAATAACCGAGGGATGGTCGAGCGTTGGCCATGCGAGCGCAAATAGCGCTTCGTCTTCCTCGCGGCAGAAATACGGGCCAGAAAACAATTCGGGCGGCAAAATGATTTGCGCACCCTTCTCTGCCGCATGCTCGACCAACTGCGCGACGGCATCAATATTCTCAGCCTCGTCATTCGAGGCGAGAGCAAGTTGTAGAGCGGCGACAGTAACTTCAGTCATGCCGCCGCTCTTAGTCTTACATTGCTTTCTTGAACAGCAGCGTCATCCGGTCGGACTCGCCAATCGCTAGGTAGTCAGCACGCTTGGGATCGTCATTACCCGTGGCCAACACAGGTGGGAGAGTCCACACGCCGCGCTCCCAATTGGCGGGATCTTTCGGATTGGCGTTGACTTCGCTTTCAGCAGCCAGTTCGAAACCGTTGGCTTCAAAAATCGCGACGACATCTTGCTTGCGCATATAGCCGCGCTGGCGTGCGCCGTAGTCATCGTAGCTGGCACCTTCAGGCGCGCGGTGCTGAACTACACCAACCATGCCATCATCCTTCAGCATCGTACGGGCAGCTTTCAGAATGGAATCCGCAGAATTGCCAATATTGAGACCGTGCATGGAACGGAAAATAACGATCCGATCAACGGTGCCAGCAACGTCTTCGGGCATTTCATCAACTTCGAACGCGGTGATTGTGTCAGTTTCTACGTCCATCGCTTCGGCAAGGCCTGTTTTGAACCGTTCGGTCCAACCCTTGGAGCGGGCTTCCTGAGCGCGCGTGCGATAGGTACGCGCATCACTATCACCATTGAATGCCAGATATTTGCCTTTGGGCATGATGTAAGGCGCCAACACGCGCGTATACCAACCACCGCCGGGGCCATATTCAGCCACAGTCATCGTCGGTTCGATTTGGAAGAATGCCAGCGTTCCCGCCGGATTGCGATATTGGTCGCGTGCACCATCATCGCCGCGCATGTCGGAAGCCAACACTTCGGTGAGCGACGGCATTTCTCCATGATCATCAGCCGTTGCAGGCACAGTTAAAGTAAGGGCGGCGACTGCGGCGGTGGCAGCTAAAATCGAACGCATGAATTCTCTCCGGAAATTGAGTGGATATTCTAATTAATCTCTGCAGCGCACTCTAAAGACGAAAGCACCGATGACAAGGGAACTCGCGCTTCCTATCTATGTTCCGAAAACAGAAAAGCAGAAAGCGAGACTCTCCATGGCAGACACACAACAGGCGATCATCGCGGGCGGATGCTTCTGGTGCACAGAGGCGGTGTTCCGCGATGTGATCGGCGTTAGCGAAGTCGAAAGCGGCTATATCGGCGGAACAGTCGAGGACCCGACTTACAAGCAAGTATGTACCGGCACGACGGGTCATGCAGAGGGCATCCGTGTGACGTTTGATCCCAATACGATTTCGCTACCAGAGATTTTCGACGTGTTCCTCGGCACGCATGATCCAACCCAGCTGAACCGACAAGGCGGCGATGTGGGCACGCAATATCGTAGCGCAATCTTTCCATTAGACGATGCGCAGCGCGCGGAAGCCCAGGCGGCGATTGAACGGTGGAATGCAGACCACCCGAGCAACGCAGTGACGACTATCGAAGCGCCCACGCAGTGGTATCCGGCAGAGGACTACCATCAGGAATATTGGGAAGGCGAAGGCAAGAGCAATCCCTATTGCCTAGCGGTAATCCCGCCTAAGATTATGAAGCTGCGCAAGAGCTTTCAAGATAAAGTCAAAAGCTGAGGTAACAGCAACCATGGCGAACACCGCGCCCGACATAGAGTTCACGCACGACCGTGTGATCCAGCCGGATGGTTCGGTCACCTTTGGCTGTCCAAAGGTTGCAGATGACTGGCCTTGGCTGGCGCTGCATCCGCACCATCCGATTGCGCTGCAGAATCTGCAATATTGGGCGAGCGTGGAGGCCGGGCGAGAACGCGGCACTTTTGACGGCACCAAGTGGACTGCTCTGACATGGACCAAATGGTCGTGTGGCTCGGCAGATGTTGGCAATCCGGTTCGCGGAACATCGGAAAATGTGAATGAGGATGGCAAGCTGCAAAGCAAGCTGACTTTCTACGATGCCAATGATGCGCTGGTGTCGACGATGTTCAGCATGGGCGTCGAATTCCGGAATCGTGATTTCGAAGCATGGCGAGCGACAGCGAAGCAGGAGTCGGAACCGGAAGCCGATCCGTCATCGTTCAGCTTCGCGGCACCCGAAGCCGTCGGCAGCGCGGGTGTCGGCCCGTCATTTCTATCACCTTTGCAGGATGGTGAGGCACCTCATGCGCTTGGTTTGATGACATTGGGCAACGCCTTCCCACCCGCACATCCATTTATGAGCGGATCGGGCGATCATGTGAATGCGACGCATTTAGCAGAGGCGGTGCATCAATTCGTGCACTTGCTAGAGGGCGGCGGAGATTTGCGGATCACCGGCGGCGAGATGCGATTCACCCGCTATGTCGAGTTGGGACGCGTCTTCACGGTCGAATTGGTAGAACGCAGCGCCACGTCAGTATCGGCCAAGATTGTTCAAGGCGGGCGCGATTGCACGCACGTTACGCTGCAATTCGAACCGGCTTAGCGGTACTTTGCCGCTGTGATGAACTCACCGAAGGATTCGCACCACACGACGACGGTCGAATACTCTTCAATGTCCACGCCTTCGGGAATGTTCAGCAAGAACCCGTCAAAGCTCTTCACAGGACCAACGCGCACAGCCTCTGATTTGATCGGTTCAAACTCGTCTTCGTGCTCTACGAAGTCCTTGGTCAGATAGACCATATAGTCAGGCCCGGGAGCGAGTTCGCCTTGATGCGCGATGGTATCCGCCGAAACACTGATGGTCCCATCACCCCAATGCAGCGCATCGACACCGCGCAAATCACGGGACAGCTCGACGCTATATTGTGATTGTGCCGCTTGCTGCTCCAGAACCGCTGCATCGGGCGCGGATTCCGCGGTCAGGATGGGCAGAAAATAGATTCCTGCCGCAAAGCCAATCGCCACGGCTGCGCCATGGGTGATGGCCAATAGGATAATGCGTTTCATCAAATTTTCTCCCTGCCGCTCCTGCGCGGCCTATTTTTTCCAACGTCCGACAAAGAAGCCATCCAACCCGCCCGCATCCGCCAACATACCCGGATCGGTGCGCAGCCAACCATCCTCAGTTGGTTCCAAGCCATCGGGTAATTCGTCACTCGTGATTGGCACTTGCGTCAAACCGACGCTTTCCGCCTGAGCCACACCTTCCGAATTTTCAAGCGAGCAAACCGCATAAATCAGCGTCGCCCCTTCGGGCAGCCATTCCACGGCGCGTTCCAGCAAAGCGTTTTGCAGCTCAGCCTGTTCTTCGATCTGACGTTCCCCGATACGGTGAATCACGTCTGGATGGCGGCGGCAGGTGCCAGTTGCGGTACACGGCGCGTCCAGCAGTATCGCATCGAATTGTTTGGCGGGCTGCCATGTCAGCGCATTGGCCTTGATGATTTCCGCTTGCAAGCCGGTGCGGTCGAGATTTTGACGCACTTTGCCGAGCCGCCGCTCACTAATATCCAGCGCGGTAACTCTCCAACCGGCCGCCGCAAGCTGCATCGTTTTGCCGCCAGGTGCCGCACACAGATCGAGAACACGTTTGCCCTCTCCCGGACCGAGCAGTCGTGCAGGCAATGTCGCCGCCAGATCCTGCACCCACCAATCGCCATCCTTATAGCTGGGAAGCTGGTCAATCGGCGTTCCGCGCGGCAAACGAATATGACCGGGTGCGAGCGAGGTTCCGCCCATCGCTTCAGCGCGTTCCGCGGTTTGCGTCCAATCCTTCAGCGCTAGGTCGAGCGGCGGGGGAGTGACGATGCCCGCTGCAATCGCATCGGCGCGGTCGCCCCAGCGAAACTCAACTTCTGATGTCAAAGTCGGGATATCGGGCAGCGCCAGTCCATCGCGCTTGTTCAACGTCGAAAACACACCGTGGGCCAGCCTGCGCGGACCTCCAGTAAGTAAAGGCAAAGCCGTCGCGATCACCGCGTGGGGCGGCGTGTCCAACCGCAACCATTGCGCCAGCATCAACCGCAAGACGGAGCGCGGTTTGGCATCATGCGGCAGAGGCTTTTTCATCGCGCTGTCGATCATCATATCGAGATCAGTCAGCCAGCGAAGCGTTTCGCCCGCAATTGCCCGGGCCAGTGCTTGGTCCGCCGGTCCGCGGATCCTGCGCAGCGCATTGCGCTCAACCGTTTCCAGCGTTTCACCGCGATGCAGCACCGCATCAATCATCTGCAGCGCAGCGCGCCGTGCGGGTAATCCCGAAATATCTGACATGCCGGTCCTTTAGGCGGGGTTGAAACCAACCGCCACCCCGCGCATTGATAGGATATGACCGAACGCGCAACCAAACGTCCCGCTGGATTTCAAAAGCCTGCTCACTGGACCAACGATCCGGCCCCGAAGCCCAAGGCGGTCGATCCGCAAAAGAACGAACCGCGCGATCTCTCGCCGACCCGCTACGGCGACTGGGAGAAAAACGGCATCGCGATAGATTTTTGAGGGATTCTTTGATTGGCCTCAAGCGCCGGCGGTCGCATCCGCTCCCTTAGGCTTCCGCGCTAACCGCGCGTCGGGCAGTCGCCCTCTGACTTCCGTGACCAAGGCTCAGAGCGAATGATGATGGCTTGGAATGGCTCGGTTCACCACCAGTGAACCGCAAGGCCGACCGGCCGCCCGAGCTAATGCGAGGTAGCCAAGGAATGCGGATGCATTCCGCCCGGCGACTGAGGATCTAAGATAAACTCCTAAACGTCACTTTCAGCCCGTCTTTGGGCTGCGGTATTGGCCAGGCTTTCCACGCGGGATCATAGCCCTCTTCAATCTCGATCTGATAGCGCGTCAGGATCTGCGCCATCAGCACTTTCACTTGCATGTAAGCAAAATGCAGCCCGAGGCACATATGCGCGCCGCCGCCGAAGGGGACCCAAGCATATTTATGGCGTGCCTTTACCTGATCGGGCGTGAATCGCATCGGATCGAACTTCTCCGGCTCGGGCCAATGTTCTTCCATATGATGGACATATTGCGCGTTGATCCCGACATGCGTGCCAGCCGGAATTGTATATCCGCCAAATTCGAAATCGCGCAATGCACGGCGCGGCGTTGAGGGGACCGGCGGGATCATCCGCAACGCTTCCTTGAACGCCATTTCGGTAAGTTCCAGCTTGCCCAGATCATCATAGCCCAGATCGCCAGAGCCACCGGTGATCGCGGTAATCTCCGCGCGCAGTTTCTCCTGCCATTCGGGGTTCTTGGCCAGCAGATAGATCAGCGATGTGGCGCTCGATGTGATTGTGTCATGCGCTGCCATCATCAGGAAGTTCATGTGATCGACAACTTCGTCGACCGGCAACAGCGAACCATCTTCGCGTTCAGCAGTTGCAAACTGGCTGAACATATCCTGCCCGCCGCCTTCCTTGCGGCGGCGATGCGTTTCCTTAGTGAAATAATCGACTAGGAATTCGCGGCCCTTCACCCCTTTGCGCATCAATGTGAACGGCAAGGGATGGCGGATCGGCGCGACCGACGCTTGCACCATATAGACGAAGGCTTCGTTGATTTTGTCGGCTTCGGGGCCCCACTCGATGCCAATGAAACTGTCAGCGGCCAAATCGAGCGTCAGCTTCTTGATGGCAGGATAGAACAGCATTTGATCGCCGCCCCAATCCTTCACCGCATCAGCAATGCCGCGATTGAGACTGCCTGCATAATGCCGCATCGGACCCGGCTTGAACGCAATCGACAACGCTTTGCGATCAGCGCGGTGGTGATCGAAATCCATCAACATCAAACCGCGCGGGAACAGTTGGTCGAGAATTGGTCCCCAGCCTTGCTCCGAAGAAAACAGCTTCTGGCGGTCGAATAGCACTAGCTCATTGGCATCCGCGCCTACCAAAGCAACCACCCAGCCTCCAAAGGCTTTATTGCGGTATACTGTGCCGTACTTCTCCACCATGTCTTTGGTGAAAATGTGCGGATCGGCCAGCATTTTGAAAGTATTACCGACGACCGGATAGCCGCCTTCGCCCGGAATATGCGCGAGGTCCGCAGGTTCGGGATTGCCCTCCGTCCAATGAGTCAGAGTGGTTTCAGTGGTTTGATCAGCAGCAAGAGTGGCCATTTATTCCTCGGTATCGTTGAACTGGCTTACTGACATCAGTGTAAGTAAATCGTTGGGCTATGTCCAGCCCGACAATTCACGGCGGATAATATGCTCCAGCATATCCATTCCGGGCGTGCCGGTATTGAGGCAGGAAAGCGCGGCAAAATTCTCGCCCCCCGCTTCCTCGAACTGCTCTTTGCCCTCCAACGCCAGCTCTTCGAGCGTCTCCAGACAATCAGCGGAGAAGCCCGGTGCAGCGATGGCGACATTCTTCACGCCTTCCCCGCCAAGCCGTTCCAACGTGTCGTCGGTAGCCGGCTCCAGCCATTTGGCATTGCCAAAGCGTGACTGGAAACTGGTTTCAAAACGCATGCCTTTGCGGGGCGCCATATGCTCTTCCAAAAGCCGCGCGGTTTTGCGGCAATGGCAATGATAGGGGTCGCCCAGATCAAGCGTGCGCTGCGGCATCCCGTGAAAGCTCAGCAGCAAAACCTCGGGGTCGAAATCAAGCGCATCCAGCTGCGCCGTCAAATCCTTCGACAGCGCATCAATATAGGCAGGATCATCGTGATATGGCGGGAGCGTTCGCAGCGATGCCTGCCAGCGCATTTCTTTCAGCTTCTCTGCCGCTTTGTCGATTACCGTCGCTGTCGTTGCACCCGAATATTGCGGATAGAGCGGCGCGAGGAGAATCCTATCGCAGCCAGCATCCATCAGTTTCTGGATCTCGTCGGGAATACTCGGCGTGCCATAACGCATCGCCCATGACACATGGACCGCGTCACCCAACCGTTCCTGCAAACCTTCAGTTTGCCCTCTGGTAATATACTCCAGCGGCGAGCCCTCGTCGGTCCAGACTTTCTTATAGGCCGCTGCTGATTTCTTGGGGCGCGTGTTCAGAATGATACCGCGCAGAATCGGCTGCCAGGCAATCGGCGGAATTTCAACGACGCGGCGATCCGACAGAAACTCCGCCAAATAGGTCTTCACCGATTGCGTTGTCGGTGCCTCGGGCGTGCCGAGATTGATCACCAGCACACCAACCCGCCCGCTCTTAACCGGCGGGTGGTCCGATGGGAGTTGCTGATCTTGCCACGTCATCCGCTGTTACAGGCCTTCAGAAAACAAGGGGAGACGGCGGAACCGCAATCCGGTTGCTGAGAATAATGCATTTGCAATAGCAGGAGCGCATACAGCAGCTCCTAGTTCCCCTGGATCGAAAGGATCTTGCTCGCTGGCGATGAAATCCACTTCAATCTCCGGACAATCCGACAACACCGGCAAGTCAAGCTGCGACAGGCGCTGATTGGTAGGCAGGCCGCCAGAATAGCGGGTGCTCGACCCTCTCGCTAGAGACAGACCGAAGATCAGGCCACCCTCTATCTGCTGCCGCGCAATATCCAGATTGACGATCCGGCCAATATCCACCGCAGCGCTCAGCTTGGTTACGCGCAGTCCGCCTTCATCACGGCGAGCCGTAGCAATGCAGGCAATCCGCCCACCACTTTCGCTGGAACCCATCAGATGACAGGCAAGCCCCTGCCCGCTTTGGTCACGTCCACCGTCCCATTCGGCAAGGCGCGCGGCACGTTGAAGACAGCTGACCATGCGTGTGTCATTGCCAAGCATTTCAATGCGGTATGACAATGGCTCGCGCCCGAACATTGCTGCCGTTTCATCAATGAACGATTCGATGAAGAAGGCTGTGTAGCTATGCGCATTGCCCCGCATTCGGGCGGTGCCGTGACCGATCTCTGTTGGCACATGGTCAACTGCAACATGCGGAATCCCATAATGCGGCATCGCGCCTTCTACTGCCAGCGGATCGGCTTTGCCCGCAGCGTCACGGCGCGCGGCCCAAGCGGTCTTGTTAGCAAACAAGCGTTCGCCAAATTCATGTGTGGTCGGCGGAACCGCAACACGAACCTGCATTGCATTGATCCGCCCATTTGCACCGGGAATAAGCTCCGCCCAGAGCAAACCCGACGCCGGCGCACGTGGCGGGCTCGCTAAATGTTCCTGCCAACGCGACCAGATCAATTGTACTGGACGGGGGCGTTCCTTGGAAATCTCACGCGCGATCAACGCTACTTCAATCGCGTGGTCATGCTCCAGCCGCCGGTCAAAGCTGCCTCCTGCTGGCATCGGGTAGAGGATCACGTCTTCGACCGAGAGGCCAATCGCTTTGGCCGCCGCCTCCCGCGCTTTTTCGGGCGCTTGACTGGCGATCCAGAGTTCGAGCTTGCCGTCCGCGTATCGAGCTGTGGCACTGGCCGTTTCAAGCGTGGCGTGAAGCGCAGGCGCAACGTGATAGCGGCGGGCGATATCGCGTTCTTTTAACGCCTCACTACCCTCGCCGCGTGTGGCAATCCGGAAAGCTTTGCCGCTTGGCACAGCGTCATCAAAGGCTTCATCGGTGCGGTCACTTTCTACGACATTCGCCACAGAGAACCGTGGCTTCATTGCCTCAACCGCCTGATCGGCACTCCACCAATCGGCCGCAGCCACAGCGAGCCAACGCTTGCCCTTGATGATACCGACAATACGGTCATCACCGGCAACCGCCCCCTCATCGAAACCGGTCAATTCGGCTTGCTCAAGCGGCCCATGCTTGATCGCGGCATAGACCATGTCCGGCAGCCGGACGTCACCGGCAAACAGATGCGTCCCATCGACTTTCGATGGCAGATCAAGACGCGGAAATGCAGTCGCACCCTGAGCAGCGCCTGCAATTGGTCGCTCTGATGCGAATTCGGATTTGAGTGGCGCCGGATCCGGCGCCTCGCGCTGCGCCGCTGCTTCCACGAGTTCGGCGAAAGAAAGCTGCTTGTCGTCATGAACCACAAATCCGCCGCGCGCCTCACATTCCTCAAGCGGTGCCCCCCATCGCTCTGCCGCTTCTTCGGTCAGCATCCCGCGCGCCGACGCCGCAGCTTCGCGGCATGGCAACTCGTACGCGGCCAGCGATGTGCCATTGGCGGTCGCAGAAAAGCGCGAAATCTGAGCGTAGCGTTCGGCCAATATCGCATCGGGCTCACCCGCCAGTTCGGGCATGGTGGGCATCCACAAGGCTGACCACTGGGCGGCCAGCGGGATATTCGCATAGGCACCGCTTGCTGGAGCAGGCTCGACCGCGACTTGCCGCCAATCCGCACCAAGTTCCTGAGCAATGATCTGCGGCAGAATAGTGCTGACGCCCTGCCCCATTTCAAGCTGTGGCACAGCGACGGTTACGACGCCGTCCCGCGCGATTTTTAACCACGCATCGAAAGCATATTCACCGTCAGCAGGCGTCAACGGAGTCGGGAACGTTCGTGGGCGTAGGCCCCACGCGACCAACAGGCCGCCGCCAACCGCAGCGCCAACCAGCACTCCGCGTCGGCTGATAGCCATGGTCAGACCGCCTCTGCGGCAGGACCTTTGTCCAACCAGTCCGAAATGCGTTTAGCTACTTCGTGGAAGCTATCCCTCGCAGGACCATCGCCAGTTGCAGGCGGTGTACCAGCATCACTTGCCTCACGGATTTCCAGCGCCAGGGGAATACGACCCAAGAATGGGATGCCTGTCGCATCCGAAGCGGCCTCAACCCCGCCTTTGCCGAACGGGTCACTGACCTCACCGCAATGCGGGCAGGTATAGCCCGCCATGTTTTCGACCAAGCCGATGATCGGTACCTTGCCCGAGTCGAACAGATTCGCCGCACGCTGGGCATCGATCAGAGCCAAATCCTGAGGTGTCGATACGATCACTGCGCCAGCAGGTTTGAATTTGGACAGCATGGTCAGTTGCACATCGCCAGTGCCCGGTGGCAGATCGATCAGCAGCAATTCGGTATCGCCCCAATGCGCATCGACCAATTGTGCCATCGCATTGCCAGCCATCGGACCGCGCCATGCCAGCGCTTTACCCGGCTCAACCAGATGCCCCATCGACAATAGCGGAATGCCATGCGGGCTTGGCACAGGGACCAACTTATCGTCACGCGCTTCGGGCTTTTCACCCTTATTGTTGAGAATCGTCGGCTGTGAGGGGCCGTAGACGTCGGCATCGACCACTCCGACGTTGCGGCCCATCCGCGATAGAGCGACCGCAAGATTGGCAGTCAGCGTCGATTTACCAACGCCGCCTTTGCCCGATCCAACAGCAATTATGATCGGCGTTTTTGGGGCTGGCGGCGCAGGGGCTTTATCCGCGACCATCGCGACGCGGACTTCGGCAACCCCTTCGGCCTCGCCGATAATCTGCTTCACAGCAGATTCCAGACCATCGCGATTTTCAGGCTCCAACCCTGCTGCATCGAGCACCAAAGTGACCCTGCCGTCGGTGAGTTTTATCGACTGCACGCGCGCGGCAACTGAGTCCGGAAGTCGTGCCTTCAAAGCCTGTTCGTCCATGGCAGAAGTCCCTAGCAGCAAAATCGCACCTGCAACCCCTGTTTTTCCTGCAATCGACACCTATAAAGGAAACATGAGCACATTTGGCGATTTCACGAGAAATATCGGGCTGGCGATGGCTGGCAAAAGTCCTTGGGGCAAATCCGGGGGAGACAAACCTGATTCTGGGCCCAAGTCCGGAGCGGACGGAGAGTCCGCAAACGGCTCCGGTGGCGAGGACAAACCTAAGGGGCCGCGCAATCCGTGGCTTCCTGGTGGCGGCAACGGCAATGCACCCGAAGAACCGCGCCGTTCGGCCAATATCGAAGATATCTTCAAGAATCGCGGCAAAGGCGGCGGTGGTGGCGGTCCGGGCGGTCCCAGCTTCCAGATGCCGCAGCGCCCCGGCGGTAAGAGCTGGCTACCTATTGGTCTCGGCTTGCTTGCTTTGGCTTGGGTCGGCACGACATCAATTCACCCGATTGGTACAGCCGAGCAAGGCTTGGTAACGTGGGCGGGCGGCAAATATAGCCGCACTCTCGATCCAGGCTTCCAGTTGACACTCCCCTACCCGATCCAAGCGGTCGACAAAGAGAATGTCGAAGAAATCCGGTCGCAGAAACTGCCTGACGGTGAAGCCGAGCAACTGATTCTGACAGGCGACCAAAATCTGGTCGACTTGTCCTATCTCATTCGTTGGAAGATCGATGACCTTGCACTGTTCCGGTTCCGCCTGAGTGATCCAGCGGATACTGTGCAAGAAGCAGCAGAGACCGCGATGCGCGCTGCGGTCGCAGAGCTTGATTTGGACACAGTTCTGTCCGGTGAAGGCCGCGCTGAAATCGAGCAGAATGTCCGTATGCGGATGCAAGCGATCCTCAACAGCTACCGCGCGGGTATCGCGGTACAAGGTGTCGAGATCGACAAAACCGATCCGCCCGAAACCGTGATCGACGCATTTAAAGACGTGTCAGCGGCAGAGCAGGATGCGCAAGCGGATATGAACCGCGCACGCCGTTACGCGCAGCAATTGCTGGCCAAGGCCGAAGGCGACTCCACCGCGTTCAACAAAATCTACGAAGAATATCGTTTAGCACCACAGGTCACGCGGCAGCGTCTCTATTACGAGACTATGGAGCGTATTCTGAGCCAGACCGACAAGACCATTATCGAGGCCGAAGGCGTGACGCCGTATCTGCCGCTTCCTGAAGTGCGCAGACGTAGCCAACAGTCCCAAGCAGCGGAGGGCCAGTAATCATGAGCAACATCTGGCAGAATTATAAAGGCGCCGTGATTGCGGTAGCTATTTTCGCCTTGGCGGGACTCACCAGCCTGACTTTCGTCAATGAGGGTGAACAGGCAGTCGTCCTTCAAGGTGGTCAACCTGTGAAGACGATCAACAAGTTCGATCCGGATGACCAGTTTGGTCAAACAGGCGCAGGCATCCATTACCACCTTCCATTCATACAGACGGTTCAGATTGTCGATCGCCGAATTCTCGATCTGGATATGGACCGCCAGCAAGTGCTGACCAGCGACCAACAGCGCCTGCAAGTGAACGCCTATGCACGGTTCCGGATTATCGATCCTATTATGATGGTCACCAACGCACGGACAGAAGAGAACGTCGCGTCGCAACTTGTGCCGATTTTCACATCGGTCCTGCGTCAGGAACTCGGCCGCCGGACCTTTGCTTCGCTGCTAACCGCAGAGCGGGGCAATGCGATGAGCAATATCCGTGACACACTCGATGCGGCCGCGCGCCAATATGGTGCGCAGGTGCTCGACGTCCGGATTAAGCGCGCCGACCTTCCCGAAGGCCGTCCGCTCGAAGCTGCGTTTGAACGAATGAAATCGGACCGTCAGGAAGAAGCAGAAACAATTCGTGCGCAAGGCCGCCGTGATGCGCGTGTTATCCGCGCTGAAGCCGAAGGTGAAGCCGCGCGGACCTATGCCGCAGCGTATGGAAAGGACCCGCAATTCTACGACTTCTACCGCGCGATGGAGAGTTACGATAAAACCTTCGTTGAGCGCGAAGGTGGACCCGAAAGCAGCTTTATCCTGTCGCCAGACAATGAATATCTGCGGCAGTTCCGGGGTAATCGCTAAGGAACCCGACCCGACCAAATACGTTGGTCGAACGAGGAACCGCATTGGTCGGCGTTTACAAATGTCGTTCAAACGGCGTTCAGGGCGGATCGCCTGATGTGCTTGCGGGGAATTTTGGCGCGGTGACGCGCCCAGTAATGAAGAGGAATAAAAGGACGTGAAGCCTGTGCGATATGCTTATGGATTGACTTCCGCGCTGCTAGTTGGCGGCGCAGCCATCTCCTTGGTCGGGGGATACCCCGCAGGAGCCCAAACAGCCCAAAATGAAGGCATCGAGATGCAACGCGCGGTTCCCCGCGCTGGTGCTCCCGAAAGCTTTGCCGATTTGACCGAGCAACTTCAGCCTGCGGTGGTCAATATTTCGACCCGCCAGCAAATCGAAGTGCAGACTCGAAATAGCCCATTTGCCGGGACACCTCTTGAAGGGATGTTCGGAAACCGTCGCAGCGGCGGTGATGCGCAGCCCCAAACGCGCGAAGGGCGGTCATTGGGTTCTGGCTTTATAATCTCAGCAGACGGCTTCGTTGTCACTAACAATCACGTTGTGGCGCCGCAGACCGACCGAAACGGTCGCCCGGTCGGGACGATTGAAGAGATTACGGTTACCTTCCCCGATGGTAAAGAATATGATGCAGAACTGGTAGGTACCGATCCGCAATCAGACCTTGCGGTGCTGAAAATTCAAGGTGGTGATGACTTTCCATTCGTCAAATTTGGCGGCTCAGAACAAGCACGGGTCGGTGACTGGGTTATTGCGATTGGCAATCCCTTTGGTCTCGGCGGCACTGTAACAAGCGGCATCGTGTCGTCGGTACTTCGCAATACCGGCAGCGGTGCCTATGATCGTTACATCCAAACCGATGCCAGCATCAATCGCGGCAATTCGGGCGGCCCGCTATTCGATATGCAGGGCAACGTCATCGGCATTAACAACGCGATCATCTCGCCAACGGGCGGAAGCGTTGGCATCGGTTTCGCAATTCCGGCCGATATTGCCACACCGATCGTCGAGCAACTCAAATCAGGTGAAGAAATCGAGCGCGGCTTCTTGGGTGTGAGCATTCAACCAGTTGACGAAGATCTGGCTGCATCGCTTGGTTTGCCTAAGAACCAAGGCGAGTTTGTACAGCTCGTTCAACCGGACGCTCCCGCCGATAATGCCGGCATTCGCGCTGGCGACATCGTGACCAAAGTCGACGGAAAAGCCGTCACGCAAGATCAAACGCTGTCCTTCTTGGTCGCCAATGTGAAGCCCGGCGTAACGATCCCGATAGAACTGTACCGCGAAGGCAAACGCCGGACCGTGCAGGCAACCGTGGGCAAACGCCCTAGCGCAGAAGAGATGCGCAACCAGCAAATGTTCAGTCAGGATGCCGAGCCGGAAATGCCCGATGAGGCTGATACCGAAAGCCCGATCATCGAAAAGCTGGGCCTTCAAGTTGTTCCGCTATCCGCAACGATCGCACGTCAACTGGGTGTGAGCAGCGATACGACGGGACTGGCGATTGTTGCTGTGAATCGCAATTCCGACGCAGCGCGCAAAGGCCTACAACGCCGCGACATCATCAAATCGGCGAACTATCAGCCGGTTAATTCGATTGAGGATCTGGAGAAAGCCGTCACCGAAGCAGAAGAAGGTGACCGCGACGCGGTACTGCTGCAGTTCCAACGGCCAGGTGGACCAACCGTCTACCGTGCGGTCCGTATTCGCTAAGCGAAACAAACCCGAAAAAGAAAAAGCCCCGCTGGTTCGATCCGGCGGGGCTTTTGTTTGCGCATCATCCTAACGGGTAGGCGGCTGCGCCTGTTCACTTGGTCTCGGTGACGGCGGCGTAGGCTGAACAGCGCGTTGTGCTGGCCTCTCTACCGGAGCAGTGGGCCGCTCGCCCGTCGCCTGATCGAGGAAATCGTCGCTAGCCGCTGGCGGCGCATTATTCTCTGGCACTTGTGGACGGTCCGCAGCGTTACCGGGCTGTTCCCCGCCTTCGACACTGAAATCAGGGTCGCGCTCGCCGTCGCCCAGACCCGGCTCGATCAAATTGCCTTGCTCGTCGATGTAGTAATAGTCCTCCGGATCGCCGAAGTAGAACTCGTCATCGGGCTCCAATTGCCATTCGGGCAGCTTCAACTCGGTATTGAATTGCTCGATCGGGCGATCTTTCACCGCATAGCGCATATAGGCAGCGAAGGCTTGCGCTGGCGCGCGTCCACCCTGCAATCCGCCCACACGCTTCGCATCGTCGCGACCCATCCACACGCCGGTCGTGATCCCGCTGGAGAAACCAATGAACCAGCCATCCTTGTTGGAGGATGTGGTGCCGGTTTTACCCGCGACCGGGCGACCAATCTGCGCCGCGCGGCCTGTACCTGTATTGACCGCCGTTTGCAGCAAATCGGTGATTCCCGCTGCGACATATTCGGGCACGAGACGCGTGGCGCGCTTCCGCTCATGCTCATACAATGTCTCGCCGCCCGCGGTCGTCACTTTGACGATTCCATATGGATCAACCGAATTGCCGCCCGCCGACACCGCTGCGAAGGCGCGAGTCATATCGATCACGCGGGTTTCGCTGCTTCCCAAAACCATCGAGGGATATGTCTGGATCGGGGTGGTAATCCCAAACCGCTTGGCCATGCTGGCCACGGTTCCAAAACCGACTTCGTAACCCAGCTGGGCGGCCACGGTGTTTTTGGAATAGGCAAATGCCGTGCGGACATCGATCTCACCGGCATACCGGCCATTGGAGTTCCGCGGAGTCCAGCCGTCGATTGTGGTCTGCACATCCTTCACCGGTGCCTCGGGTGTATAGCCGGATTCCAGCGCCGCCAAATATACGAACAGCTTCCAGGCCGACCCCGGTTGCCGCACTGCATCGGTCGCGCGGTTGTAGTTTGTTTCGACGTAATCAGTCCCGCCAATCATCGCGAGGATTGCGCCGTCGCGGTCAAGGCTGACCAGCGCGCCTTGAGCACCATCGGGTGTGTTCGATTTTATTGATGCGGCAGCAGTGCGCTGCATCCCGACATCAAGTGTAGTCCACACTTCGATAGGCTCGAATGTTTCAGGCAGTAGCAAATCAAGCTGCGGAAGCGCCCAATCGGTGAAATAGCGAACCGAGTTCTGACCGCGATCTTCTTTGAGATTGACGGTCGCTGGGTCCACCGTCACGCTGGGATCAATCCGGTCTTGCTCTTTCATCAACCGCAAAACGACCTGCGCGCGATCCACGGCCGCCTGCACATCAGCTGTCGGTGAGTAGCGCGACGGTGCTTTTACTAACCCGGCAATGATTGCAGCTTCGGCAGTCTCAAGTTCCGTAGCGGGATGACTGAAAAATTTCCGGCTCGCGCTGTCGATCCCGTATGCGCCGCCGCCAAAATAGACCTTGTTGAGATAGAGCTCGAGGATCTGCTCCTTGGAGAATTTGCTCTCCATCGCCATCGCCAGAACCGCTTCGCGCATTTTCCGGTCAAGCGTCCGGTTGGAGTTGAGGAACACGTTCCGCGCCAATTGCTGCGTGATAGTCGAGGTCGCACCAAAGCGTTTGTCGCCTGTCGCCCAAACCCAAGTGGCACGCGCCAAACCAATCGGATCAACCCCAAAATGACTGTAATAACGGCGATCCTCGACCGAGATCATCGCGTCTTTCATGACTTGCGGAATTTCGTCGCTATCTAGCCATTTGCCGAAGGTTGGCCCGAGCTCGACAATCTCGGTTCCGTCGCGCGCGCGGACAATAATTGTCTGCGCGTTCTGCGTAGCTTTCAGATCCTGGTAGCTCGGCAATGACCGTGCAGCGAAGACCACTGCGAGGCCCAGAAACAGCACGCCCAACAGCGCAAAACCGCTGCCCCAGATAAACAGGCGGCGAAACCACAAGCGCCAGCCGGTGGGCTTCGCTTTTTCTGTTTTACGGCTTGCCGCGGCTTTCCGCCGGCTGCCACGCTTAGCCATTGAATCCGGTTACCCTTATAGCGGCGCTTACGGCGCCAAATTCGCTTCTGGGCATTGCATAGGCCAGTTGTAACCCGGCGTGAACGGCCAAAGTTAATTGTTACCCCGCTCTAGTTCTTGGGCCTAGCTCTTCGGCACATCTTTCAAGATGCCGTCCGGATTGAAATCGAGCGACGCGCTGTTGATGCAGTAGCGCAATCCCCCCTGATCCTGCGGCCCATCAGGGAACACATGTCCCAGATGTCCGCCGCAATTGGAGCATGTCACCTCGGTGCGGATCATACCGTGCGAGGTGTCGCGATGCTCCATCACCATATCGCCATCTGCAGGTTTGGTGAACGCAGGCCAGCCGCAGCCCGAATTATACTTCGTATCGCTGGCAAACAGCTTGGTTCCGCATCCAGCGCAGACATATTCGCCTTCTTCAAAGTGTTTATCATATTCGCCTGTGAAAGCACGCTCTGTGCCTGCTTGGCGAAGGACATGGAACTGCTCAGGCGTCAGCTTTTCGCGCCATTCGCTGTCGGTGATGGTCTTGGGATCAGACATTGAGTGTCTCCTTTGTTGGAGAATATGGGTATTTTTTGTTTGGCCTCAAGCGCCGGAGGTCGCATCCGATTTTTTGTCTTAGCCCTCAATCGCCGGGCGCGAGCCATCCGGCTCGCTTGGCTTCCTCGCATAAGCTCGGACGGCCAGTCGGCCTTGCGGTTCGCTTATCGCGAACCGGACCGTTCCAAGCCGTTATAGTTGGAACCCGATCTTGGTCGCGGCAGCCAGAGGGCGACTGCCCGACGCGCGGTTAGCGCGGAAGCCTAAGCCAACGGATGTGAGCGCCGGCGCTTGAGGCCAAGCAAACTACGCATTCACATCCGCATAGTGGCTGGGCGGTTGGATAACTTCCATCCGCTCGCTCAGCAGCGGCCTGAAGCTGGGGCGGCTTTTGAACACCGAGTACCAGCCCTTGGTCTGTTCGTGCCCTTTCCAATCAATCCCGCCAAGATAGTCGGCAACGCTGATCTGTGCCGCAGCAGTCAGATCGGCAAGACTCATGCGCGAGCCAGCCAGCCAAGGACGCGTATCAATCAGATAATCCATATAGTCGAGGTGACCATGCGCCATCTTCATTGCTTGCGCCAAAGCGCGCGAATCCGGCGGTTGCCGCAGAATTAGGCGCTTCTTCATCCGCTCATGCAGCAGCGGAGCTGTGACATCGGCGAAGAAATTCTCGTCAAACAGGGCGATCAAACGGCGGATTTCCGCGCGCTCTTTGACCGTACCATTGATCATCGGTGACTGATCGACCGTCTCTTCAAAATATTCACAGATCGCGCGGCTGTCACACAGCGTGATCTTCTTCTCGGCGTCGTGCAGAACCGGCGTGCGGCCAGCCGGGTTCAGCTCCCAGAACTCGTCGCTACCTTCCCACGGATTTTCGCGCCACAATTCATAACCGACGCCTTTTTCGCTCAGCAGCAGACGGACCTTGCGGCTGAACGGGCACAGCGGAAATTGGTAGAGACGCCACATGCTACTCTATTGCCTCAAGCATCTGCGGGCGTCCACAATTGTGACGCCGCATTGTGAAAATTGTCAGATTAAACGCCCGATCCTTCGAGCAAAAGTAAGCAAGATGGCATAATCTGATGAACTTCGCCTGCTGCGGACAGTTTATGCGCTTCTGTGCGGAGCATCGCGGCGACAGCATCACGGGTTATATTTTTGCTATCCATCAACCCTGCAGAGAAGCGGACAAAAAATTCCTGGCCTCGCTCTGCCATCGGAGGATAGCCAAGCGCCTTTTTATCGCCAGCAGCCTGCGCACCGGCAATGATCGCAAAGGCTGCCGAGCAGCGCAGAGCGGTTTTCTGCTCAAGGCTAAGCGTGGCCGTCGGGGCGGATTGCGCCTGGGCAACTGGTGGCGAAAGCAACGCGGATGCCAGTATGGTGGCGGTCAGAACAATTCTCATAAGCGCGCTGTACCGCCCTTCCGCTGAACCTTCGACTACCAATGTGAAGAAATCTCTCGAAACTTTGCCCAGCAAGGCCCATCTGCCTCGCGAGACGATTTTCAAAGGATAGCAGCATGACCGATTACCCATCCCTTCACCTTCTTATCGGCGGCGAACAGGTTTCTGGCGGTGGCCGCGCAACCGAGGATGTTCTTAATCCGGCAACCGGCGACGCACTTGCTGCTCTTCCGCACGCTTCTAAGGACGATCTCGACCGCGCGCTAAACAATGCCGAGCAGGGTTTCCGCGATTGGCGCCGCACGTCGGCGGACAAACGCGCAGCGATACTGACGAAAGCCGCAGGACTGATCAAAGAGCGCGCAGGCGATATCGCGCAGGCGCTTACTCGCGAACAAGGCAAACCCGTCGGCGAAGCCAAAGGCGAAACCATTTATGCGGCAATGCTGCTCGAATTCTATGCCGGTGAGTGCAAGCGGCTTTACGGTCGTACACTGGTGCGGCCTGAAGGCAGCCGGGTAGAAATCCAATATCATCCAGTTGGCCCCGTCGCGGGCTTTGCTCCGTGGAATTTCCCTACGCTGAATGTGATGCGCAAAATCGGCGGCGCGCTGGCTGCAGGCTGCTCGACCATCGTCAAGCCAAGCGAGGAGACCCCCGCTTCGGGGATCGCCATCGTGCAGGCGCTGCTTGATGCAGGCGTACAGGGCAATGTCGTACAATGCGTGTTCGGTGTGCCGAGTGATGTCAGCGAGCATCTGCTCGCCAGCCCGATCATCCGCAAGCTGACTTTCACGGGATCAACGCCCGTCGGAAAGCATCTGGCCAAACTGGCCGCAGACGATCTGAAAGTTACTACGATGGAGCTTGGCGGGCACGGCCCTGTGCTGGTGTTTAACGATAGCGATATCGACAAGACACTTGATACGATGGTCAGCAACAAATTCCGCAATGCCGGGCAAGTGTGCGTCAGCCCCACGCGCTTCCTCGTCGAGGAGGACGTGTTCGATAAGTTCCGTGACGGCTTCGTTGAACGCACTGCAAAGGTCAAAGTCGGCAATGGTTGGGAAGACGGCGTACAAATGGGCCCGATGGCCAATGCACGCGGCGTCGATGGTATCCAGAAGAAGATCGGCAACGCGGTCGACAAGGGCGGCAAACTGCTGACCGGCGGCGAGCGGATCGGCAATCAGGGATATTTCCACCAGCCGACCGTGCTTTCCGAAGTGCCAATAGATGCCGACATCATGAATGAAGAACCCTTCGGCCCGGTCGCAATCCTGAACCCGATGGCAGGTGAAGACGCGATGATCGAAGAAGCCAACCGACTGCCCTATGGTTTGGCTGCCTATGCATGGACCGAAGACCCCGCCCGCCGTCGCCGTTTAGCGGCAGAGGTTGAAGCCGGGATGCTGGCAATCAACACGGGCGGTGTATCCGCTGTGGATGCTCCGTTCGGAGGCGTGAAATGGTCGGGCTATGGCAGCGAAGACGGCCGCGAAGGTGTGATGGCCTGTATGGTGCCCAAGGCGGTGCATGAAGGATAGTGGACGCCTTGGCGCGCTAAGACATCAACTTGCATAAAACCGAACAGAAGCCGCAAATAATCTGATGTTTGTTGCGGATCATAATAGCTATTTGTGCGTTGAAAGGGGGGAGAATTTCTGAGCTTGGCCCTTTTCGGTCAAGCCGGGAACACGCAATCCCGCGCTGTTTTATTGAACGCATGAAGGTGACCGATGAAACATCTCAATCCCGCTCCGCTAGTTCGGCAGATGAATCTAGACGCAGATCTGGATGTGCATATTGCGCCGGTTACGTTCAGCGATAAGGTCGCGTTTTCATTCGTTAAACTGCTGCGTTTCTTCGCTGATAAGTTCTTCTCTACGCGATATGGTCACCGCGCGGTGGTGCTGGAAACTGTCGCGGCCGTACCCGGCATGGTCGGAGGGCTGTGGCTGCACCTTAAAGCGCTGCGCTATATGCGCGATGATGAGGGCTGGATTCGTACCCTGCTGGACGAGGCGGAAAACGAGCGGATGCATCTGATGACCTTTATCGAGATTGCTCAGCCGAGCAGGTTCGAGCGGGCATTGATCGTGATCGTTCAGCTGATTTTCTACAACTTCTACTTCTTCCTCTATTTGTTCGCGCCGCGCACTGCGCACCGCGTTGTCGGTTATTTCGAAGAGGAAGCCGTGTTCAGCTACACCCAGTATCTCAGCGAAGTTGATGGGAGGCGACACGAGAATGTGCCCGCGCCACAAATCGCGATTGATTATTGGCAGTTGCCGCATAACGCGCGGCTTCGCGATGTGATTATCGCCGTGCGCGCCGATGAAGCAGAGCACCGTGACGTCAATCACAGCATGGTTGCCGATATGGACAAGCGCCGCACAGACGGCTCGGATCAGGCAACCAAGGCATAGAAAGCATCTTACAGCTGGCCAGTGCTTGACGGCTTCGCATCATTGTGGTGCGCATGATTGGACAATGTCCGATTTGCTCGTTGAGGAAGCCATATGAAAACCCGCGCCGCTGTCGCTTTTGAAGCCAAAAAGCCGCTCGAGATTGTCGAGCTTGATCTGGAAGGCCCGAAAGAAGGCGAAGTGCTGGTCGAAATTATGGCGACCGGGATTTGCCATACCGATGCCTACACGTTGGACGGGCTCGATTCGGAAGGGCTTTTTCCGTCGGTTCTTGGCCATGAAGGCGCGGGAATCATCCGCGAAATTGGCGCAGGCGTTACATCGGTGGCGCCGGACGATCACGTCATCCCGCTCTACACACCCGAATGCCGCCAATGTAAGATGTGTCTCAGCGGCAAAACCAATCTGTGCAGCGCAATCCGTGAGACACAGGGCAAAGGTCTGATGCCCGATGGTACTTCGCGCTTCTCTTACAAGGGCGAGACAATCTACCACTATATGGGCTGCTCGACGTTCTCCAACTTCACTGTCCTTCCTGAAATCGCCGTTGCCAAAATCCGTGAGGATGCTCCATTCAAAACCAGCTGCTATGTGGGGTGCGGAGTAACAACGGGTGTTGGCGCGGTGACCAACACGGCCAAGGTTCAGCCGGGCGATAACGTCGTGGTTTTCGGTCTCGGCGGAATTGGGCTCAACGTCCTCCAAGGTGCAAAGATGGCAGGCGCTGACCGGATTGTAGGTGTCGACATCAACCCCGCCCGCGAAGAATGGGGCCGCAAGTTTGGCATGACTGATTTTGTGAACCCAAAGGATGTGGGTGATGTAGTCGAAACTCTGGTCAATATGCTCGATGGCGGTGCGGATTATACATTCGATTGCACAGGCAATACCGATGTTATGCGACAGGCCTTGGAAAGCTGCCACAAAGGCTGGGGCACCAGTATTATCATCGGCGTGGCTGAGGCGGGTAAGACAATCGAAACGCGCCCGTTCCAACTCGTGACCGGCCGAAACTGGCGCGGCACAGCCTTTGGCGGCGCTAAGGGCCGGACCGACGTTCCCAAGATTGTCGATTGGTATATGAACGGCAAAATCCAGATCGACCCAATGATTACACACACGCTTACGCTCGACGAAATCAATAAGGGCTTCGACCTGATGCATGCAGGCGAAAGTATCCGCAGCGTGGTGGTGTATTGAAAGCAACCAATCAGGGGATGCACATGTTAGCAAAACGCGCAGTATCAGCTTTGATTGTCGCTGGTCTGGCGGCATTGTCCGTTCCGGCCGGTGCAGAGACCAATGTCGTTACCAGCACCAGCGTAAATGCCTACAATGTTGCAAACGTGCTGAACCGGCGCGGTGATGCACCGCTCTCAGCCAAAGATGCCGAGTTGATCAAGCGGGCACTTACTGCCGATACACAGGTCGATGATGGTGAACGCGCAATGCTCGACCATTTGATCGCAGGTGAGGTATTCGTGATCAAACATCCGAAAAATGAACTTGAGGTACATTTCGCTCGCATTGCGTCCGATGAAGCCAAACAAGTCTTGCAGCAAATTCAATCGTTCTCATACGATGATCCCATTTTGCAGAACTGGATGGAAGCGACCACCGAAAGTGTCGGTAAAGTTGTCTTGCTTTATGCCGGATCGAGCGTTGAGCGTGAGAAAGCGATCGACGTTTTGGTCAAGCGTGTAGGTTCCGTCTGGAAAGAAGACAGTTGGCAAAATGATTATCGCACTTTGAAGGGTGAAATGGCTGGCTGGTCAGCCCGGTGCAATACCCAGTCAGGCGCTGCGTACCGCAGTTGCCGCACGATGGTCTATGAAGTCATGGTCAAGGCTGATCGCGGGCTTGATGGAAGTACGGCTGGTGGCATTCCCGACTTCATCTACAACCGGTTCAAGCCGAAGGAAGACTGATGCCAGAGCCCTCATCCCCGCCCTCTCCATCGAAAGTCGATCTTGCCGATAAGTTCGGCCAGTTCAACGACCATTGGGCTCCGCGCATTGTTGCGCGTTACAACGACAATGAAGTGCGCCTCGCAAAAGCAGAGGGTGACTTTCAATGGCACAGCCATCCCGACAGCGACGAGCTGTTTCTGGTCATCAAAGGCACGCTGACAATGGAATTTCGAGATCGTACTGAAACACTCGGCGCCGGCCAGATGATTGTTGTTCCACGCGGGACCGAACACCGGCCTCGCGCGTTAGACGGTGAAGTCGAAATGATCATCATCGACCCCAAAGACACTGCCAACACTGGCGACCATGCTACGGCCACCAAGGCTATCGAACTGTAAGAAAACACGTCAAAGGAGAGAAGAATGCTGAACCATATTATGATTGGCTCTGCCGACATTGAGAAGTCGAAGAGTTTCTACAATGCCGTGCTGGGCGTGCTTGGCGCGGGCGAGCCGATGGCCCATGTGAATGACACCGGTCAAACGCGTTTGTTTTACAGCCATGACGGATCAACCTTCAGCATCAGCGAGCCGATCAACGGCAAGCCGGTCGAGCCATCCAACGGAAGCACGATCGGCTTTGCTTGCAACTCGCCCGAGCAAATTCAGGAATTGCACGATGTTGCAATCGCCAATGGCGGCACCAGCATCGAAGACCCTCCGGGCCTGCGTGATGGCAGCATGGGGCCAATGTATCTGTGCTATTTCACTGATCCTGACGGCCACAAAATCTGCGGCATTCACCGCCCTAGCTAAGCGTATCCACTCACAGGAGAATACCCAATGTTCAGCCATGTAATGGTCGGTGCCGATGATATCGACGCCGCCAAAAAGTTCTATGACGCCTGCTTCATCGCACTGGGCGGTCGCGAGGGATCTGTCGATCCCAAAGGTCGTGTGATGTATATCAAAGATGGCAGCATCTTCATTGTGACCAAGCCGATTGACGGGCAGCCTGCCTGCCACGCCAATGGTGGCACTATCGGCTTCGCTGTCGACAGCCCAGAAATGGCGGAGGCATGGCACGCCGCGGGCGTGGCCAATGGCGGCACCGCGATTGAAGACCCACCGGGCATTCGCGAAGGCGGCGGCATGCAAATGCACCTCGCCTATCTGCGCGATCCGGCGGGCAACAAAGTCTGCACCATGATGCGGATGGGCTAACCCTAAACAGCCATCTGCCACTCACAAACTTGCGGCGCTGTATTATTCATGTAATACAGCGCCGCAAGTGCATTTGGGGGACACGCATATGGACCTGTTTATCTCGATGCCGATCTGGTGGGGGCCCGTGGTCGGCCTACTGATGGTTCTGCAATTCATCGGCAAAGACACAATTGACTGGCGCTGGATCGGCGGAGCAGTCGCTGCATTTTCAGTCTATTCAATGGTCGTGTTCTGGGCACCGCCGCTTGAAGGCATCGCCCTGCTCGAAAATACGCAATATAATTGGACCGGCAAGATTGCCGCGATCATCACCACGATCCTGATGATCCTGGTCCTGAAGCGTGCAACTGGCTGGCTTACCAATGAGCGGCTCGGACTGACGCTCAAACAGAATGAAGGCTCGATAGGACCTGCTTTGATTGCGACCGGCGCGATGGTCGCACTGGTCACAACTCTCCAATTGCTGTTCGGCAATAATGAGCCGCCGAGTACCGAAACGCTTCTCTATCAAGCAACGATTCCCGGCATTGACGAGGAACTGCTGTTCCGTGGATTGTTGCTCGCGCTGGTGGCTGCTGCATTGGAAAATGTGAAGCATGGCTGGCGCTGGGCAGGCGTCGCCGTGACGATCATCTTCGCGTTCGGACATTCGTTCTTCTTCAGCACCGATGGCAGCCAGTTCGATCTGGTCGCGCTGATCTTTACCGGCATTCTGGGCGCGCTAATGATGTATATTCGCTTGCGCACGGGCAGCATCGCTTTACCCTTGGTCGCTCATAATCTGACCAATGTAGTGAACAAGCTGATCGTATGACACTCGAAACTGTGGCCGAGAACCGCGCCTTTGGCGGCGTGCAAGGCGTCTATTCGCATCACTCGCAAGAGACCGGCACGGATATGACATTCTCGGTGTACGTTCCGCCTCACACGGAAGGCGCAAAGCTGCCTGTATTGTGGTATCTATCCGGCCTCACTTGTACCCATGCCAATGTCACCGAGAAGGGCGAATTCCGCGCCGCATGCGCCGAGCATGGCGTGATATTCATTGCGCCCGACACGTCACCTCGTGGCCAAGATTTGGGCGGACAGGATGTGCCCAATGACGAGGCGTATGATTTCGGTCAAGGTGCAGGCTTCTATGTCGATGCGACGCAGGAGCCATGGGCCAAAAACTTCCGCATGCGCAGTTATATTGAGCGCGAACTTCCCTCACTGATAGCCACCCAATTCCCCACTGCCGATATGGAGCGCCAAGGGATCACCGGCCACTCGATGGGCGGCCATGGCGCATTGACCATCGCGTTGAGGGCGTCTTTGCGCAATCCCGACCGCTTCAAAAGCGTCAGCGCCTTCGCACCGATTGTCAGTCCGCTGAACTGCTCGTGGGGCGAGAAAGCGCTCAACGGATACATCGGAGATGACCGCGATGCATGGCGTGAATATGATGCCTGTGCGCTGATCGAAGACGGAGCGAAACTTCCGAACTTGTTGGTCGACCAAGGAACAGCCGACGACTTCCTGAAAGACCAACTCAAGACCGGTCTCCTCGCCCTCGCTTGCAAAAAAGCGGGCATCCCCACGCAGATCAGAATGCAAGAGGGGTATGACCATTCCTATTACTTCATTTCGACCGTCATGGCCGACCATGTGAAGTGGCATGCGGAGCGGTTGACAGACTCTACAACTTTTTGACTAGGCAATATGTTGTGTGACCCTTTGGGTAATCTACGAGTTCGCCAAAAACCTTGAATCCAAGTTTTTCATAGAATGGCTTAGCTTGGAAACTTAGCGTTTCCGTTCGGATGTATTCGAACCCGAGCGTGCGGCAGTGACTCTCAACCGCAGCCATGAGTTGACTGCCAACGCGTTGTCCCCGCGCATCGTCCGAAATCCAGACAAGTTCGAGAATACAGTAATTCCAATAGGCGTTGGCGCGAATGCCACCCACCACCTTTCCGCCATCATCTTTCGCAAAAACTGCAAATCTGGTGTCGGGTTCAAAGACAACATCGTCGGGCAGATGCTGCTGATTGAAGGATTTGATGCCCTCACTGATCACTTTCAGGTCCGCATCATCGGGGTTCGCAGCTAGTTCTATCTTCATTTCAACACCCTACGCTTGAACCAGCGTTATTGGAATCCAGCATCACAAGAACAGTCGGCAACATGGCAGCTTCGCCTGCGGACAAAAACTAATCGCCCCAAACTAATTTTCCTACGGAAAATGCAAGTGTTATACCTGCTACCGCTCTTTGAATTCGTTGATCCCAATGTCGGCACGTCACCGCCAGGACTGGTCGCTTAACACAATTGCCCCTTGGACCCTGTTCCATGTGTTCCATCGTGTAGGGTTTCGCCGGGCATCTTCATTACGATAACCTGCCTCAATTGGCGGCACCGGGCGTACAGCCTTCACCGTCCTCGAACTTCGCGGAGTTGAGCAGGAATGTCAGAATCTTGAAGTGATCTTCCTCAAACGCTTTCTCTGGGGTGCATTTCGGTTTGGCTTTGGCGTGACACAGAATGCAGCTAAAATTCTTCTGCGTATAGCTCTCCAGCGCAGAGTTAATCAGATTGTTGGTATTGGTATAAACGCCGGTGATCGGGCCCTGGTGGCCATTGAGATTACGCTTTGCGGGATCGGACATGTCTATCGGGCCGGGATGCTTGTTCTGGGTTCCGATCAAGCGGTAGAATCGCATTACTGAAGGGCTGCCTTCGAAGTCTTTGCCCAGCACATTCGTTTGGTAGTGTGCGTTGATGTTTTGGATCGGCTCAGTAAGCGCAGTGACCCGGTATACATCGACCGGATCACGGCTTGGATCATCGGTTTCGCCGCTGGAGCACGGCGCCTGCCCGGGGCTTTTGTCCGCAACCGGGCAAGGCGGGATCGCACCGTCAAAGCCGTACATCTTTTGCTCGTGTGACCTGGGGCCTCCCCCTGGATTGAAGGATGGAGCTAAGGTACTGTCGGATGGTGGCTCAAAGTTGATCGCGACATTGTCGACATGCTCGAATGTTGCAGCCACAAACGCGCCATCAATGCCTTTCTCCGCATTGAAATTGTTGGGCGTGTACCGCAGGATATGGAGTGCAACCAAACCGTAAAGCCGGGTGTTTCCCTCTCCGTCGATCACAATCCGACGCTTCAAGTATCGGGCGTTCTCAGCTTCGCCTTCAGGCAGCACTTTCCAAGCCGCTTTGACATCGACCATACCTTGCCTGGCATATGCCGGTAGGTCTCTCAGATACGTGTCGAAATCGCGCTCATTGCCAAAGGGCGGTCGTTGGAATGCCCCTACACTCGTAGGGTCTAACAGGTATCGGGTGATTGCATCGCGCTGCTTGCTCGCATCGTAATATTGGAAGGCACGAACATAGGTGAAGAACGCCTCATTTACCGCGACTTCATAGCGCACATAGTTGCGGTTTTGGTCGATCAACGGACCTGTAGATGACCCGAAAAAGTAGGGCTGCTGCACATCTGGGCGATAATCGGTCAGGGCATCGGGAAAGGCGAGGAAATCTCGTCCCTTGCCAAGCGGACTATCACCCCAATTGGCGACCTCAGGCGACTGCCAGCGGTCAGGCGTAGTGAAGATATCCTGCGGTGTTTTGTATGTTTCCCAAACTGTCGTCGGATTTGCATTCAATTCGCCAATTGCAAAAATCGAACTTCCACTATCCGGCTCACCCCGCCGACCCGGAAGTGCGGCGGGCCAATTCAGTGCGATAAATGACCGCCACATAAAGTCGTAATAGAGGCATTGCTGCACTTCCGGTGTGGTTGCCGGATCTTCGGTCTGCGCTTTCTCGAATCTGAGCGGCAAATACCCTCTTTTTTCGCTCAACCACGGAGCGCCGAGCGTTGGCATCGCCGATCCGTCCGGATCACAATTATAGGCGAAGGATTGAGGAAAAGGCGGTCGAACCTCTGCCGTATCCGGATCGGACTGAACGACACAACCGGCAAGAGCAAAACTGGCCAGCAGTGTTCCAAGGATCGATTTCATGCGCGCTTCCTTTTTTCATGTTTCAAACAAACATGATCGCGCGACCGTTTTCTTTAGATGCTAGACCTGATCACTTACCGATACAATATCGGTACCCTCGAAGGTCAGAATGCTAGCGGCCAACTTCGAACAGTGCATATTCTGCACGCCAATTGGCCCCGCCCTCACCGATCTCGCGCTCGTTAGTGAAGAACCAGCGATTGGCGATCTGGATGTCCAGATCATCGGCTAACGCCTCGAAGTCCTTGACCGTCACATGGTGGATATTCTGCGTTTCATACCACGTCACCGGCAAATGCCGCGTTACCGGCATCCGGCCACGGCTGAGCAGCGCCCAACGCATTCTCCAATAGGCAAAATTGGGAAAGCTGACGAAAGCGCGGCGGCCTACTCGGAGTAGTTCCTGCATAATGCGATCGGGGCGTTCGGCGGTTTGGAGCGTCTGGCTGAGGATGGCGTAATCGAACGCGCCGTCAGGATAGAAAGACAGATCGCGGTCGGCATCGCCCTGCACCACGCTCAATCCTTGTGCGACGCAGCGTTCGACGCAGGCCCCGTCGATCTCGATCCCGCGTGCATCGACTTGCTTTTGGTCGCGAAGTGCCGCCATCAGAACGCCGTCACCACAGCCGACATCAAGCGCACGGCTATTCGGCTCCACATGGTCAAGAATGACGGCAAGGTCAGGGCGCAGAGTACGACTCATTCGATGAAACCCTTCACCACCCGGTCGAGCTCCGGAACATCGAGCAGGAAGCTATCATGACCGAAAGGCGCTGACAGTTCGACAAAGCTCACTGGCGCGCCCGCAGCATTGAGAGCGTGCACCACATGGCGACTTTCGGCGGTGGGATAGAGCCAGTCGCTGTCGAAGCTGATCACACAGAAACGCGCGTTGGTTCCCGCAAACGCATCGGCCAACAGGCCTTCCTGACCATCTTTTGCATGCTCCTCCGCCAAATCGAAGTAATCCATCGCGCGCGTAATATAGAGATAGCTGTTCGCATCGAACCGGCGGGTGAAACCGCTGCCTTGATAACGCAGATAGCTTTCGACTTGAAAATCGGCATCAAAGCCAAAGGTTTTCTCGGCTCGATCCTGCAATCGCCGCCCGAATTTATCGGTCAGACCCGCTTCCGAAAGATAGGTGATATGCGCCGCCATTCGCGCTACGGCGAGACCTGCATCGGGAGTTTTACCACTGGCGTAGTAGTTGCCCTCAGCCCAATTGGGATCGGCCATAATTGCTTGGCGACCGACCTCGTGAAAGGCGATATTTTGAGCAGAATGCCGTGCGGTGGTGGCAATCGCCAAAATACGCGAAGCCCGCTCGGGGAAGTTCGCGGCAAGGCTCAGCGCCTGCATTCCCCCCATCGAACCGCCCACGACTGTGTGCAATTGCTCGATCTCCAAAACATCGAGCAAACCGATTAGTCCGCGCACCATATCGCGGATGGTCAGAACCGGAAAACGCATCGCATAGGGTTTGCCATCGGGCGCATCAGACGCCGGGCCAGTCGAACCCATACAGCTGCCAACTACATTCGCGCAGATCACGTGGAAACGGTCCGTATCAATCGGCTTGCCGGGACCTACCATGCGCTCCCACCAACCGGGTTTCCCCGTCACCGGATGCTCGCTCGCAACATATTGGTCGCCCGTCAGTGCGTGGCAAAGCAGGATCGCGTTGCTCTTGTCAGGCGCCAGTTCGCCATATGTCTCATATGCAATCGACACGCCGTCAAGCGCTTCGCCGCTATCGAGCGGCAGCGGATGGGGAAGCGTGATCGCATCAAAGACGGGCTTGGTCGTCATGGCCGCGCGGCTTGCGACACACTGGCTGCCCTGTCAATTGGCCCATACATCGGGCTAGCAATCAGCGGTATCAATCGGCCAAGCTAAGCCCTCTGTCCTAATCGCTACAAAGCGGTTAAACGCGCCGCCAAGATGTCACACAAACCCTCTCCGAAACCCTGGATCAACGCCATCCATGCGTACGTGCCCGGCAAAGCACATGCAGATGACGGAAGTGAGCTGGTCAAACTGTCAGCGAATGAAAATCCGTTGGGTAGTAGCCCGGCCGCCTTGGCAGCACTAGCTGAGGCCAAAGCACCGGCAGGCTATCCCGATCCTGACTCCGGCGAATTACGCACCGCGATCGGTGAGCTGCACGATATCGATCCGGCCCGGCTAGTCTGCGGAACGGGATCTGACGAATTGCTCAATTTGGCAGCTCAGGCCTATGCCGGAGCGGGAGACGAAGTTCTCTTCAGCAATTTCAGCTTTGCAGTTTACGAGATTGCCGCGCGGCGGTGCGGCGCAACACCGGTTATTGCACCGGACGTAGATTACGGGACCGATGTTGATGCGTTGATCGCGGCGATAACTGGCAAAACGCGAGTGGTGTTTGTCGCCAATCCAAACAATCCGACTGGCAGTTATCTGGCCGCATCGGAGATTGCCCGTCTGCACGCCGCGCTTCCATCCGACGTGCTGTTCGTGCTCGACCAAGCCTATGCCGAGTATCTGACTGCCGAAGACGATGATGGCGGTCTGTCCTTGGCAGCCGATAACGCGAACGTTCTGGTAACACGTACGTTCTCGAAAATTTACGGTTTGGCAGGTGAACGCGTTGGGTGGGCCACCGGACATCCCGATATTATCGCATCGCTTAACCGTATTCGCGGGCCATTCAACGTGACGAACCACGGACAGGCCGCAGCGCTGGCTGCAGTCGGTGATCAAGCTTTTGTGGCCGCTTCGCGAGAACACAATGCAGCGGAACGTGCGCGCTTTGTTGAGGTGATCGAAAGTTTGGGCAATCACGGGCTACGTCCGCTGCCCAGCAAGGCCAATTTCCTGTTGGTGCTGTTCGACGGCGATCTAACTGCAGAACAAGCCTATAGAGCACTGGCGGATGGCGGCTACGCTACACGGTGGCTACCGGGTGCCGGATTGCCGCATGGCGTGCGCATTACGATCGGAACATCTGAGCAGATGGCCGATGTCGCCCGCATCTTGCGTGAACTAACAGAGACCGCACAATGAGCGACACTCCGACCATCCAGCGTGTTGCGATCATCGGCCTTGGCTTGTTGGGTGGGTCCATAGGTCTGGCGATAGCCAAACATGCGCCTGATATTGTTAGTGCAGGGTATGACACCGATCCCGCCACTCGCCAAAAAGCCCGAGAACGGAAACTTGTCGGCACTGTCCACGAAAGCGCAGCAGAGGCTGTCACAGACGCCGATTTAATCATTCTGTGCGTGCCAGTTGGCGCAATGGGTTTTGCTGCGGAAGCAATTCGTGACGCATTGCCTTCGGGTGCGATCATCAGCGACGTTGGCTCCTCCAAGCAATCGGTTGCCGACGCTCTGAGAGCCGCCTTGCCAGATCACTGCATCATTCCGGCACATCCGGTTGCCGGTACCGAGCAAAGCGGGCCCGAGGCAGGCTTTGCCGAACTGTTCGAGCATCGCTGGTGCATTTTAACACCGCCCGATGACGCGCACACAGAGACGGTAGAAGCACTCAGTCAATTCTGGACTAACCTCGGTTCAAACGTCGAACTGATGGAGGCAGAGCATCACGATCTCGTGCTCGCCGTGACCAGCCATATCCCCCATCTGATAGCCTACACCATCGTCGGTACCGCTTCCGATCTGGAAGATGTGACTCGCAGCGAGGTGATCAAATACTCTGCAGGTGGCTTCCGCGATTTTACCCGCATCGCCGCATCCGACCCGACCATGTGGCGCGATGTTTTCCTGACGAACAAGGATGCCGTGCTGGAGATGTTGGGTAGATTCACCGAAGATCTGACCGCATTGCAACGTGCGATCCGTCGCGGCGATGGCGATGCTTTGCATGATCTATTCACTAAGACACGCGCCATCCGCCGGTCAATTATCGAACAAGGCCAAGACGATGCGCGACCCGATTTCGGGCGCTCCGACCATTAATCGTTGAGAGCGTTAATCGCTTCCAGCACGCGGGCCTCGATTTCCTCACGAGGTAAACCCGGTGGGATTGGATCACCAAACTTATAGGTGATAGTCCCTGGGCGCTTCAACACACGGTGATAGAGCGGGCCACTATTCACGGCGACCGGAATCACCGGCAATTTTATCAGCTTATACACCCCGGCAAATCCCGCCTGCAGCTCACCGCGCTCGCCATGCGGGATGCGTGTGCCTTCGGGAAAGATCACTAGCGGGCGATCCATCGCCGACAGTGTTTTCGCTGCTGAAATCATCGAGCGGAGTGCTTTCGCACCCTGCTCCCGCGCCACCGGGACACAGCCGTAGATTCGCGCACCCCAACCCCAAAATGGTATACGGAACAGTTCCTGCTTCGCGAACGGAGCGGGCCAATGAAAATTCGCGGGTGCATCCAATGCCTCGAAAAAGCTTTCATGCTTGATCGCGTAGAATACTGCACCCTCGGCCTTGTCACCTTCGATACGTACGGTGATGCCGACAAAGATACGCAAACACCAGCGATGGAAATTGCACCAGCGGCGCACTGCACGGCGGAACATCGGAACGCTGAAATGCATGACAGATACCGCCCACAGAATGAGGAACGGACTGACCAAGTAGAACGTCAGATAAAAACCAAGATTTCTCAGCAAAAGCATGGTTGTCTATCCTCGAAACAAGCCGATTACACGGCTCGCCAGAAATTTGTGATACTCAAGGAACAGAATCCTCAGTGACGGCTCGGATGGCACGGCATCTTCAACAATCGTGATCGCGGGCGGTATCGTGTTGCGCAATTCGTTAGCGGCCCGGCGCATATGCCAGTCAGTGGTAACCAAGCGGATGGAGCGGATATTCTTGGCCCTCAGCCATTCGGCTGTTTCGGTCGCATTGCCCCGCGTATCCACAGCGTCGAATCCGAGCACAACGCAGCACTGCATTACATCCATCGGAACATCGAACTGGGCAGCGAATTCACCCGGTTTCACCTCTGGATCGACGCCGGTGACAAGCATAGTTCGCACATCATCGGCTTCGAGCAATTCTAAGCCGCGTTCGATCCTACCTGCGGCTCCGGTCGGTACTACCACTACGCGGCTTTCGTCATCGGCCACGGGACCGGGTAGCGTTAGCGTGAACGTCAGAAATCCTGCGAACCAAATGATCGCGGCGAAGGCGAAAATGCGTCTGATCACAGCATCTGCCTCAATACGGAAACGACCGTGATCCGCGCCGTCAGCATAGCAATCGCTACCCCGACAAACGGTATGAAAGCGATCAATATCCAGTCCAGCGCACTAAGCCCGCCGCCCGACATCATGCCCGAGCCGAGCGCAGTGAACTCCTGCCCTAGAAACAATACAGCACCGAGTCCCAAGGCGAGTCCGACGGCACCGCCCAGCGTCGCATCAAACCCGATTGAGCGTTCGAAAATGCGCGCGATTTGTGTATCTGTCCCGCCCAGTAAATGGACGACCTCGATAGTGTCCTGATTGGTGCCAAGCGCACTGCGCGCAGCAAGCCAAACCGCCGCAGCACTGGTCAGACCCAGCATAATAACCAACATACCCGCGAGCCATTGCAACGAGCTGATGGTCGAAAACACGGGTGCGAGCCAACTCGACTGCGCATCGATCCGAGCTGACGGCGCAGCGCCTTCCAATATGCCGCGCAAGGTTCCCAGAGTTTCCTCGGTCGCGTCCTGCCGCAACCGGACATCGATGAGAGCCGGCACCGGAACAGCTTCATTGTCGGTCCCAACGCCCAACCACGGCTCAAGCAATGCATCCAATTCTTCATCAGGGACGCGCCGGGTGGACGCCACTGCAGGGTGCTCAGCCAGCAGTGCTTCTGCCGCCACCGCTTGCCGATTTCGGTCTTCAGTTGATGCTTCGACGATCTGCACTGTCGCGCCACCAGCCAGTTCCGCTCTCGCGCTGGATGCCACATTGTTGAGCGCCAGTCCGCCGGCGGCAGCGATGACCGTGAGTGTTACCATGATCGCGATAACCCAAGGCATGGGGCCAGCCAGCCGGGCATGAGGCACCAATTGCGCAGCGCGCTCGCCGCGGAACGGTTTCAATCCGCGTGCGGTCTTTCGGCCTAATGCAGGCGGTTTGGAGGCTGCATTGTTCATACTTTGCCTCCGGACGCTTTGGGTGGGTAGCGCAAAGCACCAGTCGGATCGTTGAGACGTCCCTTATCGAGCCGCATGATCAACGACTCTGGAACTTTCTTGAGCAGATGCACATCGTGAGTCGCGACAATCACCGTCGTGCCCAATCGGTTGAGCGATTCAAACAGACGCAGCAGCTTCAGTGCCATTTCAGGATCGACGTTGCCGGTCGGCTCATCGGCGACCAGCATATCGGGACGTCCGATCACCGCACGCGCGATAGCGACACGTTGTTGCTCACCACCGGACAAGGTAGCAGGCCGCGCATCATGGCGGTGCTCCAAACCAACCCAGTCGAGCATGTCAGTAACCGGCTTAACCAGATCAGCCTCACGCACGCCTGATACGCGCAAAGGCAGCGCTACATTGTCGAAAGCCGACAAATGCGGAACCAGACGGAAATCCTGAAACACAACGCCGAGCCGCCTGCGAAACGATGGAAGCCGGTCACGAGGAAGCGTAATCACATCGGTCCCGAACATCCGGATCGCACCGCGCGATGGCCTTTGCGCGAGATAGAGCAGCTTCAATAGCGAGGTTTTACCCGCCCCGCTGGCCCCGGTCAGAAAGTAGAAACTACCCGGATGCAGTGTGAAAGACACATCGCTAAGAACCTCGCGATCCTGCCCGTAGCGGAGTCCGACATTGTCAAATGTTACGCCTTCGCCCTCCGCTGCGGTCATGGCAAACACCCTGGAACGGGCCGTTGGAGGCGGGAAAATTTCATTATGCCGCGCCTATAGCCGTCCTTCGGTGTGGAAAAAAGCCACCGTTCAACCTGCCCACAGTCCGCTAAGCCTTGTTGCGATTCGCACACAGTCGTAAGACGATGGTTAAGTATGATCATCGCTTGCCCCGCCTGCTCGACAAAATATGTCGTTCCGGACACCGCCATTGGTGTCGACGGACGGACTGTACGCTGCGCCAAATGCCGGCACAGCTGGCACCAAGACGGGCCCGAACTTGATCTGGGTGAGTATCAAAATGCTCCGACTGTAGAGCCGGAAACCGAGGAATCGTCCGCTTCGGAAGCGCCCGCTCCAGAGCCCGAAACCGCGTCGGAGCCCGTGAAACCCGGTTTCACGAATACCCACGCGCCCGAGCCAAAGTCAGCGCCGAAGGCAACCGAGACTGCCGAACCCGATTCGGAGGCGTCCGTTGAAGACGAACCGGCCGACGAGACGGAACCAGCGACAGACAATTTCCCAGCCCCGCCACCAACCGTGGTGGAAACAGAGCCGGAACCGCAGCCCGAGCCGGAAACCTTCTATTACGACGAAACGTCGCAATTCGATTACGAACCACCGTTCCGATCGCGCCGCAACCCGCTGAAAATATGGACTGCCGCAGCCGCGTTTTTCGCCTTTATCGCGCTCGGTACAGTACTGGCTGTAAGCTACTATGGACTGCCTGATTGGATGCCGGTCAACAAACCAACCTTTGCCGTCGCGCAGCCTGATCTGGTGCTCGATTTCCCGGCTGACCAGCAAGACCGCCGCACATTGCCCGATGGCTCTGAGTATTTTGGGGCTAGCGGCACAATCACCAATACAGGCCGCGAAACGCGCAATGTACCGTCGATATTGGTGGTGATGCGCGACGAGCGGAACTCACCTGTCTATCAGTGGGAAGTAGTCCCGCCCCAGAATACCTTGGCACCCGGCGAAAGTCTGACGATCAACGAAGCGGTAACTTCGGTCCCTAAACGCGCCAAAGTCGCAGAGATCGGCTGGAAACCCAGCTAGGCTGCAAGCCTCGCCTGAAGGGGCTCTCAAAAGAATATAACTGCACTGCAAAGCTGCGCTTGCGCGGGGTCAGACGCTTTGCTAGTGGCGCGCTCCTACCAAGCGGGGCAAGCATGCTCGCCCCAGCAGACTGTGTGCGGTCGTGGCGGAACTGGTAGACGCGCAACGTTGAGGTCGTTGTGGGCTAACGCCCGTGGAAGTTCGAGTCTTCTCGACCGCACCAAACAGTCCCTAAGGCTTTTGAAATGGAAGCTCTTGGTGGAGCAATCACACAGCGATAGTGCAGAAGTGCGGATTGAGTGTGACCTGCAATCTATCACCTGCCTTCACAGCACTTTCGATAGTGATTTTTGTCAACCAGATCGTACTATCGGGAGCTTCGACGCGGATCGCGAGGTTCGCCCCCAGGGCATGAACGTCTTGCGCTCTGTATTCGCCCGCAGGATTTAGCGATATATCAATCCCTTCAGGTCGGACCAATGCCATACCTTGGCTCAAGCCACTTGCGGTTGCGGGAATCGGACCAAACGGTGTCTGCAATTTGCCATTCTCAATCGGCCCATCCCATTCGTTGATCTCGCCCAACAGCCTTGCAGCGCTCGCTGAAACGGGGTTCAAATAGAGCTCAGCCGGTGCACCGCTCTGCACAATTTGACCATCGATCATTAGCGCTAGCGTATCGGCCATATACATGGCCTCTTCGGCATCATGGGTGACCATCAGAGCTGCCGCACCTTGGGCGGCAATTGCTGCCAAGGCGGTGTCGCGTAGTTCTGCGCGCAGCTTCCCGTCGAGCCCGGAAAATGCCTCGTCCAGCAGGATCATATCAGGTGCGGGTGCCAGAGCGCGAGCCAGTGCAATACGCTGCTGCTCACCGCCAGACAGCATATGCGGGTAGTCATTGGCCCTACCTGCCAGATGGACCTGTTCAAGCATTGCAAGGGCGCGGCTGCGCCGTTCCTCATTCGAACCGCGGCGCAATCCAAACAACACATTGTCAATCACGCTTAAGTGCGGGAATAGCGAGAAGTCCTGAAACACCATCCCGATATTGCGATGTTCAGGGAGCACGAGTGCCCCGCCATTGGTTAGAATCTGCGTATCGGACTCAATGGTCCCGCTTTCGAGATCCTCCAGTCCAGCAATGGCGCGCAACAATGTTGATTTACCCGCGCCTGACGGGCCGAGAATTGCAGTCACGCTGCCCTGCTCCAATGTCAGATCAACATTGTCGAGGACTCTCTTGCCTCCGCGTAGCTTAGTTAAACCAGTCGCACGAAGTGTAGGATTGGTCATGTTTGCTCCCTCTCAGAAAGCCATCCGATCAGAAGCATGACCGGGATGCCCAGCCCTACCAATATCAGCGACGGAAGTGCCGCCTGCGCCAGCCGTTCGTCGGAGGCGAAATGATGCGCGCTGATCGCCAGCGTTTCAAAATCAAGCGGGCGCAGGATCATCGTGGCCGGAAGCTCTTTCATCACCTCAATAAAAACTAAAGCTGCAGCGGTGATCATTCCGCTTGATGCCAGCGGCAAGTGGACGCGGCGGATCACTTCGAACCGGCTCGCGCCAAGCGATCGCGCGGCCTGATCCATGCTGTGTGTGATACGCTGGAAAGCGCTTTCACACGGTCCGATTGCGGCAGCGGCAAAACGGGCTTGATACGCGAATAAAAGAGCCAGCAGGCCGCCGCCAGAAATCGTCACCGACGCCGCCCACGATATGCCGCCAATCAAGCTTTGTGCCGCACCGAGGATTGCGATCACGCCAAGCGCAGCCACTGCGCCCGGCACGGCGTAGCCGGCGTGGGCTATTCGCACGGAGATACGGGCAAGTGTCCCTCCACTGCGCGCTGCATAGGCGGCGCCGACGCCGATCACAATCGCCAGTAGTGCAGAGAGCGAAGCCACGGTCAAAGTGCCACCGACCGCCGCCCAAGGAGATGCTTGGCGAGGCGTTTCCAGCGTCAGTTGCAGCAAGTGTGCAACCGGTGCAAACAGACCTAGGGTTACCGGAATAAGGCAGAACAAGAGAGCGACTGCACCGCGCCCACCACTAAGTTGAACGCGCGGATTTGGGCGATGCCTCCCACCTGCCTGAGCGATACTGCGCCGCCGCCGGATCCATCTCTCAAACCCGAAGAATGCCAGTGTAAGGATAACCAAGATAAGCGCCATTCGGGCAGCCGCTTCGGGATCGCCGAAGGATATCCAAGCGCGAATTATGCCTACAGTGAAAGTGGGGGAACCAAGGAAGTCGACGGTGCCGTAGTCAGCAAGCGTTTCCATCGCGACCAGCGCCAATCCCGCCATAATCGCAGGTCGTGCAATTGGCAGCGCCACTTTCCAGAACGCGCGAAACGGGCCTGCCCCCAAGATGCGCGCCGCTTCGAAACTATGGCTTCCTTCGCTGGCGAATGCCTGCCGTGCGAGCAAGAACACGTAAGGGTAGAAACATAGCGAGAAGACAAAGCTAGCCCCAGCAACCCCGCTTATGGATGGAAAAAGACCGCCAGTAGCCGCGTTAAGAGGGCCGCCAGCAACGCTCATCGACATCCACGCATAGGCAGCGACATAGCTTGGCATAGCTAACGGCAAGGGAAGCAACACCATCGCCAAACGCCGGCCCGCAAATTCGTAGCGTGCCGTTAGCCATGCGGTCGGAACCGCCAGCAAAGTGGTGCCTGCCATTGCTGCTGCGACCAGCAAGATCGAGTTAAATGTATATGTACCAAGCACAGTCTCGAAAAGGTGACTGAAATGGCCGCCTCCGCCAGCGATCGCCATAGGTACAAGCGCCATCACCGGAAGCGCACAAATCAGCGCCCCGGCGATACCCGCTATCTTTGGATCAAAGCTCCATCCGCTACGGTCGCGCCGTTCAGCAGCTGGGGAAAGGCGTTGCGTTATGGCCATCCGGCTTTGTTAAATATTTCCTGTGCTTTCGCTTGGTTCTCACCAAGTTTGCCCAGCGCAATAGGATCGATTTTGCGATTGTCCAAGCTCTCAAGCGCAGGATTGTCATAGGTAACGCTGGTGACCGGATACTCGCTGGTCAATTCGGCAAAGAATCGCTGCGGTTGCTCGGTCATGGCGAATTCGATGAAGCGCTGCGCAAGTTCAGGATTGGGAGCGTGTTTTGCTACGCCCGCACCCGAGACATTCAGGTGGATGCCCGGGCCTTCCTCAGGCCAGAACACTGCGAGGCCTTCAACCGCGCTAGGATCTTCCTTCTTCAAGCGGGAGAAATAGTAGTGATTGACCAAGGCCAAATCACATTCGCCGGCCTTCACCGCTTTGATCTGGTCGGTGTCGCCGCCCAGCGGATCGCGCGCAAAGTTGCTTGCTACGCCGTTCGCCCATGTCTGCGCCTTCTGCTCGCCCCAGCGGTCGATCAAAGCACCGAGGAGCGAGATGTTGTAGATGTTACCCGAAGCCCGCGCGCATACGCGGCCTTTGAAAGCCGGATCAGCCAGTGTTTCATAACCAGTGATCTGATCTGCCGGAGCTCTGTCTGTTGCATGGACAAGAACGCGCGCGCGGCTGGCCAAGCCATACCACAGGCCATCTGGGTGCCGCAGACCTGCAGGTACAGCCTCATCCAACGCGCTCGAGTTTATGGGAGCAAACAGCCCCTCTTGCTCGGCACGCCAAAGCCGTCCGGCATCAACCGTTATTATAACGTCTGCCGGGCTACGTGCCCCATCGGTCTTCAGCCGCTCGACAAGCAGGTCTCCGCCTGCCTCAATGGTGCGAACATCGACGCCCGTGTCTTCTTCAAAAGCTTCGTAGAGCGCATAATCAGAATCATAGTGGCGAGAGGAAAATACCACGAGCGTGCCCGCATCGCCTCCGGAAGCACCGCTGCCACCCATTTCACTGCAGGCGGTCAGACCAACCAGTAATGGCGCAGTGACCAATAATGCGCTCAGCTTCATTTCGAATCCTTCCAGAAGTTCACAATTCCATCATGCTCGCACGCTCGCGTGAAATTACCGAAAGCGCAAGGACGGTCGTCAAACAAGCAAGTTCGGCATTCTATCGCTATTGCGAAGCACTCGCATTACCTATTGGCGTGATCGCGTTGAGCTGTCAACGCCGATAGAGAACATAATGCTAGTTCGCTTTGCTGCGCTAACCTGCATCAGCCTTCAAATGATCCGCGAGAATGCCTCGCGCAATCACCCGCAGCGCCAGCGTCTCCTCTGCGCCTTCGAAGATGGACAATACCCGCGCATCAACGAAGTAGCGCGATACTGCATATTCCTCGGCATAGCCCATACCGCCATGGATCTGCACCGCTTCGCGCGTGACATATTCAGCGGAGCGGCATGCGAATAGCTTAGCCAAGCTCGCCTGCATCTGGCCACTGCCTGCATCCATTCGTTTCGCAACATTATAGGCCAGCGCGCGGCTGGCCATGAACCGCGCCGCCATCGACGCTATCTTACCTTGGGTCAGTTGATGCTGGCTAAGGGCCTTGCCAAAAATTACCCGGTCGTTGGCGTATCGGATCGACTCCGATAGTGCCGCCATCATCACGCCGCTTGCCCGGGCAGCCGTCTGGATACGCCCGCCGGTCATTCCGTTCATGGTAAAGTAGAAACCACGACCAAGGCCTGCCTCTCCGCCAAGCACACGCGAATCCGGAACGAAGAAATCCTCGTAAGACATTTCGAAACTATGCATGCCGCGATAGCCGATAGTCGCGATTGCCCTGCCCCGCACGCGCCCGCCGCTGGCCTGCTCATGGTCGATTTCGTGACCGTCGAAGCGCGGCTTTTCGACCAGCAAGATGCTCAGTCCCTTGAAACCTGGTTCGCTGCCTGTGCGTGCGACAACCATCAACACATCGGCTTTGCCCGCAAAAGTGCACCATGTCTTCGCACCGTTCAGCACCCAGCCGCCGTCGACCTTACTAGCCTTGAGATTAAGGCTGGCCGCATCGGAACCGTGATCGGGCTCAGTGATCGAGATTGCCGCGAGCGTCTCGCCCGATGCAATGCGTGGTAACCAATCTGCTTTCTGCTCCTCGGTACCGCCTGCCAATATCGCACGAGCTAGAATTTCAGGTCGGGTAATTAGACTACCTCCGGCACCAAGAGAGGCTTCAGACAGCGCCTCCGTCACCGCAATCATCGTTTGCGTATTCTCACCGGTATCGGGTGCAGACCCGCCGAATTTTTCCGGAATGGAAAGTCCGAAGACACCCATATCCGCCATCTGCCGAAGCAAGCTGTCAGGAATATCGAGATCGCGGCGATGAATCTCCTCTGCCAAAGGCGCGACGGCGTCTCTTGCAAACCGCGCGAACATTTCGCGGGCCATGTCGACATCATCATTCGTCGTGATTGTCTTGAACGCGTCGCCGCCCGCACATACGCGCGCTCCCGCTGCTGAAAGCTTGGCTGGTGAGGCACTTTCAAGAGTTGCGAGATAGTCTGGTGATTGACGGACGCCGTTGACTTTCTCGTTGGCACCCAAACCGGCAGCAATAGCTTCCAAGCGGCCCAAAGTGCCCGGAAGCGTTTGACCCGCAAAGACTAGCGCCAGATCCGCATTCTCGGCCTGTGCTCCGACCGACACTTGTTTCAGAAAGTCGCGCGCAGATTGCAGTTCGGCGGCAGCCAGCGCGAATTCGTAGGACAGGACTTGCTGTGCGTCGAAGCGCTCCTCATCGAGCCTGCCATCGCTTGCGCAAGCTGCGGCGAGCGCCTTGCCCAAATCAGCAAAAATGTGATCTAGCTGGTCAACCAGTCGCAGGCTGGCATCTAAGGAAGCGATCGGCGAAATTTCATCGGTCATCGCTGCCCCTTTGCCAAGCATTGCAGCACTGGACTACCCCTAACACGCGAACTCAGGGAACCGGTGCGACCGCGCGACGTTTCATGTCCGGGCTCACAAGGGGATAAATATCATGGCCAGCGGCAAACGTTCTTTCATCAGTTTGATCATTGTGGCCGTTGCTACAATCATTGGCTTGGCCTTTGCGTGGTACGCGGGCGCAGGCGGCTTGACGTCCGGCGGCTATTCAGTGATGTTGATCTGCGCGTTGATTGCGTTTGGCGTGAACTGGGCAGTGTTTGTCCCCTCCGCCATTTTCCAAACTGAGAAATATTACGATCTTGTTGGATCAATTACATATCTGTCGGTCATCGCCACAGCCTGCCTACTTTCAGGAGCGCTCGATACGCGAGCAATTGTTGCGGCTTCGATGGTGGCGATCTGGTGCATTCGCTTGGGCACATTCCTGTTTAAGCGGATAAGCGATAGCGGACACGATTCACGCTTCGACCAGATCAAAGTCAATCCACCGCGGTTCTTGGTCGCGTGGACGTTGCAAGCGCTCTGGGTCATTTTCACAGCCGCTGCTGCACTTGCAATTATCACCGCATCCAGCCGCGTTCCGCTCGATATCTTCTTCTGGATCGGCGCAGCTGTGTGGGTCTTCGGATTTGCAGTCGAAGTGATTGCAGACCGGCAAAAAGGCGCATTCCGCAACGATTCTGCAAACGAAGTAAAATTCATCCAATCCGGCCTTTGGGCCTGGTCGCAGCACCCGAATTATTTCGGCGAGATCGTACTTTGGGCTGGTATTGCAATTATGTCGATACCCGTGCTCTCGGGCAGCGGGTTCCTCGTTTTGATCTCGCCTGTCTTTGTGACCCTGCTGCTGACCAAAGTCAGCGGAATTCCAATGCTCGACAAAGCAGCCAAGAAAAAATGGGGCGATGATCCGGAGTACCAAGAATACCGACGCAAGACATCGAAGCTGATTATGCTGCCGCCTGGCAAATAAGTTTGCTACGGGCGCCGCAGAACACATTTTCGAAAGTACGCCACTACATGACCGATCATATCCGTATCGCGACGCAAGACCGCGTAACCACGCTGACTTTCACCCGTCCCGAAAAGAAGAACGCGATTACACAAGCCATGTACGCCGCGATGGCGGCAGCGATCACCGAGTATGGTGAGAGCGATGATGCCCGCGCATTCGTGATTACTGGCGATGGCGATTACTTCACATCGGGCAATGATCTGCAGGATTTCGCCACAGGCTCTGCTGGCGACGGACCGCCGCCAGTGGCGGATTTTCTGGCGGCGATCTCAACTTGCCCCAAGCCGGTTATCGCTGCTGTAAATGGCCCTGCAATCGGCGTCGGTCTAACGATGCTGTTGCATTGCGATCTGGTCTACGCTGCTGAAAGCGCAACAATGAGCGCACCATTTGTGAAATTGGGTCTGGTGCCAGAGGCCTCGTCCTCGATGTTGCTACCTGCTGCGGTCGGAATGGCCGTGGCCAATGATGTGTTTATGACCGGCCGCGCATTGACTGCGAAGGAAGCGCTTGATTTTGGTTTGGTCGCCCGCGTCTTCACCGATGCCGCGTTGGCGGATGAAACCGCGCGGATCGCACTGCAAGTCGCGAATTCTGCACCGACGGCGTTAAAGCTCAGCAAGTCGTTGATCCGCAATCAGCGGAAAGCCGTAGCAGAGCAGATGATGGCCGAGAGCAAGCTTTTCGCGCAGCAACTTGCGTCGCCTGACTTCGCCGAAAGCGTTGCCGCTATGATGCAGAAGCGGCCAGCGGTCTACAAATAGGCGGTGGCTAGGCCCGCTTCTCGATAAAGAAGCCAAGCTCGAGCCAGCTCTGCTTGAGGCCAGCCCAATTTGCCTGCACTGTACCTAGATCTAGCGCATAATCACTGGCGCTTTGAACCAGCGCATCGGGTGCGCTCGCCCCACTCTGCATCAGCTTAAGAAAGCGATGTTGCGGCTCGGTAATCGCCAATGTCCGCGTTATGAAATTGTTTCGGACCAGAGCATATTGGCTGCTCTCCGCCGGCGGGAATGACGGGTCAGTTTCCGCTTTCACATCGTGATAGTACCGTGCAACCGGGAACCCATAGGCACAAATCGCAAAACATGGTTGTAGCTCCAGCCTGTCATCCGGCGTTTCGTAGTCGGCAAAGGCCTTGCCCTCATTCCCCGGGGCATCGAACATGACGAATATCTGCCGCTCGAACTGCGCCAGATTGATCATGAAATCGATCCAGTTTTCTTTATCTGCATCCTGTGCGTCTCGGTCGGGCCGCGAAGCCGCCAAGTGATCGGCAAAGCGTCGTCCCAGGTCGTACAGCGTGTAGCTTTCCGGCGGTTTCTCCCGCAGATAGTCCAGCGTGAAATCGTCAAACAAGTCGCGGCCAAGCGCGTGACATAGCGCTGGGAATTGCTCCCGCATGCACGTAAGCAGGCGGTCGTAATAACTGCGCTGATAGATCGCGAGCCGCTGCGCTGCGTTGCCCGTCTCTGGTTGCTGGATCAGTTGCTCAGTCGCTGCAGGGTCGCTAGATGCAGGTGCAATCAATGCGTTTTGCATCCAATGCTGTACTGCTTTCAACTGATCACCTGACGCGGTCACGGCTGAACCAGTTCGGTCTGGTCCATCGCGTCTGGGATGAGGAAGTCGATGGGGGTTGAGTGGCTTCCCGCTTGTGACCGCTGTGGCACGCTGCGTGCGGCATCGACTGGGATGTCTCCCATATAGCCCCGCGCCTTCAGCAACTCGGCGTGGCACTCAGCAAAGTCGGGAATATTCCCGTCCCATTCCAGCAGAGTGGCGGCTCCGCTAGTTTTCGTCCAAGCCTGCTGGAACAATTGCCAGACCTCTGTACGCACAGGCTGGTCATGCGTGTCTATGATATGGGCACCGCAATCTTCATGTCCCGCTACATGCATCTGCACCACGCGCTCGCACGGAAACGCTTCGATGTAAGCGGCGGGACTTTCACCAGCATTGAAGCAGCTCACGAACACATTATTCACATCGAGTAGGAAACCGCATCCAGTCTCTTCGCCCAGATGGCGAAAGAACTCCGGCTCAGCCAAAGTCGACTGCTTAAAAGTTAAATAGCTGCTGGGGTTCTCCAGAATCAGAGGTCGCTCGAGATGATCTTGAACGATCCGCACTCGCTCGATCACATGAACCAATGCCTCTTCGGTCAACGGCAGCGGGAGCAAATCATGCGAGTTCGCGCCGTTGATACCGGTCCAACACAAATGATCACTGGCCCAGATTGCGCGTGTATCGTCTGCCAGAGCTTTAAGCTTGGTGAGATAGTTAAAGTTCAGCGGATCAGTGCTGCCGATAGACATCGACACACCGTGCAGTGCCACTGGATAACGCTCAGCAACTTGGTCCAGAACATGCCGGGGGCGGCCGCCTGAATCCATGAAATTCTCGGAAATCGCCTCGAACCAGTCAACCTCCGGCCAAGTGGACAGAATATGATCGAAATGCACATTGCGCAGCCCCAAACCCAAGCCGGGCTTGGGCAAGGACTGCAGCATGTGTGTCGCGACTTTCTGATCCATTAGATGGACTTTATTGCAGCTTTAGGAACAACCGCCAGCCCCACTCGTACCACTCGAACCACACGCAGTCATATTGCTGCGGTTGACGTTGTTGTTGGATATCCACTGATAGGCCGGACCCTTGCCTTCAAACTCAGAAGGCGCATTACCCAGATCTTTGGGTAACTCGCAGTTGGTGTCGACTGTGCCCATTGATTGCTTGTTCAGTAGCTCTGCACGGGTTTGCGGCCAAACCGTCTCTTCAAAGACTTTGCGTGCGCGTTGCCATACGCTCTTACCGCGATTTGCACCATCGGTGCTAAAGCGTTCGGCATTGATCGGAACCGCGCAGGAACCAAGCGACCGGCAGTCATTATGCGCCGGATTCTCCAGCTCTTTCGATGTCCCATATAGCCCGCAGCCGCCTTGGTTCTTACAGCTATTCTGCACATGGCAGGTATGCGCAGGCGTAGTCGCGCAATAGCCCTGGCCCGCACAATCATTCTGCACATGCGCGCCGGTCACCGGATCGAAATGTCCCTCCAGCCCGAACCGGTCAGAGCCTTTGCAACTATTCAATCCCATGCAGCTATGCAGCGGCAGGCCTTCTGGCTGCGTCCCGACAGTCTTCACAAATGCCGGAGCTTTCGCATAGGGATACGGAGTAGGAACCGGCTCGCCTGGTCCACTCTCGGGCTTCTGCTTCAGATGTTCACGACCTCTACGAGTTTGAGTCATGTGAAATACTCCCTCTTCTCAATTCAGTATGTGGCTCAGCAATGCGGCGCAGGTTTGTCGCCGTTCCAGAAGGCTTTCACATCGGGCAGATGTTGCGGCGCCCCTTGAGCATCCGTCGCCGACAGCGCCTGTTCAACGTAATAGATGACGCTTTGCGCATGCTGATCGACTGATGGGTCGGAAACAATCAACGCCTCAGCAGCCGCAATGGCCTTGCTGCCAAGCACCTTCAATGTGTCGAAAGATCCTTCGCGATGGCCGAGATTGATGTTTTCAAACGTGGCCGCAAGGAATTTACCTTTGTGTTTGCCGTCATTGATCGGAATGTCGCGCATGGTCTTAATCAGCTTGTCGAGCACCCAGATCATCGAACGGTGCATGCCTTCATTGAAGAACAGCCGCTGACTTTGCGGCGGCACCAGATACAGCGTCTCGGTGAGAACCAGCATGTACTGGAACACGCCGTTACAGAAATCAGAAATCGGCTGCAGCTCTTCGGGATAATCGTGGGTGACCGGATTTTCCGGATAGTCGATAACCACTTCAGCCAGTTCACCAGAACCAATGGTAGGCTCAACCGCCGCAGGTGGTGCAGGATATTTGGGCAACTTCTCATGCAGCCCGCCCGATTCCATATGGGCCTTGTATTCTGCGAACTGAGCCTGAATTGTCAGGAACTTATAATAGTGTGACAATTCGTGCTTTGACGGATCATCCGTCGGCAAATCATGCATATGGGGCTGGGCGTAACCCTCACCCTGATCGCATACCGTATCGATGGCGATATAGGCATCTTCCTTGCCTTGGATCGTCACCAGCTCTGTAGCCCCTGCATGACTGTCGTCTTCGTTGGAATAGACGGCACCGGCGGCGGCACTTTCACCCTCAACCGGCTTGGCATCTGGGTCGGCCGTTTCGGGTGCCGGTGTCCAAGGATCAAACTTGCCCTTCGTGTGCACCGTGTCGGTATTGTTGGGCGAATAATTGAAGCTCTGAATCTGATGCTCCACCGGACCTTTGCGGAAATCATCGTCATCGATCCATTTGGTCGCGATGATGCAGCGAACATAGGAATAAACCTGACCGATGGTCTTCCAATCATGGTTTTCCGGCACGGCATCCATCGTTTCGGGATATTCGATCTGAAGGAAATGCCAGAGCTGGTTGTAGTCCAGCTTGCCTAGCGGGATGGCCACATCGTGCGATCCATCGGGACCTTCGGGCTGCCACTTATCGGTTTGGTGATGCGCAGGCAGAACAGTGGGATAATTGGCCGGTGCCAGCTGGTACATTTTCGGCATTTCGCCGAGCGAGTAAAGAATGTTGGCGGAGAGCGACATGTGCAGCATCTCTTCAACAGCCACGCTCATGATCATACCGCCGGTTTTGTTGGCAAACACATCGCTCGGACGCATATTCTCACCGCTGTGCACGGTGCGGTTGATCGAATAATATGTGTAGAGGTAGATCGGGATCGTTGCGAGTTCGATCTGGACGGCAACTTGAAGCAGTTTCTTCAATTCTGCGAGTGCCGTTCCCCGGTTAAGGCTGCCATTAAGGCTATCAATCAGATGCCGTTCTGCCGGTGTGAAACGCGTGATGGGATCATGTTTATTCATTAAGCTACACCCTCTCCTCCGCCGCAAAATGCGTGCGGTTTTGAACAATCGGAACCTCCCTCCTCGACAGAGTTCGAATTCTACTGCGTTGCGACCCGGATGTTATATTCTACGCCGAATTATTCTGCGTTCTTTTCAGATATCAAATATTTCTGACCTCTATTCATTAGTCCAATTGACGATGTATCGCCAAGTATGACTAATCGAGATTCATATATTGTATAGAATGGACATAGTCGCAGTGAATTGGGGGAATTTGCCTATTTCAAAGCAGCTTTCAGCGCACCCAGCCACGGCTCATAAGGCTGCCAAGCGCCCTGTCCCGATCGGTTGATCGGCTGCCGCACCTGTTCCGAGCTGGCGGTTCGCACAGCGCGCTTGCTCTTATGGAAATCGAGACAGGCCTGCTCGAACGGGAGGCCGAGAAAATCGAGCATCCGATGGACCTGCCCCTCCAGATCATCGAGCACATCTTCATGCTGCACGCGTAAAACTGCGCCCGGCAGCACTTTGTCCCAATGGTCCATCAGTTCGACATAGTCGGAATAATACCGCCCGACTTCTTCCAAGCCATAGGTGAATTCCTGACCTTCAGCGAAGAGCTGCTTGAAGCCGGAGAAACAGCAATCCATCGGATCGCGCCGTGCGTCGATAATCTTGGCGTTAGGCAGAATCAGTTTGATCAGCCCGATATGCCGGAAATTGTTGGGCATCTTGTCGATGAAGAACGGCGCGTCTTCGCGGTGGATGCGGGTATTCTCGATGAAGTCCTCACCCATCTTTGCAAGCTGTTCGGCCGACAGATCATGCAGGATTTGCGGATAGAGGGATTCAACTGCTTTACGCCCGCGCAGCCGGTGCGCCAGTGCGAGAATGTTGGGCAGTTCCAGCGTGCCGTCGACTTGGCTGTGCGAGGCAAGAATCTGCTCAAGCAGGGTTGAGCCTGCCCGCGGCAGCCCAAGAATAAAAATCGGACCAGGCGCTGCGTGGCCAGCCCCCTTATGCTTGGCGAATAGTTCGGCGGTGCAATGCTCCGCCTGCTTGTGCAGTTCCGACTGCATATCGTCAGCATTATAGCGCGTCTGACGGCGCTTTAGTTCGTTACCTTGCTGATAGAATTGGAAAGACTGCTCGTAATCAGCGCGATCTTCATAGGCTTTGCCAAGCGCAAACGAGAGATGGACCCAGTCCATGAAAGCTAGGTCGGTGCGGTCAGTTTGCGCGCGCATTGCGGCAATCTCGTCGTCCGAGAACGAGTAAGTCTTGAGATTGGCGAGCGCGTAATAAGCATCGCCATGATCGGGTTTGGCTGCGAACGCGCTTTGGTAGGATTCTACTGCATCAGCCTGCTTACCAACCGTTTTCAGAGCATGACCTCGCGATGTCAGCGTTGCCGGATCATTAGGAATTTTCGCCAGTACCGCGTCGAATAACTCGAACGCACGGTCATATTCACCGGTTTGCATACTCTCGATGGCGAGGTGCGACTGGAACAGCGGATTGTCGGGACCGAGCGCGTAAAGCGCCTCTGCCTCGTCCCTAGCCTGCACGAACTTCTGGCGGCGACGTAGAGCATCAATGTAGTCTAGCCGTATCTGGATGTTGTCTGGATCAAATGTCCGGGCGCATTCGAGGAGAAACTCGGCATCGTTGAGAATGCCCAACTTAATCCCGATCTGTGCGAGCAACCGCATCCCTTCAGTATGTTTGGGCTCTTGACGCAGGAAGTGGCGGCAGAATTCCTCCGCGCGCAGCAAACGGCCTTCGTGTAAGTGATTGGTCGCTGCGAGCAATTCACGCGGCATGGTCTTCAGCCGGTCGGCTTGCGCAGTGGCATTTGCCGCATCAGCCGATTGACCATTGGCGGCAAGAATATCAGCCTGAGCTCGCCAACTTGCCTCGAGTGCAGGATTGAACTGGGTCGCGCGCTGGAAAGCTGCGAGCGCTTTATCGGCGTTACCCTGCGCCCTTTCCAGATGGCCGGCCTCTTGCCACGCGCGGCCATATTCGGGTGACTCTCTGTGAAGCTGCGCCAGATATTCTTCAGCCACATCGAAGCGTTTCAGATATCGTCCGGCAACCGCCGCTAGATAGAGCACATCAGTATCGACCGGGCTATTGGCTGGAGCATCAGCCAGCATCGCCTCAGCCGCAGCTAGACCCGCAGCAAAATTGCCAGATTGCAGATGCTGCTGCGCCTGCTTCAATTGCTCTGCGTGCCGTTCAGCTTGGGGATCAGCTTGGGTTTCTGTTTCGGTGGCCATCACATTCTTCAGTGCAGAAAACAAAAGCGGCGGGCAAGGTCCCCCTCGCCCGCCGCCAATATTCGTTTCCACCGGACTTAGTAGTCGTAGCCGATACGCAGACCGAAAGTGCGCGGACGATTGGTTGTAATCCGCTCCCGGTCGTTGATGAAGTTACCCGCGATTTCTGCACGCGTGTCAGTCAGGTTCTCACCGAAGAGTTCGAATGACCAATTATCCGACTTGATACCAGCGCTGAGAGCGAAGGTCGTATACCCTTCCAACTCAAACTTGTTGATCTCGATAATGTCAGTGAATTTCGACGAGGAATGCGCGACTTGCGGCATGACGTGTGCCGTCAGATCACCAATAGCCCATTCGTAGCGGACCCGCATATTGCCTTGGAATTTCGGAGCATAGGCCAGCGGTTGACCAGCGATCACATCAGTGGTCGGCGTCAGAACATTGGTAATTTCCGTGTCAAGGAACGAGAACGCACCAGCTACGGTCAGACCATCAATATTATACGGTGCAATGGTGACTTCACCCTCGACACCTTTAATCTCTGCATCGGCCGCATTGTCCGAGAAGAACAGGTTGGTGATGCTTGGATCGAAGATCGTTGTCTGCAAACGCTTAATGTCTACGAAGAATGCACTACCGTTGAGGCGGACTTGACCATCGGCCAGATCCATCTTCCAACCGAATTCGTAGTTTTTCACTTCATCGGTTTCGAGTTCAAACGGAACGGTAAAGCCCGCGCCATTGGTCGCACCGCCAGGACGGTTGAGCAAACCAGGGCGGAAGCCTTCCGAATAAGTGACATAGAACAGCAGATCTTCAGTCGGGGTCAGCGTCGCTGTACCTTTCAGAATAGTACCTTTGGCCTTTGCAACATCCGGAGCAGCCAATGCGTTAAACACTTGCTGCGCCTGTGTTGCACTGAGACCAGCGGCCTGAATGTCCGCAATGCTGTCACCAGCATTGAATGTCTGACGAAGCGCAGCATTACAGCTGCCGATGAAGGTGAACTGACCATCTCCATCATACAAATCGCTGATATTGGTCCCAAATGCGTTGGCATCCTGTGCCGCGCCGGAGTTACAGAACGACGCGTTCGCATCACCCTCAAAGTCGACTTCGATATTGTAATAGCGCGCGCCCAATGTGACCGTCAGAAGGTCAGGCACGATATCTATAGACGCTTCCCCGAACAGACCGAACTGCTCATCCGTACGGCGGATGTCGTTACGGAAGACTGTTTCGGCCGGAAATGGCCCTTGAGCGCTTTGGAAACCGCCCGGGAAAGGTGAGTTTGGCGCGAATGCACCGAACGGCGCAGCGGCAATGTTCCCGGGATAGGCAAAGTCGTTACGCTCTTCGAGCACCAAGTCCGAATAGAACGCACCGAAAGTACCGCGGATACGTTCTTCTTGCGGTGTGCTCACTCGGAACTCCTGAGTGAACACTTCAGTTTCCGAATTGGACGTGACGAACAAGTTTGGAGCCTGACAGGTTCCGGTCGGGCCGCCTGCGCCGGGATAGCTGACCGAACCATCGCAGATGTAATATGGCAGATACTGACCGACAAACAGATAGTCTGTGTAATCGACGCGCTGTTCTGCGGTACGCGTTGTAAACGCACCCGTGTAAACAACGTCAAGCATCGCGACGCGACCCTCGAGAGTCCAGTTAGTGTTCGAGAAATCGTCTTCCAGACGGTCTTCCTCGTAACGCTGGACCTGCAGATCATCGAGCCCACCCAAGTCCGGGTCTGCAAAGAACACACCGTCTGAATCGATGCTCTGCTGAGCATGCGAGATGGTCAAACGCCAATCAGGGTTGAATTCAACAAGGCCAGACAGCCGGAAGCCGGTATATTTGGTGTCGTTAAAGTTCTCTTCTACCAGCGCCGAGTTGTCAGCGGCGAGGAAGTTCACATTGGCATCAATCTGGGCAAGCGTTGCTGCATCTGATTGGAACCCGCCGCGCAGCGCGTTGACTGCTACACCGTTGGAACGGACGGTACCGGCAGGGCGGAAACGTGCGCTATCGCGCAGGGTTTGCGTGCCTGCGACATTGTCGATGTAGCCGCCTTGATGGTCGTGATAGACGACACCGCGAACGGCAACATTGTCAGCAACCGGGATATTGACCATCGCTTCAAGATTGTAGTTCGCTTCGCCGCCTTTGGTGAAGGAAAGGCCAGCTTTTGCACCAGCGTCAAATACGCCAATCTCAGGCTTGTTCGTAATCAGGCGGACAACACCAGCTTGCGAGCTCGCGCCGAACAGAGTGCCTTGCGGGCCAGCAAGAACTTCGATCCGCTCAAGGTCGGCTGCGTAAACATCAAGGTTACGTCCGGGCTGACCGAGCGGTTGCTCGTCCAGATACAATGCAACGTTTGGTGCCAGACCGGCGACACCCGCAGTTGTCAGGTTTGGCGTGGTCGAGGCGAGGCCGCGAATATAGATTGTGCTTTGGCCCGGGCCGCTACCGCCAGCCGATACGCTGGGCAACTGGTCGAGGTAATCCGAGAAAGTATCAATCGCGAGCTCGTCCAAAGCTTCTTCGCCAATCGCGCTAACGGCAATTGGAACGTCCTGCAGATTTTCGCTTTGCTTGGTTGCGGTGACGATAATATCGCCAACGCCGCCGGTGCGCTCTTCTTCAGCCGGGGCAGTGGTATCCTGCGCCAATGCAGGCGAAACAGTAAGGGCGGCAATCGCAAGGACCGATGCGCCACTGGTAAATTTGATCATGTATTTTCCTGCCTATTCTTTAGGTCAGACCGTCCCGTGGCACAGAAGCGTGCTAATTTATCGGGTTTGATCGATTGGAATGCGCGAAAAAAGCGTACCTTCCGCGCTTGTGAGCGTTCACCTAACAAAGGCAGACGCGACAAACCACCGCACCACCGGCCATTCCCGGAATGCAAGAAAAACCGTGCCATTTTAACAACACAACTGCTTTGGAGATAGGCTTTAGTCCGTATTTTACTATTGCGCTTCTGCAATATCAGCAGCCTCAATCGCTTCTGCTGTGCAAGGCACATCGTGCTTTTTGCGGATCAGGTCGAAGATGATCGCCTTCATGATCGATATCGCCATCAAGGCAACGACGAAGGAGAATGGCAGCGCGCCGATAATCATCGTCACGCCTATCGCATCAGTTCCGCCGAGGATCAGCATCCCGCCGACTACCAGTGCTATAGCCGCACCCCAGAATAGAATGTGGTGGCGGCGCTCGACTTCATCTTCCTCATCACCTGCGCCATTAATCGTATTCACAATCAAAATAGCACTATCGACTGAGGTAATGAGATACGTCATCAGAAGCACCACCACGAGCGCCGAGAGGATCGTTGTGACAGCCGGACTGAACAGCACCGCCAGTGTGGCAAATAGCTGATCGGAAATACCCGCAGCCAAAATCGACCCCTCGGCAGCTCCGCTCAGCTCAAGATCGATCGCGGTTCCACCGACAATCGCCATCCAGATAAAGCACATCAGCGCCGGTACTAGCACAACCCCAAGCACATATTCGCGCACAGTCCTGCCGCGCGATACGCGGGCAATGAACATTCCAACGAATGGCGCAAAGGCGATCCACCACGCCCAATAAAACACTGACCAATCAAGTTGCCATTGCGCCAATGCATTGCCCGTTGCAGTTCCATCGGCGGACCACAGCGTAGTCGCCAAACTCGGCAACGTGACGATGTAATCGTAAATGCCAGTGAACAGCAGGCCGAAGCCAAGCAAGCCCGAACCGGCCACAATAAAGACCGCCAACAGCAGGAATGACAGCCCCATATTAAGGTTGGATAGCCATTTGATCCCACGCCCGACGCCGGACAATGCCGATAGGGTCGAAGCGCCAACCAGCAGAACAAGTGCGACGATGATCGCCGGCGCGGAGGCGGACGGCGTAGCACCCGGTTCCTTCGTCACCATCAGCCAGTCACCGAAGCCTAGCCTGCTCAGACCAGCTACAAATTGCTCGACCCCGAAACCCATAGTCACTGCCACGCCCAAAATCGTCGCGACAACCGCGACGATATCGACCACGTGACCAGCAACACCGGACATTGCCTTGCCGAACAAAGGCGCCAGCGAAGACCGGATGGTCAGTGGCAGATTGCGCCGATAGGATACGTAGCCAACGGCCAGGCCGACAAGTGCATAAGTCGCCCACGCAGCAGGTCCCCAATGCAGGAACGTATAGACATAGGCAGGTCGGACAGCCTCGGTAGAGATTGGATCCACCATACCGCGAATGATATCGGGATTGTTCTGGAAATGTGCCAGCGGCTCTCCGGTGGAATAGGTCAACATGCCCACGCCGATCCCCGCACCAAACAGCATCGCAAACCAAGAGAAGCGCGAAAACTCTGGTTCCTCGCCCGGATTGCCCAAGCGTAGCTCACCGGTCTTGGGGATCACTGCCAAAACAAACGCCACCAGCATCAAAAACGCCACCAGATAAACGTACCAGCCCGCAAATTCGCGGATGAGAGTGGTATTGGCGATTTTCAGTACCGCGCTTGCTTGTTCCTGAAAAACAATCACCCACAGAATCAACAGTGTGATGATCACTTTCGCAGGCACAGTCACAAGCGTGCTGAAACCGTTGTAAAATCCCGATTTGGCAGTTTTAATAGGAAGATCCACCAGCGGTGGATTGACGGAAGTCGCGGTGTTTTCACTCATGCGGCTAGGATGTATCCGTTTCTTGTTCTGCGCCGGTCAAGCCAATTACTGCGGGCAATTGGCAATCATCGATCCGGCAATTCGGTATAGGCTATGGCATAGAGCCTGTCTGAGGAATTGCAAACCGGCCGACCAGCGGGATTGACGGCGCAGGCGCCACCCCGCAACAAGGCAAAAACAGTATTGAGAGGTCGCTTTGATCGCAAGAGATCCGTCCCGGATTCCGGTTATTATTGGCGTCGGTCAGATCAATGACCGGTCTGATGACCCACGCGAAGGACTCGATCCGGTCGGGCTGATGGCTACCGCCTTGCGCCGCGCTGATGAGGATGCGGGCGGCAATTGGCTGACGCAAGTGGACTCGCTGGCCGTAGTCGACCAGATCGCATTCCGGCACCTGAACCCGGTGGCTAGCGCAGTGGCGGAGGCACTGGAGATTTCTCCAGATCACACTTATCAAACACCGCTGCCGATGGGTGACAGTCCAATCATGCTGCTCAATGAAGCGGCCAACCGGATTGGTGAAGGTGACGTGAAAGTGGCAGCAATTGTCGGCGCGGAGGCATTGCGCACAGCGTCGAAGCTGGCTGCGCTGGCAAAGGGTGGCAGTCCATCGGATCACAACACAATGCGGAAACGCAAGAAACGGACTGCCAAGGGCTACGCCAAGCAATACGGCTTGGTCGCGCCGGTTGATATCTACCCGTTATACGAAAATGCGACCCGCGCTGCCTGGCGGCAAACGCTAGCCGAGGGTCAGGCCGAAAGTGGCGCAATCTGGTCGCTTTTTTCGAAAGTTGCTGCGCAGCATGACGGCGCGTGGATACGTGAGGAGAAATCAGCGGAGGAAGTTTGTACGCCTTCGCCAGAAAATCGGCCGATCGCGTTTCCCTATACCAAGTTTATGGTCGCCAATTCGTCGGTTAATCAAGGGGCCGGGTTCTTGGTCACAAGCCTGGAATTGGCACACGAGCGCGGCGTGCCCGACGATCAAATCATCTATATCGGCCACGGCGCAGCGGCACATGAGGATGAGGATATCCTGCAGCGCGACCGCTACGATTACTCTGCCGGGATGGAAGTTTCGCTAACCGAAACGCTGCGCCTCAACCAGATGACACTGGATGATATTGACTATGCGGAACTGTATTCCTGCTTCCCTTGCGTCCCCAAAATGGCTCGAAGGGTGATTGGCTGGCCTGAGGGTCGCGAGGCGACTGTGTTCGGCGGGCTGACTTTCGGCGGCGGCCCCATCGGCAATTATATGAGCCATGCTGTCGTGGCGATGGTGCAAAAGCTGCGTAGTAGCGGCAAAAACGGGTTGCTGTTCGCAAACGGCGGCTATGCGACGCATAATCACAGCATCATAGTGTCTAACAAGCCTGTGGAAGCCGCCAGCTTCCCCCACAGTTTCGATTGTCAAGACACCGCCGATGCCAAACGCGATCCCGCCCCGATAGTGGACGAGCAATATGAGGGCACAGGCACAATCGAAAGCTACACGGTTTTCTACAACCGCGATGGCTCGCCGCGCGATGGCGTAGTGGTCGCGCGAAACGCAGCGGGTGCGCGTTTCTTGGCGAAAGTCGCCGGCGACGACGGTGCAATGATCGCTTTCTTGACGGACGGATCGAACCAACCTGTTGGAACCAGCGGCATTGGCCAACGCAGCGAAGACGGACTGCTCTATTGGTATTCTGCATAACGTGACCAAACACATCGATCAGCTCTTGCAGACATTCATGCAGCGCCACTTCGGCCAGGGCTCAGTCACCGATTGCACACGCCTGACGGGCGGCGCGACGATGGAGAGCTGGCGTTTCAACTTTGCCGGATCTGCCTATATCCTGCGCCGCTCGCCAACGCTGGAATTTATGGCGGACAGACCTTTTGGCCATGACACTGAAGCAGCGATTATCCGTGCAGCCCATTCCGCCCGTGTGACCGCACCAGAGGTGGTCGCCGAGTTGGAAGAAAGCGATGATCTAGGCAGCGGATTTGTAATGCGCGCCCTCCCAGGTACACCCAATCCCCGTGACATTCTGGCGATGGATGAAGCAGATCAGCTGCTAAAACAGGCTGCGCAGAATCTCGCGAAAATTCACGGTATCCGGCAGGATGTACTGCCCGCGAAAGTCCCAGAGCGCGACTATTCGGAAATGGTCGAGGAATTGGCTGCACAGTTCACGGAAGCTGGTGGCAACAGGCCAATTATAGCACTCGGCCTGAAATGGCTCCGCGATAATATTCCCACGCCTGTCGAACTCGTACTCAATCACGGAGATTTCCGTCTCGGGAATCTGCTCGCCCAGGACTCACAGCTTACCGGCGTCCTCGATTGGGAACTTGCGCATTTCGGCGACCGACATGAGGATTTAGCCTTCGGCTGCATGGCTGTGTGGCGCTTTGCCCGATATGATCGCCCAGCTCTGGGCCTCGGATCGCTAGAGGACTATTTCACTGCTTACGAAGCCGCAAGCGGACAGAGTGTAGATCACGACCGTTTCCGCTTCTGGATAGTCTATCGCACTGTCTGGTGGGCACTCGGCTGCCTGCGAATGGCGAAAATCTGGCGCAGCGGAGAGGACCGGATGCTTGAGCGTGTGGTTATTTCGAGGCGGACCAGCGAGCAGGAGTTGGACCTGCTTATGCTGCTGGAAGAAGATGCTCCGGAGAGCGAGCAGCAAGCCATCCCCTCACTTTGGGAGCCGCTAGAACCTGAAGGCGAAGCAAGATGCGGCGAACTCGCCGAGGCGGTCTCTGAGTGGTTAGGCACAATTAGGAACCAGCTGGAAGAACACGATAGATTTCAGCTGGCAGTCGCACGAAACGCGCTCGGGATGATTGCACGGGACGATGCACTCATGTCAGTTGAGGGAGATGGTGAGATGGCTGATGCTATAATGGCGGGCAGAGCAACGCTTGGTTCGCCTGGCCTGCTTTACGAGCTACGCTTCTCCGTATTCGAAAAGTTGTCGGCAGACTCACCCAAATACCCCGCCCTCACCGTTGCGCGTAAGAAATGGACCGGAGAAGACTAACCTATGATGTTCGAACTGCCCTCCGAAATCATCGACTACCTGGCCGAACTGGACGCCTTTATCGAGACCGAGATCAAACCCATCGAGCAGCGCGATGACAATATCCGTTTCTTCGATCATCGGCGGGAGAACAGTCGGACCGATTGGGACAATGAGGGCCTGCCGACCGAGGATTGGGAAGAACTCCTCAATGAAATGCGGCGGGTCGCCGATGCGGCGGGACATTACCGCTTCGCCCTGCCCAAGGAGTTTGGCGGCCAGGATGGCAGCAATCTGGCGATGGCGGCAATTCGGCATCATCTGGCGCATAAGGGCCTTGGCCTGCACAACGATCTACAAAACGAAAGCAGCGTCGTTGGTAACCTAGTCCAACCACTGCTGGTCCGCGATTTTGGGACCGAGGAACAGAAGCGTGATTTCATTCCTGCTATGCTAAAAGGCGATATGCGTTGGAGCTTCGGTTTGACCGAAGAGGCCCACGGCAGCGATGCGACCTGGATGGAAACCCGTGCTGTCCGCGAAACGCGCGATGGCGTGGATGGCTGGCTGATCAATGGCGAGAAGATGTGGACCACCGGCAGCCATGTCGCGACGCATTGCATGGTCTTCGCGCGGCATTCGGGTGCAGATGGCAGCCCCAAAGGCATCGGTTGTTTCATCGTTCCCTATGGTGCCGATGGCTTCGAGATTGGTGAATATCTTTGGACCTTCAATATGCCCACCGACCACCCCAAGATCAGTTTTGAGGATGTCTGGATCCCAGCCGACGCGATCCTTGGCGACCTCGATTATGGCCTCGTTTGCGCGCAGGGCTTCGTCCATGAAAACCGCATTCGGCAGGCGGCTTCATCGCTCGGCGCCGCACAATATTGCATCGATGAAGCAGTAAAGTTCGCGGGCGAGCGCAAACCGTTTGGCAAGCCGCTCTCGGTCAATCAGGCGATACAATTTCCGCTGGTCGAATTGCAGACCGACGCGGAGATGCTGCGTCTGCTGATCTGGAAAACGGCAGCCGAGATGGACTCGATGCCCAAACCGGACGTCGCCAAATATCTCTCTGACAAGGTGTCGATGTGTAATTACAAAGCCAACCGCTTGGTCTGCGATGCTGCCGACACCGCGATGCAAGTGCATGGCGGCATAGGCTATTCGCGGCACAAACCATTCGAGCACATCTATCGCCACCATCGTCGGTACCGGATCACCGAAGGCTCAGAGGAAATCCAGATGCGCAAAGTTGCCGGACATTTGTTCGGCTTTATGGGCCCGAATAAGCAGGCAAAATAGTGCGGATTTCCTACGGGCAGCGATTTTGCTAAGGAGCCTGCGACTAGGTTGAAACTGCGCCTCGACGGGCCAATTTCAAGCTACGTCCAGAGCGCACGAGTTTTTGATTTCGCAAAAGTGTCACCCTGTCAGAAGCAAGATAGATGTTGAATTTCAAATATATGTCCGAGGTGTATTAGGTGACAGGTGTAACCCCAAGCAGCCCAATCCGCGTGGCCGCGCTGTATCAGTTCACGCCATTCGAGGACCGCGAAGCGATCCGCCTACCGCTCGCCAAGTTGTGCGAGGAACAGGGCGTGCGCGGAACCATTCTAGTCGCGCATGAGGGGCTGAACGGCACCATCGCTGGAAATGACGAAGGAATCGGTGCGGTGCTCGACCATATCCGTTCAATCCCCGGCTGTGCGAATATCGAGGTCAAAGAAGCGCGCGCGCCCAAAATGCCGTTCCTGCGGATGAAAGTGCGGATCAAAAAAGAGATCGTGACAATGGGCCAGCCCGATCTCGATCCAGTCGGTGATGTTGGCACCTATGTGGCACCGCAGGACTGGAACGAACTGATCGACGATCCCGACACGATCGTAATCGATACGCGCAATGATTACGAGGTCGGCATCGGCACGTTCAATGGCGCCATCAATCCCGAAACATCTAGCTTCCGCGACTTCCCGGCATGGTTCCGCGCCAAGCGCGTAGAGTTTGAGGCGGACGGGAAACAACCCAAGATCGCAATGTTCTGCACAGGCGGCATCCGCTGCGAGAAATCGACCGCCTTCTTGAAAAGCGAAGGCATGGAGGATGTCTATCACCTCAAAGGCGGCATTCTGAAATATCTCGAAACCGTGCCCGAAGAGGAGAGCCTCTGGGAAGGCGAATGCTTCGTGTTCGACGAGCGCGTGAGCGTGAAGCACGGGCTGGAAGTCGGCACGCATACGCTATGCCGCGCCTGCCGCAATCCGATGGGGCCGGAAGATTTGAAATCGGATCTGTTTGAAGACGGCGTCAGCTGCCCCAATTGCTATCACACCAAAACCGACGAACAACGCGCGCGTTATGCCGAACGGCAGAAGCAAGCCGAACTCGCGCGGCAACGCGGCGAAGCGCATATTGGCGATGATGCGCAGGAGAGCGCCGATGCCTAAAACAGCAAACGCTCCGATCCTCTACAGCTTCCGCCGCTGTCCCTATGCAATGCGCGCGCGGATGGCGCTGGCGATCAGCGAGACCGAAGTGGAACACCGCGAAGTCGTGCTGCGCGATAAACCCGAAGCGATGCTCGAGGCCTCGCCCAAGGGAACCGTCCCAGTGGTGGTTTTGGATGACGGTACGGTGATTGAGGAAAGCGTGGATGTGATGCGCTGGTCTTTGGGTGAAAACGATCCGGAGGGCTGGCTATCCGGTGATGATCGCGATCTGATCGCGATGATCGATGGGCCGTTCAAACACCATCTCGACCGCTACAAATATTCGACCCGGCATGATACTGATCCCGAAGAGCATCGGGCGGGCGCCTTCGCAATTCTCGAACAGCTGGAGGCGCGTCTCGAGGGCCGGAAATGTCTGTGCGGCGACACGCGCAGCATGGCCGATATCGCCACGTTCCCCTTCATTCGCCAGTTCGCCAATACCGATCGCGAATGGTTCGATGCGCAGCCACTGCCCAATTTGCAGCGCTGGCTGGCCGAGCACCTTGATAGCCCTCTGTTCAAGCAGATCATGGTCAAGCACGACAAATGGAAACTCGATCTATGACCGATAGCACACCTCTGCCCGCCCCATCCGCTCACGCACTTAACCAGGGCGGACCCGAAATTTCTCCCGTCGCGTGGGGAATGTGGCGATTGACCGAGGATAATGGCTGCAGCCCGCAAGAACGGATCGAAGCGGCACTAGAAGCAGGCATTACTCTGTTCGATACAGCCGCGATTTACGGCTTCAATGGTGACAACGGCTTCGGGGACGCCGAAGCACTGTTGGGTGCAGTGCTCCAAGACGAGCCGAGCCTGCGCAGGAAAATGGTGCTCACGACCAAAGGCGGGATCGAACCGGGCGTGCCGTATGATTCCTCCGCAGAATATCTCAACGCCTCCTTGGAAGCATCGCTCAAACGCATGGGTGTCGATCATGTCGAACTGTTTCAGGTTCATCGACCTGATCTGTTGACGCATCCGGAGGCGCTGGCTGCGACACTGCAAGCGATGGTCGAAAGCGGCAAAGTCGGCGCGATCGGCGTGTCCAATTTCACCAAAGCACAAATCAGCGCGCTGCAAAACTTCCTCGACATTCCGCTGGCCACGACCCAGCCGGAGTTCTCACCGCTGCATCTTGAGCCGCTCCAGAATGGCGAATTTGATCAGGCAATGCAAAACGATATGACGATCTTAGCATGGTCGCCTTTAGGCGGCGGACGGATTGCCAGTGCAGAAAGCACACGCGAACGTTCCGTAGCTTTACGGCTCGACAGCGTCGCCAAAGAGTTCGGTGTATCGCGTGCAGTCGCGGCATTTTCTTGGATCGCTGCGCACCCCGCGCACCCAATTCCAATCATCGGTAGCCAGACTCCAGAACGGATCGCTGAGGCTGCGGACATTTCCAAAGTCACCTGGACGCGGCACAGCTGGTACGAAATCTTGCAGGCCGCAATGGGCGAAAAGCTTCCTTGACGCCCACCGGTAAACGCTCTCAATTGCTTCCCTAATCTGGGTTGGGGGAAATGATGGACCGCGAAGAGCGCGTTTCCATAGTACAGGCGATATTTGGCTGCGAACCGGCGGAGGCCGCACAGCTGACCGACAACCTGCGTTTCTCTACCGTCGAACCCGCTAGCACAATAGCATTCCAAGGCGATGAAAGCCGCGACTGCCAGTTTGTTGTGGCGGGCGCCGTTAGCCTACATGCTCTAGGTAGCGAGGGCCAATATACTCAGGTCGCAACCATCGAACCGGGCGAAGTGTTCGGTGCGTTTCCTGATGTCACAACACATACTGTAGAAGCAGTCGCGCAAGAAGCAGTAGAACTCCTCGTAATCGGCACTGCGCAACTGCGCGAGTTGGCGCGCAACCATGCATCCATCGCGACGGGATTAGCGGCGCTTTATGCTGGGCAACTGTCCAATGTGCTGGGTAGGCTGGCAGCGCGGGTAACGCTCACTGCCAAGGGACGGGTCTACAGCGAATTGCTTGCGCGTGCCGCAGCCGATGGCCGGATTGCACCGATGCCTGTTGTCTCGGCGTTGGCGGTACAGGCTCAGACATCACGCGAGACGGCATCGCGCGCGATCAGCCAGTTAGAGCGACGCGGCGTGATGGAGCGCGGCGATACGCATTGGCAAATCACGTCTGTACGGATGTTAGAGGATATGATCCTCTGAGGGTCAGAGCAGCGCGAAAAGCGGCATCTGTCCGCCTGCCCAACGCATCTCTCCCGCGCTTTCGACGCGCACATCGTCACTATGTCCGAGCAAGCCAAAACCCGCCGCTTGCGTTGCCAGGCACTGGCCCGCTTCTGCGCAGCCGACCATGGCGGACAAACGGTCAGTAACCGCGGATGAAAGTTCGCCGTGTTCTTGCACTACGATCCAATCGACCGCGCAGACTGCGTCGCTCGTGCGTGCAGCATCCCATGCTTTGGCCAGACTATCAAAGGTTCTAACGCCCTGTCGCGAAGCAAGGACAGCGGATAGCTCAGCACCCGTTTCGACCTGCCGCAATGCTGGCGCCTTGCAGCGTCTTGCCTTGAGCAATGCCACGTCGGCAACCTTAGTCTCATCAATATTGTCGGCATCACCAATGATCCGCAGCCGCTTAGCGCTCGACCGCAGCTGCCCCGCTTGATGCATAGCCAAGCCGAACGCCACACGGTCTCCCCGTTCAACCGCGGCGGCATCGGGTATCGATGCCTGGTCTAAACACTCTACCGTTTCTGCTTGCTCCATCAGCGTATCAAAGCGTGCTTCCCAAGCATCATCGATAGCGATGACCGAAATTTCTCGGAACGTCGCGCGATCGCATGGGAGCACGACATGCAACTCGGCCCCGCGCTCCAGTAAAGCTTCTGCAATCCAGATGTCGGAACCCGCCGCAAGTGCGCCATAGCCAAAGCCAATATTCTCACGCTCTAGCCAATCGGCAATCTGAGCTTCGACGGCAGGATCCGACTGCTCGACATTCATGATGCCCGAAAAGCGAACTGCAGAGGGCGGCCGCAATTGATCAAGCCACGCAGCATCGCAATCAAGCTCGCCGCAAAGCAGCTCGAACTGGCCAATGGTCGCAGCGTGATCTTCCCACGCTGCAGGCTGTTTGGTCACTGCTTTGCGAAGCGCTGCGCGCGCTTCTGGCTTCTGCCCCAACAGCAACAACGCCTCGGCCCGTGTTGCGCCGAGCCAATAGGGCGTCTCGGCTTCATCAGGATTGGCATCAAGTCCAGCCAGCACATCGCGCGCAAGCTTCTCCGATTGCGCTCTCTGGCCAGCAAGCAGCGATAACGAGGCAGCATTGATAAGCGGATAGCTGCCATTCTCGAGCGCCCCCGCCTTGGCATAGATCGCCGCAGACTCGGCAAACAACTGCGCCCGCTCCGCCCCGTCAACCCGCTTCGCCCGATCCTTCACCAACCGCGCCTGCAAAGTCAGCGCACGCTGGTCGGTATCGGAGTCGAGCAGGCCATGGTGCTCCATCAACGACCATGCCCGCTCCAGAGAACCGGAACGGGCAAGGCGTAGGATTAGTTGGTGGGGAGTTGTCATATTTATGATGTCGAAGGTTAGCCTCCGTCACCACCAGCTGAACTACCAGAACCTGGAGGGTGAATTCCGTCGTGCAAGAACGGCTGCACTTTATGATCATGGTCATGATCATCATCGTGAGAGTGCCCAACAATTTTGTGCTTGCCCTTGAGGACCGGAGAAACACCATCCCTGTCAACGAAGTCAAAGTAGAAAGGAAACCTTATTAACTCATGGTCTGGGCTCGGGTTTCTACGTTCACGCGAAGCCTCGGTTTTCGTGTCGGAGATTTTCACCTCAAACCACGCCAATATCGGATTCTCTTCTGTTTCAGGGTAGGTCCCACAATGCCTCATCAGACGTGCACCATTTTTCATCCCTGCGAGTGGCAAATCAACTACAGGTCGACCTTTTGCGAAATATGTTCCAGCATAGGGTTGTCCAACACCAGGAAGTTTGACGAAGACGAGCGAGTGCTTGTCATCATCAAGATCCACGTCCAGATTGCTGACTTTACCTAAGTCGCTCCATTCGCGGCTGTCCAAGTTACCTGCCAGAATATCACGTGCAACGTCCTCCATTCGGCCAATCGTAATCTGCCGCCATCTCCGAGAGAAATAGGCAGTCCCGGTGTCTTCTTGACTGATCTCAAAGTAGTATACTCTTTCGTAACTCATTCCATTTCTCCTAACCTCTCTACGTAACTAACTAGACTGCTTTGCCAGATCGTCTTTTCTGGATCGAGTGCAATCAGTTCTCGAGCGATGGAAATCGCCTCGCGGAGCATCCGAACATTATCCTCGCGGCTTTGATACTGGGCAAGATAGCCCAGCAACTCCATCCTCTGTGAGATGAGTTTGCGGTTTTCTGGATTTGCTTCCACTAAATCCTCAGATAGCCGCAACGAGGCCGCGCGCGTGGCCGAAGCGCCAGAGCTATCGCCCAATTGGTCGAGCACATCGCCCTGCCACATGAGATTGAAAACCAAATTGTACGGGTCGCGCGAGGCACGTCCGAATTGAGACGACAAAGCGCGCCCGATTAGTGTTGCTAACTGACAGTATTTGAGCGTCTGCTCACTTACAGTTTCTTCGATGACGTCCATTGCGCAGAGATTTCCAGCGACGGACGTTACTGCACGCTTTTTCTCTCGGTTGGACGAGGACGCAGCATTGACTTGAGTGAGAATTTGCCAGCTTTCCTCAAACCCTGCTCGCGCTTGGTCGTTTGCTCCAGTCTTCTGATCCAAAACCGCCAGCTTATTCAGGCTGAGAGCATGATCAAACATACGTTCCGAGTTGCGGGGTCGCTCTTGTAGCAATTCGCCAGTTATGCGAAGTCGCTCCGAGTAGTTGCGACGCGCGAGACTAAGTTCGTTACGTGCCTCAGCGTCGCTCCCCAGCCGCCCGATTGCTCGGGCTCGTCGCTCTAAACTATCGGGCGGAAGTGCAGTCAAATCGCCCTGCCCCTCATAATAGGCTAGCGCGCGTCGATTGACTTTCGCTAGCACTGCCAAACCGGCGCTTCCTTCCAAATCTTCGGCTAAGTCAGTCAACATGTATTCCACCAGCCCCTCAGCCTCGGCCCTTTGGTGCTGCGCCTCATTCCGGGCCTGAAGTGCAAATGTTGTCATTAGAGCCATAACTACCATCGCTGCGACGGCGGCAACTGTGATCGCGGTCACGCGGCGGACGCGGCGTTGGGCGTCGCGGTTGATCAGGGCGTCGAGCGGGACGCCCGCAATGCCAGCGACCACTTTGAGGAAGCCTAAGCGCGCGCCGTCGCCTTCTTTGCGTAGGTCGGCAGCGAGTGGTTCACCGCCTTGTCTTAGCGGCTCGGGAAATGCCTCTTCGGGCTCCCCGCGCAGGATGGCGGCCAGTACTGGGCGATCCGGGTGGAGTTCGCGAAACAGCTCTATCTCGCGCGCGACCCATGGCGATTTCTGCGCATCGGGGGAGCAGAGGACAATCAATGCCTCTGACACTGTCAGCGCCTTCTTTACGCTTTCGGAGAGATCTTCTGCAGCGGGAAGATCCTCCCGGTCGCGGAAGATCGGCCCTATGCGGCCATCTACTGGCTTCTCGTCTGTGGTGGAGCTTTCAGGCTGGCGAAGATGCTTTGGAAGGCGGTACGTCTCCAACTTCCGGTGCAGCTTTTGCGCCGCCGCCTTATCCGCGTGACTGTAGCTTACGAACGCCTTGAAGCGGCTTTCGACAATATTACCCGTCGTATCACTGTCAGCCAAAGCGTTCCCCCTGCCTTTGCCCAAATCAAAGACTAGCAGGGAACCGTAATTTTACTAGCAGGCAAGATGCCAGCACTTCTCAAGTCGCAGAGAGAAGTGCTGGCAACGCGTAATATTGGGTATTCAGCCCTTACCAAAGCCAGACATACAGCCCGATCAGAATGCCGATGACGAGCATCGACAGCGTGTTGAACAGCATAGTGGTAGCAAAGCCGATATCGCCAAGCTTCACGATCCGTTCGTCGTCCGGCTTGGCTGTCATCCGCGACACGGCTATCGCGGCGATCAGCGCAACGACAAACACACCCCAAATCCGGATGATAAACGGTACGTCCGGCATACCGAATTTGAGCAAGACGTTCATTGCCACCGATCCAAGCAAGGCTGTGAATGCACCGACAGTGTTCGCGCGTTTGTCGAAGAAACCCAACAAGAACACGATCACGATGCCCGGCGCGATGAAGCCCGTCCACTCTTGTACCGTCTGGAAGCCGCTTTCGAAACCACCAATGAAAGGACGCGCCAGAACCAGTGCCAGAGCCATTGCAACGAATGCTGTAACCCGGCCCACGGTCACGTAGTGCGTTTGGCTCTCGTCGGGCTTGTAGGCGCGGTAGAGATCCATCGTGAAGATCGTCGAAATCGAGTTCATCATCGATGCGAGCGAAGACACAATCGCGGCGATCAGGGCTGCAAATACGAGACCGCGTAAACCGGACGGAGCCATCTTCATAAGCTCTCCATAGGTGCTGTCTGATTTTGCCTCCAGCACTGCGCCGTCAACCACGCCCTGGCTCGCAAGCATCACGGCTGCGATGCCGGGAATGACAACAATAAACGGCACGAGCACTTTCAGGAAAGCAGCGAAGGCAAGGCCCTTCTGCGCTTCGCCGAGGTTCTCCGCTCCCAGCGCACGCTGGATGATGTATTGGTTGAAGCCCCAATAGCTGAAGTGAAGCACCCACAGACCGCCAAGCAATGTCCAGATGCCAGGAAGGTCGGAATAGGCAGGATTGGACTCATCAAGGATCATCTCGAAGTGACCGGGCATTTCCTGCATCAGCAAGCCGAAGCCCGCTAGCGCGCCGTCCGCACCATCAAGCCGGTCAAGCGCAATCCAAGTGATCGCGAGGCCGCCAATCACCAGGATAACAACCTGAATGATGTCAGTCAGGGCAACCGCTTTCAAACCACCGTAGAGTGAGTAGAGCGCTGCAAAGGCCGCCAAGGCCATCATCGATGTCATCACATCCCAATTGGTCAGCGAGGACACTGCGAGACCACCGAGCCACAGCACAGCCGTCAGGTTTACTGCGGTATAAAGCGCGACCCAGAACAGGCTCATCAGCGTCTTCACGCCGCTACCGTATCGCTGCTCAAGGAACTGCGGCATCGTGTAGATTTTCCGTTTGAGGAAGATCGGCAGGAAGTACTTCGCAACGATAATCAGAACAATCGCGGCCTGCCATTCATAGGCGGCGATCGCTATGCCGACGGCATATCCCTGGCCAGATTGACCAATGATTTGCTCGGCCGAAATATTCGATGCAATCAGCGATGCGCCGATAGCCCACCACGGCAAAGCGCGGCCAGCCAGGAAGTAATCTTCCGTATCTTTCTGGTGACCCGCGGGTTCCCGCGACACCGCCAACGCAATACCCAGCAAGGCAATCGCGTATAAAGCGATGATAACGATGTCAAAAGTCTCTAGTGCCACTGAAAATTCCCCTCCATCGCCGGGCATAGGCACTCCCTTGCCTTGTCCGGTCTCGTAAACATTATGAAATAACGCCCTGACGTCGCACGTCCATAGCTTTATTGGCCAATGCCTTGCAGGACCGCGTCAGAACGAGCACTGCGCGCCTTCCGGCATATCTTGCCGCGCAATTCTGGCGATCTTGATCGAAATCGGTGCGTCGCTGCTGATGGAGAGCGAATTGCCAAGCTGCGGCGCGCAATCTTCGGTGATGATCATTTCACGCCAGCCCTTGCCGGCGCTCAGACGCAATTGGGCGGTAACATCAATCGCTGTATCACCAAGCGTCACCGTCACGGTGCCAGCCGGTTGGGCCTCAAGATTATAGAGGATGCGGTAATCGCCACTGCCTTCACCTTGCTGCGCCAAAGTCAGCTTGGCCGCCGGACCAAATGTGATGTCGCGTGCGTCTTCCTGACGTTGGTAGTCAAAGCCGTTGGCAACAATTCCGCCCGCTTCACCGCGCAGATTGACGAGCTCGGCACCACCGGCACTGGCTGTGATACCGGAGGCCAAGCGACCAAGATCATACCATGTGGCCGATTTGGCTTCAGCCAGGTAACCACACGTTTCGTCGAGCTTCGCCATAGGCGCAGCATCACCAAGTGCAAGGCCATAACCGACACTAAACAATCCGCCGCCGCCGTTGAGTGGCGCGCCGCCGCAATCGGATGGCCAGCTGAACGAGAGCCGCCCGGTAGCTTCGCGCTTGCCGTAAAGGACATCGGCGATACCGGCACCTTCGCTACCCGGGAGCCATGAGGCGACAAACGCATCAGCGGCGTTAATCTCGCGGTTCATCCACATCGGGCGCCCTGATAAGAACAATGCAACTGCAGGAATGCCATCAGCTTCGAACTTGCGCAGAAGTTCTAGGCCCTCTTCGTCAGAGAATACCAACGTCTTTTGGTCACCGACGAACTCGGCATAGGGTTCTTCACCGAACACCACGATAGCAACATCGGGCTTCGCTTCGTAGGAGCCGTTGGCTGACAATATAGCCGTGCCCCCGGTCTCTTTCGCCGCTGCTTCCAGACCAGCCCAAATGGACGTGGCGCCGGGGAAGTAGTCATTGGTCAACTCGCGGCCGCCTTGCCAAGTCAGCGTCCAACCGCCCGCAGCCTGCGCGATGCTGTCGGCACCTTTGCCAGCGACCAGAATGGACGCACCATTCTTGATCGGCAGCACGCCATTGTTCTTCAAGATCACTTGAGATTTCGCGACCGCTTCACGCGCAACATCGCGGTGCGGTGCAAAGCCAAGCTTGTTGTACTGACCAGCATTGGGCCGAGCAGAAGGCTTCGCCGCATTGGGACCAATCAGACCTGCATGCTGCTTCACTTTCAACACGCGCATCACCGCTTCATCAAGCCGCGCAATCGGGATCGTGCCGTCCTGAACCTGCTTTATCAGATTGGTGTGCAGGTCCTTCCAGTCATCGGGCACCATGTAGATATCGAGACCAGCAAGCAGCGCTTGCGGGCAATCGGATGTCGTACAGCCCTTGATCTGGCCATGTGCATTCCAGTCGCCAACTACGAGTCCTTCAAAGCCGAGTTCATCACGAAGCACACCCGTCAGCAGAGCTTTGTTGCCATGCATTTTAGTACCGTTAATCGAGTTGAAGCTGGCCATGATCGTTTCGACACCGGCAGAGATCGCTGCCGGATAAGGAACGACGTGAACTGATTTCAACTCGTCAATATCTCCGTTGACGTCGCCCTGATCAACACCTTGATCAGTGCCCCCATCGCCGAAGAAGTGCTTGGCTGTCGCCACGACGCGACCTTGGCCGAGGTAGTCACCGGCGCCCCTGGCACCTTGCAAGCCCTCGACAAGAGCTGCCCCCAATTTGGCAACCAACTGCGGATCTTCGGAGTAGCTTTCGTAAGTCCGTCCCCAGCGGTCATCGCGTGCGACAGCAACAGTTGGCGAGAAGTTCCAGTCGATGCCAGTAACTTCAATCTCAGTCGCGGTGGCTGCGCCAATCTTGCGGACCAGATCAGCATCGCGGGTCGCACCGAGCCCAATGTTGTGCGGGAAGATCGTTGCATGCTTAACATTGGTGTGGCCGTGAACAGCGTCGGTACCCCACATTGTCGGGATAGCAGGCTCGTCATTTGGAAGCGGTGCAGTTGACGCATCCCACATTTCATCGGCCAATTTCAGCCATTCGGATGCAGGCGCGAACTCGTCACCATACGGTCCGCCATTGCCGCCGTTAAGGTAGCTACCGAAGCGATATTTGCGCATATCATCGGCAGTGAAGGAATTGATTTGCGGCTGGATCAACTGGGCAACTTTGCGCTCAAGACTCATTGCAGAAAGGATTTCCTCAAGCTGCGTCTCGCCCGTTTCAGCAACTGGTTCGGCTGGTGCAGGTGTCGCAGCAGCACTCTGCATCCCGCCTTGATACTGACTGCAACCGGCAAGTAGTGCTGCACCGGCAACTGCTCCAAGAATACGCCGCATGATCAATTAACCCCAATCCCAAATGTGAACGTTCTCAATTGATACAGGCTAGAAGGGCAATTGCAAGCACTGAAACCACGAAAAATATCAGCCGAGCTTCATTCAGTTTGACCGACGCGCCATAATAATATCGATGCGACTAGCGCAAAACAGGCGAGCGTCGCGAGCAATGCCGGAAAGCCAAAAATCGGAACCAGACCAAGTACCAACCACGGCATAATCAGCGACGGAGCCGTGTTAGTGAGGTTGAAAATCCCAAGATCACGCCCGCGGTTCTCTGGCTTGGGCAATACGCGCAATGTCTGACTGGTATGCAGCGACAAGAATACCGATGACGCGATACCAAAGACGGCATAGCTTGCGATGGCCGCAATAGGAGATGACGCAACTGCCATAAACACCAGGCCAAGGCTGGAAACTGCTGCGCAGACCGACAAAGGCGTGATCGGTCGATCATTCCGGTCTGCCCATTTGCCGGCGAGCATCGCAACCGGAATAGCTGTGATAATTACCACCGACAAAATTTGCGCTGTGTCATCATCGCCCAACCGTTGATCGACCGAGCGGAACCAGAAAAGGATGTAAGCAAATAACGCGGCCTCACAGATCTGGATCAGCAAACGCGACAGCCACATCCGGACAACCACTCTGCGGGATTTACGCGGGTCGAACGGCTTAGCTTCCGCCTGACCGGACGGTTGCTCAAGCTCATGGAAACGAGTCGGCTTTCCAAACAGCAGAACCGGAAGAACGCAGACAGCAACCATCGCTGCGATAAGCGAAAGGCGGTCCGAGAAATTTGCCCAGCCCGGTATTGTGACAACCGCGCCCGCAAGTGCACCCATTGCCGGGGCGAAAGCAAGCAATCCTCCAAGAATTCCCTTCTGATTGTCGGGCACCGAGTCCCCTGCCCAAGCCGCCAGCGGGCTCAGCATCATATTAAGCGCAATCTGCCACAGAACGACAAACCCGATCAGCGCTGCAAGCGTTTCGACATAAGGAAAACTGATCAGAATCGCGTTTGATGACACCAGCCCGAACCACACCCAGATGCGCCGGTTCTGAATCAAGTCACTCAGCCAACCGAACAGAATATTCGCGCCGCTCGCCAAAATCGCTCCGACGAATGATGCATAGGCCACCCACACCACATCAGCCGAACCAGCGAGTTCGCTGATCCGCGACGGCATAACGATAGTCAGAAACGGCACGTAAGCGATCGCGCCACCGGCCACTGCCAACGCATATAGCAACAAGAACCGTGCTGTTTGCGCGGAGTGGTCGTGTTCGTCTGTCACCTATACTTAGCCGCGCGGCGGTGCGGTGGAACTGCGCACAACAAAACCGGCTGGCACGACAATCGGCCCATCCGGCTTCTCATTGCCATTTTTGGCCGCGATGATAAGTTCAACCGCTTGCGAAGTCGTCTCGGCAATGGGCTGATCAACGGCTGTCAGTGGCGGGTCGCTCAGTGCTACAATCGGCGTATTATCGAAGCTAACCACAGACAGATCATCCGGTACAATCAGTCCTTTTTCGCGAGCAACTTCGAGACAAGCCAACGCCATTTGGTCATTGCTTGCAACAATCGCCGTCGGACGAGCCGCTTTGTCCAGCAATTGCAAAGCTGATTCCCGGCCGGACTCAAAGCTAAAGTCGCCGTTCGCCAGAAGATTGTCGGTAGAATATCCAAAATCCGCCATCGCGCGTTGCCAGCCGGTCTTGCGCCAGCTGCTCAGAATATACTCGTCCGGCCCCGAGATGAACGCGACTTTCTCATGACCCAGATCGATGAGATGCTGGGTGGCATCGGCTCCGGCTTGCTCGTCGCCCATAGTCAGCGGGATACCCACCGCCCAACCCGCAGACCCGATCCGCGCGAAGGGAATCTTGTGCTTGTCGAGCAGGCTCACAATCAGTGGATTGTCCGAGTGCGGCGGTGTCAAGATTACGCCGTCGGGCTGCAATGCCGTGATCGCAGCAGTTAGTTCGCGCTCGACATGATCATTGTGGGTGTCGACCAGTTCGAACATCATCCGGTAGCCAAACTCGGCGCATTTGAGCATTCCGCCCAGCAGCATTTGGTCAACCCAATCGCTGCCCTCGCGTGCGCGCCAATCGGCAATGGTCCGCTCGCGATCGTTGAGAGCAAGGATCAGATAAGAGCGCGAACCGCTCATCCGCTGCGCAGCCAGTGACGGCACATAACCGAGCTTGTCGATCGAAGCCTGCACCCGCTCCTGCATTTGCGGGCGAACATTGGGCTCTTTATTGATGACGCGGCTGACCGTTTGCAGGGAAACCCCCGCATCCGCAGCCACGTGTTTGATCGTTACTGCCTGACGAACGCGCGCCATTGCTTATTTGTCCTCCTCAATCGGACATGCGTTACCCCTAACAGGATCGGATTCGCATTGCCAAACCCGAACCCAGTCAATTGCGAATTCTTTCGGGAAGCCTTCGTCAGACACACCGCCAAGGCCGCGTCCCTCGGGCAACCCGCCGCCAATCGCCAGATTCAGGATCAAGTGGAAAGGTTTATCGAAAGGTGCATTCGCGCCATCAGAGCCGGCACTTGACCATTCGTCGGCAGTCTTTGTGGCGTAGACCTTACCATCAATCAGCCAAGTGAATTGGCCCTCGCTCCAGATTACGCTGTAGGTGTGGAAGTCATCGAGCGAGCCGGGCTGCGCAATCTCTGTGCTTGTAAACCGGTTATCGGGCCATTCGCCCCCGAAATGCAGCGTGCCTAGAATAGTATTCTCGCGCCCGCCCTCGCACTTTTCGCAGGGAATGCCGAGATTGACCGCCTCCAATATATCGATCTCGCCCGACGCTGCCCATGTGCCGTAATCGTTGCGTTCGGGGAGCATCCAGATCGCTGGCCAAGTGCCCTGCCCCTGTGGCAACTTCGCGCGAATTTCGATCCACCCGTAGGTCCAAGACGCTTTGCCGCGGGTTACCAATCGCGCCGAGGTATAAGGTTTGGTCGCGGTCGCCGTGGCGGCTTCATTCGTACTGCGCATATGAGGCGGAAAGGCCGCGCCGGTCATCTCTTCCTTGCGTGCTGTGATCACCAGCTTGCCATCACGAAGCGCGGAATTCTCCGGTCGCGCGGTATAGCATTGGCGTTCTTCATTGCCGCCACCCCAGCAATCCACGTCGTAGTCCCACTTGGCAGAGTCGATCTGATCGCCGTCAAATTCGTCGGACCAAACCTTTGTCCAACCCGCGGCCTCATCGGGCGTATGGATTTCGCTACCGACGGTTCCATGCACAATGAGGCCGTCTTCTTTGACTGTCACGCCATCTGCATTTGTAGCACTTTCGCCGCAGGCGGAAGCTGCAAGCGCGGCGACCAGCAGCAAGGTAGCAGATGCAGATCGGATCATCATGAAATTCCTATCGTGGTTTCGAGCCAGGTGGTGCGAGATGCGGGGCGATGCCCGACGCGATACCGCGCCATAAATGCGGCCGCATGTTAGGCGAGATCGGGCCCAGTCCGCCCCGCGATTGGATCGGCATATGGTCCATTGAGCGAGCGCCTCCATCATCGTCCCCACCGAAGACGAAATGATCAAACATAGCCTTCCAGGCAGAGCGCATTGCAGGCGGCATGTCGCGCACGGTCATCACTGCATGCAGCATGGCGAACATCGGCGATCCGAAATCATCATATTCGTTCCACCAATAATTCACGAGCATGTTGAGCGGGCCACTGGCCTGCACCTGATGCCACCACATATATGGAATGAAGATCGCATCGCCCGGTTCGAGATCAGCAACCACTGCATGCTCCAACGCCTCGCGAAAACGCGGATGTTTTAGGAAGTCGGGCCGGTCAAGCCGCGCCATGCTAATCGGTGTACCGCAAGGCGCAGTTTCAACCGGCGACATATAGAGATTGGCGACCTGTTCGGGCGGAAACAAAGTGAAGCGGCGTTGGCCGCTGATAACCAACGCAATGTTCTGCGACAAATCGAAATGGGTTTGTGCGGTGGTCTTGTTGCCCATCCAAACGCTCGGTTCGGACGACGCGGGTGCATAGGGTAATCGCAAAGCAGAGCGCAGCCCTTCGGAAAGGTTCGAGGCCTCCGTTCCCTGCAGATATAGACTACTGGTATCGCCCTCGACCGGCGCCATAATCGCATCGATAAATGCGCCAAAGTCCATCGTATCACGATCGAAGTTCACATCGATCAGGTCATCTTCGTAATGAAAGGTTGAGTCTGCTGCAGACTTCGCCGCCATAATCCCGACATCGCGCTGGCCTACTGCTCCCTTGAGCCAAGCATTCAACGCTTCCGGCGATTGCGAAGCTGCCCTTACTGGCTCCAGATCGATCGCAATCCCGCGCATCACCACAGGCTGCGCGTTGAAGTAGATATCGCGCTGGAACTGCTCGACGCTTGGTCGATCAATCTCTGGAATAGGTTTCAACTGGTCGGTCATGCACTTGAGTCTAGAGCTACTGCGCTTAAACGAAAAGCGGGCCCTTGCCTTGCGACAAGAGCCCGCCTGTTCCTAGCGCGTTCTCTCGGCCGCTTTAGAAATCAAAGCGCGCCAAGAATGTGAAGCGGCGGTCATTGCGGAAGGCAGAGCGCCGTACCCGCGTGCCATCGAAGTCAATCACTTGCGAAGTCTGCGTAACCTCGTCGAGCAAGTTCACACCCTGCACACCGACCTTGATACCGTCGACGACTTCAACAAAGATCGATGCGTCGAGTTGGCCGGTTGCCTCGCCATAAATTGGCGAGAACGGGAAGATCACATCACGCGGGGTCTGCAAGAACTCGGACCGCCAATTATACGACGCACGTGCCGAAAACGGACCTTTCTCGTAGAAGACAGTCGCATTGACCGTATGTTTCGACACACCTGCTAGCGGCAGATCGCCTGCAAACGGACTTTGCTCCGCACCCAAATTAGAGTTGTTGAACGCGCCGCCATCGACATAAGTGTAGGTCAGCTGCGAACCCAATCCATCAAGCGGTCCCGGCAGGAAGTCATAGACTTGCTGATAGGCGACCTCGACACCTTTCAGCGTGCCTCCATCGCTGTTGGTTGGCGTGTTGAACAAGATGTCGGTGCTTGCCCCGTTCGTCGGGCTAGTAAATGTCCGCACATCGGCGCCACCGTTTACGATTCCAGAGATGTCCTTGAGGAACCCAGAAATGGTCAGCGAGCCGACATCGGCCCAATACCATTCGAACGACAGGTCGTAGTTCCAAGCCTCAGTCGGGCCAAGATTTCGATTCCCGGTATTGATGGCGAACAACGGGCCAGTGTCCAAAGTACCAGCCTGACGCAGAGCGGTTGTGTTATCAAAGATACCACCGCCCGTCCGATAGAGCGCCAAGTCCGGGCGTGAAATGCCCTTCGATACGGCGCCACGAACCAGAATGCCGCCGCCAAAATCAAGCTTTGCGTTGAAGCTTGGCAGCCAGTTTTCATAAGTTATGTCCGCATTGTCGAGGATCTCCTCGCCAGTGAAGATTGAGCCGAACTCAGCCAGTCGTGCGGCTGATAGACTGCAATAGCCCGGTGCGATCTGCCCTGGCTGGACCATTCCGCAACTCGCTTGCAACTCAGCTACAGTTACAACGTTATTGCCATCCCCAAAGCCCTGCCCGGTCGGGAAGGTGATTGACCCACCGCTTTGAACAGTCGTCTTAACGTAACGTAGGCCGATGTTGCCTTCGAGCATAACCGAACCGAACTCGGCGCCAAAATCAGCCCGCGCATAAGCAGCAAACGTGCTTTCGTCGACGTCCGAAATTTCGCCCGCGTTCCATACACCGCCCGGCACGTTGTTATTACGTGCAGTGATTGGGAACCAAGCGTTTGGCGTCAGCGTGAACGCAGTGATTGCATTCGCCTGCGTTTCAATGTCACCGGCAAGATAGTCGCCGACAAGATCGTCACCACCAAAGAAGAAGGTAGAGCCATCGCCGAATGGTGTTGGCGCATTGCCACGCTGGAAGCCGTCACCGAATGGATTACGGACTTCGGAAGAATTCGGGAAGTCGAACGCATATGCACCACCACAACCGAATGCCTGGAAGTCTTGGCAATTCCAGTTGCCGCCGCGGCCAGTCCATGGGGCGCCCAAATTGCCCCAGTTCGAGAAGTTGGCGTTGCGCGTCACACGATTGCGGTCAGACCAGCGCGCACCGAAGCGTGCTTTCTTGAAAAAGCCATCGTCGCTGACGTCATATTCAGCATCGAATTTCATGCTGGTCAGCTCGCCCTCATTGGCAACCTGATTGTCGATCAAGAACCAATAAAGGCTCCGCGCAGGGTTGTTAAAGTACGCAGGATCGGATGCGACTTGGCTTTGACCAGGCTCGAAGAACTGGACCAGAGGCGTCTCACCAGAGTTATCGATGAACAGATCTGTGTAAGTCTGCATGGCGCCGATGAAGCCATTCTCGGTCCGGTCGGACCTAATGTGCTGCAATTCAACATTGAACCGCAAGCGATCGCTCGGAGCCAGCTCGATATCGATCGAGAAGTCTTCGGTCATGGCTTCATCTTCGCGCTGGAAGCGAAGCATCTCGGTCGGGATGCCGGAACCGCCGGTAAATGGCTGGTTCTGGGTCAGGAAGCCCGACACGAACTGGTTGCCATTAAAGGTCGGCGTGGTGCCCGGAACGATTGTGGGGAACAGTCCATCGTCATTGACCAGCGCCAGAGCCGAAAATTCGTTTAGCGTGGCATCTGTTTCAGCGCGCAGATACTCCACAGTCACCAGAGCTGCGCCATCAAGGCTCTCCCACTGACCGACAGCGGAGAATGCATTCCGGTCACGCGTCAGATCGGTCGTACGGACACCTGCACCCTTGGGCACAAAGACCGCGCCTGCCGGCGGGAATGTGGTTGCGTCAAAGTTCGCTCCACCGGAAAAGCCGCCCGACCCGACTGCACGAACGCGGAAACACGGGCCATCCAGTGTATCGGCGCGATAGCAAGGGTCAGTAATTTGCGATGCGTCGGTACGCGTCACCAGTTCCGATTGGGCGTAAGCGAGCTGCAGCCCGAATGTACCAATATTTGTGTCGAAAGTGTTCGATGCCAGGATCGAGAAGCCTGGTGACCATTCTTCTGCCAAGTCACCAATATTGCCCTCAATCGTACCGGCGATTTTGAAACCGTTGGTGTCGAGCGGCTTGCGCGTAACAAGATTGACAGTGCCTGAAAGGCCGCCTTCAATCATATCAGAGGTTACGTTCTTGAAGACTTCAACCCGGCCAAGAAGCTCAGGCGACACATCGTTGAAGCTTAGCTGACGACCGCCATTTGCGGAGAAGATGTCCCGTCCGTTCAGTTCAGACCGAACAAAATCGAGACCCCGAATGATAACGCCGGATCCTTCGACCGAGAAGCGATCAGGATCGTCGCGCTGCTCGAACCGGCTGATGTTAACGCCAGGAACACGCTGGAGTGCCTCAGCAACCGAACGGTCAGGTAGCGCGCCGATATCTTCTGAAGTGATCACATCAACAAACGTGTCGGCGTTCTCTTTGAAGTCCTGCGCATTCTTAAGCGAAGCACGGAAGCCTGAAACTACGATCACATCATCCGCAGCGATCTCTTCCGACTCCGGTGCTTCGGGATCGGCGTCTTGGGCCCAGGCTGGCGTTGCCATCGTCATGCACAGCGCAAGGCTAGATGCAGTGCCCAGCGCTTTCATGCGGCCGGTCAACTGCCACGGTGTACGAACGTCAAAAAGTTGGTTTTGGTTAGACAAAGAACCCTCCCGAATCGTCTAAACAGCACGTTTTATGCTCGAATATGACCACTGCCTAACTCAAATTGTGAGCGTTCACAAGAACTAAATGAACGTTCACAATTTGCAGATTTTGCTCTATCATGGTTGGCAATAATGCGGTCCAATCAGCATTGGAACGCCGCTTGAAATGAGAGATAAGCTGTTGTGAATATTCACTATAAATATTCCGAGAGGCCAACCGGCCCATTGTCATTTCCACGTCACGTAAATGTGACTTTCGAACGACGGCGCAGTGTACGTAGCAACAAACGGATAGCTTTTGTCGGCACTGTTGCACGATAGATACAATTACCACTACGAGGGCCGTTATAACGCGACCGCCAAACCAAGATTGAGAGAACATCGATGGCAATCAAGAGGATAGTAATCGTAGGCGGCGGAACCGCCGGATGGATGGCCGCTGCCGCGCTCTCTCACGTCAAGAAAGGGCATGATGTCGATATCACACTGATCGAGTCCGAGCAGATCGGAACAGTCGGCGTTGGCGAAGCGACTATCCCACCATTTGTCGATTTCAATCGGCTGCTCGAAATTGACGAGCGCGAAATGCTTGCCGAAACGCAGGGCACTTTCAAGCTTGGCATCCAGTTCTCAAACTGGGGCAAGCAAGGCGACAGCTACATTCACCCGTTCGGCAATTACGGGTACGAGATTGATGGCAATTCTTTCCACCATATCTGGCACAGCCATCGCCAACAGGGCGACAAGCGACCGATCCAGGTCTTCAATCTGGAAACCATGGCGGCGCATTTCGGCAAGTTTGCGCGCACCGAAGATTATCAGCGCGATGATTTGCCGCCGATGAATTACGCCTATCACATCGATGCTACTCGCTATGCGCAATATCTGCGCGGCTACTCGGAAAAGCGTGGCGTGGTCCGGCGCGAAGGCCGCGTTGCGGATGTCGCGTTGGACAGCGCGAACGGCTTCGTCAGTTCTGTGACAATGGATGATGGCCAAGTTTTGGAAGGCGACTTCTTCGTCGATTGCTCAGGATTCCGAGGCTTGTTGATCGAGCAGACGCTTGAGACCGGCTATGAAGATTGGTCGCATTATCTGCCTTGCAACCGCGCGGTCGCACTGCCCTGCAACCGCGATGATGGCAGTCCGCCCCCACCCTTTACCAAGGCCACTGCGCATTCGGCTGGCTGGCAATGGCAAGTCCCGCTGCAGCACCGCAATGGCAACGGCCATGTTTATTGTAGCGAGTTTATGGAAGCTGATGAGGCGCATGATATCCTCGTCGGCAACATGGCAGGCAAGCCGACTGCTGATCCAAACTTCCTGCGCTTTGTTACAGGGCGGCGGAAGAAATTCTGGAACAAGAACGTTGTCGCGCTTGGGCTGGCCGCTGGCTTTATGGAACCGCTTGAGTCCACATCAATCCATCTGATCAATACCGGCATCAACAAACTCGTGTCTTTGTTGTCGCTCGATTCAGTCACGCAAACACAGGAAGACGCCTTCAATCGGCTGACCGGCAAGGAATATGACAAGATCCGCGACTTCCTGATCTTGCATTATAAAGCCACCAGCCGCGACGATTCTGACTTCTGGAATTACTGCCGGACCATGGACGTGCCCGATAGCCTGAAGGAGAAGATGGATCTGTTCCGCCTGAACGGCCAGATTTTCCGGGAAGATGACGAGCTGTTTACCGAGACAAGCTGGGCAGCCGTTATGATGGGCCAAGGTATCGAAATGCAAGGGCACAACGTAATGTCGGATGCCTTGCATGACGCAAAAACCAAACAGGAACTGGACGAGATCGAAAAGTCGATCCGTTTCCTCGTGCAGAACATGCCCGGACATGGTGACTATCTGAGCCGCTATTGCCCTGCCAAAGCAATGTAAGGACGGTGCCCAAACACCATCCTTTGCCTCACCGCGAAACTGCGTTAGGTTGCGACTAGAAACTTTATGGCGATGGATCGCCGTGGAAAAGGTGTGCAGGAATGGTCAAGATCAGCGTCAACGGTAAGGCTGAGGATATCGATGTCGATCCGGCAATGCCGCTTCTCTGGGCAGTGCGTGAACAGCTCGGCATGACCGGCACCAAATTCGGTTGTGGCATTGCCCAATGCGGTGCTTGTACGATGCATCTGGATGGCGAACCGATCCGCAGTTGTTCAACCCCCATCTCCGCCGCAGAAGGCAAAGAAATCACAACTATCGAAGGGATCGCCGATCCTGATGGCACGCTGAGCAAAGTCCAACAGGCATGGATCAGCGAGCAAGTGCCGCAATGCGGATATTGCCAGTCTGGCCAGATCATGTCGGCCACTGCATTGCTCCGCCAAACACCCCGCCCGACTGACGAACAGATTAACGCATATATGAGCGGCAATGTATGCCGCTGCGGCATGTATGGCCGCATTCGCAAGGCCATTAAAGTCGCTGCCGGACTGGAGACAGCGACTGGAGCGGATATTGCTGAGGAGGCCTCAGCATGAGCGATGCAGAACAGAACAAGCCAGAACGCAGCCTAGCGGCCAAGTGGACTCGGCGCGGTTTTATCGGTGCGGGCGTATTAACTGGCGGCGCGCTGGTTATTGGCGTTGCCGTTCGAACCGGCAATCCGATCGGCAAATTGAAACCGATTGTCGCGCCCGGTGACGGCGAAGCTTTGGTCAATAGCTGGGTGAAAATTGACGCTGACAATATCGTCACTGCGATCGTTCCGCATTGCGAGATGGGGCAAGGTGCGAACTCCACCATCGCGCAAATGCTTGCTGACGAGATGGATGTCAGTTGGGACAACGTCCGGGTAATGGATGCACCGGCAGACGGTAATTATGTGTCGCAGCACGCTGCGCGTATGTTTGTTGGCCCCGGCACGCTGCCAGACAAACCCAACGCAGTCGGCTTCATGGAACCGACTTATGATGGCCTGTTCACCCAAGTCGCCAAGCTTGCCAGCGCTTACATCACCGGTGGCAGCTCGTCGGTCCGTGCAACCGGCCAGAACGGTATGCGGATCGCCGGCGCCGCAGCGCGGGAGATGCTCGTCGCGGCTGCAGCGAAAGAATGGGGTGTGCCTGCTGGTGAGATCACAACCGCAGACGGCGTGCTGACGCATGGTAGCTCGGGCAAAACCGCGACCTATGCAAGCCTGGCGGCCGCAGCAGCCGAACAAGAATTACCAAACGCGCCGCGAATTAAGAGCGTTGACGAATATAAGCTGATGGGCACAGCAGCCCCGCGCAAGGACATCCCGCTCAAGGTCGATGGCAGCGCGATGTTCGGCGTTGATGGCGGCCCAGCGGGAGAGAACCTTCGATACGCTGCAGTCAAAGCTCCTCCCGTGGTTGGATCGAGCGTCGCGTCAATCGATGCATCAACGGCAAAGGGCATGGGCGGTGTTCTGCAGATCCTCAATATGGGTGATTTCGTGGCGGTAGTGGCGGACAGCTACTGGCAGGCACAGCAGGCGCTCAACACGATCAAGACAACCTACACCGAAACCGAGATCGACGATCTCGACAGCGAGCAGATGTTCGCAAACTACGCAGCTGCGCTTGATGAAGCGGGAGAAAGCGGAGGCAGCAGCAAAGCCGATTATGGCGATGCAAGTGATGCCTTCGCGAACGCCGCAAAAAAGGTCGAAGCCGAATACCGCGTCCCGTTCTTGGCTCACGCCACGATGGAGCCGATGAACTGCACCGCATGGGTGCGTGATGGCAAATGCGACATCTGGACCGGCACGCAAGTGCCTTTGATGTCGCGCGACGGTGCGGCAGAAGGTGCAGGCGTTAGCGCCGACAATGTGACCATGCACACCGTTTTCCTTGGCGGCGGTTTCGGACGCCGTCTGACTCCGGAATATGCCAACCAGGCAGCGCGCTTGGCCAAAGCCACAGGCTATCCAATCAAAATGCTCTGGTCACGTGAGGAAGACACCGCTCAGGACTTCTACCGGCCCGCCGATATTAGCCGCTTCACCGGCGGTCTCGATGAGAATGGCAAGTTGGTCAGCTGGAACAACATCCACTGCACGGATGACGAACCAGCCGAGGCACCGTTGGTGGAATTCTACGATATCCCGAATGTCGCCATTCGCGGCGCAGAGGTCGAGCCACCATTGCGTCTTGGCGCCTGGCGCTCTGTCGCACACAGCCAACATGGCTTCTTCGTAGAAAGCTTCGTCGATGAACTGGCGCATGAAGCAGGCAAAGACCCTGTCGAATTCCGCCGCGAATTGCTCGCGAATTCACCGCGCCATTTGGCAGTGCTGAACGGCGCAGCGAAGATGGCCGATTGGGGCAGCGAATTGCCCGAAGGACATGGTCGCGGGATTGCAATCGCGCGCTCATTTGGATCCATCGTTGCCGAAGTGGCCGAAGTCGACATGACCGGCGACAAACCTCGCGTCGTAAAAATCTATTGCTGCGTCGATGCAGGCTTCGCGATGAACCCTGACGGGCTTGCCGCACAGATGGAAAGCGGGATAGTCTATGGTCTGACCGCTGCGCTCTATGATGAAATCACCATCAAGAATGGCGCGGTCGAGCAAAGCAATTTCCACGATTATCACATGATGCGGATGGATGATGCGCCCGAAATCGCAGTGCAAATCATCAACGGCGCGCCGGATAATCTCGGCGGTGCGGGCGAACCCGGACTTCCGCCAGCAGCGGCAGCAGTGACCAATGCAATTTTTGCAGCGAACGGGCAGCGCATTCGCGAATTACCTATCGCAAAACACTTTGCTTGATTTAGCGGGATACCGACGATGAAACGTTTAGCTCTAATCACGATAATCGCTACACTCGGGCTATCTGCTTGCAGTTCTGAGTCCCCAGAGCCTGTCGAACAAATCGTAATTCGCACACCAGGTGAAACTGCTCCCGCGGTTGAAACCGCAGATGGTGATGACTTTGTAACCGCAGGCCGCAAAGCATTCGCCGCGTGTGTGGCCTGCCACGCAGTCGAGCAAGGCGAACAATCAGGAGCTGGACCGAACTTGTTCGGTATCGTTGGCCGTCAATCTGGTACACTCGCTGACTTCTCCTACTCAGACGCAATGGCCGGTGCGGGCTTCACTTGGACTGAAGCGGAGCTCGAAGCATTCTTGGCCAATCCTAACGAGAAAGTCCCCGGAACAACTATGGTTGCGGGCGCAGTTGCCGATGCAGAGAAGCGCACCGCGATTGCCACCTATCTTGCTTCGCTGACTGAATAAGAGTGCGGCGCGTTGGATAACCGGCGCATATTTGCGTTTCTGCACGAGCGACTGACATCCGGTCAGGCAGCAGTTCTGGTTACTGTTATCGCTGTCGAGGGTTCTTCCATGCGCGGGCCCGGCACACATATGGGCGTGTGCGAAGATGACAGTTTTGTCGGCTCACTATCCGGCGGATGTATTGAAAGCGCAGTCGTTGCCGAGGCTCTTGAAGCTGTTCACGAGGCAAAAGCGCGGACTGTCCGGTTCGGTTCGGGGTCACGCTATATCGATATCAAACTGCCCTGCGGCGGCGGGCTGGATATTCATTTCCTGCCGCTCAAGAATGCCAGCCTGATAGGAAAATGCCTGACGGCTATAGAAGCTAGATCACCCTTCTCTTTGCGGATTCAACTGGAATCAGGTGAAGCAAGTTTCTCGTCCGAATGGCGAAGAACTGAACATCGACCAACAAACAGAACCGCCAATATCGGTCATTGGCCCGAGCCCAAACTTATGATTGTTGGGCATGGCGCTGCAGTTTTATCGCTCGCCAAACTTGCGCGGCAGATGGACCTGACCGTCGAGGTTTGCTCGCCCGATGAGGACTTGCGCAAAAGCATCGGCAATGGCGATATCGCGACCACGCGACTGGCCACACCAGCCGATACTGCCCCGATTACAACCGATCCGTGGACGGCAATTACTTTCCTGTTCCACGACCATGATTGGGAAATCGCCTTGATGGCGCATGCCATGCAACAGCCACATTTTTATCTTGGTGCGATGGGTGGCCGCAAAGCACATGCATTCAGGACTGAAGCACTGCGCGGGCTTGGATGCAGCGAGCAAGCGATTGATGCGATCCATGCTCCCATAGGTCTCTTTCACTCGTCTCGCGATCCGGACACGCTGGCGCTATCAACATTGGGCCATGTGATCGAAGAGTATCACCGGCAAGACTTCAGCGATGCCGCACGCTAGCGAGCTAAACATCTGCCTCGCCATATTGGCGGCCGGTCAATCGCGGCGGTTTGGGGATGCAGACAAGCTGGTCCAACCGCTTGAAGGCCGGATGATGGGCCTGCATATCCCTGCGACGCTTGCTCCATTGGATGCAGGCAGCCGCGTAGTGATCGCATCATCGGACAACCATCCTTGCGCCGATGAATGGCGCGCTTTGGGCTATGCAATCGCTGTGAATGAGAATGCCACTCAGGGGCTCGGGACATCGGTTGCGACAGCAGCGGAAGTTGCAATGGAACGATCAGCCGACGCACTGCTGATCTGCCTCGCCGATATGCCATTTGTTCCGATCACTCATTGTGAACGGATGATCGACACCTTCAGATCAGATGACAGCTCGGCGGTAATTGCGTCTGACAGCGGCACGGCGGTTTCGCCACCAGCGGTGTTTGGCCGCGCCCTATTTCCAAAGCTAGTTAAATTGGACGGGAGTGCCGGCGCTAGGGACATGCTCTTATCGGCAACAAGAGTCGCAATCGTGCCCAAATTGCTTGCCGACATCGATACGGTCCAGCAGCTCTGCGAAGCCAATGCCAACCGCGGCAACGATCAGCTGTAACGCGCTTCCACTTTCGCACCCTGCTCGCCATCAGCAACGATCTTCGTACATTCGCCAAGATCAGCAATATAATCGTCAATCACTTCAGTATGTTTGGGTGAGAGCATCAGATGCAAACTTGGCGGCTGTGTTGTGATCGAGGTAAACCAACCCCGGCGGTACATCTCGCTATAAATTGCAAAATTGTCATGCTCGGGATGACGAAACGCAACCAGGCCTAATATCGGACTGCCCAAGATCTCAAACCCGAGCGTCTTAAACCCTGCCTCGGCCCGTTCGCGCGTTTCGCAGACCAGTCGCTGCTTTTCGCGATAACCCTCAACACCCAGCACATTCATAACCGCCCATGCCGCAGAAATCGCGCCACCGGGCCGCGTGCCAGCTAATGTAGGGGTAAGCATCGGCGCCCCGCTCCATTCGCGCATGTTGAATGGCATATGCTCGTATAACGCCTCCGAACGGAACAGCACAGTTGAGGCACCCTTGGCAGCATAGCCATACTTATGCAGATCCGCGCTGATCGATTGCACTGCCAGTACTTCAAAATCAAATGGCGGGACCGGCACACCATTCATCCGCGCAAATGGTGCAAAATATCCGCCGACACAGGCATCGGTATGAAGCCATACATTCTTGGCCGCAGCGACTTCGCCCAAAGTCACAATCGGATCGATAATACCATGCGGAAAGTTAGGTGCAGAGCCGACCATCATGATCGTTTGCGCATCACAGGCTTCGCCCATCGCCGCAGGATCAGCCTGATAGCTGCCATCCTCCTTGAGCGCGATACGGCGCACTTCAATATCCATCAAATGCGCCGCCTTATCGAACGCCGGATGCGCAGATTGCGGAAGCACGATATTCGCAGTGCCAGAGCGCGATTTTGTAGCCCGCGCATAATCACGCGCCGTCTTCATCGCCATCGTAATGCTGTCGGTCCCGCCCGATGTCATCGCACCAGTCGCACCGTCCGGGCCATGGAGAATCGATAAAGCCATTTCGATAACCTCACGCTCCATTTGCGCGAGCGAGGGGAAGGCTATCGGCCCTAAACCGTTTTCAGACATGTAAAGTGAATATGCTTCATGCTGGACTTCAGCGACTTCCGGTCCGGCATTAAACACATAGACCGCAGTCTTGCCATCGCGCCATTTGGCATCGCCTAAACCGCGCTCGATGAGAATTTCCCTTACGTCTTCCCAGCTTTTGCCGATCGGTGGCATTTTCACGCGAAACTCTCCCTCAGTTGGCCTGCTCGTGCGATGTGCTGCCATGCCAGTCAAGCTAGTGCAAATGCACCGCGTTGCATATCGGATTAGCCCTCTTTTCTCTTCCTGACAGACGTGTAAGTAGCGTCTCATACGCTTCAGGAGAGCCTCACAATGAATCTGGATTTCAGCACCGAAGAGACCGCATTTCGTAACGAAGTGCGCACCTTCATCGAGGAGAACTACCCTAAGAATGTCTCCGCAGACGGCCTGCGCGATGATCTGTCCCCTGAGGATATGGTCGCATGGCATAAAGTGCTGGGCGAGAAAGGCTGGTCAGTTCCGGCATGGCCAGCCGAATATGGCGGCACCGACTGGACACCGACACAGCGCTATATCTGGTCGGAAGAGAACGCACGGATCAATGCGATTATGCCGCTCCCATTTGGCGCATCGATGGTTGGTCCGGTGATCTACACTTTCGGCAATGAAGCGCAGAAAGAACAGCACCTGCCCGGTATCCGCAGCGGCGATGTGTGGTGGTGTCAGGGCTATAGTGAACCCGGTGCAGGTTCCGATCTTGCTTCGCTGAAAACAACAGCAGTGCGGGACGGCGATCACTATGTAATCAACGGTCAGAAGACCTGGACGACATTGGCGCAACACGCCGATTGGGGCTTCTTCCTGTGCCGCACCGATCCCGATGCAGCCAAGCCGCAAGAAGGCATCAGCTTCATTCTAGTCGACATGAAGTCCCCCGGCATTGAAGTCCGTCCGATCAAGCTGATCGATGGCGGATATGAGGTCAACGAGACCTGGCTCACCGATGTCCGCGTACCGGTTGAAAATCTGGTAGGTGAAGAGAACAGGGGCTGGACTTATGCCAAATTCCTCCTCGCACACGAACGTTCAGGCATTGCCGGCGTTGCGCGGTCAAAACGTGCGGTCGAACAGCTTCGCGAAATCGCGGATAAGGAATTGCTCGACGGCAAGCCTTTGATGCAGGACTTCGATTTTGCTCGTAAAGTCAGCCAACTCGATATTGATTTGGCAGCACTGGAAATCACCGAGCTGCGGACGCTCGCTGGTGAAGAAGCCGGTCGTGGCCCAGGACCAGAAAGCTCGATCCTGAAGATCAAGGGTACTGAAATCCAACAGCGCCTGACAGAGCTGACGCTGGAAGCTGTTGGTCATTACGGCACACCTTATTATCGCGACCTGTCCGATGCTGGATCGAATGAATATCCGATCGGACCCGATTATGCGCAACATGCAGCTGCATCCTTTTTCAACATGCGTAAAACATCGATTTACGGCGGCTCGAACGAGATCCAACGCAACATCATCAGCAAGATGATTTTGGGCCTGTAAGCACCGCACCGGAGAGACTCTAATGGATTTTAACTTTACCGAAGAACAAACGATGGTGCGCGATGGCCTGACCCGGCTGGTGCGCGAAAGTTACGACTTTGAAACACGCCGCGGCGTGATCGAGAGCGACAGCGGCTGGCGTCCAGAGCTTTGGGCTCAGATTGCCGAGATGGGCCTGCTCGGCATGCCTTTCTCAGAAGAGGATGGCGGCTTCGGCGGCGGGGCAATTGATTCACTCGTTGTAATGGAAGAGTTCGGCCGCGGGTTGGTGGTCGAGCCTTATGTGCCGACAGTGGTCTGTGCGGGCGGCTTCTTCAAACATGCAGGCTCTGCAGAGCAGAAGGAAGAACATATTGGCGGCATCGTCGATGGCAGCCGCGTCTATGCATTTGCATATGCCGAACCGCGTGGTCGCTATGATCTGGCCGATCTTGAAACGACTGCGAAGAAGGATGGTGACGGATATGTTCTCAATGGCCACAAAGCAGTCGTCATTGCAGCGCCATGGGCATCGCACTTAATCGTAACCGCCCGGACGTCAGGAGAGCGTCGTGATCATGATGGTATTTCGGTATTCGTCGTGGACAAAAACGCTGATGGTGTCGTGACTCGCGACTATCCAACTGTCGACGGACGCCGTGCTTCGGATGTCTACTTCGAGAATGTATCAGTGGGCGCAGATGCACTGATTGGTGAGGAAGGCAAAGCGCTACCGCTGATCGAGTTGGTCGTCGACGAAGCTACTGCCGCACAATGTGCCGAAGCCTGCGGTGCCATGAAGTGCGCGCAAGAAATGACTGTCGAATACTCGCGCCAGCGCAAGCAGTTCGGTACGCCGATCGGCAAGTTCCAAGTGTTGCAGCACCGTATGGTCGATATGTTTGTTGAATATGAGCAATCGGTCTCGATGGCCTATCTGGCGACACTAAAGCTCGGTGAGTCAGAAGTTGAACGCAAGAGCGCTGTTTCTGCAGCGAAGGTCCGCATCGGCCAAGCGGCCCATCATGTTGGGCAGGAAGCGATCCAGATCCATGGCGGTATGGGCATGACTGATGAGCTAGCGATTGGTCACTATTTCAAGCGCCTGACGATCTTCGACGCCGAGTTCGGCAATGTTGATCATCATATGAAACGGCACATCGCACTCGCGAGTGGATAGAAGGAAAAGCGGTTGGGCTGCAACAGCCCAACCGCCACTAATTCTTCAATAGGTTCGTTGGTTTACCGCTGTACGCGGCCTGATCCATCGCCCGACATGAGCTTCTCGACCTCTGGTACGGTGACTCGGTTGAAGTCGCCGAGGATCGTGTGCTTGAGCGCGCTCGCTGCGACAGCGAACTCTAAGCTCTGCTGGCGATCTTCGTAAGCGTTGAGACCATAGATGAGCGCTGAAGCGAAGCTATCGCCGCCGCCGACACGGTCGACGATATCGGTCAGCTCGTATTTCTTTGAGAGCATAAAGCCGCCTTCGCGCGTGCGCAGACAGGCGGACCAGTTGTTGCGGTCAGCGCTGAGGCTTTCACGCAGCGTGATCGCAATGGTGTGCATCTCGGGATAGATGTCGAGCACCTTCTGGCCCAGCGCCTCATACTTCGCCGTATCAAGCTCACCCGATTCCACATCGACATCAACCGTAATGTCGAGCGACTTCTGACAGTCTTCCTCGTTAGCGATGCCAACATCGACATATTTGACGAGCTCACGCATCACTTCGGGTGCAGTCTTACCGTAGTTCCACAGCTTGCCGCGGAAATTGAAGTCGCACGATACAGTGACGCCAGCCGCCTTGGCCGCTTTGACGCAGTCCATCGACAGGTCAGCAGCCGACTGGCTCAGCGCCGGAGTAATGCCGGTTATATGCAGCCACTTCGCGCCTTTGAAGATCGCCGGCCAATCAAACTCATCTGCATCTGCATTGCAGATCGACGAGTTCGCGCGGTCATAGACAACTTTCGAAGGGCGCTGGTTGGAACCTGTCTCCAAGAAGTAGATACCCACCCTATCGCCGGAACGGCTGACATGCGCAGTATCAACCCCGAACTTGCGCAGTTCCATGATCGCGTTCTCGCCGATGTCGTTGTCCGGCAGAGCGCTGACGAAGCCGGAATCAAGGCCATAGTTCGACAGAGCAACAGCGACATTGGCCTCACCCCCGCCGAACGTCGCCTCAAACTCATGCGACTGGAAAAAGCGCTGATGCCCCGGCGTTTTGAGCCGGAGCATGATTTCGCCGAACGATAGAAATTGCGTCATTGTAGTAGTCCCGAGGGAGAGAGTTAGAGAGCTGGCAGACTTACGAATAAGCGAGGCCGCCATTGATATCAATATTGGTGCCAGTGATGTACGACGCATCATCTGATGCAAGGTATGCCACAGTGTCCGCGGTCTCCTCGGCGCGACCTTGACGGCGCAACGCAGTCGCGTTGGCTACATTTTCACGTGCTGCATCCGGTGTGAACTTGTCATGGAACGCCGTCGCAATCATGCCCGGGCACAGCGCGTTGACGCGGATACCTTTTGGACCGAGTTCCTTCGCCATAGCGCGCGTGAAGGTCATCACGGCACCTTTTGATGTAGCGTAGGCCGAAGCACCGCCCCCGCCACCATCACGCCCAGCAAGCGAGGCCAGATTAACAATCGCGCTACCCTCACCCATATGCGGTACAACTGCTTGCGTCGCCAGGAAGGTCGATGTGACGTTCAATTGCATGACATAGTTGAAGAACTCTTCATCCATCTCGCCGAGCGTTTTGCGCGCCACCAAACCGCCTGCATTGTTGACAAGGATATGGATTGCATCACCAAACGCATGTTGCGAAGCTTTGACGAGCGCCGCGACCTCGTCGGCCTTTGTGACATCAGCTTTGACCTTGATAGCTTTACCGGCACCAGCGGCTTCAATAGCGGCCAGCGTTGCGTCGGCATCGGCTTCATTGCTGAAGTAATTGACCACCACATTGGCGCCTTCGCTGGCGAGTTTGACCGAGATAGCCCGGCCAATATCGCGGCTGCCACCGGTTACGATCGCTGTCTTGCCTGCAAATTTCATTGTGTAGTCCCTGTTGTTTGAATTGATCGCATCATGCGGATTTTGGTTTGAGTGGTTTGATATTCGGGCAGAGTATTAGCACCGAGAGGACCGTCATGATCGCCAGCCCCGCGCCGACAACAAATGCCGGCGTATAGCTGTCCACGGTCAAAATCGGGATCAGGAAGTTCAGCAGAACAACCGCAAGCTTTGCGGCAGTACCCGCATAGCCTGCAAGAGTCCCGACCGAACTGCCGCTGTAATAGTCACTTGGCAGCGTCTGGATATTACCGACCGCTGTCTGGAACCCAAACAGGATCGCCGCCATCAGCATTACCGCAAAGAACGGTGTCGAGGCCTGTGTCGTTGCCAACAAGAAGATCAGCATGATCACACCGCCCAGCGAAATGACGGACTTGCGCGTCTTGTTGACGCTCCAGCCCGCATTAATCCGGTTCTGCGCCAGGAGGCCGCCGAACCAAGCGCCGAGCATGGCACCGACATATGGTATCCAAGCATAGGTGGCGATTTCTTCGACGCCGAAGCCGTAAGTCTCGTTCAGATACAGAGGCAACCAGCCGATAAACAGCCACCAGATCGGGTCGAGGAAAAACGAAGCGAGGATGACGCCCCAACTCTCTTTGCGCGAGAGTATTTCTCCAGAGCCGGGCGCATAGGTCGCGACTTCATTCGTTTCCTGATCGCGTTGACCGGTCAGAATGAACTGGCGCTCCTCTTCGGAGAGCCAAGGGTGCGCTTCCGGGCCGGATTTGTAAACGATCAGCCAGGGGATCAGCCACAGGAAACCAAGCACACCGATGGCCACGAACGTTGCCTGCCAACTCTCTAGGAACACGAACAGCACACCGATGATCGGTGCCGACACGATCCCGCCAATGGCCGCACCGGAGTTAAAGATACCTTGCGCCAAAGCACGTTCGTTAATCGGGAACCATTCGGCATTCGCCTTAGTAGCGCCGGGCCAGTTGCCAGCCTCGGACACGCCCAACAGGCCCCGGAAAATCGCGAAACTCATTAAGTTGGTTGCGAAGGCATGCAAAATGGTAGCTGCTGACCAAACGACAATCGAGAGGACGAAGCCAAGCCGGACACCAATCCAGTCGAATATCTTGCCGAACAGCGTCTGACCAAATGCGTAGGCAAAGGTAAAGACGTTGAGAATAATCGCATAGTCGGTCTTGGTCAGGCCGAGATCTTCAGAGATCTCGGGCCACAGAAAGCCGAGTGCACCGCGATCAATATAGTTGATGATCGTCGCAAGGGCGACCAGGCCCACGATCCAGAAACGAAACTTACCCTTCATGGATCAGCCCTCCCCCAAGAAATCTTCGCGAGCGGGGCTGAACGTATCAATCAGAACCCCCGGCTCAAGACACACCGCCCCGTGGTCGAGGTGTGGTGCGATATAAAAACTGTCACCGGCACCGAGCACTTTCTTCTCGCCATCGACGAACACTTCAAACTTGCCGCTTTCAACCAATGTCGACTGACTGTGCGGGTGCGCGTGAACTTCGCCGACCGCACCCTCTTCAAACCATACACGCACGATCATCAAATCCGGCCCATAGCCGAGAATCTGGCGCGAAATTCCACCGCCGACATCCTCTTTCGGGACCGCATTTGCCGAGACGAATGCCTCGCTTTGGCTTTGCACTTTGGTGGCCATGTTAGTTTCCTCCCCCGCCCAGCTTGATCCGCGCAGCAAAACCGGTCCACGAAACATCTTGTCCGTCTATGGTAGCGCTGTGCTGTTTGTCTGGGTCATTGTCGTAAGAGATCGCCAAAGCGGTCTTTGCGCCGCTTTTGGTTTCGACGATCACAATGTCGTATTCCGATTGTTCAATATGCCGAAGCGAAGCGACAAGGCTTCTGCTGTCGATGGTTTGCTCGGTCGCGCCATCATAGAGGCCGTGCGGCTCGATGATGCTGACGAAAGTCGCGCGGTCACTATCGCTGATGCGCTGGAGCGCGATAGGCTCACGGCGCAAATTGAAATTCGGATCATTCGCTCCGCTCTCAGCGAGAATGACTTGGAAATTGTCCTGCGGCACGAAGCGATAGGTGTAGAATCTGCCGTCGAGCAACCAGGTCATGAAAGCCTTGTCTGCTGTCGGCGTAGCGGTCGCATCGACCCAGATATGTTGATAGCCATCATCGGCGCCAAGCACCGGTCGCGACACGACATTGCGCTGCGGTTCAAAGCCGGTTTCCATAATATGGCCGGAATAGTGCAGCGGCAGATCGAACGTTAGCGAGCCTTCCCCGTTAGCTCGCATGAGATCGATTGTTACCGGTGCGTCCAGACCTTCGACATTCATCATCACAAGCGAGCGGGTCATCGTGACGTCAGCATAGGCTGTGTTGATGGTCGCCGTACTGACTTTCAAACCTGTCTCAGCCGAGAAGTAGAGCTGCTCTGGCGCAAACGTGTCTGCTACTTCAGCGTCTCCATCAAAATGGGTAGTCTCGTTTACGACCAAAGCGTTGTGCGCGATGCTTTGCTTCGCCCAGCTTTCATTTTCAGGCAGGTAGCGTCCGCCCTCTTTCGCTTCGATATTCAGGAAACGCGCCGCGCCGTAATCGCGCACGATCTCATTGCCGTTGTCGTAAAGCTGCCAGCTAAGCTTGTCGAAATGGCCATGGCCCATGCCCTGCGAGCTATTCTTAGCGACCAGTGCGGTATGTTTTGGGCCAGTTCCATGGCGGAACACGGCAACAGCGCCTTCATCACCCTCAGGCCCGTCGCTGAGCAGCATCGACTTGAAATCGAATGGCTTGGCTTTGCCTTCAGCAAGATCGCGGGAAAGCTTCAGACCGTTCTCGCTTAGAACTGTACGGCCTTGAAAATCGGCAACTCCCAGCAGGCCAGGATCGCCAGTTTCAGCGTATGCAATCGCTACGCCTTCATAGAGCTCTGCAGTGTTCAGGCTCTTGTCGCGAATGGCATCGTTGAATGGGAAGAAATACCCGCCATAGGTTAGTTGGATGGTCGTGGTCAGCGCTTTCTTCAGAATGCCATCGCGATGCTCGAAAATCTGCCGTTCGGGTTCATTCTTCGAAATAGCATCGGCGAACGCCATAAAGGGGAGAAGCGCGAACCGCTGATAATATGGCCCTTCTGTATAGTAGCCGTCAGGCGAAAACAGCAGTTCGGTCTGGCGCAGGAAGCCGGTTTCACCGCTTTTGTCCGAGCCAAGCAATGCACGGTCGACCATATCCTGATCACCCAGCAAATAGCCGGTCATGCCGACACCCGCAGTCGCCCATGTCGCGTGATTATGAATCAGATTAAATGTCCGCTTGGAATCGACCGAAAGGAACCTAGCAGCAGGGCGGAACACGTTATTGTCGATCCGGTCCCGCTCTTCTGCAGTCAATGTATTGCGAATTTCGCCGTAGCCTTGAACCGTGTGAACCAGCCACATTGCATCGTTCAGAACTTGCCAAAAAAGCCGACCGACATTCTGGTTTGCCTTAGCCGGATGATCGCCAAGAGTGGGGTAAAGATCGGCATAAGCCAGCAGATTATCGCGAACATAATCGCGGTACTTCACGTCGCCGGTAATGCGGAAAAGCTGGCCAGCCAGATGGATCGCGCGGAAGTTCCGCTTATGCTGCTCATGCGTGTAACCGCCGCCGGGATCCTTGGGCACCGGAACGACAACACCTTGCTCTATCATTCCGGAGACAAGCTCCCGCGCTCGCTCCATTTCAGCTTTGTACAGCGGAGGCAAAGCAGTTTGCTCGGCGCCGTTGGCCTTTGCATGTGCGGGGAATACCAATCCGCCAGCAGCCAGCATCAACGCGGCAAAGATAAGGAGTAGATGCCTCATTCGATTGGCGCTCCATCAAACGTGTTGCCCGACATGTCGACACGCGGATCACCGTCGAAGATCAACTCTTCCAACAAAGGCGGAGGTGTTTCAGCGAAGCTATTGTCGGTTACAGAAGTCTTGGGTGTTCCCACCGTATGAACGATCCGAAGCGGTGCCGATTCTGCAAGCGCGTTCCGCGATAGCTTCGCCGTCTGAACACCATGAAGGTTGATTGCCGCGCCAGAGCCGTTTGTTGCGGCTTTGCCGACATTGGCCAAAGCGTTGCCGCTGATATTCACATAAGGCCCGAAGGTACTTTCATCGCGGCCACCGCGATAGATGTTGGCAATCGGCCCACCGATATTTGCGAAACTGCTTTCAACGATATCGAGATATTCGACATTATATTGGCCGTAATCCTCAGTCTCGGCCGCCGCGGCTACAACAGCGCCAGAGATGTCAGCAAAAGCGCTGTTTCGAATCGAAACCCGGTCCGCCAGCGAGCTCTTGCCGAGAGTTAGAACATTGAACGATTTATTGACTGTCAGATTGCGGACAGAAACGCCATCGAACTCGATTTGCATATTTGATTGGATCGGGAAGGTCGTTGTGCGGATCATCGAGTTCCCGACCGAGTCCGGCGCAAGTTCGCCATCGACGACCAAGTTGAGAAGCTGCAAATCTGCACCTTCGCGAAGTTCAAGCAGTGATGGTCGCGCGAACTTGATGACGGCGACCTCAGCACCCTCCGCCACAGCGCCTTTGATTGTTAGCGGTTTGTCCAGCGGTATAGTTCGCTCGACGATGTATTCGCCAGCACCCAGCATCAGCACATCACCGGCATTCGCTGCCGCAATGGCTGTGACCAGCGTGTCATAGCCCGGTACAACCTGTGTGACCGTACCGCTGGTTCCGAAAGGACCGTCATCCGAAGGCTTCGCATACCATGCGACGCCAACCTGATCGAGAGTGACCGGCTGCAGATCGCGCGGGGCACCGACATCGGCCAGCTCAGGATCGACCGGATAGAGCAGCCCATTCTCGCCGCGCTCGAGCTCGATCGGGGCTACCTCGATCAAGGACAGAGCGCTATCGAGCTTACCAGCAAGAACGCGGTTACCGCTAAGAGTGACACCTGAAATGTCGGCATCGACTTGGATAAATGTACCTTTGTCGGTGCCGCTCAGCAAGTTGTTCGAGAACGTCGTCTTTGTTGGAACAGCCGAGCGCTCTTCATCGGCACCAAGCCCAAGCGTAATTCGCGCGCTATCGACAACCGTATTTCTAGATATCTGCGCATTCTCGACTTCGACATAGCGATTTGCCGGAGAGTTAGGCACGCCGTTCATCACAGCAATTGCGCTAGAGAATGCAGTACCGCGCATCCCCTCCATATAATTGTCGCGAATAATCTGATCACGATTAATCACGCGAACGCCGCCGGTATAGTCCTTGCCGTGGCCCATGAAGATATTGCGTTCGACCAGATTGCCATCTCCATGACGCAAGGTCAGGGTCCCGCGCGAGCGCAAGAACAGATTGCCACGAAAGATATTGCCGCCAGACTTTGAAGAGATGATCTCCACTTCACCGTCCGTGCGATCAAACACGTTGTTTTCGACAAGCGTGTTCGAATTGAACTGCGCATAGTGACTGGTTCCGACGCGAAGTGTTTCGCCGCCATTGGATCCGAGAACAGGGCGCGGCCCGAAATAGTTGTGATCGATCCTGTGATTGTTCTCACGGCTCTCCTCACTGTCGAGCCGAACAGCGAAGGTGACCCCCTTATTCGTTTTGCCGACAAGGTGATTGTGATCAAAACGATTGTTCTTGCCGTAAACCCCGACCCAATAGTCGGACTCATATCGGTCAGGCTTACTGAAACTATCGATCACGGTTTGAGTCACACGGCTGTTATGAGCCTGATCTTTCTTGCTCCGGCGGAAGGAAATAACTTCTCCGCGCGGGCTGTAACCGTCCCTAAACACCAGACCGGAAACGACGATATATTCGCCGCCGATCCTCAGGCTCGATTGGCCGGTCAAGATGACCTTGCCTGCTTCTTCAGAGGTAACCGTTATCGGTTTGCCAGCTTCGCCCTCGCCGGTGATAACCATTTCGAAGTTACGCCATTCGCCGTTTGCGAGAACAATCTGGTCACCCGCTTCAGCCTGCTTTGCAGCAGCTGCATATTCGGCTTGATCGGCCACGAAATAGCGCTCAGCGCTAACCTGCACAGGGAACGCGCACAACAACGCCAAAAAAGCAATCAATCGAGCCATTATCCCCTCCCTCGCTGATATTAGCTTGCGAGTGGGATAACGGACAGAATCAGAATCTGTCAATCACTTTGGACTGATATTTTCAGAATATTTGTAATGCCAGTTTGGTTAGGCAATCTTGGAAGCCGCCGCGAAACGCTCGCGGCTTGCCGATGCACGTTGCTGCACTTCTTCAAGGGCCTGGCGCTCGGTCGCATCGAGCATATTGTCGATCAGCCGGTGGAAGTGCTCACGCATCGCTGCACGCGCTCCAGCGGGGTCACGCGCTTTCAGCGCATCAAACACTGCTTTATGCTCTTCCGTCCGCGATTCAGCATCGTGAACACAAACCGCCGCATAGGTCGCCTTTACCTCAGGCAGTTCTTCCCGCATGCGCCATAACGACTTGATCGTATGCACCATTGCGACATTATTCGAGGCCTCGGCAATGGTAAGGTGGAACTCTTCATCCGCCTCGTTCGCTTCGTCTTCAGAGCCAGTCCGCATTTGATTGATCAATTGACCGAGCCGCAGGACACTTTCGTCAGTGATATTGTGCGCCGCCAACGCCGCCGCTTCAGATTCGACCAGCAGACGCGCCTCTGTCACTTCAAATGCGCTTGCACTGGGCAATGCCTCACCGAGTTCCGGTTTGGTTTCGCTAACGTAGACACCCGAGCCGGTCTTAATTTCCAACCGACCAATTGCCTGCAACGCAATCTCTGCTTCGCGGATAGTGACTCGGCTTACACCCAATTTTTCGGCAAGCTCACGCTCACCCGGCAGCCTTGTTCCTGGCGGATAAGCGCCTTCATCGATCAAAGTGGAGATCTGTTCTGCCACTGATTGAAAAAGTCTCTTTGTGCTCATGCCGCACGTCACCCCTCAGAAAAAACATCTATGCCAATTTCCTAGCCGAAATGCTTTAATTTATCCAGTCGAGAAGGTTGGCTGGCGGCACTCGGTGGAGCGGCCGCCAGCCAAAGCTCAGAATTTGAAGCGAAGACCTGCGAAGTAACGCGGACCGTAGACCAGAACCTGCCCCAGATCATCCGGTGCTCCGCGGAAGTCGGTGCGGGGATTATCGAACAGGTTGAGCCCTTCAAGTGAGAACCGAACATTGTCGGTCAGCTTGATCGTGGCACGCGCCTCAAACACATTCACATCGTCGGTGTACCGGATGCGCCCCGGCGTACCAATGAACTGCTGGAAATAGTTGCTGCGGTACTTGTAGACGCCCTGCAGATCGATCGGACCAAGCTGGTAATATACCTGAGCCGACAAAACATGCTTGGAGAAACCAAACAGGTTTGCCGGAGCAATGATGCCAGGGCTTGTGGTGGTTGTGCCATCATCATTGACCCGAGTAATCGCACCCAGCGTATCGTCCTCAAATTCGAAATCGGAGTCAGCGTAGTTATAGCTCAGCTTAAATCCGAGACCATCAAGTGGCGCGGGTAGATAGCTGAAGCGGTGGGCCGCGGTGATCTCCAGACCGTAAATGGTGCTGGTCTGGTCACTCACATTCGCAGTGGTGACCAGGACGTTGAGATCCTGGCCGTCGACCGTAAAGGTCTCGAATTGACCGACAGTCTCAAATCCACCGTTGAAGCTCTTGTAGTAGGCATTGAAAGCCAGAATGGTGTCGTCGTTCGGATACCACTCGAGGCCCGCATCGAAGTTCCATGACAGCAGCGGATCTGTGAACGGATTACCGGTGGCATTTGCCGTACCGACAATTTCACCAATACTCGTCGCGTCATCGCTATCATCCGTCGATCCGGTGAACGTCCGCCCAGAACTCAAATCCGATGGATCAGGGCGAGAGAGCGCACGATAGACCGCAAAGCGACCAAGCAGATCGGGCTGGAATTCGGCAACCGCATTGAAGCTTGGCAGGAACTCTGTGTATGAATTCCTGGCAGTGGTAGGCACAATATTGCCATTATCCTGAGTGATCGAAACCGTCCCGTCAGCAGCGGTCACCGAAGACAAGGTCCCACGGAAGCCATCGGAAATGACCGACGTTCCGACCACCCTTAGCCCAGCATTGCCTCGCAACGGAACATTGCCCAGATCAGTATCGAAATTTGCCTGGCCGTAGAGCGCCCAAGAACGTTCTCTGACTTCCGAATTCTGGATCGAGTCAAATTCACCATCTGGAAACACAACATTGCCATCGGCATCAAACTGAACGCCTTGGGGATCTTCACGCTCAAGCACTCGAACAATGCAACGCGCATCGAAGGTCGCAAACGAGTTTGCAGTACCAATGACGTTACCCGCATCATCAACGTTGGTCACAAGAGGGTTTCCTCCGGAAATTGCCGACAAGAAGTCGGTTTCTGGGAATGGTGTCCGGCACTCTTGGTTGGCTGCCGCCAATGCACCCGTTACGGGAGTTTGATCATAGCCCGTAAATTCAAATCGCGAGAAACCTCTCGTCGCATTGGAACCACCAGGAGTGCTTGAATAGAAAAGCTCTTGATACCGGGCACCTGCCATGAACGTCGAGAAGAATCCGTTTAGTTCATACTCAACATCGCCGCGAACAGCCCAAACTTCGTTGACCCGGTTCTGGTCGAGGTCAATGCGGAGACGCGCGTCGCCAGCAAACAGATTATGATCTGTGACGTCGAAGTTCTGAACAATAAAGTTCACACCTTGCGATCCATTCTGGAAGATTTGCGTCAGCGTCTCCACCCGGTCACGATTGGTGTCACCGTTGTCCTCGGTCACTTCAACAAGGACCCGATCGCCATTTGCATCGAAAGTGCCCAAGATTGATCCGACACTATCGGTTCTGAAGCGAGCCTGTATCTGCTGCTCAATGCGCGCTGTGCGTGAATAAGAGGCATCCAACGAAATCTTTAACCGGTCAGAAACTTGCGCATCCAGCGCCAAGCCGCCGCCATAATATTCTTCGTCACGCTCCAGATATTCACTACCCGCCTCAACGCGCGTTTCGTTAGTGAACAAGCGAAGAGCACCTGAATCCGTGGTGATCAAATTATCGCCGAGACCAAGATCGGCAGCAATGTTATTAAGGTCGCCATCCGGAGTGATCCGGCGCCCCTCAGAGAAAATGAGATCGCTGCGCTGCTCGCGGAAAAGCCGTTTCGAATATTGGAAGTCGGCATTGATATCGACATCGGACGATGGCTTGTACTGAATCGCACCAAAGAATGCGTCGCGATTATCGTCGGTGATATTTGACCGGAACGAGTAGCTGTTACGGGCAATTGCGAACGGCTCTTGACCAGCGAAGATAGAGCCAAGAGCATTGATACCACTTGTGTCGGTATCGCAATTGTCCTCGTGGACAATGCCGTCATTCTCAGCATCCAGGGCCGGATTGAAAGAGCAGGCTCGAATTGTGTTGGAAACACCGTTCTCTTGTTCAGGGTTGTTAGAGTCACGACGCTCGTATCCAAGCGAAATGCCGAGCTCACCATCACCGACATTGAATTGGTCCACGTAGCTCAGCGAGCCGCGATAGCCGAACTTGTTGAAGCGCTGATCGGGATCGATGTTGAGATTGTTAGGATTGATCTCAGCCTTAACCTCGCCTTGGATACGGCGCTTACCGTAGTCCAATGGCCTGACTGTTTCGAGCACGATCTGGCCAGCGACACCACCCTCAATATAGCGCGCAGATTGCGTCTTGTAGATGCCAACCTTGCTGAACAGTTCGGAAGGGAATTGGCTGAAATTGACCGACCGGTCGCCGCTGCCATTGGTGGCGACGCGCCCATTGATGACCGTCGAACCAAGGAAAGGGCCAAGGCCGCGAATGGAAATCTCCGTCGCACCACCTTGCTCTCGGTGCGAACCGGCACCAGTCAGCGTTTCAAGGGCCTCACCAATAGAAAGTGCCGGGATATCGCCGATCTCATCAGCCGAAAGAGCATCGAAAACCTCAACCGAGTCGCGCTTCTCTTCAATCGAGTTTTGAATTGTGCTGCGGATACCAGAAACGACGATCGGATCATCATCTTCAACTGCCGCCTCCGCCGGATCAGAATCCTGCGCGGCAACCACGGACGGCATCGCGAGCGCAGACACAGCCGCGCCAGTCATCAACGCTTTGAGAAAACGAGTTTGACGCAACTGAGCGTCACCAAAACGGCCATTCTTTGACATTCAATCCTCCCATTGGATCTAATTTTCCCTTGGGATAGACCACAGGCCCATTATGTCAACCTGACCATCATACCTATTTTTAGAATTGGTCTGAAATTTTGCCAGACCATAAATTATGTTGCCGATGAGCATCGGTCACCGAGTGACTCGCCGTTCTTGTTGGCGGACTGAACCGAAACAAAAAATGGCCCACCAGCTCTTTGGGAGTAAGAGCGGACAGGCCATTCTATGGTCTAACCATCACGCCCCCAGCGTGACAGCCGACTGACAGTTGGATCACAGCGGCGATCACATCATGACCACCGCTGTGTATTTTGATTAGAAGCTAACCGACGCGCCAAATGTAATCCGGCGATCCGGCAGACCTTGGAAACACAACAGAGCGCCCGAGTTCACACAAGATTGTGTAATCTTGGATTTCGTCAGGTTAACGCCCTCAACACCGATGTTGATATTGTCTGTCACATCATAGTTGATGCTGCCGTTGAGCTGGCCTCTGGATTCAGTGACAACCGGGAAACCGATCGTACTACCGAGGCTCGCACCAGCGGCGGTATCCAGCGTACGGAACGCATCACGCCAAGTGTAACGCAGGCGGGCTGACAGACCATACTTATCATAGAACAACGTTGCGTTGTAAGCATGAGGTGAGAAGTCCAGCAAACCCTGCACCCGGGTGAACGGTCCAGTAAGGCCACTGCTCGATTCAAGGATTTCCGTACCGCGGCTATCCGCATCCGAAGTGTTCGTAAGCGTACCGCCACTGAACTCCTGATACGTATAGTTAGCAATCACACCGAAGCCCGATGCGAAGCCGAGTGTATCCTCAAAACTGGAGAGGTCGTACTGGAAAGCAACTTCGATACCAGTTTGCGATGTCGTGCCAGGGTCGTTGACGATTGTTTGGATAGGAACACACAAACCATTGCCCGGTACATTCGACAGAACGTTACGATCTGGAAGCGGGTTGAAAATACCGCCGCCTTCGCATGGGTCTGTGATGTCACGGAAGCCATTGGCATCCAATGCAGCCGCTTCTTCCTGAGTTACGAACAGGTTGGTGCGATCCTTATGGAACACGCCGACGCTGAATACCGCTGCCGGTGCAAAATACCAGCTGAGCGAGGCATCGTATGACGTCACCGTCTCAGGCGCCAAGTTCGGATTACCGATATTCACGGCGTTGTTCGGACCGGTTGGGAAGTTCACCGAAAGCGACAGATCGTTAAAGTCCGGACGATTAATGTCTTCGCCGAAGCTTGCACGGAACACGATATCGTCGCTGACATCAGCGATCACGTTAATCCGAGGCATAAACTCAGAGTAGCTACCAGTTGAATTAAGCGGAGTTACCACACCAGCAGCAACACCGTTGCCCAGCGATTGAATGCTCGTGTCTACCCACCGAGCGCCGACATTACCGCGAACGGGACCGAACTCGAAATTCAGCTGACCGTAAAGCGCATGCGTCTTCTCGGTGATCTCGAAGGAAGCGGTCGGGTCAAAGCTTGGGTCGTTGATAGAGCCATTGGTTGTCGCAAGCGCGGCCTGCAATGTATCCAAGGTACCATCTGGATCATCAAATGCCGCATCTGGATCAACAACGAGGAAGTTGCGGAAAGCCAGTGTCCGGCCATCTGCAGCATCAAAGTTGTTTGGTCCCGGGACGAGGAGTCCTGCGAACAAAGAACCACTTGGGCTGTTTGCGATCGCGCCGGTGCCAAATGTAGAACGGATTTGATCGAAGCGAGTCGAGGTCTTGTTGTAGCGGTAACCCACATCAACCGAAGTGATGAAGCCGAGGCTCTCATAGGTGTCGTAAGACAGATCGATACGAGCCGCATCTTCACGATTCTCGGTCGCATTGCGGCTCGCCGTGATCGCATCCAGCACCGTGTTGGCCGGATTCAGCAAGTCAGCGACGGTTGGCGCGAATGGTGAGGCAAAATCAACGCCAAATGTCAGCGCGCCGCCCGAAAGATCGTAGATGAACGGGACGCTATTGTCGTTGCTCACTCCGTCGAGAGGCGTGAGCGGGTTGGGGTTGATGAAGTTCAGCGTCGTGCTGAGGTTAGGATTGGTCGTGTCGGATTCTGTGATCGATCCTTCTACACGAACAGTCAGGTCACCAGTTTCCCACTCGGTACCGAGGCGGTAAACTTGTGTGGTCGTCAAACGCGCACCTGTATCGCTTGAGAAGCGAAGGTTCGGATCATCATCATCGCGCGCCAGATTTGGCTGGATTGTGCCGGTAAGCGCTGCTTCGATGCTTCCCAGATTCACACCGCTAAGTGATCCGAAGTTGACCGTCTCAAAAGTGTCTGGAACGTTGTTGAAACGCAGCGAACTAACGCCAGAACCCTGGATCCGCGAACTATCCTGGCGACGCTCTTGATCGTTATAGATCATGTCGAAGAAGAAGTTCAGATTGTCGCTAGGCTCGAACTCCAAAGTACCTGAGAAGTTGATCGTCTCGTATTCGAAATTCTCAAGTTCCTGATTGAGGAATTGAATGCCGAGATAATCGAAGTTTGGCCCAGGAGCGCCAGCAGCGGTAACGCCGCCGTCGGTGGTCTCGATCAACGTATCGCGGTCAACACGAGGGCGGAATGATGTAGCTTCCTGCTCAGCATAGCTTGCAGCAAGCACAAGGCCGATCCGGCCGCCGCCTACATCCCAGTTGTCGCCGAAGCTACCGGAGAACCTCGGAGTAACGCTATCAGACAGCTCGCTATATTCGCCTTGAGCCCTGAATGTCAGAACGCGATCGCTCAGATCGAGCGGGCGGATAGTGCGCAGATTGACTGTACCGCCCACAGAACCTTCGGTGGTGGCAGCGGTTGGCGCCTTAGTGACTTCAACCGAAGCGATGATCGCTGCGTTGATGTCCTCAAAGCTGATGCCGCCGCGGCCCGTTCCCGAACCCACGGTGCCAACGCCGTTGATTTCAACGCGGTTGTCATTGGTACCACGGATCTGAACCCCTGAACCAACGCCAGCGCGGCGTGTAATTTGCACACCTGTTACGTTCTCAAGAACTTCAGCCAAGTTTTGGTCAGGCAGCTTACCGATATCTTCGGCCTGAATAACCTCGACCAAGCTTTCAGCGTTCCGCTTCTCGCCGAGCGCGCTTTGCAGCGAGCTACGAATACCGGTGACAACAATAATGTCCTCACCAGCTTCAGCGGACGAATCGGCCGCACCTTGCTGATCCTGCGCGTGAGCAACGCCAGGTACAGCCAGCGCCAACACGGCTGTACCAACCATAAATTTAGTGAAACGACGAGAATTCCCGCCTGCTGCGAACTTAGACATACACCCCTCCCTTAAGGCTCATTTCTTATTACTATTTCGAGACTCGATAATACCTAGCCCAAATTTGTCAACCGGAGAGCTATACCTTTGTTGATTTTTCTGTCATACCAATTTGTATGTAGGGGTTAAGGCAGCCGGAGAATGCGGCTAATGGGGGCAGTGATATGAAAAGCAGGCTTGCACTTTTTCTACCGGGCATTTTCTTGCTCGGTTTCAATATTGGGACCGGCAGCGTCACAACGATGGCCAAAGCCGGCGCCACATACGGCATGTCCCTACTGTGGACCGTGCTCATCTCCTGCGCGGCAACCTATGTGATGATTACCGCCTACGGCCGGTATACGCTTGTCACCGGGGAAACCGCCCTTCAGGCATTTCGCAAACATATCCATCCTTCTGTGGGCATATTCTTCATCCTAGCGCTAACCGCAGGCGTAAGTGGCAGCGTCATGGGTGTGATGGGAATCGTTGCCGAGATCAGTTTCGAATGGTCCAAGGGCTTTGTCGATGGAGGCATAAAACCCCTCTGGTGGGCGTCATTCTTCATTGCCCTAGTCTACTTCATCTTCTGGAATGGCCGCACCCAAGTCTTCGAACGTGCGTTGGCGGTTATCGTGGCGATCATGGCCGCGAGCTTTGTCATCAACTTTTTCATTATGATGCCACCGCCAATGGATATTGCGAGTGGGCTTATCCCTTCGGTCCCAGAGGTAGCGGCAAGCGAAATCGGCGGACAGGGACCGCTGCTGCTCATCGCATCGATGGTCGGCACAACATTGTTCTCCGGCCTGTTCATCATTCGCACCACGCTGGTGAAGGAGGCAGGTTGGACCATCGCCGATAACGTGCAGCAACGCCGTGATGCGCTGTTCGCGGTGACTATGATGTTCGTCATCAGCGCGGCGATCATGGCGGCAGCTGCGGGAACGCTTTTCGCCGAAGGCATAGGGCTAGACCGTCCCTCTCAAATGATCACTTTGCTGGAGCCGCTCGCCGGTCCCTTCGCCGTCTCGATCTTTGCAATTGGTATAGTTGCTGCCGGTGTTTCGTCCCAATTCCCCAATGTGCTGATGCTGCCATGGCTGCTGTGCGACTATCAAAACTCCGATCGCGAGATGACGCTACCCAAATACCGGATCATGGTGTTTTTCATCTCGCTGCTGGGGTTGGTTGTGCCGCTGTTCGACGCAAGGCCGGTAATCGTGATGATTGTATCGCAGGCGTTCAACGTCGTACTTCTGCCAGCAACGGTGGCGTGCATACTCTATCTGAGCAACAAGACCGAATTGATAGGTACACATCGAAACGGCGTTCTTACCAATGTCTGCTTGTTCGCAATTTTGCTGTTCTCACTTGTGACCAGCTATATGGGTGTTCAAGGCCTATTGGCGATGATCGAGGGTTAGCAGCATGAGAGAATCATGGCGATGGTTCGGGCCGAACGACCCAGTCAGTCTGGCAGACATACGGCAGACCGGCGCGACCGATATTGTCAGCGCTTTACACGACATACCAATCGGCGAAGCGTGGTCCGACGAGGCAGTCCGGGCGCACAAAGCGCTGGTCGAAGAATATAATGATACGATGGCACCGCTGCATTGGACTGTAGTCGAGAGCATCCCTGTCCATGACGATATCAAGCTTGCCGCTCCCGGGCATGAGGCATACGTCGAAAACTGGATAACCTCACTACGCAATCTGGCGGCCGAGGGCATCACAACGATTTGTTACAATTTTATGCCGGTGATTGATTGGACACGGACGGACCTCAAATTCCCACTGCCAAACGGGGCTTATGCCTTACGGTTTGATCAAGACAAATTTGCGGCTTTCGACCTGTTTATCTTGCGGCGCGAGAACGCTACAGGTGACTATACCGAAAGCGATATCGCGCGTGCGCGGAAAGTGTTCGAGCGGTTGACCGTCGAAGAGCGGACAAGCCTAACGCAGACCATTATCGCAGGACTTCCTGGCAAGATGACAGATGCCTACTCGCTCGATGATTTTCGGGCAGCACTGGGGCGATATAAGGAAGTGGATCACGCTAAGCTAAGAGCGAACCTGTTCGCGTTTCTGGCGAAGATTTTACCTCATGCCGAGGAGCTTGACATTAAGCTAGCGATCCACCCGGATGACCCGCCATGGGATATGTTTGGCCTTCCGCGTGTTATCTGCACGCCTGACGATCTCGACAAGCTATTCAGCGCGCTACCCAGCCCTGCCAACGGGATCACCCTGTGCGTCGGGACCTATGGCAGCCGTCCCGACAACAATCTGCCCGAAATGGCCCGCGACTATGCGGAGCGGATCCACTTCGCGCATCTGCGCGGCGTAACCCGCGACCCGCAAGAGCAGCGCTCGTTCTATGAGGCCGGTCATCTGGATAGTGATATCGATATGGTCCGCGTCATCCGGCATCTGCTAGAAAACGAACAAGCACTCGGTCGTGAAATTTTCATCCGCCCCGATCACGGCCACCTGATGATGGACGACGTAAAACGCACCAGCAATCCCGGTTATTCAGCGATTGGGAGAATGAAGGGCCTCGCAGAGATCCGAGGCGTTGTAACCGCCATCTCATCGACCGTAGCGGAATAAGCGGCTTCCAGCGGCGAGGTTTCGCGGATCGAGTCCTACGCAACTACCCGTTCACGAAACGCCGAGCTTAGATCAATGACGAAGCATATTCTCGCCGAACGATAAAAATTGCGTCATCGGCGATCTTCATCGCGAGTACGTTGATTGAGCTGATATTCGTAAAGCGAAGGCACGCCGGTGACCTTCTTGTTCATCGATTCCACATAGGGCTGTGGCCGGTGGTCGAGGACGATCTCACGATTGCCATGCATGCCAATTACGCGCGCATCGGGTCCCTCAGAGCCGCCCAGAATGACGACTTGCTCGTCCGGTCCAACGCCCCCTTCGACGATGACCTTTACGTTCCATGCGGTATTGAACCGGCCGTGGCCGGGCTGCCAATATCCAGCACCGCCGGCCTTATAGAGATCGTATAGTTGTTCGCCGTCGTCGCTCGTTTGATCGGGGGTGAGATGCACCGTCACATTGTCGTAGAGATTCTGGTGGTTGGCACCAGCGTGTTGATCAAGCGTGGGCGTCTGCCAAACTGTTGAGTTGGTGTAGACAGACTTGGTCGCTAGCGTGTTGAAACTAAGCGAGTGCTCGGTCGGATTGAATACGTTGAGACCGTCAATCAGCACATTGTGCACATTGCCAACATGGACGCTGTAATGCGCCTTGTGATCACCCTCGGTCACAATATTCGCGATCGTCACATTGGCGATGTCATCTGTCAGAATGCCGCTGTCGCTGTCTTTAATGCGGACATTACGGATCCAGCCGTTGTGAACGCCAGTGAAGTACACTCCATTATAGCCTGCTTCGTTATGATGTCCGAAATAGGGGTTGTCCGGAAATTCTAGCGCGAAATCCTGCAGCCCGACATTTTTGAGGTGATCCCAGCGCGCGAAATTCGCTGGGAGTTCGGCACTGATATCATGCAGCAGTGGATCAGCAATGGTTACGCGGCCGCCATCAATCGCAAGTATCTCTGTCGCCTGCCGCACCAGCGGGCGCTCGGGCAGTTCCCAGTGGCGACTGCCCACTTTCAAGTCGGTATCGCCATACAGCGATTTGATCAGAGGACCATTCGGTCCAGCGCGATTGTGCCAATTTATCTGAAGAACTTGGCCCACCGACAATGCACTGGTGTCTGCGACCACCAATTCACGTGTGCCGCGCGTACCAGTTTGGATATCTGCAAGCACATCGATGGGCCGGTCGTACCGTTCGATATAGGTTGCATGGCGTCCCTCCGGAACACGTGTCCAGATAAAGCCGGCACTCCAGCTATATTCGGAGAACAGCACATCCAAATTCATGTCTTCGATGCGCTCGTATTTGTTCTCTTCCGATAGATACTGACGGATTTCTGTGAGCGCCCCGTCATCATCAATCTGGTTGAGCGGACGCGGCATATGCAGCGTGGTTCCGCCATCGCCCATACCAATTCCGGACAGCACGATTCCGCTCTTCTCGATCCAGAGAATTTCGCTCAGTAAATAGCGACCAGCATGCATCTGCACGCGCACGGGTCCGTCTTCCTTATGTGCTGCGGCCAGTGCCGCCTTCAGCGCTACACTGTCATCCTTGCCATCATCGGGTACAGCACCGAAGTCCGCAACATCAATGACATTATCGATCTTCGGAATTGGCTCCGTTCCGAATCCATACCCCGCATAGGAGAAGTCCGGGAGATATGTGTCCGATCCGCCACTATCCGAAGTCAGGATTTCGGGTATTTCCTGCGCAGTCAACGGATTGCAGACGAACAAGGCGGTCAATGCCAATCCGCAAAACCTATTGTATTTCATAGTCATAATCCGAACCCGTATCCTCTTCCCGATACACTTATCATCTTTTTCAATTTGAGTATTGACCTCCAATGGCACCGGTGTCAATTATTTAGGTAACCGGTGTCAATTAGGCGACTGACAGCGCTAGAAGAACCGGTAATGGGAGAGAGATATGACAAATTCTACGGGTGCGTTGCCGCAAAAATCCGACCCAGGATCGTGCTCCGGCAAGACGGCTTTCCGGCTCGCACTGCTTGCTTCGGCCATAACCATCGCACTGCCAAATACGACTTTTGCACAGGACCAGGTTGAGCCGGATGATCAATTGGCGGAAGGTGAGGACATCGTAGTCACCGGCCAGATCGGCAGAACAATTGAAAACTCGCTTGAAACTAAGCGCAATCTTGGCGTGATCGGCGATGCGATTGTTGGCGATGATATTGGCGACCTTCCCGATCTATCGGTTGCCGAGACTTTGGAGCGAGTTGTCGGCGTGACGTCGGATCGGTTCAAAGGTGGCGCTTCGGAACTATCTGTTCGCGGTCTGGGTGCATTTCTCGGATCGTCTTATCTCAACGGACGCGAAATCTCTTCCGGTAGTGACGGGCGCGATGTCAATTTCGGTCAGTTCCCGTCCGAGCTTATCAATGGCGCGATCGTCTACAAATCGCAGCAGGCCAGCTTCATCGAAGGCGGCGTCTCAGGCATCATTGAACTACAAACGCTTAAGCCACTCGATTATGGCAAGCGGAGACTGCAAATTCAGGCGCTGGGTGGTTACAGCGACTACGAAGATCGCGTCACCGACGGCGATCCCCTTAACTACCGCGTGACCGCATCTTACGTCGATCAGTTCCAACTGGGTGACGGCGAATTAGGCATTGCCATTGGCGGTCAAATCCGCCGTGACACGGCGCCGGAAGATATCTTCACCAGCAGTTCCACCTACCGCCCCTGCAATACGATCGAAGGTATCGATCAAAGCAATAATTGCGCTTTTGATACCGATGCTGCCGGCAATCCGACCGGTGCCTCCGATACGTACTTTGTGTCCAATCAGTACATCTATCGCGCGATGCAAACGGAGGCTGACCGCGATGCAGTGATGGCAACGATCCAACTGAAACCGTCATCCAATTTTGAAGTCATTCTCGATGCGCAATACTCATACCGCGATGATATCGAGGAGCGCGGCAATCTGGTCATTGCCGATGGCCGCCGCGATATTGCGCCGATTGAAATTTCACCGACAGGTGCATTGCTTGCCTGGAGCGGCGAAACCCGGTTAGAGAACCAGTCGGTATGGCGCCAACGGACCGAAGAATATATCGGCCTTGGTTCCAATATCGCGTGGAGTTCCGGTCCGCTGAATCTTGTCGCGGATTTCTCTTACTCCCAGACCCAGCGCCGTCAGGACGAACTGGATATGCGCATCCGAACCAACAGCCGAGTATTGTACGAGATTGATCGCCGTGGAACCAACATTCCGAACTTGACGCTGACCGATGTGTCGGCGGTGGAGAACAATACCGGTCTGGCTTTCGATCTCGACAACCATGATCTCTACAACAACGGTGCGCGTGCGCGTCGCCGCCTTGAAAATGTCGATGATGGCATTTTCGCGGTGCGGTTGGATGCAACCTACGAGACCGATGGGTTCTTTGAGTCATTCCAAGCTGGATTCCGCTATGCAAATCGCCAACGCGTGCAAGACGACGGTATCGATTCCACGCTACCGCTGCTCGCGGGCAATTATGCCAGCGACGGTGCAATCGCTGCCCGCCGCGACGGCTTCCTTGTCGAAGATCTGTTTAGAGGTGACGAGAACACGAATGCGCGAGGTCTCACCTTTGCCACTTGGGATGCGCGGGCATTGTTCACGGCGCTCACCGGCGATATCAATGCCGGCGTGCCCGCTTCGGGTGTCTCAACACTGTCTACGCAGGACACTGATGTTACCGAGAAGACCTATGCCGGGTATGTGCAGGCGAATTTCGACTCAATGATGTTCGGAGTGCCAGCACGTGGCAATATTGGCTTTCGCGGCGTCAAAACGGACCTGGCATCGATTGGCGTTAGCTCGGCACTTGTGACCAGCCCGGGGCCGGATCCCGATACCATCACAATTACCGAAGTCGGCGCGCCGATCATCAATGCGGAGCGCAACTCGTTCTGGAACTGGTTGCCGAGCGCGAACTTGGTTCTCGAGCTTGGCGATGACAAATTGCTCCGCTTGGCAGCGTATCGTGCCATTGCACGGCCCGATCAGTTGAACTTGTCGGCGGCGTTGAATTTTGACGACACCGCCGACCTTGGTGATCTCGGATCGATCGTTAGCGCCAGCGGCAACCCGTTCTTGGAACCGCTTACGTCTTGGAACGGTGATGTTTCATTCGAATGGTATGTAGCGCCGACCACCTCATTTGCCGTCGCAGCCTACGCTAAGCAATTGCAGACAGGTTTCCGGACTGATGTCACGCCGTTGACGCTCAATGTCGACGGAGCGCCTACCGAAGTCATCGTTGGTCGTACCGTGAACTCCGGCGAAAAAAGCCGGCTGCTCGGGTTTGAAGTCAACGCGCAGCACAAGTTTGACTTCGGACTGGGCTTCCAGCTCAGCTACAACTTCGCGGACTCCGATTTCGAGTTCGAGGATCCGATTGTCGTCAGCGGCAATGCACTGTCAGATTTTACGGAACCTGCGAACATTCCGGGCTATTCGAAGCATACCGCGAACGCGACTGTGTTTTACGAAGCGGATTGGTTCAGCACGCGGCTGGCATACAAATGGCGGTCCAGCTACTTCAAGCCATTCCGGACCAGTTCGAACCGTTTTACCGAGGATCAAGGCTTCCTCGATTTCTCGCTCAATATCGATATTGTTGACGGCGTGCAGGCCAGGTTCCAAGCTCTGAACATTCTTGATGAGCCGAACATCTTCTACCGTCCGACCGGCGACAGTCTTGCCCAAGCAGATTACTCTGGACGGCGCTATTTCGTCGGCCTTCGCGGCAAGTTCTGAGCGCAGAAAGCAGCCGGTAGAGAATAATGAGCGATAAACTGACTGTAGTGGATGAGAATCTCCGCGCGATCTCGGATACACTTACCGGAGCCCGGCGTGCAGCGAGCGCACTGCCGGGCTTTCCGGGCGATCTGCCGGAAACATTTGCACAGGCTTATGAGACGCAGCGCATCTCGCGGGGAGCTTGGGCTGACAAGGTTGCAGGCTGGAAAGTAGGCGGGGTCCCAACCGCTTTTATCGAGCATTTCAATGCAACGCGGCTGACGGGCCCAATTTTTGCTGAGTCGGTCGTGCGACCATCCGATGGCGAAGTCGCAAGAATGCCGATATTCGAAGGCGGCTTCGGAGCCATCGAACCAGAGTTTATTGTGGAGCTTGGAGAAACGCGCAGTCAGGACCGAATGTATATCGGCGCCGAAATTGCCAGTAGCCCGATCCCCGCAATCAACGATGTTGGCCCGATCGCTGTCATAAGTGATTTCGGCAACAACAATGGGATGTTGCTCGGGCCCGAAATCAAACGCTGGCAATCGATCGCACCCAATGCGGCAGTGGTGGAAACCCATATCGATGGCGAGATGATTGCCTCACGCGTGCTTGAGAGTTTTCGAGAGGATACAGGCAAGGCTCTGGCCTTCATGTTCGATCACGCGCGGGCGCACAATATCGACCTGTCGCCCGGCACCTTCGTATCCACTGGCGCAATAACGGGTGTTCATGAGGCGAAGATCGGTGCACGGTCCACATTAGATTTCGGCCAATTTGGCACACTAGAACTGATATTGACCAAAGCGGAGCCTATCGTTTGATAAATATTGGACGCAGGAAATTAATTGCTGGCGCTGCGGCGACAGGCGGGATGCTCGCGCTCGGCGGCTGCAAACCGCGCCTTTCCAACTTGCTAACCTCGGCGGATACGCATGTTCGAGACTATCCAACTGTGCAGGCGGTGGAACGTTTTGGCAAACTGCTGGAAGAACGCACTGGCGGCCGGCTCGGCCTGAAGATTTACTCGGGCGGACAACTGGGTAATGAGCGCGACACGCTGGAGATCACAACGTTCGGCGGGCTTGATTTCAATCGCGTAAATCTTGCGCCACTCAATTCCATAGAGCCGACCACGCGCGTTCCATCGCTGCCTTTTCTGTTTGAATCGACAGAACATATGCGAACCTCACTCGATAGCGAGATCGGTGATGAAATTCTCGCCACGCTGGAACGCCATGGGCTCATCGGCCTGTGCTTCTACGATTCTGGCGCACGGTCCTTTTACAACACGCGCGGCCCGATCACATCGCCGGAGGATATGCGCGGCTTGAAGTTACGCGTCCCGGGCTCTGACCTGTATGTGGCGATGGTGAAAGCGCTTGGCGCCGATGCTGTCCCTATGCCTCTGGACGAGGTCTATCAATCGCTATCGCAAGGCGTGATTGATGGCGCGGAAAACAATTGGCCATCCTTCGATATCGGGCGGCACTACGAAGTCGCACGCTATTATAGCCTGACGCGGCATTTGCTCGCGCCTGAAGCCTTTGTGATGTCCAAGATTAGCTGGGACAAATTGTCCGCAGAAGATCAGGCGGTCGTCCGCCAATCGGCCAAGGACTCAGTGCCCTATTTGCGCACACTATGGGACGCACAGGTAGAGAAAAGCATGAAGGTCATCGAAGACGCCGGGGTTGAAGTGAACGAAGTCGATCCCGCTCCATTTGCCGAAATGATGACCGATATGTGGGCTGACTTTATCGACACGGCCGAGCAGCAGGATCTGGTCGACCGGATATTGGCCATGCGCAAGGGGACAAGCTGATGCGAGTGCTTTCCGATTGGTTGGTCAAATTCGGCGCTGCTGGATTGATCCTGATGACAGCGATCATCGGCTGGCAAGTTTTCGGCCGGTTTGTGCTCAATTCCAGCCCCTCATGGTCCGAACAGGGATCAATGGTACTAATGATCTGGTACGTCTTTTTCGCCGCAGCGGCGGGTTTCCGTGAGGGCTTCCATATCCGCATCGGCCTGCTGGAAGACTCGATATCTGATGCGGCAGCGCAGAGAGTAAGATTGGTGATCAACATCGTCGTCGCTCTGTTCGGCTTGGTTTTGCTGGCTTACGGAACCCAGCTCGTGTGGCTGGTGTGGGAGTTCGTTATCCCATCGCTCGGCGTAAGCCGCGGGATCGCCTACCTTCCGATCCCATTCTGCGGTCTGCTCATCATCCTTTTTGCAGTGAATAATTTCCTGACCGAATTGCGCGGCGAGAAAGTGCAGGCCGACTGATGGAAATTCTGGTTCTTTTCGCAGTCCTGTTCCTTCTGCTCGCTCTCGGTGTTCCTGTCGCGATTGCGTTGTTTGGTGCGGCGTTGGCGACTTTTGCAGTCATCGATATTCCGTTGGTAGTCGCTGTCCAACGCATGGCGGCGGGCATCAGCGTGTTCACCCTCATGGCGATCCCGTTCTTTATCTTCGCCGGTGATCTCATGTACCGCTCCGGAATAGCCGAGCGATTGGTTCGCGTTGCTGACGCTGCCTTCGGGCGGATGCAAGGCGGGCTGGGAGTAGTCAATGTCGGCGCGTCGATGATGTTCGGCGCGGTGTCCGGTTCCGCTATCGCAAGTGCCTCGGCCATTGGATCAAGCATGGTCCCGCTGATGGAAGAGAAAGGTTACCCCAAGGATTACTCGGTCAACGTCACGGTAACCGCTGCGATTGTCGGGCTTTTGATCCCGCCATCACACAATATGATTATCTATGCCGCAGCTTCGGGTATTGGTGTCTCGATCGGCGACTTGTTCCTTGCCGGTATCATTCCGGGCATTCTAACCGGGGCTATGTTGGCGCTGACTGCTTGGATTGTCGCGAAACGGCGGGGATTGCCCAAGGGGTCGTTTCCCGGCTGGCGGCAATTCCTCCGCGCACTCGTCTACGCGATTCCTGGCCTGATGACCGGTGTGATTATTATGGGCGGCATCCTGAGCGGATTCTTCACTCCGACTGAGTCGTCCGCGATTGCGGTGATTTATACCGCGCTCGTCGGCACGTTTGTTTATCGTAGTCTTGGTTGGAAAGGCTTCACCGAAGCTGCCGCTAAGTCAGTGCGTACAGCGTCGATGGTGCTGTTTATCATCGCCGCAGCGACCGCATTCGGCTTTGCGCTGGCTTTACTCGAAGTGCCTCAGCAGCTCGGCGGGTTGATCGGATTGATGACGGACAATCCCATCATGACGCTGCTCATCATCAACGTAATGCTGCTGGTACTTGGCACATTTATGGACATGGCCCCGCTGATTGTGATTACCACACCGATCTTCTTGCCTGTGGCAATGGCGACCGGCGTGGATCCGGTGCATTTTGGAATCATTCTGATGATCAATCTCGGCATCGGCTTGGTGACACCGCCGGTCGGCTCTGTGTTGTTCGTCGGATCGGCTGTTGGAAAGATGCCCGTACCTGAAATGGTCCGCACAATTTGGCCGTTCTACCTGACCCTGATAGCCGCGCTGGTGCTCATCACATTTGTGCCAACATTGTCGATGTGGTTGCCAAGCGCATTCTGACCCTTCAATTCTCGCGCCTTTGCCGTATGGTTCACAGCGACTGAACGGGATTATGTGGGGAATTTATGAAGGCGAGCGGGAAACCGACCATCAATGATGTGGCCCGGATTGCCAAAGTCTCCAAGAAGACAGTCAGCCGGGTCATCAACAAATCGCCATTGCTCAGCGAGAAGACTCGGATTCAGGTCGAGAAAGTTATCGCCGATATCGGCTATGTACCCAATCCGCAGGCGAGAGCACTGGCATTACGTCGCAACTTCATCATTGCCGCCATTCACGACAACCCCAACGCACAATTCCTGGTCAATGTGCAGCAGGGCATTCTGGAAGGTATCGCTGGCACGGAATTTGGGCTGATGGTCGAACCTGTCGATGGCAGTTCGCCGAGCATTGTCGAGGATATTCGCGGGTTCTTGGAGCGGCAGCGTCCCTATGGAGTAGTCTTCCTGCCGCCGATTTCCGAGAACGATGAACTCGCGGAATTGTGCGATAGCTTGGGCACGAGATATGTCCGGATGGTTTCTGGCGAGCTCGACGATCCCCAGCATATCGTGATGTCAAACGACCGGGAAGCCGTTTACGAGGCCGTCAGGCATTTGATCGCCGTAGGGCACGAAAAGATCGGCTTTATCGAAGGGCCGGAATCGCTTTCGCCCGCAGAACGCCGCGCGGGTTACGAGCAAGCAATGACCGAGGCTGGGCTGCCCATCCATGACTGGATGATCGCCAAGGGTCGCTACACATTTGAATCCGGTGTGGAGGCAGGGCTTTCCTTGATTGACGGCAAAGATCGCCCGACTGCGATTTTTGCCTCAAATGATGAAATGGCAATCGGTGCTGTGATTGCAGCACGGCGCAGAGGCATCGAGATCCCACGCGGCCTTTCCATTGTCGGCTTCGATGACACGCCGCTTTCCAGCCATATCTGGCCATCGCTGACGACCGTTCGCTGGCCGATTGTGGAAATGGCAAAGGCCGCCGCGACCAAAATTATCGGCGGCGAGGACGTCGATCCGAATTTGGGCGTAGGGCTGGCCTCTACATTTATTGAACGTGGTTCGGTCGTTGCTCCGCCCCGCAGTTAGCGAGGATATTGTCCTACCAATTAACTGCTTGCATCACAAAATGACACCGGTTACCGAAATCCGCAAGGCAAGTGGACTTGCCAAACAGATAGAGAGCTAGAGATTATGAAAATTGCACTGATCAGCGAGAATAGCCAAGCGGCGAAGAATGGCATCATTCACGAGGCGTTGACTTCGGTTGCTGAGCCTTTCGGCCATGAAGTCTTCAACTACGGCATGTATACGACCGAAGATGATGCTCAGCTGACATATGTTATGAACGGCTTGCTCTCGGGTATCTTGCTGAATTCCAAAGCAGTCGATTTTGTCGTGACTGGCTGCGGAACCGGTATGGGGTCGATGCTCGCATGTAACTCAATGCCCGGCGTATTTTGCGGACTGGTGATCGATCCTACGGATGCATTCTTGTTCAACCGGATCAATGACGGCAACGCCATTTCGATGCCCTATGCCAAAGGCTTCGGCTGGGCGGCTGAATTGAACCTGCAAGATTGCTATCGCAAGCTGTTCGAAGAGGAAGGCGGCCTCGGTTATCCGACCGAACGCGCCGAGATCATGGCCAAAAACCGCGGCATACTGGCACAGCTCAAAGATGTGACTTGTCAGGATATGATGACCGTTCTGAAGAATGTTGATCAGGACCTTTTGAAAGCCGCCATCGCGGGCGAGAAATTCGAAGAATACTTCTACCTCAACTCGCAAAGCGATGAGATCAGCAGCTACCTGCGCGGCCTTTAGGGCCAACTGATACTGACCGGATCAAGGGGATATCATGGCCAACAATTACTTCGATCTTTCTGGCAAAGTTGCGCTGGTTACTGGTGCCAATACCGGGATCGGCCAGGGGATCGCTGTCGCGCTCGCGAAGGCCGGTGCCGACATCGTCTTGACCGCTCGCAGTGATCCCGACGAGACACGCCAACTGGTCGAGGCCGAAGGCGTACGTGCGCATGTTGTAATGGCGGATTTATCCACCACGGAGCCATGCGAGCGGATTGTCTCCGAAACAGTCGAAGCGTTTGGGCGGCTCGATGTTCTGGTCAATAATGCGGGAATCATCCGCCGTAACGATGCACTCGATTTCACCGAGGACGATTGGGACGCGGTGATGGACACCAATCTCAAGGTTCTGTTCTTCCTGTGCCAATCGGCGGGCCAGCAAATGGCCGATAACGGTGGTGGCAGCATCATCAATATCGCCTCCATGCTGACCTTCCAAGGCGGTATCCGCGTTGCCAGCTACACCGCATCCAAGAGCGGTGTCGGCGGGCTGACCAAGCTTCTCGCCAATGAGTGGGCAGCAAAAGGCATCAATGTGAACGCGATTGCTCCTGGCTACATTGCAACGAACAATACAGCTGCGCTTCAAGCCGACGAAGATCGCAACCGGCAGATATTGGAACGCATACCAGCGGGCCGCTGGGGCGAGCCGGGCGATATTGGCGGAGCGGCAGTATTCCTTGCCTCGGGCGCAGCAAAATATGTCCAAGGACATGTTCTGGCTGTTGATGGCGGTTGGCTGGCGAGGTGATGCTTGCTTAGCGTTCGCGGCGATGGATCGGGCCAAATTCGGAACCAAGCCTCGAGAATCGCTTCGATCTTCTTGTGTAGGAACAAAACTCCGTAGTCTCTTCCCGCTTTAGTGAGCACTCGATTGGCTCCGTCTGCTAATTCAGAGATAGCGTCGTCAAGGGCCGCAAGCGGTCTGCAAGTTGTTGGCTCGGGTCGGACAAGAAGCCGTCGCTCCCGCCAACGACCCAAGTGCAGATACCAAATATGACCGCCTCGTGGATTCGAATCCCACCTTCGCCCTATTTCTTCTTGCGGCCAAAAAAGCCCGTCCAATAAAAGCGGCTCTTCTTACCTTGCTTCGTCTTCTCGGTCCTTACAGCAGCTTGGCGCGCATTTTCGACCCTCGCCACAGCCTCAGTTGCTCCGCCCGCTTGCGGCACACGTGGTAATACCGACGATACATCGCTGTTTCGGCGGCCCGGCCCCGCCGGATTTGCCCCAGTTTTCGACGTCTTGTTCTGGGCTTGACGCTGAGTTTTTTTGGCGTTTGCCCGTGCTTGCTTAGCCGGGGGGGCTTGCTTCTTCGCACCTTGTCGAGGTGGTGCCGCAGCCCGACCTGGGCGCGGCGCGGGGTTGGGGACCGCTAGCAGGCCACTGCCTGCGGCTGGCGCAGAAGCGTGCCGCTTGAACCTGCCCGCATTGCGTTTGCCTTGCTTGCTCGTCGAGCTTTTGGGGCTGGCCGACTTTCTGGCGACGCGAGACGGACCCGTTCTTGACGTTTTTCTGGTTGCCGAACGGGTTGTCTTTTTCGCCCCATTAGCAGCATTTTTCGCAGCGGGAGCTTTCTTCTTTCTCCCCTTACGCTTGGTGCTCTTTTTTCGACTGCCTAAAGAATTTCCGTTTGCCGCCTCTGCCGCGCCGACAAAGACGCTGACCGCCGCAGGAGCTGGTACAAAGCCGCCTATAGCCAATGCCACAGCGAGGCTGATTCCTGTGATTGCCTTCATTTTCATGGCAATTTCTCAATCGACTCTACAACAAGCAATTCATCCTCGCGGAAATCGCTCTGCGCCACCAAATACTCAGCTGCCGGATGATCATCGCTTTGCGGGTCGAGCACTTCGCGCAGTCGGAAATCGATAATCTCGTCTTCCTTCAAAGGTTGGCTCCAAAAGCGCAATTGGCCAACGGCGCCATCCAGAGAAGCGCTTTCCTCGGTTTCTAAGCCGCCGACAAACAGACCTGCTGAAGGCAGCGAGAGAGGGAGCAGATCGCTCGTCCCGATCAGCGCACCATCGAGATACACCTCAACTCCATCTTCCATAATGTTCAGCGCGACATGGTGCAGGTTGCCATCGGATAAGTCTCCGATGAAGACATCTTCGTCATTGGCGTTGGCAAACACCAGACCATCGCGGTCCCGTAAGATAGAGACCTGATACAGAATTCCATCGGGGCCAATGTTGATGATTACGGGCGGATCGTAACCGGGATCAGCCGGCCAGTTCGCTGCGACCCAAAATTCAATTGCCCCGCCATCTGACAAATCAAGTTTTGGCGAAGGGTCGAACGCGATAGGCCCGGTCTCGCTAACCTCCAGCACATCGGGTGTGTAGCTCTGCGCTAACGCAACGGTCGGTGCCATCGCCACAGCGAGCGCGATCATTGCACTTGTGAACCTGCTCTTCATACTAGACCTCCTCAGTCCGATCACTTGATACGTTTAACGCGAAGATACAGCTTCAGCTCTGGGCGGCCATTGGGGCCAATTACCCATGTTGTTGTGTGCGACTTATCTGCAGCGAGGCCCGCGCTTTGCATGGGCGTGTTGTTGAGCGCACGCTTGCTATTGCGGTTCTTGCCCCGCACCGCGCCATTATACTGCCAGGCGAAGTCAAAGCTCAGCCGGTACTGTTTCATCTCGGCGCGGGTGCCGCGCAGGATCAACAAGCCGGGCGTATTGTCCGATATGGAATAGCTGTAAGTCGAACGGTTGTTTTGCTTCCATTTGCAATCGACACTCAGCCTTTTCTGCTGGGCGAAGCCAGGACGTGGTCCGGTGGCAGAGATTGTAATGTTACCCGATGCCCCATTGGTCGTACCTGGCCCTGGCTTGGTGCAGTTGAGGTACCGGACATAGACATGCCATTCCTCGATCGGTTCGATTTTCTCGCGCTCGGGCTCAGGTTCTGGCGGCGGAGGCGTATAGCTCACCCGCTCGATCAGTCGTTCATTGCTGAGCGGACGCGCCTGCCCAGCGAGATAGCGATTGATTGATTGCGCCAGCTCCGCCCGAACCCGCGTGTAAACATCGGGTTGGTCTGGAAAATTGATCGGGTTGAGCAATTCATCGAGCGGCCTCAGATCGAGCAGAATTGGTGCAACACGGTCTCCGCGAGCATACCCTCCTGAATCCCAAGAGCCGTTGCCGCCTACTGCGACGAAGCGGCCTCCCTCATTGCCGATCTCTCCTGCCGTCCTGTTGCCCATGCTGGACATACTCTCGTTAAAGCCCCCGATGGAGCTACCGACAATTTTTGCCTCGGCCTCAAACTTGTTCCCCTGCTCCTCGGTCATGGCCTCGGAAAAAGCCTCGCTGGAGATATCGCGGGTCATTTTGGCGTTGGCGCCGTATGTCACCGCATAAGCGTAATGCGTACCAAACCGTTCGATCAACTGCTGGTAATCGCCCTCGTCCTGCGCATCACCAACAGCCGTCAGAAAATCGCGCGACAGCTTGGTGTCACCGTGTTCGACAATGATCGCATAGCTCTTTGCACGTGAATATCCGACCACTTGAGCGATCGAATTGCTCTGCCGCATTGACGCCATGCTCGACTGCGTACTGGCGTATCCAACACTAAAGCCGGTGTCTGCAACCTGGCCTGCGCCCGGAACAAAAGCGAGCACCGAATTGACCGCACCCGAAACACTGTATACCGCGTTCAAACCAAAACTGCTTGAGTTTGCGTTTTGTAGCTCTTTTTCGCTTGATACGGTTGTGCTGCGATAAACATTACCCTGCAATGATTCATTGCGCAGCGTGAAGCCCAGAGGCACGGCATACTTTTCCTGTATCCGGTATTCCTCGCGATCGCGCCGGGCAAAGACCTCGCCCTTATTGTTGTTCATCAACAGGAATGGGTCCTGCGTTAGGACGTTGTAGCCTTTCAAATTGGCTGCAAAATTGTCGGTCTGATACTGGATGACAAAGACATCATCAATCGACAGATCGCTTTCTTCAAGCGGCGGCGGTCGCAGAAACTGGCGGTTACCCGCACGTATACGCAACGCACCGCCAGCGGTGTAATCAACCGTCAGGCGACTGCCCAAAGACGTGCGGTTATCAGCCTCGTAAATCTTGGATGCGCGTGTATTGCCGATCAAGCTCGCGATGGACTGATCATCAGATGACGCAAAGCGAGTGTAACGGACATCATTGACGCCTGACATCACCCACAATTCGTCCTCATTCCCGCCCGGGACGATGAAGAGAGTTTCAGGGGTCGTGTAATTGCCGTGCAGCAAACCGACCAACGCGGTGCCTTGGACGTCCCACTCGCGCCCATCATTGCTGGTGGTGTCAAAATTCGCATCAGCGTTTTCGACCCAAACCCCGTCCATTCGCGTCCAGCACTCGTCGCCATCACCGGGCATTCCGGCAGAGGGTTGCTCGTTGGCCACGGGAGCGAATTGGCGCCCATCTATCCGCTCGCGCGGACTTGGCGCGGGCGCCGATCGCTCCTGCCCTGCATTCTCAGGGATCTCGCAGCCGCGGAAGGTGTTTTCAACGGGTCGCGGTTCACCGAAAGCTTCAGACAGCGATGTGAATTGTATGCCTGCAACTGGCCCCTGCTCGGGCGCTCCGGGTGCTGACTGACCGCTTTCCGGATCAGTGCCAACGAACATCGGCGGCCTGTTGTCAGAGTTAACATTGCCGCCAGAGACACGCGTCAGAGTGTAGCGCACCGGCCCAAAAAGCCCCGGCACCGATGCTTCGATGCGATCGTCGGAGACTGCTTTCAGGGTCACGCGTCCCATTAGCGGCAGGTCGTCGCCGACATACTCATTATCACCGGTTTGGCTGATGTTGCGGATCGTCACCATGTCGGGCTGGACTTGGAACAGAATAGCGTGCGTCCAGCCCTCAACTGCATAGGCACGGCCGCGGTCGATCCGGATGACCTTGCCAATAGTATTAACCCGCCAATCTCCGTCGATTGCCATGGGCTCCCCTGCGGGCACTGCTTCCTTATTGGGTAAGGCGGCAGGGATTTGCGCGTGGGCTGGCTCAAACGGAGCGATGACCGGCGTCACCACCATGATTGCAGCGGCGGCGGCGAGGAGGCCCTTCTCCATTGCTTATTGCACCCGCTTAATGGTGATGGTGAAATTCAACGTCGCCTTGTTGCCTGCGACTTGAATGTCGTCGGTCAGGCTCTGGTTGACGTCGAGATCCGCACCCATCGCATTGTCCAGCAGCCTCGATCCCTTTGAAAAACCTGAACGCGGCGCGGCTAGGTTGCGATAAGTTCCCCGAATTTGCAGACCGGAAAATCCGTCTCCCGCTTCAGGCAGAGTAATTTCGAGCGCACCAGGACCGTCGTTATAGTATCTGTAGTTTTGGCTGCGCTGCCCCTTTTTGGTGCAAAAAACATCGAAGTTTCTTTGCTTGGACGTCATGTTCTCTCCATCGGGGTCGGTCATTGCGATCAGGACTTGACCACGGAAACGCTTGCGCAAAAGCGATTTGCCTTCACATTCGCCACCGCTGACATGGAGGCGATAAATGCGGTCGCGCACAACGGGTACGGGGGGTGGGCCATCGCCTCCAGGACCGCCTCCGATTGGATCGGGCGCTGGCTCGCCAGCGTAGTCGGTCGGAACCAGTACATATTTCGCTTCGCCAAAGGCTCCGTTCACCACGCCCTGTAGCGCGCCGTTCGGTTGGCGATAGAACACGACTTTCCCCATCATCGGCAAATCGTCGGCCTCGAACTGGTCGGGACCAGTCTGGCGAAAATTTTGCAACGTCACCATGCCTGGGTGAACCCGCAAAACCAAAGCGTGTGTCCATGGATCGACTACATAAGCGCGGCCGTTCTCAATCGTGATCCGTTTGTTGATCGTCGAGACAACATAGGTGCCATCAGCGTCGGTCGCCGCCCCTTCCTCGACCTCGCTCGCCATCGGAAGCAAGGCGCGCATTTGCGCTTGTGCGGGACTGGCAACCAACAAAGACCCCGCAGCCATCGCTCCGGCAAGCAGAATATTTTTGAACTTTGTTTGCATCTTGGTTTCCCTTCCCTTTGAGACGGCAGTGAACCGAACAGCCACTGCGCCTGCCGGCACTGATTAAATTTTCGCGGGACATCAGCGAGTTCGCTCGGTCCTGTGCTGATCATCAATACCGGCAGCTTTTTTTCAGCCCATGGGGTAGATTCCCCATCTGCCCTCAGCATGCTTTGTGTTGCGCAACCTTCAAGTTCGGTCCTATCAAGGTGAAGTTGGGGATAAGGGGACACTTCAATCATGCCCGAATATCGCGCTATTATCGCTGACGACCATGCGATTGTGCGGCGATCTCTCGCAGAAATTTTGGGCAAGATCGGCGGGATAGAGATCGTTGCAGAAGCTGCTAATGGCATCGAAACAATTGCCTTGGTCAAACAGCACTCTCCAGATCTGCTGCTGCTTGATGCTGCGATGCCGCTAGCGCGCGGGATTCAAGTCTATGGCGAGGCGCGGCGGTGGTCGCCGGACACCCGCATCATCGTGGTGACCGGCTTCACGTCGACAACAATGTTGGCAGATTGGATGGCTGCCGGCGTCGACGGGCTATTCCTCAAGTCCGCTCAACCAGAAGAGATGGAACTGGGCTTCGCGCAAGTCCTCGCAGGTGGGAAATTCGTTTCGCAAGAAGTCGCTGACAAGCTCGCCAACGAACCCGAGCGGGAAGCATTAACCGATCGGGAGCGAGAAGTGTTGGCACTCATCGCTGCAGGCCACCAGAATGCGATCATTGGCGAAAAGTTGTTCATCAGTCCCAAAACAGTCGAGAAACACCGCGCGAGCCTGATGGCAAAACTCGGAGTAAATTCGGTTTCGGGCCTGCTTACTTATGCCTTGCGCGAAGGCCTGCTCGACGAGCATCAGCAGCTGTGATTTGGCAAAGAGCCCTGCCGTGGAAACCTATGGGGAATCAGCCCCATGTTGCGGCGATTTGCCGCAGGCTAGCTTGAACTCATGATTCAGCCTGCACTTCTACTGCGATCCGCGCGTCTGTGGCTCATTGTGATGGCTGTCGCGCTCGCTACCGTGTGGCATGTCCCATTGATACACGCCCAAAACACCGCTTCGCTCCCTGGCGCGACCGCTCTCCCGGTCGGAAACAATCATGTCCAGCCATTCGCCACAATGGACTATCTGATCGTACACGGGGCGGATTTTGATCCGGATGCGGTTATGGAACGGCGGAGGGATTTCCTTCCAGTCGAAAGCGCGTGGATCGATTTTGGCGAGCTAGAAGGCTCTGTTTGGTTGATTGCGCGGGTGTCGAACCCGAGCGATCGCGGAGGACGCTGGCTGGTCGATGTCCAACGCCCATTTGCTGATCAACTGATTGTCCAGAAACGGACGGAGGGCGAGCCTCCGGAAACGCTGCTCTCAGTCGATCGGAGCACTCGGTTCGATGAAAGACCGATAGACAGCCAGTATTTGGTCGCTCCGCTTTGGATGGAAGCTGGTGAGACGACAGATATTCTGGTGGGTCTAAAATCAACGACAGGTAGCTGGATGCCGCTTACGTTCGTTACTGAAGAGCGGATGCGGACGGCTCATATGCAGGAGGCCCGCTTCAACTGGATCATCAACGGGGCGATGCTCGCGCTTGTTGTTGTCGCGCTTGCAATGGGCAGGCTTGTCGGCTGGTCGCTGGTTTTATCATTTGCTGCCTACGTGACTCTCAGCGCGCTGTTCGTGGCCAACAATGAGGGATATCTTCATCGCTTCGTTTGGCCGAACTCGATGGGCGCTTACGAACCGGCCAACCTTTTGTTGCTGTCCGGAATGATGATTGCAGTGCTGCAGTTCGCGCGATTGTTCGCCGGGCTGCGGACGAACTATCCTCGGGTCAACAAGGCAATCATGTCCTTGCAAGGGATACTGGCCGTCGCCGGGGCATGCAGTATGTTCTTCTGGCATCTGGATGGGATGCGCTGGACAGTATTCCTGCTCGTGCCGCTGGCCACGCTGGCGTATTTCTCGTCCGCCGTTCTCGCCAGGCGCGCGCGCGTATTGGGTGCGGGTCCGTTCATTGCTGGCTCGATTGTGATCATGCTGACCGTCGTCATTATGGCTCTCATTCTGCTCAGTCCCGGGCGTTTTCCACTCACAGTCGCGCTCGATTACTTCCATTTCGCGGTTCTGTTTGAAAGTCTGGCATTTCTGGTCGCAATCCTGGTGCGGATGCTTGCGGTACAGTCCGATCTCAATCGTTCGCTTGAAGCCGAAGTTACTGCAGCGCGCGAAAAGATAGCACTTACCGAAGCGCTCCACGATAGTCGCAATCGCTATGACCAAGCGCGCACGCAAGCCGAGAATATGCGGTCAAGATTGGCGTCGACAACGCATGATTTGCAGCAGCCGCTGATATCGTTGCGCCAAGGGCTTGCTGCGATTGCCGATAGTGATCCCGACAAGGCGAGTGAAATTGATAGTGCTCTGACTTACCTTCAATCGCTTACTGAAAGCGGACTGGATGCGTTAGATCCACAATCGGGTGAACGACCGACCGTCGGTGTAGAGACCTTTCCAGTTTCAATTGTGCTTGACGGTTGCGCAGCCATGTTTCGGGCTGAAGCGCAGGGCAAGGCCTTGGAACTTCGCATGAGGGCATCGGACTTACAAGTAACGACGGAACCGATCGAGTTGATGCGATCAGTTAGCAATCTTGTCTCCAACGCTCTTAAACACTCAGGAGCAACCAAAGTTCTGGTCGCCGCGCAGAGGCGCGGAGATCGCGTAAGGCTGCGAGTAATCGACAATGGTCGCGGAATGGCCAAGGACGAACTCAACTCACTGATGGCGGCGCAAGTGAAGGGCCCCGGAAGTAAGGGCCATGGCTTGGGCCTTGCTTTGGTTTCGAAGTTTGCTGACCGCCCCCATCACGAATTAGAGATCCAATCGACCGAAGGTCTTGGAACCTGCGTCTCTCTAAGTGTGCCCCGAGCCGTCTGATAGTTCGATTGAGAGAATGCCCGCTGTCAGGAGCTGAGATTTGGGATCGCTCGGTCTTGAACTGGGGCTCAAAGCAGGCATGCCGAACCCAGATGATCAGGAAAATGACCATGGCAGCCATAAGCGCAGTTGCGGAATCTGAGCGCGACCTGTTGATCAAACAATCGTTGCGCAAACTGGTTCAACGACCCCGATGAGGCGATTTGCGTGAACAGCCCGCATGGCAGCCATCCTTACGACAAGGGTCTGTAGGAGTCTGATCATCACTATCCAAAGGGATACGAATGGTGATCGTGGTATCACCCGCGCATAGTTTCGCTTCGAGAGTTTTTTGGGGCACCGGGAGAGGGCCGATCAAGACCGGTACGAGCGCCGCAATGCCCAATGACAAACCATTCATAGTTCATCGTCCTCGTCGTCGATCAGGATACGGTTGGCAGCCCCGTCTAGATCTTCAAACTGGCCATCGCGCATCGCCCAGAAGAACATAGCCAAACCGAAAATGCCAAGGCCAAGCGCGATTGGTATCAGGAGAAGAAGGCCGGTCACCGGGTTGATCTCGCGAGACGTAGCGAGTTGGCCACCACGACCAGCGAGCTGAGAGACATCGCCACAGCTGCAATCAGCGGCGTTACAAGCCCGGCCAGAGCGAGCGGGACCGCAAGGACGTTATAACCGATGGCAAAGGCAAAGTTTTGACGCACGATCCGCATGGTGGCGCGAGCAACACGGACAGCCAGCGCGACGGGCATCATCTTCTCGCCGATAAACACTGCGTCAGCAGCCTGTTGGCTCGCATCGCTGGCGGTGCCCGGTGCGATGGATGCATGTGCAGCGGCCAGCGCAGGACCGTCATTGAGGCCATCTCCGACCATCAACGGCAAAGCCCCCTCGCTTTTCATCCGTTCGATAGCTGCCAACTTGTCCTGCGGGTCGACCGAACCCTTGGCTTTAAGGCCGAGCTCATTTGCCACCTTTGCGACGGCCAGAGAGCTGTCGCCTGACAGGATAGTGGCCTCAATGTTATACTCACGCAGTTTGCCAATCGTAACGTTGACATCAGCACGCAGAGGATCGCTCAACGTGATACGCTCGCTCTCATTGCCTATGCGCAACTCGACTTCCATGCCCGCGCTTGCACCTAAGGGGCGCCCGAGAAAGACCGGCACACCGGCGCATTCGCCAGTAATTCCGGAGCCGGGAGCTTCCCTGACATTGTCGAGCACGGCGGGCGCAACGCCTTCTGCAACCAGCGATTTGGTGATCCCGCGACTAATTGGGTGGCGGCTGGTTTGAGCCAGACCCAGTGCAATAGAGCTGTGCGTTTCGCTAAGGCCATTCACATCTGCGCGCGGTTCGCCAAGCGTGAGCGTGCCGGTCTTGTCGAAGATAGCGACATCGACTTCGGCGAGCCGCTCAAGCGCACTTCCGTCCTTAACGAGCAGCCCGTGCTTTATAAGCGCATTGCTCGCCACAACCTGCGCAGCAGGAACCGCGAGGCCCATCGCGCAGGGACAAGTTATAATGAGCACCGCGATTGCGATTACCAGAGACTGATGCCAACCAGCTCCTGCAATCATCCAACCGACAAAGGCTAGCGCGGCCAGCGTATGCACTGCAGGCGCATAAAGCCGCGAAGCTCGGTCGGCGATACGGACGTAGCGGCTGCGCGATTGTCCCGCCTCGTCCATCAGCCGCGCGATTTCGGCAATCGCGGTATCATCTTGCACCGCCGTTACGCGCACATGGAGAGGCTCAAATAGGTTCACGGCCCCTGCATGGACCACGCTGCCTGCGGAAACGGGCTCGGGCACGCTTTCACCGGTCAGCATCGAATTATCGATTGAACCGACACCTCGCTCAACCGCGCCGTCTGCAGCGAGCGCTTCTCCGGCAGCGACGATCATCATCATACCAGGCCGGATATCCTCGACCTCGAACCGGCGTGTCGATCCGTCAGGCTGGATCACGCTGGCGCTGCGCCCCATTCGGCCCAACAAAGCTCCGATCCCGTCTCGCGTACGGTTACGCATCGTCGCATCAAGCGCCCGCCCGGCGAGCAAGAAGAACAGCAGCATCACTGCACCGTCAAAATACGCATGTTCGCCGCCGACCAACGTTTCATAGATGCTCAGCGCGGTCGCCAGCAGCACACCAATCGAAATCGGCACATCCATGTTGGTTCGGCGATAGCGCAGCGCCATTAGCGCAGAGGAGAAGAAGGGCCGGCCCGAATAAGCGACTACTGGCAACGCAATCAGCGCGGAGAGCCAATGGAACAGATCGCGCGTCACGCCCCCCGCACCCGACCACACGCTAACCGAGAGTAGCATGATGTTCATCATCCCAAAGCCCGCGACGGCCAGAGCTCGGAGCAATTGCCGCGCTTCCTTGTCGTCATGCGCCAATGGGTTGGCGAGCACCGGCTGCGCTTCGAAACCGAGCTTGCGGAGTTCGCCTACAAGCGCTTCGTCATCAAGCGCAGGATTGTGGCGCACTGCGACGCGTTTGGCGGAGAAATTCACCCGCGCTGCGTCGACGCCCTCAATTTTCGATAAGCCGCGCTCGATCTTGGCAATGCACCCCGCGCAGCGCATACCGGGCACAGTGAAGCGCGTGTCTACCGCTTTACTGGACGGCGCATCGGCGCTTTCCGCCACAATCCGGGCAACAGCGTTCACTGGATCATGACCTCTTTCGCCCAACGGTTTTCTCCAGCTTGGACATAGAGGCGCGTCAGCCAGCGACCCTCAGCTAGCGGTTCTGGCGAACGATAGGTGCCATCAGCCTCGCGAACGAGATTGATGGTTGCCTGTTCGGGCTCGCCTAGCGGCCGACGGATCTCGATCCGCATTGTGGCAAGCTCGGGTACAGAGGCAGTTCGGACGGCGAACCTGCCATCACCATCGCGCGATGGTTCAATGCTCCAACCAAGCTTCTCTTGCTCGCGCGCTGCTTCGAGCCAGCCGTTGAATTTCTGGCTCGCGACATAGGAGTTTTCGACGACCACACCGCCAAAACCACGCGTAGCCAGTGTCGCCATGAAAAAGTTCACGGCAACAACGATTCCGAAGCCAACTACCATGATGATCGCGAAGTGACGTCCGGTGAATTTGCGTGTCATCATTTGTCTCCCGGAGCAGCGAATTTGGTGGCTGAACTATCGGTTTCGCGCTGCTCGTCGAGCGTCGTCAATTCGAGCATGAAATCCTGCGCCATCGTATCCGCAGGCGCCATTACATAGACGCGCGTGCTCAGAGTTTGGTCCGCAGGTACATCAAAGATCTGGCTCGGCGCAGCTTCATCGCTCGAAATCGTCTCAGTCCACATGCGTCCACCAGAAAGCCCATTCAGCGTAACTTCCATCTGGCGGGGCTGACTTTCCATATTGCGCAGCTTGATAGTGTAGGAATTGCGAACCGACCCATCGCTCATCAGCATGAAGGGCGGATTCCGGTCCGCAGCAACCGAAATGTCGGCATGGCTGCGCGCACCAAGCGCGAACAGCAAACCGAGACCGATCGCGCCCCAGATCAGAGTGTAAGCAAAGGTGCGCGGACGCATTAGCGCTTTCCATGCAGGCCTTGCCGGTTGGCCAGCCGCTTCGGCCTCGCAATCTTCCAGCGTCGCATAATCGATCAAGCCGCGTGGACGGCCAATATCCGCCATCACCTTGTCGCAGGCGTCGATACACAATGCGCAAGTGATGCAGCCAATCTGCGGGCCTTCGCGAATATCGATTCCGGTTGGGCACACCTGCACACATTGCATGCAATCGATGCAGTCGCCGAACTCATCGGGGCTCTTCTGCGCTTTCTTCACGCTGCCACGTGGTTCACCGCGCCAGTCCTTATACGTCACCAGCAGCGACTTCTCGTCCATCATTGCTGTCTGGATACGCGGCCAAGGGCACATATAAATGCACACTTGCTCCCGCATAAAGCCGCCCAGGACGACTGTCGTGAGAGTCAATATTGCAACGGTGATGTAGGCAGCCATCGCCGCCTGGCCGGTCCAGAAATCCACTGTCAGCGTCGGCGCGTCGGCAAAATACATTATCCATGCGCCGCCGGTCCAGAAGCCGATGACAAGATAGATCATATATTTGAAGATGCGGCGCGACAGCTTGCCGAATGTCCATGGCGCGGCCTCCATCCGGACACGCGCATTGCGGTCACCATCGACGAAGCGGTCGACATGTTGGAACAGGTCGGTCCAAACGGTTTGCGGACAGGCATAGCCGCACCAGGCTCTGCCGACCGCGCTAGTGACCAGAAACAGTCCAATACCGGCCATGATCAGGAGGCCAGCCACGAAGTAGAATTCGTGCGGCCAGATTTCGATATTGAACATGTAGAATCGCCGATTGGCGAGATCGATGAGTACCGCTTGATCGGGTGCATATTCTCCGCGATCCCAACGGATCCACGGTGTACCATAATAGATTCCCAGCGTGACCAGCATGACCAGCCATTTGAAGCGGCGGAAAGGACCGTCGATCCGCTTGTTGTGAACGGTCTTGGCAGACTCGTAGAGCGGATCGGCTCGCGTGGTTTTCGCCTTGGTGAAGGCGCTCCAGTCTTCTGGCTGGCCTCTAGGATTGTTCATCGACTTCAACCGCCGGGGGGTCCTCACCTTCGGCGGTGACCTCCACGAAGTCTTCGCCTCCCCCGAGCGAATGAACATAAGCCGCGAGCATTTTGATCGTTACCGGATCAAGCCGCCCTTCCCATTTCGGCATCATTCCCATGCGCGGCTGCAATATCTGACGCCGGACCTGTGCCGGTGTTTCACCATAGAGCCAGATCGCATCGGCGAGATTGGGTGCACCCACGCTTCTGTCGCCCGTTCCGTCCGGAGCATGGCATGATGCGCAGTTTACATCATAAATATCGGCACCAGCCGCATTGGGTTGTGCCTTGCCGCTAAGTGAAAGGACATGATCGACCACCGCATCGATCTGCGTATCGTCGAACACACCTTCATAAGCAGGCATGGCGCTGAAACGCGTTTCATCGTGGCCTTGTTGACGGATACCATGCACGAGTGTGTACTCGATCGCATTGATGTCCCCGCCCCACAGCCAGTCATCATCATTGAGGTTGGGATAGCCGAGCGTCTGGCTGCCCGCGGCACCCGAACCGTGACACTGAACGCAATTGACTTTGAAGGCAGCAGCGCCGCCTGCGACCGCTTTCTGCAACAGATCTGCATCTTCGGGTATCCGCTCTATCGGCGTGCGCGACAACCGCTCACGGACTGATGCACGTGCTTGGTCAGCTAGGCTCATTTCTTCAGCCAGTTGTCCACGACTGGTCCAGCCGAGTACGCCTTCCGTGCCCTTTTCGACCAGCGGCCATGCCGGATAGAGCACCACATATGCGATGCTCCAGATAATCGTGAGGTAGAACGTCCACAGCCACCAGCGCGGCATCGGCGTATCGAGTTCCTCGATCCCGTCCCATTCGTGACCCACGAATTCGGTGCCGGTCGGTTCGTCGATCCGCTTGGTGGCGGGAGTCTTGGTATCGGATCCTTCATTCGCCATCATTGTCGTCCTTGAAAATCGAGTTGGCGGCGGACTGGTTATGCGCGCGCGCGCCGGGGCGAAACGGCCAGGCTGCGAGCAAGAGATACAGTGCAACCATTACTGCCAAACCGTAGCTGTCAGCGAAGTGGCGGAGTGTTTCGTACACGGTCAGCGCCCTTTCTCTTCAGCGAGCTCTTCCTGCGCAGCGGCGCTGTTCACATCGACCAGCGTGCCAAGCATCTGGAGATAAGCGACCAGCGCGTCCATTTCGGTGAGCTGCGAAGGATCGCCGTCATAATCGCGAACCTGTGACTTCGGATAGCGCGCCTCGAGTTCTGCCCCGTTTCCGAACTCCTCAGCCTGAAGTTCCAGATCGCTTTGTGCGTTGGCAATGTGATCCTCTGTATAAGGCACACCGACACGCTGCAGCGCTTTGAGGTTTGCCGCCGGATCAGCGATCTTCAATGGCGTTTTGGACAGGAACGAATAGGTCGGCATGATGCTCTCAGGCACTACGCTTTGCGGATCGATCAAATGCTGGACATGCCACTCATCCGAATAACGGCCGCCGACCCGTGCGAGGTCCGGCCCCGTACGCTTTGAGCCCCACTGGAACGGATGATCATACATCGATTCCGCAGCCAGGCTGTAGTGGCCGTAGCGTTCGACTTCGTCACGGAACGGACGGATCATCTGGCTGTGGCAGGTGTAGCACCCTTCGCGAATGTAGATGTCACGACCCGCCAGTTCGAGCGGAGTATACGGGCGCATGCCCTCCACTTTCTCGATCGTGTTATCGATCCAGAATAGCGGGGCGATCTCCACAATGCCGCCAATGGCGACAGCGACGAGTGTTGCAGCAGACAACAGCGTGATGTTGCGTTCGAGGCGCTTGTGGCCCTTAGGCTTCTCAAGAGCAGCGGTTTCCTTGACGACGGGATCGGTCATAGTCGGCAGTCCTATTCGGCAGGAACGGTTGCGGGGATCGGACGGTCAGCGTCCGCATCGTATGGCGTTTCAGTCATCGGCTTTTCCTCGCGCATGTTGCCAGCAAGGGTCATCCAGACATTGTACGTCATGATCAGCGCGCCGGAGAGGTACATCAAGCCGCCAACCGCACGCATGACATACATCGGGAACATCGCAGAAACCGTATCGGCGAACGACCACAGCAGGTAGCCATCAGTACCGTATTCGCGCCACATGAGGCCCTGCATGATACCGGCGACCCACATGCTCGCGGCGTAGAAAACGATACCAATCGTCGCGAGCCAGAAGTGCCAATTGATCATCCGAAGGCTGTACATCCGCTCACGCTTCCAGAGGCGTGGGACGAGATAATACATGCAGGCAAAAGTGATCAGGCCATTCCAGCCAAGTGCACCAGAGTGAACATGGCCAATCGTCCAGTCGGTATAGTGCGACAGGCTGTTGACCGCCTTGATGCTCATCATCGGGCCTTCGAAAGTGCTCATGCCGTAAAAGGCCAGCGCCATCACCATCATCCGGATAATCGGATCAGTGCGGATCTTGTCCCATGCGCCGTTGAGCGTCATCAGGCCGTTGATCATGCCGCCCCAGCTGGGCATCCACAGCATGATCGAGAACACCATACCGAGCGTCTGCGCCCAGTCAGGTAGAGCGGTGTAGTGAAGGTGGTGCGGGCCAGCCCAAATATAGAGGAAAATCAACGACCAGAAGTGAATGATCGACAGCCGGTAGGAATAGACCGGACGTTCAGCCTGCTTCGGCACGAAGTAATACATCATCGCCAGGAAGCCGGCGGTCAGGAAGAAGCCGACTGCGTTGTGGCCGTACCACCACTGGGTCAGCGCATCCTGCACTCCGGCAAACAGGCTATAGCTCTTTGAGCCCAACAGGCTGACGGGCATCGCCAGATTATTGACCACATGCAGCATGGCCACAGTGATGATGAATGCGAGGTAGAACCAGTTGGCGACATAGATGTGCGGCTCACGGCGGCGCACGATGGTGCCGACAAACACCGCCAGATAGGCCAGCCAGACAATCGTCAGCCATAGATCGACATACCATTCGGGCTCGGCATATTCCTTCGATTGGGTAACACCTAGGAGGTATCCCGTCGCAGCGAGCACGATGAATAGCTGGTAACCCCAGAAAACAAACCGCGCGAGGCTGGGAAAGGCCAGCTGCGTGCGGCAGGTCCGCTGCACGACATAAAAGCTCGTTGCGAGCAGCGCGTTACCGCCAAAGGCAAAGATCACAGCGCTGGTATGCAGCGGACGCAAGCGTCCGAAATTCAGATAAGGCTCAATATTGAGCTGCGGGAAAGCCATCTGCAGGGCGATGAAAACACCCGCCAGCAGACCTGCAATTCCCCAGAACAGAGTCGCGATAACACCCCAGCGAACTGGATCATCATCGTAGCGTGTATTGCCCTCAGGCATCTTGAAGAAGCTGCGCGCATTGCTCGTCGGATCGAATCGGGCGGCCGAAAAGCACATCAAGAGGAAGGCCACGATCCCGATTATCGTGGCATGCGCGGCAAAGCCGCTATCCTTGGCTGCGATTACCGCCATTATCGCCAAAAGCATCACACCGAACCACAATCCGACTCGCCCCAGCGCCGTTTCTGCCTGCATCGAAATCTCCGTTATTTTATCGAGTCGTTAGTGGGCGTTGCAAAAGCGCGCATTGATCCAGATCAAATTTGCGAAAGATGTTGGTTTTGGTGTCAGCCGGTATCCGGCAAGAGGTCGGCTCGGGCCCTCAAGGTCTGGAGATCATGCAGATTCACCGTTGATCGGCCCGACGTGGAAATCAGCCCTTCGGTCTTGAGTTCGCCCAATTGGCGACTGACCGTTTCTATGGTCAGCCCTAGCCCGTCAGCGATATCCCGGCGCGACATCGGCAATTGTACTTCGCAACTGCCATTGCTGCCCGAACCATTACGTTCAGCCATAGCGAGCAAGAAATTTGCCATCCGTTCGCGCGCCGTTTTGCGGCCAAGCTGGATCGCCTTTTCCCGGCAGCGCCACAGAGCCGCGAGAGAACGCTTGCAGATTTCGCCCAATATTGCGGGCTGCTGATCGGCCAGAGCCATAAATTTGTCTGCTCTGAAGACCAGCATTTCGCAATCTTCCAGGGCGCAGAGGTAATAGGCATGCGGCCCGCGCGAGGGGATCGAGACGAGATCGTCCTGGAAATGAAATGCCACGATCTGCTCGCGGCCCGACGAAGCATGCGCGACAAGCTTGGTCGCACCCCCACCGATAAAAACGAATTTGGGCCACTCATCGTCGAGCCGGATTCGTTCGTTACGCTCAGCTTGAACCGTGCGCCCAATCGCAAGAAACGGCTCCGCCGCATCCGTGTTGCCCACTTTGGACAGAATATTGTCGGCAAAACGCCGGTTGAGACTGTGCAATTCCATACCGGTTTCAATCGCGGCATTTTTCGTGGCCGTCTTTGATCTGAATCAATGAATCGCAGCAGTCGAGAGAGCATTGGAATATTACGCGATGCAAAAATCCTGGGCTGCACAGTGTAGCTGCTGCCTCGCAGGGATTATTACAATGAAACGCTCTGCCATTCTCGGCACCGCCCTCTTCGCCATGATTGCCAGCCCCGCGCAAGCGGAAGATCGCGCAGGCACGGTGCAAGCAAAAGTCTTCGCCACAGCTGTCATGCCCGACGGCGAAATTACCCGTGTCGATGTTGATACAGTCGGTTTGCCGGCAGGAACCCAAACCGAAGCGAACGACAATGTTGTACCGACGGTCGCGGTTGAATATTTCTTCACCGACAATTTTTCCGTGGAGACTATCTGCTGCCTGACGCAACATGATGTCGACGGAACGACCGGACTGCCCGGCGCTGAACTGGTTTCTGATGCCAAGCTGATCCCGGCGACATTCACGGCCAAGTTTCACTTCGATCTCGGCAGTGTGAAGCCCTATATCGGTGCTGGCCCGACCTATTTCATGTTCATTGATGATGAACCGGGCGCAGCGACGATCCCGCTAGGCGTGACTGATTTCAGCTTGTCTGACGAATTCGGAATTGCACTGCAAGCAGGCGTAGATGTGCCGTTAAACGACAGCGGCATGGCGCTCAGCCTCGATGCGAAGAGATACTTTGTCGACACGACTGCGACCTGGTTTGCGGGTAATACCGTGGCGATCCAGACAAAGCACAAGCTCGATCCGTGGGTGGTAAGCGCAGGCCTAGCCTATCGCTTCTAATTGCGGTCAAATTTGCAGATGCTGCACACGATAGCCACGGGAGTCTCAACTGTCTAAAACCGACATCGCACAAGATCTTGCGTTACGCGATCTAAAGGCCGCGTTAGTCGCTGGCTGGTCAGATTTCGTTGCCCTGCCAAAATATGGGCTCTGTATCGCGTTGCTGTTTGTGCTTTCGGGCTTAGCTCTGTCGTACCTGTTGTTCACGCGAGGCGAGTATGTCTGGCTTATCGCCGCGGCTGCGGGTTTCCCTGTTCTCGCGCCGTTCGCCGCGGTTTGCCTTTATGAGGTGAGTCGTCGGCGGGGGCTAGGCGAGCCCGTCAAATGGACCGATATTTTCCGGGCGCTGGCGGGTCGCGGCGATGAGCAAATATTGAGCATGGGCGTTCTGCTGTTTGTGGCATTTGGTTTCTGGATAATCGTGGCGCACACCATCTATTCGATCTTCATGGTCGAAGCCGGGGCTGGCGCGGAATCACTGGAGTTTCTTACCACCCCTCTCGGGATCGCTATGCTCGCTGTCGGAAGCATAGTCGGAGCCCTCATAGCATTGGCATTCTTTGCGATCACAGTCGTGAGTTTACCCATGCTCGTTGATCGTGAAGTGGACTTCCTATCGGCGATTATCGCCAGCCTGCGCGCCTTTCGCAGCAATTTGACAGTCATGCTCTGCTGGGCGGCGATAATCGCCTCATCTTTGTTCATCGCGATGCTGCCGTTCTTTTTGGGCTTCCTGATAGTTCTCCCGGTCCTTGGTCATGCAACATGGCATCTGTATCGGCGGGTTGTGGAAACGAAGAGTTGAGCAAATTTGCGCCGAACCAATCGAACTGCGCCCGAGGCGGTGCGATCAGACTAACGAAAGCCCCTCCCGAAGTCGCGGAGCCGCGATGTTTCAGCTTGATGTTGGCCGCCCTGCACTTTGCTTGGATATCCCGAGACTAGAACTGGCTTGCAAAAGACAGAATTCCGCCAATAGTAAAAGTTCTCTCGGGATGCCTTGGAACCTAGTGCTGGTGCCAGAAGAGTAACCATACCCTGTCCCTAGACTACTGTTTTATATGCAGTTTATTCTTGCTCGTGAGGCAGTCACCCCCAAATCGAACCCCTTGGACTCGCCCAAGCAGCATCTGCCCCCAAAGGGGATATGAACAAATTTCTTGATGCAAATCGACTTGATTTGCGTCAAGCATTGCTCAATAGTCACTATAACTTTTGGGGGCTGTACTTTGACTAACATTGAAATTTTTTCGGCTGCTTGCTCTTTTTTGTCGCTTTGCGTGTCGCTGTTTGCGTTGTTCAGGGTCAATAGTATTTACAAGAATAACAGCGGCCACATCCAATCAGTGCAAGGTGACAAGAATAAGGTCGCTGGACGTGATGTAAGTTAAAGCTGCTTGATCTCCATAGCATGGCCGAACAAGACATAGATGGCGACGGCAACATGGTTGCTGGGCGCGACAATCACCTCAGCAAGGTCTTCATAACTCGACCTATTCAGGAGGTCGAAAGGGGGCTCGCCGAAGTAGATCAACGCGTGACCAGCGAGTATGGCAGCTTGGCGGTTTCAACAGACGCCGTAGCCGAATTCGACTCAGAAAAGTTGATATCTTCACTGGTCAATATTGGAATACCGGCCAGAACCGCACTCTTGATCGCGCTGCACATATTTCCCTTTATCCAAGAGTCAGTTGAGCGCGAAGGCGGCAAATTTTCTACCGCACATATTCGTCGTGCAGTGTCTCACTCAATCTCTGGTATGGCTGAACTGGGCCTGTCGATAAAAGAAAGACAGGATATGGCAGCGAAGTATGCTCGAAACTTTGGTAATCCCAAGCACATAAATATGATTGTGTTTGAGAACGGCGAAACTCAACCAATCACTTACCGGTATGTTGTAGAGACATTTGTGCCCAACGTGCTTCGGCACGTTTTGGGCAAAAGCTACAGACTAAGTGAGGTCGTATCGAGTAGAAACATCGATCATATGTCCTCTGAAATCATCGAATGCATCAGACGCCTTGGCATCTACCATATTCGCTACGACACGGCCCTCATGCTTGCCGTAGACTTGGCGACCCAGTTGCCTCATCCTTGGCTAATCTTCGCAAGTAATCGTGACGATGTAATGGCCCATGATGCAGAACGGACGTCGAAACACCTTAGCATCCTGACCGCTGATGATTGTAGCCAAGCTGAGTTTTGGCGTTCTGCTTACGAATGCTTCAACCATATTTGCTCGTCAATTTTGGCATATTATGGCTGTCCAATAGGTGGTGGAACACACGCGCCATCCAACACGCTAAGGAACGTCACAAGGCTCGCGGCGGAAGGCGATCACCAAAATTTAGCGCTATGGGAGCTTTGTGAGATCAATCAACTTGAGGATGATCTAGCGGAGATTGGAGTCACGATTGACCAATTTCATAGACGTCTAAAAATGCTGCAAAAGCCGATAGCCAGAAGCCGTATCGACAAGATCGAACTTATCAAGGATGAGCTCAGATCACTTTCAGAGTTATCGGCCACTTTGACTAGGTGATCGTTTCAAGGATTGGCAGGCTCGGCAGCATGTCCAACCTCTACAAATTGGCTAGTCGGCTCTTCTGCAAGCAAAACGAAATAAGCTCTCAGTTGAATTACATGTAAAGTGTTAGGTTCAGCCGTCAGCCCAAGGCAGTGTCGCTTGCACAGCCAATCGAGAACCCCTATTTGAATTTTGCGTTCAGTCAGTCCTGAGCGTGGGGCTTAGTAACCTCAGAACGTCACCGCCGGTGGACAGTTTTGTCTGCCGGGTGGCTGTCGCCATGTCCAAGGCCCTGCCTAAAAGCGGCGGCGCCTTGTGGTGACGCAGGGTTACTAACACCCGGCTTAGACCGGGAATGCCTCTTCAATCCAGACTTGAGAGGCTATCAAATGAAATCACGAATGTACTGGGCCATCGGAGCTATTGCTCTTGCAGGAGCATCGTACGCTGTATTGCACGACCCACAACCAACCACTCACAATGGGCTAGTTCGTATTCCTACCGGTGATGCAGATATTGATGCCAAAAACGCTCTTGAGGATGCCCGAAATGCATTCCAGCTTCACGAAGAAGCGCGAATTGATGGCGACTTTGCAAAAGCTCGCTTCTACCAAGAAGCTGCTGAAGCAGCGTTCAGCATCGGCAACCGGGCCAGCGCTCAGGTCACAAGTGAGTTGCTAGGCGAAAGCAATAGCATCCCTGCTAGCTCCACTGACGATCTTGACGAATTAGAGCGAGCTGCTGACGATGCAATTTCTGCGGTCGGTTCAAGCGCGCCCTCTATAGAAAGTGCCGCCGACCCGCAAATGTTGGGACACTTGCGCAACGCAGCTGAATCTCTGGAGCTATCTTGCAGAAGCTACGGCACCAACTGTCAGGCGGCTGAAATCAGCCGCAGGCAATATGAAGACGCACTTGTTGGTCGATGAAGTCTGCAACCTTGTCCTGAAACGGTAATACGAAGGCATATTACCGTTTCGAGGCAATTAGGTCAGGTATCTTCTTCTAGCCGCAATTCCTCGTGCAAGACTCGATGGCAGTTGGCGCATAGGCACTGTAAGTCTGCGAGCCTTGTCTTCTGCCCTGGCATCATTGTTGCAATCGGAATAGTATGATGCACTTCGATACAAGCTTCACCTGCAACAGCACCATATTCTTCGACGGGGTCAAAGCCGCATCGTTCGCATACTAGTTTTCCGTGTATACGACGATACTCAGCCTTCTTTTTCGCTGATAGGCCATGCGCCCGTTCACGCCTAAGATGGTGCACCCTTCGTGGCGCCCCCTCAACGAATCCTCGATCTTCATCCGACAACGTTTCGTCACTGCTTTTCTGATGAGACAGCAATGCCGCAACGGCATTCTCATAAGAGGTTGCCCGTATAATCCGAATGGCTTCGGTCTGGCGAAGCTTAGTTTCGATGCGCAACCGCTTCGTTGAGTTCCCATGCTTTTTGGCGTTGGCCGACTTAGCAAAATCTCTCATCCGCCTACCGATACTGCTCTGCAGTCGCTCGATGGAAGTTTCAATAACGTCGGATTGTGTGGCCAGCACTCGGTCTGAAATCGGCAAATGCCTTACGCGGTTAGAATCCAATACAATTCGATCGATTGTCTGGTCGGAGTGGCTGCTAAGACGGGATAGAATTAGTCCGAGCGCCATCTGGTATTTTGTGTTTCTGGGAGGCCCGCCGCTGCGACTATGCAAAGTTATCGCGCCGCCATCGATTTCCAACCTTGCATCGAGCGGATAGCCGTCGGCGTCCTTGATCAACCAAATTGCTTCCATCGCTGTATGCACTTTCAAAACTGATGATGCGTCGCGCATGCTATAAGGCGAAAGAGGCTGTCGATGAAATGCTGTGACGCATTGTTCCTGATCACGGATATCCGAACATTTTCTGTTGAGTAATACATCAAGGCCTATTTTGACTCAGACACTGCCAACAATCGATAAACGCTCGCTCGTCCGATTCCCATTTCCTTAGCGATAGCGCTGGCACCCAAACCAGCCGCATTCATGCTTCTGATCTTACCTGCATCGATGCTTGCTGGCCGACCTTTGTAAACGCCGCGCTTCTTAGCTTTCTCGATACCTTCGCGCTGCCGCTCCTTGCGAATGTCAGTTTCGAATTCAGCTACTGCCCCCAGAATTCCTAGTACCAGCTTCCCCATGCTTGTTGTGGTATCGACGGCACCTTGTTGAAGGCAGCGAAAGCCGACCTGCTTTGCCTGAAGCTGGTCAATGATGGCATGAAGGTCTTTGCCAGATCGAGCTAATCGGTCCAGCCGGGTGACTACCAAGGTATCCCCCTCGCGAAGCCATTCTAGCGCGTCCTGAAGAGCGTCGCGACTGCCAGTTGATGTTCCGCTAGCTTTCTCTGAGAAGAGCTTCTCACAGCCGTTCTCGGCCAACTGTTGCTCTTGAAGTTCCAAACATTGTGAGCTGCTGCTTACGCGAGCATAACCTACCATCGTCATTGCAATTCTCCTGCCTCATTTGGTTCTTGAGTCCTGAGAATTTAGCGCCTCAAAATCGTGTAGTAACTCGTATGAGACGGTCCGTGGACGCCGTGCGTCTCCTCGGGTGCGTATACCCCTACAAGCAGGTCGATGCGTTAGATGCTTGCTTAGGTAACAGGCTTCTTATGCTTGGTATTTACGCGTAGGCGGGACCATCCAGATGAATATGAAGATATGAAACGGCGAGACGCTAACGCGGTCAGCAGTTTTAAGTTACTTTCCGAACTGGGTAACGTCGGACGCCTGCCGTAACTAGCAATCTGATAATAGGGATAGGGCAAGTCTTTTAAAAATTGCATGACATCCGGTTCGTTCCATTTTGCCATGCTCTTCGTCAGTAATTCTATCGCTTTTTCAGGACTGGATGCCGCTCTAATGACCGCGCGCAGAATCTCCCTGTTATCAAATTTCGATAAGTCGGTATCGGGAGCCGCAAACAGATTCGCCAGCAACTGTAGAAGGTCGTTGTCATCGGCAATTGCGTCTAAAGCTATGTCATGAGCGAGCTGGACCTTCTTTTCATTCCCTAGATCGCCTCCCAAAAGTTTTTTGCGCACGCCAGCGCCAATTACGTACTTATCCTTGTTGTCGATATATTCTTGAAAGTTTGCAGCGATTAGCTTCGCTTGCAGCTCATCCTTTCCGCTACAGAAATCGAACGTTTCACGATTCAAGTTCATTTTGGCTAGGTCTAAGAGGCTGGATATCTTCAACTCGCTAACCTCGGAGGGAAACACATTGTACCGGTAGGGCATGCGCTGGATGAGTGAGTTGTATTCGTCGTCGCCAAAATTATCGTTTTCAAATATCAGATCGGATACTTTCAGGGCTTCATCCTCACCAATCTCAGCGATGGTCATGCCTGCGCTACAAAGGCTTTCTAGATTTGCTTGAGTTTGCATCGCTTGGACCAATACAGACTTTTCTTCGCCAATTTCACTCAAGAATGCTGATACACCCGCCCATGACAAACGTACCTTCGCTTCACTGAGCGCATGGGTCCACAACGCAAGGGGCAATCCATCGAAGGATTTAAATGTGTGATCTTGCTTTGAGATGATGCGCTTCTTTTCAGCAACATCAATTTCAGAATTTTCCAACAACGAGAGAATCGCCTCCTCATTCTCTTGGGTATTTTCCGTTAGTTCCAAAAATACATCGGAGACATATGCTGAGATATTCTTGCCAACGTAGGTCCTGACCGGACTGCTCGTCGCGGCGAGGATGCAGGAGTAGTTCGCATAAAGCGCCGTATCTTCAGGCGAACCGTCGTCGCGCTTCTCTTGATTAAGCAGTTGCACTACATTGGTCGGGTTCAGGCGATATAGATCGTGCTTCTCTGCAAATTTCTGAAGCCCATCAATGGGAGCAAGCAAAGACAAGTCAGGGAACTTGACGTCTAGCTCATTGAGCAGATCAAGTTCATTTTCGTTTGGCGGGTTGTCCGCAAATAGAAGTGGGCCATTATTGGCGATATAATCTGAGACAACCGCACTAGCTTTTAGCTTCTCGACAATGGTCTTATCATTCGAAAAGCCAACAATTTGCCTCATATGTTCTAAACTTGTGTCTGCGGAGACCGCTGCGTCAAGGAAGCCATGCCAACCTGTTACCAGGTGCTGCAAAAGGACGCCGGAATGTTGGCCCTGTTGATAGTAAGTTCTAATGAAATCCTCTGACCGCTCAAAGTTTTCAGATACATATTGGACAAAGCGATTCACCTCGGTCGAATGAAGAACTGGATTGCTTAGTAAGTGGTCTATCAACTCAACGTTGAATGCATTCCGACTTCGAAAATCGTCCTGACGCATGTTCCGGCGGACTTCTTCCGGATTATCTAAAGGCTGAAGTGGTTCGGGCTCCCCAAAACTTCGAATGTTGAGTAAGAAGTCGCGATCCGCTAGACTCAGTCGTCCTTCGTGGAAGCTGGATGTGTATTGGTAGTAGTTGTCATCAAGGTGGCCATTTTTTACGAGATAGACAAGCAATCTGCCATCGGCGATATCGTTTGCTTCCAATGTTTGCGCGTAATCGATCTCTACCTTCTCAAGCAATTCTGAAAATGGCATCCTGTTTGCGCGCGATATATCTCGCTCAAGTTGCTCGACCTCCTTATTGAGGACTGCCCTTCGTTTTGCTGTTCTATTCTCAATATTGGCAACTCGCTCCAGAAACGTTTCCGTTGGGTTCAGTTCGTTCTCGATCTCATCAAATGACACACCAAGTGACATCTGGTGGCTAGGATGCACTTGCTGATGATTACCAATCCTTATGTCGTCCTGGCCGATCAGCGACCTAATTTTGTCAACATCCAATGAGTCAGAAAAGCCAAATTCGCCTTGATCAGTTACCAGCCGGCAAAATGGCGTGCCATCAGGGACATGGCTTAAGATTTGTGCGAAATAAATTCGAACCAGATCATCAATTGATGCAGCCTCTTCTTGGTCCGACCGTGCAATTTTCTCATGCAGAGCATCTATCTCGCTTTGCATGTTCGCCTTCAGGTCCGAAAGGTATCGTGAGCGCTGAGCGCATATGCTAAAAAACGCGCCCTTTCCATGATGTAGCTGCTCAAAGTCACTTGGATATTGGTTCTTGTAGATAATCATCGCGAGCAGTTTGGTGACATCAAACTTGTCGCTTTTTAGACGCTCATGATAGACCACTAACTCATTGAAAATATTTTGTATTAGCCGTAGGTCATCTAAGTAAAGTGAGACTTCACGGAGAAATTCCTGATCGATGTCCTTTGAAAAGTTATGATTGAGCAAACGCTCCTGCATTTTATCAAGCGAGTTTGACGAATTTATTATTGGAATTACAGGAATAATAAAGTCGAAGAATTTTGCTCTGTTCCTGTTGAGGAACATATCATCTCTAAGGGCGTACAGAAATTTCGTCGGTTTCAGACTTCTTGCATGGCCGTTGATCAACCGATTTATTTCCCGTAGTTTTACGAAAATTTCTGGGTTTTCAAAGCGGTCCAAATCTTCGATTACAACGACGTCGTAATCCGTCTCTTGAAAGAAGTAGATTATCTCGTCGAGATGATGGTTTAGAACCGATCTTTCAGTCAACTCTTGAGTCTCAATCTCGGCGTTTTTTAGTGATATCTTTTTTAGCGAATGACCGAATGATGACCTGTAAGCCTGCGAAACAAGGTAGACAGTGCCCGCAAGTACGAAAGCCCAGACAAAAACCTTGCCCCAATGGATGTGGTTTGATGCATTAAGATAGGTAAACCACTCCCAATCATTGATGACGTAAAATGATGTTAGAGCCCAAAATACAAACGCTAAGGATTTGAAAAGCGAATGCTGTGGAGTCGCAATCCTCTTAAATCTCGAAAATGGCAGATCGTTGGCTGACGCTCCGTAGAGCATCTGCTGCAAAATGCTGCGCTCGATATCAACGGTTTCGATCTTGCTCTCGTCAGCTTCGCTGAACGATGCCAGCGATATCTTGAGAAAGCGATACTTTGGATTTTGTTTTTCGAACGTGGAGATGATGCTACTTTTGCCAGACCCATATGGACCACTCAAAGCGATGTTGAAAATCCGACTATTCGCCATCGCAAATTGCATTGCGTCACGGTAGCCACGCTTCAGATCGGCATTGTCAATGGGTGCCAGGTCAACAAAGGGGGCGCAGTCGGAGGTTTCGTCCAATGGATTGCCGCCAGTCGTTTCCAGCGGTTCTTGGGGGCCACTTGGTTCAGAAGCAACAGTAATTTCTGAGCTGGTCTCAATCCTGCCGAATGTGTCAATCGAATTACTTGGTTTAGAAGACATCGAAATTCACCTCGTCAGATTTCTACTTCAAATACTAGTAACTTTGTGGATTGAGAGTAGCAAATTTCCGAGATGACATTGCATTGCCCATCTATTTGCAAATAGCTTTTCGTATCAGCAGTTATACGACATTAGCCGAGTCTATGCCATGCCTCTCGAAAGTGTGGTTGGTCATAGTGGTTGGGTTGTAGCCAGTGGCTCGGATGGCCATTTTTGTTATTCTCTGCTGGGCTTCGATGGCAAAGGTCTTTCACTTCTTGCATCTTCAGAATGAAGCATACCGGCCGATCTTCCTTGGCGAGTGTCGTAATTACCCACCAATCTGACCGCAGGTTGTCGAGGTTTACACCCAATGGGACGGTGTCACGCTTCGACACTCCCTTACTCTGAACGCCGAAGATGATGCTCTCATCATCGTTGGCGCAGAAAAGGTCAGACCCTTTTGCGTTTCGTGCAGTAGGCATGACATTCCAGCCTCTACGGGAAAGCTGCCAAGCGGCGTAGTGCATAGCGGCATTGCCCGTTGCTTGTGATGACCTCACGTCCATTTGGTCTAGCGCTCCTTTTGCTTTCTGGCTTAGTCGGTGCCCAACAAACAAGGCACTTCTCGTAAGGCATTGAGGGCTTCTGGTCACACTGTAACGCTGTAGAACGCCCGCTTTCTCACGGATAGCGCGCCAAATGGCCCAGGATTGTCGCCCATTGCGTTGGGATGGGGTTTCGGTGCCGAAGGACAGAATCGTGTTAAATCGCTCTGACAAGCTTCCTCGCTCCGCTGGCAACTGAGCCAGGATAACAAAGCAAATCGATGTGTATGGGTATAGAACCGGACCAGCCGCCAGATCGGAAGCATCTGGGTAGATCATATTCCTGCCAGTTAGGACCTCCATGTTTACAGTGTAAACGTGCGGTCGATTGTCGAGTCGCTAGGAAGCACCGTCAGCACAATGAGTTGCAGTCTATCATCTGTATAAGAGAAGCCAATTCGCGCGCGGTTTGCACTCAGAGTGTCAACGTATTGCCAACCTTTCAATCTACATCCCGAACGATATCCCAGAACTCGTGCGCAAGTTGGCGGAGTGGGGTGTTCAAATACAATGGCGTGCCTTCGATCTTTGGGCCAGGTAGCAAAGCGTTCTTGAGCGAATAGCCAGCCCAGTATGTTGCATCCTTTGGGTCATCGCTCTTCTTAAAGCTTGGTCCGATTTTGACTGGCGGACCATGACCCTTTGGTACCTTCAGGTTCCGGTACAGAGCTTTCTCCAGCGCTGTTTTGAACCGTGTTGCTTCATGACCGGAGGTGAGCAGGCAATAACCATGCAGATGCAGGTGCGTTCGTGACCTACCGCTACGCCCTTTAGCTTCAATCACAAAGAAGTAGGGTGCATTCCCCAGACCAACTTCCTTTAGTTCCTTGTTGATCTTGTCGATTGCGCGGTCTCGTGGTTTCAGCCCTTGCTTAGCCCACTTGCGTTCAAGCTCTCCTGAAACATTTGCAGTGAATGAGTACCCATTGAAAGCGAGAGAAAGTAAGAACCCTATTCGAGCCTTTGCAGCATCTGTTAGTTCATTCCATTCTGGAAATTCCTTCGGGTTTGTGTCGTGAAGGAAGCCAGCATTTTCATCGAAATCCGCATATACTAGGATAGGGTCAACCGCGCCTATCGTTCCTCGCATATATCTGGTTCGAATATCCGCTATTCGGACGAGTTCATTGAGAGCCTCTTGCTCTCGCCGAAGAGCTTCTTCCCGATCACGTTTTACCCTCGAAACATTCGTGTTTTTCCGCTTTGTTTTGGGTATGCTTGCAGCGGTGCGCCGACCCATATTCTTTGGCTTGAGATATGGGCCGCGAGGGTTAGATGCATTGCTGCTCATTGGTACAATCGATGCTTTCAAAAGTTGGAATTTTCAGAGCCTCGCTTGGCCGCCTCTTCAAGCTGCTCGATGATTTGCTCAACCCCAACTTTGGGTGGTCTGCCCGCTTGAAACTTTTGGTAGTCGGGAAGATCATGAACAGATACCCATCGGCGCCCAGGAATTGGGTCGGCAACCACTTCTCGCATCACTCGCCTTTGCTCTGAATTGAGCTGGTCAAGCGACGCGCCGAGGATTGCTTCCAGTTGTCCAGCCAAGCCGTCCGAGACCTCATCAATCAAGTTTCCGGCAAGTAAGTTCCAAGAGACTTCGGGGTGCCGCTGTTCAACAACTTCTCGCAAAAAGTTCTTCTTATCGATATCCAGCGCGCCTGCGATATCTTCAGCTCGGTCGATAGGGATTGGAGATTTTCCGTTCGCCATATGGCTAAGGACCACAGCCTGCTTGTAGCCAAGCTGCTTCGCCAACTGTCTAACACTTAGGCCTTGCTCCTCCTTCGCACGCTCCAGAGCAGCAGCCATCATCTTTGCGGCAGCAGAACCTGCCCATTGGTATCCATCTCGTGACATTCTCAATGTGTGGCATATCACACCCATGTGTGTCAACTGATTTGACTCATTGAGAGGTGTATGGCATATGCCACACATCAAAGCGCATTCTGCGCGACCACAAACAATGAACGGAACTCAAATTGAAACGGAAAACATACAAAGTGAATGAAGTGGCCGAGGTCTTGGGGCTCAGCCGAACGACAATCTACAAGCTAATCAATCTTGGTGAGCTTAAGCGCATCAAATTGGGTGCTACGACCCTCATATCCGCTGACTCAGTTGATGCCCTCCTTTTGCGCAACGCAGCCTAGGAGTACTCGAAGAATGCCCCTTTCGGTCAAAGAGATTGAGAACGCCAAGCCGAGATCAAAGCCATGGAAGCTACATGACGAGCGTGGCTTATATCTGCAAATCGCCCCTAGCGGCTCAAAGCGGTGGCATCATCGCTATTCGTTTCAAGGGCAGAAAAAGAAAATCAGCTACGGCGGATTTCCCGACGTTAGCCTTAAATCGGCACGTACGAAACGAGACGAAGCCCGCGCCTTGATCGCCGAGGGAACTGACCCTCTAAAACAGCGGCAAGAGCAAAGGCTTGAATACAAGGTCGCATCAGAGAATACTTTCGGCGCTATTGCACGAGAGTTCATCGCGAAACGCGCGAACGATGGTGACAAGGCAATCTCGCCAACTACGAGGAAAAAGAACGAGTGGCTGCTTTCGTTGCTGGAACCAAAGCTGGGCAGAGTTCCCGTTCGCGATATTGAACCACCTCAGCTCCTTTCAGCTTTACAAGAGATTCAAGATTCTGGGCGTAGGGAGACAGCGCGGAGATGTCGGTCTTTTGTAAGCAGGGTGTTGACATATGCGATTGTCACAGGCCGTGCAAAAAGCAATCCGGCTCCTACGCTCCAACGAGTTTTAGTCGCACCCTCCGTTCGTCACCATCCAGCGATAGTCGACCCCAACGAACTCGGTGATCTTCTAAGGGCGATAGATGGGTACAAGGGAATTGCATCGACAAACGCCGCTCTCAAATTGTCGGCACACGTATTCCAGCGCCCTGGTGAAATCAGGACAATGCGTTGGATCGATATCGATCTAGAAGCCGCGATCTGGACCATACCAGCCGAGCGAACCAAAATGCGGCGTGAGCATCGGGTTCCGCTGTCGCGTCAGGCGATTGCGATAATCCGGTCAATGGAGCACGTGGCGGAGTACAGCGAGTACGTGTTTCCCAGCTTCAATCCTAAGAAGCCACTGTCTGAGAATGCCGTGAACCAAGCACTCAAACGGCTGGGTTATGGGGATGTGATGACAGCTCATGGCTTTCGGACAACTGCCTCATCTTTGCTCAACGAAAGCGGAGGGTTTCATCCAGATGCGATTGAACGCTCCTTGGCGCACCAAGACGCGAACGCGGTGCGAGCTGCCTACAATCGGGCCCAATACTGGGATGAACGCGTCCACATGATGCAGTGGTGGTCTGACAAACTTGATTCTCTGTTACGAGCCAATGCAGCGTCAGCCTCCCAATAATCGAGCCCAACTGACCCCCAAATTGAACCCCTTAAACACACGGTTTAAGACGAACCAATGCGAACAGCGACGAACACTGTATTAGATATTCATCTGATTTTTCAGTGATTTTCACCCGCTCGCGCATATCAGCGAAAAAGCTACTGGTGCCCAGAAGAGGACTCGAACCTCCACACCCTTGCGAGTACATGCACCTGAAGCATGCGCGTCTACCAATTCCGCCATCTGGGCACGGGTTACGAGTGGGCGCGTGCCTCTTCTCGCGGTAGGAGCGCGCCGATAGCGGGACCGTGCGGCTTCTGTCAACGGAATTGCGCGCATGGTGCGGCGCATTATTTGCAAGTGCAGGAATGGTTGCGGCGCGCGGCGCATTACGGCATGGCGTTCCGCGAATTCGATGCAGGATTGAGACAGGCCCGAAACAATGGCGAAACCGGACTTTCTAAACGGCAAACTGGTTGTGATGACCGGAGGCAGCGGCTTCTTTGGCTCGCGTGTCGCGCAAGCCTTGCTGGAAAAAGGCGCGCGGCTGCGTGTTGCCAGTCGGCATCCGGAAAAAGCCTTCACGCTCAAGCCGCTTGCCAATCTTGGGCAATTGCAGTTTGCGCGCTGCGATGTACGCAAACCCGAGAGTGTCGCCGCAGTGATGCAAGGCGCGGATCTGGTCGTGAATATGGTTGGCTCGTTTGATGGCGATCTGATGGAGCTGATGGGCAGGGGCGCGGGCAATGTTGCGCGGGCCGCCACAGAGGCTGGCGCTGAGGCGATGGTCCATGTCAGCGCGATTGGCGCGGATGCCGAGTCCGAAGCTGAATATGCGCGGGCCAAGGCCGCATCGGAAAGCGAAGTTCTTTCCGCATTCCCCAAGGCCAGCATCATTCGGCCTTCGATGCTGTTTGGCGAGGATGACCAGTTCACCACGATGCTGGCTGGGATGATCAGTACTCTGCCTGCCCTGCCCGTTTTCGCTCCCGAATCCCCGCTGCAAATGCTGTGGGTCGATGATGCGGCGGACGCTGTTGTGGCGGCGTTGACCAATCCGGCGAAGCATGGCGGCAAGACATTCGAGATTGCCGGTCCTGAGCCGATTACAATGCTTGATCTGCATCGGCGGATCGCCGCCGCGCAAGGTCGCAGCCCGTTATTTATCGAGATGCCCGATCTTGCATCGAGCATTTTTGCCGCGATGCCGCTGACGCCGATGGGCCACGATCAGTGGATCATGCTCAAAGCGGGCAACGTCCCTTCGGGCGATTATCCAGCGCTCAAACAGCTTGGTATCGAGCCCAAACCGCTGGCACTGTTCCTCGACCGGTGGATGGAGCGGTACCGGAAATATGGCCGTTTCAATAATGAGGCAAAGACCTCACACTAAGCGGCAATTGCTCAGATTGCTTCGACAGTCACCGTCGCGCCTTGTGCGGCAATGATCCGCACCTGCTCGCCAACCTTGGTGTCGGGTCCGCGCGCGATCCACTCGCTGTCACCCACAGTCACGCGGCCTTCACCGCCCTTTATTGCTTGTGCGACTTTCACCGTCTGGCCGATCATTTGACCACCGCGATGATTGAGCATCGGATTCTCGCTCTCGATCGGCCGGTCGCGTAGGAACCGCTTGGCAGAGAACGCCATGATCAGCGACAGGAAGAAGAAGTTCATCACCTGCACCACTGTGCCCAGATCGAGCACCGCCGTTAGAGCGCCGGTTACCAACGCAGCGACAGCCAGCCAGATCAGGTAAATCCCCGGTAGCGCCAGCTCAAGCGCCGCCAGCGCGATACCAATGGCCAGCCATGCCCATGCCGCGTCGAGGCCTTGGAACCATTCCATCAGCCATTACCCCTGCTGCGGGGCACGCTCGTGCGGGCAGTACCTTTGTTCACCGGCGGAGGCGCGTTGCCGGGATGGTCACCGCCAACCGCATCCTTCACCAATTCGCCAATCCCGCCGAGCGAGCCGATCAACTGCGTCGCCTCTACCGGGAACAGGATGGTCTTGGCATTGGGGCTGGTCGCAAACTGGCCAACGGCCTTGGTGTATTCTTGTGCGATAAAGTAATTGATCGCTGCATTGCCGCTATCGGCAATCGCATCGGACACCATCTGCGTCGCTTTCGCTTCGGCTTCGGCCAGACGCTCGCGCGCTTCAGCATCGCGGAAGGCCGCTTCCTTATCGCCTTCTGCCGATAGGATAGCCGATTGCTTCTCACCCTCAGCGCGGAGGATGCGCGAAGCGCGGTCGCCCTCGGCCTCCAGAATTTCAGCACGCTTCAGGCGTTCTGCCTTCATTTGGCGGGCCATCGCTTCGGAAATATCGAGCGGCGGACGGATATCCTTGATCTCAACGCGAGTGATCTTGAGGCCCCATGGCGATGTCGCTTGGTCAACCACCGACAGCAGTCGCGCATTGATCTCGTCGCGCTTGGACAAGGTCTCGTCCAGATCCATGCTGCCCATCACAGTCCGAAGGTTCGTAGTCGTGATCGCCATGATCGCGCCATAGAGGTTGGAGACTTCATACGCCGCCTTGTCCGCTTCCAGCACCTGGAAGAACACCACGGCGTCCACCCCGACCATCGCGTTATCGGCAGTGATGATTTCCTGACCCGGAATGTCGAGCACTTGCTCCATCATGTTGATCTTGTGACCGATGCGGTCAACGAACGGGACCAGAATATGCAAGCCCGGCTCAGCCGCTTTGGTGAATTTACCAAGCCGCTCGATCGTATAGACAAAGCCCTGCTTGACCACGCGCACTGTCGAAAACAGCACGGCGATGATCAGCACCACCATCAATATGAGAAAGATACCTTCGAGCATCAGAGAACCCCTGTGAATGTGAGCGTGAGTGTTATGTTGCTGCGGAGACTAGCGCGTGAGGGTGCACGTGGGAAGAGGGTGACGAAGGTGACACCGTGTCACCTTTGAAATCGGGCTGTGAGGCGCAGAATTCTGCGATTCTGGTGAAAGTGACGGACGGGGGAACGGGGGCCTTTATTGGCGTGATGCGATGCTGACGCTGTAACCGGTCAGCACTTTCCCGCGCCGTCCCGACTTTACGCGGCAGCTGCGGGGTAGGGTGGCATGCAGAGATACGCGATCAAGGGGCTTGTGAATTTGCCATTGTACAGGGTAAGACAGATTTTGGTAGTGTAGGAAAGGCAATTTAAGGAACAAACCGGCGGTTCGTCGTACCGTTCTTGCTCTACCCTCCAGCGGATCAATCTGCTGCAATCCAAATTGGTTCACTCCTGTGATAGCAGGCTGCCAAATACAATGATAAATACGACTACGATCATACCACCAACCATCTTTAGATACTCCGTGCACACAAAATATGTGGTCACGTCGCCTTCCAAAACTTGGTGTGCCTTGCTGTATCGGTACCAAAGACTCATAACCGCGAGGACCAATAGAGCAACGAGAATCAACGCATCAAATGCTGGCGCTTGTTGGTTATCCAGATTTGCAAAGACGAAATTTTCGACAGTCTCGGGCAAGAACAAAACGAATGTGTCGGTAAGCGCCGAGGAGGCCGAACTCGTAGAACTGAAAGCCGAGAAAACATAGAAAAACGACTGGTTCAAGGACTGGGCGGTCTCGGCGTTTCCAACGCTAACGGTAAAAATAAGCGTCAAAAAACTTCCAATCGCAAAGCCAGCAACCAACCCGAAACGTACACTACTCCCAGCATAGATACCGGCCTGAATCTGCGAAACCAACAGACTGCCGACCAGTGCGAGACCAAAACACGTCAAGGCAACTATGAACAACGTGCTGACAATATAAAAAACCCAACCGAACATCCAAGCAATTGCATATCCTATGGGTTTCAATACCCACTCTACAAGCGGGTACACGATCCAATCTAGTACAAACGGAAATACCCAGAACGCAAAAGCGATTCCGACCACAGCTGCTATAACCTTAAGCCAGTGCTTAACTACCCATACTCGAAATTCTAAAGCGAATGGCTTGAGTTCTTTGCGCCAAACAAACAGCGTTATGCAGACCAAAAGCAGCAGAATTTGCCACCAAAGATCATATGCAAATGCAGTTACACTTGTAGCGCCGTCGCCAATCCATCCAAAAAATAAGACCCCAGCCCCAACAATTGACGCTAGAATAATTACCAGCCATGAAATCGCATAAATTGTGAAAAACCCCGTGAGGGCTCCACCAAAAATTGCACGTACATAATTCCAGTTCCGCTCGCGCAGTGAAATTAGGGCTGACAACAAGAGAAATACCGCGATCAAAATAAAGGCAACGATCATCGCTCTTTGAAAAAAGACCGCTGGCTCTTGCCCAACAATGGCGAGCCAAAGAGCTTGCAAAAATGATGACGGCCCAACAAGGACTGCCCTAAACGATTGATTATCGACGTTTGCGGATACCACTCCAATCCAGAACTGCGGAGCGTTGATTCCTATGATCAAAAAGCCGAGCAATCCGAATTTACACATCCGGCTTCGCCAACCTAGGCTTAGAAGCCCAAGTGACTCCGAATTATCGACGGTAGCCTGATCGCGTTCGGATGAAGTAATGCTAGTCATTATTTTCGGACTTGATCGGGCTTAAAATGGTCTCTTTGATATGCCCTTTGTTGTCATCTAAGCCGATCCAAGCCTCGCCGTTGAAGCCCGCTACACGCTTGACCCCAATGACAGTTTTATTGCGAGGCACCTCATACAAAATTTGATAGTTTGCTCCCGGCCCAGACCGCACATTCGCATTCTCATAGCCTTTTCCAGGGTTTGCAACGAAGTACTTAGGCGTTGAGAATGCCCCAAAGTCATTTGTAGACGCTGTAGGCAATTCAGGAAGACCAAACCGAGCGTACAGGCCAACTAAAACACAGACAAAAAATCCGTAGCGAAAACTCGGTATCTTTTCTTTTACCGATCGCTCCACGCCTGCAACTTTATCTATCGTCATCACTGCATAGTAGTATCAACATACACCCTTTGTAGAAAGATCTAAGTATTTTCAACCGTAGACATTACTACGATTCTCACAACCCCGCAAACAACACCAACATCCGCCGCCACGCTTTTTCCGCTTGCTCCTTGTCGTAGACCGGCGAGTCTAATGTGCACCAGCCGTGCGCGGCGGGATAGACTTCGATCTCTGCGGGGCGGCCCGAGGCGTCGGCGGCTTTGCGCAGTTCCACTTTGTCATTGGGGGCTTTGGCGTCGTCATTCTCGGCAATGGCGAACAGATAGCTCGCCTGTGTTGTCTGCATCAGCTTGTGCGGGCTGTTGTCATCATCACGCACCAAGCCTCCGCCATGGAAGCTGGCGGCGGCTTTGACACGGTCCGGCGCCGCTGCGGTCGAGTAAACAGTGAAGGGCCCGCCCATGCAATATCCGCAGCTGCCGATGCCGCGCGCTGTGTCCACGTCTTCATGCGCGTCCAGATAGGCCACCGCTGCTTTCGCGTCGCGCATCACCGCGTCGGAGCTGAGATTGTTGATCATCGGGCGCAGCTTTGCGCGGCCTTCGTCGGTGCGCCACTCCATGAAGCTGCCCAGCACCGGTGCTTTCGCATCGCGGTAATATTGGTTCATCGCCAGCACGGCATAACCTTCATTCGCGATACTGATCGCCAATGTTTCATAGGATTCGCGCAGGCCCGCAATATCGGGCCACAGGATCACGGCGGGGTGCTTGCCCCCCATTGGCCGGACGAAATATGCATCAATCGTTCCATCCTCGGACGGGAAGGACACGTTACCCTCCATCAAGCCGCCAGAGCCGTGGGCCATGGCTGTATTGCCCGCCGGTGACAGAGCCGCAATCGCGCCTGCCCCTCCTGCAACACCGACACTTGCCGCGAATTGGCGGCGGCTCAGTTTCATCCGCTTCAGCGCGGCTTCTTCTTGCTCAAGGGTGAAATCGTCGCACATGGTCAGTCTCCTAGGATATCTGCTTTCCCAGCGATCATGCAGCGGGATGGTTCCGGCGGCAAGACATATGGACTCGTCAGGCGAGTTACGGCAGGACAGTTTCAAAGAGCGACTGAAACGATTGCTCGAACAGAAAAACGCATATCCTTGGGAGAGGACATCCATGAAGAAATTCGCAATTGCCGCTTTTGCTGCGCTCACTCTGACCTCCTGTGGCGAACAGATGTCAGAAGACGGCATCAATGCCGAGCGCCTGCTCAACGCGCAGAGCGATGATGCGAACTGGATTTCCTACGGCCGTAATTATGAGGAGCAGCGCTACAGCCCGCTCGATCAGGTCAACGCCGAAACGGTCAGCGATCTGGGTCTTGCCTGGTTTGACGATATGGACACCGCGCGCGGGCAGGAAGCGACCCCGCTGGTGATGGACGGCAAGCTCTATGTCACCACCGCATGGAGCAAGGTGAAAGCCTATAACGCCGCAACCGGCGAGAAATTGTGGGAGTATGATCCCGAAGTGCCCGGCGAAACTGCGGTAAAAGCCTGCTGCGATGTCGTGAACCGCGGCGTAGCGGCATGGGGCGACCATTTGTTCCTTGGCACTCTCGACGGACGGCTGGTGAAGCTGGACCGCGAGACGGGCGCAGTGGCTTGGGAGAAAGTCACTGTCGATCAGGAAGAGAGCTACACCATCACCGGCGCACCGCGCATTGTGGACGGCAAGGTCTTCATCGGCAGCGGCGGCGCAGAATTTGGCGTGCGCGGCAATTTCGCGGCCTTCGATGCGGATAGCGGCGACGAACTGTGGCGTTTCTACACCGTGCCTGCGGGCGACGAGGACGAGAGCTCGCCCGAATATTTGAGGCGCGCTGCAGATACCTGGTCGGGTGATATGCTCGGCAATAGCGGCATTGGCGGCGGCGGTACAGTGTGGGACGCGATGGCCTATGATGCCGAGCTCGACCTGCTCTATATCGGCGTTGGCAACGGATCACCGTGGAACCGCGCATACCGCTCACCGGGTGAAGACGGCACCGGTGAAGGCGACAATCTCTACCTCTCCAGCATCATCGCGGTGAAGCCCGAAACGGGCGAATATGTGTGGCATTACCAGACCACACCGGGCGAAACATGGGACTTCACCGCCACACAGCACATCATGCTCGCCGACCTCGAAATCGAGGGCAAAGAGCGCAAAGTGCTGATGCAGGCGCCCAAAAACGGCTATTTCTATGTGCTCGACCGCGAAACGGGTAAGTTCATTTCGGGTACGCCCTACATCCCGCTCAACTGGTCGACCGGTTTTGACGAGAATGGCCGCCCTATCCAAAATCCCGAAACGCGGATTGATGTGACTGGCAAACCAGCACTGGTGATGCCCGGCCCGCTCGGCGGCCACAATTGGCACCCGATGGCGTTCCACCCAGGTGAAGGTTTGGTCTACATCCCAGCGTTTGAAGCGGCATCGCTCTATGTCCCCGAAGCCGATTGGAAGCCCGACCGTAAACGTGGCTTCAATGTCGGGTTCGACCTGTCTGCGGGCGATCTGCCGCCTGACGAAGGTTTCCGCAAGCAAGTCGAAGGCACTATCTCCGGCAAGCTGATCGCGTGGGATCCGGTCAAACAGGAACCGCGCTGGACCGTGAACCACCCCGGCGCATGGAATGGCGGCTTGCTGGCAACCGGCGGCGGACTGGTGTTTCAAGGCAACCAGATGAGCGAGTTTAACGCCTACAACGCAGCAACCGGTGACAAGCTGTGGAGCTTCGGCGCACAAACCGGCGTAGTCGCGCCTCCGATCACATACACAGTCGATGGCGAGCAATATGTCGCCGTTCTGGCCGGTTGGGGCGGCGCATTGGCGATCACCGCAGACGGCTTGCTGATTTCCAAGGATGGCCCCGTGCGCAATGTATCGCGCTTGCTAGTGTTCAAGCTGGGCGGAACGGCAGAACTACCCGCAGAAGTTGAAGTCGCGAAGATCCCGCTCGATCCGCCACCAAGCCGCGCTTCGGCTGATGTGATTGCGGCAGGCGGCAAGAGCTATGCGCGCTATTGCGCCGTATGCCACGCACCGGGTGCTGTCGGATCGACCGTGATCCCCGACCTTCGCCGCAGTGGCGCTTTAGCCAACAAAGCCACATGGCAAAGCGTCGTCCATGACGGCGCGCTGAAAGATCGCGGCATGGCCAGCTTCAGTGAATCGCTGAGCAAGGACCAGATCGACGCAATCCGCGAATTCGTGATCTTCCGCGCCAATCAAGACAAGGTCATGGCGAGAGAGCAGTAGATGGGGGCCAGCAACCAATTGTGAGGAAAGCTGCTCTTGTATTCATCGGCCTGATCGCGGTTCTCGCGATTGCGGTTTTCGCGTTTCAAGCGAAGCTCGGAGAGATGCTATTCCAGCGTGCGGTAGAGCAGAACACTGCGCGCGACAGCATGGCTGACCTGTCCGACGGCTTGCATGTGGGCCTGTGCGGAACAGGATCGCCGATGCCCAATCCCGACCGCGCCGGGCCGTGCAACATCGTGGTTGCCGGCGAGTTGATGTTCGTTGTCGATATTGGTGAAGGCGGCAATCGCAACATAGCGCAGATGGGTTTCAACGCTGCCGATCTGGATGGCGTTTTCCTCACACATTTTCACTCCGACCATGTCGACGGGCTCGGGCCACTGCAACTGTTTCACTGGACGCGCGGCGCGAGCACTGCACCGCTCCCCGTCTATGCGCCCGAAGGAGTTGAAGCCGTCGTGGATGGGTTCAACGCAGCCTACGCGACCGATGATACGTACAGAGTCGCCCATCATGGCGAGACAGTCGTCCCGTCCGCAGGCGGTGGATCCGAAGCACGGCCATTTGTCATGAGCGGATCAAGCCAGGTCGTGTTCGAAGCGCAGGGACTGACCGTCACCGCCTTCACCGTCGACCACGAGCCAGTCGCACCCGCTGTCGGATACCGCTTCGATTATAGAGGCCGATCGCTATGCATTAGCGGCGACACGTCCAAATCGGCCAATCTCGAGCGCGCCTGCAAAGGCGTCGAATTGCTCGTACATGAGGCGTTGCAACCTGCGCTCGTCCAAGAATTGGAAACAGCGCTAAAAGCACAAGGCAACGCCAATGCGGCCAAGATTATGTTCGACATCGTCGATTATCACGCCTCTCCTGCAGATGCCGCCGAAAGCGCGCAGGAAACCGGCGCTGACATGCTTGTTCTGACGCATCTGGTTCCGCCCCTGCCCAGCGCGTTTCTGTACCCCGCTTTCCTCGGTGATGCAGAAAACCGCTGCGCCGGGCCTATTGTGGTGGGCGAAGACGGGATGTTTTTTTCAATGCCCGCAAAAAATGACTCGATCGAACGGTCCGAATTGCTCTAATTTGTGATCGGATTTGGGGACAGGGTCGACGCATGTCTTGAAGACTCACAGCGCCACCGCCATTCCGATATTGTGAACACCGAAATCATCATCGGCGAAGACCGCAACGGTAAGCCGACCACCATCGATATGGAAGAATTGCTCGCCACGCGTCTGCTGGTGCAAGGCAATAGCGGCTCGGGCAAATCGCATTTGCTGCGGCGACTGCTCGAGGAAAGCGCCGATATGGTGCAGCAGGTGGTGATTGATCCCGAGGGTGACTTCACCTCCCTCGCCGATCTGTTTCCTCATATTGTGATCGACGGCGCCGCTCATTCGGTAGCCGAGATCGAGGCATTGGCACGGCGCGTTCGCGAGCATCGCGCTTCGGTCGTACTGGCGCTCGAAGGCTTGGATGTGGAGCAGCAAATTCGCTGTGCCGCACAATTTATTGGCGCATTGTTCGATGCCTCGCGCGAGCATTGGTATCCCGCACTGGTCGTGGTTGACGAGGCGCAGATGTTCGCCCCCGCCGTCTCTGGCGAAATCAGTGAAGAAACCCGCCGCCTGTCGATGAATGCGATGACCAATCTAATGTGCCGGGGGCGCAAGCGGGGTCTCGCCGGGATCGTCGCTACGCAGCGTTTGGCGAAGCTTGCCAAGAACGTTGCAGCAGAAGCCTCAAATTTCCTGATGGGCCGGACATTCCTCGATATCGATATGATCCGCGCCGCCGATTTGCTGGGCATGGAACGCAAACAGGCTGAGCAAATTCGTGATCTGGATCGCGGTAGCTTTCTTGGCCTTGGCCCTGCAATCACGCGGCGACCTTTGTCGATCCATATTGGGTCAACAAGAACGGGCACTAAGACCAATGCCAGCGGACTGATGCCTCTTCCTACCGCCAAGCCTGATGAGATGGAGGCGCTGCTTCACACCAAGCTGGATGATGAAGTGGCAGTCGATGCTCCAGAGAAGCCCGCCGGTTCGCCAGTGCCCGAAAGCCTGTCACGCAATCTCGATATTCTGGATGAGGAACCCGCTGCGATGGCGGGTGAACCCGCTCAAGCCGCATCCGCAAACACCGGCCCAACGCAGCACGATATTGCCCGCGAAACGCTGAAGCAATTGGCTGCCGATCCCGCCAGCACTTACCAGTCTTCCTCCAGCCTTTTCCAAAGCTTCCTGACCAAATGCCGTGCTGCCGGTGCGCACGCGGTAGGAATGGATATGGAGCAGTTCCGGCGTGAATTTGCTCTTGCCATTTCAGGCATTGACCGCCTTACGCCCGAGCAACAGGACATGGCTAAGCATATGGCCGCCGCCATCGAGAGCGATATCATGGCTCCCTATCTGGTGATCTTGCGTTCCGCGATGGAGGGCAAAGGATCGCCTGATGAAGACGAGCTTGCCGCTGCATACGGTACCAGTTCCCCGGGGCGCATCCGCCGCTTGCTCGATCATCTCGAATCGCTCGGGCTTGTGGTGATCCGCGAGGAATATGGCGGTGGGCGCACGTTGATGGTGCCCGGCATTGAGGTGCAAACCGCCTAAAGCTGGGCGGCGCCGAGAGATTGGGCCGCCTCGGACGATACACCCAAAGCGGCCCCAAAACTCCTTTATTCGGTCAGAGTCTCGACCCGTTCCGGTGACGGTTCCTCGACCTTTTCCATCGTATTGATGCTGACATGCGGCCAAACGATACGGCCCGGCAGGCCGCTAGTGCGTGGGTCGAAATCAAGCATCGCAACCTGTAAATACTGCAAGCGCAACTTCGGATTGCCTTGTGCATCAAGCTCGGCCAGTTCCTGAATCCAGAAAGTCGACTTCATCGAAGAGGCATTCGCCTGCTTCACGACAAACGGAATGTTCGCGATCCCGCCTGTCAGCGCCTGCGTGTCCACCGGCAATGTTGTGGTCCGCAGAATGTCCACTCCCGCATTTGCTGCTTTCAAAAGCTCTGCCGGATGGACCGGATCGAACACGCCAAGGAACGGATTGTCGTGGAAATGCTTGTACGGCGCCAAATAGGGATGATCGAGATCTGGTGGCGCCTTAAGCGGTAGCCCGCTCACGTCCGGAATTTCCGGCGCACCATCGCGCGCCGGTTCGCTTTTGCCCAGTGCAAGCGCGGCATCGCCATGCGGGACCGTCGAGAGCCGTGCGATGTCGAAATCATCGGTCTTCTGATCGAGCATGTTGAGCCACAGCCCCGGTTCATGATGGATCGTGTTGCCCGGCGCAGATGTGGGACCACGCGTGGCTGGATCGCTGGGCGGGAAGTCTTCGACCGCGATCTGATCGACCACTTGCTCGTAATCGAGTGCGACAAGCGTCTGATCAGCTTGTACCCCCAGCTTGTCCAAGCCCCGGTTTGGAACCCCCTTGGCCACCAGATCGAACACCAGCGTCTCGTTATACTGGTTGAGCAGCAGCCGGTAATCGAGCGGGCTATCGGGCCGCGTTTGAAACGGCAGCGCGATCATGTTCCAGCCGCGCCCGGGCAGGTTTGGCGTGTTCTTCCACACACCGGGCAACAATTGCAGTGCGCCGAGCAGTTCGTCGCCGCGCTCTGCAGTTTCAATCGTCCGGCCACCGCCGGAAAGCTTCTTCAATTGTGCAGCACGTACACCCATCATGATTCTCCTTCTTGGGGCTTATTGGAACGCTTAAAAATTTGGCGATTGGGGTCGAAAACCCTGTGGCCCCGATCACGCATTAGATGCCTTCGACGATCAACCTGGTGTCAGGCAGCCGCTCTAAATGCGGAATCTGCAGATCGGGTCGCGCCATTCTCGACAAAGCATTGAGTGCCGCAGCGATTGCGCCTTCCTGCCAACCGGGCAGCGAAGAGAGCTGGTCGCCGACTACAAAAAACACCGGATCGGACATGCTGCCCGAGGCCTCATAGACACCGGTTCCTTGCGACAGTCTGTTGAAGTGACCGGCTGCGACATCAGGTTTGCCAACCGCTTGCCAATAGGCCCAGCCGCCTTTGATATAGGGCATCTTCTGCCATGCGATGGCGACACCATCATGCAAGCCAGCACCGAATTTCTGATTGAACAAGGAGGCACCTTCGCGTGCCAGATCAAGCCGCTCAGCCACTGGCATATTGCCGGCTTTGAACGCGTTCTCAGTGAAGTTATACGCGCCGGTCAGTACGCCTTTTTGATCGTGATAGGCGTTGGATGGATACCAGATTTGCATGATCGGATGCGACGTCCAGCTGATCCCGCCAAAGATCGGCACCACGCCCTCTTCTTCATCGGACACGTCCTGCGCGTCGAAATTCTTCTCGGAATAGTGCTGGTGGGTGATCTCCTCACCTTGCCACAGCACCCGATCGGCTTGCCAACCAACCTTGCTGGTGCAGGCGAGGAACTTGTCACGATATGTGCCATCAGGTCCTTCGCGTGAGCGATCCTGAGCGGCGAATACTGCCGCGATTCCGTCCTTGAACGGTTCATCAAAGCCTGTTCCTGCAGGCCCTTCGCGCAGCTTCTCTGACAAGATTTTTGAAAGGAAGGGCATCGCCATATTGGAGAAACAATAATCGGCGCGATATTCGATCAGCTCATCGGTCCCGACCTGCGCAACCAGAACGACAAACTCTTTTGTCTCCTCATCCCAATCGATCGATTGGACCGGACTATTCAAATGAATATCGCCGCCAAGTTCCGCCACTTTTCTGGCGAACGCGTGTTGGACCTGATCCATCCCGCCAACAGGCTGGAAGATCGCTTGCTGCCATAGGAAATCGGCAGGCTGGTAGAAACGAGTCTGCTTCCAGAACTCGGATCCCAGCAGATCCTCCAACTTGATCGCTTCCGCGATCTTGCCTGCTTTGACCCCCGGCAGGACGTCAAAGCCGGCACGGGAAATCGCGTTCTCGAAACCCTCGGTGCCCGGAGTCGGGGCATAGCGACCCTCCTCGTCCAGCTCGCCGAAGGAAATCATGAGTTTCCGCAATTTATCAGCGAGATCGCTCTGGTCGCTTTTGTCCACTGCCAAATTCTTCGATCCCAGCAGCTTATCGGCATTTTCATACACCATCTGCGCGATCCAGCCGCGCACATTGTGGTCTAGCTGGCGATAGATTAGCGGCGTGTCTTTGAGCGGCCCCTCTTGCATATACACAAGGTTGGACATCGAATTCATGACGTAGATTTCGACTTCGACACCGAAATCGCGAAGATAGTTGAGCAAACGCTTATGCGATGAGGGTATCCGTCCGGGGCCTGCATTGAGGTACGGGGTACTGTCCCCGACAGGCTGTTTGAACCGAACCGTTTGCGTCTCACCTGGCTCTGACCCGAACAGTTTCGAGCATTTGTCTTCCGTCAGCGTATCACCTGTCCGGAGGCTGAGGCAGCGTCCGCCTGTACGGTTCTGCGCCTCAAGAACGGTGACATCCATACCCGTCTCATGCGCGAGCAGTTCATAGGCGGTGGTCAGGCCGCCGACGCCCGCGCCCAATATCAGCGCGCGCTTTCCTTCGAAGCTGCCCGGCTCCAACCGGATGGCCCCGGGTGTGATAGCCATTTGCGCGTTCGTCGCGTCATCCAGCGCAGCCCATGCACGGGCCTTCGGGTTCTCTTGGAGATATTCGGCTCTACTAATCGATTCGGTCACTTCGTACTCCCGCACATTATGAAGCGCAGTCGCGATTACGATCTGCACGGCTCACCGCTTGTTCGACACCGAAGATTTATCCGTATTTATTGAATAACATTGATAGCAACCTGTGAAATAGTATAAAACCGTCAATCTTAACCTTAACGGTAATTTACCCTCTGCTGATCTTGCGGTTTCTTATTTATATCAGACAAGTAAGCATCTCGAATTCGGCGTTCGTCTCGCGTGTCATATTCCCGATTGGGCATCAGCTATCCCCATGTTAAGTTGCAGCAAGCAACGAATCGGGACTTCATGCGTTGCATGAGGGCAGAGAAAAATTTGGAGAGATTTATGACGAAGAGCTATCACAATCTGATCGACGGCGAGCTGGTCGGAACCGGCACCACAATGGAGGTTCTCAACCCTGCCAATGAGGAAGTGATTGGTCTCGTCCCGTCATGCGGCAAGGACGAACTTGACCGCGCGGTGGCTGCTGCGCGCAAAGCCTTCAAGACCTGGTCGAAGACTCCGATTGAAGATCGCCGCGCAGTAATCCAAGCGATGTCTGGCGCGATCAAGGAAAACGCGGACGAGTTGTTCCGCCTGCTGACCAGCGAGCAAGGCAAGCCGCATGATCAAGCCAAGGGCGAGATTTACGGCGCTGCTGGCATGATGGCCGCGCAATCCACGCTCAATCTCGATGACGAAATCAACGAGGATAGCGATCAGCGCCTTAGCCGCACCCGCCGCGTACCGGTCGGTGTGGTTGGCGGGATCGTGCCGTGGAATTTCCCGGTGATGATGGCGATGCAGAAAATCGCGCCCGCGATGCTCAGCGGTTGTACTATCGTGCTAAAGCCTTCGCCTTTCACGCCGCTCGCAACACTCCGCATTGCCGAGCTGATCAAGGACATTGCCCCCGCTGGTGTGGTCAACATCATCACCGGCGAAGACTCGCTCGGCCCGCTGATCACCGAGCATGAGGACATCGACAAGATCACTTTCACCGGCTCCACCGCGACCGGCAAAAAGATCATGGAAGGCGCCTCAAAAGACTTGAAGCGCATTACGCTGGAACTCGGCGGCAATGACGCCTCGATCGTTCTGCCCGATGCCGATGTCGAGAAAGTTGCCGAGCAATTGTTCTGGTCCAGCTTCAGCAATGCCGGCCAGATCTGCGTCGCGGCAAAACGCATCTATATCCATGAAGACATCTATGACGAGCTATCTGCCGCAATCGCCAAGGTTGCCGAAGGTGTGACTGTCGGTGACGGTTCGCAGCAGGGCACCGGCGTCGGCCCGATCCAGAACAAGAAGCAATTCGACCGCGTGTGCGAGTTGATTCAGGACGCCAAAGACAACGGCTATAAATTCCTGAGCGGCGGCGATGTCGATCCGTCAGGCACTGGCTATTACGTGCCGATCACGATCATGGACAATCCACCCGAGGACGCGCGGATTGTGGCCGAAGAGCAATTCGGCCCTGTCATGCCGTTGATGAAATTCAGCAGCGAGGAAGAAGCTATCGAGCGCGCCAACAATTCCGAATACGGCCTGGCCGGAGCGATCTGGACCAAAGACACCGACAAAGGCGTGGAGATGGCAGAGCAGCTGGAAACCGGCACTGTGTGGATCAACGAATTCCTCCACCTCAGCCCCTTCGCCCCGTTCGGCGGCCACAAGCAATCAGGCTTCGGCGCGGAATATGGCAAGGAAGGCCTGCAGGAATTCACCTATCCGCAGGTCATTACAGTGAAGAAAGACGCAGCGGTCTAAGAACCCGTTTTCGTTCAAAAAATCAAAAGGGGGCGCGTTTTGCTAACGCGCCCCCTTTTTGTTGGGCCTATTCTGAGGAGTAATAAGGGCCATTTTCAGCCAACCGCAGTCGCCTCAATCTCGATCATGGTCGCTGGATCATACAGCTTCGACACGCCGAGCAGGGTTGCGACAATCTCTGCGCCTTCTTCCATATGAATCGGCATGATCTCTTCTGCCGCCGCCATAAAAGCATCAACGTCAGTGGTGTAGAAGTTCATCCGTACAAGGTTGGCTGGAGTCATCTCCGCAGTCTCAAGGGCATCTTTCAGACACTGCCAAGCGGTCTTGTACTGGGCCACGATATCGCCTGGGTGCAGCGCAGACCCGTCCGCCGCTGAGGCCGTCTGTCCTGACAGATATACGGTACGCGAGTGGCCCGAAACCTCCACCGCATGATTGAGGCCAAACCCTTGTAACCAAGGTGTCGGATTGTGTGCTTTCTTGTCCATGATTTCTCCTGTGTCTCTGAAGTGCAGGCTACTGAGAGAAAGAGGGTAACACCAGTGCCCCTGCTACATCTTCATTCGCGCGCTTTGTCCGTCATCGACTTTGATCACAGCGCCAGTCACGCATTCGCTGGACGGTCCACACAGATAGAGCAGCGTTGAATCGAGTTGTGCCGGCACTGGCACTCGTTTGCGCGCCACCCATTCACGTGGATCGCCGATCCGTTCGAACATTCCGTCGGTCATTTCGCTGACGAACATACCCGGTGCAATCGCATTCACATTGATATTGGCGAAGGCCCATTCAGTGCTGAGCGTTTCGGTCATCCGCGCAATTGCTGTCTTTGACACCGCGTAAAGCGCCGCGCCGCCACCATCGTAACGGTAATGCGCGGTCGAACTGATATTCACGATATTGCCGGGCTTCTTTGCGTCGATCAGTCTCTTTGCGACTTCGGTCGAGAGAAGCCATGGTGCGCGGACATTGATGCCAAGCACCCGGTCAACCAGATCGACCGGCATCTTATGCGCCCGCTTGGCATCGGGAATGCCGGCGTTGTTGACCAGAATATCGACCGTGCCGAACTCGGCTTCAGCCGCATCGACTGCTGCAACCAAAGCATCTGCATCCATTGCGTCCATCTGGACCGGCAGAGCGTTTCCGCCCGCTTCCTCGATCTCTTCCGCTAGAGCCTCCAATCGTTCAATCCGCCGCGCGCAGAGCGCTACTGCTGCACCTTGCGCGGCAAGCACACGGGCAAATCGCTCACCGAGCCCTGACGAAGCGCCGGTGACCAGTGCAACGCGCCCAGCCAGATCATGCGAAGCATTAGGCAGTGGAAAGTCAGCCATAGTTCTCTCCCTCAAGAGCTTTTGTGACCAATCGCTAGTCTGGTTCAATCAGCGAAAAAATTAAGTTCCAGCAGCACATTGTTCGGATCAGCCGTGAAAATCTGCATTAGGCCTGACGATGAACGATCATTGACCTTATAGTGAGCACCGCGCGCTTCGAGGCGTGCAATCATCGCGTCGAAATCATTGCAACGAAATGCAACGTGATGGATTGCGCCGGTCGTCTCGTCATTGGTAACATCGCGATCATAGCGGCGCGAGAAGTCCGCCGAATTGAGATGCAGTATGGCGTTGCCAGATGCATCATACATCCAGCGCACTTGATCGGGTTGCATATGCGCAGGCCCATCGCGCTCTTCGAGATCAAGCAATTCCGCATAGAAGCGTGCGGTTGTGCCCAAATCGCGGCAGATGATATTTACATGGTCAAGCCGCTGGACAATCATGATCAGCCTCCGAAAACTACTGTGCGCGGACCGTTCCGCAATACCCGTTCTTCCAGATGCAGCCGCACGGCTTCTGCCAGCACGCGGCTTTCAATATCGCGGCCTTTGCGGACCAGATCATTGGGACTGTCGGCGTGTGTAATTGCCTCAACATCCTGATGAATGATCGGGCCTTCATCAAGATCGGTAGTCACATAATGCGCGGTTGCGCCGATCATCTTGACCCCGCGCGCGTGGGCCTGATGATAGGGTTTTGCGCCTTTGAAACCGGGCAAAAAACTGTGATGGATGTTGATACAACGACCTGCAAAAAACGCCGCCTGTTCATCCGACAATATCTGCATGTAGCGGGCGAGCACCACTAGCTCAGCATCAACCTCATCCGCAATCGCTCGGACTTGAGCCTCTTGCTCAGGTTTGGTGTCTTTGGTGATCGGCAAGTGGTGAAAGGGCAGGCCAGACAGATCAGTATGGCTGATCGCTTCTGCTGGATGATTGGAAACAATGGCCACTACCTCCATCGGCAACTCGCCGATGCGGGAACGGTAGAGCAGGCTGGCAAGGCAATGGTCAAACTTGCTGACCATCAGCATCACTCGGCGGGGGCGATCGCGGCTGACGATCTTCCAATCCATATCCTGCCGCGCGGCAAATGCGCCGAATCCCTCACGCAGAGTCTCGGGAGAAGCACCCGCTGAATCAAACGCGACGCGCATAAAAAACGCATCGCTCTCGCGGTCGTTGAACTGCTGTGCCTCCAGCACATTGCAACCCTGTTCAAACAGGAAGCCGGTAACGTTGGCGGTGATCCCCGGACGATCCGGGCAGGACAAGGTTAGAACTAATGCGTCGCTCATCTTACCGGCGGCTGAGCGCTTCTTCGCTTTGAGTCATCAGCTTCTGCATAATGTCGGCAACCGGCTCTTCAGCCTTCAGCATACCGACCGATTGGCCGGCCATGATTGAGCCGCTTTCGACGTCGCCATCAATGACCGCGCGGCGCAATGCGCCAGCCCAGAAATGTTCGATCTGCAATTGCGCCTCGCCCATTTCGATCTCGCCGCTGTCGAGCCGCTTTGCGACTTCGATTTGTTTGGCGGTAAATTCCTCAGTACCTTTGTTTTTGAGCGCGCGAACCGGGATAACCGGCAAGCGCGGGTCGACTTGCACGCTGGTAATCGCATCGCGGGCATTGGCGCGGAAGAAGGCTTTCTTGAAATTCTCATGCGCGATGCTTTCCGCAGCGCAGGCAAAGCGCGTGCCGAGCTGAACGCCGACTGCGCCCATTTCGAGATAGCCCGCAATAGCCTGTCCGCGTCCGATACCGCCGGCGACGAAAACCAGGTGGTCCTCGGCCAATTCGGGCAGAAATTCCTGCGCGAGAACCGATGTGGAAACAGGGCCGATATGACCGCCCGCTTCCATCCCTTCGATGACCAAAGCATCGCCGCCGCTGCGCAGCAGTTTCTTCGCAAGTGCCAATGTCGGGGCGAACACAATCACCTTTGCGCCAAACGCCTTAATTGCCTCGACGCTGCCTTTGGGCGGAATACCGCCAGCCAGCACAACATGCGTTACGCCATGCTTGCTGCACACTTCGATGAGATCGAAGAGTTGCGGGTGCATGGTAATCAGATTCACGCCGAACGGCTTGTCGGTCAACGCCTTGGTTGCTGCAATTTCGGTGTCGAGAAGGTCGGGCGTCATCGCGCCGCAGGCAATCACACCGAAGCCGCCTGCATTCGAAATGGCCGAAACGAGACCGCGCTCGCTCACCCAGCTCATCGCGCCGCACAGGATCGCATATTCGCTGCCAAGGAAGTCGGTTCCGCGCTGCATCAGCGCACTGGTTTTTGCAAAATTACTCATGCAATCGCGCTTAGATCGCAGCGATGCAGGCGGCAAGAGGCATAGCTATGCCAAGATAGGCAAATATAGCGCCAGATAGGCGGAACCAACACCGCCCTGCCCCATTGGTAGCCTGTAAAGAGTAGAAATTCTGACGCAGATCTATTGATCGCTTTTTCCGATAAGGGTGATGGGAGTTAATTGCTTCACTCGATTGAAAATGTGGCGTAGTCAGGCAGCATAGAAACACTGAACCAAGAGGATATTTCCATGGATATGAAGACTGGCGAACTTAGCGGCAACGGATGCCCGTTTACCGGCGAAAGCAGCGCGCGCGGCCTGCTCGGACGCACTAATAAGGATTGGTGGCCGGATTCGCTTCAGCTCGATATCCTCGGTCAAGGCGGCAAATCGGCTGACCCGTTGGGCGAAGATTTCAATTACGCCGAAGCATTCAACACGCTCGACTATGATGCGTTGAAAGCTGACCTGACTGCACTAATGACCGATAGCCAGCCTTGGTGGCCAGCCGATTACGGTCACTATGGCCCATTCTTCATCCGCATGACATGGCACGCAGCAGGCACATACCGCACCGGCGACGGCCGTGGCGGCGGCGGCAGCGGCCAGCAACGCTTTGCTCCGCTCAACAGCTGGCCTGACAATGGCAATCTCGACAAGGCGCGCCGCCTGCTGTGGCCGATCAAACAGAAATACGGCAAGAATATCAGCTGGGCTGACCTGTTTATCCTCGCCGGTAACGTCGCGATTGAAAGCATGGGCGGACCCGTCTTCGGCTTCGGCGGCGGACGTGCGGACGTGTTCGAGCCGGAAACAGTCTATTGGGGCACTGAAGAAAAGTGGGTCGATGAAGGCGTTGAAACGCGCATCATCCCTGACGAAGGCAAAGCCCTCGACAACCCGCTTGCAGCGATCCAGATGGGTCTGATCTACGTCAATCCGGAAGGCCCGGGCGGCAATCCTGATCCACTGCAATCGGCCCGCGATATGCGCGAAACGTTCAGCCGGATGGCGATGAATGACGAAGAAACCGTTGCTTTGACCGCCGGCGGTCACGCCTTTGGTAAAGCCCACGGTGCTGCACCATCCGACACATTCGGTGGTTCACCAGAGAGCGAAGCGCTTGCCCTGCAGGGCTTCGGCTGGCTCAACGACAAGGAAGAGATCGCCAACGGCAATATCACTACGTCGGGTATTGAAGGTTCGTGGTCGAACAACCCCACTTCATGGAGCCACGACTATTTCCGTCTGCTGTTCAAATATGACTTTGAACTGGTGAAAAGCCCCGCTGGCGCGCAGCAATGGACGCCAATCAATCCGGAAGAGGCCGATATGGCGCCGGACGCTCGCGATCCTTCCAAGAAGGTCCCGACGATGATGACGACCGCCGATATGGCGCTCAAAATGGATCCGGATTACCGGAAGATTTCCGAGCGTTTCCTCGAGAACCCGGAGCAGCTGGACGACGCCTTTGCGCGTGCATGGTTCAAGCTGTGTCACCGCGATATGGGTCCGAAGGCGCGCTATCTCGGCCCTGAAGTTCCGGAAGAAACACTGATCTGGATGGACCCTGTTCCAGCCGGTTCGACACCTTCGGACAGCGCGGTCGCTGATTTCAAATCGGCAGTTCTCGGTAGCGGTCTGACTGTCAGCGAGCTGGTTAAAGCAGCCTGGGCATCGGGTGGCACATACCGTAACTCGGACCACCGCGGTGGCACCGATGGCGCACGTGTACGCCTCGCCCCGCAGAAGGATTGGGCAGCGAACGATCCGGCAGAACTGGATAAGGTTCTGAGCACAATCGACGGTTTGCGCGGTGATATCTCAATGGCAGACGCTATCGTGTTCGCCGGTGCCGCAGCGGTCGAGAAGGCGGCTTCGGATGCAGGTTACAGCGTCAGCGTACCAGTAACCGGCGGTCGCGGCGACGCGACTGACGAGCATACCGATGCAGAAAGCTTTGATCCGCTGGAGCCATTCGCCGACGGTTTCCGGAACTATCTGAAAACCAAGGCGACGGTGAAAACCGAAGAAATGCTGGTCGACAAAGCGCATCTGCTCGGCCTGTCCATGCCGGAAATGACAGCTCTGGTCGGTGGTATGCGCGCTCTTGGTGCCAATAGCGGCAACACTGCGCACGGCATCTTCACCGACCGCGCTGGTCAACTGACCAATGACTTCTTCGTCAATCTGCTCGACATGGGCACTGAATGGGCTCCGGTTGACGGCAGCCAGGACGAAGAGTTTGTCGGCAGCGACCGCGCATCGGGCGCTGAGAAATGGCGCGGCACGCGTGTCGATCTCGCCTTCGGTTCAAACTCCCAGCTTCGCGCAATTTCGGAAGTCTTTGCCGAAACCGGAAACGAGCAGAAGTTCGTCGACACATTCGTATCGGCTTGGACCAAAGTTATGGAAGCAGGTCGTTTCTAAACGACGCTTCTAGAACCAACGGGCTTCGGCCCTCTACCCCCCGAGGGTCGCAAGAACCCCTCCGGAGCAATGCTTCGGAGGGGTTTTCTGTGTCGGGGTTCAATTCACTTAAGTTACGTTCTAGACAATCGTCATGAGCCTGCCATTTGCACTCAACCGTTTGGCCAAGATCGCTGCGTTGCTGATCGCTTTCACCGCTCTATCCAGCATCGTCCTTCGCATCGGTCTGAGTGTTGCCGAGGGCCAATCAGCTGGCGAGGCGATCTGGGGTCTCTTGCGCTTCTTCACAATCCTCACGAACCTGCTGGTCGGCATAGTGTTCGGCCTGATCGGGTTTGGCCGCGCAATCGCGCCACGTGTGCTGATGGCACTGGCCAGCGCAATCGCTGGTGTTGGTCTGGTGTATCACACACTCCTTGTGCATTTGAATCCGCAGGAAGGCTGGGGTCTCATCGCCGACCACGGGGTTCACACAGCTGTGCCCCTGTTGTGTGTTGCGTGGTTCCTCGCCTTCATTCCCGCTCCGGTGGTGAGGTGGCGCGATGCGATATTCGCGGCAGTTTGGCCAACCATCTATTGCATTTACGCGCTTGCACGCGGAGCAATCGACGGGCTCTATCCCTACCCATTCATTGACGGAAACACTCTTGCGACATCACAGATGGTGATGAATATCATCGGTCTGACGCTGTTCTTCATGATACTGGGCGCGGCGTTGATTGGCGGCCTCAAATTGCGCGCCAGATTGACCGGACGCTAAAACCAGCCTTGCTCTTTCAGGTCAGGCGCTGCGCCGCGCGAGACCGGCGCTTCTAACCCGCCACTGAGCTGTAACCGAATGTTGCGCCCTTCACGCCGCGATCCCTCAACCGCACTGCGGGCCACCCACCAGCTGCGATGCACTTGCGCGCCGTCCATGCCATCCAGCTCGGCCACCGCATCGCGCATCCGCAGCAGGATCAGATCGGAACCAAGATCAGTATGCGCGCGGACATAGTGGTCTTCCATCTCCAGCGCGATCAGATTGGTGCCGAGATTGGGCGGCAAGCGTTCGAGAAAGCGGATTTGGGAGTCCGGCTGAACAGGCTCAGCCGCTGATCCATCTGCCATTTGCGAAACAGCCCGGGCGTCTGGCGCAACTTCGCGGCTTTCCAGTGCGTAAAACAGGGCCGTTACACCGCCGCCAACGATCAGAACATACATATAGGATGTCAGTCCCTGTTCCAGCGTCGGTATGCGGATGGGGCCGGGCAGGAAACCGATCGACCAGACCGCGACCGTCATCGGAATCGTGGCGAATAATACGGCGGCCACCCACAATCCGGGGCGCGGCAAATCGAGCGCGCCGCCCAGCTTCTCGACCACAAAACTCATCGGGCTGTAAATCGCGTAGCCAAGATAGGCGAAGCTGAGCCATGCCACCAAACGATAGGCCAGCGGCTGCTCGAAGCTACCGAACGGTCCGATAAAGGCCATCGCTATCCCGATCACTGTCATGATCGACAAATCGACCATCAGCTTACGCGCCAATTTATTTTTGGGATCTGTGTCCATTTCGCTCATTGCGGCTGAATCCTAGCGTCCATTCGCGCTTCGTAAAGTGGCAAATCCCCGGAAATCCGGCGCTTTCACGAAGGAACATGGCACTTCGCGCAGATTGGATTGCGGGCGAACGGGCACGCGGCATGATGGTTCTCAACACAGCAGATCAGGAGAATCACATGACAACCGCAACGCTCTCACTCACCAGTTTTATCACGCAGCCTAAAGGACCTGCCGGGTTCGATATCGGATCCCGCACACGCATTATCGTGGCGCTGGTGGGGATCACGCTCACAAGCCTGACAGTGATCGCATTGACACGCGGCGCGCTCGGTTTCGCCCCGTCCCACCCCAACATCCGCGAGCTTGCGATTGCGCTCCATGTCACCACCGTGCTCCCCGCGATCCCGCTGGGAGCGTATCTGTTGCTCGCCCCCAAAGGTGGCAAGCGGCACAAGCAATTGGGCAAGCTGTGGATCGGTCTTATGCTGACCACGGCGACTTCGGCCATCTTCATCCAGACCGGCGGCGGCTTCAGCTTCATCCATATCTTCATCCCGATGACCTTCTGGGCGTCCTACAAAGTCATCAAGACAGCGCGGAATGGCGATATGGTCGGCCACAAGAAAGAGATCATGAGCCTCTATCTTGGCGCGCTGACCATCCCGGGTATCGTCGCCTTCGCTCTGCCGGGCCGGCTGATGAATGTATGGCTGTTCTGGTAAGCCAGACCGGGCGGCTTAGTCGCCGTAGCTGATCCTCACTTTGCCCGCTGCATCCTTGGCGATGCGGCGGGCTTCGTCTGTCGAGCCAGCGCAGGCGAGCGCCACCCCCATCCGCCGATATGGCCGCGAAGTGGGTTTGCCAAAGATGCGAATGTCGGCGCCCTCCGCCATCGCTTCTGCGAGGCCCGAATAGCTGAGCGTCTCGCTATCCCGATCTGCCAGGATCACTGCCGAAGCGGCAGGCCGCGCGCGGATCAATTCGGGGATGTGCAGGCCCATGATAGCGCGGGCGTGCAGATCAAATTCGGTTAGGTTTTGCGAGACCGATGTTACCATTCCCGTGTCGTGGGGACGTGGGCTGAGTTCGGAGAAGATCACCTCTTCGCCTTTTACGAAGAACTCGACGCCGAACAGGCCGTAACCGCCCCCATCACCGGCAAGATCGTCAACTACCTTGCGCGCCATGTCTTGTGCCTGCGCAATGGCTTCGTCGGACATTGCGGTGGGTTGCCAGCTTTCCTGATAATCGCCGCGTTCCTGTCGGTGACCAATCGGCGGGCAGAAACTAACGCCGTCCCGGTGGCGCACGGTCAAAAGGGTTATCTCGTAGTCGAAATCAACAAACTGCTCGACAATTACCCGCTGCCGGTCACCGCGCATATTGGCCACGGCATAATCCCACGCGCCTTCAAGTTCATCTTCAGATCGGACAGTGCTCTGCCCTTTGCCCGATGAGGACATCACGGGTTTGATAATACAGGGGAAGCCGGTCTTCACCGCGCCAGCCCGCACTTCCTCGAGATTCTTGGCATAAGCATAGACCGAAGTCCGCAGGCCGAGCTCGTCCGCCGCCACATCGCGGATCGCATCGCGGTTCATGGTCAGCTGCGTTGCGCGGGCGGAAGGCACAATGTTGACGCCTTTGGCCTCCATTTCAGCGAGCACTTCAGTGCGGATCGCCTCGACTTCGGGCACCACATAGTCTGGCTGATGCGTTTCAATGGCCGAGCGCAGTTGCTCGCCATCAAGCATCGAGAACACTTCGCGGCTATCTGCCACCTGCATCGCTGGCGCGTTATCGTAAGCGTCACAGGCCACAACATAAGCACCGAGCCGCTTGGCCGATATTACAAACTCACGACCCAATTCACCCGAGCCAAGGAGGAGGATTTTTGCTGTGAATGGCATGAGTTGATCTCGTTTACGAGCCGCTGTCGGCCGGCGCGGCGATCGGATGGGCAATCATTGTGGTACCTTCAAACACCGGTGCATCGGGCACGGTCTTGCCGTCGCCAAAATCAAACACGCCGTCATCGTTGACGTCCGAATGCAGCATCATGATGAACATATCGCCGTCAGCAGGCACCGCGCCAATATCAATGGTCACTCCGTCATTGCTGCCCGCTTTGACCAACGTCGATCCGGTATATTCGTCACGAACAGGCTCACCGTCACGAAACGGGTGCAGCACCAGCCAACCGTTCTTTTCAATCGTTACGTTTGGCACGGTCAGAACCGCCCCGGCACGCGTGATGCCTTCGGTGGCAATCGCGTTGTTCTCACCATTACCCAGCGTGATATCAGCTTCGGATGGGACGGCAGTGATTGTCTCTCCCGCTGCCGGTTCGGTTTCTGCTGCTTGGCACCCCGCCAAGATCAGCACGGCAGCGGTGAACACAACTCTCATCGATTCTCTCCCAATTTAGTTGGGAAGAGATTAGGCCGTCTCGTCACTCGCGTCCAATCCGTAGGCGGTGTGGAGCACACGGACGGCCAATTCGGTTTCATCCTCGTCGATGATCACGCTGACTTTGATTTCTGAGGTCGTGATCGCCTGAATATTGATCCCGCGATCCGCCAACGCACTGAACATTGTGCTCGCGACACCCGCATGGCTTTTCATGCCGACACCGACAACGCTGATCTTCGCGATATGGTCATCGGTGATGATCCGGTTGAAGCCGATATCAGCACGCTTGTCTTCCAGTAGAGCCTGCGCGCGCGCCAGATCGGCCTGCGGCACAGTGAAAGTCACGTCGGTCTCGCCCTTGTCGCGACCCACGTTCTGAATGATCATGTCGACATTGATCGATGCGCCCGCGAGCGGTTCAAAAATATGCGCCACTGCGCCCGGCTTATCAGGCACGCGGGTCAGGATGATCTTCGCTTCATTCTTGTCATGCGCGATGCCGGTGACGTGTTGGCGTTCCATATCACTGTCCTTCAAAATCTGTTCCATCTCCTCATCGGAGACGATCAATGTGCCCGGAAATTCATCGGCCGGGGTCGAGTCATCATCGATAAAGCTGGAGAGCACTTGCACGCGCACCCCCTCTTTCATCGCGAGACCAACCGAGCGCGTCTGGAGCACTTTCGCGCCGACCGAGGCAAGCTCGAGCATTTCCTCGTAAGTGACGGCTTTCTGCTTGCGCGCCTTGGCCACAATGCGCGGGTCTGTTGTGTAGACGCCATCGACATCAGTATAGATGTCGCAGCGGTCTGCACCGATCGCGGCAGCCACAGCCACAGCAGACGTATCCGATCCGCCACGTCCAAGCGTGGCAATCCTGCCTTCACCCGACACACCTTGGAAGCCCGGGATCACGGCAATTTCGCCGCGTTCGAGCGAGGCAATCATGTCTGGTGCGTCAATTGTTTCGACGCGTGCTTTGGAATGCCCTTCGACCGTTTTCATCGGCATTTGCCAGCCGAGCCAGCTTCGCGCTTTGCAGCCGAGCGATTGCAGGGTCAGCGCGAGCAGCCCCGATGTGACTTGTTCGCCGCTAGCGACAACCACATCATATTCCGCGGGATCGTAAATCGCATTGGCTTCGCGGCAGAAATTGATCAGGCGGTCAGTCTCACCCGCCATTGCCGAAACGACCACCGCAACCTCATGCCCGGCCGCTTGCTGACGGCGCACAATATTGGCGACGCGGCGAATGCGTTCGGTCCCGGCCATCGATGTGCCGCCGAATTTCATCACTATGCGTGCCAAGCGCGGTGCCTCCCAATTCATATCGCACACTGGTGCGAGCTTTGCGGCGCTGTTACGAAGGCTGCATGAGCGATGCAACAGCAAGCAGCCAAACGAATTCTTCGGTGGCCTCAACTTCTGACCCCTCTTCTAGCGCAACCATACGTCCGGAAGAGGCCGCGCATTTTGGCACGTTGGCCAAGGATTGGTGGGATCCGAAGGGTTCCTCCGCCATGCTGCACAAGCTGAATCCGGTGCGCTTGCGCTATGTCCGTGAAGCCATCGACATGCATTGGGGCGGCGATGTGCAGAGCGTTAAACCGCTCGCCGGTAAGACCGCCTTGGATGTCGGCTGCGGCGCAGGCTTGCTGTGCGAGCCTTTGGCGCGGATGGGCGCGAATGTGACCGGCGTGGATGCTGCACCGGAAAACGCGCAGGCAGCCGCGCTTCATGCTGAGGGTTCAGGTCTCGACATCCGTTACATTGCAGGCGAGATCGGACAGCAGAACATTGGCCAGTTCGATCTGGTCACTAGTCTGGAAGTTATCGAACATGTCGCCGACAAGCAGGCATTTCTAACCGACCTTGCCGCGAAGCTCGCGCCGGGCGGATTGATGATCCTCTCAACGCCCAATCGCACCGCAGCCTCCCGAATGCTGCTGGTGGAAGGGGCAGAGGCTATTGGCGCGATACCCAAAGGCACGCATCATTGGGACGATTTCATTAAGCCCGAAGAACTGTCCAGCCTGCTTGCGAATGTTGGCCTAACGATGAGTGAACCAACAGGCATCGCGTTCGGCCCGGCCAAAGGTTTGCACCTGTCCGGAGAACTTGGCCTCAACTACATCGTCACCGCCAGCGCTACCTGATCAACGGTTAAAGAATGCGCTTCGCCTGTTCGGGCGATGGCATCCAACAGGTCTCGCGCTTGCCGAATATCCGGTATCGATTGCGGGCAATCAATCGGTAGAGAGGGTCGCGAATTCCCCGCGGAATGAGGCCGGCCAGCCCCACTATCTTCCATGGCCAACCAAGCCGCTTCCACATCGAAATAACTGCGTCACTGTCGCGCAATACGCGGCCTTGTTCCACTATGATAAAGCTGTCGGGATCTTCGGGATCAATACCGGCTTGCCGCATCAGATCGGCACCCACTTCACTTTGCATTGCGGCAAGGCGGAACACGCCTTTGCGATCAAATTTCAAAACGAACTGCGCATTGGCAGAGCACAGCACACATATTCCATCGAATACGATGATCGGATGGTGTGCGGCCGGTTTTTCCATCATCCGGCCGCCTAAGGCTGATAATTTCCGCTCTCGCGCAGCATCACTGCGGCGGCGGTGTGATCGGTGAAGATGCCATCGACATCGGCAGCAACCAGCAGGCCCATCAGTACCGGTAATGCGCCGACACCGCGCGGGTTATCATTTGTGCGCAGCGCAGGCGGCATAAAGGTATTCTCGCTGCGCAACGTCCACGGATGGACTTTCAGGTCCAATGCATGTGCGTCAGCAACGAACGGCTTCGCGCTGCCATCATCGTTCAAGACAAAGCTATAATGAGGACCAACGCCATCGGCATATTTGGCAATCTCTGCCAGCCCTGTAGGCGTTGCCATTTCCGCATAGCGCATCGATGGCTCGTCAGCCGGGCTCTCATGTTCGGGGTGGATTAATTGCACCAGACGGACATCGGTGAGCTGATCCAGCCGCTGCAGCGGGCCGACTTCAAAGCACTGAATGAAAATCGGATCAGATGCCTTGGTGTAACCTGCTTTCTTGAGCGCTTGCACCAGCAGATCAACGCTATCGATCCCTTCATCTTGCAACAGAAAATTGGGGTGCTTCAGCTCGGGATAAAGGCCGATCCGCTTGCCCAGTTCAGCCTCTTTGGCTTTCACCAGCTCCACAATCTCTTCAAATGTAGGCACTTGGTAGAGACCGTTATACCGCGCATTTTCGGGACGAATATAGGGGAGCCGCTCCTTCGCGCGCAGCGTGCGCAATTCGGCAAGCGTAAAGTCTTCGACAAACCATCCAGCAGTCAATTGCCCGTCGATGGTCTTGCTGCGGCGGCGGTCTTCGAATTCCTCGCGGCTCTCGACATCAGTCGTGCCCGAAATCTCGTTCTCATGCCGTGAAACCAGCACGCCATCCTTGGTCACAACCAGATCGGGTTCGATATAATCGGCACCCTGATCAATTGCGCGTTCATAGGCGGCAAGAGTATGCTCGGGTCGCTCGCCGCTAGCACCGCGATGCGCGATAATCAGCAAATCATTGCCACCATCCTTTTGGGCGTCTTGAGCAACGGCGGGAGTTGTCATTGCGGCACCCATCAAAATCAAAGCACCTAAGAAAAAGCTGCGGACCATTCGTCTTCCTTAAAGCCGACCAGCAAATCGCCATCAAGTTCGACCACCGGCCGTTTGATCATGCTGGGGTTCTGCGTCATCAATGTGACAGCTTTAGCCGCATCGATGTTAGCCTTGTCTGAATCGTCGAGCTTGCGGAACGTCGTGCCGCGCTTGTTGAGCAACACTTCCCAGCCTTTCTTCTCGACCCATTCAGTCAGCTTATCAGCATTGGCGCCTTCCTTCTTGTAGTCGTGGAAGGTGAACGCGACGCCGTTCGCCTCGAGCCATTTGCGAGCCTTTTTCACAGTGTCGCAATTGGGGATGCCGTAAAAGTGCGTGGTCATATGGAAGTGGTCTTTCGGTTGGACGGTAGGGCCGCACTAGGCCATAGCTAACAGTGACGAAAGAGGGGAAACCGCATGTCATTCTGGCAGATCGATCTGACCACGCGCGCAGGCGCACACACGGCAACATCGCAAGGCGCCATCGGCTGCTTTATCTTTGCCGGTTTGGCCATGCTCGGCATGCTAATCCTTGGCGGCGCGGCTGGCTTCACTACAACCGAAGGCATTACTGCAGTGGTCGCTGTCGGCCTCGAAGTCGTTGTTGGTTTGGTTGCGGGTTTTCGCATGAGAGCTGGCAAAGGTGCATTCTGGGGCATCGCCACAGCGGCATTGCTGGCGTTCGAGATGGTTGTGAAGATCGTGACGCTGACCGGGCTTCTCGGCTTGGTCATCAACGGTGTCGTGCTCGTTCTCATCGTCCAAGGTATTCGCGGCGCGCTCGCTCTGCGCGGCGATGCAGTGTTCGACGATGATGATGTTGAGGTGTTCGAGTAAGCTACAGCGGCTATCTACGTGCGCGGCGTAAGATGCGCGTCGGCAATTGCCACGGCGAGCGCATCTGCCGCATCCGCACCCGCTACTTTCGCTCCGGGCAGTAGCACTTTCAGCATGGCTTGAACCTGCGTCTTGTCGGCTGCACCCGTCCCAACAACTGCTTTCTTGACCTTCCGCGCGGCGTGTTCGTTGGCGCTCAAACCCGCCGCACCGCATGCCGCCAGCACCGCTCCGCGAGCCTGCGCCAATTTCAATGTCGATTGCGGGTTCTTATTGACGAAGACTTCCTCGGCCGCCGAGCGATCGGGCCGGTGCTCGGCAATTACTGCTGCAAGACCTGATTGCAAAGCGGCCAGCCGCTCCGCCATAGGCGCTTTCGCATCGGTCTTGATTTGTCCGTTAGCAATATGCGCAATCCGCGAACCCTCCGACCGGATCACGCCCCAGCCGGTGCAGCTAAGCGAAGGATCAAGGCCGAGGATGATGGTCATTGACGATAGCAATCCGTTCGGTTCGAGCGAAGTCGAGAACCGCTAGCATCGTGTCTCGACTTCGCTCGACACGAACGGAAGGGCTTAGTCTGAGTCCAACTTCTCCATCACCTCGTCAGAGATTTCGTAATTGCCCCACACGGTTTGGACATCATCATCATCGTCCAGCGTATCGATCAGCTTGAGCAGAACGCCGGCATCCTTCTCACCCAGATCGACGGTCAGGTTCGGCTTCCACGCCAGCTTGACCTCTTTGGGTTCACCGAGCGATTTTTCGAGTCCGGATGCAACCTCGTGCAAATCTTCCGCGCCGGTCCAGATTTCATGGCCATCATCGCTGGAAGAAATGTCTTCCGCGCCCGCTTCCATTGCCGCTTCGAGCACGGTGTCCTCGTCACCAGCCTCGGATGAATATTCAATATAGCCGAGCCGCTCAAAACCATGCGCAACCGAGCCGGCGGTGCCCAGATTACCGCCATTCTTGGCGAAGGCAGTGCGCACAGCGGTCGCCGTGCGATTGCGGTTGTCTGTCAGTGTCTCAACAATGACTGCGCTGCCGCCGGGGCCGTAGCCTTCATAGCGAACTTCTTCGTAATTCTCGTCATCGCCGGTGCTGGCCTTATCGATAGCGCGCTGGATATTGTCCTTGGGCATCGACTGGCCCTTGGCAGTGTTGACCGCCAAGCGCAGGCGCGGGTTCATATCCGGATCGGGCGTGCCCATTTTCGCCGCAACGGTAATCTCGCGGCTGAGCTTGGAGAAGAGGTTCGACCGCTTCTTATCCTGCGCACCCTTACGGTGCATGATGTTCTTAAATTTGGAATGGCCTGCCATTGGATACTCTTCAAATTGGGCTTAATCGCTGAGGCGAAGCCCTAGCGAATGCGACGGAGCCGGGCAATGCGGCTCTCAAGGCACAATGTCAAAATGATGTGCCTGCAGCTCGCCAGTCGCCAATTTGCGGTAGAGCGCCCGAGCTGGCTCGTCCTCGGGAAAGACATCGGCTTGGACAAACACAGTCCACGCACCGCGCTCACGCGCGATCCGACGTGTTTCCTCAATCATAGCGGTAGCTGCGCCGCGCCGCCGGTAATTTTCATCGACAGCCAAATCGTAAATATACAGCTCGCTACGATCTTGCTCGAATTTGGGCAGCACATATCCGGCAAGAGCACCGACTGCTTTACCATCCGCTTCCGCAATGATCGCAACATTGGTTGAGTTTTCGAGCCAAGCAGCGACGTAGCTGTCATCCGGTTTGGCATCGGCATAATTTTCTGGTTCGCCGAAAACATCAGAGAACACAGCGTTCATGGCGCGGAATTCGGCGATATCGCCAGATACTAAGCGGCGGACTGCGAGCACCGGATCACACCTTTACCGCCGTGCCGCTTGCGCTGACCATCAGCATTGATCCGGTATCGCCGATCACTTCGTAATCGAGATCGATCCCAACCACGGCATTACCGCCGATGGAAGCGCATTCTGCCTGAACTTCTTCGATTGCCTGTTTGCGGGCATCCGCCAAAATACGCTCGTAAGAGCCCGAACGACCGCCCACGATATCGCGAATATTCGCAAACATATCGCGAAACAGGTTCGCACCGACGATCACTTCGCCAGTGACGATGCCGAGATATTGCTGGATCGGCTGCCCCTCCAATGTCGGGGTTGTTGATACAGTAATGCCGCGCGCGTCTTTCCAAGGGCCTGCCATGGAGTTCCTCCAATTGTTATTAGGGTTGGTGTATTACTATGATAGGTTGGTGTATTACTATGATAGGTTGGTGTATTACTATGATAACGCACCAACCCTATCAATTGTTCCCTAGGGTCAGTCTTGTGCCATTTGGCGCTTCACTTCTGCGATTGCCGCGTCGAGCAACTCGTCACGACCCTCTCGCACACCGGCTAGCGTTCGTTCGACGCGGATGTCTGGCTGGATCCCCAGGATATGATGCTGTGTGCCGTCACGATTTTTAACCTGCATGCCAGTCCAGCGCAGTTGGTAACCGCCGGGTATCCGGAAGGTCGTGACATTGCCATTGGCTCCGGCTGTGGGCGTACCGATGATCGTGCCAAGCCCGTTGGCTTTCACTGTGCCCAAGATCGATTCGGAAAAACTGATCGCTCCGCCATCGGTGATGAAAACCACGTTGTCGGTATAGCGCGGCAATGCCGGCGCGATCCGCCAACCACCTTCGCGCCAGCCATCAAACTGCGCATCAGGCAATGTCTGGAATGCAATATTCATTTCAGCCGAACGGATCGGTTCATCGGTCATGTGCGATAGATAGGTATATCGACCTCTCGGATATCCTCTGAGATCGAACACCAGACCCTTCGCAGCTTCCAGCCGAGATTTTCCGTCTGAAAAATGCGTGTCAGTGAGTCGATCGATATCGACATAGACAATGCCCGGTTCCAACTCGCTGGCGACGTCCGGTCGCGGCTCCCTAATCCATGCGTCGTAGCTCTCTATGTTCAGCGGAAGCGTAATTTCGCTTCGCTCCCCTTCCGCATTCTCGATTCGCAATATGCGTTCGCCCGCTTCGTGGGAATATCGCAACTGGGATAACGCCACGAAGGTCTTCCACTGTTCACTGCCCGAGATGAGCGTCTTCTTGGCAGCGATAGCGTCTTCAACGGGCACTCCGTCGATTGCCTTCACCACCATGCCGGGCGCATATCCCGGCGAATCAAGCGCGCCGGTAGGCGCTGCGGTGATCACCAGCTGGTTCTCAATCCATTCCCAGTCGAGCGGTAGTATCGCCTCGCCTTCATCGCGATAATTGACGCCGCCATGACCGTCATCAAGGCCTTCCACCAAGCGTAGCAAAACATCGCGATAGGCAATGTCATCGGATGCTGACGCCGCGTCCTGCAGCATGGGCACGAGCATCGCGTCCCAATCGGTTTCGACGACATCCCAATAGGGATAGAAATGATCAAACATAGCCCAAGCTGAGAGCAGTCCGGCAATCCGCGTTGTGCGGTCGAACCCGGCAGGTACCCAACCCTCGGGCTTTCCGCTCTCGGGCGGTCCTACTTCGCCGAGTGGTAGCGTCTTCCCGACTTCGCCAACCGGTACACTGAGCGGTACATGTATCACCAAGCCACCCGGTAGCGTCTCTGCAAATATCTCCGGAGCCTCTGTTGCGGGGCTCGCCGAGCGCTCGGAGCTGTACGTACGGCTCAGGTCGGACGGAAAACCGCGATATTCCCACCGCACATGTTGTGCAGCGCCCTCGCGTTGTGTCATTGTTGACGGATTATCGCCCATTGCGATCTGCATGGTCGGCGCAACCGGACCAAAAGCCTCGCGCAAGGCCACTGCAAGCTCTGCTGCATCTTTTGCCGCCTCGACCTTCGGGATTGCCCCGATCAGCAAGCGTCCCCAATCGACATCGGCGGCTTGATCGGTTGGATGAAACCAACGCACCAACCCATAGGTTCTGGCCAACGCCTGGAGATTGACGACGCCGCGATCAGAAATCGGCGTTGCAGCGACATCGCCTTCAATCGACGCATAGCGTGTCGGTCCCACGGGTGTCCCGACACCTTCAAAATTGGGCACGTCAATCGGACCTATGTCTTCGACGAGAAAATCATCCACCCAAGCTTTGCCTTCACCGTGCACCAAGAAGCCAAACACGATCTGGCTCGCATCGACGGCGACATCACCTTCAATGCTATAGCTTTGCCATTCGCCCGAAGTGATCGGCCGATTGCCCATATTGTCGAAGAAACCACTCCGACCGCCGGGACGGTCTACGCGCAGCCAAAAGCCCGCATGCCTCGGCACCGGGAGACCGACCCGAGCTTTGCCGGTTAGTCTGATCTTTCGGCCACGTAGCGTCTCTACATTTAAAGCCCGAGTAATTGTCCCGAACTTGCCCGCATCAATCACGCCTTGCGATTCAATCCGCAAACTGGCCGAGCCCGCCGCCGGATTAACTGCGTCGACCATGGCTTTGTAACCGGCCGCCCCTTCATCAGAAGGCAGCATATTACCGCCCCAGCCGGACGGTCTTGAACCGGGCTCAGTCTCCTCGAAGCCGGCGTTGTCGAGTTCAATCGAAGCAGTCTCGTCCTGCGCCACAACAGTGACGGGCGCAAACAACAACGATGCAAAAATCAGTGACTTACGCATACATTCCCTCTCATCCGGATGCCGTGTATCGGCATCGAAGCTGGATGGAGGATGAACGCGCTAAGAACGCATACTAATCGAGTCCTAGCGCGTTCTTATAAGTGTCGAGAACCATTTCCATCTCGTTGCGGTCGTTGGTGTCCATTTTCCGCAAACGAACGACCTGACGCATGATTTTGGGGTCGTAACCGACCGCTTTGGCTTCTGCATAAACATCGCGGATATCATCAGCGATGCCCTTCTTTTCTTCCTCGAGGCGTTCGATGCGCTCGATCAAAAGGCGCAGGCGGTCGTCAGTGGCATCGGCCATGTGTTCACTCCAAAAATCATGAGAATCGTTTGACCGCGCTGATAGCCGCAGGATGATCGTGGGTGAAGCCGCAACGTGGAGATTTCATCAATTGGTAGCCACACTGTCTACCATCACAACCCAACTATGCTGCACCAGTCTCATTTGCGCCGCAAATAAGTATATAATACCTCTACTTAAGAAGCTGTGATGAACCGACTCGGGAGGAAATAATGAAATATCGGGCGATACTGGCCGTTTTAGCGCTGGGATCACTACCAACTCTGTCCTCTTGCTCAAACCACTTGGCGGTTTCGGGCTATCAAGACGGTTACTGTCCGGATGGTAATTGCTCATCCAAGCAGACATCAATCGCCGGTCGATCAGGATTCAACAGCAATGCCGCCAGCGGCCGCGTTGTTAAAGACAAATGCGGTACCGAGCCAATGACTCGAGTCGAGGTTGATCGCGATTTCGGCCAAGGATTGGTCAGCGTTCTCACTCTTGGCATAGTCAATCAGGCAACCATCAAGTTTCAATGCGCCAAGCCCGATACGTCGCAGCCGCATGTCTCATGCACGACAATAGACGGTACCGGTGACGCGGATACGCCAGTCCAGATTACCTGCACCAAGCCCGGCACCAATGGCGGCGAAGTCATCGAGTATGATTGCACCGCAACGGGCACTCCGGGCGAACCGACCAAGCTGGTGAGCTTCACCTGTAGCGACGTCTCCACCAGCTGGTTCTTGGCCGAACCCGCGTCAGGCAGAGGATAAGCGCGATGTCAGATGATCAAACAATGCTGAAACCGGGCGCGGTCAACACATTATGGGAGAACTGGCACGAAACCGTTTCGGGCCAAATCGCGGGTATGGATGCCGTACTCCCGCCCCCTGACGGTCAGGACTATGGCGCTGACATGATCAATCGTTGCACGCGGCAGATCCAGCGCTCTATCGCCAGTGCAAAAGTCCGGCAGATTCCCTACAAGGCAATTGGCCGTGGTTGGTCTTTGTCCGAAGCGCCGCTGACCGACGGGATCATGCTCAACACTGCTGCTCTCACCGGCAAAAAGCGTATTCATCACACCCAAGTCGTCCCCGAATATCGGGGCGACCGAACCGACAAACGCGGCCTCTGTTTGGTCCAATGCGGCAACTACGTTTCAGAGCTCAATCGCTGGCTTGAAAATTCTACGCAGCGTCTTTCGTTCAAGACCACCGGCGCGGCGAATGGTCAGACCATTGTCGGGGCGACAGCTGCAGGCACGCATGGCTCGGTCCTCGATTTCGGGGCGATGCACGACCAGATCGTGAGCATTCATCTGCTGGCGGGTGATACGGCGCAGTTCTGGCTGGAACGTGCCACCTACCCCGTAGTCAAAGAGTCGGTAGCCGCTGCGTTCGGCGCTACACTGATCCGCGATGATGACCTGTTCAACGCCGTGGTCGTTGGACTTGGCGCGTTTGGAGTGATCCACAATGTTGTGATCGAGGCACGTCCGCGCTTTCTCGTCGATGCGCATAATTATGACAAAGACCGCAATGGCAATCCGCTGACCTATCAGGGTGCGATGCGTGACCGTGTGACCCAACTTGATTTCACAACGGACACCTCGCTCGATCCGGCAGCGCGCTCGGGCAAACCCTATTTCTTCCAGCCTATCATCAACCCTAACACTTCGCCGCCCGAGATATTGGTGACGCAGATGTATGAGGACCCGTGGAAGGAAGATCACGTTCCAGACTACACAATTGAAGAGAACAGTTTCGGGCCTGGATATGACTTCATTACTGTCGCTGGCAGGGCGCTTGATCTGTTCCAGCCATTGGTCCCCATGTTCTCTAACCTGGTCGCGAGCCAGATGTTCAGCCTTGGCCGTCAGGAACGCAGCTGGGGCGAGACATTCGGCTACAAATCGCTCCGCACCAAAGTGGCGAGTGGTACGGTCGCGGTACCTCTGGACCGGGCAGACGACACCATCGAACTGCTTCTGCAGCTTAACCGCGATATCGGGCCGGTTCCGCTGGTGTTCGGGTGTCGTTACGTCAAAAAATCATCGGCGCTGCTGGCGTTCAATCGGTGGGATACGACATTCGTGGTCAGCATCGACGGTGTTCACAATGACGACTCAACCGACTTCTTCAACGCAATCCCGACCGCGATGGAAGCTGCAAACATTCCCTTCACCCAGCATTGGGGCAAGACGCATGGATATACGCCGGAACGTGTGCGAGCAGCCTATGGGGACAGCAATGTTGACACATGGCTGGCGGCGCGGCGCGAGCTGCTGCCCAATCCGGCTGACAGGAAGATGTTCGACAATGACTATTTGCGCGGTTGCGGTCTAGCCGAGTGATATTGCCCGGCCTGCGCGGCTAGTCCGCCTTATTCTTCGCCACGCTTTCCTGCATCCGCTGCAGCTGTTCCTCAGTCGCGGGTGATTGGCGCGTCGTCTTCCATTGGTCCTGCGGCATGCCGTGGATGAGTTCGCGCGCGGCGGCTTTATCACCCTCAAACCCGGCATCGCGGATCCAATCGGCTAGGCAATTGCGGCAAAAGCCAGAGAGGCCCATCAGGTCGATATTCTGCGCGTCATGACGATGCTGCAGATGGCGTACGAGCCGCCGGAATGCCTGTGCCGCTACGGCATCGGGTAGTTCATCCAAGGCAACGTCACTGCTACCGGGCGCATTCGTATCCATCACCAATCCTTTTCGTTTCGTCATTGCGTTGCAACGCGGCTCTGCCATAGGCTTTGCACATGGAAAAGCGTCAAATACCGTATCTCGATCCCCGCGGCCGCAAAGTGAAAATTCTGGCGACCGTCGGACCTGCCAGCCGTGACCCGGAAATGCTGCTCAAACTGATCCGTGCCGGGGCCGATGCCTTCCGCGTCAATATGAGCCATGGTGAGCATGCCACGCATGCGGAAACGATCGCCGCGATCCGCACGATCGAGAAGGACTTGAACCGCCCGATTGCAATCTTCTGCGATCTGCAAGGGCCCAAGCTGCGCGTCGGCAAGTTTAAAGACGGCAAGGCGGTAATCCGCCATTCGGGTCACTTCATACTCGACCGCAATCCGGAACCGGGCGACGAGACCCGCGTGGAATTGCCGCACCCTGAATTGTTCGGCCTGCTCGAAAAGGGTCAGCGACTGCTGATCAATGACGGCAAGATTCAACTCAAAGTTATCCGCGCAGATAAGGATGAAATCCTCTGTTCGGCAGTGGTCGGCGGAGTGATTTCAGACCGTAAAGGTGTGAATGTTCCCGATGCGGAAATTCCCATTCCGGCGCTGACAACAAAGGATCGTAAGGACCTCGCATTCGCAGTCGAGCAGAATGCCGACTGGATCGGCCTGAGCTTTGTCCAACGGCCTGAAGATTTGGCTGAGGCGCGCAAGCTGATGGGCGGTCATGGCGCGCTCTGTGCCAAGATTGAAAAGCCAATGGCAGTCCGCCGTCTCGACGAAATTATCGAGATGTCCGACGGCATCATGGTCGCGCGCGGTGATCTGGGTGTCGAATTGAACCCTGAAGAAGTGCCGCCGCTGCAGAAGAAGATTGTCAACAAAACCCGCATCGCGGGCAAGCCGGTCATCGTCGCCACGCAGATGCTCGAGAGCATGATCGAAAGCCCTGCTCCGACCCGCGCGGAAGTCTCTGACGTGGCTAACGCCGTCTATGATGGCGCCGATGCCGTGATGCTCAGCGCCGAAACTGCTGCGGGCGAATGGCCTGAAGAGGCCGTTACTATTATGGACCGGATTTCCGCGCAGGTTGAAAACGACGAGGCCTATCTCGACCGCGTCCGTTTCCTCGACACCCCGCCCGATCAGACGACCGCCGATGCCTTGGCGCATAGTTGCATGACCATCGCCGACACCGTACCAATTGCGGCCATCACAGTCTTCACCGGATCGGGTAGCACCGCCCGCCGAGTAGCCCGCGAGCGCCCCTCAGTCCCGATGCTGGTGTTAACACCGCGCCTGCAAACCGCCCGCCGCCTCGCGCTGCTATGGGGCGCCCACGCGGTTATGACGCGCGACATCGGCAGCTTCGAAGAGATGATCGCCAAGGGCAAACGCATGGCGCTGCGCCACCGCTTCGGCGTGGCTGGCAATAAACTGATTGCGCTAGCCGGCGTTCCGTTCGGCACACCGGGCAGCACAAACTTGCTGCATGTGGTGACATTGGCGGGCGATGAGCTGGAGAAGTACGAAAATTAGGAACTGACGATGGATTTCGCAGATCTTCTACAGCGCTATTTCGCAACCTCAGATATCGCGGAGCTGACGCCGGCTGCGATGGAGGCTGGCACCGAACGGATGCTGGTTGATCTCGGGATGGAAAAAGACAGCGGCAAGCGCTTTGCGCTATGGTCGCTGCTCTACATGCTGGGTGAAGCGCCGGATCTTGAAGCAACGTTCAAAGGGCATGATGACCGCGAGGCCGCTCGCAACTTTATGGATATGATGGCGTCGATTGAAGGTGAATCCACTTAAAAGGCTAGAGCAGCTGCCAAAGCCGCCGCACCAGCCGGATCGAAATATTCCCGCAGCACGGTTATCTTGCCTCCCTCGACTTCGCCGACGATGCACACGGTCAAATCGATCTCCCCGCCCTTGGTGAAGGTCCCGCGAACGCGGTGTTCTTCGACGAAGCCTGTATCTGTTGTTGAACGCACCGCCTCTTCATAGCGGAAATCGGGTGCGGCATTCTTCACCGCGACTGCGAAGTACAGGACCGTATCCAGATCCATCTTCGGACCGTCATTTTGAATGGCTTTGAGATCGGGAGAGCATAGCGCCCGCGCCGTATCAGCATCGCCCGTAGCAAATGCTTCAAACAGTGCTTTCGCCAACTCAGCCCCGGTCATCCTGCAGCCCGCTCCAAGCGCCGCCGCGCAACATCTTCGCCGAGCACTGGCAAAAGTTCACCCATGTCCGGGCCCGAATTCTGTCCGGTCAACGCCTGGCGCAACGGCAGGAACAAAGCCTTGCCTTTGCGGCCAGTTGCCTCCTTCAAGGCTCCCGTAAGAGCGCCCCATGGATTGTCGCCCCAGGTCAGTGTTTCCACAGCTTGCTTGAGATATTCGCGGTCCTCGTCGGAAAATTCGGGAAGCTCGATCGGGCCAGTGACGATTTTCCAATACTCATGTGCGCCGCGGACCGTCTCCAGATTGGGACGAACGGCATGCCATGCTTTCTCGCCCATACCCTCGGGCAGGCGATCCTTCACATCGGCGTAATCCATCTGGTGAACCAGCGCGGTATTAATCCGCTCTAAGTCGGCATCGTCGAATTTGGCGGGAGCGCGGCTGAATGTTTCCAGCGCGAAGCTTTCGAGCAGAACATTGATGTCAGCAATCGGCTCAACCGGCTGCGACGTACCAAGGCGCGCGAGCAATGCGATAATCGCTTGCGGTTCAATATCGCGGTCCCGGAAAGCATCGCAGCCAAGCGAGCCGAGGCGTTTTGACAGCTTGCCTTCTTTGCCCACGAGCAGAGCCTCATGCGCGAAATGCGGACTTGCGCTGGCGACGGGGCAATCATTGTCGCCAATGCCGGCATCCTTAAGCGCGCGGAACATCTGAATTTGCACCGCAGTGTTGGACACGTGGTCCTCACCGCGCAGGACGTCGGTAATACCCATCTCGATATCATCGACCGCGCTGGGCAGCATGTAGAGCCACGAACCATCTTCGCGGCGAACAACAGGATCGGACAGCATTGCGGGATCAAATTTCTGCGGACCGCGAACGCCATCTTCCCAATCAATGATCTCCTCATGATCGAGCTTAAAGCGCCAGTGAGGGCGAAGCCCCTCCGCATCTCTTGCCGCGTGATCTTCCTCCGTCAGTGCCAAGCCAGCCCGGTCATAAATCGGCGGCTTTCCGCGGCCGAGTTGAACCTTGCGCTTCAAGTCCAATTCCTGCGCAGTCTCATAGCAACGGTAAAGGCGGTTCGCGCCTACCAAAGCATCAAACGCCTTCTCATAATGATCGAGTCGTTGCGACTGCCGCTCTTCGCCATCGGGATGCATGCCCAGCCATGCCAGATCGGCACGGATCGCCTCGACATATTCCTCTTTGCTGCGTTCCGGATCGGTATCGTCGATCCGGAGCATGAATTTGCCGTCATTCTTCTGCGCAAGCATCCAATTGTGCAGCGCGGTGCGGATATTGCCGACATGCAGGCGGCCCGTAGGCGAAGGGGCAAAACGTGTAATTGTTGTCATGCGTGAGCGGTTAGCCTGTGCACGAAGCGGCGACAAGCAACATACTTCCCAAAGGCCTGCACCATGGCTAGCGTTCGCCCGATGAGCACAGAGAAAGCACTCGCCAAGGCGATCGAAACAGCCGGATTGCCCGGTGCCTCCGCAATGATAGTCGACAAGGATGGCATCCGCTTCAGCGGCGCATGGGGTATGCGCGATGCGGTGGCCGGTAAGCCGATGGCGCTCGACACGATTTGCCAGATAGCGTCGATGACCAAAGCCGTCGTGTCGCTCGCCGCGATGCAATTGGTCGAGCAAGGCAAATTGACCCTAGATGGTCCGATTGAAGGCCTATTGCCCGATCTCGCCGACCCACAAGTGCTGACCGGATTTGCCGACGATGGCACGCCGCAGCTGCGCCCGGCCAAAGGTGCGATCACATTGCGCCATCTGCTGACTCACACAGCAGGCTTCGGCTATCATTTTGTCCAAAGCGAAGTGCTGCAATATTTCCAGAACACCGGAATGCCAACGCCGGGTTCCAAAGCGAATTTCCAGATGCCGCTGCTGTTCGATCCCGGCGAAAAGTGGGAATATGGCGTTGCGACCGATTGGGTAGGGATGGCCATTGAGGCGGCAACCGGGATGCGGCTTGGTGATTATTTGGAGGCGAATATCTTTGCGCCGCTGGGGATGACGGACACGGCGTTTCGCGCAGTGCTTCCAGAAGACGCTGCGAAAGTGCACATGCGTATGCCCGGCGGAGAATTCGCAATCATGCCGGTCAGTCTCGGCGCCGGAGAAGTGCAAAGCGGCGGAGGAGGACTGTCCTCGACCGCGCCTGACTATGCCCGGTTCCTGCGTATGGTCCTGCGCGGCGGTGAATTGGACGGTCAGCGGATCATTTCGGAAAAGGCAATCGCGGACATGTCTTGCAACCAGATCGGCGAGTTGCGGGCCGGGTACATGGCTTCGTCCATGCCTGAGTTGGCACCACCTTATGACACTTTCCCCGAGCAACATACGGGCTGGGGGCTTGGCTTTCTGATCAATCCGGAACAGGTCGAAGGACGCCGCTCGGCAGGCAGCCTGGCTTGGGCAGGTATCTTCAATTCCTATTACTGGATCGACCCAAGTAAGGGTATCGCAGGTGTCTTTATCACGCAGCTTTCACCGTTCGGTGATCCCGGCGCACTGGAGGCTTTTGCAACGCTGGAACGCATCGCCTACGCCTAACTTCGATTGGTTAGACAGAGTGTGTTAATTTGGTATACGCTAGGGATATATCAGAACATAAACCAAGGTGAGGAATCGCTATGAAAGCGACACTAGTCAAAGCCGCGCTCTTAGCGGCACCCCTATTTTTAACCGCAACCACAGCATCTGCGGACGACGCGCCAGTCCCGGCATCCAAGTTTGACCTCAGCCAGTGGAAGATCACGCTGCCGATTGACGAGGACGGCGATAAGAAGCCGGACGAAATCAACGTCAAGGCCATTCAGAAATACTCGCATCCAGATTTCTTCTATCTCGATGAAGATGGCGGGATGGTTTTTGCCACGCCGAACAAGGCAACAACAACGGCCAACACCTCCAACACGCGCAGCGAATTGCGTCAGATGCTCCGCGGAACAAACACGCGAATCGGCACGCATGATGGCGGCAATAATTTCGCAGTGGAGGCGCGTAAGGATTCGGACAAATTCGCTTCAATTGGCGGCAAGATGGAAGCGACACTCAAGGTCGATCACGTTGCGAAAAACGCCGGCAATCCCAACAAAGCACCCGCCTATTCTGTGGTAATCGGCCAAATTCACGCGACCAAATATAAGAGCACAAGCAGCGGCTTTGGCTATGGCAACGAACCGATCAAAATCTACTACAAGAAATGGCCCGGCCACGAATATGGATCGGTTTTCTGGACCTACGAACGCAATCTGGCCAGAGACAATCCCGACCGTAAGGACATTGCCGTTCCGGTCTTCGGCAACCTTTGGGACAATCCCGAAGATCCCGGTGAAAAGGGGATCAAGCTGGGCGAGGAATTCAGCTATACGATCAACGTCCATCGCAATACGATGTATGTGAACTTCACCAACGACCGGCTCGGCGAAGTCGGGCATGCGGTTAGCCTGATCAAAGGCGTCGATGAGCTGGATAATCCCTATAGCTACGGCGGCGACACGCTATATTTCAAAGCCGGCGCCTACAACCAGTGCAGCGTCGCGACAAAACCGGGATTTTGGTACGCCGGCTGCGCCGGAACGGGTGATTGGGAAACCGACAAGGCCAATGGCGACTATGCCCAGGCAACATTCTCGCGGCTTGTCGTAAGCGAGTCCACACCGCCTAAGAAATAATCGCGGGTCAAGTACTGTGAAGACAAACGAAACCCGCCTGGAGCGTGCGCTCCGGCGGGTTCGTTTCCTGAATGGGTAGCCCGCCGAACCGGGTCGCAGGTCCAGCGGGCCTCCAGTCGGTCAGGGCCGCCTAGATTTCGTCTTCATCGTCAATTTCGTAACCATGCGTCCGCTCGTTCCACAGCGAGTCACGCCGGCGCAGTTCCTTCTTCGCATCGAGTATCGCCTGGGTCCGGTCGATCCCGAAGCCCAGCGCCCAACGGTTCATATGCGCTCCATCCATGTCCTTCTCGCGGCCTGATTTGATCAGCACGTAGTATCCGCCATCAGCGAATTTTTCTGTGCCCGTGTGCCGGCAATAAGGTGTGCTGTTGGGATAGCTGCGCCTGTGATCGCGCCGCGCGGCACGCAAGGCTGTAAAGCCGTCGACATTGGGGCTTTTACCCCAGCGCATGAAATATTCCATGTCATAGGTGTTACCCGCGCTATTGGTATCTTTCTCGATACATACCGCCGCCGCACCGGCCTGTGCCTGTGTCGATACAGTCATTGCTCCAATCGCAGCGGCAATTGTCAGTAGTTTTTTCATGTCATCGTTCCCTGAAACGAGTGTTGCTTGGGATCCCCTCTAGATCCGCACTCCTTTTGGGATGGTCAGACATGGCCCGCTGTGACGGGGGTCACACGGATTGAATTTTCGAGGGCAGGCGTAGAGCGGCTGTGGGCGCTGGTTATCGGATACCTGCAAACAAGCAAGCTGGCCGCTGCGCTGTCACAAACCGGTGTTCACAACCTATCTAGGAGCGTTTGCATTTCTTGCTTCGCGGTATTGGACCACTGCATGTGGACGTCCGGTGCAAGACCTTCGATCTCATTTGTGCCATCTCGCGTGAAGCGCGAGCAGTTTGGTATCATTACGTGAAGCGGCAGACTGGCGAACTCGACCGTGCTTCCACCACCAATAAACCCGCAACCTGCACCTAGTGTTCTCTCTCCGACAAGTCGGGCCCTGTTGCTGCCATGAAGCCAGACTGCGAATGCTTCGGTCGCCGATGCGGAGTTGCGATCAACCAATATGGCCAGCGCGCCGTCCCAAACCCCTTCGCCTTCAAGTGTCTCGACACCAGCATCTCCAGTCTCAAAGGCGGCAAAAATCGGGCATACAGTTACGCCACGCCAGATGGGCATCCGGTCGCATTGCGGGTCGGGCATGCGCACCGCCGATCGAACCAGTTCGCCGCTAGCAAAAAGAGCGGCTGCTTCACTGGCCCATTCGCTGCCACCGCCATTGCCCGTTACGTCGACGAGTACCGTCTCGACACCGCTCTTCGTAAACTCTTGTAGAATGCTCCGCAGCTCGCTTTGCAGAACTTCGCGCGTAGCGAGCTGCAAATCGCGGCTATCGAGGCCGGGCTTCCAAGCAATTTGGCAAGCGTCCAAATATTGATCTTCGCCAAAGGCGGCGATCCTTACAAAGCCCGTTCCTCCGATAACGCCCGATGGGAAAAACGTACTTTCGGTCGGTTCCCAACGCGCCATATCGGGATAGATCAACGAAGTTGTACGGTCATCTGTTTCATATCCCGCGCTAGCGCAATCGGGGCCATCGGACGCGCGACCGGTGCCTTCGAGCAAAGATACTGTTCCGACACGCTGCACTCCCGCTGGTGCAGTGCCTCGCGCTATAAACAGATGCGGGTCGCCAAAACCGCCAACAAAGTCCCTAATAGCGAAATAGGCCTGTACTCGCCCGAGCGAGCTATCCAACCTCGATTGGGTGGCCGCATCATGCGCGGCCGGGTCGAATTTCCGATGCTCAATGAGCCAATCCAAATTTGAGTAGTTTTGAGCAATCCCCTGCTTGAGCCGCGAATAATCGTTCAAGACCGCTTGCCGGTCATATGTCGTGATATCCAAGACCAGCAGCACGGCGCACAGCGCAACCAGCCCCAATATCAATCGCAAAGCCCATCGTATTGCAGTCATAATACACCAATACGATGGAAAAGCCCGTTGGACAAGATACCGAACCCTACCGGAACCGAAGCTCCCGCAGAGCAGGAAGTTATTTCGGGCTGATCACGAAGCTGTGTGAGATATATAGGAACACCTCGGTCTCGCTCGCCTGCTGCCAGAACAATTCGGAATCGAGACCGCGTATTTCGACGCCATAATCGGATCCGAATAGCGACGCGTAGCGGCGCGATTCCGCAGCAACTGCGCGAACAACATCGATCCGGTACTGGTCGGGGTCATCAATCGCGAGGCTGATCGAACCCGTCTGCAGGAATGACCGCCCGGTCACCGGAATCCCCTTGGCGAAAGTCTCGATCCGTTCATTCGCGAGGCTTGCCCGGGCATCTTCGCCGGATACAGGCAGCCGGGCATAGATCGTTACTCGACTTGTATCGGGCCTTCCGCCGGATCTAACCGACAGCTTCTCCATGTTCTCCAGTGTCAGCTTGCGTAGACCGTAATCGCCCGCGATCAGCGAAATGCCGTCGCGGTTGGCCTGTTCAATCGTTGCGCGCAGCATCGAGAACAGTTCATCACGGCGCAGATCGGCACCGCGCGAGTCCGAGTTCACATAGATCGGTTTGACAAAGTAATCGGCTTTGCGCGTGAAGCCGATTGCAGACTGGTCATCATCATAATACTGAAAGTTGCTCGACCGGTCAGAGCGTTGACCAGTAACCACCACGACATTCTCGTCCTGCGCGGAGACGGGTACGGGCAGTGTCAGCGCAAATGTCGCTGCGACCAAAAGGATTTTGCCAAACTTCATAAGTCCCTCCTTGATGTTCTAGGTGGGCGAAGTCTGTCGCGACCATTTGAAACTGGCAAGAAAAAACCCCGCCGGAACCTGAGTTCCAGCGGGGTCTTTTGTTTGGTTGGCTTGAGGCTTATTCAGCTTCAGGCGTCTCCGGCGCATCAGCGGCTGGAGCTGCTTCACCGCCCCCAGAACCGCCCATGGCTGCAGCCATCGCGGCCTCATCCATGGGTGCGTCGACTGGAGCATCCGTTTCCGGCTCTTCAATCACTTCACCGGCAGCTTCAGCAGCGGCAAGAGCGTCTTGCTGCTTCTTCCATGCGGCGCGGAGTGCGGCATCGCGGCTCGAGGCTGTGACACGCATCCGGTTCATACCCGCGCCGGTACCGGCAGGGATCAAACGGCCAACGATCACGTTTTCCTTCAGACCGACAAGCGTGTCCTTCTTCCCTTCAACCGCCGCCTGCGTCAGCACGCGTGTGGTTTCCTGGAACGAAGCAGCCGAGATAAACGAACGTGTCTGCAGCGAGGCTTTGGTGATTCCGAGCAGAATTGGCTTACCTTCGGCCTTTTCCTGCTTCTTCGTCAGCTTCGCATTGTACTCGTCCATTTCTGCACGGTCGACTTGCTCACCCGCGAGCAGCGTAGTGTCGCCGCCTTTGGTAATCTCAACTTTCTGCAGCATCTGACGAACAATCGTCTCGATGTGCTTATCGTTGATTTTCACGCCTTGGAGTCGGTACACTTCCTGAATCTCGTCAACGAGATACTCAGCCAGTGGCTCGACACCCAGAACATCCAAGATGTCATGTGGGTTCGGGCTACCGGAAATCAGGGTATCGCCCTTCTTCACGTGATCGCCTTCCTGAACATCGAGGACTTTCGTCTTCGCGATCAGATACTCGACGCGATCTTGGTTCTCGGCCTCTGCATCCGGAACAATCGCGATCTTGCGCTTGGCTTTGTATTCGCGAACGAATTCGATCTTGCCCGAAATCTTGGCGATGATCGCATTGTCTTTCGGAATGCGGGCTTCGAACAGCTCGGCAACGCGTGGCAGACCACCCGTAATGTCGCGAGTCTTTGAAGCTTCACGCGATGCACGGGCAAGAATGTCACCTGCCTGTACTTCTTGACCATCATCGACCGACAGCGAGGTGCCCGGTGCCAGCATATAACGCTGGGCATCGGTTTCGCCGTCTTCGCCAATGGTCTCACCTTCGCCGAGCAGTGTCAGACGAGGACGGAGGTCCTCTTTCTTCTTCCGGCCAGTTGCACGGTTTTCGGTAACAACACGCTGGGCGATGCCCGTTGCGTCATCAACGCGCTCTTCCATCGTCGTACCATCGATCAGATCTTGGAACGTCACCTTACCTGAGGTTTCGGTGATGATCGGCAGGGTGAACGGATCCCATTCAGCCAGACGATCGCCTTCCTTGATCTTCGCGCCGCTCTTATTGAGCAAGACGGTACCGTAAGGAACCTTGTGCATTTCACGCTCACGGCCCTCGGCATCGATCACCGCGATTTCACCAGAACGCGCGAGCGAGAGCATACGGCCCTGCTTGTCGGTAATGGTCGGCATATCGCGATATTCGACTTTACCGTCAGAGATCGCTTCGAGGTGGCTGGTTTCGTTAACCTGCGCCGCGCCGCCAATGTGGAATGTCCGCATCGTCAGCTGCGTACCCGGCTCACCGATCGACTGCGCAGCGATAACGCCGACAGCTTCACCGATATTGACCGGAGTACCGCGGGCAAGGTCACGTCCGTAACACTTGCCGCAGACGCCTTGCTCGGCTTCGCAAACCAGTGGCGAGCGGATCTTGGCGGACTGAACTTCGGCCGCTTCGATTTCCTTGACCATGGCTTCGTCAACCAGTGTGCCCGCTTTCACGATGACTTCGTCAGTCTTCGCGTTGACGAGGTCCTCTGCAGTCGTCCGGCCCAGAATACGCTCACCAAGCGAAGCGATAACGCTACCGCCCTGTACGATGGCGCGCATTTCCAGCGCGTTCGACGTTTTACAGTCTTCGATCACGATCGTGCAGTCTTGCGACACGTCGACCAGACGGCGAGTCAGATAACCCGAGTTAGCCGTCTTGAGCGCCGTATCCGCGAGACCCTTACGGGCACCGTGGGTGGAGTTGAAGTATTCGAGAACGGTCAGGCCTTCTTTAAAGTTCGAGATAATCGGCGTTTCGATAATCTCGCCCGACGGTTTGGCCATCAGACCGCGCATACCGGCAAGCTGCTTCATCTGCGCTGGCGAACCACGCGCACCTGAGTGAGCCATCATGTAGATCGCGTTGATGTCTGCCTGGCGGCCATCCTTGTCGACCGGCTGAGCCTTAATCTCATCCATCATCGCGTCAGCAACGGTATCACCACAACGCGACCATGCGTCGATGACTTTGTTGTACTTCTCTTGCTGCGTGATCAGACCGTCCTGGTACTGCTGCTCATAGTCAGCAACCAGCGCCTTGGCTTCTTCGATCATGCCATCCTTGGAATCAGGGATGATCATGTCGTCCTTACCGAAGGAAATACCGGCTTTGAACGCGTGCTTGAAGCCCAGCGACATGATCGCATCGGCGAACAGCACCGTGTCTTTCTGACCGGTGTGACGATAGACTTGGTCGATCACGTCACCGATTTCCTTCTTCGTCAGAAGGCGGTTGATGATGTCGAAAGGAACCTTGTGGTTCTTCGGCAGACATTCGCCGATCAGCAAACGGCCCGGCGTCGTGATGAAGCGTTTGAGGACGATCTTGCCGTCTTCATCAGCTTGCGGGACGCGGGTGATGACTTTGGAGTGGTACGTAACCGCACCGACTTCGAGAGCCTGGTGCACTTCGGCCATATCGGTGAAGCGCGGCAGTTTCTCGATCTTCTCGCCATTCTCTTCGACGTACTCAGGGGTTTTCTCCTGACGGTCCATCGAAAGATAATAGATACCCAGCACCATATCCTGCGAAGGAACGATGATCGGCTTGCCATTGGCTGGCGAGAGGATGTTGTTGGTCGACATCATCAGCACGCGTGCTTCGAGCTGGGCTTCCAGCGAGAGCGGCACGTGGACGGCCATTTGGTCACCATCGAAGTCGGCGTTAAACGCAGAACAGACCAGCGGGTGAAGCTGGATAGCTTTACCTTCGATCAGAACGGGTTCGAATGCCTGAATGCCAAGACGGTGAAGCGTCGGCGCACGGTTAAGCATGACGGGGTGTTCACGGATAACCTCGTCGAGGATGTCCCACACTTCCTTACGCTCTTTCTCGACCCATTTCTTGGCTTGCTTCAAGGTCATTGAAAGACCCTTCGCGTCCAGACGGGCGTAGATGAACGGCTTGAACAGCTCGAGCGCCATCTTCTTGGGAAGACCGCACTGGTGCAGTTTCAATTCAGGGCCGGTAACAATGACCGAACGGCCTGAATAGTCGACACGCTTACCGAGAAGGTTCTGACGGAAACGGCCCTGCTTACCTTTGAGCATGTCGCTCAAAGATTTCAGCGGACGCTTGTTCGCACCGGTGATGACACGGCCGCGACGGCCATTGTCGAACAGCGCATCGACGGCTTCTTGAAGCATACGCTTCTCGTTCCGGACGATGATGTCAGGAGCACGCAGTTCGATCAGACGCTTCAGACGGTTGTTACGGTTGATCACGCGGCGATAAAGATCGTTGAGATCCGACGTCGCGAAACGGCCACCATCCAGCGGCACCAGCGGGCGCAGCTCGGGCGGAATAACCGGCACAACTTCGAGGATCATCCACTCAGGACGGTTGCCCGAGTCGATGAAACTTTCAACGACTTTCAGACGTTTGATGATCTTGGCTGGCTTGAGCTTGGACTTGGTAGTCCGCAGCTCTTCCATCAGATCGTCACGCTCTTGCTCCAGATCGAGATCCATCAGCATGAATTTGACCGCTTCCGCGCCGATACCGGCAGAGAAAGCGTCTTCGCCATACTCGTCCTGCGCTTCGACCAGCTCGTCTTCAGTCAGTAGCTGGAACTTCTCCATCGGAGTAAGGCCAGGCTCGGTGACGATGTAGCTTTCGAAGTAGAGAACGCGCTCAAGCTGCTTGAGCTGCATATCGAGCAGCAAACCGATGCGCGAAGGCAGCGATTTGAGGAACCAGATGTGGGCAACCGGCGCAGCCAGTTCGATGTGACCCATCCGCTCGCGGCGGACTTTGGTCACAGTCACTTCAACGCCGCACTTCTCACAGACGACGCCTTTATACTTCATGCGCTTATATTTGCCGCACAGGCATTCGTAGTCCTTCACAGGACCGAAGATGCGCGCGCAGAACAGGCCGTCACGCTCTGGCTTGAACGTCCGGTAGTTGATCGTTTCCGGCTTTTTGATTTCGCCGAAAGACCAGCTGCGGATACGCTCTGGCGAGGCCAGACCGATCTGGATCTGGTCGAAGGTTTCCGGCTTAGCCAGCTGGTTGGTGAATTTGGTTAGATCATTCATAATTTAGCTCCGTTTCCCTCGCTCGGGAGGGTCAGGGTCAATCCTTCAGTCGGCTTATTCTGCGGCAATCTGCATATCGTCATCGCCATCTTCTCCATCGGAGAGAGAGGACAATTCGACATTGAGACCCAGGCTGCGCATTTCCTTGACGAGAACGTTGAAGCTCTCCGGAATGCCCGCTTCGAAAGTGTCGTCGCCTTTGACGATCGCTTCGTAAACCTTGGTCCGTCCGATCACGTCATCCGACTTCACAGTGAGCATTTCCTGCAACGTATACGCGGCGCCGTAGGCCTGGAGCGCCCAGACCTCCATCTCACCGAAGCGCTGACCACCGAACTGCGCCTTACCACCCAGCGGCTGCTGCGTGACGAGGCTGTAGGGGCCAATCGAACGGGCGTGGATCTTGTCATCGACCAAGTGGTGCAGTTTGAGCATGTAGATGTAGCCCACTGTCACCTTACGGTCGAAAGCATCACCGGTGCGGCCATCATACAATGTCACCTGACCCGAACCGGGCAAATCAGCCCGCTCAAGCATGGTGGTAACATCGCCTTCGATCGCGCCATCGAACACTGGCGTACCCATCGGAACACCATTGGTCAGATTGCCCGCCAGTTCTACGATTTCCGCAGTAGAGCGGGCATCGATTTCGCCGTGGTAATCATCGCCATAAGCATTCTTCAGACGGTCGATCACGGCTTCCGGCGGTTGTGCCTTGGCATAGTCTTCAGCCGCATTCGGGTTTGCGCGCTTCCACTCTTCCAGAGCTTCAGTCACCTGATGCCCCAGACCACGAGCGGCCATGCCGAGGTGCGTTTCGAAGATTTGTCCAACGTTCATTCGCGAAGGCACGCCCAGCGGGTTCAGAACGATATCGACTGGTGAACCGTCTTCCAGGAACGGCATGTCTTCTTGCGGGAGAATCCGCGAGATAACACCCTTGTTTCCGTGACGGCCGGCCATCTTGTCGCCCGGTTGCAGCTTGCGCTTCACCGCCACGAAGACTTTGACCATCTTCAGAACGCCCGGCATCAATTCGTCGCCGCGCTCCAGCTTTTCCTTACGATCTTCGAACTTGTCTTCGATGCCTTTGATGGCTTCGTCATACTGGCTCTTAATCGCTTCCAGCTGCTGCTGGCGCTTGTCATCGGCAACCGCGAATTTGAACCATTCGTGCTTCTCGACGCCTTCTAGAACGGCTTCGTCGATCTTCGATCCCTTCTTGACGCCTTTCGGCGCGGCAGAAGTGGTCTGACCGGTCAGCATGTCACGCAGGCGGTTATAGGTTGCACGGTTCAGGATACTGCGTTCGTCGGCGCTATCCTTGCGCAGACGCTCGATTTCTTCCTGTTGGATCGCACGTGTACGGTCATCGACTTCAATACCGTGACGGTTGAACACACGCACTTCGACGACCGTACCGGCGACGCCGGGTGGTAGACGGAGCGAGGTATCGCGAACATCAGAAGCTTTCTCACCAAAGATCGCACGGAGGAGCTTTTCTTCCGGCGTCATCGGGCTTTCGCCCTTCGGTGTGATCTTACCTGCAAGGATATCGCCCGGATGCACTTCTGCACCGATATAGACGATACCCGCCTCGTCGAGGTTGCGCAGAGCTTCCTCGCCGACATTCGGAATATCGCGTGTGATATCTTCAGGGCCGAGCTTCGTATCGCGGGCCATGACTTCGAATTCCTCGATATGGATCGAGGTGAACACATCATCCTTCACAATACGCTCGGAGATCAGAATAGAATCTTCGTAGTTGTAGCCATTCCAAGGCATAAAGGCGACGAGGCTGTTCTTGCCCAGTGCCAGTTCGCCCAGATCAGTCGACGGACCATCAGCGATGATATCGCCTTGCTCAATCGTCTCACCAACTTTCACCAGCGGACGCTGGTTGATGCAAGTGTTCTGGTTGGAACGTTGGAATTTCTGCAGTGTGTAAATGTCGACGCCCGACTGGCCGGGCTCAACATCACCGATTGCACGGATCACGATCCGGGTCGCGTCGACTTGGTCAACGATACCGCCGCGTGTGGCCGAAATCGCAGCGCCGGAATCGCGCGCCACGGTTTCTTCCATGCCGGTTCCGACAAACGGTGCTTCGGCTTTCACCAATGGCACAGCCTGGCGCTGCATGTTCGATCCCATCAATGCGCGGTTCGCGTCATCGTTTTCCAGGAACGGAATGAGCGAGGCAGCAACCGAAACCAGCTGCTTGGGCGAAACATCCATCAGCGTGATTTGATCGTTTGGCAGCATTACGAACTCGCCAGCCTGACGGGCCGAAACGAGGTCTTCCACGAAAGTACCGTCGTCGTTCAGGGCAGCAGAGGCTTGCGCAACGGCGTGCTTCTGCTCTTCCATCGCTGACAGATAGGCAACTTCACCGGTTACTTTGCCGTCTTTGACAGCACGGTATGGTGTTTCGATGAAGCCGTATTTGTTGACGCGGCTGAACGATGCCAGGCTGTTGATCAGACCGATGTTCGGGCCTTCCGGCGTCTCAATCGGGCAGATACGGCCATAATGCGTCGGGTGAACGTCGCGGACTTCGAAGCCAGCGCGCTCACGCGTCAGACCGCCGGGGCCGAGTGCCGAAACGCGGCGCTTATGCGTCACTTCGGAAAGCGGGTTGGTTTGGTCCATAAACTGCGAAAGCTGTGACGAACCGAAGAATTCACGAACCGCAGCAACTGCTGGCTTCGCGTTAATCAGATCGTTCGGCATCACAGTCGACACATCGACCGAGCTCATGCGTTCTTTAACGGCACGCTCCATCCGGAGCAAACCGACACGGTATTGGTTTTCCAGAAGCTCACCGACCGAACGAACACGGCGGTTGCCGAGGTTATCGATATCATCAACCTCGCCCTTGCCGTCTTTCAGATCGACCATTTCCTTCACAACCGCGAGGATGTCTTCCTTGCGCAGCGTGGTCACGGTGTCTTCAGCGTCCAGTTCCAGACGCATGTTGAGTTTTACGCGGCCAACAGCCGAAAGGTCATAACGGTCGCCGTCGAAGAACAGGCCTTCGAACAGAGCTTCCGCTGTTTCCTTGGTTGGCGGCTCACCCGGGCGCATAACTTTGTAAATGGCTTCGAGACCTTCGTCGCGATTTTCAGCCTTATCGACTGCCAGAGTGTTGCGGATCCATGGGCCAGTGTTGATTTCATCAATGTCGAGAAGTTCAAGGCGGTCGATGCCAGCGGCGTCGAGCACTTCGAGGTTTTCGGCAGAGACTTCATCGCCTGCTTCGATGTAAATGCGGCCGGTTTTCTCGTCGATCAGATCGCGAGCGGCGTAGCGTGCAAAGACTTCTTCGGTTGGGATCAGCAGGTCCTTGAGACCGTCCTTGGCTGCTTTGTTGGCAGCGCGCGGGGAAATCTTCTGGTTTGCAGCGAAGATTTCTTCGCCGGTTTTGGCATCGACCAGTGCGAAGGCAGGCTTGGCATTGCGCCATGCTTCAGGGTCGAATGGCATTTTCCAGCCATCTCCCTTTTTGCCCGATACACGCTCCCAAGTGACAGTGTCATAGAAGTGATCGAGAATGCCCTCGTGATCGAGGCCCAGCGCGAATAGCAGGCTAGTGACCGGCAGTTTACGCTTACGGTCGATCCGAACATTGACGATGTCCTTGGCGTCGAATTCGAAATCAAGCCACGAACCACGGTAAGGAATGACGCGCGCAGCGAACAGAAGCTTGCCCGAAGAGTGGGTTTTGCCGCGGTCATGGTCAAACAGCACACCCGGCGAACGGTGCATCTGACTGACAATAACGCGCTCTGTACCGTTGATGATGAACGTACCGTTCCCGGTCATCAGTGGCATGTCGCCCATGTAAACGTCCTGCTCTTTAATATCGAGCACGGAGCGTGTTTCGGTTTCTTGGTCGACCTCAAACACGATCAAACGCAGCGTCACCTTCATCGGTGCGGCGTAAGTGATGCCGCGCTGGCGGCATTCGGTTGTGTCGTATTTTGGCGGCTCAAGTTCGTAATTCACGAAGTCCAGCTCGGCAGTGCCGGCGAAATCGCGAATCGGGAACACGCTGCGAAGCGTCTTTTCGAGGCCCGAAACATAATCGATCGAAGGATCAGAGCGGAGGAACTGTTCGTAGCTCTCGCGCTGAACCTCGATCAGGTTCGGCATCTTGGTGACTTCGTGAATATCACCGAAGATCTTACGGATACGCTTTTTTGCAGTACCGGTGTTTGCACCCGACTTGCGGATGGGTTTTGCCTTGGTCGCCATGGAGGTATTTGCCTCTTAAATAATAGGCCGGTCTTACGCGTTGACCAGCGTCATCAGTGTGTCTGCGCGGGAACACACCATAACCCTCGACCCTTTGGCCAATGACCTTCCGGCCAAACGCAAAAAGGCCGCAGCGAATCGCACCCGTTTCAGGGGGCTGCTGCAGCTTCAAAAGCGTCGCGGGCTATGGAAAGCTACTTCCGTTCTTGGACTTACCACCGCGCAATGGTCTGTCTCGCTCGAAGTAGCGGTTGACGGCCATATAGGAATGCGGCCCGCGCCTGTCAAACGGGAACGGGCTACTCGCTAGTGGCTCACCTCCACCACTAATTGACCCATTCCGTCAATCGCGATAGCGCCCCCTTTCTTATTAAAGGTATTGGCAAAGAAATGACGCAATCAGGCAAGTCTATTTTCGACGATCCGGCCGTATTTCTCAGCATGGCCATGTCCCTGAAAGAAAGCGGATCGGCGGACCAAGCTGTCAAAATGGCCAAAGCCGCTTTGCTCGAACGTCCTGATGACGCAGAATTGAACGCTGTCGCCCGTACGGTCCTGTCAGACGGAGTGCACACCTATCATCAAGTCATGTTGGCCGACATTCCGCGCAATGTCGCCTATCGTGAAGCGATTGATCGGTTTTCCGAAGGCAAGACGATCTTGGATATCGGCACCGGGACCGGTCTTCTTGCGATGATGGCCGTCCGCGCTGGCGCAAAGCATGTCTATGCCTGCGACCGCAACGCAACCAAGGCCGATCTCGCGCGCGATATTATCGAAGCCAACGGCATGTCGGACAAAATCACCGTCATCAACAAAATGTCGCTCGATCTGGATCGTGACGCCGATCTGGGTGGCGGCGTCGATATGGTTATTTCAGAACTGTTCTCCGCCAATGTGGTGGGTGAGACTTTGATGCAGGCGCTCGCCCATGCGGCAGAAGAACTGACCAATCCCGGCGCAACCTTTGTGCCTGAACGGTGCGCGATTATGGGGGCCTTGGCTGAATGCAATGCTCGCCCTGACGTAACCGATGTCGAGGGGTTCGATCTCTCGCTGCTCAACGAACGGCTGAAAAAGGATACAATGGTCAGCGTCCCGCGCGGCGACAAATTTCAGCGCGGCCCCGCCGTCTCATTGTATGATTGCGTGTTTGAACCCGACAGACCCGCACCGAATGAGGACCGCCAGCGCACAACGCTGACCTCCAACGGCGGCACTGTGAATGGCGTTCTGCAGTGGCTCCGGATCGAGTTTGCCGAAGACATTATCTACGAAAATATGCCCGGCGGCGACCCGCTATCCCACTGGGGCCTGCGGTTTGAACCGTTCTTGACCCCTCGCGAAACCGAGGCCGGAGACGGGATCGAAATTGGCTGCATGCACGCCAATGGCGAGCTGGTAATTTGGGAAGATGGTTGACGATTGCCTTCCATAAGATCACGAAAAACGATGCGGTACATATTGTTTTTCGATATTATTGATTGACAATAAATCGACTCGCCCTTATTGATTTTCGATATCAAACATATTGGAGATCAACAAATGACACGTTTCTATCGAAATTCCGCCGCTGCGATGGCCTCTCTGCTCATCGTCGCAATGACCTTCGCACCGCTGTTGAGCGTTCCGCCAGCGCAGGCTGCAAGCGTCCTAACTATGCCCGTTCTGATCTGAAACCGAAAACATAGGGGACCAAATCCATGACCAACCAGTCTCACACAAAGCCGCAGCGGGACCAGCTTCTCGCCGCTGGCAAGATACTGACCGTACTTTTGCAAGCCGTCACAGCGATCGTATCCATAGGGCTTACAATTCTGATCCCGGTTATCCTGTTTAACTCCGATCAGGTCGCGAGCTCATTGGCCGATAGCGGCAGCACTGCAAGCGTAGCGACCATCCTTACGTTGATCGTCGTGTTCCTCGCCGCAGTCATTGTCGTCGTCGCCACCGCATTCCACTTCTTCCAGTTGCTCGGTAGAATTATCGATACGGTCCGTGACGGCGAGCCATTTGTCGAAATCAATGCCGACCGCCTGAGTCGGATGGGGTGGATTGTGCTTCTCTTCCAAGTGGCCTCGTTTCCAATCGGGGCGGTTGCCTCTTATCTCGCAGCGCAAATGCCGGATCATGTGGATGTGAGTGCAGATATCGAGTTTTCTTTAACCGGTATCCTGATGGCAATCGTGCTGTTCATCCTCGCCCGCGTTTTCCGCCACGGAATAAAGATGCGCGAAGATCTGGAAGGAACGGTCTGATGCCCCCAGCCAATAGTGACGAAACCACAAACGGGAGCATTACCGTGAAACTCGATGACCTTCTGCACGACCGCCGCATGACTCTGACCGAGCTGGCAGAACGCGTTGGCTTAACTCTCGCCAATCTGTCGATCCTCAAAACCGGCAAAGCCAAGGCAATCCGTTTCAGTACGCTGGAAGCAATTTGCCGAGAGCTGGAATGCCAGCCAGGGGATTTGCTGGCCTATGAAAACGGACAACCGAATGACGCATGATCTGGACCGCGCAGGCGGCATCGCTGCGGCGATAATGGCTGCGTCCTATATCTTCGGGTTTGCGCTGTTTATCGGCGTGATTGATGGCACGGGATATGCCGGGCCAGCCGGCAACATCGCGTTCATCACCGACAACCAATCGGTGCTCTCGATCGCAATGCTCGTTCTGTATCCGATGGCCGGCTGTGCGTTGGTTGCTCTGGTCATAGCAATGCACCGCCGGGCATCGGTCGAGATTGAAGGCTGGATGCAAATTACCACCACCTTCGGATTGATGTGGGCTGCAATCGTCATTGCGAGCGGCATGATTAGCTTGGCCGGGATGCATGCAATTGTCCCATTAGCGACCGAGTTTCCCGATGAGGCGGCGAGCGCTTGGGTGGCCATCTCTCTGGTGCAAGACGCACTGGGTGGCGGCAACGAGCTGCTCGGCGGTATCTGGATGGCGATGGTCAGCGGGCTCGCGATGCGGACAGACCAAATGCCGAAACTGCTCGCTTGGCTGGGCATTGCCCTCGGTCTGGTCGGGATCGCCACCATTATTCCAAGTTTGGGAGATTTGGTCGATGTCTTCGGACTGGGTCAGATCATCTGGTATCTGTGGGTTGCGGTAATGTTGCTGCGCTCCGTCCCGCAGCCCAAATCGGTTGACTCCTGACCGCAATCGGCTATTTGCGCCCTCGTTCGCTGGGCTGACGGGTCCAGTGAACATCCGTCCAAGACAGTTGGTGACCGGAATATGCCGGTCTTAATTTCCAGCCTAGACGGGGATTAGAGATTTTCACGAAAGCCAATTGGCCTTCGTATCGCGGATCGCTTTCGTAGCCCCGCACCCTCCTTCCCCATCAATGGACTCGCCCGTGATGCTTCTGGTGTCATGGACAAACGTAGCCGGTTGCGGGGCATGTTGTGCCGCAACCATAGTGAAGGAGTAAGACATGGATCGTTCGCAAAAATCCGAAGCGGTCGCTGGTCTTAACGCAACTTTCAACGAGAGCGGCGTGGTCGTTGTGACCCGCAATCTCGGCCTGACAGTGGCTCAGTCCACTGAACTGCGCGGAAAAATGCGTGAAGCCGGTGCATCGTACAAGGTTGCGAAAAACCGTCTTGCCAATCTCGCCCTGAAAGACACGGATTATGAAGGCCTGAGTGACTTGCTCACTGGCCCGACTGCTCTGGCAACATCAAGCGACCCTGTCGCTGCTGCCAAAGCTGCCGTGGAATTCGCCAAAACGAACGACAAGCTCGAAATCGTTGGCGGATCGATGGGCGGTCAGATGCTTGATGAAGCTGGCGTAAAGGCACTTGCCTCCATGCCAAGCCTCGACGAGCTTCGTGGCACGATTGTTGGCCTCGTTAACGCACCTGCGACGAAAATCGCTCAGGTCGTCAACGCACCCGCCAACAAGCTTGCTCGCGTCTTTGGTGCATTTGCAGCCTCAGAAGCGGCGTAAGCGGTTTTTTGAATTGAACATTCTGGGGCATTTTTCGCCCTGCCCGATTATCTATCGGGGTCATTTATTTGGAGTATTAAGTCATGGCCGATATCGCCAAGCTTGTTGAAGAACTATCAAAACTGACTGTCCTCGAGGCAGCTGAACTCGCCAAAGCACTGGAAGAAGAGTGGGGCGTTAGCGCCGCTGCTGCAGTTGCTGTTGCTGGCCCAGCCGCTGGCGGCGGTGAAGCTGCTGCTGAAGAGAAAGACGAATTTGACGTCGTTCTCACCGGTGACGGTGGCAAGAAGATCCAAGTGATCAAAGAAGTCCGCGCCATCACTGGCCTGGGTCTGACTGAAGCGAAGGGCCTCGTTGAGAGCGCTCCTAAGCCGATCAAAGAAGGCGTCAACAAAGCTGAAGCCGAAGAAATCAAAGGCAAGATCGAAGCAGCCGGCGGTACTGTTGAACTCAAGTAATTGGGTGAGACAGGCTGCTTGAGCACGCTCAAGTGATCTTGTTACAAGTTTTGTAGGTGACTTGAAGCGCCTGCAGATGGAAGGGCGGTACCGCAAGGTGCCGCCCTTTTCTGTTTGTCCTTGGCATCGAGTCAATTCTGGGCCAGCACAGCGCCACTAAGATTTAGAGGATCGCTTCGACATGCTGACCAAGACTCGTCTATTCGCCACAGTCGCCGCAACTGCGCTTTTGAGCAGCGTATCGGCAACCGCTCAAGACGCGCGGATCGTGCAACCGGGCGCGCCTGGCCAGCCAACGAAGCAGCTTACTGCGGAACAAGCTGTCGCGCTCGCCGATAATTCTTATGCGCATGCTGATGTGATGTTCATGCAAGGGATGATCGTCCACCACCAGCAAGCGGTCGATATGTCTGCGTTGATTGCTGAGCGGACGAACATGGAAGAGGTTGTCGCGATTGGCGGCAAGATCAGCGGTTCTCAGAAAGACGAAATTGAGTTCATGAGCAATTGGCTTACCGAGCGCGGTGAGTCGCTGGAAATGGCAGGCATGGGCCACGCGCATCACATGGGAATGATGGGCATGGCCACACCCGATCAAATGCAGCAACTTGCCGCTGCACGCGGGACCAATTTCGACCGTCTGTTTTTGGAACTGATGATCCGTCACCACCAAGGTGCGATTGATATGGTCGAGGACCTTAAGGATCAGCCGGGCACCGCTGCCGATCCTGTATTTCTGGAGTTTACCGATGAGGTGGTGAACGATCAGAACACCGAAATCGAGCGGATGAATGCCATACTTGCCAGCCTATCGAGCGATCCGCGCGCAACCTTGACGGCGGGTTTCAGAGACGCAGGCCAATCGATCAGCAATCTGAGATTGGTAACGGCGCTGCCTAAGCCAGCGGGCTTTTTCGATCCTGCCAACCCAGCCGGCTTACGTCCTGAAATTAAGAAGGACGAAGAAGAGAAGAGCGATGTCAAAGCGGTCACCGATGTGCTCGCTGCGATGATCGAGCGCGGACGTGATCGGGACGAACAAAATACCGATGAACAGGAAGAAGAGGACGAACCACAATTTGCAGAACGCAGCCCGCTGCTGAGTTTCGCCAATACCGATATGGCTTTCTCCGGCGACATTCTGGTCGCGGGCAATTACCACGGTTTCAACGCTTACAAACTCGGCCAAGACGGTATGCCGTCGCTGGTCAGCTCGACCGTTTGCCCCGGCGGGCAAGGCGATGTTTCGATTGTCGGTGATCTACTGCTGATGAGCGTTCAGGACACCCGCGCACGGGTAGATTGCGGACTGCAAGGTGTAGCCGAACGCGTCAGCGAAGAACGCTTCCGCGGCCTGCGTATCTTCGACATTTCCGACATCACCAATCCTGTGCAAGTCGGGCAGGTCCAGACCTGCCGCGGATCGCACACCCATTCGGTTGTCTCGCAAACCGATGAGACTCTGATTGTCTACAACTCCGGCACGTCGCGCATTCGCGATGAGGAAGAGTTGACCGGCTGTATCGGCGATGTGCCCGGCGATGATCGTACGGCCCTATTCCGTATCGATGTGATCGAAATTCCTGTGGCTGATCCATCCAAGTCACGGATCGTGGATAGCCCCGCAGTCTTTGCCGATCCGGACACGGGACGCCTCGCCGGTCTATGGCAGGGCGGCGACCATGGCGAAGGAACGCAGGACACCAATTCCACCAATCACTGCCACGACATTACCGTGTTCCCGTCGCTAAAACTGGCCGCAGGCGCATGTTCGGGTAACGGTATCATTTTTGATATCTCCGACCCCCGTGCGCCCAAGCGGATCGATGAGGTGGTCGATAAAGGCTTTGCCTATTGGCACTCTGCAACGTTCAACAATGACGGCACCAAAGTGCTGTTCACCGACGAATGGGGCGGCGGCGGTCGTCCGCGCTGCCAAGCCGCCGATCCGCGCAATTGGGGCGCCAATGCGATCTATGAAATCGTCGATGGAAAGCTGGAATTCCGTAGTCTCTACAAATTGCCCGCGCCGCAAAGCGACAAAGAAAACTGCGTCGCCCACAATGGCTCGATCATACCCGTTCCGGGCCGCGATATCTTTGTGCAGGCATGGTACCAAGGCGGTATTAGCGTGATCGACTTTACAGACGCGCAAAACCCGTTCGAGATCGCATATTTTGACCGCGGCCCTGTCGACAAAGATCAGTTGATCACGGGCGGTTACTGGTCAGCCTATTGGTACAATGGGCGCATCTACGGAACCGAGATCAGCCGCGGGCTGGACGTGTTCGCGCTGGAGCCGAGCGAGTTTCTGACCGCTGAAGAAATCGCCGCAGCCGAAGCCGCCGATATGGGTGAAACCTTCAATCCGCAAACGCAGTTTCCGGTGACATGGCCAAAGGATGTTGTGGCAAACGCCAAGCCCTTGGCGAGTCTCGGAGAAGAGTAATGGCTAGATTATAACCGCTTAGTCAGTCATGGGTTCAGGCGACCCTGCGGCGCAACGCGCGGTAATTCGGTCCGCCATGTTGCGTAGATTTAAATCAGCTTCGCCAAACCATTCCCTCTCGTCAGCGATGGAAGGAATGCTTGCAAAGTGCTGTTTTGCGAGGCTGAACTGCGCACAAACGGGTTTGGTCAGAGTCTCACCAGCGGTCCGAAATTCCTTCTGGGCGATCAAAATACGTAGAAAACCGTATTTCTGCTGAACGTAAGCATCCGCCCAAATCTGGTTTTCTTCGTACCGGAATTTGGGGCGATAGTCCTCGCGCAGCCCGCTGATTTTTTCGAGAGCAGCCTGGCAAATTGCGATCTGCTCCTGAAGCTGCGGGTTCCCTTCGTCGGACTTTGCGCAGCCGTCGACCGGCTTAAACACGGCCACTTTTGCAGTGCTCGGTGCAAAAGTGGCTGAGGCAGCAGCTAGAAGAGTTCTTGTTGGCGACAACATCTCAACCATCAGGATGGTCCTCCGCTTCTGCTGGTTCGCTCTGCATCGCACAGGCCGGTGACCTATTCCTCGTCTTCTTCAAAATCGATAGCGTCATATTCTTCTGCGACGCTTTCGCGGAACGTATCACACCGAGTGATACCGGAGGCGATAAACGCCTCTATTTCAGCGTCTTCTTCCATCCCATTGACCTTCTCGATCAGGCCATCAAGGATCATGTTCAAATCCTTTTCGGCGTTCTGCTCGTTCCGGACGAGCGCCAACGTGAAGAACCGCGTTCCGCTCTCAAAAAACTCTTCCGCTGTCTCGTCATCTTCGCCTTCAAGGGCACCGCTGATATAAGAATGTAAAGCGGAGCAATTCACCGCGCCTTCATAAATTTCTTCATCACTCTGCGCAGTTGTAGGAACAGCGAACGCCACCACAGCAACGAGCGGCAAATATCTAAGCGTATTGAGCATGGTCGGCAGGTCCTTGTCGAAAGCCCGCCGTCTAACGCAGGCTGTCGCTAAAGCGTTTGTAAATACGCGACAATACGTGCGCGATCTTCCGCACTGCGCATCCCGCCATAGCTCATTTTGGTGTTAGGCACAGTCGTGCGCGGGTTCTCAAGGTAGCGATCCAGCGTCGCCGCATCCCATACCAGACCGGACTCGCGCATCGCCGGGCTGTAAGCATAGTCGCCGACATGCCCTGCCTTGGCCCCATACACGCCCGCAAGCGAGGGACCTATTCCGTTCTTGCCCGGCTCTACGCGGTGGCACGCCACGCATTGCGCGAAACTGGCAGGGCGAGCGCCGACGACATTGGTCTGCTCTGTTGCCACCGAGGTTGTTTCACTTGAAGCAACAGTAACGCTGTCGCTGGAACTGTCAGCCTGCTCTCCGCATGCCGAGAGTAAGGCTGCGCCCATGCCAATCGTCACAAATTGAACTCGCATCTATCACTCCTCAAGAATGCGCGCTTTGTGACGCGAAGGCCGCGCGATCGCAAGATTGCTTTGTGGCGGGATAGACGCGGCCGCAACTGAAATCTCTTACCGGGCGAATTTCCACTTTGTATGATTATACCGCGCGCCTATCCGGGACAGCTTTATGACGCAGATCGACTCCATAAATGCCGGGCATCCGACTGATCGGACACCCTGGCGCACAGAGCTAGCAGCAACACTCAAGCTGTCCTGGCCGCTGGCGCTCGCCAATATTCTGCAGATGCTGACTTACGCCGTCGATGTGATCTTTATCGCGCGACTGGGCGAAGCGCCGCTGGCTGCTGCCGCGCTCGCAGTGTCATGGTTCGGCATGCTACTGTGGGCCTTATCCTCGCTGGTCGGGGCAGTCGCGCCGATCATTGCGGCAGAGCTCGGCGAACGCGCCCCTGCATTGCGTCCGATCCGCCGCGCAACGCGCATGGCACTGTGGCTGGCTGTGATCGTCGGCATCGCCGCTATGGCCGCCTGTATGGCTATCGTGCCGATTGCCCGCGCGACCGGTCAGCAGCCTGAGATTATTGCACTCGCCAGCGAGTATATGATTGTCATCATCTGGTCGATGATCCCGATGCTGCTGGCAGCGGTGCTGCGCAATTTTGTCTCGACATTGGGCAGGCCGATCTTCGCGACGGCAATTTCGGCTCTGGGTATCGGCGTGAATGCACTGGCAAACTATGCGTTTATCTTCGGCAATTTCGGCGCGCCCGAACTGGGCCTTCAAGGCGCAGCGATTGCGACGATCATCACGGCGCTGTTTACGCTTGGCTGCTATATTATCGCGATCCGGCTCGATCGGAACATGCATCGCTATCACATCTTTGGCCGCTGGTGGTCGCCCGATTGGGCGCGCCTATGGTCGATCCTGAAAATCGGTACACCGATTGCGCTGACTGTCTCTGCCGAGGCTGGCATCTTTGGCGCCGCCGCGTTCCTGATGGGCAACATTGGTACGCCGCAGCTGGCGGCGCATACGCTCGCTTTGCAAATCGCTGCTCTCGCCTTCCAAGTCCCGTTCGGGGTAAGCCAAGCGGCCACCATTCGTGTGGGTTATTTCTACGGCGCACGCGACAAGGACGGTATGAAACGCGCAGGCTGGTCCGCGATGGTGGTCGGCACGGGCTTTATGGCGATATCCTGCTCGGCAATGATATTGATGCCGCGCACGCTGCTGCACATCTATGTGGATCCCGATGCTGCGAAGAATGCGGTACTGGTCGGTTTCGCACTGCAGTATCTGGTGATCGCAGCGGCGTTCCAATTGGTCGACGGCCTGCAAGCCGTAGCCGCCGGTGCGCTGCGCGGTTTACAAGATACGCGCGTCCCGATGTGGATCGCGATCTTCGCCTATTGGGTGCCCGGATTTGGTGTCGCAATGTGGCTCGGCTTCTGGACACCGCTCGAGGGGATCGGCGTGTGGATCGGTCTGGCTACAGGTCTAGCGGTCGCTGCCGTGCTGCTCACGTGGCGCTGGATCAGACGCGATGCAATTGGATTGACAGAACGCGGGACCAAGCAGGCGCAATAGCAAGCTTTGCATCTTTCCCGACAGGACGTCCGTATTTAGATTGGATGTTCACTAGAGGGAGTTTCTAATGTCGGTCTTTGTCTCATCACGCCTAGCACTCGCTACTGGCGCTCTGCTCTGTGCAAGCATTGTCGGCGCATCCGCCACGGCTTCCGACACTGAAAATGAAACCATCCGTTATACCAATGGCTACTGGTTCAATGGCGAAATATTTGTCGCTGGAGACCGAGTTACGAGCAATGGCCGCTTCGTTGGGGACGGCGTAGCAGAAGACCGGATCGTCGATCTTGGCGGCAAATATGTTATTGCACCACTTGGTGATGCACACACCCACCAGTTTGATGGCAGCTACTCATACAATACACACAATGAGAACAATTTACGCAGCGGCGTCTTCTACGCTCTGACAACTACCGCGCCTGCATCATCGGTAAGCGCAATTCGGCCAAAATTTGATGATTGGAATACGGTCGATGTAGCCACTGCACTCGGCGGTGTGACTGGACCATCCAGCCATCCTGCGGAGATTTACGAAGCTACAGCCCTAAGAATTTATGGCTATGAGCAGCAAGTCGCACGGCAGGCCGAAATTCGTGCGAGCAAACGCCGGCTCGGCAATGCGTATTGGGTCGTCGAAAGCGAAGATGATATCGCCGCTGTTTGGCGCGGTCTCCTGCGCGACACCCCCGATCTTGTGAAAATCTATCTCCGTCACAGCGCAGAATATGCCAACAATAGCTATGATAGCTGGGCAATTGGCGGCGTGGACCCAGCTTTGCTGCCAATGATCACTGATCGCGCGCGCAGTAGCGGGCTCAGAATCGCAGTTGCAGTCAGTGATATTTCCGATGTTGAGGCAGCGGTCGCCAACGAAGCGGACATATTGACCCACCTACCATGCTATCAAGACACGTCGGAGCCGAATTTGTATTTCTACGCTCAATCCGATGCGGGGTGTCTGATCAGCAAAGAACTGGCGGAAAAAGTGTCCGAGGCTGGCAGCGCCGTCACGCTGATCGCATCTGAGTGGGCGAAAAATCAGAATCCTGAGGTGCGCCGCCGTGAAGATGCCAACACGCGTGCTTTGCGCAATGCGGGCGTGCGTTTTACGATTGGATCGAACGCTTATTCCGCTACAATATTGGACGGCTTGATTGCCGAAGCGAGCCGGTCGCTGTTCACTCGTTCGGAATTGCTGCGCATCGCCACAATCGACACGCCACAAGTGATTTTTCCGGATCGCGCAATTGGGTGCAATGCGCCGGGGTGCGAGGCGAGCTTCCTAGCGCTTACTGCAAATCCGTTGGAGGATTTCGGTGCACTCGGCGCTATCGGGATGGCCGTCAAACAAGGCCGCGTTCTTGACCTTCCCGTCCAGAACGAACCGTCACCCTGATCTAGTGTTTGCCTAGTAAACATTGCACACTGGCAAGCCTGACGCACATCTCGGCGAATGGTGTGAAACTTTTTCGCCTCTCCACCTGTTGACTCCCTGAAGGTGCATCCCCAAATGCGCCGTGCTGGCACTCTATGTATGAGAGTGCCAAGTTTGTTTTATCACTCTAACGAAGAGGTCATCATTATGGCATTTCGTCCGCTACACGACCGCGTTCTGGTCCGTCGCATCGAAGCCGATCAAAAAACCGCTGGCGGGATCATCATCCCTGACAGCGCGCAGGAAAAGCCAAGCGAAGGCGAAATCGTCTCCGTAGGCAGCGGCTCCAAAGCCGAAGACGGCACTGTAACTCCACTCGACGTCAAAGCTGGCGACCGCGTGCTGTTCGCCAAATGGGGCGGCACCGAAGTCAAGATCGACGGCGAAGACCTGCTGATCATGAAAGAAAGCGACATCATGGGAGTGATCGGCTGATCGCCGACCTACCCCAGCGCTTTTCATTCAACGAACACAATTAAAGGAATTTCACCATGGCAGCCAAGGACGTAAAGTTCTCGCGTGACGCACGCGAAGGCATCCTCAAGGGCGTTGATACGCTCGCAAACGCAGTCAAAGTAACGCTCGGCCCCAAAGGTCGTAACGTCGTTATCGACAAAAGCTTTGGCGCACCGCGCATCACCAAGGACGGCGTTACCGTCGCCAAGGAAATCGAACTGACAGACAAGTTCGAAAATATGGGCGCGCAAATGCTCAAGGAAGTTGCGTCAAAGACCAACGACCTCGCCGGTGACGGCACCACCACTGCAACCGTTCTGGGCCAAGCGATTGTTCGCGAAGGCATGAAATCGGTTGCAGCGGGCATGAACCCGATGGATCTGAAGCGCGGTATCGACCAAGCGGTCAGCACTATCGTTGACGATCTGGTAAAGCGTTCGAAAGACGTTGCTGGCACTGAAGAAGTCGCTCAAGTCGGCGTTATTTCGGCCAATGGCGACAAGGAAGTCGGCGAGAAAATCGCAGAAGCGATGGAAAAAGTCGGCAAAGAAGGCGTCATCACCGTTGAAGAAGCCAAGGGCCTCGAATTTGAGCTCGACGTTGTTGAAGGTATGCAGTTCGACCGCGGTTACCTGTCGCCATACTTCATCACCAACCCTGACAAGATGACTGTGGAACTCGAAAATCCATACATCCTGATCAACGAAGGCAAGCTGTCGAACCTGAAAGACATGCTGCCGATCCTCGAAGCAGCCATGCAATCGGGCCGTCCTCTGCTGATCATCGCAGAAGACATCGAAGGCGAAGCGCTGGCTACTCTCGTTGTCAACAAGCTGCGCGGCGGCCTGAAAGTTGCTGCGGTCAAGGCACCGGGCTTCGGCGATCGCCGTAAAGCGATGCTGCAAGACATCTCGATCCTGACCAAAGGCGAAATGATCAGCGACGAGCTGGGCATCAAGCTGGACAGCGTTACTCTGGGCATGCTCGGCGAAGCCAAGCGCGTCACGATCGACAAGGATAACACCACAATTGTCGACGGCGCAGGTAGCGAAGACGACATCAAGGCACGTGTCGCTGAAATCCACGCTCAGATCGAAGCAACCACTAGCGATTATGACCGCGAGAAACTGCAAGAGCGTCTGGCGAAACTCGCCGGCGGTGTTGCTGTGATCAAGGTTGGCGGCGCTTCGGAAGTTGAAGTGAAAGAACGCAAGGACCGCGTTGATGACGCGCTCCACGCTACCCGCGCTGCGGTTGAAGAAGGCATCGTCCCTGGCGGCGGTACTGCGCTTCTCTACGCTTCGAAGGCTCTGGCTGGCGTCAAAGGTGACAATGACGACCAGACCCGCGGCATCGACATCGTTCGCAAAGCAATCCTGGCACCAATCCGCCAGATCGCCGAGAACGCTGGCCATGACGGCGCTGTGATCTCCGGCAATCTCCTTCGCGAAGATGACGAAACGCAGGGCTTCAACGCTGCGACCGACACTTACGAGAACCTCGTAAAAGCCGGCGTGATCGACCCGACAAAGGTTGTTCGTACTGCTCTGCAAGACGCAGCATCGGTAGCTGGTCTGTTGATCACCACCGAAGCAGCAATTGCTGACGCGCCTGACGACAGCGCAGGCGGCGCTCCTGCAATGCCTGATATGGGCGGCATGGGCGGCATGGGCGGCGGTATGGGCTTCTAAGCCTACCGTTTCTCAGCACAGAAACTTGAAAGGGTCTGACGGAGCAATCTGTCGGACCCTTTTTGCATTTCGTCGGAATTCTACAAAGTGGGTGAAGCTATTCGTGCTATAAGCTGCGCATGGCCAACGCGACTAACAACCGCGACAAACGCCCAACCGCTTCCGAGACGTCCCGACCGGAAGACGCCCCTGCTTACACCAAATCCAAGCAGACTGCGGCAGTTAGGCTCGGTAAAAAACTGCGTGATCCCGTCAATGGTTTCCTTGCAGGTCAATCACTTGTTGGCGACCAACCAATTATCGATCCTGCACTGGTTCCGGGGCTATGCGAAGTGGCCCCCCGGTGGCGCGAATTCCGCGAAGAGATCCAACCGCTGATGCACGAGCGGGAGAGCATCCCGCCCCTTGGGAAAATCTCTCCTGATCACCGCCGGATTGCCTCCACACCCGCATGGAAAAGCTTCTTCTTTCGCGGCTACGGCTATGAGTCGCTCGCCAATCAAGGGCGCTGCCCCAAGCTGACGAAGGCCATTGATTCCATTCCGGGAGTAGTCGTCGGCTTTCTGTCGATCATGGAACCCGGCACGCATGTTCCGTTACATCGCGGGCTGACAAAATCATGGCTCAATTGCCATTTGCCGCTGATGCTACCTGATGATGGCAAGCGCTGCGAAATCGCTGTGGACGGCAAAATACAGCAATGGCGCTATGGCGAATGGCTCGTATTTGATGAAACCTATCCGCATGAAGTGTGGAATGAGTCCGATCAGCCGCGTGTCATGTTGCTATTGCAGGTTCAACGGCAAATGCGCTGGCTCGGCAGGATGGTTACACGCGGCATCTATCACGGCGTACGGAATTCTAGCTTCGTGAATGATGTGAAGGCGGCAATCGGCGCAAGCAAACGCTAGGCGCACTTCACTTTCGGCCAATCCTGCCGCATGTAACGGCCCAACAACAGAATTTGGAAGAGGACCGCTTGCTATGACCCGACTGCCCAAGACAAAATTGATCGCTCTGCTGATGGCTTCGGCCGCAGTTGCGAATTGCGGCGGGTTATCCGAGCCAGTCGTGGCAAAGATCGAGTGCACCACCACACAAACCGAATGCATCAACACTTGGTTTGACGCCAAATTTGACGAGTTGGTTGCTTTCAGTCCGATGCTGCAGACGTCGCTCGGAATGAAATCCGATTACGACAAGATCGATGATATGAGCGTCGAAGCCGAACAGAAGCAACTCGAATGGTGGCAGAATACCGCTGCCGAGATGGAAGCCAATTTCGACTATGACGAGCTGTCGGACGATGCCAAGCTGTCTTGGGACATGTGGCAATTCCGTAAAGATCAGGCCGAAGCGTCAGCCAAATTCCGTAATCAGGCGTATATTCTCAACCAAATGAACGGAACGCATTCGGCGCTGCCCAGCTTCCTGATCAGCCAGCACAAGGTCGAAAGCGAAAGCGACATGACCGCTTTCATTGCACGTTTGGGCGGGATTGGGACGGCTATGGACCAATTGCTTTCCCGCGCTCAGGCCAATGCGGAGGCAGGCACGCGGCCTCCGCAATTCGCTTATGATGCTGTGATCAAGGAATCCCAGAATATCACCTCGGGCGAACCTTTCGACAAAAGCGATAAGCCCTCTGCTCTTTGGACAGCGAGCGAAGAGCGTATAGCCAAACTGGTTGATGCTGGCACAGTCACTGCAGAACGCGGCGAAGAGTTGCGTGAAGAGGCGCGCACCGCGCTGACGGAGCAGCTGGCCCCCGCTTACACCCGGGTAATCGAATGGTTCACTGAAGACCGCGAAAATGCCGATGCCGAGGCGCGCGGGGTCAGCGCACTGACCAATGGCACCGACTACTACAATCACCAGCTCCGCGTGATGACCACCACCGATCTGACGGCAGATGAAGTGCACGATATCGGGCTGTCAGAAGTCGCGCGCATTCGGACCGAAATGGGAGCGATCAAAGACAAGGTCGGATTTGACGGCGATCTGTCAGCTTTCTTCACATTCATGCGCGAGGATGATCAGTTCTATTTCTCCAACGATGACAAGGGCGCGCAGGACTATATCGACGCCGCGAAAAAACATCTGGCATTCATCGATACCAAACTGCCCGAATATTTTGGCATTTTACCCAAAGCGCCGTTGGAAGTTCGCCGGGTCGAACCGTTCCGTGAACAAGACGGTGCGGCGCAGCACTATCGCACGGGCACGCCCGATGGTTCGCGGCCTGGCATCTATTACGCGCACCTTTCCGACATGCGCGCGATGCCGATTCCGCCGCTTGAAGTCATAGCCTATCATGAGGGCAATCCAGGCCATCATATGCAATTGTCAATCGCGCAGGAACTGACCGGGATCCCGAAATTTCGATCGCAAGGTTATTACCTGTCTGCCTATGGCGAAGGCTGGGCGCTCTATTCCGAATTGCTAGCGAAAGAGATGGGCGCCTACGCTGATCCCTATTCCGACTTCGGCCGCCTGACGACAGAGATGTGGCGTGCAATCCGGCTAGTCGTCGACAGCGGTATCCACTCCAAAGACTGGAGCGAACAACAGGCGGTCGATTATTTCCTCGCCAATTCACCAATGCCGGAAACAACCGTGCGCAACGAAGTGCGGCGCTATATCGTATGGCCCGGCCAGGCGACCTCGTACAAAATCGGCATGATCAGAATCCTTGAGCTTCGTGCCAGAGCGAAAGAGCAGCTCGGCGATGCCTTCGATATTCGCGGCTTCCACGACACGGTTCTGGGCGGCGGTTCTGTGCCTTTGAGTCTGCTTGAAACACGCGTGGATCAGTGGATCGCGAGCCAGAAAGCGAGCTAGGCCTGCTGCTTATGCGTATCGCGGAACGGTGCGCCTAAGGCACGATCTAGAGGCACGTCTTTGCTAGCGAGCGGATCATAAACGCCGATATCCACTTCGTCCTGCGGGATCTCGTCGCGGAACGTCCCGTGCAAGCGGTCCCAGAAGCTTAGGCCGCTGGTGTAATTGCTATCGCGCTCGGTCTTGATGCTCGAATGATGGATGCCGTGCATTTTCGGCGTAGTGAATGCGCGCGCCAGCAAATCATCGGTCTGACCTGGCAATCGCATGTTCGAATGATGAAACAGGATCGAGAAATTGAAGAAGTTGCGCCACCACCGTAGCGCTTTCGGGCTCACACCTGACACGCGCACTTGAACCAGCCGCCACGGCAGCGAGACAAACATATCGAGCGGATGAAACCGCACCGCCGTGCTCGCATCCATGTCCGGATCAATGTGGTGGACGCGGTGGAAACGCCACAGGAACGGGACTTTGTGCGTGGCGACATGCCACCAGTAAAATCCGTAATCCATTGCCGCGATACCGCCGACCAACCGCAACGGACGCGGCAATTTTTGCGCTAGCCCGCGGCCTTTCTCCAAATTCTTGGCCGCAATCATCTGTGTCAGCGGCTCTTCCACTGCAGCCACGATCACCGCGCACCCCGCGCCCATTGCGGCGTTGCGGATATTGCGCGGGATCGCGGGCGTTTTGGCCTCACGCAGCGGCTTCTTGCGCTCGGCCAGCAAGATGCCGCCAACTACCGCGCTCGCGGCTGCCACCATTGCGATCTTGCCAAGCTTCATCAGGCTGCATTGCCCCATAGCGCTGCCGCAGTCGAGCGGTTACAGCAGCGTATATGACCGCTCCGTTGATTTCGATATTTTGCCGCTGGCCTACTCCGGGTGAAGCCAAGACCCGGCTGATCCCAGGCTTTGGGCCAGAAGGCGCTGCGGCAATCTACACCAAGCTGCTCGCTCATACGGTCGAGGTGGCGCGCGCAAGCGGCATTCCGTTCGAATTGCGGGTAACCGGTGCGCCCGTTGAGCGGTTCCATGCCGGACTAGGCGATGATCTCACTATCGTCGAGCAAGGCGATGGCGATCTGACCGATAAGCTATCGCGTGTACCCGCGCCTGCGATTGTGATCGGCAGCGATTGCCCGGGACTGACCCCTCAGATACTCCGTGCAGCGCGCGATACGTTGGCTACCGATCCGATGGTGATCGGCCCAGCAAGCGATGGCGGCTATTATTTGCTGGGCTATAACGAACCGTCAGACTTCGCTTTCACCGATATGGAATGGAGCACCGAAACCGTATTTGCAGAAACGCTAGAGCGGTTCGTTGCGCGCGGTATTAGGCCAGCGGTGCTGCCTGAACTAAGCGATGTCGATACTGCGGAAGACCTCGCAAACTGGCCGGACTTCCTGCCGTGATCGCGGACCCGAGTAGTGTTGGAATTGTCCTGCCCGTGCTCAATGAAGAACGCGCACTGCCCGAAATGTTTGAAGTGCTTGCTGTACTTGATCCCCAACCCGCCGATATTCTGTTTGTTGATGGTGGCAGCAGCGACCGTACCTGTAATCTGATCCGAGAGGCTGGCCACCAATTGCTTGAGACCGAAACCGGGCGGGCTATCCAGATCAACGCAGGTGTTGGGGCAGCGCAGACTGAACTCGTTTGCGTACTTCATGCTGATACGATCCCGCCAAGCGACATGGTCGCTGTGATCGCTGAAACGCTTAACGATCCGAAAATCGCGCTGGCCAGTTTTACGCCGCTGATCAAAGGGCCGGATAAGACGCGCTGGTTCACGACTTTCCACAATTGGATCAAGACCTGGTACGCGCCGATTATCACACGGCCACATCTGTTTGTGCGCGGTGTCCGGTTGCTGTTCGGCGACCACGCGATGTTTTTCCGCCGGTCGCAGTTTCTCGAAATTGGCGGCTGCACGCCCAGCGATGCGGTTATGGAAGAAGCCGATCTGTGCGTGAAATTTGCGCGCCTCGGCAAGATCAAGCTGGTACGCCGCTGGGTCGAAACATCGGACCGGCGAATTGCCGCTTGGGGACCGCTGAAAGCAAATTGGATCTATTTCAAAGTCGGTATTCTATGGGCCGTCGGCGCACGCAGCCGGATGGCAAAGGATTATCCGGACGTGCGGTAGGATTATTCTGCCGGAACCTCAGCGCCTTTCAAGAAACCGACCTCGATACAATGCGCGATCAGCCGGTGCAGGAACTCTGGACCCGTGGGCGGGCAGACCAGTCCGGTCATCTCCTGCGCGGCACGGTCGTCAAATTCAGGATTGCGTTGGAAATAGCTGGCATAGAGACCCGCGACCCGTTTGTAGAGACGTCGCTCCAAAGCGGGCAATCCGGCGGGGTCAAATTGGTCCGGTTCGACCAGTTCAGGTCGGTGGAATTGCGGAAAGGCCGCAATGCCATCGGTAAAGGTCGATACCGGTATCGGTCGGCCCGAAACCAAATGATACGTTCCGCCAGTCCTGTTGCTTTGGGCACGCCGCATGTTCTGCGCCAATGCGGTTATCCCGGCTGCAACGTGATCGAGCGGGACGAAATCCAGCGTTGCACCGGCCTTGGCCGGCATGTGCTTCACTCTGCCTTCGGCGATCAATTTGAAAGCAGCGTAGGTCGTATCAAACTGCCGGATCAGCCCAGTCGCACTTTCGCCAACCACAATGCTTGGCCGCGCAATGGCGAAAGGAACGCCGCTGGCACGCACAAGCTTTTCCGCTGATGCTTTGCTGGCCTCATAGCCATTGGCGAAGCCGCTATCGGGCACACGGTCGCTCTCCAGAATTGGCCCATCGCGGGTTCCACAAACATAGGCCGTGCTCACATGCAGGATCGGCATATCGCCAGATCGGGCAAACTCGATCGCATTGGCTGCGCCGCCTGTGTTCACCCGGCGATATGTCTCGTCATCCAAGTCAAAGCGCACGGTCGCAGCGCAATGGATAAGCAGATCGTGGCTCGCTGTCAGCCGGTCAAACTCGGCCTTGTCCCAGCCGAACAGCGGAGCGGAAACATCTCCCGCAATGACTTCATCAGGTACAACTTCACGGCCATCATTGGCCCGAATGTCGCGATTATTGTGGACGAGCGCAGTAACGCTGTGTCCCGCCGCGATCAGGCGCGCAGCCACTTCGCCGCCGATCAGTCCGGCGGCTCCGGTCAGGAATATTTTCAACAGCAGGCTGCCGGCGACTCAGACGAATTATCGGTACCGTCAGTGAATGGAACAGCTACGCCGCAATCGGGAAAGATGCCGTAATGCCGGCTAAAGTCGCCGAAGAAATCAAAATGCTCTGCAAAGCGGGTGTCGGCGAGCATTTTCCAGCTATTCCCGCAGATCGGGAACATCTTGCCTGCTTCGATATGATGGTGATCGTCTAGCTCGAATACGCGTTCCTGACCGCGCACGGTGCCCTTGTAGCGGACCGCTTGGCCGTAATCTTCACATTGCATTTCCAGTTCAGGCAGCTTGAACAAACGATAAGTTGCCGAGTGGAAATTGATGCCGTCCAGCTTTGCCGCAACCGCCGGATCGCCGATACCCAATGGACGGCTAAACACCAAACGCGGGTCGAGGAAACCGGCTTCCTTGGCGTGGTCGATAAAGTCGCCCCAATAGAGCGCGCCAGAGAGGCATTCGCCATGCAGCACAGGATCATTGTGCAGCTCGGTCGGTACGCGGCGGTTAGAATAGACGTCCGAGAAATAGAGTTCACCGCCCGGTTTCAGAAGCCGATACGCAGCGGAAAACACAGCTTGCTTGTCCGCCACCAGATTGATCACACAGTTCGATACGATCACATCATAGTGGTTTTCGGGCAAATCAAGCTGGTCAAGCTTTTCGATGTCACCTTCCACGAACGTCACATTCGATTTGGCATAGCCGAATTTCTCACGGTGCCATTCAAGGTGCTCGTTCGCGACCGCAAGTTGCTCTGGCGTAGTATCAACACCGGTTACGCTGCCCTGCTCACCTACGATCTGCGCAAGGATATAGGCATCTTGTCCACTACCTGATCCGAGGTCGAGGATATCCGCACCTCCGATAGCCTGAGGGGATACCAAACCGCAGCCATAATAGCGCGCCCGGACTTCCTCATGCACGTTGCGCATCGCGTCCAAAATCGCCGGTGGCGGTGCTTCGGTTGTGCAGCAAGCGTCGGTTTTCAGATCATCCGATCCGCCCAAAACTTTGCCGTAATAGTCACGGCTGTTTTCGATGTTCATGTAACTTCCAGTCCCTTTTGGCCGAATGACAGGCCAAGCATTGCATGTTGCTTGGCACAATTCAGTTCGCCTTGCAGCATCAATTTGTTACAGTTGGAAAAAACCGGGGGACCCCATGAAATTCACACATGATGCCATCGTGATTGGCGGCGGCGCAGCAGGCCTGACAGCAGCCGGCGGTTGCGCTCTGTTTGGCCTCAAAGTCGCACTGATCGAAGGCAACAAGATGGGCGGCGAATGCCTTAATAATGGCTGTGTCCCCTCCAAGGCCATTATCACGGCAGCAAAGCGGGCACAGGAAGCGCGCGAAGAGAAGCGCTACGGCGTCCAACTCGCCGCGCCGAAAGTCGAATGGGCTGGCGTGCACAAGCATATCCACGATGCCATCGCGCATATTGAGCCGCATGATTCGAAAGAGACTTTCGAGGAGATGGGCTGCGAAGTGATCATGGATTACGCCAAAGTCACCGGCAAGCACACCGTCGAGGTTGGTGGCCGTGTTCTCAGTGCCCCGCGCATCGTGATCGCCACCGGGTCTGAGCCATTTGTCCCGCCCATCGATGGGTTGGACGGCGTTCCTTATCTCACCAACGAGAACCTGTTCGATCTGACTGAGCAGCCAGAGCATCTGGTCATCATCGGCGGCGGCGTGATCGGCATGGAAATGGCGCAAAGCTTCCGCCGATTGGGCAGCGAAGTGACCGTGATCGAACCGGGCAAACCGATGGGCCGCGATGATCGCGAGTCCGTTCAAGTCGTTGTCGATGTCATGAAAGACGAAGGTGTCCGCTTTGTCGAAGGCAAAGGCCAGAAGGTCGAAGGCTCCGAAGGCAACATCACCGTACACACCGACGGCGGCGACACAGTCACCGGATCGCATTTGCTGATCGCTGTTGGGCGTTCGGCACGTGTATCCGGCTATGGACTCGAAGAGCTGGGTATCGAACTCGGCCGCAATGGTATCAAAGTCGATGCGCGACGCCGTACTTCGGTGAAGAATATCTACGCGATTGGCGATTGCCGCGAAGGCCCGCGCCTTACGCATGTCTCGGGCTATGAAGGCTCCAACGTCGCGCTCGAAATTACCACCGGCCTGCCAACCAAAGTCGATTGGAAAGCGTTGCCGTGGTGCACATACACCGAACCCGAAGTCGCGCAGATCGGTATGACCGACGAGGAAGCGCGCGAGAAATTCGGTAATGACAACATCACAGTGATCAAAGAAGGTTTTGACCATAATGAGCGCGCCATTGCCGAGGATTCAACCAAGGGGCACCTCAAGGTCATCCTGAAAGGCAAGAAGGTTCTGGGAGCGAGTATCTGCGGCAAGAATGCCGGCGAATTGCTGTTGCCATTCACGCAATCGATCACTGGCAAGAGCAATACTTTCGCGCTTGGCTCCGCAATTATCTCCTACCCGACACGCAGTGAAATTCTGAAAGCCGCGGCGTTTTCCGCTTGGGAACCAACCGTGTTTGGATCGCTTCCTAAGAAATATGCGGCATTTGTCGCAAAGATGCGCAGGACTTTTAATTGACCGACACCGCGACGAGCAGCCGCAGCAAATCCCGCAATGCCCCCACTGGAGCCTCACCGTTTCAGATCGAAGCAGATGCGCTGCCGGAAGAGAAATTCTCCGATCCAGTCTGGACGGCCAAGGGTGAACGCCGCGCCTCGGTGCCGCTGACCACACTTGAAACGCTCTGGTTCAATACCGGTACGCTATGCAATCTTGCTTGCATCAATTGCTATATCGAAAGTAGCCCGACCAACGATGCCCTAGTCTATATCAGCCGCGACCATGTGGCGCGCTATCTCGCTGAAATCGCCGAGAAGAACATCGCCACCAAGGAAATTGGCTACACCGGCGGCGAGCCATTCATGAACCCTGAATTCGTAGCGATCCTGACCGATACGCTGGAGCGCGGGTTCGAGGCTTTGGTGCTCTCCAATGCTATGAAACCGATGCGGCGGCATGAAGCGGCGCTGCTCGACCTGCGCGAACGGTTTGGCGACAAGCTGACCATTCGTGTCAGCCTCGATCACTATACCAAAGCTGCGCATGAAGCAGAGCGCGGTCCGCGCAGCTGGGAGCCTGGGACCGAGGGGCTGAAATGGCTTTCAAGTAACGGCTTCTCCATCGCAGTAGCAGGTCGGATGCTGCCAAGCGAAACGATGGATCAAGCGCGAGAAGGCTATGCGGCATTATTCTCAGAGCTAGGCATCCAGATCGATGCAAGCGATCCAATGCGGCTCGTTCTCTTTCCTGAAATGGATGAAGCGAAGGACATCGCTGAGATAACCACCGAATGCTGGGGCATTTTGAATCAGAACCCCGCCGACATCATGTGCGCCACCAGCCGCATGGTCGTCCACCGCAAAGGCGAAGCTGAACCCCGCGTCGCGGCATGTACGCTCATCCCGTATGATGACGGTTTCGATATGGGGACAACTTTGGAAGAGGCGTCACAAGACGTTTCGCTCAACCACCCGCATTGCGCTCGTTTCTGTGTTCTGGGCGGTGCTAGCTGTTCTGCCTAGCTAAGCACCCGGCGGCGGCGCTACGGGCTGATGGACGATACCAAACTGAATATTCGACCAGATTCGTTCATGGAAGAAATACAGCACCAGCTTGGTAATCACTTCCAGACCGCCAATCGAAACCGCTGTGGCGATATTCCCTGTAAAGAACCACGCGAGTAACATCGTGTCGAGCGATGCTATGGTCCGCCATGTTGCGGTCTTTGTGGTGGTCCGGGAATAGGTCTCTTTGCGCTTCCCGTTGACTACCGATGTGCCCCAAGCAAGCCAGACCCAGAACCGTTCATGCAGGAAGTAAAGCACCATCTTGGTCACGACTTCGGTGATCGCGATATAGCTCGCCGCTTGCAACGCCTCGCCCTGATCCTTCTCCATCCCGAAGACCGGACCGAGATAGGTGATCAGCAGGTAAGACAGGATCAGCGTGTCAATCGTCCCAATCACACGCCATGAAATCGCTTTCGCTACCGAGCGCTTGGCTTGGATGCGGGGTGGGTTCTTTGTCTCTGACGCAGCGGTTTCGGGGCCGAAGATCGGCTGTTCTGGCTTTTCGCGCATCGGTAGCTTGTGCCTTCAACAAACAAAGATGTCGAGTGAGCCGCGCCGTTTTTGGCGCAGTACGCCGTCGCCACTTGATTGTTTCCAGCAATTTGCCAACGTGGATATATTGCAGTTTGGAGAGGGGTAACCACGATGCACATTACGACTTGGACGAAGGTGCTGGCACCGATTGCAGTGGTGACAATGGCAGGCTCAGCTCAGGCTGCTCCGCTAACCTTCGACTGTGACGCACGTATCGACGCGACCGCATCAGTGAAGAATATCGCCCAAACAACGCCATCCGTCAGCGGTACGATCACCGCTAAGCAGTTTCGGCGCGGCAGGGTGAAGCCATCGGTTGGGGCCAGCATCACCGCCGCTGATGGCAGTAGTGTTGCAGTGATGCGGTTGGTCGCAGCGTCAGCTGATGCAACCGAGTTCGACATCATGCTGAATACCAATGTCGAGGGCATTCGCGAAGAGTTCAACCTGGGCAAATTACCGGTAGCTGAGCCAGTGTCCTTCCGGATGTTCATTGATGGAGAAGGCGTTGCTAACCTATTCATCAACAATCAGTCATGGCGCGCTGCGTTCACGGCACTGCCGAACGGACAGGAATCCACCTTCTGCTCAACCGGACAGTTCGAATTCAGCGATTTGCGTTTTTCTGACTAGAGAACACGTCCAGCAACAGCATCCAGTTTCGCGAGTGTCTCGGGATCACGTGCATCAGGTGATGTAATCATTGCAAAGTCGAGGACCGTGTCCAACGGCGATGCTACGCGCTTCTTTGGTAACGCTGCGACAAATGCCTCGACTGTCTTTCTGGCAATCTCACCGTTCGCATTCATCTGCGCAATGACTTCGCTCACCTCAACAAAGGCAGCGTCTTCGCGCCAACAATCATAGTCGGTGACCATGCCAACCAGCGCATAGGGTAGCTCTGCTTCGCGTGCCAATTTCGCTTCAGGCATCGCGGTCATACCGATAATATCCGCGCCCCATTCACGATAAAGGTGGCTTTCGGCGCGAGTGGAGAATTGTGGGCCTTCCATAGCGAGGTAAGTCGCATCTTTGCTGACGTTGCCGCCAGCCTTCTTCACGGCTTTTGCTGCAATCTTGGACAGCCGCTCGCACACGGGTTCAGCCATACTGACATGGGCCACCATACCGGTACCAAAGAAGCTGGAACTGCGCGTTTTGGTTCGATCAATGAACTGATCCACCACCACGAACTGGCCGGGTGGCAGTTCTTCCTGCAAACTGCCGACCGACGAAATCGCCAGAAGATCGGTGCAGCCGGCCCGCTTCAGCGCATCGATATTGGCCCGCGCGTTCACGTCGCTTGGTGGGATCCGGTGGCCACGTCCATGGCGCGGCAGGAACCGCACTTGTACTTCGCCGATACGGCCGCACAGGATTTCGTCAGAAACCTCGCCAAAGGGTGAATTCACACGGATCCATTGCGTATCTTCCAGCGCATCGATTTGGTAAAGGCCGGAGCCGCCAATAATTCCGATTGTCCAGGTGTCGCTCATGATGTGGTCCTAACAGCAGAATGCGACAGCGAAAACACTATGATGGCAGTTTGTCGGATCGCTCAAGCAGCTCGTCAGACTCAATATTGTCGGATTCCGTAAGGTTTTGTCGCCCGAGCGACACTTTTCGTCGCTATATTGCTTGCGCCTGCGAATCTTCGCCCGTTAAGGTTATCCAAACCAAGATAGGGGTACGACTACGCTTATGCGATTTGGACTCAATACATTAGCGCGGCTTGGAGCTGTCGTGGCACCCGCCTTAGCTCTCGGCCTTGCAGCCGCTTCACCAGCACAGGCCCAAACAACCAGTTTCGAAGCCGCTTTTGATAGCACGTTCGGCACCAAAACCCGCGCGCCAGAGCAGTTCGATGCGGTTTATGAAACCGATTTCGAACGGCGTATCGCGCAGATCGCGGATGGAGATAAAGGTCGGATCGGTGTTGCCGCGATTGATCTGGCGACCGGGCGCGAAATCTCCGTGCTCGGCGATCAGCGCTTCCCGATGGCCAGCACCAGCAAAGTCGCCATCGCTGCCACTTTCATGGCTGGCGTTGATGAAGGCCGCTGGAGCCTGACGAGCGAATATGCATTGCTGCGCCCTGTGCGCTCTGCAAAATATTCGAGCAAGCGTGCTCCGGTGCGCGAAGGCAAGTATATTTCCGCGCGCGAACATCTCGATCTTATGATCAGCAAGAGCTGCAACGCGTGCACCGATACGCTGCTACGCGTCGTCGGCGGCCCGGCGGCGGTGAATGCGTGGATGCGCAAGGCTGGTATCAAAGATTTCGAGCTGTCGCGCGATATTGCCACTTTGGTGCGCGACGATGGCGAGTATGATCCGGCAACTGTGATCGACAACCGTGACAGCGCCACTCCGATGGCCATGGCTCGGCTGCTTGCAGGCATCTATCAAGGCAAATGGCACAGCGACTTCAGCCGCGACGTGATCATCACTGCGATGGAGCGCACCACTACCGGCAAGAAGCGGATGCGTTCCGGTTTGCCGCTGAGTGCAAATGTCGCGCACAAGACCGGGACGTTGAATCGCACAGCTAGCGATATCGGCATTTTCCGCACGCCAGACGGCCGCACAATTGCTGCTGCGATTTACGTGACCGGCCAGAGTATTTCCTCTGCCCATGAGGCCCGAAACAAGCGCGAGGCGCGGAGGATGCGCGATGAGCGAATCGCGCAGATCGCAAGAGCTCTCTACAGCGGGTATGCCGGATCGAGTGAACGGCAATGGACCGACGCTGAGTATCGTACTGGCGGATAACTGGGGCGTAAGCCTGCTTCGACGAAGCGGGCGTTTCCCTTCTCAGCACAAACAAAAAGGGCGGCACCTTGCGGTACCGCCCTTCTTTATTCGCTAAGCGAATGGCTTATTCAGCAGCAGGTGCTTCTTCAGCAGGTGCTTCTTCTTCGCCAGTCATTGCTTCTTTAGCAGCGTCAGCGCCTTCGGCGACAGCTTCAGTAGCTCCTTCAGCAGCTTCAGTTGCGCCTTCAGCCATAGCTTCAACGTTTGCTTCTGTGTCAGCAGCAACTGCGTCAGCAGTTTCACCAGCTTTTTCAGCAGTTTCCGAGCAAGCAGCCAGAGTCAGAGCAGCGCCAGCAGTTGCGGCAGCAAGTACGATCTTACGCATGTATAAATTCCTTAAAACAGCGAGTGGATGTCGCAAGGCCTTTGTGGCCTCACGCGAAATCTCCCCCCTAGGACAGACTTCGTGATTGCTAAATAATGGCGGAATTGTGGCAGCGCAAGAGGGTTTGCGAAAAATATGCCTTTTTTTGGCCACATTTAACCGAAAGCGGCGGAATCCCGTGCCTTTTTTGCGGTCAGCTGCAGAAGCAATTGAGTGGGGGAATGCCCGATTCAACTTGGCTGACCGCAGGATGTTGCGCTGCTAGGCTGCACATATGTCCGATAAAAAGCACCTCTATCTCGTCGATGGCTCCGCCTATATTTTCCGCGCGTACCATCGCTTACCGCCGCTAACCAATCCCGAAGGGACACCGGTGGGGGCGGTTTATGGTTATACAACAATGCTTTGGAAGCTCGCGGACGATCTTGATGCTGCTGAGGGGCCGACTCACTTGGCAGTGATTCTCGACAAGTCGTCCCACTCGTTCCGCAACGAGATTTACGATCAGTACAAAGCGAATCGCCCCCCTGCACCCGAAGATCTGGTTCCACAGTTCCCTCTGATTCGCGATGCGACACGCGCCTTCTCGCTCCCATGTATTGAGGAGCCCGATGTCGAGGCGGATGATGTCATCGCGTCCTATGCCCGTGCCGCCCAAGCCCAGGGGTGGGACGTCACTATTGTTTCGTCTGACAAGGATCTGATGCAGCTTGTTGGCGAGGAAGACGGCCCGAACGGACCAGCACGGATCGACATGCTCGACACGATGAAAAGCGCGCGAATTTATATCGAGGAAGTCGAAGAGAAGTTTGGTGTAACGCCCGATAAAGTCGGCGATGTCCTCGCGCTAATGGGTGACACTGCAGACAACATACCCGGCATCTATGGCGTCGGCCCAAAGACTGCGAGCAAGCTAATCGCTGAACATGGCGATCTCACTGCCGCCTTGGATTCGGCGGAGGACATGAAAAAGTCCAAGCTGAAAGAGCGCCTTCTGGAACACCGCGCGGATGCCGAACTCAGCCGAATTTTGGTGACGCTGAAGGAAGATTGCGAACTCCCCGTCCCGCTTGAAGAGATGGCGCTCAAGACCATCCCGCCAGAGCCTCTTACCGCGTTCCTGCAGGAGCATGGCTTCACCAGCTTGCTCCGGCGACTTGATTCCGGGAGTGGTAGCCCGGAACGCCCCAACGACCTCAATCCGGCCAAAGCCCAAAAAGCTGGTGACGAGGGTACACCCGACGGCAATCGTCAGCCCTTGCCCGATATGCCTGCAGTGGATCGCACATCCTATGAGTGCGTCCAGACACCCGAAGCGCTCGACGCGTGGATTGCCAAATGTGTGAATGCCCGGGTCGTCGCGGTCGATACAGAAACAAGCGCTCTCGATGCGATGCAGGCCGATCTGGTCGGGATCAGTCTGGCCGTTGGGCCGAATGATGCGTGCTACATCCCGCTTGATCACCACAATGAAGGCGGCGGCGGCACCGATATGTTCGCCGAGCGCCCCGAACAGATTGCGCGCGACGACGCCTTGGAAGCGCTCAAGCCGATGCTCGCCAGCGATGCGGTTCTAAAGATCGGGCAGAACATCAAATACGACCTGAACGTGCTTGCGCGTTACGGAGTCGAAGTCAGCCCAATCGATGACACGATGATTATCAGCTTCGATCTCGACGCCGGACGGGGTGAAGCAGGCATCGGCGGCGGGCACGGTATGGATGAACTGTCCAACCGCCATTTGGGCCATACACCGCTATCGTTCAAAGAGGTGTGCGGCACTGGCAAGAAGCAAATCCCGTTCGGCGAAGTACCGCTTGACCGCGCAACCGAATATGCGGCGGAGGATGCTGACGTTACGTGGAGGCTGCACAAACATCTGAGACCACGCTTACCAGTCGAGGGCGGTACTAAGATCTATGAACGCGTCGACCGTCCGCTAGTTCCGGTCGTTGCGATGATGGAGCGCAACGGAATCAAGGTGGATCGTGCGCGGCTTGCCAAACTGTCAGAGGAATTCGCCACTGAGATGGGCAAGCTTGAAAAGCTGATCCATGAGGAAGCTGGCGAAGAATTCACTATCGGCAGCCCGAAACAGTTAGGCACCATCCTGTTCGAGAAGCTCGGCTACAAAGGCGGGCGCAAAGGCAAGAGCGGACAATATTCGACCGACCAGACCATACTTGAAAAGCTGGCCGGACAAGGTGCCGAGATCGCCACGCGCGTCTTGGAATGGCGGCAACTGAGCAAGCTCAAGTCAACCTATACCGATGCTCTGCAGGCAGCGATCAATCCCGACACCGGAAGGGTTCACACGAGTTACTCTTTGGTCGGCGCGCAGACCGGGCGGCTGTCCTCCACCGATCCAAACTTGCAGAATATTCCGATCCGCACCGCTATCGGCCGTCAAATCCGCGAAGCATTTGTGGCAGAGAAAGGCAATGTCTTGCTCGCCGCAGACTATTCGCAAATCGAATTGCGCCTCGCCGCGCATATGGCCGATGTCCCCTCGCTCAAGGAAGCGTTCGAACAAGGCGAGGATATCCATGCACGCACTGCGAAAGAAATGTACGGCGAAGTCACCCGGGATACGCGGGCGGCGGCCAAGACCATCAATTTCGCGATCCTGTACGGCATTTCGCGCTGGGGACTTGCAGGCAGGTTGGGCGTAGAGGCCGACGAAGCTCAGGAGGTGATCAACACCTATTTCGACCGCTTCCCGGGGATCCAGAAATATATCTCCGAAACGCTGATACAGGTGAAGGAGCGCGGTTATTCGGAAACACTGTTCGGCCGCAAAACCTGGTTCCCGCGGATCAACTCCAAGAACCAGACCGAACGCCAAGGCAGCGAGCGCGCCGCGATCAATGCTCCGATCCAGGGCACCAGCGCCGACATCATCAAACGCGCGATGGCCAGGATGATGCCAGCGCTAGAGGAGGCCGGGCTAGGCCATGTCCAGATGCTGCTGCAGGTCCACGATGAACTGGTATTCGAACTGCCCGAAGGTGACGTCGAGGCGGCGAGCAAAGTGATCGAAAAAGTCATGGCTGAAGCGGCAGAGCCTGCCATGTCGCTGTCGATCCCGCTGGGCATCGATATCGGATCGGGCAGTAGCTGGGGCGAGGCGCATTAGAGGGAGGGCGGCGATATCGGGAGCCAATATCCGAATGTCTGAGTTTGGGGTGGAAAGCTGACGTCGCGCCTCAATCAGAGGAACAGTTACTTTCGGCGAGCGAACTCAAATAACTAGCGCGCTGATCGCCCATTCTTAGACGCTTTCTTCTGGAAAAAATCCCAGCGGCTAAAGTCGACAGGGGGCCTAAAATAGCTGTAGCGAACCCAAGCGAGGAGTTTGTGAATGCTGTCCAATAGACCACACAAACAATGATCATTGTCATTGTGCAAGCAAAGTAAAATAGCTCCATCGTCCGATCAGCGACTTCTGTCTCTGAAGGTATGCGCATTTCTTCCCGGGCAGCCGCTACACCAAGTCGCTTGTTAATTTTCGAAAGCACAATCTTCTCCAGTACCTTTGGTAGTGCATTTTGCTATCTGTTACCAACGTCCGCGATTGGGGTGGAAAGCCGACTTCGCTCGCAGTCTAAAACCACGCTCGAAGACCGACAATCAACTTGAAACCATCCGGGTCCTCACCAGCTAATCGCGCCAAGTTTGCTGTCTGGCCCACCTTGGCTTCGTATTCGACGCCGATATAAGGCGCGAACTCTGGCTGAAGCTCGTATCGCAGTCGAAGACCCGGCTTGATTTTGGTAATACCCGCGCCAATGTCGCGCTCCGGGATGTCTTGCGCAGCCAATTCAATCTCAATGCGCGGTTGCAGAATTAGCTGCTGCGTTATCTTCTGATCGTATTCGCCCTCAATGCGGGCCGTCAGGTCGCCCCTGTCGGATAGGAACAGTGCGCTATCAACATGAAACATATAAGGTGCGAGACCTTGCACTCCGACCACCAAATGCGTGCGTGTATTAGGTTCAGGATCAAAGCGGACACCTGCCTGCAAATCGAAGAAAGGCCCGATGGCACGGCTGTAGATAGCCTGTATCTCGGCGTCCTCGACCGTGCCGCCAAACTCGCCTTCACCTTCTGTTTTTACAACGAAACGGTTAATGTCGCCGCCATACCAGCCTTGCGCATCCCAGACATATCCATCTTCACCGCCATCAGCAGCGAAACGCGCCTCCAGCCGCTCAAGGAGTATCATTCCGGTTTTCATATCGCCGTTTTCGCGGGCCAGTTGCTTGCGCGAAGGGGCCATAGCTTCTGCGCCCCAAATGCTATCTGCTGCGTGGCGCGGACCTTCTAGCGCCCTCGCCGGGACCGCAGTTTCGGGTGCTGCGCCTTTGGCCGATTTATCATCAGGTGCAGAGTGCCCACCGTGCCCCATGGCCGAATGGTCCATTGGAGGCGTGTCTGCTGCGTCGGAAGTAGAATGCGCCATCGAGGCGTGATCTGCTCCCTCAAGAGGTTTCTCATCGTTTTGCGGAGGGCATTGATCGGCTGGCATATGACCCATCGCGCAATGATCCACCTCTGGCGCGGTTTGTTTGCCGTGCGCACTATGATCCTGCGCGGCAAGCGGCGCGGACGCCAGCGCAACTGCTGCGAGAATGCAAATCCGGATCATTCGCCATCACCTTTAGGAAATGGCCGAACGGTAACCACCTGCATCATGCCTGCGTGCATATGGTAGAGCAGGTGGCAGTGAAACGCCCAATCACCCGGCTCATTGGCAGTCAAGTCGAATGTTGCTGTGCCGCCCGGCTGCACCACCATGGTATGTTTGAGTGGTTGATGCATATGGTCTGCACCGTTCACCATTTCAAAGAAATGGCCGTGCAAATGGATCGGGTGCGCCATCATGGTCTGATTGACCAGCTTTACCCGAACGCGCTCATCATAGCCGAACCGGATCGGGTCATCGGTGACGGAAGTGAACTTCTTGCCGTCAAAGGACCACATGTAGCGTTCCATGTTTCCGGTGAGATGTATCTCCATCTCTCGCTCGACCTCGCGGTGCGGGTTCATGCGCTTGGCCTTGAGATCGGTATAGCGCAGCACGCGGTGTGGAACTTTGTCGAGGCCAAGACCGGGGAAGTTCATCCGGTCCATTGGCATCGGCGCAACCATATCGACGCCCGGTCCGGCTTTGACATCATCGGGCAGCAGTGAAGTGTCGCGCATGTCATGATCCATGCCGCCCATGTCGTGCCCCATAGCTGCATGATCCATCATTCCCATATCTGTCATGGTGAGGGTCGGAATTTCGCGTAGCGGCGGAGGGGTTGCAATATGGCCTTTATGCGAAGTCAGACTGGCAACACCCATGCCGCTTCGATCCATCGCTTCCGCTACAATCGCATGGCTTCCGGCGGGCGGGGCAACGATCACGTCGTAAGTTTCAGCCACCCCAATCTGGAATTCATCGACCGCCACTTCATCGACATATTGCCCATCAGCCTGAATGACCGTCATCGACACGCCGGGAATGCGCAGGTTGAAGAACGTCATTGCGCTGCCGTTGATGATGCGCAGACGAACCCGCTCGCCGGGTTTGAACTCCAATTCCAGATTGTCAGCGGGTCCGTGTCCGTTGATCAGAAATGTGTAGGTGCTGCCCGTCACATCGGAGATGTCACGTGGGTTCATTCGCATCTGGCCCCACATACGCCGTTCTGCGCCGGACATCTCACCCTCACTGGCGGTCTGCATCTGACGTTGGAAATAGTGCTCGCCGACTTTCAGCTTCCGCATGATTTCATGCGGATGCATCGGCGTGAACTCGGATAGCAGCACGACATAGTCGCGGTCATAGCGCGGGTCGGGTTCGGCGCTCTCAATTATGATCGGGCCATAATGCCCAGCCTGTTCTTGCAAGCCGGAATGCGAATGCCACCAATAGGTGCCGTTCTGCCGGATCGGAAATTCATAGGTAAAACGCTGACCCGGCTTGATGCCGGGAAAGCTGACACCGGGAACGCCATCGAACTGGAAAGGTAACAGCAAACCATGCCAATGGATCGAACTATCCTCATCCAGATTATTGGTGACGTGCAGCCGGACATCCTGCCCTTCGCGCAAGCGAATGAGAGGACCGGGGACAGTGCCGTTGACCGCAAATGCGTGCCCAGAGCGCCCACCTGTTGAAAAATGGTGATCGCCGATGGCGAGTTCGATGTCCTCACCGGAAAACTCTCCGAAGCCTCTCCTAGCGTGCGTTAGAGAGCGCCCCTTAGCCCAACCCGGCATTGGAAGTGACGTCGCAGCAGCAAGTGCTGCGGTGCTGGTAATCAAGCGTCTTCGTGTAAGTTCGGGCATGAATGCTCATCGCTATTGTTGATCCGCTACAGGTTCCTATATATACCCCCCTAGGGTATTTCAATGGGATCGAACTTATGAGCGACAAAAACAATGCAAAGGTCAATCGGCTGAACCGAATTGCTGGCCAAGTCCGGGGCGTCGCGCAGATGGTCGAAGACGACCGCTACTGCATCGACATCCTGCACCAGATACAGGCGGTCAAATCCGCTCTGGCAAAAGTCGAAACTCAGGTTCTCAAGGATCACGCGGCCTGTTGTGTGGCCGAAGCAATCGCGAGTGGCGACGAAGGTGAGCAGCGAGAGAAATTTCAGGAACTTGTCGATCTGCTCGAACGGACGCGGAAGTAGGAGCCGTTAACGTGAAGCAACTAAAAAACGCCAAACTCTATCGCATGGTCATGGAAGATCACGTGTGCCCTTATGGCGTAAAATCCAAGTGGCTACTTGAACGTCAAGGTTTTGATGTCGAGGATCATCACCTCACGACCCGCGAGGAAACGGATGCCTTCAAGATGGAGCATGGTGTCGAAACGACCCCGCAAGCATGGATCGATGGCGAACGCATCGGCGGCTACACCGATCTGACGGCGCATTTTGGCAAGCCAGTCGAAAAGAGCGGAACTACTTATCAGCCAGTTGTCGCCCTGTTTGCGATGATGGCACTTATGGCTCTCGGCGCTGCGTGGGTAGCGACTGGTAGGCCGCTATCGATCCTTTCTGCGGAGTGGTTTGTCAGTTTCTCAATGTGCGGCCTTGCTTACTTGAAGCTGCGCGATGTCGAGAACTTCTCAACGATGTTCCTGAATTATGATCTGCTCGCCAAACGGTGGGTGCCCTATGGCTATATCTATCCCTTTGCCGAAGGTCTCGCCGGAGTGCTGATGACTGCGCATATTCTCAATTGGATTTCCATCCCGGTTGCGCTGACCATTGGTAGCATTGGTGCCATAAGCGTCTTCAAAGCGGCCTATATCGACAAGCGAGAACTGAAATGCGCCTGCGTCGGCGGCGATAGCAATGTTCCACTAGGCTTTGTCTCTTTGACCGAGAACTTGTTTATGATCGGTATGGCTATTTGGATGCTCATAAAGCCTGCATTAGGCTGAATGCAGACTAGAGCTTTCACAACGGCTGCAATTGGGTCGCAAGCGGACGCCATATTTTCTGCTGTCCTACAGGCGCTGCAAGCTGCATCGTAGCCGCATGGTCCACCTGCCAAACTCTTGCAGCGCTGCCGTCCATCCGCAATCCGTTCTGGGCGGAGCAAACGCCGGGAGTGCGCCCCGGGGGCGGAGCACTCGTGTCGCCTTGCGGCCGAGAAGCAGGTTTTTCTCGATTTTAGAGATATTTAGGGCGACTTTTACGCGGTTGACACCGTGTCGCCTTTGTCAACCATCTGTCACCCTGGCCAGTCCCGCCAGCGACGCACGGGGTTGTAAGTGCTTCGGCGCATCCATAGGTGGCGGCTATGTTAGAACAGTATAACCCGGCAAACTGGGACATCATTTGGAGCGATGCGGCCAGCGCCGCCATCGCGTTGGCTGCAGCCGTCGTAATCGCCTATGCGATCTATCGAATCGTGTTCGCAATATTGCAGCGCGTGACGCGGCAGTCGGAAACAACGACTGATGATCTCATTATCGAAGGTATCAGGCGGCCGATCAAATGGTCGCTGATCGCCATCGGCGTCACGATCGTGGCCCAGGGCAACGACACGCTCGCTTTGGTTTGGGAGCCTATCGCGCGCTTCGTTCGCCCGGCTTTGCTGGGTTGGATCGCTTACACGATTGTCAAAGCCTTCACTGCGGCGATGGAAATCAAGCTTGAGGCATCGGAAGACCCCGTCGCTGTCCGCAGTCGCCGTACGCGTATCGCGATTTTTTCGCGCACGGCCACGTTTGTGATCATCTTTGTCACGGTAGGCCTGATGTTGTTCAGCATCCCGGCGGTAAAGTCGATCGGAACCACCTTGCTGGCTTCCGCTGGTTTGGCGGCACTGGCGGTTGGTGCCGCAGCGCAACCTGCGCTGAAATCGCTTATTGGCGGATTGCAGATCGCCTTTACTGAACCGTTGCGATTGGGTGATTTGGTCGTGATTGATGGACATACGGGCCGGGTGGAGGAGATCCGCATGAGCTTCATCACTATACGAACATGGGATGAAAGAGCGGTTATCGTCCCGACCACATCCATTCTCGATGAGAGCTTCGAAAATTGGTCGCGCAAGAGCGAGAAACTGACCGGACCCATTCTGCTTCACCTCGATCCCGCAACCAAAGTCCAGCCAATCCGCGCGGAATTGGTCCGCTTCGTTGAAGAGAACCCGCTTTGGGATGGCCGCACTGTCCAGTGCTTGATGACCGAAGCCTATCCGGAGAGCATTGAGCTACGCCTTGCGGTCAGCGCCAGAACCATTGGTGATCTGTGGCAATTGCGCTGCCATGTCCGCGAGCACATGCTCGAGTGGCTGCGTGAGGAAATGCCAGACGCGCTCATCCGCCACCGACTCGAAGTCGAAGCGGCGAACGAGCGCGTGAAGGGCAAATAATTATTCCTCGTCAGCGCCGTGCTTCTTGTCGCGCACGGGTTCGACCATTCCATCGGTGAGGAAGCCGATTGACGGTTTGACTGCCGCGGCGCGCTTCTTCAATTCGCCGCGCATCTTTTTATACTCGGCTTCCATCTTCGAAGTGACCGTTGCGCGCGAGTCTTTGATGGCTTCCATAAAGTCGCTTTGTGTGACTTCTTTGACATCGCCGCCTGCACGGCGCAGCGCGTTTAGGCCCGCACGGCGTACTACATCTTCCAGATCAGCGCCGGTAAAGCGCCCGGTGTGTTCTTGCGCGATTTTCGGCAGATCAACGTCTCCCGACAGCGGCATATTGGCCGTGTGGATTTTAAGAATATGTTCGCGACCCGCAACGTCGGGTGTGCCGACATAAATGAGTTCATCAAACCGGCCAGGTCTCAGGATGGCAGGGTCGACGAGCGTGGGGCGATTGGTTGCCCCGATCACGATCACAGATTGTAGATCCTCCAGACCATCCATTTCGGCAAGAATAGTATTGACCACGCGGCCGGTAACCTGCGGCTCACCTTGACCGCTTCCGCGCGCCGGGACGAGACTGTCGATCTCATCGATGAATACTACGCACGGCGCGACCGAGCGCGCACGGGCAAACAAGCGGGCGATCTGTTGCTCGCTTTCGCCGTACCATTTGCTCAAGAGATCGCTGCTCTTGATCGAGATGAAATTGGCTTCCGCTTCTTTGGCGACAGCTTTGGCCAGCAAGGTTTTGCCGGTACCGGGAGGGCCGTAGAGCAAGAAGCCTTTAGCCGCACGAATGCCCAAACGCTCAAATGCTTCGGGATTCTTGAGTGGAAGCTCAATACCCTCCTGCAGCTTCTCGATGGCATCATCGACACCGCCAATGGCATCCCAGCCGACATCCGGCATCTGCACCATCACTTCGCGCATCGCGGATGGTTGCACACGCTTGAGTGCAGCGAGGAAATCTTCGCGAGTGACGCATAGATCGTCGAGAACTTCTTGCGGGACCGTGCGTTCGTCGAGATTGAGCTGCGGCATGATCCGGCGAACGGCTTCGATCGCAGCCTCTCGGGCAAGAGCAGCAATATCAGCGCCCACAAAACCATGCGTCGTCTTGGCCAATTCGGTCAAATCGACTTTGTCACCAACCGGCATTCCGCGGGTATGGATAGAGAGGATTTCGCGGCGGCCCTTCTCATCCGGCACGTCGATCACGATTTCACGATCGAACCGGCCCGGACGGCGTAAAGCCTCATCCATCGCATCGGGACGATTTGTTGCCGCGATCACCACAAGGTTGGAACGTGCCTCGAGCCCGTCCATCAAGGTAAGCAATTGGGCTACCAGTCGCTTCTCCGCTTCACCCTGCACCTGCGTACGCTTGGGTGCGATAGAGTCGATTTCGTCGATAAAAATGATCGATGGAGAAACTCTCGTTGCTTCCTCGAACACTTCGCGCAGTTTCTTCTCACTCTCACCATACCCAGATCCCATGATCTCCGGGCCGTTGATGGTGAAGAATTCGGCATCGCTTTCATTGGCAACCGCTTGGGCAAGCCGGGTCTTGCCGGTTCCCGGAGGGCCATGCAGTAACACACCTTTTGGCGGATCAACGCCTAGGCGGGTGAACAATTCGGGATAGCGCAGCGGCAGTTCCACCATCTCGCGCAATTGTTTGATCGTATCACCGATCCCGCCAACGTCATCGTAATTGACACCCGCACGCGGATCACGTGGCTCCTCATATTCCGCGCGTAGCTCGACCTCGGTATTCTCATCGATATGGACGATGCCCTTCGGGACAGTCGAAACCACACTCAGGCGAATCTGCGTAAGAGCATAGGCCGGCGCGTTGAACATCCGCTGGACTTCCGCAGGCATGTTCTGGACCGGCTGTTGACCAGTCGTTGCAACCAAGTCGCCTGCAACAACTGGTTTGCGGAAGAAGTTCCGTTTGAGTGCTTGTGTCGGGCCCTGCAACCGCATTTCACGCTGCGCAGGCGCGAACACGACGCGCGTTGCGGGTTGCGATTCAGCCTTGGTGATCTGAACATGTTCGCCTGATGCAGCCTCGGCATTGCCCCGCTGGAGGCCATCCAGACGGATCACCGCCAGTGATTGATCTTCATCGTAAGCAGCCATGGCGACCGCAACGGTGCTCCGCTTGCCGGTGATTTCGACGACATCGCCTTCGGTAATGCCAAGCGCCTGAAAAGCAGACCGCGGCATACGGGCAATACCTTGACCGCTTTCCTCCTGCCGTGCCGCCGCGACTTGTAATCGAGTCGTCTTTTCTACTGTCGCCGCGTCGGTTTTCGCCATCAAGCACCTGTTCCTTAGGTCAGAATCAACTTCGTTCGGCTCTAGCTAGGAAGAGGGCGCGCAGGATGCAAATGCGAAAGACCAATCAGGGCCTTGCGGGCGCACAAGAAAAAAGGCCCAGTCGTTACCGACCGGGCCTAAAAAGTTTGGGAGAGGATGCCTAAAAGGCACCGTCTAAATGCGTCACAACCGTTTATTGTGCAAGTGCGAAAAGATCATTGTTTGTTGCACAAAGCGCAACAATCTTGCCAAATACGCTTAGGGTCTGCGAAATTTCATCACAAATCGGTCGGTCTTGCCCCGAATTGACGGGTCAAAAACATTCAATGATTGATCATCTGTGCTGCGGCGCAGCATATCCGACTGGGCCTCCAACACGAAGCCCGCCTTGGTCATATCGGCAATAACACGCGCGGGATCGATCCTATGAAGCTTGGCCGTCACTTCGCGTGGATCGCCAGCTGGCCCAACATGGTCGACGACAATCACCGACCCGCCCGATTTCACGCCTGCAAACCAATTTGCGAGCATCATCTCGGGGTCGAGCCGGGGAAATCTGAACTTTTCCGATTCCCAATAGAGGTCGTGGAACACCAGATGCGTGAAGACGCTATCCACGCTGCCGGGCGCGATCATCATCTGCCGCGGGTCAACCGGCATCGTCCGGATGTTGGAATGCCTCCGGGAAATCGGTGCCCATGCCTCAGCATCGTGGAAGCCCTGCGGGTTAACGGCGTAAACCCGCCCGTTCTTCCCAACAACGTCGGCAATCAACTCGGTGTAATAACCACCGCCTGCCATAAAATCAGCCACGACATCACCGCTCTCGATTCCGGAGAATTCCAGAACTGCCGCAGGTTGTCGACTTTCATCAAGCGCGCGGCTCTCATCGCTGCGTGCGGAGCTGGCGACAGCCGCATCGATGCTCTTCGATCCTGCATGAGATGGCCCAGTGGCCAACATACCCGCCATGGCGAGTGCTAAAACAATAGCCCGCATTGAATTTCCCCCTCAGTTACATTTCCGCTGATGGTAGCAAAGCATGATATTGATCAGCCGACCAGTCGACCTCGACCAATCCCTCGCATCAATCGACTAAAGAGCAACCGCTTCTCAGGATGACACGCGCCCAGCCAATCGCTATGCGCAAAGCAGAACATTCTCTGCTGCAGAACCCAACCGTTCTTCGAGGTGAAATATGCAAAAACTGTTTCCTGACGCCGCATCCGCTCTCGATGGCGTCCTTCGCAATGATATGCTGATCGCATCCGGAGGTTTCGGACTGTGTGGAATTCCCGAACGGTTCCTTGATGCGATCCGCGATAGCGGTGTTACCGGACTGACTTTCGCCAGCAATAATGCCGGGGTCGATAATGAGGGTATCGGTAAGCTGCTGCGTACCAAACAGGTGAAGAAGATGATCTCCTCCTATGTCGGGGAAAACAAGGAGTTTGAACGACAATTCCTTTCCGGCGAGCTCGAAGTCGAGTTCTGCCCACAAGGCACTTTAGCCGAGCGGATGCGCGCTGGCGGAGCGGGCATCCCCGGCTTCTATACCAAGACCGGTGTCGGAACGCAGGTTGCAGTTGGTAAGGAGGTAAAGAGTTTTGCCAAAGACGACGGAACGAACGAAGAGTACATCCTCGAACGGGGAATCTTCGCTGATCTAGCCATTGTCAAAGCATGGAAGGCCGACGAAACCGGCAATCTGGTGTTCCGCAAAACAGCGCGCAATTTCAATCTGCCCGCGGCAACCTGCGGCAAAGTTTGCGTCGTTGAAGTTGAAGAGATTGTACCGGCCGGCTCACTCGATCCAGACTGCATCCATTTGCCTGGTGTCTATGTTCAGCGGATGGTCCTAGGCGCACCCTACGACAAGAAAATCGAGTTCCGCACGATCACGGAGCGCGAGGACGCCTGATGCCACGCAAGACGGCCAACGCTATATTCGCGCTCGGTTCAGCCCTGCTCCTCAGCGGCTGCGTGGTGGCTGCCATCCCGGTCGTCGCCAGTGGTGCGCTGCTTGGCAGAGAAGCGCTTGAATCAGACGAGAACGAAGAACGCGACGGCGTTGTGGCGGTCGAAGACACAGCGGCTGCAGAGCCTGTTTCCGAAACTACGGTTGCTGAGGTACCAGTTCCGACACCGCCACCTGCCGCCGTCACCGAGGAACCGATCGCCGAAGTTCAAATGGCAGAAGTGGCAGTCGAAGAATTGCCGGCATCACAGATTTCGATTCCAGACGAAGAGCTGGCTGTCGTCGAGCGGCCGTCTGCTGACTTCATCGGTCCCGTGGATATCGAGCAGAAAGAGGCGCTCGGCGGAGTGACTGCGGTCGCCGAGGATGCCGAGCTTGTTGAAACGGCTCCAACCGAAGTAGCCGAAGTACCGACAGCACGCGCTGAGATGCCAGCGCCCGTTCCAGACCTAACGGTTGCGGAATCACCAGCGGTTGCGACAGCCTCACCACCTTCACTGCCAAACGGTCCAACCGATTTCCGCGCCTATGATGCGCTCTATAGCTATGTGGATTCACAAGCGCGGCGCGATCCGGTTCAAAGCCCTCGTCAGTCGGCCATATTGGCCGCTCCCGGTTCGCTTAGTCCGACGCGTACAGATTGTAGCATTCGCCCGCCAGCTGTGCTGATTGATCTTGATCCCGGCGATCAGACGTTTGACTCGTCAATCACACCTCAAGCCAATCCGGCATTAGGACAAATTCTCGCATCACTCAGACTGCAAGCGGTCGATATTTTCTGGATCTCCAAGCAGCCTGCGATTGCCGCTGGCGCGATCCGCAAATCGCTCGTTGCCAGCGGGCTGGACCCCCGCGGTGACGATGCGCTGCTTCTGATGCGGCGGGCCGATGACCGTAAGCAGGCGCGCCGCAAGGAACTCGCCGAAACGCACTGCCTGCTGGCTATAGGCGGCGATACGCGTGCCGATTTTGATGAACTCTATCTCTACTTGAAGGACACAAGTGCCGCCCAACCGCTCGAAGAGTTGATCGGCGCAGGCTGGTTCCTGACCCCATTACCGCTGACTGCCCAATAATTTGAAATAGAAAGACAGTAAGACATGGCAGATACCGCCACAGGCTGGACACGCGACCAGATGGCCGCCCGCGCCGCGCAGGAATTGCAGGATGGCTATTACGTGAATCTGGGGATCGGCATCCCTACACTGGTCGCCAACCACATTCCCGAAGGGATGCAAGTGACACTGCAGTCCGAGAACGGAATGCTGGGTATCGGCCCCTTCCCCTATGACGAAGACGTCGATGCGGACCTGATCAATGCAGGGAAACAGACAATCAGCGAACTGCCGCACTCTGCCTATTTCGATAGCGCGTCCAGCTTCGCCATGATTCGCGGCGGACATATCGATTTGACCGTTCTTGGTGCGATGGAAGTCGCGCAGAATGGTGACATCGCCAACTGGATGATCCCGGGCAAGATGATCAAAGGCATGGGCGGCGCGATGGATCTGGTCGCGGGTGTCAAAAAGATCATCGTTGTTATGGATCACAACAGCAAAGCGGGCGATCCGAAGTTTATTCCCGAATGCTCCCTACCGCTGACCGGGCAGAATGTGGTCGATATGATCATTACCAATCTGTGCGTATTCCACCGTGCTGATCATGAAAGCCCTTTCAAACTGATCGAACTCGCCCCCGGCATTACGGCAGAGGAAGTCGCCGCAAAAACGACGGCGCATTACGAGAGCTGATTGGACGCATTCTTGCAGATGACAAAACGGGCGGCTCGTTTCCGGGCCGCCCGTTTTGTTGTTTCTACTGATGCGAATTCTTAGGCGAGAGCCGCTTTCAAATCGTCCACCAGATCGGTCTTTTCCCATGGGAAGTGATCGCCGGCAGGCGTCCGGCCAAAGTGACCGTAGGCTGCGCTGTTCCTGTAGATTGGCTTGTTGAGACCAAGATGGGTGCGGATGGCACGCGGGGTAAGGCCACCAAGCTTCTTGATGCCTTGGATGGCTTTTTCCATCGCTGCATCATCGACGCTGCCGGTGCCGTGCGTGTCGACATAGAGCGACAATGGCGAGGATACGCCAATCGCATAGGCGAGCTGGATCGTACATTTGGTCGCGAAACCGCCAGCAACGATATTCTTCGCCAGATAACGCGTGATGTAAGCAGCCGAACGATCAACCTTGGTCGGGTCTTTGCCGCTAAATGCGCCGCCGCCATGTGGGGCTGCACCACCATACGTGTCGACGATGATCTTGCGGCCAGTAAGGCCCGCGTCGCCATCTGGACCGCCGATTACAAAGGAGCCGGTCGGGTTGATATGCCATGCGGTATCACCCGAAATGAAACCGTCCGGAAGAACGCCTCCAACGACTTTCTTCACATAGTCTTTGAGCGCGATCTCTTCAGCGCCTGAGTCATAGCCCTCAGCATGCTGGGTCGAAACAACCACTGCTGTGCAGGCGACGGGCTTACCATCTTGGTAACGTAGCGTGACTTGGCTTTTGGCGTCTGGCTCCAAAAATGGCGCAGTGCCATCTTTCCGATCCGCCGCCATCTGCTCCAAAATTTTGTGGCTGTAATCGATTGGCGCGGGCATCAAATCCGGCGTTTCGTCACATGCGTACCCAAACATAATGCCTTGGTCGCCGGCACCTTCATCCTTGTTGCCACTCGCATCGACGCCTTGCGCGATGTGTGCGGATTGGCCGTGAAGGTGGTTTTCGAAGGTCAGTGTTTCCCAATGAAACCCGTCTTGCTCGTAACCGATTTCGCGAACTGTCTTGCGAACAGTGTCTTCGATTTCTTGCTCAACACCAGATGCCCAATTGCCATCGGTGTCCATGATGCCCCGACCACGAATCTCGCCGGCCAAAACAACGCGCTGCGTTGTCGTCAACGTCTCGCAGGCAACGCGTGCTTCGGCGTCTTTTGACAGGAACAGATCGACAATCGCGTCGGAAATTTGATCGGAAACTTTGTCGGGATGGCCTTCGGAAACGCTTTCCGAAGTGAACAGATAATCGCTACGCATGATGCCTCATATGAAGAAAGCCCAAGGATATAAAGAAATCCTTATGTCTGTGCGGCGTCCTAGCCGCGTCGCAACTGAGTGGCAACCAGCGAAAGCAATATTGCGAGAATTGCCCAACCCATTGGTAGCCAATTGCCGAGCTTGGAAAATAGTGTCGGCGCTTTGGCTGGCGGAACGAACCCGTCAATTCGGGCGTCGCGGCGCATGCCAATATAATCGCGCACAACACCATTGGCATCGATCACTGCGCTGATACCGGTGGTGGTTGAACGGAGGACTGGTAGCCCCTCCTCAATTGCCCGCATCCGTGCCTGCGCCAGATGCTGTGGCGGTCCCCATGAACCGAACCAGCCGTCGTTGGATGGATTGAAGATGTAATCGGGCCGGGTTTCCGAATCTACGACATCGCCTGAGAATACGATCTCGTAACAAATCTGAATCCCTGCATTGCCCCATTCACCAAGTTCCAGCGTTTGCGGACCGGGGCCGGGCCAAAAGTCGATACTTCCAGCAACCAACCGTGTTGCACCAAGCGGTTCCAGCAGCCAGCGCAGCGCCAGATATTCACCATAGGGGACCAAATGCGCTTTGTCGTAACCTGCGACAAGTTCACCCTGCTCACTGATGGCGGTCACTGCATTCCGCGCGCCTGCAGCGCGGCCATTTTCAATCTCCAGATCGACATTACCAGTGAGCAGCATCCCGCCCTTGTCCGCGACCCGGCCTAACCTGAACCGCGCCAAAGCCGGGTCCGCATTGACAGTCATCTGCCTATAGTAGCGCTGCGGATAGCCATCACGAATGTAATCGGGAACGCCCGACTCCGGCCAGAGGACCAGACGTTTCTCAACTTCTCGCTGCTTCCGGGACAGCAACGCCGAGCGGATAAAATGCCCCTCGAATTTGGACGAATCGTTCAACTCTTCCTGCCGGATATCAGGTTGGATCAGCGTAAACGCCAGTGTGCCTTCTTGCTGTTCTGGAAATATTCCGTACATGCCAGCGACTAATGGCGCTGCAACCATGAGTGCCGTCAGAGGCTTGCGGCGAAATGCGAGCGACAGGAATATTGCGGCGAGTGCGATCACTAAGCCTGACAGCGCATAGGTGCCGAACCATGGCAGAGCGATGGCTAAGCCTGGGCTATTGAACGGCCCCAACAAGACCAAGCCTAACGGATCCCATGCGAAGCCAGTAAATACCCAGCTGCGCAGCCATTCGGCTATCGCCCAAGTGCCCGCAAACAACAGGCCGAACCAGCCGATGCTTTGATTGCGGGACAGCAGTTTGGCGGAAGCTGCTGCGAGTGCCGGATACACCGCCAGATATAGTGATAACAGTGGAACTGCGACCCAGCCAAGCGCGGTCGGCATTTCCGATTGATAAGTGAAGGCCGTCGCTATCCAATTGTTGGCCAGCGTGAAATGGCCGACACCAAACAGCCAACCGCGCATTGCCGCGTCGCGCCACCCCTTGGCGGTGAATATCAACCACATCAGCCCGGCCATTGCCAGCAACGTAAGAGGCCAAAGCGCTAACGGCGGAAAACCGGTTGCCGCAAGCGCCCCTAAAATCAGCGCAAGCCAGCGCGGTCTTGCCAGCGCAAATCCTGTAAATCGGGCGAGAGCAGTCATCGCGGAACCCTCTCCCAGCCCGTTATTGTGCGATTACGCCTCTGCCGAAGCTTCGGCGGCACCATCGCTGTCTTTATCAGCAACCTTGCGGCGGCGCGGAGCACGTTTCGGCTTGGGCGCTTCTTCCTCATCCGCTCCACCGATGGCTGGCGGGAGCGCACTCACGTCGAGCTCACCATTATCGGCCGAAGGCTTTGCAGCACGCGGCTTGCGCGGGCGTTTGGTTTCGCGAGTGAATGGGTTTTCACCTTCATCACCTTCACTGCCCCGGTTACCTTGGTCGCCATCGCCATCATCCTGAGCGCGATTGCCCCGACCGCGTCCGCGCCCGTTCGGCTTACCGCCATCATCATTCTGATCATCGCGGCGACCGCGTGATAGGCGGTTATTCTGCTTACCGCCATCATCATCGTTGCCGTCAGAATCGTCACCGGAATCTCCGCGCTCTTCCTGACGTTTCGCGCGCGCTTCTTCCTGACGAGCCTTATTATCGGCGATGACGCGGAAATAGTGATCGGCGAATTGCAGATAGTACTCCTGCTGCACGCGGTCGCCATTGTGATAGGCATCCTGCGCGAGCTTCTTGTACTTATCGAGCAGCTGCGGCGCATTGCCGCGCGCACGATTATCAATCCGGTTCTGTGCGTTCGGATTACCGCCCTGATTGCGGTTGTTGTTGCGACCACCACCGCGGCGACGATTGTTATTACGATTATTATTCAAGGAATTCTCTTCCCGGTAACGACCCATGGCGGCGTTGTTCATGCCGCCCGGCCAAATGACCTAACCGCGCCCACATTATCGCGAAACGCGGAAGCCCCATTTGCATTTTGCCTGTTTTCCGGTCGCATTGGCGCCGAAGCGCAGGCCGTTCGCAAATGTTGGAGCTAGACCGGATTGAGGGCGAAATCGCCGAAAACCGCTGATCTGTTTGTAGGGGTAACCCCTGTTTTCAGCTTTGCCAAGCCCTTATCTCAGCAGTAAGGCGCGCGGCCTGTGGGCAAGATCGCGGTGAAGCCCGACAGAGAAGCCAGATTTGGAGGCGATTTCAGAGACCGCAGCGTCTTGAGTATGGCCGATTTCGAGGACGGCGATGCCCCCATCGGTAAGCAAGTTGCGTATTTGCGGAATGACAATGCGGTAGTCATCCAGACCATCAGGACCGGCGAAGAGAGCTTGCGCTGGTTCGAAGTCGCGCACTGACGGATCCAACTCCGCAGCGGTTTCGACATAGGGCGGATTGGCGACGATCAGATCGAACAGGCCAAGATCATCGGTCCAGTCTGCATCTTTCCAGTCGCGATGTAAAATGTGAGCGCGTTCCGACACGCTCAACCGCGCAGCATTTGACGCAGCGATTGCAACAGCGCTCAGCGACGCATCGACGCCTACACCGCTGGCATTCGGCTTTTCAGCGAGCAATGTCAGCAGGAGTGCTCCTGACCCCGTACCAAGATCGAGCATTCGCGCATCATCCGTGCATTGCGAGAGCGCTACATCGACAATAGTCTCACTATCACCGCGCGGGATCAGAACATCTGGCGTCACCAAAAATTCGCGCCCGTAAAACTCCTGATGACCCAGGATGTGGGCAATCGGTTCGTGCTGAGCCCGTCGCTCGACCAATCGTTCGAAACGCAATGGCACTTCGAGGTCAACTGCCCGCAGCAACATATCGGAACGTGAAATCTCCATGGCTTCCGCCATCAGCAACTCCGCATCGAGCCGCGCGGTATCAGATGTCTCGCTGAGCAGTTTTGCAGCGTCACGCAACGCGTCTGAGACTTTCACTGCCCCAGCTTCACGAATCGAGCGAGGCCAAGCGCTTTGCCTCATCCTCAGCGATCAAGGCATCGACCAATTCGGTGAGGCCTGCCCCCTCGAGCACTTCCGGCAGTTTATGCAGCGTCAATCCAATCCGGTGATCGGTCACGCGGCCCTGCGGGAAATTATAAGTGCGGATGCGTTCGGAGCGGTCGCCCGAACCGACCATTGCTTTGCGCGCTTCCGCCTCTGCGCCATGAGCTTCTGCGCGCTTCAGATCATACAGCCGCGTGCGCAGCACCTGCATCGCCTTGTCGCGGTTTTTGTGCTGGCTACGTTGGTCCTGCTGGATCACCACTAGGCCAGTCGGCAAGTGTGTCAGACGTACTGCGGAATCGGTCGTATTGACGTGCTGACCGCCTGCGCCAGAGGCGCGATAGATATCGACCTTCAAATCATTCGGATCGACATGGACATCGACTTCATCCGGTTCAGGGAGAACCGCTACAGTCGCCGCCGACGTATGGATGCGTCCGCCGCTTTCGGTCACGGGCACACGCTGCACGCGGTGGACACCGCTTTCGAATTTCATCTTGGCGAACACGCCGGTACCGGTGACATTGGCAACGACTTCCTTGAAGCCGCCGACTTCCGAGGCGCTCATGCTGACCGGCTCGACTTTCCACCCCTGCTCAGATGCGAATTTCTCATACATCCGGTAGAGATCGCCTGCGAAGAGTGCCGCTTCATCACCGCCGGTACCAGCGCGGATTTCCAGCATCGCTGGACGGCTGTCGGCAGAATCGCGCGGAAGCATGGCAATGGCAAGCGCGCGTTCTTTCCCGGGCAGGCTTTCACGCAATCCGCGAAGCTCTTCCTCGGCCATCGCTTTCATTTCAGGATCAGAGAGCATGTCCTCCAGCCCGGCAATTTCCTCACGAATCGCCTGCACATCCTGCGCACTACGCGCGACAGGTTCCAACTCCGCATAATCGCGGCTCGCCTTGACGAATTCCTCTCCCTCGAGCGTACCCGACGCCATCCGCGCTTCGAGTTCAGCGAATCGGTTCACAATTTGGACAAGGCGTTCTTCGGGGATATTCATTATATCTCAGATGCGCTCTGAAATTCGCTCAAGAACGCCTTGGCTTCTTCGACACGACCTGAAGTACTCTCGAACCAAGCAAACTTCGTTGTGTCTTTACCCTCTCGAACATCGAATGATACTAGAACTGCTGGCTCGGCTTTCCTCGCTTTGTCGAACCGCTTTCTCGGACTCCCGGTCGCAAACAGTTCTGTCTGAAAACCACGCCGTCGGCAGCGCGCGACCAACTCAGCGGCTTCCGACTCGCGTGCAGCATGCTCGGCAACGATTGCGACTTCAAGCAAGTCGTCCGCTCGATCACCAACCAACATAGCCAGCCGCTCAATACCTGCAGCCCAACCCACCGCGGGCGTGGCCGAGCCACCGAGGTTCTCAATCAACCCATCATAGCGCCCGCCACCGAGCACCGTGCTCTGGCTGCCCAAAGCATCCGCAGACACACTCCCCTCGTCCGGAATAAATTCAAACGCCGTGTGGCGGTAATAATCCAGACCTCGCACCAAAGCTTCAGCGCGTTTCCATTTGACGCCTGCTGCATCCAGCCCGCTGGTCACCGCTTCAAAAAACGCGCGTGCTTCGTCGGACAGAAAGTCATCAATCTTCGGTGCATCAGCGAGGAAGGGTTTGTCCTTACGATCCTTGCTGTCGAGAATTCGCAGCGGGTTCTTCTCCAGCCGCTCTTGCGAATCTTCACTCAACTCGTCTTTGACCGCGCGGAAATACTCCACGAGTGCCGCGCGCCATGCTTCGCGACTTTCCCCATCGCCCAGCGTGTTGAGATGCAGCGTGACATCCTCAATACCCAGTTCTTTCAGAAGCTGATCGGCCATCGCCAGCAATTCGACATCAGCCTGTGGTTCACCCGCGCCGATAATCTCCGCATCAATCTGGTGGAACTGACGATAGCGGCCTTTTTGCGGGCGCTCATACCGAAACAGGGGGCCGTGCGTTGCCAGCTTCAGCGGCGCGTGCTGCTGCCAACCATTGGTCAAATAAGCACGCGCAATCCCAGCCGTAAATTCCGGGCGCAGCGTCAGCGAATCCCCGCCGCGATCTTCGAATGAGTACATTTCCTTCGAAACGACATCGGTTGTTTCGCCGAGCGAGCGCGCGAACACTTCGGTCTTTTCAAACACCGGCATTTCCGCGCGGCGGAAGCGGTAGAGTTTGCGGACGCGCTCGAATGTCTCAACGACAAAGGCAAATGCCTCCGCATCGGGGCCGAAAATATCCTGCGTTCCACGTATCGCTTTGGGCGTATTCTTGCTCATGGGTGCCGCTTAGGCGGTTGCCGCGCCGCTCGCAATATAGCCTGCGATATAGTCACTTTGCCGCAGTGCAGCATTTTCTTTGTTGGCGGAGCCGCTGCCCGTCGCTATTGAGCAGTGCATGGATATCAGCAAACTCAGCATCGGCGACAATCCGCCCGAAAGCCTCAACGTCATCATCGAAGTGCCAACCGGCGGCGAGCCGGTGAAATATGAATTCGACAAGGATTCAGGCGCTTTGTTTGTCGACCGTATTCTGCACACGCCGATGCGCTATCCCGCCAATTACGGGTTTATTCCGCACACCCTATCGCCCGATGGCGATCCGCTGGATGCGCTGGTCATTGCCCGCACGCCCTTCATCGCGGGTTCGGTAGTGCGCGCCCGCCCGATTGGCGTTCTTAATCTGGAAGACGAGCATGGCGGTGATGAAAAGCTAGTCTGCGTGCCAGTGGATACGACGTTCCCATATTATTCGGATGTCGGTGAGACCAAGGATTTACCCTCGATCATCTTCCAACAAATCGAACACTTCTTCACCCACTACAAAGACCTGGAGCCCGAAAAATGGGTCCGCGTCGGCAATTGGGGTGATGCCGAGGAGGCGAAGCGAGTGGTGTTGGAAGCCATCGCACTGGCCGGAAAGTAAGCCAGCGGCTCAGCCGCCAGCTATCGTCATGCCATCGACCCGCAACGTCGGGGCATTAATGGCGCGGTACATTTCCAGATCATTTGCTGGCGTTAGGTTCGCGAACATAGCGATCAGATTGCCGGCTATTGTGAAGTCGGAAACCGGGCCAGCAATTTTGCCGTCGCTGATACGGAAGCCTGATGCACCGCGGCTATAGTCACCGGTAATCCCGTTGACGCCTTGCCCGATTAGCTCGTTGACGAGCACGCCATCCTTGATGTCCGCGATCAGCTCATCGCGTGTCACATCGCCAGCCTCAACATGAACATTGCTCGCCGAGACACCCGGTGAGCCTCCGGCACCGCGAGATGCGTGGCCGGTTGGTGCTAGCGCCAATTGCTTGGCCGACGCGACGTTGAGCAACCACCCGGTTACTCTGCCATTCTCTACGATTGCACGAGGCGCGGTTGGCAAACCCTCGCCATCAAAAGGTCGCGAACGCGGCCCTCGCATTTTGTGCGGATCATCCATGATCCGGATCGACTTGGCAAACAGATCATCGTCCAACCGGTCGAGTAAGAAGCTGGATCGCCGTGCGATGGCCATCCCGCTCATCGCGCCGAGAAGGTGAGAGACAAGTGTGCCGCCTACACGCGGATCGAACACGACCGTCATCGCGCCGCTGGGCAGAGTTCCAGGGTTGAGCCGCGCAACCGAGCGCTCACCCGCATTTTTGCCGATCGATTCGACTGATGGTAGATCGGACAGGTGCCGAGCGACGCGATAGTCGTAGTCGCGTTGCATCGTCTCGCTTTCGCCTGCGATCATACTTGCGCTCAGACTGTGGCTGGTGGCTTCGTAACCCGCCGAAAAACCATGGCTGGTGACCAATGCCGAGATCGACCGCGAGAAGCCTGCACTTGCGCCATTGCTATTGGTCACACCCGAAACGGCGCGGGCAGCATCTTCGACGTGCAAAGCACGCGCTTTAATCTCGCTCGGCGTGGGTTCTGCAGGGTCACACACGTCGAGATCGCGCGCTGTGCCGGTTGCCAGCAAGTGCTCAGGGGCAAGCCCTGCATAGGGATCTTCGGGCGCTAGCTTGGCCATGGCGACCGCGCGTTTCGCCAAATCACTCAACCCGCTTGCGGAAAAATCGCTGGTGCTGGTTGTTGCAAAGCGCCGGCCGACAAACACCCGCAAGCCGATTTCCTCGCCTTCGGATCGCTCAACATCTTCCAATGCACCAAGCCGCACTGAAACACTCTCGGACGCACTCGCAGCGGTCACTGCATCGGCAGCATCCGCACCGGCTTTGGTCGCAAGATCGATCAATTGCGCGCAGCGATCCTGCGCCTCGGAGGAGGTAATCATGTCAGAAACTGGCCCGTAATGTCATTGTCCGGACCTAGAGTGGCAGATGAGCAGAGGCAACGCCCCCGCACTAATTCAGCGCTTACAATTCAACCCGCCATCGCCCTGAACATAAAGGTCAGCGCGAAAGGCAGACCAATTGCCAGAATCCACAGGAAGGCCAGATCACGCCGGAAGGCCGGAGCATAATCGGGGTCGACCGCCTGCTCATCGCTCAGCGTCGTCCAGCGACGCTCAAACTTGCGCAATGCAGGAATAATCGCTGCGACTAGGAAACACAGCGCAAACAATGCGCCTGTTTTGAGACCGGTCGCCTTCATGGCGCCAACGGTCGCGAAAATATGGATGCCAGTATAGACCAACAGCGCAAAGGCCACATGATCGCTCATGCTCTTTCGCCAATCTTTGCCCCGCCCCGATGTCTCGTGAGCGTCATTAAGCGCCTTGTTCATACGCTTTCTCCCAATGTCCTCGTCCCGAGTCGGAGTATTTCAAAGTCTGGCCCGACAATCAAGCGCAGTAACCACAAGGGGCTTTGACCATGCCCCGATACACCATGCACGAATCTTGCCAGTTTGCAGAAAACGGCTTCTCAACGGGACTCGGAATGCTACATGGGCAGTCTATGAGCATGCAGGAAACCGCAGAACGAACTGAGCCGGTCGCAGCGACGGCCCCGATGCCCAATGGCGGATTGGAAGTCATTTCCATCGCCAAGAGCTATGATAAACGCGCCGTCCTCACCGATATCTCGCTTACTGTCGGCAAGGGTGAAGTCCTTGGCCTGCTCGGCCCGAACGGCGCAGGTAAGACAACCTGCTTCTACTCCATCATGGGATTGGTGAAGCCGGATTCGGGCCGGATCCTGATGGACGGCGACGATGTTACCAAACTGCCGATGTATCGCCGTGCAATTCTCGGGCTCGGCTACCTGCCGCAAGAAACGAGCATTTTTCGCGGAATGACGGTTGAACAGAATATCAACTGCGTGCTCGAAATGGTCGAGCCTGATGCTGACACACGCAGCGCAGAATTGGAGCGATTGCTCGACGAATTTGGATTGGAGCGTCTGCGGACATCGCCGGCAATGGCGCTCTCGGGCGGTGAACGTCGCCGCTGCGAAATTGCCCGCGCACTGGCAGCAAAGCCGTCAATCATGCTGCTGGACGAGCCCTTCGCCGGAATTGATCCACTGTCGATCAGCGATATCCGCGATCTGGTCAAAGATCTGAAGACACGCGGGATCGGCGTGTTGATCACCGATCACAATGTTCGCGAGACACTGGAAATCGTCGACCGTGCCTGCATCATCTATGGCGGGCAGGTTCTGTTCGCTGGAACTCCGCAAGACTTGGTCGCTGACGAGAATGTAAAGCGCCTCTACCTAGGCGAAGGCTTCACTCTGTAATGAGCAGGATGGCGGAAACCTGATCCATGGCCTTGGGCCCGCGCCTAGACCTCAGACAGTCGCAATCGCTGGTAATGACGCCGCAATTGCAGCAGGCGATCAAGCTGCTGGCGCTGTCCAATCTGGAAATCGAAACCTTCATCGGTGATGCGCTCGAAGCCAATCCGCTGCTGGAAGCAGGGGAACTTCGGAGCGAGGATGCACCCGTCAAAGACGAATCCATGAACGAACCGGCGGCCGATGCACCTGTGGGTGAAGAGGCAGCGCTCGACATCGACAAGACAGCAATTGATGTGGACCGTGACACCGGAGACGGCGAATGGGGTGCCGCAGGATCAGGTGCAACTGCAGATGACCTGCCAGGAATAGAGGAAAGCAGTGCGGACTCGATATCGCTCGCTGACCATCTGCACGAGCAAGTCGGTGCCGCCTGCTCCGATGCCCGCGAAGAGTTCATTGCCCGCAATCTTATCGGCCAGCTTGACGAAGCCGGATATCTACGCAGTCAACCGCGAGAGATCGCTGCCGAGCTGGGTGTCTCACTCGTGGAAACCGAACAAGCGCTAGAGGCTGTCCAAACCCTCGACCCGACCGGTGTCGGCGCTAGAAATTTAAGCGAATGCCTCGCGCTGCAAGCGAAAGAAATTGATCGCTACGATCCCTGTATGGAGCGACTGATCGAGAACCTCGATCTTGTTGCGAGGGGTGAATTCGCCCGGCTCAAGCGAATGTGCGATGTCGATGACGAAGATTTTGCCGATATGCTCGGCGAGCTACGCGAGTTCGATCCAAAGCCGGGCCTAGCCTATGGCGGCACACCAGAAAGCGCAGTCGTGCCGGATATTCTTATTGCGCAGAATGATGCAGATGGCTGGGACATAAAACTTAATGAAGCGACGCTTCCGCGCCTTGTTGTCAATCGCGGCTACTTCATTGAACTCAAACAGGGTTGCACTGATAAAGAGTCACGCGGCTGGCTTAATGAGAAGCTCAATGATGCAAACTGGCTGATCAAAGCGCTCGACCAGCGACAAAAGACAATCCTCAAGACGGCGGCCGAGATTGTTAAGAAGCAGGACGGCTTCTTCCGCAACGGCGTATCCGAATTACGTCCGCTGACGCTGCGCGAAGTCGCTGAAGAGATCGAAATGCATGAAAGCACGGTCAGTCGCGTAACTTCCAATAAATACCTCCATTGCGATCGCGGCACGTTTGAACTCAAATACTTCTTTATGAGCGGGGTCGGCGGCGGCGCCGATGGTGAAGGCGGTGCCTCGTCTGAATCAGTAAAGGCCCGGATCAAAGCGCTCACCGATGCCGAAGACCCGAAGAAAATTCTCTCCGATGATAAGCTTGTTGAAATGCTCAAAGGCGAAGGCTTCGATATTGCCCGCCGGACGGTAGCGAAATATCGCGAAGCTATGGGCATCGGCAGCAGCGTGCAGCGCCGAAGGGCGAAAAAGCTGCAGGCTTTGGGGTGAGTCCCGAAGGTCACACCAAAAAAGTGTTAACGGTGTTTACCGCGCGTTAACCTTTTTTGTTCAGATGTTGTGTGGTTAATCCACGGCAACACCTCTTAGCGAAGTGTTACCAGACTGATTTGGGCAAGAGGGGAGCCACCCATGCGTGTACTGTTGATCGAAGACGAGCCAACAACGGCCAAAGCTATCGAGTTAATGCTAACCACCGAAGGCTTTAATGTCTACGCGACCGATCTGGGCGAAGAAGGGCTCGATCTGGGCAAGCTGTATGATTACGATATCATCCTGCTCGACCTGAACCTGCCAGACATGCACGGCTATGACGTGCTCAAGAAGCTGCGCGTCGCCAAGGTACAAACACCCGTTCTCATCCTTTCCGGCATTGCCGAAATGGACAGCAAGATCCGCAGCTTCGGCTTCGGCGCTGACGATTATGTAACCAAGCCTTTCCACCGCGAAGAGCTGGTTGCCCGCATTCATGCCGTTGTGCGCCGTTCGAAAGGCCACAGCCAATCGATCATCCGCACCGGCAAACTGGCCGTGAACCTCGATGCGAAGACTGTTGAAGTCGACAGCGCCCGTGTTCACCTGACCGGCAAAGAATACGCCATGCTGGAGCTGCTTTCGCTCCGCAAAGGCACAACGCTCACCAAGGAAATGTTCCTCAACCACCTTTATGGCGGCATGGATGAGCCCGAACTCAAGATTATCGATGTCTTCATTTGCAAGCTGCGCAAAAAGCTCAGCCACGCATGTGATGGCGAAAACTACATCGAAACGGTGTGGGGCCGTGGTTACGTCCTGCGCGATCCAGAAGCAGCCGCAGAAGCTGCCTAAGTTTTTAGTCTCCTGATACAGCGAGAGCGCGCCCCGAGTTGAAGAACTCTGGGCGCGTTTTTGTATGTGGTTTACTTGTTTTCCGTACGCCATCCGGCGCGCGATATCCTCGCTTTCGCTCCCTGTGGCTACCGCGGCCAAGATTCAAAACGAATATCGATGGCTTGGAACGGTTCGGTTCACGACCAGTGAACCGCAAGCGCGACTGCGCGCCCGAGCTTATGCGAGGTAGCCAAGGAATGCGGATGCATTCCGCCCGGCGACTGAGGGTCTAAACAAACAGACCCCCGCTGCTTGAGACCATACACAAAGCCGCCTAAACGCTCCACCATGACTGCTCACAAGCCCGGCGATCCAACGACACTCAACCGCTTGTACGGCCGTAGCCAAGGCAAACCCCTGCGCGCGAGCCAACAAGATCTGGTCGAGAATTTCCTGACTAAGATTGCTGTACCATTGGAAGGCGACGTCACGTCGCAAGGCTTGTTCGGCGACGACCGGCCGATGCATTTTGAAATCGGCTTCGGTTCTGGCGAACATATGGCCGACCGCGCCGATATGCTGCCCGATCACGGATTTATCGGGGCCGAGCCGTTTTTGAATGGTGTCGCAGGCGCGCTCACCCATACGAAAGAGCGCGGCTTACCCAATATCCGCCTCCACCACGGGGACGCGCTGCAAGTATTGGCGCGCATTCCAGATGGTGCGCTTAGCTTCGTCTATTTGCTGCATCCTGACCCATGGCCCAAAGCCCGTCATGCCAAGCGGCGGATGATGAATGACGGTCCGGTGCAAATGATCGCAGCGAAACTCAAACCTGGCGGCGAATTTCGTTTCGGCACCGATCATGATATCTATCTGCGTCACGCTCTGATGGTAATGCGCCGCCACACAGACGAGTTCGAATGGCTCGCTGAAAGCCCGTCAGACTGGCAAAACCGCCCCGGCGGCTGGAGCCAAACCCGCTACGAGAAAAAGGCGCGCGAAGTGTTCGGACATGAAGTGTGGTATTTCCGGTATCAGCGGAAATAGAACGACGGTTTGGTTGGAGAAGGTCGGTGCTCGCAGCATATCAAAACTATCCGATAACGCTAAGGCTGACGGCCCTATGCTTCGCTGCAGTTGCCTTAAATGCGGTCTATTGTCTGCTCTACAATTACTTCGCCGGCAATCCGGAAACTCTTTTCAACGCGGTTGCGTGGGGTGTCATCAACATCGTGCCGTGGATCGCGGCTGTCGAAACTGCGCGCCACTTCCACAAGCTGAGGACAGTCTGCTGCGCACTGACCGTAGCCATGATCGTCTCGCTCGCCATCGAGTTACCAATTTACGGGGAATACCGCACCGATTTGGACTTTGAGATCGTGCGTCGGCTACCCGGATTGGCAGTTTCAGCTACGGTCCTTGGCATACTGGCCCTAAGAACTCGCGAGAACCGAACAAAGAGCACTACAAGTGATGGGCACCTGCAGGATTTCGATTGGGCCCGTGCCGCAGGCAATTATGTGGAACTGCACCGCTCTAACGGTCCGCCCGTACTTGTTAGATCGACGCTTGCTGCATTGCTAGAAAGCGACGCCAGTGCGCTTTGTCAGATACACAGATCTTACGTGGTCCGGCGCAAATCAGTTGCACGACTGGACCGGCAGGGAGTGCTGCTCACAAATGGCAAGCGTTTGCCGGTTGGCAACGCGTATCGCAATCTGCTGGATTTCGTCCCTTCGTCCCGGCGAGCTTGATCCACCCCTGATCCGCGGCATTCTCGCCGCATGATTTACCGTATTCTAGCATCCGCCCTGTTCGTTTTTACTTTGGCCCATTCGGCCCATGCATCAGCGCAAGAGGCTTCCGCGCTTGAGCATAAGACAGTCTCCGTCTCGACGACCGAGGGCCTTACCCTGTCTGGCTATGTTAGCAGACCGACAGGCTCGCAGGCGCCATTGCCCGCGCTGTTTCTTACCCAGTGGGTATCGTGCGGTTCCGTCGCGCCTCGCGAGAATCGTGTCAGTTCAGAAGAACGGCTGGCGCTGGCTGCTGGCTATGCCCTCATCCGCGTTGATAGAGCGGGTGAAGGATCAAGCGAAGGGCCGGGCTGCAACGCGCTCGATTACAATACCGAGGTACGCCACTACCGCGAGGCGTTGGCCCAAATATCGAAGGATCACTGGGTCGATTCGGACCGGATCGTGATATATGGCAGCAGTTTGGGTTCGACGACAGCACCGCTTGTCGCAGACGGAAATGATGTTGCTGGAGTTATTGTCCAAGGCGGCGGGGCCCTGACATATCTCGAGCGGATGGTGCATTTCGATAGGCAGCAGCTCGAACGACAAGCCGATTTCGCACCTGACAAGATCCACGCAGAGATGCTGCGCCGGATGGAATTTCAGCGCTACTATCTGCTCGACAAAATGACGCCCGAAGCCATTGAAGAGGCTCATCCTCATCTAGCAGGCGTCTGGAACTCACTGCTCGGGACAGATACCAAACCGCATTATGGCCGCCCTCACGCATGGCACTGGCAAGCTGCCGAAAAAGACTGGCTGTCGGCTTGGGTCCGGATCAAGAAGCCCGTGATGGTGATCTATGGCGAATACGATCAGTTCGAACCCCGCCAAAGCCATCGCGTCATTGTCGATACGATCAATCGGTTGCGCCCCGGCTCTGCGACATGGCTCGAGATTCCGCATGCTGGCCATGGGCTACGCATCTACCCAGACCCAGTTTCCGCCTATGCTTGGAGCGACGGGGAAAGTCGGCCAGAATTGTTCGTGGAGCCAGTCAGTAAATGGCTACGCTCCGTTGCTGGCGGCGAGTAAGCTCACCCCACCACCCCCGCGGCAGCCAACACCGCCAGCGTCAGTACATCAGGTGCGATTGCGGTCATCGGAACGATCTGCACCGGTTTCTCCATCCCGATCAACATCGGGCCAATCGTATCATCTCCGCCCAATTCGCGCAGGATTTTTGCAGACAGGTTGGCCGATTGCAGACCGGGCATAATCAGCACATTGGCGGGGCCAGACAGGCGATTGAACGGATATAGCTCCATGACTTTCGGGTTCAGCGCAGCATCGGGTGCCATTTCGCCTTCATACTCAAAGCCAGGATCTTCCTGATCGAGGATCGCTACCGCTCCGCGAATATTGTCGAGCCATTTCCCACTCGGATTGCCAAAGGTCGAATATGACAGGAACGCTACACGCGGTTCGTGGCCCATCCGGCGTGCAACGGCAGCGGTTTCGCGTGCAATATGCGCAAGCTCTTCAGCGCTCGGGCGTTCGTTGATGGTCGTGTCGGCAAGGAATGTCGTGTGGTTCTTGCCGATCATCATATGGATACCGAAAGGCAGCGCGTCTTCTTTTGAATCGAGCACCAGATTAACTTCGCGCGCTGTCTGCGCGAAGGTTCGCGTGACGCCCGAAATCATCGCATCGCCATGACCCAGCGCCACAAGCAGCGCGGCAAAGACGTTCCGTTCCTGATTGACCATCCGGCCAACATCACGGCGCGTATGACCTTTGCGCTGCAGTCGCTCATAGAGATAGTCGACCATCGCAGGAACATGTTCGCTGTCTTTCGAGTTCTGGATTTCGAAATCGCGATGATCCTCGACGCCCAACATATGCATTTTGTCGGCGATAGCTTTGGTCCGGCCCACCAGAACCGGTGTGCCGTATCCAAAGTCACGGAATTGGATCGCCGCGCGCAGCACGACTTCTTCTTCTGCCTCGGCAAACACGACACGTTTTGGATTGGCCTTTGCTGTCTCATAGGTGTTCGTAAGAACCGATGTCGTCGGATTGAGACGCGCCTTAAGAGACTGCCCATAGGCTTCAAAATCTTCGATCGGCGCGAGCGCAACGCCCGAATCCATCGCTGCTTTCGCGACGGCTGACGAGACAACTTCCATCAGGCGCGGATCGAATGGCGCAGGGATGATGTAGTCGGTGCCGAACTTGTGGTTCTTGCCGTAGGCAGCGGCCACTTCCTCGGGCACTTGGCGGCGGGCCAGCTCGGCAATCGAATGCGCCGCGGCGACTTTCATTTCCTCGTTGATCGCAGTCGCTTGCACATCCAGCGCGCCGCGAAAAATGAATGGGAAACCGAGAACATTGTTCACCTGATTGGGGAAGTCCGAACGGCCCGTTGCGATAATCGCATCGGGACGGACGGCTTTGGCGTCGTCCGGCGTAATCTCGGGGTCAGGATTGGCCATTGCGAAGATGATCGGCTTATCCGCCATTTTCTTGACCCATTCCGGCTTGAGCGCACCAGCGGCAGACAGCCCGAGGAAAATATCGGCACCGTCTAGCGCTTCTTCCAGCGTACGCGCTTCTGTCTCGACCGCGTGGGCGCTTTTCCACTGATCGACCTTTTCGCGGCCCGGGTAAATTGGCCCAGACCGGTCGCACACGGTCACATTCTCATGCGGTACGCCGATGCTCTTTATCAGCGCAGTACAGGCAAGCGCAGACGCGCCCGCCCCGTTCACAACCATCTTCACGTCTTTGAAATCACGCCCGGTCAAGTGACAGGCGTTGATCAGGCCAGCGGCGGCAATAATCGCCGTGCCGTGCTGGTCATCATGCATGATCGGAATATTCATCCGCTCGCGCAGCGCTTGCTCAATAATGAAGCATTCAGGCGCGGCGATGTCTTCCAAATTTATCCCGCCGAAGCTCGGCTCCATCAGGGCAACCGCTTCGATAAAGGCGTCCGGATCTTCTGTTGCGAGCTCGATATCGATAGAATCTACATCGGCGAAACGCTTAAACAGAACCGCCTTGCCCTCCATCACGGGCTTGGATGCCAATGCACCCAAATTACCCATGCCAAGAATGGCCGTACCGTTTGAAATCACCGCGACCAGATTGCTGCGCGCGGTGTATTTCGCTGCATTGGCCGGATCATCCGCGATGGCCTGAACCGGTACAGCAACACCCGGGGAATAGGCCAGCGCCAGATCGCGCTGCGTTGCCATCGGCTTGGAAGCGACAATCTCGATTTTGCCGGGCCGGATTGTCTCGTGGTAAAACAATGCTTCGCGTTTGGTGAACCCTGCATTTTTGTCGTTTGCCACGTAGGTAATCCCTCTGCTGTAAACTGCTGATCGCCGTTTAAACCAGCTTGGCGCAATGCGATAGGGGAAAGGCATCACCCTGCCCCTTCCCGAATCGAGCCGCCCGCGCGTAACCCGATCCTATGGCGGGCAAGTCCACACCGATGATGGAGCAATATCATGCTTTGAAGCAGGAGGCCGAAGGCTGCCTGCTGTTCTACCGGATGGGTGATTTCTTCGAGCTGTTTTTCGAAGATGCGAAGATCGCATCGGGCATTCTCGATATCGCCCTAACCGCACGTGGCAAAGATCAGGACAATCCCGTCCCGATGTGCGGCGTGCCGGTGCACGCTGCCGAAGGGTATCTTGCAAAGTTGATCAAAGCCGGATGCCGCGTTGCGATTGCCGAGCAGGTCGAGACGCCCGAAGAAGCCAAAATCCGTGCCAAGAAAGAAGGCACTCCAGTTTCAAAAACGCTGGTGAAGCGGGACATTGTGCGGTTCGTAACCGCAGGCACGCTGACCGAGGAAGCATTGCTCGAACCGCGCCGCGCCAATGTTCTTGCCGCCATCTGCGAAGTGCGTGGAGCTATCGGAATAGCCAGCTGCGACATCTCTACTGGTCAGATGATTTTGCAACGCTGCGAACCATTAGATGTGAATGCTTCGCTCGCACAGATCGGAGCCAGTGAAGTCGTTGCGCCCGAGGGGTTCAATCGTGCAATCGACGATGTGATCGAGAGGCCTCGAGGTGACTTCGGAAGCGACGATGGAGAGCGGCAACTCAAAGCGATCCATGAGGTAAAAACCCTCGATGCATTTGGTGATTTTACGCGCGAAATGCTGGCCGCCGCAGGGGGGCTGATTACCTATCTCGATCATGTCGGCCGCGGGAATTTACCGCTGCTGCTTCCTCCGCAACTGCGCGCGAGCGACGCGCAAATGGCAATGGACGAGGCCACGCGGGCAAGTCTGGAAATTCTCACCTCTCAACAAGGCGGGCGCGCAGGTAGTCTGATTGCCGCCGTGGATCGCTGTGTTACCGGCGCGGGTGCACGGCAACTGGCTGACGATCTGGCCGCGCCGCTTTGCGATCTGATCGCTATTTCGGAGCGACTCGCGCTGGTGCAGTATTTGCACCAAGACCCACTGCTACGCGCCGATCTGCGCGAAGTACTTCGCGCGCTTCCCGATATCGGACGAGCTTTGGGTCGAGTGGTAGCGGGCCGAGGCAGCCCGCGTGATCTCGGGCAAATTCGCGATGGCTTGGCCGAAGCGCGGCGCATTCGTGACTTCCTGAGCCAAAAGAGCGATCACCCTACCCTGCTCGAAAGGCTTCTTCCTGCGATGGGCGGTCACGGGGCGTTGGTTGATCTGATGCAACGCGCGCTGGTCGCATCACCACCAACCGAACGGCAGAATGGCGGATTCATCGCTGAAGGATATGACGCCGCGCTCGACGAGCTACGCCAAGTTTCGGGCAATGCGCGGCGCGCAATCGCGGCGCTCGAAGCGCGCTATCGGGAAGATACCGGCATCGCCTCGCTTAAGATCAAGCATAATGGCGTGCTCGGCTATTTCATCGAAGTGCCACCCAAACATGCCGACGCACTAATGGTGCCAGATAGCGGGTTCACGCACCGGCAGACTATGGCCAGCGCAGTGCGCTTCAACTCACTCTCTTTGCATGAAGAGGCAGGACGCATTGCCGAAGCGGGCGGACATGCGCTGACGGCGGAGGAAGCGCATTTTGAAGACCTGACTGATCAGGTCATTGCCGCGCGCCAAGCCATTGCAGCAACGGCATCTGCCCTAGCGAGGCTGGATGTCTCCGCCGGACAAGCCGAACGCGCTGCTGAAGGCGATTGGTGCAAGCCGGATATTTGCAAGGATAGTTGCCTAGATATCGCAGCAGGAAGGCATCCCGTGGTGGAGGCGGCTTTGGCCGCCAGCGATGATCGCTTTGTCGCCAATGATTGCGCGCTGAGTGAAGAAGATCGCCTGTGGCTAATCGGCGGCCCCAACATGGGTGGTAAATCGACTTTTCTGCGGCAGAATGCGCTAATCATACTGCTTGCCCAAGCAGGCGGCTTTGTACCTGCGTCCAGCGCGACAATCGGTCTGGTGGATCGGTTGTTCAGCCGCGTGGGCGCGTCGGACAATCTGGCGCGCGGACGTTCGACTTTCATGGTTGAGATGGTCGAGACGGCCGCGATCCTCTCGCAAGCAACCGAGCGGAGCTTTGTGATCCTAGACGAAGTCGGGCGCGGCACGTCGACCTATGACGGCCTGGCCTTGGCATGGGCGGTAGTCGAGGCAGTGCATGAAACCAATCGCTGCCGATGCTTGTTCGCCACCCACTATCACGAACTCGCACGATTGGCCGATAGCTGTGATGCGTTGTCGCTGCACCATGTCCGGGCCCGCGAATGGAAGGGCGATCTGGTGTTGCTGCACGAACTTGCGGAAGGTCCCGCAGATCGCAGCTATGGTCTGGCCGTAGCCCGACTGGCGGGCATTCCCAAGCCGGTCGTCTCTCGGGCTAAGTCGGTTCTCGACAAGTTGGAGAAAGGCCGTGCGGAAACGGGCGGATTGGCCGCAGGACTTGGTGATTTACCGCTGTTTGCAGCTGTTGCAGAGCCAGAAGAAGAAAGCGCCGATACCAAGCTCCGCCAGCAATTCGAACAGCTCGATCTAGACGCCCTGTCTCCGCGCGACGCCCTCGAATTGCTCTACGAATTGAAGCGCACAGCCGAGTCTACCGAAATTTAAGGAATTTTCGGCTAATATCCCTTCATGGGTTCATTTATCTCTCGCAACGGCCTCGCTTCGCTGGTTTTTCTTGGCCTGATCATGTTCGGCCTCTCCCGGCTTGTCGGCTCGGAGGGTGAAGACGGCTTGCTGATGAAGATATCCAAAGACTTCACTGGAGAGAACGAAGCCCAAGTCGCTGACGAAGCTAAGCCCGCCACGGTGGTGCAATCCGAAGCGGCGGCTCCACAAGCCAACCCTCCGATATCCGAGTTTTTTGAGGACGACGAGCTCATCGATACGGCTGAAGGCTTCGATCCCAGCCCGACTACGAAGCCAAGTGCCAGCAATAACGACAATGACGAAGCCATGATCGTGCAGCAAAGCAACGCTTCACAATCCGTTCAAACGCGCCCGATACGGACCACTTCCGAACGCCCCCCGGGCAGAGCTGCGGACGAACCCATTGAGCGTATACGTGTTGAAGACGACATTCATTGATCTATGTAGTTGGGATGGCGAAAAAGAGTGATTCTAACGATTTAGCTGAACAACGCACCGATTGAGCCGAAGACCGCACCGTGCAAGCGACTGAACGGACCTATGCCGGATGGATGCGTACCGCCTTCGCAGCAATTGGTATCGGACTGGGCTTCAGAGCCCTGTTCGGTGAGTTTGATCCACCGTGGCTAGCAAAAGCAATCGCCACGGTATTCATACTGATCGGCGGACTGGTAGCTTGGTCGGCGCAGCGCAACGCCTGCAAGACGCTTACACGTCTTTCCACCCATGACATTGATGCCCCCCGCGTGCTGCATATGCGGTGGCTGAGTTATATTGTAACAGCACTCGCAGTCGTACTCGCCGCAGCGTTATGGCTACTGCGAAAGAGCGCTGCTCTTTAGGCCGTTTTCCTAACGCGTAGGAACTGGCGCTTCGCCCGAGTAGTCATAGAAGCCGCGTCCGGTTTTGCGGCCCAGCCAACCGGCCTCGACATATTTCACCAGCAATGGCGCAGGGCGATATTTGCTGTCGCCTGTCGTATCATAGAGCACTTTGATAATCTCGAAGCAGGTGTCGAGCCCGACGAAATCCGCGAGCTGCAACGGCCCCATCGGGTGGTTCAAACCCAGCCGGCAGCCTTTGTCGATGTCTTCGATATTGGCGGTACTTTGGCCAAGAACGAAAATCGCCTCGTTGATCATCGGCAACAGGATGCGGTTGACAACGAAGCCAGGTTCATCCTGAGAGAGAACAACTTCTTTGCCGAGACTTTCAGCAAAAGCCGTGATCTGATCGGTCGTATTCTGAGCGGTAGCAAGACCGGGAATGACCTCTATCAAACCCATCACCGGCACGGGATTGAAAAAGTGCAGCCCGATAAAACGCGCCGGATCGGGCGCGAAGTTGGCCATGCGAGTGATTGGTATCGAACTGGTGTTGCTGGCCATAATCGCGTCATCGCGCAGGACTTTGCCAGCCGCTTCAAAAATCGCTTTCTTGATGTGCTCCTGCTCGGTTGCTGCTTCGATAATCAAATCAGCTTCAGCCATCGGCGCATTCTCGCCAATTGGGGTAATCCGCGACAAAGCGGATTCGGCATCGGCGATTTCGATTTTTCCGCGCCCGACCAGCTTGCCGAGCGACTTTTCGATGCCGTCTTTGGCTTTCTCGGCCACTGCCAGATCGATATCCGACAGCATGATCTGAATACCATGCTGCGCCACAGTCTGGGCAATGCCCGAACCCATTTGACCCGCACCGATTACCGCGACTTTCCGCATCAAAATATTCCTTCGCAATTGCAGCAAAGGCGCCTGTTAACGGCTTGATCCAGCCCTGACTAGCGGTTTGCGATCAGCCTGTTATCGATTAGCTCCGGGCACCCACTGTACGTCTGCGGCGCCATTGTCGTTCAGCACACGCGCGAGGACGAAAAAGTAGTCCGACAAGCGGTTGATATAGGCAATTGCTTGCGGATTGACCGGCTCGGCATCAGCCAGTGCTGTTACCGAACGCTCTGCCCGGCGCACCACGGATCTTGCGATGTGCGCACGCGCTGCGGCTTCTGTACCGCCAGGCAAGATAAAGCTGGTGAGCGGTTCCAGATTTGCGTTCATATCGTCGATCGCATTTTCCAGCCAATCAACTTGTGCGGCAACCACGCGCAGCACCATCTCGGTCGGCTCGAAGTCCTCACTGCCAAATTCGCCGAGCGGAGTTGCGAGGTCCGCGCCAAGATCGAACAGATCATTCTGGATTCGCGAGATCGAACGGTCATGCCCGCTGCCATGAAGCGACCCGGATGCCAGTCCAATGACGCTATTGGCCTCGTCAACATCGCCAATTGCAGCAATCCGAGCCGAATGCTTCTTCGCGCGCGCCCCGTCGACCAGCCCGGTCGTGCCGTCATCGCCAGTGCGCGTGTAAATCTTGTTGAGCTTAACCACCGCGTGTGAGGCCAAGCAGAATAGCAACAACAACAATCGCAAGCGCTTGATACTTGATCCGCGCGAACATCATCTTGTTCTGCATCAACTGCATATCAGTCGCGTCTTGGCTCTCGCCGGTTTCAAGATCGATCTTGGTGCTCTTCATGAAAGCGACGATCCCGCGGACCAGCGACACGAGCACGAGGATCAACAGAATGATCAGAGCGGGTATAAGAATATAGTTCATGCCGAGTATCTAGTCCTTCGCCAGCGACATTCCAATGGGAAAGCTGCTTGATCGAATATCGCTTGCAATCTTTGCACCATCCACGCCTTGTTCGCGCAGGTCGGCTAGCGATGGGGAGCCACGACGTTTCGCTAATTTCTTTCCTGTTTCGTCGAGCAATAACGGGTGGTGATGCCACTTTGGCACCGGCAGATCGAGCAGGGCCTGTAACAGCCGGTGGATATGCGTGGCAGCGAACAAGTCCTGCCCGCGTGTCACTAGCGTTACGCTATCCGCAGCATCGTCAATGGTAGCCGCAAGGTGGTAACTCGCCGGAGCGTCCTTTCTCATAACCACGACATCGCCAAGCTGTTTTGGCGTTGCAATCTGCATTCCCGCCGATGCATCAGCCCATTCGAGCAATCCAACGAAAGCAACAGCTCGCCAGACGTCCAGCCGCCATGCGACCGGCTTCGAGTGGTCGATCTTCTGCTCCTTGCAAGTGCCGGGATAGATCGGACCTTCGGGTCCAAATTCTGTCGCGACTGCTTTGATGTCGGTCCGCGTGCATCGGCACGGATACAGCAAGCCCTCCGACTTTAACCGCTCGGCCGCTGCCTCATACTCAGCCAAGCGCGTAGATTGCGCCGGAACCTCTTCCCATTCCAAACCCAGCCATTCCAGATCCGCACGGAAGCTATCTGCCAGTTCGGGACGACTGCGCGCCCCATCGATATCCTCGATCCGCAGCAAAAACCGGCCGCCAGCATCCCGCGCCAAATCATGCGCCGTGATCGCCGACAATGCGTGGCCGACATGCAACGGACCGTTCGGACTGGGGGCGAAGCGGGTCACTACCATGTCCGTTCTCCTCTCCCTTGGCCGCACCGATCAAAATTGCCTGTGGATTCGCACCCTGTAACAGGGTTGACGCTTTTTGGCGCAAATGCTCCTCTCATGTCCATCAGGAGGGAGCACCAACGTGTTCAAAGCTGAACTGATTGATCAAGCGGCGCAATTCAAAAGCGCCAATGAAGATGGAAGCCGCAATCTGGCAGGCTGCCCGGCGCTCGTCTTGAATGCTGACTACACACCCTTGTCGTATTACCCGCTGAGCCTGTGGCCGTGGCAGACCGCGATCAAGGCGGTGTTCCTCGATCGCGTCGACATTATCGAATGTTATGACCGCGAGGTTCACTCGCCCTCGCTCGATATGAAAATCCCCTCGGTGATCGCACTGCGTCAATATGTGAAGCAGAGCGAGTTTCCCGCTTTCACCCGCTTCAACCTGTTCCTGCGCGATCGCTTCACGTGCCAATATTGCGGCAGCGAGGAGAATCTGACTTTCGACCATGTGATCCCTCGCCGTCTGGGCGGGAAGACAACATGGGAGAATATCGCGAGTGCCTGCGCGCCCTGCAATATGAAGAAAGGCGGTCGCACACCCAAGCAAGCGGGCATGACCATGGTCAATCCGATCCGCCCAACCAGCTGGCAGTTGCAGCATATCGGCAAGGGCTTCCCGCCCAACTACCTCCACGAAACATGGCGCGACTGGCTCTATTGGGACATCGAGCTGGAGGGGTGATTCTAGCTCGCAGTGGGGCGCAAACCCTACACGATGGAACACATGGAACAGGGTCCAAGGTAAGGAAAATCGCAGCGAGTTTCGAGGTGGTTCAAACGAAGACTTGTGAAAACAAGATGGATATCGCATCGGATCGATATGCCGCTATAGTTGAGTTGTAGGACAGCCAATTCTGACCCGAAACGTTCGGTAATACCGCGCGCTACAAAGAAGCAACGATTGCGGCACCAAAAGAAAAAAGCAGAAATGCGAGGGCTATGCCCCATCCCCATCCGACCAACGCACTAATCTTACGCCAGGGATGCCCCTCCAGTATTAGCGGACTATCAGGCGACAGTGTTTTCGGGTCCACTGCAGTTTCTTGAGAAAGCGCAACGGCAAATTTGTCCCAAAGTTCGCTTTCAAGGTGGACGCTGTCTGGCAACTTCTTTTGAAGAGAAGCGAAAACATCGCCAGCGGTCACCCAATTTGGCGCATCTTCCTTGTCCAGCTTAACATCGAAAGCGCGCTCAACTTCCTCGATCGCCCAGATTTCATCGCCGTCTCCAGCAAGACCAACAGAATGTACTATCGTTTGCATCTATGTGGCCTGATTTTCGGTACAGCATCGCAGAACATCACGTCACGGCAGCACGCTGCTTGAATCCGGCTCGATCCCAATCGCCGGTCTCAATAATCTCGCCCAACGCCTCAACCGCCCGCGCAACATCCTCAAAACTCACATAAGCAGGCGCGAAGCCGAACCTAAGAATATCAGGATCGCGGAAATCGCCAATGATGCCGCGCGCGATCAGGGCTTGGCAGATCGCATAAGCTTCTACGTGGCGGAAGGATATTTGACTGCCGCGCTGGGTCGGGTCTGTCGGGCTGACCAGTTCCAGATCGGGCAGACGTTCGGATATGGCTTGCCGGAAGAACTCGCTTAGCTCGCGCGACTTCGCAATCAGCCGGTCGATACCGATTTCGGCGATCATATCGACACCGACTTCCAGCGCGGACAATCCCAAGATCGGCGGGGTTCCGGCGAGCAACCGGTCAACCCCCGGCGCGGGCGCGTAATCATCATCGAAGGCAAAGGGCTGCGCGTGGCCCATCCAGCCGGTGAGCGGTTGTTGCAAGTCGCCGTGATGCCGCTCCGCGACGTAGGCATAGGCGGGCGCGCCCGGCCCACCATTGAAATATTTATAGCCGCAACCGGCCGCGAAATCCGCGTTACACTTGTTCAATTCAACCGGCAGCGCACCGCCGCTATGCGACAGATCCCACAGCACCAAAGCGCCGGCATCATGCGCAGCTTTGGTCAGAGCTGCCATGTCAAACGTTTCGCCCGTCTTATAATGCACGTGAGTAAGCATCAGCAGCGCCACGTCTTCATCGAGAGCGTCGATTAGAGCATCGCGTTCGGCGAGTTTGCGAGTCGCCAGACCCTGTGCTTCCAGCCCCTCGACCATGTAAATATCGGTTGGGAAATTGCCGGGTTCGGACAGGATCGCTTTTCGGCCAGAACGCATATGCAGCGCCGCCGCAATCAGTTTTGACAGATTCACGCTGGTGGAGTCGCAAGCAATCACTTCATGCGGTTGCGCTCCGATCAGCGGCGCAATCTTCCCTCCGACACGCTGCGGTAGGGCGATCCAATCCGCGCTGTTCCAGCTGCGGATCAAGCCCTCGCCCCATTCCTGCCCGACCACTTCGGCAATGCGAGCTTTGGTGGCTCTCGGCAAAGCACCGAGCGAATTGCCATCAAGATAGATCACACCTTCAGGCAAATCGAAGCGATCACGAAATTCGCGGAGCGGAGCGGCGCCGTCTAGTTGCTGGGCAGCGTCAACGAGGCTCACGGTAGTTCCCTCAATATCGCACGAATAGGCGAGGCATCAGCGCCAACAATTGGCAGTGGCAAGGCTATCAACTCGTATCGGCCCTCCGGTACATCATCGAGGACTAGGCCCTCCAGAATCCGCATATCAGCCGCAAGTACCGCCTTATGCGCATCCATCGTCTTGGAGTTTTGCGGATCGATAGAAGGGGTATCAATGCCCACCAATTTTACACCCTGCACCGCAAGCCATTTTATCGTCTCAGCTGCAATCGCAGTGAAACCTTCTTCCCACTTATCGTGAGGGAATTTCTCATAAGTCCGGAACAATACGCGGTCCGCAGAATCGATATGTGGCAAATCGCCAACATCAATTTCCGAGCCTACGCCGCGTGCATCAATTACCAGACATTCGCCGATATAGGGCGTCAGATCGCTCGCAGCACTATCCAGTCCTGCCTCATCATAATGCAGCGGAGCATCGGCATGGGTGCCGCTATGCGTGGACATTGCAAGCTTCGAGACATTGACCGGCGATCCGTCATCCATCGCCCAAGTACCCTCATGCGCGAATTCAGTATCACCGGGCCATACCGGCAGCCCGGGCCGCAATTTCTGCGAGATGTCCCAGATTTGCCTGCTCATATAGCTGTCCGGACAGAGAGCAATTCGGGGAAGAACGTCTGTTTCAGAACGGCTTCGAGGTAGGGCACGCCAGCCGTTCCGCCAGTGCCCTTTTTGAAACCGATAATCCGCTCAACGGTTTTGAGGTGTCCAAAGCGCCAACGCTGGAAATGATATTCGAGATCAACCAATTTCTCGGCCAGCTCGTACAAATCCCAATGCTTGTTGGGGTGGCGGTACACCTCCGCCCATGCAGCCTCGACAGCCTCAGATGCTGTCCACGGTAAATGCATTTCGCGCTCGAGAACTTCACTCGGGATATCAAAGCCGCGTCGCGCGAGCAGGCGGACAGCTTCATCGTAAAGACTGGCCCGATCCAGTTCCGCATGAAGTTCTGCCGCCACATCAGGCGTGGCTTCGTGCATCGTCACCATATCCGGATTGCGCCCACCCAGCAGGAACTCCATCAATCGGTATTGTGCAGACTGAAAGCCAGACGACGATCCCAAATGCGGGCGCACCAATGAATAATCATGCGGTGTCATTGTCGACAGCACATCCCAGCTCGAAATCAGCTGATTCTGCGCCCGTGCAACGCGCGCCAGCATTTTGAATGCCGGGCTAAGCGTATCGGCAGCAATATGCTCACGCGCTTCGACCAGCTCGTGCAGGCACAGCTTCAGCCACAACTCACTGGCCTGATGGACCACGATGAACAGCATCTCGTCATGCGCGTCAGACGCGGGATGCTGTGAGGAGAGGATCTTTTGAAGATCGAGATAGCTCGAATAGGTAACGCTCTTGGTCATGCGTGCCCTATAACTGCAATCTGGTTTAATTTGAAACTATCTCGCTCGCTTAGCCATCAATTGTGCGGGCGGCGGGATGGTGCTTGTCCAAGTGCTTCTTCACAATCCGCAAATTGCGCGTGTTCGAGCGGAACAGGAAGTCGGCCGCATCGCCAACCACCGGAACAACGCCGAGCAAGGCATCGAAACCGACATTGCCCATCATCCGCCAGATCTTCCACTTGGGTAGGCCAAGGTTCTTGGCTTCCCAAACAATGTAAGCGCCCATTGCGGTCGTTACGATATCGCCCAGCACCGGCACCAGACCGATAATCGAATCAAGCCCGATTGGGTAATTCACCCCGGGGATGCGAAAGCTGCGCTCGAGCAATTGCTCCATCGCTTCAATCCGCTTGCGGATCGAAACGGGATCAGTCCCAACGGGTAGCTCAAATCCCATGGGTTGCGCCTGACCGGACTCCGTCCGTTCCGGGCGAAATATCTCAGGCTGATTGCGGTCACTATCGACCATAATGCTCTCCTTCCCCCTCTAATTGGGGCGTGAAGCCATCGGGAACAAGGGATGCAGGCCCCAGCTGTTCTCTGCAAAACCGTCTACACCCCCCCGGATCAGCGACCACCGGACCGGCGCACCGATCGGGATATAGGCCTGAGAGGCAAGCAATTCTTCCTCCGCTTCGGCCAGCAATTGCGCAGTGGTGGCAGGATTTGCTGCCGAAATGGCATCCAGCACCAGCGCATCAGCTTCCGGCGAACATAGTCCACGTTCCAGCGCACAGTTAAACTGGTTCAGAAACCATCGCTTGTCGGCATAGCGCGCCAGCGTATCGACAAGCACAATGTCTGCTCTCTGTCCGGCCTCGGCGCGCTCCAATAATATGCCGATATCGTCAAAATCGCTCACCAACTCAGAAAATAGAATATCCGACCCAGGACTATCGGGCAGAGAAAGCGATAGCTGCGCTTCGACAGACAGATTTTGCGCACGCCAGGCAATCACTCGGCGCTTCGCCTCGGCTCGGCGCTCTTCAAAGGTCATATCTGTCCAACGCTCGGTCGGAACTACGGGATTGTTCGGTAATTCGGCCGGAACTATTCGCGTGGTCGGCGACCAGCCGCCCAAATTAAACGCCTGAAGCAGAGTCGTGCGATCAATGCCCATTGCGACCGCTTCTCTAAGCGGCGCATCGTCAAGCAGGCCGTTTGAATTGGTAAAACGCAGGCCGAACAGTCCGAACACACCGTCGAGCCTCAGCGTGCCGCTGGAAAGCGGCCCGGTTTCAGCCACCGGCAGATTCAGCAAATTTCCGCTAAACACAGCATCTGCTTCGCCCGCTTCAAAACGGTCAGCCGCTGCTTGCGCAGGCAGGCTAAATATCCGGATCTGGCGAAAATCATCCTGCCAGTCTTCCTGTGTCGATTGTCCACGTTGTTCAGGGGGCAAAACAGAGAGAATAATCGTATCATCCTCCCGCTCCGCGATCATTGGTCCCTTACCAACTCCTCCTCTGCGCAAGCCCAACTCCGGTTGAGCAATAAGCTGGAGGAACTGCGGCATCGGACTTTTCAAGCGAAACTCGATGACTCGTCCAGTCATCGCGCGAATATCAGAGATAATCTCCAGATCAACGCCGAGGGAGGTGCCCTGCAATTGGGCCAAATTTTGTTCGATCGACTGGAGCGCGTTCTGGCTGGTGATCGCAGTACCGTCTTCCCATTTCGAATTTCTCAATCGGAAAATGTAGCTGAGGCCGTCTTCGGTCACGATCCAACGTTCGGCTAATGCAGGAACGACTTCACCGATTGCGTTTAGAGCAACCAGTCCTTCTGCAGTCGCAGAGCGGAGATGCTGCCCAGCGGGTGCCAATCGAACACCATTGGTAGCAATGTCATCGGAAGTCCCGATGAACGCGACTCTGGTTACGTCATCGTCGAAACTGTTGCCGCAACTAGCGAGCGAAACCAACATCGCCGAGATGGACAGGATACGCACGAAAGAGCTCATACCTGCGGAGATAGCAGCTTATTGGGGTGTCGTCAGTGTAGAAAAGGTAGGCCAGTGGCCGATTGCGAAGGCGTCAAATGTTCCGAAGCCGCGCGGGGTCAGCGGATTGATCGGCATATATCCCAGAGGGCCGGGTAAATCGCGGTGAGCTTTTCTCAGCACTGCCGACAGGCGCGCGCGCTAACTTGGGTTCAATCTCTTTCGCGAAGGCAATCCCAAAGCGTTCATCCTGAACCCAGGCAATAACGCCTTCTACCCAACCTATATTGCGAAGCTGAATAGAAACGTTGCCGCCGCGCACCACAGACGGGCCCCCTTCGGCCATCATGCCGCCCGAAGACAAATTGCGCACTTTCACACGGTGTTCGCTCTGCTCTCCCTCAAGGCGCACTTCGGCCATCAGGAACAGGCTGTCTCGCGAGATATTACGGGTGTCTACTCCAGACATAATTGCAGTCAGACCCTCTTCGTCATTCGATGCACACAATCCTCATCAGAGGAATTGCGATTCTCATAGAGGAAGAGTGGCTAACGAAGCTTTAATCTTGATCGGAAGAATTTTAATGCGCCGAACGGAGGCGATTTAATCGTCGCGTGATATCTTTTCGCGGCGTTCATGCGCTTCCTGTGCCTCAACCGTCATAGTGGCGACCGGTCGGGCCATCAAACGCTTGAGGCCAATCGGATCGCCTGTGACTTCGCAATAGCCATATTCGCCTTCGTCAATCCGGCGCAGAGCGGAATCGATTTTGGATATCAGCTTGCGTTGGCGATCGCGGGTGCGGAGCTCAATGCTCCAATCGGTTTCACTGGAGGCGCGATCATTCAGATCGGCTTCGCGGATTGGTCCGTCTTGCAGTGATTGAAGAGTGACCGAGGAGTCCGAATGAATCGATTTCTTCCATTCGAGCAACAGCATCCGGAAATAATCCTGCTGCTTCTGATCCATATAGGGATCGCCCTCCGCCGGGATATAATCCGGCTCGAGAGATTTCTTCACTCTTTCAAGGACTTCGATATCGTCGATCGACACAGCGGTCATTAGGTCCAAAACTCCCGGATCAAGCCAGTACAATGCAATTTCAAGGCGAATGCCCCGCAAAAGCCGGATTTTTCCGGTCATTCCATTCGACCAATTCCGCGGGCCTATAGGCGGCACATTTTTTTGGCACAAGATGCAATCCACGAAAGGCGCATAAGTAGACTCGAAAGCTCAGTGATCGACATCACGATTTGCCCGGAATTTCCAGCCATTCGGTGATTTATTTGCATCCACGTTAACCATTTGTTGACCATGTTCGGGTGAACCAAGGATCACTGGCGAAAGGGATCAGCCAGACGAATGGGGGAATAGACATGCAATTCACTGCAATCGACGGCGGAAACGCCACTCCGGTAGATACTAAAGCAGCCGACCTTCTGGTCGCAGAATGCTTAGCCGCCGCATCACAAGGCGAAGATATCGCCTATTTTGATCTGGGCGTCGCTTTCTCGACCGGTAGCCACGGCGCACCTTGCGATCTGATTGAAGCGCATAAATGGTTCAATCTGGCCGCCACTAAGGGCCACGAAGAAGCTGCTTGGTGCCGTGCCGATATTTCCGAAGAAATGACCGCTCGCGAAATCGCCGAAGCACAGCGCCGCGCTCGCGAATGGCTCCGCGCAGGGCAACGCAAAGTCGCTTAAGTCTTCTTGAACGGCGTCCTTTCGCCCAGATACATCTGGTCGACATCGATACCTTCGCGTTCGCGCTCAAGAAAATCGGATACTGCGTCCCGGAAACCGGGATCAGCGATCCAATGGGCTGACCACGTCTTGCAGGGCTCATAACCTCGGGTGAGTTTGTGACCGCCCTGAGCGCCAGCTTCGACCTTCTCCAATCCGCGCGCAATCGCCGCGTCAATGGCTTGGTAATAGCATAGCTCGAAATGCAAGAAGCGCTTCTCGCGGCTGCATCCCCAATAACGGCCATAGAGCGCAGTCCCGCCCACAAAGTTAAGGGCGCCAGCGATTGGCACACCCTCTTCCAGCGCCAGCATCAATAACACTCGGTCGCCCATCCGTTCGCTAAACAGGCTGAAAGCTTGCCGTGTTAGATAGGGCTGCCCCCATTTGCGCGCGCCGGTGTCCTGATAGAATTCCCAGAACGCATCCCAATGACCTTCTGTGATCTCGGCACCCGAAAAGTGGACGATCTCAACGCCGTCCTGCGCTGCAGCGCGCTCTTTGCGGATCGCCTTGCGCTTGCGTGAAGCCAACGCGCCAAGGAAATCGTCAAACGACTGGTAGTCACGATTGTACCAATGGAATTGAATATCACTCCTCAGCATCCACTCGGCCTGTTCGAACAGCGGCAGCTGATCCGGTTCTAAGAAGGTTGCATGGGCCGAGGAAAAGCCGTTCGCAGCGCATAATTGTTCGGCAGCTCGCAGTAACGGCACTGCGTATTTTTCGTCTGCGTACAACAAGCGCGGTCCGGTTGCGGGCGTGTGCGGTGCCGCGATCTGCACCTTCGGATAATACTCGCCGCCAGCGCGCTGATAGGCATCAGCCCAAGCGTGATCGAAGACAAATTCGCCGCGACTATTGCCTTTCAGATAGGATGGCATCGCCGCCAGCAATTCGCCGTTTTCACCTTCAATAATGATCGGCGCACTTTGCCATCCAGTGCCGGGGCCAACGCTACCCGATTCCTCCATGATTGTGAGAAAATCATACGACATGAAGGGGTTATCGCTGCCTGCCAGCGCGTCCCATTCGGCTTTATCGAGCGCGCCAACCGATCCGGCGACTTTGGCTACCAACGGCGCTTCGCTCACGCCGTGCTTTCGAGTTCGGCGATCAGAGCATCAGCATGGAGCAAAGCTGTCGCTCGCCGCTCCTCCGAATTCACGGTCCAGGTTAGGACAGGAATGCCCCGCTTGCGCTGCGACTCGGCAAATGTGCTGGGCAGATCACGCACATCATACGCCAGAAAATCGGGCTTCGCGTGCCATAGCGCAGCACGGCGTTCCCACTTTGCTTTGAGCGATTGGCGGCCCGCTTCTTTCACCACCAGACCGCACACTGCCTTTGGCGTGTTTTTGTGAAACCAGCTGGATACCCGCGGATCATAGCTCATCACTGCATAGTGTCCTCGATACCCCTCAAGCGCACGCTTTACTGCCAAGCATAGCGGCGTGATCCGACGATCGAATGCAGATTTCAGCTCGATCAGTACCGGCACTTCACCGCCAATTTGATCGAGCAGGCGGCTCAGTTGCGGAATCGCATCGTTCGATCCTGACAGCAGAATTTTCTCGATGTCGGCCGCGTTGCGGCGATCGACCGGCCCGGTCTCATCCGTCAACCGGTCTAATTCCCAATCGTGAAACACCACCGCCTGACCATCGCGGGTTCGCTGGACATCGCACTCAATCCCGAGCCCTCGCCCAATAGCCTCTGCAAAAGCGGACGGAGAATTCTCAGGCGCGCCATCGCCGTGTAAGCCGCGATGGGCATAATCCCATTTGCTTAACCAACTGATCCGCTCCGGATTCGGCGCGGGCGCGCGCCATGTATCAAGCAGGGTGAAGAGCAATGATTGCATCCACCTCTACTGCAGCATGTAACGGCAGGACGGGTACGCCCACCGCACTGCGCGCATGGCGGCCCGCTTCGCCAAACACATCAAACATCAGCTCGGATGCGCCATTGGCGACTTTCGGCTGGTCTGAAAAATTACTGGCCGAGCTGACGAACGCGCCGAGCTTCACAATTCGCGCCACTCGATCCAGCGAGATTTGCGCATTCACCAGTTGCGCCATGATCATGAGGCCGCAAGCGCGCGCAGCAGCGGTACCGCGTTCCAGGCTGACATCTTCGCCCAGCGTTCCGGTTACCAAGTTTCCGTCAATGAATGGCAATTGGCCGGAAATATAAGCGACATCATTTTGCACCACGACCGGCACATAGCTCGCGACCGGTGCAGCAGCGTTGGGCAGCGTGATACCCAGCTCCTTCAAACGTGCTTCGATACTCATACCGTCTCTCCGTGTAGTTCTTTTTGGAGCCATGGCAGGGCCTCTGCCCAATTGTCGATCCGCGCATGAGCGTGGCCCGCTTCATGCGCACAATCTATCAGCGGGGCCAGCATCGGCTCACCGCAAAGGTGGAGCCGTTTCACGTCTGGCACCACTTCGGAAACCGATTCATGATGTTGCGGCAGATCATCGATGAAGATGGCGCGTTCCGGCTGATACTTTTCGATAATACTGGCAAGCGCAGGCCCTTTCGGTCCTTGATTGGTGAATACGCGTGCATGCACGCCATGCTCGGCCAATTGCTCGGCCCGCATCTGTTGACGCGCGTCATTGAGATTGGTGAGAATCACCACGTCGGCGTTCTCTGCGATGGTGTTGATGCCCGCAATCGCACCCTCGATTGGCGTCTGCCGGTACATTTCAGTGTCGAAAAATCCACCTAGCAAACGCCAGATATCTTTTTCGTCAACCAGTTCACCGCTTTCCTGCCAACGCATCGACTTGGCAAAATTGTTGCCGGCCATACGGAACTCCACACCTTCGTTCTCGGCAAGCCAATCACGAAATGGCGCAACCATGTGGAGCAGCACTTCGTCGCAATCGGAAATTAGAAGGGGCCGGTTTTGGGGTGAATTCATTGGGTCAGTCTTTCATGGGCAGCGATGATGTCTTCGGGCTGCGCTTGCAAATCCTCTGCAGCCGCAATCAAATCCGGTTCGTGGTTGATCAGGAATTCGAGCACTGCCGCCTGCACGCCCGCTTCGCCCAAGCCGTCGCGCAGCACATCGGGTGTTAGACCGGTGAGCGATAGGAGCCGGTCAGCGCGCGGCTGATCTCCGAGCACCCAGCCAAGCGCCGAAAGGGCCAGAGTGCTGGCACTACCAAGATCAGGCGGGGAATTGCGACGGTCTAGAATTGTAAGATTCCTGCTGGAGCCATAAGGGCTATAGAGAGCAATCGACATGCTCATGAGATATGGGGCCGTATGGCAGAGGCAATGGCAAAGAGAATACTGGTTGTCGAGGACAACGATCTAAACCGCAAATTGTTCTGCGACGTACTGAAGGCCAATGGCTTCGAAGTGGAGCCGGTCGCCGATGGTGAATTGGCACTCAACGCCGCACGGGCCTTTGCGCCCGATCTGGTCATTATGGATATCCAACTGCCCAATATCTCCGGCATGGATCTGATTGTGGCGTTTAAGCAGGATGCGTCACTAACCGATACGCCAATACTAGCGGTCACGGCATATGCCGGGAAAGGCGATGAAGATCGAATACGCGACGCCGGGGCAAGGGACTATTTATCCAAACCGGTTTCGATCAGTCCATTTATGGCAGCGGTGAAAAAGCTGCTCGAGGACTAGGCAGCCATAGCTTCTATCGCGAATGAGATCACCGTCGCGAACAAGCCCACCACGAATATCCGGTATGCCAAGGCGAGGAACTTATACTTGCGTTGCGCGAGCACCTGACCATTCTGATAGATGTCATGCATCATCGCGCGGAACACGGTTTCGTCGGATTTGAGATCTTCCAGAACTTCTTCCGCCCAGCTCTCTTCATCCATTCCGGCGAAATGGCCGAAGAACAGCTTGTTGGGTGTCGTCACATCCGGATCAGGTTTCTTGATCGAGGGCAGAACCGCCATCACCGCGCAGAGCGAACTCAAGAACGAAAAAGCCGCCAGCAACATCAACGAAGGCGGAATATCGCCAACAAAGGACCGGCTAACTGACAGCGAGAACACGAGAAAGGTCGCGCCCATCAGGATCGACGCTTTCTGATCGGCCATCTGCGACAGTGTTAGCGTATTGAGCTGCGCGGTACGCATCATATGCACTGCATGCGCCGAATATGCCGGTTGCGCAGGCGTAGTATTTATCGTTGTTGCCTCTCCAGCCGGTGCTTGTTTATCCGTATTCTCGGTCATATTTTTCATCCTTGCGGGGTATCGCAACAGCAGATGCAGGCTTGCCAGCGCACCTAACGCTTGACAAGCAGGGGTTTGAGCCGCTTTTCCGCCCCATTCACGTGGCAAGCGCCTTGCTGAGAAACAAAATTGATTGGAAATATCCAAATGGACCGTGCCGAAGTCGACAGCAAAATCCGCGAATTGATTGGCCCTTTCAACAAGAAGGGTGTCGAGATTCAGGACAGCACAACCTTCGTTGGCGATTTTGAATTCGATAGTCTGACCGTGATGGATTTCGTCGCCGAGATCGAAGACGAGTTCGACATCATCATCAGCATGAACCAGCAAGCCGAGATCGAAAATTACGGTCAGCTTGTCGATGCTGTAACCAAGCTGCAGGACTAATCATGAGCGACACTAGCAGCCCCGAAGGCACTGCTGACTCTGGCGGCGATCTGTTCAGCAAATTCGACGACATCATCGCGATGCGCGAAGGCTTGCTCGCTACCGGCGTGGAAGATCCTTTCAATCTGGTGATGGAGAAAGTTCTCTCCCCCACTCGTGCAATTTGTAATGGCCGCGACACAATTCTGCTCGGCACGTACAACTATATGGGCATGACTTTCGATCCCGACGTGGTGGATGCCGGCAAGCAAGCACTCGCTGATTTCGGCACCGGCACCACCGGCAGCCGCGTTCTCAATGGCACCTATCAAGGCCATAAGGAATGCGAAGACGCGCTGCGTGAGTTCTACGATATGGACCACGCGATGGTCTTCTCGACCGGCTATCTGGCCAATCTCGGAATCATTTCGACCATCGCTGGCAAGGGTGATTACATCATCCTCGATATCGATAGCCATGCGAGCATCTGGGATGGTTGCGCGATGGGCAATGCCGAAGTCGTGCCGTTCAAGCACAACGACATCGAAGCGATGGAAAAGCGCTTGCGCCGTGTACCCGAAGGTGCCGGTAAGTTGGTTATTTTGGAAGGCGTTTATTCGATGTTGGGCGACCTTGCTCCGCTCAAAGAAATGGTCGCTATCGCCAAAAAATATGGCGCGATGGTGCTGGTCGATGAGGCGCATTCGATGGGCTTTATCGGCGAGCATGGCCGTGGAGTAGTGGAGGATGAAGGCGTTCTGGATGATGTCGATTTCATCATCGGCACGTTTTCCAAAAGCGTCGGGACAGTCGGCGGTTTCTGTGTGTCCAACCATCCAAAGTTCGAGATTATGCGGCTGGTCTGCCGGCCCTATGTGTTTACCGCCTCGCTTCCGCCCAGCGTTGTCGCGACTGCCGCGACCAGCATCCGCAAATTGCAGCACGCCGGGAACAAGCGCGGGCATCTATGGGAAAACTCCCGGCGGCTTCACAAGGGGCTGACGGATCTCGGGTTCCAGCTTGGAACCGAAGAATGCCAAAGTGCAATCGTTGCGGTTATTATGCCTGATCTGGAACGCGGCGCCGGGATGTGGGAGGCGCTCCTGAAGGAAGGCCTCTACGTCAATCTGGCCCGCCCGCCAGCAACTCCCGCGAATATGACCCTGCTCCGCTGTTCGCTTTGCGCGGAGCATAGCGATGAAGAAGTTGGGACGATTCTGGGGATGTTTGAACGTGCTGGAAGAAATACCGGGATCATTTCATAGACTTTAGAAGTGCTTAGCGCCAAGCCCCTAAGTGCAAACAATATAGGGGTTGTGATGTTAAAGAATACGCTCATTCCGTTTCGTGCGGCACCGATCTCGGTAGCACTTGCCGCGCTTTTGCTTGGCTCCTGCGGAGGAGGTGGATCGTCGCCCACGCCAACGCCACCACCAGCCGCAGTTAACAATGCGCCACAATTTACTTCGACGGGAAATGCTTCTGCGAACGAGAATAGCGCGGGCATTGTGTACAATGCGTCTGGCAGCGATGCGGACGGCGACGCCATCACGTTCAGCATCAGCGGCGGGGAAGATGCTTCGCAGTTTCAAATCTCTCCGAGTGGCCAGTTGCGCTTTGTGTCCGCACCAAATTTCGAAAACCCTTCGGATGCAAATGGCGACAATTCCTACCAAGTGACTCTGTCCGTTTCGGACGGTCAAGCGAACGCAAGCTTGAATCTGTCCCTCCAAGTCGACAATATTGCAGATGCCGCTCGATTGACCCGAATTGGTGCCGGGCTTGGTGACGTCGTGTCGATGTCAGCCGCCCCAGCAGGAGACGTTCTCATCGTAGCGAACTCTAGCGGTGATGTGTTCGAAGTGGATCCAGGTACCGGCACAGTGTTAAACACAGGAAATATCCTCAACGAGCCAGGGACGGGCGACTACAGGATACTGACGCTCGCGCCGTTGGGGGAATATCGCGAGAACAGCAGGCGGGTATTTGCATTAATCATCGGGTTTGGTGGTAATCTATTCATCAGGCGATACACCAAGAATCCAGGACTTTGGAGCAGCCATCGCGATGACGTTGGGGCAGCGGTTATCAACCCGGACATAGCCGCAAATTTGGTCGCGTCGAGTGTGATGGCGCCCGACGGCTCGGTCTACATAATGGCTGGTGATGGAGGAGCATCAGACCGCGCACAAGACGGCGGTCCGCTTGGTGGTATCATACGCGTACTGCGCAATCCCAACACCTTTAGTGGTGCCGGGGTTGTATTTTTTGTGAGCGAAAAGTTGGGTAACGGGCTGCACGCTCCAACTGGCGGGAGCTTCATTGGTGATACGCTGATCTTTTCCGATACAGGCGATACACAGTTTGACGAGCTTAATCGGTTAGAGCCGATGATGGGCCAAATGAACTTTGGCTGGCCGTTCAAAGAAGGGCGAACAACCGTTTCCCAAGGTGCTACAGGTGATCTTGTTGAACCGGTACTGGAATTTGACCGCGCCGCAGGAGCGATGGCGGCGCAACCGATCGTAGCTGGACAGTATTACGAAGGGCCGCTGGTCAGTCTGAACGAACGGTTTGTCAGCGCAACCGCCGATGGCCGGTTTTTCGTCGCCAAACTAGGAGATCTCCAAGCTGGCTCAGTTTCGACGAACGATCAGTTTAGCGAGGTCATCAATGAATTTCAGACCGACGCGGGCACGTTGGATGAAGTGATTGCGATCACACTTCTTGGGTCAACGCTCTGCGTGCTCGATGCGGACGGAGAGGTATACCGGGTCGATCTTGAGACAGTCTAGCTCTCCTGGGCACACTGGAATTGTACTTATCCGGCGCTACTGGTCGCCGCTTTTGTTTCGTCGGCGGCTTCAACGTCCGCACCTTCCTTGAACAACGGCCATGCCAGTTGTTGACCCAGTGTCGCTTTTGGTAAGTTCTCGACGCCGTAGCTCTCGGGATAGGTCCGGGTGATCTTGGCGGTGCCGAACAGCACGTCCCAGAAGAATAGCAGATTGCCGAAATTGCCTTTGTACTGGACTGCCGGATCGCTTGCGTGGCGGCCATGATGGGCGTGGTGTGTTGCGGGCGTGGAGATGGTGCGTTCGACCACCCACATGACCGGTGAGAGCCAGCCGATCTTATAAAGCGGCTTGTCCCAAGCGAGGTCCGAATGGGCACCAGTAATGACCAACAGTTTGACCACGATATAGCCCGCATACACCCAGCCAAGGCCGAGATAGATCAGCACTCCCGAGAACCACAGGCCTGGCATCATCATGTAATAAAAGAGATTATTGCGATAAACGAGCCGGATCGACATGTATCTGGCGTTATGATGAGCCCGGTGGAGATTGTAGAGCCACGCATAAGAATGCGACGCGCGGTGCCAGAAATATTGGGTCATATCGTCAAAAATGAGGAAGAGCGCGATCGCAGCTATTATATTTATGCCTGCGAGCGCGCCCTCCCATTGCGGTGCGATGACCCCCATCAAGGCAGCCGCAGAAAACAGAATGGCAGGTTGTGTCAGCGTCAACAGAACCCCGGTGCTTACCAATTCAACAATCCCGTCATCGCGGGTTTGCTCGTCTTTGCTGAACAGGTTTGATCGCCACAGCTCGAGCAATGCAAAGCTGAAATAGATAGCCAGAATCACGATTGTCGAAGTGGGCATCGCCTGTTCTCCTCTTGTGGCCCGAAGGGTTACGCGATAGTTCGAGCAAAGAATGTCAAATAGTATACAATCTGAATCGCATCTTCGATCGCTGGTGGTGCCGACGCTTTTTCGTGAGCTTGAGGAGAATGTCCGCTCTCGCCTGCTCACCGATGCGCCGCGACGGTCATTTGGAGATGGGAAGATCATCCAGCAGCGCGGCGACGATGCGATCGGTTTTTGGGTGATCGAGGCTGGCCAAGTGAAGATCGGTCAGTTTAGGCTGGATGGAGAATTTCGCGCCATCGCGCTGCTTTCCGATGGCGATTCGTATGGTGAACTTGCGTTATTTGCTGCCAACCGCCGCGTTGTAGATGCAGTTGCGGAAGGACCGGTGGAGCTTCGTTGGATTGAAGCACAATCATTCGAGCGTGAGATCAGAGCCAACCCTGACACAATGCGGCGCTTGGTGGGGAACTTGGCCGCACAGCTACAAGAGGTACTCGATCTGGTTGCGGGTCTTGGCAAAAACTCCAGCCTTTCGCGAGTGGCCTCAGTGCTCAGCAATATGGCACCCAAGTCACGGGGCGTGGCGACAATCGCACTGGGTCAGCAGGAGCTTGGCGAACTGACTGGCCTGACCCGCGCGACCGTCAATAAGTGTCTCGCGATTCTGGAAGCTCGCGGCGCACTCAAGCGGCACTATGGGCGTATTGAGATCCTAGATCGCAAACAACTCAAACTCGCCGCAATGGGCTAGGCAGCAGCTCTGTAGTGTAACCTTTGATCGATCCATCCGAATAACATGGCACTACCTATTCGAAGGAGACGATCAATGACTGCTGCTACTCGCGCCCAAACCTCGGGCGCTTTCGCAATGATTTTCGGCACTGGTGTGGCTTTTGCCGCGATGCTTGGTTTGGCCGCGACTATTGCACCGACCATTGCCGCAATGATGTAACTCTGCCGCGGATTAGCTGCCGGGAATGATTTCGGTAGCGGCCTCGCATTTGTCCTGAACCTCTTCGCTTCCTCCGCTGAATGATGTCAGCGCAAGGAAGCCGCCGACCAACAGCACAACAAACACCGCAGTGACCGTGCCGAGATATTTGTCGATGATCCGCTTGATCGGTGCTCCGAACAGGCGGAACAGAATGCCGACTGTCATAAAGATCATCGCACGTGCGGCGAGGCTGGCGAGGATAAACGGCACAAGCGCCATTTCTATGAAGCCGGCAGTGATGGTCAGCAGTTTGAACGGTATTGGCGTCGCGCCCGCGATCAGAATTGCTTCCACATCATATTCGCGCAGATAGCAGGCGGCAACGGGGAAGCTCTCGCTGAGGCCCAAAAGCGAAATCAGCTGCGCCCCGACTGTATCGTAGAGCCCCCAACCAATTGCGTAACCAAGCAATGCGCCTGCAACCGATGACAGCGTAGCCACCGCCGCAAAGCGGATCGCTTTCTTCGGTTCTGCCAAACACATCAGGCCTAGCAACGGATGCGGCGGGATCGGGAAGAAACTCGATTCGATGAAGCAAAAGAACGCCAGCCACCACACCGCGTGCGGGTGCGCTGCTTTGTCCATCGTCCAATCGTAAAGCCCGCGGAGTAATTTCATCATATTGGTGAGCGCTTTAGGGAACGGCACCAAGTGCGGCAATGAGCATCTTTTGTTTTCCGCACGCCATCCGGCGCGCGATTTCCTCGCTTTCGCTCCCTGACGGTCGCTTCGCTGCGGGCGGGCCGCGTGGCCCTATGGCTGCCGCGACCAAGAAAAGTTGCCAGATAGATGGTTAGCGCTGATCCGGTCAGCGACTAGCTGACCGCAAGGCCGACCGGCCGTCCACAGGCGCCCTGAAGCGAAGCGGAAGGATCAGCGCCGAGGACGCGAGCGCGGATGCGCTTGCGGAAAACAAGCAAACCCTCCGACGCTTGAGGTCAAACAAACAATTTAGGCATTATTATACGAAGCGTACCCAAACCAGCTTGGAGGTGTTAGATGAAAGCTGCCGAGGATTGTTTTCGACTATTTGACCTCGGACGAAACGAACGTTCGGGGATGGTACTTGTGCTGGTTTGCTATTTAGACGACAGTGACAATGACCAAGGCCCAGTTATGGGTGTGGCGGGTTACGTATCATTCGTGGATAAATGGGTCGACTTCGAGAGAGCGGTTGAACCGTTCCTGCAGTCCTTTGGAGTGGATGTTATTCGCGGCAAGGACTTTCACCACGAGAAAGGCTGCTACAAAGGGTGGGATGGCCACAAAAAGCGTGACTTTGTCGATGGGCTTTATGGCATTGCTGGCGAATGCGTTATTGGCGGCGTTAATTCGGTGGTGCAAAAGTCTTGGCTTGCTGAAAACAGGAAGACCCGCCCTGCTCAAAAATTCCTCAGTCCACTTGGCACGGCCTTTGGAAATTGCCTTGCTAGCTTAATGTATAAGGATGCGGTTTCGCTCATGCCAAATGACATTAGGCTCTCGGTTCTAGTAGAGCTTGGGAACTCGAATAACGGGAACATCTTGAAATATTGGAATTGGATAAAGCAGAATTGGGAACCGTTGCCGCGCCCCTTAGGCTCCCTTCAATTTGTTGACAAACATAGCTGTCGAGCAATCCAATTAGCAGACTTCCTAGCCTTTCACGGTCGACGAGAAGGTGAGAAGTGGGACCGCGAAGGCCATCCAGAAATTGAAAATGAAGGGTACGCGCTAGAAACCATGATCAAGTATATCCCGCACAGACATAACAGGTATTTCAAGAACGAGTCAGCTACCGGACTTTCTGCAGATCGCTCGAACGCCCTGTTTGTGCCCCTTGATGGCAAGCTTTAGTCCGTTGAGAGGCTACCATGGCATCAAGCGCCTTATCGGCCTCGGTGGGGTTTAGTTCGCCATCCTCGATCAGCTTTTCGGCTTCTTCTTTGAACCTTTTGCTTTGCTCCGCTGGAGTCTCTTTGCGCTTTTTCTTTGGCATTATGCTCTCGCAGCTGTTTCATAGGTCAGGCGCTTGCCTACTACACCGCGTAGCAGAATGTCAGCCCGTTCGGTGTCCTCAATACCGACACCCGCACGGTTAGTGTAGCGGAAGTCAAACTCGGCAAGGTAGCGGTGCAAATGCTGCTCCGAACAGAACTGGTAAACGCCGCGCATCCCACGCTTGAAGATGCTGAAATAGCCCTCAATATCGTTGGTAGTGCTGCCGTTATTCACATAGTTGCCGATGCCGTGAAACACGGTCTTGTGACCGACATACTCACGACCGACCTTCTTGTAGAACAGCGCTTCGTCAGTCACGAGAACGCTCTCGCGCGCAACGTTATCACGAACGATATTGGCGACTTCATCCTTGACCATCGCGTTGGCGTCAATTGAGCGGACTTTGCCGGTGCGCTTGTCGAGAAGTGAAACTACGCGCATCTTGTGTCCAAAGCCGCACTAACGCTCACTGCGCTTCTTTGGACCGATGTAGGTTTCATCCGCTTGGACTTCGCTACCGAATCCACCGAACATATCCATTTCGGCATCACGCATTGCCTCGCGGATACGGTGAGACATAAACCATGCGGTTTTGAGGGTGACGCCAAGGATGCGATGCAGTTGATTGCTGCTAAGGCCCTTCTTGCTGCCAGCGATTAGAAACATCGCTTGCAGCCAGATACGCATCGGAACCTTGCTGTCTTCAAAGATGGTGCCGATCTTCACGGTGAAGGGTTTGCGGCACTGGTAGCACTTCCACAGGCCGGTGCGGGTGGTTTTGCCCTTTAGCTTGCCAACACGGTCAACGCCGCCGCAATGAGGGCAGGCAGCGCCGTTCGGCCAGAGGCGCTTTTCAACATAAGCGTAGGCAGCTTCTTCATCGTGGAAGTGAGGGGCGGATAGGTTCAACATTTCTGGTTAACTCCTTACAGAGTTTGTAACCGAAATGGCTGGGTATGTAAAGTATAATAACGCCGCCGGTTCGCTTTGCGGAGGACAATCTCGACATCACCGGAGCGAATTTCGCTGCCGGAGAAGCGCCTTCGGTCCCTCTGATCGAAGTTCGGGAAGCCTCATGAGCCGGGTATTCTTCCGAAAAGAACTTGAAGGTGTCGCCACGTTCTGGCGCGTGTTTCGCCGCGACGGCGTTACACTGGGTTTCACCAGTCATGACCGTGACCTCTACTTCGATGGCATCCTGCATCGCGCAGCGCCCGGCATGATTCCTAGTGCGATCCGGCGAACCACCAATCTCTCGCCCGACAGTGCAGAGGTTCAGGGTGTGCTGTCACACGAATCAATCGGTGCGGATGATCTGGCGGCAGGCCGGTTTGATGAGGCAGAGATTGTGATTGGCGTGGTCGATTGGGAGACGCTTGATCGCGAAAGCCTTTACGCCGGATCGTTTGGTTCCGTGCTTCAGGAAGCCGGTGAATTCACCGCCGATCTGCTGTCGGCCAAAGCGAAGCTCGATATCGATCTGATACCGCGAACCAGCCCAACATGCCGCGCGCAATTCTGCGGGCCAGGATGTACTCTTTCTGCGCAGCGCTTCACATTCGACGCCACTGTTTCCGGCATTGATTGGGACAACAATGCTGTGAGTTTCGCGGATATCGATATGCAGCTTTACCTCAGGGGAGAACTGCGCTGGTTTGACGGCCCACAGACTGGCACGCGGATGCAAATACTAGACACAAATGCGACTGGTCTGGTCGTTGATATTCCTATCGCCGCCAATTTGGAAATCGGCACAAGGGCGCGGCTTTTGCAAGGGTGCGACCACTTGCTGGCGACATGCCACGGGCGATTTGGCAATGCTGTGAATTTTCAAGGCGAGCCCTTCCTGCCTGGCAACGATTTACTTGCACGCTATCCGGCACCGCAATGACCTCAACCGCAGACGCTTTTGCTAGCGCTGCCGAGAGCCTCGTTGGCACCCGCTTCCGGCTCTATGGCCGATCACGGGAAGCAGGCGTGGATTGCGTCGGCCTAACAGCGCATGCGCTTAGCAAGGCTCGGCAAAAACCCTGCTCGATACCGCGATACGGACTGCGAAACGCTGGCTACGGCTTTGTTCTCGATTTCGCAGAGAGAAACGGACTCGTTTGCGTCTCCGAACCAGTGCTGCGCGGAGATATCCTGCTTACGCGGCCCGGCCCGGCGCAAAGACATTTGCTAGTCGCACTTGGGCCTAATCGGTTTGTCCACGCCCATGCGGGTTTGCGAAGCGTGACCGCCATGCCGGGGCCGCTTCCTTGGCCGCTCATCCATCAGTTCCGAATTCTGGAGAAGTGCTAGTCATGGCAACGATTGTATTAAGTGCCGTCGGGACATTGGTCGGCGGGCCCATCGGTGGTGCCATCGGCGCATTTGCAGGTCAGCAGATCGACGCCGCGATCTTTGGCGGCGGATCGCAAGAGGGGCCGCGCATCGATGATCTAAAGATCACAACGTCCAGTTACGGCTCACCACTACCAAAACATTTTGGTCGCATGCGCACGGCGGGAACTATTATCTGGGCGACTGACCTGCGCGAAGATAACGAAACCAGCGGGGGAAAGGGCAAGCCCAAGACAACTTCGTTTAGCTACTCGATATCAATGGCGATCGCGCTCTCAAGCCGTCCGATAATGCGGCTGGGGCGCATTTGGGCGGACGGGAACCTGCTGCGCGGCGCAAGTGAAGATCTGAAAGTTGGAGGGACGCTGCGTCTATATACAGGTCATGGCGATCAACCGGTCGACCCCCTGCTCGCGGCCGCCCAAGGTGCGGACTGTCCAGTGTTTCGGGGCAGCTCTTACGTTGTATTCGAAGACCTGCAGTTGGAGGACTTTGGCAATCGGGTCCCCGCTCTATCATTTGAAGTCTTTGCTGATGAGAGCCAGTTTTCGCTGAACGATATTGTCCAGCCGCTAGCTGAGCACGCCAGCGGATCGACGCCTTTGGACCATATGTCAGGCTTTTCTTATACCGGCGGCACGCTAGCCTCTGCGGTAAAACTAATCGGCGAGCTCCACCCGATCATTGCCGAATCAAACAGTGGTCATGTGCGGCTGTCGAGCGAAACCGCGTTGGACGCAGAACCAATACCGCTGCCTGCGACTGTTGCGACAGGTGAGGCTGGCGAGTTCGGACAAGCGGATGGTCAAAGCAGACAACGGCAAGCTGGCACGCCGCCACTATCAAGCGCAATCCGATATTACGATCTATCGCGCGATTATCAATCGGGCGTGCAGCGTCCGGATGGCCGCGCCAACTTGGCCGGCAATCGGATTATCGAATTTCCTGGCGCGCTGACACCAAACGATGCGCGACTCCTGATCAATCGCGCTGCATCGCATGATCAGCGCAGTAACGAGCGCCTTAAATGGCGAATAGCCGAGCTCGATCCAGCTTTGGCGCCTGGCCAGCTGGTTACCGCACCGGACATCGCAGGCAACTGGATCATCTCCGGCTGGGAGTGGCGGGCAAATGGCGTTGAGTTAGAGCTTGAGCGACCATCAAAAGCGATCGATTTCTCAAGCGAAGGCGATGTAGGCAATCCTGCAATTCCACCAGACACGCTGCCTTATCCAACGCGGCTTCGCGCCTTTGAATTGCCATGGGACGGGTGGGGCTCACCATACGAACCAAGGATTTTCGCGGCAGCAAGCGCAGAAGCTCCCACCTGGTCGGGTGCGGCGCTGTACTCCGGATCTGGCGGTCCGCTCAACGCTATCGGTGCTACTGGTAGACAGCAAGCGACGATGGGCACGCTTACTTCGCCTTTGAAAAGTTCATCAGCGATTCTGTTCGAGTGCGATGCGATCATCGAAATTGAGACAGTTTCCGATTCGATGGCGTTCACAACGCTTGATCTCAATCGTTTGATTGATGGCGGTAACCGTCTGCTTGTCGGTGAGGAAATCGTACAATTTGGATCGGCTGCACCTCTGGGGCCGAGGCAATGGCGCCTGCAGGGCCTTCTCCGCGGCAGAGGCGGAAGCGAAGCGACTGCGTTGCAAGGGCATGACATTGGTACGCAGGTCACGCTCATAGATGACAAATTGACACCGATTGACTCTCAACAGCTTCCACCGAGCGAGGAGAAACTCATTGCCGCGATCGGACGAGGCGACGAAGAGCCCGTTATTGCAGAGATTTCGAATCGGGGCACCACCTTACGCCCGCTGTCACCAGTGCATCCACGAGTCGTGTGGGGTCCCGGAACAGGCTTGCATGCGTGCTGGGCCCGCCGCGCGCGCGGCGCATGGCGCTGGATCGACGGTGTCGAAACGCCACTGGTCGAAGCCGCCGAATCCTACCGAGTCGGCATCGGCAGCACCCACAATCCCGACCTTCAGTGGCAAGTTGACGTGCCAGAAATCACACTCGACCCGGAGCAGGTCGCTGCACATTCAGCCGCGTTGCTGTGGGTCAAGCAGGTCGGCAGCACATCTCTTTCGGATCCGCTGCTACTCACAATTCTTCCTTGATACACGAGCACGCCGCCGATCCGATCGATTCCCGCTACCAACCGATAACCGCAGGAGCCCCAAATGGCCCAACCTATTGAATTTACTGATTCGTCGGGACGGTTTCTCCTGCCGTTCCTATTTGCTGGCCAAACGCAGAAGGAGTTCTTCGTCAACGAAGCCCACGCATTGACGGATATCCTGCTCCACACTGCAACACAGGGTGAGCGGGCCGCCCCGCCGACCGAATCGCTGGATGGCGACATCTGGCTCGTCGCGGACGGCGCTACGGGGGAATGGGTAGGCCACGAAGGAGAGCTAGCCGGATTGCAGGCAGGTGTGTGGAGATTCGTCTCGCCGAAGGACGGCATGCGCATATTCGACAACTCGGCCGGGCAATTTAGCGTCTATTCAAACGGCTGGATCCGCCCAACCACTCCGACTGCCCCAACTGAGGGTCAGACTGTCGATGTTGAATTGAGAGCCGCGTTCGATCAATTGATTGAAGCCCTTAGGAATGCAGGAATTTTTCCTGTAACCGAATAGGAACCATCTGCTGTCACTCACGTTGACAGGTCTAGAAGTAGAGGAAACGGGCAAATTTTGGCTGCAAACGGCCAAAGAGAGACATTCTTGCAACAGTTTGTGTCATTGATCGCTTGCCTCTGCTAATAGGAAAAGTTAGAAAACTGCCACTCGGTGGCTCAATTTCGCTAATAAAGGGGAACTACATAATGCGGAAACTCGTCATAGGCATGGCGATGGCTTCAACAGCCCTTGCTTCGCCTGCCCTCGCCCGCGACGGTCAATGGTATGTCGAGGTCGGTGGCGGCCCGATGTTGATTGAAGACGTCGACTTTGATGTTAACAATGGTGCCGGTGAAGTAACCGCTGACACCCAAGAAGGTTACGACTTCGGCGGCGTCGTTGGTTATGACTTCGGTGCGTTCCGCCTCGAAGCTGAAGCCAGCTATCGCGAAGGTGATGTTGATAATCTCGTCGCGGACTCAGTTGGTCTGCCGCGTACAACAGCTCCTGACGTAACACCTGCAGGCACTTATCCTGCTGGCGGTGACGTCAACGTATTGAGCTTCATGGTCAACGGCCTGTTCGATTTCGGTCCCGATGATGGTCTTCAAGGCTACTTCGGCGGCGGTCTCGGCGTTGCACGCACTGACGTTCAAGCATGTGCTAACCCACGCGCTTGTGATGCGATCAACGATTCGGACAGCGGCATCGCTTGGCAGGCACTTGCGGGCGTTCGCGCTCCACTCAGCGACAGCTGGGATGTGGGCCTTCGCTATCGGTTGTTCACTGCTGAGAACCTGAGCCTGGTCGACCGTTTCGGTCGTGATCTGGACGGCAAGTTCCGTTCGCACTCGCTCATGGGTACGCTGACTTATAACTTTGGCGGTGAGCCAGAGCCTGAGCCAGTAGCACCACCTCCACCACCAGTGTACACACCTCCACCGCCACCTCCACCGGTTGCAGTGACGCCTCCACCGCCACCTCCACCGGTGTGCAACAAAGGCCCGTACATCGTATTCTTCGAATGGGATCAGTCAGACATTACGCCTGAAGCTGCGAACATTCTTAACAACGCTGTTACAGCCTACGCAAACTGCGGTTCGGCATCTGTGATGCTGGCAGGTCACACTGACGCATCGGGTTCGATGACTTACAACAACGGCCTGGCCGAACGTCGTAACGCATCGGTTACCGATTATCTTGCAGGTCGCGGTATCCCAGCTGGACGTATCTCCAGCGAAGGATTTGGTGAAAGCCAACTGCGCGTCCCAACAGCTGACGGTGTGCGTGAACCGCAAAACCGTCGTGTTGAAGTGAACTACGGTCCAAACGCGGGCATGTAATTCGCTAACGCGATAAACCTATTAAGAAGGGGCTGGAGAAATCCGGCCCCTTTTTTATTGTGGTGACGAAAAGCGACTTAAACGGAGAGTGCAATGAAACATATCAAAGTGGCGCTAGCGGTAGGTGCTGCATCAATGACGATGGCATGTTCGCCCGGAAGCGAAGACGCGGAAAGTGATCCATCTGCGACGGCAGCCGAGCGCACACGGCTCGCATATGGCAATCTTGCATTGGCGGACGGGACTGAAGTTGGGGGAGTCAAGCTCGTGGCAGAAGGCGATGCAGTAGAACTCGTTGTAGCCCCTAGCGAACTACCAGAAGGCACACGGGGCTTTCACCTCCACCAAACCGGTAGCTGCGAGGGACCCGACTTCAAATCGGCTGGCGGGCATCTCAATCCGCTCGGCAAGACACATGGTAGCGAATCGGAAGGCGGAAGCCATGTCGGCGACCTACCAAATTTGGTGCTGAGTGAAGGCTCCACCGAACTGCAAACCTTCTCGATAGAGGGTTCAAAAGCTCAAATCACCGACTGGATCTTCGACGAGGATGGAACTGCCGTCGTGATTCATGCCGAGCCGGACGATTATAAAACCGATCCGTCTGGGGCTGCAGGCGCACGCATCGCCTGCGCCGTACTCGACGCCGACGCTACACCCTAATCAGATACCTTCCTCACCCGCAGCGCGCGCGCGCTCTACAACTGTGCGCTCGGCTTCAGGGACTGTGCGGTAGGCAAGATAAAGCAGCACGGTCCCTATAGGAGCCACCACCAACATCGACAGGACACCGGTCGATAGGCTTCCGGTGATGGTCGATACTTGACCCGCCATATAGGGGCCAAGCGCCAAGCCCACCAAAGTAGTCGATAGGAAGAATGTCGCTGTCGCAGTCCCGCGCATTCGCGGCAGAACCAGGTCTTGTGTGGTCGCTGCGGCGGCCCCCAGTGCAGAGCTGCCGAATAGCGAAAGCACGAAGTTCAAGAAGTAGAACAGCGTTACATTCTCAGTCGTGAAGGCAAAGATTAACGGAATCACGGGGGCGAGTACACCGAACGCTACAACCATTAAGCGACCACCCGGATTACGTTCGCGCAACCAATCCGAAACCCGGCCACCGATGATAACACCCAAGAAACCGCCGAGTGCTCCGCCTCCGCCAATCCAGAAGCCAAGCACCGATTTCGATGCCCCGAGCACACGCTCCGCATAAGGCGCGGCCCAGAAGGATACCGAGTAAGACGCAAATGCGACCATACCGTAACCGAGGATGGTATAAAGGAATGCCGGACTACCCCAGATTAACCTGAATGTCGGTAAATCACGGTGACGCAGAGACAGCGCCCATGAGAAGACGGCATAATAACCGATGCCCAACGCGATCCACTGTTGGAAGTTGCCGGTCAAACTACCGATTAGCCATGCAAGCCCGGCCGTTACAACAGCAGCGACGATGTTGACTATCAATGCACCAGAGCCGCGCTGAGCCGCTGAGAAAAAGGTGAAGGGTGGAATGACGGCGAATAGCTCGGTTGCAAAGCCGCGGAACGGCTTATCATTCTTCACCTCGGGCAGGCCGTCCATCCGACCGCGAATCGGCTCTCGCAGCGTAAATACCCAGATAGCGAGCAACAATCCTGGGACACCGACCGCCAAGAAAGCAGCCTGCCAGCCGACCAAATCAAGCGGGCCGCCGTTTGGATATGCAGCGTTCCATTTTTCGACGATCAAGCCGCCGATCAGCAGCGACACGCCGCCACCGATGTACAGACCTGCTGAATAAATCGCGAGCGCAGTGCCGCGCATCTTCTTGGGGAACCAGTCGGAAATCAGCGAGTATGCCGAGGGACTTGCTGTCGCCTCACCGACACCTACACCAATGCGAGCAGCGCCGAGAGCAAGGCCGCTTTTTGCAAAGCCCGATAACGCCGTCATCGCCGACCAAAGAGCCAGACCAGCTGTCATGAGCTTAACCCGGTGCCAGCTATCGGCTAGCCGCCCGAGCGGAATGCCGAATAGGGCGTAGAAAACGCCGAACGCAGTGCCGTAAAGAAAGCCCAGATCGGCGTCAGTCAGGCCCAGATCGGCTTTGATGTCGTTTGCCAGAATCGACAGGATGTTGCGGTCGATAAAATTCAGAACATAGACGAGGACCAGAACACCGAGAGCATACCAGCTGTAACGCGGTACCGCCTGATCTTGGATCTGATCTTCGGGCGACATATTCTCTTCGGTGGAACCTTCATTATTGTTCTGCATATTTGATCCCGTCCTCTAAACCAGCTTCGGCGAATCCCTTCTGCCTTAATCGGCAGCTATCGCAAGCCCCGCAGGCCAAACCATCTGATGACGGATCATAACAGGACCAGCTCATCCCGGTATTGAGCCTCAACCTCGCGGCCTCCGAAGCAATGTCGGCTTTGGTCATATCTTGCAGCGGTGTGTGGATTGTGAAGGGTTCACCTTCCACGCCGGCCTTTGTCCCGAGCCGCGCAGTTTCGGTGAAACTTGCGATGAATTCAGGCCGGCAATCGGGATAGCCGGAATAATCCAGCGCGTTGACCCCGATAAAAATGTCGCTCGATCCTGTCGCTTCTGCCCAAGCCGAGGTCAGCGCCAGAAACACCAAATTGCGTGCTGGCACGTAAGTGACGGGAATATCGTCACCAACGCCCTTTTTGGGAACATCGATATCATCGGTGAGTGCTGAGCCGCCAAAAGCGCGTAGATCAAGCGGCAGGACGACATGGCGCTCGCACTCGAGATACTCTGCGATCCGCTTTGCGGAATCGATCTCGATTCTGTGCCTTTGGCCATAGTCGATTGTCAGCGCAGACAGGGCGAAGCCTTGCTCGCGTGCAATCGCAGCAGAGACCATAGAGTCGAGACCGCCCGACAGCAGCACGACGGCGGATTTCATATTCTGGGAGTTCCTGACCATTGGCTCTGGCTAGTAGCAATCTCACGCAATGCTGCAACGCCGCAAGTTAAGCAGCCCCGAATCAACCAGGGCAGCTGCCGACAAGCCGGGCCTCTGCCGCTACATTGTAGACATTCCGGCCAACGGTGGCGTTGCCGCCAATCTGCACAAGCGTAGAAGTCTCACGGCGGATATTGGTTTGGCCATACCCCTTCCCCGGACACGAATAATGTACAGTCACCTGTGCTGGACCATCCTCAATGACCGTCCATGAACATTGCGGTCCAGGATGGCGGAGTTGGATCAGTTCACGACCAGTCCGAAGGCAAATTTTTTTCGTCTCGTCGACTGTCCGATAACGCACTTCCCACAATCCGCGATCCAAACCGTCGAGCATCGTCAGCGTTGGAGCCTGCGCTGTTGCAGGCAGACCAGCAAACCAAGCAGCCGCGCAAAGCGCAGCAAACGCGCCGATCCGCCGCAAAAACCCGGCAGTTGGCGCTTTGGAAGATACAATGTCAGCCATCAAAGTTGCCATACCACACGCTCTAGTACTGGAAAATGAACAAACACTGCACTCAGCGGTTCACGCCTCAATGGGGAACTTTCTAGAGCAAAATTTGCAATCGACTTGTATTATCCCGTCATCATCACGCATTTCTGCCCGCTCAGCCTCACCAAAGCGGGAAATAACCTCCTGATAGTGCTCGATTGTGCAGCGGCACCCGCGCGACAGGCTGTGCCCTGGCTGAACGCGCACCTCATCTTCCTCATGGAATAGACGCCAGATGATCGATTCCATCGATAGGGTCTCGTCCAACAGTTCTTCGTGCCGGATACTACCGGCGAGGATTGATACATGTTCCCACTCGGGATGATCGAGTCGCGCATGAAGACGCTCTCGCCCTTCTTCTCCATCAGGCAAGTGTTGAACCAATAAGCCAGCCGCAACGCAGCCTTCCGGACCGGATTTGACTCCCAAACGGATCAACGATGGGAGCTGTTCCGATTGCACGAAATAGGATTCGCATGCAGCGGAGAGAGACTCACCTTCAAGCGGAACAATGCCTTGATAGCGCCCATCTTTACCCGGCCGATCAAATGTAATCGCCAGATATCCTTTGCCGAACAGAGAAAACAGCGAGGGATTTGCGCCGAGCTCGGCCAAACGACTCTCACTGAAATCGACATAGCCGCGGAGCTCACCTTCGCGGTAGTCGCAGGCCAAAAGGCGCACCACGCCTTCTTCGGTTTGAGCCTGCATAGTCATTTGACCGCCTTCTTCTTTCACCAAGCCGCCAATCAGCGCGGTCAGCACCAACGCCTCTGCCAAAAGATGCGTTATTGCTGGCGGGTAATCATGCGCGCTCAAGACAGTGTCGAGCACGCCATCGAGCCGCAAGACGCGGCCACGCGCATCGCGGCCAGGCAAAGTAAAGCCAAGCAGCTGATCGCTGAATGTTTCTGCTGTGTCAGTCATCGGCCAAATATGGGGCTGCGATGGCAGAAAGCCACCCCGACGCCCAATAGGGCGCGCATCACAGCTTGCCGAGTGCCCAAAGCAAGATCGATTTTTGCGCATGAATGCGGTTCTCAGCCTCGTCGAACACACTCGATTGTGGGCCTTCGAACACAGCCTCATTCACTTCGTCGCCAACGTGAGCCGGCAAACAATGCAAGAACCGCGCGTCCGACTTCGCCTGCGCCATCAGCGCCTCGTTGACTTGATAGGGAGCCATCGCACCAAGCTTATTTTCGACATTGTCTTGACCCATCGAAACCCATGTGTCGGTGATAATAACGTCGGCGCCACCGGCTGCTGCTGCTGCATCTTGCGTTAGCGTCACGGTCGCACCGCCTGCGCGGGCCATGTCGACAAACTCCTGCTCAGGCTCGAAACCTGCCGGTGTTGCAATCCGGACATTGAACTTTAGCAAACCCGCCGCTTCGAGAATCGAATGTAAGACGTTATTGCCGTCGCCAAACCACGCGACTTCCAAACCCGGTAACGGCTTTTTGCTCTCCAAGATGGTTAGAAGATCGGCCACGATCTGACACGGGTGTGATCGATCGGTCAGACCGTTGATGACCGGAACAGACGCATGCCGCGCCATCTCTTCGATCTTGGCGTGATCGTCAGTCCGGATCATAATCGCATCGGCCATGCGGCTTAGCACACGCGCCGTATCGGCGATGGTTTCACCCCGGCCAAGCTGGCTGGTGCCTGCTTCCAAAATAACCACGCTTCCGCCAAGCTGGCGCATAGCAATATCGAAACTCACTCGCGTGCGGGTCGAGTTCTTCTCGAAAATCATCGCCAGCACAAAGCCGTCGAGAGGCTTGTCCGCGTCGGGCTTGCCCTTGGGCCAATCTACGCGCGCGGCCTTGCGGTCATGCGCGTCGTTCATCATTGCCGCGATTGCATCGGTGCCCGCGTCGGACAGATCGAGAAAGTGCCGTAAGGCGTTGTTTTGGTCCATCAGCTCGCCTGCGGGATTTCATAGTCGGCAGCGCCCGCCGACAGTTTCTCAAAGAACTCGTCGATTTCCGCATCGCCAATCACCAGAGGCGGCAGCAAGCGCAGAGTGTTGTCGCCAGCAGCGACCATCAACAATTCGTGATTGTCGCGCAGATGCACGAAGAATGGACGACTCTCGACCTTCATCTTGATGCCGAGCATCAGTCCCTTACCGCGCACGAGTTCGAAGAGATCGGGGTAATTGCCGATAAACTGCTCAAGGCGCGCACGGATACGCTCGCCCTTCTCGCTGACCTCAGCAAGAAAATCGTCGTTCGCAACCGCTTCCATCACCGCCGTACCAGCTGCCATCGCCAGCGGGTTGCCGCCATAGGTCGAACCATGCGTACCGAAAGTCATACCGCGCGCTGCTTTCTCGGTCGCGAGACAAGCGCCCAGCGGAAAGCCGCCGCCAATTCCTTTGGCCGTTGCGACGATGTCGGGGACGATACCATATTGCTCATAAGCATAGAGCGTGCCGGTCCGCGCAACACCGCATTGCACTTCGTCAAGCGCGAGCATCAGATCGTGCTCGTCCGCCAAAGCGCGCAGACCTTGCATAAACTCGTTCGATGCAGGGCGAATACCGCCCTCACCCTGAATCGGTTCGACCAAAAAGCCTGCCGTATTGGGCCCGATCAGAGATGTTGCCATCTCAAGATCGTCAAACTCGCAATATCTGAAACCTTCGAGCAGCGGCTGAAAGCCGTGATGCATCTTGGTTTGGTTCGAGGCACTAATTGTAGCCATGGTCCGACCATGGAACGCGTTGGTGAATGTGATTAGCTCGTGCTTATGCTCGTTACCGGCCGACTGGTGGTAAGCGCGGGCCGTCTTGATCGCAGTCTCAACTGCTTCGGCACCCGAATTGGTGAAAAACACCGTGTCGGCAAAAGTGTTGTCGACCAGCATTTGTGCCAGCTTCTCACCCTGTGGGCTGCCATAGAGGTTTGACACATGCATCAACGTCTCAGCTTGCTTCTGGATCGCACCGATCAGACCGGGATGCGAGTGCCCCAGCAGATTGACAGCAATGCCGCTGGCGAAATCAAGATATTTCGTGCCGTCTTCATCGATCAGATGGCAATGCTCTCCGCGTACAGGACGGACACCGCAGCGGGGATAGACGGGCATAAGCGGAGTGATGGCCATGAGAAATTCCTAAATTCAAAGCAGGTAAAACATTGGATCAAAAACGAATGGCGACCCCAACGGAGCCGCCATTCAAATTTCTATTCACTTGAAACTAGTTTGGTCAATCGCCGTCCCGAATAAGCGGTTGGCAAGTTGACGCCGTCACAAGTGAGGGATCAATCGCTGTGGCTTACTCAGCCGCAGTAAGATTGACCGCCGAATGTTTGCCTCGTCGGTCAACTTCAAGGTCGAACTGGTACCGCTCGCCTTCGTTAATCGCCGTCAGACCAGAACGTTCGACCGCACTGATATGCACGAACGCATCGGGTTGGCCATCGTCACGAACGAGGAAGCCGAAGCCTTTCATTGCGTTGAAGAACTTGACTGTGCCGGTAGCTTTTTCGCCAGTGAGCTCACGCTGCGGAGGTCCGCCGCTGTCACCACGATCGCCGCCGCCTTTTTTCACTTCGATGACATCGCCAACGACCTGAAGGTCTTGAGCCGATGTCTTTCCGCCGCGATCGACGAGATTATATTCAAGGCCTTGGCCTTCAGCGAGACCTTCAAGACCGGCGCGCTCAACAGCAGAGATATGCACGAAGACATCTTCGCCGCCGCCTTCTTGCTGGATAAAGCCGAAACCTTTGTCGCCGTTGAAGAACTTTACAACGCCTTTGCCGGTTCCAACGACTTGCGCCGGCATGCGGTCACCACCGCCTCCGCCACCGCCGCCACGGAAACCGCCGCCGCCACCGCCGCCGCCGAAGCGATCGCCACCGCCTCCGCCGCCGCCGCGATATCCGCCGCCGCCACCACGATTGCCGCCGCCGAAGCGATCACCGCCGCCACCGCCATAGCTGTCACCGCCGCCAAAACCGCCGCCGCCGAACGGATCGAAGCTATCTTCACCGATGTTGTCGCGCTTATCACGGCCTCGTCCACGACGCCCTTTATCATAACCCATAATCTAAAACGTACCTTCGTATTCGCCGCCCAATTTAGTATTATGCTGGTGACACGAACGGCAGGTTCACCGGGCAAAAGAGACTGTCAGAACAAACTGCACAGACTCGCAAGCAATAATCATAGCGCAGAACGCCGTCCCGCGCGACTTTTTTCACTTTCAAGCCATTTCTACAGCTCAAATGTGACATTTTCGCATAGCGAAATGGTTTCTGTGCTCTACATTACGTCAGCAATCAGCCCGCAATTGGAGACCATTGATGAGTGATTTTCGCCGCCTAAGCGACTCGGTATTGGCCAGCCCGCAGATCGTGACGGACGATATTGCGGAAGCCAAAGCCTTAGGTGTTACCCTGATCGTCAACAATCGTCCCGAAGGCGAAGCGCCTGACCAGACAGAAGGCCCCTTGATCGAACAGGCTACGCGCGATGCGGGCCTAGACTATCTGGCGATCCCGATCGGCCAGGGTGGTTTTGGCGAGGTAGAGGTGGCTGCAATGGGCAGTGCCTTAGAGAATGCAGACGGCAAAGTACTCGCCTATTGCCGCTCCGGAACACGCTCAACATTTCTCTGGTCTCTGGCCAGTGCCAGCAAAGGCGCTGATCCGGAGGAACTGTCAGCGCAAGCTTCCGCCGCCGGCTATGACGTCTCTCCAATTCGCCCGATGATGGATATGCTTGCCGCCAAAAGCGGGTGAATTACTTCCGGTAGTCGAGTGGCGGGTCACGGTCGCCTAGCAGCGATTCATAGACGTAATTTTCGCCGCGTGCTTCGACAAATTCCGCCTTCGCCTTCATGCGTAACTCGGGATTGGTGTAGAGCTCGATTGCCGCCAACGTCATTGCCTTCGCGGCGAATTGTGTTCCCTTTGTCCCATAGCTGTGCCCGCTCGCGGCAACTGCCTGCCAGCTATGCGCCGCTGTGCCTGGCACCCAAGCGGCAGCAGCGAGGCTGACGGTGGGAACTGCCCGCGAGACATCGCCCACGTCTGTTGAGCCGTAGCCAGTGAGCACTTCATGAGGCTGTATTTGCTGGGCTTGGGACATAGCCGGCGCGTTTTCACCGAAGCTTTTCTGAATTGTACGCGCCCATTCCAGCTCTTCCGCAGAATATTCGATCGGATCGAGCTGACGCAGCTTTTCAGTCATCATCAGTTGCAGAGCTTCTACTGGAAGAGTGGGATTATTGCCGTGAATAATCTCCCAATCGACCTCGGTCCCGGTGCCCATTGCTGCGCCCTTGGCTGCCGCCTCCAAGCGCGGCCACATTTCCCGCACATCGTCAGCTTGCGAATGGCGCAGATAATAGAACACTTCGGCAGAATCAGGCACCACATTAGGAGCAGCGCCGCCTTCGGTGATGACGTAATGGATGCGCGTATCCATGCTGGTGTGCTCGCGCATCATGTTGGCCATCATGTTCATCGCTTCAACCCCGTCGAGCGCACTGCGGCCGCGCTCTGGCGCGCCTGCCGCATGAGCCGAGATTCCACGGAAGCGGAACTTGGCCGAACGGTTTGCGAGGCTTTTGCGCGAGGCAGCCGAATTGCGATCCGCCGGGTGCCAGTCGATCACGAAATCGGCGTCGTCGAACAATCCTGCGCGGGCCATGTAGACTTTGCCCGATCCGCCTTCTTCCGCAGGAGTGCCATAGAGACGGACGCGGCCCGGCGTTCCTGTAGCCTCCAGCCAATTCTTGATTGCAATCGCTGCAGTCAACGAGCCCGCACCGAACAGATTATGCCCACAGGCATGACCGGCATGCTTGCCATCCACCTGATCGCGGGTTGGAGACGAGGACTGGTTTATTCCCGGCAAGGCGTCGAATTCGGCGAGCAAGCCGATAACCGGGCCGCCTTCTCCCCATTCGGCTACAAAGGCGGTGGGAATATCGGCAACGCCTTCCTTGATCGCGAAGCCTTCGCCCTTCAGTTCGGTTTTCAGCAAGCCGCTTGATTTGAGTTCAAGGTAACCCAGCTCAGCCCAATCCCATATCTGTTTGGCAACGCGTTCGGTTCGTTCCTCTTGGGCGTCTACGGCCGCAATTGGGTCCGCTTGCTGAGCAAGAGCGGGCGAGGCCGCGAGCAAGATGGTGCCAGCGATAAGGCTAAAGGCTGTTTTCATAGTCTGGGGTCCCCTTTCGACCACTCTACCGTGCAGTGTCCATCAAGCAAGTCTCGACCCCCACTGACATTTATGTCAGTAGCGATTCTGATGGATCAGTTGGTACAAATCGGTGGGTCGCTTATGGCCATCCTGGTGCTCGCATGGCTGGCGCACAAAATGGGCTTGGGCGGCGATGAGCGTATCCGCGATGATGATCACGCGCGCTATCTAGCCGATCAAGCAGTAAGCGGTTTTGACCCCGTCGATATCGTGATCGACAAGGCTGGTTATGGTGCCTTACTTCGTGATCGCTCTGGTCGCGTGCTCGTGCTGAAGCGCCATGGAACGCATTTTGCCGGACGGATCATGACGGTCCGGCCTGAAGCGCGGCTGGATCAGGGCTTGCTAACGATACAGCCAGATGACCGCCCGTTCGGCGCAGTAACGCTCAACCTCGGCGAGCAAGCGCAGATCTGGGCCGCTAGCCTACGGCGGTTGGAGAAGCGCGCCGATGCCTGAATTCTCACCTACCGAATATGCCGTTCCGGGCTTTGTCATTTTGGTCGTGCTGGAAATGCTTTGGGCATGGAAGAAGCGTCCGGACGCCTACGAGCCGCGCGATACGCTGACATCGCTCGCTTTCGGGCTTGGCAGCACTATCGCTGGCGCTTTGTTTGGCGGCTTTGCAATATGGGTATTTCTGCAAACCTATGAGTACCGCATTTTCGATTTCGGCGAGCAATGGTGGACGGTGTGGTGGACATGGCCTGTCGCATTCATAATCGACGATCTGAAATATTACTGGGTCCACCGCGCCGGGCACCGAATCCGCTGGATGTGGGCCGCGCATGTGAACCACCATTCCAGCCAGCACTATAACCTCTCTACCGCGCTGCGGCAGACATGGACCGGGAGTTTCACTTTCGGTCTGCTGTTCGCGCTCCCGCTGGCCTTGCTCGGCTTCCATCCCGCGCTGCTTGCCATCGTCGGTGGGTTCAATCTGATCTACCAGTTCTGGATCCACACTGAGGCAATCGGCAAGATGCCGCGCTGGTTCGAAGCAGTGATGAACACGCCCAGCCATCACCGCGTTCATCACGCGACCAACCCGCTCTATCTCGACCGCAACTATGCGGGTGTATTCATCATCTGGGACAAGATGTTCGGTACCTACCAACCGGAAGTTGAGAGTGAGGACATACGCTACGGCATCGTCAAACAGCTTGGCAGCTTCAACTTGCTGTGGTCGGTATTCCATGAATGGATCGGGATGCTCAGCGATATCTGGCGTGCGCCATGGCGGCACAAACTGTCCTATCTGCTGCGCGAGCCCGGCTGGACTCACGATGGCAGTCGCGAGACTTCCGATATGATCCGCGACCGTTGGCGCAGCCGCCAAGCTCCGGAAGACGGCGAAACGGCACAACAAAAACAAACCGCCTGAAAGGCAACGAAGGTAATTTCATGCAGCAATTCGATATCATCGTAGTTGGCGGGGGCAGCGCAGGCAGCGCCGCAGCAGCGCGATTGGCGGAGGATGGTAAACGACGCGTCTGTTTGGTCGAAGCTGGCGGCAAGAACGAGCATATCTTCACGCGCACCCCGGGTCTGATCGCGATGATGCCCGATAAGAGCAATTGGGCCTATGACACCGAGCCAATGGATGCGCTCAACGGACGTGTGGGCTACCAACCGCGCGGTCGCGGCATGGGCGGATCATCGGCAACCAACGGCATGGTCTATATTCGCGGCAATCCGTGGGATTATGACAATTGGGCCGACCTCGGCTGCACCGGCTGGGCATGGAAAGATGTTCTTCCCGTCTTCAAACGACAGGAGAACAGCCGTCACGGTGCCGGCGAACATCACGGCGTTGGCGGGCCCTTGCATGTCAACAAGCAGATCGAACCATGCCATGTGGGCGAAGCGTTCGTCGCAGCTGCCGAACAACTACAGATCCCGCGCAATGACGACTTCAACGGTGCCCGTCAGGAAGGGATGGGCATTTATGATGTGACTCAGAACAATGGTGAACGTTGGTCATCGGCGCGTGCATTTATCGATCCGATCAAGGACCAACCCAACCTGGAGATCAAAACCGACGCCTTGGTTGAGCGGATTGTCGTCGACAATGGCCGGGCAACCGGCGTCGTGATCAAACGCGGTCGGAAGCAAGAAACACTCCATGCTTCAGGCGGCGTTGTTCTGTCCGCAGGTGCGTTCGGATCGCCACAAATCCTGATGCTGTCCGGCATCGGCCCATCTGAAGAACTGCTGCGTCACGGGATCGACGTGATTCTCGATAAACCGGCCGTAGGCGCCGATTTGCAGGACCATTGCGATTACCTCACCGGTTATGAGCTCGACGATCCCAGCCTGTTTGGTGGCTCACTCAAAGTCGCGCTGCGGGTGGCCAAAGCCTTCGTCGAGCACCGTCTACACCGCACCGGGATGCTCACCACCAATTACGCCGAGAGTGGCGGTTTCGTGACCTTACGGCCCGATGCTCCTGCGCCTGATATTCAGTTCCACTTTATCCGCGCGATCATTCAGAACCATGGACGCGATAAGTTGAAAGAGAGCGGCTTTTCGCTCCATGTCTGTGTGCTTCGTCCCGAGAGTCGGGGTTGGGTCAAGCTGAACAGCGCCAATCCTGCCGACGCCCCCGCGATCAATCCCAACTTCCTGTCTGATCCACGCGACATGGAGCTTATGATCGATGCGGCGCAGCTGATGAACCGGATTGCCGAAACACCGCCTTTGTCCGATCTGGGTGCGAAAGACCGGAACCCGATCGACTACAATGATCGTGCGGCTGTCGAGGCGCGCATCCGCGAAGTTGCCGACACAATCTATCACCCGGTTGGCACATGCCGGATGGGTCCGAATGCCGATGATGTCGTCGACCCGACCCTGGCGTTTCGCGGGATCGATAACCTTTGGGTCGCCGATGCCAGCATTATGCCAAGGCTCGTCAGCGGCAATACCAACGCGCCAAGCATCATGATTGGTGAGCGCTGCGGCGACTTTGTGAAAGCTGCTTTGGGGTAGGGTGTTTGTTTAGCCTCAAGCGCCGGCGGTCGCGTCCGCTCCCTTAGGCTTCCGTCCTACCGGATGGCACACGGTCGTGCGCTGACTGCCGTGACCAAGGTTCAAAACAAATATCGATGGCTTGGAATGGATCGGTCAGTGACTAGCTGACCGCAAGGCCGACCGGCCGCCCGAGCTGATGCGAGGAAGCAAGCGAGGCGGATGGCTCGCGCCCGCAGAGACCAAACAAAACCCTCCCAAAAAAGGGCCGGAGCTTTTCAGCCCCGGCCCGTAAAGTGTTGTTCGCAGGAGGAACGTTGTGCGGCGGGAACGGGAGGGGAGAGAAAATCTCCCGATCCCGCCGAACCTGGGTGTTAGTTGTAGGCCCGTTCGCCGTGTTCGCTGATGTCGAGACCATCGACTTCAACTTCTTCGGTGACACGCAGGCCAATGATTGTCTTGACGATCAAGCCAGCAATCAGGGTACCGATACCGGCCCATGCAATCGTGACGAGTACGCCTTCGGTTTGGATCCAGAGTTGGGCACCGAGAGCGGTCGAACCGTCTCCAGGGCCGCCAAGGAACGGCTGGTAGACAATGCCGGTTCCGATAGCGCCGACGATACCGCCAACGCCGTGGATGCCGAATGCGTCAAGCGAATCATCATAACCGAACTTCGCTTTGAGCTTAGCTACAGCGAAGTAGCAGACGATCGACGACAGGATACCGAGCAAGATCGCACCGAATGGTCCGGAGTTACCGGCCGCCGGTGTGACTGCAACGAGGCCAGCGATGACGCCCGAGCAGAAGCCCAGCGCAGAACCTTTGTGCCCGGCCAGCTTCTCGATAACCATCCAAGTGAGCGCACCAGCTGCAGTAGCAACGAAAGTGTTGATCATCGCAAGGCCAGCAAAGCCGTCCGCTTCGAGCGCTGAACCGGCGTTGAAACCGAACCAACCGACCCACAGCAGGCCTGTGCCAACCATAGTCAGTGTCATCGAGTGCGGCGGCATTGGTTCCGATGGATAGCCGCGACGTTTGCCGAGCAAGTAGGCAAGCACCAGACCGGATACACCAGCGTTGATGTGCACAACGGTACCACCGGCAAAGTCCAGCGCTCCTGCTTCGAACAACAGTCCGTCACCGGCCCAGACCATGTGGGCAATCGGGAAATACACGATAGTCAGCCAGATGGGCACGAATGCCATAACAGCGCTGAACTTCATCCGCTCTGCCGTCGCGCCCAAGATCAGTGCAGCGGTAATCGCGGCAAATGTCATTTGGAAGCTGACGAAGACATATTCACTGATGACTTCGTCGGTGAAGGTTGCGGCTGTTGTCTCGGCGGTCATGCCAGCAAGGAAGTAGCTTCCCCCGCTGATGAACTGTCCAAGGAAGCCTTCGATCGGTGTTGAACCGAATGCGAGAGAGAAGCCCCACATTACCCAAACGAGCATTGCGAGACATGCTGTCGCGCCAATTTGCGTCATCGTGGACAGCATATTCTTCGAACGAGTCAGACCACCATAGAACAGCGTCAGGCCAGGAATGATCATCAGCAGTACCAGAACGGTAGCCGTCATCATCCAGGCGTTATTGCCGGGATTGGCGACGGGCTTGGCCGCTTCGGCAGCCTCCTGCGCCCAAACGGGAGTGGCGGCGGCGAGAGACGCACCAAGCGCCATCGCTCCACCGGTTAGTTTGCGGATCATGGAAATGTCCTTAGTTTTGGGGAGAGTCATCATAGCGCCGTATCCCCCGTTTCACCGGTGCGGATGCGTGTCGCATCAGCGAGGTCGAGCACGAAAATTTTGCCATCGCCGATGGCTTCGGTGCTCGCTGTGTCTTTGATCGTTTCGACGACTTGCGCAGCAATGCCGTCTTCTGCGGCGATCTCGAGCTTCACTTTGGGAAGCATATTGGTCGAGTATTCCGCGCCGCGATAAATTTCTGTCTGACCCTTTTGGCGGCCGAACCCTTTGACTTCTGAAACAGTCATACCCGCAACGCCAATGGCGCCGAGTGCTTCGCGCACTTCGTCGAGCTTGAATGGTTTGATTATGGCTATGATGAATTTCATCGACGCCCCCTGCTAAAAATTCCGTCGGATGATCCCGACTTCGCACATGCAGCAAAAGCCGTGCCAGAATCGAAATATTCCATCTGTCGAGGGGACTCGTAAGTAATAAGCCTGCGTCAGCCCATTAAGAATCGCTTAATAATTAGGCGGTGCTTAAATATTAGGCAGTTCTAACTCTGCGGTTATAGGCAAATGGTCGGATGCCTGCGACGCCGTCGCGCTATGATGAACGTGCTGCTCCAAGCAGCCCCACTCGTCAGACGTCACAATCCGGTCCAATCGCGCAATCGGCTGGCGTGAGGGAAAGCTGCGCCCTGTGTCCAGCACATGCCAATCACGACGAAACTCACGCATCGCACCGGTCTGGTTACCCCATTGGTTGAAATCGCCCATCAGCACGGTCGGGCATTGCGGCTCACACGCATCGACATGACCGATGACCGCTTTGATCTGATCGCGCCTGCGAAGCCCCGAGAGATCAAGATGCATCCCGACCACACGGATTCGCAAGCCTTCAATCTCGAGATCACCGCGAGCGGCCCCGCGTGGTTCTAAGGTCGGAAGATCAAGTGGCTCCGAGTCGAGCACAGTGAAGTTTCTGCGGACCAGAATGGCATTCCCGTGCCAACCAAGACTACGCGGTCGCTTCGCTACATCCAAGGCTTTCCACGGGGTGTCATCCAACGCTGCACGTTCAAGAACGCTTGCCCGCTCACCGACCCGCCGATCCGCTTCCTGCAGTGCAATGATATCGGCATCCATTTCACGCAGGACAGTGATAATCCGGTCAGGATCGCGCCGGCGATCCGTGCCTACCGCTTTGTGAATATTATAACTGGCAAATTTGAGACGCACGCCGCGCTAGTCTTCGCTCTCACCAGCAATGTAGCGATCGGTGGGCCGCGCAGGCAGGCCATCGATACTCGCCAGTCTGGTCGACATCTTGGCCGCCCATTCCGACGGGTTGGCCTGCGAATGCGCCTTCTTCAGCGTCGGACGCTCGGCCTCCATCTGCATAAAGGGTACACCCCAACCGCAGCTGGTCTGCACGCTTTCCACCTTGATATCGAATATCTGGCGTGTGCCGGAAATGAGCGTGAAGTTCTCGGCCAATGCGTCCCATTCAGGATCTTTGGGCAGCACTGCGCGCCCGGTCCCATAGATGCGCAAGATTAAGGCAGGCTGCTGGAAGTTGCAGAACATGATGGTGATCCGCCCATCAGCATCAAGATGTGCGCTGGTCTCGTTGCCCGATCCGCCGAGATCGAGATAACCGACACGATCGGGGCCGAGGACACGAAAAGCATCGTACCCCTTGGGGCTCAGATTAATCCGTGCATCCGCCGCTGCTGTCGCGACGAAGAACATCGGCTGCGCATCGATCATCGCGATGTGCTTGTCGTTCAGCGTGTCAAAAAATTCTGCCATGCGCCAATGCTAGGCCGCGCAGCACAGATTGTCACCGTTCCTTGGTCGCGGAGAAGGTCAAATCAGGGTTTTTCTCTTCCTGATACCCAACATCCCATGGCGATTTGGCCATAAACACTATGTCACCATCGCGGTCTTTCGCAAGATTCGCACGGTTGAAGCCCTCGAATTGGTCAAGCGCTTCTTGCGGTCCTTTGACCCAGCGCGCCGTCGCAAAAGGCGCCGCCTCAAGCGCAGCCTCGACTTTGTACTCCGCCGACAAGCGCGAGATCAGCACTTCGAGCTGCAACTGCCCAACAACGCCGACAATATGCTGCGCACCCAACTCAGGGTAAAACACTTGGATCACGCCCTCTTCGGACAGATCATCTAGCGCCTTGCGCAACTGTTTTGTCTTGGTCGGGTCCTTGAGCTGAACCCGCCGTAATATTTCCGGCGCGAAGTTCGGCAGGCCGGTGAAACGCAGCTTGTTGTGCTCGCTCAGCGTGTCCCCGACGCGCAATGTGCCGTGATTGGGAATGCCGATAATGTCGCCTGCTTCCGCAGTGTCGGCAATCTCTCGGTCCTGCGCAAAGAACAGAATTGGCGAGTGAATAGCGATTGGTTTTCCAAGACCAGACGGGGTCAGTTTCATCCCGCGCTTAAACGTGCCCGAGACCTGCCGCATAAAGGCAATACGGTCGCGGTGGTTCGGGTCCATATTGGCCTGAACTTTGAAGATGAAGCCGGTGACTTCGTCGTAGTCGGGGCTGATCTGCTCGTCACCGGCAGGTTGTGGTCGCGGCGGCGGTGCATATTTGGCAATCGCTTCAATCAATTCAGTCACGCCGAAATTCTTAAGCGCCGAGCCGAAATAGACCGGGGTCAAATCGCCATTGCGATAGGCTTCCAAGTCAAATTCAGGGTAGCCAATTTGCGCGAGCTCGGCATTCTCTGCGAATTGCTCCGGCAAAACTGCATTCTCGTCACGCTTGCCAAGAAATTCCTTCGATGCACCTTCAGGCCGTGCAATCGAACCTGTCTCATAGTCGAGAATGCCTTCGAACTCGCCACCCATACCGACAGGAAACATCTGCGGCGATACGTCGAGGGCGAGCATATCGGCAATCTCATCGAGTAGCTCGAATACCGGCCGACCTTCACGGTCGACTTTGTTCACAAAAGTGATGATCGGCACCGAACGGAGGCGGCAAACCTCGAACAATTTGCGCGTTTGTGGCTCGATACCTTTCGCCGCATCGATCACCATAATCGCCGAGTCGACAGCAGTCAGCGTGCGGTAGGTGTCTTCGGAAAAGTCCTCGTGCCCCGGAGTGTCGAGCAGATTGAAGGTTACGCCGTTCCGCTCGAACGTCATCACCGATGACGTCACAGAAATCCCACGCTGCTGCTCGATCTTCATCCAGTCGGACCGCGCCCGCCGCGCCTGTCCGCGCGCCTTCACCTCGCCAGCAAGGTGGATCGCGCCGCCTTGCAACAACAGCTTCTCCGTCAGCGTGGTTTTACCAGCATCGGGGTGCGAGATGATCGCAAAAGTACGGCGGGAATTGATCGACATTGCTTAGCCCCGAAGCTCCGCGCCCAATTTGCCAGCCGCAGCCACAACTTTGTCCGAAATCGCCTTGAGGTCTTCGTCCTTATAGCTCTTCTCGCCGGGCTGAAGCGTCACTTCGACAGCGAGTGATTTCTTGCCCTCAGGAACGCCCTGCCCGCGAAAATCATCAAAAATCCGCGCTGTGACAATGTTCGCTTTGTCCGTGCCTTTGATCACGCGCAGCAAATCGCCCGCTGGCACATCGTCGGATACGAGGAACGCGAAATCGCGTAGCACCGATTGCAGAGCTGGCGGCGCATAATGGGCTCGCGCGAACCCGGCATTCTTCTTCGCCGGAATGGCGTCGAGATGAATTCCGCCTACGACGACCGGCATATCGACATCAAATGCCTTCAGCAGCGAAGGATGGACTGTGCCGAAACTTGCAATTTGATTTTTGGGGCCAAGACGCAGCGTAGCCGACTGGCCGGGGTGATAGATGCTATTCGCTCCATCATCGTCAACGCCCATGACCATCAATTTGTCGACCGGCGCACCCGCCGCCTCGAGAATCGAGAGACAAATAGCCTTAGCGTCAAACGCATCAAATAGTTCCGCCTTGCCATTCTGCCATGAACGCCCAGTCCGCTCGCCCGCCAGCACAAAGGCCAGCGAAGGATGCTCGCCATCGGCAAGATACCGCCGTCCAATCTCGAATAGCCTCAGAGACGTTGCACCCCTGTCGGCGTTGCGACGAACCGCAGAAAGCAAGCCGGGCAGCAATGAGGGCCGCATGACTTTCATGTCTTCACTGATCGGATTGTCGAGTGTCCAACGGCCACCGCCAACAGCCTCCGCCTCCGATTCCGAAATGAACGACCATGTGATCGCTTCATTGAGCCCGCAACCGGCAGCAGCGCGGCGCACGCGGCGTTCGAGCTTTTGTTCCGGTGAAGCGGTTGGCACCGCGACTCCTTCAGCGCGCGGCAAGGCGACGCTGGCAATATCGTCGATGCCGTAAATGCGCACGACTTCTTCGACGAGATCGGCGGGGCCTTCGACATCATGGCGGCGCAGCGGAACAGTCACGCTCCATGGAGTCGACGCAACATTCACACCGAAGTCGAGCGACTCAAGAATGGCTTGCTGCTCCGCCAGATCGACAGACACGCCGCCGAGGCGCTCGGTCAAAGCCGAATCGAATGGCACAATTTTGGCTTCCGCAGGTGCAGCACCAGCGTGCACGCGCTCGCTCGCTTCGCCGCCAGCAAGCTCGACAATCAGGCCAGTCAGTAGGTCGAGGCCGTCATCCAGAAATTCAGGGTCGACGCCGCGTTCGAAACGCGTTTTTGCATCGGAACTGAGGCCAAGTTTCCGGCCTGTCGCTCCAATTCGATCGGGGTCGAAATATGCGATCTCGAGCAACACATCGGTCGTGCTTTCGGAACAGCCGGAATCCTCGCCGCCCATAATGCCCGCAATGTCATGCACGCCATTATCGTCGGCGATGACGGTCATGCTGCTATCGAGTGTATAAGTCTTCTCGTTCAGCGCCAGCACTTGTTCGCCATCCTTCGCACGGCGCGCAACAACCGCACCCGTCAGCTTCGAAAGATCATAAGCGTGTGCCGGGCGGCCAAAGGCCAGCATGATGTAGTTGGTCAGATCGACCAGCAACGAGATCGGGCGCTGACCTGCACTAGTCAAACGCTGCTGCAACCAATCGGGCGACGCGCCGTTGCTAACGCCCGTAATCACGCGACCATAGAATGCCGGACAGCCTTCTGGATCGTCGGTACGAATTTCAACCGGGCACGCTCCTGAGGCAGCGAAGGCAGGCATCGCAATCGGCTTAAGCGTGCCCATGCCGGCCGCCGCCAAATCGCGCGCGATACCGTAGACGCCCATGCAGTCGGGCCGGTTCGGAGTGATCGCTACGTCGAATATAGGTGAAGACCCGTTGTAGTCGGCAAAGCTGTGACCGACCGTCGCATCTTCGGGCAATTCAATAATGCCGTCATGCTCGTCGCCCAGTTCGAGCTCTCGCACCGAGCACATCATGCCGTTGCTCTCGACACCGCGAATCGCCGACTTGCGCAACTCCATACCGTTGGATGGGACGACTGCTCCGGGCTGACCCAACACGCCGAGCATACCAGCACGCGCATTGGGCGCGCCGCATACGACTTGCAACGGATCACCTTCACCAGTGTCTACAGTCAGGACCTGCAGCTTGTCCGCATCGGGGTGTTTGTCAGCGGTCAAAACCTTGGCGACGGTGAAGCCAGCCAAGCGCTCAGCCGGGTCCTCGATGCCTTCAACTTCAAGGCCGATGCGGTTCATCGCCGCTGCCAGATCAGCAACGCTTGCCTCAGTTTCGAGGTGATCTTTGAGCCATGTCAGGGAGAACTTCATGCGCTCACTCCCACTCCGGCTGAAAGGGTCGGTTGATCAAACGGGCTGAAGCCGTAGTGTTGCAGCCAACGAATATCGCCATCAAAGAAGGCGCGCAGATCGTCCATGCCGTATTTGAGCATCGCCAAGCGATCGACGCCGACGCCAAAGGCAAAGCCCTGCCATTCTTCCGGATCGAGACCGGCGAACTCAATCACTCGGGCGTTAACCATGCCGCTGCCAAGCAATTCCATCCAGGCATGTCCCGGAGCATCGCCCGAACCGCCCAGAACACGGCGGCCTTTGACGACTTCAAAACCGACATCGACTTCGACCGATGGCTCGGTAAAGGGGAAGTAAGACGGACGCAGGCGCAAAACGATATCGTCGCGCTCGAAGAAGGCTTTGAGGAATGTCTCCAGCGTCCATTTGAGGTGGCCCAGATGGATATCCTTGTCGATCACCAGACCTTCGACCTGATGGAACATCGGCGTGTGCGTAGCGTCGCTATCGCTGCGATAGACACGGCCCGGTGCGATGATCCGCACAGGCGCGCCTTCATTAACCATCGTACGGATTTGCACCGGTGAAGTATGCGTGCGCAACAGCATCCGGCGGCCATCTTCATCATGGTCTGGGAAGTAGAATGTGTCATGCATCGCCCGCGCCGGATGGCTTTCGGGCATATTGAGCGCGGTGAAATTGTGCCAGTCGTCCTCGACCTCCGGCCCGGTTTTCACAGCGAAACCAAGGTCTGCGAAAATCTCTGCCAGCTCGTCCATCACCTGGCTCACTGGGTGAACTGTGCCGCGCGGTGTTGCTGGTGCGGGCAGTGACAGGTCGAGTGTTTCGGTCGCCAGACGCCGGTCCTGCTCGGCATCGTCAAGCGCTTGTTTGCGCGCCGTAATCGCATCGGCAATTTCCGCGCGCGATTGCTGGATGATGGGCGCTTTTTCTGTGCGCTCTTCCGGCGTCATTTTACCCAATGTCTTGAGCAGTTGACTGACCCAGCCCTGCTTGCCCAAAGCCTCTACGCGCAGCGCCTCAACCGCGTCGGCATTATCCGCCGCAGTGATCGCCTTGAGAGTGTCGTCTTTACGTGTTTGCAAATCATCCATAGCGCAGGCGCGCTAGCGGCTATTTACGCATAAGGCAAAGCTGCAATTGGACTTTGGATGGACCGATCACTCAGGATGATCGAGCGTTTGCACCGCAGAGCCATGCACACGCATCCGCTCTCGCATAAATCCGGTAATCACCGGATGGTCCATCGAGGAGTATTCGGACGGCGACATTCCGAGAAAGTCCTGACAATCCCGGACGAAATGCGACTGATCGAAATAGAGCGAATCAATCGCGCCAATCCATCCCATCGAAGGGTCTAGGATAAAATCCGCAACACTGCGCATAAAGCGTTGCCGACGCAGCAATATCTTGGGCGAGAAACCGAAGTGCTTTCGGCAAAGTCGTTCCAAGGTGCGTTGATTCAGATCGCAGCGTACCGCCATTTCCGACACGTGCGGCAATTCCGGCTCCAGCAGAACCGAATGGATTGTCTGAATACGCGGGTCTTCTTTGCCAAAGCGCGGCGTCTCATCGCGGAAGAATGCAGATATTGCGGCAAGCTGGCGCTTTTCGCTCATCTCAGGCCTTAGCAGTGCGTCAGCGAGCGCAGCGAAGTGCTCGAGGGCACTCTCTTCGCGCGCATCATAGATACCATTTGCAAACCCGTCAGCAGACTTGCCGACGAAAGTTGCCCAACCAAGCGGTAGAAAGCCGATACCCCAAAAGCGGGTCGGGCCGATAGTGAAGCGTAACGGTTGGCTGCTGGGGCCGGTGACCACCACGTCAGCTCCAGAAAGCGCCGCGCTTCCCTCGATTAAACTCTCGGGCCGAGCGCCGGCAAATATTCTTAGATTTGCCCATTCAGGTTGCAGAGAATCGGTGACCGAAACACCGTCTTCCGGATTGATCTCTACGCAATAGAATGTCGTGAAGAACCGCTCCAAATCCTTGGGCGGTTCATAGAAACTGACTGCGACCTGGCTATTCGTTGGGCCATTCTCTGGCACTCTTTTCCCCAAAAGTGTCGTTTTCTTCCAACTCTCTTTAAAGGGCAGGCGGGAAAAAGAAAGCGTAGATTTTCAGATGGTTGTTCAGGCGTTAACCTGTTTGGCCCGTATCGCTAGGATCGTGCAGCCCCTGCATCGTCTGGCCGGCAGCTTCAGCGCGGCCGCGAACTGCCGCCATCAAAATGGGATGCGGTAGCTCTCGATATTGATTGGGCGTCATTGACATGAAGCGTTTGAAGTCGCGCACGAAATGCGCCTGATCGTGGTACTGGTAGTCGAGCGTGCTCAGCCAACTAAGCGATGGATCCAGCATGAATTGTGACAGACTTCGCAGGAAGCGCTGGCGGCGGAGCAGAAGCTTTGGAGTGAAACCGAATGCTTTATGAGAAAACCGCTCGAGCGTGCGAGCCGACATACCTGAACGATCGGCCAGCTCTGCAACAGTTGAAACCGATGCATCGACAAGCGCAGAGTGAACGCGCGTCACCTCGTCCTCATCCTTCAAGGGCTTGTCCGCCAATTGCATCATATGCGAATCGATCTGCGCGACTTCCGTCTCGATATCCGGCGCACCGCTTAGCAAAGCTTTAGCCAGAGGCACGAAATTCTCGAAGGCCGGATTGGAGGTTGCGTCGGTAATTTGATCGGCGAATTTTTTTGCCGGTGCGTCAATGAACTTCAGCCAGCCTAATGGCAGCAACCCGACACCCCAAATTCGCCCTTCGTTGACAGAGAATCGTGTTGCGACGCTAGTCGGGCCGACGGCAATGGATCGCGGCATTCTTTGGAGCGGCTCGGAACCAATACCGGCTTGCAAATCATCGTTCGAACCAAAGCGAATATTGCCCCATTCCGGGTGGAGATAGTCGACCAAACGCTGGTCACCAGCAGCGGTCACTTCCATCAGATAATAGGTGGTGATGTACTGGGAGAGCTCTGCGGAAGGCAGGAAAAACCGCAGGCGAACACCGGGTCCTCCCTCGCGTTCCATCACCATTGTTACTGCGCCCCCCTTCGCGTCGCGTTTTTACAACGTGATCAACAGCGAGTTGTTTACGCTAGATATTTCGCACGGCAAGAAAATTTGGGCGAAATTGAGTTTGTGTCTGTCGGGACCGCGACCCTCCGGCGGATATGAGAAGGGCGCAAGTGGCATCCGCCACCTGCGCCCTTTTTACTCATGAAAAGCAGTTCTGACTTAAGCCGGAAGTGCTTTCTTGGCTTGTTCAATGATGGTCTTGAAAGCAGCGCCTTCATTCATCGCTAGATCAGCCATAACTTTACGGTCCAGTTCGATACCGGCGAGCTTAACGCCGTGCATGAACTGTGAATATGTCAGACCTTCAGCGCGAACCGCAGCGTTGATACGCTGGATCCACAGAGCGCGGAAGTTGCGCTTCTTAACTTTACGGTCCCGGTACGCATACTGGCCGGCTTTCTCGACGGCTTGGCGTGCGACGCGGATGGTGTTTTTGCGGCGACCGCGATAGCCCTTGGCCTGATCGAGTAACCGTTTGTGCTTCTGGCGTGAGGTCACGCCGCGTTTAATGCGAGGCATATCTTAACTCCTAAATTTGGGAATGGTCCGTGGGGCTTAGCTAAGCCCGTAAGGAGCCCATTTCTTGATCGTCTTCGCATCAGCGTCAGAGATCACAGAGGTGCCACGGTTCTGGCGGATATACTTCGCATTGTGATGGGTCAGGCGGTGGCGTTTACCGGCCACGCCGTGCTTCACTTTGCCGTTTGCGGTGATTTTGAAGCGTTTCTTCACACCACTTTTGGTCTTCAGCTTGGGCATTTTCATCTCCTAAAAGGAATCGGTTCTGAGACACGTTCAACCAGCCCTGGCAGCCCTAACGGCCAGACCGGCAGATGAATCACGTGTCGGTGAAGGCGCGCCAACTAAGGCGGGAGCGCCGCAATTGCAAGCGGAATCATTGCCATTCAGCTGGCCAAGAGCCGCAACGAACCAGCAGTGCAGTTGGGTGGCAAGGAAATGCCGCGCTACCCCATCGCCTCTAGCACATCGTCCAGCCGAGCCGGATCACCCAGCGCCAATACGTCCGCGCCATCTTTGCCCGCGCTATCCGCATCAAGCGGGTTGCCCTGCCAATCGGACATCGTGCCGCCTGCGCCTTCGACCACCGGAACGAGTGCGGCGTAATCGTAAATTTGCAGGCCAGACTCGCAAATGATGTCCAGATGCCCCGAAGCAAGCAGGCCGTAATTGTAACAATCGCCGCCATAGACGATCATACCCTGTCGTTCGTTTCCGCCGACTGCTCCGGCGACTTTCATATAGGCATCGGCTTGCTCAGCGCCGAAATAATGCGGACTGCTGGTCGCCAGCTTGGCGTCGTCGAGAGCACGACATGACGCGGTTCTAACTGGCAGGCCATTGAGTGTTGTCCCGCCACCTATTTGCCCAACCCATCGCTCACCCGAAATCGGCTGGTCAATCACACCGAGAACCGGCCAGCCGTCTTGCATCAACGCAATAAGTGTCCCGAAAATCGGACGCCCGGCCATAAAGCTGATGGTGCCATCGATTGGATCGAGCACCCATTGCCGACCTGCATTTTCATTTCGGGTCCCATATTCCTCACCGATGATCCCATCATCGCTGCGCTCGCTTTCCAGGATGGCGCGCATCGCCGCCTCTGCACCACGATCCACTTCGGTCACCGGGCTGCGGTCCGCTTTGCGTTCCTGCGCGAATTCGCTACGAAACGCAGGGCGAATGACCGCACCAGCGGCATCGGCCAACCGGCCCGCCAAAATCAAATCTTGTTTGAAGTCCATCACGATCTATTCGCGGCGGAGTCGGCGCCGGTCAAGTGGCTCAAAAATGTGACAGGGGGTTGCCAAACGCGTCAGGAATCATAAAGCGGCGCAACGGCAATTGTATAAATGCGACATCACTGTGAGGGCGGGTGTGTTCGCTGATGAGGCAGGGGCGAAATAATGGGCGACAAAAGCCCGGATAAAAAATCGAAATCGCAAACACCGTCTGACCAAACAGCGCAACTGATCCCAGAGACAGGTGCGACCAAGGATGGTGTCCCACTATCACTCAATCGCGCGCCTGCTGCGGATCTGGAGCCGTGGCTGAGCCGGATTATGGTAGCCGTGGCGCACGCTCCCGCGGACAGCGTCCGAAACGGGTTGCTGTGCAACGATGCAGGCTATGTCCGGACCGCTATCGGTGTCGATTGGACCGTCGAAACTGCCGACGGCTCGCTTGAAATTCGTGATGAAACGTTCCTGTGCGGTCAGCATTCAAAGGCAATGCCGCTGAAGTTCGTCGGCGGAATCAAAGTCGCCGGCTTCATGCTCAAACCCGGTGCCATCCGGGCGATGTGGGGCGCCGATGACGGCAAACTGGTCGACAGGATCAAGCCGATGGAATCGGTCGGTTTGAATGATGCCGAGCTTACCAGCCTGCATACACCCGATATCAAGCCAGAGGACTGGCTGTTGGCGATCGAAGATTGGCTGCGCACCACCATCGCACGCAAAGGAATTGCACCGCCTGATTCTCTATCCCAGCGGTTCGAAGAGGCGAGCTTCGCCGACCCCAATCAATCGATTACTGACTTTGCCGACGAGAATAATGTCACCGCGCGCACATTGCAGCGGATCATCAAACGTGACTTCGGCCTGACGCCCAAGCAAGTAATGCGCCGCGCACGCACACTCGACCTAGCGGCACGTCTTTGCGGTGTCGCCGATGAGGAGGAGGAGGAGGATATCTACCTCCGGTTCTTCGACCAATCGCACCAAATCCGCGAATTTATCGCGTTCTTTGGAATGACCCCGAAGCAGTTCCTAAAAGACCGCCAAGGTCTGCTGACGCTCAGCTTGGAAATTCGCCAAGCACGGCGGTTGGAATTGCTCAATCGTGTCGATCCCGGAGCCGTTCGCCCGTGGATGCGCGATCCGCTACTACCCGCACCGAGCGAATTACCGGTCAATCGAACAGGGAGCTGACCGAGCTTTCATCGGCAATCCGGCTGACAGCTTCACCGATCAGTGGTGCCATCGCCAGAATGCGGATTTTCTCTGCATCTTGCGCAGCATCCGACGGTAGGATGGTGTCGGAAATCACCAGCTCTGTCAGCGCTGAGTCATTCACACGCGCCACTGCGCCGCCGGATAAAACGCCATGCGTGATATAGGCAGCGACGCTGCTTGCACCTTGATCGAGCAGTGCTTGTGCAGCGTTACAGAGCGTTCCGCCTGAATCGACGATGTCATCGATCAGGATGCAATGCCGCCCCTTAACGTCACCGATGATGTTCATCACTTCAGACTCGCCAGGGCGATCACGGCGCTTATCGACGATGGCAAGCGGTGCGTTGTCGAGACGCTTGGCAAGCGCCCGCGCACGGACCACACCGCCGACGTCGGGCGACACAACCATCAAAGACTGGCCACCATAGCGCGCCTGGATATCCGCTGCCATCACCGGCGCGGCATATAGATTGTCTGTGGGAATATCGAAGAAGCCTTGAATCTGACCAGCGTGCAGATCAACTGAGAGCACGCGGTCCGCGCCCGCTTCGGTGATCAGATTGGCCACGAGTTTGGCTGAAATCGGTGTGCGCGGGCCGGGCTTCCGGTCCTGACGCGCATAGCCGAAATAGGGAACGACGGCAGTTATCCGGCGCGCCGAAGCCCGTCGCAATGCATCGATACAAATCAGCAGTTCCATCAAATTATCATTCGCGGGAAAGCTGGTCGACTGGAGGACAAACACATCCTCGCCCCGGACATTCTCGTGAATTTCGACGAAAATCTCTTCATCGGCGAAACGCCGGACACTGACATCGCACAGCGGCATCTCCAGATAGGCAGCGACCGCCCTAGCCAGAGGAAGATTGGAATTGGCGGCCATGATTTTCATGCGAAGAGTCCCCGGTGCGAGAGCAATAGCGATTAAACTAGCAGTTTGGCGCGCGGCGATTCGCGCAGCGCAGACTTAGCCAGCGCAGCGGCCTTACAACAGAGGCCATGCGGCCTTTTCCCAATCCTGAGTTAACGCAGGCGGCTAACTAGCCAATACGGTGCTCGCCTTTGACCCAGCGCACGGTTCCTGAAGATGCACGCATAACGACGCTTTCGGTCGTCATCGTACCGTTGCGACGACGCTTCACACCGTCGAGCAACGACCCGCTGGTCACACCGGTGGCTGCGAAGATGCAGTCGCCGCTGGCAAGCTCATCAAGCGTGTAGATCCGGTCGAAATCCTTGTCCGCAATACCCCATTTGCGCGCACGGGCTTTCTCATCATCATTGCGGAATACCAAGCGGCCATTGAATTGACCGCCAACGCAGCGCAGTGCCGCCGCTGCCAAAACGCCCTCAGGTGCGCCGCCTTGGCCCATATACATGTCGATCGTCGTGTCTTCGTCTGTAACCGCGATCACACCTGCAACATCCCCGTCAGGGATCAAATGGATACCGCAGCCAAGTCCGCGCAGCTCATCAATAATCGCACCATGCCGCGGACGGTCGAGCACACAGACGATGATATCAGCAGGCGCAACGCCTTTGGCTTCGGCAACGGCTGTGACATTCTCGGTCACGCTTTTCTCAAGGCTGATTATGCCTTCCGGATAGCCGGGGCCGACCGCAAGTTTGTCCATGTAAGTGTCAGGCGCGTTGAGCAGGCAACCTTCTTCAGCAGCCGCGAGCACCGCCAGCGAATTAGGGCCAGCCTTGGCAGTAATGGTGGTGCCTTCGAGCGGATCGAGCGCGATGTCGATTTTTGGCCCCTTGCCGGGTGCACCGCCAACCTTCTCACCGATGTATAGCATCGGCGCTTCGTCGCGCTCGCCCTCACCAATTACTACGGTGCCATCCATGTAGAGTTCGTCAAATGCGCGTCGCATCGCTTCCACCGCAGCCGCATCCGCGGCCTTCTCATCACCTCGCCCGATCAGCTTCGAAGCGGCAACGGCGGCCTTTTCTGTGACACGAACCATTTCGAGGACGAGAACCCGATCAAGGGTTTGGCTGGCCGAGACCTTAGGCGATACTTTAGGCTTGTTCATGATGAATTCAGTCCATTTGGCGTGGTTACAAGAAGCGTGCTTGGCTTACGATTGAGCGCTTAGACAGGGAGTGTTGCATTGTCGAGAAGCGCGCTGCGAAACGGGGCGATTGGAATAGCTATGCTGTGGCCGTCCGTTATCACGTCAGCGGTAGCGCAAGATATAGAGCCCCTTCGAACTGAAGAAGCCGCCGAAGACACCAAGGTTGTTTTTGGCCCGCCTCCGCCAAAACCGAAATGTGACCCACAAGAGGGCGATGAGATCGTCGTCTGCGCAGAAGAAGAAGACCAGTCGCAGTTTCGGGTGAAATCGAGCAGCGAACTTGATCCGACATCTGAGGAAGCCATCAAAGACGGCTTGCCGCGCGCGCCCGACGTGGGGGGTGCCGGCATCTTCAAAGGGCCAGCAACAGTCAGCGGCTTGTGCCTGGTCCCGCCATGCCCGCCGCCGCCAGCGTTGATTATTGATGTTACTGCCCTGCCCGAAGCGCCGCCGGGATCAGATGCCGACCGGATTTCGCGCGGGCTTGCACCGTTGGGTCAGGACGAGGCGCGCGAAGGCAGTCTGGAAAATCCCATTACCGAAACCAGCGATGAACCCGACAAAGCTCCCATGCCTGCGACGGGTCAGCTACGGCTTACTCTTCCAGAATCTTCATCACCAACGGTGGAGCCGTCAGACTCTCCGAACCGCTAAGCAGTTCGATGGCCGATTCGACGCAGCGCTCCGGCCCGTCATGTGTCACCATCGCGACCAGCACTTCACCACCATCATTGGCACGGCCTTGCTGGATCAGGCTTTCGATCGACACATCCGCGTCGCGCATCGCTGCGGTGATTTCGGCCAGTACACCGGGACGGTCAGTCACGGTGAAGCGCAAATATGTCTGCCCAGTGCGCTCACCCGATTCGGCTGGCTCCATTGCGACAAGTTCACCAGTTGGTACCGAGAACGGGCTTCCAGCCTCGCCGCGCGCAATATCGATAAGGTCCGCAACAACGGCGCTAGCGGTCGGTCCATCACCTGCACCAGCACCCTGAAATAGCAGCCGGCCCGAGAAATTTCCTTCGGCCACTACCGCATTGGTTGCACCGGTGACATGTGCCAACGGATGGCCTTTGGGCACCAGACATGGTTTGACCTGCTGCAGCAGCGCTGGCGCGCCAGACGGGCTCTCAGCGACATCAGCCATGCCGATCAGGCGAATAACATATCCCAGCGCATCGGCCTGAGCGATATCGGCAGCGCGAACGCGAGAAATGCCTTCGCAAGCCACCGCATCGAAATCGACTTTCGCACCGAAGCTGATCGCTGCGAGGATGGCCAGCTTGTGTGCGGCATCCACGCCCTCAATATCAAAAGTCGGGTCTGCCTCAGCATAACCGAGCTGCTGCGCGTCTTTCAGCGTGGTTGCAAAATCTGCACCGCTCGCCTCCATCGTCGAGAGGATATAATTCGCGGTACCGTTAAGGATGCCGTAAATCTGCTCGATAGCATTGGCCGCTGCACCTTCGCGCAGCCCTTTGACAACAGGAATGCCGCCCGCAACAGCGGCTTCGAATTTCAACGCAGTGCCATTCGCTTCCGACGCATCCGCCAGCGCCAAACCATGATGTGCGATCATCGCCTTATTGGCGGTGACGAAGTGCTTATTTGCGGCGATGGCATTGCGCGCGAGCGTCAGTGCCGGCCCATCCGAGCCGCCGACCAGTTCGACCACAACGTCGACGTCATCGCGTGCCGCCATCACGGTCATGTCATCTTCCCACGCATAGCCTGACAGATCGACACCGCGATCCAATGTCCGGTCGCGCGCGCTGACCGAAACGATCTCCAGCGGGCGTCCTGCTCTTGTGGTAACCAAATCCCGATTGGCTGCGAGCAAGCGAATAACTCCGACGCCCACGGTGCCCAATCCGGCCAGTGCAATTCTGAGTGGTGCTGACAAAATTCTGGTCCTTATTAGTCTATAATATCAGCCGAGCAGCGCGGCGCGCGCACTTTCCGGGATCGGCAGCGATTGGCCAGTTTCGAGCGAAACGTGAACGTTGACCAGCTCGATTTCGGCACGCAAATCGTCACCCCCATCATCTTGTACGCCGTGTAGTTCGATCCGGGTCGTCATACTCGAATTGCCAATCTTGGTGGTCCAAGCACGGCCTTCAATTTCTTCCTCGGCGCGGATCGGCTTGCGGAAATTCACGCCTGCATGGGCAACATGGAATTCCATCGCGCCTTCGCCGAACATTCTGAGTTCTCTGGCACGCCAATATTCGCTGATGATCAGATCGCCATATTCAAGGTAGCGCGCATTAAACACGACGCCTTGCGGGTCGAGTTCGGCATAACGGACGCGGAAACGGTGGAGAAAGGGCTCACTCATAGCCGCCCAATAGACCGGGCAGACGGTATGATGGAACCACTTATTCTAAGCGGCGCGTTAGCTGCGGTTGCGCGAGCAAGGCCCCAATTGCTGCAACACGAAACGATAATCCGTATCCGCTTGGCGGCGCGAAGCGGGGTCTCTCGACAGGTAAGAATCGGCAGACAGTCTCGCCGGTAAGAAACACGCAAGGCGGTACCAATCGAGCGTGTTGGACTGCGGAGGACGCGCGGCCTGATCGACAATATCGGACCATGAGACACCCCAGACGGGTTCCTGATTCGGTCGGCGAATCACTGTTACGGATACCGGCCCATCATTGTCAGTCGACAGGAAAAGCTGAGTTTCCGATTCGCCTGCCAAGTTACCCGGAATCGACAGAACATCACGAATTCCGGTGATCTCCGGTGCAGCATCCTGCGCGACAAGCTCCGCCAGAACGCCGCGCAGTCTGGTCTCCAAAGACGCACTCCACAGCATCTGCGATGTCTCGGTAATTAGCTGGATCTCGCCAGCCCGGCCCGCCGCCGGGCGTGCAAACAGCAATACGGTCTGCTTCTTCAGCTTTGGCGCTTTGCCTTTCGAATCGCGCGGCACATCAACCAAATAGCGAAGCGATTCGCCAACCGCTGCACGGCCGGTCAGCAAGCTATCGGTTTGGGCTTCTATATAGAGGCGGACATATCCGGGGCGCAGGCCCGGAGCACGCTCTGGTTCCAGTTCAGCTTGTTTGCGAATCTGTGCGCGCAGAACGATTTCAGAAGCGTCTGCAAGGTCGACAAGATCAGCATAAGTGGCTTGATCAGGGACGACTCCATCCTGTGCAGCTGGCGCTGAAACGGGCATCATGACCGTTACGGCAAGGCCAATAGCGGATGCCAATCTCAACATTGTTTCGCGTTTTTCCAATGCATTATCCTGCAAGAAATCTAATTTTGAACCAATGCCTGATCGAACAGTTAGTATCACAAGCTGTGAATCTGCGGTTAACCTATAAAGCGTTTGCTTGGTCTCCGCATCATAGCTAAGGGTCGAGACGAGCTGGGGCAACGATAACTAGAACAGCCACAGCAGACCCGGACCGGGTCTTTCGGGGATCCGGTGGTCGAAACGCCACTTGTCCCGAAAACCGGGAAGGGTGGACAAGCAGGATAACACTCTGGCAGACAAGTGTGCTGTCAAAGGGATGAGCAGCCGGATTAGCGTCCGGCGTTAGATGATGGAGTGATGCTACTGAATGGCCTACGCTGACCAACAGATGAGCAGCAATCGAATTGTTGCCTTGATCATCGTGGCGTTGATTCACATCGGTGTCGGCTACGTGCTCGTGACTGGACTTGCCTATGAAGCAATCCAGAAAGCGGTTGAGCGCGTAACGACAGTCGATGTTGAGGAGCCTGAAGAACCAGAACCTGAGGAAGAACCACCACCACCTGAAGAGGTGCCGGAAACTGTTCCTCCACCGTTTGTTCCAGAGCCTCTGGTGCCGCTCAATAATGATGCGCCGGTTCAGGAATCTCCAAAAGAGATTCCGCCTGACACGGGCGTGTCCCAAACGCCGAATAAGGTGTGTCCTGATGGATCGCAGGTTGCAGCTAATGCAGCATGTGGACCGGCAACGAAGCAGTGTCCGGACGGGAAGTCGTATCCAATCAATGCGACCTGTCCTCCGCCACCGCCTAGGTTCACGCCGAAAGATCCTGCTCCGAGAAATAATCGGGGCCGTTGGGTGACCAATGACGATTACCGGAATAGCTGGATCAATCGGGATTACGCCGGAACGGTCTCGTTCCGCCTAACCGTGGGCACTAACGGGCGCGCCAGTGCTTGTTCGGTCACCGGTGGTAGTGCTCCGGAAGCGCTGAAGAACGCGACATGTCGTCTCGTTCAGCGTCGGGCACGATTTAATCCAGCCACGAACGGTGAAGGTAACGAAGTAACAGGTAGTTACACCGGAACCGTACGCTGGCAGATTCCAGAATAACAAGATGGGCCGCCCAGGGGATGGTCGGCCCATTTTGAACCAAATTTAAATTATGCTTCTTCTGAGAGGAAACTCGCAATGATTACTCAACTACTAGCAGTCGCGGCCGAAGGTGCAGCGCCTAAAAACCAATTCGGCTTCTGGGAAGCCATGAACCAAGGCGGCGCAATCGCGTGGTCGATTTTTGGCGTTCTCGTCATCATGTCAGTTGGTTCGTTCTACATCTTGATCACTAAGCTTCTTGAGCAACAAAAAGTGATGAAGCAGTATAACGATGTGCGCGGCAATTTCTGGCGCGCCAACTCGCTGAAAGAAGGCGCCACCAAGCTGGAGAAAAACAGCGCATGGCGTCAGCTTGTCGATGACGCTCTGATGGCCGAAGACCAGCACGGCAAGATGACCGACAGCCTCGAAGCACATGACTGGCTGCACGGCACATTGGCCCGTTCGGAGTCGGCAATTAATGCCAAACTCGCAGGCGGTCTTCCATTCTTGGCTTCGGTTGGCGCTACATCGCCATTCGTTGGTCTGCTGGGTACGGTTATCGGTATTTACCGTGCGCTGATTAACATCGGTCTCGCCGGTTCGGCATCGATCGATAAGGTTGCTGGCCCGGTTGGTGAAGCTTTGATTATGACCGCTATTGGTCTTCTCGTGGCTGTTCCTGCTGTTCTTGCCTACAACTGGCTCTCGGCTCGCAACAAGCGGATCGCTGGCATGCTCAGCGGTTTCTCGACCGACATTCTGGCGAACATCAATTCGGACGGTGCAGTTAAGCCAACAGTGGCTCCTGCCAAGGCTCCGGCTAAGCCAGCTGCTGCTGCGAAACCAGCCGCTGCTGCTAAGCCAAAGGCCTGATCGGGTGAATTGGACGGGCTGCTATCGTGGCAGTCCGTCCATCCCGAACCCGAATTGAAACTAACTCAGGATAGGAATTAGCAATGGCTATTTCGATGGGCGGCGACGGCGACGAGAAGCCGATGTCAGACATTAACACCACGCCGCTTGTCGACGTGATGTTGGTGCTTTTGATCATCTTTCTTATCGCAGTTCCCGTGGCGATCCAGACGATCGACAAGCTCGAGATTCCAATCATGGAAACTGAAGAGTCGAAAGATAAGGTTGAAAACCTTCTGCTGACCGTCAGCACAACCGACGCATCCGGCCGCAGTGCTGGTGAACCCGGTTTTGAAGGCGCAGCACGCGAAGGCGAATGCCGGATCTATTTCAACAACACTACTCCAGTCGATTCCAAAGAGCTGTTCGACCAAGCATTTGAACGTCTCGACACAATCGTGGAGCGTGCTGGTGGACCCGAAATGATCATGCAGGATCCTGAATTGATCCCGCAAGTTCACATTCGCGGCGATATCAATGCACCGTGGCGCTGTGTTGCTGGAACAATCTACAATGTCCAAGTGGCGGGCTATCCCACCGTGGGCTTCATTTCCAATCCGGTCGATCCAAACGGCTAACGCTGTCAGATTATCGGGCGGAACGAAAAGAATTCAGGAGTAAAACACCATGGGCATTTCAGCTGGCAGTGATGATGGCGAGCCGATGATGGATATGAACACGACGCCGTTGATCGACGTCATGCTCGTTCTTCTCATCATGTTCATTATCACTATCCCGGTCGCGACCCACTCGGTCGATATCGATCTACCGGTTCCGGACAACAGTCCACCACCACCAGACCAGATTGACCCGATCAAGAACAAGATCGTTCTTTCACAGACCGGCGACATTATCTGGAACGGTACAGTCATCAGCCAAGAGGAACTGGTCCGCAATCTGGAAATCACGAAGGGTATTACCCCGATTCCAGAATTGCAGTTCGAGCCGGAGCCTTACGCGAGCTATGAACTGTCTGCACGTACACTGCAGCTGATCAAAGCAACCGAGGTGACCAAGTTCGGCTTCGTCGGTAACGAAAAGTACCGCGAATTTGGCAAGTAAATCGATCATCATTCGATACCCAAAAGGGGGCGAAGCAATTCGCCCCCTTTTTTGTGCGCGTCACTCTTTTCGCTCAGGCCAAAACGCCTATCAGCGCCATCCCTGCTCCCGCCGATTTGCAATCTTCCAATAATTCCGTAAGTTACAACATATCATAACGGGAGAAGCGACGATGGGACAAGCAACTGCACCTGCCGCAGGTCAACCGATGGGCGACCTCAACACGACACCACTCATTGATGTCATGCTGGTCTTACTGGTGATGTTTATCATCACTATCCCGGTCGCGACTCACTCAATCGAAGTCGATCTCCCCGTCCCGTGCGGCACCGAATGCCCGGATATCCCGAAACCGGACGCGGTGAAGAACAAGATCGTTCTCAACGACCAGAACCAAATCCTGTGGAACGGCACTGCGGTTACCGAACAGCAAATGGCCGCACTACTAATCCAAACCACCCAAATGGATGTCGAGCCGGAACTTCAGTTCGAACCGACTGCCAATGCGAGCTACGCCCTTGCCGCCCAGACCTTGAATACAATCAAATCGGTCGGTGTCAGCAAGTTCGGCTTTGTCGGCAATGAACGCTACCGGCGATTTACCGCAGCGAGTGAAGAAACCTGACCTGCGCCCTGATAGCTAGAACATAATGCCTGTTCGGAGACCATTGCGCCGATCCTATGTGGTCGATCATGATGATTTGATCTCCCAGCCATCCTACGCGCCAATCGCGGCAGTGTGGATGGTGATCGCAATGCTGGGAATAGCGGCATATCGCATGCCCACCCACGCTATTGTAATCGATCTTCCCGTACCCTTGATAGCGAGTGCGCCCGCGCCGCTGATCGACCTGAAAGTAAACAGGGTCCGCCTGACGGCTGTCGGCGAGATCCTCTGGAACGGTGAGATCGTCAATTACAACGAGCTGGTCGAGTTTGCCGAAGCGAGTCGCGAAGAACCGGTCACACCGCTGCTGATCTTCGAGCCCGACGCAAATGCCAGTTATGAATTCTCAGCCCACGTTCTCGCCGTTCTTCATGCCACAGGCCTTACTCGCTATCGCTTCTGCTTTGGCGGTATTGAACAGCACCGACATTTCGGAGGTAGCCTCTTTGGCCGCTCAGCCTCCCCTGTTTTTGCCAGCGCCAGCCTGCAATTCTCCAACCCCGCCCCGATAACCGATCAAGCGGAATGCGATGCAGCATCCCGGATGCCAAGCACCTAGTTCACCTTATTCGTCAACCTTATTCGTCACTATCAACCTCAACCCGCATCGCAGCGTCGGCCAAGCTCTCTGCCTCGAGCAGCAATTCGTCATCGATCGCACCTTGCGGAACGCTCTCGCGGCCGATCATAACCATCACTGGCACTGCGAGCGGGCTAACCCGTTCCAATTCAACATGATTGACCTGCTCCGCCGAGCGTTCGAGCAGAACTGCAAGCCGCCCAATGTCAGTCAGGCGGGCCCGTGCGTCGGCCCATGCTGCTTCCAGCAAGACATGATCCGGCTCATGCTTGCGCAGCACATCATAAATCAGATCGGTGGAGAAAGTGACTTGCTTACCGCTCTTGCGTTTCCCGGGATGCTGCCGCTCGATCAAGCCGGAAATCACCGCCACTTCGCGGAATGCGCGCCGCAACAAGTGCGAATCCTGCACCCAATCAACGAACTCGTCAGCCAGAATGTCGGGCGACAGCAGTGGCAGCGGATCTTTCACCGGCTGCAAACCCCAAACCCCCAGTGAGTAGTCGTTCGCGACGAACCCGCCAGGCTGCAGGCCGCGATCCTCCATCCGCCGCGTAATCAGCATCCCCAGTGACTGGTTCGCGTTCCAGCCCTCGAATGTATAATAGACTGTGTAGTGCCGCTTCGAATGTGGGAAACTCTCGACCAGCAACTGCCCCGGCGCGGGCATCTGGCTGCGCCAATCCTGCACTTCCAGCCATTCGCGCACATCGTCTGGGAAGCGCCCCCACCCTGCGCGATCGTCCAGCAATGCGCGCACCCTATCCGCCAAATGGGTGCTCAGCGGCATTCGCGCGCCGCCGTAGGACGGGATCATGGCCGATTTCTTGGACGCCCGGACGAACACATCCATGTCCTTGATTTGCTCGACCTCCAGACTGGTCCCGGCAAAGGCGAATGTGTCTCCTGGTGAAAGACTTGCAGCAAAGCGCTCTTCCACGCGCCCCAACGACCGGCCATTCTTGAACCGCACGGTCAGCATCTCACTGTCGATGATAATCCCCGCATTCAGTCGATGCCGCGCAGCATGCTCGGGGTGAGTAAGCCGCCAGGTGCCATCCTTGTCGCGCGTGATCCGTTTAAAGCGATCATAGGCTTTGAGCGAATAGCCCCCCGTCTCGACAAAGCTGAGAACCCGCTCCCACACAGACTGATCAATCTCGGCATAAGGAAGCGAAGAGCGCACTTCAGCCAGCAATCCGGCCTCATCGAATGGCGCGGCGCAAGCGCATGCCATCACATGCTGAGCGAGCACATCTAAGCCGCCTTCGCGAAAATCCTCTCCGTCGCGCTGTCCTTCCTCGACCGCATCCTTAGCCGCCGTCGCTTCGAGGAATTCGAATCGATTGCCAGGCACCAAAAGCGCACGGCTACGCTGATTGAGCGTGTGGTTTGCCCGCCCAATGCGCTGGAGTAGACGCGACGACCCCTTAGGCGCGCCCATCTGCACGACACAATCAATATCGCCCCAATCCACCCCGAGATCGAGACTGGCTGTGGCCACCAATGCGCGTAATTCACCGCGCGCCATCGCACCTTCAACCTTGCGCCGCGCCTCCCTTGAGAGTGATCCGTGATGGATTCCTATCGGCAGCTGCTCTTCATTCGCCTCCCACAGATTCTGAAAAATGAACTCGGCCAGAAAACGCGTGTTAGTGAAGATCAACGTCGTCTTGTTGTCGCGAATTTGCTCATAGAGCTGCGGGATTGCCCAAGTCGCCGCATGCCCGCCCCATGGCACCCGCTCCTCTTGAGGCAGCAATATTTCGAGATCGGGCTCAGCGCCCTCCTCTCCGATCACCAGTGCCACTTGATCGACATCGCCCCACGGCGCGAGCCACGCCTGAAATGCCTCCGGATCGGCAACCGTGGCCGATAACGCAGCGCGCCGCATATCCGGAGCGATGGATTGCAAGCGCGACAGGCATAGTGCCAGCAGATCACCGCGCTTGCCCGTCGCGAAAGCGTGCACCTCATCGATCACGATGCGCTTAAGATTGCGGAACAAATCAAAGCTGTCAGGATAGGACAGCAGCAAAGACAGCGATTCCGGCGTCGTCAGCAGAATGTTGGGCGGCTTGCTGCGTTGGCGTTTTTTTCGATCCGATGGCGTGTCGCCACTGCGTGTTTCGATCCGTAGCGGCAGCCGCATCTCCTCGACCGGAGTGACCAGATTGCGCTGCACATCATGTGCCAACGCCTTGAGCGGCGAGACGTAGAGCGTGTGCAAACCATCCGGCGCGCCATCATCGCCAAGCTCGGATGGACAGAAATCAGCCAGCGTTGGCAGAAATCCGGCGAGCGTCTTACCCGCCCCTGTATCGGCCACGAGCATCCCGTGCTTGCCGGCTTTTGCCGCCGCAAACATGTCGCGCTGGTGCCGCCGGATCGACCAATCGCGCCCGGCAAACCAGTCTTCGATTTCCTGAGGAATGTCGGCGCTGCTCATCAAACCAATATGAGCAGCTTTATCGCGGCGATGAAAGCGCGCTCGTCGCCTTATTGCAAACGCAACAATTCGGCAGGCACTCTGCCTGGCTGGCGCAGAGCCGATTGCAGCAAGGCGATCTGGACATCGCAGGCGCCGCCCGCCTCGACATCTCCGAGCGCCTGATCAACGGCATCCCGAGAGAGACCGGTACTGTCGATAATCTCACCAACCACCCATCCAGGCACCGAAGCCTGTGCCGGACCGCCCGCATTTGCATCGCGATCCAGCAGCCCTTGCTGGAGTAAGCTCCTTGATAGACTGCGCTCGCGGTCCCGAAGCTCTGCACTGAGTGTGACCGCTTCATCTACTCTGCCGGTGGTCAAAAATGCCGTGCACGCATCACTGCTAGTGCTTCTGGACTCCCGCAGAATATCCAGTTGGAGCTGCTTGATTTTGAGCAAGTCCTCAAACTCGGCCTTAACCACGGCCTGTAGCGTCAGTGCCCGGACAGCACTCTCCGCATCCAGAGAACCCCGCTCCGAAGGCTGTAGCTCAGGCTTGTCCAGCAGCGCAGAGAGGCGGACCACTCTGGCCACTTCTTCGTCGAGCTGTTCAACGCTGTCATATGTTGCATCCGAACCGAAAAGATCGGCCGCGAGCTGGTCGGCGCGCTCCTGCACCTCGGGAGATCCTTCGAATATCGTTTCGACCGTCGGAATCTCATCGACAGTGCCGCCCGGTGAATCTGCGCAATGGCGCAACGGGATAGAGATCAGGAACAGAACAAACAGAAGGCGGATCGCGCCGGGAACAAACCCGGTCACGCCTTCCTCTAACGCCGAGACCTTGCGCGGCTCGAGATGAGATTCGAGTTCCGGGTATTTGCCGCGTATTTCGCCGATCAGCTCGCGGGTCTGGTCTCCGCTGTGATACATCGCGTGCCACCACCGATATGGCCCGGGTTCGGCCAGATATTTCCACGAAGAGTATTTCGCATGGCCGGAACGCTGGATTGCCTCATGGAATTGCATTCCACCAAGCCGTGCGTTGAGCCATGACAATGCCGGGCGTTCAGTCAGCTGCCCTTCTTCGCGCATCCAATTGAACGCATTGCTCGCCTGCTCAACCAGCGGTGCCGAACGCGGCCATGCTTCTGCCAGCATGTCCGACAGCCAATAATCAATCGCCTGCTCGGTCTGCAGTTCGGTTTTTCCGGCATAGTCCAGAACTGTGTCGAGCGCGGCCTGCGCGCGCTCAAACTCTTCCCATTCCATCGGATCGTCGGATCGTTCACCGCCAGGGAACAGTAGCCCGGCCAGTTCTTTGTCCGCTGTGCCAAGAGGGTTTTCCTCGGCTGATCCCGCAACCACATTGAGTTCAGGGCTTGCTTGCGGAACATGCCCCTGCCCGAAGCTGTCCAAACTGGGCGGTCCAAAAGGATCGATACCAAAATTCAGCAAATCCCCGGCGTTGAACTCATAGTCATAGTCAAACGATTCATCCGCATCGTCGCCATCATACGGCTCGTCGTCGTCGTTTGCTTCGTCGGCTTGAGAATCGTCCGGGACGTTGAAGCCAACATTTGAAAGAGCGTAATCACGCGCACCGCGAAGGTCAGAATAGGCGCTGATCTCTTTATCGATATCGAGCGATTTAAGCTTCTGCGCATAGGCCCTACGAATAGCGCCCTTGTCGTCGGTCGCCTCGATACCCAGCACGTTCCATGGCCACTCAGTCATAGCGGCGGATTGGCCTCGATCTCGTCAAGCGCGGCAAGTAACTGTTTACGCGCATCGGCAATAATGCGCGGATCCTGCTTGTCGAGCGCACCTTTGAAAGCCGTAATCCATCCGCCAATGGCATCGCGCACGTCGCCTGTGAAACCTTCGTAGCACCGCTCCGCACGCGCCATAGCAGCGATGTTTTCTGCCTCGTCGCGCGGATGGACTTTCAGCTTTTCGAGCGCTTTACGGCTGGAGGCAATCTCGTTTTTGCTACGCTTGTCTTCCTCGTCGACAATGATCAAATTCTTGGTCAGGCCTGTCGAAGGGACATGGGTGTCGACTTCCAGAAGGCCGCTCGTATCATAAGTGAAACGCACCTCGACGATTTCCTCGCCGCGCGGCTTGGGAGGGACACGCACTGACATTCCGCCAAGCTTGACGTTGTTTCTCACATCGCGGGCTTCGCCTTGATAAACGCCTATCTCAATTCTGGTCTGATTTGCCTGCATCGTGCTGTACACTTGCATACGGCTGACCGGGACAGGCGTGTTACGTTCGATAATCGGCGAGAAGATACCAGTATGGATTTGGCCGTGCGCATCCTCGTCGCTGCTGTCGATGCCCAGCGTAAAGGGCGCAACATCGGTGATCCGGATTTCCTCCAGCCCCTGATCATTCGAGAGCAAGCCCGCTTGCACCGCTGCGCCCAGCGCCACCGCGTGATCGGGATGGACTGTATGATTAGGGAAGCGCCCGAACATCCGCGTCAGTGCCTTGCGCGCTACCGGCATCCGCGTTGCCCCGCCCACGAGGACAACCTCGCTGAGGCTCTTCACATCAATCCCGGTATCGCGAAGCGAGCGCAGAACGGGATCGCGTAACCGGCGGATAAGGGGCTCGACGGTCTCCTCAAACTCTTCGGTGGTTATCCGCGTCGTGAAGGTCTCGTCATCGATTGTAATAGAGAAGTCAGCTTCGTGCGCCGTGGTCAGCGCGCGACGGCACCGCTCGGCGGCCTGCGTCAACAGCGCCGCCTTCCTGTCTGCCGGCATCACGTTGAGCAGATCGTCTGCTTCCAATCGTGGCTGTGCGAAAGCCACCAGTGCGGTGTTGAAATCGTCACCGCCCAAACGGTTGTCGCCGGCCGAGGCGCGAACCTCGACAATGCCTTCGAACATTTCCACGATGGAGACATCAAATGTCCCGCCGCCCAAATCGAACACCAGAAACGGCTCTTGATCCCCGCGATCAGTCAAACCGAACGCCAGCGCAGCAGCAGTTGGTTCGTTGATCAAACGCTTCACTTCCAGCCCGGCGATCTCGCCCGCACGCCGTGTGGCACGCCGTTGCCGCTCATTAAAATAGGCCGGGACGGTAATGACAGCCTCCGTCGGTCGCTCACCCAGTGCCGCTTCGACATCATCCATCAGCGAGACAAGCACCATTGCCGACAGCTCATCAGCGCTGAATTCGCGCTTGCCCAGCGATGCTTTGGATTCGGTACCCATCATGCGCTTAAAGCTGGTTACAGTCTCTCCGGGATGAGTCCCAAAGCGGTCAAGCGCGGAAGCGCCTATCCAGGTCTGCCCGCTCTTATCGACGGACACAGCCGAAGGCGTCAGCACATCGCCGAGCGCGTTGGGCACCAGTTCAGCTTCACCATCACGCCAAATCGCGACAGCACTGTTGGTCGTGCCTAAATCAATTCCGACAAGCATAGTTGGTCCGATCGCAGACTTATTGACTCATATCTTCGACGATCAGCCCGCCGGATACACCAGCACTTTCATCACCGCTCATGGTCGCCTCGAGGCCACTCGCATCCATGCCCACCAGCTCGGCTAAACGGGCACGCTCTGCTTCGCTCAGATCCTCATATGTGCGAACGGCAGGAAGTTCAGCGGTCGCTTCTTCCATCTGTTTGCCTATGGTTTCAAACAATCCCATCATTTCCGGCAGTGATTCCATAATCGAGCCGATCAAGCGCGGATCGCTCGAAATGGTGAAAGACTTACGAGCAAAATTGGCGCCGGTTTCGGTCTTGAAGAAACTGTTGATCTCACCCAGCTCGGTCGACGAAAAGTGCACTGCGTAGACTTCCGACATCCCCTTGCGCATCGCGGGTTCCATAGCCGTCATCATCTGGTTCATAATATCGGGCATCATATTGCGCTCGATTTCCTTCCGCTCGGTCCAGGCCGGATCAAGGATCGCTAGCGCTTCGGCGACATCGCCGTCATCCACGGAAATATCGAACTCGGTCACGCCAAGCTGCTCTGCGACATTCGCGGCGCTCGGTTCCTGTTCCATGTCGAGGATCGGTTTGAGGAAGCCATCGAGCATGGATCCCATCATTTCGCCCATCGCCCCTTCCGGGATCATGCGTGTGACCACTTCGGTCGCAAGCGGCAGCCGCGCTTCTTGCTCAGCCGTCAGTGGCTCTGCCGCAAACATCGACATCATCGCCTCAAGCATTTCGGCGCCCGCTTCGCCTTCTTCCGTCTGAGGCGATTCCATAGTGTCTTGTGCCAGGGCGGGGGTAGCCAATACAAGCACGCTGGCTGCAGTGACGGTCAGGAATTTCTTCAACATTTTCAAACCTTCCTAAGAGCTTACTATGGTGCGTTAGTGCCCGACGCTTTCCCCGCGTTCAAGGCCTGATGCAGCCAGCTGCTCATCGATCTGCGCCATCAGGCGTTCGAGGCCAGCTTCGCTTTCACTCTCTGCACGCGCGACTAGCACGTCCTGCGTGTTCGACGCGCGTAGCAGCCACCAACCATCATCGGTGGTCACACGGACGCCGTCGGTCCCGTCAACTTGAGCGGGACTGTTCGCCAACCGTTCTTTGACTTCGTCAATCGCAGCGAATTTGCGGCTTTCATCAACTTGGAAACGCATCTCCGGCGTGTTGATCATATTCGGCATCGCGCCGCGCAGCTCGGTAACGGATTTATCCAGCCTTGCAGCAGCGGTGATCAACCGGACCCCGGCATAGAGCGCATCATCATATCCGTAATAATCATCCGCAAAGAACACGTGGCCACTCATCTCACCAGCCAATGGCGAACCTGTTTCCTTCATTTTGGACTTAATCAGGCTGTGACCCGTCTTCCACATCACCGGCTTACCGCCATGCGCCGCAACATGATCGAACAGTGCGCGTGATGCCTTCACGTCGGCGATAATGGTGGAGCCGGGCATTCTTTGAAGCAAATCTTCGGCATAGATCATCAGTAGTTGATCGCCCCAGATCACGCGGCCTTCGCCGTCAATTGCACCGATCCGGTCACCATCACCGTCGAATGCCACTCCGAAATCGAGGTTCTTCTCCGCGACCAGTGCGCGCAGATCCTCCAGATTTGCCTCAACAGTGGGGTCAGGATGATGGTTTGGAAAATTCCCGTCGACATCGGTGTAGAGAAGGTGGTGTTCCCCGGGGAGTCGCGCCGCAAGCTTCTCCAGCGCAGGACCAGCCGCGCCATTGCCATTGTCCCAGCCGACTTTGAGGCCCGCAAGCGCAGACTGGTCGATATCGCCGAAACCAGCAACCAACCGGTCAATATACTCGTCCAAGATCTCGCGATCTTCTACGCCCCCGAGACCGTCGATCCAATCGCCCGCCTCGGCCATACGTCCAATCGTCAGGATATCCTCGCCAAAGAAAGGACGCCCCTGAAATACCATCTTGAAGCCGTTATAATTGGCGGGATTATGGCTGCCGGTTATCTGAATGCCGCCATCCACATCATCGGCTGAGGCCGCCGCATAATAGAGCATCGGGGTCGCGCCCATACCCACGCGCACAACATCACAGCCGCTGGCATTGAGCCCCTCGACCAAAGCGCTTTCGAGGATCGGCGAACTGACACGCCCGTCATAGCAGACGGCCACTTTGGAACCACCGGCCCGTTTCAACAGCGTAGCGAAACTGCGCCCGATAGCGCGCGCATCATCGGGACCCAAAGTCTCCCCAATGATGCCGCGAATATCATATTCGCGGAGGACGGTCGGGTCGAAACTATGGTTCATCGGGATATCCTAGGGCTTGTCGGGGGATGGATAGGGAAGTTCATTGATCAGCAGATCGCGCGCAGCATTGGCTTCATGCACTTGGTCATTGGTTCCGCCCTTGTCCGGATGCACCATCGCGATCAGTTGCTTATGCGCTTGCAGCACTTCCTGCCGTGTGGCGTTCTCACGCACACCAAGTAGCTTGCGCGCCTTGAACAAGGCCTGCGCCCGCGTGCTTTTGCCCTGCGCGAATTGCCACGGCCACTTGCCGAAGACGAGCTTGCAGGCGAGGCTGGCGAGCAGCGCAATAAGGGCAAATTTCATCATCGGTTAGGCAAGCTCCAGCGTGGGTTCCGGCTTCGAGTGCGCGGGAAGGTTCAAGCTGGCAAGCAGCGAACGCATTTCCTGCCGCGCAACCAAATGGCTAGTGCCAAGTTCGCCGAGATGCCCTTTGTCGAGCAGCGTAAAGCCGGATGGGAAGAGCTCGCGATAGATTACCCGTTCGGACAGACCCTTGGCGACACGGAAACCGGCACGTTTCGACAATTCGCCCAACGCCCGCTCAATCCGCTGCATATTGCGCGCTTCGGTGTGGCCGCTCCGATTGCGCACAACGACCCAGTCGATCTCTTTGCGTTGCTGGATCGCGCGCATCTTGCGCGTTTCCCAGATCAACTCTGCATAGAAGGACAGCCGGCGGACTTTGAAAGTCTCCGAATCCACCTGTCCGATCAGATCAAAGTCGACGAAGCTGTCATTCATCGGCGTGACCAGCGTGTCTGCCTCGGTTGCCGCATGCCGCGCAAACAGATCGTCGCGGCCCGGCGTATCGACGATCAGGAAGTCGACACCCTGCCCCATTTCCTCCGCCATGGCGTCAAACTCTTCAATCGTCTCGCCGCGAAACACGGCGCAATGCGCAGTCGGCAGATCGATGCCGCGATTGGCAGTGGTTTCCGCACGGTTCTCGAAATAGCGATCCATTGTGCGTTGCCTCGGATCAAGATCAATCGCCGCTACCCGTGCACCCTGATATGCCAGCGCCACCGCGACATGCACTGCGGTGGTCGACTTACCCGTTCCGCCCTTTTCATTCGCGAATGTAATCCGGTGCGGCGTGGTATCTGGCAAAGCGCATGTCCTGTATCTGGGTTGTTTTGACATCCCTAGCACGGCTAGAGGTGATAGGCATTTTACTACCGGAGGGTTTCACCCCGTGCAAACAATCGCACAGCTCGACATGTTGAGAAAAAGCGTCGCCGAATTGCGGAAAGGCGGCGCGAAAGTTGCGCTGGTTCCGACGATGGGCGCATTGCATGACGGGCATCTGACATTGATGCGCGAAGCGGCGAAACTTGCCGATCACGTGGTCGCATCAATTTTCGTAAACCCGACGCAGTTTGGGCCGAACGAGGATTTGGACGCCTATCCACGCCAGTTGGCAGAGGACTCCGCAATGCTTGAGAGCGAAGGTGTGGCCTTGTTGTGGGCACCAACCGTCGATGAGATGTATCCGAAGGGCTTCGCCAGCAGCATTTCCGTTGAAGGCGTCAGCGCCGATTTCTGCGGTGCCGACAGGCCCGGGCATTTTGACGGGGTTGCCACGGTGGTTTGCAAGCTGTTCCATCAGGTTCTGCCCGATATCGCCTGCTTCGGGGAAAAGGACTGGCAGCAGCTTGCCGTCATCCGGCAAATGGCGCGCGACCTTGATCTAACCCGGCCCTTTGCGAACGATATTATCGGAATCCCAACCGTGCGCGAACCGGACGGCCTAGCGATGAGTAGCCGCAACCGGTATTTGGACGACCAAGATCGCGCCGCTGCAGCCACGTTGCCACGTGAAATGCGCGAGGCAATTGCGCGGATCGAGGACGGTCAACATGTCGGACGGACCTTGGCCGCCTTGGAAGACGCACTGCTAGGCGCAGGCTTCAGCTCGGTCGACTATGCCGATCTTGCCGACGCAGCAAATCTTGCAAAATTGGATAAGCTCGACACCCACCCAGCCCGCTTGTTGGTTGCCGCGCGGATCGGCGGAACGCGTCTCATCGACAACATGGCCGTCAATATGTAAAATCCAAACCATTCGGAGTCGCACAGCCCATAGCGGGGTGCTCCATGAATGACGAAACTACGGAATATTGGGATGCATTGGCGTTGGTCGCGCAGGCCGATGGTGTTGTCTCCTATCGGCGCGCTATTCTGACACTACTCAAGGCCGTGGACTACAGCGCGATTTACTTTCTCGCGCCAGTTGTCGCCGACCGCCGTGTCGGCCGGACAATGTGGAATATCGGCTTCCCCGAGCAGTGGGAAAGCGAATATCGCGCTCGGCTTCATCTATCTGATCCACTTCCCAATATCGCTCTCAACCGCTCCAGCGCATTTCGTTGGTCCGATGCCGGAAAGCTGGCGCAGTTGAGTGATGGAGAAAGGGAATACCTCACCTTCATCGATAATCTGAAAATGAGCGAAGGCATCGCCGTGCATTGCACCGGGCCCAACGCCCGTTCCGGTTTCGTGGGTGTAGGCTTGCCCAAAGAGGGTGCCGCAGAGAATGATACGGATCTACGCAAAGTGCAGGTGGCGGCACAATTGTGTTTCCAACGCTACTGCGCACTCGTCGGTACATTTGGCCGCGAGATTCCCGATCTCTCCCAGCGCGAACTCGATGTCATTCGCTGGATTGGCGAAGGGAAGAGCAATGCGGTAATCGCCGATATTCTCGAAATTTCGAAGTCTACGGTCGACAGTTATGTGAAGCGGATATTCGCCAAGCTGGACGTGACCGACCGGACAACCGCAGCAGTTCGCGCGGTTGCTTTAGGCCTTATCGCCACGGGTAAACACAGCCGAAAACAGTCGCATCGCCCACGCTGGGACGGGTAACTTTCCTTCGGCGTATTTAGTCCGATTTCTTCGGGCCACCTTTGCGGTGCTTGAAGTTCACTCTGGGTCCGCGCTGCTTGACAGGTTTCTTTCCGCCCGGCTTGCCGGACTTTTCACGGTCCCACTTGCCAGCGCGGACTTGACCGCCATCACCGTCACGTTTGGGACCGCGATCACGCTGTGGTCCAACATGGCGCTTCTGTCCGTCACGCTCATGCTTACTCTTGCGATAGGGTTTTTTGCCCTGACGATTATTGGACCCCTTTTTGGGACGCGCATTATGGCGCGCTTGCTCTCGCGGCCCACCTTCGGATCGTTCGATATGAACCGGACGATCCTTGTCATCGTTCTCCGCCGTGCGTTTCACAGCATCTTCGAACTTGTCAGCAATGTTAGTCGGAACTTGGAAGAATGTCTCGTCACCACCGATACGGATCGCGCCGACTTCATTGCGCGTGATATGACCGCGACGGCATAGCAGCGGCAGCACCCAGCGCGGATCAGCGTTGTGACGGCGGCCAATATCCATGCGGAACCAGACGGTGTTCTCGAAACCCGGACGATGCCGTTCCTGCTGCGCTTCCTTGCGCGCTTCGGGCGTGTTCGCAATCAGCTCTTCCGGCTGCGGCATTTTCGCGCGGTGCGATTGCACCAAAGCCGCTGCGATATCTTCAGCAGAACGCGTTTCCAGCAGCTTGCGCCCCAGTGCGAGATCTTCTTCATCTGCCTCAACCGGAGCGAGCAGCGTTTCCATCAAGCGTTCGCGATCTTGTGCCCGAATGGCTTCCGGTGTCGGTGCGCCCACCCAGTCGGCTTTGATCTTCGCATTGCGCAGCATCGATTCGACGCGGCGGCGGCGCGGATAGGGCACAAGAATAACCGCCGTACCCTTTTTGCCCGCGCGGCCGGTACGCCCTGAACGGTGCTGCAAAGCCTCAGCATCGCGAGGCACTTCGACGTGAATTACCAGCGTGACGGTCGGTAGATCGATTCCACGCGCAGCAACGTCGGTTGCAACGCAGACGCGCGCACGGCGGTCACGCAGTGCTTGCATCGCCTGGTTGCGTTCCTGCTGCGAGTGCTCGCCCGACAGAGCGACGACACCAAAACCGCGCTCCTGCAAAGTCGCATGCAAACGCCGGACGGCGTCACGCGTTGCGCAGAACAAGATTGCAGTCTCAGCTTCATGGAAGCGCAGAAGATTGACGACTGTACTTTCAATTTCCGAAGGCGGAATGGTGACCGCTTGATAGGAAATGTCGCCATGCCCGCGATCGTCACCAACGGTCGATATCCGCAAAGCATTGTTCTGATATCGTTTGGCTAGCGACACGATAGATTTGGGCATCGTCGCCGAGAAAAGAAGTGTTCGGCGGCCTTCCGGCGTGCCGTCAAGAATCGCCTCAAGCTCTTCGCGAAAGCCCATATCGAGCATCTCGTCAGCTTCATCGAGGACAACAGCTTTCAATGCCGAGAGATCAAGCGCACCGCGCTCCAGATGGTCGCGCAGACGGCCCGGCGTACCCACGACAATCTGCGCGCCGCCGCGCAATGAACGGCGCTCTTTCGATGCATCCATCCCGCCAACGCAGGTGGCAATCCGTGCGCCTGCCTTTGCGTAGAGCCAACCGAGCTCACGGCTAACCTGCAATGCCAGTTCACGCGTCGGTGCGATCACCAACGCCAGCGGCTGGATGCCGTATGGAACGGTACCGCTATCGCCGAGCATTTGCTCTGCCATAGCGAGGCCGAATGCTACGGTCTTACCCGACCCGGTTTGCGCCGAGACGATCAGATCGCGGCCAGCCGCTTCCTCTTCGATAACGGCAGCTTGTACAGCGGTGGGCTTCTCATAGCCGCGTTCGGTCAATGCATCGCCAAGGATTGGCGGAAGGTCAGTAAAGCTCATGATACTCACAAAATTTAGGGGCCAGCAGTCTGGTGCGGCGCCGGGAAGTCGCTTTGCGCGATGTAATAGCTCAGCGCCCCTACACAGTTTTCCTACGTTTGGCTTGCAGTTTTTGTGCAACTGCGAAGAGAACGATTCCTGTGCCGCCCAATTGAGGGACAAGCCATTTGTGCGGCACCTGCTAACAGCCGCTGCCCGTTGGTGCTGATAGCCCTTCGGGTCGCATGGGTCGGGCGTCTTGGCATTAGCCGGGCGTCCGGCCTTTTTCGTGCGGGAAGATTGGAGCGGGTAAGGGGAATCGAACCCCTCTAGCTAGCTTGGAAGGCTAGAGCATTACCACTATGCTATACCCGCCCGCTGTGGGGAGGCGCTTTCGACCACAATTGCGGATTCGTCAACGCCCTTTCCGGCTCGCAAGCAAATCTAACTTGTCCGCAGGGCGATATTGACTAGCTCGCACTTGTCCCTGAACACGCCCAATCCGGCAATACATATCGCACAAGAAAGCCAAGCAACGCATGCGCCGCCTGACCCATCTCGAACGGCTCGAAGCCGAAAGCATCCATATCATGCGCGAAGTTGCCGCAGAGGCGGCCAAGCCGGTCATGCTGTACTCTGTCGGCAAAGACAGCGCGGTGATGCTGCATTTGGCGAAGAAAGCGTTCTATCCTTCACCGCCGCCATTTCCGCTGATGCATGTCGATACGACGTGGAAGTTCAAAGATATGTATGCGCTGCGCGAAAAAGCCGCGCAGGATGCTGGAATGGAATTGCTGGTGTGGCAAAATCCTGAGGCAAAAGAGCGCGGGATTAACCCATTCGATCACGGCGCTCTCCATACCGATATGTGGAAGACACAAGGTCTGAAACAGGCGCTCGACCATCATGGCTTCGACGCAGCCTTTGGCGGCGCGCGGCGTGACGAGGAAAAGAGCCGGGCCAAGGAACGCATTTTCAGCTTTCGCACCGCCAACCACGGCTGGGACCCGAAGCAGCAGCGGCCGGAATTGTGGAATCTCTACAATGCCAAGAAAGCCAAGGGTGAGAGCATCCGCGTATTCCCGCTGAGTAACTGGACCGAGCTGGATATCTGGCAATACATCATGGCCGAGAATATCGAGATCGTGCCACTCTATTTCGCCGCACCGCGCCCGACTTATGAATATGAGGGCGGTCTGTTTATGGCCGATGATATTGACCGGCTCGAGAAGGTGATGGGGCATCGGCCAGAAATTACCGAGCGTTCGGTGCGTTTTCGTACATTGGGCTGCTCCCCGCTTACCGGAGCAGTCGAAAGCGAGGCATCGACTCTCGCTGACGTCGTGCAAGAAATGCTGCTCACCACCACCAGCGAGCGCCAAGGCCGGGTCATCGACCAGGATGAAGGCGGTGCCGGGATGGAGAAGAAGAAGCAGGAGGGCTATTTCTAATGGCTGATGCTTCTTATGAAACCGACGCGCTCATTGCCGACGATATCAACGCATATCTCGACCAACATCAGAACAAATCACTGCTGCGCTTTATTACCTGCGGCAGTGTGGATGATGGCAAAAGCACGCTGATCGGGCGGTTGCTCTACGACTCGAAGATGATCTTTGAAGATCAACTGGCCGCGCTTGAGGCCGACAGCAAGAAAGTCGGCACACAGGGTCAGGATATAGACTTCGCATTGCTGGTCGACGGACTGGCGGCAGAGCGTGAGCAAGGCATCACCATCGATGTCGCCTATCGCTTCTTCGCCACAGAGAAACGCAAGTTCATCGTCGCCGATACCCCGGGACACGAGCAATATACGCGCAATATGGTCACCGGCGCATCAACCGCTGATTGCGCGGTGATCCTCGTCGATGCGCGCAAAGGTATGCTCGTCCAGACGCGGCGGCATAGCTATCTCGCGCATTTGCTCGGTATCAAGCACTTGGTGCTGGCGGTGAACAAGATGGATCTGGTCGATTATGACCAAAGCACGTTCGATCAGATCGTCGCCGACTATTCCACTTTTGCCGATGAGATCGGCATCGAAACATTCACAGCCGTTCCGATTTCCGGATTCAAGGGCGACAACATCACTTCGTCGCCATCCGCGAATACCACATGGTATGATGGTCCAAGCCTGATCGATCATCTCGAGACTATCGAGATTGCCAATGTCGCTGCGCAGGAAAAGCCTTTCCGGATGCCCGTGCAATGGGTCAACCGGCCCAATCTCGACTTCCGTGGTTTCTCAGGTTTAATCGGTAGCGGCACGGTCAAACGGGGTGACGCAGTTCGCATAGTCCCCTCTGGCAAGACAAGCACGATCAAAACCATCGTGACCTATGATGGCGAATTGGACGAAGCCGTTGCCGGCCAATCGGTCACCATCACCTTGGAAGATGAAGTCGATTGCAGCCGGGGCGATGTAATTGCCGCTGCAGACAATCCTCCCGAAGCCTCCGATCAGTTCGAGGCGACGCTGGTTTGGATGGATGATGAAGCGCTGAAGCCCGGGCGTGGATATACGCTCAAGCTGGCCAGCCAATCAGTGACGGCGACAGTCCAAGAGCCGAAATACGAGATCAACGTCAATAATGTTGGGGGTTCCGGGGAGAAACTCGCAACGAAAACGCTCGAACTCAACTCTATCGGCGTCGCCGAAATTCACACTGACCGTCCGATCACGTTTGAGGCTTATGAAGACAGCCGTGCCTTGGGCGGTTTCATTCTGGTCGATAAAATCACCAATGCCACCGTCGGTGCCGGGATGCTGCATTTCAGCCTGCGCCGCGCGTCGAATGTTCACTGGCAAGCGACCACGATTACGCGCGATCATCACGCCGATCTGAAGAACCAGAAGCCGCGCGTGCTGTGGTTCACCGGCTTGTCAGGCTCGGGCAAGTCAACGATTGCCAATGCTGTCGAACAGCGGCTCAATGTGATGAACCGTCATACGTTCTTGCTCGATGGTGACAATGTCCGCCACGGGTTGAACAAAGACCTTGGCTTTACGGAAGCTGACCGGATCGAGAATATCCGCCGTGTGGGCGAGGTCGCCAAGCTGATGACCGATGCGGGCCTCATTGTCCTGACCGCCTTTATCAGCCCATTCCGCGCCGAACGTGATCTGGTGCGCGCGATGATGGAGGATTGCGAATTTATCGAGATCTTCGTCGATACACCGCTGGAAGTCGCCGAGCAGCGCGATGTGAAAGGGCTTTACAAGAAAGCCCGCAGTGGAGATCTCAAGAACTTCACCGGCATTGATAGCCCTTATGAGGCACCCGATGAGCCCGAGATCCGCGTCAACACGGTCGAGATGACGGTCGAAGAAGCCGCTGACCATATCATCAGTCAGATCATGCCTCTAAAGTGAGCAGCCCAATGAGTGGTGAACCCGCAAACATGAACGATGCAGAGCTTGCGGCCCATCTCGCTGTCGAGGCTGGCAAAATCCTGCTCGATGTTCGCGCGAGCGGTGCCTTCGAGGGTAAAGCTTTGGGTAACGCAGGTGACGAGACCGCTAATCGCTACTTGGTCGATGCATTGCGCAAACTGCGACCGGATGACGGATTGCTGTCGGAAGAAAGCAAGGACACTGACGCGCGCCTGTCCAAATCGCGGGTCTGGATCGTCGATCCGGTCGACGGCACTCGCGAATATGGCGAAGGTCGAAGCGATTGGGCAGTCCATGTCGGTCTGGCCATTGATGGCAAGGCCGTAACCGGCGCGGTCGCTTTGCCCGGTCTGGATAAAGGCATTGTGCTGAGAACCGACCAGCCCTTGCAGAACGTGAAGCATGCGCAAATTCCGCGTTTGGTCGTAAGCCGCACGCGCCCCGCCAAGGAAGCCGTTGCAGTTGCTAAGGCGTTGGGCGGTGAGCTTGTGCCTATGGGGTCTGCAGGCGCCAAAGCCATGGCAGTGGTGCGCGGCGAAGCGGAAATATACCTGCACTCGGGCGGACAATATGAGTGGGACAGCTGCGCGCCAGTGGCGGTCGCACTTGCAAACGACCTGCATTGTTCGCGGATCGATGGATCGCCAATGCAGTACAATCAAAGCGACACTTATTTACCCGATTTGCTGATTTGCCCACGCGGCCTGGCTGACAAAGCACTTACACTCGTGCGCGAAAGTGCTGACTCCGGCTAGTCTTCGGTGGAAACCTGCTCGACCAGCGTGGGCGCTTCATCCTCAGGATTGGGTCCAGCCAGCTCAGCAGGGACAGTAATAACCACATCGACACGGCGATTGAATGCCCGGCCCTCTTCATCGGGTGAACCGTCCGGCCTTGCATTCGGCCGCGCTGGGTTCTGCTCACCGATAGCGATGACAGTGATACGGCTTAGCGGAACGTTCTTTGCAACCAGCCAATCACGCACAGCTTCTGCACGGTTCTGCGCAGCACGCATATTGGCTGCGTCGGTACCCTTTGTGTCGGTATGCCCGCTAAGAACGATCGCTCCCCCTGCCTTGAACTGGCGTGTTTCGAGAACCGCCTCCAACTCGGCAATTGCCGTACCGCTCAGATCTGATCCTCCCTGATCGAAGGATATGCGCGTTTCCAAAGGCTGCAGCCTGATGATCTCTTGCGCCACATCGGAATCTTCACGGATGATCGACACCCCTTCCGATTCTTCTGGAACGGGTGTCTCGCCAATCGTTGCCGTTGGCAGCGGTTCGGGCTCCGGCTCGGCTGGTTCGCTAGTGCATGCCGCCAAAGCAAGGGCGAGCGTGATCGCCAGCGGGGCCCGGTAAGTCATGGTCATCGTCCTCATGTCGGTTGCACCTTTCCAGTGGTACGCTCCGCTTTGCGAGCAGCCACTTCCTCGGGTGATTTCGCCTTCGGAGGCGAGAAAGTAATGATCGTATCGCCTGCACGCGGCTCTGGTTTCACGGCGTGGGTGAAGAAACGCATCCGGCCATTTTCACGCAGCAGCAAAAGCATATGCGCCGCCTCCGGCAGCTTTGCCTGCGCGTCTTCGAAGTCAAACTCGTCAGACAGCGTCGTCTTACGGAAAATCCACCCCTGTTGGCTCCGCTCGATCACGTCGGACATGCCGAAGCCTGCCTCAAACAATGCGCGGCCACGAAGTGATGGGGGTATTGCGTGCTTGTCATCTTCAGCCGTCGACGCGCCCAACTGGTAAACCGAATCTCGTCCGATCTCATGTGCGAACTCGTTGCAAACCAGCGTATTGTAGGCCTCATTATCGGTAGCTGCGACCAGCACCTGATACGGCGCAAGATCGAGATTATGTTCGGTTGCCTCGTTCAGAATTTCACCATGATAGAATGGCAGCCCGGCTTTGCGCGCCGCTCCGAGTCGTTGCCAGCTTGGATCAACAATCATCACCGGCGTTTTGAGGACGACCATATGTTCAGCGAGCGCAATGCTCCACGGCGTGCTGCCGACAATCAGAAGGCCGGGCCGCGTATCGCCTTTCACTTTCAACCAGCGGGCAACCAGATCGATTGTAAAGCCGTGTGCAATAATTGTCGTGACAACCACTGCGAAGCTCAGGCCGATCAGAATGTTACCATCAGCATAGCCAAGCTCGGTCAAACGCAGCGCAAACAGGCCGCAGATCGCCACCAGCACGATCCCGCGCGGAGCGATCCACGCAAGGAAAAGCCGCTCGTTCCAAGGCACTGAACTGAACGCTAGGCTGAGCAAGATTGTGGCGGGGCGAACCACAAACAGCAGACCAAGCAAGAACAGGATAAAGCCCGGATTCACACGCGGGTCGATATAAGCGAGATCGTCAATCGAAAGCGAGGACGACAACAGGATGAAGATGCCAGACACCAGCAGAACCGCGATGTTTTGCTTGAACGGGTGAATGCTGCGCAGGCTCGACACATGCATATTGGCGAGAGCGATGCCCATAACAGTGACGGCGACCAGACCCGCCTCATGCTCGATCTTGTTCGACAGGACGAACACCGCAACCACTGTTGTGAGCAGGACTGGCACTTTGAGATATTCCGGAATCGCACCGCGCGGGAACGCCCATGCGATAGCCTTGGCCGCTGCATAGCCAAGAAGCCCTGCGATAATGGCCGCGAAAATCATTGGCGGAACAACTTCGAACAATGTCGCGCCTGGACGCTCGCTAATCATACGGAAATATTCGAACGCGATCACGGCACATAATGCACCGATCGGATCATTAACAATGGCTTCCCATTTCAGGATCGCAGCCGGGCGTGTTTGCACCGAAGATTGCCTGAGGAGCGGCATCACTACGGTCGGACCTGTGACCACAAGAATGCCGCCAAACAGGATCGCGACGGGCCAGACCAGGCCTGCAGCCCAGCCAGCCGCACTTCCCAAAGCCCAACCGATAGGCACACCGAAGATAACCAGCCGCCAGACACCATCGCCCGCGTGGCGCAGCTCGCGGTAATCTAGGCTAAGCCCGCCTTCAAAAAGAATCAGAGCAACGCCGATCGCGACCATTGGTTCAAGAAGGTCACCGAATGTTTGCTCGGGGTTGAATAGCGGAGACCCGAATACCAACGCGGCAACCGGACCGGCCAAGAAACCCGCGGCGAGCATAAGCACAATCGCAGGCCATCCGGTTCGCCACGCAAGCCATTGCGCCCCGATTCCCAAAACGCCCACCAGCGCGATGACTAATGCCTGTTCTTCCATTACATGCAGGTCCCCGCCAAAGCTTCATTCACTCGGCTAATGCTTATGCGGCGATTCCTATCTCGAAAGCGAGTCAATTCTTTATAGAAATCAATCACCTCCGAATTGCATCAGAGCCGACACGCTCACATCCGCTCCCGCGAGCTTTGCCGCGCCGCCCAAGTCGGGCAGGTCGATCACAAATAAGGCATCATCGACTTTACCGCCGGCCATACGCAGCAATTGCACCGCCGCCTGCGCCGTTCCGCCAGTCGCAATCAGATCATCAACGATCACAATTCTCTGACCATCAGCGATCGATGTGGGGTCGATCTCCAACCGGTCAGTGCCGTATTCGAGCGCATAATCGACGCCAATAGTGTCTACCGGAAGCTTGCCCGGCTTACGCACCGGGATGAAAGGCAGCTCCAGTTCGACCGCGACAGCGGCGCCGAAGATAAAGCCGCGTGCTTCCATCCCCGCAATTGCTTCCGCCCCGGCATTTCGAGCCATCTCGACCAGATAATTGACTGTTGCCGCCAATCCGGGACCATTACCGATCAACGTCGTAATATCACGGAACTGGATCCCGGCCTCCGGAAAGTCTGGGACCGTACGGACCAGTTCTTTCAATGCATCAGGTGTCATGCGTATACCTCAAACGAAACGCCCCGCGCATCGAGTGGATGCGCGGGGCGGATGGTGTTCATATGAGTCGATGTGATCGTTACTCGGCCTTCTTAGGCTTCGCAGCCGACCAGATCTGTTTCTTGGCAAAGAAAGCGAGGATCGTCGCGAACAGCAGGAAGCCCAAAACAGGCCAACCACTTTGCTTGCGTTCAATCAAAGTCGGCTCAGCGGTCCAAGCAAGGAACGCGGATACGTCTTTCGACATCTGATCCACGGTCGCCGCCGTGCCATCTGCGTAGGTGACTTGATCGTCAATCACGATTGGCTGCGCCATCGCGAGATTGAGATTAGGGAAGTACTCGTTGAAGCTCAGGCCCGGAGGGGTCGAGAAATCGGGGTACTTTGCTTTCAGCTCTTCTGATGGTTCACCGTACCCGGTGAGCAGAGAGTAGACATAGGCAGTGCCGTTAGCACGAGCCTTGGTCATCAGAGAAAGGTCCGGCGGGATTGCATTGTTATTGCCTGCCGCAGCCGCGATGTCATTCGGATATGGCGATGGGAAATAATCAACCGGAGTGCCCGGACGCGTAATCGCTTCGCCAGTGTCCTGATCGATACCCGGTACGGTCCACTCAGCTGCCAGAGCTTTCACTTCATCTTCATTGTAACCGAGATCTGCGAGATCGCGGAACGCAACGAATTTCAGCGAGTGACAAGCGGCACAGACCTCTTTGTACACCTGATAGCCACGCTGCAATTGCGCAGTATCCCACTTACCAAAGGCGCCGTCATGCTCGAAAGAGACGTCCTTCGGTTTTTTATGAAATTCATACTCGGCTGCGCCCACCTTCTCTTCGGTCGCGAAATTATACGCGCCAACAGCGAAGGACCACAGGACGACGACAGTGAAGCCGATGCCGATTAAGAAACCACCAATACGGATCATGATCTGTTCTCTCTCTCGTCCTCAGGCCTTGGCCGCATCGGATGCGGGTAGCTTGGCGTCTTCGTCGGTTCCCAAGACCGCTTCTGTAATCGAATAAGGAAGCGGCTCGGGCTTCTCGATCGAAGAAATCAGCGGCAGGAACACTAGGAAGTGCAGGAAGTAATATGCAGTCGCGATCTGGCTGAGCATCACATAGGGCTCTTCAGCCGGCGCGCCGCCACAAATGAACAGCACAACCATGCACGGGATCAGGCCGAACCAGAAGAACTTGCGGAACATCGGGCGATAATGGCCCGAGCGTACCGGCGATTTATCAAGCCATGGCAGGAAGAACCATACCAGGATCGACGCGAACATTGCGAGGACGCCCCAAAGCTTGGCCGACAGGATGAAGTCCACAGTGAACGCACGCAGGATCGCGTAGAACGGGAAGAAGTACCATTCGGGCAGAATATGCGCCGGCGTCGCCAGCGGGTTAGCCTCGATATAGTTATCGGGGTGACCCAGAATGTTCGGCAGGAAGAACACGAGACCGAGATAGAGGATGAGCGCGACGCCCAGTCCGAAACCATCCTTCGCAGTGTAATACGGGTGGAAAGGCAGTGTATCGCTTTCTTTCTTCACTTCGACACCGGTGGGGTTCGAGGAACCCGGGATGTGCAGTGCCCACACGTGCAGGATCACGACGCCCAGGATCACGAATGGCAGCAAGAAGTGAAGGCTGAAGAAGCGGTTCAGGGCAGCATTGTCGGGCGCATAACCGCCGACCAGCCACACCTGCAGCGGCTCACCAACCAGCGGGATAGCCCCGAATAGTCCGGTAATAACCTTCGCGCCCCAGAAGCTCATTTGGCCCCAAGGCAGCACATAGCCCATGAAGGCGGTTGCCATCATTAGCAGGAAGATAACCACACCCAGCAGCCAGATCATCTCACGCGGCGCTTTATACGAACTGTAGAACAGTCCGCGGAAGATGTGGAAGTAAACCACAATGAAGAAGAAGTGCGCGCCATTGGCATGCGCGTAGCGCATCAGCCAACCCCAGTTCACGTCGCGCATAATGTGCTCGACCTGGAAGAAGGCCACTTCCGAATTGGCCGCATAATGCATCGCCAGCACAACGCCGGTGACGATCTGGACCATCAGGAAGAAACCGGCGAGAACGCCGAAATTCCAGAAATAGCTGAGGTTACGCGGAACCGGATAACCAGCACCGACTGCGTTGTAGACCAGACGGGGAAGCGGAAGCTTCTCGTCAAAGAATTTCATCAAGCCATTGGTTGGCTGATATTCGCGGGCCCAGGGAAAACTCATATCGTTTCTCTTCTCACTTACCCGACTTGGATGACGGTTTCAGAGGTGAATGCATATTCCGGCACTTCGAGGTTGGTCGGTGCAGGTCCTTTGCGGATGCGGCCAGCCGTGTCGTAGTGGGAACCATGGCATGGGCAGAAATAGCCGCCATATTCACCCTTAACTTCACCTTCAGCAGCGCCCAAAGGCACACAACCAAGGTGAGTACAGACGCCCATCGTCACCAGAATATCGCGATGGCCCTCTAGCGTGCGATCATTGAGCGACTGCGCATCGCGGAGACTATCGACAGCAACTGCGTTAGCCGCCTCGATTTCTTCATCGGTCAGACGTTTCACGAACAATGGCTGCTTGCGGAAAATTGCTTTGATCGCCTGGCCCGGCTCAATCGCGCTCACATCGACTTCAGTGCTGCTTTCAGCGAGCACATCTTGCGACGGAGCCATTTGGCTTATCAAAGGAATCAGAACCGAAGCGCCACCAACGCCTGCCGCACTTACCGCAGCGATATTGATAAAGTCACGCCGCCGGACACCATCTTCGCCATGATCCATGGCGGTATCGGGGGTCGCTGTGCCAGTCGTATCAGCCATTCGCTTACCTTGCCCTGCAACTGCGCCGCACCGAATGCCGCGCAAATACTGAATTACCAGCCCGCTCCACGAAAATAGCCCCGTTTCACGGTCAGATAGCGAATGCGCAAAGGCAGCCCGCTAACGCCGGTTTGGGCGCGCTGATAGCGGTGATTGGCCGCCCTGCCAACTGCCTTTTTGGCACTATCTATTCAGTTTCGCGCAATGAATGCAACGCGCGCGCTATTCAGCTATGCCGATCAAGCTGAACTGCCGACCGTAGGTCAACTCATCGCGATGCGTGGCACGCCGGAAGGAATAGTATCGTTCTTCGTTGGAGTATGTGTCCAACCCGAGTGGTTCGATCACGCGGACACCGGCCTCCGCGAGCCGTGAAGCAACATAGGCTTCTAGATCAAATTGGTGATGCCCCCGTTTCCCTGGCTCGAAGAATTGGTCATCTGCGGCCGAGAATTGTGCACGAAAACCGTCATCGACTTCGTAGCTCGCTTGGGAGATGCATGGGCCAATAGAAGCGCAGATTCGACCGGCCTTGGCACCCAAGCCCGCCATCGCCTCAATTGTGGCTTCTATCACGCCACTATGCGCGCCACGCCAACCCGCATGGGCCGCTCCGATGACTCTCGCTTCGTGATCAGCGAACAGGACGGGTGCACAGTCTGCGGTTACGATACCGAGCAATAGTCCTGGCGTCTTTGTGACGACAGCGTCAGCTTTAGGGCGCTCGGCAAAGTCCCAAGGTTGGTTTACGATGACCGCCGTTGGCGAATGTACTTGATAGAGCGATACCAGCTTAGCATCGGGTAAAACTGCGGCGACCGCGCGTTTCCGATTCTCTGTGACCGCAGCGTCATCGTCATCAGCCCCGACGCCGACATTTAAGCCAGCAATCGCGCCGGTCGAAACACCGCCTTGGCGACCCAGAAAGCCGTGTGCGATTCCTTCTAGGCACCCCGCGCGAACGACATCGACCTCAGCCAAGGGATCGGGTGACCTGTTCAAACGTATCGCGCGAGAGATTGTCGGCGGCCTTTATTCGCTCGAGCTCGCCGCGCATCATTGCTGCCCGCGCGGGCTCGATCCTGCGCCAACGCCCCAACGGCGGGACAAAGCGCGCAGCCGTTTGCGGATTGATAGGATCAAGTTCCAGAATGAGGTCAGCAATCAAGCGATACCCCTCGCCATTAGCGGCGTGGAAAGCATGCGGATTGGCTGCAAACGCCATGTAAAGGGAGCGCACTCGGTTCGGATTGCGGATGGTGAAATCCTTATGCTCCGCCAGCGCCTTTACATGTTCAATCGCGTTCGGATGAAGCGAAGACGCCTGCAGCGCAAACCATTTGTCGACCACTAGCTCATTATTAGCATAGCGCCGGTGGAAATGGATCAGCTTGTCCGTCCGCGCGGCAGTGCCGAGGCCGGTGAGCACCATCAAGGCGCCTTGACGATCGGTCATATTGTCCGCCGCGTCATATTGTGCCGCAGCCATTTTCGAAGCACACCCCGGATTGCCAGCCGCCAGATAAACCAACGCCTGTGTTTTAACTTTCCGCGCGCCGCGCGAAGCAGCCTCTTGATCGTAAGGCACGTCGGCAAGCCGCTGATGTAAGGTGGCAAGCCGTTCCTCAAAACGGGCGCCCAGCCACGCCTTCAATCCCTCGCGCTCCGCATGAATACGCGACGGATCAGCAACCAATTGCTGCTCCATCAAATAGGTCAGCCCCGGAAGCATCATCAACTCACCGCGCATCGAATCGTCGAGCGTTTCGTCGGTCAGGACCGCCTCGAACGCTCGCGCGATTGCCAGGCGTCCCGCTTCACGCGATACATCATCCAAGCCATTGCCGGATGCCGTAGTCAAATGTCCGACGACAAGATCCTGCATCGCCTCATAGCGCGCGAACGGATCATCATCCTTGGCGGCGAGGAACACCAGATCCTCATCGGCAATCTCGCGTTCGATTGTAACCGGAGCAGAGAAACCGCGATTGATCGAGAGGACCGGCTTACCGGCAAAGCCATCAAAGTCGAAGCTCTGCTCTTCGGTTTTCAGAACAATCAATTGCTCGCCAGCATGTGCGCCAGTGTTGCGATCGAACAAAGCGATCTTGACGGGAATCGGCATCGGCTTCTTGCCCGGCCGATCCGGTGTCGCGGGAACAGTTTGCCGCAAGGTCAGCGTCGCAATTGTGCCTTGATGCGCCAGATCGACAACGACCTTGGGTGTGCCCGCTTGCGAATACCACAGGCGAAATTGCTTCAGATCGAGACCCGCGCCATCTTCCATCGCAGCGATGAAGTCCTCGCATGTCGCAGCCTCACCATCGTGGCGATCGAAATACAGGTCCGTGCCCTTACGAAACGCCTCTGGACCGCACATTGTGCGCATCATCCGGATGACTTCCGCGCCCTTGTTGTAAACCGTCGCGGTGTAGAAATTGGAGATTTCACGAAAGCTGTCAGGCCGGATCGGATGCGCGAGCGGACCCGAATCTTCGGGAAACTGTGCCGACCGCAAGATCCGCACATCCTCAATCCGTTTTACCGCCTCGCCTTGCATATCCTGACTGAACAGCTGGTCGCGCAGAACGGTAAAGCCCTCTTTCAAGCTCAGTTGGAACCAGTCCTGACAAGTGATCCGGTTGCCCGACCAATTGTGAAAATACTCATGCGCAATAACGCCTTCGACGCCGTCAAAGTCACCATCGGTCGCTGTTTCCGGGTCGGCCAACACATATTTGGTGTTGAAGACATTCAGGCCTTTATTCTCCATGGCCCCCATATTGAAATCACTAACCGCAACGATGTTGAACACATCGAGATCATATTCGCGCCCGAAGGTCTGCTCGTCCCATTCCATCGATTTGATGAGTGAGCGCATCGCATGGCCGGTACGATCCAAATCGCCGTCACGGACATAAATCGCCAAATCGACTTTCTTGCCAGACATGGTGATAAAACTGTCTGTGTTCACGACCAGATCGCCGGCAACCAAAGCAAACAGATAAGACGGTTTGGGCCACGGATCATGCCATTCCGCCCAATGTGTGCCGTCGTCGTTCTCGCCTTCAGCCGCCTTATTGCCGTTCGACAGCAGCACGGGAAATTCGGCCTTCGAGCCAGTCATTGTCACAGTATAGGTCGAGAGAACGTCGGGCCGGTCGGGGAAGAATGTGATCCTACGGAACCCTTCCGCCTCACATTGCGTGCAAAGCATTCCGTTCGAGGCATAGAGGCCCATTAATTGCGTGTTCGCCGATGGATCGATTTCCGTGACGATCTCTATTTCATGCACGTCGCCGGTTAGGGTCAGCTGCAAATTATCGCCATCCATCGCCCATTTATCGGCCTCTGCACCATCCACACGAACCGACAGTGGAGTCAATCCATCGCCATTCAGCAGTAGTGTTGGCGAGGCATCCGCCGCCGGATTGCGTTCAACCTGCAATGTTGCGGTAATGCGCGTGCGCTCGGCGCACAGATCAAAGTGCAACCGTGTCGCCGGCACCAGCCAAGGAAAGGGCTTGTAGTCTTTGCGGTAAATAACCGGCGGCTGTTTCGGCTCGATCGCAGCGTCAGCCATTTCGGGATTTTCATCGGGGGTGCGTGCAATATCCATAAGTGGTGATCTAGGGCCTTTCTTTTGCGCGTCCAGTGCCTAGAACGCGCTGATGGCACATATGTTCATTTTTGGCCTAGGCTACACCGCTTCGCGAATCGCCGAGGCGCTGCGGTCGAGAGGCTGGGTGGTTGAGGCCACGGGCAGCGCAGGTGATGTCGACTTTACCGATGGCTCCGCCGTCCGTGATGCGTTGACGCGCGCCAGCCATGTTTTGTCATCCGTGCCGCCGTCGGATGGCAGCGATCCCGTTCTTGGTCGTTACGGACACGACATCACGCAAGACTGGATCGGGTATTTGTCATCCACCGGAGTGTATGGCGATACACAAGGCGCGTGGGTCGATGAGACCGCCCCGGTTGGCGCCGGACGCCGGACGGCACGGGCCGAATGCGATCAAAGATGGCTGGCCAAAGGCGCGAGGGTTTTCCGCTTGCCGGGCATCTATGGACCCAGTCGCAGCGCATATGATCGCGTGCAGGAAGGCAAGGCCAAGCGGATTGATTTGCCCGGACAGATATTCAGCCGCGTCCATGTCGATGATATCGCGTCGGGGGTGCTAGCCGGGCTCGATGGACCGGCGGGCGCGTATAATCTTTCCGACGATCTGCCTGCTCCGCAGAATGTTGTGATTGAGGAGGCCTGCCGTTTGATGGGTGCCGAACCTCCACCGCTGCAAACACTGGCGGATGCCAACCTCTCCAAAATGGCGTTGGGATTTTATTCCGAAAACCGCCGTGTGGCGAATGGCAAAGCCAAGCGCGTGCTTGGCTGGCAGCCGCAATATCCAGACTACCGCTCGGGCCTTCGCAGTCTGCTCTAACTCTTCCGCGCGCGCAGCGCCAAGACCATTCCCGATAGCGCGAGCACTGCGCCGCCGCCCGCCAGCCAAGACCACTGATAGCCCTCGATGACAGTCGAAATCAGCATTGCGACGGTAATCACCAGTATACTGTTATAGGCTGCGCGGCCCGCCCCTATCTGCCGAACGATGGTGTAGTAAAGCGGGAAGGTGACGACCGAACCGGCAAGGCCGAGCCAAGCGATCCCGGCCCAATATTGCCAGCGATCCGGAAATACTGGCGGACCAGCGGTGAACCACGCCAATGCAAAGTCAATGATCGTGCCGTATAGCAACGACCATGATAGCAGGCTGACCATTGGCAGTTTCGCACCCGTCTCATTGGCCTGAATAACATTGGCGACCGATGCCGCCAGAATCCCACCAATCGCCAGCAACACGCCCAGCCCAACATTGCCGCCAAGCGGCGACAAACGCGCCTCATGCAGTAGCAGCATACTAATCCCGGCGAGCGCCACCATGCTGCCCGCGATGAAGCGCCCAGTCACGCGCTGCCCCAAGAATACGCGACCGAAGAACACATTTGGCACCATCAGAAGGCCAAACATTACCGCGACTACGCCCGATGTCAGATGCAATTCAGCGCGATAGACGAAGTTGAAATTCAGGCAGAACTGGAACAGCCCGATCATCAGCGCGAGCATATGCCCCGCCTTTCCGATCTTCAGGCTTTTGCGCATCGCCAGTGCAATGATGAACATCGCCGGAGTAGCCAAGGCGAACCGCCATGCAATCGACCAGCTTGCCGGAACATCGCCGATCTGGCCGGTGATGACATACCATGTCGAACCCCAAATCAGCGCCACCAGAACAAACGGCAGCGCGATCTGCGGCCGCAGCAATGTGTGCGGGTTGTCGCCCGAATTGGCTTCGGATTCGGGTGGGGTCATAGAGCCGCGATAGCCTTGGCTAACAAAGTCGCATGTTCTTGCGGCGTGTTCCATGCCGTCACGAGCCGCGCGGCATCATCGCCCCAATCGTAGAAATCGAAATTCTGGCTGCGGAGTGCTTCGCGCTCTTCAGATGTACAGCTAAGGAAAATCTCGTTCGCTTCGACCGGATGCATCAGGCGCTCACCCGCCACGCTGGCAATCTCCTGCGCCGCGCCATTGGCTGCGCGCGCATTGTCGAGCCATAGACCGCCATCCAACATCGCCAGTAATTGCGCCGCGAGATAGCGGCCTTTGCTCTGCAAATGCCCGGCTCTCTTGCGGCGATAGCGCGCGACATCGGCTAGGCCGGTATCGAAGAACACAATCGCTTCGGCACTCATCCCGCCATTTTTGACGCAGCCAAAACTTAGCGCATCAACCGGACCCGCTGCATCAGCTGCTGAACCACCCAGAAACGCACAGGCATTGGCAAAGCGCGCCCCGTCCATATGCAGTCCTAACCCGCGCTCTTTCGCCAGTTCGGCAATCGCCGCGATTTGGTCAGGGCTGTAGGCGCAGCCATATTCGCTCGCCTGCGTAATCGAGATTGCCTTTGGTTGAACCTGATGCACATCGTCGCGGATCGGGTCGATCACTGCACGAATATTCTCCGGCGTCAGTTTCGCGCTTTCGCCCTCTGCAAGAAGCAACTTCGCGCCATGCAGGTAGAAGCCCGGTGCTCCGCCTTCGTCCATTTCGATATGTGCTTCACGGTGGCAAACGACACCGCCATGCGGCTGTACCATCGTAGACAGAGCGAGGCAGTTTGCAGCCGTCCCTGTCGCCACCCACAGAACCGCGCACTCACGCCCGAAAACCTCACTGAAGGCAGCATCGAGCCGCTGCGAAACCGCATCGCCATCATAAGGCGAATCCGGCGCATCCGCCGCTTTCATCGCATCCCATAGCGCCGGATGAACCGAAGCGGCGTTGTCGGAGAGGAATTGCATTGTGGCGCTCATAGTGGAACGCCCTTACGCCACAATGCGTTGAGTGCAAGACTATCCAAACTGTTCGCCAATCTGCTCAGGGGCAAAAGCATGACAATCGAAGGACTGACAATTACGCGGCATGAAGAGGACGCAAGCGGCGAATATCACGCACATATTGAAGGTACCGATGCGATTGGCCGTCTGACTTGGGTGCTCCGCAATGGTGCCCGCGTGGCAGAACATACGCTGGTCCCGCGCGAAATTGGCGGCCGCGGTGTTGCAGCCGCTTTGGTCGATGCGCTGGTAGAAGACGCGCGCGAGCACGATTTCAAAATCGTCCCGCAATGCTCCTATGTCGCGAAGAAGTTCGAGCGGAATCCCGAATGGTCAGACCTTCGTGTCTGAAGCTTGGTCGCGGCAGCCAGAGCCCGACCGGGCGACGCGCGGCTAGCGCGAAAGCCTAAGGGAGCGAATGCGACCGCCGGCGATTGAGGCTCAACAAACTAGCCCGCAAGTTCGGAAAAGTCCGTTTGGGCAATGCTGCTCAAGATCGCTGAGCGAAGTTCATATGCACGCTCAACGGGCAAGCCCTCAACTTCAAGCGTCCCGCCAGCCAGGCCGAGTTTCAATGTGGCATAGCCGCGACGCTTGGAAATCGGACCTTGCGCGATCTCGACCGATTGCAGTTTTATCCGCGACGCGACATCCAGCTTCGGTGCCAACCATCCCTGTTTCACAAAGAAATAGCGCGCACCCAGCGCGTTAAAATCAAAGCGCCACAGGAACATTTGCCTCAACGCAAACAACACCCCCGCAACAAGTGCAATTGAAGCAAATGCCGGCGAGGCGGCACCGCTAATCGTCAATCCGGTTGCGACACCGGCAGCAATAAACACAAACACAGCAAGCTCGATAAGCGCGCTATCGAAGCGGTATTTTTTACTGCCACGATGCCATTCGCTGCCTTCTGACGGGTCGAGCGCAAAACCTGATGCATCAGCAATCGGGCGGAGCTCATCTACTTTAGCGAAGGGCGCGACATCATGGCTCGCAGCGCCGCTATCCTGCGCCAGACTCACGACTTTCAATCCGTGCCAACCAAAGCGGCGACGGATAAAACCGGTCGTTATTTTGAGCGCCTGAACGCGGTGAATCGGCATTACGACATCGGTTTTGGTCAGCAGCCCGCGGCGACGGCGGAAGCCCTTGTCGGTCCGCTCAAGCCGGAAGCCCCAATCGCGCAGAAATGTCCGCACTAGCCCGGTCACTGATCCCAAGATCACAAATGTGATCAGCCCGGCAATCGCGCCGATAATCTGACCTACAAGCCCAAGGTTCGAAACCCAGCTGCCCGGTCCTGCCAAGGAGTCTGACCAGAAATCCAGATTCCACAGTTCAATGGATGCGAAGGTTTCGACATATTGGAATAGACCCGCAACCACCGCGAATACGGCCAGCGAGAACTCAAATACGCCGAAGGTGAAAAGCCGCTTCTCATCCATCGCGAACAGCGTTTCGGCGGGCTCTTCCACGCGGGCCTCGCCGTCGCCCTCTGCAACCTCTTCGCTGATGCCATCTTTGCGTGCCTTTACGACTTCGCGAAGACGTTCCCCCTCGGCCTCGGCGAGATAATTGAGCGCGAGCTCGTCCTTCCCGCCTGCTCCGGTCTCAAAGCGCACCTGCACCAATCCCAAGAGGCGCGGGATAAGAGCCTGCTCCAGGCTGACGTCCTGAATCCGCTCAAATGGAACCGAGCGAGCGGCGCGTGACAATATCCCGCTTTCAACGCGAATATCGGTTGCGCCGACTGTGTAGGTGAAGCGGCGCCATGAGAAATAGGACAAGCCGGCTGTGATCGCGGCAATCGCGATGCCAATGCCGATCGCGCCAAAAATCGCCCAAGATTGATCACGCAGAGCAAAGAACCCCGCGACCATCGGGAAGATCGCATTTTGCAGCCCGTTGACCGCTTTGACCGCAAAACTCAGCGGATGCGTCCGCTTTGGTTCAGCCAATTGGGGTTCGGGCAATTGAGGCTCGCCTTGCGTGTCCACGGGAGTGCTCAATCCAGCTCACGCTTGATATGGCTACGGATGTCCTCGCGCATCGCCAGCGCATCCTCGTTACCGAGACCCGGCAAATGGACCGAGGCATTGTGCGATCCGGCCGTGTGCAGCGTCAGCGTGGCAATGCCATACGCACGCTGGAGCGGCCCTTGATTGACGTCGATATGCTGAACCCGCCCGAACGGCACGACGGTATCCGAGTTGAAGAGAATACCCTTCACCACCCGCAGCCGGTCCTCGCCCATGTCATAGCCGCGCGCATGATAGCGGCGCAGCGGAACACGCAGGACCAGAAACACAGCCACCAGAAATACGGGAATCACAAAGATGCCGAAAGGCAGGATTTGCACCGCCTCCAGCACGATTGATCCAATCACAAAGGGCAGCGCGCATAGGAACGCGACAATGCGCGTCACCTTCACATGATTGGGATGCAGCGGCGTGAGCGTATCGTCGGTTTCGTCCATGGTGCCTTAGATGGCTAACACGGCGGCGCTTGGCAAGGTCAAAGCCGCCCTATTTGGCCCGCTGGTTAAATCGCCTACCGATCATCGCCGCGGTAATATTGCTCTTCTGTACATCGGTCGTGCCGCCAGCGATCCCCCAAGCGAAACCGTCGCGCAAGCGCTGCTCCATCGGATATTCCTTTGAGTAGCCATAGCCGCCCATTACTTGCACGCCGAGCTGCGTCACATCGCGAACCATTTCGTTGGAGAAACATTTAGCGAGTGAGCTTTCATAGACGGTGGGCAACCCGTTACCTGCATTCGCAGCAGCACGCCAGATCAGCAGGCGCGCCGCATCGACCTGCATCGCCATTTCAGCGAGTTTCATCTGCACCGCTTGAAAATCAACGATGGGTTTGCCGAACGCCTCGCGTTCCTGCGTGTAAGCCAGCGCATCTTCCAGCGCTCCGGCTGCAACACCTAGACCCATGGTGGCATTGCCGCAGCGTTCCAATCCGAACGCGCTCATCAATTTGCCGAAACCGCCCGCCCCGGTGATAAGGTTGCCTTTGGGCACGCGCACATCGTCGAGGAAAATATCAGCCGACGGTATGCCGCGAAAACCCATCAACTCTTCGGGTTTCCCGAAAGACAAGCCGTCAGCGCCCTTCTCAACCACCACTGCGCCGATGCCCTTCGCGCCCTCAATGCTTTTACCATCTTCGGCAAATCGGCAGTAGGTGATGTAGTAATGCGAGTGTCCAGCACCCGAGCTCCAGCGTTTCTGCCCTCTGAGGACAATATCATTACCGTCCACCTCCGCAGTGGTGGTCAAATCGGTGAGCGCAGTACCGGCATTGGGTTCCGACATCGCGACCGCAACAATTTTTTCGCCGCGGATGACTTCGGGCAGGATTTTCGCTTTCAGGGCATCGGAGCCGAACTGCTCAATCGTCCGGACTGGGCCGGTGAGCGCTTCGAACACCGGAAACGCGACCGCGACAGAAACTTGGGCAAATTCCTCCAGAACGAGCAACGCATCGAGATGGTTAAGACCCATGCCGCCATATTGCTCGGGCAGGTTGATGCCCAGAAACCCGAGCTCACCATAACGGCGCAGCATATCGTCGGGTATAGGCTTGTCGTCCCGCTCCAATTCGCGCGCCAGATCGGGCAGTTCCGCCCGTGCAAATTTGCGCGCCGCCTCCTGCAATTCGCGTTGCTGGTCCGAAAGGCCAAAATCCATCAATTTGCTCCATAAAATGCTGTTTGAAAACGCGGTAGCCGCAATCAGATACTAAGAGAATGAACAAATATTCTTCAGTCAGCGTGGACGTGAGCTTATTCGGAAACACGTCAACTTCGACCAGCTCCGTGACATACACCCAGTGTAGAATTGTCACAGAACGGTAGCGACAAACAGAAATTTATGAGAACTTCATTGTACCCTAAGAAAATTTGGATATTCATGCATTTTCGTACAATTGGGACGGGGCAAATCAAAAATGGGGTCCAGCAGCGAGCAAGCGCGCCGTAACGGAGCAAGAGCACCGGATACTCCGGGAGAATACTTACGGCATTTGATGGCAATTGATAAGCTTTCGGCAAAAACATTGGCCAAAGCGCTCGAATGCCATGCGCAGACTATTTATAACATCACCAATCCAAGCGATCCGCAAAAAATTTCGCACAGAATGGCACTGAAACTGTCGAGTTACTTTGGCCACAGTCCTGAGTTTTGGCGCCAAGACGCGATAGAACCCGAGCAGTTACCTATTACCGTGGCGGCCGGCGGGATGGGTTCAGAGCCCGAGATAGAGAAGTTTGCAGGCGGCGGCCTGCTCGTCGATCATGAAATCAACACGCTGTTGGAGGATGAGAATAGCGGCCTTGCGATTGTCCCTCATAACGAGAGTGCCACCCAGTCGGTGTCCTACGACCTGACCTACGGTCTCAGTATTGAGCACGGGTACAAGAAGTTGACCCGCCCGGAATGGCGCATGGTTCATACGAGGGAATTCAACCCCGATCGCCTCGATAGATGGGAGCGAGACCTTATTGAACCGAAGTTAGATGCGCTCATCGAGAGAAGTGACAATGGCGACGATGACGCCGATCGGTTCTTCTACACGCAAGATTCCGTGACGCTTAAGCCGTTCAAATCAGTTCGTGTGCTTGCCAAGGAGCATCTGAATTTTGGGCCTCAGTATGCAGCTTTTGTTGGTGGGACGACCAAGAACACAATGGACGGATTGCTTGTTGTACCCGGCCTTCAAGTAGACCCCGGTTATCGCGGGCCGATGTTCTTTTTTGTGACAAATTTGAATCCGGAAGCAGTAACGCTTGAGCCTGATCAAAAGTTGGCAACATTGGCCATTTTTCGGCTCACGAAGAAACCTGAGAAAGCCTACAAACGTGAAGTCGAAAAAAGGATGCGCGAAGTCGCTGATGGTATCAGGAAAGGATTGATAGAACTGTTTGATTTTGACAAGCTGAAGTACAGTAAAGGCATTAAAATAACATTCGGTGAGGAAATTATCCAATCTGCCGATGGTACGTCCGCTGACAGCTTTGAGAGCGCGCATTCAATCGCGATCCGATGGATACTGAGCAAACTAGGTTCTGAAGAGATCGCCATCCGAGAGCGCCTAATCGAAGCTGCGTTAGAAGTGCTCGGCGCGGTCCCGCTAGACAGAGAGGCCGCCAAACTCGTGAGCGAATATCTTAGCGTAGATGCAGACCAGCAAAAGCAGCTACTGTCAATTTACGAAGGACCGACCTCCGCAAGTAATGTTCCCGCCAAGACAGCTTTCGAAAGACTTGGCCAGAACCCCATTACCGCACTGCAGGCGATCCTAGCCGATTAATTGTTGAATATACAAATTTCTCCTGTTATTTGACTATGTGATATTTCTGTGGCACACCTCCGGTCGTGGAGAAGGAGCCACACGACATGCAACAGGATAAATCGGACCCAAACCAATCGACCACTAGCCCCGTACGCAAAGCGGCCAACGACAACAGCTATTTCGACCCGACCATCCCCGGTGGAGCAGCGCTCCGCGGCGATCGGGTGCTCTTTCACTTTGTCGATGCAGTGTCCTGTGAAACCCTCGAACAACTAGCGAAAGGCGTCCTCGATAAATTTGGCGGCTGGCCCAGTGACCCCGTGCAGCAAAGGAAGCTGGGCAAGCACGCAAAAAGGGAGCTGAAAAGCGGAGTGCCCGATCTTGTCAGTGATTTACTCAAAGTGCGCCATGGCACCGCCGACGCCATGCATGTAACCGGCCTGCCAGAAGAAACAAATATCGCCCGGGTCCTGATGTTGGCAATGTCGAGATGCGTCGGCGATATCTACAATTTTGCCGGCCAGAACGGCGGCGAGCTGATAATGAAGCTGGTGCCCAAAGCTGATGGCGGTGAAAACAATAACGCCGCCCCTGGTGAATTCGCAATGCATTCCGACGATGCCGCCATTCCCCGCGATGCGCGCGTTCATTGTATTGCCTTGATGGGCCGGAAAAACCCCCCCGGTGTCGCGACTCACTATGCACCGCTTAGTTGGGCGTTGAAGAAAATGGCGAGTGAAAATGGGAACAAAGCCAGGCGGGCGCTACAGGTTCTAAGCGTTCCCCGCTTCCAGTTCGCGTTCCCGATCAGCTTGGGCGCAGGTGAAGGTATCTGGACACGGCCGCGTCCAATTATCTCGATGGGCCCGGACCGTCGTTGGGAAATATCGTTTCCGTCCTACAATACCCGTACGGTCAGTCCCTCAGACACTGAAGGGAAAGAAATGATGGCGTGGCTTTTGCGTTCATTGGAAGCGGTGAAAATTTCCGTCGAAGTACAGCCCGGCTCGTTCTTCGCCTTCTCTAACCTTCGAGGCACACATAGTCGCGACAACATCAGCGGCGGTGACAGGGAGATATGGCGCACTTACGGCATCGAATCCTTAGCTGGATTGCGCAATTTGACAGGTGAACACGGACCTATTTTCCCGATCGAACCGCTCGTTAAGTTAGCCGCAAACGACAATGCATGATCACCATGACGAAACCCCCGCCAAACTAGCGCGATGAACAATCAAGGAGCATGAAGATGACGATCCAACAGCATATCTACAATCAGGACCCAGATCAGATTACCGCCAACACTCAATTGATAGCGGTAAATGGTGATCAGGGCACGCTCAGAATAGCCGTCAAAGAAAATCTGATGCGCGCGTCTGGCGGCGGCGAGCCACGGGACCGTGGCATGGTTTCATTGGCTGCAAATGACAACTGGCCTGTCCGTGACGTTGTCAAGATGGACGGCCTGACTTGGATGGTTTTGGATCAACCATCTACCGTACCGCAAGTCGGCGACCCGTTAACCATAAGGATCGACGGCGATCACCGCGAACGCAGGCGTCGGCTACATACGGCTGTCCACCTGTGCCTCCGCAGCATCTATTGTCAATTCGCCGAAGTCGAGGTTGGTCTGGCAGAGATCGACGAGTCCGCAGAGAGCGCGGTAATCATGGCTTCGGTAGATCGCGACGTAGTTGATCCAGACATCTGGGAAGTAGATCGCCGCTTGCGCTCATACGTCTTGGACAATCGGGCGGTCGAGCCTGTCAAAGCCAAATCCGTTGAGGCGGCGGAAGAAGAGTACGGTGATCTGTTGCGCATCAGCGATCGGTACGCGTTTAAGGGACGCATCCGATTGATCCATATTGATGGCTTGGATCTCAATCCATGTAGCGGACTCCACCACAGATCAAGCAATATCGGGCCATATAGTCTCCGACGAATGTTGGCCGAATCCAAGCAGATAAAGCTTAGACTCGAACTCCGCGCATGCTGGACCTACTGGTATGGAGACTAAGCGCACATAGCGCCGTAATTCGCACGAGCGCGCAACGGTTAAGATCACGAAAACGCAAAAAACCGTTTTCGGCCGGCAAAAACTCGCACTCGGCGGAAGGTGATGGTGCTGCTAGGGAGAATTGAACTCCCGGCCTCGTCATTACCAATGACGCGCTCTACCACTGAGCTACAGCAGCGCTCCAATCAAGGCGCGCCCTATTGTCGCCGCGCCGCCCAAAGTCAAGCCGGATATCTAGCTGGGCTTGAGCAATTTGGCCAATAGCGGCAATAGGTCTCGGTAATGTCAAACAGCGAACAGAAATTGACCCGTGAAGAGCGCCTTGCAGCCAAACTGCGCGAGAATCTGCGACGCCGAAAGACGCAGGCGCGCGAAATAGGTGCCGGAGACGAAGAATCGCTTCCCAAAACGGGCGGCAAAAGCTAACGCCAAGTGCTCCCAAACGCACGTTTTCCCGCTCAGGAGCATCTTCCTTGCCTACACTCATTCTTGTCCGCCACGGTCAAAGCCAGTGGAATCTCGAAAACCGTTTCACCGGATGGTGGGATGTCGACCTGACCGACAAAGGCGTGGCCGAGGCCAAGGCCGCCGGTGTCTTGATGGCAGAGAAAGGCGTTCTGCCAACCACTTGCTTCACCTCGTTTCAGACACGCGCGATCAAGACGCTTAATCTGGCGCTCGAGGAAATGAACCGGATGTGGCTGCCAGTAACCAAGGATTGGCGACTGAACGAGCGGCATTATGGCGGACTAACCGGTCTCAACAAGCAAGAAACACGCGACAAACATGGCGACGAGCAGGTGCATATCTGGCGCCGCAGCTTTGACGTGCCGCCCCCTCCAATGGAAAGCGGCGGCGAGTATGATCTCAGCGCCGATCCGCGTTATGCCGGGATTGATATTCCCAATACCGAAAGCCTGAAGCTGACCATCGAGCGCGTGCTGCCCTATTGGGAAAGCGACATTCTGCCCGTTCTGACGAGCGGCGAGACTGTGATCATTTCCGCTCACGGCAATTCATTGCGTGCTCTGGTTAAGCATCTGTCGGGTATCTCGGATGATGACATCACCGGTCTCGAAATTCCGACCGGTGCGCCGATCATTTACGAATTTGACGACAATATGCAGCCGGGCGAACGGCGCTATTTGAAGGATATGTGATGGCCAAAGTTGCTATCGTTATGGGTAGCCAGTCCGACTGGCCGACCATGCAATGCGCATCAGGCGTATTGGACGAATTGGACGTCGAGACCGATGTACGGATCGTCTCTGCGCACCGGACTCCCGACCGCATGAACGCTTTTGCCAAGAACGCAGCGGACGAGGGCATTACTGTGATTATCGCGGGCGCAGGCGGCGCGGCACATTTGCCCGGCATGATTGCAGCGATGACGCATTTGCCAGTTCTGGGCGTGCCCGTTCAGTCCAAAGCGCTGTCCGGCATGGATAGTCTGCTTTCCATCGTTCAGATGCCAGCAGGTGTGCCTACCGGCACGCTTGCTATCGGAGAAGCCGGTGCAACAAACGCAGGCCTTCTGGCGGCGGCAATTCTGGCCACAAACGATGAGGCCCTGACCGAGCGGCTGAAAGCGTGGCGCGCCGCACGAAGCGAAGCAGTAGCGGAGCGGCCTGTAGACTGATGATTAAGCCTGGGGGGACAATCGGCATATTGGGCGGCGGCCAGCTTGGCCGGATGATGGCGATATCTGCTGCGCAGCTTGGCTACCATTGCATCACCTATGCGCCCGAGCGGGACAGCGTTGCAGCCGAAGTGTGCAGCGATTTCTTTTGCAACAAATGGGATGATCGCGCTGCGCTCGCCGCCTTCGCGCAGCAATGCGATGTGATCACTTGGGAATTCGAGAATGTCCCGGTCGCACCGCTGAAGCCGATTGAAGACCAGATTTTCCCGCACCCACGCGCGCTGGAAACGGCGCAAGACCGGCTCAATGAAAAGCGCTTTGTCGAGAAACTTGGCGGAACGCCTGCTGCTTTCGCGACAATCGACTCGCACGCTGACTTGATGACCGCAGTTGATCGGATCGGCGCACCCGGGATCCTCAAAACACGCCGCGACGGCTATGACGGAAAAGGCCAGTGGCGGATTGATTCCAGCCGCGACGCCGAGGGGCTGCGCCTGCCCGACACCGCGACAATCTATGAAGGTTTTGTCGAGTTCTTCGCCGAATTCTCCGTGATTCTGGTGCGCGGACACGATGGCGAAGTGCGATTCTGGGATAGCGCGGAGAATGTGCACGAAGGCGGCATTCTTGACACTTCCACCCTGCCCGCCAGCGACCGCATTCAGGAACAGGTCGAGCCAGCCCGCAAGCTCGCCGCATCGGTCGCACAAGCGCTCAATTACGTGGGCGTGCTCACCTGCGAGTTCTTTGCCACCCACGAAGGCCCGACCTTCAACGAGATGGCACCGCGCGTGCACAATTCAGGCCATTGGAGTATCGAAGGCGCAGCCACGAGTCAGTTCGAAAATCACATCCGCGCGATTGTGGGATTACCGCTCGGCGACACCGCCACCGTCGCGCCGCGTATCGCAATGCGCAACATCATCGGCAAAGATGCAAAGACAGCGCAGGATATGCTAGCCGAGCCCAATATGCATCTACACCTCTACGGCAAGAAGCAGGCGCGCGACGGCCGCAAAATGGGCCACGCGACCAAGCTGCATCGGGGTGAGATATCCACATGATCCCCACCTGTTGTACTCAGGTACCGAGTGGGTGTTGCAAACAGGACTCACTTGAAACGAACGCTACAATGGATTCTAAGCGAACTATGGGAACATCGGATCAAACAGCGTTACTTACGTCAATCGTCGCGATTGATAAAAAGGGAGCTATAGGCTGTCGCAACGAGCTGCCTTGGAAACTCAAGACAGACATGCAGTTTTTCCGTTCTCAAACGATCGGAAATACGGTTATCATGGGCCGTAAAACGTTTGATTCTATCGGCGGGAATGGCCTCCCACGCCGCACGAATATTGTCCTTTCCCACAATAACGTGCTGTTCGCTAACACAGCCGCGTGCCAACTCGCGCTATCTATTCCCGAGAGCCTGTTTCGCGCCGAGGAAACGGGCAGTGATGAAATCTTCGTCGTCGGCGGAGCGCTCACTTATGGGCAATTTGCGCCTCTAGTTGACCGATATTTGGTCACGATCGTTGATTACGAAGTTCCGGATGCTGATGCGTTTCTAGATCCAAACATTCTAGATACATTTGAGAAATGGGGTCCAACACTCATTTCGGAAACATCAGCGTCATCTGATAACGATGAGCACAACTTTGCTATTTATGAATTTTGCGCACCGGACCACGAAGAGCGCCAAGCGAAACGATTGGAACTAATAGATAGCTTCCGATCAGCGATCAAAAAGCCAAAGAATCACAAACGAGCGGCCAAAGCGCCGGGATTACCGCAGGACGCTTTTGCCTTTTGAACGACCTGCTCAAGATCCATGGGCTAAGTGGTCAGAACTCAACAATCGGCACAATGTGAGGCACTAAATGCGGAAGCTGTTGCTCAACCTCCTGCTGCTGATCGCCGTTTTGGCAATCGCATTCTTCGCCTTCGCGCCGCGCTATTTCGACAGCACCAATAACGCGCTGGACGGCAAGCCGCTCGAGGCTGTTAGCGAAGAGGCGAAAGCGCTCCATAGCACCCTGACAATCGTCGATCTGCATTCCGATACATTGCTGTGGCAACGCAGCGTGCTGGAGCCAGTCGAATACGGCCACATGGATCTACAACGTCTGCAAGAGGGCAACGTTGCGCTGCAGGTGTTCTCGAGCGTGACCAAGACGCCAACGGGCCAGAATTACGACAATAATAGCGCTGATGGCGATAATGTTACCCTGCTCGTCATCGGGCAGTTGCAGCCAGTCCGCACTTGGACGTCGCTGCTCGAACGGTCGCTGTGGCACGCAACCAAGCGGGACCGTGCGGTTAAAGAGTCTGGCAGTGTGTTTGCAAGCGTGAATGATGGCAGTGATCTGGAATCTTTGCTCACCGACCGCGAAGCTGGGGCCAAAGACCGTACCGGCGCACTGCTCAGCATTGAGGGCCTGCACAATCTGGAGGGCAAGGCCGAAAATCTCGACGTGCTCTACGACGCTGGCTTCCGCATGGCTGGCCTGACGCACTTCTTCGACAATGAGCTCGCCGGATCGATGCATGGCGAGGAAAAGGGCGGGCTGACCCCATTCGGTCGCGATATTGTCGAAGCAATGGAAGCCAAAGGCATGATTGTTGACATCGCACATCTGAGCAAGAAGGCGACGGCCGAAGTATTGACCATGGCAACCCGTCCGGTCGTCTCCAGCCATGGCGGCGTGCAGGCGACCTGCGACGTAAACCGCAATCTGACCGATGAAGAAATTATCGGCCTGGCCAAAACCGGCGGTGTGATCGGGGTTGGCTATTGGGAAGGCGCGGTGTGCGACACTTCGCCAGCGGCCATCGTCAAAGCCATGAAGCATATCCGCGACCTGGTCGGGATCGAACATGTTGCGCTGGGCAGCGATTATGACGGCACCATCACCGCACGGTTCGATACCTCGGGGCTAGTCCATGTGACCAATGAACTGCTCAAGCAAGGCTTCATCGAGGAAGAAATCCGCGCGATCATGGGCGAAAACGCAATCCGCGTGATCCGCAAAGGTCTGAAGCCTGCATCCGAGCTCAAACAAAGCATATCTACAGAGGAAGCTGTTGAATAATGCGCTGGCTCGATCACCGTGAAGCTGTGCCTGACAGCCTGCGCGGCGCCATTGTGGCGCTGGGCAATTTTGATGGCTTCCACAAAGGGCATCAGGCTGTTGCTGGCGAAGCGATTAATTGGGCGCGTGAGGAAGGCCGCCCCTCCATCGTGGCAACATTCGATCCGCATCCAGTCCGCTTCTTCAAACCCGATGCAGAGCCTTTCCGCCTGACCACGCTGGAACAGCGGCAAGAGCTGTATCTGGAAGCGGGTGCGACCGCGATGCTGGTGCTGCATTTTGATGGCGCGCTGGCATCAACCACTGCCGAGGATTTTATCGGCGGTCTTCTGGCGAAACAGCTTGGTGTCGCAGGCGTCGTCACTGGCGAGGACTTTACTTTTGGCAAGGGCCGAGGCGGCAATGCGCAGGTGCTCGCCGACGTCGGCGCACAGCACGACATTCGCGCGCGCACCATTGGACCGGTTGGAGATGCCGATGAGGTTATTTCCTCTAGCCGTATCCGCACGGCCTTGCGCGAGGGCAATCCGCAGGAGGCTGCACGCCTGCTCACGCGTCCTTTTGCAATTCGAGGCATCGTAGAACATGGCGACAAGCGCGGGCGCGAAATCGGCTACCCTACTGCCAATCTTTCTATCGAAAGCTATTTGCGGCCCAAATTCGGCGTCTATGCAGTCACAGGCCGTGTGCTCGCCACCGGGCAGGAACTGAAAGGTGCGGCCAATATCGGCATCCGGCCACAATTCGAGCCACCTAAGGAGCTACTCGAACCGTATTTCTTCGAATTTTCGGGCGATCTGTACGGTCAGGAGATTGAAGTGAGCTTCCATCATTTCATCCGCGGCGAAGCAAAGTTCGATACACTTGAGGCGCTGATGGAAGCCATCGACCAAGACTGCAAAAAGGCGGCACAGCTACTCGCATGAAAATCTGGCTCACGCGGATCGGCTTTATCGCCGCGATCATTTTTGTAATCCTGACTGTGGTCAATGCCAGTTGGCTGGCCGATGCGCCGCGCGGGAAGGCGAAGCTGGTCGCGCATCGCGGAATAGCGCAGCACTTCGACCGTGCAGGCGTAGAGCGTGACACTTGCACCGCCGAATTGATCGAAGAACCAGTCCATGACTATCTCGAAAACACCGGCCGAGGGGCGCAGCGGGCGGCAGAAATCGGCGCGGCGATGATCGAGGTCGATATTGCGCCGACTTTGGATAGCCAGCTGATCGCTTTCCACGACTGGACTCTCGATTGCCGCACCGATGGCGCCGGCCCCGTCCGTGAAGCTTCGCTGGAAGGCATCATGAAGCTCGATGCGGGCTACGGCTACACTGCTGACGGCGGCAAAACCTTCCCGCTACGCGGTACGGCTGTGGGCGGCATTCAACCGCTCTCGACATGGATTCTCTATGTCCGCGAGTCGAAGCAGATCATGTTCAATTTCAAATCAAGCGATGCAAAAGAAGCCGATTTGCTCGCGGCAGTGCTGAAAGAGGCGGATCGCGACCCGGTCAAACTACGTTACGCGTTTTACGGCGACCCTGCGCCGGTTGCGCGGATTAAAGAGCTGTATCCCGATGTCTGGGCGTGGAGCCCTGCCGCCGCGAAGCAATGTACGACCGACTATCTTCTGTATGGTTGGACCAGCATCATTCCCGAAAGCTGTAATGACGGCACGCTGATCGTGCCGCTCAATCGTCAGTGGATGTATTGGGGCTGGCCCAATCGCCTCGTCAGCCGGATGGAAGAGGTTGGCGCGCGGATTATCGTGACAGGCCCGCATAGCGCGAATGAGCCCAACACCGGTCTCTCGCTGCCCGAACAGCTCGGTGACGTTCCGCGCAGCTTTAATGGCTATGTCTGGGTGGATGATATCTGGACTGTTGGCCCGGCACTCTATCCTGACCGCGACAATCGCAATCAGGCGCAGCGCGAAGCCGCCTATGCGGGCCTCGAAGCGCGGCGCGAGCGGCAGTAAAACGCCCCGCAAACGCATACGCATACGCAACCACTCTTCCCCCGCGCGGCGCTTTCCTTTAACGGCGCTCCATTATGACTGAAGAACGCGCCACAGAGCGAGATTATAGACCAACGGTTTTCCTGCCGAAAACCGACTTCCCGATGAAAGCCGGCCTTCCCAAGAAGGAACCGGGTATTCAGGCGCGTTGGGAAGAAATTGGCCTGTATGAAAAGCTGCGCGAGGCGCGTGCGGGCCGTGAGAAATTCATCCTCCATGACGGACCGCCTTATGCCAATGGCGATATGCATATCGGCCACGCGCTGAACCATGTTCTGAAGGATACGGTTGTCCGCACGCAAAGCCTGCTCGGCAAAGATGCGCCTTATGTGCCCGGCTGGGATTGCCACGGCTTGCCGATCGAGTGGAAGATCGAGGAACTCTACCGCAAGAAGAAGAAAAACAAGAACGAGGTCGAACCCAAGGAATTCCGCGCAGAATGCCGCGAATATGCCCAGAAATGGGTCGATGTTCAGCGCGGCCAACTGCAGCGACTAGGAATCAATGGAAGGTGGGACAAACCCTATCTAACAATGCGCCCCGAAGCCGAAGGCGCAATTGTCAAAGAACTGCATAAGTTCGCCGAGACCGGCCAACTCTATCGCGGCGCAAAGCCGGTGATGTGGTCACCGGTTGAAGAAACAGCCTTGGCCGATGCCGAAGTCGAATATGCTGACCTGACCGACAGCCCGCAGATCGATGTGGCGTTCGAGATTGTTGAATCGCCGATTCCAGAATTGGTCGGCGCACATGCGGTAATTTGGACGACGACACCTTGGACGATTCCGGTGAACCAGGCTTTGGCTTACGGAGCGGAAGTTCAATACGATCTGCTGGAACTCACAACCCACATCGATGCGCCCGCAGTCACCGGAAAGCGTATTTTGATTGCAAACGATCTTCGAGAGATGTTTGCGGAAAGATTGGAACGTTACGTAAGGTCTTTGCCTGCGGCGGTCGATTGGCCAGCCGACAATCCGATTGTTGAAATCGACGACTTCTTGTTTGACGAAAGTCACTCGGGTGGAGGCTTTCTTCATGTTCGGGGTAAAGACCTAGCCGGAACAATCGCACGCCACCCGATGCACAAGCTTGGCGGGTTTTACGCCAAGCCGCGCCCGTTCCTCGAAGGTGATTTTGTTACCACGGACAGCGGTACCGGTCTTGTCCATATGGCACCCGATCATGGCGAGGATGATTTCGATCTGTGCCGCGCCAACGGTATCGACCCAGTCTTCGCCGTTATGGGCGACGGGCGTTATCGCGACGATTGGTTGTGGCTCGGTGCGGATGATCTCGATGATGAAGGCAAACCGCGCCGTCGCAGCGTGATCAACAAGCCATTCAATTCTCCCGAAGGTCCGATCTGTTCGGATCTGCGCGAGGCAGGCGCGCTTCTCTCTGCCAGCGCCGATTATCATCACAGCTACCCGCATTCATGGCGTTCCAAAGCGAAGGTCGTGTATCGCTGCACCCCGCAATGGTTCATCGCGATTGATGAGGATCTCGAGCACATCTCGCCCAAGACGCCCGAGGAAAAGGGTTGGGAAGGCGAAGGCGGGGCAATCGATCCGTCCGACGAAACCATCTGCGCCGCGCCAACTTTGCGCGAACGCGCGATGGAAGAGATTGAAGCCACTCGCTTCATTCCCGAAAAAGGCCGCAACCGCCTGCGCTCTATGGTCGAGGGTCGCCCCGACTGGCTAATCAGCCGCCAGCGCGCATGGGGCGTTCCGCTGGCGCTGTTCGTACACCGCGAGTCTGGTGAGTTGCTCGTCGATCCGGAAGTAAACCTCCGCATCCAGCAAGCTATCGCGTCCGAAACCGTCGATGCGTGGGAAGAAAGCCGCGCAGCTGAGTTCCTCGGCCCCGATCGCAACCCGGACGATTACGAGATGGTCACCGACATTCTCGACGTGTGGTTCGACAGCGGTTCCACGCACGCCTTCGTGCTCGAGAGCGATGAATGGCCCGAACTGCAATCGCCCGCCGATCTCTATCTGGAAGGCAGCGACCAGCATCGCGGCTGGTTCCAATCCTCACTGCTTGAGAGCTGCGGCACCAGAGGCCGCGCGCCCTACAAAGCCGTGCTGACGCACGGATTCACCATGGATGCCAAAGGCTTCAAACAGTCCAAGTCGCTCGGCAACACTACTGATCCGCTGAAAGTGATGGAACAATATGGCGCGGATATCATCCGGCTGTGGGCACTAAGCGTCGATTTCACCGAAGATCACCGTATCGGCGATGAAATCCTCAAAGGCGTGGGCGACACGTACCGCAAGCTGCGCAACACGTTCCGCTATTTGCTTGGCGCGTTGGATGGCTTTGTCGGCGACATGGGGGATGATACGCAAATCCCTGAGCTGGAAATCTACATCCTGTCCGAATTGGCGGAATTGGACCGTAAGTTGAAGCAAGCGGTCAATGATTTCGACTTCAACACATACACACGTCTGCTCGTCGATTTCTGCAATGAAGACCTCTCCGCCTTCTTCTTCGATATTCGCAAGGACTGCCTCTATTGCGATGACGAAAACGATCCGAAACGCAAAGCGTATCGCACGGTGCTGGACATCCTGTTCCACGCGCTGATCCGATATGCGGCGCCCGTCTTGGTCTATACCGCAGAGGAAGTATGGAAAGCGCGTTATCCTGACGATGATGCGCAAGAAGGCAGCGTACATCTGCTCGAATGGCCTGTCATTCCGGCCGTTCAAGCGGATACTGCGCGCTGGACCAAACTGCGCGAGCTGCGCGAAACGGTGATGGAGGCGATCGAGCCGCTTCGCCGTGAGAAAACCATCCGTTCCGGTCTCGAAGCTGATGTGACTGTGCCCGAAAGCACAGTCCCTGAAGGCTTTACTGACGCTGATCTCGTCGATCTGTTCATCACCGCGACAGTCACCCGCGGCCAAGGGGATGGCGTGACAGTTACGCGCACATCCGATCACAAATGCGGCCGCTGCTGGCGTTTGCTGCCCGAAGTCACCGAAGATGGTGCACTTTGCGGTCGCTGCGACAGTGTGGTTGCTGAATGGGATGCGGCACAATGAGTATTCTCACCAAGCCCCGCATGATCGGCCTTGCGATTGCCTTGATCATCTTTGCCGCGGATCAATGGATCAAAGACTATGTAACCGGCCCGCTGGAGATCAACCGGATCGGCGACTACGTGGAAATCCTGCCATTTTTCGATCTGCGCTTCACGCAGAATTTCGGCATCTCGCTGGGTCTGTTTGAAGCCACGTCGCCCGAAATGCGCTATGCACTGGTCGCGGTCACAGCGCTGATCGCGCTCGTCGTGTTCATTTGGATGCTGCGCGAGAAGGCGTTTGGCGACATTCTTGGCCTATCGCTGATCCTTGGCGGCGCGCTCGGCAATATCGTTGACCGGTACACACTCGGCTATGTCGTCGACTACGCCGATCTGCATTTCGGCGACTTCCGCCCCTTCCTCATTTTCAACGTTGCCGATGCGGCTATCACCATCGGCGTTGTAATCATCCTTGCCCGATCCTTCTTCGTCCGCGATAAGGAAGAGGAACAGGATATCGAACCGGCCCAGACCTGAAATCGGGCCCGTGGAGAGACTACTATGCGTATGACGACCAAAATCATCTTCCTCGGCGCAACCAGCGCTATGCTGGCAGCCTGCGGTAGCAGCGGCGGTATTTTGGGGCGTGAGCGCCCCGACGAGTTCGCCGTTCAGCGCCAGGCACCCTTGGTTGTTCCGCCTGATTTCAATCTGGTCCCACCAGCCCCAGGTGCACCGCGTCCAGCAGAAGGTACTGCATCTGAGCAAGCTCTTGAAGCTCTGTTCGGCGGCCCTGCCCCGCGCAGTTCGGTCGAAACCAGCGCGCTTGATCGTGCAGGAGTCGCTGCTCCAGGCATCCGCTCCTCAGTAGGTGATCCGGACACCAACACCGTCGCTAAAGGCCGCGTAACCCGCGATATTATCGCCGCACCCGAAGGTGATGGTCAGAATAGTCAGGCGATCATTCCGGGTTGAGTTTGTTCTCCGCACGCCATCCGGCGCGCGATTTCCTCGCTTTCGTTCCCTGACGGTCACTTCGCTGCGGGCGGGCCGCGCGGCCCTATGGCTGCCGCGACCAAGAAAAGTTGCCAGATAGATGGTTAGCGCTGATCCGGTCAGCGACTAGCTGACCGCAAGGCCGACCGGCCGTCCGAGCTTATGCGAGGAAGCCAAGCGAGCCGGATGGCTCGCGCCCGGCGACTGAGGTACTAAACAAAAAGGACGCCGGCGCTTGAGGCTAAACAAAAAAGCCCCTCACTCCTCGCCATCCTCCTCCGGCACCTTCGTCACCAGGAGCTTGTCAATCTTCCTGCCATCCATATCGATCACTTCGAAGTTCCAGCCCTGCTCGACGAAACTCTCGCCCTCGAGCGGCAGCTTTTTGATCACCGACAAGACAAATCCGGCAACGGTCGCGAACTCGCGGCTGTCGCCGTAATCTAGGCCTAAACGGTCAGAGAGATCATCGGCTGACATTCCGCCCGAAATGAGCAGCGAGCCGTCTGCCCGCTCAGTCATCGCGGGCGCATCGCCTTCATCCTGATCACTGACAAATTGGCCTACCAGCGCGGTCAGGAGGTCAACCGGCGTCACTATCCCGTCCAGATGGCCATATTCATCATGGACCATCGCCATCGCGATCTCCGCCTGTTGCAACGAACGCAGCGCATCCATCGCATCAAGCTGATCCGGCACAATCTCTGCCTTTTTCATCAGACGTTTGAGGTTGATTGCCTCGCCTGCGACCAACTGCGCCAAAACTTCGCGCACTTTAACCACGCCGAGGATTTTGTCAGGCGATCCATCGGCAACGGGAAGCAGCGAATGCGGGCTTTCGTCAATGGTCTGACGAATGTCTGCCTCGCTCGCATTCACGTCGATCCAATCGATCTCGGTACGCGGCGTCATCACTTCGCGCACGGGGCGTTCCGCTAGCCGCACCGCGCCGGTCAGAATCTGGTGCTGATCCGCCTCAATCGCGCCCGACTGCGTCGCATCGGCGAAAATCATATGAAGCTCTTCAGCAGTCACGCTGGATTGGCCGCCGGGACGAACACCGAACAAACGGATCAGCAAACCGGATGACGTATCCAGAATCCAGACAAGCGGCGCGGCGATCTTAGCCAGCAACGCCATCGGGCGCGCCATAATGAGAGAGATCGGTACGGCCGCCCTTAATGCGAGCTGCTTGGGCACCAATTCGCCAACAACCAGGCTGAAATAGGTCGTCAACGCGATCACCACCGCGAAGCCGGCTTGTTCGGCATACTCCTTTGGCACACCCAACGCTGGCAGTCGCTCTGCCATGGGTCCACCCAAACTGGCTCCGGAATAGGCGCCTGCAATGATGCCGATCAGGGTAATCCCGATTTGCACCGTCGAAAGAAACTTGCCGGGATCTGCCGCTAGCGACATCGCCAGCGCTGCAGACTTGCTGCCCTTATCGGCCGCGCCCTGCAATTGCGTGGTGCGTGCAGAGACAATCGCGAGTTCGGACATCGCGAACACGCCGTTGATAACGATCAAACAGCCAATGATGATAAGGTCGGGCCAAGGAAAAGGAGTCACGCCAAACTCGCTAGCACAAAAGGCGCTCTGCGCCATATGCCATTCATCTGTTCATAGTTAATAGGCTGATCGGGAACACCAATGGCGCTGCGGGATTGATTATGCAGCGGCGCTGGTGGGAGCGCCCCGCCCGAACACGGGCAGGAATGCAATTTAAGGAGGGGAATACCCCATGAAAAAATCAAAAGTCTTCGTTTCGAGCCTCGCTGCTCTGTCACTGGTAACTGTATCGGGCTGCGTCACCGACCCGAATACTGGTGAGCGCAAAGTTTCGCGCACGGCAATTGGCGGTGTCGGCGGTGCAGTGCTTGGCGGACTGCTCGGCGGCGTAATTGGCGGCAAAACCGGACGCATCATCGGCGCGGGTGTTGGCGGTGTCGCTGGCGGCGTAGTCGGCTACAAAATGGACCAGCAGATCAAAGAGCTGAAAGAGCAAACTGCAGGATCAGGCGTAGATGTCACCGAAGTAGATGGCGGTGACGCAATTCTGGTGAACTTGCCTGACGGTGTAACGTTCGATGTGAACAGCTATACTATCAAACCGACCTTCCGGAACACGCTCGACACCGTTTCGGCAAGCCTTCAGCAATATCCGGACAGCTTGGTGGACGTATATGGTCACACCGATTCAAGCGGGTCTGATGCCTATAACCAGCGTCTGTCGGAGCAACGCGCGGAAGCGGTGGCCAATTACATGTCATCGCGCGGCGTGAGCTCGGCACGGATTCGTTGGCAGGGCTTTGGTGAGACGGCGCCGATTGCGGACAATGCCACTGCCGAAGGCCGGTCACGCAACCGCCGGGTCGAAATCAAGATCATTCCGATTTCCCAGGCAGATGTCGAGGCCGCGCAACAAGCGCAGTAACTCTTCCGTCAGACTATCGACTATTAAGGGGGCGGGCATTGATCTGCCCCCTTTTTTCTATGGCGCAGTGAGTGCCTCTGCACGTTCGGCCAAATGGGCGACAGCGTCCTCATGGATCGCGGGCGCGCTAACCATCATACCAAAAGCGCGCGGATCGGGTTTGTTGTAAGCAAAAGGCTTGCCGAACGCGTCTGTGACCGTCGCGCCGGCTTCGCGAGCGATCAAAGTCGCCGCGCCGATATCCCACTCGAATCCCCACCTTAGCGTGGCAACCAGATCAGCTTCGTCAGCTCCGACCATTGCGACCCGCAGCGCAATCGAGTTGGGCTGATCGACCATCGTCAAGATTTGATCTACTTTTTGTAGTGACGCCGCCGGAACCCGCGCTCCCGCAAAATTTTGCCGTGTCGATGCAGTAAGCTTTTCACGGTTCCGCCACGCGCCTTGTCCGGCAATACCGACCCATTTCTCACCGCGTGCAGGCGCATCCAAGACCCCGATCAACGGTCTACCCTCGCTAATCAGCGCAACAGAAACGCACCATCCGGTGCGTCCGCGCAAAAAATCTCTAGTCCCGTCAATCGGATCTACCAGCCAGATGAGCCCCTTCTTGAGCCTCTCGGGGTCATCAACGGTTTCTTCAGACAGCCACCCCGCTGACGGGAGCAATTGTCCCAATTGTTTGCGGAGATAACCGTCCACCTCGATATCAGCGGCGCAAACCGGACTGCCTGGTTCTTTCTCCCAGCTTTCGACTTCATGCCCGTCACCGGGCCACAGGCCGAGCGCAATCCGCCCTGCTTCATCAACAATTTCTTCAAGGCGCGCGCGATCAATCATGCTGATATGCTGTTGGGGTGCCCCATCAAACTTTGCAAGCCAGCACTTTTCAAGCGCGCTGATACATGCTTATGCGCGCTGAACACATTTTCAGATTCTTCTCGCCTTTCATAAAGACGGATACCCCATGAACATTCACGAATACCAAGCCAAAGAACTCCTCGCGAAATACGGAATCGGCATCCCTGCCGGTCATGCTGCGCTGACAGTCGAAGAAGCTGTTGCGGGCGCAGAAAAACTGCCCGGGCCGCTCTATGTGGTGAAAGCGCAGATTCACGCAGGCGGACGCGGCAAAGGTAAGTTCAAAGAGCTTGGCCCTGACGCAAAAGGCGGCGTTCGCCTCGCCAAGAGTATCGACGATGTGAAAGCTGATGCCGCCGACATGCTCGGCAATACGTTGGTGACCATCCAGACCGGCGATGAAGGCAAGCAAGTCAATCGCCTCTATGTGACCGACGGTGTCGATATCGAGCAGGAATACTACCTCGCGATGCTGGTTGACCGGGCAACCGGTCAGGTCGCTATGGTCGCCTCGACCGAAGGCGGCATGGACATTGAAGATGTCGCGCATGAAACGCCCGAGCTGATCACCACGATCACTATCGACCCGGCGCAAGGCTTTATGCCGCATCACGGCCGCGCCGTGGCATTTGCGCTGAAACTGACGGGTGATCTGAACAAGCAGTGTCAGAAACTGGCTGCAAAACTCTACACCGCGTTCATGGAACTCGACACGGAAATGCTCGAGATCAACCCGCTGGTTGAGACCAAAGACGGTCAGCTGCTGGTGCTCGACACCAAGATGAGTTTCGACGGTAACGCGCTTTATCGTCACAAAGATGTCGAGGAAATGCGCGACGAGACCGAAGAAGATCCGGCAGAAGTCGAGGCGAGCGAATATGACCTCGCTTATATCAAGCTCGACGGTAACATCGGCTGTATGGTCAATGGCGCGGGTCTTGCCATGGCGACGATGGACATCATCAAGCTGAACGGCGCGTTCCCGGCCAATTTCCTCGACGTAGGCGGCGGTGCAACCACTGAAAAAGTGACCGCTGCGTTTAAAATCATCCTGAAAGACCCCGCTGTCGAAGGCATTCTGGTCAATATCTTTGGCGGTATCATGAAGTGCGACATTATCGCTGACGGTATCGTTCAGGCCGCGAAGGAAGTGAATCTTTCCGTTCCTCTGGTCGTGCGCCTAGAAGGCACCAATGTGCAAGCGGGTAAGGACATTCTTGCAAACTCAGGACTGCCAATTGTGGCTGCAGACGATCTGGGTGACGCCGCGAAGAAGATCGTCGCGGAAGTTAAAAACGCGGCCTAAGCAGAAACACTTCTGACAAAAGATTGAGCCGTGCCGGTGCAAACTGGCGCGGCTTTTCTTTTGGCTATCTGGTTGACCCCGGTTCCGGCAAGATCGGTGCCGTGGTGTCCTGAAAGGTCAGCCAGTTGCGCCAGATGTCGTGCGTTCGCTGGTCGATCAGGCGGATTTCACAGCGAAGCATCATAGCGTTGCGAATTGTACCCTCCTTCCATTGTTCGTAAACCGCAGCGCACGCCTCTTTACGGTACTCCTTGGCAAGGGACTGGGCCGCGCGCATCAGGCGCTCGCGCTCGGTCATACGCGCACTCAAGCCCGTTTTACCCGCTATCGCGGCTTCAAAATACTGCTCTTCGCGCGTAATCGCCCGGTCACGAACTGCGGCAAGGCACTGATTGATAGCATAAGTTGTCCCGTCGCAACCAGAGGAAGCCTGCTGGGCGCCGGTGCGATCAAAGTTAAATAGCAACTCCTCACCGCTCTGCATTTTTACTGCCGCAACAAGTCCGCCAGCGCTCTCTTCCTCCATGGTGCAGCGTAGCGTCAGACCACGGAAATAGGCGGCGCATGGTTCGATCTCAATTAGCCGGAAGGTGACCATTCCCTCCTTGTCTTCCCAAGCAGTCAAATCAGCATTGAAGTGCTTGAGCCGCATCACCAGCGAGCCATTCTCCTCCATCAAATACATATGCTCAGAAAACTGGATGCCGCTTTCGCCATCTTCTTGGATGAACGTGCCCACCATCGTTGTGCCAACCGGCGGCAGCCAGCTCTCATGCGCAGGATTGCCGCCAATGCCTGTGCCGCTCCATTGGCCGATCAGCCAATCGACATCCGCCAGCGTCGCGGGCGGCGACGGTTGGTCCTTGGGTGCCGTGCGCGTCTCTTGCGCCGATGCCGCCGCACCGCAGAGCAGCATGATCGCTGCTACAATGCTCTTCCATCCGAAATTCGTCATGCCCTCTCCTCCTACGAAAGGGACTAGAATGCGCACGGCCATTGGTAAAGCGCGTGAATGGACTTGACCTTGCCCCCTTCCGGCGCGAAGCGGACACAATAAGGCGGTCGAAAATGGAAACAGTTTCGGTGCCGAGCGTTATATCTTCGAATGCGCGATGCTGCCCGATAAGGGCGTGTCTGGCTTGACGTTTACGTAAACGCAAGGTAGGCCTCGCGCAGAAATTCCACGAGAGGAAAGGTATCTCATGAAAATCCTCGTACCTGTCAAACGGGTGATCGATTACAACGTCAAACCACGGGTCAAAGCCGATGGTACGGGCGTTGATCTTGCAAACGTCAAAATGAGCATGAACCCGTTCGACGAAATCGCTGTTGAAGAAGCGATTCGGCTTAAAGAAGCGGGCAAAGCCGAAGAAATCATTGCGGTTTCGGTCGGTCCGGCCAAGGCGCAGGAAACGCTGCGTACCGCGCTGGCTATGGGTGCCGATCGCGCGATCCTCGTCGAAACTGACGAAGACGTAGAACCACTCGCCGTGGCGAAAATCCTCAAAGCCATCGCGGCAGAGGAAACTCCCGGCCTCGTCATGCTCGGCAAGCAGTCGATTTCTGACGACAGCAACCAGACGGGCCAGATGCTCGCTGCGTTGATGGAACGCCCCCAGGGTACGTTCGCCAACACTGTCGAAGTCGACGGCGACAGCGTCACCGTGAAGCGCGAAGTCGATGGCGGCCTTGAAACCGTCAAGCTGACTATGCCAGCCATCGTCACCACCGACCTTCGCTTGAACGAACCACGCTATGCGTCGCTGCCGAACATTATGAAGGCAAAGAAAAAGCCGCTCGACACCAAAACGCCTGCCGATTTCGGTGTCGATATCGCGCCGCGCCTCACCACCACCAATGTCAGCGAGCCACCGGTTCGCCAGGCGGGTGAAAAGGTTGAAGATGTGGATGCGCTGGTCGCCAAGCTTAAAGCACTGGGAGTTGCATAATGAAAACTCTAGTCCTCGTTGAACATGACAATGCGTCGGTCAAAGACGCTACTCTTGCAGTCGTCACGGCGGCCTCGAAGCTGGGCGAAGTGCATCTGCTCGTTGCTGGCTCAGGCTGCGCAGCGGTTGCTGATGAAGCTGCCAAAATCGCCGGTGTGGGCAAAGTCCACCTCGCTGATGATGCCGCTTACGCCAACCAACTGGCTGAAAACGTAGCGCCCTTGGCCGCCGGCCTGATGGCAGATCATGACGCGTTTCTCGCTCCTGCAACCACCACCGGTAAGAATATCGCACCGCGCGTCGCCGCACTGCTCGACGTGATGCAGATTTCGGACATCATTTCGGTCGAAGGCGATAAGACCTTCACCCGTCCGATCTATGCCGGCAACGCAATCGCGACTGTCGAAAGCAGCGATGCTAAGCTGGTTATCACCGTTCGTGGTACCGCCTTCGACAAGGCGGCTCCGGAAGGCGGTTCAGGCACAGTCGAAGCCGTTTCCGGCGTTGAAGGTTTTGGGGTTGACGCTGGTACATCTAGCTTCGTCAGCGCGGAAATTGCCGAGAGCGAGCGTCCGGAGCTGACCAGCGCCAAGATCATCGTATCGGGCGGACGGGCACTGAAAGATGCTGCCACGTTCGAAGAGTACATCACTCCGCTCGCGGATAAGCTCGGCGCCGGTATCGGTGCTTCGCGTGCTGCGGTTGATGCAGGCTATGTTCCGAATGATTATCAAGTCGGTCAAACCGGCAAGATCGTCGCGCCGGAAGTCTATATCGCTATCGGCATCTCCGGCGCGATCCAACACTTGGCCGGTATGAAAGACTCCAAAGTGATCATCGCGATCAACAAGGATGAAGACGCACCGATCTTCCAAGTGGCAGATATCGGCTTGGTCGCTGACCTGTTCAACGCCGTACCGGAACTTACCGGCAAGCTCTGATCCACCATGGAGCTTGTTACGCTGGAGGCATCCGGTTAGACTAAGCTCATGGATTTAAAGCAAACATTTAGAGCCGGGGTCTGCGCAATCGCAGCCTCCGGCCTTTTTGTATCGCCTGCTTCTGCCCAGGCGCAGCCAATCTCGCTTGCACCAACCTCTGAATGGGCGCTGGAAAGCGCACCCGATCATTGCCGTGTCTCGCGGATGTTTGGAGAGGGCGATACCTCTACAACGCTGTCGTTGGACAAGGGACTAGGCGCTCGAGAGTTGAACCTCAGCCTCGTCAGCCCGATCGTCGACGATCCGTTTAGCCCCTGGGCTTGGTACGAATTCGGCCCGGCGGAGAGACCAAATAACGCCAAACTCGTGCTGACCAAGACCCCTGATGGCAAGCCTCTCGCTACCATATACGGCGCCGCATTTGCACCTCTTATCGAAGAAGAGCCCGGCACATTCCGCCGCGATCCGCTGAGCCAAGAACGGTTCGCAGCGATTGAAACTCTGTCGCTCAAGTTGGTTGCACGGCACCCCTTCTTCCTCGAAGTCGGGCCGATGGACGCGCCGATTGCCTCTCTAGATGCATGTATGAGCGAAAAATACGAGCAATATCTTGTCGAGCACGAGCTTTACACGGTTCACGCAGAACCCACAGCGAGCCCGGGAACATGGATTACCTCCAGTGATTACCCCAAACAGCTGTTGATGAACGGAGCAAGCGCGCTGATCGAATTCGCACTTCTCGTTGATGACAAGGGCACTCCAAACTTTTGCGCTATCAACCCGTCTGGTCGTCCACAAAAGTTCGATGATGCCATCTGTTCGGTATTACTGGAGCGTGCACGCTTTTCTCCAGCGCTCGACAAGGCCGGAAAACCTGTTCCGGATGTGTGGGAGAGCAGGATACGATTTCAGATCGCGAAATGACACCGCTCAGCACGGTAGATTGGGCTTGCCGCATCGCGTGTTACACTTCTTAACTCCAATTAGGATAAGTCGATGATTTCGGAACGAGCATTGAAAGCTAGTATTGGCGCCGTTGCGGTCGCCAGCCTGCTCGCGCCGCCCGCCATTGCCAAGGATGCGCCCGAACCCATACGCCTGAAGCCTTCATCCAAGTGGCATGTCGAATTTGCCGATGATAGCTGCCGGCTCGCGCGCTTCTTTGGCGACGGCGATCAGAAGACGCTATTCTATATCGAGCGCTATGAACCGGGAGATCGCTTCTCGATGGTAGCAGCGGGAGAGCCGTTCAAAAGATGGACACGTAGGTCTGAGGTCATGGTCCGTTTCGGTCCAACTTTTGAGGAGAACGAGTGGACCTATGCGCTTGGTAATGTCGGTGAGCATAAGCCTGCGCTGATCTTCTCATACGTGCGTTTCGACGGGCCAGAGGAAGACAGCGATGACGATGATGAAAGCGAAGGGTTGGAAGCAGTGGCCGATGTTTTCGGACAAACGGTAACCCCCGAAGCAGAAAAGGAGGTCTCATGGATCCAGCTTCGTTACCGCAAAAAACCGCCCGTCATTCTTGAGACCGGATCAATGGGCGATGCGATGAAAGTGATGCGCAATTGCACCGATGATATGCTGCAATATTGGGGCATCGATCTCGAGAAGCATCGCAATCTCGCCAAATTGCCAGAGCCGATCGGCGATGTTGGCAATTGGGTCCGGTCCCGTGATTACCCGAACGACCTACTGCGCAAGGGTTACCAGGGGTTGGTTCAGGCACGGCTCTCGGTCGATGCGAACGGCAGACCTAGCGATTGCCACATCCAACAATCGACCCGGCCCGAGGGCTTCGACATTGCGGTCTGTTTGGGCCTGATGCAGAAAGCCAAGTTTTCACCGGCAGTGACCAAGGATGGGGAGAAAGTTGCATCCTATTGGCGGACTGCAGTCCGGTTCCAAATTCCGCGCTGACCAAATGGCGCTCTAGCCGTAAAACAGTCCGTCGAGAAAATGGATGGTCACGCCGACCAGTCCGCCAACCAATGTTCCGTTGATGCGGATAAATTGCAGATCGCGGCCAACCGCATTCTCGATCCGGTCGGTCAACGTTCGCGCATCCCAACGGCGGACGGTCTCTGATACGAGTTGGACGATTTGGTCGCCGTAGCGCGTGGCCAAACCCACCGCTGTGCGGCGCGCAAAGCGATTTACCTGTGTTTGCAGCTGGCTGTCCTCGCGCAACGCGTCACCCAATTCCGCAAGGCTGCTGCCTAGCTGGCCGCCGAGCACAGTATCGGGATTCCGCGCCATGCGGATCATGCCGGCACGCATGCGTTCCCATACGCCTTCCCACCAACGCGCGACCGCCTCGTTTTCCAGCACTTCGTCCTTCATGCGTTCGACCCGCTCGCGCATTTTGGGATCATGGACCAAATCATGCGCTAACTGGTCCAGGCCCTCCTGAATCTTGTCGCGCAGCGGATGTTCGGGATCGACAAGCACTTCAGCAAGCAATTTGTAGAGGCCGTCGAGAACGGATGCTGACAACCGCCCATCGAGCCCGGTCCAACGGATCACACCATTGGCCCGCTCGCTGATCATCTGACGAACCATCTCTTCATTGTCTTCGAGCGTCAGGCCCGACCAGCGGATGATTGCGTCGATCAACGGAAGGTGCCGCTTATCGGCAATCGCTGTGCTGAGCATTTGCCCGAGCAGCGGCGAAATCTCGATCTTCTTGGCCTGCGACTTGAGACCCGATTTAACCTGGCCGCCGAGCTTATCCGGATCGAGTGACTCGAGCACGCCAGCCAACAGTTCCGCTGCGCCGGACCCGATACGCGATTGCGAACCCTGCGTCGGCTCGGCCAAAAAGCCGCCGACCGCGCGCGCCATGTTCATATTCTGCATGCGCCGCGCAACCACCGACGGGATCAAAAAATTGGTCCTTAGGAACTGCGCCATTGTATCGGCGATCCGGTCCTTGTTTTCCGGAATGATCGCCGTGTGCGGGATTGGAATACCCATCGGATGGCGGAACAAAGCGGTCACCGCGAACCAGTCCGCAAGACCGCCGACCATAGCCGCCTCAGCAAAGGCATGAAGATAACCCCACGCCGGATGCAGATCGAGATATTGCCGCGACAGGACAAACAGCCCGGCCATCAAAACCAGCATCAACGTCGCGGTGATCCGCATACGCTTCGCTGTATCAGGCGGCAGTGTTCCAGAAACGGGGCGCATCATCGCAGGCCGCTTTAGCGCAGCTTTAGGCCGTTTGACACTATCCGAATCCGTCGCAGAAACGTCCGGTGATGCCGGTTGTTCTGAACTACTCGGCAGGGACGGCCTCGGGCTTGCCATCAGTATCGGTGCGGTCATCGCCCGGACGATAGGTCAGGAAGCGGTTGCGCATCCATGGGCCCATGCGCTGCTCCAGACTGTCCGCCAAGCTAAAGCCCGCCGGAACAATCAGCAGCGTCAACACGGTCGACAGGATCAGACCGCCAATCACCACCGTGCCCATCGGAGCACGCCATGCGCCATCGCCAGATAGCGAGAGGGCTGTCGGGACCATACCTGCAGTCATCGCAACTGTGGTCATCACAATCGGCTGTGCACGCTTGTGGCCTGCGTCCATGATCGCCGCGAGCTTGTCAGTGCCGGCTTTCATTTCCTCGATCGCAAAATCGATCAGCAGGATCGAGTTTTTGGAGACAATGCCCAACAGCAGCAAGATACCGATCAGCACTGGCATCGAGGTCGGTTGCCCGACGATCCACACAAGGAATATCCCGCCCAGCGGGGCCAGTGCCAGCGATGCCATATTCACCAGCGGGCTCATCAAGCGCTTATAGAGAAGCACCAGAGTAGCAAAGACCAACAGGATGCCCGCGATCAGAGCGATCTGGAAGTTCTCAAGCAGCTCGGCCTGAAGCTCGTCTTCACCCACCGCATCGCGGATCACGCCCGAAGGCAGACTGGACAATGTGGGGAGCTGGTTGACTTGCTCCATCGCGTCACCGCGCAGCACGCCAGAAGCGAGGTCAGCACCGATGAATACACGGCGGTTCTGATTGTAACGCTGGATCGAAGTTGGACCCGAGCCGAAGGAAATTTCGGCAACGCGGCCAAGCGGCACCGAACCGCCACTCGCAGTTGGAACCGGCAGATTGGCAATTGTCTCAAGATCGCGGCGCGAGCTCTTCGGCAGCTTCACGCGGATCGGGATTTGACGGTCTGACAGCGAGAATTTCGCTGCATTCTGTTCAATCTCACCCATCGTAGCAATGCGGATAGCTTGGCTCAGGGCGACGGTCGTCACTCCGAGATCGGCGGCGATATCGGCGCGCGGACGTACAATGATTTCCGGGCGCGGAATGTCAGCGGTCAAGCGCGGTGCCACAACCGTATCGAGTCCTTTCATCTCCTCGATCAACTGACCTGCAGTTGCCTCGAGAAGTTTGGGATCAGAACCGGCGAGCATGATCGTCAAATCGCGGCCACTGCCCGGACCACCCGGCCCATTCTGGTTCTGGAAGCGCACCTGAGCATCGGCAAATTTCGCGAGTTCAGGTGCCAGATCACGCTCGAAGATGAACGATTTTTTCTCACGGTCAGCCTTGAGCGTAATGAAAATAGTTGCATTGCCTTCACGAACGCGCACCAAAGCACGCTCGACATCGGGCTGTTCATACAACAGGTCGGCAACACTGTCGGCGACTTCCTCGGTCGATTCCAGCGTGGTGCCAGGCACCATCTCGATTTCGACCCGGCTGTTGTCCTGGTCAACCTCGGGTTGGAACTGGAACGGGGTGTTTCCGAACAACAGGATCGTGATCAGGAACGAGAAATAGCCAAGCATGATCATCCACACGCGGTGGTCGAGGAAGCGGGCCTCTAAATAGCGCCAGCCGTCGCGCATGCGTGTACCAAAGACACGCGCGATTACGCCGAGTAGTTTGAGAAGCAGGAAGCCAGCAAAGAAGCCGACTACACTGACCAACGCCAGCTGTAGAAGCTGAAGCGGACGCTCGATCAATGGCCGGATAAAGGAATCTTCCGACGCGGCAGCGGCTCCTGCCAATGTTTCCGGCACAGCCAATCCGGACAATGCACCGTAACTTTGGAACACTGCCATACCGACAACCACAATCAGCGCGATCAGCACGATGATCAGCGTCAGAATATACAGCGCGCGGCGGCGGATCGGCGGCAATGTATCGCGGATTGCGGTCATCTTCGACCGGTCAAGCGACCATGCGAGTACCGACATATAGCGATCCATCCAAGCACCGCCGCCATGGTCGGCGTGACCCTTGGCCTTGAGGAAGTAAGCCGCGAGCATCGGCGTAATCATCCGCGCAACCGCGAGGCTCATCAGAACCGCCGCAACAATCGTCAAACCGAAGTTCTGGAAGAACTGGCCCGTAATACCCGGCATCAAACCAACCGGCAGGAACACCGCGACGATACAGAAAGATGTCGCCACAACCGCCAGCCCGATTTCGTCGGCCGCATCGATGGATGCCTGATAGGCGGATTTGCCCATCCTCATATGTCTGACGATGTTCTCGATCTCCACGATCGCGTCATCCACCAGCACACCGGCAACAAGTCCCAGCGCGAGCAAGGACATCTGGTTCAGGTTGAAGCCCAGCAAATCCATAAACCAGAAGGTAGGGATCGCGGAGAGCGGGATTGCAATCGCTGAGATTACCGTTGCGCGCCAGTCGCGCAGGAAGAAGAACACCACAACAACCGCTAGCACGGCGCCCTCGATCATCGCAGCGATCGAGCTTTCATATTGATCTTCTGTATATTTGACCGTGTTGAAGAGCGGGATGAAGCGAACACCGGGGTTCTCTTCTTCAATCGTAGCAATTTTCTCCAACGCATTGTCAAAGACGGTCACATCGGATTCGCCGCGCGCACGCGACATTGCGAAGTTCACGACCTCTTTGTCGCGGACCTTACTGATCGATGTGCGCTCGCTGAAGCCGTCACGAACAGTCGCGACATCGGCCAGCTTGATCGTCCCCCCGCCACTCACTCTGATCTGGCGCTGTGACAATTCATAAGCACTGGCATTATTGCCGAGTACGCGAACCGACTGGCGCGTCCCGCCAACCTCCGCTTGACCGCCCGCGGCGTCGAGATTGTCGAGACGTAGCAAACCGTTGATCTGGCCTGCGGTCACGCCCAGTGCCTGCATCCGCGCTGGATCGAGAATCACTTCGATCTCGCGGTCCACGCCGGCGAAGCGGTTGACTTCGGCCATGCCGTCAATCGACAGGAGTTGTTTGGCGACTGTGTCATCAATGAACCAGCTCAGCTGCTCAATGGTCATATCGTCCGCTTCGACAGCATAGATGCCGAGGAAGCCGCCAGCGATTTCAACTTTGTTTACGCGCGGCTCAAGAATGCCATCGGGCAAACTGCCGCGCACGCCGTCGACTGCGTTCTTAACTTCGGCAACCGCGTCGTTCACATCCATGCCGACTTCAAATTCAACAAAGGTGTTCGAGCCACCTTCGCGCGCTGTCGAGGAGATATTGCGCACGCCGTTGAGCGAGCGCACCGCAGATTCAACCCGCTGGGTAATCTGGTTCTCAATCTCAGTTGGCGCTGCGCCCGGCTGAGAAATCGAAACATTCACACCCGGGAATTCGATATCCGGATTGTTGACCACGTCCATCCGCGCAAAGCTGAGAATGCCAGCGAACAGAATTGCGGTGAAGAAAACCAGCGGAATCACTGGGTTTCTAATCGACCACGCGGACATGTTGCGAAAATCCATAATCTTAGCTTTCGCTCGTTTCGGCCTTTTGCGGCCTCACTGATTCACCTGGGGTCAAGAAGCCGCCGGCCCGAAGAACGATGGACTCTGTACCATCGAGACCGTCGGTTACGGCAATGCCTTCATTGGTTACAATGCCGGTCGTTACCGCGCGGCGCTGCGCCTTATTCTCTGCATCGATCACGTAGACATAGGCACCCTCGCTGTCGGACAGGATTGCCGATTCGGGCAGAACGGTAGCAACCACGGTTCCGCTTGCGATCGTCGCGCTGGCAAAACCGCCGGGACGAAGCTCTCTCGCATAGGGCAGAGCGATCCGCGCCATGCCTTGGCGGTTTTGCGGATCAATCGTAGGGGACACCTGCCAAACTTGGCCTGTGAAAGTCTTGTCGCTTCCGGTCGGAACAACTTGCGCCGATACGCCCGCAGAAATCTTCGCAAGATCGGATTCGCTTAGGCGCGCCATCATTTCCATCTCGCCGCCTTTAGCGATGCGGAAAAGTGGGCCCGATCCGGCGCTGACCACTTGGCCAGGTTCGGTATTGCGTTCCAGCACAAGGCCGGAAGCAGGTGCCGTCACACTGAGCCTGCTATTGCTTGCGCGAATTTGATTGAGCTGTGCCTTGGCCACATTGACTTGCGCCACTGCCCGATCGCGTGTCGCGGTAAGGCGATCCACATCAGCTTTACTGACAAAGCCGCGCTCGACCAGTTGTAGCGAGCGATCCAGATTGGCCTGTGCCAAGCGAGCATCAGATTCGGCCACTTCAACCGAAGCTGCCGCACTGGCAGCTTGTTGGTTTTGCACTGATCGATCGATTGATGCGAGGACTTGTCCCTGCCGGACCCAAGTACCTGCGTCGACATATACCTGCACGACTTTGCCGCCCGCACCATCAATGCCGACAGGCAATTCGCGGCGCGCAGCTAGCGTTCCTGTCGCAACAATCTCGCCCGCAACTGTGGCGCGGCCCGGCGTGACAACGGTAATTGCCGCGCCCTGCTCCTCACGCTCGTCGGCGACTTCAGCAGTGCCGCCAGTGATCAGGAAATATGCAAGGCCCGCAGCAACGACCAACACAGCCATGATGATCGCAGCCAATTTCACCTTGCTGCGCCCCTCGCTTGGCGCAGTGCCAGCAAGTTTGTCGCTTGAGTATTCGCCGCTATCGGCCTGCACGGTAGTTTCGTAATTCATTGTCTATCCTGATCGTCCATACCGCTTCGAATTGCAGGTGTGTTACACATATATATCACCACATGCAATATCCTGCGTAATCTTAGCCTTTGGCCTTAGACCTGCCGTGTGCCGCAGAGCAATGAATCGCTCGACAGGTGACGTCTAGGGCCGACGAACTGTCGGATTTTAGACACAGAGCGTCTCTGCTGCGCAGAAAAGTCAGCCGAAAACAAAAAGGGCGGGAAAGCCGAAGCTCCCCGCCCTTTTAATTATGCTGGTGCTAGTTTTTAGCGAACGCGCCCGCGCTGGACGAGATTGACGATACCGAGCAGCACGATTGCGCCGACTACAGCAACGCCCAGACCAGTCAGCGAGAATTCTTTCACGCTACCGACAATGCCGAATTGATTGGCGATCACATTACCGATCACCGAACCAACACAACCGACGACGATGTTCCAAAAAATGCCCATCGACGCGTCACGGTTCATGACCATGCTTGCGAGCCAACCGGCCACACCACCAACGATGAGTGCTATGATCCAACCTACCATACTGAATTCCTCCTGTTTATTCTGCTTTGCTTTCAGACCACTAACGGATGAAACAGCAAAGCGGTTCCCCAGCTTTTTCGCCGGGAACAGGGGGTTCAATAGAGAATTTGTCGGGTTTGGCCAATCGGACGGATGATATTGGCCGATTGCGGGTCAGAAGTTGGGGATCAGAAGCTGGAAATCAGGATCCGGGTATCAGTATTTCAGCTGACGCTCATAAAGGTCGCGGTAGTGCTGGATACGCGTGACGCGCAGGCCTTGCATCCCCGAACGGTCCACTGCACGCTGCCAAGAGGCGAATTCTTCCAGCGTTAGTGTGTAGCGCTCAAGCACTTCGTCGATCGTCAGCAATCCGCCATTTACGGCAGCAACGACTTCCGCCTTGCGGCGTACAACCCAGCGTTTTGTCTCTGGCGGAGGCAAATCGTCGATCGAGAGCGGCTCCCCTAGAGGGCCGATAACCTTGTCTGGACGGATTTTCTGATTCTCGATCATTACAACTCTCTGTCGCCTGTTTCCGCATCCTGTGCGGCTGGAGACATCTTTGCCTCGTGGGGTTTGCAATCGGCTAAAGCATCAGGGTTAACGCGGGAGCCGGTTTCGTTAAGGTTCACCGATTGCTCGGTAGAAAAATTTGCGAAGTTCCCGCCACCGGTCATTTTGCGCCGCGCGTAAACGCCGCGCAGATCGCGTGCAGCCGCCAGACGCGCTACGAGAACGGGCCACTCAAGTGGCTGTAATGCAGCGCCTTCTGCCGGTTTTGTAAAACCGTTTTCGGTGAGGTTTCCTTCGAACATGAGACCGCTCTAGGACCCTATAGTCAAGATCAGGTAAAGCGCGGCTTTACTGGTGGTTAGGATTACCGAAGACAAAGTAAACGCGCCCTTCGCTGGCGCACGCAACTGAGTCTGGCGGCGCGTGCATCTCCGGTGTATGGGCGCGCATATGGACGCAACCACCCTCTTTGACCCTGCGCTCGATACGGCAGGATTGTTCGATCTGACACGCCCGGCAAAGGATAGCCGGATCGTTGTTGCGATGTCGGGCGGTGTCGATTCGTCGGTCGTCGCCGCGCTTGCTGCTTCGACTGGTGCGGAAGTGATCGGCATCACTTTGCAGCTTTATGATTATGGGGCTGCGACGGGCCGCAAGGGCGCATGCTGTGCAGGCGATGATATCAGCGATGCCCGCGCAGTGGCGGACCGCCTAGGTGTCGCGCACTATGTATTCGATCACGAAAGCGCCTTCCGCGAAGATGTGGTCGAACAATTCGCCGATGATTATCTGGCAGGCAGAACGCCAGTTCCCTGCATTCGCTGCAATATGGGTCCGAAATTCACCGATCTGCTGCGCATGGCAAAAGAGCTTGACGCAGATTGTCTGGCGACCGGTCATTATGTCCGGCGCATGATGGGACCAGCCGGGCCAGAGCTACATCGCGCTATCGATCCTGCACGCGACCAATCATACTTCCTATATGCGACTACTGAACAGCAGCTCGACTATATTCGCTATCCTTTAGGCGGATTGCCCAAGACGGTCGTACGCGAACTGGCGGAGCAAGCAGGATTACGTAACGCTGCGAAACCCGACAGTCAGGACATTTGCTTCGTCCCCGATGGTGATTACGCCAAGATCGTCCGCTCGCTGCGCCCCGAAGGCGGCGAACCGGGCGCGATTGTCCATGCGCAAACAGGCGAGGAGCTCGGCCGTCACAAAGGCGTGATCCATTATACTGTCGGCCAGCGCCGCGGGTTGGAAATCGGCGGATTGCCAGAACCACTCTATGTCGTCGGTCTCGATGCCGCGAAAGCCGAAGTCCATGTCGGCCCCAAGATTATGCTGGCAGTGCATTCGGCGCAAATCATCGAAACCAACCGCATCGGCCCACTTCCTGACACCCCACTGACTGCAAAAGTGCGCTCACTATCGAAGCCTGTGCCGATCACATTAGAAGGCCCACTTGGCGATGGAGCTGCAACCACTATCCGATTCGAGCAGCCCGAATTCGGCGTGGCTCCGGGACAGGCTGCAGTCATATATGCGGGCGAGCGAGTCGTTGGCGGCGGCTGGATCGACGGAACTGACTAAGCGCGATCAGTCGCGCCACTCCTCCATCACACAGCCATAACCCTCGCGGTAAGTTGCAGTTTCTGAAATGATCAGCGGGAAGCGCGCGGTGACGCTTTTCGCATCGACGTCTTCTTTCAGCGTCACAAATTCCATACCCGGCAGCTGGTCTTTCTTGCAATCGTCCAAGCTGCGCCTCGCCACAAAACGGCACGAGCAAGCGACTCGCGCTGAATAGGCTGCCCCCGCGCCGGCATAGCCTGTGATCGGTGTGCGGTAGAACCACGCGGCAGCTGCCAGCACAATTGCGATCAACAACAGCACCCACGGCCAACGCCGCGATTTCCTGGTCGATTGTGCCGCTCTTGTTTTAGCCATTGCCAAGTGATTTCCTGTGCGCGAGTGATACGCCCATGATTGAACGCAAAGTGTTTCGTACCGCAGCCCTTATCGCGAGCCTTGGCCTGATGCCAAGCCTTACCGCATGTTCGGATGCTCCGCCGGTTGAGCAACCCCTATCAGAAGAAGCCCTGAGCGTTGTTGCTGAGGACGCTGGTGCACCAAAGGATCAGCTTGCACGGCAAATCGATGATCTCTTCACCAAAGAGGAATTGGGCGAAACCCGCGCTTTGCTCGTAATGCATGGCGGAACCATCGCGGCAGAGCGCTATGCCGATGGGTATGATGCGGATACGCGATTTGTAAGCTGGTCGATGGCCAAGACTGTCACTGCGGTAATGATCGGAATGCTCGTCGCTGACGGTCGCTTGCGGCTCGACGAATCAGTGCCCGAACCGCGCTGGAGCCAGACCGGCGATCCGCGTGGAGAAATCACTCTGCGGCAATTGCTCCAGATGCGCTCAGGTCTGCGCCATACCGAAGCAGGCGATCCGCCTTACAATTCTTCCGAGGTACAGATGCTGTTCCGCGAAGGGCGCGACGATATGGCCGATTGGGCTACCTCGCAGCCGCTTGAGGCGGAACCTGGCGCGAAGTTTGAATATTCAAGCAACACTACGGTGATCTTGGCAGACATCGCCGCCCGCGTGCTCACCAAAAGTACCAATCCTGATGCGCGGCGCGAAGCCGTCGATACTTTCCTGCGAACGCGTCTATTTGGACCATTGGGGATGGACTCGATGGTGCCCGAATATGATGCAAACGGTACGCTAATCGGTGGCAGCCTGATGCACGCAACCGCACGCGATTGGGGTAAGTTCGGCGAGTTTCTGCGCAACAAGGGGTCGTTTCGCGGATCGCAGTTGATCCCGCGCAAGTGGATTACGTTCATGACAACACCGAGCCCGCGCTCTGGATTCTACGGCGGACAGACATGGCTTAACAAAGAATCGGGCTTGGACCGTGACGAGCAGCTACAAGATCGCGGACCCGATACGATGTTCGCTGCGATCGGCCATATGGGTCAGTATGTTCTGGTTTCGCCCGAACAGAAGCTGACTGTCGTTAGGCTCGGCCATTCGAGTGCCGACGACCGCAAGCGGATGCTGCAAGAATTGCTCGATGTGGTCGAACTCTATCCCGAAACGTAGAATTTTCCTTCGGCCACCGTGGTGCATTTGCCACCAAGCCAGACTCTGTCTCCATCGAGCCGGCAATTGAGATAACCCCCGCGCTGGGACGCTTGATATGCCGTGAAGCTATCACGCCCCAACCGCTCCGCCCAGAATGGCGTGAGTGCCGCGTGCGCTGAACCGGTTACGCTGTCTTCATCAACACCAGCACCCGGGACGAATACGCGGCTAATCACATCCGTATCTTCGCCCGGCGCGGTGCAGGCAAACTGTTCGACACCAAACTCGCCCAATGCGCGTAGATCAGGATCAAGCGCGCGCACCTGATCGGCAGTCTCAAACAGGAAAAGGTTGTAGAGCGTGTCGTTCCGATGGACGAGAACAGGCTTCCCGCCGAGCAATGCGACGGCTTCGGGATATGGCTTCGGCGCAGTCGGAATAGCAGGCAGTCCAACTTCATAATCCTCACCGGATCTCCTGACCTCAAGGATGCCAGATTTCCTCGTCCGGAATCTAATTCCGTCGCCGCCATCCCGACTTAACAGAACATGGCCGCTGGCGAGCGTGGCGTGGCCGCACAAAGCGATCTCATATGTCGGGGTGCACCAGCGCAATTCCCAATCGGCCTCGCCTGTTTCGTCCTTTACCACGAATGCAGTTTCGGCGAACATGTTCTCGGTGCCGATCTGGATGAGGACATTATCGGGGAGCCATTCATCGAGAACCATCACTGCCGCCTGATTCCCCACAAACGGGCGATCAGCGAACGCATCGATGTGGTAATACGGTATTGCGGTTGCAGAAGGGGAGACCATCAGTCTTTCTCCAATTTTTCAAACTCATTATTTTCGACCAGCGGATTGCCCGGCTCATCGACATGCCCCTCAGGGTCGATGTGGATCAATAGCTCCATATTCGGGAAATGGCTGCCAAGATCGTCTTCCACGCGTTCAATAATGTCATGCGCTTCATCGACAGTCATCGAACCGGGCAAGTCGACATGGAACTGCACAAAATCCTGCGTCCCGCTGGTCCGTGTTCGCAAATCATGGAGATTGCTGAGTTCAGGGTGCTTGGCGGCCAGTTCCACAAAGCGCAACCGCTTCTCCTCCGGCCATTCGCGATCCATCAAATTGTCGACCGCCTCGCTCGCTGCACGCCATGCGCCCCGCAAAAGCCACGCAGCAATTGCCAGACCAAATAGCGGATCTGCTTTTGCGAAGCCTGCGAATTGATCCAGTACGAGGGCGGCGATCACCGCCAGATTAAGAAGCAGGTCCGATTGGTAATGCACATGGTCCGCATTGATCGCGACCGAACCCGTGCGTTTGATCACATGGCGTTGCCACACAAGGAGCCCGAGAGTCGCAATGATCGCTATTACTGACACACCGATGCCTTCGGCGGCCGAGCTTGTCCGCCCGCCCTCTGCGAGCCGAACGACAGCGCGAAACGCAATCGCTGCGGCGGACAGAGCAATCAGCATCACTTGGAACATCGCCGACAGCGACTCGGCCTTGCCGTGACCGAAGCGGTGGTTTTCATCGGCTGGTTGCGCGGCAATCCACACCCCGATCAGCGTCGCAATGCTAGCCACCATATCGAGCGCGCTATCGGCAAGACTGCCCAGCATGGCCGTCGAGCCGGTCTGGATGCTCGCCCATAGCTTCAACCCGACCAAAAAAACCGCGACCGCAATCGATGCAAATGCCGCACTCTTGGTCAGATCGGCGCGTCGGGCGGCTTCTTCACTCATGGGTAAAGCAATGTGTCGCGCCACCCGTCGCCGTCGCGCTCAAAACGGCGGCGATCATGCAAGCGATTGGGGCGATCAAGCCAGAACTCGAATGCGGCCGGTTTTACGGTAAAGCCGGTCCAATGTGGTGGTCGGTCGACTTGCCCACCAGCGAAACGCTCTTCGGCAGCCTTGAAGCGCTCGACAAACGTCGCCCGCTTAGGCAGCGGGCGCGACTGGTCCGATGCGACCGCGCCCAATTGCGAATCACGTGACCGGCTGCGGAAGTATGCGTCAGCGACGTCAGCGCTTATCTCTTCCAAAGCGCCTTCGATACGGATTTGCCGGCGCAGCGATTTCCAATGAAACAGCAACGCAGCCTGCGCATTGGCGCGAATTTCACCGCCTTTGCGGCTTTCTGCATTGGTGTAAAACGTAAAGCCTTCCGGTCCGTGACTTTTAAGTAGCACCATTCGCACAGAGGGGGCTGCATCCGGTGTGGCGGTGGCCAGCGCCATCGCATTCGAATCGTTAGGTTCGCTCTCGCGTGCCTCGGCGAACCATGTGCTGAAGATCGCAAACGGGTCGCTCGAAGGGACAACACTTTGAAGTTGATCAATGCTCATGGCGCTTCCTTACTGTGGCCCGCCCTATGTTGGAAGCATTGGCCGAATGACAACGGCGCTTGCGCCAAGTGACTGTAGCACCTAGCTAACACGCATGGCCGATCCTTATACAACTCTGGGTGTAGCGCGCGGTGCGTCCGAGAAGGACATCAAGAGCGCCTATCGCAAGCTCGCGAAAGAGCTGCACCCTGATAAGAACAAAGACAATCCCAAAGCCACCGAGCGTTTTTCGGCGGCTACCAACGCTTATGATCTGCTGTCTGACAAAAACAAGCGCGCGCAGTTCGATCGCGGCGAGATTGATGCAGATGGCAATCCGACCAATCCGTTTGGCGGAATGGGAGGGGGCTTCGGCGGTGGCCGACGATCGCACCAAGGCGGCTTCAGCGCACGTGATTTCGAGAATATGCAGCCCGAAGGCGTCGATCTCGGCGATATTTTCGAAGGGCTATTCGGCGGCGGCATGGGCGGATCGCGCGGTGCACCCCCGGGCTCTGGGCGTGGCCCCTCGGGATTCGGGCGCGGCCCTTCACCTCCGCCACGTAAAGGCGCGGACATTCCCTATCGCTTGCGCGTGGCTTTCACCGAAGCAGCAAGCCGCGCAGATCAGCGGATCACGTTGGCGGATGGCAAGACCATCGATTTGAAACTGCCAGCCGGTGTCGAAGACGGCACGCAAATGCGGCTCAAAGGCAAAGGCGAGAAAGGTCCGGGTGGAGCTGGTGACGGACTGGTCACTATCTCGATCGACAAGCATGGCTTTTTCCGGCGCGATGGACATGATGTGCGGATGGATTTGCCCATTACACTCAACGAGGCGGTTGACGGCGCGAAGGTGAAAGTGCCCACGGTCGATGGGCCTGTAATGATGACATTGAAGCCGGGCACCAATGGCGGAACTGTGCTGCGCCTCAAAGGCAAGGGCTTCTCCAAGAAAAACGGGCAGCGCGGCGATCAGCTCGTCACGCTTGAAATCATTTTGCCGATAGATCTGCCGGAACTGGCCAAGCGCCTCGATGGTTGGCAAGATGACAGCAATCCGCGCGGCGAAATGGGCATTTGACCCAGCCGTAACTTTCGAGGGGCCCGGTCATCAGCGAACTTCCGCATGCTGACAAACGAACAAGAACGTCTCTGACGCCCGAAGCGCGGCGCAGGAAGCGCGATTTGCTTCGTGACGGACTCCAGCAAACCATGGGCCCGGGCTCTCGCACATTCGAAGTTATCAAGCGCACGGCATCGGGCGCTTGGAATGACGGCTTCATTCATGCGGGCAATCTTGCTTACATGGCGATGCTGGCACTCTTTCCGTTTTTTATCCTCGGGGCTGCGATCTTCTCTGCCATTGGTGAGGAAAGCGAGCGAGCGGCCACGATCGAAGCGATCCTGTTCGCACTCCCACCAGTGGTCGGCAACGTAATCGAGCCTGTCGCGCGCGATGTCATCCAATCGCGTAGCGGTTGGTTGCTTTGGGCTGGCGGCGCGGTTGGCTTGTGGACGGCATCCAGTCTCGTCGAGACGATCCGCGATTTGCTGCGGCGCGCCTATGGGACCGAAGCGACGTTAGCCTTCTGGCGCTACCGGCTGCTGTCTTTCGGCATTATCATGGCTGCGGTGTCGCTGCTGATGCTGTCGCTGATTGCGCAGTTTCTGATTGGTACCGCACAGCAAGTTATCGCAGCCTATCTGCCGTGGTGGGACGATGTGATGTCGCAATTATCGCTGTCACGGATTATCCCAGCGCTCGGCCTCTATGGGTCAATTTTTCTACTGTTCATAACCTTGACGCCAGAGGCATATCGCGGACGGCGATATCCCAAATGGCCCGGGGCGGTCGTAGTCACCCTATGGTGGGTTGGCGTGACCATCGCGTTGCCACCGGTGTTGAAGCAGTTTTTTGCCTATGACCTAACTTACGGCAGCTTGGCCGGAATCATGATCGCGCTTTTCTTTTTCTGGCTTGTCGGCTTAGGGATGGTAGTCGGGGCAGAACTCAATGCGGCGTTGGCGGAACCTTCCGAAGAGGATACAGCGCCGGATGCCGTAACGGAAAAAATGGAAGGTGATTCAGAATGAGCGGATTGATGGCGGGAAAACGCGGCCTGATCATGGGACTTGCCAATGACAAGTCGCTCGCGTGGGGGATCGCCAAGCAACTTCGCGAACAGGGTGCCGAGCTGGCTTTTACTTATCAGGGTGAGGCACTGGCCAAACGCGTAAAACCTCTCGCCGAACAGCTCGGATCAGATTTTACTTTTGAATGCGATGTGTCTGAAATGGATGCGCTTGATACCGCATTCGACACGCTGAAAGGCCGGTGGGAAACAATTGACTTCGTCGTCCATGCGATTGGCTTTTCCGACAAGAACGAGCTGCGCGGAAAATATGTCGATACCAGCCTCGACAATTTTCTGATGACAATGAACATCTCTGCGTACAGCCTTGTGGCCGTAGCCAAACGCGCAGCCGAAATGATGCCCAATGGCGGTTCGATTGTGACGCTGACATATTACGGCGCGGAGAAAGTGATTCCTCACTACAACGTGATGGGCGTAGCCAAGGCAGCACTTGAAACCAGCGTTCAATATCTGGCGAACGATCTGGGGCCGCAGAACATCCGTGTGAATGCGATCTCTGCCGGGCCGATCAAGACACTCGCAGCCAGCGGGATTGGTGACTTCCGCTACATCCTCAAGTGGAATGAGCTCAATTCGCCGCTTCGCCGCAATGTGACGATTGACGATGTCGGTGGATCTGGACTGTATTTCCTTTCAGACCTCTCATCGGGTGTGACCGGCGAAACACATCATGTCGATGCGGGCTACCATGTAGTCGGTATGAAGCAGGAAGATGCGCCCGATATAGCTCTAGACTGAGCGCGTTAAACCACGGGCATCTCAGTTCTGGACGATTTCCAAAGCGTCCAGATTGCCACGGATCGACGACCGACCGGACCATGCACGTGCATGAACCGTCAGCAACACAGACGTGCATTGCGCCGGCGCAGCCCGAACGCGGAAGCCGTGTGGTCGGATGCGGAAGGGTTCGTCGAAGAAAGGCTCTTCGGCGCCGGGGCAACGCAATTGAAGGCGCACGTCTTTCACTTGCTCTGCCGGTGCGAGTGTATGCGCAACACGGATCGTGAACGGACCCGTCGGCGACGTGACGAGCCGTTCCGCAATGGGACCACCTTTGCCGCCCCTGACAAATATCTCCAACTCGGTCGCGCTGCCGCCCAATTGCGCCCGAAAGCCGGCTTCGTCTGCCAGTTTCCAGTCGAAGGGCGGGAATTCGGAAATCCAATCAAGCGTGGCATTTTCGCCCGGAACCGTGGTGTCGCGTCCGGTGGCCGAGGCAAAAATACGGCGTGCTTGTTCTACTTCGCCGGCCGCGACAAGGCCGTCAATCAAGCGTCGATCCACCTCCGGATCGACCTTGCCCTGAGACAAGCGCAGCTTTGCTAGGTTTGGAATCGCCGCCGGATTTCGCGAAGCCGCTTTCAGGAAATCATCATGCCACTCTTCGTCGCGATCAAGAATACCCGCCAGAGCTGGTAAGGCCGCGTCGTCACCCAGCGCCTGCATCAAAATCGGAAAGAAGCTGGCCTTCTGCTCCGGGTGAACGCGCAGGATGCTGTTGAGCGTATCCAATGTGCCAACATAGTCTTTGCGGGCCACTTGGCCCTCCAGGACCAAGCCCTGAAGCAAGAGGTCACGCCGGTTGAGCTCGGTCGCGGCGTTCAGAAGCTGTTGTTTGTCGGTGGCGTCGGATTCACCAATGGCTAGGATCGCCAAGGCTTTAGGGGCCAGAGGATCATGGGCAAAGGCACGACGTGCCGTTTCTGCTGCTGCCATGGCAGCAGGGACAATGTCCGCCTCTGTTTTGACGGTCGATGTAAATTCACGCGCAGCGAGTTGCTCCACCGCAAGTCCGTTGAGCGGGAACAATTGCGCCGCATAGATCGGTTGCTTGCGAGTGAGAACACTGCTCGCAGCCTGAAGGAATGCCAGCGCGGCGATGATCAGAACAAGCACCGTAACCGCGACTAAACGAGCAGGCCGTATCGCCATCTTAGCTCTCTAAGCGGCTTCGTTCGTCCGCACCGTCGCCATAACCGTAGCCATAACCGTAGCCATAACCATAACCATAGCCATAGGCCGAGTTGCGCTGATCAAGCTTGGTCACCAGCGCTCCAAATATTCGGGCATTGGCCGATTTGAGTCGTAGCAGAGCGTTCTCAACGGCGCGGATATTTACCCCGTTGGATTCGATCACATAGACAACGCCTTCGACCGATTTGGACACCTCAAGCGCGTCGGCAAGGCCCAACACAGGCGCGCCGTCGACAATCACTTGGTCATAGGTTTCAAGCGCCTTTTCAACGACGTCTTTCAAACCTGGTCCAGCGAGCAGCTCAACTGGGTTTGGTGGGCGAAGGCCCGTCGGCAAGATGTCAAAGCCATGCGGGTCAACAGGCACAACAGCGGCTGAAAGTTGATCGTTGCCGCTCAGCATGGAGCTAAGCCCCAGATCGGAATTCGAGTTAATACCGATGAAGTCGCTCAGACCCGAATGCCGCAGATCGGCATCGATCAACAGTACCTTCTTGCCCAATTGGACAAAACTGCGCGCCAGAGCGACCGAGGAAATACTCTTACCTTCATTCGGCCGCGTACTGGTCAGCATGAGCGAGCGCGGCGCACCGTTGGACGTAAGGAACGCCATATTCGTCCGTGCAGCAGCATAAGCCTCGCTGATTTCCGAACTACGCCGTTGCAATTCTTCCACGATATCGTCCGATTCGACGCGCGGGATAAGGCCAAGCGGTGACAGGCCAAGACGGCGGCTAACATCCGATGGGTCGCGGACCGTCTGATCCATCGTTTCGCGAATATAGACCAATGCCGCGGCAACGAGCAGCGCAGCCACCAACCCAATAAGCAAATTGCGAATCAGCGACGGTGCGTACGGTCCACCTGGCGGTGTCGCCGAATCGATCAGCGCCATGTTGTTCTTGCCAGCGCCCGCAGCTTCGAGTTCCTTATAACGCTGCAACAGCGCGTCATACAGTTGGCGGTTAGTATCAACTTCGCGCTTCAAGATGCCGTATTGAATGCCCTGACCCTGCTGGCCTAGGAAGGTATTCTTCGACTCTTGTAGCTTGGCACGGAGCGAATCTTCTTGCAGGCGCGCCTTGTTGAAAGCTGCCTGAAGGTCGCGATTATCAACTGCACTTTCGCCGTCAAGCGCTTGCCGCAAAGATGCGATTTCCGCTTCTTTGGAGCGAATTTCAGGATAGGCTGGGCCGAATTTTGAACGCAACTCAGCCAGTTGCGACTGCGCTTCTGCCAAGCGGCTACGTAAGCCAGCGGCGGCTGCGGCGCCGGTTTCATTTCGCGCACCGGCCCGAAGTGCGCTCTGTGCTTGAATCCGTTCCGTAGTAGCCTGCGCCAAAGCCTCATTGAGCGCGGTTAGTTCCGCGCCAACAAGCGTCTGCGTTGCCGTTTCAGAGCCTTCGCCATCGCCGCCGGCCGCCAAAATCACAATACCATTGGCATTAGCGTAATCGATCAGTTCACGTTCGGACAGAGCCAGTCGTTCACGCAGTTCTTCAATCTGCTCTTCGAGGAATTCGCGCGCCTCGATATTGGCGCCAAAGCGTTTCTCATAATTAGCGTCGAGGAATTCCTTGGCCCACAGATTTGCGATGCGCGAAGAGACCTCAGCGTTCGAACTGGAAAAGCTGATATCAACCAAGTTGGAACTGGTGACCGGGGCAATCGTAATATTGCCGCGCAAGATATTCTGCAGTCGAGCAGGCGACAAATTACCTGATTCTTTTAAGTCGAACGCAGCAAGAAACTGCTCATCACGTGCCAAATTGCCGGCTTCGACCACGCGCTGAGCGAGGAATTTCGACTCGAGCAGTTCATATTGCGTGGCGAGATATTGAAGGGTTGCCCCCCGGTTTTCGATCTCGATCGGTTCCGCATCAGTGATGTTCTGCCGGACCAGCGAAATCTCGATCCGCGAGGTCGCTCGGAACTTTTCAGTTGCAATCAAAGTGGCGGCTAAGCCAGCAATAAGGCCGAGAGCGATAATGCCAAGCAGCCAATATTTCAGGTTGAGCGCCTGAATCCAAAAACGCTCCAGATCAATCGAGAACGTGTTGGGCGTCTCGTCCACAGGGCCAGTCGGATAGCCATTATCGACGGAAGAAGAATTGGTCATCTTAGCTCGCGATCATTGGAAGGCGCGATCGATCAGAATCGCGCTCGTCGATAGTAGCGGAATAAACTGCAGAATATTCTCAAGATTACGGCGGCCGACAGAGTCGCCGACCGTGACGATATCACCTGGATAAATCACTGGGTCTTCGTAATTTCCACGCTGGATGGCTTCGATATTGTAGACACCAATATAACGCTGATTATCGACCGTGCGCATTACCAGCACATCATCAACCTTGGCATATTCGGCCAATCCACCCGCATTATTCACCGCACGCAGCAAAGTCTGTGACGTTGCTGCAGGATAGGTTCCAGGGGCGGTCACTTCACCGCCGATTGAAATCGATGGAGCAATCATGCTCGACGGGCGAACGCGAACTTGCGGATTGACCAGATACTCGCCGCGCAGGCGATCAGCGATCATCCGCGCAGTTTGGTTGGGAGTCTTACCGGCTACGAATAAGTCGCCAACAAGCGGGAAGGCAATATAGCCTTCTGCATCAGTCAGGAACGTACCGCTCAGCATTTCCGCGTCTGCCACGGTAATTTCAAGCTGCTCCTGCTTGCCAACAGTATATGGCATTACCCCGGAAGGAGCAGGGAGCTGTGATAAAGCAGCGACTTCGATATTGGGCGCGAGGCCTACCGAGCGATCTTTGGAGGCGCAGCCAGCTAGTGAAAGCGCCATCGCCATCGATACCAGCACCGTTTTGGTCAAACCTGTCATGATGTCCTTCACGTCGCGAGAGCCGTCGCCTTAACCATACGCCCACCATAAGCAAAGAGGTTTTTCCCGGCAATCATCCTATTCGCCTCTGCTTTGTCATGCATATTGAGCCGGTTAGAGCCGCAATGCCATCCCCAAATCACCTGTGTGCAATCGCGGTTGCTCGCTCGACTGACAATATCGCGACTAGCCAAATCGCGATCACCTGAAACAATGGCGTCCTGAGTGGATAGTCGAACAGGCTGGCAAAGATGATGATCGCAAAGGTCGTCAGCCAAAATACAAGCTTGGATAGCCGGTCATGACCGGACCGAACAACATCGCGCATTGCCCGCGCCGCCCACACCAGAAATGCAATCAATATCGCGACAGCAGGCAGGCCGCCCTCGATAATAAGCTGGGCAAGATCGTTATGCGCCTGATTGACGTAAGACGGGAACATCAACGAAGCGGGTTCATGGATATGGTATAGTTCTTCAAAAGAACCGAAACCGGCCCCAAACAAGCCGTAGGTCATCACCATTTCGCGCAGCACCGGAAGCAAGATCCAGCGCAAACCCTCAAACGTACCCGCTTCAGTGACCCGCGCCAGCGCTGGGATGCGGTCAAAGATAGCAAACATTCCAACGATCGCGACCAACCCTATTGCAATGGCGCCAAAGACCAGTCCTGGGCGAACTGGCAAGCGCCCCACTTCGCGCACGTTCGTCTGCTGCTGGTTCTTCCATGCAGTGCGGAATAGGAAGCCACTTGCCGCGACAGCCATAATCGTCGTCAAAAGACCTGCTCTCGAGCCACCGACCAGCGCAACCAGGAGAACAAGTAGGTAGACCGCTCCAAGCAAGAAGCGCTGCCATGGGCGATTGATGGCAAACGCCGCGCTGGTCATCACATAGGCTATGACCAGCAGCGTCAACGCGGCGAAAACTGCGCTGTGATTGTGGTTTGCGAAGAACCCAACCGCGGATCCAAAGTTAGTGATCTCATAGAAAAACAAGGCACGGCTTTCGCCGCTGACGACTTGCAATATCCCTAGCAGCGCATTGGCAGCACCCAATCCGATCAGGACCAGAAATGGCATCGCACGGCGCGCGCCCATTGCCGCAAAAAGCAGCAATGCGGTACCGGGCAGCAGCAGGCTGAACAGCGCATTATACCCGCGCGAGGGAACCATCGAGATTGGTCGCCAAAGATCGGGTTGCCCTACCTGTGCACCCATAGCAGCAACCGGTTCGCGTCCGGGCAGCGACTGCCAAATTCCGGGCGGAAGCGGAATGAGCTGGATCACCATCCATAGCGCTAGCAGGCCAAGCAGCATCGCCGGCGTTTTGAGATCGGCCAACTTCTCTCGCGAGAAAAAATACAGTGCCGGGATCAGAAACAACGCGGCGAGTGGCCTCAGCACCGTAATCTGCACAGCGTCGTAGCGCGAACTGCCACCCAGCAGCGCCGCGACCACCGCGAAAAGCCCAAGAGCTATCCAGCCATAAGTGAGCGTCGACGTCTGTTGTCCGCGGGCAATTTTCATGAACGGTTCCGGTTCTGCAGCATGACTTTGGCCCCTCCATCTGAATCCGCGCACGCTCTCTTCCGGCAGGCCGCGAGTGTCAAGTCGCAGGTGCGGGCGCGCGCGTCAAATTTTGCTATGGGCCATTGCGGCCTTGACTGACCGCACTGCATCCGTAACGCAGCGGCGCAATCACGAATGCTAGTTTCGCGGACCGATTCTGGACCGCAACAGTGCTTCTCTCAGGAATAGTTCCCATGAATCTTAGTGACGCAAAAATCGCAGTTATCGGACTCGGCTATGTCGGCCTGCCAGTGGCTGTCGAATTCGGAAAAAACCGCGATGTGCTTGGTTTCGATATTCGCGAGGGCCGCGTTGCGCAGCTGCGTGACGGACATGATGAAACGCTGGAAGTCGATGCCGACGAACTGGCGGAAGCGAAGCACCTGGCATTCAGCGCCGATCCCGCAGACCTTCACGATTGCAGCGTGTTTATTGTTACCGTGCCGACCCCTATCGATGGCGCCAACCAGCCCGATCTAACCCCGTTGCTGAAATCTTCTGAGACTGTTGGCAAAGCTCTGAAAAAGGGCAGCGTCGTGATTTACGAATCGACGGTCTATCCCGGCTGCACGCAAAACTATTGTGTCCCGGTACTCGAACGCGTTTCGGGACTCACACACAATGTCGATTTCTTCACCGGTTACAGCCCCGAACGGATCAATCCGGGCGACAAAGAGCGCCGCCTCCCGCTGATTACCAAAATCACGAGCGGGTCGACCCCCGAAGTGGCCGACGCAGTGGACGCGCTTTATGGTGAGATCATCACCGCAGGCACGCATAAAGCCGCTTCGATTGAAGTGGCCGAGGCGGCAAAGGTAATCGAAAACACCCAGCGCGACGTGAACATTGCGCTGATCAACGAACTGGCGATCCTGTTTGAAAAACTGGGGCTCGATACACGCGAGGTTCTCGCTGCAGCAGGTACCAAATGGAACTTCCTACCCTTCACACCCGGCCTAGTGGGTGGGCACTGTATCGGGGTTGATCCGTATTACCTGACCCACCGCGCAGCGCAGGTTGGCTATCACCCTGAAATGATCTTGGCTGGTCGCCGCGTGAATGACGGAATGAGCGCCTATGTAGCCGATCGGGTCGTGCATCTGATGCTCAAAAACCGCGTGCCGGTAGCCGATGCCAAAGTGCTCGTGCTTGGACTGACCTTCAAAGAAAACTGCCCCGATCTGCGCAATTCCAAAGTTGCAGGCGTAATCGAACGGCTCCGCGAATTTAACGCCGATGTCGATGCCTATGATCCTTGGATCGACCATGACGAGGCGGAGCATGAATTTGGCATTCGGCCATTGGCCGATGCGCCTGCCGAGGGTGTGTATGACGCCGTTATTCTCGCAGTCGGACATCACCAATTCGCCGACATGGGCGCAGACGCTATTCGCGCACTGGGCCATCAAAATGCCGTGTTCTTCGATGCCAAAGGCCTGTTCCCGAAAGACCAAAGCGACGGGCGTTTGTGACGGAGGCTACCGCGCCATCTACTGACCGGGACACGCCCATGATAGACGCGGTTCTTCTCAATGACACGCGGATTGACCGCCATCACGGTTGCACAACCGTGATCGAAACCATGGACACGCTCGCCGCACGTTCGGGCATCCGCTATACTGCTAAAAGTCCCGCTCACAGTGATTGGTGTAGCGATACAGCGATCACCAACGCTATCGAGAGGGCAGATCTAGTCGTCATCAACGGCGAAGGCACAATCCATCACGACCGGCCTGCCGGGATCAAACTATTGGAGGCCGGAGAATTCGCCAAGAAGCATGGCACCAAGGCTGCTCTGATCAACTCGACCTGGCAAGCAAACAGCGCGGACGCGCTTAGGGCGCTTGAGCATTTCGACATTGTGACTGTACGCGAAAGCGCCAGTCAAGCGGAACTCACTTCGCATGGCATCGAAGCGCGGCGCATTCCCGATCTCGCGCTGTTCCATCAACCGCTTCAAGCAGAAACACGGACCGGTGTCGGCTATTGCGATAGCGTGCAGGGGCCAAAGGCATTGGCGCTCTACAAGCAAATGTGGGCGGCAAAGGCCGAACCATTGCCGCTGGTCCAACTTGATCTTGAGCCGATGACTACACTGCGGTGGTTGCTTCGCTTTGGTCAGAGCAAGAGCGCGATCTTCAATCCGATCCACGCTGCATCCGCCCTCCGGGCGACCTGGCAGGATTACCGCGAGCAGGAAGCGGAGCGCGATGTGACTACCGCTAAAGTCGCCGCGAAAGAGCTGGTCGTAACAGGCCGGTTCCATATGCTGATCTTCTGCCTCGCTGCACGCACCCCGATGCTGGCACTATCCTCCAACACGCATAAGAACGAAGCGACTTTGGCCGATGCCGGGCTGGAGCCATGGCGTTTGGTGGTATCACCGCAGGACCTCGACGCCGAGATTCTTGCGCGATCCGCACAATGGCATGGTGACGAGGCGCAGAATCTCGACCGCTTCCTCTCTGAAGGTCGCTCGGCAATGGAAACACTGTTCAAGGACCTGGCAACTTTGGCTACACGCTAAGGACGTATGCAAACACCGCAGGACATCACGGCCCGGGTCAGCGCAATGGTCGGCGAAGTATCCGATCCACTCTGGCGTTTTGAACTGGCAGCGCTGGCAACGCAGAACGGTGCACAAGAACGCACGCCAAGCAGCATCTTTATTAGCGCGATTGCACAGATTGCAGCGTTTAAATTGGCTATCGCCACGCTAGGATGGTTGATCCTGCGTCATGGAGGGTCGTCGCCACGGCTTGCTCAAACCCACCTCGCAACTGCGGAAACAATTGCCGCAATCCATGGCGAAGATACCACGCGCACGCGCCATCTATGCGGCGCTTTGCGAGAAAATCAGCAAGCGCACCCTCAAAGCCGAATTCCGATCGTACAATTGGGACGCCCCGCTGCATCGATCACAGATACAAAGGTTCTGCTCGATCTACAGAGCGATCTAACGGAATGTGTCATGATGCGCCCGCTGTCCTTTGGCAGTTATCTGACCGCATTCCCAAAGATGCTCGGGCAAATGTTCGCGAGCATCGGCCAAGTCTCGCGATATCGCGGCGCCATTCCCTTTCGTGAACGCGTAGCTGTCGCCTATCGCATGGTGCAGGGCGCCGCCTATGCGAAGTGGTGGGGCCAAGCCTCACGAGGTTCTGCGGTGAGGCACGCGCTGTTTGGCCACACCGGAAATGCGGATAGCTCTCAGCTAGAGCAAGCCATGCAGGCGCGCGGCACTATAACTGCACATATTGTCCACGGGACCAATGTGGGCTGGCCCTTTGCCGGCCTATCCGACATCGCGATCTTTCCCAGCGGCGCGGATGCCCGATTAGGGGCTTCTCTGCCCGCCTATGGTCGCACGACCGCACTTCCCTTGCCGCGACCTGCTGTGTCCGTCGGCGACGGCAGTTGGGCGCTGCTGACGTCGTACACTCACTTACAACACCCTGCCTATCACAAGAATGGTGCCGACGCCGATATTGCTCTCGTCAATATGGTTTGCAAAGCAGCGCAAGCCCTTGGTCAAGAGCCGGCCAGAGTATTTTGGAGGCCACACCCGCAAATCGACATGGTCGATCTTGCTGAAAAGGCGCGGTTAGAAAATGCCATCGCCGAGGCGGGCTTCACACGCTGGCCAGACGATTGGCCCTATGAGCGGCTAAGCGAGTTCTCCGCCGCCATAACATCGCCATCCACAGTACTTTCAGATGCGTTGAGGCTCGGTCAACCCGCGATTGTCGCAAGCCTTACGCCACTGCAGAGCGACCTGCTCTACGCCGCGCACCCGCTGCTCATCAAAGACCGCGAGGGGTTACTCGTTGCACTGGAGCGCGTGCTAGATTCTTCGCAGCGAAACGCCACGTTCAATCATGCTTGGTCGGCAATCAACCCCGGCGCGAAGCCCCAAATTCGATCAATAATCGACGCGATTGAAGAGCGCTAAGACTGCGCGGCAACAATCAATTCAAAACGCCAGTTTCCCATTCAAAAATATCGATCATGAGAAAATTGTCATATGGGAAGTGTGCGATGGCGTTGGCCGAGAAAGTTAGCCACGCCACCATCTGAGCGACAAACACAATGGCAAGACCAAGCAGAATCAAAGGCCTATTTTTCTCTTGAAACATGTACGGCACGGCTGAGAAAACAAACATCGTCATGGGGAAAACGTAGATCAGCGCGCGGGCTGTCGCCACGGGGAAAAAGTACCCCAATGGCGTCAGAAGTAATGCAAAAATGGCCATTTGGAAAACCAACCGATTTCCGAATAATATATGCCGTTTGCGCCACAGCAACGGCAGAGCCAGTGCAGGCGTGACAGTAAGAAGCATTTGCAGATATGACCCGCTAGACTGTGCGTATTCCTCCTGTGACAGATATGTCTCCTGAGCATAGTCGAGCCGTCCGGTCTGGCTCAAAATGTAAATAATCACGACGCCTGCTAGCGCGGCAGCAAAATATTTCACGACCTTGGGCATTTTCAGATCCAGCCCAACGAACAGCATAAATATCAGCGCACTTACGTGGAAGCAGGAAGCCAAAGCGATTACTGCGAGCTTGGCAATGGGAGTCGCCCTGTTCCAATGCGCAAAAATGAGCATGAGTATGCCGGCAGCCAGCGCTTGCCGATTGGCAGACATCGCCACCACGACGGTGAAAAACGGGATCCCGGCAAGCAGTGCTAGCCGGGGCGTCGGGCAACGCCGCGCAAACGCCACTAGACCTGCCGCAAAAATCGCTGCTGTCACAAGATTGGCAAAATAGATGCCGATGCCTGACAGCGAAGAAATATAGAGAAGCAACGCGTAGCCAGGCTCGGCTATGTCAAAGATCGATCCGCTATGCGAACTCCAGGCAACCGCGCCCATTTGCCGCAGATAGTTGTTCCAATCCATTCCAACATGGTGACGCAATCCGACGAACACCGTAATCACTGCAAAGCATGTGGCTGCCCAGACGGAAGAGATCGTTTGCCTTCGCACCCCCATTGCCGAAACCGTGAAAAAAAGAATGAATGCAAGATATGGCCACATGGCGGTCTTTGGCTTTCGTGCTTTAGGGGCTTTGCTTCGGTTAGATGCTTCCCTATGAACGCGCCAACCCGCGAAAACAACGTCACACTTTTTGATCGCCGCACAGCAGGAGCACCCCATGCGCGCTGCCAAGACCATTTTTTATGAGCTGAACGAAGTTCCAAAGAGAATTTTCGAGCATTTTGCTGCGATGGACGGTTTTGATGGCCTAAAGCGATTGCAAGCGCATGCTCGCAAGTATGTCACCGTCGCCGAGGATACAGGCCACCTTTCACCGTGGATTACTTGGCCGACACTTCATCGCGGAATTAGCAATGAAGAGCACGAGATCTCTGACTTCGGTATGGACCTGAGTCACGTCGATCGCGAGTTCCCATCGATTTGGCGCTTGTTGCAGCGGGGCGGGAAAAAGGTCGGGATGTTCGGATCACTCCACTCATATCCGCTCCCCGAGGAAGTTGAGGATTACGCATTCTACGTTCCCGACACATTTGCGGCGGGCCCGGAATGCTTCCCGGCGGATTTCGAGGCTTTTCAGAAGTTCAATCTGTCCATGGTTCAGCAAAATGCTTTGAACGTGAACAATAAATTGCCGCTCCTCGGTGCTGCAGAGTTCCTCGCCAAGGCGCCCGGATTAGGCCTAAGCGGAGCAACAGTAGGTAAAGTTGCAAAGCAGCTCGCTTCTGAGCGCGTCAATAAGGACCGCGTGGTTCGCCGCCGGACGACGCAGGGGCAAATTGCGTTTGATTTCTTCATCAACGCCGTTCGCAAGAACCGTCCGGATGCCGCTTTCTATTTTACCAATCACGTCGCCTCGTCGATGCACCGCTATTGGCCAGCATTGTTCCCGCAAGATTATGAGCAGGGCCGCTTCGCGCCGGAATGGTCGCAGCAGTGGGGGGGTGAGATTCCTTTCGCCATCAAAGAGGCAGACAGCCAGATCCGCCGTTTGATGGATTTTTGCGACAAGCACAGCGAGTATCAATTGGTTGTCACCAGCAGCATGGGGCAGGCCGCGGTTGACGACCGCAAGCCCGTCAACACGGCAGTTACAATCTCCAGCCTTTCTAACCTTATGTCGTCCCTCGGCCTGTCGGACGATGAGTGGAGCCGCCGGCCATCTATGGCGCCCCAATATAATGTCCTGGTTGCGGATTCGGCTCGTGATCGTCTCAAACAAAAATTGGGCGCCCTGAATATCAATGGCCATCACATTGTGGTCGATGAATTGGGATCGGGTATCTTGCGGCTCGAACTGAAGGCCGAGAATCTGGAAGCGCTTGAAGTTGATTTCGAAGGTGAGCGGATTGACCCCGCTGCGTTCGGGCTCAAAAACCTTGAGTTACAGGACGCCGCCGGCGCCAATGCCTATCACATCCCGGATGGGATTATGCTGATCTACGATCCAGCAAAATTGGCCGATAATGAGAGCTTCGAAGAACATCGGATATCAACTGTGGAAGTCGCTCCATCGATACTAAAAACTTTCGATATCGAGCGGCCGAATTACATGGCGTCAGCTCAGGCATTTTAACAAGGGACTGAGCTGTGGCCCAACCCATATATCGTCGTTCCGGAAAGATATGGCTGCTTCTCGCGTGCCTGATAGCTCCGCTGCCATCGTTCCTTAAACGCCCGCTTTATCGTGGGCTGTTTGGCTATCATATCGGCAAGCGCGTTCGGATTGGTCTGAGCGTTATCATCGCTGGCGAATGCACGATCAAGGACGATGCAAAGATCGGCCACTTCAACCTATTCCTGCACAATGGACGGCTTGAAATAGGCAGTCTGGCACTGATCCGGTTTGGTAACATCATCCGCGGCGGACGCTGTGTAGTTATAGCCGATCGCTGTCTGATTGATCGTTTTAATGAGATCAATTCCATCATTGACCCGGAAGTGGACGCATTGCCCGTCGCGGCGGACTCATTGGCTGGGACGTTTGAGGCCGGGCCAAATACCGTAATAACCGCGCAGCATAAGATAGATTTCACTGGCGGCGTAAGCTTCGGCGAGAGCGTGATCTTGGGTGGGCGGCTCTCAAGTTTATGGACTCACAATCGCCAGGCGGATGGCGCAATCACGGTGGGCCGCAACACCTATCTTGGTTCTGGACTGCAGATGGTGCCACACTCTTCAATCGGTGAATATTGCGTCGCGGGAATCGGGACCGTCGTTACCAAGCCACTCGCCGGGGATTACTCGTTAATTGGGGGAGTGCCGGCGAAAATCATCAAGCCGCTTGATGATGACCAAAAGATACTTGTGACCTATCCGACTCGGCCCGAACTGGAGGGTGTCGACGATACTCTCCCGACGGCAAGCTAGACGGTCATGCGGCTGCTCTTCGCAATCAAGGGGCTCGTTATCGCGGGCGGCGGGGCCGAACGCGTATTCGTTGATGTGGTGAATGCCCTGGCTCAGCGCGGGCATGACGTGCACGTCGCAACCTTCGACCGGTCAGACCAGCCGCTGTTCTACGATCTTGATCCTACGATACCGGTCCATCGTTTTGGAGCTGGCGACCCTGGGGTGCGGACCCCTCGCTCCAGCATGCCCAAAGTTGTGCTCGGGATTCGCAAGCTCGCGAAAGAACTGAAACCCGATGCAGCGATAGCCTTTATGCACTCCACCTATGTTCCGGTGGCATTCGGACTGCTTGGGACAGGCATTCCGATGATCCTTAGCGAGCATACCGCCGGCGCGCATTTTGAAGACCGGCGTTTACAATTGGCGCTAACCCGGCTGACCCAGCGCCTGTCCTATGCCAAAACTGTTGTGTCACCGGTAATTCGTGATGAGCACCCAGAGGCCTATCGGCGCAATCTGGTAGTGCTACCAAATCCGGTACCGATGGACGCCTTTGCGCCCGCAAAAGATGTCACGCCCGAGAAAGTCGTTCTCTGCGTCGGCGGATTGCGCGTCGAAAAGGGCCAAGGCGTATTGATCGAAGCTTTCGAAAGAATTGCGGGCGATTGTCCGAATTGGCACCTGCGATTTGTCGGAGACGGCGTAACGCGACCTGAAATTGAGACGCAGATCGCCGCATCGCCATTTGCCGATCAGATTGAACTTCCCGGCGTCCTGCGTGACGTGCCGAGCGAATACGCCAAGGCTGCCTTCGTCGTTGTACCTTCACGCTACGAATCGCTCTCCATGGTCGCGATCGAGGCCATGGCGAGCAGCCGCGCTGTGATAGGCTTTTCCGACTGCGCTGGCCCGACGGCCCTTATCAAAGACGGCGCGAATGGCTTGCTAGTTGACCCCGGACAGGATCGTGTTGGCGCACTGGCGGCAGCGCTCAAGCATCTGATCGACAACCCCGAAGAGTGTCACCAAATGGGCTCCCGCGCACCTCAAACCGTAACGGCGTACTCATCCAAACATGTGGTCGGCCAATGGGAGGCGCTGTTACAGGCTGCGGCAGCCAATCAACCTGTTCCCACGGGGAACGCATAATGCCAGAACAGGCGAAACGATCCATTTGGGCGCTGCTTTTCCGTATCGCATTGATTGCAGCATTATTGCTGGCCGCATTGGTTGGCTGGTATGTAACTGGCCCTGCCAGTGCGGTGCCCTATATCAATCGGGATGGCGTCCCCGAAAGTGCATGGCCCGAATTGACAGCGACCACGGTCCAAGACCTGCCACTCAGCTGCTCATTCGTCGCCCGCGATATTACCGATCCCGAGACCGGAAAACGCCCGCATCGTAACCACACATACCTCGCGAAGCATGACGGACAGTATTTTATCATGTTCAGCTATTGGTACGGCGCAGAGGACAAGCCCGGCCAGGTGATCCGCTATGCGATCTCTGACGACGGAATGGCATGGTCCGAGCCAAAACTTCTCGCCAGCCCGAAAGAGGGTCACGGTCTCGTCGCACGCGGCTTTGCGCAGCGCGATGGCAAGCTGTTTGGCCAATATGCCACACATGACGGCAAGGGTGTGTTTCAGGACATTCAGGAAGAAACTGGCAATTCTCTCGCCATGATTGAGGCCGAATGGCTGGGCGCAGAGAATGGCTGGGGACCTGAACGCGCGATGCTGGACGGCTACATCAATAACTACCCTGCGCGAACATTCGACGGCCAGCTGGCCATGGGTCTGCGCGACCGGTTCCGCCAAACCTACCTAGGCACCAGCGATGATGACGGCCAGACTTGGCAAATTAGCGCACGAATGCCGGTGCCCGACTTGCCCGATGACGGAGAGCAAGGTCTGGTGCTGCCTGACGAGCCGATTATCGCTGACTACGCGGACGGCGAAGCGACAGTCATGCTCCGCAATAACAGTCCATGGGACGGCCGACTATGGGCGGCAAATCTTGGTGCAGACGATGCGTGGTCGCAGCCTTATCCGCTGGCCTTTCCGTCGGACACGTCAAAGTTTTTCCCGTTCAAATTGGCCGGCGGGACCACTGCTATGGTGGGCAATTTTGACCCCACCGTGCGCCGCGCCTTGATGCACATCGCGCTGAGCGACGATGGCAAAAATTACGACCGACTTTATCGACTGGCGCTCGATGGCCAATACGGCAATTTCCGCTGGCGGTCGCCGCAATATCCGCATGTTATTGTCGATGGCGACACCATGTTGCTCGGCGCGTCCTATGGGAAATACGCGATTACCGTGTGCAAAGCACCAGCGACCGCGGCAGCCCTAGAGGAGCAATCCGAGTTTAAGCTGGTACCGCGGCTCGCACAGGGTATTTGCAGCAAAAACCATCCGCAGTTCCTGCGCCGACTGTTTGGCTATATGGGCTGTGTCGAACATTTCGTGTGGGGATAGCCTAGCATGTGCGGCCTGACAGGCGTTTTCGGACCGATAGATCAGCTAAATGGGGGTGACTATACATCGCTGACCAAGGCGATGTCTGACGCCATCGCACATCGCGGACCCGACGCAGAAGGCCTGTGGGTCGATGAGGAAGCGCAAATTGCGCTGGGGCATCGGCGGCTCTCTATCCTCGATCTGTCACCGGCCGGTGCCCAACCCATGCAATCGCAGAACGAGCGCTTCGCACTCGCGCTGAACGGCGAGATTTACAACTTCATCGAGCTGCGAGAGCAATTGGAAGCCCGCCACGGTGCGATCACATGGCGCGGACACTCAGACACGGAAATCCTGCTCGAGAGCTTTTCCCGCGACGGGATTCAGCCGACGCTGGATTTCCTCGATGGCATGTTCGGCATCGCTCTGTTCGACAAGCAAAAGCGCGCACTGACTCTGATCCGGGACGCTTTCGGCGAGAAACCGTTTTATTACGGTCTGTGCAAGGGCTGCCTGCTTTTCGGTTCGGAAATGCGCACGCTTGAGGCGGTTCCCGGTTTTGCACCGCAAATGAACCTCGATGCACTGGGTGATTTCTTCAAATATTCGTACATCCCGGGAGCGGCATCAATCTGGCAGGGCGTGGCCAAGCTTTCGCCCGCACATCGCATCACAATCCGCCCTGAGGATATTGCTGCTGGCAAATTGCCGGAGCCGCAAGCGTGGTGGGACATGTCCGGCGATGCGCTGACCAGCCGCGATGCAGGGTTTGACGGAACACTCGATCAAGCGATTGACCGCGCCGAAACCTTGATGCGGGCGGGCACTGCACGGCGGATGATTTCTGACGTACCGCTGGGCGCATTCCTTTCTGGCGGGATCGATTCCTCGCTGACGGTCGCGATGATGCAAGCGGGTGCAAGCACGCCGGTCCGCACTTTCTCTATAGGGATGGCCGAGGACGGTTTTGACGAGTCTCCTGCGGCCAAAGCAGTGGCCGAACATCTGGGCACCGATCACACCGAACTGGTGCTGACACCAAAGCAGGTACAGGACGCCGTTCCCACTATCTCTGGCGTTCATGACGAGCCGTTTGCCGATTCAAGCCAAGTACCGACATTCCTCGTCGCACAAATGGCGCGGCGCGATGTGACAGTGGCGCTATCGGGTGATGGCGGGGACGAGATATTTGGCGGCTATAATCGCTATTTCCAAGGACCGCGCGTATGGGCCAATGCCTCGCGCCTTCCAGGCCCCTTGCGGCGATTAGCTGGCGGCGCTTTGGCGAGCATTCCGGGCGGCTTGGTCAATGGGGCGGTACGCCTCGCTGGATCGCTCGCGCCGAAAGAACTGGCCGCAGGACGTCCGGCCGAAAAACTCCAAAAGCTCGCCCGCGTTATGGCGATGCCCAATGAAGCATCGTTTCATGATCGGCTGCTGGCCACATCGGATGATCCTCTGTCCATCATGGCAAAAGAGGTCAGTCTTTCCGCCCTCCCGAGCGCCTTGGACACGAGGGCTACCGGCCTATCCTTCGCCGAACGCGCGATGCTAGTCGACACTGCTACATACATGCCAGACGATGTACTAGTTAAGGTTGACCGCGCCGCGATGGCTGTCGCGCTGGAAACCCGCACACCCTATTTAGACCGGGATCTGTTCCGCTTTGCGTGGAGCCTGCCTGCGGAAATGCGCTATGGCAGCGGCGAAGGCAAAACACTGCTGCGCGAATTGCTGTATCGTCATGTGCCCCGCCAATTGGTGGATCGCCCCAAGGCCGGTTTTGCTATTCCGGTTGGGCGCTGGCTGCGTACAGGCTTGCGTGATTGGGCTGAGAGCGAACTGTCAGAGGTTGCACTTAAAGAGAGCGGCCTTCTCAATGCTGCGACCATCCGGCAACGCTGGTCCGAGCATCTTTCGGGCAAGCGCGATCACGAAACGATGCTGTGGAACGTGCTGATGTTCCAGGCGTGGCGATGCAGGCAATCGAGCCGCTGATGCTGCGCAAGCTGATCAAACAATCGCTCTCGGTCGCGGGGTTGCGGATCGTCGGTACGGGCCTATCGGTCGGCGTCTCAATTGGCATCGCGCGACTGTTCGGCGCGGAGGCGCTAGGGGTCTATGCCTATTGCATCGCTTTGTTGGGCCTCGCCGCCGTTCCGATCTCCAACGGCTGGTCTGCAATGGTGCTTCGCGCAGTATCCAAAGAGGGTATTGTCAGCGGTACCGCGCGCGCAATGACATGGATGGGTGCAGGCGGCGCTTTGATTATGGCGATCCTTGCCGGGACCATGGGCTTGATCGCGATTGATCTGGCGCAAACCGAGGTGGCCGTACTGCTCAAACCGATTGCGTTGCCCGTTGTCGGTCTGATCGCTTTTACACTGTTGTGCGATCAGATTTCGGCAATGCGGATGGCTTCCATCCGGGGCGTTGATCGGCCTGCTGTCGCGCAGATTCCCGAAGTTCTCGTCAGACCATTGCTGCTCCTCAGCGGCATGTTCCTTGGCTGGCATTTCTACGGTGTACGCGGCACTGAATACGATCTGCCGATGATTTTTGCTGCGCTGGCGCTGGCAGCTTTGATTGCCTTCGCCATTGGGCAAGTGGTTATGATGGTTATCACTGAACGCCAACCGCGTGTTGAAGTGACAAATGAGCAACGCAAGTCCTGGATTGCCAGTGCAGCCGCACTAGCGGGTAGCGCCGGACTGGTGCAGCTCAATGGCTATGTCGACATGCTGCTGCTGGGTAGTTTCGCTCCTGCCGCCGATGTTGGACTGTACCGGGCGGCGCTGCAGATCGCGATGCTGGCGAGTTTTGGCTATATCGCGCTCAACATGCTCGCGGGGCAGCGGTTCTCTAACTTCCTCGCCAAGAATGACCGCGAAAGTGTAGCGCGCACAGCCACCTTGCTCGCGCGGCTGGCACTGCTTAGCGCAATCCCGTTGCCGCTCATCATCTGGTTCTTCGGGCCGGAACTGCTCTCGCTGCTATTTGGCGCGGAATTCTCAGGGTCGGCAACGCCTGCCCTCATCATCGCCATCGGCTTCTGCTTCAGCGCATCCATCGGCATGGCGCACTCGCTGCTCATTATGAGCCATTATGAGGTGCTGGCATTGCGACTCACCGCCGTGGCGCTGGCGATCAATGTTACGCTGTGCCTGATTCTGATCCCGCCCTTCGGCCTCGTCGGTGCGGCCTGCGCCAATATGGTCGCGGCGGTGTCGTGGAATGCGCTGCTATGGTGGTTTGCCCGCAAGCATACCGGCTTCGATACCAGCCTGTTGGGTATGCCCGCTAAACCTGCCCCGCAAGCATAGGGCAATTGTCAGCCGCACCGGCAGCCTGTAGGGGCGGCCCGACTATTCCAATCCAAGACAGCGAGCATCATGTCGATCAAACAATCCCTTAAATCCGGAATGCGTTCGGCTTTGGTCAATCCGTGGATCAATGCCGCCGTTCTACCAGTCGCCAAAGCAATGCCAGGCGACACATGGCAAAAGCGCCTGCCCGTGGCGAAGCCGCTTTCCGCACTAGATCTCGGCAAAGACGGCAAAGTGTTTCTGGCACAGCCCGATCGCTGCCATGTTGCTCAGGAAATCTATTGGGGTGAGGGCAAGCTCGATTCCGGCCAAGATCGGTGGGCGCTCGACGCTGCACTGGCATTCGCGCGCCAATCTACCGTATTTCTGGATATCGGTTCTTACACTGGCCTGTTTGCAATTGCGGCAGCCAGGGTGAACCCGAAACTGCAATCCTACGCCTATGAAATCGTTGGCGAGAACTATCTCCTGCTATCTGAGAACATCCTCCACAACGATCTGGCTGCGCGCGTTGAGCCACGCCTCGTCGCGGTTGGCGATGAAGATGGCGCAATCAAGATTCCTTACGCGCAATCGACCGGTCAGCTCGCTTCCTCGGTCGATATCAGCTGGAGCACCGATCACGGCGTGACCGTGCCGATGCGCCGTCTCGATGATTTGCATCTGGATCACGACGGGCCGGTCTCGCTCAAAATCGATGTCGAAGGCTTCGAAATGGAAGTGTTTGACGGCGCGCGCAAATTCCTCGCCAAACATAAACCCGATATGGTCTGCGAAGTACTTCGCCGTGCGAAACGTGTGCCCGAGATGATGGAACTGCTCGGCGGGCTTGGCTATCGCTGGTTCCATATTCGCGAGAACGGCTTTGCCCGCCGCGAAACAATCACCGCAGACAAGCATCGCCGCGATTGGATGATGAGCTGCAAAAGCGACGAAGAACTCACCGCTATGGGCCTGAAGATCGTCGACTGATCCGGGCTATGCCGGTTTGCAATTGAGAGACAAAGAAGTGACAGACAATCCTACTGCTGCCGAGCATGGCGCCCAAGTGATCCGGACAGAGACCGACGCACTCACCCAAATGGCCGACAGCTTAGGCGACGAGTTCGCCAAGGCATGCGATCTGATGGTGGGCACCAATGGCCGTGTGGTCATCTCCGGCATGGGTAAATCGGGCCATATCGGCAACAAGATCGCTGCGACGCTTGCTTCGACCGGTACGCCATCCTTTTTCGTCCACCCAAGCGAAGCCAGCCATGGCGATCTGGGCATGATCACCAAGGATGACGTATGCATCGTGATCTCGAACTCGGGCGAGACCGCTGAACTGCACGGCTTGCTCGCTTACCTGACCCGCTTCGCGATCCCCTTTATCGCCATGACCAAGAAAGCTGACAGCACTCTAGCGCGGCAAAGCACCGTTGCGTTGCTGCTGCCCAATGCACCCGAGGCGTGCAGTGTCGGTATGGCACCGACCACATCGACCACCTGCACGCTCGCGATGGGCGACGCCTTGGCTGTTGCGGTGATGCGGATGAAGGGGTTCGCGAAGGAGGACTTCCACACCTTCCACCCGGGCGGAAAACTCGGTGCGCAATTCGTGCGCGTGCGCGACGTGATGCACACCGGCGATGAGCTGCCGAGCGTTCCAGCCAATATGCCAATGGGCGATGTGCTGGTGGAAATGAGCGCGAAGGGTTTTGGTGTCGCAGGCGTGGTTGCCGATGGCACTCTGCACGGCGTCATCACCGATGGCGATTTGCGCCGCAATCTCGACGGTTTGATGGATCGGAACGCGGGCGAAACCGCGACCACCTCTCCGCAAACCGCTGAGCCCGATATGCTGCTGACCGAAGCGATGGCGGTGATGAATGAACACAACATCAGCGCGCTGCCCGTGCTCGATGATGCGGGTGCATTTGTCGGCCTGATCCATATTCACGACTGCCTGCGCGCAGGCGCAGCCTGAATCTCTCGAAGCGAGGCCGGTAGCCCATGCATATCGTCCTGACCGTCAATGCCAGCTGGAATATCTGGAATTTTCGCCGTCCTGTGGTCGAAGCGCTGCTGGCTGACGGCCACCAGGTTACGATCCTCGCTCCTAAGGATGATACTGCCAAGCAGTTAGAAAGTCTCGGAGCGCGCTTCGTACATCTGGAAATGGATGTAGATGGGCTAAGTCCGGCATCAAGCATCGAGTTGATCGATACGTTCCGTGGTCATTTTCATGCGCTGCAACCGGACATCGTCCTCAGCTATACAGTCAAGAACAACATTTTCGGAGCTATGGCAGCACGAACGCTTGGCATTCCTTTCCTGCCCAATGTCACCGGCCTTGGCACGCTATTCCTCGGGTCCAAACCGCTCTTCCTGATTGGTAAGCTGTTGTACCGGTTCGGAATGGGCGCATTGCCGATCATTTTCGCTCAAAACGACGATGATCGCGATTTTCTGGTCGACAAGAAGCTACTCTACGCTGAACAATTGCGGATGCTTCCGGGCTCGGGAATTGATCTAGAGAGTTTTGCAACCACCCCGCTGCCCGCCTTCAGTGATGGCACCAAGTTCCTGATGATTTCGCGCTTGATCCGCGACAAGGGCACGATGGAATATTGCGAAGCAGCGCGCATCGCTCGCAAAGCAAACCCGGAATGCACATTCCAACTTCTCGGACCAATGGGATCTGCCAACCGCACCGCAATTTCAGAAAGCGAACTCAAACCGTATTTTGAGGATGGTTCCATCGAATATCTCGGTGCCACCGACGATGTGCGCCCCTATGTCGCAGATGCGCATTGCGTTGTTCTGCCATCCTATCGCGAGGGTGCACCGCGTTCACTGATTGAAGCAGCCGCAATGGGCCGTCCCCTGGTCACAACCAACGTTCCCGGCTGCCGCGCCGTAGTCGAGAACGGCAAATCGGGATTGCTGTGCAAAGTGCGTGATGCAAACAGCCTTGCCGAGGCCTGTCTGCAGTTTGCCTCCCTAGACCCGGCCACCCAGCAGGCAATGGGTCATGCAGGTCGCGATCTGATGGCGCGCGAATATGATGTCAGCATCGTCATTGATCGCTATCGCACCGCGATTGCCGAACTGACCGGCTCCGACTAAACGCACCGCACACTGCAAAAACTGGAAAGTCCCACCATGTCCGGCGAAATCCTTATCGTCATTCCCGCCCGCTATGCTTCGCAGCGCTATCCCGGAAAGCCGCTCGCCGAATTGCGCGGAGCCACAGGCACCGCCAAAACGCTTATCGAGCGCAGCTGGGGAGCTGCCAAACGCGTTCCATCGGGCACCCGTGTAGTCGTGGCTTCCGACAGCGATAAAATACTCGATGCAGCCCGGGCATTCGGAGCAGAGGCGATTTTCACCTCATCTGCCTGTCGGAACGGAACCGAGCGCTGCGCCGAACTGCTAGGCACCCTCGACAACGAGCCTGACATCGTCGTGAACTTGCAAGGCGATGCTCCGCTGATTCCCGACTATTTCGTCGAAAGCCTGATTGAAGCGATGCAAGCCGACGCGTCGATCGAAGTGGCGACACCCGTCGTCCGCTGCACCCGCACACTGTATGACAAGCTGGTCGCCGACGAGAAGAAGAACATCGTTGGCGGGACGTTTGGCGCGATCTCCTCGGCTGGAAACGCGCACTATTTCTCCAAGCGAATCATTCCGCATTTCGATGCCGACAAGGCCGACGACAACACTCTGCCGGTGCTCCTGCATATCGGGCTTTACGCATATCGACCGGCGGCGCTGCGCAAATATGTCGCTTGCGAGCCCAGCGCTTTGGAACAACTCGAAGGCCTGGAGCAGTTGCGCTTCCTCGATCTGGACGTCGGTATCCGCACGATCGAAGTACAGTCGCCCGAATGGGAAATCTGGGAGCTCAACAACCCCAGCGATATCCCGCATATCGAGCAATCTCTGAAGATTATGGGCCTCGACTAGCCGCATCTTTGGCCAAGGCGCCCCTCCCGCTCGACGGAACCCATTTTCTTTTTCGTGCGTTTGACCTAAAGGCTGCGCCACATCGACATTCTTGGCAGTCATCCGATTGCCATCTGCATCCTGTAACGCACCTATGCGTAACGGCTGTAACCCCCGAATAATTGAAGAAAGACTGACATGAAACTCTGCGGCAAAGATATTGGCCTCGACCAACCGTTTTTCCTGATTGCTGGCCCCTGCGTGATCGAATCCGAAGATATGGCGATGCGCACATCTGAAGCGATCAAAGAGATCACTGACGATCTCGGCATCCACTTCATTTATAAGAGTTCTTTTGACAAAGCGAACCGCACGTCGGGTACCAGCTTCCGTGGTCCCGGCCTCGATGAAGGCCTAGAGATTCTTGCCAAAGTTAAGCGTGAAATCGGTGTCCCGGTTCTGACCGACGTACACGAGAAGGAGCAGGTAGCGCCTGTTTCAGAAGTCGTCGATATTATGCAGACCCCTGCATTCCTCGCCCGCCAAACGGACTTCATCACCACGGTCGCCGCTGCTGGTGTTCCAGTGAACATCAAGAAGGCGCAATTCATGGCGCCGGGCGATATGGTCAATGTGGTCGACAAAGCTGTGGCCGCATCCAAGGCCGCCGGTCACGATGGCGATAACATCATGGTTTGCGAACGCGGCGCATCTTTCGGTTACCAGAACCTGGTGTCGGACATGCGCAGCCTCGCGATTATGCGCGAAACCGGCCGTCCGGTCGTGTTCGATGCAACCCACTCGGTCCAGCTTCCCGGCGGCCAAGGCAAGAGCTCCGGCGGGCAGCGTGAATTCGTTCCCGTTCTGGCCCGCGCGGCTGTCGCAGTCGGTGTGTCCGGCCTGTTCATGGAAACACACCCCAACCCGAAAGAAGCCAAATCGGATGGTCCCAACGCGATGCCGCTTGGCCACCTTGCCGATTTGCTGCGCAGCTTGATGGCAATCGATCAGACCGTGAAAGGCACCGCATTCCTCGAGGATACGCTGGCCGATTTCGACGGTTGATGAAAACACTACGCAGGGCCGTTTCTTGTGCGGATGCGTGAAATTGCTTAGGTGGCGGGCAGCTTGCGATAGCTGGCTAACGGGGTTGATCGCCGTCACAGCGATCCGAAGGGACTTTCGATGCTGATGCAACAGGCGGAACCAAAGGTTGTACAAGACAGCCATCCGCTGACCAGACAGGGCGTACAGTTTACCTGCTATTTGCTGTTTGGTGTGGTTGCCCCCTTGCTGATCTGGTTTGCTGCGCGCGACCCCAGCCTGACATCACCGATTGTCGAAAGTACCGTCCCGGCAGTCATTATCGCCTGCGTCGCCAGTTGGTATATCCTCGCACGGCTGCGACTCTATGCGAAGGCGCGCAGGCTTTCCTACGTACTACCGGTCAATTTTCTGACCTTTGCGGTAGCGGCCTCGGTGATTTTCATTATCCGCGCACCTTATAGTGTTTCGCTGATCGGCTCGTGCTTCGTCGCGACTTTGATCACCAGTTACACTCTGACCGCATTGACCCGCTTGGGCAGCAAGCCGCAATATATTGTCGAAGGTGGGCGCGTATCTGAACTGCCTGATCGGCCCGGCCAACATCGCGTCAGCTCGCTTGCAGACGTCGAGGCGATGATCGACAATCGCACTCTACAAGGTTCGCTGGTCGGCGATCTACATTTTGATCACCAAGACGAATGGGAACGACTGTTCGCCAAAGCCGCGCTGCATGGGATTCCGGTCTATCATTACCGCCAGATTCTGGAGTTGGAGACCGGACAAGTCCGGATCGATCGACTCAGCGAAAATGTGCTTGGCTCACTGATACCCAATCTGCCCTATATGGCTCTCAAGCGCACAATTGATGTGCTGGCAGTGCTGATACTAAGCCCCGTGCTACTCATTCTGATGGCGGCCATCGGGCTGATCATCAAAATGGACTCGAAGGGTTCTGTCCTGTTCATTCAAGAACGAACGGGCTTTCGCGGCGAGATGTTCCGGATGGTCAAATTCCGCACCATGCGAACCCGTGAGGTTCAGGATGATGCCTTGGCCAAGCGCGAAGATGCGATGACGAAGAGCGATGATGACCGCATTACACGCGTCGGCCGTTTCCTGCGCAAAGTCCGGTTGGACGAATTGCCGCAGGCTTGGAACATCCTGAAGGGTGAGATGAGCTGGATCGGTCCGAGGCCCGAGGCAACCAGCCTTTCCGAATGGTACGAGAAGGAAATCCCCTTCTATTCCTACCGCCATATCGTCCGTCCGGGGCTGACCGGATGGGCGCAAGTCAATCAGGGCCACGTCACCGATCTCGGCGATGCGAACGCAAAACTCCGTTACGATTTCTACTATGTGAAAAACATCTCCCACTGGCTCGACATGCTGATCGCGTTGAAGACGATCCGCGTCGTGCTGGGAGGGTTCGGGGCGAAATAACGCTCCGCCAATTTCCAAGGGTACAGACACAATGCGCAAGGTTCTCGTCACCGGAACAGCCGGTTTCATCGGCTTCCATCTCGCTCAATTGCTCTTGAAAGAGGGCTTTGCAGTCGTCGGTTTTGACGGAATGACCGATTATTACGATGTCCGCATCAAAGAACGACGCCATCAAATGCTGCTCCAGAACGAGCATTTCAAAGCGCATGTTGGAATGCTCGAAGATTTCGATGCGCTGCGCGATTTGATGCTCAAAGAAAAGCCAGATGTAATCGTCCATTTGGCGGCTCAAGCCGGGGTTCGATACAGCTTGGAAAATCCACGCGCCTATCTCGATTCCAACATCACCGGCACATTCAACATCATGGAGTGCGCACGCGAATTGGATGTCGACCATCTGCTGATGGCCAGCACCAGCAGCGTCTATGGCGCAAATGAAGAAATGCCATTCGACGAATTGGAGCGGGTCGAAACTCCACTCACCTTCTACGCCGCGACCAAAAAAGCGAATGAGTCGATGGCCCATTCCTACGCCCATCTGTGGAAGCTACCGACGACTATGTTCCGCTTCTTTACTGTCTACGGGCCGTGGGGTCGGCCCGATATGGCGCTATTCAAATTTACCAAGGGTATTCTCGATGGCACGCCCATCGACATCTATAATCACGGCGAAATGTACCGCGATTTCACCTTCGTAACCGATCTGGTGCGCGGGATCCGGTTGCTGATTGATGCGGTGCCGGAGCGTCCTGAAAGCAAAGATGATATTGCCGAAGGCGACAGCCTATCCCCTGCCGCACCGTTCCGCGTGGTCAATATCGGCAATAGCGACAAGGTGAAGCTCACCGACTTTATCGATGCGATAGAAGAAGAATGCGGTGTGAAGGCTGAGCGCAACTACATGGAAATGCAGAAAGGCGACGTTCCCGCCACTTGGGCCAACGCCGATTTGCTTAAAACGCTTACCGGATACCAACCGCAGACCGATTTCCGCGATGGAATCCGGCGGTTCGTGGAATGGTACCGCGCTTATTACAGCGTGTAATTGGCGGGCTGTGTTAACTGGCTAAGCGAAGGCCTGGCTTGCTCGGTTTCATCTGCGCATCGGGCCAGATGCCGCGCGTGTCATAGACAATCGCATGCTGGCGTTCCTCGGCAGGCACGACTTTGAAGATATCATGGTCGACCAGAACGATCAGAATTCCGCAATTCTCCAACGCGAAGTCGATATCGACCAGTTCAGCGCCGGTTGATTCAAATTCACGGGGTAATTCAGCCGCATAGGGCTCGACGATTTTCACCCGCTCGCCAAACTGGCGGGCAATCTTCGCTGCGACAAATCGTGCGGGGCTTTCCCGAAAGTCATCGATATTGGCTTTAAATGCTAATCCCAGACACGCGACCGGCGCGCCGGGGTTCGCTTCGATCAGCTTGGTCGCTTGCTCAACCACATGGTGCATTTTCGCGTCATTCACTTCGCGGCCTGTACGGATCAGTGGTGACTGCTCGGGCGCGCCGTGGATGATAAAATAGGGGTCGACCGCAATGCAGTGCCCGCCGACACCTGGACCCGGCTGCAGAATGTTTACGCGCGGATGCCGATTGGCTAATTTGATAACCTCCCAAACATCCAGATCCATCTCGTCCGAGATCATCGAGAGTTCGTTTGCAAAAGCGATATTCACGTCACGATAGGCATTTTCGACCAGTTTGGTCATCTCCGCCGACCGAGCGTCAGTGGTTACGCAAGTTCCGCGCACGAAACGCTTGTAGAATGCCAGCGCCTTGCGGGCGCAACGCGGGGTGATGCCGCCAATAGATCGGTCATTATGGGTCAATTCCTCTAGGATTTTCCCCGGAAGAACGCGCTCGGGGCAATATGCAATCGCCACATCGGGCGTTTCATCGGTCTTGCCGGGGAGTTTGAGGTCTGGGCGCAGGCCTGAGATCAATTCGCGCATCGCCTCAGTCGTGCCGACGGGCGATGTCGATTCGAGGATGATTGTATCACCCTTCTTCAAAACGCCAGCCACTTCGGCGGCGGCGGACATGACGTAAGATGTGTCCGGCGTATGGTGACCGTCTTTTTCAAACGGTGTTGGGACAGCGATCACGAATACGTCCGCAGGGACAATCTCGGTCGACGCTTTGAGCATCCCGCGCTGGACTACACCGCGAACTAGCCCGTCAAGATCGACTTCCTCGATGTGGATTTCGCCGCGATTGATCGTCTCAACGACACTCTCGGTTACGTCGACACCAGTGACGGGGCAATTTGCCCGCGCGATAATCGCGGCCGTCGGGAGACCGATATAGCCAAGGCCGATAACACAGACTTGAGGTTTTTCTTCGCCGCGCATGATTGTCCTGCTGATAAAGTTACAGCCTGACAATTACGGGCAAAGGGTAAATATAGCGGTAACGATGGTTGTTTGTTCAGACCCTCAAGCGCCGGGCGCTGACATCCGTCAGCTTGGCTGCCTCGCATAAGCTCGGGCGGGCGCCAGAACGTTTGAGCGGCCTTGCGATTCGCTTACGCGAACCGGATCAGTTCTCAGCCAGAGCCTCAACAATGCGGCCCACCGCTTGACCATCGCCAAATGGGTTGTGGGACTGAGACATCGCTTCGTAAGCGGCCTGATCGTCAAGCAACCGATTACATTCAGCGACGATCATATCCGCGTCGGTTCCAACCAGTTTAGCTGTACCCGCTTCGACACCTTCTGGCCTCTCAGTGGTCTCACGCATCACAAGTACTGGCTTACCAAGCGCTGGCGCTTCTTCCTGCACACCGCCGCTGTCAGTCAGCATTAGCGTGCAAATATCAAGCAGGCGCGCAAAATGCGGGTAATCGAGCGGTTCAATCAGCGCGACATTATCCAACCCTTCAAGCTCCGCATTCATCACCTTGCGAACATTGGGATTCAGGTGAACCGGAAAAATCATTGCAACGTCATCGCGCGCGGCAATGCGGCGGATTGCATCGGCAATCGCCTCCATTCCGCCGCCGAAGTTTTCTCGACGATGACTGGTCACACCTATGATGCGTTTGCCGGAAAAGCGTGTCTCCAGATCGGCCAGATTAGTTGCCAGTTCGGGCTTCTGCTCGATCTGTGCCGTGATCCAGTGCAACGCATCGATGACAGTATTGCCGGTGACATGGATGCCAGCCGGATCAATTGCCTCGCGCTTCAGTGCATTTGCGGCCGTTTCGGTCGGGGCGAAATGCAACGCAGCAAAGCTGCCAACAATCTTGCGATTGACCTCTTCCGGCCATGGATGATGGATATTACCGCTGCGCAGACCGGCTTCGACATGCGCGACCGGGATCTTGCGATAATAAGCAGCCAGTGCGCCGCTCATAGCGGTCGCGGTATCGCCTTGGACCATCACCCAATCTGGTTTCTCTTTGTCGAGCACCTTGCCGATACCGGTCAAAAGGTTGGCGGTCAGTGCATCCAACGTCTGATCGGGCTGCATCAGATCAAGATCATGGTCCGGCACAATGTTAGCAATCTCAAGCACCTGATCAAGCATTCCGCGATGTTGACCTGACACGCAAACGCGCGAGTCGAACCGCTCGTCACGCTCTAGCGCGTGAACTAGCGGGAAGAATTTGATGGCTTCGGGACGTGTGCCGAAAACACTAAGGATCTTGATTGGCGTGCTCATGGGCCTCGCCTTACCCTAGGAAGGTTAATTCTGCCTATCTGCGAGTTAACTTAGTCGCTTAGCCTTCCGGGGTTGCGTTCGGATCAGGCAGAGGCTCTGCATCGGCCGCATTGCCTTCATCACCCGGAAGCGGCGCATCGCGCTCTTTCTCCAAGCGCTCAAGATATTCACGCTCAATCTGCTCAACCCGCTGTTGCTCTTCTGCGGCATCGCTATCGATTTCTGCCAAACGCTCAGCGCGAGCTTCTTCGATCAACTGCCCGAAACGAATGTTCTTGCTTTCGCCCTTTTCGCCGTAGGCAGCGTTGATCATTTCTTGTGTACAGCCGGTAACACCGCCCGCACCTGCTGGAGAGCAAGACAAAGTGCCAAACGCTCCGACAGTTTCAAAACTCTCTACGCGCTCTGCCCAGGCGACGTTCTCACCGCTGTCGCTTTCGCGCAGATTCTCAGGGATGCGGTAACGCTCGCCCTCCGCCTTGCGCGCGCACACATTGATCACGTCTTCGGTCGATTCGGGACACGCATCATCGCCATAGATAATGACCATATTGACCTTATCACCCGCTTCATCCTGCGCGGCGGCAGGCGCTGCCAACATCGTAGATGCGGCGAGTAGTGAAGCGGCGAGTAGGTTTTTCATCAGTCAGATCCCGTGACAAATAATATGAAGCGGCACTAAGCGCGCGATGCGCTGAACACTATATGAAGCGCACAAAAGGGGGAAGTGGTTCCCGTGTGAAGCTGGGTCAGACCCGTTCCGCCAGTTTGATTGCCACTCGGCAACCAAGGCGAATTGCACCAGACAAGAACGGATAGGCAGGTGCTTTTTCAGCACCGGCAGCCAAGGCCGTATCGCGATGCTCACGCTCATCTTCGCGGAATTCTTCGATCATGTCCGCCAGTTCTGGATCCGCGCCATCCTTTTCAAGCGCATCAAGCTGGTCCGAGTAGTGTTTGTCGATCTCGGTCTCGACGGCTGCTGTGCAGGCCATCGCCGCCTCTGGGCCCAACAATGCCGTGCCCGCGCCCAGCGCATAGCCAGCCGCTGACCAGAATGGGTGCAGAACTGTCGGGCGCACACCGCGACGCGCCATCAGTGCATTGAATTTCTCGTGATGGCGATCTTCTTCCGCTGCCATCGCCGTAATTTCGGCCGACATCGGATGGCGGTCACCCATTACTGCAAGCTGACCTGCATAGATGCGCGTTGCGCCGAATTCGCCTGCCTGGTCTACGCGGATCATCCGGTCGATATCGACTTTACTTTTGTTCATCTTACTCATGCGCGACCTTTGGCCAGCAATCCGAGAATTGTGCAACCCGCAGCAGTCGAAATCAGGAAATTCCACCCGGCAAGGCTAATACCGAACAGGTCCCACGGCGATTTGTCGCACCGGACCAATGGTGCGTTCATGATTGCATCGAGCGCGCTGACACCTTCGGCAGCAGTTGTGACCGCGCAATCGGTGACCCCTTCCCACCAGCCATATTCGACGCCCGCGTGAAATCCGCCAATCAGTCCGGAAGCGACAATCGCGAGTGCGGCAAGAGCAACCCAAATGCGGTGCGGCGGCACTCCAATTGAAACGAGCGCCAAGCCTAATGCCGCAAAATGCGGCCAGCGCTGCCACCAGCACATTTCGCAAGGAAACAGGCCGAACACATATTCAGAGGCATAGGCCCCGCCGAGCAACAACGCTGGGATGGCGAGCGCAAGCCGCTGCGCCAAACGACCATTGGGCGTGTCGATCATCGTTTAGTCGCGACGGGCTACGGTGCTGGTCTTAGTGCGGCGCAGAGTTTCGAGAGCATAATGCAGTTGGAAATCCTCGACGCCTTGCTCTTTCAGCTCGGCGGAAGTCAGTTGGAAACGCGGATCGTCCAGCTTGTCGGCTTCCAATGCCTTGTCTTCCAGAGCCAGCTCATTGACCAAATGTCCACGCAGATCGGATTCGCGGAGTTGGAACTTCGCGCGTTTCTCGTAATCCGGATCGGACAATTGTGGTACCTTGATGTCAGGCGTGATCCCGCCCTCCTGCACCGATTTGCCTGCTGGCGTATAATAGCGCGCAGTGGTGAGCTTCAGAGCACTATCGCGGCCCAGCGCGAGCAGTGTTTGGACACTGCCCTTACCGAAGCTTTGTTGCCCCATAATCACCGCGCGGCGGTGGTCTTGCAGCGCGCCAGCAACGATTTCGGAAGCAGAAGCAGAACCTGCGTCGATTAAAACCACAACCGGCAGATCAGATGCAATCGCGCCGCGGAATACCGATTCGGAATCGTAATAGATGGTTTCACCGCGAGCGCGCCCGCGCTGGGAGACAATCCGACCCTCTTCGAGGAACAAATCGGACAATGCGACAGCTTCGTCGAGCGAACCGCCCGGGTTCGAGCGCAAATCGAGGACCAGACCGTTCACGCGCCCAGTCGCCTCCTTGCGGATTGCCTGCCAAGCTTTGAACACGTCAGAACCGACATCGCGCGAGAATTCATTGACTGCAATTACGCCGATATTGCCATCAGCCAGCGAGTGAGTGACCGGCTCAAGCTCGATCACGCCGCGCGTAACCGTCACATCAAATGGCTCGTCACGGCCGGAGCGGAATACAGTCAGACGAATGGATGTGCCCGCAGGGCCGCGCATACGGCTCACTGCTTCATCCAGATCGCCGCCATAAATCAGTTCACCATCGAGGTGAGTAATGTAATCGCCAGCCTTGATGCCCGCCTTGTCAGCGGGGCTGCCACGGAAAGGCGAAATAATCTTGACCGCGCCGTCATCCATGATGACCGAAAGGCCGAGGCCGGAATAATTGCCATCGATCATTGTTTCGAGGCGTTGGAGGTCCGAACCGTCAAGATAGCCCGAATGCGGATCCAGCGATGCCAGCATTCCGTCAATCGCGCCGCGAATCAGTGTCTCATCGTCGACTTCCTCAACATAATTCGCCTTAATCTGCTGATAAGTTGCGAACAATTTTGCGAACTCCGGACCAACACGCCCATCGACTTGGGCGAAACCGGCGGTGGTCGCAGGAATAAGCGCGACAGCGGTCACGAGCGCTGTGGAGCGGGCGATGGAGGCAAATTTCGTGCGAGCCAGTTTCATAGAATGGGCCTTTCGATTTCTGCAGACACTATCGCGCATGTTTGCTGAATACCAGATGAGGATTGGTCGCTCCTCTCATAGCGTCCCACGCTGGGGCGAACGGGTTTCGATGAGTTACTGACGCGCACCGATGAAGTGGGCGAGACTTTGGTCAATCTACTGCAAATATTCGAGCGGATTCACCGGTGTGCCGTTGCGACGCAACTCGAATGTAACAACTGGCAGCTCCGACCCGGCGACGCCAAGTGGCGATCCGGACACCAGTTCCTGACCGACAGAAATATCTGTGCGAGCAAGACCGGTTACAAGGCTGGTCCAGCCGCCAACATGCTCAATGATCACGATACGGTCATAACCGCGGTACGGGCCTGCAAAGGCCACGCGCCCTTCCGCTGGTGCAACGATCTGCGCGCCCGTGCGAGGCGAGAGTGAAATGCCAGAATTGCGCACTCCGCCATCGCTTGCTTCACCGAAGCCGGCGATTGTGCGGCCCGATACGGGTAGGCGGAACCCAGATGCAGGGCCGGTTGAAGTTGGCGTTGGCGAAGGTGTGCCGCTGGCGAGCGATGTTTGCGGACTGCTGGGGCGCATGGTTGGCCCAGGGAGCGCCGCCAGTTCTTTGCGCAGGCTACCCGCAGCATCGAGTTGATCAACCAGCGAATCAAGGTCGCGCGCTTCTTCCGCCAAAGCCAGAGCGCGTTCGACTTCGCGATCGGCGTCGCCGCTGGCTTGGCGTGATGCCAAACGTTGCCGCGTTTCAAGAGCGGCAAGGCTACTCCGCCGCTCGTCGAGCTGTTCTTCGCTGGCTCGCAATGCGGAAAGCGCTTGCTGCGCCTCTTCCTCAAGCGCGAGGCCTTTTTCGATCTCGCCGCGAAGTGCCGCCGTCCGCTTGCGTACTTCAGGGATCGTGCTTTCAAGCATGGCGCGCAGATAGACGGTCTCGCGCAGGCTGCCCGGCTTCAGTGCGGAGAGCGCCAACGGGCGGCGGGCAAGCTTTTGCAGCGCACCGGTCAACCGCACAAGCGGACCACGCCGCGCCGCCAGCCTCCGGTTTAATGTGTTTTGCTGCTCACCGATCAACGCAATGCGCGCCTCAGCAGCAGCGATACCCGCTTCCGCTTGCTGGATGCGCGCAGCCAGTGCGGCAGCTTCAGTGGCGGTTTTCTCCGCAGCCTCGGTGGCGGCGCGGGCCTCAGCCTCTAACCGTTGGCCGCGTTCTTCGGCGTCCTTTGCTTCAGTGAGCGCGCGGTTCAGCGCTTCTCGCGTCGTCGCCGGATCATCAAACACCGCATCGCGCTGCGCATAGGCGACCGTTCCCGCAGCAACGGGCACAAGAAATGCCAGAACAAAAAATTTAGGCGCGAACCGCATAGGCCTACCCTGCACGATGATAGGGATGCCCGGCAAGGATTGTCGTGGCACGGTAGAGTTGCTCCATCAACATCGCCCGGGCAATCAAATGCGGCCAAGTGGCTTTTCCGAATGCCAACAGCACATCGGCCTGATCGCGTTCTTCGCGCGTATGCCCGTCCGCCGCGCCAATCACAAAACGTACTTCACGCATGCCATCATCACGCCACCCGCCAAGTAGCGCGGCGAAACTTTGCGAATCGAATTGCTTCCCCCGCTCATCAAGCAGGACGGTTTTGAACGGAGTTTGCGGCTCTGGGATTTTGCCGCCGGTTTCAGGCAGTTCCGTGAGTTTCACTGGCCATGTCAGGCGCTTTTCATAGCGCGCGACCAACTCAGCCTCTGGAGACCGGGCGATCTTTCCGCGCGCGATAACATGAAGCCGCATGGATCAGTGCCGCGCAGCCAGTTGTTACGCGTTACCCGATGCCACCGGAGGTGCATCGCCGAAAGCCCACATCCGTTCGAGATTGTAGAAGCTACGGACTTCGGGACGAAACAAGTGGACGACAACATCACCGCCATCGATCAGCACCCAATCCGCTGCCGGCAAGCCTTCCAAGCGAACCGGGCCATGCCCTTCCTTCTTGATCCGCTCTGCCAGCTTTTGCGCCATTGAGGCGACTTGCCGTGTCGAACGGCCAGAAGCGATCACCATGTGATCAGCGATGCTCGATTTTCCTTCAAGCGGGATCGTCACGATGTCTTGCGCCTGATCGTCGTCTAGCTGTGACAGCACGACGGCTAACGGCGAGCCAGGCTCAGCCTTGACCTCAGTCATAGCAGAATCGGCATTGGTTGGTGGCGCCTGAGTCATAGGCGTTTTGGATACCTCGGTTATCATGAATGAACTTTGTATAATTGGTCGATGGAAAGAACGAGCAGCCTATCATGCTGCTGTTATCGCTTCATTTGTTGAAACTATGCGGTGGGTCACTTGGTCACGCAGCGAATTGGCCGACAATCGGGATGCCCAGTTCGGATCGGCCTGCCGAATGGCGGTAGCCGAGCGTGAATCAGGGTCAAATCGTAATGTCACCAGTGCCGGTGCGCTCCTTATGGTCCCATGTCTAAACTGCGCTGCAGATGTCTGATAACGTCTGAGCCACGCCATTGCGGGACTGGCAACAGCATCTGCATCATAGCCGGGCCGCGCGATCACCGCAATCGGCATTGTCCGCGCGATATCCCGCCAACGCCGCCAACGGTGGAATTGCGCGAGATTATCTGAACCCATGAGCCATGTGAAATTGCGTTTGGGATAACGCTGAGTGATCTTCTTAAGTGTATCGACTGTGTAACGCGTCTGCATTTCGCGCTCGATCGCAGTGACTTTGATCGGCACGCGTTTCGCTTGCTCGATGGCGGACTGCATCCGCACGGCGAGAGGCGCCATGCCTGTTTTGGGCTTGAGCGGATTTCCCGGTGAAACCAGCCACCAGATTTCATCCAGCCCCAGTGCATCCATCGCGAACAGCGACACCCGGCGATGCCCGCCATGGGCAGGATTGAAACTGCCGCCGAGAAGCCCTGTCCGGATTGTCATGCAGACCGTCTAGCAGCGGCTGCGAGTTCTGTCAGGCAGCCAAATTACACTCCGCGAATCGAACAGCTGGTACGTGCCAGCCAACGATTCGCGCACCGATTCTGTCCAATAATGGGAACGCTCAAACGTTTCATCCCGGGATTCTGTCGATTCGGCTCCGAATGCACTTACGCAAGGGTAAACCGATTCGACCCTAAGCGCTTGGCATGCTAGCTGCGCTGTTCAATAACAAGAATCGGGTCGTGGGGACTTTCATTGGATAAGAACACAACAGCAGACGGTTGGCGTAGCCGTTTGGCTGACTGGTTCCCGGATCGCGAATTTTTCATGCGGTCCCAAGGCCAAGTTCGCTTCATCAAAGTATCGTCCAAAGTTCAGAAAGTCGCAGCGCTTGCAGTGCTGGCGGCTTTGCTCGCTTGGGGTATATCCATGGCGGTTATGGCATGGGCCCAATATCAGGCACAGGCTGAACGCTCATCTCTGTTAGAACGTGAAGCGCGCGTAGCTACGACGCAAGAACGCATCGATGCCTATTCAGGCGACATCGATAAGGTTGCGGCTGATCTTGCTGCACGACAGGATTTTGTGGAAGCGGCAGCAGCAGCGCTGCCCGAGGATGTTACTACCAAGTCCGAAAATGACACAGTCACCGATTCGACCAGCGAAGCGACTGAAACTGTTTCCAAGATCAGCGCATTGATCCCGGAAGCAGCAGCGCTTGCCGAACTTGAAGCACGCCAACTGGCCTTTGTTGAACGGCTGACACGTTTCGCTGATCGCCGTGCAGCGCGAGCTGCCAGTGCTATCCGGCAGCTCGGCCTCGATCCGCGCGCCATCGAACAGTACGCTGGTCAAGAAGCGATGGGTGGTCCCCTCAATACCCTATCGACCAGTGCAAACGGCGAAATTGATCCGCGATTTGAGCGGCTCGGCCTCAGCATGGCCCGGATGGCGGCGTTGGAGCGCGGCCTTCAAGGTATTCCACAAGTAGCCCCTGCTAATCCGGAGTCCATTTCGTCCGGCTTTGGCTATCGACGTGATCCATTCACCCGGCGCGGCGCGATGCATTCCGGGCTCGACTTCAAAGGCCCTCGCGGCGCGCCGATCTATTCCGCTGCGCAGGGCACCGTGTCATATGTCGGCTGGAAATCCGGCTACGGCAAAACCGTCGAGGTCAGCCACGGCAATGGATTGATGACCCGCTACGCTCACATGTCCAAATTCGCAGCCACTGTGGGGCAGGATGTCGCCGCCGGTGATGTCATTGGCGCGATTGGCAACACCGGCCGTTCAACCGGCCCGCACTTGCATTTCGAAGTGCGCATTAACGGCCGGCCTGTAAATCCTCGCCCCTTCTTGGAGAAAGCCCCCCATGTTCTCAAAAAAGCCCGAGCAGCAGACGCCTCGCGTCAGTCAGGCCAGTAAGCCAATGTCCAGCAAGAACTCGACCTTTTCGGTAATCGGTTCGGACGTGACCATCAAAGGCGATGTGTCGGCGTCAACCGAACTGCACGTAGATGGCGCAATAGAAGGTGACATCACCTGCGCCTCACTGGTTCAAGGCGAGTCAAGCGTCATCGACGGCGCGATCAAAGCCGAATCTGCGCGGATGGCCGGCACATTGACCGGTTCGATTACCGCTCGCGAATTGGTGATTCTAAAATCAGCCAGAATCCGTGGCGATGTGCAATATGATGCGCTGACGATTGAGCAAGGCGCTCAGGTCGAAGGCCGTTTTGCGCCGCAGGGATCGCAAAGTAGTAGTCCTGCCAAAAGCAAGTCTGCCGGTAGCGAAGAAGAGCCTAAGCTGATCGTCGCCAACTAAGCGGCTGCCGGCACTCCTGCCCGTTTGGGCAGCGTCACATCCAGACTATTTCTGAACTTCGGCGCGCAACGCCTTTCGGTCGAGCTTGCCGATCATCGTTTTGGGTAATTCGTACCGAATAACGACTTTCGACACGCGCTCATGCTTGCCGACACGATCGTTGAGCCATGCAGCCAGATCTTCACCGCTTGTATCGACCCCATCGTTGAGCGTGATGTATGCGTGCGGAGTTTCGCCAAGATAATCATCCGGCATACCGATCACGAGGGCTTCCTTCACCGCTTCATGCTCGACCAACACTTCTTCAACTTGGCTCGGAAAGACTTTGAAGCCGCCGACAGCGATCATGTCCTTGCTGCGATCAACGATCTGGATGAAGCCTTCATCATCCATGACTGCGATGTCGCCGGTCCGCAGCCACGGCTCGCCGTCGATGATGACAAAGGCGGTCGCTGCAGCTTCGGGCCGGTTCCAATAGCCTTGCATGATCTGCGGTCCACGAATGACCAACTCACCCGGCTCGCCCGGTTTGGCGGGTTGTGACGCATCTTCTTTATCGACGAAACGAACCTTTGTGCCCGGGACGACTTGTCCGATGGTGCCCGATTTGCGCACCCCATCGTAGGGATTGACCGATACAACGCCTGAACTTTCAGTCAGGCCGTAACCTTCAACAACTCGAACGCCCGTTGCGGTTTCAAAGTTCTCTCGCGTCGGTGCGGAGATAGGCGCACCGCCAGAGATACAGACCTTGAGCGAGGACATATCTGTCTTCGCGAGTTTAGGGTTATCAAGCAGTGCCTGAAACATTGTTGGCACGCCAGGAAATCCGGTCGCGCCATACTTGGCTATTGTATCCAGCACCTGCGCAACTTCAAATCGAGGGACCATCGCAATCGACGCCCCGGTTACAATCGCGTGATTGAGTAGCGCCGTGTTTGCGAACACATGGAACATCGGCAATGCGCCCATGAACACTTCGTCCTGCGCATTATCGAACGGGTTAATCGATGCGACTTGCTGCGCGTTGATCGACAAATTGGCGTGACTGAGCATCGCTCCCTTTGGCGCGCCGGTAGTGCCTCCGGTATATTGGAGCAGTGCCAGTGCGTCGGTTGCGACATCGGGCAAATCAGGGTGCTTTTCGTCCAAGCACAGTGTCCAATTCGCGCCGGGCAGCAGCTGGTCCCAAGCAAGGATTGTGTCCGAATAGGCAATCTTGGCAATCTTGCTGCGCGCGAAAATCCTCATCGCCAGGCCTTTTAGTCCAGGCAGCATTGTCGCCAGTTCGCCGACCACTAGCGTTTCGAGTTCCGAGCACTCGAGAACCTTGGCCGCAGTATCGAACAATTCCGGCACATCGACAGTCACCAGCATCTTGGTGCCAGAATCAGCAACCTGCTGTGCCAGTTCCTCAACTGTGTAGAGCGGCGAGAAGTTTACCACCACAGCGCCAGCCATCATCGCGCCGTAATAGACCGAGATATAGAGCGGGACATTGGGCAGAAACAGACCGATCCGGTCACCCGGTGCAACGCCACGCTCTTTTAGTGCAATCGCAAAGCGCTGTGCATCGCTGAACAGCTCTGTGTAGGAAAAGCTACGCCCCATAAAATGTGCAAGCGGCGCATTAGGGAAGCGGCGCGTGGTGGCCGCGAACATATCGGGCAGCGCCATTGGTTCAAACGCGGTGTCCCACGGCGATGCGTGGTGATAGGCGATTTCGGCGAACGGATTGCTTGCGCTACTGACACTCATGTAAGTGGGAATGGCAGCGCCCTGCGGTCAGGGCAAGGCCATTCCGGCCAGCTCAGTCTCTTTTTGCCAAGTGCGGCAAATTTACGCGCTGTCGCCAGCGCTTTCTTCAGTGCTGTCCTGCGTAGCCTCTTCGGCACTCTCTTCGGCAGGCTCCTCATGCGGATTCTGCTCTGCCGCTGCAGCGCTGCCATCGGCTTCACCCGCACGCTTGGCTTCAAGCCATGCAGCAGCTTCGGCTTCCTGCGCAGCTTCAGCCGCAGCTTTTTCTTCCGCTGCACGTTCCGCGTGGAGTTCAGCAATCAGCTTATCCTTATCGCTGACTTTCTCGACGACCGGAGCCGCGACTTCGGCATCTTCATCCACTTCGGGAGCAGGAATGTTCTTCGCCGCTTTGGCAACAACCGCGTCGAGTTCGCGCTGCGAACACAGACCCAGCGTTACCGGATCTTTGGGCTGAATGTTCTGGATGTTCCAGTGTGTCCGGTCACGGATCGCGTTGATGGTATTGCGCGTCGTACCGATCAGCTTCGAAACCTGCGCATCTGAAATCTCGGGGTGATTGCGCAGCAGCCAGGCAATGCCATCGGGCTTATCCTGCCGCTTCGACACCGGCGTGTAACGTGGGCCCTTGGTCCGGGTAACTTCGACCGGAGCCTTTTGCATCACCAGACTATAGGTCGAATCTGCTTCGCCCTTGGCAATCTCTTCCTGCGTCAATTCGCCAGAATGCAACGGGTCACGACCAGTATATTTGCTACCCGCAAGATCATCAGCCATCGCCTGCACTTCGAGGATATGGAGGCCGCAAAATTCAGCAATCTGTTCAAAAGCGAGGCCGCTATTGTCAATCAGCCATGTTGCCGTCGCGTGCGGCATGAGAGGTTTGGCTTGAGCTTTGGTTTGCGCCACGGGAAGTCTCCGGAAAATACGGGCAAAAATAATAGGGCCGCCCCTTGCGGAGCGGCCGTCGTAGGCATGATCTAGGGCATGCGCTGCATTTCGGCAAGCAATTACGCTGCTTCACTGATGGTGCCTAATGTCAGTCAGGACAACTGAGGCCCCAGCGCGCTCAATCCATGGCGATAAAATCCGATAGCGCCTGCACACGCTCAATCCACGCCCATATATGCGCATAGTCGGCGAGCGGAAATCCGCCTGCATCTGCGACATGCGTATAAGGGTAGAGCACGATATCAGCGAGGCTCGCAGCATCGCCCGCCATCCATTCGCGCGTCGCAAGGTGCCTATCCATCAATTCGAGCGCATCCTGGCCCGCAATCCGTTTCAGCTGGATTTGCGCCTTCTGCTGCTCTGATAAATTCGCCTCACCAACAAATTGCATCCAGAACCGCAATGTCGCGATGTTGGGTTCGTGGCTATATTGTTCAAAGAACATCCAGCTGAGCATCTCTGCCCGGGTGAAGCGGTCATCTGGAATGAGCGAGGAGCCCTCTGCCAGATACCAACAGGCTGCATTGCTCTCCGGCAGAAAGCGATCGCCTATTTGCAAAGTCGGAATACGGCCATTCGGGTTCACATTGGCCATAAAGTCAGGCGTGCGTGTCTCGCCTTTCAGAATGTCATATTGTCTGGATTCAAGAGCGAGACCGAGCAGCGCCGCGGTCAGCTTTATCTTGTAGCAATTGCCGCTGCGTGGATCTTCGTGAAGCGTGTAGCGCTCAGCCATTTCCGGTTTCCAATACGATTTTCCCGATATGGCTGCCGGCTTCCATGTGCGCATGGGCCGCGCCCGCCTCGCGCAGTGGGAACACCCGGTCCATTTCAGGGCGCAGCGAGCCATCTTCGACATGTGGCCAAACGGTGCCGAATATTTCATCGCACAGCAGAGCTTTGAACTCGTCAGGCCTCGCGCGCAAAGTCGAACCCGTCAATGTCAGCCGCCGCGCCATGATTTGTGCCATATTCAATTCCGCCTTCATCCCGCCGAGCACGGCAATGGTTACATGGCGGCCATCTTCGGCGAGGCAGGCGAGGTTGCGCGGCACGTAGTCGCCTGAGACCATGTCGAGCACCAATTGCGCACCCTTGCCCTCGGTGATGCGCTTCACTTCCTCTACGAAGTCGGCTGATTTGTAATTGATCGCATGATCCGCGCCGATTGTGACCGCTGCAGCACATTTCTCGTCGCTTCCACACGTCACGATCACGGTCAGGCCGAACAGCTTGCCCAGCTTGATCGCCATTGTGCCGATCCCGCTAGTCCCGCCGTGCACAAGCAGAGTTTCTCCCTCGCACGCCCAACCGCGCTCGAACACATTATGCCACACGGTAAACAGCGTTTCCGGCAGTGCCGCCGCTTCGGCAAGCGACATTCCCTCCGGCACAGGCAAACAATGCGCGATCTTTGCAATGCAGTATTCGGCATAGCCGCCGCCGGTGACGAGAGCGCAAACATGCTGCCCTATCGAATCCGGCGTTACGCCCTCACCCTGGGCAACCACTGCACCCGCAATTTCCAAACCGGGGATCGGCGATGCGCCTGGAGGGGCCGGATAACGCCCCATCCGCTGGATCACATCGGGACGGTTGACCCCCGCATAGGCGACGCGGATCAACACTTCGCCCTCTGCGGGTTGCGGTACAGCCAGGCTCTCCGCACGCAGCACATCCGGCCCGCCGGGCTCGTCAAAGCCTATGGCCTGCATCGTCGCTGGAATTCCGGTCCTCATTCAAAACCCCCTCGAGTCTCCGCTCGATTATGTCGTCTATTGTGCTGCCTAACGTTCAAACAGCACCCGATCTGTGGCTAAGTCGTAACAGATCACTTGTTTGTCGCCGAACTACCCCCACCTGACATTGACAGCAAGCACTCCCCCTTGCGAGTTTGTAAATTATGGAAAACGACGACCTCCCCCGCCACACCGGCGACGCCGCGAGCAAGCTCGCGACCGAGGATCTCGGCCCCTATTCGCAAGACGAGCTGGCGGAACGCATCATTCTGCTGGAAGCGGAAATCGCCCGGGTGAAGGCGCACCGTGACAAAGCATCGGCGCATATGGCCGCTGCAGATGCCTTATTCGGGAAAAAGAGTTGATGGCGGCAATCGTTCACAGCTCTCGCTTCGATACCTATTTAGGTTTGGTTAACCATGCCTGTTCATACTTCCTCGAAAGAGGACTTAATTATCTAGCGCAGAAAGATAGCTAAATGCCCAGTTTCGCTCAGAACCTCGAAAAGACGCTTCACAACGCTCTCGCGAATGCGTCCGACCGGCGGCATGAATATGCCACGCTGGAGCATTTACTGCTCGCGCTGATCGAAGATGAAGACGCGGCAGCAGTAATGAAAAGCTGCGGCGTTGATTTGGGTGAATTGAGCGAGGTGGTGAAAACCTATCTCGACCAAGAATACCAATCGCTCAAAACAGAGGAAGATTCCGACCCGCAACCGACCGCCGGTTTCCAGCGGGTGATCCAGCGCGCTATCCTGCACGTACAATCCTCGGGCAAAGACACCGTTACCGGCGCCAATGTGTTGGTCGCATTGTTCTCCGAGCGTGATTCCTACGCAGTCTATTTCCTCCAGCAGCAGGATATGAGCCGGCTCGATGCAGTCAGCTTTATCAGTCACGGCATCGGCAAGGGTGGCAAGCAACTCGATGTTGGCACGCCGCAAGGCGCTGAAGACACGACCGGGGACGAGAAACCGGGCGAAGGTGGCGGCAAGAAAGAAACCGCACTCGACCAGTTTACGGTCAATCTCAACAAGAAGGCCGAAGACGGCAAGATCGATCCACTGATCGGCCGCGGTCCGGAAGTGGACCGGACGATCCAGATTCTGTGCCGCCGCAGCAAGAATAACCCGCTCTATGTCGGCGATCCCGGCGTCGGGAAAACCGCGATTGCTGAAGGCCTCGCGCGCAAAATCGTTGAAGGCGATGTGCCTGAAGTGCTCGCCGATGCAGTGATTTACTCGCTTGATATGGGCGCACTCCTCGCGGGCACGCGCTACCGTGGCGATTTCGAGGAGCGGCTGAAGCAAGTCGTGGGCGAGCTCGAGCAAATGCCCGAAGCGGTTCTGTTCATTGACGAGATTCACACCGTGATCGGTGCAGGCGCAACGAGCGGCGGGGCGATGGATGCCTCCAACCTGCTCAAGCCAGCGCTTAGCGGCGGAACAATCCGCTGCGTCGGCTCGACCACGTACAAAGAATTCCGCAATCACTTCGAGAAGGACCGCGCGCTGCTGCGCCGGTTCCAGAAAATCGATGTGAACGAGCCCACAGTCGAAGACACGATCAAGATCCTCAAAGGTTTGCGCAGCGCGTTCGAGGATCACCACAAGGTCAAATACACACCCGATGCGCTGAAAACCGCCGTCGAACTATCGGCCCGTTATATCAACGACCGGAAGCTGCCCGATAAGGCGATCGACGTGATTGACGAAGTCGGCGCGATGCAAATGCTGATGCCGCCAAGCCGCCGCAAGAAGAAGATCACCGCGCGCGAGATCGAGCAAGTCATCGCAACGATGGCGCGCATACCGCCCAAATCAGTCTCCAAGGATGACAAGAAAGCGCTCGAAAATCTTGGGCGAGATCTGAAGCACGTTGTATTCGGTCAGGATGAAGCGATTACCCGCCTCTCCACTGCCATGAAACTAAGCCGTGCCGGTCTGCGCGATCCGGACAAGCCGATCGGCTCGTTCCTGTTCAGCGGTCCTACCGGCGTCGGTAAGACCGAAGTCGCGCGCCAGCTAGCCTCAATCATGGGTATCGAACTGAAGCGGTTCGATATGTCCGAATATATGGAGCGTCACAGCGTCAGCCGCTTGATCGGTGCGCCTCCGGGCTATGTCGGTTATGACCAAGGCGGTTTGCTGACCGATGCCATCGACCAGAACCCGCATTGCGTGTTGCTGCTCGACGAGATCGAGAAAGCCCATCCGGATCTGTTCAACATTCTGTTGCAGGTAATGGATAATGGCCGTTTGACCGATCATCACGGCAAGACGGTCGATTTCCGCAATGTTGTGCTGGTCATGACCACCAATGCCGGTGCGTCCGATATGGCACGCAGCGGGATCGGGTTTGGCGATGTGTCGAAGGAAGACGCAGGGACAGAGGCTGTGAAGAAGATGTTCACACCCGAATTCCGCAACCGCTTGGATGCGATCGTACCGTTTGCCTATCTCGGCAAAACCACGGTCAGCCGCGTGGTCGACAAATTCATCCTGCAACTCGAGCTGCAGCTGGCCGACCAAAATGTTCACATCCAGTTCGATTCGGATGCACGTGATTGGCTCGCTGCGAATGGGTACGACAAGCTCTACGGCGCACGTCCGATGGGCCGCCTAATCCAGGACAAAATCAAGCAGCCGCTCGCAGAAGAACTTCTGTTCGGCAAACTGACCGGCGGCGGCGAAGTGCATGTGAGTGTGAAGGATGGAAAGCCCACCTTCGAACTGACCCCGGCCCCCCCGAAGGCCACAGCAAAGAAGAAGCCGAAAAAGAAGCCGGCGGCAAAGAAGGCACCCCCGAAGAAGCCTGACGCGGAAACCGGCGATGACAAAGCCGACAGCAAAGACTGACGGAACTCAGTTCGGTACAAAATGGGGCGTGAGTCTGAACGGACTTGCACCCCTTCTTTTCCAGTTGCAATTTGCAACTTGATTGCATAGATGGGTGGGTGAAGGAGACCTCCCCATGAACCTCTATGAACAATCAATTCCCGTATATCGCCAAGGTTTGACGATGTTGTCCGGCCTGTTGACCAAAGCCGAAGCGCATTCAAAAGGTGATGCCCTGCTCGAAGCCAAGCTTGCGGACGACATGCATCCGTTGGCGGTGCAAATCCGCTTTCTGTCCAACCAGCCGGGCGAAGCGGCCGAGCGGTTGACTGGGCGCGCTTTCACGTCGCGCGATGACAATGATGCATCTCTCGCCGATGCCAGAAACGTTCTCGCCAAGATGGACGAGCACCTTGGCGCGATTAAGGAAGGCGATATGAAAGACGGCGACAGCCAGACGGTGATGGATCTGCCTAATGGCATGCAGTTCACGATGACTCTGTCTGAATATATCCGCGATTGGGCGATGCCGAACTTCTACTTTCACCTGACCACAGCCTACGCGATCCTTCGCGCAGAAGGGCTAGAGATCGGGAAGGCGGATTTCGTCCCGCATATGTTCAAATATGCGACCAAGATGCCCGACAGCTAACGCTGCAGCCAAGCAGTTGCGCGGCGCAACATCTGGTGTCGTGACGCCTTAGGAAATGTCAGCCTCGCCAACCGCGGCACTGTGGTGTTTGGCGTTCTCGACATAATGCGCCACGCCGACGCGCATCCCTGCAATCGCCGGGTCAGGGAGATCACGCAGGAACTTCGCCGGGCGCCCCGCCCATAGCTGGCGGGGTTCCATCACCTTGTTCTCGGTGAGCATCGCGCCAGCCGCCAGCATCGCATCGCTACCAATTCGAGAATTGTTCATCGCAATCGCGCCTAAACCCACAAAGCCGCGATCTTCGATCACGCATCCATGAACCATCGCCATATGGCCGATCAAAACATCGTCGCCGATGATGCACGGTGAACCGCCCGGTGATCCGGGGCGCTCGGGATCGCAATGGACTACGGTGCCATCCTGAATATTGGACCGCTCGCCGATCACAATCCGGCTGACATCCGCGCGCAGCACGCAATTATACCAGATCGAGCTATCCGCACCGATCTCGACATCGCCCACCAGCACACTGCCTGGTGCGACGAAGGCGCTATCGTGGATTTGCGGACTCTTGCCATGAATGGGAATGATGGCGACGCCGGGTCGGGAGTTTTTCATACTCACTTACCGAGCACATTTTCCCACTGGATGAAAGGGAGGATCGATGCGAAATCATCGGTCCAGACCGTATCCACACGTTGCGGTAACTGTTGCCAATCGGCACTCTCTTCCGATTGAGCCAGTTCCTCTATCTTTGCTGGATTGGGAGACAGCGCGACCCACATCGAAGCGGTGATGCCCGCTTCCTTATCGGCATTGTCAATCCGCACCCGAGCAGTCAGGCCCTGCTCATCGGCCAAAGCCGCAATCACCGGCTGCAGATCCATAAATCGGTTTGAAATGTGCACCATTACCACACCGTCAGCGCCGACCATCCGACGGTACAATCCGAACGCTTCTGATGTCATCAGATGAACGGGGATAGAGTCCGAGCTAAACGCATCGACAACCAACATGTTGAAGCGACCGTCTTCCATGCCCTCCAGCACCACCCGTGCATCACCAATATGCATTTCTGAATTGGGGCTGCAGTGGCTGACAAAACTGAACGAGCCGTCGCGCGAATATTCCACCACCTTGGGATCGATCTCGAAGAACTCCCAGCTCTGTCCGGGCTTCCGATAGCAAGCGAGTGTCCCGACACCGAGACCAACAACACCAACACTTGCTTCCGGTCCGACAAGCTCTGGCGCAGCAGCCAGCGCCAAGCCTACACCCGACGTTCGTCCGTAATAGGTAGTTGGATCGAACTGCTCTGCGGGATTGGTGTTCTGCGCACCGTGAACGGTCGTGCCATGGATCAAGCGGCGTCTGTCGTTCACAGGATCGTCGGTCACTGTGTAAATGCCGAAATAGCTACGATCGCGATCACCTTTGATTGAGGTCGCCAACGTCGCATATCCGCCGCGGGCAATCATCAACACCAGCAAAATCGCTACCATCGCCCAGCGATTACCCAACACAAGTACGCCGCATAATGTGACCGCCAAGACCATTGCGTAGAGCCCCAGAGTGCTCTCGCTCGCGACAAAGTGATCAAGCAGATTGGCGAACAAAACCGCGGCCAGCAAAATCACCAAGACCGCAATTCGCTTGCTGCTCTCGCCGAAACCGAACCGCTTCATCCAATCGATCAGCGGTGTGTTTGGTAGCAAGGCAGCAGCTGCAAGGACGAGGAGCGGGTGCTCCCAAACCCAATCAAACAGGGCGGGAGCCAGCAAGGCGGTGAACGCGCCGCCCAGGACGCCGCCCGCACTCATCACCAGATAGAAAAACGTCAGACGCTCAACTCCCGGCCGATCCTGATAAAGCCGCCGATGCAGCGCCACCGCAGCGACAAACAGCAGACCCACAGACGCCAAAGCAGCGTTTAGACCGCCCGAACTGCCGCTGACCATCGCCAAGCTGCCCAGCAATATTACGGTTACAGGCGCCACTTTCGCCAACACCCAGCCAATTGTGCTGTTCTCGTTGAATGCGAACACGAAGCTCAACAAATATAGACCTAGAGGAATAACCCACAGCAACGGCATCGCCACAATGTCAGTCGTCAAATGTGTCGTCGTCGAAAGCATCAAGCCTGACGGCACGGCGGCTAACGCCAACCACAAACATATCCGCCGTGCGCCGATCGGTTCTGCCTTTTCACGGCCGTCAGCATCGTCCGTCTCGTTGGCCGCTTTCCAGCGCGAGACGGCCGCTAAGACCACAAGGGCTAACAACAGCCCATAGCCAACGCTCCAAACTGTACTTTGATCGGCCAGCGCGTAGTTCGGTTCCAGCAGCAACGGATAAGCTAACAATCCCGAGAAGCTGCCGATATTTGATGCCGCATAAAGCCAATAGGGGTCGCCCGCACCCTCATTGGCGGCATACCACCGCTGGATCAGTGGTGCCTGAGCGGAAACGACAAAGAACACTGGGCCAATTGTCGCGAGAAACAGTAGCGGCACCCAAACCACTTCGAGTCCCGGCGAAGGGGGTGGTAAATCGGCCAGCGCAATCGGCAATGTTAGGCCGGCGAGAACCAGAAGCGCGATATGGATGCTTGCTTGCCGTGCGATTGTGAAACGCGAAAGAGCATGGGCATAAGCATATCCACCCAGCAACAGCGCCTGATAGACCAGCATTGCGCTGTTCCACACCGCTGATGCCCCGCCGAGGCGCGGCAAAGCCATGCGCGCAACCAATGGCTGCACCAGAAACAGCAGAAAGCTGCCCGTGAGTATTGTAGCAACAAACAGCCACCGCCGTGTGTGTGTCATCTAGCCCGCTTCCCGCCAATCATCGCGACCGATCCGATAGACGATAATCGTTGAATCTTCGTCACTGAAATCATCGTTCTCGAAATCGAGATCTTTGCGGCGCTTCATGCCAAGGCGCTCCATCAAGCCCCAGCTGCCAATGTTGCCATCAACCGTGAGCGCAAGGATATGCGGCGCGTCAAATCGTTCGAAGCCGACGCGCAAACTCGCCTGCGCCGCTTCTCGGGCATAGCCCTTGCCCCAAGCATCTTCGCGTAGCCGCCAACCAATCTCGTGCTCGCCCATCGGACCACCTTCTTGGTTGGACATCTTCAATCCGCAAAAACCGATGATCTCGCCGGCCAGATGACCGCCGTCCGATTTGCGTTCAACCACCCAGAAAGTGAAGCCATGGTCGCGTTGATATCCCTCCAGCCTGCCCCGCATCCATGCCTGCTTTTCTGCATTGAGGACTCCACCGAGCCAGCGCATAACCGCAGGCGTGTTGGTATGTTCAAGAAAAGGCGGCCAGTCCTCGTCACGCCAATCGCGCAAGATCAGGCGCTCGGTTTCCAAACGGAAGCCGCTCATGCTGCACGCGCCAACCAGTCGTGGCTGTCGAGCCGATAGACAATCGTTGGACTATCGCGCTCAGCAAAGGCCGGATCGACAAAATCGAGATCCTTGCGCCGAACCATTCCAAGCTTTTCCATAAAGCGCCAACTTGGCGCGTTCCGCTCGCTGGTGAGTGCAACGACGTGCGGCGCAAGTTCGCGCGCAAACGCCATATCGAGCGTCGCGCAAACAGCTTCACTGGCATAACCCATGCGCCATCGATCTTCACGGATCAGCCAGCCGACCTCCAAATCGCCAATGTTCTTTGCCAATGGATGATCAACGCGTTTCAGGCCACAATGCCCAACCATATCTCCAGTCGCTTTTTCGATTGCCATCATGAAGCCAAAATTCTCGCGGGCGAATGATGCCTCGACCTTGGCGTGCTTGGCTTCGATCTCATGGAGCTCTTTCGGGCCGCCCAGATGCTCCATTACTGCTGGAGTGTTCAAGCATTCCATTTGCAGCAGCGCATCGCCGTCCTGCGGCTTGCGAAGGACAAGCCGGGCAGTCTCCAAAACCAGATCACCCATTCAACAGCTTGGCCGCATGTTCCGAATGGTAGGTCAGCACACCGGTGCACCCAGCGCGTTTGAAGCTCATCAAGGTTTCGAGCACCAGCGCATCGCGATCGCCGGCACCAGCTGCCGCAGCGGCTTCAATCATCGCGTATTCGCCGCTGACTTGGTACGCGAAGGTCGGAACTTCAAAGCGCTCTTTCACCCGGCGAACGATATCGAGGTAAGGCAGTCCAGGTTTGACCATTACGCTGTCCGCGCCTTCGGAGATATCGAGCGCGACTTCGCGTAGCGCCTCTTCGCCATTGGCTGGATCCATCTGATAACTTTTCTTATCGCCCTTCAGTAGACCACCTGACCCCACTGCATCACGAAACGGCCCGTAGAAGGCAGAGGCATATTTGGCCGCATAGGCCATGATCTGCACATTGACGTGGCCTTCGCCTTCCAGAGCGGCACGGATCGAGCCAATCCGGCCATCCATCATGTCCGATGGTGCAATAATGTCGGCACCGGCGACCGTCTGATTGAGGGCCTGCCCAACCAACACTTCGACAGTCGGGTCGTTCACCACATAACCGGCATCATCGAGCAAACCATCTTGACCGTGCGCGGTGTAGGGATCGAGCGCGACATCAGTCAGAATGCCTACATCCGAGCCGCACGCGTCGCGTATCGCCTTGATGGCTCGGCACATTAGATTGTCGGGGTTGAGGGCTTCCGCGCCATCGTCCGACCGGCGGTCAGGCTGCGTGTTTGGAAACAGAGCGATGCATGGAATACCAAGCTGTACCGCTTCTTTGGCGCGTGCAGCGATTCCATCGACCGACCAGCGCGATACGCCTGGCAGAGAGGCGATAGGCTCTTCCACGCCACTCCCTTCAGTCACGAAGAGCGGCCAGATCAAGTCTGCTGGCGTCAAGACGGTTTCGCGGTGGAGCGCGCGGCTCCAGCCGGAGGCACGCGTACGGCGCAGGCGAGTGTCGGGGAATAATCCAGTCATCGCCGCATCATGTGCCGCAATTACCAGCGCGGTTCAATCCGCGGTTCGATTATCGGGCGCAGAAAGCTGCGTCAGCTGATCTTCTTAGGCGTTTCCAGCTTATCGATCTCACGCTCAGGCTCGCCCATTTCCGATGGTTTCTGCTCCAGATCAGCGAGCGCAGCGCCTTCTTCTACCGTTTTGAGCTTGGCCAGCGCCGCGCGAAATTTCCGCAGGTCCTCGCCCGAAAGCTGTGCGCGGGTGACAAAGCGAACCGATGCAGGGTTCACCGAACGGCCACCGCGATACATCTCGTAATGCAAGTGCGGTCCGGTTGAGAGCCCGGTTGAACCAACATAGCCAATGATCTGCCCGCGCTGGACCGATTGACCGCGCCGCACGGCGATCCGGCTCATATGGCAATAGCGTGTCGCAAGATTGCCTGAGTGATTGAGACGAACCGCTTTGCCACAGCCACCCATGCGCCCGGCACCGACAACACGGCCATCAGTCACTGCCACAATCGGAGTGCCGGTGCGTGCCCGGAAATCGAGACCCGCGTGCATTCGGCGATATCCTAGGATCGGGTGGCGGCGCATACCGTACCGAGAACTGATCGGACCCGGCACAGGTGCGACAAGCCCGCTGCGCTGCTCACCAACTCCTGACGCTTCGTAGAAGCGGCCATCTTTGCCCCAGCGCATCAGCTGAGTCTTTGGCGTTCCGCTGCGATCGATACCCGCATAGAGCAACTTGCCCGCCTGGCGCTCACCAGTAGCGGCGCGGCGATGCGATACAATAATATCGAATGTGTCGGTCGACCGCACTTCACGGTCCATATCGATCTGGTCGCCCAATGCGGAAAGATATTGCTGGACGGCACTGGCTGGAGCCCCTGCTGCACGGGCAGAGCGATACAGGCTACTGCCGACCGTACCGCGAATCCTCAGCGGCGTGTCATCAACCCGGATCGGGATACGTTTTAACGCCAGATTGCCATCAACGCGCTCGATCTGCAGAGCGAGATCGAAGCGCGCCCGAAAGCTGAGATTGTCGAGGGGCCGTGTTTCACCCGGAGCGGGACGGCGGCCCAATGTGATATCCACCTGCGTGCCCGACTCGATATCGCTCAGCGACATGGTTCGGCCGATCAATTCGCTTACTCGGTCGGCATCGCGCGAGCCGACACCAGCCCGCTGCAACATCCGCCCAAAACTGTCACCGCGCGCCAACGTCGCGAGCATATCGAGTTGCGGGCGCTCCGGTGCACTTTGGAGCTCCACTACCGTCGGTGTTGCGCCCATATGCCGTCCGCTATCCGCGCCGAGCGCGAGGGGCATGATCATCTGGCTACGAAACTCGTCACGAACGCTGTCATTCACGTCCATGACCGGTGCGGCCTCGAGCGGTGAGAAGTCGGGCCACATTGCGAGCGCAATGGCGGAGAGCCCCAACATCGTGCCGAGACCGCGGAACCAGCGCTTGCTGCCAATCGATTCTGCCAGATCGGGCGTCAGATCGACTTTCTCCAACCTCTCCGAAGCAGAAAAACGCCATTCGTCGAATTTTTCGGTGAGGCCGCTAGCGCGTTGGAGAACTTGCGGGCGGTCGTCATCAATAATCTGGTCGTGCGTAAGCGCAACGGTACGCCATGACGTCTCGCCATTGCCCCCATCATAGGGCGCGTCTATTGCTGCATCTTCTGCAGCGTCGCTTTTAGGCGGTGTGTACAACCCGCTCTCCAATTGAAGTCGCGCGTGATCAGCGGACGACTTGACCCATTGGCCGACCCAATGGCCCGTCTATGCGTGGTTTCTTGCAGAATTAAAGTTAATTCCGCCCTAATCTGCGGCGGGCGGACTCGGCTTTGAGACGGGCTGTTGATCGCGTGCGGCGAGCGGTTGCCGGGCGGGCAAGCGAGTGCCACATTGGTCGCGAAGCACACCACATGCGCAACCAATCCACCATTAAGGCCGTCCTGGGACCCACCAACACTGGCAAGACCCATCTCGCCATCGAGCGGATGTGCGCGCATTCGAGCGGTGCGATGGGGTTTCCGCTGCGACTGCTCGCGCGCGAAGTCTATGACCGGGTGGTCGGGATCAAAGGCGAGGCGCAGGTTGCGCTGATTACGGGCGAAGAGCGGATTGAGCCGCCCAATGCGCGCTATTTTCTGTGCACTGCAGAAGCCATGCCCAAGAATGGCGGCGACCATGCCTTCGTCGCGCTCGATGAAGCACAGCTCGGCGGAAACCGCGAGCGCGGCCATATCTTTACCGACCACTTGCTCCATGCACGCGGTCGTGAGGAGACGTTGTTATTGGGCGCTGCGACGCTGGCACCGCTTGTGCGTTCGCTCATTCCAAAGGCGGAGATTTCCGAACGCCCGCGTTTTTCTACACTCACCCATATTGGCCCACGCAAACTCTCCCGTCTGCCTCCTCGCAGCGCGATTGTCGCCTTTTCGGCCGAGCAAGTTTACGCGGTTGCCGAGATGCTCCGCCGTTTTCGTGGTGGCTCCGCCGTTGTCATGGGCGCGCTGAGCCCGGAAACCCGCAATCGCCAGGTCGAACTCTTCCAATCGGGCGAAGTTGATTACATCGTCGCAACAGACGCGATCGGGATGGGTCTAAATCTCGACATCAATCATGTGGCCTTCGCATCGCTGAAGAAATTTGACGGCGTGCGGATGCGGCGATTGCGCCCTGCCGAAATGGCGCAAATCGCGGGTCGGGCGGGCCGGCACCAGCGTGATGGAACGTTCGGTACGCTTTCGGGTGCAGGCGATACCAAAGCGGAACCGGCCGAATTTACTGAAGAAGAGATCTACGCAATCGAAGAGCACCGGTTCGCGCCGATGACCAAGCTGTATTGGCGCGACGCGCAGCCGCGTTTCGATACGCTCAAAGTCCTGATCGGCGATCTCGAACGCATTCCGCATGAACCCGAATTGCAGATCATGCCCGAGACGGTTGATCTGGCGGTTTTAAAGCGCTTGGCAGATGATCCTATTGGCAAGGACGTCAAGACGGCGTCGCAAGTCCGTAGATTCTGGGAAGTTTGTTCGCTGCCAGACTTCCGCCAACAGGGCGCCGAGACGCATTCGCGCTTCGTCGCGCGACTGTGGCAGGATCTGCGGCACGACTATATCGGCGCCGATTATGTTGCGGCGCGGATTTCTGAACTCGACAATATGCAGGGCGACATTCACGCGCTGCAGGGGCGAATTGCCGCGATCCGCAGTTGGGCTTACATTTGCCAGAGACCCGATTGGGTTCTAGCGCGCGATGAAATGGCCAGCCGCGCAAGGGGCGTCGAGGCCAAGCTGTCCGATGCACTGCATGGGCGGCTGACCGAACGTTTTGTGAGTAGAAGGACTGCAATCCTGATGAAATCTTTAGGCCAGGACGCCTCGTTGTTAGCCGTGAATCTGTCTGATGACGGCGTACTCTCGGTTGAGGACGAGCCCATTGGCGAGGTGAAAGGGTTCCGTTTCACGGTTGATCCAAGTGCCAATCACACCGATCGTAAGATGCTGCTGTCAGCAGGCGAGAAGGCTCTGCCGCGTATTCTCGGCGAAAGAGCGCGCAGATTGGCAGATGGAGGACTCGATACGCTTGAACTCCGAAAGGGTGCGGTCTGGTGGGAGGCGCAGCGGATTGCCAAACTCGATCTCGGCACCAATCCGGCACGCACGAAACTGGCACTAGAGCGTGATCTGGATGTTCTGAACGAAGCAGATCGGGCAATATTGACCAAAGCGCTTGAGGGATGGCTCGCAAAACAGATCGAATCTATAGCGCCGCTCGGCAAAATGGAGGACGCAACGCATGACTCAGATGCCGGATCTGAAGCGCGCGCCTTACTGCTCACGCTGATTGCCGGTCACGGCTTTGTCACTCGCGAAAAAGCGGGCCTGCAACACTTACCCAAGGAAATGAGGCCTTTCCTGCGCCGCCTTGGTGTCACTTTCGGTGCGCTCGACATCTTTGCACCAGTGCTGCTCAAGCCAGCACCACGCAAAGTGCTCCACGCGATGGGGGTTGATCGCAGGCCGCTCAACGATGCGATGATTCCAGTCATCGATGGCGCGGGCAAGCATCCTTCTGGCTACCGGCCCGCCGGCAAGCAGGCCGTGCGGATCGATATTGCCGAGAAAATCCTCCGGGCCACGCATGATGCGCGTGCAAAGACAGGCAAGAAGCGTTTCTTTGTCGACCCGGCATTGGCGATTTCGACCGGGCTTACTCCCGATAGCTACAAAAGACTGCTTGGTGCCGCAGGGTTCCGCATTCACGCGGCAAAGGCTCTACCCGAAGGCGCTTTTGGCCCGGCGACCCCCGATTCGTGCGAATGGCGCCCATCGCGGCGCAAGCAGGAACGCTCAAAGCCAACCAAACCGCGCGAAGGCAACGCGTTTGCAGCTTTGGCGGTTCTTGTCCGGTAGTATGAAATCTGCATGAGGATCGACCGGCTGCTTTGCTATTTGCGCTTTGCCAAAACGCGCAGTCAGGCGCATCAGCTGGTGGACGAAGGGCACATACGCTGTAACGGCAACCGGATTGAACGCGACAGCTATACAGTGTCGGTCGGAGACGTACTGGTCTTGCCGATAGGAAGCGGCGTGACCGTGATAGAAATTCTCTCCATTCCCGAGCGCCGTGGACCGCCCGCTGTCGCACAGTCATGCTATCGCGTTCTTGACCCGCAAGGCGAACGACCATAGCAGGCCAAAGAGAATTTCTTCCGAGCGTTTCAGAATAAAAGGAATACGCCGCAATGACATATGTCGTCACCGATGCGTGCATCAAATGCAAATATACCGATTGCGTCGAAGTCTGTCCGGTGGATTGCTTCTATGAAGGCGAGAACATGCTGGTCATCAACCCCAGCGAATGTATCGATTGCGGCGTGTGCGAGCCAGAGTGTCCCGCCGAAGCAATTCTGCCCGACACCGAAGATGGCCTCGAGAAAATTCTCGAGATGAATACCAAGTACTCGGCGGAATGGCCAAACATCACCAGCCAGAAAGAGCCGCCTGCCGATGCAGACGACTATAAAGGCATGGAAGGCAAAATGGAGAAGTTCTTCTCTGCCGAGCCCGGAGAAGGTGACTAGAGGGCGACTTGGCTCAGCGCTAAATGCCGCGCTAACCGCTCAAAATCCAGATGAGTGTTGACTAGCTTTCCAGCTCGGCCACGATGTCGGCCGCTTGTTTGCGGCGCTCTTCATTGTAGTCGACCTGTGCCGCGATCCGGCCCCATTCGAGAATATGCGGAGTATAGGCAGGATCGATCACTGTCTTTCCATCGCGCTTGCTCGCTGCATCGGTAAGGAATGACAGCATCAACCGATAAGGCGCATCATCACGGCCAAGCCGGTGAGCAATTTTGTACCAATCGCGTGACTTCGTGGTGTCGCGACCAACCCCGTCACCTTTCTCGTAAATCTGGCCGAGCAAATAGCTGGCATTGCCCTGTTCCTGGTTGGCCGCTCTGGTCAGCCATTCACGCGCCTCGACGGGCTTGCGCTCGGTCACTTTGCCCATCAGCAAATACCCGCCGAGATCGGTTTGCGCGTTCTTGTCGCCAAGATCTGCGGCGAAGCGGCATAGTTCCAAACCGCGTCCCACATCAACATCACCGCCCTGCCCTTTGATCAGCATGTTGCCACGCGCGCAATAGGACATGAGCCAACCGGCCTCGGCCGCCTGCGCATAGAGAATGCGCGCTTTGGCGTGGTTTTCTGCTCGGCCGCGTCCGTTGTAAAAACAGGTTGCCATGTTGTGCAACGAATCAGCGCGGGCGTTACCCACGCGTTCGAAGTAATCGCATGCCTTCACTTCATCTTTTGGCCGATTCAGAAGTCCTGCCTCATATATCTCGCCAAGATATTCCAGCGCGCCAACATCGCCCCTATCGGCCAACTTCTCCAACTCTGCGATGAAGGCATCGGGTTCAAGCTCGCTGCGCCGTTTCATCACGGCGACCACCTCGTCCGAAACCGACGGATCGAACGCTATAAATTGTGGCGCCTCATTCGCCATCAATACCGGCAATAGGGCAGTCATGAGGTGCATATTGGATGTTCTCAATTATGGCAGGAAGTAGCGACAAGAGCACATCTTCACGGGACTCGCAATTTTGTTGAAATTGTGCTACATAATAATGCAACCGCGCCGGTTGGTCCCGGCGTCAGGTGGATATTAGAAAGGCGCAGACCACCCAATACACACAAATCGCGCTACGACCGCATCAGGCGATGCGGGCGCTAGAGCATTTGACTGTTTTGAAGTGATCGGCCCGCACGAAAGGACTTTTTATGGCAGCCAAAGGCCTTGCCTTCGATGTCGGCGACTATGTCGTCTACCCCAAGCACGGTGTCGGCCGTGTTACCGAGATTCAGAATGAAGAAATCGCAGGCATGGACCTCGAGCTCTACGTTCTCCGCTTTGAAAAGGAGCGAATGACGCTCCGTGTGCCAACAAACAAAGTCGAAGCCATTGGCATGCGCAAACTGTCGAGCGACAAGACTTTGAAAGAGGCGATGGAAACGCTCAAAGGCAAGCCCAAGGTCAAGCGAACCATGTGGAGCCGTCGTGCGCAAGAATATGAAGCGAAGATCAATTCGGGCGAGATTGTTCTCATCGCCGAGGTGACTCGCGATCTGTTCCGCCCGGACGACCAGCCCGAGCAAAGCTATTCGGAACGCCAGATTTTCGAAGCAGCCTCCAGCCGCCTTGCTCGCGAATTGGCAGCAATGGACAAGACCGACGAACCGACCGCTCTCGAAAAGGTTCTGGACATTCTGCGCGAGCACGCGCCGCAATATTATGACAATGACGACGACGATAGCTGATCGACCAGCTGCGTAATCACACCGATAGGGGCCGTCCGATTGGGCGGCCCTTTTTCGTTGCATGGTTGTATCCGACCTCAGGCTGTATTATGTAAGCAATACAGTTATTGGAGGATGGTATGGTTAGTCAGAATTTCAAACGCACAGCTTCTGCAGCGGCACTTGCTTTCGGCTTGGCTCTGGGCGGGTGCGAAATGGACATTCAAATGAGCGGCAGCGACGGCGTACCGCTCGCTGATCTCGATATGTCGGGCGATGCGCCCACTGCACTGGCCATTGCCGGCCCGGACAAGGTCATTATTACCGAAGGCGATACGCTGAATATCACCGTCGATGGTGACGCCGACGCTGCGGCAGAGCTTCGCTTCGATATTGACGGCGACACTTTGGAAATCGGGCGCGAGAGCGGAAATTGGGGCGGCAGCGGCTCAACGACTGTGAACGTCACCATGCCTGTACCCAAATCGCTATCGATCGGCGGATCGGGCACTGTCGAAGCCCCGTCTCTGGCAAAAGAGGCTGATGTAAACATTGGCGGCAGCGGCAATGTCATAATTGCTGCTCTCGACGTCGATGATCTCGATATCAATGTCGGCGGGTCCGGAGAGGTGAGCGCAAAAGGTACGGTCAAAAAGCTCGATGTCACGATCGGCGGAAATGGCGACATTAAGTTTGCCGACGTCCAGGTTGATGATGCCGACATTACCATTGGTGGATCGGGTGACGTTGCCTTTGCCTCTGATGGTACAGTCGAGGCAACCATCGGCGGGTCCGGTGACATCAAGGTGGTCGGCAACGCCAAATGTGAGCTGAGTTCTTTCGGGTCAGGCACTCTCGATTGCGGGCCGGCAGAAGTGACAGCGGACGCAGCCGAGCCCGAAGCAGGCGGCAATACTGCCGAATAACACCGATCATCGACGATTCACTCCAAAGGGGTTATGCAGTCAGGGAAAGGAATTCCAATGTCCCTTCCCACTCGTCGCATAACCCCTTTTGTAGTCGTCGCCCTCGCTTTCACATTGCAGGGCTGCCTCGCCAAAGCTGCGGTTGACGTAGTGACGGCCCCCGTCCGCGTGGCGGGCAAGGCTGTGGACCTTGCGACTACCAGCCAATCCGAAGCTGACGAGAAGCGCGGGCGCGAAATCCGCAAGCGCGAGGAAGAGCTCGGCAAACTCCAACGCGACTACGAAAAGCAGCAGCAGAAATGCGCAGATGGCGACCGGCGCGGCTGCGAGAAAGCGCAGAAAATCTACGCCGAGATGCAGGTCCTGATGCCGAGCGTGCCAGTCGAGCCGGAGTCCCGCTAGTTAGGCAGCGGCTCTGCGGAGCCGGTCGTTGATTGCTTTCCCGATTCCGTCATTCGGAATTGGGGCAATTGCGATTTTTGGACAGTCTGATTGCGCCGCCTGATGAAGGTAGGAGTATAGTTTGGCGGCCGCTTCTCCGAGATCGCCCTTTTCCGACAGGCTGCAAGCGCCTCGGATCAAGCCGAAGCCGATCAGGAATTCTCCTGCCTCACTCACGCGCGCGTTCAATCGCACCGGTTTGCCCGGAGAGTAATGCCGCACCATCTGGCCCGGTGCCTCTATCTCCCCTGTTGCCTCCGCTCCACGTAGCGGTCGACCAAAGAAATGCTCATGGAGCAGGGATACGTCGACCGGCCCGGGACGCAGTTCTTCCCAAGAGCCGTCATGGCGGATCGCCAAGATCGTGGATTCCAAGCCCTTTTCCGAAGCACCCGCATCAAGCACCAGATCAATCCGTCCGTCGAGCGTCGCCAGCACATGCCCAGCGCTAGTCGGGCTGATCGCATTACTGCGGTTCGCCGATGGGGCCGCCAACGGAAAATCACACGCTTCTATCAATGCACGCATAGTGGGATGCGCGGGCATCCGGATTGCAACTGTCGGCAGCCCGGCGGAGATTGGTGCGGCAAGCTGAGCATCCGGCTTTCTTGGCAGGACCAAAGTCAGCGCTCCCGGCCACGCAGCGGCAGCAACCTCCTCGGCATGGCCTACAAACTCTGCGAGCGCCCTAGCCTGCCCCAATGATGCAACATGGACGATAAGCGGATTGATCGAAGGTCGCCCCTTCGCAGCGTAAATCTTTGCCACGGCTTCGTCGCTGTCTGCACGCGCGGCGAGCCCGTAAACTGTCTCTGTCGGTACTGCTACCAACCCGCCAGCGCGCAAGATTTCAGCCGCGCGGGCTATTCCGGCGGCATCCGCACCTATCGTTTCCGTAGCGTCCTTGTCGCTCATGGCGTGGCGCTATAGGTGAGGGGAAGAAAAAGCCAAGGGAATCGCCGATTCAATAGGCGGCAAAGGAACCTCAATTGACACCGTATACAGCGCCTACCCAAGACCAACTGCTCGCTATCACAGTCAATGCCGGTATCGGCGAACTCGCCCAAAGCGAACGCTTCGCCGCGGCTGAAGAGGATATGGTTGAGGCTATTGTCCAGGGCGTCGGCGATTTTGCCGCTGGCGAATTCGCACCGCTCAACCGGATCGGCGATCTTGAGGGCGCAAAGCTGGAAAATGGCGTAGTGCGACTGCCCGAAGGATATGAAGCTGCGTATCGCGAATATGTCGAGCAGGGATGGAATGCGATTGCATCGCCCGAAGAGTTCGGCGGCCAAGCACTGCCCTTCACGCTCGCCTGCAATGTGATCGAAAATCTCGGCGCGGCGAATATGGCATTTACGCTGCTACCAATGCTCTCAGTTGGCGCGATTGAGGCGATTGAACATCACGGAAGTGATGCGCAGAAAGCAGCGTATATGCCCAAGCTGGTCAGCGGCGAATGGTCAGGCACTATGAATCTGACCGAACCGCAAGCAGGTAGCGATGTCGGTGCCTTACGCTCGACCGCCACACCCATCGACGCTAGTCAGTTTGGGGGCGATCACGCAGGCAAATATCTGATTAAAGGTCAGAAGATCTACATCACCTGGGGTGAGCATGAGCTGGCGAAGAACATCGTCCATCTGGTGCTTGCTCGCCTGCCCGGCGCTCCCGAAGGCAGTCGCGGTATCTCGCTGTTCCTCGTGCCCAAATATCATCTCAAAGATGATGGTTCGCTCGGCGGTAGAAACGACCTGCGCTGCGTCAGCCTTGAACATAAGCTTGGCATCAATGCCTCTCCCACATGTGTGATGAGCTATGGCGACAATGATGAATGTATCGGTGAGCTGATCGGTGCGGAGAATCGCGGTCTTGCGGCGATGTTCACGATGATGAACAATGCGCGGATCAATGTTGGCAGCCAAGGTGTGCAAATCGCGGAGCGCGCAACACAGCAGGCAGCGCATTACGCCAAAGAACGCGTACAGTCCTCTCGCGCCGGTTCGCCTGATCGCACGCCCGTGGCGATTGCCGAGCACCCCGATGTGCGGCGGATGCTGCTGCGGATGAAATCGCTGACTGAAGCTATGCGCGCGCTACTGTACTACACAACCGGCCAATCTGACCGCGGGACGCTAGGCGATGAAGGTGCCGGCCAGCGCGGCGAAGTGCTGGTGCCGATGATCAAGGCATGGGGCACCGACACCGGTATCGATGTGACCAGCATCGGCGTGCAAATCCACGGCGGAATGGGCTTTGTCGAAGAAACCGGCGCGGCACAGCATTACCGCGATGCCCGGATCGCGCCGATCTACGAAGGCACGAATGGCATTCAGGCGGCCGATTTGGTCACCCGCAAGCTCGGTTTTGAAAACGGCGAAGTCTACGCGGCCCTGATGGCAGATATCATCCGCGGTGCTGCGGAAGAGCCCGCCTTAAGAGCGCTGGCCGAAGAGTGTGCAGAAATCGCCATCTGGATGCGCGATGATGCGTCGCTCGATGATAGGCTGGCTGGCAGCGTTCCGTTCTGCACCATGTCGGCAGTCGCAGTCGCTGGCTGGCAAATGCTGCTGCAGAAACGCGCAGTCGATGCGGGTAGCGCGCCTGCTTTGGCAGCGACCAAACCGGTTACCGCGCGCTATTTCCTAGATCATGTTGTGCCGGAAGCGGCGGGCCTTAAAGCAGCAGCGACCAGCGGTGCCGCGCTGTTCTACTCCGTCACCACCGAGCAGCTGACCGGCTGATCAATTTACCGGCATCTGGATTTCGCGAGCGAAGTCATCGGTGAAGACAGCGCGGGGGTCGCCGATCAACTCACGCTGAGGCGGCAATGAATCTGTCGCCAAACGCTCGATCGCTGCACCGGGTTCTGCACTCGGATCGATCACTCGCCAGATAATTCCAGCCGTGTCGTCGCTCACCAACAGCGAGCCATCCTGCGCCCATTCGACCCAGGTCGGGCGGCCGCGCGTAGTGCCTTCGCCGGTTAGGAACTCGGTCAGAACTGGCACAGGTTTGCCAAGCGGATTGCCGCGCTCATCAAAGGCGACATAGACCACATCATAGCCTGATGCGGGCTTGCGGTTCCACGAGCCATGGCGGGCAATAAAGGCACCTTGCCCGAATGCTTCGCCCATCCGGTGGCCCTCTTTGGTGAATACCAGACCGAGTGCGGCGACATGCGGCCCAAGAGCATATTCAGGACGACGAGCATATTCCTGCAGATAGGCCGGCATTGGCTCATCTACGCGGCGATCGACATTGTCTTTGAAATAGAGCCAAGGCCAACCGTATCGGGCGCCCAGCGGCACATTGGTCAAGTAATCAGGCACTAGGTCCGATCCGAGCATGTCGCGCTCGTTTACTGTGGTCCACAGCTCATCGCTCCATGGACTCCAATCGAGGCCGTTGGGATTGCGCAGACCGGAGGCGAAGAGCCGCGATTTTTCCTGCACCAAATCATATTCATGGATAGCGGCGCGCCCTTGCTCCATCGCCATCCCTTGTTCGCCAATATTGGAGACCGAGCCAACGGCGACATAGATCTTCGTGCCATCAGGGCTCAGTTCGATATTCCGCATCCAGTGTCCGCCGCCAGGTGGCAGATCCATCAGCTTCTTACCTTCGCCCGGAACGCTCGCGTCGCCCAGCGCGTATGGGAATGCCAGAAGAGCATTATGATTGGCGATGTAAAGCGTATCGTCACCCCAAGCGATGCCCGACGGTGAGTCGAGGGTGTCGGTTAGAACCAATTTCTCGTCAGAGACGCCGTCACCGTCTGTATCGCGCAGCAGCAGCAACTCATTGGCCGATTCGCCTTTGGCACCCGCACGGCTCATCAGCATATCGGCGATCCAGCCGGTAATTCCGCCACCGTCGGACTTTGGCGAACGGGTCAGCGTGACCAGAATATCGCCATTGGGCAGTGCGTAGACGACCCGCGGATGATCGAGGCCTTCGGCAAAGCGTGTGACTGTCAGCCCTTCAGCAGCAGTCGGAAGCTCACCGTCTTTCCAACCGACAGGCTTGGCGATGTTGATCGTCGGAAATGCTTCAGAATTGGGTTCTTCGAGAACCGGATCACCGCCGGTGACCTCGTCTACCGAAAGGCCTGCGGTATCACCGCGACTTAGCCAAAAGATTACGACCGCCAGAACAGCGATGATAGCGAGGATCCAATAAAGGACTTTGCGTTTAGTGCTCATGCGCCTTTGAATAGGCACAGTCAGGGCTTGCGGCAATGGCGCATCGCCTTAGATGGAAGTGATGTTTGATTTTGCACCAGATCCAGATTTGCCTAAAGCCGAGCGCTATCGCCAATTAGTGGGTGCCGCAGCAGCATTGATTGCCGACGAGCCAGATGGCGTTGCCAATATGGCCAATGTCACGGCGCTGATGTGGGAATTCATTCCCGATCTGAACTGGGCGGGATTCTATCGTGTGATTGACGGCGAGCTTGTACTTGGTCCGTTCGTGGGGCGCCCCGCCTGCATCCGAATCGCAATGGGTGCCGGCGTGTGCGGTACCGCCGCTGCCGAAGGCAAAACCCAACTGGTCGGGGATGTTCATGCCTTCCCCGGTCACATTGCCTGCGATTCGGCCAGTCAGTCAGAGCTGGTCGTTCCCGTCATGCGCGATGGCGTGGTCTGCGCGGTGATCGATCTGGACAGCCCCAACCTCTCGCGGTTCGATGCAGAGGATGCTGCGGGCGTAGGGGCACTCGCTGAAATCCTCGAAAGTAAGATCTAACGCCCCGAACCGACCCGAAACGGGACAGCGCGATGCGCACGCTTGGGTAACACACGGATGTAATGGTAAGTTTTCCCTTAACGCCGAGATTCGGCCGGCATTGATTTGCGTGATTACTTAAGGGGAATAGCATGACCACCCGTCTTTTCATCTCGACCGGAGCAGCCTTGGGCGCGCTCATCATCGCGACACCTGCGCTCGCACAGAATGGCGATCCGGAGATGACCTATGAGGAACGCGGCTACGAATATGCTCAGCCTGCACCACCTGCTGTTCCGCAGCCCGCCCCAATCACATATCGTCAGGAAGCTGTGGTTCAGCCGCTGCCAGCGCGCACGAATTATAAGCAGCCCGTTCGGTACGTAAAAGAACAACGCTACGTGAAGGATCATGCAGGCGCAGATTACGATGTCGAATATGACTATGAAACGGCACCGCACCCGGCTCCGGCACCACAGTATCACCCACCGCGTCATGCTGTGCCAAGCTATGCACCGCATCAGGCATCTGCTTATCCCCCCCATCATCAGCAGCCTCAATTTGATCGGGCAGCGTGGATGGACGAGTGCGTAAGCCGGGTTAGCGGGCGTCATGGCCGCAGAGACAGTAATGGTAAGGTGATTGGCGGACTGGTCGGCGCAGCCGCTGGCGGATTGATCGGCAATCGCGTCGCTGGCCGCGGTGACCGTCTGGCTGGCACTTTAATCGGCGCTGGCGTCGGCGGTCTTGCAGGCCTGGCAGTGGGCAGCGCGGTCGACGGCAAGAACAGCCGCAAGAACGGCGATGCCTACGCATATTGTGAAGATTGGCTCGCCAGGTATTCCGGCGGCCACCACGGATATGGCTATCAGCACTATGGTTACGCCTACCATGCGCGTCCGATGATGCTGGTCCCGGTTTGGGTTCAAGTGCCGCAGCGCGCCGTGACCAAAGAATATGTCACATATGAATATTACGAAGAAGAAATCGTAACCTACGAAAAGGTACCGGCACGCAAACGCGTGATCAAAGCGTCTCCGGCACCCAAGCCGGTCAAGCGCTATGTCAAGCAGCCCAAGCCTGTGAAGTACTCCAAGGGAAATTGAATTAATTCAATGGGTTAGATAGTTTCTAAAAAGTTGCGCCGCGCGACTTTTTAGGGGCTGTCTCCTATTGATTGCGGAGTAGCGGTGGCGATGTTGAGCGCCACACAATCCGCCCTCGCTTCCGGAATGTCGAAATTGTCCTCGCCGATGTCGGGTAGACGGATAATGCACGAACCACCGCCACGCTGCTGAAGCGTCAGGCTCTCGTCTCCGGACAGAGCATTGAAGTCGATCAACCCGTCGAACGCAACGCTATACGGCGTGCCAGAGGGTTCCGCGACGAGCTGTGAACCAACCGGCAGCGGTTTGCCTGCAGGATCGGTCAGTTTGATAAGCTGCGAGCGATAGGCATCGACATCCAGCTTCACCGAGGCAACCGCACCGCGTGACACAACCACGCGGCGATAGGTCGAGCGCGCAACGGCGTCGAACGGCAACTTGTCGGGATCAAGATCGAACTGCACAGGAACGAGCGGCGTGAGATCTTCCACCAGTAAGCGGCCTTTGGAGTCGGTCACACCCGCCTCGCGGTTCTCCCGTGTAACAGTGATACCGCCGACCTTGCCGGTTTGGACCAGCGCATAGGAGCCGCCCGTCTGGTTGCGGGCATAAAGCGTGCTACCAGCAAAGATCAGCGTTCCTCGGGCATTGGCCCGCGCGGCAAATGCGCCCGCATTATACTCTGCCTGACCTTCAAGGCGCGTATAGCGACTGCGCCACGCCAGGCGACCGGCCACACGGGGCCGCTCAGCAGCCAGACCTTCGATCATATAGCCCACATCGCCCGCAACCACGTCAGGGCGGAAGAATGTAGCCTGAGCGCTGTTGAAGCCTCCACTGCGGCTTATAGAGGCCTGTGCGGTCCGCTTCCGGCCCAATTGGATGTTTACCCCGAGCATTGCAGACAAATTCGACTGATCGCCCGTACGATAGGACACGTCCGCATAGAGATCGATGCGATCGTTCAGCTTGGCACGCCCGCTTACGCGGAAAATGTCCAGTTTTCGCACTTGGCGCGGGAAACGGGGGTCAAATTGACGCCTTTGCCGGCTAGCGGTCATCTGTAATCGCAAATGATCGCGTAAATCGAAGTTGATTGAGGCGTTAAACTGCTTCGCGGGCAGTGGATCACCCGCTTGGGAAGCCAAATCGCGATACCCCGAGGACGGAACGATCGCCTCCGCTCTGACCGAGAACCCGCGGCCAGCAGATTCTACCCCGCCACGTATCAAAAACCCGCTGTTTTCGACAGTTTTGGAATAGCGCACCTCGGAAAAGGCCAAAGCACGGTCAAATAAAGTCATTTCTGCCTGGGCGCCGAAGTTTCGGATTCCAATTCCTACTTCTCCAGAAACACCGAAGGAGAGACTTTTTGAAAAGCCTCTCCTCAGGAAGAACGTGCTGGTTAGGTCACGATAATCATTGCTGACTTGTCCAAACCTTCGTCGGACATAGCCTATGTTGGCAGCCCCCTCCCATAATCCGGGGGCCAGCAACTCTCTCGAGACGTATATTCGGGCGGTCTGTACGACCTCTCGCCCTAATTCGTCTCGGACAATGACCGAAACCTCGCCCCGCCCGGGGCTGATCGGGATGTTTCTAACCTGGAACTTACCAGCCTCGATATCGGCACCGGTGAAGCGGCGATCATTGACGATCAGGTCCAATCCGGTTGGAACCGCAACATTACCTTCGAAGGCCGGTAACGGACTTGTCACCAGATCCGGCCTAAGGGCAAAATCGGTTCCAACTTGCAAACCGCCAATCCTGAGCGGCCGCTGGCTTTGCGAGCCTGCAGTAATCGTATCGCCTGCGCGGACAATCAGCCCTTTTTCGGGCATCGCGAAAGTTACCCGTGTATCAAGCCGGCGTATCGCAGAGCGGTCAGGGGCTGGATTGGTCAGGAACTGTACCGCACCTTCGGCCTGAAAATTGCCATAAACAAAGCGCGGCGCAACTACGCCTGCGCCAGTTGCGTCCGAGCTCGATGCTGTCGCGGTAAGGTTATAGTCAACCAAGAGCGCCGGTAGCGGCGCGCGCTCACCGGTTCCTCCGGTATAGCGCGCGAAATTCACATCATTTGCGCCATCGCCATCGCGGAGCTTGGTGATACTCAGCCGCTGGCTAAGCTTGTCGAACGACCAATCCGCAATATTGAGGTCTTTGATCTTGATAAAGCCGGTCGTACCGGGATCGAAAGGCAGACTCGCCATTTCGGCAGAGTCGGCATCAATCGCCAACTCACCGTCGATCCATGCAAGGTCGACCATCCGGACGAGCGAGCGCCCATCGACCTGAATTGCGCTCAGCCCGGGGCCATCTGCCTCGCTTTCGCGGGCATCATCAATAGAAACATCTGTCGGAAGAGCGAACGGGTCCGCGGCCTGCGCCAAGGCAGGGTTCTGCCCTGATATTAGCGCTGCAAACGCAAACGGCAGAGCGAGTAAGGTTTTACCCGCAGGTGTTTTGCGCCTGGACATCGACATTTTCGCCGTCGATCGATGCGCTTACGCGGATCGGGCCGGTAGGGCAGCCGCCGGGCATCGCCCATTTGAGCGTGCTTCCGCCTTGAATGTAGTTGAGACCGCCGGTTTCGACCGGAATTGGCTGTCCTTGAGCATTTTTTAGGCTCAAATTAACCATACGAGCTGTTTGCTCACCGGAATTTGTCGCGGTCAAACCGTCGCTCCCGATTGACCATGCCACACTGGCCGGTTTCGCGGTTGCACGATCAATGAACATCGGAATTGTGAAGCGGATGCGGGCCTGTGCCTCACCGCCGCGGAGCAATTCGGGATCCGGCAGCTGATCGACGGCAACGCGGTAGCGGCGCTCGCCTTCAGCAGGCTTGTCTCGGCGAAGTACTCGAAAAATCTGGGTGTCACCTGGCTCAATCGTGATGATCGAGGGTGAGATCATAACATCGTTGGATGCAAAATAGACGTCTTTACCCGCCTCTTGCTTCCACCCGAATGCGCGGACTTGCACGCCGATTGCGCGGCCCGATGGATTGTAAACCCGCAGCGTTTCTGCGCGCTGGTTTCCATCCAATTCGATGCGAAGCGGTGCCAATGAAACATTTGCTCCACGCGCCAGAACATCGTCTGGAACAGGGGCTTCGTCCTGCGCTGTGGCAGCGCCGCTCGAAAGCAGCATTGCCAGCGGCAGAGCTACGCCTGCACAAAGTTTCATGGCACCGTTCGTCATCTATTCTACTCGATTAGAAAGTAACGGTGACCGTTACGCTGTCCGAGTAGCTGCCAGCTGTTACAGCTGATGCAGACGCTGGGATACGACCGTAAGCAGTCAGCGTAGCAACGCCGCCAGTTGCGGTGCCGGCAACAGTGTTACCTGCGCCAGTGCCCCAAGCAGTGCTGCGCGCAGCGTCTTGGAAGAGGTTATATGGGATACGCTGTGTAGTATCAGCGCCGTTTACGAGCTCGCGCTGCGTGCCAACACCGGCGTTCAGGCCGAGGTCAAGCGATACATCGTATGCAGCGTCTGGCGTACACGCGAGAGCGATCGTAGCCGACGAATCAATGTTTGCAGTACCGAGAGTGGTCAAAGTACCGAACGCCATTGGCGAAGCGGTTACTGTGCAGCTGTCAACGACAGTTGCAGTGACAAGCATGTCATCAGAATCTTGAGCGAAAGCTGGCGACGCCGAAAGAGCGACAGCACCGGCTGTCAGCATGATTAGTTTACGCATTATATAGTCTCCTAGCCCTGGTTAATTAGGCATCAGGAGCAATACGTAGGAGGCGTATAGAAACGGTTAATTTTGGTAAGATTTACGGATTACCCGGCGAGAGACAGCTACTGCGGCGCGCAGAAATGCATCGTTTTGACGGTTAATTTTGAATGATGCGCGGTACGGAAATTTTCTTGCGGCAACGAGAAATTGATGCGCAGCGATGTCTAGCGAGACTAGAATTCGATCGTGACAGTCACAGTGTCCGCAAACACGCCTGCGCCGGCATTGGCAGGGGCCAGATTGCGAATCTGGCCATAGGCAGTGTGACTGGCAACACCTGTCGCGCCCGAATTGCCTGACACTTTACGGTTATTCCGTGTGTCCCACTGCCCGGTAAAATTGGCGTTGCGGTAGATATTGTAGCGCATGTAGCGGTTGGTGCTCGGATTATACATCCGCCGGCGACGTGTTCCTGCGGGATGCAAACCAGCGTCGATCGAAATTTCGTAATCGGTGTTGGGAGTGCACAGCAGCGAGATTGTTGAAGTCGTTGTCGGGCGACCTGTCAGCCCAAACAGGCTACCAAAGTTCATCGTAGTTGCCGAAACCTGACAACCAGCAACCACCGTTGCTTCGACATCCATCGGCTCAGTCACAGGCTGCGCCCATGCGGGAGCCGCAGCTGAAAAGCTGGCAAAGCCGATTGTTATCAATCGGATAGAGGCGAATCGTATAAGCATGGCCGTATATTCAGACCACCCAATACAATCATATCCGTTAACAAAGTTTGCTTAGCATCAGCGGGCGGCCTTCTGCTTCAGAAATCGATGGCTACGATAAGCTCTCGATTTCCGTCCCGGGCGTGCTGCGGCATCAACTTCTTCATGCGGCTTGAGGCGACGAATTTAGCCACTCTGCCCGCAGTTGCTCGATATACGCGCTTGCCGAAGGCAACCTTGGGATCGACACGAATGGATTGTTGCTGACGCTGAGCGCGCTGGCTGGTGCGGGTAATTTTGGATTTCGTCCCAACGATCGCTCCACGAAGCGAAATCGCAAATGTAGTGGGTATCCCGCACTGCATCTTTACCTTAGTTCGACCACGCTGCTTGTTAGCTGCAGTTTTTGTGAATGGTGTCGCTGAAACCCGGCAACCTTCAGAAACTGTAGCCGTAGCAAGCATAGTGCCACGCGCATCCTTTGCCTTGGCTGGCGTAGATGCCAGAACTCCAAATAGAGCTATTGCAGCAGAGGATATATATGAGAGAAAATGAGTGGCACTCATCTGATCATATTGTGATGTATCACAAGTATTATTGTCACAATCGGTGATTTTACTCTCCTTCGCTGCACTTATGCAGCAGTTGTTTGGTAGACTAGGATAGGGGAGTAATGACCGGCTGAACAATCGGTTCCGAACTAAGTCACTTAAATCAATAGTTTTTTAGACGAAATTAACCATCATGTGTATTCCCGCCCGGTGATTGCGAGAGAATTCATTGAATATCGGTGACGCTAGTACCTTACTAAATATCGCCGCCGGTTAGTCTCTGGCAGATGAGATCGAGTTGATCGAGCGTCCGATACTTGATCGTGACTGCCCCCGAACGTGGATCGCTGTCGGTCTTGATTGTTACTGGTAGCCCCAGAAACTCCTCAAGATGCCCCTGTACCGCAGCAATATCGGCATCCTTTGCCGGATCGCGCGATGGTCGCGCTTGGCGGCGCGATGTTTCGACCTCAGGCGCATTGGCACCTTTAACCAGCTTTTCGACCTCGCGAACCGATAGTTTCGCCGAGATCGCCTTTTTTGCGAGCTGGATCGCCTCATCATGACCAATCAGAGCACGAGCATGGCCCATCGATAGATCACCAGCCTCGACAAGATCCAAAACATCATTCGGAAGCGCTAGAAGACGCTGGATATTGGCTACGTGGCTACGTGACTTATCGACGAGCCGCGCAATCTCTGCCTGAGTCATACCCTCCTGCTCGGAAAGGCGTTGATACGCGCGCGCTTCTTCAATTGGGTTGAGGTCTTCACGCTGCAAGTTCTCAATAAGCGCGAGCGCCATCACCTCGCGCTCATCCAATTCGCGGACGAGCGCCGGAATTTGATGTAATTGCGCTTTTTGTGCGGCCCGCCAGCGACGTTCGCCAGCAACAAGCTGATATTTGCCCTTAGTTGTCGGGCGAACAATAATCGGCTGAATCACTCCGCGCGCCGCAATCGATGCTGCGAGTTCATCCAGCGCCGATTCGTCGAATTTTGTTCGTGGTTGGCCCGGAAGGGGCTCAATCGACGAAATTGCAAGCGAAGCTAGGCCGGATCCAGTGGTCGATACGGTTGCTGACTCCGCTGTGGGCGTTGACGTCGAGGGCGACGTGCGAACACCACCCTCACTGCGGACCAGCGGCTCTTCCTTACGCGTTTCACCCATCAGAGCGCCTAGACCGCGCCCGAGTTTCTTCTTCTTGTCAGCCGCACGGGGTGGAACAGTCAGGCGAATCGGATCACTTGGGTCGCCTTGGGGATCACGTGTCTTATTCATGCGGCTTTCCTTTTCTCGGGCAAGCGTCCAATTAGTTCGCGCGCCAAAGCGATATATGCGCGGCTTCCGGCGCAGGAATGGTCATAGACGAGCGCCGGCAAACCATGGCTCGGGGCCTCGGACAGACGGACATTGCGCGGAATCACGGCCTCAAAGACCAGGTTGCCCAAAACTTCGCGCACATCATCAGCAACTTGGTCGGTTAGGCGGTTTCGGCGGTCAAACATCGTCAAAACAACGCCAACGATGCCCAGATCGGGATTGAAGCGTTGCTGAACCTGTTCAACGGTCTTGAGGAGCTGACTAAGGCCTTCCAACGCGAAGAATTCGCACTGTAGCGGCACCATGAGGGTGTCTGCGGCTCCAAGCGCGTTAAGCGTCAGCAGGCCGAGTGACGGCGGGCAATCGATAAAACAAATGTCATGACCGCTATGAACCGCCAGCGCAGAACTGAGCCGCGCCGTGCGGTCCTCCACCGATACGAGCTCGACTTCCGCGCCGCTAAGATCAACCGTGGCAGGGACGATATCCAATCCGGGAATATTGGTTGGCGATATGCAGGTGCATAACTCGGCCTCATCAACCAGCAAATCATAGCTTGAATATTCGCGATCTTCGCTGCCGATACCCATTCCTGTGGAGGCATTTCCTTGGGGGTCGAGGTCGATCAACAGGGTTTTCCAGCCCGTCGCCGCCATTGCGGTCGCGATATTGATAGCGGTCGTGGTTTTACCCACCCCGCCCTTTTGATTGGCAATCGCGATAGTGATCATGCTTTTCCCCGTATCCCTTTCGCCAACTTACCAACCAGTATTCCCGCTTCATCGTCGGTCACAGACTGTTCCACGTGGAACATTTTTCGGACCTTCCTCGGCATGCCGTCCAATTCTTGCGCCGCAGACCGCCCCTTGGGCAACACAAACATGGTTTGGCCTGTGGAGAATCTTGCGGACAAGTCGAGGATAGATGGCAGCGGCGCAAAGGCTCTCGCCGAGATGACCGAGGCTGGCACAGTTTCCACAAGTTCGAGCCGTGACCCGGCCACTTCGCATTTGGGGAGCGCCAATTCGGTGCGCATCCGCTCCAGCCAGTCGATTCGCTTGCGGCGCGATTCGACCAGCATCACAGGGCGCTGCGGGCGCATGATGGCGATGATGAGGCCCGGCAGCCCCGCCCCGGTACCAAGATCGAGCCACAAGCCAGTTTCGGCTATACGCTCGGATGTTCCACGTGAAACAAACTCCAGAAGTTGCGCACTATCGGCAATATGCCGCTGCCACGCGATCTCGAGCGTAGGCTTAGCGACTAAGTTCTGACGAGAGTTCTCCTCGCGAAGAGCTGATACAAATGCATTCAGCCGCTCCAAAGCTTCGGCATCACAGAGATTTGCGACGTATTGGCGCGCTTCAGTCTCATCACGGATCATGCGGCAACCTGCTCAAGGCGGCGTGCCTGCACCAGCAGCGCCGAGAGCGCTGCCGGTGTAATGCCTGGAATACGCCCGGCGGCGGCAAGCGATGTCGGCTTGGCTTTAGTCAGTCGTTCGATCATTTCATTGGAGAGCCCCGGCACACTTGCGAAGGGGAAGTTCGCAGGCAGCGCAACAGCCTCGCTTGCGCGTAAATCACGAAGCTCTGCCTCCTGCCGCGCGAGATAAGGCGCATAGGCGGCATCTTCGGCCAGCTCGCTCGCTAACTCACTATCTGGTTCGAAATCTTCTCCAAGCCACGGCATAAGCGTTTGAAGATCAATCCCGCCGAGCCGCAGCCATTCACTTAACGGCTTGCGTCCTCCATCGCGGCGCACGGGCAAGTGGGCGTCGTCGAGTTCGGTAGCTGCCACTTCCGCTTCAAGGCGCTCGCCCCAATCAAGGCGTAATTCCTCGCGTGATTCATACCATGACAGTCGCTCAACCCCCACGCATCCAACTTCTGCCGCTATCGGCGTCAGACGGGTCGTCGCGTTGTTCGCCCTGAGCCGCAGACGATACTCGGCGCGCGAGGTGAGCATCCGATAGGGCTCCGTCACCCCGTGCAGCGTCAGGTCATCTACCATCACCGCGATGTATGAATTGGCGCGATCAAGTGTAGGTGCTTTGCGATCTGTAATCTTTGCCGCGGCATGCAATCCAGCAACAAGGCCCTGCGCTGCGGCCTCCTCGTAGCCGGTTGTGCCATTAATCTGCCCAGCGCAGTATAGCCCAGGCATATCGCGTAGCTCCAACCCGCTATTGAGCGCGCGCGGATCGATATGGTCGTATTCAACCGCATAACCGGGAACGACCATTTCCACGTGTGACAGTCCATCCATCGCGCGCAGCATATCGTGCTGCACATCGACAGGGAGCGAAGTGCTGATCCCGTTAGGATAGACAAGATGCGTGTCGAGCCCCTCAGGCTCCAGAAATATCTGATGCCCATCGCGATCGCCAAAACGGTGGATCTTGTCCTCGATAGATGGACAATAGCGCGGCCCCTCCGCATCGATTGCACCGGAGAACAAAGGCGACCGATCAAGGTTCGCGCGGATGATATCGTGGCTCTTGGCATTGGTCCGCGTAATGCCGCAGAAGACCTGCTGGTTGATACGCCGGCCAGTCATGGGTGACATGGTCCAATGATCAGCATCGGATGGCTGCTCCGCCAAGCTCGCCCAATCAATCGTCCGTCCATCAAGACGCGGTGGTGTGCCCGTTTTCAGCCGCGCCATCGGTAAGTCGGCGTCGCGCATTTGCGCGGCAAGTTTCTGCGCTGAGCCCTCGCCAATGCGTCCGCCCGTCAGACGTTCCTCGCCGCGGAACAACGTCCCGCCCAGGAAAGTGCCCGTGCACAGGATGACGCTACTCGCCGCCAGTTCGGTTCCATCACCAAGCGTCAGTCCGGTAACGCGCTCACCTTCGAATAACAGAGCCGCAGCCTCACCCTCGATCAGCTCCAGATCACCCTGCTTGCGGATGGCCTGCTGAACATAAGCCTTGAATAGGGCACGATCGGCCTGAATGCGCGGCCCCCACACTGCACTGCCTTTGGAGCGATTGAGCATCCTGTAATGAATCGCAGCTGCATCTGCTGCACGGCCAATAATGCCATCAAACGCATCCACTTCGCGAACAAGGTGCCCCTTCCCGAGCCCGCCGATGGCAGGGTTGCAACTCATAGCACCGATTGCATCGAGCTCGAAATTCACAAGACCCACACGCGCACCCATCCGCGCAGCAACCGCAGCCGCCTCAACGCCAGCGTGACCGCCGCCAACAACCAAGATGTCAAATGAATGCATATCCGCCCGATAGTCGAGCGCGGTTAGAGCGTCAAAGGAGTATTGGGCAATGTTTCACGTGAAACATCTACTTCCCGATGCAGAAACGCCCAAATAAGGCATCAAGCATGTCTTCGGTTGAAGTGCGGCCAAGCAAACGATCAAATGCCAGTCGGCCAAGGCGCAGGCGCTCACCGATAAGTAACGGATCGGTCTCTCCACCAATCCCGGATAACGCGTCACTCGCCTCCGCGATGATCGCGTGTTGCCGCATATTGAGCGCAACAGCGCCTGGCGCGGGCATCGCCCGACCAGCCTGGTCGACAAGCTTCTCACACAATTCAGCGACACCCTCGCCCGTCACTGCCGACACGCTAACCATGGGTGAGGTTTTGACCGTGCGATCGGGAGTGTCACATTTGGCATCGATCTCCCACGCTCCATCAGGCCCATGTCCCTCTTCGCCCAGCCACAAAACCAAATCTGCGAGATCAGTCTGTTCTCTTGCGCGCTCGATACCGATATTCTCGATAGCATCGCCACTTTCTTCGCGAAGACCAGCCGTATCCACGAACGAGAACGGAACTCCACCTAGCGAAACCGCACGTTCGAGCACATCGCGTGTCGTCCCCGCTGTCGGCGCCACAATCGCAGCTTCATCATCCAACAAAGCATTGAATAGATTGGATTTACCCGCATTGGGTGGGCCTGCCAGAACCACGCGATAACCCTCACGCAACTTTTCCGCTCTCGGGCGCTCCAGCCATTGGCGAAGTTCTGCCGCAAACGCGTCTGCCTCGACCGAAAATGCGTCGGGCAACGCCGAAACGTCGTCTTCGTCGGAGAAGTCGAGCGCTGCCTCTACCTGTGCAGACAGCCTCAGCACCGTTTCACGCCACTCCTCAGCCTGACGCGACAAGGCGCCGCCCGCCAATGCCATGGCCGAGCGGCGTTGTAGCTCGGTCTCCGCAGTTAAGAGTTCGCCCAACCCTTCGGCCTCGGCCAGATCAATCCGCCCATTTGTAAAAGCGCGGCGCGTAAATTCGCCGGGTTCTGCGCGACGCAAGCCATCTTGTTCACCTAACGCGGACTCAACTGCAGCGATAACGGCCCGCCCGCCATGCAGATGCAGCTCAGCGATATCCTCGCCTGTCGCAGTGCGCGGACCTGGCAGCCACAAAACCAGTGCATCATCAAGTATATGACCCAAATTGTCTTTGAGTTTACGAGCACTGGCCCGCCGCGGTTCAGGCAACGATCCCGCAAGCGCTGCAAGCGCATCGCCAGCCGCTGACCCGCTGACACGGACCACAGCGATACCTGCAGGTGGATTGCCGCTGGAAAGGGCGTAGATCGTATCCATAGCGCCCCGCTAGACTATCGGATCAGTCTTTCTTGGAAGGCTTCGAACCGCCGGTCGCAGCCGTACTCGCGCCTTCTACAAAGTTCTGGAACAGCTTGAAGCCAATTTGGCCCATCGGCGCGAGCTGCTTCGCAAATTGTTGCAGCTGGTCAGGGTTGCTGACACCCTTCATCGCTTTCGAAACGGTATCAACATAGATATCGTTTGCCTTTGAAACATCGGGAAGACCGAGAAAGCTCCGCGCCTCCTCAGGAGTGCATTCAATTTCGATGTTAGCCTTCATGGTTTTTCCTCTCTGGATCCCGATGGTCTTTTAACAATCTGGGTTTGGCAAAGCCTCAGCACAAGGGCTAAGCCCTTTTCGATGAAATCCCAAGGATTAACCCCAAGGACCACATTATGACAGCAACTGCGCCGCGCTACGCGATACCACTCGCGTTGATCGTGTTGACCATCTTGATCGCTGCGTCTCCCGCCACCCGCATCGGTTTGGTTGCGGTGACTCCGCTATTGCTCGTGGCTTTGTGGGATTTCTTTCAGACCAAACACACTCTGCGCCGAAACTATCCGCTAATTGCACGAACCCGTTGGGTGATGGAGGATTTACGGCCCTTTGCGCAGGCATATCTGGTAGAGAGCGACCTGGAAGGGCGGCCCTTCAGCCATCAAGAGCGGGCGCTGGTTTACGCCCGGGCCAAGGGCGATCTGGACTCGCACCCGATGGGGACGGAGCTCGATGTTTATTCGGACGAGTATGAGTGGCTGAGCCATTCGGTTGTGCCCAATGACGAGGCACCGCATGAGTGGCGCGTTGACATTGGCGGTAGCGATTGTGCCAAACCCTACTCCTCCGCGCTCCTGAACATTTCCGCGATGAGCTTTGGATCGTTGTCTGCACGCGCAATTGAGGCGCTCAATCTCGGCGCAAAGCTTGGCGATTTCGCGCATAATACGGGTGAAGGCAGTATCAGCCGTTACCACCGTATGCATGGTGGTGATCTGATCTGGGAAATCGGGAGTGGCTATTTCGGATGCCGCGCCAGCGATGGTGGGTTTGATGCAGGTTTATTCGCCGAGACCGCTGACAATGATCATGTGAAGATGATTGAGATCAAGTTCAGCCAAGGGGCGAAACCCGGCCATGGCGGAGTTTTACCTGGCCGAAAGGTCACCGAAGAAATAGCCGAAGCGCGCGGGATTCCTGTCGGGGAAGATTGTTTGTCACCGGCAGCGCATTCCACTTTCAGGACACCGATTGAGATGCTCGAATGGGTAGCGCAACTGCGCGAACTGAGCGGCGGCAGGCCTGTCGGGATCAAACTCTGCGTTGGCCAACCGCACGAAGTCTTCGCAATGGTAAAAGCGATGCTTGAAACCGGCATTACACCCGACTTTATTACGGTCGACGGCGCGGAAGGCGGCACCGGCGCTGCACCGCTTGAACTTTCAAACAGCGTTGGCATGCCCCTGCGTGAGGGATTGATTTTTGTGCGTAATGCACTGGTAGGCACTGGTCTCAAAGACCGAGTGAAGATCGCGGCATCAGGCAAGATCCACTCAGGTGCGCAGATGGCAAAGGCTTTTGCGTTGGGAGCGGATTGGTGCAACGCGGCCCGACCCTTCATGTTCTCGCTCGGCTGCGTGCAATCGATGCAATGCCATACAGGTCACTGCCCCAGTGGGGTGGCCACTCAAGAGGCCTGGCGTCAAAGCGGATTGATCGTCGAGGATAAGGGTCCGCGTGTCGCGCGCTTCCAGAAGCAAACGCTGCACAGCCTGCGCGAGATTGTTGTTGCGATGGGATTGGAGTCTCCGTGGGAAATCAAACCCGAAGATATGCGCGAACGGCTCAATGGCGCGCGTTCCAACGCGATCAGTGCGATCTATAATTTTGTCGAACCGGGGCAGTTCGTCGAAGGTGGCGTAACCGGCCAGCTTGCTGACCATTGGAAAGCAGCCCGGGCGGATAGTTTCAGGAGAGTATCATGAGCGCAGCAGCAGGTGTAGAACATTGGCACCGGGTGGCCAGTTCCGGCAGCAATCCTGATGATCTTGCCGAGATACTAGCTGAGGATGCGGTGTTCCACTCGCCCGTTGTGCATACGCCGCAAGAAGGCCGCGCCAAAGTCATTGCCTATCTCTCCGCCGCTGGATCGGTGCTTGGCAGCGACTCATTTCAATATGTCCGCGAAGTTATCGACGGCGACAATGCAATCCTCGAATTCACCAACGAATTGGATGGTATTCACGTCAACGGCATCGACATGATCCGCTTCAATGAAGACGGCAAAATTGTCGATTTCAAAGTGATGGTTCGCCCGATGAAAGCCATGAACAAGCTATGGGACATGATGGCCGCTCAGCTTGAGGCCAATCACTCAGCTACGGGCGGATCCAAGAAGTAGGCCCCACTTCCCTGTGGGTTCATCGTGAGTGAAAGAACACTAGTTCAGTGCGGCAAAATTCAGGATCGTTCGCCGAACACTCGGCGCAAGGCTCACCGGCAGAACTGCATCAAGATCGGCCCTCCGTTCGTTGACCGGGTCTATCAGGCGTAACCGTGTCATTGCCCAATCTTCACAGGTTCGCGTACCGATAGGAATATCTTCCAGCCGAACAATACCGCTATGGCGGCTATCCCGCGCGAGCTGGTTCATCAGCGAGAGTAGTGCCTCTTCCGATCCTTCGACCAATTGAAGAAAATTGCGACCATTGAAAATCAGGAAGCCGGTAATCCCGCGATCCGGATTGTTGCGCTGTGAGGATTCAAGAATCTTCGCGACGTCATCATTCGAAACGTCATGCGCAGCCGTGCTGATATAGACAAATTGGCGCATGTTATGACCCCCATTTCAACAGCTTGCCGCGTCAGAAACGCTCGCCACAACACCGGCCATTTGTCAATGACGCCCAGCCTTATGCACCCTCCCAAGGATGATAGCGTTCGCCCCTGATCCAGCGGGTTGCAATCCACTTTTCACCACCAGTAACGAGTAGACCCGCATGGAAGCTACCATCGTGCTGTTTGCCGCTCTCATCAAGATTGTCGAACAGCAGCAAGTCACCCTGCTCAGCGCGAATTTCCAAGTCGAGTTTGGGAAACACCGTTTCACCACCTTCAAAACCCGTATTGAGAAACAATATAGCCGTCTTCCGCCGTTGGTTCTCTGCCCCTGGAATCGCATCAAAATGCGGTCGGTATTGTTGGCTAGGGCGATAGCGCAAAATATGCAGTGGCTCTCCGGCGCTGAAGGCCGTGTCGCTGTGCTTCGCAATCCGGCGATTGATCCGGTTCACAACGAGATCTTCCTGCGCAGGACCAATACTCGTTCCATCAGAGGTTCTGATGGGGTGCGGTATGCGCTTGCCGGTGCGCGGATCTTCTACAAATGAGGGTTCAACATGCGCTTCAGACACCATCTTGATCCAATCGCATTCGGCACTGGATGCAAAGGAACGAAGCAATTTTATTGGCGGATCGCTGGACAATTCCTCCTCGGCAATCTCACCAGATTCAGGGTTTTCTTCCAAAACCTGCAATTGATAAGCACAAATGGAATCATGATCTTTGATCTGCTCGACAATCCGCCGCGCCCTGCCGGTATCTTCTGCCGTTCCCGTGCCGGTCAACAACAACGGGTAAAGCCGCCACAAACTCTGAATATGATCTTGCTTCGCGCCCTGCTCCAACAAAGCAACCGCACCAGGAACATCGCGCGGGATACCTTGCCCGATCAGCTTCCAGTCGCCTAGGCAGAAACAGGCCCAAGCATCGCCCTCGCTTGCACCCTGCTCGGCGCAAGCGATCGCTTCGGCATATTTCCCGGCTTGCATAAAGGCACCGACTTGCTGTTCGACAGTCATCGAGGATCCTTCATGCTTTAGCGCTCATTGATCGAAACCAGATTACTGGTTCATATTGTCGAAGAAGTCCTCGTTCGTCTTGGAATCCTTCATCTTATCGAGCAGGAATTCCATCGCATCGATCGTGCCCATCTGCATGAGGATGCGGCGCAAGACCCACATCTTCGAGAGCTTGTCCTTCTCGACCAGCAGCTCTTCCTTACGAGTGCCGGATTTACCGACATCGAGAGCCGGGAAGATACGCTTGTCGGCAACCTTGCGATCGAGCACGATTTCGGAGTTACCGGTACCTTTGAACTCCTCGAAGATAACTTCGTCCATCCGGCTGCCAGTATCAATCAGCGCCGTTGCGATAATCGAAAGCGAGCCGCCTTCCTCGATATTACGCGCGGCACCGAAGAAGCGCTTCGGACGTTGGAGAGCGTTGGCGTCAACACCGCCGGTTAAGACTTTGCCTGAGCTTGGAACAACAGTGTTGTAGGCGCGGCCCAAACGCGTGATCGAATCGAGCAGAATAACAACGTCGCGCTTGTGCTCGACGAGACGCTTTGCCTTTTCAATCACCATTTCAGCAACTTGAACGTGGCGCGTTGCAGGTTCGTCAAAGGTTGAAGAAATAACCTCACCTTTCACGCTACGCTGCATATCGGTGACTTCTTCCGGACGCTCATCAACCAGCAGAACCAGCAAGAACACTTCGGGGTGATTATCGGTAATGGCCTTGGCAATGTTCTGCAGAAGAACCGTTTTACCGGTCCGCGGTGGTGCAACGATCAACGCACGCTGGCCCTTACCTTGCGGCGAAATAATATCGATCACCCGCGCTGATTTGTCTTTGACTGTCGGGTCAAGCGTATCGAGCGACAGCTTTTGCTCTGGGTAGAGCGGCGTGAGGTTGTCGAAATTCGTCCGCGTGCGAACCTGATCGGGGTCTTCGTAATTGACGCTGGTGAGCTTGGTCAGTGCAAAATAGCGCTCACCCTCCTGAGGTGCGCGGATTTCGCCTTCAACAGTATCACCCGTGCGCAAACCCCATTTGCGGATTTGATTGGGTGATAGGTAAATATCGTCGGGCCCAGCAAGATAATTCGCTTCGGGGCTACGCAGAAAGCCGAAGCCGTCCTGCAGCACTTCGATCGTGCCAATGCCCATAATGTTTTCGGTATATTCGTCATCCTCGGCCAGTTCGCGCAGGATGCAGAACATCAAATCCTGACGGCGCATGGTTGAGGCACCCTCAACGCCGAGCTCTTCAGCCATGCTGACAAGCTCGGCCGGTGCTTTGAGTTTCAAATCTTTAAGATGCATGTGTGGTGTCTTTCACAGTCGTATTCAGACGCCTTCGTAAAGGCGGATATGGAAATGGCCGGCAAGTCATTAAGACGGGTCATGGGGCTTGGAGAAAGCAGACCCGGTTCGCCGATGCGAAACCTCAGCCGGTGTGTGATGCGGGACTAGGCGCGCGGGAACGCAGCGTCAATTCAGATTCTATCGGAACGGTCCGGATTTACGGCAAATAGAGTTTTCCGACGATCACCAGAATGACAATGATCGCCGCGGATATACCTGGCACTTCATTAAGTAGTCGCAGTCTCTTGCCCTCAAGCGGCCGCTCGCCGCGCGCCAATTTCTTAGCGTAGCCCGCCATGTATCCGTGATATCCGGATAGCAACAACACAACCAAAAACTTGATGTGGAACCATGTCTGTGTGTGCGATGCTGTCGCCGACATCAGTGCAAGACCCAGAACCCAAACCACAATCAGCGACGGTGCGAGTATGATCTTCAGCAGTTTCCGCTCTCGGTCGATCCAGACCGCATCCATTTCTGATCCCGGCGGCCCATCTTCTTGGTGGTAGACGAAGAAACGCGGCAGCATAAACAAGCCCGCCATCCAGAAGATGACGAAAATGATATGTCCGGCCTTAAGCCATTCGTAAATTGGGATCAGATATTCCTGCATTTCACTCACCTAGGGATTGAAACCGATCCAGTCATCCCCGCAAATGTCATCCGTTCAAATCAAGCACGCCAGTTTCTGACAGTTTCGACCAATTGTTCGACATGCGCAATTGGAGTGAATTGTCCGATACCATGACCCAGATTGAACACATGCGGTCGATCAGCGAAAGCCTCAAGAATCCGCTTGGCTGCAATATCCAGCGCCTCACCGCCCGACAGCACCAGCAAAGGATCGAGATTGCCCTGAACGGGCAACCCGTCCGCAAGGACACTCGCTGCCCATACAGGATCGACAGTCTCGTCAATGCCGGCCGCGTCTACATCGGTTTCGCGAATGTAAGCTGGCAGCTTCTCACCTGCACCTTTGGGAAAGCCGATAATCGGAGTGTCCGGATGGATTTTACGGAGCTTGGATACAATCGCCGCATTGGGCGCGATGACCCAGCGCTCAAACTCGGACGGTGCAAGCGTGCCCGACCAGCTGTCGAACAATTGCACAGCTTCGGCGCCCGCTTTGATCTGACCGCTTAGATATTCGACCGTCATTTCACCGATTGCATCGATGATAGCGCCAAATGCTTGGGGATCACGATAGGCCATCGCCCGGGTTTCGTGCTGATCGCGGCTACCCTCGCCCGCGGTCATATAAGTCGCGACAGTCCATGGAGAGCCTGCAAAGCCCAGCATGGTGGTCTCAGAGCCCAATCCGGCTACCACCTTAGCCACAGTGTCATAAATTGGAAAAAGGCGCTCAGGCACCGCTTTAAGGTCACTCAGAGCATGATCTACAAGCCTGGGTGAGAGCTTGGGTCCCTCGCCTGCCAGAAATTCGAGTTTCTGACCCATCGCGTAGGGAATGATCAGAATATCGGAAAACAGGATTGCCCCATCAAAACCGAACCGGCGGATCGGTTGCAGAGTAACCTCGGCTGCACCATCAGTATCGTATACCAACTCGAGAAACCCGCCTTTGTCAGCGCGGAGTTCACGATATTCAGGAAGATAACGGCCAGCCTGACGCATCAGCCACATCGGAGTCTGTTCAGCACGGTTTCCGCACAACGTATCTAAGAGAATTCCTGGCATCGAAGGCCCTCTTACTAAATAATATTATATTATAAATAGGATGATGGAGTCTGTTGGCCCTGTGGATTTCGGGGACAAGCGGGCTTTGTCCGACTTCTCCCGCGTTGAACAGCGTTTTGCATATCGCGACTCCGCAGAAATGCGAGTCCAGTGTTTGTTGTCCACGTTATCCAGCACCTGTCGAAAAGCTAGCTTTGCTGTCCACAAACTGACTCGGCAAGGACTCGCATTGGGCATGGAATCGCACCTCCGACTTGTCGCCAGCTTTATCCCGTGGTTTATGCCAATCACTATCCACAGCCCGGACACGACCTCCTTTCATGAGCCGTTTGCATCTTCATCTCGTATCGGATTCGACTGGCGAGACTTTGGAAATGATTGCCAAAGCTGCGCTGGCGCAGTTCGAGGATGCAGACATTGTCCGTCACTTCTGGCCAATGGTCCGCTCGAAACAGCATTTGGACCGGATCGTACCGGAGCTTGCCGCGAATCCCGGGCTTGTTCTGTTTACTCTGGTTAACCCCGATACACGCGAACGGCTGGAAGATCACTGTCGGCAACTCAGCCTGCCTGCGGTGCCTGCAATTGATGCCGTAACCGAAGCGCTTGAAGATCAATTGGGGCAAGAGGCACATGGTCGTCCGGGCCGGCAGCACTTGATGGACGACGCCTATTTCAAACGTGTCGATGCGATCCATTATACGATCGCACATGATGACGGGATTGGATCGGACAATTGGGAAGAAGCCGATATCGTGCTCGCAGGCGTCTCACGCTCCTCCAAAACACCAACCAGCATCTATCTTGCCAATCGCGGGTATAAGACGGCGAATATTCCTTTGGTGATCGAAAGCCCGCCGCCCGAGAATTTGTACCGGCTCAAAAACCCGCTTGTTGTCGGCCTCACTACGGCGCCCGAGCGGTTGGTCCAGATCCGCCGCAACCGGCTGCTTAGTTTGAATGAGAATTCCGAAACCTCTTACATCGACGACGAGCGCGTTCGCGAAGAGGTAAAATTCGCGCGACGCATGTTTGCGGATAATGGCTGGCCAGTGATCGATGTAACCCGTCGGTCGATTGAAGAAACGGCCGCAGCCGTGATCAATCTGGTTGGTGAGCGCGAACGGCGCGAAATTCCGCCGCGCATTGGGCCCAAACCAATATGACCAAACTAATATGAAAAGCCCGATATGATTGTCCTTGCATCCAAAAGCGCCTCGCGTCGCGCGATGCTCGATGCGGCCGGTGTGGCTTATGAAAGCGCGCCCGCTTCGCTTGACGAGCGCGCGACCGAGGCGGGTATGGTCGGTGCCGAGCCCCCAACAATCGCCGAAGGGCTGGCAGTCGCGAAGGCGCAGGCCGTTTCCCCACTTAAGCCCGATCAAACTATTCTCGGCAGCGACTCTCTGGTCGTTGTGAGTGGTCAGAGGTTCGATAAACCCGTCAATCGTGATGCCGCCGCGGAGCATTTGCGGTTCTTTTCGGGCAAGGAAATGCACTTGCATAGCGGTGCGGCGCTTGTGCGTAATGATGAAGTGCTCTGGCAGGGTAGTGATTTGGCCAAACTGCACGTTCGCACTCTCTCTGGAGAGTTTATCGAATCCTACCTTTCCGCCGAATGGCCCGCGGTTGCAGGATGTGTCGGGGTATTTCGCATCGAAGCGATGGGTGTGCAGCTGTTTGAGCGGATTGAGGGCGATCAATTCACTGTTCTTGGAATGCCACTGCTCCCCGTTCTTGGCGCGCTGCGTGAGATCGGCGAGTTACCATCATGAGCTCCGAGTTTCCTTTCGCGCAGGTCATTGGTGACCCAATCAAACAATCGAAATCGCCCGTAATTCACGGGTTCTGGCTCGAAAAACTTGGCCTCACTGCTGAGTACGGGAAAGCCCACGTTCAACCGCAGGGACTCGCGGATTATCTTTCGCGATCGCGGGTCGACGCAAATTGGCGAGGCTGCAATGTGACAATGCCGCATAAGCAGGCGATCATCCCTTTGCTTGATAGTCTAGATCCGCTCGCGCAGCGGATCGGCGCGGTGAATACAGTCGTCAGGCAAGAAGACGGATCGCTGCGCGGTTTCAACACCGACGTCGCCGGCTTCCTGGAACCACTGACGGACACACTTGCCAAAAAACACTTGTTCCGGATGGCGCGCATATTGGGAACAGGCGGTGCAGCACGGGCCATTATCACCGGGCTTTCGGACAATGGAATGGTTATCGTTCTGGCGGGCCGCAATCAGGAAAAAGCACAATCCATGATCGATGAACTCGCGCCTCAAGGCGATCATCATATTGCACCGCTCGATCATTTTGCCCAACCGACCGATTTTGAATTTGATGACCGCGAGGGCTGCTGTGACATAATCGTAAATGCCAGCCCCTTGGGCATGCGCGGCCAACCGCCTTTGGCATTTGATTTCAGCCACGCGCCGCCCGGCAGCATTGCCTATGATATTGTGATGGACCCGCTTGAGACCGATTTTCTCCGGAACGCCAAAGATGCCGGGTTTCGCACTATTGACGGGTATTCGATGCTGATCGGGCAAGCTTCCGCTGCGTTCGAGTTGTTTTTTGGCGCTGCCCCGCCGCGCGAACATGATGAAGAGCTGCGCGAAAGGCTGATGGCATGAGCAGGCCACTAATAATCGGCCTGACGGGATCGATCGGCATGGGCAAATCGACCGTTGCAGCGATGTTTGAAGCAGCAGGTGTGCCGGTCTTTGATGCCGATGCAACTGTGCGCTCTATGCAAGGCCCCGATGGGGAACTCCTTCCTGCTATCGAGGTGGAGTTTCCGGGAAGCACTAGTCCGGATGGGGTAAATCGCGATGCGCTTGGCCAGCATGTCTTCGCCAATCCCGAGGCTTTGGCGCGGCTCGAGGCGATTATTCATCCGGCAGTCGGTGAGAGGCGCCAGGCATTTCTGCTGGAGAATGCCAAAGCCGCGATGATTCTATTCGATATTCCGCTGTTGTTCGAGAAAGGTGGCCATGAGGCCGTTGATACCGTCGTTGTCGTCTCTGCTCCTGCAGAAATTCAGCGCGAACGGGTGTTGGCGCGACCCGATATGACCGCCGAAAAATTCGAACATATCCTGTCTCTTCAAACACCCGATGCAAAAAAGCGCGATCGCGCGGACCATATTATCGACACGGGTTGCACGCTCGCCGAAACCGAAGCGCAAGTTGCGCGTCTAATCGAACGGTTAACAGGACGGGCAGCATAAAAAACTCGGCCAAGCGCCTCAAAGACCCCTTGCCTAACGCGATTTGCAGGCCGATATCATGTGTAATGCGTGAGATCGTCTTTGACACCGAGACAACCGGCCTAGACCCCAAAAGCGGGGACCGGATGGTTGAAATGGGCTGCGTTGAAATGGTCAATCGAGTCGCAACGGGCGCGACCTATCACGCCTATTACAATCCAGAGCGTGATATGCCTGCAGGCGCTGAAGCGGTGCACGGTCTTTCTGCCGCGTTTCTTTCCGACAAACCACTGTTTCGCGATACCGCACAGGAATTGCTCGATTTCATCGGCGACGCTCCGCTGGTTGCGCATAATGCCGGGTTCGATTTCGGCTTTCTCAACAATGAGCTGGAGATGATTGACCGTGCGCCGGTCAATCTCGACCGGATGGTCGACACGGTGGCTATTGCGCGCAAGAAACATCCCGGCGCGAAAAATTCGCTCGATGCGCTTTGTTCGCGTTACGGCGTCGATCGCAGCCACCGGGTGAAACATGGTGCGCTGCTTGATGCCGAGCTGCTTGCGCAAGTTTATGTAGAATTACTCGGCGGCCGGCAGATCGGCCTCGAACTTGCGGCTGAAGCCAAGGCTGAGACCGTCCCCGAGGCCGCCGCTGCGCCGCAAACACCCCGCGAATTTCGCGCGCCGCGTGCCCATGCACCCTCGGCAGAGGAATTGGCGCGGCATCAAGCGTTTATAAAGACAATCGAGGCACCCCTATGGAGCAAGTAATCATGGGGTAAATAATCCGGGACACTTCACGTCCCGATAAAAAGGAGAAGGTCGACTATGGATATTCGTGTTTCAGGCCATCAAGTGGAAACCGGTGCAGCACTTCAGGATCACGCTGCCGATCGTCTGAATGCCATTGTCGACAAGTACTTTAGCCGAGCGATCTCCTCCCATGTCACCTTTGGAAAGGCGCCGGCAGGCGCATTTAGCTGTGATATTGTGACGCATGTCATGCAAGGCATTGTCCTGAAGAGTCATGGTGAAGCACATGACGCGCACCAAGCGCTTGATAAGGCCGCAACTAAAATCGAGACCCAGTGCAGGCGATACAAAAGGCGCCTCAACGATCGCCATGAACAAGCCGATCACGCAGCTCGTGAGGAAGAGGCTGCCTACACGATCTTCGCGGTAGCTGAATCCGAAGAACCCGAAGCCGAAGAGGCTGGCGATGATGCGCCGATGATTGTCGCAGAGACCAAAGTGGACATTCCCGAGGCCAGCGTAGCCGATGCGGTAATGATGCTCGATCTGCGCCATACCAATGCGATGTTCTTCAAAAATGCTGGAACTGGGCGGCATAATATGGTTTATCGCCGTCAAGATGGCTCGATAGGATGGGTGGAACCAAGCTAGGGCCCAAGAACAAGGCACGACCGGCGCCCCTCACGCCGTATCAAGCCCCTCGACATACGCTGTGATTGCGACGCTGGATTTCCGGCGAAAACGCTTTGTTTCTCTGCGACTTGTCGATTTTACACCGACTCAAATTTTCAAAGTGCGTAACACATGAATGTAAATGTAAAGATATTGCCCGAAGCGGTCGGCACCATCGGTGCTGATAGCAAAGAGGCAATTTTAGCGGCCTTGTCGCAGCGATTCGCCGAGGTTTACGGCGTAGACAGCAGCATTGTGCTTGAGTCTCTGGAAGAGCGCGAAGCGTTAGGCAGTACAGGTTTTGGCCGCGGTGTCGCGATCCCGCACGCCCGTATCGATGACATTTCTATGCCGGTTGCGGTGCTGTTCCGGCTGGACGCTCCGGTAGATTTCGGCGCTGCAGACGGAATGCCTGTCGATCTGGTGTTCGGGTTGCTTTCACCGACCAATGCCGGCGTTGGCCATTTGCACGCGCTCGCGGCAATCTCGCGGACAGTGCGCGATGATGCTATCCGGCAGGCGATGAGCGAAGCGCAAACGCCTGAAGCACTCTATTCCATGCTGACCAATGTGTCGGATCGTGACGTCGCCTGATTCGATGAGCGATGGCAGTGCGACACCGGGTTCGGAGCTGCATTTTCGGGCGCTCGAGCGGCTCTATCAATCGGCGCCGGTCAACCAACTGTTCGATTCTACGCTGGAGATCACCGAGCGCGGGCGCTCGCGGCTCGTATTTGATGTGACCGAAGCATCCTATCATGCGGCGGGTGCTGCGCATGGGACGATTTACTTCAAAATGCTCGACGATGCGGCGTTCTACGCCGCGAATACACTGGTGACTGACCGGTTCTTGCTCACCACCTCATTCAATTTGCACTTTACCAAGCCCGTACGCGAAGGGCGCGTTATTGCCGAAGGCCACTGGGTTAGCGGCAAGCGCCGTGTATTTGTGGCAGAATCGCGGCTGATCGATGAAGAAGGTGACGAGATCGGCCGTGGAACCGGCACGTTTATGCGTTCCCATATCGCGCTGTCCGGTCTTGACGGATATAGCGCTGAATAGGCGCACATGATGGACGCTCGCCTACCCGCCCACCTTGAAATCTCGGGAATGATCCGTGCTGTTCAGGCGGAAGGTGGCTTTGCCACCGTGCTTTCCAAAGGCGAGCGTGATGCAGGTGCAATTATGATTGTAACGCTCGACCGTGAGGGCCTCGCACGCCTTTACGAGCGGATGCCGCAGATGGACGGTTCGCGACCCTATGTTTTGTCGCGTGAACAGAATCCCGATAACCCTCTAGAATTTAACGAATATTTAGTAAAGCGAGGTACGCAGGACCCAGATTTATGGGTGTTGGAGCTGGACGTCGCAGATCCAGAACGCTTTGCCGCACTGCAACATAAAGCTGGTTGACTTAATTTCAATTGAAACTATTTGCACCATCGAACTTCCGATGCGCAGGCGGCGGAATGACATTCGGTCATTCGGTTAGCACGCAGACGGGGGACGGCCGGCAGGCCTTTTCTGGACCCTAACAATTTGAATATCCCCTCAAGGTCCCAGCCTGCGCCAGTGCTCGTCCACCGCTCAATGTAGTAGATTAATGGCTCGTAAGACCCACTTTGCAGGTGCCGTGACTTTTGTAACCGCACTTGGATTCACTTTTGCAAGCGCCGAACTCTCGGGCGCGAACGCTCAACAGGGCGTCGAAGCAGAGATTACAGATTCTACACAGGCGCCAGCTCTCACCGACGAGACAGTACCTGTATTCGTTTCTGAACCAGTGATCCAACCGCTACCCGAAGCGGAAGAAGTCACTGAAGCACCGCAAGCATCTTCGCTGCGTGAGCTGGTACAGATTACCGATATCAGCGCTGACCTTTCGCGCGAAATGGAATGCCTTGCAGGCACTGTCTATTTCGAATCGCGTGGTGAGCCACTGACTGGCCAGCTTGCGGTTGCGCAAGTTGTAATTAACCGTGCGGAATCGTCGCGTTTTCCATCAAGCTATTGCGGTGTTGTGTATCAGCGTTCGCAGTTCAGCTTCGTGAAGGGCGGCAAGATGCCGCGCATCGCACGTAGCTCGACCGCGTGGAAACGCGCCAAAGCAATCGCCCGGATCGCCCATGAAGGCCATTGGGATAGCGAGGCACAGGATTCGCTGTATTTCCACGCAACCTATGTGCGTCCGAGCTGGAGCTATCGCAAAGCCAAGCGCGCAGCGATCAGTACGCATATTTTCTATCGCTAAAGCGACCGGCAGATCGAATTAGGAGAGCCCTCTTCGCCCGGTGCGGAGGGGGCTTTTTCTATGGAGCGGCGATCTCGACCCAGACAGGCGTATGATCGCTCGCCTTTTCGCGTCCCCGATATTCCCTATCGACACCGACGGCTGTCATCCGGTCAGCCAATTCGGGCGTGAGTAGCAGGTGGTCGATGCGGAATCCGTGATCGCGCTGCCAAGCACCGCGTTGATAGTCCCAGTAGGTCCACACCCCACCGCGCGGATTGAGTGTGCGCACCGCGTCGGTCCAGCCATCCGCGAGCAAGCGATTATACGCGTCGCGCGATTCTGGTTGCATCAGCGCATCCGATGCCATGCCTTTGACCGCCCAAACATCATCGTCTTCAGGAATAACATTGTAATCGCCAACAATAGCGGTTGGGATCTCTTGGTCCCACAATTCCTCCATCCGCGCGCGCAACCGCTTCATCCACGCAATCTTGTAGTCGAACTTAGGTCCCGGATGGGGATTTCCGTTGGGTAGATAGATGCAAGCTACGCGGACACCCTCGATATCTGCTTCGAGATAACGGGCTTGTTCGCCCTCGCCCTCTTTGGGGCCATCAATGCCAAGACCGCGCTTTGTTTCGATCGGCTCGGTGCCATCGGCTAGGATGGCCACGCCGTTGAAGCTCTTCTGACCATGCCAAATCGCTTTGTAGCCGATCTTTTCGAACTCTTCGGCCGGAAAGCCTTCGTCTTGCGATTTAATCTCTTGCAAACACGCGACTTTAGGGCGCGTTTCATCCAACCACTCGAGCAGCCGCGGAAGCCGCGCCTTGATCCCGTTGATGTTGTAAGTCGCTATTCTCACTAGATGCCGAAGCTCGAACCGCAGCCGCAACCTGCTGCAGCCTGAGGGTTTTCGACTTTGAAAGCTGCCCCGCCAAGCGATTCGACGAAATCGACAACGCTTCCACCCACTAGATCGAGGCTGATCGGATCGACCACCAGCTTCACACCGTCGGTTTCGCTGACGGAGTCATCGCCATCTGCGCTGTCGGCAAGATCAAACTTGTATTGAAAACCCGAACAGCCGCCACCTTCAACAGACAGCCGCAAAATGGCCGGTTTCGCCTGCTTCTCGGCGATCCAAGCAATGCGCTTGGCGGCAGATTCGGTAAGAGTTAGCGTGTCAGCCATAATTTCCATGTAGGTAGTGTCGCCTCTCGGCTCAAGCACTGCAGCTCAGGCGGTCTGAATATAGTTCCGCATTGCCTCGGCCTCGCCTGCGATTTCGTCCATTCGTGATTTCACCAGATCGCCAATGGAAATGAACCCGCACATCGCCCCGTTTTCAGTAACTGGCAGGTGACGGATACGCCGACGCGTCATCAGACCAAGCGCTTCGATCACTGTAGAACTGGATTCGACGGTGATTGCAGGTGCTGTCATCACTTCGCCAACTGACTTCTCCAGACAGGCAGCGCCTTCGTCAGCCATCCGGTAAATCAAATCGCGTTCCGAGAATATTCCGGCCAGCTGACCGCCCTGCATGACGGGCAATGCACCGATCCGTTTTTCCGCCAACATAGCAACCACTTGGCGTACGCGATCATTTACGTCGCAAGTATACACATCCGCTGCTGCCCGATCGGCAATAAGCTGGGAAATATCCATATGAGCAACTCTCCTTGCTTAACGAGTGTGCCACGAAGCTCCCAAAAATGCGAATCCCTGCGTTAACGGGCATTGCCAGCGCGCAATCACAGGAGCATGAGGCGCTCATGATTCCCAAGTCCCCTCTTGAAGATCCCGAAACCGCTGCGTTTGCATGGGCGCGATATAAACGCCTGATGCGCTTTATGCTGTTTGTCACCATTGGTGTGGTGATTCTGGCGGTGGCCTTGCTGTATGACGGTGAAAGCCCGGCGTCGGTGCATTTCTATATCGCTACCGCCCTTGGCGTTGGCTTTATGATGTTGCTCACGTCAGCGCTAATGGGGCTGGTGTTCCTGTCGAGCGGCACAGGCCATGATGAATCGGTAACCGATCTGGCCAAGGATGACGACGATACTTGGGAAGACTAGGGCAGATCGCCACTATGCGCAGCATCGCGTAAGCGAAATTCCTCAACGGGTTCGCCGCCAATCAAGTGCTGTTGTATAATCCGCTCGAGCACTTCTTCGGTGCAGGAGTGATACCAAACCCGGTCAGGCCATACGACGGCGATGGGACCAGAGGCGCAAATCTGTAGGCAATCGGCTTTCGCGCGCTGCACCCCGCCCGATCCGTCGGCCTGTTTCGGTCCGACGAGACCGAGCTGCTTCAGGCGCTTCTTTAGATAGTTCCACGACCGCTTGCCATCGTCGGCACCACAGCATTTCTGCTTTTCCGAGACTGCGCACAGGAAAATCTGCCGATCCAGCGTTTCACCGCCGATCTTGCCAAGCGCCAGCTGTGCCTTGAGTAGGTCGGCATTGCGGCTCATCGGTGAATTACTCGGCAGCTATGGGTTCAGCGTCGGGTGTTGGCTCGACAGAATCATCATCCAACCAGCGGTCGAGCCAATCGAACACTGTGTTGTGCCATTGGAGCGAATTCTTGCGGCCTAGTACCCAGTGATTCTCGTCCGGGAAGACCAGCAATTGTGACGGGATTCCGCGTTCCTGCAGGGCCGTGAAGCTTTGCAGGCCTTGCGAATAGGGCACCCGGTAATCCCTCTCGCCAGTGATTACGAGCATTGGGGTCTTCCAATTGTCGACGTAATTGACCGGGTTCCATTTCTCGTATTCTTCCGTGGCTTCGGCATAGGAGCCGCCAAAATCCCAACGCGGGAACCACAATTCCTCGGTTGAATAATAGAAGCTGCGCATGTCGAACAAACCGTCATGCTGGACAAGGCAGTCGAACCGGTCCGGCCATTTACCCGCAATCCAGTTCAGCATGTAACCGCCGTAGGAAGCACCCATTGCACAGGCTTTTGTACCATCGATCTGCGCGTCCATTTCCAGCGCAGCAGCCAGACCTTTTTGGAGGTCCTCTAGCGGCTTCCCGCCCCAATCCTTGTTGATCGCATCGGTAAACTCCTGCCCGTATCCGGTGCTTCCGTGGAAATCGACCGAGATTACTGCATAGCCTTGGCTTGCAACGGCCTTTGCGTTCCAGCGGCTGGACCAACCATCGTTGAATGATCCTTGCGGCCCGCCATGGACATACAGGATCGCGGGCATGGTCCCTTCGTGATCCTGCAGCTTAGTGATCTGGCCCCAAACCGTGTCACCATTTGCCCCCGTGAAGCTGAATCGTTTGGTGGTGACCGGCGCGCGGGCAGCCATCAGTGAGGTGCCGACATCAGTCAGTTGTTCGGCTTGCTTCCAACCCTCCGACAGAAACATTTCGGACGGTCCCGCGATCGAGTTGCGGGTGAACAGCAGGCGGCCACCTGCGATTGGTGTAACGCCGCTGATGCGCGCTTCATTACCCTTTATCAGATCGAGCCGTTCGACCTTGCCACTCTTAGGATCAATCTTGAATGCTGGTGTGTCGAGCACGTCCTGCGCACCACCAATGATCCACTTTGAATCGGGCGTCCATGCGATCGAACCGAAGGAACGGTCAAAGCCTTCAGTCAGCGCGCGTGTTTCGCCGGTAGCGATATTACGCAGATGGATGACAAGCCGATCCGCCTCGTAATTGGGTCGTTCCATCGCAGTGTAAGCGAGCCATTTACCATCGGGTGATGGAACAGGTTGATTGTCATAGGCTGCGTTGGCTTCGGTCAAGTTGGTCGGGGCTGAGCCATCGAGTGCTGACCAGTAAATATCGACATTGGTCGACATAGGCTCTTGTCCGTCTGCCTGGCGCGCCGAGAAATAAATGCCCGAACTGTCCGCCGCCCAAGCGATTTCTTCACCGCCGCCAAAGGGTTTGGTAGGCGTATCGCCGGCCAGCGCGCCTTTGCCGTTAGGACCATCGGCGGCAACGCCATTACCCACGGCTTTGCCGCCTTCTAGATGGAATGCGAATACGCGGCTGAATGTACCGGGTGTCTCCCACGTGTCCCAGTGGCGATAGAAGCCGTCCGCACCGTCATAGAGGCGGCCTGTGCCAGGACCCGGAAGGTGTGCAGTTCCATCATTTTCACAACCGAAAGTCGGGCAATCGCGTCTGACATCGCCGAATACGGCAATCCGTTTCGCGTCTGGTGAGACGTGAAAACCATGTACATCGGTCGGCAGATCAGTGACTTGCATCGGACCGGTCACATTGCCATCGCCCTCCAAAGCAGCACGCCACACTTGGGTGGAGCTTGCCGCATCTTCGTCGGCATCATAGCTTGGGCGATCCGAGAGGAAATAGAGCCAGCTATCGGAAGTGAAGACCGGGCTGGAGGCAGAACCACCCAGATCCACTTCGACTGGATCGGCACCGGTATCGCGCAAGTCTTGAAGATAGAATGTAGTAGACCGGTCGAACGTGTCCTGATCGGTGGTACGCACGTAATAGAGTGCATAATTGCCATCAGGAGTGACAGTCGGAGAGCCGAGGCCCGGCATGGTGACCAGATCCTGTGCGCTCATTGGCGGGGCATCGGCGGATGCGCTGGCGTGATCGTCGGCAAATGCCGGTCTCGCAAAAGCCAAGCTAGCGAGTGCAGCGAACGAGGCGGTGAGTCTGAATGTGTTTTTCATGGAGCGAAGAACTAACCGCTCATCCGCTTGACGCAAGCGCAAAGCCAACTTTGGGGGATTTAGCCGCGCTTGCCGGCGATCCGCGAAATCTCCGCTTTGACCATCTTCTCGACCATGCCGGGCAGATTAGTATCAAGCCACTCAGCCAGCATCGGCCGCAGCATTTCACGCACCATTCCTTCCAGCGAAGTCTCACCGGTGCGGACGATTTGTGGAGGAGCGCCGGGTTCGGACAACATGGCCAATGCGGCCAAATTATCGCGCATTGTGTCGCGCGTGGTTTCGGTAATCAGCGAACTCTCGTCATCAGTATCACCGGGTTCGATGAGCTCTGCGGTGCCGAGGTCGAGAATATCCTCATCTTCTTGATCGCTCAATGATTCGGGAGCCACTTCGAGCGCTTCTTCGGCCACGCCTTCCTGTTCCCGCTTGCGGCGGTCGATGACTGCACTGGCCCTATTGTCGCGCGCGATGACTTTCTTGATCGATTCAAGAATCTCTTCGACAGACGCTTCGCCTTCTTGGCGCATGAACTTAACCCCCGATTCCGTTGGCCCTATTGGCCGCCGTCACTTGATTCGGCATTTGCCGTTTCAGCCGGGGGAATGTCAGCGTCTGGCGCGGGAATGTCAACGGTTCGTGTGGCGGTCGCAGCTGGTTCAGGGTCGCGATCCCAATCCCAGATCTTGCCTTTCACCCGGTCGTAATTGAGTGTTGGATCGTAGAGCAACCCCTCATCACCGAGGCCAAGGTCACGCGCTTCGGCGCGGCCCATCGCAGCCAAAAGACTGAAGCCGGCCACATACGCATTACGGCGCGCGGTCACCAATTGCACTCGGGCAGAAAGTAATTCCTGCTCGGCATTGAGCACGTCGAGAATGGTCCGATTGCCGATGGAATTTTCGGCGCGCGTACCTTCGAGGCTCAACTCAGCCGCAGCTACAGCGGTTTTTGAGCTCTCGATAATAGCGTTTGAGGCCTGCCAACTGGAATAAGCTGCACGGACCTGAGCGATGGCATTGCGTTCGGCGGCGATCACTTGTTCAAATGCAGCGGAAGCGCGCGCGCCGGCCTGGCGCTGCAATGCGGCGGTACGCCCGCCTTGGAAAATCGGGATCGATACTCGCACACCGGCATTTGCGGTAAACTCGCTGGTGATCCGTACCGCTGGCGACCCGTAAAAGTTTGAATAATCGCGATTGGCGAACAGCGACACCGTCGGGAGGCGACCAGCCCCGGCAACCTCAACATCATAGCCAGCCGCTTCTGCGTTCTCTTTGGCTGCGGTCAGGTCTGGATTGTTCTCCAGCGCCGCATAGACCGCATCTTCGACTGTGTCGGGCAAGCCGGGCAGTGGCGGCGGAGGCTGCAAATCATCGGGCCCCGAACCGACCAGCTGGATGTAGGTCTCACGCGCTGTAATCAGATTGGCCTGCGCGGTGCGCAGATCGCTTTGCGCCACGGCGAGCCGGGATTGCGATTGTGCAATATCGGTGCGGGTCAGATCGCCAATTTCAAACCGATCCTCGGTGGCCTGTAGATTGACCGAAAGCACATCGACCTGATTGGCGGACAGGCCGACAATTGCTTCGTTGCGGATCACATCCATATAGGCGGCGACCACCTGGCTGAAGACCGACGATTCGGTTCCGCGCAAATTGGCTTGGCCAGCAGCAACGCGCTCCTTCGCTGCCTTGACCCCATTTTTGACCGAGCCACCCGAATAGATCGGCACGCCCAAAGCGAGGTTCACGCCAAGGTTGCGCTGCGGCGCAAGGAATGAGTTGTTCGAGGGGTCGACAAATTCGGTATGGGTCACGGTCGTATTCAGGCTTGGCAAGCCGCTCGACTTCTGGATTGGCACATTTTCATCGGTGGCGCGCTGGTTTGCCCGTGCGGCCTGCAACGTCGGATTGGTGTTGTAGGCTTCAACCAACGCTTCACGCAGCGTATCTGCCTGCGCGGGAACGGCAATTACCGCCGCACCGGCCAGAAGTGCCAATTTACCATATCCCCAAGACTCAAACCGACCTGACATAATTCTAGAAGCTCCAGCCCTCGGGCGTATCAAATTCAGCAAGGCGCGGAATGCCCAATTCTGCCAATGGCAACAGAGCAACGTCGCTGGTGGATTTGCGGCCAACCGCGAGCTTGGTAACGCCTTTCGCCGCAAGGCCAGTAACAATCCGTCCGCCATCCGCCATCCGCTTTGCGAGCGTGGCCGGGACTGATTCGACAGCCCCATCAACGACAACCAGCGAGTATGTTTTGCGTTTGCCTGTCTTGGCAACCGCTTCTTCAGGCGAAATCACATCGACTGTGCTTACGAGCGGCTTGAGCAGCGCGGGAAGATACCCGCTGCCTGCATCGACCACTAGCACCGTGTCTTCGCTACGCGGTTGAGACTCAGCCAAAACCATACCGTAGAACAGCGGCGCACCGATCCGGCGGCCATTATCCAACGTAATTGCACGGTCGATATAGGCAGTACCGCGGGCCCCTTGGGGCACGTGTTCCTCACGCGGAACCGCCAGCATCCGCGCAAGCACGAATTCGTCGTTCACACCGCTGGTGCGCAATTGGCTATCCACCATGGCACGGCGCGCGGCGGCAAAACTCGCTGGATCAGGTTTGGTCTTGGTCAGTGTCATAATTCTCTACTCAACGCACCTTGCTTGGGGCTGTATTACATCAATAACACAGTCCGTCAATCACCCTTCAACCTGTTGGTTCAAAAGGCACAGACCGCCAATAGGGATAAGCGCAGCACGGGCCAAGTGCTTTGACGCTAACGGGTACGCGCGCCTATGGGAGATGCAATCGACCGGCAGGAGTATGGAATCGATGAGCGACATTGTTGCAATACGTGAAGAAGACCTGATCGAGAGCGTCGCCGACGCCTTGCAATATATCTCTTATTATCACCCGATGGACTATATTCGCGCCTTGGGTGAGGCCTATAAAGCCGAGCAGGGGCCAGCCGCAAAAGACGCGATTGCCCAGATCCTGACCAACAGCCGGATGTGCGCAGAGGGGCACCGCCCGATCTGTCAGGATACCGGGATCGTCAATGTGTTCGTGAAATGGGGGCAAAACTGCCAACTCGAATCCAGCCGCAGCCTGCAGGATGTGATCGATGACGGCGTGCGCAAGGCGTATCTCCATTCGGAAAACAAGCTGCGTGCGTCGATTCTGGCTGACCCCGCCTTCACTCGTCGCAATACCCGCGATAACACGCCCTGCGTGCTCTCGGTGGAGATGGTGCCGGGCAATACAGTCGAGATCGACGTTGCGGCGAAAGGTGGCGGCAGCGAGAACAAGTCTAAATTCAAAATGATGAACCCGAGCGACAATATCGTCGAGTGGGTGCTTGACCAGATTCCGTCGATGGGTGCGGGTTGGTGCCCCCCTGGAATGCTCGGCATCGGTATTGGCGGGACCGCCGAGCACTGCATGAAGCTGGCCAAGCAAAGCCTGATGGACCCGATTGATATGGGTCAACTCAAAGAACGTGGGGCGAAGACAGATATCGAGCAGCTGCGGATCGACATATTTGATGCCGTCAATGCACAGGGCGTTGGTGCGCAGGGGCTGGGAGGTCTGTCGACTGTGCTCGATGTGAAGATTTACGACGCACCCTGCCATGCCGCTGGCAAGCCTGTCGCGATGATCCCCAATTGCGCTGCGACACGCCATGCGCACTTCACCCTAGATGGATCAGGCCTGACTTATCTCGAACAACCCAACCTTGATGATTGGCCTGACGTAAACTGGCAGCCCGACAGCGAGGCAAAACGCGTCAATCTCGACACGCTGACACAGGACGAGGTTGAAAGCTGGGAGCATGGCGACCGATTGTTGCTCTCGGGCAAGATGCTAACCGGACGCGATGCCGCCCATAAACGCATCCAGGACATGATCGCCAAAGGTGAGGAATTGCCGGTCAATTTCAAAGGCCGTGCGATCTATTATGTCGGTCCGGTCGATCCGGTAATGGGCGAAGCGGTTGGCCCGGCTGGCCCGACTACAGCGACACGGATGGATAAGTTTACCGCGATGATGCTGGATCAGGGCCTGCTGGCGATGATTGGCAAGGCAGAACGCGGCAATGATGCAGTTGACGTGATCAGCCGTTTCAAAGTGGCCTATTTGATGGCTACCGGTGGCGCAGCGTATCTCGTATCGCGCGCCATCAAGGAAGCCAAAGTGGTTGGCTTTGAAGATCTCGGCATGGAAGCGATCTACGAATTCACCGTCGAAAACATGCCCGTTACCGTCGCGGTCGACAGTGCGGGCAACAATGTCCACACACTCGCACCCGCCCGGTGGAAAGAGAAAATCGCCAAAGAAGGGCTGCTCGCCTGACCGCTGGAGTGACCATATACCTCGACGAAGGACAGAGTCATTTCGACGACCGTGCTGGTCAGTTCATCGCACAGCGCGCTAGGGCTGCACTGTGAATATGGATAGTGAACTTAAGGAAAACCGGCCCGCCCGGGTGTCTTTCAAGACCGTCATCATCTCGATGGTGGCGTTGTGGTCATGTTATTTTCTGCTGACAACGCTGCGTGGTTCGATTGTCGGGCTCGAAATGCAGTATGAGCTGTTGTGGCGGCGCGGTGTCGTCACACTCGCCGGCCTAGCCACGACGCTGGTCTTGTGGTCGCTGCTCCGCCTGTTCGATGCGCGCGCACTTTGGATGAAAGTGATCGCAGCGCTCATTTTGGCACTGCCAGCTGCGATTCTGGTCGCTCAAGTGAATCAGGTGGTCTTTGCGCCAGTGCAGGGCAAAGTCGCGGAGAAGATGGCGAATGAGCGCGGAGTACCGATTCGCCGCGATGCCGCGGGTAATATCTTTATCGAACTTCCGCCCGAGCAAACCACTTCGGCTGATCCGACCGATGAAGATCTGCCAACGCGCGAGGTGCTGATTTACAAATCCGCCCCCGATGGCCTCGATAGTTGGCGGATGATCGTCGACATTGCGATCGGTCGCTACTTCCTGCTTCTCGCATGGGCGTCGCTCTATTTTGCTCTTCTTGCGGTAGCGCAGGTGAAATTGGCCGAGCGCCGCGAGAGCCTGTTCCGGAGGCAGGCAAAAGAGGCCGAGCTCCGTTCGCTCCGCTACCAAGTGAACCCGCATTTCCTGTTCAACTCGCTCAATTCGCTGAGTGCACTGGTGATGACCGGCAAGACCGATCGTGCAGAGGAAATGATCCAGACATTGTCGAGCTTTTACCGGCACAGCCTCGCGGATGACACGACATCCGATGTCGATCTGGCCGACGAGTTCGCCTTGCAGCAGCATTATCTCGAAATTGAAGCGATCCGTTTCCCTGACCGGCTGGTTTCTGAAGTCGACTTGCCCGAAAACCTCAAAGATGCGCGCATTCCCGGAATGATTTTACAGCCCTTGATCGAAAACTCGGTCAAATATGCGGTTGCGCCGCTCAAGCGCCCGGTAAAAATTCGGGTCATTGCCTCTGAGGATTACGGGCGGCTAGTTATTACCGTTAGTGACGATGGTCCTGGTTCCAAGGATATCGCCGAACCCGGCTTTGGCATCGGCCTTGCCAATGTGCGCGACCGATTAAAGGCTCGTTTTGGTAAGGAGGCGACGATTGTAGCTGGTCCGACTGATACCGGCTACGCCACCGAAATCCGCATCCCCCTCAGAAAGCATGACTGACCAGAATGGCTGAAACCGGAAAAGACGGCGCGCTGCGTACCCTGATCGTCGATGACGAGCCGCTTGCAGTGGAGCGGATGCAGGTCATCTGCGCCAAGCTCAAAGATTTGGCGGTTGTCGGCACGGCTAGCGATGGCTCGGCGGCGTTGCGGCTGATCGAAGCGCTCAAGCCCGATCTGGTGCTGCTCGATATGACTATGCCGGAAGTTGACGGCTTGTCAGTCGCGCGCGCGTTGACCGATGCCGATCACCGCCCGGCGATTATTTTTGTGACTGCGCATGACAATTTTGCAGTCGAGGCATTCGATCTCGATGCTGTTGACTATGTTTTGAAGCCGGTCGCGACGGACCGGCTGGAGCGGGCCATAGAGCGCGCGATGACGCGGCGCGGTGCCAGCGATGCCAAAGCAAGTGAATGGCTGGCCGAATTGTGGGTTCCGCATCGCAGCGAGCTATTGCGGATCGAGGTCTCGCAAGTCAGCCGGATCGATGCGGAACGCGACTATGTTCGCCTCTATGTCGGCATGCCCGGCGAAGCCGAGCGGACCTATCTGCTGCTACAGACCATCGCCGGCTTGGAGAAGCGCCTTAATCCCGAAGAGTTTATCCGGATACACCGCTCGACCATTCTGCGCCGCGAAAACATCCGCGGCCTTCGGCATGACGGCCTGGGCGTATGGTCAGTCGAACTCGAGGATGGAGAAGCCCTGCGTATTGGCAGGACATATTTGCCGAAGGTAAAGGCGATGGCGGGAAGATGATTTTTTGTTTTTCGCAAGCGCATCCGCACTTGCGTCCTCGGCGCTGATCCCTTCGCTGCGTGCGGCCGGTCGGCCTTGCGGTCAGCTGGCCGCTGACCGGTCCATTCTATGCCTATTGCGCCGGTTCCTGGTCGCGGCAGCCATAGGGCCAAGCGGCCCCGCCCGCAGCGAAGTGACCGATAGGGAGCGAAAGCGAGGATAGCCAAGTGAGCTGATGCGAACGCCGGCGCTTGAGGCTGATCAAAAAAAGCCGAAAAAAGCCCGAACCGGGGGACTGGACCGGTTCGGGCTAGGGTCTCTGCGTAATTAAGGGGTACACAGAGAGTGGTTATGTGAGCTTCTGGTGCTGGGGATTGATCAGCCGCCGAGACGCTCACTATCCACTATCGCTGCCATCTTCTGCGTGGCCTGCTTTTTCGCGGTTTGATAACATTTCCGGATTTCGGGGTTGGTCATACGTGAACCGGTGCGCAGACGGTTATATTGGCACACATCCTTGGCGGCTTTGTCGATCCGGCGTTCAAGGGCTTGTTGGCCTTTGGCAGTGCTTAGATTGAGATCGTTGTACTCGATCGCAACACCTCCGGCGAAAGCCGGTGCAGCGGTGAACATCGTGCCGATAGCGGCCAGTGCAATAAGGGACTTTTTCATAATACTTCCTCCTGCGAGCCTTTCCAATGAAGGGGGGTGAAAGGCCCTTTTGCCTCTTGGGCGAATATTGGAATAGGCCAGCTGTGTTAGGGTTGCACCACAGCGTCGATGGCGGTTGGCCAACGCTCGACAAAAACACCAGCGCGCTGACCGATGACATGGAATGCCCGACGAACCGCGCTTGCTAAGCGACGGGCGATTATGCAGAAGCGCGGCATGGCAATCGCGCTTATCTTCATGCTCGGGATCGGCAATTTCGCGCTGCATAAGGCGGTGATGGAGAGTGGGCATCCGCTGCTGGGACAAATCCCATGGTTCGCCAACAATCGGGGCCGGCGGATCGCATTCGGGTTGGAATTCGCGGTGCTGCTGGCGGCCATGCTGCTCGCAGCCAATGGCTGGCCCGCGATTGGCTGGGGTTATCTGATGTATACAGGCCTCAACGCGATGTCTGGTTGGCTGATCCTGTCGGGCAAAGTGTGACTCAGCCCGTTCGCCTGTTCCACGTCAGCGATGTGCATTTCGGGGTCGAGCACCGCGAAGCGCTGCAATGGTTCGCCGACGCCGTGCGTGACGAGAGGCCTGATGCTGTCATCTGCACGGGTGATCTGACACAGCGCGCGACACACGCACAGTTTGATGCTGCACGCAGATTTTTCCAAAGCCTTGATACCCCGGTGACGCTGGAGCCGGGGAATCACGACATGCCCTATTACAATTTGTGGGAACGCTTCACACAGCCTTACAAACGCTATGGCGCATTGGCTGATTCAGTCGGTGCGCCGCTTTCGTTCGAGCATTGTGTTATCGTTTCGCTGAAAACGACCGTTCGAATCCAGCCACGTTTTCCTTGGTCGGATGGTTACGTACATAAGGATGCATTGGCTCAGACGTTAAGAGAGATAGCCGAGCTACCCGATGATGATCGCTATCGTATCGTGAGCTGCCACCACCCCCTGCTTCCAGCAACGCCCGACGGTAAGAATCCCACCATTGGCGGCGATAATGCGTTCGCGGCGTTGGCCGATGCGGGCGTCGATGCGATTTTGACTGGCCATGTCCACGTGCCGTTCGATCTGAACCGAGCATCGGGGAACCAGTCAGTGAGGATGGTTGGCGCAGGAACGCTCTCGACCCGGCTACGCGGGGCCGAGCCGGGTTATAATGTTGTAACCTATGATCCTAAGGCTGGTCTTGAGGTTCAGCAGCGCGTCTTCGGCACGGGCGATTAACTGCCAAACAAAAAAGGCGGCCCGTTTCCGGACCGCCCCTTTTGCATCGAAAGCGTAGAACTTAACGTTTCGAGAACTGGAAGCTACGACGAGCTTTCGCGCGGCCGTATTTCTTACGTTCAACCACACGGCTGTCGCGGGTCAGGAAGCCAGCGGCTTTAACCGTGCTGCGCAGTGCAGGTTCGTATTTCGCAAGCGCTTGGCTGATGCCATGCTTGACCGCACCGGCTTGGCCCGAAAGGCCGCCGCCGCGAACGGTTGCGATGATGTCATACTGGCCTTCACGCTCAGTGATGGTGAAAGGCTGGTTCAAAACCAGACGCAGAGTAGGGCGTGCGAAATACACTTCCTGATCGCGTCCGTTCACAGTGATCTTGCCTGTGCCAGGCTTCAGCCACACACGGGCTTTCGCATCTTTACGGCGGCCGGTTGCATAAGCGCGGCCGAGATCGTCGATCTCTTGCTCACGCAGAGGCGCAGCTTCGACCACAACGTTTTCGGCAGTTTCAGCATCCGCAGCAGGTGCGTCAGCGGCGATGTCTTTCAGATCGGCGAGATCGGAGACGGTATCTTTGGTATCGGCCATTATGCAGACGCCTTATTCTTGCGGTTCATCGAGGCAACATCCAACACTTCGGGGTTGTTGCCGGCATGTGGGTGCTCGGTGCCGTTATAAAGGTGCAGCGCACGCATCTGGTCACGGCCAAGCGGGCCGCGCGGGATCATGCGCTGGATGGCTTTTTCAAGCACGCGCTCAGGGAATTTGCCTTCGAGGATTTTCTCGGGCGTGGTTTCCTTGATGCCGCCGGGGTGTCCGGTGTGCTTGTAGTAAATCTTGTTCGCAGCCTTGTTACCGGTGAATTTCACCTTGTCGGCATTGATAATGATCACGTGATCGCCGCAATCAACATGCGGGGTGTAGCTGGGCTTGTGCTTACCGCGCAGCAGGTTCGCGACGATAGCGGCGAGGCGTCCGGGGACGAGACCGTCGGCATCGATAAGGTGCCATTTCTTTTCGACATCAGCCGGCTTAACCGACTGAGTCATTTTGCTGAGAGCCTTCATGGGCTGAATCCATTCCTAAAAATTGATGCAGCACACTAAGCACCGCCTGACTCGCGAATCTATTTGATAGGTCCGTGAAGAGCGCGCCAAATGATGGTTTAGGGCGCATAAGTCAAGCAAATCCGCGCATCACAGAGGAGGTAAAATAATACCGTGTCGCCTTTTGCGCTGATCCGGCGATCAGATTGGCCCTAGAGACCATTTTTCTGCCGAGGTGCGCTCGGAGTCGCCGATGCGGGTTGTGACCATACGGCTAGCTTTCTGCATTAGGCCGGTTTGCGCGGATATTTCGGCGCTAAACTCGATCAGCACCGTACCCTTCGTACCATCTGGCAGCGGCAATGTGCGCTCATCAACTGCCGACATCTGCTGTGGCTGGAACAAATCGCGAGGCAGACGACTCGTTGCCTTCTCTGCGGACGATTGAAGGGCTCTTAGAAACTCACGGCTTGCCTTCCGATCTGCTTCTGACGAGGCGCGCGCGGCCACTTCTTGGCTCGCCAGCTCAATCGCCCGATCAATTACTGATTTCTGCGCAACTGAGCCGCTGTTGCCCATAATCACACCATCGCTTGTCAACATCAGCGGAAAAAGCCCGATTTCGCGCTTGCGTCGCTCTAGATCGGCGAGTGCTTCCAGCCCCGGAGGAGCCGATACCTCGACCGAAATTTGCTCGCCATCGAGCATAAACCCTTGGCCAGCGGGTGCGAAAAGAACTTTCCATGTTCGCTCGACGATGATCTGTTTGCCGTCGGTCAGATTACGCACAAGCCTACGCGAAAACCGCATCGGCCCTGTTGGTGGGGCGAATTTTTGAGCGGTTTGTAGAGCGTTCGCACTCAAAGGCCTGTCAATTGACGCAAGAGCAGAAAGAGCGCCAAGCGCTTTCAGTGCATCACGCCGTGGAACTGCCTTCATGCCCGTCACTCCCATTGCCATCGGACTCACCCAATTCGCTGAGCCATGCATCGGTTGCGACCCCGACTTCGTTGCATTGCCAACCTAGAATGGCGGGTGTTTCGTATGGGTGCAAGTTCTCAAGCCGGTCGATTGCTGCCTGTAGAAGCGAATGATGGGTTTTCAACAATGCACCACATTCTTTTTGCTCGTCGATATTGCCCTGCCAAATAAAAACCGAATCCAGCCCCTCTGAAAGATTGGCACAGGCAATCAGTTTTTCTTCAAGAAGCGCTGCCAAGATCGGCTCGGCTTGTGCTTTGTCGCGAAACACAGTCCAGATGAGCGCGCTCATTTCGTGCGACCGAGTAAATGAATGCCCCAAGCAGTTGCGGCCACCAACAGGGCGCCGACGGCTTGGTGCGCGGTCGCGACCCAAATGTTCACGCCGGTCCAGACGGTGGCGATACCCAGAATGATCTGCAGGCCAAATGCAGAATGAATAGCGACGGATGCCCGGCGATCGAACGCGCGTGTTCTTCTCGCGAGAACTATCAGAGCAATAACTGCAACCCATGCCCACCAGCGATGCAGGAAGTGCAGCAGGTACGGATCGTGCGTCAGTGCCCACCATAGGCCTTTTGAACTGTCGAACTCTGGTACCAACCGTCCTTGCATCAGCGGCCAGCTATCCGATGCCAGACCAGCGTTCAGACCGGCGACCCATGCGCCGAGCAAAAGCTGAATGAACAGCACGATACTGACAATCCAACCGACACCTGTAAGTTGGGCAGGGCGCGCATTCGGGATCTGCTCCAGACGCCTGAGGTCGAGCGCGGTCCAGATTAGACCCGCCAGTGTGAACAGTGCTGTCAGTAAATGGATCGAGAGCCAGAAGTGGCTGACATCCGTAACCTCGGTCGAAAGGCCCGAGCGCACCATATACCAGCCGAATGTGCCCTGAAGCCCGCCGAGGGCGAGCAGTGCGAGCAATCGTGGTTTGTAGCCGGTCGGAATCGCCCCTTTGAACCAGAACCAAGCGAGTGGAACCGCATAAATCAGTCCGATGAACCGCCCTAGCAATCGGTGGAACCATTCCCAAAAATAGATGAACTTGTAGTCTGCCAGCGTCATGCCTGCGGGACCATTGATTTGCTGATACTCGCCAATCTGCTGGTACGCTTCGAACTCGGCCTGCCACTGCGCCTCGTTGAGCGGCGGTAGGGTGCCGGTCACAGGCTTCCACTCGGTAATTGAGAGGCCGGACTCGGTGAGGCGGGTGATGCCACCCACAATCACCATTACAACGATGACTCCAGCCACAGCCATTAGCCATCTCGCTAGAGCGGCAGGCCGACCATAACGGCGCGGTGTGGCAAGCGCTTGTGCATCTTCGGAGTGTTCCTGCGAATCCATGCGTCCCCAATGCTGACGTGTATGGCGCTAGGCAAGACCAATTCGTGCAACCTCACTTGCAGAATGTTACACTATCACATACATAGCGTCGGCAATGCGTAGCGTTTTCCCCACGATTCGCGCGAGACTAGATCGCGCCGGTGTGGTCCTCTCGGGCCTCTGCGCCGCGCATTGTCTGCTGAGCATTCTGATTGTGTCCTCTCTTGGTATCGGTGGAGAATTGTTCTTTGCACCAGCAATTCACCGCGTCGGACTGGCGATTGCTTTGGTGATTGCTGCGGTCGCTATTGGTTGGGGCGCGATTCAACACCGCCGCACAGCTCCTTTCGTGATCGCGATGATGGGCCTGACCTTTATGGGCGGCGCCTTGGCGGTTCCGCACGGCGTGCATGAGGTGGTTTTGACGGTAATCGGTGTGACTCTGGTTTCGGTTGGCCACATATTGAACTTGCGTTCGCACTTGCCTGAGAAGCGTTGACCGCTATTTGGCTGGCATGAGCCAGTCCCTTTCCCTGACCGTTAACGGCGAAAGCCGCCAATCCCACGCCAGTTCTATTGCTGCTTTGGTAGCCGAATTGGACCTCGACCCTGCGAAAGTGGCGGTTGAGCGTAATGGTGAGATCGTTCCGCGCTCAACGTTGGCTGAGGCCACGCTAGCCGATGCCGATATTTTGGAGATCGTGCACTTTGTTGGTGGCGGTGATCACGCCGAAAACTATGATGATGATAGCTGGGAAGTTGCGGGAAAACGCTTCACCTCGAGGCTGATTGTCGGGACCGGCAAGTACAAAGACTTTGAACAAAACGCAGCGGCTGTTGAAGCGTCCGGTGCGGAGATCGTTACTGTCGCCGTGCGCCGGGTGAATGTGTCTGATCCCAAAGCGCCGATGCTCACCGACTATATTGATCCGAAGAAGATCACTTACCTTCCCAATACTGCAGGCTGCTTCACTGCCGATGATGCGATCCGAACCTTGCGCTTGGCGCGCGAAGCTGGCGGCTGGGATCTGGTGAAACTGGAAGTGCTTGGCGAGGCGCGCACACTCTATCCCGACATGCGCGAAACCCTCAAAGCGACCGAAACGCTTGCTAATGAAGGCTTCAAGCCAATGGTCTACTGCGTCGATGATCCGATCGCGGCGAAGCAATTAGAGGAAGCAGGCGCAGTCGCTGTGATGCCGCTCGGGGCACCGATAGGCTCGGGTCTTGGCATCCAGAACCGCGTTACCATTCGCCTGATTGTTGAAGGCGCTAGCGTACCGGTACTGGTCGATGCAGGCGTTGGCACGGCATCGGACGCAGCGGTCGCAATGGAGCTGGGCTGTGATGGCGTTTTGATGAACACCGCAATTGCCGAGGCAAAAGACCCACTTCGCATGGCGCGTGCGATGAAGCTTTCTGTGGAAGCAGGGCGGCACGCCTACCTGTCAGGCCGCATGGGAACACGCAAATATGCTGATCCCAGCAGCCCGCTGGCAGGGTTGATTTGAGATTTTAGTCCGTCAGTAGCCGGGCGCCTGCATCCGCAGGCTTTGCTATTTCGCATAAGCTCGGGCGGCCAGTCGGCCTTGCGGTCGGCTGGTCGCCGACCGGACCGGAGCAAGCCGTCATGGGAGCATCCGATCTTGGTCGCGGCAGCCAGAGGGCGACTGCCTGACGGCCGGTCAGGCCGGAAGCCTAACGGGCCGGATGGCCCCGCCGGCGTTTGAGGTTAAACAAATAAACCCAAAATTAACCATGTTGCGCGAGTGTCTCCTCACAACAGAGGGAATTATCGCTATGGCGACCACCAGTACTGCATCGCTGACAATCGCCGAAATGCGCGAGTTTGCGAATTTCGAAGCGGCCGAGCAGCGCTACATCAAGCGTAGCCTCGATATCGGTTTGGGGCGTCAGGACGCATTCAAGCTTTGGGCGCGTGATGCGGCAGAGAACGCTGCGATCCGCAGCCAGTATGTTGCCTATCAGGAGCTCAAAACCCTGCGCGATAGCATTCCGAATGCGACCGGATTCGACTCTATCGAAAACTTCATTGGCAAACTAACTCGCGTGGCGGCTTTCGATTTGGCACAAGAACGCCTTAGCTGCTTCTCATCATTCCGTTTTCTTTATGAGCGTTTGCTTGGTGCTGATGCCCGCCCATGGCTGCCGAGCGCCTTCTGCGCCGCTGCCGCGCTACCGCAGATTCGCCCCGAGCGCCGCAAAATGCTGCTGCAGAGCCTAAGTGAAGCCGCCGCCACAGCGCCCGGCTGGTCCGACGCTCGCCCCAGTTTCTTTCCGGAATTTATTGAGAAAGAAGCCGCCTAACGCCGGTACAACCCATCCAACCGTTCTTGATAGCGATCTCGGATCTTGTGGCGCCGGATTTTCATGCTTGGCGTCATTTCTTCGTTTTCGATGGTGAAAGCCTCGTCTGCAAAGGCGAATTGGCGGACTTTCTCGACCACTGACAAATCTTTGTTCACGCGCCCTACGGCATCGCTCACGGCGCTGCGGAAGGCGGGTAGATCTTGTAGCTGTGCCATGTCGAACTTCTCGTCATTGGCGCGCGACCAATCAACCGCCCATTCGGCATCCGGAACAATCAATCCGACGACATAGGGGCGCTGCTCCCCGGCAACCATCGCCTGTGCGATTTCGGGTTGCAGCGTCAGCATGCCTTCGATCTTTTGCGGCGCGACATTGTCACCCTTGTCATTGACGATCATGTCTTTCTTTCGGTCGGTAATTTTGATCCGGCCTTTGTCGTCGAGATGCCCGATATCGCCGGTGTGCAACCAGCTATCTTGCACTGTCTTCTTGGTTTCAGACTCGTTCTGCCAATAGCCGTGCATTACCAGCTCGCCGCGCACGAGGATTTCGCCGTCTTCGGCAATATTGACTTCGACGCCTTTCATTGGCGGACCAACTGTATCCATCGCGATACCAGCGGCAGGCCGGTTACAACTGATGACCGGCCCGGCTTCCGTCTGGCCGTAGCCTTGCAGCATGGTCAGGCCCATTGCCTCGAAGAAGATACCAACTTCGGGATTGAGCGGCGCACCGCCGGAAACCATTGCCTTAATCCGGCCGCCAAATTTCTGGCGGATTTTAGGGCGTAGTGCTTTCTCAAGAATCAGATTCATCGGTCGGTCGCGCAGACGCATCCGGCCCTTCGCCTTATGCTCACCGATAGCGAGCGCGCGCTCCATCATGTAATTGGCGGCTTTGCCCTGCTGCCCGATCTGCTTCATGATACGCGTACGCAGGACCTCGAACAGACGCGGGACCACGACCATGATCGTCGGGCGTGTTTCCTCGATATTGCTGGCGAGCTTGTCCAGTCCTTGCGCATAGTAGATCTCGGCACCTGCACCGATGGGCAGATATTGTCCGCCTGAATGCTCATAGGCATGGCTCAACGGCAGGAAGCTGAGGAAGCGCTCGTCATCATCCAGGCCGAAATCATTGGCTAGTATTTCTGCCGCGCCTGCGACGTTGCACAGGATTGAACCGTGGTGTTGCATGACGCCGCGCGGGGCACCGCCGGTGCCGCTGGTATAGATGATGCAGGCTGTTTCATCGCGCCCGACTTTGGTCATCCGTTCTTCGACCGCCTTGCGCGCTACGTCCGGATCGCCTTCCAGCAATGTCTCCCATGAATCGTAATCGAAGCTGCCCGACTGCTGCCGGTGCAAGTCCTCAATACCAATCACATGCTCTGCAATACCCGTCGCGAGCAATGCCGGATGAAGCGGCTTGAGCAGTTTCTCGTTCGATACGATGACCGCTTTTGCGCCGGAATTGTCGAGAATGTGAACGTGGTCGCGTTCGGTATTGGTGATGTAAGTTGGAACAGAGATGCAGCCCGCGGCCATGATTGCCAGATCGGCAATGCACCATTCGGGGCGGTTTTCGGACACCAGCATTACGCGGTCGCCATCCACCAGGCCGATTTTGCGCAAATTTTCGGCCAGCAAGCACACTCTATTGGCGGCCTCCTGCCACGAGATGGTTTGCCACTCGCCATCAATTTTCGCGCCAAGAAAAGGTGCATCGCCCTTTTGGTCGGCGCGCTTGAGGAATAGTTCGACCAGATTATTGGCCGTGTCGACGTCAGCTAGCTGCAAAATGCGCTCCTGCTCCCAGATGTGTTTCGCGGATTTCTGTGTTCCGGATAACGATTGAATGCGATTTAGGCTCCCCGAAGGTTAGCGGCAAGCCGGATTCCGCTTATTCGGAGGTGGTTTCCAGCAAACCGTCGAGGCGTGGATCCCGCGCAGATACCCATTCGGCCCCATTCCAATGCACTGCGCCTGCTTTCAGCGGCGGTTTGCGAGCAATGATTTGATCGTGACCAAAGGCTTTGAAGGTGTCTGTTTGCTCTTCGAACCAAGTGCCTTCTTCGACCAAGACCCGCTCACCAAATGCCATCAGCAATGGCAGGCCTAGCGCTTCATCGACTGGCAGGCTGAAATCGATCAGACCGATAATGCCGCGTGCGGTCTGCACGGGAATGGTGGTCCCGCCCGCTGCGCCAATTGCCGCGAACGGTTTGCCATCGGGATCGTAGACAATGGTCGGAGCCATCGAACTGCGCGGGCGTTTGCCTCCCTCGACACGGTTGGCAACCATTCTGCCATCACGCTCGGGCGAACGGCTGAAGTCGGTCAGCTCGTTATTGAGGTAGAATCCGCCAAAGATCAGACCCGAGCCAAATGGCCCCTCGATGGTCGAGGTGTAGCTAACCATAGTTCCGTCTTTGTCGACCACCGCAAAATGTGATGTTCCGTTCTCTGGCGGCTCGTCACCGTCAGCCCATGCGATTGAAGGCGCGCCATCGGGTGTTCCCGGCATAGCCTTTTCGATTGCTTTGGCAGGGTCAATCAAAGCACTGCGCTGAGCCATGTAGCTTGGATCGACCAAGCCCTTAACCGGCACATTTACGTAGTCGCTATCGGCAAGATATATCTCCCGATCTGCGTAAGCGAGACGCTGTGATTCGAGAAACAGATGCCAGGTGACCGGATTGTCGGCACCGAGCGAAGCGAGATCGAAACGCTCCAATTGGCCGAGAATTTGCACAACCGCGACCGCGCCTGACGACGGCGGGCCCATACCGCAAACTTTGTAGCCGCGATATCTGCCACAGACCGGCTCACGCTCCTTAGAGACATAGCCATTCACGTCCGCTGCCGTCATCCCGCCGTTGCGCGGCGTTTTCAGACGGACAGTGTTGGCGAGTTCAACCGCATATCCTGATTCGTAGAACCCTGCGGTGCCCTTCTCGGCCAACGTTTCGAGCGTGAAAACAATGTCGGGATTGGTGATGATCGTGCCGACAGGCTTCGGCTCGCCATCCGGAGTGTAGTAGGTTTTGCGCCCATATTCGGTCAGTCCCGCGCGACCAAATTGCCCGTCGAGCGATCGATTGAGCCGGCGATTGACAGCGAATCCGTCTTTGGCGAGCTTGATTGCCGGTTCGAACAATTTTGCCCATGGTAGCTTGCCATGTTTTTCATGGGCTTTGGCCACCATCGCGATATTGCCGGGAACACCTACGCTCAATCCGCTGAGTAGTGCTTCGCGGTAAGGAAGTAGCTTGCCGTCTTCGCTCATAAACCATTGTGGGTCGGCTCCGGCTGGAGCTGTCTCGCGGCCATCCAGTGTTTCAACCTGACCATCAGCAGTTCCGCGCACGTAAAAGCCGCCGCCGCCAATGCCGGAACTTTGGGGTTCGACCACGGTTAGAGCCAGCATAACCGCGATCGCCGCATCAGTTGCCGATCCGCCAGCCGCGAGCATTGCTTCACCCGCCGCTTGCGCCCTAGGGTCCGCCGCGCTCACCGAGCCTGCGATAGCGATTTTGGTCTCGGGGACGGAATTAACCGACATTTCTTCAACCATCGGGGTTGCGCACCCTGCAATCAGAAGCGGTGCGGACAGGGCGGCGATCAAATGATATGTCATAGGTAGCGTGCTATTCGCTCCCGACTGCCTCTGCAATGGTGGAGAAGCCATCGCGCTTCATCAGGCTTTTCAAACCGCGCGTGATTGTCTTGGGCAGACCGGGCCCCTCATAGACCATCGCGCTGTAGAGCTGGACTAGGCTGGCACCTGCGCGAATGCGTTCCCACGCATCTTCTGCACTGCCAATGCCGCCAACCCCGATCAGTGGGACTTCACCGCCTGTTGCTTTGCGAAAATCACGCAGCCGCTCAAGCGCCAGCGGTTTGAGCGGAGCGCCGGACAGCCCGCCTGTCTCACCCATGTTAGGTGACCGCAATGAAGCTGGACGGCTGATTGTTGTGTTCGAGACGATGAGTGCACCAAGTCCTTTGTCTGCCGCAATGCGCGCAATCGAATCCACATCCGATGCTGTTAGATCAGGTGCAACCTTTAAAAAGACCGGTGGACCATCTTTCCCGCGCGCTTCGAACACTGCGTCAAGAAGTTCGATGAGCGCGCCCTCATCTTGCAAAGCGCGCAGGCCCGGTGTGTTGGGGCTGGAGATATTAACTGCCAGATATGTCGCGAGCGGCGCCATAATGCGTGTCATTTCCGCATAATCAGCAATCCGGTCGCTTGAATCCTTATTCGCGCCAATATTGATGCCAACAACACCGCCTTTGCCTCTCCGCGCGGCCAAGCGCTTCCCGGCGATGGCAGCGCCGCCATTGTTGAAGCCCATCCGGTTGATAACGGCCTTGTCTTCAACCAGCCTGAACAGGCGCGGCTTGGGGTTGCCCGCCTGCGGGCGCGGGGTAATCGAACCCACTTCAGCAAAGCCGAAACCGAGCCCCAAAACCGCGTCCGGTACTTCTCCGTCCTTGTCAAAACCCGCCGCCATTCCGACCGGATTGGGGAATGGTATGCCAGCCACATCGACGGCGAGCTTCCCGGCTTTTGGCGGTGATCCGCTGGGGGCAGCGCGAAGCGCCGCAATCGTCAACCGGTGGGCGCGTTCAGGATCAAGCGTAAATATGGCGGGTTTGAGAAGTTCAAAAATCATCGTGATTCGCTATGCCAACGGGCAAGACCGCTGTCGATGATGAGTTTTTGTATCACGAAATTTTCTTGTTATTTCAGCACTTCAGACAGGTTTTTTGAGATTTGTCGTTTCCATACAATCGGTTCGAGGCACTTTTGCCTATCCCACCAATGCGACCCGAAGGGCTCTAGCAAAACGCAAAGAGTTCCTCGACTTCAGGGGCAGTTTCGGAAACGGAGCTGCCCCTTTTTTTGCGCGCATTTTCGACGAGCGTTCTGGCCAAACCACTATTCGCACGATTAGGAAGGCAGCGATTAGTTTTAGGAGAATACAATGTCGCGCAAGTCCCTGATGATTTCCTGTGCAGCCCTTGGTTTGATGCTTGCTGGAGGCGCTGCCACTCACGCCCAAGAGCAATCTGCTGAAGCGGCTACTGACGCAGCTGTAGAGGCAGCAGACATCAACATGCTGTTTGAAGAGTATGATGCGGCGCAACTCGAACTTTCGCCCCTGTCGAAATCATTTCGCGGGATGCGCGACGATGACTATGCTGAGTGGGGAGATTTCAGCGATGCCGCCGCCGTGGCCGATGAGGAACTGCTCCAAGCGACTGCCGCTAAGATGCGCACAAATTTCAATGTCAATGAGCTGAGCGAGGGCGATGCGCTGTCGTACCGCCTGTTCGACGCGATGGCGAAGCGCAGCGCTGAGCGCTTTAAGTTCCGCAAATATGATTACATTTTTGACCAGATGCGCGGTGCCCAAAGCCAGCTTCCCGCGTTCTTGATCAATATTCATCGTGTGTCCGATGCGGATGATGCTGCGGCCTATGTCAGCCGGCTCGAAAAGCTGGGCCCTGCGGTTGATCAGCTGATTGTTGCGACCCGCAACCAAGCCGATGATGGTGTGCTGCCGCCTGATTGGGTCTTCCCCTATGTGATCTCCGATATCGAGAATATTCTCGATCAAAGCGGCAATCCGGTGCTCGAAGACTTCGATAAGAAGATTGACGGTCTGTCGATCGAAGAGTCGGCCAAAAACGCGCTCAAGCTGGAGGCTGCTACCGCCTGGAATAGCCGGGCACGCCCAGCATTTGCCCGCCTTCTGGATGAAATGAAGCGTCAGCAAGCGGTTGCACCAACCGATGATGGTGTCTGGCGCTTCCCCGAGGGTGAAGCATATTACAAAGCACTGCTTGCCAATTACACCACTACCGATCTGAGCGCGGACGAAATTCACAATATCGGGCTGCGCGAAGTCGAGCGGATCCATGGCGAAATGCGCGCCATCATGAAGCAGGTCGAGTTTGAAGGCAGCCTGCAGGATTTCTTCCAATATACCCGCAATGGTGATCAGTTCTTCTACACCAGCCGCGAGGAATATATCGCTGATGCGCAGGCCAAGATCGATGCGCTCGGTGAAAAGATGCCCGAATTCTTCGGTGTTCTCCCGACCGATCCTTTGCAGATCAAAGCGGTTGAGGCTTTCCGGGAAAAGAGCGCAGGTAAAGCGTTCTACCAGCGTCCTGCGCCTGACGGCTCACGCCCCGGCACTTATTATGTGAATCTCTACAATCTTCGCGATATGTCGAAGAATGAATTGGAAGCGCTGGCCTATCACGAAGGGCTTCCGGGTCACCATTTGCAGCTTTCGATACAGACGCAGCTTGGTGATGTTCCGCCGTTCCGCCGGTTTGGCGGGATCACCGCCTATTCCGAAGGTTGGGGCCTTTATTCGGAGGAATTGGGCAAGGATATGGGATTCTACACTGACCCCTATTCCGACTTCGGCCGATTGGGCATGGAGTTGTGGCGCGCATGCCGATTGGTGGTCGACACCGGTCTTCACCACAAGCGCTGGAGCCGCGAAGAGGCGATCCAATACCTGACCGACAATACGCCGAACCCCGATGGCGATATCCGCAAGGCCATTGAGCGTTATGCGGTTTATCCAGGCCAAGCGACTGCTTATATGATCGGTAAGCTCAAGATCATGGAGCTGCGCGAACGGGCCAAGACCGCGCTAGGCGGCGAGTTCGATATTCGCGGCTTCCACGACACAATCCTGAAAAGCGGCCCTGTTCCGCTGTCGATCATGGAAGAGAATGTCGACGCATGGATCGAGGCGGAGCAAAGCTGACCAGCACAAGATGCTAACGACTCGCAACAAGGTCTTTGTGCTTGAAGGGCTGCGAAACCATCTCTAGCTGCAATTCGGAACGAATTAGTCCGAATTAGAGTTTAGGGACCATGCGCCTTTCAAATCTTGCCGATTATGCTGTTGTCACAATGACTGCTGCCGCGCGTCATTGCGGTGGTGGGCGCGTGTCGGCGAGCGAGTTGGCTGCAGAGACCGGCCTGCCTGCGCCCACAGTTCAGAAGGTCGTAAGTAAGCTGACTGCGGCTGGCCTGCTGCGCTCCGTGCGCGGGGCGAAAGGTGGCCTGCAATTGGCGCGTCCGGCTGCGGCAATAACGGTCGCGGATATAGTCGAGGCGATAGAAGGCCCGATTGCGCTTACCGCCTGCGTAGATGGCAGCGCGCCGGATTGCGGTATCGAACAAAATTGCGCGGTCCGGCCTCATTGGCCGGTAGTCAACCAAGCATTGCGCGGCGCGCTGGCGGATATTCCGCTGACACAATTGGCCCAAGATATTCCTCAACGAGAACTGGCATGAACGAGCAAACCACACTTCCTGAAGAGGAAATCCAAGACCAGGCGGCGCGTGATGCGGCAAAGAAGCTCGAGACTTACGAGCACGGCTTCTCGTCGGATATCGAGCAGACTTTCGCACCCAAGGGTCTCAACGAAGATACCGTTCGCTTTATCAGTGAGAAAAAGGGCGAGCCTGAATGGATGCTCGACTGGCGGCTAAAAGCATTCCGTCTGTGGCAGACCATGGAAGAGCCCGATTGGGCGAAACTTGGCTACCCGACAATCGACTACCAAGACGCCTATTATTACGCCGAGCCAACCAAGAAACCGACACTCGGATCGCTTGACGAGCTCGATCCCGAGATCAAGCGCGTTTACGACAAGTTGGGCATTCCGATTGCCGAGCAGGAAGTGCTTGCCGGTGTCGAAGGCGCACGCAAAGTCGCCGTGGATGCTGTGTTCGACAGTGTATCGGTCGCAACAACTTTCCGCGAAGAGCTGGAAAAAGCAGGTGTGATCTTCCGAAGCATTTCGGAAGCGATCAAAGAATATCCAGACATGGTCAAGAAGTGGCTCGGCAAGGTCGTGCCGCAGCACGACAATTACTTTGCAACGCTCAACTGCGCGGTCTTTTCAGACGGGACGTTTGTGTACATTCCAGAGGGTGTTCGTTGCCCCATGGAACTCAGCACCTATTTCCGGATCAACGCCGAGAATACAGGCCAGTTCGAGCGCACTCTGATTGTGGCGGAGAAGGGCAGCTATGTGTCCTATCTCGAAGGCTGTACCGCGCCGATGCGCGACGAAAATCAACTTCATGCTGCTGTCGTGGAATTGGTCGCGATGGAAGATGCCGAGATCAAATACTCGACCGTCCAGAACTGGTATCCGGGCGACGCCGAGGGCAAGGGCGGGATCTACAACTTCGTGACCAAGCGCGGGCTGTGCCAGGGTGCGCGATCTAAGATCAGCTGGACGCAAGTCGAAACCGGCAGTGCAGTGACGTGGAAATACCCGTCTTGCGTGCTCAATGGCGAAGACAGCGTGGGCGAGTTTTACTCGGTTGCGGTGACCAATAATTACCAGCAGGCCGATACCGGCACCAAGATGATCCACAACGGCAAAGGCAGCCGTTCGACAATCATCTCCAAGGGCATCAGCGCTGGTAAATCGGATAACACCTATCGCGGGCTCGTTCGTGTTGGTGCGAATGCCGACAATATCCGGAACTTTACCCAATGCGACTCACTGCTGCTAGGTGACACATGCGGCGCGCATACCGTGCCTTACATTGAGGTGAAAAACCCGACCGCACAGATTGAGCATGAAGCGACCACCAGCAAAATCAGCGATGATCAGCTTTTCTATGCAATGCAGCGCGGCCTAGGAGAAGAAGAGGCGGTTGCCTTAATCGTCAATGGTTTTGCCAAAGAAGTTTTGAAACAATTGCCGATGGAGTTTGCCGTAGAGGCACAGAAACTCCTCGGTATCAGTCTCGAAGGAAGCGTCGGATAATGATCGTCCGCCCGAAACCACTCCAGCCGGAGAATCTACCATGTTAAGTCTAGCCCTTGCTTCACTTCTGTTCTCCCAGCAGGCCCTGCCGCCGAGCAAACCCGCTCCTGTAGGTGCGCCTCCGCTCAAAGCCCGGATATTTATTATCGAATATCCGATCTACATTTCGCCTCATGTCGATCAATATACGACTTGCCTCAGGTCGCAGGAAGTCCGGATTGGCTCGGGCCGTACGTTCGAGGCCGAGTATCGCAACGCGGTGCCGCTATGCGCCAAAATCGAAAAGAAGACCAAGAAAGCAGCCTTCGACCGGCTGGCTGAAAAGCCCAAATATGCAATGTCGATGGATGAGCTCAACACGTTGTTCGACAATATCAAGACAGTCCATATTGACCGAGGCCGTGTGCTGGATGGCTATATGGACCGCGGTTTGGAAAGCGACCCCTATGCGCAGCAAGTCGGCAAAGCCGAAGAGACACAGGTTAATTTGGACAAGCCTGCGGTAGAGACCGTGACGCAATGACTGAGCGAAAGACCCTTTCTCTCGGCTCTGGTGATACGGCCAATGCGGACAAGACCGCTGGCTGGAATATTTCCGAAGCCCGCAAGGACAAGTTGCATGATCGTGCTCGCTTTAACCGGCGGCACCCGACCGAGGCGCATAAGCGGCTGTGGGGCCTGCTAAAGGATAAGGGCGTCGGGAATTTCTCATTCAACCGCGAAGTTGTGATGGGCTCTTCCGTCGTCGATTTCGCCTGCAAAACGCGCTGGCTAGTGGTCGAGATTAGCGGCGATACGGAGGCCGATGCCAAGATCGAGGAACTGTCTGATCGCAAGTTGGCAGACGTGGGCGTTCGCGTGATGCGTTTCACCAAAGAAGAAGTGATGGGGGATTTAGAACCTATTCAAGAAGCGATCCACGAAGAGTTGATGAAGCCATTCGACAAGCCCAGCCGCGCAAAGCCGGCGCGCCCTGATTACGAAGACCGCGAGTTCAATCGTCGCGGATCAATCCGATAATTTACGAGACCAACCAAGCAATGCTGAAAATCACCAATCTCCATGCCAATGTCGGCGATACACAGATCCTCAAAGGGCTCTCGCTCGAAGTGAATGCGGGCGAAATCCATGCGATCATGGGCCCCAATGGCGCGGGTAAATCGACCCTGTCATACGTGCTCGGCGGCCGTCCCGGTTATGAAGTGACCGAAGGATCGGTCGAGTTCATGGGGCAGGACCTGCTTGATCTGGAGCCACATGAGCGCGCTGCGACGGGTCTGTTTCTCGGTTTCCAATACCCGGTTGAAATTCCCGGTGTCTCGAATGTGCAATTCCTGCGCGAAGCATTGAACGCGCAGCGCGCGTCACGCGGTGAAGAAGCTTTGTCTGGCGGTGAATTTCTGAAGCTCGCGCGTGAGAAAGCCGCGCTGCTCAAGCTCGATATGGAAATGCTCAAGCGCCAAGTAAATGTCGGCTTTTCGGGCGGTGAGAAGAAGCGCTCCGAGATGGTTCAGATGGGCATTCTCGATCCGAAATTCGCTGTTCTGGATGAGACTGATAGCGGTCTGGATATCGATGCGCTGCGCGTGGTCGGTGACGGGATCAATGCAATCATGCGCGCCCCCGCTAAAGGCGTTTTGCTGATCACTCACTATCAACGCCTGCTCGACTATGTGAAGCCGGACAAGGTGCACGTTCTGGCCAAAGGTCGGATCGTCACCAGCGGCGGGCCAGAACTGGCTATGCAGCTCGAGAGCGAAGGCTATGAGGCGGTAGTAGCCTGATGGCAGAAGCTGCAACTCTTCCTACGACGCGTGACGAGGATTGGCGCTATTCCGATGGCGAGTACCTCGCTGCGTCTAATCCTGACGTGATCAATCATTGGCGTACGATTGAAGTGCCGGCTGGCGAAACCCGAAGCGAGCACTCGATGCACGGTTCAGGTGAGGCCTCTGACGGCATGGTTGACCGCTTGCGTGTTCATGTCGGTAAAGGTGGCCGGTTCGAAGCTTTTAAGACAATTGCAGCCGGACGCTATGCTCGTGTCGAGATCGAAGTAACGCTTGAAGAAGGTGCGCATTTCGAATTTGGCGGCGTAACGCTTGGCGGTGGTGACAAGGTGCAGGAATTTGTGACCTGCACGAAGCACTCGCACCCCAATGCCACATCGAACCAAGTCGTTCGCGCGGTCCAATGGGGCCAATCAACGGGCAATTTCCTTGGCCGGATCGAAGTCGCGCGCGATGCGCAAAAGACCGATGCCGCGCAGAATTTTCGCGCGATCCTGTTGGAGAAGGGCGCGACTGCCAACACCAAGCCTGAGCTGGAAATCTTCGCCGACGATGTGCTGTGTGCGCATGGTGCGGCGATTGGTCAGCTCGATGAGCAGGCCAGTTATTATATGGCGGCTCGCGGGATTCCCCCGGAGATAGCGCGCAAGCTGCTAATCCAAGCCTTTGTCGGCGATGCATTTGAAGCGATCGAAGATGAAGCAACCCGCGAACGGATGCTAGAGCGGACTTTGTCCGAGCTGGATCAGGCAACTGTATGAAAATGCTATTCGCCCTTTCCATGTTGATGATGGTGCCGGCTGGTGCGCACGCTGCCGGTCCGGTTGCCGCGCCTCAGCCTGAGGCGAAACCGCCTCAAATTCTCATTCCTGAGACCGTTTATCCTGACCCGCTATCTGCCGCTGCGGCATTCGCAGGGAACTTCCCCGAATCGCTTGAGGGCAAGCAGAAGCTGACAATAACTATCGAGAACAATCCCGATAATTCAGAACAGCTTTTGGCAACAGTAACGCAAAACAATGTGCTGGATGATTCGGTTCAGGCGCAGCAGTGGCTCATAAAGCTGGTGCCCGTCACGAATGGATGGAGCTTGGCTGGAATGACGATGCGCTCGCAATGCGCACGTGGGCCCGATGCTGGAAAGTGGAGAGTTGGCTCATGTCCTTAGACACGCAAACACAAGAGCGGTCGACCGATCGCCGGAGCGACTTTCCCGGCCTTGTAACGGCTGAGGGCAAGCCTTGGCATTATCTCGATACCGCTGCGACCGCGCAAAAGCCGCAGGCGGTGATCGATGCGATGTCTAATGCGCTCGGGCGTGATTATGCGACGGTGCACCGCGGGGTCTATTCACGCTCCGCGGAGATGACGCTTGCCTATGAGGCTGCCCGCCGCCGTACCGCAGAATTTATCGGTGCGAAAAGCGAGACTGAAATCGTGTTTGTGCGCGGCGCGACCGAGGGTATCAATCTTGTAGCGCAAAGCTGGGGTGGAATGAACCTCAAGGCTGGCGACCGGATCATGCTCAGCCAGTTAGAGCATCACTCCAACATCGTGCCTTGGCAAATGATCGCGCAGCAGACTGGCGCAGAGATTGATGTCTGCCCGCTCACCGAAGATCATTTGATCGATCTGGATGCGCTGGAACAGATGCTTACGCCCCAGCATAAAATCGTCGCACTGGCGCATGTCTCGAACGTACTAGGCTCAATCTTGGGTGTGAAGCGTGCTGCCAAGCTAGCACACAATGTCGGCGCGAAGCTGCTGCTTGATGGCTGTCAGGCAGCCCCGCGGATGCGGCTCAACATGCAGGAGCTGGATTGCGATTTCTATGTTCTCTCTGCACATAAACTCTACGGGCCGACTGGCATAGGTGTGCTGTGGGCGCGTGAGGAACTGCTGGATGCAATGCCCCCCTATCAAGGTGGCGGCGCGATGATCGACAGCGTGACGTTTGAGAAGACGACCTATGCCCCGCCGCCACAGCGGTTTGAAGCGGGTACGCCGATGATCACCGAAGCGGTCACGCTGCATGCGGCGATTGATTATGTCGATGCGCTTGATCTGGAGAGCCTGTTTGCGCACGAAAGCGGGCTGGCTGGGAAGCTCCGCAACGAGCTGCGAACAATCAATTCGATACGGTTGTTCGGCCCTGAAAAGTCGGCCGGGATTGTCTCTTTCGAGATGGAGGGGGTTCACCCGCATGATCTCGGTACCATATTGGATGAAGAGAATGTTGCGATCCGCGCCGGTCATCACTGCGCTCAGCCACTGATGACGTATCTCGGCGTTCCTGCGACAGCGCGGGCGAGCTTTGGGCTGTATAGCGATGAAAGCGATATCGACGCTCTGATGCGCGGTATTGAACGGACTAAGAGGATCTTTGGCCAATGACCGGAAACGTGAATGAAGAGCGAAAGATTGAGACTGAAGAAGTGACCGCAGTTGCGGCACCCGCTCGCGCACGTGTCGAGGATGCGGTGGAAGACAGCGCCTCTGAAACGATGGGCGAAAAGCTGGAGCGTAAGCGCGATTACCTTGAAGGCTTTCTTCAGAAAAAGCCCGAACCGGTCGCGCCGGGTGATCCGGGCGGCGAGTTACATGATGCGGTCATCGCTGCCTTGCAGGAAATCTATGACCCTGAAATCCCGGTCAATATCTACGATCTTGGCCTGATCTACGGCGTCGAAGTTGATTCCGATTCAGATGTCACCGTCAGCATGACGCTAACGACGCCAAACTGCCCGGTGGCTGAATCTATGCCGGCCGAAGTTGAGTTGCGCGCCGCATCGGTGCCGGGTGTGCGCGACGCCGAAGTGGTTCTGGTTTGGGATCCGCCATGGGATCCTGGCAAAATGAGCGATGAAGCGCGCCTAGAATTGGGAATGCTCTGATGTCTGAGACGATAACGCCTACGAAAACCCGAAAAGTGCCAGCAGCTGTGACGTTGACTCAAGGTGCAGAGGCGCGGATCGCGCATTTGATGGCGCAAGCACCTGAAGATGCGATTGGCGTAAAACTATCCACGCCGCGTCGGGGCTGCTCAGGTCTCGCATATTCGGTGGATTACGTGACCGAGGAAGTTGGTTTCGACGAGAAGATCGAAACACCTGGTGGCACATTCTATATTGACGGCGCCAGCGTGCTGTATCTGATCGGCTCAATCATGGATTGGGTCGAGGACGACTTTACCGCCGGCTTCACCTTCGAAAACCCCAATGCCAAGGGCGCCTGTGGCTGCGGCGAGTCCTTCATGGTCTAAATTGGGTTGTGGCAGGCTGCGAACGCCGCCTTGCCTCGCCTAATCTTAGTGCAGGTCGTTGGCGAGACGCTCTAGCAAGGCTTGTTCGAGCGCGTCGACATCACCGTCGGCTTCGATCATGCCATCGAGCCAGTTCTTTTCGTTTTCGGTCACGACATTGCCAGCGGCCTCACGTGCCACGAAGCCAGAGTTGGCGGGCTTCTTGCCAAACGCTTTGCCAAAGTGGTTGTGCACTTGGGGTGCTGCTTTCGCCATGCGTCCAAAGAACCGGCCAACATTGACCGAATCGTCGGCAATAAAAGCTTCCAATTCCTTCATCCGGCCATGTTCGAGCTGCGCGTTGGCGGCGGTAAAGCCTTGCAGGTAATTGGCGACCCCATCGACAAACAGCTTTGGCCATTCATCTGCACTATCATGATCAAGCGTTGCGTCTTTCAGGCGGAACAACATTTCCGCTTCAAACCGGCTAACAGCCGCAGGGCCGTAGCCGCCGCTTGAGAAGATAATCCGGCGCACCAGCTTGCACTCGGCTGAGCTAATGTGGCTGTCCGACAGTTCACCGCCGCAACGGGTGGGACCGGACCCAGTCAAAACAGCCTCTTCGATTTGCTTGAGTGTATAGTGTTTGAGCGTTTCAGGCACATTCTGCGCGCGTTCAAGTACGTCGGTGAGCAGCGCCAGTTCGGCCATGGTTTCCAGTTTGCCGTCCTGATCCAGTGCGGCGACCAGCCATGCTGCCTCGGCATCATCAACGTAGTTGCGCGGTTCGGTGCCATTGCGCACCATATCGCTGATCGCTTCGACAAAGAAATCCACCCATTCGGTGCTTGGTTCGTGAATTTGGTGATTGATCGCGAAGATCGCCTCGGCCTCTTCACGAAAGATTTTACCGTCGCCCCAGCCGAGCTGGCGCAAGCTCAGAATCTCGTCGCGCGAAACAATGCCGTCTGCCGCGACTTTCGCTGCCAAATTGCCGAATTGTACACTCATGATGGCTTCCCTTAAATATCAAGGAAACCCTTAGCCGAAGATGCTTAAATTCCTGTTAGCGCTGCCTATCGCTTCAGAGCAGCCACGCAAGATGCGCGATCGACATCGAGACCATCGCTTGAGCGCCGCGCATCAACATAAGTGGCGGTAGGAGTTGCACCGGGCGAAAGCGGATAGAGATAAATGTCGAGCACGCAGGCTTCGCCGCTAAATTGCAGTTTCTGCGCATCGCCCTCGCGCACATCAAGGCGCGCTTGGCCAAACTGTCGCTGCAAACCTGCGCTATCGGCGCCGATCACACTCTCAAGGCCAGGAATATCCATGATACGCGGCGCTTGGAAACCGGGCGTGGTCGACGGCTGGGGCGCTTGGCGCGGCGGTGTTGTAGGGCGCGGCACGCGGGTTGTCCGGCCAACTGGCGCCGTCGGGCTGGTGCCGGGCGATGGGGGCGGTACGGCTGTGGCGGCACAAGCACCTAGAAAAGGCACCATGCCAAGCAAGAGTGTCTGCAAGAGTCTACGTGACATTGATCGGTCCAAGTGTGTCGGAGGAATGTTGTTCTTCCATGCGCCCATGCACGAGATGCGCCGCGCTGGCAGCCCCAATCACCGGGGCAAGGAAATTGAGAAAGGGTATCGCCATCATCGCTGCGATGACGCCGCCAAGTGCAAACCGCTCTGGCCCGCCCAGCGGTGGCGCTTCGCCCGCTGAACGGCGATGGCGTAACCAAATCACATCCTGCAATTCTCGGCCCAGTAGCCAGCCATTAGCAGCCCAAAAAACGATTGCCGGACCAATCGCGGTGACCAGCATGGGAATGGCAATAACGAGGGCTAACAGATTGACGCCTATGGCACGTCCAATCGAACGCGCGCTGTGCCGTAGTTCTTCCCGCCATGATAGGCTGCGAGCATAACCAAGGCTCGCCGGGTAGTGCCTCGTTTCTACGGCAACGACCACTTCGTCCGCGAAAAATTGCAGAACTGCGAGCGCGACAATCCGGAATAGGAGCCATGCCCCGAGGATAGTCAAGACGATAGCGACCAACACGCCCAGTTCGGCACCGAATGCGACCTCTTGATCGGCCAAGAGGTGGCTGAGCCCGGCCCACAGACCGGCGCCGAGCAGGCCGAAAATCACCAGTGTGATCAGCACTGTCTTCACGAGAACGCGAATGATTGCCGGATCGCCTAGTTGCGCGATTGCACGGGAAATGGCGGCAGGGACGCGTGTCATACAAGGTTGCTTTGCCCATAGGCGGCACTGCACGTCAATCGCGCATTGTGCGGAAAGCCTTGGCCTGCCCTCGGCAAGCGGCTAGGCGCGCCAGCGCAACAGATAAATCCAGGAACTGATATGACTGACCCCCGCTATGATGTGATCGCAATCGGCAACGCCATCGTCGATGTGATGGCCCCTTGTGAAGATGCGCTGATCGAAGAATTGCAGCTCGCCAAAGGCGGGATGTCGCTGATCGACGCCGACGGTGCGCGCGATTTGTATTCGGCTATGGGTCCGGCGAAGGAAATTTCGGGCGGATCGGCGGCCAATACGCTGGCTGGCCTGGCAGCGCTTGGTGCGCAATGCTCCTTCATCGGGCAAGTTGCCAGCGATCAGCTGGGCGATGTGTTCAGCCATGACATTCGTGCAGCGGGTATCGATTTCGACACGCCCGCGCGCGAAGGCGAACCGCCAACCGCCCGCTGCCTTATTTTCGTAACGCCTGATGGCGAGCGGACGATGAACACCTTCCTTGGTGCAAGTCAGTTCCTGCCGCCAGCGGCATTGAGCGAAGATGCCATTCGCGACGCAGCAGTGCTCTATCTTGAAGGCTATCTTTGGGATCCTGAAGAGCCGCGCAGTGCCATGCGCCGTGCGATCGAAGTGGCCCGTGGTGCAGGGCGCAAAGTCGCTTTCACCGCTTCGGAAAGCTTCGTGATCGACCGTCATGGCGATGATTTCCGCGCCCTGATCGATGAAGGCTTGATCGACATTCTGTTCGTCAATGAGACCGAACTTGCGACGCTAACCGGTGAAGATGATTTCGAAGCAGGCCTGGCCGCAATCGCACCAAAGTTGCCCGTTATTGTCGCGACCAGAGGTGCAAATGGCGCCGTAGCAATCGCCGGAAGTGAGCGCGGTGAAGTGGCAGCAGAACCCGTCGACGCAGTAGTCGATACGACTGGCGCAGGCGATTTGTTCGCGGCTGGCTTCTTGTCAGGCCATGTGAAGGGCGAAAGCTTAGAAAACTGCCTCACTCGCGGCGCCATCTGCGCTGCGGAGATTATCTCGCATTACGGCGCGCGGCCAGAAGCCGATCTGAAAGCGCTTGTCGCAGAGCGCTTAAGCTAAGGCGCGCCTCCACTGCTGATCCTGTTCAACAAACCGCACGGGGTTCTGTCGCAATTCACCGACGGGCATACGCCGCGCGCTACCCTGTCGGACTTTATCGATGTACCGCATGTCTACCCGGCGGGCCGGCTTGATCGCGACAGCGAGGGGCTGCTGCTATTGACCGATGACGGGCGGCAGCAAGCGCGTATTTCCGATCCGAAATTCAAGACGCCGAAGACTTATCTCGCGCAGATTGAGGGTGAGCCTGATGAAGCCACCCTTGAGAAACTTAGGCGCGGGGTGCGGCTGAAGGATGGCCTGACTTTGCCTGCCGAGGTGGAGCAGATCGAAGAACCGGACCTATGGCCGCGTGACCCACCAGTGCGCTATCGCAAGAGCGTTCCTGACTGCTGGATCAAGTTGACCATTCGCGAAGGCAAGAACCGCCAAGTGCGCCGCATGACGGCGGCGGTCGGGTATCCGACATTGCGGCTGGTTCGGTGGTCGATCGGCGACTGGAGTCTGGACGGAATTCCGCCTGGTGCATGGCGCGAAGGCTAGGCCTGAATTGCCAAGCTGCCGGTGTTGAGCAGCTGCAGAACAAGCTCGGCAACTGGCTCACTTGCGACCATCTCGGGTGTTGGATCAATCGCTGAAGTGCCGCAAAGCAAGCGTGCAAACTCAGCCACTCCCCCATCGCAGAGATAGTCTTCGCCTTGCACGAAAAGCTGCACCGCGCCTGCCTCTTGCTCAATGTAGGCAAAGCGGCTCGCAGGGTTACGCAACAATGTGACACCAGCCGTGAATTCCGCCGCAAACTCTGCCGCCATCATGGGCACATCAGGCTGCCAATCCACTTCGGGATATTTGGCGGTGCTGCTATATCTTCCAAACCAGTTTGCGAATTCAGCTTTGTCGTTCAGCCGTTCGGTGACCATCGCGTGAAGCCGCTCGATTGCTTCGGGTGCGATCTCTCCGGGATTATTCTGCTCGTGCAAATCCGGATCAGAATAACGATCATCTTCGACCATTTCGCCAATCAGATCTTCCATCCATCCGCCGATCAAATCGCTACGGGACGGCGCGCGGAAGCCGATGGAATAGGTCATGCAATCCTCGCCAACGGCAATGCCATTATGCGCGATGCCAGGAGGGATGTAGAGCATATCGCCTGCCTCCAGCACCCATTCCTCGGTAGGAGTGAAGTCGGCGAGCAAACGCAAATCGCCATGCGGACTTAGCTTGGTGTTCTCATTGCACATTCCGCCAACTTGCCAGCGTCGTTTGCCAGCGCCTTGGACAAGAAAAACGTCATATTGGTCGAAATGCGCGCCGACACCGCCACCATTGGCAGCGAAGCTCACCATGACATCGTCGATCCGCCAATCGGGCACAAAACGGAATGGTTCCAGCAGCGCAGCGACTGCGGGAACATGATGGTCGACTGCTTGCACCAGCAATGTCCAATCGCGTGTTCCGAGAGTGTCATACCGTTCGGTCACTATGGGGCCGTGTTCGACGCTTGGAGCATCATCGCCACCAACAATCAGGCGCGATTCAACAGTCTCTTCGCAAGCCAGACCTGCCAGTTCCTCGGGTGTGAGCGGGTTGCGCCAGTCAGACCACGAATTGGGGATCAGCAGTGGCTTTTTCTGCCAATAGTCGCGCAGAAATGCGGCTTGGTTGAAGCCCTTCAATTCCATGAGGTAGTACGAACTAGTTTAGTCACCCTTGGCCTCGCGTTCGACCTCACGCCACCCAATATCGCGTCGGCAAAATCCGCTCGGAAAGCGTATCGCATCTACGGCCGCGTATGCTCCAGATTGCGCAGCGGTCACATTGGATCCGGAATGGGTCACGTTGAGCACGCGCCCGCCATTCGCAACTAGCTGGCCACTGTCCGATATCTTGGTCCCGGCATGAAAGACCTTCGTGTTCCCGGTTGTGGCATCACCGAGGTCTATTTCTCCACCTTTTTCCGGCGTCGAGGGATAGCCATTTGCCGCCATCACAACAGTCAGCGCTGTGGCATTGGCGAATTCGGCCGGGCTCTGTTTCTCAAGCGTTCCCATCGCGCAAGCCAGCATCATCTCACCGAGATCGCTTTGCAGACGGCTCATCAGCACCTGACATTCGGGATCACCAAACCGGCAATTATATTCGATCAGTTTGGGCCCGCCATCCGTCAGCATCAAGCCTGCGAACAGCACGCCGGAATAAGGCATGCCCTCGGAACGAAGCGTATCGACCGTCGGCCTGATAATCCGTTCCATCACCAGTGCTTCCAATTCGGCCGTTAGCACTGGTGCGGGGCTGTAAGCGCCCATCCCACCGGTATTGGGACCGGTATCACCCTCGCCGACACGCTTGTGATCCTGCGCGCTGCCGAAAGGTATGATTGTGGTGCCATCGGTTAGAGCGAAGAAGCTGGCTTCCTCCCCCTGCATGAATTCCTCAAGCACAACCTCGGCACCTGCATCGCCAAATTTGCCGCTGAACATATCGGTCAGCGCTTCGGCGGCGAGGGCGCGCGTCTCGGCGATTACCACGCCTTTGCCTGCCGCCAGTCCGTCCGCCTTGAGCACGTAGGGTGCCTCAAACTTGTCGAGTGCAGCAGTCGCATCGCCGAGCGACATGGTCCGTTCATAGCCTGCGGTGGGAATACCTGCCCGCTCGCATAGGTCCTTGGTGAACCCCTTGCTGCCCTCTAACTGCGCGGCAGCCTTGGAAGGACCGAACACCGGAATGCCCACTGCCCGCAGGCTATCGCCCAGACCATCGACGAGGGGTGCCTCGGGTCCGACCACAACGAGTCCGATATTGTGATCGGCGCAGAACGCGATGACCGCTTGGTGATCGCTGACATCCAGCGAAACGCACCGTGCATGATCGGCAATGCCGGGGTTGCCCGGCGCGGCGTAGAGAGTATCGTCCTCCCCAGAGAGAAGGCGCGACTGGGCCAGTTTCCACGCCAATGCATGTTCGCGCCCGCCAGAGCCCAACAAAAGGATATTCATGCCCGGTCCTTCATCTCAGAGTGATGCGGAAAACGGTTTGGTAGCGCGCAGCGGCGAGGGCGACAACGCTGCACCGCTGTCGATCACCGAGATATCGACGATGCTGAAGCGCACGGTCGAGGACCGGTTCGGCTTTGTCCGACTGCGTGGGGAACTGTCGGGTGTGAAGCGCGCAGCATCGGGCCATCTCTATTGCAGCCTCAAAGACGAAAAAGCAGTTATCGACGGGGTGATGTGGCGCGGCAATGCCGGGCGGTTGGGCTTCTTGCCCGAGGACGGGATTGAAGTCGTCGCGACGGGGAAGCTCACTACCTATGCTGGGCGATCAAAGTACCAGATTGTGATGGATAGCATGGAGATCGCGGGCGAGGGTGCGTTACTGGCTCTGCTCGAGAAAACTCGCTTGCGGCTTGAGAAAGAAGGGCTTTTTGCGCCCGAGCGGAAGAAGGCGCTTCCGTTCCTGCCCAAGGCAATTGCCGTTGTAACGTCGCCAACTGGAGCGGTAATTCGCGATATTCTTCACCGACTGGCCGATCGCTTTCCCAGTCAAGTGCTGGTGTGGCCTGTGCTGGTTCAGGGACAAGGCTCTGCCGATCAAGTGGCCTCTGCTATTCGCGGTTTCTCTGATCTTCCCGAAGGAGTGCCCAAGCCCGATCTGTTGATCGTGGCTCGCGGCGGCGGTTCGATTGAGGATTTATGGGGCTTCAATGAAGAAGTGGTCGTGCGCGCGATTGCCGATTGCCCGATTCCAGTGATCTCCGCCGTTGGCCACGAAACCGACACAACGTTAGCAGACTTCGCCGCTGATCAGCGCGCGCCCACGCCGACGGCTGCAGCCGAGATGGCCGTTCCTGTGCGTGCGGAGTTGGCGGCAACACTCGAAGATCTCGCCTATCGCAAGAAGCGGGCAATCGTTCGCCCTGTCACCTTAGGCCGCGAACGCCTGGATGTGCGAATCAAGCGCCTCCCTCGGCCTGAAGCGCTGCTGCAACCACAAGTGCAACGATTGGACGATTTGGCCGATCGGTTGCGACGTGGACTGAAAGATCGAACCGCCAAAGGTCGCGAAAAACTGGGCAGTCTGCGGATTTCCTCCGCAACATTGACTCGCAATTTGCGTGATGCGCAGCAGAAGCTGTCGGCGAATAGGCTGACCCCCGCGCTCGTCGAAAATCGGGCGGCGCGCGACACCGAACGCTTTGCTGCGCTGGAAAGACTGTTCCAATCCCTGAACCCTGAAGCCCCTCTTCAACGCGGGTTCGTGCTGGTGAAAGATGCGGACGGCAATCTGGTGCGGACCAAAGCGGCGGCTGAGAAACATTCGCAGCTTGGCGTAAAGTTTGCGGACGGTGTGCTGGATGTGGTCACCGGATCCGCGCCTTCAGCTCCGGCTAAGGCAAAGAAGCGCAAACCTCGCACCGATGCGGCGCAGGACCGACAAGATGATTTGTTCGGTTAGGCCGCGCTTGCTAAGGGCGATCCCATGTTGATGTCTTCAGGAAATAACGCCGCCAAACTGGCTTACGGTCCCAACGCCTTTCGGGTGATCAAATCAGGGCAATATGTTCTGTGTGCTGTCTCGGGCGAACAGATTCCGATCGACGAATTGCGTTATTGGAGCGTGGATTTGCAGGAACCTTATGCTAGCGCTGAAATCGCAACGCGGCAGATGATGGACAATTCGTGAGCGGACTATTTCGCACTATTCTTGGTATCACGCTGTTCGCTCTGGCAGGGTGCAATGGCGCGGCGATCGACAGTCCGCCGCCAGCAGAGGTTGGTCAGGCTGAAGTGGTACAGCCAATTGCTACCGAAGCCGCAAGGCCAGCACCCACCCCGACACAGGTACTCACACCACCCCCACCGCCGGAGCCAATAGGTCCGACGACGTTTCTCTATGACGGGCAACTGACTCAAGGCGGCTGGATCCGGGGCCAGGCACCCGGCGGCACAGTATCAGCGACATTGGGCGGTCAGGCGTTGGTTTTGAATGAGGAAGGCTATTTCTTCGCTGCGTTTGATCGCGACGCAGGGCCATCGGCAACCCTCGTGGCGCGCCTTCAGGATGGTCGGACAGTCGAAAGCCCGATGACCGTCAGTCCGCGCAAGTGGAACATCGAACGGATTAATCTTGCTCGGCCGCGCGGTAAAGCGAGCGAAGCTTTTATGGTACGCCGACGCCCGGAACTGGCACAGATCAATGCGGCCCGCAAAGCGGATGCGCCGAGCGAAGGCTGGCGGCAGGATTTCATCTGGCCGGTTAAAGGCCGCATTTCGGGCCGGTTCGGCAATCAACGCATCTATGCGGGCGTACCGGGCAGCTATCACTCGGGCATTGATATCGCGACCGGACGCAGCGGGACGCCCTATGTTGCACCTGCTGACGGGGTGGTGACACTGGCAACGAAGAAGCCGTTTTCGCTTGAAGGCTATTTGCTGATCATCGATCATGGAAACGGGCTCAACAGCGCGTTCCTGCACAATTCAAAGATCGTTGTCAGCGAAGGCGATATGGTGAAGCAAGGCCAATATATTGGCAATATTGGCTCGACCGGCAGCGCCACAGGGCCTCATCTGCATTGGGGTCTGAAATGGCGTAATTCGCGACTTGATCCATTGCTGTTTACCGGCCCCATGAACTGACCAATCTGATATGAAAGACAGGCGGCGAAGCACTTTGCGACTGATCGCGATTTTGCTGCTCGCCGCCTTGATTGCGCCGGGAACTTGGCTGCGTTCCCCGCCCGCCACTTCGAATGATTCGCAAAGCATGAGTGTGACACCGCTCGCGACTGAAGGATTCGATTTGGGCGAGGTGGAGCTGGTCGGCGCTTGGCATCTGGAGAGCCCTAACAGCCAGTTCGGAAGTTATTCGGCGCTGCTCGCCCTGCCGGAATGTCAGTTCTTGTCGGCTAGCGACACCGGAAGATTGCTTCGTTTCCCTGTGCCCGGCTGCGATGGTGAAATTGTGATCGAGCGATTTGCCGGGCGCACTGCACTCAAGAAGAAGCTGATCGATATCGAATCGCTTACCCGCGATCCTGGATCCGGCCGCATCTGGGTAGGATATGAAGGCACCAACACGATCGAGCGGTTGGAAAGTGATCTCACGGGCGCTGAAAGTGTTCGGCCAGACGAGCTACGCGCGTGGCCTTCCAACTCTGGGCCCGAGTCGATGGCGCGTTTGTCCGACGGACGGTTCATTGTCATTGCTGAAGGCAGCGCAGACTATTGGGATGGCGACTTTCCCGCGTTGTTGTTCAAAGGCGATCCAATCGAAAACCCGGATCCTATGGTGTTTCGATTCGCGGCGCCTGAGGGATATCGTCCGGTTGATGCGGTCGAGTTGCCCGATGGCCGTGTGTTGGTGCTGGTCCGTGATTTTGTGTTTGGTGTACTGCCGACGTTCAATGTGAAGCTGGTCGTCGCTGATCCCGCAGAGATTGAAGCAGACGGTGTGTGGCGTGGTGAGGAGATTGCCGTCATCAGCGCGCCCGAACTGGAAGACAATTACGAAGGAATCGCGATATTGCCACGCACGGATAACGGCGCCCTCGATATATGGTTGATCTCCGACGATAATGGCACATCGTTCCAGCGCACGATGCTGCTCAAATTGACGTGGGATCCGGCGTCCAGCGCGCAATAGAAAAGGCGTGCGGAAATCTCCGCACGCCTTTTCGAATCAAGTCCTGATCGACCGCCCTTGGTAGAGCGAGACGCAATCAAGCAGCTTTGTCAGCTTCCTTGGTTGCTTTCTTCAGTTCGCGCTTCACTTTCTGCGCGCTCTTGGAAAGCTTCTCGTCTTTGGTCTTCAGCAGCCAATTGTCGAGACCGCCATTATGTTCAACCGAACGCAGGCCGTGTGCAGAGACGCGGAATTTGAAACCACGGTCCAGCTTTTCGCTCAGCAGGGTGACGTGCTGCAGGTTAGGCAGGAAGACACGCTTGGTCTTGTTGTTGGCGTGGCTTACATTGTTGCCGGTCAGGCGGCCCTTGCCGGTCAGTTCGCAAATGCGCGACATGCTGTCTCTCGTTCGAATTCGGGGCCGCCAGCATATGCCGAAGGCCAGTTAAATCTGTGGGATTATCCCGGAAAGGCGCGCGGATAGCTTCCCGTTGCCGAATCGTCAAGCAAATCGTCGCCGCTGCACCTCAATATCGTGGGGGCGTGTATTGCAGGGTGCGTGCGCCTTGGCTAGCGCCTTTGGTATGACCCGCTGGCCCCTTCCCGACCCTATGCGCAAAGCGCTGGCGCTGGCGCATCAGGCGGCTGACGCGGGAGAAGTGCCGATCGGTGCCGTCATTGTCCGGAATGGCGAAGTGATTGCAACCGGCCACAACGCTCCGCGAACCGATCACGATCCAACTGCTCATGCCGAGATTAAAGCGATTCGCGGTGCTGCAAAGGCGTTGGGGCAGGAGCGACTGGAAGGGTGTGAGCTTTGGGTGACCCTGGAACCCTGCGCGATGTGTGCCGGTGCGATTGCGCATGCGCGCATCGGCAAGCTTTATTACGCCACCTCAGATCCCAAAGGCGGTGCTGTAGAGCATGGCTCCAAAGTGTTCGAGCAAGAGCAATGTTTGCACAAGCCCGAGGTTTATTCGGGAATGGGTGAGGCTGAAGCGGCCGGGATGTTGCGCGAATTCTTTCGCGCCAAGCGTTAAAGTCCGCGCCAAATCTTCATTTTAACCGAATCGCGTGGACCGAAGCGCCGCCGGTCACACGCTTTTGGCATGAAGTCCTTATCATAGCAGAGGCGCAGTTCTTCCAGCCATCCGCGCCGGTTGAGATCAATGCCGATTGCAGAGCGAGGCCAGGCTGGATTCGTTCTTACAAACGCATCGCGTAGCTTGCCGGCGGTCAATTCGTCATCGTGAGAAAGCCGGTCCATTCCCGGAAAGCTCAGCGTATTCCACAAAATCCGGGTCACGTTGAAATAGGTTTCGGGCTTTCGGGTCATGCAGCTGCCATGTTTGGCCCATTGGCTCGCGATAAGGCGTGCTGAAGGCATCATGCACATATTGCGGCGCGCTTCAGCGGGCGGGACAGTGCGCGTGGCCGAACACCATTGCGGCCACGAGCCGCGGCTTTCCGGCCACAATCCATGCGCAACAAAGCCAAACCGGCCATTGCGCCGTGAACATTGTGTGCGGTGCCGCGCCTGCATCTCACGGCCTTTGCAGAACTCGGGCGACCAACTGAGGGCAAATGTGTAGCCGCTGACCGGCAGGCGGCGCGGTTTGGATTGCGGTGCGATTTTGGGGACAGAGATCGCTGTAGGCATCCGGCACTGATAAGCTTGGGCAATAGCGGTGCCGCTAGCGCCAAGCATTCCAATCAGCGCAATAAGGCCCCCGAGAAACCTCACAAGGGAGTAAAGTCTAGCCCAATATCGGCGGCGGGTGCGCTTTGAGTCAGGCGCCCAACGGAGACATAGTCTACGCCTGTCGCGGCCTTGGCCTTAATGGTTTGTAGGTTGATCCCCCCACTGGCTTCCGTCGGCACGCGTCCGGCGACCATCGCCACCGCTTCGCGCAGCGTATCGGGTTCCATATTGTCAAGCAGCAGACGGGTCGCGCCTGCTTCCAAGGCCGGTTCGATCTGGTCCAGCCGGTCGATTTCGCAAATGATTGTTTCGACACCGGCTTCACGCGCGCGGCGGACGGCTTCACCGACATGTCCTGCGACCAACACGTGATTGTCCTTGATCATCGCGGCATCCCACAAGCCCATCCGATGATTGCTCGCGCCGCCCATGCGGACAGCGTATTTCTCCAGATGCCGCAGGCCGGGAATGGTCTTGCGCGTATCAAGCAGTGTGCAATCGGGATTATCCATAGTGTCGACATATTCGCGCACCATCGTGGCAATGCCTGATAGATGCTGGACTGTGTTCAGCGCCGAGCGCTCGGCGGTCAGCATCGCGCGCGCATTGCCGGAAAGGCGCATAAGGTCTGAGCCCGCCGGAACTCGTTGCCCTTCCTCGACCAGAATCTCGATCTCCATGTCCGGTTCGAGCGCGCGAAAGAATGCTTCCGCGATGGGAAGGCCCGCGACGGTAATTGGGTCGCGGCTGTCCATTACGCCAGCGAAGCGGGCGTTGACGGGGATTACACTCTCGGACGTCACATCATGGCCGCCACCGGACAGTCCCTCGCCAAGATCCTCGGCAAAGGTCTCGCGGATAAACTTTTCGAGGTCGAAGCCAGCCAGGCTGAAAGGCTTAGTGGACAAAGCGGGCCACCACGTCGCGATAACTGCGCGATACTTTAACTTCTGCGCCCGAATCGAGCACCAGGAAGCATTCGCCATTGGTGTGCGGCTTCACCTGCCGGACCTGATCGAGATTGACGATGGTTGACCGGTGCACGCGCTGGAACTTGCGCGGGTCGAGCCTCCGTTCCAGATCTTTCATCGTCTCACGCAGGATCAGTGAATTATCGCCCGTATAGATGCACATATAATCGCCGGCCGCTTCGATATGCTCGATCGAGCCGACTTCTACGCGGAAGATCTGACCGCGATCTTTCACGTTGATAAGCTTCTCAAACCGCTCGGTGCTTTCGCCATCTTCGTCAGCGAACTCTTCCGCAGCGTCGGGCGCTACTTCGGCGAGGACATTGAGCAGTTTCTCCGCATCCTCGGTCGATTTCTTCTCGGCCAAGCGCACGCGCACGCGCTCGATTGTGTCGGCCAGCTTGTCTTCATCGACTGGCTTCATCAGATAATTGACTGCATTTGCCTCGAAAGCGCGGATCGCATGTTCCTGATAGGCGGTAACGAACACGATTAGTGGCGGCTCGATCTCCATCACGCCTTTGACGACGCTGAAGCCATCGAAGCCTGGCATCTGAATGTCGAGAAACACCAGATCGGGCTTTTTGGTTTTGATTTTGCGGATCGCTTCGCGGCCATTCGCGCAAGTGTCGATTATTTCGACATCGTCAAAAGCTTCGAGCCGAACCTGCAGGCCTTGAATAGCGAGTTTTTCGTCATCGACGATGATTGCACGGATGGTCATGTTTGGGTTCCAATCTGGCGCTGCGTGGACGCGGACACAGCTGCGGGCGCTGCAGCAGGGGAGGGGGTTTCCTGATCGGGTGCAGCAAGTTTCGGGGGCGAATTGGAGAGAACGACAGGAGTGGGTTCCTCACCGTCCTCATCCGCTTCCTCATGTGGTAATTCAATGACAACAGTGAAACCGCCGGTAGGCGGAGTACGGATTTCAAATGCGTGTTCTTCGCCATAGGCCTGCGCCAAGCGGTCACGAATATTCGGCAATCCTACTCCGGTCGACACGGCCTGTCTGTCTCCTGTCAGGGCGTCAGGCAATCTGCGCCTGCCTTCACTGCCCTGCAAGCCCGGACCGGTATCGGAAACGGTGACGCGCAGCCGCTGTCCGACGAGCTGCGCAGCAATGCTGATTTTGGCACCCTCTTCTTGAGGGGAGACCGCATATTTGATCGCGTTCTCGACCAGCGGCTGCAGCAGCATGGCGGGCAGGCACGCTTTAGCCGCGTCAGGCTCGATCTGGAATTCAGTGCGCAGCCGCTCTTCGAATCGCATTCGCTCGATACCGAGATAGAGCTTCAACGTTTCAACTTCCTGCGCCAAGGTCACTTTGCCGCTCGCCTCAATCATCAGTGTGTGGCGGAGGAAGGAAGATAGCCGTGTCAGCATCGCATTGGCGGGTTCGGTCTGTTTGAGCAGAACCAGCGTGCTGATTGAATTGAGCGTGTTGAACAGGAAATGTGGGTTCAGTTGATAGCGCAGCATCGCGAGCTGCGCGCTGGTAGCCTGTGCTTCGAGCCGCTCAAGCTGATCCGCCTGTTGCTCGACCTGAAGGAAGAAGTTGATCGCGTAATAGAGTGCTGACCATGCGCCGAGCAGTGTCATCGGCAGGTAGAACAAGCCGATCACCAGCTGCGTGAAAGAGGTTTCGGTGCCGCCGCGGATCAATTGCAGCACCCACGCGTCGATGAAGGTATAGAGGCCAACCGACAGCATCAGCACTATGGCAGTCACGCCCCACGTCACCAGCGGCTTGCGGTTGATGAGCTCGCGGTAAATGACTGACAGTACCAATGTTACCGAAAAGCCGGTGATCGCGCTGATCAGCAGTTGCAGCAGCAAGGAGGGTGGCTGTTGATTGGCGATGGCGGCCATGGCTCTGAGCAGGAACGCGCCGCCCCAACCTGCAAGTTGCAGCACCCAGAAAGCCCGGTTCTTGTTCGCAAAGAACGGCGTTGGTTGAAAAGGCAAAACGGCCATGAGTGTTCTTTAGCCCAAAATCACGGCCAGCGTCACATATGTTTTACTCATCATGCGGCTTGCGGTATTACTGATGCGACAAGGTGCATCGGCGGTCAGGTCGATGTCGCAGGGAGATAAGGTGATGGATATCAAAACCGGTCAGATGGAAGGTGCACGCGAAAGCGCCAAATTCCACGAGATGAAAGAAGGCACTGCCGAAGACTGGGCTATTATCAGCAAACATTACATGGAGTTTGCTTCCGATCTCCCTGACCGCGTACTGACTCATCTCAAACTGCTCGAAGGCGATTTTGGCGGCTTTCCGGTCTGCCGCTTGGAACACTCATTGCAAACCGCGACTCGCGCGCATCGTGACGGGCGTGGCGAACGTTATGTAGTAATGGCTCTGCTCCACGATATTGGTGACACGCTGGGCACTTATAACCATCCTGATGTTGCCGCCGCGATTATCAAACCGTTTGTGACCGAGGAAGAGCACTGGATTTGCCAGCATCACGGCGCGTTCCAAGGCTATTATTTCTTCCATCACCTAGGCATGGATCGCAATGTCCGTGACAGTTTCCGCAACGAGCCGCATTTCGATGCGTGCGCCGAGTTTTGCGAGAAGTATGACCAAGCGGCGTTTGATCCGAATTATGATAGCGAACCGCTGGAATTCTTCGAGCCGATGGTGCGCCGCGTATTGGCAAAGCCGCTGAGCTCGATGTATGTGAATGAAGACTAGGTTTTCGGCTGGCGGACGAAGTTCTGCGACCAGTCCGCAGCGCCTTTCTCCGCAATGATTTGGCGGAGCACTGCGATTTCTGCCTCAATCAGTTCGACGCGCTCGTCCCAACCATCATGCGTGCGCCGGATCGCCAGAAAGGTGCTGTCTTCCTCTTTGCCCCAGCGCGTCATGAAGCGCATGGCCGCCTCCGGCGCATACCCGGCGTTGAAGAGCAGCCATGGCATCAGCCGGTCTGCTTCGCGCTCTGTATGGCGGACATCACGGAGCTTGCGCCCATTCTCCGCCAGCCATTGTGGATGGCTCAGCAATACATGCGCCAATTCGTGCGCTGCCGCAGCCGCCAATTCATCATCGGCATATGCCAGGCCCGCAAACTTCCCGCCGATATACACGGCCTTTGCGTCCGCAGCCGCCTTGTCATCGCTGGGGCGCACTACAAAGCTGGCCGCACAAATGGCTTCACCCGCAATCGTAACTGGCTCTGTTTCGCCGGCCAATATCACGTCGATTTTGCCGTTCGTATCGAGACCGCGCTGTACCGCAGCCTCTGCCCATTTGAGTCGCAGATATGGGGCTTTCGCGTTGCGGACCATCTTGGATAAATCACGGCCGTCGATCGCCGTGATCGGTTGATTGGGGGTTAAACCTGCACGCTGCGCCGGACTGTCTTGGGCCACGGCCTGCACCGCAAAATCGGTTTGCACTGCTAGTGCATTGCGCGCAGCGGTTGGGCGATTGTAGCCCATAATATCCTGCAGCAGCAGCCCGATTGCAGGACGTGTGGCGGAGCAATATTGGGCATTGCCTTGAGCCAGGTGCCATCCAACTGTTTGGACCCGGGCATCGAGCTGCTGAAGGCTGCGAAGCGATTCAGCATATTTTTCGTCCTGCGCCACAACAGGAACTACAGAAGTAGCGAGCCAGACTGCGGCGATAAACGGGAGCGAGCGCGCAATTCGGCGCATGCCTACGATGCTTGTGCAGCGTCGATAGCTTCTTGCAGCTTGGCCTCGCCGACCGCTCCTTCAAAAACCTGGTCGCCAATGACCCAGCTGGGAGTGCCGCCAAAGCCAAGCTTTCTGGCTAGTTCGGCATTCTTGGCAAGCTCATAATCAGCTGCGCGCGAAGCGATGAACTCCTGTGCCTTGGCGAGATCAAGGCCAGCCGCTGCGGCTGCCTTCATGATCGCATTCTCGCTGGGAGGGCCTGCGAGGAACATTTCCTCGTGAAACTGAGTGAACTTGCCCTGCTGCGCGGCAGCGAGCGCCATCTGTGCGGCTTGATCGGTACCCAAGATGGGCCATTCACGCACGACGACGCGCAAATCAGGATTCTTCGCAACCAATTCCGCCACATGCTCGGTGCTCATACGGCAATAGCCGCAGGAATAATCGGTAAACTCAACCAACGTTACGCTGCCTTCCGGATTGCCCAGCACGGCACCCGGGAACGGAGCGATGACTTCATCGGCAATATCGGCAAGGCGTTCGCGTGCTTGCTGTTTTTGGAAATTCTCCGCCATTTCGGGAAGAATGTCAGGGTTCTCGAGCAGATAACTGCGTGTCTGTGCATGGCCCAGCCCGGTCGCAGACCATAGCGCTGCTCCCCCAAACCCGAAGGCCAGGGCGATCAGAGCGGTTGTTAGCAGTGAACGAAATGAAGTGTTGTGCATCTGGTTTGCCATATTGGGGCGCTAGCGGCGGTCCTGCAGCCGTTCAAGCTCGGCGCGTGCCTGCAGCCCGATATCTTGGGCGCGGATCCAATCGGGTGACCCGACCGGCAATCCGGCCTCGGCAAATTGCGCACTGCGAATGGCCAGCCCGTATTGGCGGCTCATCACTTGCTGTTCTGCGCTGGCGAGCCGCGCGCGCGGCATATCGCCATTGGCTGCGTAGACCACGCCTAACTGATACCATGCAAACGGATTGAAGCGGTCACGCGAGACTGCTGCCCGCAGTACCTGTTCGGCTTCGGCAAAATTGTTTTCGTCTTCGGTAGCGATTAGCGCATGGCCGAACATCGAGGCGATCAGCGGCTCGTTGCGCGTCAATTGCGTTGCTTTTCGAAGCGGTTCGATAGCTTCCTCCGGTCGTCCAGATTCGAGCAGAACCTGACCTTTTAGCTCGAGAAAATAGGGATCAGCCGGGTTCACTGCGATCAGCGCATCGGCTTCGCCGAGTGCGAGATCAATCAACGCACTCTTGTGATAGGCATAGGCACGAGCATAGCGCGCGGGCACATCTTGGCGTGTTTCGGGGAACTTCCGCAATGTCCGGTTCGGGTCGGCTTGGTAGCCGTAAAGCTTGGCCTTCACCCGCTCGAAACGCGCCTGCAATTCGGGATCATCGGGACTTTCCCATGCAGGATCGGCAATATAGGTTTCGCGTAAGAGCGCGATCCGATCCCCCGATAGCGGGTGCGTGCGGCCGAAGGTGGCTTCATCAGCCTGACTGCGGCCATAGCGAAATTCGAGATTCTGCAATTTCTTGAAGAACTCGATGGAGCCGCGCCCGGAAATGCCCGCTCTGGAGAGATATTCCGCGCCAGCAGCGTCGGCGCTTGCCTCCTGCACGCGCGTGAAGGCCAGAAACTTCCCCAGTGCCGCTTGCTGGCCTGCGGCGACTATTCCGACGCCAGCTTCGCCAGCGCCGGCCAATGCTGCGGCAACGCCAATCAGCATCGACAGAATTGAAATGTTAGTGGCTGTTCCAATCCCATCGCGCATACGGTTGATATGCCCGCCGGTTATATGGCCCAATTCATGCGCGATAACGCCTTGAACTTCGTTCGCCGTGTCGGCGGCTTCGATCAGGCCCGAATGGATGTAAATTGCTTGCCCGCCCGCGACGAACGCATTGATCGACCGATCATTGATCAGCACCATATCGACATTGTTCGGCTCCAGGTCGGCCGCTTCGATCAGCGGAGCGGCCATATCATTGAGCAAAGCCTCGGTCTCTGCATCGCGAAGGATCGACTGCGCGGCTACCGGCTGCGCGGCCATCGTGATGGCTGCGACAAGCGCGAGCAAGCGGCCAAGATATTTCGAGAGCGGAGAGGGAAAGCGCATCACGCCATGCTAGCCGGTTTCGGCCTGAACAGGAACTGAAGTGTTGTCGGTGACTTCGGGCTCACTCGCCGTTTCGCGAGATTGCAGCACTTTGGCGGTGAATGCAGCGATCGTTTCGATGAACGTACGGTCTCGCCGCCAAGGACTGGCTGTCGCCAATATTGGCGCATTGTGATCCATATCGGCGAACATCACCGTTTCGGCTTTACCACCCGCTTTTTCGACGACATTTTTCAGCGACGGCGCGTGGCGGGGTGACACAACTGTGTCTTTCTCACCTTGGATTAGAAGTAAAGGTGGCGCATCTGCGCGCGCAAAATTCACCGGCTGTGTGGAGGGACCATCCTCCGCGCCGCCAAATGCCAATTTGGTCGATTCGCTATCGAATGGGTAAAAATCATATGGGCCAGAGATACCGATCACACCGGCAATATCGCTGGTGTCGAGGCCTTCGCGGCCCACCCATTGGCGGTCTAGCCCAAGCATCGCGACATTATATGCGCCTGCGGAATGGCCTGCGATAAAGATTGCATTGGGGTCACCGCCATATTGGGCGATGTTGTTTTTGGTCCAAGCAACACCTTTGGCGGTGTCTTCCAACATGCGCGGGAATGTACCATCCGGACCCAAGCGATAGCCAACCAGCACAATTACGTAGCCTTCGGGCGCTAATCCGCGCGCAAAGAAGCCGTAATCATCAATATCGCCGCTGCGCCAACCACCGCCATGGACGAATAGGAGAACTGGCTTCTGTCCGGTCGAAGCCTCACTGCCATTCTCGACGCGATAGACGGATAGCTTCTGCTTGGAATGCTCACCCAAACTCTCGGTATGCACCAGCGCAACATCGCGCGATCCACCAACCAGCCCGTCGACCGTATCGAGGACCTTGGGGCCGTTGCGCCCAATCGAATATTGCAAGGCCAGCGCAGCTGTCCCGACCACCAATACCACTATGAGCAGAGCCCATCCCATGCGCCGCAATCCTTTTCTCGCCATATTATGAAACCGCTTCCTGATCGTTCGGGTGTGCCTTGTCGATTGTTGTGACGATTTGCGTGGCTTCCTTGTCGGATGCAAGCCCTGTCGCTTTCAGGAAGGCTTCGCCCGTTTTGTAATCGCCCCCGAGCCACAGAGGGACTGCATTTGCCTCGATTACTGCCTTGGCGGCAATTTCTTCCGGAGAGAAGGCTGCTCCGACCGTTCGGATAAACACAGCTGCTATCCGGCCGGGATGATCGGCTACAATATCACCATAAGCGGTTAGATCTCCCTGACTATCGTCTCCGATTAAGGCGAAGCGCATATCAGGGTAGGTTCTTAAGATCGTATCGATCGCATCGCGCTTATGCGCACCATGGCTGCTTGAGCCGAGCGTTTCGCGGTTAAAGCCCCAATCGCGCAGCATGATCGGCCCAAGCGGTAGGTCGCGCGTCTTCTTGAACGCGACAAGATAGGAAAACAGGTTCCACGGGCTTGAGGATACATAGAAGAACGGACGCTTGCTGAGTGTCGGCACGGCTTTGCCCATCCGGTCGCTGTTTTGCAGTACGGAGCCACCACCCAGTGAGCTATAGAACGCGTCTACGCCGGGAACATTAAGGCGTTCCTCAGGCATTTCGGCGAGCACGCGCCGCCAATTACGAATGATCGCACGGAAGCTGCCGGTGATGCCAGTCTCAATAATGGTGTCGTCGATATCGGAGATGACACCGAGCTTGGCCCGCCCGCTGGGCGCCAGGACATGCCCCTCAACACATTGATCGCCCTCGCTGTTGCTCCAGCGCAAGGCGACCACGTCCCACATCGGATCATTGGGCAGGGCGGTCTCACTCAACGGCACGTCGAAATGGACGAAGCCTTCACGGTCGGTCTCTGCGGGATGATGTGTTTTCTGTCCTGCCGAGTCCTGAAACTCAAGTGTAACTGACAGTCCCTCAACTTCGCGTGATGCAAATTGGGATAGCATCGTACGCATCGCTTGCCAGCGCCCGCCACGGCTGAAATTGGCCTTACCCGAACGTAGCGCGCGTGCGGAGATGACCAGCCGTTGCTGATTGCGATATCCGAAATAGGGTTGAACGCGAACTGGCGCGTCATTGAACACTGGCATGAGGCAACGCTAGCTACCTCGACTTCCGATGCCTAGCGGCAAACGAGCATTATTTCAGCAGCTTGCGCGCGACTTTTTCGACCAGCGGGATATCTTCCGACACTTCGCCAAGTACAACGATCTCTCCCGTTGTCAGGCGACGGATCATCACCACGCCAAACTCTGCACCTTGCGGATCGAGCGTATCGAGCGGCTGGCCTTCAATCTTGCGGAGTTTCTTGGCAATCGAAGGTTTAGGAGCGTCAAGCGGAGCGACATCCTTGCCGCTTTCCTCTTTGCGAATCCGGCGCTCAGCCTGAACCACACCTTTAAGCCCGCCATCGGCCGACGTCAGAAACTCCGACAGACCGCCGCGCTCGATACCAACGCGCTGCGCGTGTGACAGTACCGATGCATATTCAGTCAGGCGAGTTTTGTCATAATCCGCGCCGAACACCAGTTTCACAATCGGTGTCATTGGGGCGCGTTCTTGAATGGCCAAGCCGTTTTCGGCGACGAGCTCTTCAAATTCTTCTGGTGCGTCTTGTGCAGCAAGGCTGACGTCATAGGCGCGGCCTACCGCAGCATAGAGTGCGGAACGGGTCCGATCTTCGCTGGTGCGTGCGGTCTGCGCAAGTTCACGGGCGTCGGCGAGGCAGTCATACAGACCGCCTTCATCGTTCTCGCTTATTGCAACAGGTGCCGGTTCAGCGATGGGCTCGCCTGTTTCTTCAAATTCTTCGTCAGCGTGGCGCTCAGCCGCCGCTGCCAGATCTACAGTGCTCTTGCGAAGCAGCGCAGATGGTTTCTGCGCAAGAGGCGAAACTGGGTTCTCGATAATACCGGAACCTTCCTCGTCCCAATCATCGCTATGATCGTTCGCGCTAAGGTCGCTGGAGATGCCGGTACGCGGTTGGATAAGCGATGACAGGCGCGCGACCACCGCGTCATCTTCATATTCCTCTTCGTCATCGCCTTCTTCAGAATCGGCATCGCTGCCAAAGGCTGGTGTCGGGAATTGGCCGTCATTGTCCACGCTTTCGGCGTGGACAGGAGCATCGGCAGCCTCATCATCTGCACCAAGCTCAAGCGCGTCAGTGCCTGCTTCAGTGCCGGGGCCGTCGGCCCAGTCCGTAACCGGATCGGGTTCACGTGCGACCCCCGCCGCTTCGTCCAACTCAAGCGCCTGATCGATTTCGAGCAAAAGCTCGTCAGTCGTGGCCTGATCGGCCATTTCTTTCCAATTGATCACACCATAGATGAAATCGATTGTCTCGCCATCGCTGGAATATGGCAGCAGGATGCCGCGATACATGATCGTCGCATTGCGTTGATTTACGAATTCAGCTTCGAAGCCAATCGGTGCCTGGTTGGCGAGAATTTGCATGTAGTGATCTGTAATCCGGCTTAGCAACGAACGGCTGGGCACGTCGGAAAGCTGAGAGATTTCAGCTTCGGTGCCGCATTCGCCAGCAAGCTCTTTGCCAAGATACTGGATTGAGGGGTCTTCGATTCCGGCAGTGAAATCCAGGAGGACGCTGTACGGACCGAAGTCCGTGAGCTCTTCCGGCTCCAGATCTTCAATGGATGGGAAGTTGCGATCGTCGAGCTGACCCGCCCAATGATTATAAGCGCGCACCTGCATGCGGCGCTCGTCCGTACCAATGGCGGTTGGCGGCAGTTCGCCACCGGTTTCGTCGTCCGAATTGTCGTAATCGTCCTGATCGGACTGATAATCCGTTGATCCGAAGTTTCCGCGCAACGTGTCCATGGCTTCAAAAGCCCCCTTGGTATTAGTTCAAGGGTTCTTATGAAGGCGCGTGGTAAACAATGCGTTAAGATCGTTTATCCTGCGCGCGGTGGAGTGACGTCACTTTATAGCATGTAGCGCATCTTGATTGATTGCGACTGGTCCTCTGATGTGACGTCAAATGCGGCAGACTTGAATTTGGGCGGCCCCATCCGGACTTTGGCATCGCGGGAGAAGCCGTATCCTTCTTTGGGCATCATCATAAGCGCGCGGTCTGCTTTGCCGTTATTGTTCTCGTCGTGCAGCAGGGCAATGGCGTAACGGCCGGGCTTCACATCCTTGAAGCTGAGCGTGACAGTTGTCGCGGCTGGAACGGTCACCGAATAGGCCTTGGCCTCACCGCGGCATTTCGGGAACAGCTTGGGATTGGTGGTCATGCACGCACGCACTACACCTTTGGTGTTGCGCAGATTGGTCACCGTGACCTGTACCGTGCTGGTCTCTGCGCCGTCTTGTGCAGGCGTATTACCGCCTAGCATCAGGGCGGCTGCGGGCAGCAACGCTAGCGCACAAACGCGTCCGACAGCCCCTTGTCGGTGCCGCAAAGTTTGTCCCAAAACCGGAAATACAGTCCGTAATTGCATGTATATGCCTCGTGATGACGCTGATGATGGCTGGCTGTTATCAGCCCTTTCCCCAACTTGGAATGAACAAGAAAGCGAGGGAACATCTCCCAACCCATATGATTGGTTACGCCCATGATGGTCATGACCGCCAGAACCAAGCCGAGCATGGCAACATGAATCGGGATCAAGAGTACGAGCGCGGGGATCACAACCGCGCCGGTAATCGCCTCCAGCGGATGGAAACTCATCGCCGCCCAGGCGGTTGGCGGGCGGCTGGCGTGATGCACAGCATGCGCCAGCTTGAACAGCTTCGGCTGATGCATCCAGCGATGCGTCCAGTAAAACCACGTATCGTGGAGGAACAGATAGATCAGTAGCGAAAGCGGGAGATACCACAGCGGATAGTCGGCAAAATCGGTATAGATCTGCGTCCAGCCGCGGTTCTGCCAACCCCATGCGACGACGCCCGCCGGAATACCGTAGATCGCTGCAGATAGCAGGGACCAGCCGATCTCCTTGCGGATCTGGCTATCTAATGTGTCATAAAGTCCCGGGCGAACGCGCCGCGTGGCCCAAGCGAAAGCTCCGCTGGTGATCAGGTAACGAACCGCGACAATCGCAGTCATCGCCAGTGCCGATATGATAATCGCAGTGAGCATTGCGCCTCTATGCCGAAGACCAGTCTTTAGCGACAGACCTATTCGGGAATATCAGCTTTTGCCTGGCTGGGGGCATTCGGGGTCGGCGCAGAATGCATGTCTGCGCATGGCCGTACGGGCGAGCCGTTCGACTTCGACTTTGCGCCGCGCGGCGGCCAATGGCTGTGACGGAGCGGGGCGAAGTATTTCAGCATCATAGCTGTCGGCGACAATGATGCCGCAATTCTCGGGTTGATAGGCCTCACTCTCAAGCGGTGCACGATCCAGTTCTGGCGGTAGACCCCAATAAAAGCGGTCACAAAAATCCAGATAATCGGGCCACTTATTGTCGCCGAGAAGATCGGCCCGGCTGACTTTAATTTCGACAATCACCACGCGCCCTTTGGGATCGATACCCATCAAGTCGGCGCGGCGATTGTTGCGCAGCGGCATTTCCGGAATGCACCAAATATCGTTGCGCGCGAACAGCCGCAGGATCCCGCGGGCAACATCTTGCGCGTCGAACTGTGATTGTGCCGACAATATTTGTGTAGCGGAGTGATTCACCATGCTCCATCTCTGGAACATAGCAAGAACTTGGTCAAGCGCTCATGCTGATCGGGGCGGACCCATTTTTCCGGTTTCGGGGAGCAACGCCAGCACCGCTTCCCGAGCCGCATGATATTCACGCCACAGGGTCAAAGCCGCCGCCGTAGCATCTTGCCCGCGCGCATTGACCGCAAGCAAAGCGGCGACGCCGGGCTGCATCATCGCGGACATGTCGGCGATATGACTCTTGGCCAATTCCAACCTCCAGCCTTCGACATCCTTAATCAGTGCCGGAAAATTACGAATCTTGCTGCTCGGTTTTTCAGGAGCCAGTCCGGCCATCATCGCCACGGCTTGAGCGGCATCTTGAACGGCGGTCCATTGACGACTCAGCTTGCTGCTAGTGTCGCGCGGTTCCTGTCCGGCTGGCTTGGTGAATTTGGGCGTAGGCTTGTCCATTGTGCGAAGGCGATACCACCAAGCGCTTGCCAAAACGCTAATGAACGACCGGTTTGGCCACACACGGTTTTGGGCTGGCAAGCCCGCCACCCCTTTGCTAAGCGCCGCTTCGTCTTGGAAATCGAGGCACAGGCAACCGCCTGTATCCGCACCCGTAGCTCAGCTGGATAGAGCGCTGCCCTCCGAAGGCAGAGGCCAGAGGTTCGAATCCTCTCGGGTGCGCCAAGGGCGCGATCTCCGTGGGGATCGCGCCCTTGGCGTATCTAGCGATGAAACGAAGTTCGAGGTCGAGCGCTGCTAAGATCGGAAAATGTCGAGCCTGAGACCATCCTCTCAGGTTGCTTGTAGCTAAAACTGCTAGAAATTGTCGCCAGCGATCCAGTTGCCATCAGCGCATATCTTTATCTTCACCGTGAATAGTGTCGATTTGCAGTAAACCTCAATCACTGATCGTCGATTACCTTGCTGCACCGAGCCGCTGAGCAGGGGGCGTGATCCACCAACCCAATTCGCACTGCTTGCGTCGCGGAGATCTCCGTCGATGTACAATTTCGCGCTTGAACTTAATCCGAACGACTTAAAGTCAGCCAATGAGAGGTTCATCTCATTGGTTACTCGTATTTGTTGGCCGTGGTGCTTGGTCACGACATTCTGAGAGAACATATCCTAGCGCCCTAATTCACCGCCCGCTCTTTGCCGTCCCAATAGGGCGCACGAAGTTCACGGCGAAGGATTTTGCCGGATGGGTTTCGCGGGAGCATTTCGATGAAATCGACCGATTTCGGGCATTTGAACCCTGCGATCTGATCCTTGGCGTAAGCGATCACATCGCTCTCGCTCAGGTCCGAACCTGGCTTGGCGACGATGACAGCTTTGACGGCCTCACCCCATTTCTCATCGGGTATGCCGATCACCGCGATGTCGGCAATGTCGGGGTGGCCATAAAGCGCACTTTCGACTTGCGCGGGATAGACATTCTCGCCGCCAGTGATGATCATGTCTTTGATCCGGTCCTGGATGTAGAGATAGCCCTCCGCATCGACCATTCCGGCGTCGCCAGTGCGGAACCAACCATCCCCGATCAGTGCTTTCTCGTTTTCTTCCGGGCGGTTCCAATAGCCAAGCATCACACAATCGCTGCGAATTGCGACTTCGCCGGTTTCTCCGGCGGGTAGCGGGTTCAGATCCTCGTCCATGATCCGCACTTCAACACCGGGGACCGGTTGACCGGCGGATTTCATCACATGCTCGCGACCGACGATGTTTTCGGGTTTATGGTCGTCCGGTGACAGGCTGATTACGGTGCCAAATGTCTCGGTCAGGCCGTAAAGTTGCGCGAAGTCGCATTTAAGGCGCGCGACGCCTTCCTTAAGCATATCGAGCGGGATCGGGCTGGCACCGTAGGTAAGCCCTTTGACTGAAGAGAAGTCGGCATTCTCGGCGTCCGGATGCGCCAGCATGATGCCAAGTGCAGCAGGCACGATGAACAGCCATTTGACTTTGTATTTCTGGACGTCGGCAATCGTCAGCGCGGGATCAAATTCGCGGTGAACGATCACTTCCAAACCGCCAAGCACCCCGCTGATTGCGGTGCCGACACCAGCAATATGGCCATAAGGCATCGCAAAGATCAGCGAGTCACCCGGATCGGGGCAGTACCAGTAAATATTGTGCTCTTTCATCAGCGGACGCAGATGCGTCCCATTGTGGTGACTGAGCACTACGCCTTTGGGCAGACCGGTGGTGCCTGATGTGTAGAGCTGCAGTAGCGCGTCTTGCGCACCGACTTCTACTTCTACCGCAGCATCTGATTGCGCATCGCGCCAGGCATCGAAGCTATCATCGGTTAGGACCTTTGTGCCATCGAATGGCAATTGATCTGCAAATTCGGGCTCGACGAACAATACGCCTGCACCGGAGTCATTCAGGATGAACTCGACCTCCTTCGGGGCGAGACGCCAGATGATTGGGATGAACACCATGCCTGCGCGCGCTGCACCGAGAGCCAGTTCGACCGAGCGATCGCTATTCTTGCCAAAATAGGCAACGCGGTCCCCTTTGGAGAGGCCCATTTCCATAAGCCCGTTGGCAATTTGCGTCGCGTGGCGATCGTAGCTCTTATAGTCGGTAACGCGGTCGCCGAAGCGAAGCGCGATTTGGTCTGGCGTATGCTCGGCATAATGGGCCAAAGCCTCGCCGTAAGTCGGGAAATAGGGATAGTCTTCGGGCATGTAGTCTCTCTCCAGCATCCTCATGGCCGAATCGCTCGGCTCGTATGCTGGTAACCATGTCGTGTTCGGCGGTTCCCGTAAATGCTGCTTAGGCGAAACCGCGCTCGAGGAAGCGCAAAGCGCATCCGGCGAGGACCGCAGTCCCGTATGGCAATGCGCTTTCATCGACATGCATCCGCGGCGAATGGATGCCGCAGCAAGATGACCAGTCATCCCCCTCAGGCGCTACGCCGAGGAAGAACATCGCGCCCGGCACTTTCTCCAGCACGTAGGAGAAATCTTCTGCGCCCATGATCGGCGCAGGAAGGTCACGCCAAGCGTCGCTGCCAAGCGTTTCACGGGTGACGAACTGGCCGAGTTCAACCGCCTTCGGATCGCACAGAGTGACCGGGAAACCTTCGGTAATTGTCACTTCGGCTTCAACGCCATGCGCTTTAGCAATTCCGGCGGTAACTTCGCGCATAAGAGCGTGCACCTTTGCGCGGTGCTCATGCGACAAAGTCCGCATAGTGCCGCTGAGTGTCGCGAAATCGGGAATCACATTATGTGCAGTCCCCGCATCAAGCTGAGTTACAGTCACCACCACAGCATCGGCAGCGTTGAAGCGGCGCGTAACCATGCTTTGCAACGAAGTGACGATCTCCGCCGCGACCGGGACCGGATCACGCGTGTCGTGCGGCATGGAAGCGTGCCCACCTTGGCCCGTCACGCGGATGTCGAATTGGTCCGCGGCAGCCATCAATGGTCCGGGCTTGCCCGCAATCACGCCATGCGCAGCGTTCGGCATAATATGTAGGGCGAAGGCGGCATCAGGTAGCGGATCGATTAATCCGTCATCGAGCATAAAACGTGCGCCGTGATAGCCCTCTTCGCCCGGCTGGAACATAAACTGGACCTCGCCTGCGAATTCATCCCGTTTGCTGGACAAAAGCTCGGCTGCAGCCGCAAGCATTGCTGTGTGCGTGTCATGCCCGCACGCATGCATCCGACCTTCTATGGTTGAGGCGAATTCTAAGCCGGTATCCTCCGCCATTGGCAGAGCATCCATATCCCCGCGCAGCAAAACCCGTCGTGTTGGGCCAGCCGCTTCTTGTGTTCCTTTGAGTGTGGCGACCATTCCTGTCGTTGCCCCACCCTCGCGCCAAGTAAGCGGCAGATCGGCCAATGCGGCACGCACCTTTGCGCTTGTTTTCGGAGTTTGCAGGCCCAGTTCTGGCTCAGCGTGGATCGCGCGTCTGAGCGAGATAATATGGCTGGACAGATTGCGCGCGGAGTCGAGTAAATCGGCTGTGTACATAACAGCAGAATATCGCAATTTTGCCACATCGTCTCCCCAGAATTGCAGTTTCGACGGCAGTCAAAACGAAATTGCCGAAATATTTGCCAAACCCTAGTGAAAAACGAGGCGGCAGAGTCTAAGGCGGCACAGCAATGACCGGATCGACCGCCAATATGACGCCTTCACCCGGGGGTGATAGTGCGCCGGAGCCGGTCGTGGGCGTCATCTATAATGCACGCAGCCATCGCAATCGGGGGCGGTATCTGGATGCGGCTTCGATGCCGAATGTCTATCTGGAAGAGCCGGCAACCCATCCGGAAATCTCGGCTGCCTTGGCGCAGTTTGTCGAGCGGAAAATTGATCTGCTGGTTATCAACGGCGGCGACGGAACCGTCCGCGATGTACTAACCTGCGGCCGCGGCGTGTTTGGCGATAATTGGCCTGCTTTGGCGGTACTGCCAAAGGGCAAAACCAACGCTCTGAACGTCGATCTTGGTGCGCCCAGTCGCTGGACATTGCCGGGCGTGATTGCCGCATACAAGTCGAGGAAGCGGAAAATCCGGCGGCCTCTAGTTGTCTCTCCGATAGATGGCGATGGCATGGTGCATCAGGGCTTTATTCTCGGTGCAGGAGGCTTCACTCTGGGTGTCCGCGCTGGCCAGGATGCGCACAAAATGGGCGCGTTTAACAGTCTGGCTGTTGGCGTCACGTCCGCTTGGGGCATTCTTCAGGGACTGTTGGGCAGCGATGAGAATGTTTGGCGGCGCGGTGTAGCCCTGCGGTTGCTGCTTGGAGACGCCAAGCAAGAGGTTCCGCACAGCGCTTTTGGCGATCCGGAGCGACGCGTATTTATGCTGTCTTCGACGTTGGAAAAATTCCCTGTCGGCTTGAAGCTGTTTGGCAAATTTCACGAAGGCCTGAAGCTGGTTGTCTTGGATCACCCACGCCGCCGCACCTTGGCGCTGATGCCTGCCATCTTGTCCGGCTGGCTACCCAAATGGTTGCCTGAAAAAGGTGTGCATCACGCGCAAGCCGATCATTACGAGATGGATGTGGGCGACGAGTTCATTCTGGATGGCGAAGTATTTCCGGCAGGACATTACACGGTTTCAACCGGGCCAGCACTCAGCTTTGTTGTTCCGTGACCGGTACGCTTGAGCAGCGTATTCGGCGAAGCCTTTCCGCTGACATACATCCCGCCATTTCGGCTTTCGCAGGGCACCTTGCCAAAGCGGCAGGAGCGCGAGCTGCTTTGTTTTACGGTTCAAATTTGCGCACTGGCGAGCTGGACGGTGTGCTCGACTTTTATCTGCTGATGCCCGGCCCGCAGATCGAGAAGATATGGCCGCGTGTGAGCTATCACGAATGGGAATTCGAAGGCACGCAGCTACGCGCCAAAGTTGCGACAATGCCAGTGGAAACATTCCAGTTGGCGGCAGGGGGCACACTGCGTGATACGACAATCTGGGCGCGTTTCGTGCAGCCGAGCGCGTTGGTGTGGAGCAAGGATGCATTGGCAGAAAAGGAAGTTGCGGATGGTATAGCAGCAGCTGCTATAACTGCCGCTCGGTTTGCAGTCGCGCTTGGTCCGGACACTGGCACCGAAGACGATTACTGGCGGGCCTTGTTTCAGGAGACGTACAAGGCAGAGTTTCGCGTTGAGAAAGCCGGGCGAGAGAATTCGATCTTATCGCTCAATCGCGCGCATTTCGATGGATTGCTCCCCGCCGCGCTGACTGCTGCGAAAATTCGCTTTGTCAGCGCAAATGATCAGATCACACTGGATATGCCCAGTGATTGGGAAGATTGGAAAGCAGATGTCCGTAAGGAGTGGCGCGCTCGCCGCCGTTGGGGCAAGCCTCTCAACGTAATTCGCTTGCTCAAAGCCAGCACCACGTTCGACGGCGCAGCGCGCTATGCAGCATGGAAAGTCCAACGGCATACCGGTGTTGAGGTGGAGGTCACGCCTTGGCGCGAAAAACATCCGATCCTTGCGGCACCTGCCGTTCTTTTCAAAGTTTGGCGATCACGCCGCGCCAAGTAAACTCAGCGTGTCATGCGCGCTTACATGTAGCGCATATTGATGCTGATCGATTTTACGCCTTGGCCTACGGTAAAGCGGGTTTTTTTGTAGCTCGGCTTCCCCAGATTGAAGATGTTAATGCTGGGGTTGTTCGACATTGCCCCGCCGTCCTTCCAGATATCGGTTTTGCCATTGCCGTTTTTGTCGTGACGGACTGCGATCGCATAAGTGCCCGGGCCCGAAACCGGTAGGCAGAAAGTCATTGTGCCTTTTCGCGCGCCCGTCTCGATACGGCTGAGCCACTTACCGCTCTTAAGCCATTCGGCCTTTGTGCCCTTGTAGCTTTGCACACGGATTTTTCCGGTAGACGTCTGAATGCCCGAGACGGTCACTTTGACCGCGGAATTGGATCCTGAGGAGCATTTCGACAGGTCATTGGAGATCGTGTTGCGATATTGCGCTGTTGCAGGCGTCGCCGCCAGCAATCCGCCTGCCGCAAGCGCAGTCGCGCTCAATTTGAGAGTATGTGTAATCATCGATTCAACCCGTTGCAGATGCGCCCGCAGGCGCAAATATGTTTCTGTGCAAGTGAGCAGCGCAAGGCCGACCCACTACAATATGCCCTAGATATGCTGCAATGGCCCTGAATTCTTGCTGAACTGCGGAAATCCGGCTGTTTTTGATTGCTTTGCGCTGTCACCGTGTGTGGAAAAGCGCGGATGCTCCGCTTGTGGCGGCGACTCGCGACATCTAGGCCGGTGAGTATCCGGACTTTCGCGTTCAAACAGGCTTCGCTTTCATGGCCCAACCACTGATTTCTCCCTCAATTCTCTCCGCCGACTTCGCTCGGCTGGGCGAAGAGGTCCGCGCGATTGACGAAGCAGGTTGCGATTGGGTCCATGTCGATGTGATGGATGGGCATTATGTTCCGAACATTACGATTGGCCCCGATGTAGTGGAGGCTTTGCGCCCGCATACGGACAAAGTCTTTGACGTCCATTTGATGATCAGCCCGGTTGATCAATATCTGGAAGATTTCGCCAATGCCGGGGCTGATATCATTACGGTCCACCCTGAGGCAGGCGCGCATACGCATCGCACGGTTCAGGCGATCAAGAATTTGGGCAAGAAGGCTGGTGTTTCGCTTAATCCCGCGACACCAGAAAGCGCGCTTGACTATCTGATCGACGATATTGATCTGGTGTTGGTGATGAGTGTGAACCCCGGTTTCGGCGGCCAGAGCTTTATCTCCAGCCAATTGCGCAAGATCGAAGCGATCCGCAAAATGATCGATGCGACTGGTCGCGAGATACACCTTGAGGTCGATGGTGGGGTTAATCCTGAGACTGCCAAACAATGCGTTGCCGCAGGCGCGGATGTGCTGGTCGCGGGGTCTGCCACTTTCAAAGGCGGGCCGGGACAATATGCCGCCAATATCGCTGCGCTGAAGGGCGATGGCTAGTGGTTGACGCGGCGACCCATACAAGAGCCGCCAGCGACAATGCGGCTGAACAGCTGGAGTTGGAGCCGGGCGAAGAGGGCATGGCTATCCCTCTGGGTGTTGGCGATTCTGGTGACGCGCTCATTGCCGAAGAGAGCGCTGCTCATTCGGCAAAGCGTGAAACCTTGGAGCCGGGACGCGCACTGGTTGTTACCGATTTCGCGCCCCCCTCAATCGGGGCTGGCGAGCGCTTGATCCGAATGGCCTACCGCCTTGGCGTGTCGGCCTCGACATTGACATCACCATTTTCCAAACCTGCAAAACCACGCCTTCTGGCGACGGTTACTACACCGCTATCGGGCGAGCGTGCGGCAGGCGTTGCCCTGCGCGCCGGTCACTTCCTAGTGCATGGCGTCAAGGCGCCGATTGCACAGATGGACTTTGCCCCGACCGCGCGCCTGACGCCGCCGTTCGAGCGCGTTGTGCACGGGTTCTCGTGGATGCGCGATCTCGCTGTGTCTGCGCCGCGCGAGCAATGCACTGCTACGGCAGAACGCGTGATGGATGCATGGCTTGATGCCAATGAGAAGCCTGGCAAGAATGCGCCTTGGCACGTGGAGAATGTCGGCCATCGCCTGATGAACTGGTTGGTGCACGCACCGTTGATTTTGTCAGGCAGTGACTCCGACAAGCGGCTGCGGATCATCGAAGCTATGGCGGGCACCGCTCGCTGGCTCGACCGTAATGTCGCTAAGGCGCCTGACCGTATGGGCGAAGTTGCCGGATGGTGCGCGATTGTTGCGGCGGGCTTGCTGATGCCCGAAGGCCGCCCGCGCCGTTTGTTTGGTGAAGCTGGTCTTATCCGCACATTGGGCGAATTGGTCGCTGATGATGGTGGCACATTGTCACGCAGTCCGCTGGCCCAGATGGATGCAATCGCGCTGCTGATTGATCTGTCTGCCTGCTATCGTGCAACAGATCGCGATCCGCCAGAAGCGCTTGATACAATGTTGAATCTGCTGGTTCCGCCGCTGCTTACTTTGATCCATTCGGACGGCAGTCTGTCGAGTTGGCAAGGTGCGGGGGCTATCCGGGCAGACCGGATTGCCGCGTTGATTGATGCGAGCACTGTTCGTGCGCGTCCGCTCAAGAATGTCCGGCAATGGGGCTATCAACGGATTGCGAAGAACAAGACAACGCTGATTTTCGATGCGGCCCCACCGCCCTTGGCGCGCAATGCCCGTTCGGGCTGTGCCTCGACTTTGGCGTTTGAACTGTGCTCGCGGGGGCAACGCATTGTAGTCAATTGCGGCGGGGCGGCCTTTGCAGGGGGGCAAGTTCCCGCGCGAATCGAGCAAGGACTGCGCGCGACCGCGGCGCATTCGACGCTGACACTTGATGATGCAAACTCCACTGCCGTCCATATCAATGGTAAGCTGGGCGCGGGCGTCAGCGAGGTTGAAGTCGACCGCAAGACCATGAAGGTTGAGCAGGGTCTGGCCACGCGGATTGAAGCCAGCCACGATGGCTATGCCGCCCGCTTTGGGCTGAACCATCGCAGGATGTTGATCATGCGCGAAGATGGCAGTGAGCTTCGCGGTGAAGATCTGCTGGTACCGGTCGGTAAAAAGGGCAAGCGCGGCAAGATCGGCTTTGCCATTCGCTTCCATATCGGTGCCGGGATTGAGTTGGGGCTTTCGGACGACAAGAAAGGTGCTGGCTTGGCGCTTCCTGACGGCACCTATTGGCAGTTCCGCCTCGCGTCAGGCGACGATGACGGTGACCTCTCGATAGAAGAAAGCATGTGGGTCGATGGCGGCGGACGGCCGCAGCCGATCCAGCAATTGGTAATTCAAGGTATGACATCGCGCGGCGGAGGACGATTCTCCTGGCTGCTCAAGAAAATGGGATAATTTCGCACAATGACTGACGTCATCATCAAACGGGCCCTGCTGTCAGTGTCCGACAAAAGCGGTTTGATAGAACTGGGCCAAAGCTTGGCTGCGCGTGGTGTGGAGCTCGTGTCGACCGGTGGCACAGCGAAGGCACTGCGCGACGCCGGGCTGGACGTTAAGGATGTGTCTGACCTGACTGGCTTTCCTGAGATGATGGATGGCCGCGTCAAGACCCTCCACCCGATGGTTCATGGCGGCCTGTTGGCCGTGCGCGACAATCCCGAGCATTTCGCTGCGATGGAACAGCATGCAATTGGTGCGATCGATCTGGTGGTGGTGAACCTCTATCCCTTCGAAGCAACCGTTATGCGCGGCGCCGAGCGGCCTGAAATTATCGAGAATATCGATATTGGCGGACCAAGCATGGTACGCTCAGCGGCGAAGAACCATGCGTTTGTGACGATTGTCACTGATCCCGCTGATTACGGCACTTTGACTGAAGAGCTGGAGGCCAGCGGCGGCGCGACGTCGATGGACTTCCGCAAGAAAATGGCGGCGAAGGCATTTGGCGCAACAGCGGCCTATGACTCGATGATCAGCCAGTGGTTCGCCTTTGCCGACCAAGGTCAGATGTTCCCCGATATGCTCGCTGTGAACGGCAAGGCGCCAGTCGAGCTCCGCTATGGTGAAAACCCGCACCAAAAGGCTGCACTTTACACTCCTGTCGGACCAGCAGCGAAGGGCATTGCGCAGGCCGAACAATTGCAGGGCAAGGAACTCAGCTACAACAATTATAATGACGCTGATGCTGCTCTGGAGCTCTGCGCGGAATTCGCGGGCGGCGATCCGGCAGTGGTTGTTGTCAAGCACGCTAACCCGTGCGGCGTTGCGCAGCGCGGCAGCCTGCTCGAAGCATGGGAAGAGGCTTTGGCGTGTGACAGCGTGTCCGCCTTTGGCGGCATCGTTGCGGTCAATGTCCCGCTGGACGGCCCCACTGCGGAAGCGATTTGCAAGATATTCACCGAAGTCGTGATTGCACCGGAAGTGAGCGACGAAGCCCGCGCAGCCTTTGCCAAGAAGAAGAATTTGCGCTTGCTCGTTACCGGCGATTTGCCCGATCCGCGGCGCGGCGGCCTCTCGGTTAAGCCGATCACTGGCGGCCTCCTCGTCCAGTCTCGCGACAATGGCGCGATTAGTGAAGCCGATCTGAAAGTGGTGACAGAACGCCAACCGACCGAGCAAGAGCTGCAAGACTGTTTGTTTGCTTGGACCGTGGCCCGCCATGTGAAGTCTAACGCAATTGTTTACGCCAAGGATGGAGCGACGGCGGGCATCGGCGCGGGCCAGATGAACCGCCGCGACAGTTCGCGTATTGCCGCTATGAAAGCCGCAGAAGCTGCCGAGAAATACGAATGGGACGAAAGCCGTGCCGTCGGCAGCGCCGTGGCATCGGACGCGTTTTTCCCCTTCGCTGACGGGCTGCTTGCGGCTGCAGAGGCAGGCGCTACCGCGATCATTCAACCGGGCGGTTCAATGCGCGATGATGAAGTGATCGCTGCAGCGAATGAAGCGGGTCTGGCAATGGTATTCACCGGAATGCGCCACTTCAGGCATTGAGTTTTTGTTGGCCTCTAGCGTCGGCGTTCGCATCCGCTCGCTTTGCTATCCTCGCTTTTGCTCCCTTACGGTCGCTTCGCTGCGGGCGGGCCGCTTGGCCCTATGGCTGCCGCGACCAAGAACGGGCGCGAGATAACTGGCTTGCGCCGATCCGGTCGGCGACTAGCCGACCGCAAGCGCGACCGCGCGCCCGAGCTTATGCGAGGTAGCCAAGGGATGCGGAGGCATCCCGCCCGGCGACTGAGGGACTAAACAAAAAGCGGACGCGAACGCCGACGCTAGAGGCCAAACAAAAATTCTGAAACCTTTCGGCCGTTCCCAACGTATCTCCCTATAACAACAGAGCGTTCACCGGATTGAAAGAGCTGGTGACTACAAGGCGCTCTCGAGATTCGAGAAAGATATTCGCCATGAGCATTTTTAAAACAGATATGCCGCGCAATTTCGCCATCGGCTTCTTGGTCGGTGCGTTCATTGTTGCATTTCAGATCAGCCCAGAGTTGGGCAATCAGCTGCTTCCCGAAGCGGTAGCTGCAACATTCTCGTGAAGCGCGCTCTTTTTCCAATTGCGGCTGCGGCCTTGGCGCTGTCAGGCTGCGCCAGTGAGGCTCTTGCTGCGGAAAATGTTGTCGCAGCGCCTGCTGCAAAGCGTTTCGCCAATGAAGGCCTAGGCCTGAAGACTGCTGTCTTCGCAGGCGGTTGTTTCTGGGGCGTCGAAGGTGTGTTCAGCCACGTCAAAGGCGTGAAGAGCGCGGTGTCCGGCTATCACGGTGGCAACGCGGCGACCGCGACATATGATCAAACCAATACCGGCGTTACCGGTCATGCAGAGGCGGTTCGCATCGTGTATGATCCCAAAGTGGTCCGCTATGATGAATTGCTGAGGATTTTCTTCTCGGTTGTCGCGGACCCGACGCTCTACAACCGTCAAGGCCCTGATCGCGGCAGCCAATATCGCGCAGCTCTCGTTCCTGTGAATGCAGAGCAGCGTAAAGTCGCTTCAGCCTATCTCAAACAAATGGAAGCGTCAGGCAAATGGTCGAGCCCGATTGTGACCAAGGTCGAGCGCTACAAGAAGTTCTACGAGGCCGAAGAATATCATCAGGATTTCATGATCCGGAACCCTACGCATGGTTACATCCGCCGGTGGGACAAGCCCAAAGTGGCTGCCCTGAAGCGGCTTTACCCGTCGCATTACCGGGCAAAATTCGTCCGCAACTAAGCCGGTAAGCTCACAGAGTGGAAACTCTGGCCATAGATCGCTATATTGGCGGTATGGCACAGCACGCACATAACCATCACGAGCATTCGGGCGACAACCTGATTGATGCCGCCCGCGAATCGCTAGTCGCTTCGGGTGAGCAATGGACCAGTATGCGGTCTGATGTTTTTGAAGAGCTTGCGCGGCATGATCGCCCAGCTTCGGCCTATGACATTGCTGACAACCTTTCTGCCAAGCGTGGCAAGCGGGTTGCACCCAATAGTGTGTATCGGATCCTCGACCTGTTCGTCGGTAATAATCTGGCGCTGCGAGTAGAAAGCTCCAACGCATACCTTGCTAATAGTCATCCAGGCTGCACGCATGATTGCATTTTTCTGGTTTGCGACGAATGCGGCGAAGCAACGCATATCGATAATGATGATATTTCCAGCAAAGTACGCGGCGTTGCGGATGGTGCAAAGTTCAACACCCGCCGCCCGATCATCGAGATTCGCGGGATTTGCTCCAGCTGCAACTAGCGTTTCGGCCTGCTCGGTACGCGGCAGGCTAATTATACTTACTGTGAAGTTAAGCCTGCCACTTATCACTCGGTCAACGCATAGTGACCGAGTGGACTGCTATGATCGGTTGGCTTCTTTGTTTCATCTTCATGCTGTTGGCGTTCGGTTATTTGTTGGGCGCGCGAACCTCTCGTGAGCGTGCCTATGCGCAGGGCGCTCTCGGCAGATATCTGTCGGCGAGTGTAGCGCAGGAGATTATCGATGACCCGCACAAGCTCTCACTAGATAGCGAGGAGCGTGGACTGTTCATGCTGTTCACGGACCTTGAGGGGTTTACGCAAGCGAGCCATCATCAATCCCCGCGCACGACCGCGCGCATCCTCAACCGGTATCTCGATGAGATGTGCGACGTGATTCTCCAATATGGCGGAACCATCGACAAATTTGTCGGCGATTCAATCGTTGCATTCTGGGGCGCGCCACTCGCTCAGGACAGTGATGCCAATCAAAGCGTTGCCTGCGCCTTGGCCCTGCAGGACTGCGCCGAGAAGCTGAGGCGCGCGTTCGCCCTAGAAGGCGAGCAGCTCGGTCGAACGCGCATCGGACTGCATTATGGGTCGGTCATTGTCGGGAATTTTGGCGGGAAGAAACGGATCCAATATACTGCGCTAGGCGACGGTATGAACACCGCAGCGCGGTTGGAGGGGGCCAACAAGCATCTTGGCACTGCGATTCTGGTGAGCGAAGATGTCCGCCGGCAAGCTCCTGCGATCACCTACCGGCCGATGGGCAGGGTTGTGCTGGCAGGCGTGGGAACCGCGCTTGATCTTTATGAACCGCTTGCAGATGAACACGCTGGATATGCTACGCAAATTGACCGGGCAATGACTCAAGTCGAGCAAGGACAGGGCGAGGGTGCCGAATCGCTCCAAGCGATGTTGCAGGAACACCCAGCGGATCTAGCATTGGAGCGGCTGGTCGGCCGTCTACACATTATCGAACAGGGCCGCCCGTTCGTGCTTGCATCGAAATAGGGTCAGCGGTGAATTGTGCATTTTTATCGATAAAGCGTTCATCGACAGTTTTGTTTTCGCGGTGTAGAGCGTTGTTATGACTTCACGACCTGACACGCCGCTGCTCGATACTGTCGATACCCCAACAGATCTCAGAAAACTGAAACCCGAAGAGCTTCGGCAACTTTCTGACGAATTGCGAGATGAAATGATCTCCGCAGTTGGTTCGACGGGAGGACATTTGGGATCGGGTCTGGGTGTGGTCGAATTGACGGTCGCAATCCACTATGTGTTCAATACGCCTGAAGACCGGTTGATCTGGGATGTTGGCCATCAGGCCTATCCGCACAAAATTTTGACGGGACGTCGTGACCGGATTCGCACTTTGCGTCAGGGTGGCGGCCTTTCTGGCTTCACCAAGCGCAGCGAAAGTGAATATGATCCGTTTGGTGCTGCGCATAGCTCGACTTCGATCTCGGCTGGGCTTGGTTTTGCGGTTGCCAACAAGCTGAACGACAAGCCGGGGCGGGGCATTGCTGTAATCGGTGACGGAGCGATGAGTGCTGGCATGGCCTACGAAGCGATGAATAACGCTGAGCAGGCGGGCAACCGGTTGGTGGTCATCCTTAACGATAACGACATGTCGATCGCGCCGCCGGTTGGCGGGTTGAGTGCCTATCTCGCGCGGATGGTTTCCTCGAGCGAATATCTCGGTCTTCGCAGTCTTGCCTCGAAGATGGCCTCCAAACTGTCGCGGCGGGTCCACAAATCACTGGGTACGGTTGAGAGCCATACGCGCGGTATGGTCACCGGTGGCACGTTGTTTGAAGAGCTCGGCTTCTACTATGTCGGTCCGATTGACGGTCACAATCTCGACCATCTTCTGCCGGTTCTCGAGAATGTTCGCGACAGCGAGCAGGGTCCGATTTTGGTCCATGTCGTAACGACCAAAGGCAAGGGCTACGAACCTGCCGAGAACAGTGCCGACAAATATCATGGCGTGGCAAAGTTCGATGTGGTCAGCGGCAAGCAGGATAAAGGCCCGGGCGGCGGTCCGCCAAACTATCAAAATGTATTTGGCGAAACCTTGGCGAAGCTGGCGGAAACCGATCCCAAAATCTGCGCAATTACCGCTGCGATGCCTTCGGGCACCGGCGTTGATAAGTTCGCGCAGGCGCATCCCGATAAGGCGTTCGATGTCGGTATAGCCGAACAGCACGGCGTGACCTTTGCCGCTGGCTTGGCCGCGCAGGGCATGCGGCCGTTTGCGGCAATATATTCGACATTCCTGCAGCGCGCATATGACCAGATTGTCCATGACGTGGCGATCCAGAATCTGCCGGTGCGCTTTGCAATTGACCGTGCCGGTCTGGTTGGCGCGGATGGCGCAACCCACGCTGGCTCGTTCGATGTGACCTACCTTTCTACGCTTCCCAACTTCGTGGTTATGGCGGCGGCTGACGAGGCCGAACTCGCGCATATGACCTACACAGCTGCGGAGTATGATGATGGCCCGATCGCGTTCCGCTATCCGCGCGGCGCGGGCACCGGCGTTCCCATTCCGGAAAAGCTCGAGAAGCTCGAAATCGGCAAGGGACGAGTTGTTCGTGAGGGCAATAAGGTTGCACTCCTGTCCTTGGGCACGCGTCTGGCCGAAAGTCTGAAGGCAGCAGACGAGTTGGAGGCCAAAGGTCTCTCCACGACGGTCGCAGACCTTCGCTTTGCCAAGCCGCTCGATACCGATCTGATCGAACGGCTGATGCGAACGCATGAGGCGGTGATTACAATCGAAGAAGCTGCAATTGGCGGGCTTGGCGCGCATGTGCTGACTTTCGCGAGCGACAATGGCCTGACCGATACAGGCTTGAAAATCCGGACCATGCGCCTGCCCGATATGTTCCAGGATCAGGACGCACCGGGCAAGCAATATGACCAAGCTGGCCTCAATGCTCCGGATATCGTCGACACCGTTTTGAAAGCGCTACGTCACAACAGCGCCGGGATCGAAGAAGCGCGGGCGTAAGTTAAATGCGCTGGCTGATCGGTGCGGTATCGGTTGCGGTCATTGTCTATCTGGCAGTGGCGGCGCTTCTCTACTTCCAACAGGGCCGGATGATCTATCCTGCGCCTCAGGATGTGGTTCCTTTGCCAGAGGGGTTTGAGGAAATCGCATTGCAGACCAGCGATGGTCTGACGCTTCGCTCTTTCTATCGATCTGCTGAAGAGGGGCAGCCAACGGCGGTTTACTTTCATGGCAATGGCGGCACTTTGCTGGGTAGTGCTGCGGCGACATCGCGCATGGGCCAGAAGGGGTATGGGCTGCTGCTGGTCGAATATCGCGGCTATGGCGGCAATGAAGGCGAGCCTTCCGAGGGCGGGTTTTATAAGGATGGTCGCGCTGCATTGGCATTCTTGGAGGCACAGGGCATCCGGCAGGATCAGACCATTCTGATCGGGAACTCGATTGGCAGCGGTACTGCAACGCAAATGGCAACCGAAATTCGCCCGAAGGCGCTCATCCTCGCTTCGCCCTTTACCAGCGTTCCGGACGTTGCGAGCGCGGCTGTGCCATGGATGCCAGTGCGAATTCTCGTGCGCGATCGGTTCGATAACGCGGCTAAGCTGCGGGACATCACAGTGCCAGTTCTGGTCCAGCATGGCTCAGCCGATACAATGATCCCGCCAAGCCATGGCGAGACATTGGCGGATCTAGCACCCACTGGGACATTCCAGATATTCGATGGCGCTGGTCATGATCTGATCTTCGATCCCGAACCGCAATCGGCACAATATGTGTGGCTGACCGAGTTGGATGCGGGGATCGCTGCATCACAAGTAGCGGCCGAATAGGAAACCGATATGTCTCTTCTGACGATTTCCAACGCTAATCACGTGACGACTCTGACGCTCAATCGGCCCGATGCGATGAACGCTCTCGGCGCGGACGGCGATGGCAACGAATTCGTTGCGGCGTGCGATGCCATCAATGCCGATCCGGATGTGCGGTGCGCTATTCTGACCGGCGCGGGCAAGGCGTTCTCGGCAGGCGGTGATGTAAAGGCCATGCGCGAGCGCTCCGGCAATTTTGGCGGAAATCCGGTCGAGATTGCAAATGGCTATCGCACCAATATCCATCTTATCCTGCGAGCGCTGTATGGCTTGAAAGTGCCTTTGATTGCGGCGGTCAATGGCGCGGCTATAGGGTTGGGATGCGATCTGGCGTGTCTGGCGGATATGCGAATTGCTTCGGATCGAGCTAAATTTGGAGTCACCTTCCTCAAGCTCGGGATCATTCCCGGTGATGGCGGCACTTGGATATTACCGCGTGTGATCGGTGAGGCGCGTGCGGCAGAGCTATTCTACACCGGTGATGTGATCGACGCGGCGAAGGCGTGCGAATGGGGCCTCGTCAGCCGCGTGGTAGATAGCGGCAGCTTGATGGATGAAACTGAAGCGCTTGCGGCCAAGATTGCAGCAATGCCGCCGCATGCTCTGCGTCAGACCAAAAACCTGCTGCGCCAAGGGCGGTCGATTACTTATGATACGGCGCTGGAACTGGCTGCCAATACGCAGGCGTTAATGCATCACACCGAAGACCACATGGAGGGAATCGACGCTTTGCTGGAGAAGCGCCTGCCTGATTTCAAAGGGTCCTAGCGCTTCTGCTCAACCTGACCCGTCGGTACGATTGTACCCTGCGCGCTTGCGACAAGTTTTGATGCGCCGTCATCCTCCTCGGCCCACACATCTGCGCGCACGACGACCTGCCGTTTGCCCGCTTTGATGACCGTCCCCTTCGAGCGGAGCTTTGTCCCGATAGCGGGCGCAAGAAAATTGATCGTGTAGGATCCGGTGACCACATCGCCGACAGCGCTTGCCGCGGCCCAAGCGCAGGCATTGTCGGCCATTAGCCCTACGATTGCGCCATGGGCGAAGCCGTGATGTTGAGTCATCTCGTCGCGGAGAACGAGCTCTAATTCTGCCTCGCCGCCCCAAACCGTAATGGGTTCGACGCCGAGCCAGTTGGAAAAGCCCGAGCGTTTGACGGCAACCTCCCTCATGTATGCAATGGAGGCTTCAGGGGAATCGAAACGCGATGCGGTCATGGTGACACTCCAAAGTCTATAAAGCAGACTTAATGGCACTTGCATGACCTAGGATCAAGTCTGTAATGCAGACTGATGAAGCGTTATGAAGCCTCCCGCTCACCATGCCCGATTGGCCGGGCTTCTCGCATCTTGGGTGACAGATGGGTCTTGTTGATTCTGCGCGAGGCATTTCTGGGCGTGTCGCAGTTCGAAGAGTTCAAGAACCGCTTGCCTATCAGCCGCGCCACCTTGTCATCGCGGTTGGCGCTGATGATTGAAGCGGGTCTGCTATTGCGCGATCCGCCTGACGCGAAGCGCGCGTGCTATCAGCTAACCGAAGCGGGTCATGCGCTGCAGCCTGCATATTCTGCGATCAGCGATTGGAGCGCGGAGCACCTGTTCGGTGGCGATGAAAAGCCGCGCGATTGGAATGTTTCAGAGTAAGAATGTGGTGCTGCTAGCGCCCCTTGATGCCCAGCAACTCGATGGTGAACAATAGGGTCGCACCTCCGGGGATTGGGCCGCCGCCGCGTGTGCCATAGGCAATCGAAGCGGGCGCGGCGATTTCGATAGTATCCCCAACAGTCATTTGCGGCACAGCCAGCTGCCAAGCCTCTATCAGTCTGCCGAGCGGGAATGTCGCGGGCTGACCACGGTCGTAGGAACTGTCGAACGTCGTTCCATCGATGAAGGTTCCTGCATAATGCAGTGTGACCGTATCTTGGACCGTGGCGCGCGCGCCGGTCCGGTTGCCTTTGACGTGGCGCCACAGCAGGCCGCCCTCAATCCAGCGCCAGCCATCCTTGTAAGTCCGCTCCGCCAATGCAGCCTGCTGCGCATTGTGCCAGGCAGCGCCGCGTTCGGGCTCAACGGCCTCGTCCTCGGTTTCTGCGTCTTGTGCCTGTGCCGGTATTGCGCTGAACATCACAGCGCTTAGCGCCGTGGTGAAAATCTTGTGCATTATGTGGACCCTTATTGTCTTGGCTTACCAGTCATAGGCTTTTGGCAGATTGCTCTCATCCAGATCGCGATACCGATCACGCAAGCGTGTCTGATGATTGCTGAGTGGCTGCTCAACGCCATCAATGAACACTCGCGTCGGATTCGACGATAGCTCAAGCGGATCACCGTCCCAAATCACAACGTCGCCCATCGCACCGGCGCGTAATATGCCTGCCTTACCGCCCAATCCGCTGATCTCTGCCGGTATGGAAGTGATCGAAGCGAAGGCCTGACCCCAGGTCAAACCGCTGGCGCGCGGCACTTTGCGTAACGCGACGAGATTTCCGGCATATTGGGTCAAATTGCGTGGCTGTTCGAACGCGCCAACGCCGCCGATAGCCACTTTCACACCTGCTTCGGTCATCCGTCCGATGTTGCTTTGTGTCGCTGCGAGCTGCTCAAAGCTGGAGGGCAGATCATCGAGCGGATCGGCGAGCACTGGAATGCCCGATGCAGCAAGTGCATTTGCCACCAGCCAACCTTCGCTCGCGCCCAGCAGAACCAAGTCCAGCTTGGCGAACTCTTGCTTTAACGCAATGACTTTGCGGATATCCGATGCCCGTTCGGCATGGACGTAGAGCTTCTGCTTGCCTGAAATGACCGGCACCAGCGACTGGACATCAGGCCGGGTCAGCAAGGCATCCTCACCTTCCCAATCACCCGCGACATAGGCTTTTGCCTCTGCCATCGCGTTGCGCAGCTCAAGGTTCGAAGCGGTGCGTCCACCACCGGCGATACGCGCCCCGCGTTCGCCCAACACCACCATTTGGAATGACCGCGCCTGCGTGATCGGATCGGGATCGACGCCAAGATCAATCGTTGCGCCTTGCCCGGCAAAGATCGAGTCTCCAGGAGCATGGGCCACGGTCGCGCGGGTTACACCGCCTGCACGGCTGACTGAAATATGCTCTGAGGCGGGATTAATCGCCTGGCTAATATCAAGCGCCGCACTGAAGCGCGAATTGCTCGCACCCGCATCATTGCTGTTGCTGACCCCGCTAACGTCGAACACACCGATATCGGTGACGGCTGCGAAGATACCTGGGGTGACCCATTTGCCAGCACCATCGATGGTCTCCATGCCTGCCGGAACAGTCACGCCTGTTCCGGCTGCGACGACCTTGCCGCCACGGACCAGAACTGTGGCGTTTTCAATCGGGGCGCTTCCATCACCGGTAGCAACAGTAGCGCCGGTGATAGCGATATCCTGCGCTGCGGCGGGGACTGTAAATGCGAATGCCGAACATGCGGCTGCTAGTTTGAAAAGACGCTTCATTTCACATCTCCTTCACCGGGTTGGCCAAGCTCGAAATCGCTCACCGGCCTGCGCTTAGGATCATTCGCATCGTATAGCATCGCACCATCGACCCAGACTTTCTCCGGCCGCGAATAAACGCTCAGTGGATCGCCGTTCCACAGCACGACATCAGCCATCTTACCGCTGCTTAAGCTGCCGGTCATATCGTCGATCCCCATCGCTTTTGCTGCGTTGAGTGTAAGCCAAGAAATTACCGTCGCATCGGAAATATCGATGCCCATTCGCTTGCCAGCGGCCTGCGCTTTGGAGGCTTCCTGATTGAGCCGCTGAATGCCGTTCTCGTCATCCGAATGGATCACCACGCACGCATCCGCATTTTGCAGCAAAGCGGCGTTCTCAGGAATTCCGTCATAGCTTTCCATCTTGAAGCCGTACCAATCGGCCCAGATGGCTGAGCAGGTGCCCGCATCTTTCAGTAGATCACCGATTTTATAGGCCTCAACCGCATGATGAAACGCGCTTACTTTGTAGCCGAACTCTTTGCTCATATCGAGCACCAGAGCCATTTCATCGGCGCGGTAGCAGTGATTGTGGATCAGAATATCACCGTCGAGAACGCCGGCCAACGTTTCCTTGGCGAGATTGCGGTTCTCTCGGTCACCATCGGCATATTCTTTGGCATCAAGCCAAGTCTGCCGGTTGACCGCGAAATTGCCCATCCGCGTCGACGGCATGCGGCCGCGATTGCCATAAACGCGTTTCGGGTTTTCACCGCAGGCCATTTTCATGCCGTAAGGAGCGCCCGGGAATTTCATCCCCTGGACGGTGCGGCTCGGGACGTTTTTGAGCGTTACCGTGCGGCCGCCCATAAGGTTCGCAGAGCCGGGTAGGATTTGCAGCGCAGTGATGCCGCCATTGGCCAACGCGCGGCTGAAGCCGGGGTCTTGCGGCCAGACCGAATGTTCGGCCCATACTTCGGGTGTGGTCGGGCTGGTCACTTCATTACCGTCCGAATGCGCTTGGACAGAAGGGCTGGGATAGTCGCCCAAATGGCTATGGATATCGATGATACCGGGCGTCACGAATTTCCCGCTCCCATCGATCCGGGTGTAGCCCGCTGGAATCGCAAGATCGGCCCCGCCAATTTCGACAATTTTGCCGTCTGCGAACAAGACTGTGCCGCCATCGATCTGGCCGCCAGCGCCATCGTAGATTGTGGCACCAACCAATGCGGTCGGTGCGCCCGGATAAGGGGTGTAGGTTGAAGCGTAAGGTGTCTCCACGCTTCCTGCCGAGGCCGGCGTATCTGACACACTGGCCGGTTTTGATTGGCCGTTAGCGGAACATGCAGCGAGCGCCACCGCGCCCCCCAGAACGGTTAAGGCACGGTAGCGCATCGCTTCAGTCTCCAATTGTCAAATCAGCCTTTGGTCGCAGGGTGAACGCCACCCTCTTGGGCTTCAAGTCCGGCTTCTGCCGCTCCTTCAAGCGCATCATCCTTCAGCGTATCGAGGTGCATAAGCTTCTTGATCAGAGGGCTAACGACCATTGCCGCGATACCCACGCCGACAGCATAGAGGCCGACAGTCTCGTAGACATCGAGAACAACTTGTTTGCCCGCCTCTTCGCCAACGCCTTCACCGCCGGTCGCGGCAGCAATCAGGCCAGCTGCAAAGTTACCGGTCGCTGATGCGAAGAACCACGTACCCATAATCAGCGAAGCCATGTGTCCGGGCGAAAGCCGGTTCATAGCGCTTAGGCCGACCGGGCTGAGGCACAGTTCGCCGGTGGTGTGGAGGAGGTAGATCAGGAAGATGAAGATGACCGGTGTCGGTACGCCAACACCTGCTCCTTCCGAGCCCCAAACCAGTACCAGGAAGCCGAGGCCAACTTGCACAATCGCTAGGCCGAACTTCATCGGTGTCGAAGGCTCCTTGCCCTTGCGCGCAAGACTTTGCCACATCATCGCGAACACCGGTGCAAGCAGCACAATGTAGATCGCGTTGATTGATTGGAACATCGACGCGTTCACCCCTGCCGTATCGACATGGCGATCGGTGAACAGGTTGAGAGACGAGCCTGCTTGTTCAAACAATGCCCAGAACACGATGGATGTCAGAATCAGGAACATAGCCGCGAAGATCCGGTCGCGCTCCTCCGGAGCGAGTTTGGTGACCGCAGTGAACAAGACATAGAGGACCAGGCCGCCACCGAAAGCACCCAAGACATATCCGACCAGTTCTTGATACTGGATCGCAGCCCAGCACAGTGCAACCATCGCAAGGCCGGCACCGTAGATGCCCCATTCCTTGCCACCTTTGAGCTTTGCAGGGTCTTTTGGTTCGCCTTTGCCGAGAAGCAATGGTTTGCCCAGGACAAAGAAGACCAGACCGATCAGCATGCCGAAGCCGGCGAGACCGAAGCCATACTCCCAACCATAGGTTTGGCCCAGGAAGCCGCAGATGATCGATGCTGTCGCAGCACCAACGTTAATGCCCATGTAGAAAATGGTATAAGCGGGATCGCGGCGGATATCGGTGCGCGAGTAGAGCTGTCCGACAATGACCGAGATATTGGCTTTCAGGAAGCCCGAACCCACAATGATCAAAGCAAGTGCAGCCCAGAATACATTGATCGTCGGATCGTCCTGACCGCCGGTGCCCTCAAAGGCCATGAAGAAGTGACCAAAGGTGAGCAATACGGCGCCGAACAGGACCGCCTTGCGCTGGCCTAAATAGCGGTCGGCAAGATAACCACCGACAACGGGAGTGATGTAGACGAGCGCTGTGTAGGCGCCGTAAATAATCGAGGCATCACCGTCAGAGAACGCCCAATGCTGCACGAGATAGAAAATCAGCAGTGCGCGCATACCGTAATAGGAGAAACGCTCCCACATTTCGGCAAGGAACAGCAGGAACAGCCCTTTTGGATGGCCCGCAAATTCAGGCTGCGGGCGGGTCACGATATACGTTCCGCCGAGAAGGAACGCTGCAAGTGCGACTACGGCGATCCAAAAGGTCCATAGCTCAAACAGCGAATCGAATGTGAAAATGAACTCGTGCATGCGTGCATGCTCCCCAAATTGTCTTTATAGCGCCCCACTCCCGCAGGCGCTGAAAGGCGGCACACTAGCGCCCAATTCGCCCATGTGAAGCGCTAGTTTCACAGGAAACTGTCTTTTCTCAGGCTTTCTCGGCCTTTTCGGGAACTTGACGCGGCGCAGTGTATTATGGCACTGAAGCACCTGACATGAGGAAACCTCCTAGGAACTTGGCATGACCCAGCAATCCCGCCCCGTCTATCTGAAGCTGCGCGATCAAATCGCTGCGGCAATCATCGAGGGTGATTATGCGGAAGGCGCGATGCTCCCGTCAGTGCGAGCTTTCGCCGCTGAGCAGGGTGCAAATCCTTTAACGGTGGCCAAGGCGTATCAGCAATTCCAGACTGATGGGCTCGTCGAGGTACAGCGCGGCGTCGGCATGTATGTGGTCAACGGTGCGGCAGAGAAACTGCGTAAGTCCGAGCGGGATCAGTTTGTTTCCGAAGAATGGCCTGAAATTCGCGCGCGCATGGAGCGGTTAGGCATCAAGCCAGCTGAATTGTTGGAATCAGCCTAGAGGCAGCAGCTTAAGCCAGCCGGTGGCTTCAATGATGTCGCTCTTCACGTAGTTCGTCGAGAATCTTGATCCGTTGGGCAATCTGCGGATTGCGCGATTGATATATTTCTGCCACATGAACGGCAGGGTTGCGCTGCTCCATATGGGGCCAAACAGAGCTTGCTAGGAGATTCGTCCACAGAGGCGACGGGGGAGCAAGGGAGACACGATGATACGGTCAGAACTTTTACAGGCCTTGGCTAAGGATAATCCCGATCTTCGCGCGGAGGAGGTCGAGCAGGTTGTCGATATATTCTTCGACGAGATCACCAAGCGCCTCGCCGAAGGTGGCCGGGTGGAATTGCGCGGCTTTGGCGCGTTTTCAACTCGCGAACGCGAAGCGCGCACGGGCCGCAACCCGCGAACGGGTGAAACCGTCCAAGTTCCTGCGAAACGAGTGCCCTATTTCAAGCCGGGCAAAGAAATGCGCGAGCGCCTGAACCCGAGCTAGGACTTCTCTGCCGCAGCGCAGGGAACCTTTCACATCATACATTTGCCTTTTCCGCGATTGCGGTTAGGGCGCTCCTCGTCCTATGCGGATCCTGTGTGGGCCGATGATGCGGGTGTGGCGGAATGGTAGACGCCGGGGACTTAAAATCCCCTGATCTTTGATCGTGCTGGTTCGAGTCCAGTCACCCGTACCATCCCCGTCCAGGGATCGGTTGCCAATTTCGGATGTTACGCGTTCTTCCCTATTTCGCGGCTAGGCGGTTGGCAGCCAATCAGTCTTAACCCTTTTCAAACTGGCTGTTGCTATCGGGCAGAGGTTGAATTGGGGGAAAGCATGCAGAGTAATCCGGAAATGCCGCAAGGCCCGGAAATATCAGTAGACGTGGAGCCGCGTGCGGCGCCGCGCTTTACGCTGCTTATTCGCACGGCAAAACTGATCATCGATGACCAACAATTCCTGTGCGTGGTGCGCGATATCTCTGCGACCGGGTTCAGCATCCGCAGCTTTCACCCTATCGAAAAAAGCACTCGCATCGCGCTCGAACTCCAATCCGGCGACTGTTATCCAGCAGACATGGTTTGGCAACGCGATGGCGAAGCCGGCTTCGAATTTCATACGCCGATCGAGGTCGACGCGATTGTGATGGGTTTGAGCGAACACCCCAAAAGGGACCTTCGCTTCGATCTGGAACTTCCCGTTACGCTCCACGCGCATGGGATGAGATTGAAAGCCAAACTGGCCAATCTATCGCGCCAAGGCGGCAATGTTCAGTGCGATAGCAAGCTGTCGATAGACCAGCTAATCCGCATTGAGGCCCCCGGAATGCCCGATATCGAGGCTCGTGTTCGGTGGCGCAAAGAAGGCGTCTACGGGCTTGTGTTCGATACCACCTTCTCGCTCGCCAATCTCGCTCTGCTTATCCGTGACCTGCATTTGCGGAGCAAATCGGGCAGCAAGATCGCCAGAGCCGGTGGACTCTCTGGAGCAGGACACATTGGCCAATAGGGGCGGCTTGCGCCAAGTTTCAGCGAGCGCGTTAACCATCTCCTAACCATTTTCCTTCACCTCCGGATCATACATTCATCCGGGGGTATTTATGACTGACACTGCGTCTACGGAATTGCCTAAATTTTCGGCCAAAGAGTTGAACGTCGATGTGGCGATCATCGGGGCAGGTCCGGCAGGTCTGACCGCAGGCTATCTGCTAACCAAGCAAGGCAAGACGGTTGCGATTATCGAAAAAGACGAAACTTATGTCGGCGGCATCAGCCGTACGGTGGAGCATGAAGGCTACCGCTTCGACATTGGTGGACACCGGTTCTTCTCCAAGAGCCAGCAAGTTGTCGATCTGTGGAATGAGATTCTGCCAGATGACTTCATCCAACGTCCGCGCATGAGCCGGATTTATTATGAAGGTAAATTCTACTCTTACCCGCTGCGCGCATTTGAAGCGCTCGGCAATCTGGGAATTTTGCGTTCGACGGCCTGTATGGTCAGCTATCTGCGCTATAAACTGTTTCCGATTGCCGAAGTGAAGAGCTTCGAAGACTGGACCACCAACCAGTTTGGCAAGAAACTCTATTCGATCTTCTTCAAGACCTACACCGAGAAGGTGTGGGGCATGCCATGCGATGAAATGAGCGCCGACTGGGCCGCTCAGCGGATCAAAGGCCTCTCGCTTTGGAGCGCGGTCATTGATGGCCTCAAACGCTCTATGGGTCTGAACAAGAAACCCAATGACGGCCAGGCCGCCAAGACACTGCTCGAAACCTTCCGTTACCCGCGTTTGGGTCCTGGTATGATGTGGGATGCTGCGCGCGACAAAATCATCGCGGCTAGTGGCACAATTGTGATGGGCCACGGCCTTGAGCAGCTCGCCAGTGATGGCAGTGGCGGCTGGCGCATGAGCGCGACCGACAAAGATGGCAGCAAGATCGTCGTTAAGGCGAAGGACGCGATCAGCTCAGCGCCAATGCGTGAGCTGGCGGCGCGTCTGCACCCGCTGCCGGATACGACACTCAATGCATCGAACCTCAAATATCGTGATTTCCTAACGGTTGCGCTGAAGATCAAATCGGAAGATCTGTTCCCCGACAATTGGATCTACATCCATGATGACAAGGTTCAGGTTGGCCGCGTGCAAAACTTCCGTAGCTGGTCGCCCGAAATGGTGCCGGACGAGGATGTGGCCTGCGTTGGTCTCGAATATTTCTGCTTTGAAGGCGACGGCCTGTGGGCATCGGATGATAATGATCTGATCGAACTCGCGAAGAAGGAAATGGAAATCCTCGGCCTGTGCGACCCGAAAGACGTGATTGACGGCGCAGTTGTGCGTCAGGAAAAAGCCTATCCGGTCTATGACGAGGATTACGCAGCCAATGTCGAAGCCATGCGGGCGGAGCTTGAAGAGAAATTCCCGACGCTGCATTTGGTCGGCCGCAACGGTATGCACCGCTACAATAACCAGGATCACGCGATGATGACCGCGATGCTGACCACCGAGAACATCGTCGCTGGCAAGCGCCTTTACGACACGTGGTGCGTCAACGAAGATGCGGAATATCACGAAGCGGGTGACGAGGGTGCTGAGAAAGCGATCCCGGCGCGCGAAGCATCCGATGAAACCGATGAATATGAAATCACCGAAGATCAGGCCGCTGCGCTTAATTCGCTGCGCGGCGTGCCGGAACGGATCAAGCCTGATGGGGAAGCTCAAGATCAAGGGCGCAAGGTCGCCTGACCGAGTTGGGGGAGAACCATCTTGTGCCGGTTCAGGGGGGATCGGCGCAGGATGGTATTCTCCCCAATTTTAATGCGACGGGAGCGAAATGACAGTGACTGCCTTGCTGCTAAAAATGCGTGATATCCGCTTGCTGCGCTATCTGCTGGCAAGCGTTGGCGCATTGGCGGTCGATGTCGGCTGTTTTCTGATCTTGCTATCGATGGGCGCACTGGCCGCGCTTGCCTCTGCCATCGGGTACAGCGCTGGCATTCTGGCGCATTGGATCCTGTCCAGCCGCACGGTCTTTACCGACACTGTCGCCGAAAGAGGACATAAGCGTACTAAGCAGAAAGCTTTGTTTGTGATCTCGGCGTTGTTGGGGCTGGCGCTGACTACCGCTATCGTAGGTGCCGCAGACTTCTATGCGATTGATCCGCGGCTTGCCAAACTGGTAGCGATTGCCGCCAGCTTCACCATGACATGGTTGCTGCGTAGCCGCGTAGTGTTTCGCGCCGCATCGTGAGATAGAACGACTATGCAAGCGGATCGCAGACAGCGTGCCCATGAGCACCCCAACCGCCGGATCGCGTTGGTCTGGCTGGTTCTGTCAGCGATTTTTGTGGCAATTGGTTTCCAAGGGTTAAGCCAGAACCAGTTTCCCGGTCCCGACGATGCCTTGCGGCTGGTGCAGGTTCGCGATTTGCTTGGCGGCCAAAGTTGGTTCGATCTCCATCAGTACCGGATTGATCCGCCGGATGGCACGTTGATGCACTGGTCACGGCTGGTCGATATTCCGATCGCGTTAGTTATCCTGATCCTCACTCCGCTGATTGGTCCTTCTGCGGCAGAAACTGCTGCGATGGTGATTGTGCCGTTGCTGACGCTCGGCGCGATCCTCTGTGTCATTGGCCGCTTGGCGTGGCGCACATTCGACGTGCAAGTTGCAGGGCTTGCCTGCCTGTGCATCGGACTGCTTTCGCCAGTTGTGTTTCAGCTTCAACCGATGCGGCTTGACCATCATGGATGGCAGATTTTTTGCGTAGCGCTGGCACTGGGGGCGGTTTCCATCCGCGCGCCATGGAAAGGAGGCGCAATTGCGGGCCTGGCCATGGCATGGGGGCTGTCTATCTCGATAGAGCTACTGCCGATGGCCGCCGCGTTTGGCGGAGTGCTTGCGATTCGCTGGTTCCGCGACCGGGCCGAACGCTGGTGGCTCACCGCCTATATGCAGGCGCTGGCTGCAGGTTGGGCAATATTGTTTCTGGCGACACGCGGCATTGGCGATTTGGCGCAGCATTGCGATGCGGTATCGCCCGCGCATCTGGGCTTCTTTGTTATCACGGCATTGGGAACCGGCGCTATTGCCGCCGCACCCAGAGTGCCTGCCTTTGCATTGGCCGGATTGTTCGGCTTGGCAGGCGCGGCTGGATTGACGTTTTTCGGTCTCTCATCGCCGACATGTCTGGCAACGCCTTTCGCTGAGCTCGATCCTGTTGTGCGCGACTTCTGGCATGTCAATATTTTGGAAGGCCGGCCCTTCTGGGAGCAGGAATTGCTGTCCGCCATCCCGCTACTCGCCCAGCTAATCATCGCGCTTGTTGCGAGCGGCTTGTTGGCGCTCCGCAGTCGCAACTGGCTGCGTATCTGGTGGACTGAATATACGTTGCTGCTGCTCGCAGGTATCGTGCTGGCACTGTTTGTATGGCGCTCAACCGCATTGGCGGGGGTTATTGCGGCTATCCCGCTGGCATGGCTCGCAACGCGCTTGCTGCGACGTCTGCGCTTGGCAGAGGGACCTGGCGCCAAGGCGCTATCAGCCGCAGCGATTGTTTTGGTTCTGCTGCCAGCGACACCTGTAACCCTGTACAAATTGGTTGAGCCCGCATTTGGTTCTTCAGTGGCGCAGAACGCCCTGACTGAGCAGGTAGCCGAGTCGCGCTGCATGCTCAGCGAGCAGACCCCCAAATTGGGTGCATTGCCGACCGGTGTTATCTTCGCTCCGCTCGATATCGGGCCATCAATTTTGCTCAAATCGGATCACGCAGTCGTTGCGACCGGTCACCACCGTGCAAACATCGCAATGCGCGATGTCATTTTGGCATTTAGCGGTGATCTGATGGATGCCCCGGTACGAGTCGCCGAGCACGGCGCCGATTATGTCGTGCTCTGTACCGATACAGCTGAGCCGACATTCTATGCAGAAGCCAATCCAGAGGGTCTGGCCGCACAGCTTATTGCTGGCAATCCACCAGCATGGCTTTCGGCGGTTCCAATGGATGGTCCCGCAGAATTTCAGGTCTGGCGGGTCGAGAAATAAGGGTCAGGCCGGGACGAAATCCATCGCCACGCCGTTCATACAATAGCGCTTGCCCGTTGGCTTTGGTCCGTCGCTGAACACATGCCCCAAATGTCCGCCACAATCGGCGCACAGCACTTCGGTGCGTGGATAGCCGATTTTGTAGTCGGTCTGTGTAACAATCGCACCGGATAGCGGCTTCCAGAAACTGGGCCAGCCTGTGCGGCTGTCATATTTGGTCGACGATGCATAGAGGCGGTTCTTGCACCCCGCGCAGACGAAAGTGCCTTTGCGCTTTTCCTTATCGAGTGGGGACGAGTAGGGCCGCTCTGTACCCGCTTCGCGCAGCACGTAATATTCGGCCTTGGTCAGCTTGCCGCGCCACTGCGCATTGGTCAGCTTAACCGGGAAATTCTTCGCTTCTGCAGGTGCACTTCCGCAGGCGGTCAGTGCTGGAACCGCAGCGCCCGCTGATAGCCATCCGATAAAGGACCGGCGTGTGGGCGTAGTAAGGTCAGACATCAGAACCCTCCTTCGGCAGATTGTCCTATCTTTATATACGATGAGACAGCCTGAAAGGTTTCATCTCTCGAAAGTTAGGACTTGCCTAGAATTCGGTGATTTCGACTTCGAGTTTGCGGAAACCATGGACGAAGTTGGCTTTGACACGCTCAACATCGCCCGCGACATGCACCCGCATCCGTCGCTTGTGCATTTCTTCCAGCAGGATGCGGAGCTGTAGTTCGGCAAGGCGAGCACCGACGCAGCGGTGGATGCCATAGCCGAACGCCAATTGGCGGCGGGCATTTTCGCGGGTGATATCCAGCTTGTCAGCATCGTCGAACAACGCTTCGTCACGATTGGCCGAAAGGTACCACAGGATCAGCTTGTCACCCTTCTTGATCTGCTCTCCGAACAATTCGGTATCCTCGGATGCAGTGCGGCGCATATGCGCGAGCGGCGTTTGATAACGGATGCATTCCTGCACGGCGTTGGGGATCAGGTCGGGTTGTTCTTCGAACAATTTCCGCTGATCGGGAAACTTGTCGAAAGCATGGACGATGCCTGACATCGTGTTGCGGGTTGTGTCGTTGCCACCGACAATCAGCAGTATCAGATTGCCCATAAATTCGCGCGGATCCATCTGGTTCATCGCTGGCGAATTGATCATCATGGAGATCAGATCAGGGCCCGGTTCTTCCTGCGCACGCTGCATCCACAGCTGCTGGAAATAGGCGCCCATCTCGTGGAGAACCTTTTCGCGTTCGGGGGTCAAATCTTTGACCGTTGCGATCTCGGTGTCGCCCGCCCAGTCGGACCAATAGGTCAGCAATCGCCGGTCTTCCCACGGGAAGCCGAACAGGATTGCGAGCATGCCGGTCGTGAGCTCGATAGAGACCTTATCGACCCAGTCGAACACTTCCCCGCGCGGGAGGCTATCGAGCAACTCGCCTGTGCGCTGCCGAATCTCTTCGTCCATCCGCTTCATTTCTTTGGGCGTGAAAGCGGGGGCAACGGTGCGGCGCTGGCCGGTATGTTTGGGCCGGTCCATCGCGATGAACATCGGAAGCTCTAGACCTTCTTCCTCTTCACGCTCGAGAATGGTGATGCCGCCATGTTCCCAGCTTGAGGAGAACAGTTCAGGTAACGCCTCAACATGCTGGATGGCTTTATTGGAAACGACATTCCAATAGGCGCCATACGGACTCTCAGGCACGTAATGCAGCGGCCCCTTGGCGCGCATTTCGGCAAAAATCGGCTGCCAACGATCTTCGAAATAGATATCGCTGCGGCTTACGTCATAGGGATGCGTATGCTGCGGCGTGTCTTCCGGATGTTGCTTAAGGTGCTCGACCAGCACTTCATAAGCGGTCGGGGATGTGCGGTATTCGGGCTTTTCCGGCGCAATAGTGGCCATGTGCATTCTCTCCTTCGCCGCGCCCTGTCATCGGGCGTCAGCGCAATGACTGCATCCTGCGCTTACTTACCCCAATGTCAATAGTGCGTTTCGATTCGGGACTGATTCATGCGCCCCTAAGCAATCAACTTGCGCAATCAGTGTGCGCCGGCGTTTTGCAGCCGCAAGTGCTCTAGTTTGCGGCAGCCTTGCGCTGCCAGAACCGCCGCTTCTTTGTGTTCGCGCCGCGCGGCCCCGACTTCATCACCCGGCGGCGGAACAGAGTCGCGCCCAGCTTGACGAAGATCGCAACGGCAACTGCTTGCCATGCAATCGCCAGCGCATGCGGCCACAGCTCTTCAAGCTGGGCAGCCCGCGCCAGCATTGCGAAGGGGGAGCTGAACGGGAAGATCGCGGCGGTTATTTCCATCGTCGATCCCGGCTTAGCCATTGCGTAAGTCGCGAAGAAGAACACCATCAGCTGTAACATGGTGACGGGCATGGACAGCGTTTGCACTTCGCGCACGGTGGCCGCCATCGATCCGATAGCAAGGAACAGCGAGCCAAGGATCAGATAGCCCATCGCAAAATAGATCACGCCGAGGCCGAGGAAGATCGGCCAACCCACCGCCGGTGCGGCGAAGCTGCCCATGGAGAATCCGCCACCAAGGAAGATCAATCCGCCGACGCCGCCCCACACCATAATGCCGACGAATGACACGCCGAGCATCGCAAACAGCTTGCCGAAGAACACCGCGTCCATCGGGATCGCCGCGGCCAGCACTTCGATGATCTTGTTGCCCTTCTCCTCGACGAGATTGGACAGGACCATTCCGCCAAGCAGCATCGTCAGCAGGAATAGCAACATTTGACCCGCTTGTGCCGTGAGTACGCGGTTGCGTTTCTCGGTTGCGCCGCTGCTGGCAACGACTTCGCTGGCGATATCGGGAAATTGGTTGGGTGCACTGCCGATGCTGCCCGCCGCAACCAGGCCGACTTGTCCGCGCCACCGGTCGATCTGTCCCTCGGGCGCAGTCAGTTTCGGCGCTTCTGGCGTTCCGCTGACGATCGCTGCGAAATTGCCAACGCGTTCGCGCAGGATTTGCTTTGGCTCCATGGCACGTTGCTCATCGCTCAGCGCAACCATAGGCGGAATATAGCCCCCCATGCCCTCACGCATCGCATCGGCAGAGGCGATCATGGACGCCGTATCGGCCTCGTTCATCCCGATACCGATTTCCACCGACGTCGCCTCACGCTGAACTTCGCTACCAATTCCGCCTGCTAGACCGCCGACGATGATCGGAAAAAGCGGGCCGAGTAGGAAGAACAGAAAAGCGCGGCTAAACAGAATCGCAAGGAAGTCACGCCGCGCGACCACGAAAGCGGCCTGCAGAGTCGATAGACGCGACGCGGGGTGTGTTTGCTGACTCATCGTGAAACCTCCGCTGCATTGTCGGCTTCGAGCGCGCGTGCCGCTGCCTCGCCGGCGATATGGACAAATGCATCGTGCAATCCGGCGCGTTCGATAGAGAGCGACAGAATACCTGCTTCGCCTTCAATCAAGGCGCGGAGCAATGTCTCGATCCCGCTTTCAGGAAGCGAGAAGTTCCAGAAATCACCTTCGCGGCGAACATCATCGGGTAAGGCCTTGAGCCAGCGGCCTTTGCGCTCGCGAGTTTCGAGGCGAACCTGTGCCGGGATACGATCACGAGCGGCTTCGACAGACCCCGCATAGGGGACCTTGCCGCCTGCAATAATCGCGACACCTTCACAGAGCCGTTCGGCATGGTGGATCACATGCGTCGAAAAGATGACCGTGGTGCCGGCTGCTGCCAGATCGCGGATCATCCGCTCCAGCTTGCCTTGGTTGATCGCATCAAGGCCTGAAAACGGCTCGTCCAGCACGACCAGCTTGGGTCGGTGCACTAACGTGCCCAGCAATTGCACCGTTTGCGCCATGCCTTTGGAGAGCTGGCGAATCTGGCGATCCACCGCATGACCCAAATCGTGCTTCTCCAGCAATTCGCGCCCGCGTGCTTTACCCTCTTCGAGCGGCAAGCCGCGTAGCGCGCCCATAAAGCCGATCGCTTCATAGGCTTTCATCGCCGGGTACAGCCCGCGTTCTTCGGGCAGATAGCCAATCAGCTTGGCGATCTGGTGCGGATCGTCATGGCCGAATACGCGGCGCACACCCGCATCGGGATCGATAATGCCCAGCAACATCCGTAATGTCGTAGTCTTGCCCGCGCCATTGGGGCCAAGAATGCCGTAAATCGCGCCTTCTGGAACCGAGATATCGACTCCATCAACCGCCAGCGTCCCCTCGAAGTTCTTAACCAAGCCGCGCGCTTCAATCGCTAGTGGTCTGGTATCGCGTGGTGGGCTGGTGTCATTCATGGAGGCGTTTGTCTCTTCATATCCGGCCCCGTTGTGTTCAAGGGGCGTATCGCTTAGCGGCATGTGCATGCGCGCCGGTTACGCGCCGCATGTGAACGGGAGTAACCCCAATCGTGGTTAACGCGCCAGTAATTGTTGGCCTTAAGGATCGTCTGATCGAGGAAGCGCGGCGTCTGGGTTTTGCCAGCGTGGGCTTCACTTCGGCTGAAGATGATCCGGTGCGTGCAGCGCGGCTGCGCGAATGGCTGGATGTTGGCAATCACGGCTCGATGGAATGGATGGCCGACCGCGCCGATGTGCGGCAGGGCCCGCAAAGCATGTGGCCAGCGGCGCAAAGCGTGATCGCGCTGGGTATGAGCTATGCGCCCGATGTCGATCCGCTGGCGCTGGAAGAGCATCCCGACAAAGCGCGAATATCGGTCTATGCGCAGGGCCGCGATTATCACGATACAGTCAAGAAGGCGCTCAAGGCATTGGCGCGTTGGCTGGTGGCGGAAGCGAAAAAGCTCGGGCTTGAAGAGCCGCAGCTAAAAGTGTTCGTTGATACCGCGCCGGTGATGGAAAAACCGCTGGGTGAGGCGTCCGGCATCGGTTGGCAGGGCAAGCACAGCAATTTGGTCAGCAGCGAGCACGGAAGCTGGCTGTTTCTCGGCGCGATTTACACGACGGTGCCATTTGCGCCGGACGAACCGCATGGCGATCAATGCGGATCGTGCACTGCCTGCCATGATGCCTGCCCGACCGATGCCTTTCCGCAGCCATATGTCGTCGATGCAAGGCGGTGCATTTCCTACCTCACCATCGAGCATAAGGGCCCCATCCCTGAAGAGTTCCGCAAACCGATGGGCAACCGCATCTATGGCTGCGACGATTGCCTCGCCGTTTGCCCTTGGAACAAATTTGCCGACACAGCGGCGCGGCATAAGGCGTTCGCTCCGCGTGACGAGCTAATCGCGCCCAAGCTGGCAGATTTTCTTGGGCTGGATGATACCGCATTCCGCGCGCTTTTTTCAGGCTCGCCGATCAAACGGATCGGGCGTGACCGGTTTGTGCGAAACTGTCTGATTGCGGCGGGCAATAGCAATGATCAGGCGCTCGTCCCGCAGGTGCAAAAGCTTGCAGATGATCCCGATCCTGCGGTTGCTGAAGCAGCCGATTGGGCGTTGGCTAAGCTAAGCTAGTCCTCGTTATGTTCGCCAAGGTTGGGAGCATTGCCTAGATCGCCAGCATTCCATCCGGAGAAGCGTGACGGCTCGCGCGTTTGCCGGATTGGGCCTTCGGTGGGGTGTTCAGTCGTCGCGAAAAAGCCGGTCGCATCCAGATGCGGATCATCCAGCATATCGTTCAGATCGCGAACCGCCATGGCTGGAATTTGTGCTTCGCGGAACACTTCCAGCCATTCGGCGGTGGTGCGCGATGGGGCCAGTTCGGCAATTTTCCCATAGAGTTCTGGCAGCGCCGCAGCGAGGCCTTTGGGTCTGGCAAAGCGCTCCTGTGCGGCGAATTCTTCGTCACCCATCAAACCAATCACAAGCTGGAAATGGCCGGGTCGGTAGGGGACGATGGAGATATAACCATCCTTGGTCGGGAATGGCTGGCGGTCCGGATCGATCTGCCGGTCATATCCCGCATTGGCGTTGGGCGGATCAAAGGTTAGCCCTGCCAAATGCTCTTTCATCAGGAAGCTGGTGAATGCCTCGAACATTGGCACTTCAACCACTTGCCCTTTGCCTGTCCGCATCCGGTGGATCACCGCTGCCATCGCTGCATAGGCCGCATGCAAGCCAGCCACCTTGTCCGCCACCAGCGAGGGAAGATAACGCGGCGCAGGATTGCCATCGACACGCGGTAACAGGCTGGCCGCGCCGCTCGCCGCTTGGATCACATCGTCATAGGCTTGTAGCCCGTCATAGGGGCCGTCCGATCCGAAGCCGACGCACTGGACATAGATCAGCGCCGGATTAAGCGCCTGCATCGCGTCAGCACCAAAGCCTAGGCGATCGATGGCTTCGCTGCGGACATTGTGAATGAAGATATCCGCTTCAGCGATCATGGAGCGCAACCGCTCGGCGTCGGCCTGCTCTTTCAAGTCGAGCAGAACCGATTTCTTTCCGCGATTGAGCGCAACAAAACCTGGTCCCATACCTGTGGTCTGCGCAGGCTTGCCAGCGTACCGAAAGAAGTCTCCGCCAGGCGCCTCGATTTTCGTCACTTCAGCGCCAAAATCGGCCAGTATCTGCGTGCAATAAGGACCAAAGACGATGCTGGTCATATCGACCACTTTCAGCCCATTCAGCATGGGCATACCGTCATTTGGTGCGAACATGGTTTAGAGCAAGCTCTTCAGCGGGATTTCGATATCGGCAAGCACATCAAGCTCGGGTGTTAGCCGTGCTTCCACCAGCTTGCGCCCCTGTGCATAGTCTTTGACGTTGTTCACGCAGTCCAGCGCAATCAACCGGCCCTCTTTCAGATACAGAACAGAGAACTTCCGGTCTACCGGATCGCCGCGCACTACTGTCTGATCATATCCCAACGACAAACCTGCAGTTTGCAAGCGCAGATCATATTGGTTCGACCAGAACCACGGGAACGCATGATAGGGCTGCTTGTCGCCCATGATCGACTTTGCTGTGGTGGTGGCCATGTCATTGGCGTTCTGGACAGATTCAACCCGAATGACCGCCCCGTCAGCATAGGCATTGGCATGCGCTGCACAGTCACCAATCGCGTGAATGTCATCGAGAGTTGTCCGGCAATATTCGTCGACATCGACGCCGTTTGATCCTGCCGCACCCGCAGCGATCAGCGGACCTACAGACGGTACAATGCCGATCCCGACTACCACCATATCAGCGGCAATTTCTTCACCGGTCGCAAGCTTTACGGCGGTGACTTTGCCATCTTCGCCAATGATGGATTCTACCATCGCTTCAAGCCGAATATCGACACCCTGCGCCCGGTGTTCGTTCTGGTAGAATTGGGAAAGCTCTTCGCTGGCAACGCGCGCCAATACGCGCGGTAATGCTTCGAGAAGCACAACGTTGCGGCCCATTTTGCGCAAGACCGCTGCAGCCTCTAGTCCGATATAGCCGCCGCCGACTACGACCGCGTGCTTCACCCCGCCTTCCAGCTCACCCATCATCCGTTCGACATCGGTATGATTGCGAACCGTATGGATGCCTTCCAAATCCGAACCGCTGCACGATAGCCGCCGTGCATCACCGCCGGTTGCCCAGATCATCTTGCGATAGGACATTTTGCTGTCGTCGCTCATCAACACGGTTTTACCAACCGGATCGACTTCGATCACCGCTTTGCCAAGCCGCACATCGATATTCTTGTCGGCCCAAAATTGTGGCGGGCGGATATAAATCCGCTCGAACGGCTTGTCGCCTGCCAGATATTCTTTGGACAATGGCGGGCGCTCATAAGGATGAGTGCGCTCGCGCCCGATCATTGTGATCGAACCTTCGTGACCGTTTTGGCGTAGAGCAATCGCAGCTTGCGCCCCGCCATGCCCGGTGCCGACAATCAATACATCTGCATGATCCATGCTAGCGGCCTAGCAGGTTCCTAGCTTGGCTTGCAATCTGCGCTAGCATCGCCGGGGCGACCGCCGTTTGGACCTGCGCACGGCGGATCATATTGCGGAATTGCCGAATGGCAGCTTCATGCTCGCCAGCCCAGTTGGCGACTGCGCCGAGCGGGTCCTTCTTAGCTCCCTTCCGCCGTGAAAGGCGGCGCAGGAAGTCGAGTCTCATTTGCTGGAAATCACGGGCTAAACCGGCCACTAGCAATCGCTCCCATACATCGGAAGGGTTGCTCATCGCAGCAGTACCCTGCGCCCAGTCGAGACCCAAGCGTTCGCCAAGATCGGTAAACGCGGCCGTGAGCGGACGCGTCTTGATCTCGGCTTTCCTCGCTAGCGAAGCCAGTCCTACCGAACCGTCGAGATCATAAAGATGCGCGACTTCCGATGCGATGGAATCAGGCGCGCCCGCAGCAATAAACTCGTCGCGGAGCTTGTCGGTCTGGTGCCGCGTTTCTGCCGAGAGCAAGCCTTCGGTTCCGCTTGAGAGTTCGACAACGCCTTTGTTCAAGGTCGCTATCATTTCTGACGGCATTTTAATGCTCGCGCCCGCGCGCATCAGATCAGCCATCTGACTGCGCATCACGCCTGCAATATGGCGGAATAGCAAGATGCGTGCAGTTTCCGGCATTTTGGTGTTCTCGAGCTTGGTCCAGAGCGCCTCGACATTGAATAAGTGGGTTGCGGAAATGAACGATGCGCAAACATCGCCAAGGCCAACGCCCTCTTCCTCGGCCAGTTCGAAAGGATGGATAATTCCCATCCGGTTGATGACTTTATTGGCCAGTGCCGTCGCGATGATTTCGCGCCGCAGGCGGTGCCCTTCGATCTCCGCGCGATATTTTTTGCGCATCGGTGTCGGGAAATAATCGACAAGTGGATCGAGCAAGCTCGCATCATCGGGCAAGGATGTTTTCTCTATGGCGTCCTGCAGAACCAGTTTGGTCGATGAAAGCAACACCGCCAACTCGGGGCGAGTTAGACCAACGCCATCGCTTGCACGGCGCGATAGAGCTTCGCCATCGGCAATGCCTTCGGTTCGCCGGTCCAGCGCGCCGCGATCTTCGAGGGCCTCGATCAAGCGCAACTGCGATGCCATTGCGCCTGCTCCGCCTGCTTCGGCAATCGACAGAGCAAGCGCTTGCAGGCGGTTGTTTTCTAATACGAGGTTCGAAACCTCATCGGTCATCGAGGCAAGCAGCGTGTTACGCTTCTTCTCGGACAATTTGCCCGAGCGCCGTGCTGCCGCGAGCGCGATCTTGATGTTGACCTCATTATCCGAACAATCGACGCCCGCCGAATTGTCGATGAAATCGGCGTTGAGTCGACCGCCATTCATCGAGAATTCGATCCGCGCGGCTTGAGTCACACCTAGATTTGCGCCTTCACCAATGACCTTGGCGCGCACTTCGCTGGCATCAACCCGGAGCGAGTCATTCGCCGGATCACCAACCTGGACGTTATTTTCGGAAGAGCCCTTGATGTAGGTTCCGATGCCGCCGAACCAGATCAGGTCAACAGGCGCTTTCATAACCGCAGAAATCAAAGCCTCAGGCTCAATCTCGCGCGTTTCTAGACCGAGCGCCTTTGCGCCCGCCGCTGATAGTTTGATAATTTTGGAAGCGCGCGGATAGACGCCGCCACCTTTGGAAATCAGCTTGCTATTGTAATCTTCCCAGCTTGAGCGCGGCAGATCGAACAGGCGTTTGCGCTCTTTCCAGCTCGTTGCCGCATCCGGATCGGGGTCGATAAAGATGTGTCGGTGGTCGAAAGCGGCGATAATCTTGATGCTCTTCGACAGCAGCATACCGTTGCCGAACACATCGCCCGACATATCGCCGCAGCCGACCACGCGGACCGGATCGCTTTGGACATCAACACCCATTTCAAGGAAATGCCGTTGAACAGACACCCACGCGCCTTTTGCGGTAATGCCCATGGCTTTGTGATCGTATCCGTTGGAACCGCCGCTGGCAAAGGCGTCGTCGAGCCAAAAGTCGCGCGATTCAGCGATACCGTTGGCCACGTCAGAAAATGTAGCAGTGCCCTTGTCAGCAGCGACCACGAAATAGGGATCTTCGCCGTCGAGCGGCACAACCGCGTCGGGGTGCACCACTTTGTCACCGACGATATTGTCTGTGATGGTCAGCAATGTGCGGATAAACACTTCATAGCTTGCGCGGCCTTCAGCGGCCCAACCATCGCGGTCGATGGCGGGTGAAGGTAGCTGCTTGGGATAGAAGCCACCTTTTGCGCCGGTTGGTACAATCACCGCGTTCTTGACGCGCTGTGCTTTCATCAGTCCAAGGACTTCGGTGCGGAAGTCATCGCGACGGTCGGACCAGCGTAGCCCGCCCCGCGCAACTGGTCCGGCGCGCAAGTGAATGCCTTCGACGCGGGTCGAATAGACGAATATCTCGCGCCACGGCACAGGCTTAGGCAGATTGGGCACGAGGTCGGACTGGATTTTAAAGGCCAGTGCTTCAGCGCCTGCGGGTGCAAAGCAATTGGTCCGCAAGATCGCTTTGATCAGTGCATGATACAGGCGCAGCAACCGGTCATCATTGATCGCTGCGACTTTGGATAGGCCCTGCTTGATTGCCGCTTCGGCGCTGGCAATGGCGTCATCGCGCTTGCCCGAGAATTCAGGGTCATGTGCGGCGGTGAAACGTTCGATCAGCGCGCGGGTAACTGCTGGTGCCCCGCGTAATGCATCGACCACAGTGTAAATGGTGAAGCCCATTCCGGCTTGGCGAAGATAGCGATAGAATGCGCGCAGCCAATTGGCCTCCCGCTCCGCCAGGCCGGTGCCAATCACCAAACGGTTGAACGGGTCATCCTCGGCCACTTCGTTGAGAACCGACGCGATGGCTGCTTCGATTGCATCGGCGCGTTCCAGAATTGGCGCGACATCGACGCCAGCTGGTAGAGCCAGCGTGAAGTCATGTATCGTACCGAGCTTGCCGCCATCCAATGCCGTTGGAATTTCCGAACGGACTTCAAAGCCGAAATTCTCCAGCGCGGGAACCGCGTCTGACAGAGGCAAGGCACCTTCATGCTCGTAGATTTTGAGGCGCAGGCAATCGCTTGGATCGCCGTCCAAATGGTAAAGCCGCGCATCGCGCTGGGGAGCCTGACTTGCTGATGTCGCGCTGTCGATTGTCAGCAAGTGCCGCATACGGCGAATGTCACGGGCTGCTTCTACCGCGCCATATGTTGTGCGGTAGGAAGCCGGGAATATGTCGGCATAGCGCGTGGCAATCGCGGCTGCGCGGCCAGCATCTTCCAGCTGAGACAATTCATGCTCGACCGCTTCGGACCAACCACGCAGCATGTTTTGCATACGTTGTTCTATCGCTGCTTCATCAAAGCACGCATCGCCATCGCGGATGTCGAGCACGAAGCGGAGCATCGCCAGATTACCGCCTTCGACCTGCAGGCTCCAGTCGAGCAATTGGGCGCCCGCACCGTCTTTGAGCAATGTCTGGATTTGCTCGCGGACCTGCGTGGACAGCATATCGCGCGGCAGCCAAACAAAGGCGAAGAGGTGGCGTGACAGCGGTGCTTCGACAATAGCAAGTCGCGGTCGCGGCCGATCGACAAGACCCATCATGGCCGTCGCGACGCGTGCAATATCGATATCGGAAAAGCCGATGATCAGATCATGCGGCAATGCGGTGAGCGCGTGAACCAGAGCCTTGCCGGCGTGGCCGCTGGCATCGAAGCCGAACTTGTCCATCAGTCGGCTCATATGCGAGCGCAGGCTCGGGACCTCATCCGGCTTCGCAGCCAAAGCGGCGCTGGTCCAAACCCCGGCGTGTACTGACAACGCCGTCACCTTGCCCTTCGCGACCACAGGCACGAGAAACAGGTCGAGCGGAACACGCCGGTGCACGTTGGCCAGCTGGTTCGCCTTGATAATCAGGGGAACGCGCTTGGTGCGGTTTGCCGGATCGTCGAACCATGCAAAGGCACGATCGTAGGACTGGTTGGACAGGAGTTCTTTGGCGCTCTTGCGGCAGATACCGATCCGGCCGGTTTCGCTGCCATCGCGTTTGCGCGTAACGTGTCCGAGCTGCGTCAGCATGCCGTTATCGAGCCATTCAAGTAGCGCAGCGCCTTCTTTGTCGGCGCCCAAGCCAAGCACATGCGCTGCATCGGCGATCATGACTTCGCGCAGTTTGGGCCAATCGCTGACTGCCGCGCGTACATCACCCAAGGTAACGCGAAGAACCTTTTCCAGATCGCGCCGTTTCTTGGCGTCGATTCGCGTGGTTTCGATGTAAATCATCGATTCATGCGCTTCGTCTTTGGACGATGTCTTGGTGATAGTCTGGAGCTCGCCATTCTCGTTGCGCGTTACCGCGACAACCGGGTGAACCAGTCGGTCAATCGCGAGGCCCTGCGCTGCGATTGTGGCTGCTAGCGAGTCGACAAGAAACGGCATGTCGTCATTGACGATGGCAATCCGCATAAAGCGGTGACCATCGCTGGCCGAAGCAAGGGAGATCGATGAAATCTTGGTCTCGCGCCGTGCGGCTGTGTCCAGCAGAAATGCAGCAGCTTCGCGCAGCTTGTTCGCTTCAAACGGGGTGTCGCCTGGCAGCAGCGACTCGCGCATTTGCTTGGTAAGCGCGTCCGTCAGCTTTGTGTGTTCAGCCTTACGGCGAACAGGCTTCGGGGCAAAATTGCGAGGTTTATCTTTGGGACTTTGACCTTTGGGACTCTGGCCGGTGGTATTTGAACCCATCCGTAAAGCTCCGTGGGCGCATCGCCCGGTTGGTATTGCCTAGCGCCGCGTGTTTGCGGGCTGTGATGCGCGGCGGATAGGCCTATCGGGCGAGACCTGCAAGCGGCTCTTGCATACGATTGCAGAAAAGCTGTGACCCGCCAAGCCGTAGGGTCGGTGATGTACGCTTAACCGCCCAACACATCCATCGTGAGTTCGAGCGAGCGGATGCGGTCTTCGGGGTCAAAAGTTGAGCCGGCAACGATAATCTCGTCCGCCCCGGTGCGTTTGATAAACGCTTCGACATTCGCTTTGACTGTGGCTGGCGAGCCAATCGCGCTGGCCTGACCAATATGCGCCAACATTGCCTGTGCTTGTGCCGGAAGTGAGGTGCGATAATACTCGATTGGCGGCGGTAGCTTGCCGGGACTACCGGTTCGCAGGCGCACGAATGCCTGCAATTGCGACGTCGCGATCAGTTCCGCCTGCTCGTCAGTATCAGCCGCAATAATCGTCATCGCTGCCATTGCATGTGGCTTTTCGAGAGCCTCCGATGGTTGAAAGTCTCGTCGGTACATTTCCAACGCGGCATCCAGATGGTCGGGCGCGAAATGCGAAGCGAATGCATAAGGCATGCCCAGTTTCGCAGCGAGCTGCGCACCGAACAGGCTCGATCCTAGCATCCACATTTCGACATCGGCACCGCGACCCGGCGTGGCGGTCACAGGCAAATCGATATCACCAGTGAACAGCGCTCGTAGTTCGGTCACATCTTGCGGAAAGTACTCAGCGGCTTGGTTCAAATTCTTGCGCAAGGCACGTTGCAATTCGGGTCCGGCACCCGGTGCTCTTCCCAAGCCGAGGTCGATCCGTCCGGGGAACAATGCTGCAAGCGTGCCGAACTGCTCGGCGATCACAAACGGGTTGTGATTGGGCAGCATGATCCCGCCTGAGCCGATGCGAATAGTTGATGTTGCGTTGCCGATATGAGCGAGCACGACCGATGCCGCAGCACCTGCAATGCCTTCCATCGCGTGATGTTCGGCAACCCAATAGCGCTTATATTCGCAGCGCTCGGCGGCTTGGGCCAGACTTGCCGCTGCTGAATACGCTTCGGAAAGTGTCCCGCTTTCGCGGACGGGCACCAGATCGAGAACGGATAGGGGGATCATGGTTGCTCTTCGGTGTTCTCTAGCTGAGCGAGATAGGATTTTGCGGTAGTTGCTTGGGGACTATCTGGCGCAAGCGTCACAATCGATTGCCAGCTCAGCCGTGCTGCCCCGTCATTGCCCGAAAGTACGGCGATCACACCGGCCTCCAAGCCAATCTCCGGATTGGCAGGATCAAGCATCGCTGCCTGCTCGATCTGAGTTTGTGCCGCTGCCAGATCATCAGTCCGGCGCGACAGTGTCGCTGACAGAAGCCAAGCGCGGACACTCATCGGGGCGAGTGTCCGCGCTTCCGAGAGGGCTTCCGATGCGGCGGCCAGCTTGTTCTGGCTTACTAAGGCGCGAGCGCGGTCGATCTCTATCTCTGCACTCAATTGGGTGAACTCTGCTTCGGTTGAGTCATCCTTGGCACGATCCAGCACGGGCAATGCGCTTTCGGTATTTCCCGCAGTCAGCAATGCGTTGGCAGCCATCGCGCCTAGCCGTGCGCGATATTTGGCATCGACTGCATCGCTATCATCGCGCGCGGCAATGAAGCTGCGCGCAGCATCGGCCCATTGGCCCAAATTGGCCTCTGCATAGCCGCGGCATTGCAGAGCTTGCGCGCGGGTTAGCCCGATTGCGCTATTGAACCATGCCTCGGCTTCAATCCGCGCCGCGGTGCTATCTTGCTCTGCGCGGACGAGACATGACTGCAGGCGGTCGGCGACGGGAGCGAGACCGTCATTGTCATTGCCATTGGCATTTTGTTCGGTGCGCTGTCTTCGGCGCAGCTCATCAAGTTCGGGCGGCACGGCGGTAACCGGCGCGGCGCCCGGATTGGGGCCGACTTGCAGCAGCAGGGCAAGAGTAGCGGAAAGCACCAGAAAATCTCCGTAGGACTAGTCGAGCAGGTTTTGCACCTGACTCAGCATCAGCGTGATATCGCTATCGCGAGACAGGCGGTGATCACCGTCTTTGATCAAGGTTACCTGTACATCGTCCGAACGGAGCCGTTTCGCGATCTCTAAACTGATGCGGTGCGGGACATCCGTGTCCCGTTCGCCGTGCAGCAGGCGGACCGGGCAGTCGATTGCAATCTCGGAAGTCAGAAGCCGGTTGGCCTGACCGTCTTTCCAGAATTCGGCATACATCGGCGTGGGTTCAGGGCCGTATGGATTGTCATCAAATATGGTTTCGCCCGCGTCGAGTTTCTCCTTGTCAGCATCGGAACGCCCCCAATCAGTGAAGTCAGGCGCGGAAGCTATGCCAACTATTCCCGACAGGCGTGGCCCCAAAGCCAGCGCAATCATCAGCATCAACCAACCGCCCATCGAAGACCCGATCAGAACCACATTATCGATTCCGCGTGCCTGGATCAGCGCCAGCACTTCATCGCGCCATTTGGACAATGTGCCATCGGCAAAGTCACCGCAGCTCTGGCCGCAGCCTGAATAGTCAAGCAATAGGCAGCCGATTGATTGCTGCGCTGCCCATTCGAGCAGTGCGGTCGCTTTGCCGCCGTCCATATCGGACATATAGCCGGGCAAGAATACGAGAGTGGGTTTGTGGCTCGCGTGGTCCAGATGGCGAAACGCTATGTGCTCACCAGGCTGCTCACCAATGGGCACTTGAAAAAATTGAACGCTGGTCATGCAGCGCTCATTCCCGATCACACAGCATCACGCAAGCAGTGATCAATACAATGTTGGAAGTTCCATTGGTTCGTCGCATTGTCCGGCAGGCCCGTCGTGACAGCCGCCCAAAAAGGCTACAAACAAGAGAACAGCATATCGCATTTGTGATCCCTCCGATCAGCCTCGCTCGAATATCTCTTCAATAGACATAGCAAAAGTTTCGGCGATGGTGAAGGCCAGCGGCAATGACGGATCATATTTACCGGTCTCGATCGCGTTGACGCTCTGCCGCGATACGCCGAGCCGATCGGCCAAATCTTGCTGGCTCCAATCGCGTTCTGCACGAAGTACCTTGAGCCGGTTCTTCATGCCGCGCCCCATGTGCCATATTGGATGCGGTTGGCAATTGCGCCGACCCCAAGGCCGAAGAACCACCACACAGCCCACCAATATGCGTCAACATGAATGACAATATCGGCTTGCTCGAGAAAGCCCCAGACCGACGCAGCACTCAATGCAAAACCTGTGGCCCAGAGCGATTGGCGGATAGTGAGCATGCGGATGAATTCATCGGTTTGTTCGATGATTAGTCGCCCGATTGCCCAGAACATCCCAGCGATGGCTAAACCAGGCAAGATGGCCAGAAACGTGCGCAGCTCCAGCGACGGATCATAGCTCTTCGAAACAAATGTCATCAGCGCGAGCGTGGCGAGATAGAATGATGTGAACATCGCGATCCGCCTGAGATAGCGCCTGTTTGCTATGCCCTTCCCGCCGCAAGAGGCATTGGCCTTGCGATTGGCTGCCTTGATCGCTGGAATGATCAGCCATAGCGGGGCAATCATCAGGACAAGCGCTGTCGGTCCGTTGATCGCACCGGTTGCGGCGAGCGCGATCACCGTTCCAATCGCGGCGAACATTATCCCGACATATACCATCGGACCTCTGCCTGATTGCGGAGCTTTCAGTGTGTCGGTCATTGGGCCACCTCACATTTTCTGTGGCTTCCCATCCACGCGGTCGGGAAGATTGCGAGAAGAGCGAGCGGTGCCCATTGGGCGAACTCTTCCGGAACAATGTCGAACACTGCCAGCACGGCAATTCCTATCATTACGGAAGCAAGCAGCAGAGCTTTGTAAACTTGAGTCATAGTCAACGATCCCTTTCGTTATGTAAAGCTTCATTTACATTGGATTCACGATAAGTCAAGCATCATTGACATAATGATTGGGTTGCTTGTCCCAATTGCCTGCAAGTCTTGGCTGTGTCACACGGTAGGCCTATGCGTTCGGAATGAAGACTGACTCACTCCCAATGCCTTCGGCGGCAGCCCGCATACCCCAGCTTGACCGCCGCACTCTGTTTCGTACTGGATTGCTTGGCGCGGGACTGACTGCGCTTTCTGGAACGGTCACGGCGAAAGCATTGCCGGGTTTCGGATATGGCGTCGCGAGCGGCGAACCGAGCGCGGACAGTGTCTTGCTCTGGTCCCGGTTTCAGGCGGCGCAGGACACCACTTTGGAATGGGAAGTGTCGCGCGATGCGGCCTTTGCGGAGGTGGTCGCAGGTGGAAGCGTGACTGCGCGCGCCGAGCATGATTGGTGCGTGAAGCCGGTCGCGAATGGCTTGCAGGCTGACAGCTGGTATTACTTCCGATTTTTCGCGCCCGATGGGCAAATGTCTCAGATCGGCCGCACGCGGACTTTGCCGCAGGGGCCCACCTCTCGCTTCCGGCTGGCGGTCGTCGGCTGCTCCAATATCGGCTTCGGCTGGTTCAATGCCTATGCGCACATAGCTGAAGCGGATGACACTGATCTGGTGCTGCACACTGGTGATTACATCTATGAATATGGTCGGGGTGTCTATCCGACCGAGGAGCAGAAACTGCCGGGCAGAATGCGCGGTATCGATCACGAGATCATCGAGCTGGCCGATTACCGCGCACGTTATGCACAATATCGCAGCGATCCTGATCTGCAGCGGCTACACCAACTATTCCCGATGCTGCATGTGCCTGACGATCATGAGAGCGCAAATGACAGCTACGCAACGGGCGCGCAGAACCACCAGCTTGAGACCGAAGGACCGTGGGACGCGCGCAAGCGAGCGGCGGTGCGTGCCAAACGCGAATGGATGCCGGTCTCAGATGCGCCTTGGGCTGCCTATGAGATTGGCGATCTGGCGACGCTGTTCCGCCTAGAAACCCGACTTGAGGCCCGGACCAAGCCGTTCGATCTGCGCGAGATTATCGGGCGCGGCGACAAAGACCCCGGCAAAATTCTCGCTGCATTGCAGGCATTCGAGAATGATGAATGGCGCGATTCATCGCGGACCCTGATGGGCGAAGTGCAAGAAGGCTGGCTGGCCGATGGCATGATGGCCTCACGCAAAGCCGGGAAGGCGTGGCAAGTTCTGCTCCAGCAGACCGTGATGACCAGCCTCAAATCCTCTCCGAATATCGCCGAGGGCATGACCGATGCTCTGCCCGAATATATCCGCAACCGGATCATGGGCGGCGTGCTCACCAGCATGGCTGGCCTACCGTTCAATATGGATGCGTGGGACGGCTATCCCGCGGCGCGCGAACGCTTGCTCAAATCTGCGCAAGAGGCTGACGCCAACCTGATCGTTCTGGCGGGCGACAGCCACAATGGCTGGGCGTCAGAGCTCGGCAATATGGGCGTTCCTGCTGGAATCGAATTCGCCGGTCACTCGGTATCCTCTCCCGGCATGGAAGGTTTCCTGACCTGGATCAAGCCGGAGGACATGGCCGCGCAATCGGTGCAGGCGAACGAGCAGCTCAAATGGGCCAACACCAAGAACCGCGGCTATATGTCAGTCGAGCTAACGCCCACAAAGGCTACATCGGAGTACCGTTTCCTTGAAACTGTCCGGGCGAAGTCTACCGCGTTGGCCGGGACGCAGCGCATTTCCAGCGAGGCAGGTAGCCATAAACTCGACATTGGCGACATTGGTTGAATGTTAAATCCTTCGCGGCTACATAATCGCTATGCACAAAGTCAGTATCTTGACCACAACCACTACCACCGGCTTTGTCCGGGGGCAGATGGTCGCGCGTTGAGCCTGCCACTGCCGCCCGGTTTCGGGCGGTACGGTGCCACCTCCTGAAATCGTAAGTTTAAGGACACCGACTCTTCCGGTGCGCGCATGATTCTGCCATGGCGCACCAAAATAAGAACGGACGAATTCGATGAGCGAACTTTTCAAAATCAGCCTGCCCGATGGATCGGTACGCGAAATGCCCGAAGGCTCGACGCCTGCGGACGTGGCGGCGGCTATCGGTCCGGGCCTAGCGAAAGCGGCTTTGGCAGCAAAAGTTGACGGCGAAGTGCGCGATCTTGGCCGCCCGTTCGAAGGCGATGCCGAGCTAGCGCTCATTACATCTCGCGACGAAGAAGACGCGCTTGAACTCGCGCGTCACGATTATGCGCACGTTTTGGCAGAGGCAGTCCAATCGATCTGGCCCGGCACGCAGATTACCTTCGGCCCCTCGACAGATGACGGCTTCTATTACGATGTGATGGCGCCTGAAGGCCGCGATCCGTTTGGCATGGATGATCTTCCCAAGATCGAAGAGAAGATGCGCGAAATCATCAAGGCTGACAAACCTCTGCGCCGTGAAGCGTGGAGCCGTCAGGCATTGATCGACAAGTGGCAAGCCGATGGCGAGAGCTTTAAGGCCGAATGGGCGGCAGAATTGCCTGAAGGCGAAGAGCTGACGGTCTATTGGTCCGGCGATGACTGGATGGATATGTGCCGCGGGCCTCACCTTCCGAGCACGGGCAAACTCGATCCTGCAGCATTCAAGCTGATGCGCGTCGCTGGTGCTTACTGGCGCGGCGATCAGGCGAATGCACAGCTAACGCGGATTTACGGCACGGGCTGGCTCAATAAGAAGCAGCTCAACGCCCATCTTCACCGCTTGGAAGAAGCGGGCAAACGTGATCACCGTAAGCTTGGCCGCGAGATGGATCTATTCCACTTGCAGGAAGAGGCGCATGGTAGCGTCTTCTGGCACCCGAACGGCTACAAAATCTGGCGCGAGCTGGAGGCCTATATGCGCCGGATGATGGATGGCGGCGGCTATCAGGAAATCAAAACGCCGCAAGTGATGGACGCGCGCCAATGGGAGAAATCGGGCCACTGGGGCAAGTATCGCGAGAACATGTTCGTGATCCCGGATGAGGTTCCCAATGTTGAAGACGAAGGCCCCGTCATCAGCGGCGACGCTGATTGGATGGCGCTCAAGCCAATGAACTGCCCAGCGCATGTTCAGGTCTTCAAACAAGGAATCACGTCTTATCGCGATCTGCCGATCCGGCTTGGCGAAATGGGTTGTTGCCACCGCAATGAACCGCATGGCGCACTGCACGGATTGATGCGTGTGCGTCAGTTCACGCAGGATGACGCACATATCTTCTGCACGGAAGATCAGGTGGTCGAAGAAACGCGCAAGTTCTGCCAGCTCGCAGCGAGGGTCTACAAAGACCTTGGTTTTGAGAAGTTCGCGATCAAACTTGCCACGCGCCCGGAGCAGCGCTTTGGCTCTGACAAAGATTGGGACAAGGCCGAGCAGGAACTGCGCGATGCGGTGGCCGATGCTGGCATGGCGACTGAGGAATATGGTTGGGAAGAACTGCCTGGCGAAGGTGCATTCTATGCGCCTAAGCTCGAATGGCATCTGACCGATGCGATTGGCCGGACATGGCAGGTCGGTACGATCCAGTCTGACCGCGTGCTGCCCGAACGTCTTGATGCAACATTTATCGGCGAAGATGGCGGCAAGCATCGCCCTGTGATGCTGCACCGCGCAATCTTTGGTTCGTATGAGCGCTTTATCGGCATTCTGATCGAGAACTATGCAGGCAAGCTCCCGCTATGGCTCGCGCCTATGCAGGCCGTAGTTGCTCCGATTGTTTCGGATATTGACGGATATGCAGGCGAAGTTCTGGCGAAGCTGGAAGCCGCCGGCATTCGCGCCGAGGCTGACCTTCGGAACGAGAAGATCAATTATAAGGTTCGCGAACATTCGCTGAAGAAGGTTCCGCATCTGCTGGTTGTCGGCAAGCGAGAGCAGGAGGAAGGCACGGTTGCCATCCGCACTCTCGGTGAAAAGGACCAGCAAGTCCTTTCGCTTGATGAAGCAATCGCGATGCTGAAGGCAAACGCTACCGCGCCCGATTTGCGCCCTGAGGTAACAACAGCGTGATGCGTTGAGCTGAGATGGAAATGCTAGCGAGCTATACGGCTCTGCAGATTGCAGTGGCGCTTGCTGCAGCATTTGGTGCGGCTTTCATTCGCGGGCTGGCGGGGTTTGGCTTGGCCATTTTGCTGGTACCTGTGCTTGCGCTGGCGATGTCCCCGGTTGAGGCAGTGCTGGCAACGAACGTCGTGGCGGTGCTGATCGGTCTGAGTGAGATCAAACGCATCATGCGGGAAGCCGAAAAGTCGGCGTGGACCATCAGCCTGTTGGTTGTCATTGCAACGTTCCCGGGTCTCTATCTCCTCAGCATAACAGCTCCGGCGCTGGCGCGGGTATTGATCGCTTTGATCGCGCTATCGGCGTTCTTTGCGATGTTCTTGCCCAAGCGGCCTGCACATCAGCCTGGCGCTGTCCAGACCGGTATCGTCGGCATCATCAGCGGATTGCTAACCGGCTTTGCAGGTATGCCTGGCCCGCCGGTCGTCCCCTATTATCTGGGCCGCGATATTCCTAAAGAGATCGCCAAACCTTCGATGCTGCTTATCTTCACGATTGCTGCCGGAGCTGGTCTTGGGTCGGGTGCGGCGATTGGCTTGCTGGATTGGGGTTTGATTGTCCTCGGCGTTCTGCTTTTTCCTGCGGTTCTGCTCGGCAATCACGTGGGCGCGCTAGCCTTTGGTAAGGTCAGCGATACGGCGTGGCGCATCTTCGTCATGGTCGTGTTGGCTGCGACTGCGCTGGCGTCGCTTGCAAGGTTACTGGGCAGTTAGGCCTAGAGCATTTGCCCTGCCACAATCGGTCCAGCGTTGGGCTCACGCAGGATTACGGCGTAGCGGTCGGCATAACGGTTCTGCATTTGCTTTGGGGCAATTGTGAGTGTTCGTTTGGCAGTGCCGAGGCGGGTCTCGTCGACGAGAACATTGGTGTAGTTGATCGTCCGCCCACCATTCTCACCGCGACCGATCTTCACAGTTTCGTGGGAGGACAGGGCCACCAGGCTAAGTTCAGCGTCTGGAGCAAACTTGCCCATGATGGAGATGGTGACGGCACCGCTTGCCGATTTGTCGATCACAAGTTGCGGCTTGTTTTTCATACCGGCTTCGCGCGCTAGGGCGGTTACATTGCGCTCATTCGAGCCGACTGCTCCATGACGGCCATCGACTACGATCTGCGGCGTGTAGACTCCTGCGCCCTCATTCCCTTTACGGGCATAGGCGCGCTGAAGATCGGTGTTCTCTTGCTTGCCCAGCGTGTCTTTCCAGCCTAGCCGGTCCCAATAGGTCACCGGGCGGGAGATCACGAGCAGCGAAGGGTCTTTCGCAAGGCGCGTGGCGAGTTTGTCGGCGGGAGGACAGGATGAGCAGCCCTGACTGGTGAAGAGCTCGAGTACGACGGGTGCATTTGCCGATGCAATCGGACCAGATAATTTGGTTCCCTGCCGCGCATCGACTTGCCCAGATGACAAAGTGGCCGCCCCGATTGCGACAAGAGCGGTGATTCCGCTGGCGACGATAAGACCCGATTTCTGCATGCGAAAGCTCTCGTGAAACTGTGGTGTTTCACTGCCATTCGATCATGGGCGGCGTTCGGTTACGCCGAAATGTCAGAAAGGATGGAATGTCCCTGCGAAAATCAAGGCCAGTCCGCAGCCGCTGACGATCATCGCACGCACAGGCGCGATTACATCGTCGGAAGAGATATTGAGGGCTTTGATTGCATTGGCCATGCGCCTGCTATCGTCGGCAAATCCTAACGGCTGGTTAACTTTCCGGCGGGCAATTGCTGGCTGGCACAATGGAACCCGCCGCCTCCAGCCAGAACGGCATCGGCAGGAAGTCCAATCGTTGCCCGATCAGCGAACAGTGCGGCTATCGCGGCGACACCTGCATCATCATGCCCGGAGCCGAAGGTGGGCACCACAACCAGATGTGTTGTGATGGCGAAGTTGACGTAGCTCGCCGGTTCGATTTGTCCGTCGCGTTCAATCAGTCCGGGTGACGGGACGTCGATGATGCTCACTTCGGCGGCTTCGGCGCGAGTGCGAGCAGCACCATAGATCCCGATATTCGGATCATCCGGTCCCGATGGTGTGGGAATGAGCAAAGTATTCGCGGCGACAAACCGCGCGAGGTTGTCGACATGGCCGTCGGTGTGATCGTTGACCAAGCCGTCGCCGAGCCATAGTACACGCTCGAACCCCAAGTCGTCCTTCAATCTTTGCTCGATATCAGCGCGCGATAGATCAGGATTGCGGTTTGGGTTGAGCAAACATTGTTCGGTAGTTACGACCAATCCGGTGCCGTCACCATCAATCGCGCCGCCTTCGAGAATCCAGTCGGATATTTCGACCAGCAAGCCAGCATCGGCGGCAATCTCCGAACCGATTGTTTGGTCACCTTCCATCAGATATTTACCGCCCCAGCCATTGAAGCCAAAGCGTTTGGCGACGCGCTGTGCCCCGCGCGAAACGATCAAAGGCCCCGTATCGCGCAGCCAGATATCGCCGTAGCTTCGGGGTTCCAGCGTTACGGCATCGCTGACCAATTCGCGTGCCCGCGCCTCATTGGCTTCATTGCGCACAAGCAAGCGAACCTCTTGCCCGCTTTCAGCAACCGCATTGGCAAAAGCGGCGATTTGCTCTTGAGCACGCTCAAGATAGCCCGGCCATTCGTCTGCATCATGTGGAAAGCCGATCCACAACCAATCCTGCGGTGCCCATTCGGGCGGCATATGGATGGTCATGGACCGGCTTTCGGAGGTTCGGTTGGTATAGAGTTCAGCAGCCGCTTTCGGCAGCCGCGCAGCTTTCGTTGCGGATTCCTTCGAACTCATCACCCTCGACCCAATTGGGCCAGCTAGTGCTGTTGCCGAGCATTTGGCCAAGGCGGTAGAAGAGTTGCAAATCGGCCATCACCCCGCTCCAATCCCAGCTCTCATCGAACTCATCTTTAGGTCCATGATAGCGGTTGGCGCGGTAGTCTTTCGCCGCTGCCTCACCAGCCTCGCGGCCACCATCGACAAGATCTTCGCCGCCTTTGACATAGAGCATCGGCACGCCGCGCTTGGCAAAGGCGAAATGATCCGAGCGATAGTAATATCCTGCTTCTGGGTTCGGATTGGGTGTCGCAGTGCGGCCATCGAGTTCGAGCGCCTTGTTCAGGAAGTCGTCAAGCTTGGATTTGCCGGGTCCCACGACTGTCACGTCTTTCGAAACACCCACCACTGGCAGGGCGTCCATATTGATGCCGCCAACGGTTTGCGCGAGCGGGAAGATCGGATTGGCTGCGTAATAGTCTGCGCCGAGCAAGCCTTGTTCTTCAGCCGTCACTGCCAAGAAAACCAAGCTGCGTGCGGGCGCGCCTGCCTGCGCATGCGCTTGTGCGAGAGCGACCAACGCTGCGGTACCCGTCGCATTGTCGATAGCACCATTGCAGATGTCGTCTCCATCAGGTGCTGCTGTGCAGCGACCGAGATGATCCCAATGCGCGGTGTGCATTACATACTCATCGGGACGCTCGGTCCCGGGCAGGATCCCGATCACGTTCTGCGTTTCATACTTCTTGATATCGTTGGAGAAGCTGGCACTGGCGGTTAGGCCGAGCGGTACCGCTTTGAAGCCCTTTTCCTTCGCTGCTTCGGATAGCTTGGCCAGATCCTGACCGGCGGTCTCCATAATCTTGGCGGCTGCATCTTTTTGCACCCAACCATTTACCAGTGTTAGCTCAGGTGCATTCGCGCCGCGTTGGGCATAGGCTTGTGGGCCGGACCAGCTGCTTTCGACCACGTTCCAGCCATAGGATGCCGGCTCGGTATCATGGACAATGATCGCGCCTGCTGCGCCAGCCTTGGCTGCGGCTTCATACTTATAGGTCCAGCGCCCGTAATAGGTCATCGCATCGCCATTGAAGGGGCCCTCTAGCGTGCCGGTACCATAGTCGGGGTCGTTGACCAGAATGACGGCAGTTTTGCCCGCCATGTCGAGACCTTCATAGTCGTTCCAGCCGCGCTCCGGTGCGGTGATTCCGTAACCGACGAATACCAACTCGCTATCTTCCAGCGAAGTGGTCGCGTCTTCGCGGTAGGTCACGCCGACCCAATCTTTTCGCGCTTCCAGATTGATCTCTGTGCCCTCTCCTTTGATCGTCAGGGGTGAGAAATCCTTGCCAGTAATTTCAACCAGCGGAACTTTCTGAACCCAGCTATCGCCATTGCCCGGCTTCAGTCCTGCGGCTTTATATTTCTCGATCAGTAGCGTGACGGTTTTCTCCTCGCCCGCCGTGCCAGGCATCCGGCCATCGAACTCGTCAGAAGACAGTTGACGGGTGATATCGACCATCGTCTCTTGCGAAATCTCGCCCGGCTCCACATCGGGAATATCCAGTTCGGGTGCGGTATTGCATGCGGCGAGCATAAGCGCAGCCGATAAAGCAAGGCATTTGCGGATCATGTGAATTCCTCTTCGGTCCTCGCGCAGCCGCAATGGGCCAGCGATGGATTTGTGATGCGCCTCCATTGCAAAGCTGGCGAATTGGGGCAAGGGCAATGCGGATGAACGGCACGCGATCTTCCCCTGATTGGCAATCGGCGATGGAGCGGGCGCGTGCGTATTCGCCTTTCCTGTGCAACGCTTTGGAGCGCCAACCCGAATTGGCCGAGCTACTTGCTAATGGGCATGGCGAGGAAGCGTTGGAGTGGGCCAAGCAGGCTGGCGATGGTGTCTCCGATATCGGCGTGAGCCTAAGGCGCGAGCGGTTGGCATATTCCACAGCGCTGGCGATTGGCGATATGGCGGGCGAATTCCCTGTCGGGCGTGTGATGACCGAACTTTCAGCGTTGGCTGATCGCGCGCTAGATACGGCGATTTCGGCTGCGATTAGGCGCCGTGTGCCCGATGCCGAGCCTGTGGGGATGATTGGCATTGCGTTGGGTAAGCATGGTGCGTGCGAGCTCAATTACAGTTCGGATATCGATCCGATCTTGCTGTTTGATCCGGAAACTTTGCCGCGCAGAGAGCGCGACGAACCGGGCGAGGCGGCGCAGCGCTACGCGCGGGAAATTGTCCAACTGCTATCAAACAATACGGCGGAAGGGTTTGTCTTTCGCGTGGATCTGCGATTGCGGCCTGCTTCTGAAGTCAGCCCTTTGGCGATCCCCTTGAATGCTGCGCTGACACATTATGAATCGTCGGCTTTGGCGTGGGAGCGGGCTGCTTTTATCCGGTCTCGGGCGGCATCGGGCGACATCGAAGCTGGCGAGGAGTTTCTTGAATCGATCCGGCCTTTTGTCTGGCGGCGCAGCCTTGATTTCGGAGCTATCGAAGAGATCGGCCGTCTAACCGCACAAATCCGCACCACCCATGCAGGGCCAAGCGAACCGCAGCCCGGGTTTAACATAAAACAGGGGCGCGGCGGCATTCGCGAGGTCGAATTCTACACTCAAACGCACCAGTTAATCCATGGTGGGCGCAATCCATCCCTGCGGCTTCGCGGAACGCGTGCAGCGCTCGATGCTCTGGCGGCAGCAGAGATCATTAGTCCCGCTGATGCCGAGGAATTGGGCGTGTCTTATGATCGGTTGCGCACAATCGAGCATCGACTGCAAATGGTGAACAACCATCAGACGCATTCGTTGCCTGAAGGTGAAGCGCTGGAGAATGTTGCCAGGCTGGGCGGATATGATGATGCGAAAGCGCTGCTCGATGATTTGCGCGACATAACCGGTCAAGTGGCAGCGCATTTCGACGCATTGATCGATGTCGATGGCTCGCGGAGTGTCGCGGTGCCGGGCGGCGATACATTGAAGGACAATCTCGACCAGCTTGGCTTTCCGGATCCCGCTGAATTGGCCGCACGGATCCGTGCATGGAGCGACGGGAAGATCAGAGCGTTGCGCAGTCCAGCCGCGATTGCAGCGTTTGAGGCGATATTGCCTGCATTGCTCGAGGCGCTGTCAGAGGCGACTAACCCCAAGCGCGCACTCCTTCGGTGGGAGAGTTTCCTGAGTAAAACACCAAGCGCGATCAATCTCTTCCGCTTGCTTGAGGCTCGCCCGGGACTGTTCGACCAGTTGGTGCGCATCCTGACGCTAGCTGATCCGTTGGCCGATGAGCTGAGCAGACGGCCAGAACTGCTCGACAGCTTGATTGATCGCAGCGCGCTTGATCTTCCGGGCGATGTTGACGCGCTCAAGAGCAGTATGACTCAAGCCGAGGCTGGAGACGACTACGAACGCATTCTTGATCGCATCCGTATCGTTACGGGCGAAAAGCGCTTCGCGATGGGCGTGCAATTGATCGAGGCGGCACAGGACCCGCTGGACCTCGCCGCAGGTCTTTCTCACGTTGCGGAAGCCTCGCTTTCGGTTGCTGCGCAAGCTGCGCGCGCTGACTTTGCGCAGACGCATGGGTTGATCGAAGACAGCGAACTTGCAATCATTGGTCTCGGTCGGCTAGGCGGCGGAGCGCTGACCCATGCCTCCGATCTTGATATTATCTATCTGTTCAGCGGGTCGCATGCGCCGGAATCCAATGGCCCGCGACCGCTTGGCGCGACGCTCTACTACAACCGGCTGGCGCAGCGCGTGAGTGCCGCGCTCAGCGTACCTACAGCGCAGGGCGCGCTCTATGAAGTCGATACACGCTTGAGGCCGCAGGGCGCGCAGGGACCGCTTGCTGTCAGCATTGAGAGCTTTGCCAAATATCAGCGCGAGGATGCGTGGACTTGGGAGCATATGGCGCTGACGCGCGCGCGCGTTCTTGTCGGCCCGCCCGAGGCGAAGGCCAACCTCGAGACCATCATTGCTTCGGTGCTTGACCAGCCACGCGACCCCAATGTGCTGCGCAAAGATGTGCTGAAGATGCGTGATGAAATGGCGGCGCACAAACCCGCGAAAGGCCCGCTGGACGCCAAGCTCTCACGCGGAGGTTTGGTCGATCTTGAATTCCTTGTGCATTACCTGCAGCTCAGGGACCGCGTGGCATTCACGCCCGATCTACGAGGAGCAATTGCGGCGCTGACGGAACAAAAGCTGGTACCCGATGCTTTGAGTGATGCGCATGATCTAATGACCCGCCTGCTGGTGTCTGCTCGATTGCTTGCTCCAGATGGAGTGAAGCCTGCTTCGAGTGCTGCCGTAGCACTCGCTAAGGCTTGCAAGTGTGCGGACTACTCCGATCTATTGCGCAGGTTCAGCGAAGCGCGGCAGATTGTCGCGGCAAGCTGGAAAGAGATTTTTGATGTTAAACTGGAGACGCCCGAATGACTGAAGCTGGTTCGACGATGCCCGATATTCCAATGGAAACGCCCGATGGCGGAACTGTGAAAGCGTCCGATTTCAAAGGGCAAAAATTGGTCTTGTTCTTCTATCCCAAGGACAACACCCCCGGCTGCACCAATGAAGCGAAGGATTTCTCCGCTCTCAAAGCCGATTTTGAGAAGGCTGGTGCGACCATTCTCGGTATCAGCAAATGTTCGCCGAAGAAGCACCAGAACTTCATCGCCAAACATGATCTGACAGTTGCTTTGGCGACTGACGCTGAAGAAGGCGGCCTGTCTGACGAGCTCGGCATCTGGACTGAGAAGAAGATGTACGGAAAAACCTATATGGGCATGGTTCGCACAACTTATTTGGTCGATGAAAGCGGCAAAATCGCGCAGGTCTGGCCCAAAGTGAACGTCAAAGGCCATGCCGCCGAAGTGCTTGAGGCTGCCCAAGCTCTTTGACCGATACCAGACCATCTCTGAGTGCCGCGATCAGTGCTGCATTGCTAACCGCTGATCCGCGCGCCAAAGTGATGGCCGCCCGCGATGCCGCGCGCAATTGGCGTTTGGGCAGGCTGAGTTTTGGGTTTGAAACAGCGATGCCCGACCGGCCTTCTTGGCCAAACGAGCCCGAGCTACTGGACCCGCGCAATATGCCGCGCCGGGGTAAGGGTGGTTCTGAAAAAGGACGACTGGCCCTGTGGCATGCGCTGGCACATATCGAATTCGTCGCGATTGATCTTGCGCTCGATATGGCAGGGCGGTTTGGCGGCAAGTTGGGGGAAGAGTTCGTTTCTGACTTTATGTCGGTGGCGGCGGACGAGGCGATGCATTTTGCGATCCTCGACCGGAAACTGCGCCGCCTTGGCAGCCATTATGGGGCGCTTCCAGCGCATGCTGGCCTTTGGGAAACTGCCGAGCGCACATCGCATGATGTGGCAGCGAGATTGGCCATTGTGCCGATGGTTCTTGAAGCGCGCGGTCTTGATGTCACTCCCGCAACGCTGGAGCGTGTGCGTTCGCAAGGAGACGAGGATGGTGCCAAGATACTGAGTCGTATCCTTGACGATGAAATCCGACATGTCGCAATTGGCACCAAGCATTTCGTCGCAATCTGTGCGGAAAACGCAGAATCACCCGAAAAACGTTGGAAATCCTTGGTTCGGGAGCATTTTAGAGGGGGGCTAAAGGCTCCATTTAACGACTCAGCGCGTCTTGCAGCCGGTTTGTCGCGGGACTTCTATGCGGAGCTTGCCACGTAAAATTTTGTATCCATAACCCACAATCAACGAAACAAAGGATGGTTCCCATTCGCGTTTCTAACAGTTTCGGGCAGTCCTCCCTTGGGGGGTCGGGTTGCTTCAACAGGGATCCTCATTGGTGCGAAAGTACCAGATAAAAAGGACGGTTTGTGGTCGTATCAATGTTTAAGCGTGGTTTCGCAAAAGCGGCACTTTGTGTGGCAGGCTTTGCGGTAATGGGTGCAAGCCCGGCCATAGCCAACACCTCTGCGGCAACGGCTGAATTGCCAGCGCCAGTGCGCAACGCAGAAAAATCCTCGATCACCGGTAGTGACGAGAATTTCAAACAGCTTTTCGCGCAGTGGGAATCGCTTGATGGCGATGACAAAGCAGCGCCAGCGCCAGTAACCAAAGTATCTATCCCTTCGCGGATGCCTTTGGATAACGCACGATTGAGCAGTGGTTTTGGCATGCGCACACACCCCGTCATTGGTGGCCGCCGCGCGCACAAAGGTATCGATCTGGCCGCGCCAACCGGCACGCCAATTTATGCCACTGCTGACGGTATCGTGAGCAAGGCAGAGCGTTTCAGCAGCTACGGCCTGTATGTTTCGATGGAACACGGGGCAGGCGTTCAAACCCGCTTCGCGCACATGTCGCGGATCGCCGTTGCCAATGGGCAGAATGTTAAAAAGGGCGACATTATCGGTTATGTCGGTTCAACCGGTCGCTCGACTGGGCCGCATCTCCACTATGAAGTTCGTGTCGAGGGCAAAGCGGTCAACCCGATTCCTTATATGGTAGAAACTAAGGCGCAGCAGGCAGCGGCTAAGCCTGCCGAAGAAGCCGGTCGCGGCGGACAGTAAGCACAGCGATTTTCTAGTTAGGCATCGGGAGAGGGTGTCTAAGGGGGCTGCGGAGCGATCTGCGGCCCCTTTTCTTTGGCGATTCCTCTTGCCCGCGCTGCACGCGTGAATAGGATGCATTTCAGAGAGGAACTGAAAAACCATGCATCCCATTCAATTCGCGCAAAGCAGGCCCGACCATCCCGCCATTATTATGGCTGGCAGCGGCGAAACCGTAACGTATCGCGAAATGGACGAAGCCGCGAACCGCATCGCGCACTGGCTGCGTTCGCAAGGTTTGAAAGAGGGTGAGGCGTTTGGCGTTCTTATGGAGAACAACGCCCGCTATCATGAGATGTATTGGGCCTCGCAGCGTGCAGGTACGGTGCTGGTTCCGATCTCAACTCATCTGACCGCTTCTGAGATCCTCTACATCCTAGACGATAGCGACGCGAAGCTGTTGATCTCGACGCGCAAATTTGATGCTGTGACTGACATCGTTCGCTCCGAACGTAGCGAGCTGGGCCTGTTGATCTTCGGTGTGGATGCTGAAGAGACATTGGCTGCACAACCGTCTGATCCGATTGCCGATCAAAGCGTTGGCCGGGTGATGCTGTATAGTTCCGGAACCACCGGCAGGCCCAAGGGTATTCTTCCTGCGCCGCCCGAAGATCCGGCGGTTGAAGCGCCTACACCATTGATGGGGCTTGCGACGATGGGCTTCCAGATCAAGGGTGACGGTAGCTGCGTCTATCTATCGCCTGCGCCGCTCTATCATGCGGCACCGCTCGGTTGGTCGAGCACGATCCACCGGCTTGGTGGCACTGTGGTGGTGATGGAGAAATTCGACCCTGAAGGCGCTCTCGCGACGATCGAGAAGTACGGCATTACCGACAGCCAATGGGTGCCAACGCATTTCGTCCGGATGCTCAAATTGCCCGAGGATATTCGCAGCAAATACGACCTCTCAACCCACAAAGGCGCATTGCACGCCGCCGCGCCATGCCCGGTCGATATCAAGAAAGAGATGATCGAATGGTGGGGTCCGATCATCTTTGAATATTACGCGGGTAGCGAAGGCAATGGCATGACCATGGTCGGCAGCGCGGATTGGATGACTCATCAGGGCACCGTTGGCCGGGCTATTCTCGGCACGATCCATATTTGCGATGATAATGGCGATGAAGTGCCTGCCGGCGAAGAAGGCGTTGTCTTCTTCGAGAGCCCCTATCCATTCCAATACCACAAGGACGCGGACAAAACGAAAGAAGCGACCCACCCCAAAGGATGGACCACCCTCGGCGATATTGGAAAGCTGGATGAGGAAGGCTTTCTTTATCTGACCGACCGCCGTTCCAACATGATCATATCGGGCGGGGTGAACATCTATCCGCAAGAGGTCGAGAACCTGCTTATCACGCATGACAAGGTGATGGATGCTGCCGTGATCGGTGCGCCATGTCCCGAAATGGGTGAGAAGGTGGTTGCTGTGGTGCAGCCGGTTTCGATGGATGGTGCTGATGAAGCCTTGGAAGCGGAACTAACCGACTTCCTGTCTGGCGAATTGGCGCGCCTCAAGATGCCGCGCATCTTTGACTTTCGTCCCGAGCTTCCGCGTGAAGCCAATGGCAAGCTCTATAAGCGCAAGCTGAAAGACGAGTACCAGCAGGCTGCGGAGGCGAACTAACGTGGCGGGCGAAGCTGTGATCCAAGGCGATCTGGCGCGTGCGGTGATTGATCCGGCATCGTATGCCGAATGGGATACGCTGTTGGATACGTTCGATCATCTTCGCTCGGAGCATGGCGTGGTCAAAGTGCTGCCCGATGCAGAGGGCGTATTTGACCCGTTCTGGTTGATCACATCCTATGATGATGTGATGCGTATTTCGAAGGATAACCAGACTTTCCTCAATCATCCGCGCACAGTCGTATTCTCGCTCAATGAAGGTATTGAATTTGCCAAGGCGATGACTGGCGGCAGCCCGCATATGGTTGCCAGCCTGGTTACTTTCGATGCGCCGATTCATATGAAGTACCGCAAGCTGACGCAGGAATGGTTCATGCCTAAGAACCTGCGTTCGGTTGAGGATGAGATTCGCGCGCTTGCAGACAAGACCGTCCAGAAACTGGTCAGTGCCGGTCCTGAAGTTGATTTCGTTCCGCTCGTCTCGGCACCCTATCCGCTACATGTGGTGATGCAGATCATGGGCGTACCCGAGGAGGACGAACCGCGCATGCTGATGCTCACGCAGCAAATGTTTGGCGGGCAGGATGATGATCTCAACCAGTCGGGTATGAAGAACATGACGCCCGAGCAGATCACTCAACTGGTTGCGGGGGCGGTAGCTGACTTCGAGAAGTATTTCGCTGGGATTACCGCGGAGAAACGCGCCAGCCCAACGGGCGATGTTGCGAGTACAATCGCCAATGCGACCGTGGATGGTGAGCCGCTTAACGACCGCGATATGATGGGCTATTACATCATTCTGGCAGCCGCAGGGCATGACACCACTTCTGCCTCGACAGCAGGCGCGATGCTTGCCTTGGCGCAAGACCCGGAGCAGTTCGTACGAGTCAAAGCCGACCGTTCATTGCTACCGGGCATTGTTGAAGAGGCGATCCGTTGGACCAGCCCGGTGCAGCATTTCATGCGCACCGCGGCTGAAGACACAGAGATCGGCGGCCAGCAGATCAAGAAAGATGATTGGCTGATGATCAATTATGTCGCTGCCAATCACGACCCTGCGCAATTCGACGATCCGCGCCGCTTCGATGCCGCGCGCAGTCCCAACCGGCATCTGGCTTTCGGGGCGGGCGCGCATCAATGCCTCGGCCTCCATCTGGCGCGGCTGGAAATGCGCATCTTGTTTGAAGCACTGCTCGACCGGCTCGACAGCATCGAACTGGCGGGTGAACCGCTTCGTTCCAAATCCACATTCGTCGGCGGGCTCAAAACCCTGCCGCTTCGCATTGCTCCCTCTCGCAAGAAAACACATGACTGACCCTCTCGATTTCTCCGGCAAAACTGCTCTCGTTGTTGGAGGATCAAGCGGGATCGGCAATGGAATGGCGCAGGCTTTCCGCGCGGCGGGTGCTGAAGTGCATGTCTGGGGCACGCGTGCAAGCGCGGCGGATTATGCGGAAGAAGAAGGCTCCGACCTTACCGGCCTGCATTACACCCATGTCGATGTGTCCGACCCCGAAGCCATAGATGCGGCGCCGGCGATCGACCGGCTCGATACGCTGATCCTGTGCCAAGGCGCTGTGCAATATGGTCGCGGTGAATTTACGCGGGAGGGTTGGCATAAGGTCGTCGATGTGAACCTCACATCAGTCATGGATTGCGGGCGCAAATTCCATCCCGCGCTGAAAGAGGCGGATGGGTCGCTGCAAATTATCAGTTCTACCGCAGCTTTCCATGCGACAATCGGCAATCCGGCCTATGGCGCGAGCAAGGCCGCCGCCGTTGCGCTTGTCCGCAACTTAGCTGCTGCTTGGGCACGCGATGGCATTCGGGTCAACGGCATCGCACCCGGCTTCGTCAAAACGAAGATGACTAAAGTCACCTTCGATGATGAGGAGCGCACCGAACAGGCCATCAGCAAAATTCCGCTCCGCCGGACCGGGGACCCCGCTGAGTTGGCGAGCGCAGCGCTTTTTCTCGCCTCTCCGATGGCATCCTATATTCTCGGCCAAACGCTGGTCGTCGATGGCGGGCTGACGCTGACTTAGGATTGTCAGAAAATATCCCTAAGCGTTTGACATAGAGTCATAAATCGACAGCCACGAATCCGATTTTCCTACCAATTTGGTCCGGATTGTGTTATATAATGTCGCATGATGAAAATGATTGAACAGGGGAGACCCGAACTCGGAAGCGAGTTCTTGGGTATGATTTCGTGAGCCTATTTGCCGACCATAACCTGCCATTTGCGGTAGCACTTGGCATCATGATCTTGTTGGCGGCTGCTCAGGTATTGGGCGTGAGTGATCTGCTGGACGGTACCGATGCGGACGTTGACATTGATGTTGATATGGACGTCGATCTCGATGCCGATGTTTCGAGCGTAGGCGCGGTCGACGGATTGATGAGCATGATCGGTCTTGGCCGCGTGCCCTTCACCATCTGGCTCGCGAGCTTTCTATTCATCTTTGCGGGTATTGGTGTGAGCACTCAACTTTTCGCTGAGAACCTTACCGGTTCGCCGCTCTATGTTTGGCTCGCCGCATTGATTTCTGGCGGCGCAGCGCTGCCTGTCAACGGCATCGTCGCTCGACCGCTTGGGGCTATTCTGCCGCAGGATGAAACGACAGCGGTATCGGTTAAGACTTTGGTCGGCCGCCGCGCGGAAGTCCTAGATGGGACCGCGCGCGTTGGTTCGCCTGCTCGTGCTCGCGTGCGCGACTATCATGGCCAAGCGCATAATGTGATGGTCGAACCGCACAACGAGAAAGAAGAAATTCAGGCGGGTGAAACCGTCCTGCTGGTCCGCCGCGAGGGCGCGACTTTTTACGCCAGCCGGCTCGAGGAGCCACGGCTTGCACCCACTCAGTAGAAGAAAAGAGAATATATGGAGAGTTTGACAACAATTGGAATTTGGGCGGGATCGGGCTTTGCTTTCCTGCTGGTGATCGGTTTTACAATCACGCGCCTGTATCGCCGCGCGACCAAGGAAATTGGTTTCGTCCGTACAGGCTTTGGCGGTGAGAAAGTGGTCATGAATGGCGGCGCATTGGTGCTGCCGGTCCTGCATGAAACCATGCCGGTCAATATGAACACGGTGCGGCTCGCGGTTGAACGCAAAAACGCGGACGCGCTGATTACACTCGATCGCTTACGGATCGATGTGAAGGCGGAATTCTATGTCCGCGTGCGCCCCGATAGCGAGGCGATTGCAATGGCAGCGCAGACGCTGGGTCTTCGGACAATGCACCCAGAGGCTCTGAAAGACCTCGTTGAGGGTAAGTTTGTTGATGCGCTGCGTTCGGTCGCGGCGGGTATGAGCATGAATGAGCTTCATGAGCAACGCGCTGACTTCGTGCAGAAAGTGCAGCAAGTGTCGTCTAACGACCTTGCGATGAACGGTCTGGAGCTGGAATCGGTTTCACTGACCGGTCTCGACCAAACCTCTATCGAGCATTTCAACGCCAATAACGCGTTTGACGCCGAAGGTTTGACCAAGCTGACCGAGCAGATCGAACTGCGCAAGAAGGCGCGAAACGACATCGAGCAGGACACGCGCGTCCAGATGGAAACGAAGAACCTTGAAGCCGATCAAGCGAGCTTTGAAATTGGGCGTGACAATGAGTTTGCCCGGCTGGAGCAAGAGCGTGAAGTTGAAATGCGCCGCGCTAAGCAATCTTCCGAAGTCGCCCGTGAGCAAGCAGAGCGTAACCGCGAAGCTGAAGCCGCGCGGATTACCGCGAAGAAGGAAGTCGACGCCCAGCAGATTGAAGCTGACCGGACGGTTGAAGAGGCCCGGATCGATCAGGTTCGTGCTCTGGAGATCGCGCGTCAGGAACAGCAGATTGCTGTCCAGAACAAGTCACGTGAGGAAAGCCAAGCGAAAGCCGAAGCCGATGCTGCACGTGCGACTGCGGTTGCAGCCGAGGAAGGCGTCTTGACCGCTCGGGAAACCGAGATTGCCGATCGTGATAAGCGGATCGAACTGATCGAGGCCGCCAAGATTGCCGAACGTGATGCGATCCAGGTTAAGGTTGAGGCAGAGGCTGAGAAGGATGCTGCGGCAAACCGCGCTGAAGCCATCCGTTTGGAAGCCAGCGGTGAAGCCGAAGCTGAAAAGCTCCGCGCCGAAGCTGCCCGGATCCGCTTCGAAGTCGAAGCTGCCGGTCAGCAAGCGATCAACGAAGCGGCCAACATTCTGTCGATGGATCAGATCAGCTTGCAGACCAAGCTGGCTCTGCTCAAGGTGCTGCCCGAAGTCATCAAGGAAAGCGCCAAGCCGATGGAGGCAATCGACTCGATCAAGATCGTTCAGGTCGACGGGCTCACCCAAAATGGCGGCGGCGGTTCAGCCGGGGCAGCTGGAGCCGGAGGCGGATCGGGCAACCTTGCCACCGACGCTCTTTCAGCGGCTCTGTCGTACCGCGCACAGGCACCGGTCCTCGACGGGCTGATGCAAGAGCTTGGGCTTGATGGCTCCTCGCTCAACGGTCTTGTCAAAGGTCCGGCGGTTGAAGAAGGCGCGGCTTCGCTTTCCGATGTTATTGCGGATGTGCAAGAACAGGTTGTCGAAGCCGGGGCCAAACGTGCCTCCAAGCCCGCAAGCAAGGGCAAAGGTTCAGCCGGATCTGATAGTTCGGCTAACTAAGGCACCGCACTATTCAGGCGATTTTTACCCCTCCTGCTTATTCTATCGGAAGAGCAGGAGGGGTTTCTTATGGGCGCTTGGGGTGCCAGATCGTTCGAGAATGACACTGCGCTGGATTTCGTCGATGAAATCGACAGCGTTCAAGTCATTGCGGCCGCGTTTGACGGTTCTGGCTGGGGAGCGTTGATCGACGCCGATTGTGCCTGCCGGATAGTGGTCGCAGCCGAATGTGTTGCCGCAATGCGCGGGCATCGGTCCAAGTCCATGCCCGATGGCTTGTCCAAGATCGTGGATGATCTCGGCAAACCGTCAGCCGAACTTCTTGATCTTGCTCGCGATTCGGTTTCGGCGGTGGTCAGTTACAGTGAGTTGACAGAGCTTTGGGCTGATGCCGAAGAATCCGGGGACTTCAATCGGGCTATAACGGAGCTGATTGATCGTCTCAGCAAACCCGAACAGCCGGCCTCAAAGTCGAGCACGCCTAAACCCCAATCCAATTCGTCGCCCTGTTTGTTCTGCGATGAGCCAATGGGGACCGAGTTCAGTGCGATCGATATCACGCTGAACGCCGATCAGAATCTCGGAATGTCGCATGGCGGATCAGCGCATCTGGCGTGCCTTAACGCTGCGCTGCATCCAAAACACATCATCCAAAATTGGAATTTCGATGATGCTGAGATCGATGCGATGGCTGACAAATTGCTTCGTGGTGAAGCGCTGGGGCCTGAGGATTGATCCACCAGCCGCCTATTTCAGAAGTTTGTGCGCCATTGCGCGGACATCATTGCCCATATCGTCGCGCTCCAACGCAAGCGCCAGCGTTGCTTCGACAAAGCCGAGCTTGCTTCCGCAATCGAACCGGCGGCCTTCGAAAGTCACCGCATTGAACGGCTGATCGCCGATCATCTTGGCCATGGCGTCGGTCAGCTGGATCTCTCCGCCTGCGCCCTTTTCTTGGTTCTCAAGCGTGCGCATGACTTCTGGCTGCAGGATATAACGGCCCGAGACGATCTTGTTTGACGGTGCTTGATCGACGGGGGGTTTTTCGACCAGCCCTTTGACTTCGGTCAGCGAACCGCTCTCTGTACCCGGGTCGATCACGCCGTAGCTGCTGACTTCCTCATGCGGCACTTCCAGCACACTGATCAGATTGCCGCCGACTTCATTGTAGGCCTCGACCATTTGCTTCATACAGCCCGTTCCGCCGCCTTGCTGCGCTACCATCAATTCGTCGGGAAGCAGGATCGCGAAGGGTTCATCGCCCACAATTGCGCGCGCGCACCAGATCGCGTGGCCAAGACCAAGAGGGACCTGCTGGCGGACTGTAATGATATCGCCCGGAGTCGCGCGGGTCGCTTCAAGCACGGACATGTCTTTGCCGCGTTCGCCCATGGTGGACTCGAGCTCGTAGGCGATGTCGAAATGTTCGACGATCGCGGTTTTGCCGCGCCCCGTAACAAAAATGATCTGCTCGATCCCGGCCTCACGCGCTTCATCGACCGCATATTGGATCAAAGGCCGGTCGACGATTGGGAGCAATTCCTTGGGGATGGCCTTGGTGGCGGGAAGGAAGCGGGTACCGAGACCTGCAACGGGAAACACGGCTTTTTTGATTGGTTTGTGTTCAGTCATTCCGAAGCGATACGTCCGGCGAGTCTACGCCGTCAACATTGCTGATCAGGAAAGCTACACCATCCCTTGCCCCCGCTGTCATTCTGGCTAAACCGCGTGGATGGACAAGATACTCATTCAGGGCGGAAAACGCCTTTCCGGCACTATTCCGATTTCCGGCGCGAAAAATGCAGCGCTGACATTGATACCCTGTGCGCTGCTGACTGAAGAACCGCTAACGCTGCGCAACTTGCCGCGTCTGGCTGATATTGATGGCTTCCAGCATTTGATGACGCAGTTTGGTGTGTCGACGAGCATTCGCGGCAACCGGCCTGAAGATTTCGGCCGGATGGTGACTTATGAAGCGGCGCGACTGACTTCGACTGTCGCGCCATATGATCTGGTTCGTAAAATGCGGGCTTCGATTCTCGTTCTGGGCCCAATGCTCGCGCGTGCTGGAGAAGCGACCGTCTCAATGCCCGGCGGTTGCGCTATTGGTAACCGGCCCATCGATTTGCACCTGAAAGCTATCGAAGCGATTGGCGGCGAGATTGAACTGGCCGCAGGTTATGTTCGTGCGCACGCGCCCGATGGCGGGTTACCTGGCGGCGATTTTGATTTTCCGGTTGTGTCAGTTGGCGCGACGGAAAATGCTCTGATGACTGCGGTGCTTGCAAGCGGCACAAGCCGCTTCAGCAATGCCGCGCGTGAACCGGAGATTGGCGATCTGTGCAATCTGCTGGTTGCAATGGGCGCGGAGATTGAAGGGATCGGTACATCTGATCTGACAATCCACGGAGTTAAGAAGCTCAACGGCGCGACGTACAAGGTGATGGCTGACCGGATCGAAGCGGGCTCTTATGCATGTGCGGCGGCAATTACTGGCGGCGAAGTCATGCTTGAGGGGGCAAAAGCTGACGAGATGATGGCGACGCTGAAAGCGCTAGAAGCCATCGGCGTTGAGTATGAAGCGGTGAAGGATGGCGTGAAGATTGCTGCCAACGGTCCACTCAAAGCAACCAATTTGACCACTGCACCTTATCCCGGCCTCGCCACGGATATGCAGGCGCAGTTGATGGCGCTGCTCTGCAAAGCTGAGGGTACCAGTGTGCTGACGGAAACGATTTTCGAAAATCGCTTCATGCATGTGCCTGAACTTAACCGGATGAGCGCCGATATCGAAACCGATGGTCGTAAAGCAGTGGTAACCGGCGTCGATACGCTAACCGGTGCCGAAGTGATGGCCACCGATCTGCGCGCCTCGATGAGCCTCGTGATTGCGGGGCTTGCAGCCGAAGGCGAAACGCAGGTTCGCCGCCTGTATCACTTGGATCGTGGCTATGAGCGCTTGGAAGAGAAGCTCGCTTTAGTCGGTGCTGATATTGAACGCGTCGGGGACGAATAAGGAGGGCGGAAGCGCGTAGGCCTCCGCCCGCTATATCTCATTCTCCAGTGTTATCCCCGTCTTCAACCGGAATCGTATTCTTCGCTTCAAACTCAGAGCCAACGCCCAGTGCATGACTGATAGCCACCCTGCGCATCGGCTCGGTTGATCCTTGTTCGAAGCTGTACGACGTCGGATTGTGGCAAGTGAAGCAGTTGAGCTGATCGCCTGTCCCGGGTGCCTGCATGAAGGTTTCCGCAGTCATGTTTGCCAGCGCCTCGCTGCCCTGAGCAATGCCTTTCCAGTTGAAGTTCTTGTTCTGGATGTTGGCATTGTCAGCGGTGTAGACGTCCGGCTTGAACCACACCGTACCAACCAGGAAATAGTCTTGGAAAGGCGAGTTCTCGTTCTTGAACTCTGTCATAGATGCGGAGTTTACGGCTGCAATATTGGCCGGACCGTTCTCCTGATTTTCGCCGCCAGTGCGGTTCATCTGGACCACTTGTGTAACTGGTGAGAAAGTTTGCGATGCCTCGTCAAATTTCAGAACGGCAGCACTGTCATTCTTGACCAGGATCTTGTCAGCAGCGAACGGTGTGCCTGCGTCGTAGAAAGTATAATCTTCATCTACGCTTTGGTCGCCATAGGCAAAGGTACCATCCGGTACAGACGGTGAATTGCGAACATGCTCGAATGTAGCCCAAACCATCTCGGGGTGGTTCTCGATATAGGCAACTACGTGCAGCCCGACGAGCGCAACGGTGACAGTGGTGAACGTGCCGCTCGATTTGGCGATACAGGTTGTTCCGGTGCAATCATTCTCCAGCACTGGGACTTGGGCCTGCGTTGTGTAAGCACCTGCAGGCGCCGTTTCGCCATCGGCAAGGCGATACCATGTCGCTTTGAACACTGCCGAGCCGCAATTGAAATAATATGCGTTGCCAGCGCCGCCGCATTCTTCGCCGGAGCCGGTGTCCTTACCGGCATTCGCGGCATAGGCGCCGCCTTCGACCATATTGGCCTTGGCGGTTTGTAAATAGGAATCGTTCATATGGACTGAGGCGTAAACGGGGTAGCCGTTGCCGCCGACCAGCATATTGCCATCGGCCTCGGTAATTGCGCCAGCATTCTCGCCCGTTGGCATAGCGTGCGGCTTGTTTGAGTGGGCGCCCAAGCGCAGCATACCGTCCGAGGAACTGGTGTCAGAAGTCAGCGCATCGAGTGTTGCCATCGTCATAAAGCGCGGGGTTCCGTCGATCTCGGCGGTTGCCCAAGCGAAGGCTTCCCATGACCATTCATGAAAATCGCAATCGACAGCCGTATCGCTAAAGCTCGTCGGCAATTTCGCGTCAGCTTCGAAATAAGTCGGGAGATTTTCCGACCAGCCGAGCCGATTGGGGCAATCCAAAGCGCTTGCCGCGAGTGTTTCGGTATCATCGCTGGCACTGGGTGTGCAGGCCGATACGGCCACGAAACTGGTCAATGCCAGGGCTAATGCCCAGCCCTTCACATTCTCGACAAAATTGGAAAACCGCATGATCAACACTCCCCTAATTGTGTTCTGAAAAATACAAAAAGTACTTGTCGCTTTCAGGGTAATACTGATCTCACTATATCTAATCGGATAGTATAAAACGGACAGTTATTTTAATATAACTAAACCTCTGTATTGTCATCATTCGCGGTCGGGCGAGCGCTAAACCGCTTCGTTACGAGCCATACTCGAACGGCACTGGCAAGGCCCGGGGGAGTATCGGATTTGATTCGTTCTGCATCGATCTGCGCCACTATAGCGTTGACCGGTACATCTGCAGCCGATGCGGCATCTTTCAGCATTTCCCAGAACAAGGGCTCCAGACTGATCGACGTCTTGTGACCGGCGATCTGCACTGAGCGTTTGACGGGTGGGTGGTACGGAGGAGATTGCATTGCACGCAAGTTGATAAAGTACATTCGGTGCGGCGTCTTTAGCTAACTCTATGGAAGCCCCTAAAACGGCAACACTCCGCGGCTCGTGCGGGGTTTTAGGCAATTTGGTTTCACGATTTGAAAAAGCGTCATCCAAGCTAACGCGACGCGCGCGCAGGAAGGTCCTCGCATTTTTTGGGCGCAGCAGCGACCATATGCTGCGCAGCACCGCCTTAGGGCAGGCCCCATTCTCGCAGTAGTCCTGCGCATGATGCGAGTTGACAAGCTCAACCATAAGTCTAGTTGATAATGCAACTGACTCGCAATAGCATCGAGTCGGAGGAGGAATTAGCTTTGAAAAATCCACGCGCCCGACGGTTCACTACTCTTGCCGTCAGCACCCTAGCATTGATGATCTCGCAGGCGGCCTTTGCCGCCGACGAAACCGAAGGCTCCGAAGACCAACCCAATGATAAAGACACGATTACGGTAACCGCCACCCGCGCGCCGGTAACGATCGCTGATGCGCCAGCGACGGTCACAGTCATCGATTCCGAACAGATCGCTGATGAGCTTGCCACCGACATTCGCGATCTGGTCCGTTTCGAGCCGGGCGTCACGGTGCGCCGTGCTCCGGCTCGTTTTGGCGCCGCGCTTGGCACAACTGGCCGTGCGGGCAACGAGGATTTCAACATTCGCGGGATCGGCGGCAATCGCGTGCTGATCCAAGTGGATGGCATTCGCTCTCCGCAGGGTTTCAGTTTTGGCGCGCAAAGCGTCAGCCGCGGCAACGCAACCGACATCGGCTTAATCAAATCAGTCGAGATTCTGCGCGGCCCGGCCTCAGCTTTCTATGGCAGCGACGGCCTATCCGGCGCGATCAGCTTCACGACTTCGGACCCCGAAGATTTGATCGAACCAGGTGCGAATTTCGGCGGTTTCGCCCGTGCACAATATAGTTCCGCTGACAGTGAATTTGCCGAAACTGTCGCGGTCGCCGGGATGACCGGCAACATTTCGGGAATGCTTGCCTATTCGCGGCGCGATTTCCAAGAACTCGACAATCAAGGCACAATTGATGTTGAGGGACCGACGCGGACGACACCAAATCCCCAAGATGGGTTCTCCAACGCATTTCTTGGCAAGCTGGTCTGGAACGACGGCAACCATCGGATCCGCCTGACTGGCGAGTATCTGGCGCGAGAAGTCTTCTCCGACGTGCTGTCAGGCCGCGGCCCGGTATTTCTGTTTGGCCCGACCCCAAGCTGGATCGTCGATAGCCTAACCGCAACCGACACGACCGAGCGCAAGCGCGCTTCGGTGGATTGGACATGGCAAGAGGACATCGCCGGCAGCGGTTTCCTCGATTACGCGCATATCGCGGCCTATTGGCAGGACGGCAATGACGTTCAATTTGCCGATGAGGATCGCTCGCCAACCGGCACGACGCCGCGCCCCGATCGGGAGCGCCTGAATACGTTCGACAACGAAGTGTATGGCGGTACGGCGGATTTCCGCGCCGGCTTCGACACGGGCGCTACTTCGCACACGCTGTCGCTTGGCGGTGATGTCAGTTGGACTACGCAGGAAGGTCTTCGTGATGGCGTTGAGCCGCCTTTCGGGGAAGTCTTCCCGGCGCGGGCTTTCCCGGTTACCGACTTTACGCTGGGCGGTGTGTTCATTGGCGATGCTATCGAGATCGGCGATGGCGCATTCACGCTCTATCCGGCGATCCGTTACGACTTCTATGATCTCAACCCGACCGATGATCCGCTGCTCCCGAATTTCAATGAAACAGGCCAGAGCGGATCGCGTTGGTCTCCCAAAGTCGGGGCCGTTGTCAAGCTGGACGACAATGTTCGTGTGTTCGGTAATTATGCTCAAGGCTTCCGTGCGCCGACGCCAAGCCAGGTCAACAATTTCTTCGAAAATCTGGCGTTCGGCTACACTTCCGCACCCAACCCTGACCTTGAGCCCGAAACGAGCGAGACTTTCGAACTGGGTGTTCGCTACACAACCGATACGATCAATATTACGCTGACGGGGTTCGCCGCCGACTACGACAATTTTATCAGTCAGGAAGCGGTCAGCGGAACGGGTACACCCTTCGATCCGACCGTATTCCAATTCATCAATCTGGACAGCGTGAAAGTCGAGGGTGTCGAAGCGAAGGCATCGTATCAGGCGGATAACGGCTTCCGCGCACGTTTTGCCTTGGCCTTGGCTGATGGCGAAGTCCGTTCCCCCGGGGCACCGGCTTCGGCTTTGTCCACCATCGATCCGTTGAATGTCGTTTTCGGTATTGGCTACCGCGATCCGGACAACAAATTCGGCGGCGAGCTAATTACGACCTACAACGCTCGCAAACCAGCTGCTGACGCGGTGGGTGTCTGCAACGGTACCTGCTTCCGCCCGGACGAGTTTGCCATTTTCGATGCTACCGCCTTCTACAGGATCGGCGACCAGCTGACGGTTCGCGCGGGTATCTTCAACATCACTGACAAGAAATACGCTTACTGGAGCGATGTTCGCGGGCTGACCACGGCATCGACCATCACCAACGCTTTCACCCAGCCGGGCCGCAACGCCAGCGTTTCGCTCAGCTTCCAATTCTGACCGCGCCATTTCTGTTCAAGAGGGACATCATATGAAATATCTGACAGCAACACTCGCCGCCGTTCTTTGTGCAACCACCGCTTCGGTAGGCGCACCACTACAGGCTCAAGGACAGGCTCAGGTCGATGAGGCAATGCAAAGCGCCGAGCAGCAGAAATTTGAACAGGATCGCGCAGCTATTCTCGCGATGACGGGCGATTATAAAGTCCAGTTCAAGTTTACTGAAACGGTTGCGTTCACTGAAGGCTATGAACCCAAAGACCCGTATCTTTCTGGCGGCTATGAGATCGTCCGCGTGATCGAGGATCGCGGCGATTTTATCAGTCTGCAGCACATCCTTGTCGTTGGCGGTGAACAGAAGATGCCGATCAAGCACTGGCGGCAGGATTGGCAGTACCAGCCCAAGAAAGTGCTGAACTTTATCGGCGGCAACGCATGGGAAATGCGCGATGTCAGCGAGGATGACAGCGCAGGCAACTGGTCGCAGGCTGTTTATCAGGTTGACGATTCCCCGCGCTATGGGGCGGTCGGACATTGGAGCCACGAGAACGGCGTTTCCGAATGGGTCCCGCCCGCAGAATGGCGTCCGTTACCCCGCCGCGACATGACGAAGCGCGATGATTATCATGCGGTTGTGGCGATGAACCGCCATGCGATTACGCCCGATGGCTGGGTGCATGAGCAGGATAATTCCAAGCTTGCACTCGACGGCGAAGCCCGCGTGTTGGTGCGCGAAGTCGGAGTGAACACTTACGTCAAGAGCGACGCCTTCCCGACCGAAGTCGGCGATGAATATTGGACGAAGACCGCAGCCTATTGGGCCGGCGTCCGCGATATCTGGAACCGCATAGAAGCGGCGGGCAAACCATTTGCGCTCACGCAAAAGGGTGAACCTGATCAGCTGTATATGCCGCTAATGGGCCTCGCCAGCGAAGTTGCTGCAGGAGATAAATCGGCTAATGCAGCGATCATCGAAGCCAAGGCTGTGATCGCAGACAAGACGACAACCGATCTGCCACCATTGGCTGCGCGACTGCGTGAACCGGCTGAGAAAACCGACTATTGAGACGGATGTATGAGAAGCTGGGGGCGCAAAAGAAAGCGCCCTCAGCATCATTAATACATATGCTGTCCGCCATTGACGCTCATGGTTGAGCCGGTGACGAAGCCGGCTTCTTCCGAGCAGAAGAAGCCAACCGCGCGCGCGATCTCACTGGCTTGGCCGAGGCGTCCGACGGGAATCTTGGCGACGATCTTTTCGAGGACCGGTTCGGGCACAGCGGCGACCATATCTGTGTCGATATAACCAGGTGCGATGGCGTTTACAGTCACGCCGAATTTCGCGCCTTCTTGCGCCAGCGCTTTGGTGAAGCCGTGGATACCCGATTTGGCAGCGGCATAGTTTACCTGACCATACTGCCCCGCCTGACCGTTGATCGAGCCGATATTGACGACCCTGCCCCATTTGCGCTCGCGCATGCCGGGGAAGCAGGCTTTGGCCATGTTGAAACACCCGCCCAGATTGACGCGCATCACTTCGTGCCAGTCATCATAGCTCATCTTATGCAGCGTACCATCGCGCGTGATACCAGCATTGTTGACCACCGCATCTATCGGCCCGAGATCGTCTGCGACTTGCGCGCATCCCGCGAGTGAGGCCTCGTGGTCGCCGACATCCCATTTGTACGCCTTGATGCCGGTTTCCGCGGTAAATTGCTGTGCCTTCTGGTCATTGCCGCCATAATTGGCTACCACGGTGAAGCCGCTATCGCGCAAATTCTCGCAGATTGCTCTGCCGATGCCGCGGGTGCCGCCGGTTACGATTGCCACACGTGTCATTTCACTCACCTCTTTATCGCTGCATTGCTACTGGCGACATCCGCCTGTGCCGTAGCGTCATGCAATAGGTGAGCCTGCGGCCAACACAACAAAAAACCCTGCCAAAGCAGGGTCGAGCAGCCTTGTGAAATCGAATTCTTGAAGCGCTTAGAAGCGGAACTGGGTTCCGACATAGACAGCTTGGTTGTCCTGAACATTGTCAGTCAGCGGAGCAATCCGGTCGCGGTCTTGCGACAGACGGACACCTGCGGTCACATCCAGATTCTTAGTCACGCGATATGCACCGCCAAGATCAACCATTTGTTCGCCTTGGCCTTCAAGAGTACGCGGTGCGCGGCCAAGATTGCCGTTATTCTCAAGCGCGATACGCGGCTTGAAGCGGCTTGGCTTGTCTGGTGCAGTGCTTTCGATCGGCTTGTAATCAGCCAGATCGGGCATTTCGATCGATCGAACACCGGCTGGCATTTCCGCAGCAAGCTTCGGCGCCTTGGCGAATGTCTGATAACCGCGCGCAATGCCAAGATTGTAGCGTGTCGGGGCAATCGCAACGCTGCGCGGTCCAGCTTTGGACTGCGCGATTTTCGCGGCGGAGCGTACTGAGATAACCCGTGCGGTCTGATCATCAACGCGTACGGCGACTGTTACGGTCTTGTCGCGGATTGCAGCAGTCCCTGCAGGAGTGAAACGCAGATCAAGGCCTTTGGCGCGGATGCTTTCAGCAACGCGGCGAGCCAGTTTTGGATCAACAGTAGACGGGGTGAAGAGTGCGAATTCGGCTTTACCCGAGTTGGCACTTGCCACTTCGGTGTCACCAAGGGCCAGACCAGCGCTGGGCACAGCGAGAGCGACAGCAGCAGCAGCGCCAAGCGCCATGCCGATCTTGCCAATCCCTGCCATGTTAGCTGGCTTTGCCATTAATCTCGCCCGTTTTCCTCTCTGCATCAGACCCCAATTGGCCTGAACATTTGCTGACTCTCGCGCATCAAACTCACAATACATACGAATCAGATCAGCACTAAGTTACATTTGCCCTGCGAAATGACCAGCTTTTCCACAGTGCCGCCGCGATGTTGTGGAGCAGTGTTGCAGGAGTCCCACAAAATTATCGCGGATTAAGCCGCTATTCACGCCCGAGTCGGCTTTGTGCCGCCGCCAGCGGGGTCACTTCCGATCCTTTTGCGCGTTGAGGCTCATGCGGTGAAATTGCCTGCTATGCCTTGCCGCGCCGTGTTGGCGGGTTATAGAGGCCCTAACGCCGTTAATAGGACAATGTGAAATCACCATGAGCGCACACACAATCTTCGCTTCCCGTTTTTCACGCATGCTGCTCGTGACAGCTGCGCTTGGTAGCCTTGCCGCATGCGGAGGGGGGCGTGAGCGCCCATCTGCCGATTTGGCCGCGTCACAACTGACCACGATTGGCGTCAATTCCTACCTATGGCGCGCGGCGCTCGATACTGTTGCTTTCGCTCCACTACTACAAGCCGATAGTGCGGGTGGCGTGATCGTGACCGACTGGTACGCGAACCCGACGAACCCCGGCGAGCGTGTGAAAGTTACTGTGACCATTCTGGATCAAGATCTGCGCGCTGACGCTTTGCGCGTCGCGGCGAGCCGTCAAGTTGCGCAAGGCGGCGGCTGGGTCGATGCTCCGGTTCAAGCTGCCACTGTGCAGAAGCTGGAAGATATCATCCTGACCAAGGCCCGCGATCTTCGCCGGAAGTCTTTCAAAAGCTAAACATGCGGCTCTGATGAGCCGGACGGGAATTCTATGACCGAGAACCGTTTCGATCCGTCAATAGCGGACGGGCGCTGGCAACGCGCATGGGACGAAGCGCGCTGTTTCGAAGCTGACAGCAATAGCGACAAACCGAAAAGCTATGTGTTGGAGATGTTCCCCTATCCCAGCGGGCGCATCCATATCGGCCACGTCCGCAATTACACGATGGGCGACGTGCTGGCGCGCTATAAGAAGATGCGCGGGCACGAGGTGCTCCATCCGATGGGCTGGGACGCCTTCGGAATGCCAGCGGAAAACGCGGCGATGGAGAAAGGCGTTCATCCGGGCGGCTGGACGCGCGACAATATCGCTAACATGAAAGCGCAGTTGAAGCGCATCGGCTTTGCGCTCGACTGGAACCGTGAATTCGCCACCTGCGATCCCGAATATTACGGGCATGAGCAAGCACTGTTTATCGACATGTTCAACGCGGGCCTCGTCTACCGCAAAGAAAGCGAGGTCAATTGGGACCCGGTCGACAATACTGTGCTCGCTAACGAGCAGGTGATCGACGGCAAGGGCTGGCGCAGCGGCGCAGAGGTCGAGAAGCGCAAGCTCAACCAGTGGTTCCTCAAGATCACCGATTTTGCGGATGATTTGCTGGACGGTTTGGGCGAGCTGAAAGATTGGCCCGACAAAGTCCGGTTGATGCAGGAAAACTGGATTGGCAAATCGCAAGGTTTGCAGTTCGCGTTTGAGCTGTCAGACGGCCAAAAGGTCGAAGTCTATTCGACCCGTCCTGACACGATTTTCGGAGCAAGCTTTGTCGCCGTCGCTGCGGATCATCCGATCGCGCAGGGCGTAGCGGTGGATAATTCGGACGCGCAGGCATTTATCGAGAAATGCAAGGCAGGCGGGACCACGGCTGCGGAACTGGAAACGGCCGAGAAGCTTGGTTTCGATACTGGTATTGCCGCCCAGCACCCGCTCGACCCCAATGTTCAATTGCCGGTCTATGTCGCGAATTTCGTGCTGATGGACTACGGCACTGGCGCGGTGATGGGCGTTCCCGGCCACGATCAGCGCGACTTTGATTTCGCCAAGAAATATCAACTGCCGATTGCGCGCGTTATCGCCAGCGATCCGGCTGATGCGGATTCGCCGTTGACCGAGGCTGAATCCGGAGACGGCGTACTCGTCAACTCGCAAAGCTATGATGGCATGACGGTTGATGAGGCCAAGGCAGCGATCATCAGCAAGCTGGAGTCTCAAGGCTGCGGTGAAGGCAAAACCGTCTGGCGGCTGCGCGATTGGGGGGTTTCGCGCCAGCGTTATTGGGGCACGCCAATCCCGATCATTTACAGTCCGGATCATGGGCCAGTGCCCGTACCCAAAGATCAACTGCCGCTAGAGCTGCCCGAGGATATCGATTTCGAAGAACCCGGCAATCCACTCGATCGGCATCCGACATGGAAACACACGACTTGCCCGATCAGTGGTAAGCCTGCGTTGCGTGAGACCGATACGCTCGACACTTTCACTAATAGCTCATGGTATTTCCTGCGCTTTGCGAGCCAGCCTGGAGACAAGCCGTTTGATGCGGAGGAAGTCGCCAAATGGCTTCCGGTCGAGCAATATATTGGCGGGATCGAGCATGCGATTCTGCACTTGCTCTATGCCCGCTTCTGGACACGCGCGCTCAAACATATGGGTCAGATCGACTTTGGCGAGCCGTTCGCGAGCCTGTTCACGCAGGGGATGGTCACGCATGAGACCTATTCGCGCCAAGACAGTGGTCGCGAGGTTTACTTTACTCCGAGCGAAGTAGAGCGCGGCGGCGAGAGTGCGGTTCTGAAATTGGATGGCAAGCCGGTCGACATCGGCCGGGTCATCAAAATGTCGAAGTCGAAGAAGAATGTCGTCGATCCTGATGACATTATCGAGACGTATGGCGCTGATGCGGTGCGCTGGTTTATGTTGTCCGACAGTCCGCCAGAGCGCGACCTTCCGTGGTCCGAAGCGGGCATCGAAGGCTGCTCGCGCTTCGTGCACCGGCTGTGGCGTTTGTTCGGTCAGTTTGATGCAGGCGCATCGGGTGATGACAAAGCGCTTGCTCGCAAAACCCATCAAACCATCGCGGCGGTCGCTGACGATATCGAAGCCTTGTCTTTCAACAAAGCCGTGGCGCGTCTCTACGAACTCACCGGCGCGACCGAGAAAGCCAAGCCATCCACAACGCGCAACGAAGCAATTCGCACAATCCTGTTGCTCGCATCGCCGATGATGCCACACCTCGCTGAAGAGGCTTGGGAACAGCTGGGTGGCGAAGGTCTAATCGCTGAAGCTACGTGGCCCGAAGTCGACGAGGCACTGCTAGTCGATGATGAAGTGACCATCGCCATCCAGCACAAAGGCAAGCTGCGCGATACGCTAACAGTCGCCAAAGGGTTGCCCAAAGATGAGATGGAAGCGCTTGCACTGGCGAGCGAGAAGGTCCAGCGTTTGCTTGATGGAGCGGAGGTTCGCAAAGTGATCGTAGTGCCTGACAGATTGGTCAATATCGTCACATGATGCGGGCCGCCCTAGCCTTGGCTTTGGTGCTTCCACTATCCGCCTGCGGCGGATTGCAGCCGATGTATGCTGGCGGCAGTCAGGGCGCCGTTGCGCAAGGGCTTGGCTCAGTCGAGGTCGCACCCATTGCAGGCCAAGCGGGCTGGTTGGTGCGCAATGCGCTACGCGACCGGCTCGGTATCGTGCAAGATGGCGCCACGAAATACCGCCTCGAAATCCGGCTTGATGACCGGCTCGAGGGCCTTGGCGTATTGGGTGATGATACGATTGGCCGCGAGCGCCGTATCCTGCGCGCGCGTTATCAATTGGTCGATCTGGCTGACGGCAATATTTTGCTCGACGCCACTGCGGGTTCCGACGCCGGTATCGACGTGGTTTCCAGCGAATATGCAACTATCGCAGCCGAGCAAACTGCGCTGGAAAACCTCTCCCGTGAAGTTGCCGACCGGATCGTAACGCAGGTTGCTTTGACGTTGCGCGCGCAATCTTGAGCGTGCGCCAATGAAGCCAGCCCAATGAAGCGAGCACGATGAAGGCCACCCAAAAAGACTTCGGATCAGTAGCGCAACGCGCCGCGAAGGAGTGCTCGGTCTTCTATTTTTGTGGTCCCGATGAGGCTGGCGCCAGCGCCGCTGCGCTCAAAATTGTGTCCATGCTGGACGATCCCGGTGAGCGTCTGGAAATGGCGGGCGTTACGCTGCGCAAGGATCCGATCCTGCTCGGTGATGAGGCACGCTCAGAATCGCTCTTCGGCGACACCAAGCACATCATGGTGCGTGCCAGCGGCGATGAAGCGCTGGATGCGGTTGGTAATCTGCTACTTGGTACGGGCGATGCGTGTCCGGTGCTGATTGTTGCGACGTCGGCGACGGATAAATCGCGCACCGCCAAGCTGCTTGAAAAACGCGATGATGCTTTGGTCGCGATGTTTTGGCCGCCCGATGTGCGCTCGGTCAGCAGTTCGGTGCGGGCGATGGGTGATACGGCGGGCTTGCAGCTCAATGGCGATATTGCCGAACGGATCGCCCGCGGTGCCGGTCTGGATGTGCGGCTGGCGCAGTCCGAGATTGAGAAGATTGCGCTTTATCTCGATGCCTCACCCGAATCGCCGCGCAATGTCGATGTTGCGGTGCTGGACGCAATTGGCGCGAAGACCGAGGATGACGGTTTTATGCCGGTGGTTAATGCCGTGCTTTCGGGCGAAACCAAGAAGCTACAGGCTGAACTGGTGCGGGTGCGCGAATTGGCGATTAATCCGGTTGGCTTGTTGCTGGCGTTTGAGAGGCGTGCCGCACAATTGGCCAGCCTATCAGCAAAGATCGGGCCGCGCGGCGATATTAGTGGCGTGATACAGTCGGAAAAACGCGCACGCCGGATTTTCTGGAAGGATGAACGCGATCTGGCTGTCCAGCTTAGACGCTGGCGCGGGAAGAAACTGGACAGACTACTCAGCAAACTGCTCGAAATGCATCGATCGCTGTTGTCGAACAACCAGTCCGCGGAATTGCTGCTATCGCAAGGTCTGACCGAGATCGCCCGCGCGGCGGCACCGCGCCGTTAGCACCAGTTTTGGGGTCAGTTTTCCGGGACCGAGAAGGTGCCCGATACGCGGCCTGTATTGCTGTCAGTTGTCGTTTCGCCGGTTACTGAAGACGAACCGCTCGCGCGGCCATCGACACTCGAGACACCGCTCCGCAAATCAATCACGAGGCGTCCGCCGCTCAGCGTGTCACCGCCCCGGCGTATGCTGACATTGCCCGCCATGGTTATAATCCGGCGATTGAAATCATAGACCGCGACATCGCCGCTCGCCGCTTCGTTACCGCGCGTGACCTGCACGCCGCCAGTTGCCGTCAGGCGTTGGATTTGGAGTGTTCCAGCATCGCTATAATTGACCAGCATCCGGTTGGAACGAACGGTCAAGCCGGCCTGCCGTACGACCACGTTGCCCGATAAAGCAACGCGGTTTTGCTTGTCCTGCAACTCGATCCGTCCCGCATCGAAATCAACCGGCGCGTTGGAATTATGCGCGGCGATGGCCTGTGCATGCAATTGCATGCCGCCGAGCGCTGCGGCTGTTAGGGTGAAGCCGATCAGCGCGGATTTGGCAGAGTTGCGAAGTGTGGTTTTCATCAGGGTATCCTAAGCTTGCCAGGCACCATGTGGAGCTTGGCATTTCCGTCAAGAGCGACAACGCGCTCTGACAGGTCGACTTCGAGTCGGTCGGCGGAGAATGTGCCAGCCGGTACCGCGCCTGATACACCGCCTGAGCCGGCGAGTTTCTTCGTTTGAAGATCGAGTCCGACTCCGCTTGCGGTCAGGCGATAACCATCAGCAGCGATGACTTTGATCTCGTCAGGAACATCGACCTGGCGTTCGTCTATTGCATAGCTTCCGGCCGCTGCGCTGACGCGCGCTGGGCCTTCTGGCAGCAACAGCCGCGCGACCAAATCGTTCATCCGGACGATGCCCTCGCTGTCCGATTTCTGTACGGCTTCTCCCGCGGTAAGCGAGAATGGGCGGCCTTCATCATCTTTCCCGCGATAGAGTGCATTTTCGACCCGCAGACGCTCATCGATCATCGCGACCTTGTTGCGGTCGAGCAGGAAACTGACTTCGCCGCGCGGCGACAAAGGTGTGATAATCATCAAGGCGGCGAGGACGCCGACACCCATTGGCAGGACTTTGGCGAGAAACCCGACTAGCTTGTCATGCGAACCACCGGGCACAGCAAAATGTTGCCGCGCGCTGCGCAGCTCCTTCGCTTCTGCCGTTTCGATCCGCCTTTGGGTGCCCATCGTGTGGTAATAGCCTTACTATGCTGACGCGTGGCTGAAGATGTCGTGATCGGCCCAGCCAGCCATGTCGAGCCGTGCACGCGTCGGTAGGAAGTCAAAACACGCTTGCGCCATCTCGGTGCGGCCCTCGCGCGCCAAACGCTCAACCATCACTTCGTGCAGGCGGTGAAGGAAACGCACGTCAGACGCGGCATAATCGCGCTGCGCTTCGTTGATTTCGGGCGCGCCCCAGTCAGAACTTTGCTGCGCTTTGGAGATTTCGCCGCCAAGCAATTCGACCACCAGATTTTTGAGGCCGTGCCGGTCGGTATAAGTCCGGGTCATTTTGCTGGCGATCTTGGTGCAGAATACGGGGCTTGCTTCGACGCCGAGATAGTACTCGATTGCCGCGAGATCGAACCGTGCAAAGTGATAGAGTTTGAGCCGCTCCGGATCGGCCAGAACCGCTTTCAGATTGGGGGCGTCATAGTCGCTGCCGACTTTGAAACGCACCAGATGCTCGTCCCCCTGACCATCGCTGATCTGAACGACACACAGCCGGTCACGCGCGGTGATAAGGCCCATCGTTTCGGTATCAACGGCTACGGGGCCGGGTGCGAGCACGCCTTCGGGGAGGTCTTCTTCGTGGAAATATACTGCCATGGGCTTCCTTTAGGCCGATTGGGGATTAAGGGGAAGAGCTTGCTGGCGGGGATGCATCGCAAGCAGTAGACTGCCCAAATGGCGAGTGAGAGCATTCCCGAAAGCTGGCAGCCCGTTTTGGAGCCGGTGCTGGCCACGTCTGAAGCGCGTAAGCTGGGCGGGTTTCTCAAGGCAGAGGAAGCCGCGGGTAAGCCGATCTTCCCGCCGCGCGGGCAAAGGCTCCGCGCGCTCGAACTGACGCCGCTCGACCAAGTCAAAGTCGTAATCCTCGGGCAGGATCCTTACCATGGCCCGGGGCAGGCGCATGGCCTATCCTTCTCGGTCCCTGAAGGTGTGAAAGTGCCGCCGTCGCTGGACAATATTTACAAGGAACTTGCCGATGATCTCGGCGTCACGCCGCCTGGCCACGGCAATCTGGAGCATTGGGCACGGCAAGGCGTGCTCCTGCTCAACAATTCGCTGACGGTCGAGGCGCACAAAGCGGGCAGCCACGCAAAAATGGGTTGGAGCGCCATCACCGATGCGGTCGTGTCTGCCGTCGCCGAGCGCGACGAGCCGAGCGTATTCATTCTTTGGGGCAGCCATGCGCAGGGCAAAGCCGCGCGCATTCCTGCGCTTGCTGAGTCAGATCGCCATCTGGTGCTCAAAAGCGTCCATCCCAGCCCGCTCTCTGCCTATCGCGGGTTCTTTGGCTCGAAACCCTTCAGTCAGGCCAATGCCTTTCTGGAAACCAATGGCCGCGGAGCGATTGATTGGTGACTGAGGAAGAAGCTCTTGCTGCCCTCCAATCGCGCCTTGCTCAATTGGAGGAAGAGGACCGGATTAGCGCAGAATCGCGCGGGCCGGTTACGCTACAGCAAGACAGCGTCGGCCGGCTCAGCCGGATGGATGCGATGCAGCAGCAGGCGATGGCGCTCGCTTCCGCAAAACGGCGCGAAGCCGAAAAGGGTCGGATCAAAGCAGCACTCAAACGCGTCGATGAGGGCGAATGGGGCTATTGCCTGACTTGTGGTGAGGAGATTGCTGCCGCGCGTTTGGAGAACGATCCGTCCGTTAGCCAATGCATCGGCTGTGCTGGGAAAGCAGCGTAGACTTCAGAAGCGCGCCGTCACTCGCATCCCGGCTGTCACGCCAAAATCGCGGACCGTCACTGCCGAGTCGACCGCTTGGATATTGGCGGTGACGCGCAAATTCTTCGACAGACCGAATGTGTAGAATGCCTCGACACCTTCCTCGTCTTGTAAGGCTAGGCGATTGTTCAGCGCATCGACCAGTCCGTTCGCCAGCGAATAGCGGAAATAGGTGAGGCCGAAGCGGTCCTGCGGGCGCGCCTTCGGATTGCCGCCGATCCCGATAAAGCCGCTGGCATCGAGAAATGTCGGGTTACCGTTTGAGACATAGACTTGCCCGAAAATACCGATCCCGTTGCCTGGATTGGCTGCGTCCTCAGCCAGGAATTGCTGGAACGCAAATACGCCCGCCACTTCACCTTTGCGGTTGCCGAAATTGGAGCCCGGTGCAGGAATTAGCGCGGCAGGAAGTGCTTCGGTTGCCAATTCGCTACGTGATGAGGCTGCGAGCTTCAGCGCGTAATAACCACGCTTGCCGCCAATTTTGACCGGGAAAGTAACCGAAGCCAGCATTCCGATGCCTTTGGAGAAGGGATCTTCCAGACCGCTGCGCCGCGATTGCAGCTCGGGATCAAAAACGAGCAAGCGGTAGAGCACTTTTTCCGTCGGCACATTGAGCACTGCGCCGGTGATCGACCCTGGCACAATCGCGCTAGGCGGCAATGCTGTTGCGAGGTTCTGAAAGCCCTCATGCCCGCCGCCGCCCTGAATCGGGATACGCGCAGCCAGATCGAGAATATTGACTTTACCTACCGTCAACGTGGTCCCGCTTTTCCAACGCTTAGTGACATTAACCGAAAGGTCGAAGACATCGCCCTCGCCGGGATAGAACAGCTGCGTATTCTCCGGGATCAGCCCGATCGCGCCATTGCTGCTTTCGCCATATTTGAATTCAGGGTGAAAATGCAGCGAGATGCTGTCGTCCAATCCGAACAGGCTGCCTTTGACGTCGACATAGGCATCGACTTTGCCGCCATAGCGGAGCGTGCTCTGCGCATCGCCCGATACGGGAACGTCCGCGAATTGCGACCATATCAGTTTGGTAGTGATTGGTTTGGGTGGCTTCTTTGCAGGCGTTTCAGGGGCTGGGCCTTGCGGCAATTCCGCATCGCTATCGGCTGCTTCTAGGGGTTGATCCGTCACCCTGATTGTGCCGGTCGCGCTATCCCGCGCTTTGAGGATGACGGTGTCCGGTCTATCCTGCGCGTAGACAGGCAATCCGGCAAAACACAGGCTTACCGCGCCGAGCATTACCAAGCCGCGCATCGGAGCGCGCTTATTGGCTGCATAATATGAAACGGCGCTTCTGATCATACACTCAAAATCTATGCGGATATCGGCGGTAAAGTGCCGCTGAAACCCTCGTCCCATTGGTTCACGTAACGCACGCCCTGACGTTACGTATTCTGTACTTCAATATCGCTATACGCCGGATTTATACAAGAAAACCAGTTCTATGTAAGAAACGCGACATTGAGCCATGTTGTGTCACACTTATGACAACGGTCGCGGAGTCTCACAGCATCATGCAGCTCTACTGGTCCGGCGCATCGGCAAGAAGGATATGGCCAGCGCGAGCAGCATCATGGCAAAGGCTGCCCAGCCATTCGCGGCGCCTGACGGCATCGTATAAATCAGTAAAGCGCCGTTGCCGCCGGGAATAATCGCTGCGGATGCCCCCATCATACCTCCACCGACAAAGCATCGCGCCCATTGTCTTAGGCAGGGCGCTTGCACCGCAAATCGCCCGGATCTGAGCGCGGCGAAAAGGGCGCCACCAACGAGTGCAAACGCTCCGGCAATTGCTTTGATGCTGGACGAACTTTGGCCATTCTCAGCCAGTGCTGCGCTTTCTCTCCCGATGACTGCGAGATGGGTCCAACTGCCTGCCAGTGCAAACAGCAATCCGCCGAGTACTCCGATTACCAGCATCGCAGTAAAGGGGCGTAGCAACGCGTCGTTGCGCGTGAAAATGCTCTTGAGATTCTGCAAATGCCGGCGTCGCAGCGCGGGCTGCGCGAAGATTGCAAATAGACCAAGGGCGACCAGCCCCCAAGGCAACGGACTGGCCAATATCGAATTGGTTTGCCCATCCATGGAAGGCTGTAAGCCGGTAAAGTCCTTGATCGCCAACGCCGCACAAATCGCTCCAATGATGGTGCCGGAAAAATTAAGCTCCCCGCCGCTCAGCCGGTTGAGCGTGCCGAAGGCGCAACCGCCATTCACTCGCGCGCCGAGCCCGAACACAACACCGGCTGCGAGCAACGTCAGCGTGACGGGGGCATTAGGGGACAGAACTTCGATATCGGGCAACAGCCAGGCGAGCGGCAGAAGCACTACGCCCGATGCCGCAGCGGCCACGGCAAATGCGCGCACCCGTAGAGATTGTCTCGCAATTACCCATTGGTACGTCGCATCAACCAAGCAGATGCTGCCGCGGCGGATGCAGAACCCGATGGTAAAGGCCATCGCGATCGCAAGCAGTGATGAGATGATGTCTATCGGTTCGATGCGTGTTTCCAGCTCATTTGCATGCAGACGCTATGCATCTACGCCGCAAATGTCCAAAGGTTAGCCCCGCCGAGCAGCCCTGTTAGCGTGGAAGTTCGCTCGATCCCATCAACGCTTCATCGACGGCGCGCGCGCATTGACGGCCCTCGCGGATGGCCCACACGATGAGTGATTGCCCCCGCCGCATATCGCCGCATGCGAACACATTCTTCTCGCTTGTTGCATAGTCATTGGTGTCGGCGGCAACATTGCCGCGTCCGTCCAGATCCACGCCCGCGCGGTCGAGCAAGCCTCGGCGGCGGGGGCCGGTGAAGCCCATGGCGAGCAGGATCAAATCTGCAGGCAAAGTGAACTCGGTGCCTTCGACTTCCACCATTTCGCGGTCTTTCCACTCGATCCGCACGCATTCGAGGCCAGCGACCTCGCCATCTTCTTCAATGACGCGTTTAGCCAGCACCGACCAGTCGCGCGCTGCGCCCTCCTCATGGCTGGATGACGTGCGCATCTTCATTGGCCAATCGGGCCAAGTCAGGGCTTTGTCTTCCTTTTCGGGAGGCTGCGGCATGATCTCGAGCTGTGTCACGCTTTTCGCGCCTTGGCGGTTCGAGGTACCAACGCAGTCAGACCCAGTGTCACCTCCGCCTATTACGATCACATGCTTGTCGGTTGCGGTCAGCGTGCCGCGCGGAGCCGCACGCACTTCATCGTCACCAGCATTGCGTTTATTTTGCTGCGTTAGGAATTCCATAGCGGCGCGTACGCCGGGCAATTCTGCACCCGGAATATCGAGCATCCGCGGTTCTTCAGCGCCGCCTGACAGGACCACTGCATCAAAGTTCTCTTGCAGAGCCTTGAAGCTGATCTCCACGCCGACTTCGGCAGAGGTTTTGAAAGTCACACCTTCGGCTTCCATCTGCACGCCGCGGCGATTGATAAGGTGCTTTTCCATCTTGAAGTCGGGAATGCCGTACCGCAGCAATCCGCCGATCCGGTCGCTCTTTTCAAACACGGTTACGGCATGGCCGGCACGCGCCAATTGCTGTGCGCAGGCAAGGCCAGCGGCACCTGATCCGATAACCGCAACAGCTTTCCCGGTTTGTTTTTCGGCGATTTGCGGCTTGATCCAGCCTTCTTGCCATCCGCGATCTACAATGGCGCATTCTATGCTTTTGATCGTTACCGGCTGGTCGATAATATTCAGTGTGCAGCTTGCCTCGCACGGAGCGGGGCAGACGCGGCCGGTGAATTCCGGGAAGTTGTTGGTGGAGTGCAAAACCTCCAGCGCGTTCTTCCAGTCGCCCTCGTAAACCAGATGATTCCAATCGGGGATGATGTTGTTTACAGGGCAGCCATTGTGACAGTACGGGATGCCGCAATCCATGCAGCGCGAGGCCTGGCTTTTCAGCTCGGACTCTTCGGGTTGAACCACAAATTCCTTGTAGTTCTGCACCCGCTCTGACGGATCGATATAGTCACGGTCGCGCCGGTCGAGTTCGAGAAAACCTGTGTCTTTGCCCATGTTCTTTACTCTGCTGCCACCGTCGCGGCCTCTTCACGCTCGGCCTCTAACTGGCGGAGCGCGCGGGCATAATCGCGCGGCATAACTTTGACGAATTTCGAAAGTGTGTTGTCCCAATCATCGAGCATGCGTGCCGCCCGGGCAGAGCCGGTATGCAGCTTGTGCCGCTCGATCAGGATTTTCAGTCGCTCTGCATCATGGCGCAGCATGTCGCCCACGCCGAAATCATTGACGCTGGTGCCGCGCTGCTTCGGACGCCCTGTGCCTTCTTCAGCATCGGGTTCTGCGGAGATTGGCAGCAGGTCGACTTGCGCCAGATTGCAGCGCTGATCGAAAGTGCCTTTGGGATCGTACACATAGGCAACACCGCCGCTCATGCCGGCCGCAAAGTTGCGCCCTGTGCGGCCAAGCACCACGACTGCGCCGCCGGTCATATATTCGCAGCAGTGATCGCCGGCGCCCTCGACCACAGCGATTGCGCCCGAGTTGCGAACCGCAAAACGTTCGCCAGCGACGCCCTCGAAGAAAGCTTCGCCGGCAATTGCGCCGTAAAGCACGGTGTTGCCGACAATGATGTTCTGGCTGGGGTCGCGATCGACGCCTTCCGGCTGGCAGACAATGATGCGTCCGCCCGACAGGCCCTTGCCAACATAGTCATTGGCATCGCCGGTCAGCTTGAGCGTGACGCCGTGCGCGAGCCAGGCAGCAAAGCTCTGCCCTGCGACGCCGGTAAAATTGATGCGTATCATATCGGGTGCGAGGCCCGCATGGCCATGCGCCTTGGCAATCTCGCCCGATAACATAGTGCCCGCCGTCCGGTTGACGTTGCGGATATCCATATCGAACTGGACCGCTTCACCATTCTGGATCGCCGGTTGGCATTTGGCGATCAGCTCATTGTCGAGCGCATTGGCTAGGCCGTGATCCTGAGTTTCGGTGTGGAAGAACTCTTTGTCGTCGTCGATTTCGACTTGATGGAGCAATTTGCCGAGATTTACGCCGTCAGCCTTCCAGTGGCGATTGACGCGCTTGGTATCAATCCGGTCGACACGGCCGACCATTTCCTCGACCGTGCGGAAGCCCATATCGGCCATGATCTGGCGCAGCTCTTCGGCGACGAAGAAGAAGTAATTGATCACATGCTCGGGCGTGCCAGTGAAGCGCTTGCGCAGAACAGGATCCTGCGTTGCAACCCCGACCGGGCAAGTATTGAGGTGGCATTTGCGCATCATGATGCAACCTGCGGCGATCAGTGGCGCGGTGGCAAACCCAAACTCATCCGCGCCGAGCAATGCGCCAATCGCGACATCACGCCCGGTCCGTAGCCCGCCATCGACTTGCACCGCGATCCGGCTGCGTAGATCGTTGAGCAGCAGTGTTTGCTGCGTTTCAGCAAGGCCAATTTCCCACGGACTACCTGCGTGGGTTAGGGAGGTAAGCGGGCTCGCGCCCGTACCGCCTTCATAGCCCGAGATGGTCAGGTGATCGGCTTTCGACTTTGATACGCCTGCGGCGACGGTACCAACCCCGACTTCGGATACCAACTTGACCGAAATGCGCGCCTCTGGCTGCACGTTTTTGAGATCGTGGATCAGCTGTGCGAGGTCTTCAATGGAGTAGATATCGTGGTGCGGCGGCGGTGAAATCAGGCCAACGCCGGGTGTTGCATGGCGAACCGCGCCGATCACTTTGTTGACCTTGTGACCAGGCAATTGCCCGCCCTCGCCAGGCTTGGCACCCTGCGCCATCTTGATCTGGATGTCGTCCGAATTGACCAGATATTCGGTCGTCACGCCGAAGCGGCCCGATGCGACCTGTTTGATTCGGCTGCGCATCGAATCGCCATTTTCCATCGGTGTGAAGCGGTCAACTTCTTCGCCACCTTCACCGGTGTTGGAGCGCCCACCTATACGGTTCATGGCAAGGGCGAGGGTAGTATGCGCTTCACGGCTGATTGAGCCATAGCTCATCGCACCGGTAGAGAAGCGTTTCACGATGTAAGAAGCCGGTTCTACCTCGGAAATATCGATAGGTTGCTCAGCAGATTTGAGTTCCATCAATCCGCGAATGGTTAGCAAGCGCTCGGACTGCTCATTAACCGATTTGGCAAATTCTTCGTAATTTTTTGGATCGTTGCCGCGCACCGCATGCTGCAGATTGGCGACATTGCCGGGTGTCCAAGCATGATCTTCGCCGCGCAGGCGGTATTGGTAGATTCCGCCGACATCGAGCATGCCTTTGTAGAGCGGGTTATCGCCGTAAGCGACTGCGTGGCGGCGGACAGATTCCTCCGCCACTTCCTGAAGGCCAATGCCCTCAATAGTTGTCGCTGTGCCTTTGAAATAACCATCTATCAGATCGGAACTGAGGCCGACCGCGTCAAAAATCTGCGCGCCGCAATAAGATTGGTAGGTCGAGATGCCCATTTTGGACATGACCTTGAGAATGCCTTTGCCAACCGCATTGATGTAGTTGGCTTCGACTTCGGCGGGCTCCAGATCAGGCAAACGATCGGCGCGCAGACGCTCAAGTGTTTCGAAAGCAAGATATGGATTGATCGCTTCCGCGCCATAGCCTGCGAGAACACAGTAATGATGCACTTCGCGCGCTTCGCCGGTTTCGACCACAAGACCGGTCTGCATCCGCAAACCTTGGCGAACAAGGTGATGGTGGACAGCGGCGGTCGCCAGCAATGCAGGCATGGGCACGCGGTCTGGCCCTTGTGCGCGATCGGACAGGACCAAGATGTTATGATCTTGCAGCACTGCCTCGGTTGCAGCCCAGCACATCTCTTTAAGCGCGAGCGCGAGGCCTTCTGCACCTGTCGCTGCGTCCCAGGTGATGTCAATCGTCTCGGTACGAAACGCACCGTCCAGAGCAGATTCGACCGATCGGATTTTGGCCAGATCTTCGTTGGTCAGGATCGGCTGAGACACTTCTAGGCGCTTGTGCAAACCGGCATCCCGGCCCAGCAGGTTAGGGCGAGGGCCGACCATCGATAGCAGGCTCATCACCAGCTCTTCGCGGATCGGGTCAATCGGTGGATTGGTCACCTGCGCGAAGTTTTGCTTGAAGTAATCGTAGAGCAGGCGGCTCTTGTTGGAGAGGACTGCCAGCGGCGTATCGGTTCCCATTGAACCTATCGGATCGCCGCCATCGCGCGCCATTGGCTCGAGGAATTTGGTGATGTCTTCCTGCGTATAACCGAACGCCTGCTGCGCCTGGAGCAGCGTGGGCGTGTCCTGATTCTCGTCCTGCGGCAGCTCGGCAAATTCGGGATCGACTACGGTCAGATCCTCGAGCTTATATTGCGCCTGATCGAGCCATTTGGCGTAGGGCTCCGCTTCGGAGAGGCCGGCCTTAAGTTCCTCGTCCTCGATGATTCGGCCTTCTTCGAGATCGATCAATAGCATCCGGCCCGGTTGCAGGCGCCATTTGCGAGTGATGTCTTCTTCGGCAAAGGGCAGAACACCGCTTTCGGATGCAAGGCAGACAATATCATCTTTGGTAACGCAGAAGCGCGCGGGACGCAGGCCGTTGCGATCCAGCGTTGCGCCGATCTGGCGGCCATCGGTAAATGCGACTGCAGCGGGACCATCCCATGGCTCCATTAATGCTGCATGATATTCGTAAAATGCGCGCCGTGCCGGGTCCATCAACGCATTTTTGCCCCATGCCTCGGGCATCAACATCATCATTGCATGGGCGAGGCTATATCCGCCCGCCAATAGCAGTTCGAGCGCGTTGTCGAGGCACGCGGTATCCGATTGGCCATGCGGGATCAGCGGCCACATTTTGTCGAGATCCGAACCGAGAAGCTCGCTCTCCATCGTCCGGCGGCGGGCATTCATCCAGTTCACATTGCCGCGAACGGTGTTGATCTCACCATTATGCGCAATCAGACGGTAAGGGTGTGCAAGGCGCCAGCTTGGGAAAGTGTTGGTCGAGAAGCGTTGGTGCACCAAACCCAGCGCCGAGACGCAATCTTCGTCTCGCAGATCATCGTAAAACGAACCAACTTGGTTGGCAAGAAGTAGTCCTTTGTACACAATGGTACGGCTCGAGAAACTTGGGATGTACGTCTTTGTAAGGTCAGGCAGGCCATGCTTCTCGGCATGTTTTGCCAGCGGATTGAGCGTTTGCTTGCGGATCACGATTAGCTTCCGCTCGAATGCATCCTGATCGGCGCAGTTCTCGCCGCGTGCTATTATGCATTGCTGCATGACTGGCATAGTTTCGACAACCGCGTCGCCCAAACCGTCGAGCGTAGTCGGCACATCGCGCCATCCGATAACGGCCTGGCCTTCTTTAGTGACGAATTTCTCGAGCTGCTCGGTGACAAAGGCACGCGCCGCTTCGTCTTGCGGCATAAAGCACATTGCCACCGCATAATCGCCCGGCTGCGGCAGCATCTTGCTTGTACTGTCAGCCCATTTGCGGAAGATCGGATCGGGAATTTGTAGTAGAATGCCAGCGCCATCACCCAGTAACGGGTCCGCGCCAACCGCGCCGCGGTGGTCGATATTATTGAGAATTTCGAGCGATTGGGAAACGATCGAGTGGGATTTCTTGCCTTTGATATGCGCGACCATGCCGACGCCGCAGGCGTCATGTTCGTTACGCGGGTCGTACAGCCCCTCTGGCGCAGGGTATCCCATTCATCATCCTATCATGTCAGGTGCTGGATCCCGGGCTCCCACAGCCCGATCCGGCAATGTTCCGCTTCTCCGCATGCGTAAAGGCACGAGAAAGTGTCGCGGCAGACCGTAATGGCGACATGATATGATTTTTGCAACTGCGAACAGGCAAGATATCGTATGCACGGCAATAGTTTGCCGATGGGTTTATGGTAGCCAAAAGGAAGGCCTGCAGAATACCATCGGCAGGCCTGCTCTGTGACGTTACGGTATCGCCGATTGACCGGTGTTTGGGCCGTTGTTTACGCCGCGCCGCTCATCCTTTGTAGCTTTTCAAGCGCTTCGCGCAGGGCACGTTCGGTATCGCCCGGATTGGCGGCCACCGGCTGTTTGGTCGGACCGTTTGCCGGGGATTCGCCCGGTGCATCAAATGGCCGGGCCGCAGGCACTTTTGCAGTATCAGCGACTGTTTCCGTTGCAGGATCGCGTGTGGGGCCATCGACCGCTGGTGCAGCCCGCCGTTCCGCGCCCGGGAAAACCACCTCAGGTTCAGGCGGTCCGTCGAAATGCTCGTCATCTTCCACGCGGACAAATTCTTCGCCTGATGCAAACGGGCTCTTCATTGCGAGCAGTGAACTGTAGGCGCCGCTATCTGCGTCATCGCCCTGTGCTGCCGCATCATCACTTTCGTTCCGGACCACTTCACGTGGTGAAGGGCTTGGCGAAGGAGTGAATGACGGTGTTACTGATCGAATCGACAACGACAAGGAAGGCATGTCGTCGGCTTCGTCCTCATTCTCGGTCTCGTCCAGCCCAACGGGCTGCATCGATACGGGAATCACGGGTTTGGTAGTGATTTCTTGCGGTGCTGTCACAAGTTCGGCTTGTGCGACAGTTGCTGCGGCTGGCTGTTCGGCAGCTTCGCTTGCGAAAAACTGTGCAACTGCATTTCCTGCATCCTCCGGCTCGGATGGCACGAACGGTGCGGCAGAGGCCGCCATATTGCTGCGCTGAAATACCAGCGGCGCTGCTTCGTGGTGCCGTTCTTCGGCTGCGGCCTGCGCTTTCGCCTCTGTTTTCGCCTGCATCGCGAGCGCAAAGCGCTCGACCAGCTCGACCATTCCCAGATCTTTCAGCGGCTTGGTGCGAAGGTCGTCATTCGTTTCCGTAGCGACATCCGCAATTGCAGGTTGCGCGGCTTGCTCGGGAGCTGGCGGAGCAACTTCGTCCTGAGTGAGTGACCCGGCACTATCTTCGCGCATGAAGCTCGTAGCCGCATTAAACTCGTCAACCGTTTCCATCGGAGCGGCAAATTCACCGTTCGGGTGGGAAGGCGTACGGCGTCCAGCCAGCGGATTGTAAGCCTGCGGCATATCCTCGGCCGGCGCAGCCTCCTGCGCGTTAAATTGGGGCGCGTTGAATTTTGGCGGGTTCGATTGATCGGTCATAGTTCCGAGTTCCTCTCGCAGTTCGGCAAGCGGGTTTTGTGCCGCTTGCAGTGCGTCATATGGGGGTTCATTAGTTTCGGCTTCGTCGAGCGGTTGCGCGTCTAATGTTTCGAATTCATCAACGATGGATGCGCTAGCACCTATGTCGAGATGATCTTCAACGTGATCGGTGTTCGTTAGCTGCGCTAAATCAAGTGGCGGTTCGGCATTTTCCTCGGGTTTTGCCGACGTAATGTCCTCTGCAGCATCCTCGACGGTGTCATCATCAAACTGATCGACCATCGCCTTGCCACCGGGAAGTGGAGCAGCCTCTAAATATTCGCTGGGGCCGCTATCATCGGTTACCGCGAGTGCGCGACGTTTGCCCGAATAGCTGCCTTCTGATGGAGCGTGATCCGCGACCGGCTCGTCCAGACCGGCGTCACCCAATTCCTCGTGGGCTGAAATGGGTTTCTTAGCACCCATACTTGCGTGATCTGCATCAGAGCTGCGACCGAAAACATCGCGCTCCGGCGTATCGTTAGCCTGTGCAGCTGAAACTCTGCGGGCAATCAGCAGGCCGGCAATTGCACCACCCGCAGCTGCGAATACCGCAATCGCGATGCGCGCTGTTGCTCCAAGAGGGGGCTGCGCAGCGGAAATCAGCGAGGAAATGCCGGTCGCGGTGACGGCTGTTTCGAACAAGGCGACGGGCAGAACCAAGCTGCCGATCCCCAACAGAGCGGCGAACCACAGCGCTACTACAACCGGAAAATACGGGTGCGCGCTAATCGGTGCGCCGCTAGGCACCTTGCCGCTCATATTCGTCTTTTTGGTACCCAACATTCGTTAGTCCTGCTGCCTTGCGGGAGGTCGCTGTGCTCAGGCAGCAGCAGTGATTTCCCCATTGGGAACATGGGCTAGCAAATGATGGTAAACAGATTGATAACGATAAATATTCTGCGCCCAATCATGGTTGTTTCCAACGTGATCGCGAGCGCGCTCTTTCATCGCCTGCCAATCGGACCGGTTGTCGATGAGGTCGGATAGGGCGGTAGCAATCCCGGCCGGATCATCGGCTGGCATCAACACACCGCTGACACCGTCTTCGATAAGTTCATGATGCCCGCCAACATCGGACGCGGCTACGATCCTGCGCTGCGCCATGGCTTCGAGCGGTTTGAGTGGTGTGACCAGATCGGTGAGGCGGCTGCGTTTGCGGGGATAGGCCAGCACATCGATCAATGAGTAGTAGCGCTCGACTTCTGAATGCGGGACCCGCCCGGTGAAATGGATCGCATGCGCAGCTGGCGAAGCGGCGGCTTGTATGCGCAAGGCTTCATCGCGCGGACCACCGCCAACTAGCAACAGCTGTGTTCCGGGCTGCTTCTTTTGCAGGTCGGGCATGGCGGCGATCAGATCGTCGAGACCCTCGTAATCGTAGAAGCTGCCGATAAACCCGATTACTGGTGAGTCGCTGAGTCCCAGATCGCTTGCTAGCGTATCATCGCGCGGCGGTGGGTCGCCAAACAGCGCAAGGTCTACGCCATTGGGCGAAATACCGATCTTGCCGCCGTGGAAGCCGCGCTCGATCAGATCATCGCGCAGGCCTTCACAGATAGTGAAGACCGCATCGGCTCCGGCGACCACACGATTTTCCAGAGCGCGCGTCATCCGGTATTTAAGCGAGCCTTCGCTTCCCGTCCCATTGCCGACCGCAGCATCTTCCCAGAAAGCGCGGATTTCATAGACCAGCGGAATGCCCAGCGCTTTCGAGGCTTTGAGCGCGGCATGACCGCACAATGCAGGTGAGTGGGCGTGTAGAATATCAGGCCGCCATTCTTCGCAAACCTGTTCAATCGCTTTGGCAAGCGCACCAATTTCACGCCACTCGCGCACGCCGACTGGCCCGTCGGCTTCGCCAGGTGTGCGGTAGAATGTCAGGCCATCGGTTTCTTCGACGGCGGGGCCATCAGCCGCATGACGCTGTCCAGTGATCCCGCGTACGTCCAATCCGGAAGCTTGCTGGCTCTTCAGAATAGCGCGCGTGCGGAATGTGTATCCGCTATGCAGCGGCAGCGAATGGTCGAGAACATGCAATATCCGGGTCATCGCCCGTGGCCTTAGCGCGGTAAACTTAACGCGCCGTCAACCAACCCCCGTTAAAGCGCGCATCACCGTGATTGACTATTTCGCCCTCGCTTTGACGCATGGATTGATCCTGATTGCGCTGATCCGCATCGCGGGACGGCCAGAGCTGGACCGTGAACCAAGTGCCGATCCAAAGCGTGCGCGGCCAAGCAACGGCACAAGCGCGGAAAGCGCCTCTGACGATGATTGATCTTGCACTCTTTGCGTTTATCGCAGCGGTAATGCTGATCGGATTTCGCCGGCCGTTCGTGTGGGTGCTGGCCTATATCTATGTCGATATCCTCAGTCCGGGACGGATGGGCTACACGATTATGCCGGCGATCCAGATATCGCTGATCACGTTTTGCGCTGCCTTTGCCGGATGGGCGCTGACCGATTCCAAGCGCGAAGCGCGTTTCACGTTGCGGCAGGCGCTGATGGCGATCTTGTTGATGTATTGTTGGTGGACGACCTCCAATGCTGATTTCCCGATCTTCGCAGGAGAGAAATGGGAATGGGTTTGGAAAGCGCTGTTCTTCGCAATCTTCCTGCCGTTCACGCTGACGACCAAACTGCGCATCGAAAGCGCGCTGCTGGTCATGCTGCTCAGTGTGGCTGCGATTGTCATCAGCGCCAGCATCAAAGTTGTTCTCGGCGGCGGTGGATATGAGCGGAACCTGTTCTTCGTGAATGATAATAGCGGGATATACGAAAGCTCCACGCTCGCCACGGTGGCGATTTGCAGCATTCCTGTGATCTTGTGGTTTGTCCGTTATGGCACGATTTTCAAGCCCGATTGGCGCGTGAAGACTTTTGCCTACGCGCTGATATTTGCGTGCTTGCTAATGCCGATTGGCACCGAGGCGCGGACTGGTTTGGTGTGCATTGCCGTATTGATGGTACTTGCCCTGCGCGATGTGAAGCGCCGCCTGACATTCCTCGTCGCCGGCGCAGCTCTGGTGGTGGTCTCGCTACCGTTTATTCCGCAGAGCTATTATAATCGCATGTCCACGATCACCAGTCATGAAGGCGATCAATCGGCTTCGACCCGTGTCGCGGTGTGGATGTGGACGCTCGATTATGCGCAGGACAATCCGATGGGCGGCGGGTTCGATGCTTATCGAGGCAACAAATTTGTCTATGATATGCCCGTCACCGAAGAGAATATCGATGGCAACACCTTGTCGATCGAATACCGCGAAGTCATTGATGAAGGGCGCGCTTATCACTCGGCGATATTCGAGATGCTTGGTGAACAAGGCTGGCTAGGTCTCGCGATCTGGCTTTGGCTGCATGCTCTTGGCCTGTGGCAGATGGAGAGAATTCGCCGCCGCTGGCGCAAACGTACTGGCGAAGACGAGCAATGGCAGGCCCCGCTTGCGACGGCATTGCAATATGCGCAGATTATCTACCTGGTCGGCTCGCTGTTCCAAGGGATCGCGTACCAGCCTTTCATTCTCATGCTGATTGCGCTGCAATGCGGGCTGTGGAGCTACCTCAAGCGTGTCGATACGGTGCAGGCGAAGCCACAGACGATCGGATCAAAGCTGGCGGAAAGCAGGGCTGGCGGATCGCTGAACCTGCCAGATCCGGCGTAGCGCGCAGAGCCTGTTAATTAGCGCGTTACTGAGCCGCCGCCCAACGTTCGGAACCCCAGCGGGCGATAAGCGCATCCATGGCATCCCGTTCAGCGCCTCCAAGTGTGCTGTAATCCTTGCACCCCGCCGGTTTTTCGAAACAGGCCTCGCCACGGTCAAAGCGCAGTGAAATAACGCCAAGCGCCGGGCCCACCGTGCCGATCGCGGTCGGCTCATCCAACGGGCCGATATGCATAAAGGGCGCAAAGCTCGCTTGTTCTGGAACGGTAGAACCGAGAAGACGATGGAGTATCCGGCGATAATCGCTGATCGCTATGGGGCCTTCAACGCCCTCAATTGTCCGATTGCTGACGAGGAAAGTCCCGTATTGCAGGCGGTTGATCACGTGCCCATGACCAAGAAAACCGTTTTCAAACAGTGCTTCCCCATGATCACCAGTGACCAGTAAAATTGTATTGTCCCATGCCCCGACAGCTTTGAGCCGTTCGATAACAGAACCGAGCGCATCATCGGTATGCGCAACCGCATTCCAGTAGGTTTGCACGACGCGTTCGCGGTTCTCGGCAGATATCTCGCTACGCTCAACTGGCGGTTTGGCGAAGCGTTCTGGAACACCGTCATGGTGATAGGGGAAATGCGGTGATTGGAAATTGAGATAGACGAATTGCGGCTGCTCCCAATCGTCTGTGTTGCCCAATGCTTTGCCAAATTCACGAAGAATGATCTGCTCATCCACCAAGAGTGAACCTTGTGCGGCAAAGCTGAAAGCGCGCTCCTCTTTCAAATTTTCCGCATCGACGAAACTATCGGCGTTCTCGCGCATTCCCACCGCTTCGGAAATGCCGCCAAAGTCCTCCGGCTGCCCCGAGAAAACACCGATCCCGTAGCCGCTTTTCTTTAGCTCGCGGAACAGGCTGGGTGACCCCGGCGGAACAATCAGGCTGCCAGCAAAGATGGACTTAAGCGACTGCGTGGTGAAGCCGACATGGCTATAGGCAGGTGTGATGGCGGAACCCTGTGCCGCCACTGCTTCAAGGTTTGGCGCCACCGGTTTGCCGTCCAGAGTTTTGCCCAGCACATCAAAACGCGTGCTTTCATAGACGACCACAACCACATGCGGCTTATCGCCGTCGACCGTTGTTTCAGGTAGCATTTGCGGGATTGGAACCAGCGTCAAATCACCGCCATAGCCATCCTCATCTATGCCATTGCCCGGTATGTCGAGCGCGAGCGGATGGCGGCTACTATCGAAGGGATGGCTGTCGGTATGAAACCCTGCCAGTCCATAGCCATCGCCGTCAAAATCGGTCGCTTTTGCCAGCGTTGCCGAGACACTTTTCCATGCGAGAATCCGGCCCAGACCTTTCGCTCCGTCGCTGCTAATTTGCGGTATCACGACAATCGCCGCGAAGAGCGCAACCCATGCTACACCGATCCACTTCCAGCCCGGATAATTGCGCGGAGCTGGCTGCATGTCGCCCAAAAATCGGCGCGCCAGTTTGATCGTTACCCACCAGGCCAAACAATATGCGGCGAACGCTGCAAGGCCGAGAGCGATCTCATTCTTTGCAAACAGCAGCGCATCTGTGGTGCTCCCGCCGCCCAATTGTTTGAGCAGGGCAAAGCTTAGCGCATCGCTGAAATAAGAATGGAGTTGATATTGCAGTGTCAGCGCAATCAGACTGAGTCCGCCATAGAGGAATGCGAAATTCACAATTTGCACCGGGCCGCCTGATCGTTTCGAAAGCCATACAGCCAAGCGCCAACCGAGCGCTGCAACGGCAATCTGCGCGCAAACAAAGCCGATGCCGAAGGCGGCGATCTCACCCGATGTATCGACTGCTGATGACTGACCGAAGCCGCCGCTGAACACGCCGTATTTCCGGTCTGCTATAAGCAGCTCTGCCGCGCTCACAGCGAGCACGACCAACAGCGCGTGCAAGCGCGGCCGCGATAGTATGGATATGATTCTGGCCATTTTCGTCCTGACTGGTCGCAATTCGCAGTGGGAAGGCTTTAGCTCAATGTGGTTAAGGCCCCGTTTGCTCTAAATCGGCGCCGCGATGCCGTAACGTCAGGTTGACGTTAACGGAAACTTCGTTGCGCTAGGCTTCGATATGCTCCATGGTGCAGTGCAAGATAACGCATCACCATGGAGAGAAACATGACACCGCAGGATATCGCAGCCAAGGTTGGCGAGGTTATCGGCACCAGCGAATGGGCCGAGATGAGCCAGGAACGGATCAACCAGTTTGCAGAGGCAACGGGCGACCACCAATTCATTCACATCAATGAAGAAGCCGCCAAGATGACGCCGTTTGGCGGAACCATCGCGCATGGCTTCCTGACTCTTTCGATGATCCCTTACCTCGGTGCAGAATCGAACATGCCCCGGATGGAAGGCATCAAGATGGGTGTGAATTATGGCGGTAACAAAACCCGCTTCATCGCGCCCGTCCGCAGCGGCAAGCGCATCCGTGGCCACTGGAAGCTGACCGAAATGGTCGAGAAGCGCCCAGGCCAATGGCAGCAGACTTGCGAAATCACCATCGAGATCGAAGGCGAGGACAAGCCAGCCTTGATCACCGAATGGATCACCATGTTCTTCGTCTAATTTCCAACCCCTCCCCGGGAATAGACCGAATCACAATCAAGTAAGGAGTTCGCCATGCGCGACGCAGTAATCGTTTCCGCCGCCCGTACCGGTATGGGCAAAGCCTACAAAGGCGCTTTCAACTCGACACCGGGCGCCACGCTTGGTGCCTATGCACTCAAGCCCGCTATCGAGCGCGCCGGTATCGAAGCCGGTGAAATTGACGACGTGCTGTGGGGTGCTGCGCTTCAACAGGGTGCACAGGCCGGCAACCTTGGCCGCCAAGTTGCTCTGCGCGCGGGCTGCCCTATTGGCGTTTCGGGCATGACGATTGACCGTCAGTGTTCCTCGGGCCTGATGACAATCGCGACCGCTGCAAAGCAAGTCATCACCGACCGCATGGATATCGTTGCGGCTGGTGGTCAGGAATCGATCAGCCTGGTGCAAACGCCTGAAATGCGCGTGATGCCTGATCCCGAACTGATGGCGATGCACGGCGCGGTTTATATGCCGATGCTGCAAACTGCTGAAACTGTGGCCCAGCGTTACAATGTCAGCCGCGAAGCGCAGGACGAATATGGCCTGCAATCGCAGCAACGCACCGCCGCCGCGCAGGAAGCTGGTATCTTTGACAACGAGATCGTTTCGGTCAGCACCACGCATAAGGTGAAAGACAAAGAGACCGGCGAGATTTCCGATGCCGACGTCACCATCGCCAAGGATGAGGGCAACCGTCCTTCGACCACTCTCGAAGGTCTCCAGTCGCTTCAGCCGGTTCTCGGCCCTGACACCACGATCACTGCCGGTAACGCATCGCAGCTGTCAGACGGTTCTGCTGCTGTCATCGTGATGGAAGCCAAGGAAGCTGAAAAGCGCGGCCTCCAGCCACTTGGCCGCTATGTCGGTATGGCGGTTGCGGGCACAGAGCCTGACGAAATGGGCATCGGCCCGGTCTATGCGATTCCGAAGTTGCTCAAGCGTTTCGATCTGACTGTAGACGATATCGATCTGTGGGAATTGAACGAAGCATTTGCCGTTCAGGTCCTCTACTGCCGCGATACACTCGGCATCGATAATGACAAGCTCAACGTCAATGGCGGCTCGATCTCCATTGGTCACCCATATGGCATGACCGGCGCTCGCTGTGTCGGCCACATCCTGCGCGAAGGCCAACGCCGCAAAGCCAAATACGGCGTCGTCACCATGTGTGTCGGCGGCGGCATGGGCGCAGCGGGCCTGTTCGAGATCTTCTAAGCGCGTTCTAGTTTTGGGCAAACTTGCCAAAACTAACCAAGCGGCTCATTCTCCAAGACAGGAGGGTGGGCCGCTTTGGGTATTATGGAAATTCTGGGGATCGCAGGCAGTGTGAGCCTGCTGTCAGGCTGGCGGCTGTATCTGTCGGTCCTCGCCACAGGTATCGCAATGCAGGCGGGTGTAATCCCGCTTCCGGAGCATTTGCAGAGTCTTCAGGTGCTGGCGAACCCGTGGGTGATGGGCGCGGCTGGTCTTGCGGCGCTGATGGAATTCTTTGCCGATAAAGTCGCGTGGCTCGATAGTCTGTGGGACACGATCCATACATTTATCCGCCCGGTTGGCGGGGCGCTGCTGGCGCTTGCTATCGTTGATCCGTCCGACCCTGCGACGCAGGTTATTTCCTTCGTCCTTGGCGGCGGCGGCGCATTGCTGGCGCATGGCGGCAAGGCCGGCGCGCGGGCGGTCGTGAACACCAGCCCCGAACCGGTCACCAATGTCGCCGTATCGACTGTCGAAGATGTCGCTACTGCAGGCCTGCTCTACGCGGCCTATGAATATCCCTATTGGGCAGGCGGTATCGCGCTGGTTCTGCTGGTATTGACCGTGTGGCTGCTGATGATGGCACGGCGGATCATCAAACAGATTTTCAGCTTTGGGAAAACGCCCAAAGAACTGCCACCGGAGTAGGGGTCATCCATGCTCGGCGATAAATTCTTCGACAGTTGGAGCGACCTTGTCACGCCATTTGCTGCCGTTGAAGATGCCGTAATGCCCGGCGCCTTCGGCCATGTAATAGCGCTTCTTTTTATCGCTCAGCTTGTCCGCTAATTTCAGCGCTGCCTTGGTCTGCCCAAGGCCCGAAATATCATCGCGCTCACCTTCGATAGCGAGGATTGCTGTGTCAGTGATTTCGTGCAAATCGACCACTTTGCCGCGGTGGACGAATGTACCATTCGGGATCGAGTGGGTCTGGAAAACTTCCTCTACCGTTTGGAGATAGAATTCGGCTGTCATGTCGCAGACCGAGCGGTATTCGTCGTAGAAATCCTTGGTTGCCTGCGCGCTGTCGTCATCGCCTTTGTTGAGGTGTTTGAACATCTCGTAGTGGCTCAGCATATGGCTACCGAGATTCATGCTCATAAAGCCTGCGAGTTGCAGGAAGCCGGGATATACTTTGCGGCCGGAGCCTTTGTACGTCATCGGCACGGTCGCGATCACCGTCTCGCGGAACCATGCAATCGGGCGCTTCATTGCCAGATCATTGACCGTAGTCGGGGACTCGCGCGTATCAATCGGGCCGCCCATCATGGTCAGCGTCTTGGGTGCGCATGTGTGCTTTTCGCGATTCATGATCGCGGTCGCGGCAAAGGCTGGAACCGAAGGCTGACACACCGCCATCATGTGCGCGGCTGGACCAATATGCTCCATAAATTCGATCAGATAGTCGATGTAATCGTCCAGATCGAACTTACCAGCGCTCTGCGGGACCAGCTTCGCATCGGCCCAGTCGGTGATATATACTTCGCAGCTTTCCACCATCCGCTCGACAGTTCCGCGCAGGAGCGTGGCGTAGTGGCCGCTCATCGGCGCAACGATCAGCAGTTTCGGCGCATCTTTGGGCAGATCATCGCGAACGAAATGCAGCAAATCGCCGAACGGCTTGGTCATCACCTGTGTTTCAGTGACGGAGAATGCACTGCCGTCCACAATCACCGCTTCGATGCCGAAATTTGGCTTACCGTAAGGCGCGGAGGCATGGGCAAAGACTTCCAATGCCGAAGCCATGCGCGGACCCATGCCCAGATAGCCCATAGGCAGTGCTGGATTGGTCAGCATTTCAGCGCCGACAGAGGCCCATGCGCTCGCGCTGGATAGCCATGCGCGCTGCATTTCATAAGCGGTGTAAAGCAATTGGAATTCCCTGCGACGTTGGTCGAGGCCGCTCACGGCCCTTTATTGTGCAATGCAGCATGGCCCCAAATCACGCTGGACGCAAACAATGATTGCGAAATGCCACGGAAAAGCGTTGCAGGCAGTGGATTTTGCCCGCTTGGGTCCCTATTTTGAGACTATGGACGCCGATCAGACTTCCCTCGACATTGCCGAAGCCCCAGCGAAACGCTCTTTGTTCGGGCGCAAGAAGGCAAAGACAGCAAACGGGCCCAAGCCGGCTAAAACGCTCGGGCCATTGAAGATGATCTGGGCGCAAGCGGCGAAATATCCGCAAAAGGTTCTGCTCGCATTCACAGCTTTGGTAATTACCGCCGCCGCAACGCTGGCGATCCCGGCAGGCCTCAAGCTGATTATCGATAATGGTTTTGCGGCCAACGGCGACATAGAGCAGATTGCCCGCTGGTTCCGTTATCTGCTGATGATCGTCGTAGTTCTGGCGGTTGGTACGGCTCTAAGGTTCTACTTCGTCAGTTGGCTGGGTGAGCGCGTCGTCGCGGATATCCGCAGCAAAGTGCAGGATAATCTGCTTCGCCTCGCGCCAGGATTCTACGAAGAGAACAGTCCCAAGGAAATTTCCAGCCGGATGACAACCGACACCACGCTGATCCAGACGGTGGTCGGGACAACCGTATCGGTTGCCCTGCGCAACATTCTGATCGCGATTGGCGGGACGGCCTATCTGTTCTGGCTGGCGCCGAAGCTGACGATGGGGCTGCTCGTGGCGATCCCGCTGGTGATGGTTCCGATCATGTATTTCAGCCGCCGCGTGCGGAATATCTCGCGCTCCAGTCAGGACCGCGTCGCCGATGTCGGTTCTATCGTAGCCGAAACACTCGGCGCGATGAAAGTCGTGCAGGCGTTCAATCAGGAAAAGCGCGAGAGCGAGCGATTTGGAGAAGCAGTTGAGGAGACCTTCAACGTCGCCAAGAAGCGCATTCTTCTGCGCTCGGTCATGACCGCCATCATCATCCTGTTTATCTTCGGTTCGATCACGATTGTGATGTGGCGCGGCTCTGTCGGGGTCACCACCGGCTCGATCAGCGGGGGCACAATTGCGGCGTTTCTGATCACTGGCGGTTTTGTAGCGGGCGCGTTTGGTGCGCTAACCGAAGTCTATGGCGAGCTTTTGCGCGGTGCGGGTGCGGCAAGCCGCCTCAACGAACTTCTCAATGAGAAGCCAACTATCGCTCCACCCGAACGCCCGCAATCTTTGCCAGTGCCTCCGCGTGGCGGCTTGTCGTTCCGCAATGTCACATTCCGCTATCCAACACGGCTGGAAACAGCAGCGCTCAAGGACTTTAGTCTAGAAGTCGAGCCGGGCGAGACAGTCGCCATTGTCGGCCCATCGGGCGGCGGGAAGTCGACCATCTTCCAATTGGTTGAGCGTTTCTATGATCCGCAAGCGGGCTCAATCCGCATTGATGGTGTGCCGCTAACCAGCGCCGATCCAGCCGAAATCCGCAAACGCACTGCGCTGGTTCCGCAGGAGGGCACGCTCTTCTCCGCCAATGCGCGTGACAATCTGCGCTATGGTCACTGGTCAGCAAGCGACGAAGATATCTGGGAAGCCGCGCGCGCCGCCAATGCAGAATCGTTCTTGCGCGATCTACCGCAGGGTCTCGATACCTACCTTGGCGAAAGCGGTACGCGCCTTTCCGGCGGTCAAAAGCAGCGGATTGCAATCGCTCGCGCACTGCTCCGCGATTCACCCATTTTGCTGCTTGATGAAGCCACCAGTGCACTTGATGCCGAAAGCGAACAGTTGGTCCAGCAAGCGCTAGACCGGCTAATGCAGAGCCGCACCACGCTGGTTATCGCACATCGTCTCGCAACCGTGCGTTCTGCCGACCGGATCATTGTTCTGGAAGAGGGGCAAATCGTCGAGCAAGGCACCCATGCCGAGTTGGTCGACGCGGGCGGTCTCTATAACCGCCTCGCTGCGCTACAATTCGGTGCGCATGAGGCAGCGTAGCCACGTACATTTCCTTGCCGAATGCCCGCCTTTTCGACAAAGTTACATATGAAACCGATGAGCGGCTGCACTGCGCGGTGCCGCTCTCTATGACATTGGTGTCGCAAACCCCGCACGGGGGCCCGCGCAAAGGGAGCAGATTACTATGATCCGTACACTTCTTACCGCTGGCGCCAGCGCATTGGCGCTCGCCGCCGCCTCGCCAGCCCTGGCTGACACGCCGACTCACGGAGAGGTTGAGTTCCTCGTTGAAGATGAGGCGGCTGCTGAAGCTGATGTCGCCACGCCAACCATGGATTTCGGCACTTGGGGCGTTGGGACTGATTTGATCGACCAAAGCGTCACGCCGGGTGACGACTTCAACGCTTACGTCAATGGCAAGTGGATCGCGGCCAACGAAATTCCAGCGGACCGTCAACGTTTTGGCGCGTTCGATATGCTGCGCGAAGGAGCAACGCAGGATGTGCGCTCGCTCGTCGAGACGCTTGTTGCTTCCAATCCAGAGCCCGGGACGCAGGCGCGGCGCATCGTCGATGCCTATAACGCGTTTCTGGATGTTGATGCGATTGATGCCAGCGGCCTTGCGCCGGCAGTGCCTTACTTGAACGAGATATTCGGCGCGGCTGATCTCGAAGCTCTTGTGCGTTTGTTTGGCACGCCCGGTTATCCCTCACTCGTTAGCGCAGGTGTCACCATTGATGCGCGCAACCCCACCGATTATGCTGTGGGCATCGGGTTTGACGGCATGGGTTTGCCCGACCGTGACTACTATCTCGTCGATTCCGAAAGCAATCTGGAAATTCGCGAGAAATACATCGAATATCTGACCACTGTGCTCGGCGCGGCAGGATATGCTGATCCAGCGAGTGCAGCCGCAGCGGTCTATGCGTTTGAACGCGAAGTCGCCGTGCTTGAATGGGCGCGTCCCGTTCTGCGTATGCCGCAGCTCACCTACAATGAACTGACGCCTGAAGAATTGACCGCAATGGCGGGAGATTTTCCGATCGCGGCGCTGTTGACTGCCTCGCAGCTTGACGGGCAATCCCGCTTCCTCGCGAGGCAATTGCCGCCGACAGAAGAAGAGATTGCCGAGATGGAATTGTCGGCAGAGCAGCTCGAGATGATTGGCGGCGGATTGCCCGCGATGATGGAATTGCTGACCAAGACGCCGCTGGCGACGACCAAAGCCTACATGGCGGTCCGTTTCCTGTCGGGCAATGCGGCAGTGCTTTCCAGCGATCTCGATGCGGCCAACTTCGATTTCTACGGCAAAACGATCAGCGGCCGTGAAGAACAGCAGGAGCGCTGGAAACGCGCCATCAGTGCAGTCGAAGGGTCGATCGGTGAGCAATTGGGCGAGCTGTATGTTGCCGAATATTTCCCCGAAACTAGCAAAGCGCGGATGGATGAACTGGTCGCGAACCTCACGCGTTCGATGAACATGGCGCTCGATGACAATACATGGATGACGCCCGAAACCATCGCAGAGGCGCGTGCGAAGCTGAACGGATTTGTCCCGATGATCGGTTATCCCGGAGAGTTCAAAACCTATGATGGTTTGGAAATTTCCGCTGACAATCCGCTCGCCAACCGGATGGCCACTGCGCGATGGGAAGATGAAGATTCGCGCAGCCGTTTGGGCACAAAAGTTGACGCGAGCGAATGGGGCATGTTCCCGCAAACCGTCAACGCGTATTACTCACCGCTCACCAATCGGATCGTTTTCCCGGCAGCCATTCTGCAGCCACCGTTCTTCAACGCGGAGGCCGATCCGGCGGTCAACTACGGCGGGATTGGCGCGGTAATCGGTCATGAAATCGGTCACGGCTATGATGATCAGGGATCGCAGTTCGATGCGACCGGCACTTTGCGCAATTGGTGGCAGGATGAAGACCGCGCTGGCTTCGTTCAGTTTACCGAGCAAATGGCGGGCTTCATCGAGAGCTACTGCCCCGTCGATAGTCCTGAGGGTCCTGTGTGCCTGCGTGGCGGCCAGTCCATGGGCGAAACCTTGGGCGATGTGGTCGGCCTGCAGATGGCGTATCGTGCGTATCGCCTGTCTCTGAACGGTGAAGAAGCGCCGGTGATTGACGGTTTGACCGGCGATCAGCGGTTCTTCCTCGGCTTTGCGCAAATCTGGCGCGGGATGGAGCGCGAGGCGAGCTTGCGCAACCGCGTCATGACCGCGAACCATCCTCCCGGTGAATTCCGTTTGAACAACGCTGTCCGCCATTTGGACGCATGGTACGATGCGTTCAACGTCACCGAGGACGACGATCTGTATCTTCCGCCCGAAGAGCGCGTGTCGATCTGGTAAGACTTGCCTGAGATAGCCTGAGAGGCCATGGGATGAGCCGGGTTGCAACCACGCAATCCGGCTCTTTCATTTTCATTGCGCATTCGGGATTTGGCCAAACCATGACTTTGCTTCAGCAGCTTTTGATTGCCATCGTTCAGGGCATCACCGAGTTTCTGCCGATATCCTCATCGGGCCATTTGATCCTAATCCCCTATCTGACCGATCTGCCGGATCAGGGACCATTGATCGATGTCGCCGTGCATATCGGCTCGTTGCTGGCGATCATTATCTATTTTCGCAAGGACGTGATGGGGCTGGCGCGCGGGGGCTTTGCAACCGTCGGGATTGGTAATGATCCGGAGCAGCGCAAACTGTTCCTATGGGTGCTGGCGGGCACAATTCCCGCTGTGGCAGCCGGCCTGTTTCTGAAAATGGGCGGCTATATGGAGGGTTTCCGCACGACCGATCTGGTGGCGGTGAACCTGATTGTCTTCGGATTGCTGCTCGGCGCGGCAGACTATTGGGGCAAGCAGACCAAGAGCTATGAAGATCTGACTTTGCGCGATGCCATTCTGGTCGGAATTGCGCAGGCGATGGCGCTAATCCCTGGCACCAGCCGTTCGGGCGCAACCATGACGGCCGCGCGGGCGCTTGGATATTCACGGTTCGAGGCGGCGCGGTTCTCGTTCCTGCTCGCTATTCCGGCAGTCGCTGGAGCGGGCTTGCTCGCGGCTTTCGACCTTGCTGAGTTGTCTACGCAAATGCAGATGGATGCGCTTCTAACGGGTGCCTTCACCTTCGTTGCAGCGCTGCTCACTATGGTCTTTCTGATGAACTTCCTGCGTAAGGCATCGATGCTGATTTTCGTGGTGTACCGCGTCGCGCTCGGCTGTGCATTGCTTGCGATCTTCTAAGATTCTCAATCCCTAAATCACGGAACCAAAACCCGAATTGCTGCGTTTCATCCTCGTAACGCAATTCGAGAGCTAAGATAATGGGTTTGGTAATTCTATTCGCTGTGGGGGGGATATTGGGCTGGTTGTCCACGATCATTCTGGCCGTGAAGGAACGTCGTGCGACCGCGCTCTACATTGGAGCGAGTGTGCTGGGCGCGATGCTGTTCGGCTTGTGGATCGCACCGAGCCCGCTGATCGAAGCGATTAGCTTGAACACTATTCTGGTAGGTGCTGTCGGAGCGATCACCTTTTTCGGCGTCACGCATCTCGCGCGTGGTGCCGCACAGGCGACCTCCAATAATAGCTAGACGGCTTCGGCGCCGCTCCCGCGTCCGCCGCGCAGCAAATATTCCTGCGTTCCGCGGTGCACCACATTGTCGACGTCGATCACGGCCGAATTTGCATAGGTGAAAGCCGGTGAGAGATTGCGGTAGAGCCGGTCAAAATCGCGTTCGACTGTCTGACGATACAGATCCTCAAAGCTCTCGATCACGAAATAGGTCGGCTGCAGATCGCTGATCACATAATCCGTGCGCATCACCCGATCGACATTGAGCATAATCCGGTTGGGGCTGTCTGCCTTGACAGAGAACACCGCTTCGGTCGGGCCAGATAAGATTCCTGCGCCGTATGCGCGGATATCATCACCTTCCAGCATCAGTCCGAATTCGACCGTATACCAATAGAGCGCGCCTAACGCTTTGAGCCGGTTGTAGCGCATCGCTTTCCATCCGGCCTTGCCATATTCCTGCATATAATCGGCATAGGTCGGGTCGGTCAGCATTGGCACATGGCCGAATACATCGTGGAATACATCCGGTTCTTGAATGTAGTCAAAAGTCTCGCGCGTACGGATGAAATTCCCGGCAGGGAACCGGCGGTTGGCAAGGTGCCAGAAAAATACGTGGTCGGGTATCAGCATGGGCACAGGCACCACGCTCCAACCTGTCAGGGCGTCCAATTCCTCACTAATCCGGCCAAAATCGGGGACTCCGCCTTTGCCAAGATCAAGCTTCTCGGTGCCCTGCATGAAGGCGCTTGCTGCGAGGCCTGGCAGTACATCCATCTGCCGGTTGAATAGATCGTCCCAGATCGTGTCTTGATCGCTGTCATATGTCGCCTGCTTCGGCTCAAGCCAGTCGTCATCCAAATGATCGGGTTTTTTGAGCGGTGCGGTAAAGACATCTGCCGGCATTTCGGGCAGCGTGGTAAAATCGCTTTCGGGTTCTAAAACTGTAGCCATAGTTTCTGTTGATACCATTTTGTTGGCCGCAGAGTAAGGGCCGAAAGTTAAGTCAGGATTGGAGAAAGGCTGGGATGGGCAAGTTGAAGCGCAAAGAATATGACAGGCTGCTGGAACCGCTGGAAGAAGAGCTGGTCGGCATGGCCCGCTGGGCGCGGCACACCGGTGCGCGGATTTGCGTGATTTTTGAAGGTCGCGATACTGCGGGCAAAGGTGGCGCAATCCGCGCGGTAGGCGGCCGGCTTAACCCGCGTCAATGCCGCACCGTTGCTCTGTCGAAACCGAACGAAACCGAAATGACGCAGTGGTATTTCCAACGGTATGTGCAGCATCTTCCTGCGGCGGGTGAAATCGTGCTGTTCGACCGCAGCTGGTACAACCGCGCGGGTGTTGAAACGGTGATGGGCTTTACCGATGACGCGAAGGTTGCGCAGTTTCTGGAGGAAGCGCCTAAGTTCGAAAAGATGCTGACCGACGATGGCATCCTGCTGTTTAAATATTGGCTGACGACTGATCAGGTAAATCAGGAAGAACGGTTGGCCGAACGGCTCGAAGACCCACTCAAGCGTTGGAAATTGTCTCCCATCGATCTGGCTGCGCGTGAGCAATATGAAGCCTATACCGCCGCGCGCGAGGCGATGCTCAAAGCAACGCACAGCGATCATGCGCCGTGGACTTTGGTGGATTTCAACGATCAGAAACGCGGGCGTCTAACGCTGGTTCGCGATTTGCTCGATCGGCTGCCGGACACCCGTGTTGAGCCACCGGAATTGATTTTCCCGCCTCTGGGGCATGAACCAATTTCGGAAAGCTATACGGTACTGGACCCTATAGAGAATTATCCGATCGACTGATTAGCGCAACTGAGCTGTGGCGGTTAGCGTTTGGCGGCCATCGCTGGCAAAGGCTCCAAGCTCCAGCGCGTTGTCATTTTGGCGTATCGCCAGATGTAGCGGTTCCCCCGCAATTGCCGGGCTGATCGCGCGAAAAGCGAAGCTGCCGGTCTGATTGGGTCCATGTCGTTCGGCAACGATGCCGAGCAATAATGTGGCGATAAGCGGGCCATGCACCACCAGCCCGCGATAGCGCTCCACATCGCGGGCATAGGGCAGATCATAGTGGATGCGGTGCGTGTTGAATGTCAGCGCGGAGTAGCGAAACAGCAGCGTTTCGCTCGGCGTGACTACGTGAACATGATCCCATGTGCTTTCATCGAATGCAGTCGGCTCGGCCTGTGGCGGTGTGAGCGGAGCATCGGGCGCAATAGCTTCGCGATAAACCAGCGTCTGTTTCTCGCGAATGGCTTGGGCACCATCGGACACAGTGGTGTGTTCAACCTCCACAAAGCCCAACTTGCCAGTGCGTCCGTCCTTCTCGGAAACCGATGCAATGCGACTGATGCGATCGACCTTTGCCCCGATGGACAGAGGTGCAAGAAAGCCGATTGTGCTTGCGGCCCACATGCGGCGCGGTAACGGAATTGGCGGGAAGAAGCTGTCTGCGCTGTTATCGCGTCCGGGATGCCCGTCCTCGCCAAGTTGTACAGTGCTGGTCTCGGGTGTGCAGAGGCAGAAATGTATGCCCTCCGGCACTATGCCATCGGCGTAGGGATCGCGATCCAATGCGGCCAGCCAACGGCTCGCCAGCGCCTGATTCAGCACATCGCTTTGGCGGACCTCGCGGCCAATCCAGTCATCCCAGTCAGTCATTGGGCCATTGGCTCATCAGACCGCACGTTCGAACAACGCAGCGATGCCTTGTCCGCCGCCGATGCACATCGTCTCTAGGCCAAACCGCGCCTCGCGCCGGTGCATTTCATGCGCCATATCGGCCAAGATGCGTCCGCCCGTTGCACCGATTGGATGGCCGAGCGAAATGCCCGAACCATTGACGTTGAGCATATCCGTTCGGCTGTCGTCCTCGCTCCAGCCCCAGCCCTTCAGGACCGCCAGTACTTGCGGCGCGAACGCTTCATTGAGCTCGACAAGATCGACATCATTCCAGCCCTTGCCGGTACGATTGAACAGTCGCTCGACCGCTGGCACAGGACCAATACCCATCCGCGAAGGATCGCAGCCTGCAGCCGCCCAGCCTTCGAACCACAGCAACGGTTCGAAGCCCATTTCCTCTAGCTTGTCTTCGGCGACAACCAGACAGGCCGCCGCTGCATCGTTCTGCTGGCTCGCATTGCCCGCTGTCACCACAGCATCGGGATTGGTCTTGCCTTCGATGGCGCGCAATGCGCCAAGACTGTCCATGTTTGCATCAGCGCGGAAGCCTTCGTCTTTGGCGAAAGTCATTGGATCGCCGCGTCTCTGGGGGATTTCCACCGGCACTAGCTGTGCATCGAACTTCCCCGCGTCCCATGCCGCTGCTGCGTACTGGTGGCTGCGAACGGCATAAGCGTCAGATGCCTCGCGGCTGATACCGTAATCCTTGGCGAGGTTTTCTGCGGTTTCGATCATCCCGGTGATGACACCAAAGCGCTCGACGGGCTGGCTCATCAAGCGACCGCGTGTCAGGCGGTCATGCATGGTCAAGTCGCCAAAGCGTTTTCCGCCGCGAATATCGGTCGTATAGTGCTCGACATTGGACATGCTCTCAACGCCGCCCGCAACCACCACATCGGCCGCGCCAGTTTGCACCATCATCGCGGCGTTAATTACAGCCTGCAGGCCCGAACCGCAGCGCCGGTCAAGCTGGTAACCCGGCACTTCCAGCGGGAGTCCTGCGGCGAGCCAGCTCCAATGGCCAATTGCCGGCGCTTCTGCGCTGCCATAGCCCTGGCTGAACACCACATCATCAACCCGCTCGGGATCAATTCCGCTGCGTTCGATCAGCGCTTTCAGGATCACCGCGCCCAGCGGGCCAGCCTCAAGCGGGGCAAGCGAACCAAGGAATTTGCCCACCGGTGTGCGAAGCGGGCTTACAATGGCGGCGCGTCTGAGTGTCATAGTGAGTCCTTGTCGCTTCCGGCAATTACGCCGCTATCCATCAATTTGGCGATTGCACCAGAGCCGAGGCCCAAACGCTCAGCCAATATTTCCTCGCTATTGGCACCCAAATAGGGTGCAGGCTCGGGCGTGCCGCGCGATTGTTCCGGCATATTGGCGAAGGGTCCGGGGGCCGGATATTCAAAGCCGCTAGGGTTCGCCGGTGAAGCACCGAAGAACGGATTGTTGGTCACCAGTTCGGGATCATTCGCCGCTTCGTGCATCGTGCGGTAACGCTCATAAGTGCATCCTGCAGCAGACAGGCGCTCTGCCAAATCGACATAGTCGAGCGTGCTTGCCACTGCTTGCAGCAAGTCGAACAATTCGGTGCGGTGCGTGAAGCGGTTGTGGTCGCTATCGGCAAAGCGGATGCCGTGTTGCAGCTCTAGAGCCTCGATCTGATTGGCGATTCCGAATGCTTCGACGACGCCGTGCCATTGTTTGGTCGTGAGCACAGCGACCATAAAGCGCTTGTGATCGCGGCTGATGAAGTCGCGGCCAAGCGCGCCCCAAATATCGTTACCCAACCGCTCGCGGTCCGATCCGCGATACAGCATTTCCGCCATTGCGCCGCTATTGGCGACAGTGCCGATAGCCACGTCTCCCAGCGGAATACGAACCTCTCCGCCTTCTCCTGTCGCGTCACGGTGGCGCAATGCCGCCATTAGCGCAAAGGCGGTATAGGCACCGGTGATGAAGTCCCATGCGGGCAGCAATTGGTTGACCGGTGGTGCGGTTTCGGCGTCCCAGTCTGCAGGGCCGGTCATCAACGGGTAGCCGCTGGCGGCGTTAACAGTGAAGTCCATCGCCTGCCGTCCGTCGCCCCATCCCATGATCCGGACGGTGATCATATCCTCGCGGCCTTCTTTCAATGTGGCGTGCGAGAGGAAGCTCTTCTCGGGGACATTGGTAATCAACTGGCCGGTTGTGCGCGCCAGCTCCTGCACCAATTCGCGACCCTCGGCGCTGCGCATATTGACGGCGACGCTTTTCTTCGCGCGGTTAAGGTTTTCCCAGCTGAGCGAGCGTCCTTCTTTTGTCAGTTGATAGCGATCATAATCGAGACCGCCGCCAATCTGGTCGACCCGGATCACTTCCGCGCCCATTTGCGCGCAATAGAGCCCAGCCGTTGGCGACGCGACAAAGCTGGATACTTCGATCAACGACAGACCGCTCAGCAAATTATACATCAGGCAGGCACTCCGGCGGCGAATTCGCGGAGCATATTCTTCGCGATCACCAATTGCAGAATTTGTGTGGTGCCTTCGTAAATCGTGTAAATCCGGCTGTCGCGGTAGAAGCGCTCGGCTTCATATTCGGCCAGATAGCCTGCACCGCCATGTACTTGCACGCAGCGATCAGCAACGCGGTTGCACATTTCTGACGCAAACATCTTGGCGCTAGCGGCTTCGATAATCGCTTTGCCCCGATTGGCTTTTTGGGAGGCATCACGCAACATGCATTCGGCAGCGTAAAGCTCTGCCTGACTATCAGCGAGCATCGCCTGAATCAGTTGGAACTGGCTGATTGGTTCGCCAAATGCCTTGCGTTCGGTCGAGTATTTGATCGCCGTGTCCAGTATCCGCCGTGCATAGCCGCAACTCGCCGCAGCGACCGATAGGCGACCATTATCTAGGCTTTGCATAGCAGTGGCAAAACCGCGTCCCTCTTCGCCACCCAGCAGCGCGTCGCCCGGTATCTTCACGTCATCCAGATAGATGTCGGAGATCTGACTACCAGCTTGACCCATCTTTTTGTCAGCTTTGCCAATGCTCACGCCGGGCGCATCCATCGGTACCAGGAATGCGCTGACATGCGCGTTGCGCGGCAATGCCTCATCGTTGGTCCGCGCCATAATCAGCGCCATCTTCGCTTGCGGCGCGTTGGAAATATAGCGTTTCGAACCGTTGAGAATGTAGCCATTCCCATTTTGCTTAGCGGTAGTCGCCATCGCGGCGCTATCCGATCCGGAGCCAGGTTCGGTGAGGCCGAAACACGCAATCTCTCCAGCGGCAAGGCGTGGAAGCCATTCGGCTTTCTGCTCTTCCGTGCCCGATTTCTTGAGCGCCGAGCACACCATGCCCAAATTGATAGACGCGATCGAGCGATAGGCTGGCAAGGCATAGGCCAGCACCCGGATAGTCTCGATATATTGCGGGACATTCATCCCGGAGCCGCCATATTCTTCCGGTGTGGTTAGGCCGAACAGCCCCATTTCGCGCATTTCGTCGACGAGCTCTTCGGGGATGGCATCATTCTCGATGACTTCGTCTTCGGCCGGGATCAGGCGTTCACGAACATAGCGTTCGAGCTGCTCGATGAATTGCGTGAAAACCTCCGGGTCCATTCCGGCTTGGGCGGCGTCATCGGCCATAAATGTTCCTCTCAGACCCGCCTCTATTGTGTCTCTAGCGCGGGCGTTGTTGTTATTCTTCGCTTACCGGCTCTTCGGCTGGTGCTGATTCGTGCTCGGGTTGGGGGTCTGAATCAGATTGCGGATCCTGTTCGGGAATTCTCTTTGCCTCAATCATTTCCGCTGCCTCGTCGAGCGCGCGGGCTTCGCCCACGCTTACTCCGCCGGGCCCCGGTTCATTATCGGCATTCCCGCAAGCAGCCAGCAACAGAAGAGAACTAAAAGACAGAATCGGTTTCATTCGCGTACCATACTCGCTTGGCCCCAAAGGAAAAGCGGGCGAATCGCCTAACGATCCGCCCGCTCCAAATTTCCAAGCAAAGTTGCCGGTATTAGTTGGCCACTTCTTCCTTCACAGCGTCAACGGCCTTGTCGACCATCTTGCCGCCTTCTTCTTTGGCAGCTGCTTCGACTTCAGCCATCACGTCATTGGCAGCAGCAGCACCGGCGTCAGCAGCGGTGTCAGCTTCAGCTGCAACAGCAGCGCTTGTGTCGCCAGCAGCGTCTTCCATGGCGCCTTCTTCACCAGCAGCGCCGTCGGCAGCAGGCTCATCAGCTACGTCAGCAACAGCTTCTTCAGCGGGTGCTTCTACGGTTTCCGCTTCAGCGTCAGCCGATGCGTCTTCAGCAGTGCCGCAAGCAGCGAGTGCGAGTGCGGTTGAGCCGGCGAGAGCGGCGGATACAAACTTGTTCATGGTGTTTCCCTTCAATTTAATCCTATGAGAATCGCTCACCAAGAAAGTCAGCGACCCTTGGCGGTGGAGGGGTGATAAACAGCAATATCGCGCTGCGCAAAGGGTAAAGCTGTGGATACGGCGTTTGCGCGGACCAAAGCCTCTGCCATGAGGGCGCTTATGGCAACTCTTTCCGACACCAATTTGCAGCTCGAATCTGCACGCGAGCAATTGCGGACGGTATTCGGTTTCGGCGAGTTTCGCGGGCGGCAACCCGATGTCCTCGCGCGGATATTGGAAGGCCACTCGACCTTGGCGGTAATGCCAACCGGTGCTGGCAAGTCGCTGACCTATCAGCTGCCTGCGACAATGCTGCATGGCACCTGTGTGGTGATCTCTCCGCTCATCGCGTTGATGCATGACCAATTGAGAGCCGCCCGGGCCAATGGTATTCGCGCTGCGACACTGACCAGCGCAGATGCCGATTGGCGCGAGACGATGGATGCGTATCGCTCGGGCGATCTGGATTTGCTCTATGTCGCGCCGGAACGCGCCAGCCAGCCGCAATTTTGTGATTTTCTGATATCCTCGCAGATCGCTTTGTTCGCGATTGATGAAGCGCATTGCGTGTCCGAATGGGGGCACGATTTCCGTCCGGACTACCGTCAATTGCTGCCGCTGATGGAGCGTTTTCCGGAAGTGCCTCGGCTGGCGCTGACGGCGACCGCCGACAAGCGAACGCGTTCGGACATTCTGAGCCAGCTTGGTATCCCGCAAGAGGGATTGGTGCTGGCGGGGTTTGACCGGCCCAATATCACCTATGCGATCCGCCACCGCGACAATCCGGTCCGGCAAATCACAACTTTGATGACCGAGCAGCCGGGGCCGGGCATCGTATACGCCCCAACCCGGCGCAAGGTGGAGGATCTGGCGCTCAAGCTGGCAGCAGCGACGGGCCGCACGGTTCTTCCCTATCACGCAGGTTTGCCCGCGGAGGAGCGGGCAGCCAATCAGGCGGCGTTTGTGGCCTCGGAAGACATGGTCATCGTCGCTACGATTGCCTTCGGCATGGGGATAGACAAGCCCGACGTGCGGTTTGTCGCCCATGCGGGCATCCCCAAATCGATCGAGGCCTATTATCAGGAAACCGGCCGTGCAGGCCGCGATAGCGATCCGGCGCAGGCAACACTGTTCTGGGGCGCAGGGGATTTCGCGCAGGCGCGGCAACGGCTTGCCGAGCTACCAGAGGAACGGCGGAGCGATGAGCGGACGCGGCTGGATATGCTGGCCAGCCTTGTGGAAACGCCCACTTGCCGCCGCGCGGTGCTGCTTCGCCATTTCGGGGAGCAACCTGCCGAGACTTGCGGCAATTGCGACAATTGCCTGTCTCCACCCAAGGTCACCGATGTGACCGAGACCGCGCGAAAATTGCTGTCGGCAGCGTATCGCACCGGCCAGAGCTTTGGTTTTGGGCACTTACAGAAAGTGTTGACCGGCAGCCGCGACGACCGGATTGAACAGCGCGGCCATGACCAGCTCAGCGTGTTCGGCATTGTCGAAGGCGACGAGGCCGCCATGCTACAACCGCTCTCGCGGGCATTGCAGGCGCGCGGCGCGCTGGTTTCGACCGAGCATGGCGGGCTGGCGCTTGGCGGGGATGCCCCGGCCATTCTCAAGGGCGAGCAAGCGGTAGAGATCGTTATCCCGCCGAAGCGATCACGCGGCAGCAAGCGCGGTGACCGGACTCCCAATCCCGTTGGCGATCCGCTGTTTGATGCCCTGCGAGAGCTACGCCGTGAATTGGCCGCTGAAGCGCAAGTGCCACCTTACGTAATCTTCCACGATGCGACATTGCGCGAGATGGCTTCGGCGCGTCCTGCAAATCTCGATGAAATGGGCCGCATCGGCGGTGTTGGCGCGAAGAAACTCGCTGCGCATGGAGAGGCATTCCTCTCGGCGATCCGCCAGTACTAACCCCGTGCTGAGTGGCCAACGCCGATAGGAACGCGTTGACAAATCTCTAAATTGATATAAATATGATATCATAATTAATTTGGAGATGATGCGATGTCTAACTCAGCAAAAATTGGTTCGGGCGGTATGAATGTGAGCCGCGAAACCCCGGCCAGCACGTTCAGCGGTTATATGCTTTTGCTGATCATGCTGGCTCTCGTTGCGCTGGACGCTTGGATGGTTTCCAGCATGGTCCCGATTGATGGAGCAAGCAAAGCAGCCAAGATCATGTTTGTCGGTAGTATGGTCGGCTCACTACTCGGCCTGGTGTTCATCGCATGTGGGTTCTTCATGGTGCAACCCAACCAAGCGGCGGTGATCACCCTGTTCGGCGAATATCGCGGGTCGGAACGCACCGAGGGGCTTCGCTGGATCTGGCCATGGATGATGCGCCGCAAGATCAGCGCGCGGGCACACAATATCCATTCGGAACGGGTGAAGATCAACGATCTCCGGGGTAACCCGATCGAGATCGCCTGCAATGTCGTGTGGCGTGTCGCCGATACGGCGCAGGCGAGTTTCGATGTCGACGATTATAAGGAATTCGTGAACATCCAGATCGAAGCAGGGCTTCGCACCGTTGGCTCGCGGCACCCTTATGATGATTTTGAGGGCGAGGAGGTCACGCTGCGGTCTGGTGGCGATGTTATCAATCGTGAACTACTCGAAGAACTCAACGACCGACTGAAGACCGCCGGTATTGTGGTCGATGAAGCGGGTCTGACCCACCTTGCCTATGCGTCCGAAATTGCGAGTGCGATGTTGAAGCGGCAGCAGGCCGATGCGATCATCGCCGCACGCGCCAAGATTGTTCTGGGCGCCGTGGGTATGGTTGAGGATGCGCTGACTAAATTGAGCGACGATGACATTGTCGAGCTTGATGATGAGCGGCGCGCATCGATGGTGTCGAACCTGCTGGTTGTCCTGTGCGGTGAACGCGAGGCGCACCCCGTTGTGAACGCTGGCACGCTGTATCAATAGAGCGGTCTGGCAATAGAGCGATTTGGAGATTCGAGCGATGGCCAAACCATCCTCAAAATCCGGCAAGAAAGCCTTTGCTTTGCGGCTCGACCCTGCGGTGCATTCCGCAATCGAGCGGCTCGCGGCGGGCGAACTGCGCTCGGCCAATGCGCAAATCGAAATGCTTCTGCGAGAGGCTTTGGAGAAGCGCGGAATTGATGTGCAATTGTCGCCCAAGCCCAAGCGCGGACGCCCACCCCAGAAACGTGAGTCAAAAACGTGAGGACACTTAGAGATGCTGCATAAGTTCTTTGAAGAGGGATATTGGTTTGCGCCGAAGAAATTGGGCTATGGCTCGGGCCTGCCGATCGCGTGGCAGGGCTGGGTACTTCTCATCGGCTACCTCGCGCTCACCATTGGTCTTGCGCTTTTCGCCGAGCGGTTCGGTGAAATGGGCGTGATTGTAGTGGTTGCCGGGATCAGCCTGTTCACCATCCCGTTTCTCATCATCGTCAAGCGCCGTACCAAAGGCGGTTGGAAATGGCGTTCCTAGCTGACGTAGCCATCGCAAAAAGCTTAGCGGGCCGTTAACCCTTTTCCCCTAACGCGGGCGCATGGAACATTACGCACAAGCCCGCCTCGAAGCACTCCCTGCTCGTCCATCACTGAAAATCGCTGCGCTTGTGGCGGCTGTGGCAATCGCCGCAATCCCCGCCGCGAGCGTATTTGCCCAATCAAATGCGGCATTCACTGTGGTCGAATCCGGCCGTGGATATGAGCGCTTGCAAGACGCGGTAAACGCCATCGGCAATGGTTCCGGCACCATCGCGGTCGCTGCTGGCACACACCGCCAATGTGCTGTGCAAGAAGGCGGATCGATTGCCTATATGGCGGCCGTTCCAGGCAAAGCCATTTTCGACGGCGTGACCTGCGAAGGCAAAGCAGCGCTGGTTCTGCGCGGGCGTGAAGCAAGCGTTTCCGGCCTCGTATTCCGCCGTATGGCTGTTCCCGATTTCAACGGTGCAGGCATTCGACTGGAGCAAGGCGACCTCACCGTTGCCCAGAGTTGGTTCCTCGATAGTCAGCAAGGCATTCTTTCGGCCAATGACTCCAACAGCCAGATCGTGATCGACAAATCGACATTCTCTGGCCTTGGCACCTGCGAAGGTAGCGGGGGCTGCGCTCACTCTGTATATATTGGCGATTACGGCCATCTGCGTATCACCCGCAGCCGTTTCGAAAAGGGTACTGGCGGACATTATGTGAAAGCGCGCGCCAAGCGCGTCGATGTCGCCTCATCCAGCTTTGACGATTCAGCGGGCCGCGGCACCAATTATATGATCGACTTGCCTGCAGGCGCAGTCGGGCAGATCACCAACAACTGGTTCGTCCAAGGCCAGAACAAAGAGAATTACTCGGCTTTCATCGCCGTGGGTGCCGAGGATAAGCTGCACACTTCCGATGGTTTGCAGATCGCGGGCAACGATGCGCGACTAGCGCCCTCGGTTCGCCGCAACACTATTTTCGTAGCGGACTGGTCTGGCGACAATCTGGATATTGGCCCGAACAATCTTGGCCAAGGCCTAGAGCGCTTCGAAAGCCGCTAGGCGCGCTGACGCTGGCATCCAGGCTGGCGTACTGTTACGGCGATTGTTGATTTTCAACAGCCGCCGGAGAGTGCGCCATTTCCATCAATCCGTTTATAATGTTGCAGCACGTGCTGCCGCAACATGCTCTCTCGCGACTGGCCGGCAGGTTCGCACGTAGCGAGACGCCCTGGTTGCGCGACCGGCTGATCCGACGTTTCGCCAAGGCCTATAATGTCGACATGGATCAGGCCGAGCGACCGCTGGGCGAATATCGCAGTTTCAATGACTTTTTCACGCGCGCGCTTAAGCCGGGAATGCGCCCGTTGGCCGATGCGAGGTCGCAGGTGCTGTGCCCTGCCGATGGTGCGGTCAGCCAGCTAGGCCGGATCGAAAATGGCCGGATTTTTCAGGCCAAGGGCCAAAGCTACACCGCTGCGGAACTGTTGGGCGGCGATACCGATTTGGCGGAGAAGTTTGAAGGCGGCAGTTTCATCACGATCTATCTGTCGCCCAGCGATTATCACCGTGTGCATATGCCGGTTGATGGAACGCTGCGGCAGACCGCCTATATTCCCGGCGATCTGTTCTCTGTGAACACGGTGACGGCGGAGAATGTCGACCGGTTGTTCTCCCGCAATGAGCGGCTTTCCAGCGTTTTCGATACGCCGGTTGGTGCCATGGCCAGTGTGATGGTCGGCGCGATGATTGTCGCGAATATCGAGACGGTATGGGGCGGTCTGGTCACACCGCATCAAAAGCAGATTGTACGCAGCGATTTCGTTTCCGAGGGCCAGGCTGGAGTGCAACTCAATGCCGGTGACGAGATGGGCCGGTTCTTGCTTGGCTCAACCGTGGTTCTGCTGTTTGAGCCTGACCGAGTTGAATGGTCGGATGAACTCAAACCGCTTAGCGTGGTCCGGATGGGGCAGTCGCTCGGACGTTTGAAGCCTGCTTAGCCAAAGGCTGGGGCATATTTCACCACGCCCTTCGGCGCATCGCCATCGAGCACGAGCCGCTGAAAAAACTCGGCGGGCGGGCCTGGATAGGTGAGCTCCGGATCGTGCTCGAAGCCGAAGCGGGGATAGTATTCGTTGCTGCCCAGCAGGATGATGCCCTTTGCACCGAGTGCCCGCATATCGGCGATGCCGCGAAGGATCAGTTTGCTACCAATTCCGCTGCGTTGGAGTTCGGGCGTGACCGAGACGGGGCCAAGTCCGTACCAGTTCGCTGTGCCGTCCGAGATTGTCACCGGAGAGAATGCGATATGGCCGACGATCTGCTCTGCATCTTCGGCCACTAGCGACAATGTGAGATCGCCCGCCTCGCGCAGTTTTCCGACCAACGGCGCCTCGTCGCCATCGCTGAATGGCATATCGCGAAATGCAGCTTCGGTCAGCGCATGGATCACCGCTTCGTCGCCGGACTGTTCGGGGCGGAGAGTGACAGCGGTCATATCAGCAAATGCCCTGAGCGATCACGTTTGGTCTCCAGATAGCGGCGATTGTGTGGGTTGTCGGGCAATTGATGCTGGACGCGCTCGGTGATGGTGATGCCAGCGGCTTCAAGCGCGGCGACTTTTTTCGGATTGTTGGTCATCAAACGGATTGCTTTGGTCCCGAGAAGGTCGAGCATCCGCGCTGCCAAGGGGAAATCGCGCGCCTCATCGGGTAGTCCCAGACGCTGGTTCGCATCGACTGTGTCAAAACCCTGATCCTGCAATCGGTAAGCGCGCAGTTTGTTGACCAAGCCAATCCCGCGCCCCTCCTGCCGCATATAAAGGAGAATACCCCATCCCCCTTGGTCGGCCTGATCCGCCATTGCCGCCAGGCCGGCATCGAGCTGCGGACCGCAATCGCATTTCAGACTGCCGAGAATGTCGCCGGTCAGGCATTCGGAATGGAGACGCACCAACGGTTCGCGCTCGCTGCTTTGCTCGCCGATAATCAGCGCAACATGCTCGCGTGTGTCATCGGCGCTGCGGAAGGCGACGATCTGTGCGTCCTTACTGGCTGAAACGGGCAGTTTGGCGCGCGTGACGACGGAGAGATTGATCGCGTCTGACCAATGATCGAGATCGCTGGCGCCGACGTGCTCGGCTTCTCCCGCATCGACAGGATCAACCAAGAATGCAGGCAGGATTCCGGCAATGCGGGCCAGTTCCATCGCTGCGACAGCGCTCCCATGCCATTCGATAGCATCGGCCTTGAATGGCCCTTTGAGCGGGCTAGCCAGATCAAGCGCCGGATCAGCAATTGGCAGGGCTGACAGTAGATCGAACCCGTCCGCGCCGCGTATCAGCACTGGCGCATGCGGCGCTGCGGCATCGCGTTGGTTGGTGAGCTTGAGCGTTGCAGCGCGCGCGGACGAGATCAGCATGCGACCCGACTCCGCCTTGGCCGCAATCGCAGTTTCGACAGGCAGCAACACCGGCCCGCCATCCATCGCAATCGGCCAACCATGGCGCAGCGCATCGATAGCGCGAGCCACACGCCGCGAAGGGGAAGGTGAAGGCGTTTTGACGCTCAGAGAGCAAACTCCGTAACCAGCGGGATATGATCCGATGGCTTTTCCCAGCCCCGGCAATCTTCATAGATGCTGTGCCCGGTGGCCTTTGCAGCCAGCTCGGGCGAAGCCCACATATGGTCCAGACGCCGTCCGCGATCGCCGACCCGGTAATCCTTCGAACGATAGCTCCACCAGCTGAAATAGCGTTCAGGATCCTTGATAAATTCTCGACCCACATCGACAAAGCCATGCGCGTCTTTGAAGCGTTGTAATGTCTCGACTTCAAGCGGTGTGTGACTAACCACTTTGAGCAATTGCTTGTGGCTCCAGACATCGCTCTCAAGTGGCGCAATGTTGAAATCGCCTACGATCAGTGTCGGGCGCGCAATTTGCTCCGCCCAGTCAGTCATACGCTGTAGAAAATCGAGTTTCTGGCCAAATTTGGGATTCACTTCGCGATCCGGAACATCACCGCCCGCAGGAACATAGACGTTCTCGATCACCATATCCTGACCCGGACCAGTTAACTCGACACCGACATGGCGCGCTTCGCCATTCGCCTGCCAATCATGGCGGCTGAACTCTTTCATCGGGATGCGACTGACCGTTGCTACGCCGTGATAGCCCTTCTGCCCGTGGATCGCGTGATGCGTATAGCCAAGCGCGTTGAACGCCTCGAACGGGAAGGTTTCCTCGACCGTCTTGATTTCTTGTAGGCACAGCACATCGGGTGCCTGCTCAGTGAGGAATTGCGCTACAATCGGCATGCGCAGGCGGACGGAATTGATATTCCAAGATGCTACTGAAACCATGGGAGGGGAGATAGTGAGACTGCGGCGCGAAGTCTATCCGAAGAGTCTTTGTTTTGGCCGCGTTTTTGTTTGGCCTCAAGCGCCGGCGTGCCCCTCCCGGCACTTGGCTATCCTCGCTTTCACTCCCTCGCGGTCGTTTCGCTGCGGGCGGGCCGCTTGGCCCTATGACTGCCGTGACCAAGAACCGGCGCGAGATAGCTAGCTAGCGCTAATCCGGTCGGCGACTAGCCGACCGCAAGCGCGACCGCGCGCCCGAGCTTATGCGAGGTAGCCAAGGAATGCGGATGCATTCCGCCCGGCGACTGAGGGACCAACCCAAAAAACACAAAAAACCCTCGCGCCGGGGGCATTGGCACGAGGGTTTCCTATTAGCGTTCGTCACGCTTTTAGCGCAGAGCGATCTTAGTGAAGACTGAGGCAACAGGGGGGAAACCCGTCTTCAACCATTCTGCATGACAAAGAATATGCCTGTTTGCATTGCTAGCCAATGAACAATCGTTCGCAGCTCGCCGTATTCGCAGGGCGGAATGTCGCCGATGTGTTTACCGGGGGCGGCGAGACGAGCGGCGCGGGTCTTTGTAATTGAACGCCTTGTCAGACACCGACATCCCATATCGCTGATTCGTCAGGCGGACAGTGGTTCGGTGGTTCTGCGAGTCGAGGGCGACCCAATTGGTGAGCTGGTATCCACCCGGTGCCGCGCCGTTGCGAATGAAGATCAGGGTAATGACGCCGAATTCGGGTCGGCGCGGGTCGCGCACTTCTACGCTGATCACATCCTTGTTGCCGGTCGGGACCAGCTTGCCAAACTTTGCTATATCGCGATCGGGGTCAAGTAGTGCACCGAGTGGTGAATTCTTGATCGGCCAGCGCTCAACTTGGTTCACATCGTAGTCAATCAAGGTCAGAGATTTGCCGTTCGATACGACCAGCAGCGGCACACCGTCCTGATATTGGAATCGGATTTTACCAGGACGCTTCAATGTCATCACGCCGGAGACAGTCTGCCCCTGACGGTCGGTCTGGGTGAAATTGGCCTTCATCGTGGAGATGTCGCGCAGGGCTGCGACAGCCTTCTGCAGGTCGCCTTCTGCAGCCTCTACCGGTGCGGAAGGGGCCAGAATGGCAGCGGGCAAGGCAACGGCCAGCGCGCCCGCAATGGCGGTGCGCAGCGGCTTACGAGTGAGAGATGTCACAATGTTCATGCTCTGCCCTATAGCGCCAGAGCGTTGAACCGTCACTGAACTATTCCAAGTCCAGCGGTTCAGATTACTTAATCTTCGCTTCTTTGAACTCGACATGCTTGCGCACGACGGGGTCATATTTGCGGAAAGTCATCTTCTCGGTGATGTTCCGGGGATTCTTCTTCGTGGTGTAATAGAATCCGGTGTCTGCGGTCGAGACGAGCTTGATCTTGACGGTTGCTGGCTTCGCCATGACGTATTCCTAAATTCGAATGGGGCCGAATCGAACGCGCCGAATCAGGCCAGAAAAACAACAGGCGACGCTGAACGCCGCCCTTCAAGCCGCGGCCAATGGGTGAATTGCGGGGGAAAGTCAAGCATTCTCACCAGTCGCGGCGGCTGACCTTTCCGCGATTGGCCTTGATTGCGCCGCGGTTCTTTTTGGCTTTGATCCGCTTTTCCTTGCCGACGCGGTTTACGCGGCTCTTTTTGCGCTTTTTGGGCTGACGCTGGGCTTCCTCCAGCATTTCGATCAGGCGTTTGCGTGCATCCTCGCGGTTTTGCTCCTGCGTCCGGTAACTGCGTGCAGTCAGCACGATCTCGCCCTTGGCGGTCATTTTGCTGCCTGCGAGTGTTTTCAAGCGATTGAAAACTGGCGGGCTGAGCCGCAATGCGAAGACATTCAGGCGCAGTTGGACGGCTGTGGCGACTTTATTGACATTCTGCCCGCCGGGGCCGGAGCTCGCGATGAAGCTCTCTTGCGCGCTGGCTAACGCCCGATCCACTATAGACGGGCTGTCATCATCCATCGCTAAAGCCGAGCGCCACGAAGTCATCCGGCATCGGTGCAATACCAGAGATTTCCGGCTTATTCTCCCGCTGAACCGTTATGGCTGATGCGTGGAGCATTGTACGTTTGGCGCCGATGCTCTTGCCATGTTCAGGCCCGTAAACCGGATCACCGATTAGCGGCATACCAAGGCCGGCCTCCGCATGGACGCGGATCTGGTGGGTGCGGCCCGTCTCCGGGCGAAACTCGACGAGCGTATTCTCGCCGATCGTCTTGAGAACTTTCCAATGCGTCACTGAAGGTTTGCCCTTGGGATCGTGCACCATCCGCCAGCCCTTTTCAGCGCTGCTGATTTTACCCAGCGGCAGGTCGATTGTCCCATCGCTCTCAGCGGGAACGCCGCCGATAATCCCGAGATAAATTTTACCGACGAGACGGTCCTGAAAGGCTTGGGCGAAGCGCTTCACCGCCTTCGGGTTGCGCGCCAGCAGCAGACATCCCGAGGTATCGGTATCGAGCCGGTGGACAGCAATCGGCCGGCGCATGAAGCCCAGTTTCAACCCTTCAAAATAGTCCTCGAGACAAGTGCCACCATTGCGCGGTGGATCGACTGGAAGCCCGGCAGGTTTGTCGATCACGAGCGCCTCTCCATCTTCATAGACGATCGGGATTCGGGCAGTAATCGGGGCGGTGTTCATGTTTTCAGCTTTCCGGAAATCAGGCCGCGCACCGCGTTTCCGAGCAGGAAGCCATTGGTAAGATCGTCGAGTGTCAGTTCGGTTTCTTGCGCTTTGCCGCTGTCGATCAGCGAACGGCGCATCACACCGGGCAGGAGGCCAAGCGAGGCTGCAGGCGTGAGTAGTTTGCCGTCGCGCTCAACAAATATGCTGGTCCAACTGCCTTCGGTCAGCAAGCCATCGTCGCGCACGAGCAGAGCTTCTGCTGCGCCCTCCGTCTCAGCGAGATTGCGCGCGGCTTCATGAAAGCCGCGATCGGTGGTCTTGTGCCGTAGCCGCCAGTCGCTCGGATCGACGGGTATGGGCAAGGTGATGCACTCAACAGGGTCATCGCGCTGAGGCGGCAGATCAGCCGTGACCAGTGATATTGCGCCACTACGGGCTGCCAATAGGCGCACCTTGGCTGGGCGTTCCAGCTCGAAGCACAGCGCATGAATTTGATTGCGAGTAGCGTGACGGTCGAAGGAGAAACCAAGTTCTGCCGCGCTCGCCTTGATGCGCTCAAGATGGAGTTCCAGCAGATCGATGCCGGTGTCCGGATCGAACCGCATGGTTTCAATCAGATCGAACTGGGCAGCGCTGTGATCGGGCGACGATTGGCGCGCGAAACCACCTTTGACGATGCTCTCGCGCCATTCCTGCATCGCGTCGCTATCGGCAACAATCGCGGAGCCAACACCAAGAACAGCATTACCCTGATTGTTTTCGATCGGGGTCAGGCGAAGCGTACGGATAGCAACGTTGAACGCTGCATTGCCATTCGCATCAATTCGGCCAATCGCGCCGCAATAAGGACCGCGAGCATCGCGCTCGACTTCGGATATGAGCTCCATCGCGCGAATCTTCGGCGCGCCTGTGATTGATCCGCAGGGGAAGATTGCGCGGACCAAGTCAGCAGCACCTTTGCCAGCCTGCAAATTGGCGCGGACGGTGGATACCATCTGGTGCACAGTCGGGTAACTCTCGACCGCGAAGGGCGCATCGACTTGTACGCTGCCTGCCTTGGCGACACGCGACAAATCATTGCGCATCAGATCGACGATCATCAGATTTTCGGCTTTGTCTTTGACCGAAGTTGCAAGCTCCTCTGCCAAGGTCGCGTCTTCAGCGTCCGTTTGTCCGCGAGGGCGGGTGCCCTTCATCGGCTTCACCTTTGCCGCATCGTCTTTCAAGCTGAAGAACAATTCAGGCGACAGGCTCAGCAGCCAATGCGCCCCATCGAACAGCATGCCGCCATAGCCAGCCTTCGCCGCCGGTCGCAGCGCTGAATATAGCGCCACCGGATCGCCGCGATAGGACCCAGCGAGCGGGAATGTGAGATTCGCTTGATAGATATCGCCCGCACGGATCGTGTCCTGCAATCGCTCAAATATCTCGACATAGCCGCCGGTGGAGACTTGCGGCTCTAGCGGCCCTAGCGAGGCGTCGCCTGCGCCATTCTCCGCCAGCCAGTTTTCGACGTCGGCAGCTGCCAAGACGCGCTCTTTGCTAAACAGGCCGAGCCAAACCAATGGGCCATTTGCCCCGCTGCGCTCTTCTGCGAGTGGCAGCAGTTTGGGTTCTAGAGCAAGCCCAGCTTCATACGCGATATAGCCTGCCAGCGTCCCGCCATTGCCACGCCGTGCCTGATCGGCTTGCGCCAACACATCGGCGACCTCTTCTGCGCGCCGTGCAACGAAAATCTGCTCCGGCTCTTCAAACAAATGCGCATCCGCCGCACCGCTTTCGCGGGCATCATCAAGCAGGACAAAGGCGGACCGTTCGGACATTCTCCGCAGCCTTAGCTTCTCCAGCGCGCAAGTCGAGATACTTGACCATTCCCTTGACCGTCCACTTGACCATTGGGGCGGGCCTGCGCCACAGCGCGGAGCAAATGAAATTCGCGTTGGAGTGAGACGAAATGGGTGAGATTTTTCTGGGATTGGGCGGCAACGGCGAGAACCAGTCGCTCGATCTGGGCCGCGCCAACCGCCACGGACTGATTGCGGGTGCGACCGGTACCGGTAAGACTGTCACTCTTCAAGGCATGGCAGAGAGCTTCTCTGCCAATGGCGTTCCGGTTTTTGTCGCTGATGTGAAAGGCGATCTGTCGGGCATATCGATGGCTGGTTCGTCAAAGTTCAAACATGCCGACAAGCTTGAGGGCCGCGCCAAAGAGCTGGGCATGGAGACTTACGAATATTCGGACAATCCGGCGATATTCTGGGACTTATATGGCGAGCAAGGCCACCCGATCCGTACGACCATTTCCGAAATGGGCCCGCTGCTCCTCGCCCGTTTGCTGGATTTGAACGACACACAGGAAGGCGTGTTACAGATCATCTTCCGCTATGCTGATGATAACGGTCTGCTGCTGCTGAACTTCGAAGATTTGCAGTCGATGCTGCTCTATGCCTCGCGAAATTCTAAAGAGCTGTCTTCGGTTTACGGCAATGTCTCCAAGCAAAGCGTAGGCGCAATCCAGCGGCAATTGCTGAGCTTTGAAAGCCAGGGTGCGGACCAATTTTTCGGGGAGCCTGCGCTTGAAATTGATGACTTCCTGAAAACTGACGAGGAAGGGCGTGGTTACATCAACGTCCTCGCTGCAGACAAGTTGATGCGCAGCCCAAAGCTCTACGCGACATTCCTACTGTGGCTGCTGGCTGAACTGTTTGAAACGCTGCCCGAAGTCGGCGATCCGGAGAAACCGAAACTCGTGTTTTTCTTTGATGAGGCACACTTGCTGTTCGATGATGCTCCCAAAGCGCTGGAAGACAAAATCGAGCAAGTCGTGCGTCTGATCCGTTCCAAGGGCGTCGGTGTATTCTTCGTCACGCAAAATCCGATCGATATTCCTGCCGAAGTTGCCGGACAATTGGGTAACCGTGTGCAGCACGCTCTCCGTGCATTCACTCCCAAAGATAAGAAAGCGATCAAAGCTGCGGCTGACACTTTCCGGATCAATCCTGACCTCGATGTCGAGGAAGCGATTACCGAACTGAAAGTTGGTGAAGCGCTGGTGTCGACTTTGCTCGATGATGGCGCGCCGTCGGTGGTTCAGCGGACGCTGATCAAACCACCACGCTCGCGCCTTGGTCCGGTGACCAAGAAAGAACGCGCGAACATCCAGTCGATCAGTCCTGTCGAAGGCAAATATGACGAGGAAGTCGACCGCGAAAGCGCCGAGGAAGTTCTTGCGCAGAAAGCCTCCGACGCTGCCGAAACCGCCAAGGAAGTCGAAGCCAAGGGCGAAGAAGAAGTCCGCAAGCAACCACGCAAGAGCAAGAGCATCTGGGAGAAGGCGTGGAGCCGCGGCGCTAAGGTTGCTGCAGGTTCCGCTGCCGGTGCAGCCGCAGCGGCTGTGCTGGGCAAGAAATCGCGGGCCAATCCGATGAAGTCAGGAGTGACATCGGCGGCTGGTTCAATCGCGACAGATCTGGCCGGGCCGTTGGCTGGCCGCTTTGTGCGTAACCTGATCGGCGGGTTGATGCGCTAACTCGCTTTCAGCAGGTGGTCCTCAAAACTGAGGCGCGGCGCGCCGAATAGATTTGGGAGGGCTTGCCCGGAGATCGATTCAAGCAGTGCATCGCACGCCGACCGATCTGTCGTGTTCAATTCTCGCAGATAGTCGGTTGCTCGCTGCACCATCCATAGACTGAACGGCACTGCAATTCGTTGGCCGATCACTCCTTCGACCGTGAAATCGGCCATGCCGACAGCGCGGGGTAACTCAGTATCGGGATTGGCGGCCAGCCATTCGGCTAGCATGTCTGATACGCGCTCAAGATAGGGTACTTGCTCGTCCATCATCCGCATGAGGATCGGCAGGAGTGTGTCGGGAATCGCGTCATCGGGCAGGAATTCGCCCGATTGCGGCTCTGCCACATCGACCATCCGCCGAACCCATTCGGCCACTCGCGGAGCAAGCCGTTCCATGATCTCGCCCGATGCGGGATCGCGGTAGAGGTGCGCATAAAGCGGGCCGATCAGGCCGAAGTCGCCAATCGATGGGCGTGTGCCGAATAGGAATGGGTGCATTGCAAAATGTGCTTCCAGATCGGCTAGAAGTGCTTCGTAGCTTTGCTCGATTGCCGGAATCGTCGTTTCGTTGATCCCGAGCATAGGCACAAAACCGCGAAACCGCTCGGCAGCTTTCTTGCCAAATGTATACTGCGTTTCCGCATCGGCTTCAGGCACGGCGGTTTTACCGAATTCGCCGTAGACCCACTCCTCATTGTAATTCCAACGATAATGCATCGCCGGGATCACCAACCACTCATCTCCGTAGGTTTCGAGCAGCAAAGCGGCGAGACGTTGCCTGGGCGTATTGGGGTAGACTGACGGTCCTGACGCGTGTTCTTCAAAGTGATCGATGATCTTGGTGGTGTCCTGCAGGATGGTATCATCCTCCGTCTTCACGACCGGAATTACCGAACGTCCGACTTCGGGAATGATAATCTCTTTGTGGATGTCGGGTGTGGCTAGAACCTCGACATAATCGATGCCCTTCCAATCGAGATAGGCGCGGGCTTTCCCTGAGAAGAGTGAGAGCGGGGCGCCGTAGAGAATATGGGGCATTGTAGCGAGATCCTTTGCCGTGTGCGCAAAGGCTAACAGGCTGCTTAGTCAGTCACCAGCGGCAATCGGATTTCCGCGCGCAATCCGCCGCTTGTCCGGTTTTCCAGTGTCAGCGTTCCACCATGTTGTTCCGCGATGGCGCGGGCGAGTGTCAGACCCAGACCGGCGCCGCCCGTGTCGCGATTGCGCGATGCATCGCCGCGCGTGAATGGCTCTAGCATGTCGGCGATCCTGCCCTGGGGAATTCCCGGACCCTGGTCATCCACACGGAGAGTTATGTGGCTGCCTTCTTTGAGGAGTGAGACGTCGGCAGTCGCGCCGTACCGCACGGCATTGCTGATCAGATTGCGCAGGCAGCGCTTCAGCCATGTGACATGCACCGGATGCGCGATCCGCGTTGTCGCGCCAAGCGAAACCGGTTTGCCCATATCTTCGAATTCTTCGACTACTGAGCCGACCAATGCGGAGAGCTCGGCTTTTTCTGGCGCGGTATTGCCGCGACCAACCCGTGCCAGCGAAAGAATGTCGTCGAGCGAGCGGGTAATGTCCTCGATGCTGGCGGCCATCTTGCTACGTTCGGTTTCGTCATCGACGCTTTCGATTCGCACACGCAGGGCCGCTAGAGGTGTCTTGAGGTCATGCCCGATGGCGCCGAGCATCACGTCCTTCTCGTCGAGCAGTGCCGCGATCCGGCTCTCCATCGCATTGTGCGCATTTATCAAGCGGCGGATATCATCCGGACCCTCGGGCTCCATTGGCTCTGGCTGGTCTGCGCCATTTCCGAATGCCTCGGTCTGCTGGGTCAGCGCTTTAAGCGGCTTGGTGATCCGGCGCAGCAGCAAGAAATGCAGACCGACCAGCAGCAGATAGATCAACAGCGTCTGCAGAATAATTGTGCGTAGAGCGCCGCGCTGCGGTGACGGTTTCACGACACGGGCGATCTTCCAATTCTCCTCGCCGCTGATGCGCACACCTGCAACAAGCAGTTTAGTGTTTTCGTTGCCCGGTTGCGATACGCGGCTGAGCAAGCGCGGGCGGGAGCGGACAAACTCATCTGTCTTGGCCAGTCGTTCGAGCACTACGATCTCTTCAACGGCCACGCCTTCGCGTTCCAGAACGCCTGCCAGATCGGCTTCCAATTCCGGCTTGCGGCTCTCACTGGCAAGTAGCGGGGATGTTTCGGATTGTTCGATGCGAACCGCGCGGAGGCGCCTTCCAGGGCGGCCATCATCGAGCATCCGGCGGCGGCGGTCTCCTAGGCTTTCGCCACCACGACCGCCGCGTTGTGCGCGATTTTCGGCTGTGCGTTCGCGGTCGCGGCGCTCAAGCCGGTCGCGCTCTGTAACGATCCGGAATGCTGCCGAATTTAGCGCGACTTCTTCGCGCCTGTTTTCGCCCGCGCGCCATAGGAGTACGGCAGAAATTGTCTGCGCGACCAGAAGTGCAGCGGCCACAGCCAGTAGCATCTGGCCAAGCAGGCTTTTGGGCCACAGCCGCACCGCTCAATCCCGCGTCGCGGCGATGCGGCGGACATCGGCGGCAAGCCGATAGCCCCCGCCGCGAACGGTCTGGATCAGTTCGGGATTACGGCTATCTTGTTCGATCTTGCGGCGCAGGCGGCTGACCTGATTGTCGACCGCACGGTCAAACAGATGCGCCTCGCGGCCTTGCACCATATCGAGCAGCCGATCACGGTCGAGCACTTGGCGTGGATGATCGAGAAAAGCACGCAACAAGCGGAACTCGGCGGTTGAAATGGAGATCAGCGCATCGTCAGGATCAATCAGTCTGCGCTTTAGGGGGTCGAGGCGCCAGCCTTCGAATTCATACAACGCATCCACTTCCGGTTCTGCACTTTGCCGACCAGCCCGTCGCAGGACCGAGCGAATACGCGCGACCAATTCGCGCGGCTCGAAGGGTTTGACGACATAGTCATCCGCACCGATTTCCAGGCCGATTATCCTATCGGTCGGCTCGCCCTTGGCGGTAAGCAGGATCACCGGCAATTCGCGTGCTTCGATCAGGTGCCGGCACAGCGACAGCCCGTCCTCGCCCGGCATCATAATGTCGAGCAGAACCAGATCGGGTGTGAAATCTAGTAGCGCGCTCCGGGCAGCGGCGGCGCTCTCCGCCTCGCGCACTTCGAACCCTTGGCGTGTGAGGTATTCGGCCACAGGTTCGCGCAGGCTGGCTTCGTCGTCCACGACCAGCAGTTGAGTGGGTGCAGAAGTTGGCGCGGTATCAGTCATAATGCTGATACCGCGCCTAGCCGTGTATGGGATGGGCGTTCAAGCACCATCGTGTCAGACCTTAGTTGGTCTGTTGACGCTGACCACGCCGCTCGCCACGCTTACCGCGACGTTCGCCTCGTTTCTCACGCATTTCCCCACGGGCTGCCTGACGTTCTTCTTGAGAAATTACACCATCGCTATTCGTATCTGCCTTTGCAAAGCGCGCAGCCATTGCTGTATCGAATTCGGCGCGGCTGATGGATTTGTCGCCATTGGCGTCAGCCTTTTTTAGCATCGCCATCGCGCGGCCTCCACGACCACCGCGTTTCATCTTGCCGCCGCCACGCTTGCCGCGGCGTTCCATCCGTTCACCGCCGCGTTGACCGCGCTTCGCTTGACGCGCTTCACGGGCTGCATCCATTTCGGCTTGCGAGACTCCGCCGCTATTGTCGGTGTCGAGTTTGGCAAAGCGCTCTGCGCCGCGATTGGCACGCTTTTCAGCGCGTTCGGCTTGGCGTGCTTCGCGGGCAGCGGTCATTTCGGCTTGTGTCAGCTCGCCGTCACCATTGGTGTCCGCTTTGGCAAAACGCTCTGCACGCTTGGCATCGCGGTCGGCGGAATTGAGTACACCATCGCTGTTAACGTCCATCCGCTCGAACATTTTTGCCGCATGGGCATCATGTTCGGCTTGGGTCACGATCTTGTCGCCATCGGTATCCGGCCCGTGCTTGCCCATCTGTTGGGCTGCGAGGGCTGTCCCGCCAGCAAGTGCCAGGGCAGCTGCCGAAACGGTCAGGGTCATTTTTTTGCTCAGTTTACGCATCTCATACTCTCCAATCAAAATTGATTGAGCTGCGGCGACACCCAGTTGGGAGGGGGAGGACTGAAAAGCATCACCGCAACTCGTGATATCCCTTCTAAGGGCCGATTGTCGCAGCAATATCCCGATACAGGCTCGAATTGTCGCAGATTGTCGCAGGTTTGAACAAATGTTCATCTGCGCGAAATCGCCCCAATTCGAGCCCAATCCGAGTCAAGTCCGAGCCAAGTCCGAGCGCAACCCAAGTCGGGGCCTTACCTTTGGCGGTGTTCGGTACCTTGACCGGCAGTGATAAACACCGCCTCGGCAGCTTCGGTGATATTGGCCGTATGCCATACACCGGCCGGATTAATCGCGTATTCACCCGCCGTCAGTGTGAGCTTCGCCTCACCATCGGGCGTTTCCTGAATGAGGTCCATCGAGCCGGAAGTGCAGATCACCACTTCCGATCCGACTGGATGCATTTCCCATACATCCCAGTCGCCTGTGAAGCGGTGCATGCTGACCAGCCGCCCCTCAGCCCCGTCGCCAGCGACCTTCGCGCCGTAATCGGCGTACCACGACATATCGGTGAAAGGGGGCTGCGCCTCGGCAGATGCGCCAAGACCCAGATGGACCCAATTCTCGTTCAGCTTGTGAACTTTGCTCATGCCAGCTCCCTCTCAGACTTTAGGATGTCATCGTAAACACATTCAGCTTGTTGCCGTCCGGATCGCGGAAGTAACCGGCATAGAACCCGTCGTCGCCGCGCGGGCCGGGTGCGCCTTCATCACTGCCACCATTGGCCAACGCAATATCATAGACTGCCTGAACTTTATCGGTGCTGTCGACCATCAGCGCGGCCATCGTACCATTGCCGACGGTAGCAGTCTCTCCATCGAAAGGTTTGGTGGCAGCAATGCCAGGAGCACCGCCCGCATTGCCCCATGCGATAAAGGTGTCGAACTCCATCATCCGGCCGACGCCCATTTCCTTGGCGACAGCATCATAGAATGCCGCTGCGCGCGGCAGATCATTGGTTCCAAGTGTGACATAGCCGAGCATAATATTCCTCCATTGGCGAGCTGCCTTTGCGACTCGTGATGGTGGAACATTAGTAGAACATGCGTCTAGTCACAAGGCCCTTTAAATCGGCTGACAGGCATCCTCCAGCCATGCCAGCACATCGCCATCCAATTGCGGAGCAAGGATTTCACGGGTGGTGGCGTGATAGTCATTCCACCACTGCTTTTCTTCCGCCGTCAGGAGCGACATATCGAGCATGTTGCGCGCCATCGGCACCCAAGTGAGGTTTTCGAAGCCGAGATAGACACCTTCCATGGCGTCGATATCCTGCTCTTCAACCAGCACGAGATTTTCGATCCGGATGCCGAACTCGCCCGCTTTGTAGTAGCCCGGCTCGTTCGACAGGATCATCCCGGCGAACAATTCCTGATTGGTGCCAGCTTGCCCACCGGACAATTTGCCGATCCGCTGCGGACCCTCGTGGACCGCAAGGAAGCTGCCGACGCCGTGACCGGTGCCGTGTGCATAATCAACACCCGCTTCCCACAAATACTGCCGAGCAAATGCATCGAGCTGTCCACCGCTGGTGCCTTGCGGGAAGATCGCACGGGCGATCTGGATATGGCCTTTGAGAACGCGGGTATAGCGGTCGCGGACCTCGTCATTCGGTTCGGCTTTGTCGCCTTCACCGGCAATCCACACGGTGCGGGTGATGTCGGTTGTGCCGTCGAGATATTGCCCGCCCGAATCGCACAGGAACACACTGCCCGGTTCGATATCGCGGTTGCTCTCCTCATCGACACGGTAATGGCACAAAGCACCATTGGGTCCGGAGGCGGAGATTGTGTCGAAGCTTTGATCTTTCAGAACGCCAGTCTCGTCACGGAATTCGCGCAGCTTGGCGACGGCACTCAGTTCGGTCTGGCCGCCTTTGGAGGGTTCGTGCGACAGCCAGTGGAGGAACTTCGCCAGTGCCGCGCCATCGCGCGCCTGCGCATCGCGGTGCCCCTGCTGCTCGACGGGGTTCTTGATCGCTTTGGGCATGATCGCCGGATCGCGCATGGCGACCGTGGTCGCGCCGCCTTCGTCCAGCGCTTGGTAGATCGCCGCGACACCAAAGTCCGGATCAACGGCAACGGTTTTGCCGGCCATGCCTTTAAGTCCGCCGGTGAATTCTGCGCGATCGCGAATGGTCACCGCATTGCCCAGATGCTGTTCTAGCTCTGGTGTGACTTTCTCGGGTGCGATAAATAGCTCAGCGGTCCCGTCCGCATGCGCAATCAAATAGGATAGGGCCACAGGTGTGCGGTCCACATCAGCCCCGCGGATATTGAGCAGCCACGCGACCGAATCCAGCGCAGAAATAACCGCTGAATCCAGCTCCTCCGCTTTCAGCCAATCTGCAATCTCCGCGCGTTTTTCGGCAGAGGATTTGCCTGCGAATTCTTCAGTATGAACGACTGCCGGTGCGGGTGAAGGCGCAGGCTGATCGTCCCATACTGCGTCAATCGGATTGCCATCAGTCGCAACTAGCTCGACACCTTTCTTAGCAAGCGCAGCTGCCAGATCTTGCGCCCAGCCGCGTGAATGGAGCCATGCGTCGTAGCCGATCCGCATGCCTTTCTCGCAACTGGCGATCAGCCATTTGGCGTGGTCAGTCTCAAGCGTGGATTGATATTCGTAGAGATTGCCATCGACCTGATCGCGCACTTGGATCGTGTAACGACCATCGACGAACATCGCGGCAGTGTGTTGCAGTACAATCGCGCTACCGGCTGAGCCACCAAACCCTGTTAGCCAACCAATGCGCTGCGCGTAAGAGCCGACATATTCTGACATATGCTCGTCAGAGATCGGCACAATGAAGCCATCGAGTTCGCGGCGTTTCAATTCCTCGCGCAAGGCGGAGAGACGGGCTTCATGGGTTTGCATCAACATATAAACGGTCCTGAATTGCAATCATTGCTTGTCGCGCTACGTCAGCCGACATAGTTTCATGTGAACCCATTACCAGATGCATCACCATTTCAACAGGGACATCCGCCATGAAGTTTGCGCAAAAATTGATATCGAGCACTGCCATTTCGCTCGCCGCAGTAGTGTTGGCGGCCCCAGTTTTGGCGCAGGATGCCACCCCGAAAGAGGAAACCAGTTTGACCGAATCCAAACTCACTGCCCCGCCCGTCGCTGAGAAGCGCGAGCATTCTTACACACATCACGGCATCACGATTTCCGATCCGTATCATTGGTTGAAGGATCAATCCTATCCGACAATCGATGATGAAGACGTGCTCGACTATGTGAAGGCAGAGAATGCGTGGTTCGAGCAGGAAATGGCTGATCGCAAGCCGCTGGTCGATACGTTGTTTGAAGAGCTCAAAGGCCGCGTGAAAGAGGATGATTCCTCCGTCCCGCAAAAGGATGGCGACTGGGTCTATTGGACCGAAGTTGCAGAAGGTAAAGAATACCGCCTGTGGTATCGTGAGCCAGTGGCTGGCGGCGAGAAGGAACTTCTGCTCGACGAAAACGAGATGGCCGAAGGTAAGGAATATCACCGCCTCGGTGCATTTTCGGTCAGCAAAAACGGCCGTTATCTTGCGTATTCCTATGATGATGACGGGGCAGAACGTTACACCGCCAAGATCAAAGATCTGCAGACCGGTGAATTGCTGGGCGATGAAATTCCGGAAACGCGCACGGGCCTAGTCTGGGCGGCGAATGATACGGTGCTGGTATACGGCAAGGCCAATGAGAACTGGCGCGTGGATAATGTCCGCGTTCACAAGCTGGGCACTTCTGTCGAGGAAGATGTCGAGATTTATAGCGAGCCGGATATCGGCTTCAGCGTTGGCGCGGGTCTGTCAGCCGAAGAAGACTGGCTGATCCTTGGGGCAGGCGACAACGAGACCAGCGAGGTCCGCTTGGTGCGCGCCGACGATCCGTTCGGCGAACAGATCTTGGTCAAAGCGCGCGAGAAGGGAGTTGAATATTCGGTCGATATTCGCGGGCAAACAATGTTCATCCATACCAATGATGATCATGTGAACTTCCGCCTGGCAACAGCATCTTTGGATGCACCGGGCGAATGGACAACCAGCATTGCAGGCTCGGACGAATTCTATCTAACCGATTTCGACCTGTTCAAGGATTTCTACGTCACTGAAGGACGTTTGAATGGCCTCGATCAGGTGCAGGTGCGGTCCTACGATGACGCGTCGAAGATCACGCCCGTCGCGTTTCCGGAGGCAAGCTATTCGGCAGGCCTGTCGAACAATCCCGAATATGATGTGAGCAAGCTGCGACTGACATATGAAAGCATGGTCACGCCGGATTCGGTTTATGATTACCATCTTGCTGACGCCAAGCTGGAACTGCTCAAGCAGCAGGAAATCCCGAGTGGCTATGATGCCTCGTTGTACACCACGGTGCGCGAGACTGTGACCGCGCGCGACGGCACGCAAGTTCCTGTTAGTATTGTGATGCGCAAGGATCGCGCGATGGCCGAAGACGGCAAGCCGGCCCCGCTGCATCTCTATGCCTATGGTGCCTATGGCTACGCAGTGCCTCCGGGCTTCTCGTCCTCCCGCCTGAGCTTGCTTGATCGCGGTGTCGCTTATGCCATCGCGCATATTCGCGGTGGCGATGATCTGGGCCGCAACTGGTATTTGCAAGGCAAGATGAACGAGCGGTGGAACACCTACACTGACTTCGTCGATGTGGCGAAGGGCCTTGCTGCCAAAGGCTACACACGCGAAGGCGAAATCAGCGCCTCTGGCGGTTCTGCTGGCGGCGAGTTGATGGGTGTGGTGGTCAATACCGATCCGAAGCTTTGGAAAGCTGTGGTGGCGGATGTGCCGTTTGTCGATGTGCTGAATACGATGCTCGATACCAGCCTGCCGCTGACCCCGGGCGAATGGCCCGAATGGGGTAACCCGATCGAGAGCAAACAGTCCTTCGTCTATATCCTCAGTTACAGTCCGTATGATCAGGTTGTAGCGCAGGAATACCCGCCGATGCTGGTCACCGCAGGCCTCAACGATCCGCGTGTTACCTATTGGGAGCCGGCCAAATGGGTCGCCAAACTGCGCGACACCAAGACCGACGACAACGAGCTGCTGCTCAAGACCAATATGGGGGCAGGCCATGGAGGCAAGTCGGGGCGTTTCACATCACTGTATGAAGCGGCGGAGGAATATGCCTTTATCCTGAGCCATCACGGGATTGATGAGTGATATATAAAACCCGTTCGGTTCGAGCGAAGTCGAGAACCCGCAAAATGGGTGTCTCGACGACGCTCGACACGAACGGACCGCTGAAATGAAGTTCTCCAAAACCTTCACCGCCGAACCCGAGCACATCGATGTGATGGGGCACGTCAATAATGCGGTGTGGGTCCAGTGGGTGCAGGATATGGCGACCGCGCATTGGGAGGCGGTTGCCGATCCGGTTCATGCAGCGGAGTTTGTATGGCTCGTTGTCCGGCACGAGATTGATTACCGCGGCAATATTACTGAAGGTGAAAGCGTGACCGGCGAAACCTGGATTCCGGGCCCTGCCAAAGGCGCGCAATCGGGGCGCCGCGTTAATTTCCGCAATGCCGAAGGCAAGATCATCGTATCCGCGCTGACCAATTGGGCGATGCTCCACCGCGAAACGCAGCGCCTTGCCCGTATCCGGCCCGAAGTGATCGCGCCATTTCTTCTCGAACAAGAGTAAATCTGATGAGCACATCCGCAATCTTCCAGCCATTGACGCTGCCCAATGGCAGCACGGTTTCCAACCGTCTGTGCAAAGCAGCGATGGAGGAAAATCTGGCAGAACAACCCGGCCAATATCCGGGCGCGCGGCTGTTCTCGCTCTATGACGCATGGGCGAAAGGCGGGGTCGGGATGATCCTGACCGGCAATGTGATGGTTGCGCCATCCTCGCTTACCGGTCCCGGCGGCGTTGTATTGGAAAAGAGCACCGACATCGCGCCGTTCAAACGTTGGGCCGATATTGGCAAGTCGGGCGGAGCGCAGATGTGGATGCAGATCAATCACACTGGCCGCCAGATGTATAAAAATCTGGGTGAGGAAGCGGTATCCCCATCGGATAAGGCGCTCGATCTGGGGAAGCTGTCCTCTCTGTTTGCTGAACCGCGTGCGCTTCAGGAGCATGAAATCGAGGCGATTATCCAGCGCTTCGTCGATACTGCATTGCAGGCTGAAGCGGCTGGTTTCGATGGTGTGCAAATACATTCGGCGCATGGCTATCTTTCGAGCCAATTCCTGTCACCGCTAACCAATCAGCGCACCGATCAATGGGGCGGCAGCTTGGAAAACCGTGCGCGATTCCTGCTGTCCATTGTCGAGCGAGTACGCAAAGCGGTGAAGCTGTCTTTCGGCGTGGCGGTCAAACTCAACTCAGCCGATTTCCAGAAGGGTGGCTTCGAATTCGAAGATGCACGGCAAGTCGTCGAATGGTTGAACGGTTACGGCGTCGATTATGTCGAGCTTTCAGGCGGCTCTTACGAAAGTCCTGCTATGACTGGTACTGAGTCCGATAATTCCACGGGCAAACGCGAAGCATATTTCATCCAATTCGCGCGGGATATCGCCAAAGTTGCTGATATGCCGATCATGGTCACTGGCGGGATTACCAAGCGCTCAACCGCCGAAGATGCGATGGAGCATGATGCGGCAGGATTCGGCGTGGAGATGCTCGGCATTGCCCGCGCGATGGCGTTCAATCCTGACTTGCCGAATGACTGGAAACAGGATCGCTCGCTAGAATTCGAAATGCCTGCGCCAAACTGGTCGAATACCTCGCTGAAGGGTCTCGCAACCATGGCGATCACTAAGGCCCAAATGGGCCGGATGGCGGCGGGCAAGCCGGTGAAGCCGACCATCTCGCCAATTCGTGCGATGCTGTCCGATCAATGGCAGACCGCGCGGCGTGCCAAGAACTATCGGAAATGGCGCGCGGGTAAAGCCTAGGCGGCTGCCTCTTCCTCGTCCGGGTTGGTTGAGAACATCGTCAAGCGCTCATGCATGGTGCGATTTCGCCCGTTTTGCTTGGCTTCGTACAGTAACGTGTCGGCGCGGTGATAAAGGTCGTCCAAGGTTGCTTGTTCCAAGCCAGATGGCCGAATTTCAATCATGCCCATGCTCGCGGTAACGGTCCGGTCCAAGCCTGGCACGTCATGCGCGATACGTGCAGGGATCGCTTGGCGAACGCGCTCAAGCCGCTGCTGGGCATCTTTGCCGCGCGCGATCAGCATGAATTCTTCGCCGCCCATCCGCACAGCGATCATATCGCGTCCGGGCTCGCTGCGTAGCGCGTCGGCAGTGGCTTTGAGCGCGGCGTCTCCGGTCGCATGACCGAACTGGTCGTTTATCTCTTTGAAGCGGTCCAGATCGATCAGAGCGATGGTATTGAAGCCGTCCTGCTTCAGCTTGGCAAAGCGGCGGTCGATCATCCGGCGATTGAACAGGTTTGTGAGTGGATCACGCTCTGCGGTTTTCTTGAGCACGTCGGTTTGGATGACCGCTCTGTCACGTTCGACCCGCATCGCTAAGAACCGGTCGGCGACACCGATGGCGATAATCACCACTTCTGCGCCAAGTGCCAGATAGAGCAATTGATCGAGCGTCGATGGTCCGGTGTAGACATCCATACCGCGCAGCAGCCGGTCAGTGGCGGCGAAGATGATCGGGAGCCACGCCCCGGCAAGGAATTTCGCACTGCGGCTTCCGCGGATCAGGGCGATCAATAGGCAAGCTGTGTAAACCGCGATTACTGGAATGAACGCCACGAAATAGGCCGTGTCATCGAACGCTTGCGTGGCTTCAAGCTGGAGCGAGAAGAAACCAGGCACCAGCAGCACCCACCAGCCGCACCATCGTATAAGATTGCGCATTGACGGCGGGATCGCATCCTCTTCGAGAAATTCGACCATGAAGAATGCGCCTAGCGCGACACCCACTGCCCACAGTAATGGACCGAGAATGGCCATCGTCGTGACCGACACTTCGGTGAAGATTGTGATCACACCGCCAGCGAACAGGACGTAGCCGATCATCGTTGCAACCATGCCCGCATGGATCATCACGAACCGTTCGCGCAGAACGACAAAGAAACTCAGATCAAAGATCAGTGGTGAGATCAGTATGCCGACAATTAGCACCAGCAACATGACATTGATCTGCGTCCATTCGGCACCATCAGGTGTCGTGGAGAGGCGCGCTTCGGACAGCATTGTTACGCTATGCGGACCCTCGATCCGCGCGACGACTTCGGTGGTTTCCGAACCTATCTCTGGCAGCTCCAGCGTGAACACCGGGCCGGCCGCAATCGGGCGCGCGTCCTGCGGTGTGTAAGTGATGCTGTCGACCCAGCCATCGGCGTCATGGGCAATTAAGGTGATCGATTGGAAACGGCTGATCCGGGTGAAGAAGCTTACCGGAGCAACGCCGTCCTGCCATTCGCTTGCGTCGAAGCGCAGATATGTGACTTGCTGTCCACTGGCATAATCTGCGTCGGAACAATCCCAACGCTGCGGATCGGCAATGACTTCTACCGCATCGATTGTGACAGAGGCCACTGCAGAGCAGCTTGGCGCATAACTAATATTGTCGTGTCGTTCACCAGCATATGCCGGGCTGACGTAAGTCAGCGCCGTGCACAGGGCCATCATCAGGCAACGGGCGAATATATTTCCCACCGCGCATGGATAGCGCGACGGCGTTTATATCTCGTAAACCCTATACTATGCTGTTTTTAAGCAATAATTTCTGACGTCGGAGTGAAGTCATAGCCCAATTCTTCGGCCACGGCTTGATATGTCACCTTGCCCTCGTGGACATTGAGACCTTCGGCGAGGTGCGGATCGCGGCGCATTGCCTCTTTCCAGCCATCGCGTGCCATTCGCAGCGCATGCGGCAAAGTCACATTGTTCAGCGCGTAAGTGCTGGTCCGCGCAACCGCGCCCGGCATGTTGGCGACGCAGTAGTGGACAATGTCGTCAACCACATAGGTTGGATCGGCATGGGTGGTGGCTTTCGATGTTTCGAAGCACCCGCCCTGGTCGATTGCGACATCGACCAGAACCGCACCTGGCTTCATCTCTTTCAGCAATTCGCGGCTGATGAGCTTCGGCGCGGCGGCACCTGGTATCAGGACCGCGCCGATGACCAGATCGGCCTGGCGCACGGCATCTTCCAGATTGGTCTTGTTCGAGAACCGCGTGCTCGCGCGCGCTTCGAAGAAGGTACCGACTTTCTCCAGCACTTCGGGGTCGCGGTCGAGGATTTCGACATCACCGCCGAGACCGACCGCCATCTGCGCTGCATTAAAGCCGACTACGCCGCCGCCGATGACGACAACTTTGCCGGGTAGAACGCCGGGTACGCCGCCGACGAGTACACCGCGTCCACCGTGGGCTTTTTCCAGTGCCGTCGCGCCAGCTTGAATACTCATCCGGCCAGCGACTTGGCTCATGGGTTTAAGTAGGGGCAGTATACCGCCTTTGCCCGTCACCGTTTCATAGGCGATCGCAGTCACGCCCGATTTCACCAAATCGGCGGTTTGCTCCGGATCGGGCGCGAGATGGAGGTAGGTGTAAAGGATCTGGCCTTCGCGCAGTTTGGCGCGTTCGATAGCTTGGGGTTCTTTGACCTTTACCACCATTTCGCATTCGGCGAAGATCGGATCGGGGCCGTCGACAATCTTGCAGCCCGCATCACGATATTCATCGTCTGTCGCACCGATACCCATGCCCGCGCCGCTCTGGATCCAGACGTCATGTCCGTTGACGCCCAATTCGCGGGCGCTTTCAGGCGTCAGGCCGACGCGATATTCGTGATTTTTGATCTCTGAGGGGCAACCGATACGCATTGGGGGAGGTCTCCTGAATATGCTTGATAGTTACAACTGAAACGAGATTCGAACAAGAGATGTTCTACCCAGCTCTCCGCGAGGTTACTTTTCCACAGTCGCCAAACTGTCACATTAGCGACATATCGGCGTCGGGAAAGTTTCACAGATATGTAAAGGTACTGACGATGACACTACGAGCCAGTGCAACGGGATCTGCACTCGCATTCGCTTTCGCATGTGGTTGGGCGCAGCCCGCAATGGCGCAGAACGCGCCGACTGTTCAGGAAGAACTTGCAGAAATGCGCGCCGAAATGGCGGCGATGGCTCAGCGGATCGAAACGCTGGAAGGCGAGCTTGAAGAAGCGGAAAGCACTATCGAAGCGGTTGCTGTTAAGGCAGCGACACCGCCGCCACCTGCTCCCATGCCGCCAGTGCCACCCGCGCCCGAACCGGATACAGAAGTCACTTGGAAAGGTGCTCCGGAGATTTCTGGCAAAGGCGGCTGGAGCTTCAAGCCGCGTGGTCGTTTGCAATATGATGCCGGCATCGTCAGTGCGCCCTCATCAACGGGACGTGACGATGGTTTCGGCAACGATATTCGCCGAGCGCGCCTCGGTGTCGCTGGCGATATGCCAGGTGGCTTCGGTTACAAGTTTGAAGTCGACGTTGCGAATAGCGACCTCGCGGTGACCGACGCGATCATCTCCTATGAGGCAGGTGATCTCGATATCATGGTCGGCCAGTTCAACAATTTTCAGTCGTTGGAAGAGCTGACCAGTTCGCTTCATACCACCTTTATTGAGCGCGCCGCTTACACCGATGCGTTCAACTTTATTCGCCGTGTTGGCGTTGGTGTCCAATACGGCTCCGGTGATGTGCTGCTGCAAGGCGGCGTCTTCACTGACAATATGGATCGGCTTTCCAACGATGCGTGGAGCGCCAATGGCCGCGTAGTGTACATGCCGAAGATCGGTAACAGTCAGCTGCACCTGGGCGGAACGATCAATTACCGTGAAGTCGATCCCGGCTCGACGGTGCGCTATCGCCAGCGCCCGCTGGTCGCTTTCACCAGCGAGCGCTTTATCAACACCGGCAATTTCGCTGCTGATAGCGAGCTGTCTTACGGCGTTGAAGGTGCGTTTGTCTCCGGCCCGTTCCACGCTGCGGCTGAGGGCTACTGGCGCCGGGTCAACCGTCCGATGATGCTTGCCGATCCGACATTCTTCGGCGGTTATGCCGAAGTCGGTTACTTCCTGACCGAGGGCGATACGCGCGGGTACAAAGGCGGCAAGTTTGACCGTACCAAGCCTGCCAATCCGGTTGGCGAAGGCGGTATGGGTTCGGTCCAGATCAATGCCCGTTATGACCGGCTTGATTTGTCGGACAGCGGAATTGTCGGCGGAACGCAGGACGGCTTCTTTCTATCACTGATCTGGAAGCCGACCGACTGGGTTCTGTTCCTCGCGAATTACGGTCGGCTTGAGTATGATCAGGCCGTATTCCCGACTGCAGGCGGTGACACATCATATGGTGTCGATGTCGTCGGGGTTCGCGCTCAAATCGACTTCTAGTTTGTCATATTCGCGTCACACAGTGCCGATAGGCGCTGGTGCAACATATTCTGACAGGGATTATTATTATGCGTTTGATTTCCAAATTTTCGCTCGTCGCGGTGTCCGCTCTGGCTGTTGCTGCGTGTTCTGACACTGCAGTAGAACCGGTCCACGTAGTCGGCTCTTCGACCGTCTTCCCGTTTGCCAAAGTTGTTGCTGAAAATGCAGCGCTGAACAATGCAGGCATGACTGGCCCGCTGATCGAATCCAATGGCAGCGGCGGCGGAATCAAGCAGTTTTGCGCGGGCGTTGGTAACGACACTCCGGATATCGCCAACGCATCGCGCCGGATGAAAGCATCTGAATTTGCGACATGCCAAGAAAACGGCGTGACCGACGTCATTGAAATCCAGGTCGGCCTCGACGGAATTGCTTTTGCGTCGGCGCAAGGCGGCATTACCATGAACCTGACGCCAGAGATCGTCTACAAGGCACTGGCCAAAGCACCATTTGGCGGCGAGCAGACCGCTGAAACATGGGCTGATGTTGATCCGTCACTCCCTGCCGAGCCCATCCTCGTATATGGCCCGCCATCGACATCGGGCACGCGTGATGCGCTGAAAGAGCTGGTTCTGGAAGCTGGCTGCAAGACCAACCCAGAGATGCAAGCTCTGAAAGAAAGCGACGAAGACCGCTACGACCAAGTTTGCACCGAAGTGCGCGGTGACGGCAAATTCGTTGATCAGGGTGAGAATGACAATCTGATCGTCCAGAAGATCGGCGGCAATGACAAAGCGGTCGGTGTATTCGGTTACTCTTACCTCGAAGAGAATGCTGACAAGGTCCAGGGCCTACCAATGAATGGCAGCGACCCGACTTATGAGAATATCTCCAGCTTCGCTTACCCCGGTGCGCGTCCGCTCTACATGTATGTGAAGAAGCAGCATATCGGCCAAATCCCGGGTCTTGATGTGTTTCTCGCCGAATGGGCGAAGAGCTGGGACAAAGATGGCCCACTCGCAAAAATCGGCTTGGTTGCATCGCCTGATGATGTCCGCGCCGAAAATGTCAAAAAGACCACCGAGTTCATGACTCTGACGGCTGACGATTTGAAGTAAGCTGGTCATATCCGGCGGGCCTCGCCTCCGGACAACTGACATTCACAGAAGGGCCTCGCCATTTGGCGGGGCCTTTACTGTTTGAAAGTTCTTCCCTTTTTCCGACGAGAACATATAGTGAACTAATGGGTTCGCTATCAACAATCGAAAAGCTCGGCATTCTGGCCGACGCGGCCAAATATGATGCCTCCTGCGCGTCATCGGGAACGGCGAAGAAGAACTCGCTTGGTGGAGAGGGTATCGGCTCGACTGAGGGGATGGGGATTTGCCATGCCTATGCGCCAGACGGTCGATGTATCTCGCTGCTCAAAATTCTGCTGACCAATCACTGCATCTTTGATTGCCATTATTGTATCAACCGCAAGAGCAGCAATGTCCGCCGCGCGCGCTTCACACCTCAGGAAGTTGCCGATCTGACGATCAGTTTTTACAAGCGGAATTATATTGAGGGGCTGTTCCTGTCCTCAGGCATTATCAAGAGTTCCAACTTCACCATGGAGCAAATGGTGGAGGCTGCACGAATCTTGCGCGAGGAATATGATTTTCGCGGTTACATTCATCTCAAGACCATTCCCGAAGCTGATCCGGAGTTGGTGCATCAGGCGGGGCTCTATGCCGATCGCGTGTCGATCAATGTCGAGCTGCCGACGCGCAAAGGGCTGACGCGGCTCGCGCCCGATAAGGATGCCAGCCAAATCGAGGGCGCGATGGGTAAGGTCAAATCGGACATCGTCGAAGCCAAGGACGCCAAGAAACGTTTCAAACATGCGCCACGTTTTGCGCCCGCTGGTCAATCGACGCAAATGATCGTTGGCGCAGATACGGCGAGCGATTCCGACATCGTTGGACGTGCAAGTAAGCTTTACGGAGGCTTTCGTTTGCGGCGGGTCTATTATTCGGCCTTCAGCCCTATTCCTGATGCCAGCGCAGTCCTGCCGCTCAAACGCCCACCCTTGATCCGCGAGCACCGGCTGTATCAGTCGGACTGGTTGATGCGGTTCTACGGCTATCAAGCGCGCGAGGTTCAGCAAGCCACCGGAGAGGATGGCAATTTGCCGCTCGATATCGATCCCAAGCTGGCATGGGCGCTGAAGTTTCGGTCCATGTTCCCGCTCGATGTAAACCGCGCACCGCGAGAGCAATTGCTGCGTGTCCCCGGCTTGGGTGTGACTGCAGTAAACCGGATCATCGCCGCACGGCGACACCGGACTTTGCGGCTGGACGAAGTGGGTAAACTCACAGTCTCGATTGCCAAAGTACGGCCTTTTATCTGCGCAGCCGATTGGCGACCGACGGCGCTGACTGATCGCGCTGATCTGCGCAAAATGCTCGCACCAAAGCAGGAGCAGTTGGAGCTATTTGCGGCATGAACATGCTGCAATCTGCTGCTGATCGAAAACACTATTCGGTCATTATGTCCCGCGCCGATGATTTTGATTGCTGGCGCGATCAAGCACGACGCTTGGTGCGCTGTGGGATCGCGCCCGAGCGCGTGATGTGGACCGAACCTGGCGGGTTGGGCGATCTCTTCTCGGCCGGTTCTCGCGATGGTGAGGCACTGCCTGAGCCGCCCGCCAATGCCCCGCATGCGCGGGCAAGCAAACGCTTTGTGTCCGTGGCTCGTAACGCGATCCTGCACAGCGATCCCGAGCGATTTGCGCTGCTTTACCGGTTGCTGTGGCGGCTACAGTCCAATCCGCGGATTATGGAGGACAAGACCGACAGTGACGTGCGCAGGATCGAAGATCTGGCCAAGAGCGTCCGCCGCGATAGCCACAAGATGCACGCCTTCGTGCGCTTTCGCGAAGTGCAGGATGAAGACGGCACGGAGCACTACGTCGCTTGGTTCGAGCCGGACCATCATATCGTCCGTGCCAATGCTGGGTTCTTTAAGCGCCGCTTCGCTAATATGCATTGGTCGATACTGACGCCGAAAGGGTGCATCCATTGGGACGGCAAGACTGTCCGTGAAAGCCCGCCTGCTCAGCGGAGCGATGCGCCGGATAATGATCCGACCGAAGACTTCTGGCGCAAATACTATGCTTCGATCTTCAATCCCGCGCGATTGAAAGTCGGCGCGATGATGAGCGAGATGCCCAAGAAATATTGGAAGAACATGCCCGAGGCGGAGCTGATCCCTGAATTGATCGCGGGTGCACAATCTCGCGAAGCACAGATGGTCGATGCCGGGGCGATAGAACACGAAGCCCGGCCGGAGACCTTGGAAGCGATCGAGCGCGCGATCAGTGCTTGTCGGAATTGCGAAATTGGCGAGCTGGCAAATCAGGCGGTGATGGGCGCGGGACCACAGGATGCTGCGCTGATGATAGTGGGCGAACAGCCTGGTGATCAGGAAGATCAGTCAGGACGCCCGTTTGTGGGGCCTGCCGGTCAATTGCTCGATGTGCATCTGAGCGAGGCCGGAATCGCGCGCGACCGGGCCTATGTCACCAATGCAGTGAAGCACTTCAAATATGTCCAGCGCGGCAAGTGGCGCATTCACCAGACGCCCACTGCCAAAGAAGTCGATACCTGCCGCTGGTGGGTTGAGGCCGAGCGCGACGCGGTGAAGCCGAAGCTGATCCTAGCGTTGGGCGCGAGTGCAGCGCGCGCAATGCTGGGTAAGACCGTCAGCATTAATTCGGTGCGCGGTCAGCCTATCGCATTGGATGACGGGAGCGAGCTATGGATTAGCGCGCACCCATCCTATCTGCTTCGCCTTGATGGAGACGCGCGTAAGCAGCAAGAACAGCTATTCCAGAATGATCTATCGGAAGTGCGGGAGCGGCTAAGCCAAATCGCTGCTTAAAGCGGATTACCATCCTGATCGCGGAAGATTTCGCGGCGACCAACATGGTTTGCGGGTCCGACCAGCCCTTCGCTTTCCATGCGTTCAATCCATTTCGCAGCAGTGTTATACCCGACACCCATTTGACGTTGGAGCCAGCTTCCAGAGGCTTTCTGGTTTTCGATCACAATCTGGCAGGCTTGGCGATATTTGCGTTCCGCCGGATCGTCGCTGGCGGTTAGCTCGTCTTCGAAAGAGAGACCGCCGCCATCTTCGGGTTCTTCGGTGACGGCATCCACATATTCGGGCTTGCCCTGCGTGCGCCAGTGGTCAGCGACGGCCTCGACTTCCTCATCCGAAACAAACGGGCAGTGCACACGCACCATCGCGCCGCTGTTGGGCTTGTAGAGCATGTCGCCCTTGCCCAGTAGCTGCTCACTACCTTGCTCGCCCAGAATGGTGCGGCTGTCGATCCGGCTGGTGACTTTGAAACTGATCCGCGTGGGTAAGTTGGCCTTGATCACGCCGGTAATGACATCGACCGACGGGCGCTGTGTCGCCATGATGAGGTGAATACCTGCGGCGCGCGATTTCTGGCTTAGGCGCTGGATTAGAACTTCGATTTCCTTGCCGACGGTAACCATCAAATCGGCCAGTTCGTCCACGATCAGCACGATCTGCGGCAATGGCTCGTAATCGAGCTGTTCTTCTTCGTAGATCTCTTCGCCCGTCTCTGGATCGAAGCCCGTCTGAACGCGGCGGCCAAGTGGTTTGCCTTTGGCAATGGCCGTGCGGACCTTGTCGTTGAAACCGGCGATATTGCGCGAATTGACGCTGCTCATCATCCGGTAGCGGCGCTCCATTTCCTCAACCGCCCATTTGAGCGCGCGGACTGATTTGTGCGGCTCGGTAACCACCGGACTCAGCAGATGCGGGACATCCTCATAGACGCTGAGTTCGAGCACTTTAGGATCGATCAGGATCAAACGGCACTCGGCAGGTGTAAAGCGGTACAGCAGGCTCAGCAGAATACAGTTGAGACCAACCGACTTACCCGAGCCGGTAGTACCCGCAACCAGCAAGTGCGGCATAGCGGCAAGGTCGGCAACGATTGGCTCGCCTGCGATATCTTTACCCAGAATGATCGGCAGTGCGCCCTTGGCGTCGGCGAAGTCCTCGCAAGCGGCGAGCTCTTTCAGAACCACCATTTGCCGGTCGGCATTGGGCAGTTCGATACCCATTACTGTCTTGCCCGGTATCGGCGAAACGCGTGCGCTGATCGCAGACATGTTCCGCGCGATATCTTCAGCGAGACCAATGACTCGCGCCGCCTTAATGCCCGGCGCAGGCTCCAACTCGTACATCGTCACGACCGGGCCGGTGCGAACGGCGGTAATCTCGCCCTTTACGTTGAAATCATCGAGCACCGTTTCGAGTAGCCGGGCATTGCGTTCGAGAGCCAGCTTGTCGAGCTTGGGTGCATTGTCCTCTGGCGGCTCGGCCAGCAAATCGAGGCTTGGTAGGGCGTAATCCGCGAACATATCGCCCTGCTTGGCTTTGGCGAGCTGCGCCTTCTTGGGCGGCTTGGTTGGGTCGGTAATCTTAGGCGCGCGACGCGGCGAAGCATCGATAACGGGCTCGGGCTCGTCCTCTTCTTTCGCGGCCTTCGCCTTCTTGCGCTTGGGGATTACCGGGATGTCGATATCGCCAAGCGATGGTGCACGTTTGAGGAAGTTCGGTAGCGTCAACAGTCGCGCCCAATCGATCGCGAAGACACGGGTTACCAGCGCGGTACCGCCCGCGAGGCTGAGTAACGCCAGCGCCAATATGATCCAACCATGCGCACCTTCGGGAAAACGTCCAGCGATTGCCTCGGTCGCACTGGCACCAAGCAAGCCTGTCGTGCCGCCAAGCGTCGCGGGCAAAGTGCCGCCCGGACCATCGAAGGCCAGCGAAAGAACGGTGCCGAGCAGTGCCATCGCCAACAGCAGCATACCGACCGGCGCCCACCAGCGGGTGTCATTGTCGACATCTTCCTCTTCGACATCGCGCCATAATTTGCGAGCGAATACATAAAGCAAGGGGAGCAACAGCACGCCTGGCAGGCCGAGGACGAGGAACACCATGTCCGCGCTCCATGCGCCTGCGCTACCCATCCAGTTCGCGACTTCATTGGTGGCCGCCGCGGTGGAGGAACTCGGGTCAGTCTGCGTGTAGCTGGCCAGCGATAGGCCGAGGAATAGCATCCCGCCGAACAGAACCACCGCTCCGCCCATTTGCGCGGCACGGCGGAAGGACCGCCGCCACGCGGCGCGCCAGTCTGCTTTTTGCGATTTTCCGATGGCGCGGCTGGCCATAATGTACCCCTAATGATCCGTCTGCAGGCACCATGGACTCTCGGGGAGTCGCGCGTCAAGAAACCTATCGACGAACCGAATCCGAAATCTGCTCGAATGGGTGTGAGTCAGGTGTCAGACCAGATGTCAGGCCAGATGTCAGGAAAGCCCATCGATCGCGGCCCATCGCGGCCAATTCAGCCGCTGGGCATTCTGCCGAGTCATTCCGCCGAGCGCGATAATGGGGGCCTTGGCCTTGTTCGCAAGCATACGAAAACGGAGAGAGCCGAGCGGTTTTGCTTCGGCATGAGAGCGGGTCGCAAAAACGGGCGAGAGCAGGATTGCGTCGGCACCAGCACGATCTGCCGCAACGATTTCCTTCCAATCATGCGCCGCGATGAGTTTCAGAAGGCGGTCGTCCGTGGGCATTCGCTGTGATGCTCCGTAGACCCCATCGGCCTTCCATTGCTTCGCCTTCACTGGCGAGTCCGAGAGAATGACCAAATGGCTATGTTTGCGCGCCACCTCTGCGAGCGCCGCATAACGTTTGCGACGTTCGGGTCCTCCAAGGTGATAGTGCCGGTAGATAAAGCCCGATCCGCGCGGCAGCTTGGCCAGTGCATCTTCCAGCACCGCATCATTTCGCGCGTCGCTGAGTAGCCATAGATCGGGCAACGCCTTGCGGTCGGGGTCAGGACAGGTCTGGTCTTGCTGCACGTGGGCGTTATAGCGGCGCGATATGGATAGTGCAGCAACTCCTTTGGACAACGTCAATCAAACGATCGCGAAAGCGTGCAGGATCGCTCGCCGTGAAGCGGATGAAATCACGCTGGTCGCCGTCAGCAAGACGCATCCGGCAGAACGGATTGAACCTCTGCTGGAGCAAGGCCAGCGCGTCTTCGGCGAGAACCGTGTGCAGGAAGCGCAGGGAAAATGGCCCGCTTTGCGAGACGCCTATCCCGATGCCGAATTGCATCTGATTGGCCAGTTACAATCCAACAAGGCGGATGATGCGGTTGCGCTGTTCGATGTGATCCATTCGCTAGATCGGCCAAGTCTGCTCAAGTCATTGGCAAAGGCGATGGATAAGGCAGGCAAGCGTGTGCCGTGTTTTGTGCAGGTCAATATCGGCGATGAGGATCAGAAGGGTGGGTGCCCGATTGGCGAATTGCCTGTGTTTCTGGAGGCCGTCCGCGCGAAGGATGTTCCGATTGCCGGCCTGATGTGCATTCCGCCTGCCGATATTGAAGCCGCCCCGTTCTTCGCGTTTCTGGACAAGCTGGCCCGTGATAACGGTCTGGATGGCCCCGAAGCTGGATTGAGCATGGGTATGAGCAGCGATTACGAGACTGCGATTATGCAAGGCGCAACGCATATTCGGGTCGGCACCGCGCTGTTTGGTGCCCGAGAGTCAGTCGACGAGTGAGCGCCGAACTAGAGCAACTAAACCGGTTTATCGCGGCTTGGCGCGAACCGCTGGAAAGCCAGGCCGATGTGCTGTTCGAAGCGCGGATGTTGGAAGCTCCGCTGGGCACGCATACCGAACTCGCTGACGGCTTTGTGGCATCGCTCGGCCTTTCGCCTATCGGCGTAAACTGGGAAATGCTTGATGACGCTGCTGACAGCGATGAGCCGCGATCTGCGCTCGCTGCATTTTGCGACGCGCTCAGTAACAACATGGTGTTCTCATCCACTGAGTGGCTGGGCGAACGTCAGGCGGCGCAATGCTACGGCGACTTTATTGGCAGCTTTAAGCAGTCCCGCCGCACAATTCTGACCAATCGGCTGGATATGGGTTGGAACCCGATCTCGACAGCAACCTTCGAATGGGCTTTCATCGGTTTCGATGATCGGAAGATTGCGCTGTTGTTGCTGATGGCAGAAGACTGACGACCAACAAAAAAGGAGCGCCCCGTCGGAGCGCCCCTTTCATAATTTTGTGATCGTTCGGATTAGAATTCGAACGTCATTTCCGCACCGATCTGGCGGCCTTTTGCAAGCGGCGAAAGCGTGCCTGCAGCTGGCGATGGATCGAACGGACGGTTTACGCCGTTAGAGAATGCACCTGTGCCAAATGGCAGCTGTGTATCACCGCCAGCTTGCACTCCGTCGAGCAGGTTCTTGCCATAGATCGACAAAGCGAGTCCTTCGACAGGTGTGTTCCAAGTGACGTTCGCTTCAAGGCTGGTGATGTCCTGAATGAAACCGAAGTTGTTGTCGGTATATGCGAACTCGTCACGATATTGCAGGTTGACGCGGCTGACGATTGAGCTTGCACCAAGGTCAAGCTCATGCAGTGCGCCGACGCCTGCAGTGATCTCTGGCACACGCGGAAGCGACAGAGCCAGATCTGCGCCGTCGATCACACCATCGCCCGAAATGTCGAAGCGTACTTCGTCATAATCGGCGTCGATAAGGCCAATGTTGGCTGTGAACAGCAAGCCGTCCGATACGCGCATCCGTGCTTCTGCCTCGACACCAAAGATCGTCGCATCGGCCGTGTTGAGAATGAACTGCGATACACCTGCGGTTGGCGAAGACTGGTTTACCTCGCGCTGCATATTGCTGATCTTGGTGATGTAAGCGGCTGCATTCAGAGTGAACGAGCGGTCATCAGTCTGGAATTTACCGCCGATCTCGTAATTGTCGACTTTCTCTTCATCGAACGAGAAGTTGCCGCCGGTTGCCGGGACCACAACGTTTTCGAATACGCCGGCATTGGTAATACGGAAGTTATAACCGCCGGAGCGATAACCGCGTGTCCAGTGGGCGTAGACCTGACTGTTGGCAAATTCATATTGCAGGCCAAGTTTTGGCGACCAGTTGGACCAGCTGTTGCTGTCGGTAAAGCCGTTATTCTCCGTCGGGATAAACGGGTTGGTGCCGGTGGTCGGGCAGGTGCCTTGAACAACCGAACACGCAGGACGCGGACGGACATAGGTGACGCCAGCGTCCTTTTCCTCACGCGACCAACGGATGCCGCCGATAACACTCAAACTATCCGTCAGATAGAATTGCGCATTGGCAAATGCCCCGATGACTTCGTGATCCTGCTGGCCGCCACCATAGAATGTCAGCGCGCTCAGCGGTGGAAGGTCGCGCTGTTCGGTATAGGCAATCGATTGGTCGAAATAGAAGCCGCCCACAGTCAGTTCGAGACCATCGAAGCTCATCGCATAGCGAAGCTCGTTCGAGATCTGCTCTTGCTCGGTTTCCGTAAACGAGTGGAACAGAAACGCTGGAAGCGAATCGATATCACCATCGGTCTGCGCTGAATATTCGCGGTAACCGAACACGTTGGTCAGCGTGCCAGGGCCGATATCGAGTTCGGCGGTTACGCTGCCGGTCCAGATTTCGTTGGCGTAAAAACCGTCATTGTCGATTGAGAAGTCGAAAGTGTTGCGGTCAAATGTGCCACGGTTCTGGCCCGATGGGCCATCGCCGTCGCTTTCAAAATAGTCGAGCTTGCCGGTAACGGTCAGATCGCCGAAGCGGCCTTCCAGCGCGCCGCGGAAAATCTTGGTTTCGGCTTTACCGTGATTGGTGTTGTTGAAGAGGTTGTTAAAGTAACCCTCATCCTTGTTGTAATACGCGCCGACTTTGAACAGCAGAGTGTCTTCAACAATCGGGCCTGAAACTACGCCGCTCACGGTGTAATTGGCACCGCCGCGTCCGCCATCGACGAACGGACCGTCAACCGCAGCGCGGAATTTACCTTCGAACTCTTCGGTCGGATTGCCGGTATTGATCAGCACTGCACCGCCGGTCACGTTGCGGCCGAACAGCACGCCCTGCGGACCGCGCAGGATTTCCACGCTGTCCAGGTCGAACAGGTCGAACACAACACCGCCGTTAAAGCCGAGATAGACGCCGTCGACGAACACGCCGACTGTCGGGTCAATTGACGGGATCGACGAGTTAATGCCGAGACCGCGGATAGAGAAATTCGCTGTACCGCGGCTGGTGCCGATCTGGTCGAGCGAAACGTTTGGTGCCGCGTAAGTCAGCGACTGCACATCGCGCACTTTGAGCGCCTCAAGGCTTTCCGTGTTAAAGGCAGTCACCGCGCCAGGAACATCTTGCACGTTCTCGGCATCTTTTGTTTTGGTGCCAGTCACGACGATAACGTCGAAGCTGTCGAGCGCGTTGCCGCCTTCTTCGGATTGTTGCTCTTCGTCAGCATCCTGAGCAAGAGCGGTTTGCGGCAAAAGTGCCAAAGCCGAGCCAGCGAGAGCCAGCGTACGTAGAGAAGTGCGGCGGGCGAAAGTAAGGGGGGTGTTCATGGTTTTCTCCCAGAGTTGAACCGTTGGCCGGACCCTCTAAGCGTTCGCTTGCGAGAAGCAACACCAATCCGACTAAGCGTTTTCCATTTCCGCTTGGCGTTGGTCGCTCGCTGCGTCGAGCAAGGCTTTCTCGATCACTTCCAAACGGTCGGGCGCGGTGATTTTCGCGCCCAGCAGATCGGTGACATAGAACGTATCCGCAGCGCGCTCACCATAGGCGGTGATGTGTGCCGAATGGACGATCAACTGGCTTTCGAACAAAGCCCGCGCGAGCCGGTTGAGCAGTGCCGGACGGTCGCGCGCATTCACTTCGATCACGGTAAATTTGTTCGACGCTTTGTTGTCGAAAATTACGCGGTGACGGACTTTGAATGCCTTGGACCGGCTGATCGGCAGCGGGCGCTTCGCCAATTGTGGAGCGAGTTCGATCCGGTTCGCCAGCGCATCACCGATGGCTTTCTCAATGCGGGCGAGCTGTTGCTCTTCGTGGAACGGATTGCCCATCGGGTCCTGCACCAGAAAATTGTCGACCGCCCAACCGTTGCGAGTGGTGTGAATGCGCGCATCGATAATGTTGGCCCCGGCCAGATGGATGCCGCCCGCGATCCGGTAGAACAGCCCGGGATGGTCAGCGGCGATGACGCTAACCAAAGTAGCGCCGCGCGCTTCGTAGAATTCGCAGTGGATCGAAAGCTGCTCTTCCCGTTCCCTCGCCACCGAATATTGGACGATATTGCGCGCGATCACGTCTTCCGGCTCAGCGATCCAATAGGAGTCGGTGAACATTTCGTCCTGCTCGCTAAGCAGCGATTTCTTGCCGCCGAGTTCCTCTAGCACCAGCTCTTTCTTCGCCGCGACGCGGTCTTGGCGGCCATGCTTGACGTGACCCAGACGCAGTCGTTCTTGCGCACTGTCATAGAGTTCACCGAGGAGTTGGCCTTTCCAGCTGTTCCATGTGCCCGGACCAACCGCGCGAATATCGACCGCAGTCAGGATCATAAGGTTGCGCAGGCGTTCCAGACTTTGCACTTGACCGACGAAATCCTCGATAGTTTTCGGATCGGTCAGATCGCGCTTGAAGGCGGTTGCGCTCATCAACAAATGGCCTTTGACCAGCCATGCAACCAACGCGGTTTCCTGTTCGCTCAGCCCGAAACGCGGGCATAGCTTCATTGCGACTTCTGCGCCGAGAATGGAGTGATCGCCGCCGCGACCTTTGGCGATATCGTGAAGCAATACTGCGACATAGATCGCACGGCGCGAATTGATCCGGTGGATCAGCTTAGCCGAGCGCGGGTGATCGTCGGTCAGTTCGCCCTTTTCGATCCGGCTGAGCAGACCAATCGCGCGGATAGTATGCTCGTCGACCGTATAATGATGATACATGTCAAACTGCATCTGCGAATTGACTTTGCCGAAATCGGGCACGAATTTTCCGAAGACGCCTGCCTCGTTCATCCAGCGCAGCACCATTTCCGGATCATTCTGACCGGCGAGCAAATCCAGGAACAGCGCATTAGCGCGCGGGTCTTTACGAATAGGCGCTTTGATTAGGCCAGAATCGCGATCGGCCTGCCGCATAGTGTCCGGGTGGATTTCCAGCCCTTCTTCTTCGGCAATCTGGAAGACTTCGATCAGGCGGACAGGGTCTTGCTGGAACCAATCCTTGGTCGGCGCAGCAATCTTGCCGGCTGCAACACGGTAGCCTTTGTGCGTTCTTGCCCGCGCTGTGAAGCCAGCGAAGAAGCCTGTGCGTGCCCGGCGCTGCGCGAATTGTTCGTCAATATGCGCGAGGAATACTCCGGTCAGGCTGCCGACGCGCTTGGCCTGAATGAAGTAGAACTGCATGAACCGCTCGACCGCGCTCTTGCCCGGTCGATCAGTGAAATTCATTCGCGAGGCGACTTCGCGCTGCAGATCGAAAGTCAGTCTGTCTTCGGCGCGGCCAGTGATCATGTGCAAATGGCACCGCACCGCCAGCATAAAGCCTTCTGCGCGGCGGAAGGATCGATATTCGGCTTTGGTCAATAGGCCGACCTCGATCAGGTCAGCGGCGCTGCGGACCTTGTTGATATATTTGCCGATCCAATAGAGCGTGTGCAGATCGCGCAAACCGCCTTTGCCATCTTTGACATTGGGCTCCACCACATAGCGACTGTCACCCATCCGCTTGTGCCGCGCGTTGCGTTCTTCCAGTTTTTCGGAGACATATTCGCGCTCGCTGCCGTGGACCACTTCCTTGTAGAAGCGGCGGCTGGCCTCGTCATATAGTTCGCGGTCGCCCCACACGTAACGCCCTTCCAGCAGGGCAGTACGGATGGTTAGGTCTTCCTTGGCCATCTTGACCATCTCATCGAGCGTGCGGCTCGATTGCCCGACCTTGAGCCCCAGATCCCACAGGAAATAGAGCATCGCTTCGATCACTTGCTCGCACCACGGCGTCCGCCGAGATGGTGTGAGGAAAGCGATATCGACATCCGAATGCGGCGCCATTTCCGCGCGGCCATATCCGCCGACTGCCATGATCGCGAGCCGCTCGCTGGTTGAACGACTGCCCGACGGATAGACATCGGTAATCACGTGATCGTGCAATAGTCGGACGATTTGGTCGATCAGGAACGCTTGCCCGCCCGAGCATTCATGCCCGGCGGCTGGCTTCGCAGTCAGCCGCTTGGCCAATTCCGCTCGCCCGTCATCCAGCGCACCGCGCAGCAATGCGATGATATCGAGCCGGGCATCCTTACCCTTCTCGCTGACGAGCGTGGAAATCTCCCCGCTCAGCGCCCTGCGGTCGATAATCTGGCGCTGTTTGGGGATCTTTACCTGGTTCAAATGATATCCTGCCGGTTAGTCGAGAAGCTCGCTTGCAAACATAGTGCGTACAGTGCGCTTGTCGATCTTCTGCGTGCCGAGACGTGGCAGTGGCTTGTCCGCCTGCCAGATATGTTCGGGCAGCGGTACTTTGAACGGCGCAAGCTTCTCCAGCATGAATTCGCGGACTTGCTCGGGCGTCATCGAGTGTCCTTCCTTCATGTGATAGACGGCTGCTGGAACTTCACCCATCCGCTCGTCCGGAACACCAAATACCGAGCATTCGGCGATGCCTTCATGCGCATAGATGCCGGCTTCGACTTCGATGCAGGTGATGTTCTCACCGCCGCGAATAATGATATCTTTCTTGCGGTCGACAATGAACAGATACTCGTCTTCATCGAGATAGCCGAGATCACCGGTGCGGAAGAAACCGTCATCGGTGAAAGCAGCTTTGGTCGCTTCTTCATTGCGCCAATAGCCTTTGAAGTTTGCGACTGTACGGAAGCAGACTTCGGCAATGCTGCCTTGTGGTACGGGATTACCGTCATCGTCCAGAATGGCGATTTCGACAATTGGCCGGCTGGCTTTGCCGGTGCTGCCTGGCTTGGCCATGTAGTTTTCATTGAAGTTGCCGCAGCCCACGCCATTGGTTTCGGTCAGGCCATAGCCAAGCAGCGGAAAGCCTTCGGGGAAGGCTTCTTTGATCTTGGTGACGTGATCGGTCGGGCGTGGTGCGCCGCCTGCAGCGAAGCTCTTACAAGCGGTCAGGTCGAACTTCTCACGTTCCGGGTGCGTGGCAATTTCGAAGCTCATCAGCGGAACGCCGACAAAATAGCTGACTTTCTCTGCTTCCATAAGCTGCAGTGCATGCAGTGCATCCCATTTCGGCATCATTACCAGCTTGCGAGCAATGCCGTAGCTTTGCAGGAACAGTGGCACTTCGCCGGTGACGTGGAACAATGGCACTGCGATCAAGGCGCAGGGCTGCTCGGTTGGCTCATTGCCTTGCTGCGTCAGCAGGATCTTCGCCATCGCGCTTTGCGAGATATAGCTCATCGTCCCCGCCATAACGGCGCGGTGATCGGAATAGGCTCCCTTAGATGCGCCTGTTGAACCCGAGGTGTAGAGAATAGTCGCCAGATCATCGGGGCCAAGCTCGCCCAACATCGCCATAGCAGTGTTGCCTTCTCCCCAGATTGAGGCGAGTCCGCTTGACGCAGGGCCTTCATGGCCGATCGGCACGACTTTGGCGCAGTGATCATTCCCCTCAAGCCGTTTCGCACGGCCATCATCGGCCAGCACGATAGTGCATTCGGCAAGATTGATCGCGTCAGCCAATTCGGAGCCGGTCGAGAAGCCATTGAGCAATGTCGCACAACCGCCCGACATGATGATGCCCATGTAAGAGATGATCCAGTTGGCCGAATTGCGTGCGGCGATACCGACCCGATCGCCTTTTTTCACACCATGGTTTTGCGCCAGACCGGCGGCGACTTGCGCAGCAGCAGCATAGGTTTCGCCAAAGGTCAGCCGGATGTCGCCATCGACCAGAAAGGTCAGGTCTTTATGTTCGTTGCAATAATGCGCGAAATAATGTGCCAGGCTGGGCGGCGCGTTCTTGAACGCAGGCATGGTTACGCCGAAATCCTCGTGATCCACCGTTTCAAACGGTTGGCCGGGTGCGATCAAAGCTTCTATGATCGTATTGAGGGCAGTATCGAGCTCTGTAGGCATGTGTGGTGTTATCCTCTCCGATATTCACGTCTTCTGATTGTCGGCAACCGACAACCGTTTATTTGTGCGAAGCGCAGGGTTCCCCTCAAACCCTGCCTATGCCAGAAGCCGCGCGAAACCTGCTCTCGCGGAATCTGATCTTCGAGGGTTACTTAGGGGGTAAGACACTTGCTGTCACTATTGTCTGAAGCTGCAGCGTCCAGCGCTGTTTTGTCGGCGGCTGCGCCCGCCATCCAGTGGGCTGATTTGGGCCTGAAGGAAGGCATCGATCTCGGCTTCTTTACGCTGCGCTATTATTCGCTCGCTTATCTACTCGGCATCCTGTTTTTCTATTGGCATCTGTCCAAGATGATCAAACAGCCCGGCGCTCCGATGGCGCAGCGGCATGCCGATGATTTGTTCTTCTACGGAACGCTGGGTGTGATCCTTGGCGGGCGGCTCGGCTATGCCATGTTCTATCAGCCGGAGCTGTTCACCAGCTTCGATGGCGACGGCTTTGTTAGCTGGAAACTGCTACGTCTGTGGGATGGCGGGATGAGTTTCCATGGCGGTCTGCTTGGCGTGTTGCTGGCGATCTTCTTCGTCAGCCGTCAGGGCAATCTCAAATTCTTGCGTGTTGCGGACTATGTGTCGGTGTCGGTGCCGATGGGCATGTTCCTCGGGCGGTTGGCGAATTTCGTGAATGGCGAATTGTGGGGCCGGACAACCGATGTCCCGTGGGCGATGAGCTTCCCCGAAGTCATCAATGGGGTGACCATTGCCGGCCCGCCGCGTCATCCGTCGCAGCTTTATGAAGCAATGCTCGAAGGCCTGCTGCTGCTGATCCTGCTGCTCTTCATGTTCTGGAAAACGCGGTCGCGTTACCGCCCCGGTCTGTTGGTCGGTGTGTTCACCATGGGCATTGCAGGTGGCCGCTTCATCGTTGAGTATTTCCGCCAACCCGATGCGCACCTCACAGAGTTTGCCATGAATACTGGCCTGTCGATGGGGCAGTGGCTGACCATTCCGCTCATTCTGCTTGGGCTCGCCATTACGATCTGGTCGCTACGCCAGCCCCCTCTTGCCAGCGGGGCGCCTAACCCTTCGGACGACTGATGGACGCAGAAGTGCCCCAGCCAACCGGCAGTCTCGCGGATAGTTTTCGCCGGCTGATCCGTAATACCGGCCCGATTTCGCTCACGCATTTTATGGGTGAGAGCAATACGCGCTATTACGCGGATAAGGATCCGTTGGGCCGTGGTCAGGATGGGGGCGGTGATTTTATCACAGCGCCTGAAATCAGCCAGATGTTCGGAGAGCTGATCGGACTTTGGATGGCCGATGTATGGATCCGCAGCGGACGCGAAGAATATGTCCATTATGTGGAGCTTGGGCCTGGTCGCGGGACCTTGGCGAAAGACGCGCTTAGGGCTGCGCGCAAATACGGTCTCGAACCGCGCATTCATTTCGTTGAAACTTCGCAGGCGCTGAAGGATATTCAACTTACCACAGTGCCCGGCGCGATCTGGCACAATGATCTCTCGACCGTCCCGCAGGACGGTCCGATATTGCTGATCGCGAACGAGTTCATGGATGCGCTGCCGATCCGCCAATTGGTTCGCAGCGGGGGCAGCTGGCGAGAGCGCAAAGTCGGTTTGCAAGATGACGAATTCGTCTTCGTTGCTGGTGCGCAGCCAATGGATTCAGCGGTCCCCGCAGATATGCGCGATGCGCCGGAGGGGGCCATTCTGGAGACCTGCCCTGGCGCGGCGGCGGTGATGTATGAAATTGCGGGCCGGTTGGTCGATCAAGGTGGCGTCGCGTTGATCGTAGATTATGGCCATGATGCGATGCGGCTCGGCTCGACTTTGCAGGCGGTCCGCTCGCACCAAAAGGTCGAGCCGTTTGCCACGCCGGGTAAGGCCGATCTAACTGCGCATGTCGATTTTGCCACGCTGGCCAAAGTCGCGATCTCGCGCGATGCGCGGCATTTGGGGACAGTAGCTCAAGGCGATTGGCTCAGAGCTTTGGGTATCGAAACCCGCGCGCAAAATCTCGCTGCACGCGCTCCCCAATATGCTGACGAGATCGCTGCAGCCTGCGACCGGTTGATCGCGGATGATCAGATGGGGCAGCTGTTCAAAGCGATGGGCTTCGCTAGCCCGAACTGGCCCGATGCGGTCGGGTTTACCGAGGACTAAAGGCCGAGTTTTTCAGCCAAATCGCGCGCCGCATCACGCGGGCTCTTCTTGCCCTCCAGCCGGTCGACCGCAAAGTTTGCCTCGCGCATCGCCTCGACATCGATTGCACCGATCAATGGCTCCAATGCCGCGATCAGTTTCGCATCCTTGGAACTTTCCGGAGAGATCATCACCAAGGCATCGTAAGATGGAAACGCGCCCTTGGTGTCGTTGATTATGACAAGCTTATCCGCCGCGACGCGTCCGTCGGACGTATAGGCGGAGATCACATCCGCCTCTCCGCCCGTGAGCGCGTCATACATAAAAGTCGTGGTGAAATTGCGGGTACGGGCGAAGTTGAGGCCATAGGCGTCGCGCACTGCGATCCATTCGGGCCGCTCGAAGAATTCAACATCGCCGCCAATCGTTAGCTGCGGAGAAAGCCGCGCCAGATCGTCCATCGTTTCGATGCCCAGTCCAGCCGCCCGGTCTTGCCGCATGGCCAGCGCATAGGCGTTTTCAAAACCCAACCTGCCAAGCACCAGCGTACCCGTTGTCTCACGCTCCCAATCGACAATGGTTTGATAGATTTCCTCGCGCCCGGGATTGTCATCGCGCTTCAGCTGATTGGTCCAGACGGTGCCGGTGTAGTCGAATGAGATATCGATTTCGCTGGTAGTCACGGCATTGTGGACCACCGCCGATCCCAATCCGTCACGATATTCGACGTTGTACCCGGCCGCTTTCAAACGTTGCCCGACCAATTGCGCGAGCACATATTGTTCGGAGAAGCTTTTGGCGCCGATGACGATGGCGTCCTCGTCCTGCGAGCGTAGCGAATAGGCCGACAGCGCCACGCCTAATGCAGCGATGGCAATGCCGCCCCAAACTAGCAAACGCTTGCGTTCGGCAAAGCCACGCTCGACCGCACCCAGCAATGTGTCAGCGACAATGGCAAGACCTGCCGATCCGATGCAGCCAGCCAAAACCAAAGCCCAGTTCTGCGTCTGCAATCCGGCGAAGATCGGGTCTCCTAGGCTTGGTTGCCCAATAGTCGTCGAGAGTGTCGCCGCGCCAATAGTCCAAACGGCTGCCGTGCGGATACCGGCCATAATGTAGGGCGCGGCCAAAGGCGCTTCGACCAAACGCAACTTCTGCCATCCGGTCATGCCCACGCCGTCCGCAGCTTCGAGCACGCCAGCAGCCATATGTTCGCGCGCGGTGACCGAATTGCGCAATATTGGCAGCAAGGCATAGAGCGCGAGAGCAAGCAGGGCAGGCAGGAATCCGAGTGTCGGCAAGCCTCCGCCAAACACCGCTCTCAGACTCAGCAGGATCGGGAAAAACAGTGCGAGCAGGGCTAGCGCGGGGATTGTTTGTACCAAGCTGGCAAAGCCCAAAACCACTTTGGCCACGCGCGGTGACCGGCTCGCCCAGACGGCCAGTGGCAGAGCGACGGTGATTCCCAATGCCAGAGCAGATGCAGCAAGCAAAACATGCGCCGCGAGCTTATCGCCCAGACCAAGAAGTGCTTCGAGAATTTCGCTCATGAGGTCAGCCCCGCAAGCGCTTTGGCCTGATCGCGAGGAACCGAGACCAGCCCCTGCGCGATCTCCCCGCCTTCACCAGCAAGCAGTTCTTTCGGCGTGTTGTCGGCTACAATACAGCCTGACTCCATCACCAATACCCGGTCCGCCAGCAGCAGTGCTTCGGCCATATCATGCGTGACCATCACGGTCGTCAGGCCCAATCGCTCGTGCAGTGCCCGCACACGATTGCCCAGTGCATCGCGCGTAATCGGATCGAGCGCCCCAAAGGGTTCGTCCATTAAAAGCACATGCGGATCGGCGGCCAGTGCGCGCGCCACTCCAATCCTCTGCCGCTGACCGCCGGACAATTCGTGCGGCATTCTGGTGGCGTAACTTCGATTGAGATCTACGCCTTCGAGCAGTTCCACGATCCGTTCTGATGGAAGTTTCCCGCCTGCGATTCTCGGACCGATCCCGATATTTTCTGCTACGCTCATATGCGGGAACAGACCGATGCCCTGAAACACATAGCCGATCTTCCGGCGTAGTTCGGGGGCGAAGGCGGTCCGCACATCTTCGCCATCGAGCAGCACCGAACCATCATCGGGTTCAACGAGCCGGTTAATAGTTTTGAGCAAGGTTGATTTGCCCGAACCGGACTGGCCGACCAAGGCCACAAAGCTGCCATCGGCGATATCAAGCGATATCGAATCCACTGCGACAACATCACCAAAAATCTTGCGTGTTTCGCGGAAGCTCAGTGCGGGTGGAGAGGCGGCGTTAGACACTGACAGACCCTATTGCGCGCAGACTGCTACGTCAAAGCGCATCGGCCGGTACAGTGAGGACTGCGACCAAGCCGGTCTCCTCGAACGCTCGGTTTAGTTCACCGCGCAATTGCCCGTTGACGGTCCGTTCGACCAGCCGTGAGCCGAAGCCGGTTCCAAGTTCCTGTTGCGGCGGAGGTCCGCCAACCTCCTGCCAGCGGATGGAAATCAAGCCATCGACCTGTTTGATTCCGATATCGACCGAGCCTTCTGCAACCGAGAACGCGCCATATTTGGCCGAGTTCGTGGCCAGCTCATGAAACACCAACGCCAGCGCGGTCGTGGATCGATTGCTCACCGGCAGGTCTTCACCGCTTAGTGACAAACGCCCACCTGCGGGATCACCATATGGAGCGAGCAGTTTTGCAATCAGGCCCTGCAGCGTATCGCCTTCATTTGCTCGTTCGTGCGTCACATAAGAATGCGCGCGGTTGAGCGTATCGAGGGTAGCGTTGATATCCTCGGAAAACGGCTCCGCATCGGGATAATCGCGCCCTTTCAACCGGATTAGCCCGCCAATTACCGCGAAGATGTTCTTGATCCGGTGCGATAGCTCATTGGCGAGCAATTCGCGTGCTTCCACCTGTCGTTTGGCTTCCTCAAAGTCGGTAATCGTACCGAACCAGCGCGGGCCTTCGTCATTGTCTCCGGCGACCGGAAGCACCCGGGTCAGGCTCCAGCGGTAAGAGCCGTCGCGCTGCTTCAACCGGAACTCGCCTTCGAACGGCTCGCCTTTGGCGAAGGTGTCGTACCATTCGGTGAACAGCGGCTCGTGATCATCGGGATGGATGACCGGGCGCCAATCTTCGGCCTGTTGCGGCGAATCCACACCGACAACTTCCTCGAATTGCGCATTTACGTAATCGAATGATCCATCAGCGCGGATGGAGAAGGCAATATCGGGAAGGCTGTCGATCAACGTGCGCAATCGGCGCTCGCTCTGCTGCAGTTCGGCGCGTTGCTCTAAATGTTCACGGCGATGCCGCAAGCGGCGCATAACCGATGCAGCGAGCACTTGCAGTCCGTTCTTCTGCAGATCACTTAGCCCCTCGGGGCGCGGCTTGGTGTCGATCACGCATAGCGAACCAAGCGGTGCGCCTTCATGCGATATCAGCGGGGCGCCTGCGTAGAAGCGGAGGTGCGGTTCGCCCGCGACCGGTGGATAATCCTGGAAACGCACGTCTTCGATCAAGTCTGGAACCACCAGTGGCTCGGCCTCAAGCATTGCATGCGCGCAGATCGATTGATTGCGCGGGGTTTCGGTCTCGGGAAGCCCGGTGCGCGTGAGGAAGCGTTGGCGAACATCTTCAACCAGGCTGACTCTGGCAATCGGCGTGCCGCAGAGTTCTGCCGCAAACCGTGTGATCTGGGCCAGCTCCGGATCATTCTCCAATCCGTCGAGATCGAAGGATTTTAGCACTGCCAGACGCGCGTCATCGCCGCGTAACGCGGGTTCTGGTGGCGTCCCGATTGGCCAAGGTTTCAGATAGTCTAACTTCATTGCGTCCCGCGCAACATTAGGCCGAAAGGTGAGGTATATCAACGGTTTTGCACCGCAGATGGCGCTGCTATCCGCTACGTTGATTCTACTCGATTTAATCCCGTTTGCGGGCTTGGCTGCGCTCAGCTATGCGCTTTTGCAACAAGGAGTTCTACATGCGCGCGACCCCCGATTTCGACTTTCAACTCGGTGAAACTGCAGAAATGATTCGCGATACCACTGCCCGCTTTGCCGATGAGCAGATCATGCCCTTGGCCGAGAAGGCGGACCGTGAAGACTGGTTCCCCAAAGAGCTATGGCCGCAAATGGGCGAGCTTGGCCTACATGGCCTGACGGTGGATGAGGAAGATGGCGGCCTTGGCCTCGGCTATCTGGAGCATGTGATTGCGGTGGAGGAAGTGAGCCGCGCGAGTGCGTCGATTGGTCTGTCCTACGGCGCGCACTCTAATTTGTGCGTCAACCAAATCCGCCGTTGGGGCAATCCGGAACAGAAGGCCAAATATCTTCCCAAGCTCATCAGCGGAGAGCATGTCGGTTCGCTGGCGATGAGCGAGGCGAGCGCCGGTTCGGACGTCGTTTCAATGAAGCTGAAGGCAGATGCCGTACAAGGGGGCTACGTGCTCAACGGCACCAAGTTCTGGATCACCAATGCGACCTGTGCCGATACGCTGGTGGTCTATGCCAAGACCGCGCCCGAACAGGGAAGCCGCGGCATCACTGCTTTCCTGATTGAGAAAGACATGCCTGGCTTCAGCATTGGTCAGAAAATCGACAAGATGGGCATGCGCGGCTCGCCTACGGCAGAGCTGGTGTTCGACGATTGCGAAGTACCCGAAGAAAACGTGATGGGTCCCGTACATGGCGGTGTCGGCGTGCTGATGAGCGGGCTTGATTATGAGCGCGTTGTGCTCGCAGGTCTTCAGCTCGGCATTATGCAGGCCTGTCTCGATACGGTTATTCCATACCTCCGCGAGCGGAAGCAATTCGGCAAGCCCATTGGTTCCTTCCAATTGATGCAGGCGAAAGTGGCAGACATGTATGTCGCGCTACAATCGGCGCGGGCTTATACCTATGCCGTGGCGAAAAGCTGCGATGCGGAGCAGACAACGCGATTCGATGCGGCAGGTTGTATTCTTCTGGCGTCGGAGAATGCCTTCAAAGTTGCTGCCGAGGCAGTGCAGGCTCTTGGCGGTGCAGGCTATACCAAAGACTGGCCGGTCGAGCGCTATCTGCGCGATGCAAAACTGCTCGACATTGGCGCGGGCACGAATGAAATTCGCCGGATGCTGATTGGGCGTGAATTGATTGGAGCGGCTGGGTGAGCGGTACCAATGCTTGGCTGTGGCTGTCAGGAGCGATCATGGTGATTGTGGCTGTGCTGCATTCGACAGGTGGCGCATCGTCAGTGCTTGGTCCGATTCTCGCACGCGGAAATCCGCATCCTGACATGGCAATTGCCCCCGAATTGCTGCGCTATTTGTGGCATTCACTTTCGGCGTTTATGCTTCTCAGCGCAGCCGTAGTCGTGTGGCCGGATACACCCCCGATGCTTGTGTTGGCGATCGGCGTGTTCTGGATATTGCTTGGCTTAGCGGACATTGTGACGTCGCGCTTTGCGCATCCCGGTTGGATACCCATGAGCATCGCTGGTGCCTTGGCTATTATTGGAGCTACTCGTTGACCGCACCCGTACTTACCTCGAAACTTGATGTCGAAAGCCCCGAAGCCAAAGCCAATGCCGCGCATAATCGCGCTTTGGTGGATGATTTGCGCGAGAAGGTGGCGACGACCGCGCTAGGCGGCTCGGAAGGCTCTCGTGAGCGGCATGTCGGGCGGGGCAAGCTGCTGCCGCGTGAGCGTGTCGAGCGTTTGCTTGATCCGGGTTCGCCGTTTCTTGAGGTTGGACAGCTCGCCGCCAACGGGATGTATGGCAAGGATGATATTGCCGCTGCCGGGATGATCGCGGGGATTGGCCGTGTTTCGGGCAGGCAGGCGATGATCGTGTGCAATGATGCTACCGTTAAGGGCGGCACTTACTATCCGATGACGGTGAAGAAGCACCTCAGGGCGCAGGAAATTGCGCAGGAGAACAATCTGCCCTGCGTCTATCTGGTCGATAGCGGCGGCGCGAATTTGCCGCATCAGGCAGAGGTGTTTCCTGACCGCGATCACTTTGGCCGTATCTTCTTCAACCAAGCCAATATGTCGGCCCGCGGCATTCCGCAGATCGCTTGTGTTATGGGCAGCTGCACCGCTGGCGGTGCCTATGTTCCGGCGATGTCCGACGAGACGGTGATTGTCCGGGAGCAAGGCACGATCTTCCTTGCCGGACCGCCGCTGGTGAAGGCCGCAACGGGTGAAGAAATCACTGCCGAGGATTTGGGCGGCGGTGACCTTCACGCGAAGAAATCGGGCGTTGTCGATCATCTAGCGGAGAATGACGAACATGCGCTGACCATTGTGCGCGATATCGTTTCGCATCTGGGCGCAAATGAAGGCGCGAAGGTTGAACTGAAAGACGCGCGTTCGCCCAAGTTTGATGCCGATGAACTCTACTCCATTATCCCTGACGATGTGCGCGCGCCTTACGATGTGAAGGAAGTGATTGCGCGGATTGTCGACGGGTCCGAGTTCCACGAGTTCAAAGCGCATTATGGCAGCACGCTGGTGTGCGGATTCGCGCATATTTGGGGCATGCCGGTTGCGATCCTCGCCAATAATGGCGTGCTGTTTTCCGAAAGCGCGCAGAAGGGCGCACACTTTATCGAACTGGCGGCGCAGCGCGGTATTCCGCTGCTGTTCCTGCAAAATATCTCCGGCTTTATGGTTGGCGGTAAGTACGAGGCGGAGGGCATCGCCAAACATGGCGCGAAGCTGGTGACGGCGGTCGCAACCGCGCAAGTGCCCAAGATCACCGTAGTGATCGGCGGCAGCTTCGGCGCGGGCAATTACGGTATGGCCGGACGGGCATATAGCCCACGCTTCCTGTTCACTTGGCCCAATGCGCGCATCAGCGTGATGGGCGGCGAACAAGCCGCATCGGTGCTCGCCACCGTCCACCGCGATGCAGAAAGCTGGACCGATGAACAGGCCGAGGAATTCAAAGCCCCGATCCGCCAGAAATATGAGGATGAGGGCAACCCATACTACGCCACTGCGCGACTATGGGATGATGGGGTAATCGACCCCGCACAGACGAGGGATGTGCTCGGACTGGCGTTTGCCGCAACGCTGGAGGCACCGTTTGAAGAGAGGCCGCGCTTTGGCGTGTTCAGGATGTGATAAAATACGCCATCATTTTCCTTGCTCTGTTGTTGCCGAGCGCCGTCACTGCCAAACAGTCCGACGAAGATGCAGCGAAACAGATAATCCGTGCATATTATGCAGCGTTTGAACGCAAGGATTTTCAGTTATTCGAAGCCGTCACTTGGGAGGATGGCACACCAGATGTTACGAGTTGCGCCAACGGAGGACATTTATGCCGGACGTTTGGTGAGTTGAATTCCAATTATCTGGGCGGTTTAGGCATCGTTTATCGCAGTAAGTTTGATAGTTGGAAGACAACTAAAACGCGGCAAGGATATGAGTTTACAATCTCTGGCATCACTCGCCGCTATTACAATTATGATGAATTCTCCGGAATGTGGAGCAAGTGGGAAGCAAAGTTTCTAGTTGCCCGTAGGCAGGGGCAGTGGCGTCTCTTTCAAATCGAATCATTAAGCAGCGAGCGTTTCGGTAATGATGAGGATTGGCAGCGGAGTAAACGCAGGTGAGACGACCCTAGCTTGACTGTATTGCTTGCATAGGACGCCTTCTTAAGATCAGGGAGGTCCACCATGCACCACATCAAAACCGCCGCTACACTCGTGATCTGCATCCTTATCATGCAGTACCTCCACGAGTTCGGTCATGCACTCATGTCCAAAAGCCTCGGCTATGATGTGTTGATGACGGTCAACAAGGTCCACTCGTCAGGAGGCAGCGGTGATGTGCCTCTGAGGCATTCTATACTCATCGCGCTGGCCGGGCCGGCTGTTACGATTGCTCTCTCGCTGCTCGCATATCTATCTCGCGCAAAGCTGGGCATGCTCGCGCCGATCATCATATTCAACGCGATGATCATGCGGACGATTGCCACCGCTGTCAGCCTTTCACATCCCAATGACGAGGCATGGGTCAGCGCAACGCTTGGCATCGGCATGTGGACGCTTCCGGCGCTGGTGTGCGGACTTCTAGCCGGCATATTTATTGCAGTATTGCGCGAGGAGAAGCCCGATTGGCCGTGGTATCTTGCGATGTGGGCGGGCGTCTCAATCGGCTATTCTGCTGTGGTTCTGGGCGAGCGCTATTTCCCGAGCTTCGCGTTTTAGCAATCCACAAGCTGCACCGCATCCCTCTCGCATTCCCTAACGTAACTGCTAGTCAGCCTATACAGGGAGAGATCATGACTGACGCCACGGCCAGTGCGAACCATCGCAAGCCATCACTGCTTTCGCGCATTGTGCGCCGGATCATCATCTGGATTTACAATCTTAAGGGTTGGAAGATCGATGGCGGCCTGCCCAAAAACATCAAGAAATATGTCATCGCCGGTGCGCCGCACACGTCCAATTGGGACTTTGTGTTCTTTGCGGGGGCCACCGAAGTAGAGGGTGTTCGGCCCAATTTCATGGGCAAGCATACTTTGTTCAAAGGCATCATGCGCAACTTCATGTTCGATATGGGCGGAATCCCGATTGACCGGACCAAGCGGATGAATGTGGTCGAGCAAGTGGCAGAGGAATATGCCAAGCGCGACGAGCTTGCGCTGGTGATCGCCGCAGAGGGATCGCGGACAACCGACGGCAGCTGGAAATCCGGTTTTTACAATATCGCCGCAGCGGCCAAAGTGCCGATTGTCGCAGCGTGGGTCGATAACGCGACCAACACGCTTGGTTTCAGCGAGCCCATTGTGCCGACCGGCAATTACGGCGAAGACCTCGCCAAAATTGCCGCTTTTCTGCGATCCAAACTGCCCAATTACGAACGCTATAAAGTGCTGGAAGCACAAGCAAAAAAGGTGATTGAAGACGCCAAGGCGTAAATTTTATCGCACCCCGTCGCGTAAGCGGTTTAAGATCATGCACCGATATCCTACATAGGTGGCAGCAGATGCCGCCATCAGCGGCATCACGTCGATCAGGGAAGGTGCGATGACGCAAGAGGATCTTCAAAGCGACCGCAAACGTCTGGTCCACTTGGCGATGGACTTGATCGAACGCCGTGGAGCAGAAGTCGGCAAGACGACCTTGGCGTCCGAAGCGCAAATGTCGCGCTCTCGCATCGATGCGGTGTTTCCTGAAGAATCCGATCTGTTCGACGCCATTCTCGAAGATTGGTACGCACCCGACATCGCGATCATGGAAGAGGTGGTCGAATCTGATCTACCGATCGAGCGCAAATTCTACGAATTCTTCGCTCGCCGCTTCGCCCGTGAACGCGAGCGGTTTCGCGAGGACCCCGCATTATTCGCGCTCTATGTAGAGCTGGGCACGGCGCGCATGGAACAAGTGCGCGGCTATATCGATCTTGCCGATCATTATATGAGCATTCTGGTGGCAGAGGCGCAGGCGGAAGGGTTCTTCGCGAATCTCAAAATCGACAAGGCAATGTCGCTGATCAACCAGATGGTGATCTGCTACACATCGCCGCAGGTCATGATGATGCTCGACGAGCGTCTGACCGAAGAAAAGCTCGGCGCGATCATCGATACATTGTTCGCCGGTCTTTCAGGCAAAGAGAGCAGCGCGCGCGGCGTGGCTGGGCTAAAACTGGCTTAAGCAACCTAGCCGGCGGCTGCGGCTCACTTGTTTTCGATTATCCGGCCAAGCGCAGGTAATTCCATCACATCAGCGGTCTGTAAATACGCTTCCATCGCATCCAGATCGACCGGACCGGTGACCACATCGGTACCTTCATTGAACACGGTAAAGCTATCTCCGCCGGCAGCGAGGAAGCTGTTCATAGTGACGCGATAGGTTGCAGCCGGATCAATCGCTTCGCCATTCAGCGCAACCGAAACGACCCGCGAGCCCACGGGGCGCCGCATATCGTAGGTCAAGGCAAAGCCCTTGGACGGCGAGAATGTCTGCACGAAGCCCTCATCATCGAATTGCTGTTCGAGCAAAGCCAGTAACTGCGTACCGGTAAAGCTTTTGGTGATCAGCGTGTTTCCGAACGGCTGGACTGCATAGGCGTCACCATAGGTGATCGTGCCGTCATCGTTAGGTACCAAACCGGTCCGAACGCCCGAATTGTTCATGAAGGCGATTTGCGCGCCGGCCTCCTGAGTGCCGAACAATTGCGCATCGGCGATCAGATTGCCGAGCGCAGTTTCTTCGGTCGACGGACCAGGGTCTTTTGCCTCGCCAGAGATTTTGCCGATTGGCCGCGCCGCCGCTTCGCGTGATGCTTCGGAATAGCGCGCGACATAGGCGGCGATTTCGGGGTTGGCAGTGAATTGCTGGTATTCGGGGCTCGGCGCGGCGACATTGCCTTCGCGATCAGTGCCAATGCTTTGTACCACGACGTTGTCTGCTGTTTTTGCCGTTACATCGCCTGTGTTTGGATCGACAGTGAGCGTAATATCGGTCAGCATCGATCCGCCATAGCCGGCGCTGGTCACCAGAAAGTTGCGGCTCGGATCAATCGCCGAATAATCGCAGACATAGGCGAAATGCGTGTGGCCAGAGATCACGACATCGATCTTGGGATCGAGCTGCGCGAGAATATCCAGCAACGGGCCCGAAACACCATCACAACTTTTGTTGTTATAGCCGACCTCTGTGTAGAGCCCTTGGTGGATCGAGACGATAATCACATCGGCACCGGCCTTCTCCAGATCGGGGATCAGCGCGTTGATCGCGTTGGCTTCATCGGTGAAGGTCAATCCCGCGACACCACTAGGTGTCACTAGTGTCGGCGTATCTTTCAGCGTCAGCCCGATGATGCCGACCGCAACATCCTGCCCGTCAATGTCAAAGCGCTTGATGCCGTAGCCGGGAAATAGAGTGTCACCGTCTGGCATGACGACATTGGCTGCGAGGAATCGGAAATCGGCGCCGGGATAGGGGTTCTCCACCGCGCATGGCTCGCGCAGCGTATTCTTTTCGCAGCCGCCCTCCTGAATGCGCTTCAGCTCTTCCCAGCCGCGATCAAATTCGTGATTGCCGACTGCGTTAAAGTCCAGCCCGATGCGGTTCATCGCGCCGATTGCGGGTTCGTCCAAGAAGATGGAGGACACCAGCGGGCTACCGCCGATCAAATCACCCGCTGCAATGACAACGTTATATTCGGACTGCGACCGATATTGCTCGACTGCGGTGGCGAGATAGGCGGCACCGGCAGCGTATACGCGCTGCGTTTGGCCGGCATTGTCCATCACCCCAATCGGGCGGCGGATCGGCTCGATGTTGCCGTGAAAATCGTTGAGCCCAATGACTTTGATTGTGATGGGTGCGGCCTGCGCGCTTCCTGCGGGCGCGTCAGGAATGGTGGCACAGGCAGAAACGGACAATGCCGCGAGCGAGCTCATGATCAAACGGTTCATCACTCTGCCTTAGCGTGCCTTTGTGACGGAGCAAAGATAGCGCCGCAGTCAGCTCCGCTTCAGATTGCTGGTTTCATTGGCGGATGAGCAATCGGGAGCGAGACGTGGTACGGGTATTGATAAGCAGTCTGTTGCTCGGTGTGCTTGCGCCAATCACCGCTACTGCGCAAACGATCAGCCTTCCCGAGCTGGAACAGCGCATTGCCGATAAGGACTTGGGCAAGATCGTTGCGGTGCAGGTCGAACAAGGCGGGGAGATCGCCTATTCGCAGCGCTTCGATCGAAAGGACGTCGATTACCTGACCGATATCCGGTCAGCAGGAAAATCGCTGACCGCGCTGGCTGTTGGGATGCTGGTGGATGAGGGGAAACTCTCGGTTGAAACCAAGGTTTGGCCGCTGCTGGGCAGCGCCCCCGATGATCCGCGCAATGATATTACCGTGCGGGATTTGCTGACGATGTCATCATCGCTCGATTGCAGCGATCGCACGCTCAAATCGCCAGGCAATGAGGAGCGGATGTACCGCACCGAGATATGGCGCGACTTTGCAATGAATATCCCCGTCGATGCGGATTATGCGCGCGATGAAAAGGGCTATGGCAGGTTCTCCTACTGCACCGCCGGTGTGTTCCTGCTTGGTCAGGTGGTTGAGGAAGTCTCCGGCCAACGGTTCGACGACTTTATGGCTGAACGCGTGTTCACACCGCTCGGGATCGAGGATGTGAAGTGGACACGCTCGCGCTCGGGCGAAGTGCAATCGGGCGGTCAGATCAAGATGCGCGTGGGTGATTTAATCACTATTGGCCGGATGGTGCTCGACGGCGGGACGTATAACGGCACACAGATTGTTAGCGCTGAGTGGATCAAGCAAATGCTCCAACCGCATCGCACGACGGGCGAATATGTTCATTACGGCTATCTGTGGTGGTTCAATCTGGTCAAGTCGCCGGGCGGCTATGAGCCCAGCTGGATGATGATGGGCAATGGCGGAAATATCGTGTCGATCTATCGCAACTATGACGCCGTGATTGCGGTTCAATCGCGCAATTACAACAAGGACTACGCTTACAAAAACAGCTTTGAGATTATGTGGGATGTGCTGGCGGCTTTGCCTATTCCGGCAAAAAAGGACGACTAAAGCGCGTGTCCAGCGGCCCAGGCACTCGCCCAAGCCCATTGGAAATTATACCCGCCGAGCCAGCCGGTCACATCGACTGCTTCGCCTATGCCGTAAAGGCTGGGGACTTTCTTTGCCTCCATCGTTTTGGAGGACAGTTCCTGCGTATCGATCCCGCCCGCTGTCACTTCCGCTTTGGCAAAGCCTTCGCTGCCATTGGGGGTAAACTCCCAGCGTGCGAGTTTGGCTTCGGCGGCGCGTAGAGATTTGTCGGGCGCATTGCCAAGTTCGGTTTGCAGGCTCAGCTTCTCTGACAGGATTGTCGCTAACCGGTCGGACAGATGCTCTTTCAGGATAGCTTTCAGGCTGCTGCGCGGATGGTCGCGCTTGGCGTCGAGCAGCCACTCTTGGGGGTGATCAGGCAGGAAGTTGATCGCCACTGTTTCGCCGTTTCGCCAATAGGATGAGATTTGCAGGATTGATGGGCCTGATAGTCCGCGATGAGTGAACAGAGCGGATTCGCGAAAGGCGGTCTTTCCAGACTTCGCCTCCACATCGGCGGACACACCCGAGATATCACGGAACAGCACATCCTCTCCGCCCAGTGTTAGCGGGACCAGTGCAGGGCGCGGTTCGATCACTTTCAGACCGAACTGCCTCGCCAGATCATAGGCGAAGCCGGTTGCTCCCATTTTCGGGATCGACGGTCCGCCCGTGGCGATCACAAGCGAATGCGCGCCATGCAGTGTGCCGTTGGACGTTACGAGATAGCTACCGCCAGTTTGTTCGACCTCGGTGATATCCTGATCGCAAAGCACTTCGACCGAACCGCCTGCCGTGCCTGCCTTGTCGCACTCCTCCAGCAGCATCGCGACGATCTGCCGCGCGCTTTGATCGCAAAATAATTGACCCAGCGTTTTCTCGTGCCACGCAATTTCGTAGCTTTCGACCAGATCAAGAAAGTCGCGCGCCGTGTAGCGACTGAGCGCTGACTTGGCGAAATGCGGATTTGCGGAGAGATAGTTCGCCGGACCCGCGCCGATATTGGTGAAATTGCACCGCCCACCGCCGGAAATCAGGATCTTCTTTCCCGGTGTCGGCGCACGCTCGAGCACGAGCACGCGCTTGCTGCGCTGCCCGGCCTGTGCGGCGCAGAACAGCCCGGCAGCCCCTGCGCCGAGGATGATTGCGTCATATGTCATGAGTGCTTAGGCCGCTTCCGCCTTGGGAGGCTCTTCGTCACCCTTGGAGATTGACCAAGCGGCGAGGAACAGTCCGGCAACCAGCGGCCCGACGACGATGCCGGATAGGCCCAGCAGGCCAATGCCGCCTAGCGTGCTGATCAGAATGATCCAGTCGGGAATACCGGTGTCGCGGCCAACCAGAATGGGCCGGAGCACGTTATCGGCCATACCGATTACCAGCACCCCGGCGGCGATCACGAAGATGCCTTGCCAGATCGCGCCGGTAGCGAGCAGATAGATCGCGATGGGCAGCCACACAATTGCAGGTCCCAGCGCAGGCAGCAGCGAGAATATCGCCATCAGCAGGCCCAGCAGCATCACCGAAGGCACACCCGCAATCCAGAAAGTGATCGCGCCCAGTGTCCCCTGAACCAAGCCAACGACGACAGAACCTTTGATCGTAGCGCGCACGATAGTCAGGAATTTCTCGGCCAGATCATCTGCAATTTCGCGCTCCATTGGTAAGGCGTTGATGACCGAACGGCCAATCTGCTTGCCGTCGCGTAGCAGGAAGTACGTGACATAGAGCCCGACACCGAATGACAGCACAAAGCTGAGCGCGCTTCCGCCGATGGCGACAGCTTGGCGGGCAATGATTCCGGTACTTTCTCTGGCAAAATCCTGTGCCCGGTCGATCAGCGCGTTGAGCGTGCCGAAGCCCGAGGTGTCGAGCGAGGACTGGATACTGGCTGGCAATGCGCTGAACACTTGCGTGAACCATGCACCAACATCGAATTGGCCATCACGGAAGGCGAGAAACACCTCGGCCGCCTGCTCGATAATCATGCTGCCGATCAACAGCGCCGGTATAACCACTGCGAAGGTGATGATCAGCAAAGCGGCAATCGCGGCTTTGTTGGCGCTATCGCGGCATCGCGGCAGCAGCCATTGATAGAGCGGTTGGAACATTATCGCAGCCAGCGCGGACCATAATAATGGCGACGCAAACGGCCAAACAATGACAATGAAGCCCGCCGTGATCAGCGCGAGGAAAAGCACGAAGCCGCCTCTTTCCATGCCCTGCGTTCTTTGCCCTGTTGCCACAATATGTCCTTTGCTCAGCGGCGGATGAAGCGATTGCTGTGCTCTTCCGCCAATGCATATTTCAAACTCGCCCCGATCATCAGGCCCGAAGCGGCGATGATGATGATCGCCCAAACCCAATAGGGCAACCACAAGGCATCCGACATCGCACCGGTGTCAGACAGCATGGGCCGCCCGGCGACTACGCCGGAATAAGAAAACAGATAGTTCCAGTCCTGAAACATGCTGAGCGCGGCGACTACGCCAAGAAACTGAGCGGTGAATAGGGCGATCCGGTCGCTTGCTTTCATGGCGACACCGACCAGTGCAAGTGCGACCAGTGGCAGTACAACAAACCCGGTCATAGTGCTGACCCAGATGACAGTCGAGATCCCGATAAGCGCTGCCAAAGCGATCAAGGTCGGGCGGACATATTGCAGCTTAGCGCTGGCCAGAATCAGCAGCGAGCCGAAGATCGAGGGGCCGAGCGGACCGCCTGCGCCAACCAATGCGTTGGCCACTGCGGACGGCGTGCTGTCGAATTGCGATTGCGCGACGCCCGATCCGTTGCTGTAAATCTCAAGACTCTGAAAATCGGCACCCAGCGCCATAGCGGTCAGGCCGTGGCCCATTTCGTGGAACCATGTCGTCAAAATTGTGAACGGATAGATCAGATAATTGCCCAGTGGTATCTGCGGCAGGAAAGTGATCAGCAGCCCCGCGATCAGCAAATGGCCGACCTTTTCCTCCTGAGAACCGCGGATAACAGGCTCCATTATCGCGTCACCCCGGTGATAAAGGTTGGCCTACACATCCAGATTGGCGACGTTGAGCGCATTGTCCTGAATAAATTCGCGGCGCGGTTCTACTACATCGCCCATCAGACGCGTGAAGATTTCGTCGGTAATGTCGGCATCTTCGACTTTGACCTGTAGCAATGCGCGGTTGTCAGGATCGAGAGTGGTTTCCCAGAGCTGCTCCGCATTCATTTCGCCCAGACCTTTGTAGCGGGCTATGGCCAGACCTTTGCGGCCAGCGGCCAGAACTGCGTCGAGCAATTGTGTCGGACGGGTGATTGAACCGTCATTGGCGATAGCTGGACCGTCGCTTCCGTCTTCGTCCGCATCGCCGTCTTGTGCGTCTTCGGTGCTGCCTTTCACGAGGCGTGATGGCTGCTCGTAAAGCTCTGCATGTTCGATTGAGATTGTGTGGAGGCGCCGCGCTTCGGCGCTGGTTAGGAAGGCTGCTTCGATCTCATGGACATCGGTCACACCGCGCCACAAGCGTTCGAAGATCACTGTTCCGTCATCGCGGATATGCGCGCTCCATTTGGCTTCGCTGTCGCCCAGCTGCAAACGCCGCGCAGCATTGGTCAACGCGGCTTCGCGGTCTGCGGTTGTGAGAGCAGGATCAAGAGCACCGCCCAGCGCCATGGCTTCGATCAATGCGCTGTCATATTTCGCCGGAACAAAGGCCATCAGATTGCGAATTCGCAATGCGTGCTCGACAAGCGATGCCAATTCAGCGCCGCCGCGCGCGCCGCCTTTGGTCTCCATCAAGCGGCCCTGCAGGCCGGCATCAATCAGATAGCGGTCAAGCGCGGGTTGGTCTTTCAGATAGACTTCACTGCGGCCCTTGCTCACTTTGAACAAAGGCGGCTGAGCGATGAACAGATGTCCGTTCTTGATGATTTCTGGCATCTGCCGGTGGAAGAATGTCAGCAGCAATGTGCGGATATGCGCGCCGTCGACATCAGCATCGGTCATGATCACAATCTTGTGATAGCGCAGCTTTTCGATGTTGAATTCGTCGCGGATGCCGGTGCCCATCGCTTGGATCAGCGTACCGACTTCCTTGGATGAAATGATCCGGTCAAACCGAGCACGCTCGACATTCAGGATCTTACCTTTGAGCGGCAGGATTGCCTGATAATGCCGGTCGCGCCCTTGTTTGGCCGAGCCGCCAGCGGAGTCACCCTCCACCAGGAACAGTTCGGACTTCTCCGGATCGCGTTCCTGACAATCGGCGAGCTTGCCGGGTAGCGATGCGATATCCATCGCGCCTTTGCGGCGAGTCAGTTCGCGCGCCTTTTTCGCCGCTTCGCGCGCTGCTGCCGCATCAATGATTTTCTGGATGATGATTTTCGCATTGGCCGGATTTTCCTCCAGCCATTCGGTCATCTTGTCGCCCATCAGGCTTTCCAAAGGCTGACGCACTTCAGAGCTGACCAGCTTGTCTTTGGTCTGCGAGGAGAACTTGGGGTCGGGCAATTTGACCGAGACAATCGCGGTCAGGCCTTCGCGCATGTCTTCGCCCGAAAGCGAAACCTTTTCCTTCTTCAGCATTCCCGAATTGGAAGCATAGTTGTTGAGCGTCCGCGTCAGCGCCGCACGGAATGCAGCAAGGTGCGTACCGCCATCGCGCTGCGGGATGTTGTTAGTGAAACACAACACGTTCTCGTAATAGGAATCGTTCCATTCCAGCGCGACGTCGATGCCGATGCCGTCTTTCTCTGCCGAAATCGCAATCGGATCAGGGATCAGCGCCTGCTTGTTCCGGTCCAGATAGTTCACAAAGGCCGCGATGCCGCCTTCATAAAACAGATCATGTTCCAGCACCTCTTCGCCGCGCTTGTCGCGCAGCAAGATGTGGACGCCGGAATTAAGGAAAGCGAGTTCTCGGTAGCGATGCTCCAGCTTCTCAAAATCATAGACGGTGACGTTTTTGAATGTGTCGTCGCTGGCGAGGAAGGTAACGCGGGTGCCCTTCTTCAGGCCGTTATCGTCACCATTGCTGTCGACCTTGGGCGCATCGCCTGTGACTTCGAGCGATTTGGCAGTTTCGCCATGCTCGAAACGCATCCAATGCTCTTTGCCTTCGCGCCAGATGGTCAGCTCCAGCCATTCGGACAGCGCGTTGACCACCGACACGCCAACGCCGTGCAAACCGCCGGAGACTTTATAGGCGTTGTCATCATTGGTGTTATCGAATTTACCGCCGGCGTGGAGCTGAGTCATGATGACCTCTGCTGCTGACACGCCTTCCTCTTTGTGCATCCCAACCGGAATGCCTCGGCCATTATCTTCGACCGAAACCGAGCCATCAGGATTGAGTTCGATCAAAACGAGATCGCAGTGGCCCGCCAGCGCTTCGTCAATCGCATTATCGGAAACTTCGAACACCATGTGATGCAGGCCGCTGCCATCATCGGTGTCGCCGATATACATGCCTGGGCGTTTGCGGACTGCGTCGAGGCCTTTGAGGACCTTGATCGAATCGGCCCCATATTCGCCCTGCTGGACAACTTTTTCAGGGGGGAGATTCTCTGGTGTATCGGGTGTTTCGCTCATCCTGCAGATATAGGGCGCGTGAGGGCGTATCCCAAGCAAATCAGGGCCAAATGGACAGATTTATCCACCATCAACCCGTGAGGTCCTGCGAGCGGCGTTTATGCGCTCAATATTGGCACATATGGACACGGTGAGAGGTCAATTTTGGTGCATTAGTTTCAACCGCAACCACTTGACGTAGCGGAAGGCAGGGAGCATCGGCGCAGCCATGCTTTCAGTGCTCGACATTTTCCGGATCGGGATTGGTCCCTCTAGCTCGCATACGGTTGGACCTATGCGGATTTCGAGCATGTTTGTCCGGGCGCTGAAGCGTAGCGGAAAGTTTGCACGGACAGCGAAAACCCACATAGAATTGCAGGGGTCGCTTGCCCTGACGGGCATTGGTCACGGCACGCCGCGTGCCTCGATTCTTGGCCTGATGGGGCACAAGCCGGAGACGTATGATCCGGCCAAAGGCGACCAACAGCTTGATCGGATAGAAGCCGAGGGCATGCTCACTTTGGGTGGTGAGCGCGATATTGCGTTTGACGCGAAAGCCGATGTCGACCTGGCGGGACACATCATTCCCGATCTGCACCCCAATGGCATGCGGCTGATCGCCTATGACGACGCAGGCGAAGTGCTGTCGGACCGGAGCTATTTCTCCACCGGTGGCGGGTTTGTCGCGACGCAGCGTCAGCTTGAACAGCCCGCCAAGGATGACCGCGTCAAGGCAGGCAATCCGGTGCCGCACCGGTTCACTTCGGCGGCCGAATTGCTTCAGGTTTGCGCATCCGAGCAGGTGCAAGTGCATGAGCTGGTCCTGCGCAATGAAGACGCAATGCGGCCACGTGCGAAGACCGAGGCAGGGCTCGACCAGATTGCGAGCGCGATGGATGGTTGCATTGATCGTGGTTTGACCCAGACCGGCACGCTACCCGGCGGCCTCAACGTTCGCCGCCGCGCGCCCGAGCTATGGGGCAAGCTGCAATCGAACCCGCAATCAAACGAGCGCGAGCAATTGTTCGACTGGCTCAATTGCTTTGCAATGGCGGTGAATGAAGAGAATGCAGCGGGCGGCAAAGTCGTCACTGCGCCCACAAATGGTGCCGCCGGCATCCTGCCGGCAGTGATGCGTTTCTATTGCCTCGATGCCGAGGACAATGCCTGCACTGAGAGCCGCCGAAAATTCTTGCTGACGGCTGGCGCGATTGGCCTGCTCTATAAGCAACGCGCGTCAATCTCAGGCGCGGAGATGGGCTGTCAGGGCGAAGTTGGCGTCGCCTGTTCGATGGCGGCTGGTGGACTCGCAGCGCTGTGGGGCGGAACGCCAACCCAGATCGCCAGCGCGGCGGAAATCGGGATGGAGCACAATCTTGGTCTGACCTGCGATCCGGTCGGCGGTCTCGTCCAAGTGCCGTGTATCGAACGCAATGCCATCGGCGCAGTGAAAGCGGTCAATGCCGCGCGGCTGGCGCTGCACCGCGATGAAGTGTCGATTGTCTCGCTCGATCAAGTGATTGAAACGATGCGCCAGACCGGCCTCGATATGTCGACCAAATATAAAGAGACCAGCCAAGGCGGGCTTGCAGTGAACGTCATCGAATGTTGAGTGGCTATGTTCCAAATGCAGGTCGGAAGTGCACCGCGCCCTGCCAGATCGACTGGTCAAACAAAGGCATCATGCCCCCGCGAACATCGGCATCGAATTGGGTTCTGTGACACTGCGCTGCTTTAGTTGCCGCGGCTAGATCTTCTGCAGTGTATGCCACGGAAACTGTGAGAAGCTCGGAGTCCGTCTCAGCCCATGTTTGTATCTCTGGTGGTCGCGAGCCCTTTCGGATACCCGAATAGAGCAGCTTTGGCCGATTGGTGTCCATGGCTTGGACCAATTCGGCGGTTAGCGCGCTGACGATTCGGTGATCGGAGTGACCGTATCCGCCATCTGGGCCCCATGTCACTGCTGTGTTAAACTCACCATCGCCGAGAATATGCTTGAGCGCAGCGGAGAACCTCAGAGCAGAACTGCCGCGATGGTGTGCGTTTACGCCCAAAGTCCCATCGCCCAGATCGAGAAAGTGCACCGTGGTGACCCCCAGAGCTTCCGCTGCACACAGTGCCTCTCCTTTGCGGCTAGTGGCCAGTTCCTCTCCGGGTGCCATGCCTGAAACACCCGGACCTTGATCTCCGTTGGTTGCGTAGACCAGCGTCACATCGTGCCCCTCGCGCGTAGCGCTGGCGAGCGCCGGGGCAACAAACAACTCGTCATCGGGATGGGCGAAGACAGCGATGGTATTGCGCGCAGCTTCTTCCTGCGACTCAGAGGGAGCGGCTGCCAAGAGGACAAGGCTCGCCATTGCAACTATTCGTAGTGACATTCGCATTCCCCTTGGCTTTGGCGTTTGCGCCTGCATAGATGCGCCGTGCTTCACAGGACAAGGAAGAATGACGTGACCATGCTCGATCGGCTTTCCGCACCATTTGGTTCATATCGAGAGATATTGGCTGGTTGGGCCGAGGAGCGCCCGGATCACCCGGCTCTACGCGACGAGCATGGCGAGCTGTCCTGGACGGAGATGATCGACCGCGTGGACCGGATCGCAGCGCAATTGCAAATGACGGGACTGGAGCGCGGCCAATCGGTTGCGATCCTCGGCACGTCTACGATCAATTATGCGCTGGTCTATCTGGCGGCAGTCTTGGCTGGCGGCGTCGCTGCGCCGCTTACTACCAGTGCGAGTCCGCAGCAGCTGCACGGTATGGCCAAGGACTCTGGCGCGCGGCACCTGTTCATTGATCGGGCAAAGCTGAGCGAGCTCGGAGATGCATTTATGACCGATCTCGAACAGATCGTGTTGGACGAAGAATTGGATGGCTGGATGGCGGAGGCGGGCACAAAACCTGTTCCTTTCGAACCAACTGGCGATGAGCCGTTCAACATTATTTACTCGAGCGGGACGACCGGAATTCCGAAGGGCATTGTCCATTCGCATACGATGCGCTGGCGGCAATTTGCGCCGACTGCGGCGTCCTATCTTGGGGGTGAGCGCGAAGTCCGCTCGCTTACATCAACGCCGCTTTATTCAAACACCACGATGGTCGCGTTTTTGTCGGCGCTATTGGCAGGCGGTACCGTCACGATCATGGGCAAGTTCAACACGGTGCGTTGGCTTGAAATCGCCCAGCGCGACCGGATTACAACAACGATGCTGGTGCCGGTGCAATATCAGCGCCTGATGGATGAGCCGACGTTCGATAATTTTGATCTGTCGAACATGCAGATGAAATATTGCACCTCGGCTCCCTTCTCTGCCGAATTGAAAGCGGAAGTGCTTAAGCGGATGCCGGGTGCGTTGATCGAGATTTACTCGATGACCGAAGGCGGCGTTGTCTGCTTGCTCTACGCGCATGAGCATCCGGACAAGCTGCACACTGTCGGCACGCCTGCTCCTGGAAGCGAAGTCAAAGTGATGGGCGAAGATGGCCGTTTGTTGCCGCCGGGCGAGGCTGGCGAGTTGGTTGGCCGCGGGCCTGCGATGATGAGCGAGTACAAAAACCAGCCCGAGAAAACCTCCGAAGCAAAATGGATCGATCCCGACACCGGCGAATGGTGGATGCGGATGGGCGATATTGGCCGGGTCGATGAAGACGGCTTTGTCGAGCTGGTCGGTCGCGCGAAAGACATGATCATCTCTGGTGGGTTCAATATCTATCCGGTCGATCTGGAGAATGAGCTGCTCAAAGAGGAAGGCGTGGTCGAGGCCGCCGTGATTGGTGTGCCCAGCAAAGCGTGGGGCGAAACGCCGGTTGGCTTTGTGACGCTTGATCCAAGCGGCAATACCAATGCCGATGCTGTGCTGGGCGCGGTCAATGCGCGGCTTGGAAAGACGCAGCGGCTATCGGCACTTCACTCGATCGCAGAAATGCCGCGCAGCCATATTGGCAAACTGCTCAAGACTGAGCTGCGCGCCATGGTCGATGCACCTGAGCAACGCTGAACCGGCCTGAAAACTGTCGGAATTTCTAACATCTCATAGAAATCCGAAATCACGTTAACCTTCGTAAGCCGCAGGATTGCTGGGTTGCGCATTTTTGGCATCGTCCCTGCTTTAACCTCAACATTACAATTCGCAGGGTAAGGCGGACGGGTTCTGCATTATCCGATGGGGAATATGGGGTAAGAATTATGGTTTCTTGGACACGCAACATCGCTTTGGCTGCAGCCGCACCGGTAGCGTTGATGGCCGTTGCTGCACCGGCTTCGGCATCGACCATAGATTATGATGTCAGCGACGCGACCGACAGTGGCTGCTCGCACGGTCTTTGGACCAATTCGGTCGGCAGCGGCTGCGATCGCCGCTACTCTTTCCAAGACGGTACGAAGTTCACGCAGGACACCGACGCCGGCACTGCAACCTTCACCGGCACCGCAGTTAACGGCTCGGGCAAAGTCGCTAAGCTCGACCTCAGCTTTTCGGGCTTTCAAGACGCGCTTAACAGCAACCAGGGCTACAAAGCTGGCGGCGGCGCTTATAATCCTTCGACAATGGACTTCTACTCCAGCGCTGCAGGTACTATCACCATTGGCGGCAAGAAATTCACCATCAATCCGCGCGATCCACTCGCTGGCAACACCACCGTGCAAATCGGCCCCGGCGCGAATGATAAAACCGGCGATTTCGGTGGTTCTGCCTGGCTTAACATTCTGAATCCCAACGGCTGGTCGCTTCCGCACTGGGATATCAATTTTGATCTAGCGCATACACCGGGCACGCCAGTTCCGGCGCCGGGCGGTGCCGCTCTGTTCGGTCTCGCTCTGATTGGCCTGTGGGCCGGTCGCCGCCGCCGGAGCATTGCCGCGGCGTAACGCGATATAGAGACAGTCTTCCAAGGGGCTGGTACGGCGGAAGCTGTATCAGCCCTTTCCTATTGAGGTGTGCGGCACTTCCAGATCGCCGGTTTGGCCAGCAGCGTGGTTAGCCGTTCTTTAGGAAGATTTGGCTATACCGCAGGCTATGAAAAATAGACTGTTCTTGTCGCTCGCCATTGTGCCGCTCGCCCTTGGAACCGCATCATGCGGATGGGTGTCCGGTGACCCGGTGGTTGAGGCGGAAACCGCGCTTGCGGAAGGCGATCTGGGCGCTGCCCGGGTTCACTTGCTTGCAATCCTCAAAGAGACACCAGACGACCACCAGACCCGCCTGCGTTATGCGGACATTATGCTCGAGCTGGGGGATGGGATCGCGGCGCAAGCTGCGGTTGAGCAAGTGCCGGTCGTGATGCGTGAAAGCGGTGTTGGCGCAGCGCTGATGTCCCGCGCGATGCTACTTCAGGACAAGCCCGATGAAGCGCTGGCTTGGGCCGAAAAAGCGGATTCGTCGACCGCACTAGGCCAATGGGTGCGCATCGGTGCGCTGTTGGCACTGGGTCAGACAGAACCGGCGTTTGCACTGGCGGATGACGCAGTCGCGGCACATCCCGATGACGTTCGCTTGCTGGCATTGCGCGGTGAAATGGCGCTGACCGAACGCAAAGTTGAATTGGCCAATTCGCTGTCTGCACGCGCTCTGGAAGCTGACGGCAAAGATTTAAATGCGCTGATGCTCGCGGGTCGATTGGACCTGCTGCGCGAAGATTTCGAAGCGGCTGAGCAGCACTATGCACAGGCGGTTTCTGCCAACTCGTCCATCCTCGGCCCGCGACTGTCGCTTGCGGCGGTACAGGCTGATCTGGGCAAGCTGTACGAGGCGGCGGAGACGCTGAAAGTGCTGCGCGAAACCGCGCCCAATCACCCGATGGGTATGTTCCTCGACGCGAAGCTGGCTTTCGTGCGCGGTGATTTGGACACAGCGCACCAGATTATGCAGGCTGGTGAAGGCGCTCTTCGCAAAGTTCCTGCCGCACAATTGCTGATGGGTGAAATTGCCCATCTACGCGGCAGCCACGAGCAATCGATCGCCTTCCTGCGTCCATTCCTGCGTGACAATCCGGGCCACGTCCAAGGCGCGACCGTAATGGCGCAGGCATTGCTGGCGGTGGGTGAGACCGACAAGGCTCTGTCCACGATAGAGATTCCGGCATCGCGCGCCGTTGCGGGGCCGCAAATGCTTGCGCTGGCATCACGTCTTTCGCAGCAACTCGGGCGCGATGATCCCTACGCGGCGCGGCTGGGCAAAGTTTCTCCGCCAGAAGATCTGAGTTCACGTTTGGCGGCGGCAGACCGCGCGATCGGGCGCAGCGAATGGGCGGAAGCACGCGATATCTATGCGGGCCTGCGTGACGAAGGTTTGGAAGCAAACGCGCTGGTGCTTAACAATGGCGCGATTGCCGAACTCAACACCGGCAACTCGTCTGAAGCGGTGCAACTGGCACGGCGCGCCATTGCGCTGACGCCCGGCGATCCGTTTGTGATGGACACGCTCGGCTGGGTGCTGCTGCAATCGGGTGGTGACAAGAAAGAAGCGCTCGCCTGGTTGGGCAAAGCGAAAGATGCTGCTCCGGGTAATCTTGAGTTTCGCTGGCACTATGCAGCGGCGCTGGCAGCGAATGGCCGCCGCGCCGAAGCGCGTGAAATAGCGTCGGGTGTCCGCGAATTCGCCGACGCCGCGCAGCGCAAACATATCGACGATTTGCTGTCGAAAATCTGATTTTGTGAAAATTGGGGCAGGAAAAATAGAGACGCGGCTGCCTTGAGTTAAGGGAGGGGGGACTGAAGGTCAGCCGCGTCTCTGGTCGCTTTCATCTCTAAAGCAGCGGGCCGGTTGGACTATGCCTTGGGCCGGGCGCTTTCTGCTGCACTCGCAGGCAGCTGAGATGTCAGCCGGGACACGTATGCGGGGGCGCTGTCGTGATCCCGTTATCGCCGGGGATAGTGTTCGGGAGAGGAGACCTATCCGCCGGTTCGGGAGTGGAAATAATGTTGCGTGCCACTTTATGCAAATGACAAAACTGCGACTAATGTTCAGTTTTTTGCAACATTGGTCGGGAAGTGTTTCGCGAGCGTTTTGTGTTTAGGCGATAGTCGGGCTGAGCATCAATCCGCTGAGTGAAATGGCGAACATGAATGCGACGGCGCGCTGTGTAAGAATCTGCATTGAATTTTGCATTTGGGGTAACTCCTAAATATTGTGTTTGGTGCAAAAGTGCATCTGGAACGCTTTTCGCATCCGCAGCAATATTGGTTACACGGCACGAAATTTTGTTTCGCAGACGTGGCGAATTGTGGCGCACACACACGGGGCCGTGCAGGACCGATGCAGGGCGCTTGCCAGCATCGGCGCGCAGTCTTATCGCCTCGCCCATGGACCAAACGCACTCTTCCGATTCCATTCGGCCCGATTCCATTCTCATCGTCGATTTCGGCAGCCAAGTAACCCAGCTGATCGCGCGCCGTGTGCGCGAGGCGGGCGTCTATTCCGAAATCGCACCATTTTCGATGGCCGAGGAAGCGTTTGAACGGATGAAGCCCAAGGGAATCATCCTGTCCGGCTCACCCGCCGGTGTTCCCGATGAAGGCAGCCCGCGGGCACCGCAAATGCTGTTCGATGCAGGCCTGCCGATCCTGGGCATTTGTTATGGCCAGCAAGTGATGACGCACCAGCTTGGCGGCGAAGTCCGGCGTGGTCACGAAACCGGAGAAGGCGGCGAATTTGGCCGCGCTTTCCTGACTGTGACCGAAGAATGCGCGCTTTTCGACGGGCTTTGGAACGTCGGCGATCGCCATCAGGTCTGGATGAGCCATGGTGACAAAGTCACACAGTTTGCTGACGGCTTTGAGATCGTCGCGACCAGCGATGGCGCTCCCTTTGCTGTTATCGCGGATGAGAAGCGCAAATTCTACGGTACGCAGTTCCACCCTGAAGTCGTCCATACGCCCGATGGCGGCAAGCTGATTGCCAATTTCGTGCGCCATGTTTGCGGCCTCAAAGGCGATTGGACCATGGCCACCTATCGCGATACCAAAGTCGCTGAGATCCGCGAGCAAGTCGGCGACAAGAAAGTCATTTGCGGCCTGTCCGGCGGTGTCGATAGTTCGGTTGCTGCGATCCTCATTCACGAAGCTATCGGCGACCAGCTAACCTGCGTATTTGTCGATCATGGTTTGCTTCGCTTGGATGAGCGCACGCAAGTCGAAACCATGTTCCGCGATCACTACAATATCCCGCTCGTCGTGGTCGATGCGGAGGAACGCTTTTTGGCGGGCCTCGATGGCGTTTCCGACCCGGAAAAGAAACGCAAATTCATCGGCGGCGAATTTATAAATGTGTTTGAGGAAGAGGCCGAAAAGATCGGTGGCGCAGATTTCCTCGCGCAGGGCACGCTCTATCCCGATGTGATCGAAAGCGTCTCCTTCACTGGCGGCCCAAGCGTAACGATCAAGAGCCACCACAATGTCGGCGGTTTGCCCGAACGCATGAATATGAAACTGGTCGAGCCGTTGCGCGAACTGTTCAAAGACGAAGTCCGCGATCTGGGCCGTGAGCTTGGCCTGCCCGATATGTTTGTCGGCCGTCACCCGTTCCCCGGACCCGGCCTCGCGATCCGCATTCCGGGCGAAGTGAACAAAGAACGCTGCGATATCCTGCGCAAAGCTGACGCGATTTATCTCGAAGAGATCCGCAACGCCGGTTTGTACGACGCAATCTGGCAGGCGTTCGCCGTGCTACTCCCCGTCAAAACCGTCGGCGTAATGGGCGATGCCCGCACCTATGACAGCGTTTGCGGCCTACGCGCGGTGACCAGCACCGATGGTATGACGGCGGACGTATACCCGTTCGACGCCAGCTTCCTGACGCAATGTGCGACGCGAATTGTGAACGAAGTGCAGGGTATCAACCGGGTGGTCTATGACTACACTAGCAAACCGCCGGGTACGATTGAGTGGGAGTGAGTCAGTCCCCTCGATCAAAGACAGCCACTCGGTTCGCGATATAGAATTGTGAAAGTGGTGCGAGAATGGCGCCTGCGAGTGCGAACAGCGCGGCTCCGCCGAACAGTGTGGGATGTAGGAAGATATCTGAACGCATGCTCACGGCGAATAGGGTGAAGCCGGTCAACGAACCTGCCAACGCCGAGTGACCCGCAGATGATCCAAGAAATCGAGCGATTAAACCGCCAATGATCCACCCCAGCGGCCATGCTGTGAATAGTGACAAGACCACTCCGACAAACCCGGCAAATATGGCAGCGGCGGCTGCGTTCAGCGGGTGTTCTGTCCAGTAGGTTTCGCTAAACATCCAAGCGACCAGCGCAAAACCGCAGAAAAATCCGCCACTGACGGCTGATAATGCAGATATTGCGCCCACGTCTCCCAATGTTGGTCTGTCCGCCATGCCATCTTAGTGCGCTCATGCAATTACGTCTGGCAAGGGTGTTATTCGCAATATATGTTCATCCACATGCAACTGACCGCTGGCTCAGACCATCTCATAGATCAACCAAATAAACCTGTCTTGGACGCATTAATCGCAGGATCGTGCTTTGGTGATTCAGCGGGTCATCACCACCAATGATCTACCTCCATCATCCGAAGGTTTTGTTCCTCAAGCCGCGTAAGGTGGCGGGGACATCTTTCGAGATGGCGCTGTCTCACTTTGCTGAGCCCAAGGATATCATCACACCGATCGGCAAGGGTGAGGAGCGGTTTCGTGTGGAGGCTGGCGCGCGCGGTGCGCAGAATTACGGGTTTACTCGGGACGACGAGATACCGCACGCGGCGGTTGAACGGGCAAAGCGCCGCCGCGAGGTGCCGAGCAAGTTTTACAATCATATGAGTGCTGCAGCCGCGCAGGCGCTTCTCGGCGCTGACCGCTGGGATAGTGCGCAGCGTGTCTCCATCATCCGCAACCCCTTTGATCTGGCTGTGTCGTTGTACCATTGGCGCGCGTCGGCTGGCCATATGCTGCCGGAGTTCGGCGAATGGTGCATAGCCAATGTGGATTTGCTGCTTCAGAACCGTGAAAGCTATGCGATTGGTGGAGAGCGGATCGTTCACCACTTGCTACGCTATGAGCAGATCGCAGCGGATATTGCTGCGCTGGAATTGGCGATCCCGGAACTCAACGGACTCGGCGATATATTCAGCAAGACGACTGCTAAATCCGGTGTCCGTCCCGCAGTCGCAACAGCGGCAGCGAGCTTCGCGCCGTATCCTTTGGCGGTTGAAGCAATTGAAACCGCGTTTGCTGAAGAGATCGTTGAATTTGGCTATCGCTTAGCGGGATAGTTCTGCCGGCTGATTGCAAGCAAGGTCGCGGCATCATACGAGATGCCTATGCAACTCCCCCTCGGCTCTGACCCTCGCACCGATCAGCTTAAGCGCATTCACGCCGCACTGATCGCTGCGTTTGGACGGATCGAGCGGCCTGACACTAAGCGCCGCGATCCGGTTTGGACTTTGGTACAGGGTGTGATCGGCGCGCGGACCAAGACGGCGGTTTCCAACGCGGCGACTGACGCGATGCTGGAGCGGTTCGGTTCGTGGGAGGCGGTGGCCGAGGCGCAGATAGATGAATTGACTGCGCTCCTGTCAAACCAGACCTTCCCAGAACAATCGGCGCGGCGGCTTAAAGACTGTCTCACGCAAATCATTGCAGAGCGCGGACAAGTGGACTTGAGGCATCTGTCGAATCTCGAAACCGCCGATCTTATGCACTGGCTTGAAACGCTGCCCGGTATCGCACGAAAGATCAGCGCGGGTATTGCCAACACCAGCATCTTTGAACGGCGTGCAGTGGTGCTCGATACGCATCACCGGCGGGTGATGCAGCGGATGGGTTTGGTTGCGCCCAAGGCCGATACTACGCGTGCCTATGATGCGCTGATGCCTGTCGTGCCCGAGGAGTGGAGCGCCAAAGATATCGACGAACATCATTTGCTGGTGAAACGGCTGGGTCAGACATCATGCCGCCCGACGAACCCTACTTGCGCAAGCTGCCCGGTGCGGAATGAGTGCGCCTATGCCAGCGCGTAACCACCTCCAACTCTTGACGCTGGCCGTGCTTGCGATCCTTGCATTCGCCGGAAATTCATTGCTCGCGCGCGCGGCTTTGGCGGATGGCGCGATTGAGGCAGGTGCGTTTTCGGCGATCCGCTTGGCCGCTGGCGCATTGGTTCTGATCCCGTTTCTCAAACCGCGGCCTATGCTCAGCGATGCCAAAGGCGCGGCGGCGCTATTTGTCTATATTGCGGGCTTTTCCTTCGCCTATCTCACCCTATCGGCGGCTACCGGCGCGTTTATCCTGTTTGGCTGCGTGCAGGCGAGCGTGATGGCGATTGGTATCCTTAAAGGAGACCGTCCAAGCTTAAGCGGTTGGCTCGGCCTTTTTATCGCTCTGGTCGGTCTTGGATGGCTGTTCCTGCCAGGCGGTGAAGCGGCGGATTATGTGCCCGCGATGATGATGGCAGCGGCAGGCATCGCATGGGGCTTTTACACCATCATCGGTCGAGGCGGAAGCAATCCAGCGCGCAATACAGCCGCGAATTTTATGATCGCCACACCTTTCGCAATTCCGCTTGTTCTACTCGACAGCGCGATGCCGTCAGTATGGGGCGTGACGTTGGCGATCATTTCAGGAGCGGTGACTTCGGGGCTTGGCTATGTGATTTGGTACCGCGTTGCGCCGCAACTGAAGCTGGCAACAGCGGCGTCGATGCAGCTTGCTACGCCAGTGATTGCCGCGCTTGGCGGTGCAGTACTGCTAGCCGAACCGCTAACGCTGAATGTGGCGATTGCTGGCGGGCTAATCCTTGGCGGGATTGTTCTGACTTTAAGGAAGTAGGCACTGACAGTTCATTGTGCCGGAAAGCTGACGCCTGTCAGTTCTTCGGACTTCACCCAAAGCCGCTTGGCCAAATCTTCGTCGCGAATATGCGGTGAGACGCCGGAGCCGCGCGGTGTACTTTCATCGGCAATCGCGCCCACATTGCAATCCTCACAATACACGCCGCCCATGCCATCAAGCAGCGGCGAGACAGCGCTCCACACGCTGGTCGATGCCCCTTCTTCAATGCTTTTGAAGGATTCATGCGTGTTGCCGTCTTCATCGAACCAGCCCATCGCCGTTTGCTCTTCCATCGTCAGATGGCGCTGCAGCGGGGTAACGATACCGCCCGGATGAACCGCAAATGCGCGTACTCCGTGAGGCTCGCCGAGCTTGTCCAGCTCAAGCGCAAAAAGGGCATTGGCCGACTTCGCCTGGCCGTAAGCGGGCCATTTTTCATATTCGCGGTTCTCGAAATTCGGATCGTCGACATCGAGCCCGTTTAGCCGATGGCCAACCGAAGACAGCGCCACAACGCGCGCGGCACTTGACGCGACCAGCAGCGGCCATAGGCGTGCGGTCAACTGGAAATGGCCCAGATGGTTGGTCGCGAACTGCATTTCATAACCGCGTGCATCGCGCATCAGCGGGCTGGCCATAATCGCGGCATTGTTGATCAATATGTCGAGCTGGTCGATTTTTTCAGTGACCAGTTTTGCGAATGCATCAATCGATGCAGGATCGGATAGATCAAGCGGAAGGATAGTGATTGCCCCATCCATTTCAGCCAGCACTTCTGCAGCGGTATCAGGCCGGCGCGCGCCCACGATCACATGCGCGCCTGCTCTTGCTAGCGCGCGCACCGTTTCAGTGCCGAGGCCTGAATAGCCGCCGGTTACGATGATATTCTTCCCCGACAGATCAATACCCGCGGCAACCTCCTTCGCGGTCGAACGCATGCCGAAGGGAGAATCAATGGGGGCTTGGGCTGTTGTCATTGGGGAATTCCTCTCTGGACAAGAATTGCCACATCCACCGCGCAACGGGAAGCGTGCATTTCCTGACGCTACGGCATTCGGGTGCTGCATGCGGACACTTGCAGGCCGCCCAAATCTGCCCCATTCCATGCGCCAAGAATCAATGACCGGAGAGACACTATGAAAACCGCAATCACCGAAATGTTTGGCATCCAGCACCCGATTATCCAGGGCGGCATGCATTATGTCGGCTTTGCGGAAATGGCGGCGGCGGTCTCCAACGCGGGCGGTCTCGGGATCATTACTGGTCTAACGCAAAAGACACCTGAGCTGCTGGCGAAGGAAATTGCGCGCTGTAAGGAAATGACTGACAAGCCGTTCGGCGTGAACCTGACTTTCCTGCCTACAGTCAATGCGCCCGATTATCCCGGCTATGTCCGTGCGATCATCGAAGGCGGCGTGAAAGCGGTCGAGACAGCTGGCAACAATCCCGCGCAAGTCCTGCCTTTCTTCAAGGAAGCGGGCGTCAAAGTGATCCACAAATGCACTAGCGTGCGTCACGCGATGAAAGCGCAGAGCATCGGCTGCGATGCCGTATCGGTCGACGGTTTCGAATGCGGCGGCCACCCCGGCGAAGACGATGTGCCGAACTTCATTCTGCTGCCGCGTGCGGCGGATGAGCTAGAGATTCCCTTCGTGTCATCGGGCGGTATGGCTGATGGCCGCAGCCTGATGGCCTCACTCGCAATGGGTGCTTCGGGCATGAATATGGGCACACGCTTTATCGCGACAAAAGAAGCACCGGTTCATGAGAATGTGAAAGCCGCCATCGTAGCGGCGAGTGAATTGGATACGCGCTTGGTGATGCGCCCGCTGCGTAATACCGAGCGTGTGATGACCAATGAAGCGGTCGAGCGCTTGCTAGTGAAAGAGCGCGAACTCGGTGCGGATCTGAAGTTCGAAGACATCATCGAAGAAGTCGCAGGCGTCTATCCACGCATCATGATGGAAGGCGATATGGATGCCGGCGCATGGAGCTGCGGCATGGTTGCGGGCCTGATCAATGACATCCCGACTTGTCAGGAATTAATCGACCGGATCATGGGTGAAGCGGAAGATATCCGTCAGCGGATGAATGCGATTTCGGCGTAAATTCACTTCTATCAGCCAGCTACGAGTGAATTCGACAAGAAAGTACGTAATACGTTAATAGACTTTCATTAGGTTTTCGTGACTTAGTAGAGAGGCGTATTCCTGTGAGTGAACAGAGCGACTTCAACGTTTTGCTTGAATTTGGCGCAATTATCAGTGCGATATTTGCGCTGGCCGCTCTCGGCTATGCGATATTTGTTACTTTGAGCAACCGGTACTTGAAGGCCGATTTGCTCCGCGCGGAAGACGGCTTGCGCCTCGCTGGCGAGGTTGGCGGCATTGGGACGTGGACGCTTGATCTCGAATTGGAAGAGCTGGATTGGTCAGATCAGGTTTTCGTCCTGCATGACAGGGATGAGGGCTTAGGCTCTCCGACGCTGGAGGAAGCGCTGGCATATTACCATCCTCAGGATCGTGATCGGGTTGCGGCGCTGGTTGATGACGCTATCCAATCTGGCAAAGGCTTTGACTTCCTCGCTAGGCTGACGGCCGAAGGTGGAGTGGAGAAAACGGTAATATCCCGCGGAGTGTGCCAACGCGACAAAGACGGCAACATTGGCTGGGTCTTCGGTGTGATTATCGAGGCTTCACGCGCCAACACCGTCGATCCAGCGATCTCTGATATCTATGATACTGGCGGCTCCGCCGATGCATTGCACCGCAATGCACATTGAACAGGTCCCGCTGACTTAGCTAGCTTCAGCTTTGCGGTACGGCACAAACTCACCAAGGTTGATGTTGCCGGTATAATTACCGTGGAATCGGTCAACCGTTGTGATGATATCGGTGTTGCAAAGGCGGCTGGCAAAGCTCGTCCGGCGCACCAATGTGTCATTGTCGTCGATGGAGCGAGCGTTGCTGGGCACGTTGACATAGAGCGTCCGCCCGGTCCGATAGACCAGTGCAGTTCCGTCAATCACCGTTAGATCGGTTTGCGGCAGATAGCGGATGCATTTCTGAGGCTCACCGGCAATGCGGCCTTCGAGCATCTTGGCGAGTTTTGTTTCACCCTTAGTCGGCTCGGCGCCTGCCGGCGTTTCAGCGCCAGCAGAAGGAATTGCGATCATGGCTGTCGCGGCGAGAGAGGCTACGATAAGTTTGATGTTGGTCATGATGTTCTCCTTCGGGGGTGCAGGACGTGTTAGCTTTCAGTTTCGACCTTGGTATAGGGTACGAAATCGCTCAAGATCACGATCGGACCTGCAAAATGTCCGTCGCGGCTGCGCATTTCAACCTGATCCTGGCGGCATAGACTGCTGCCAAACAGTCTGAACACAGGTACGTCAAAATCGTCCAAATGACGCGGTGACTTAGTCCGGTTCACATAGATCGTCCGGCCGTCACGGAAGACGAAAGCAGTATCATCGACAATTTGCAGCCTGTCGCGCTGGGACCGGCGTAGACACTTTACTGGCTCACCGGCTTCGTAGCCTTCCAGGATCTCGGCCAGTTCGGCCTCACCCTTGGCATTAGTGTCATTGTCCGCATCTTGTGCACCAACAGGCAGTGAACCAGCCAGAGCAAGTGAAACGAAGGCGAGCGATGTGATAGCGATCTGTCTCATGCGGTGCATAGTACACGAATCGCTTCTGAATGTCGCCTGACTAGCGATATTGCGTATGCTTACGCGGTTCCGCCAACCGTCAAACCGCCCACCAGCAATGTCGGTTGACCCACTCCGGCAGGCACGCTCTGCCCGCCTTTGCCGCATACGCCGACGCCATTATCCAGCGCCATATCATTGCCGATGCCGGTCACTTCTTTGAGTACGCTGGGACCGTCGCCGATTAGTGTGGCACCCTTGATGGGAGCGGCGATTTTGCCGTCCTCCACCATGTATGCCTCGGTGCAGGAGAAAGTGAAGCGGCCCGATACGATGTCGACCTGGCCGCCGCCAAAGCTCTCGCAAAAGATGCCTTTTTTCATACCGGCGAGCAATTCCGCTGGATCATCCTTGCCGCCGCGCATGAAGGTGTTGGTCATCCGCGGCATCGGCGCATATTGATAGGATTGACGGCGGGCATTGCCGGTCGGTTCGACGCCCATCAGCCGCGCATTGAGGCGATCCTGCATGTATCCTTTCAGGATACCATCCTCGATCAGCACAGTCTCTTCGGTCGGCGTACCCTCATCATCAATGCTCAGCGAACCGCGTCTGTTTTCGATACTGCCATCGTCAACCACGGTTACGCTGGGTGCGGCAACGCGTTCCCCAATACGGCCAGAGAATGCGCTGGTGCCTTTGCGGTTGAAGTCGCCTTCCAAACCATGGCCGACAGCTTCGTGCAGGATGATCCCAGGCCAACCGGGTGCGAGCAGCACTGGCATTTCGCCCGCTGGCGCATCGACGCTTTCCAGATTGACCATGGCTTGCCGGACAGCTTCGTCGACGGCGTGGTTCCATTCGCCGTCATCAAACAATTGATCGTACAGGTAGCGACCGCCAAAGCCGTATGAGCCGCGTTCGCGCCTACCATGTGCCTCGGCGAGTATCCCGATATTGAGCCGCACAAGCGGACGGATATCAGTTGCACGAAAGCCGTCAGCGCGGACGATTTCGATTACGCTCCAACTGGCAGACATTGATGCGGTTACTTGCGATACGCGCGGATCACGCGCGCGCGCCACAGCGTCAATGGTTTCAAGCAGCGCGACTTTTTTTGCGAAAGGAACGGCGTCCAAAGGACTCGCATCGGTATAGAGCCGTTGATTGCTCTTTCGCGGTTGCGGTGAGGTTGTTCCGGTCGCCGGATCAAGCAATTGCAATGTTTCGCCCGCGCGGCGGATCGCGCCCGCGCTGATATCGTTCGAATGGGCAAAGCCGGTCATCTCGCCCGATACGCCGCGCAATCCAAACCCGGCATCGCGCGAATAATCGGCCGTCTTCAGTCGGCCATCGTCAAATGTGAAAGCTTCGGTAACACCGTGCTGGAGATACAACTCCCCATCATCACAATTTCTGAGCGTTTCGGCGGTGAGAGCCTGCGCTTCGTCGGGGTCGAGTTTGCCGTCTGTGTAGAGAAGTGAGCGGGGATCGGTGATAGTCATTGGCAACAGATAGGGCCGAAAGCTTCCGGCGCCAAATCAAACGCCTACTCAAACACCTAATCAGATATTCGCCGGTCCGCCTTTGAGAACGAAGCGCCGGTCGCAATAGCCGCAATCGACATAGCCGGTTTCATCGATCTCGAGATAGACTTTCGGGTGGCCAAGCGCTGCTGGCTTGAACCGGTCGCTACCATCTCTTGGGCCACGAATCGCGGTGGCTCCATCGCAGCTGACGCGTCGGGTCTGGGTCTTTACGATTTCGGGCGCTGAAGTGATCATGTGCGCCCAATTAAATGCCAATGTGGCGCTAGGCAAGCGCGGCGGCAGTGAATTCAGATAAATTCGGGCGCGGTAACGCCAATCGCGGCCATAGAAACATGGTGCGGAATGGCCTCTTTGGGCGCGGCGTTGCGTTCCTTGCGGGCATTGCTGAAGCTCGCGGCGATATGGCGCATGATCTTGGTCATGGCCGCGCGTCTAAGCGTGAAGCGCTAAAGTATGGTTAATAGCGTGATAACCATAATGCTGGCGGTTCGCTCTTTACTGCTTGGCGGTATCCGCATTAGGGCGATCGGTATGAGCACGCCTCCCGCAATCCAGATCCGTGACGTCGTCAAACGCTATGCCAATGTGGGTGGGGGCGTGAAGGGGGAGGAAGGAAAGCTCGCGCTGAAAGGCGTCAGTTTCGATGTGCCTGAGGGCGGTATTTTCGGCCTGCTCGGCCCTAATGGTGCGGGTAAATCGACACTGATTAATGTGCTCGCCGGACTGGTGACCAAGACCAGCGGTTCGGCTGAAATCTGGGGCTTTGACATTGACGAGCAGCGCCGCAATGCGAAGCGCGCCATCGGCATTGTGCCGCAGGAAATCGTTTTCGATCCATTCTTTACGCCATACGAAGTGCTGGAGAACCAGGCGGGTTTTTACGGCATTGCCAAGAGCCTGCGCCGCTCGGAAAAATTGCTCGAAGCAGTCCATCTCGCAGATAAGCGCGATGCCTATGCGCGGACTCTATCGGGCGGAATGAAGCGGCGGCTATTGATTGCCAAGGCGATGGTTCACTCGCCGCCGATTTTGGTGCTTGATGAGCCAACTGCTGGCGTTGACGTTGAGCTGCGCCGCTTGCTGTGGGAACTGGTGCAGGAACTGAACGCCGATGGTGTCACGGTCGTACTAACCACGCACTATCTCGAAGAGGCGGAGCAGCTGTGTGATCGGATTGCGATTATCAATCACGGCGAGTTGATCGCCAACAAACCGACCCGTGAAATGGTTGATATGGCACGCGAGAAGATTGTTGCTGTGACAGTCGGAGCCGATCTGAGTGCGGCGCCCGTACATGATGCTTTCGTAAAATCCGAACTGGCTGGCGAGCGCGGCGTCGAAGTCACCTACGACAAGGATAAGCTCACCGCCGGGCAGGTGCTCGCGATTCTGCAGGAGCAGGGTCTGACCATCGAAGATGTGACAACGCGTGAAGCCGATCTGGAAGATGTGTTTGTCTCGCTGACAAGCGAAGCTGCGAAGGGGCCCGCCTGATGCTGCTCGTCATCGGCACAGTCCGCATGCCGCCCGAAAACCTCAACGAAGCGCGCTATGCGATGCAGGAAATGATCGAGGCGAGCTTGGAAGAAGAAGGCTGCCAGGCCTATTCCTATTCTGAAGATGTGCTCGAACCGGGTCTGATCCATGTCGCCGAAATTTGGCGCGACCGAGAGGCTTTGGAAGCACATTTCGAAACCGAGCACCTGCTCGAATGGCGCGCCAATTGGGACCGGTTTGGTATCCACGACCGCGATCTACACCTGATCGAAGCGGGTGCGGCGGAGCAGCTATAAGATGAGGGCAACGCGATGAAATATGACGTTCTAATCATCGGTTCCGGCGCGGCTGGGCTTACTGCTGCGCTTGCGTTGGCTGAACACAAGAAGGTTCTGGTGCTCGCCAAGGGCGGCCTCAACACTGGCTCGACTGCTTGGGCGCAGGGCGGCATTGCGGCGGTTCTTGATGCGGGCGATACGTTCGACAATCACATCCACGATACGATGCGCGCGGGTGCGGGCCTCAACCGTCAGGAAACTGTCGAGTTTGTGATCGAACGCGCACCGCGTTCTATCGAGCGGCTGGTTGAGCTGGGCGTGCCTTTCAATCAGGATGGGCTTGATGGGAAAGGGGGCGATCTGCATCTGACGCGCGAAGGCGGGCACTCGCATCGCCGGATTGTGCATGTGAACGACGCGACTGGCTGGGCGGTGCAGGAAGCCTTGCTGAAAGCGGCAGAGGCCAATCCCAACATCACCATGCTGGCGGGCCGCGCTTGTGTCGATCTGATTACTGGCCGCAATGCGGAGGATTACTCAGGCTCTGGCCGCGTCTGGGGTGCTTATGCGCTCAATCAGGAAACGGGCGAGGTTGAAACCTATACCGCGACAGCCACGATCCTTGCCGCTGGCGGCGCAGGCCGTGTCTATCAATTCTCGACCGCTCCACGCGGCGCAACAGGTGATGGCATTGCCATGGCGTGGCGTGCGGGTGCGCGGGTTTCCAATATGGAAATGATGCAGTTCCACCCGACTTGTCTCTACAATCTGGAGGTCAAAAATTTCCTGATTACCGAGGCTGTGCGCGGCGAGGGCGGTCATCTGCTTCACCCTGAAACTGGTCACCGCTTCATGGCGGATTATGATCCAGAGCGGATGGAGTTGGCCCCACGCGATGTTGTGGCGCGAGCGATCGATGACCAGATCAAACGCTATGGCCTCGATTATGTGCATCTGGATATTAGTCACGAAACGCCCGAATTTGTGACGGGCCACTTCCCGACCATTCACGAGAAACTGATGGGTCTCGGTATCGATATGACCAAAGGTCCGATCCCGGTGGTCCCGGCGCAGCATTATACCTGCGGCGGTGTGCTGGTCGGGCTCGATGCGCGGACCGATTTGCCTGGCCTATGGGCAGCGGGTGAAGTGACTGAAAGCGGGCTGCATGGCGCGAACCGGTTGGCCTCGAACAGTCTGCTAGAATGCTTTGTATTCGGCGAAGCCGCGGCGCGGGACATTCTGGGCCGGTGGGATGAATTGCTGACTCCGCCCGACATCAAGGAATGGGACGAAAGCCGTGTAACCGACTCTGATGAGGAGGTTGTGGTCAAGCAGAACTGGACAGAAATCCGCCGCTTTATGTGGAACTATGTCGGCATCGTGCGCACCACCAAACGGCTGGAGCGCGCCCGCAACCGTATCCGTATGCTCACTGAAGAGGTGGAGGACTATTACGGTCACTTCCGCGTCACGACCGATCTGATCGAGCTGCGCAATCTACTGCAAGCGGCAGAGCTGATCGTGAACTCAGCGCTCGAACGACACGAGAGCCGCGGGCTACATTATACGCTGGATTATCCAGAAACAGCAGATGTCGCGCGGGACACGGTGCTTGTTCCCTAAAGCAGTCGCGAAACCCGTATCGGCTTTTGCGCATTAGAAACGTTTCATCGCATCTCAACCCCGAGTTAACCTGATACTCGCATGCTGCGCAGGAACCTTTCCAGCGCCTGCGAGGTTTAGCGCAACAGTCACACGCTTATCCCGCGTGTGGCGGGGGTACCGACAGCCGGGGTTGCATTCAGGGGCCGGTGTAATGATAGACGCCGCGAGTAATTTGAACGGCTGACAAAATTTGAAGGAGTACCGCAATGAAATTCACATCCACGAACTCGAAACTTTTCCTGCTGTCCGCCGCGATGGCGATACCGATGTCTGTCGGCGCATCCGCGCAAGAGCAGGAAGCACTCGAAGGTGAGTACCGCGCGACCGTTTACGGGTCGATTCCGGGCGATTTGTCCGAACTGGAAGAGGGGCCGGAAATCGAAGGCTTTATCTCTGCGCGCGCAGATGACCGGATCCAAATTACATCGGTTGATGGCACACGCACCGAAGTTCGTATCGGTGAGGCCACTGTCGTCAAAGCAAGCGGCGGGTTCCTCGGCCTTGCCCGCAAGTCGCTCGGCGCAGATGCGCTACTCAATGGTTTGCCGGTTGAAGTCGAGACGGTTCAATGGGGCCGTGCGCTCGTGGCCAGTCAGGTTGATCTGAAAAACAAAGATATGAAAACCGCCGCAATGATCCGCAGCGGTACCGAGCAAGGCTTTGCCGAGCAGACTGCAGCTACGGATGCCCTCCGTGGCCGTGTTGGCGATATCGATCAGTACAATCTGAAAGATACGACCAATGTCTATTTCGATACCGGCATGGCCAACCTGTCCGAGCAGGACAAAGCCAATCTGTGTTCGACCGCTGCGAAAGCCGACGCGATGGACAATGCGCTGATGCTGGTCGTGGGTTACACTGACTCGACCGGCAGTCAGGACGTGAACCAGCGCCTTAGCGAGAAGCGCGCAGGCCGCGTGGTAAACTATTTGCAGCAGGCTTGCGGTTGGAAGCCTTACCGTATGCTTACCCCCACGGGCATGGCCGAAGCCGATCCGGCGGCGGATAACAACACTGATTACGGTAAGTCCCAGAACCGCCGTGTTGCGGTAAATATCCTCGTCAGCAAAAGCGTCGACGGACTTTGATTAAGGTGGGGTGGGCTGCGTGCTCACCCCATCTCACAACAACTCCGACTATTCGTCCTCATCCTTTTTGAAATCGGCGAGAGGTTTCTCCTTCGGCCTGAGGCTGAGGAGATAGTCCTTTGCAAAGTCGACTTTGAGCTCAACCCAGATGGGTTTGTGATCCGAGATCTGGAAGCTGCGCCAGAATTTCAGATAGTAATCTTTCCGTGCGGCTGCGATTTTTTTGTCGTTCCACACAAGCGGCTTTCCGGCCTTGTCAGCCGCCTTCTGCGCGCGCGCTTTGACTTGGGCGACATGTTTGCCTTCTTTCGCAGGTGTGATCAGCCCGGGCGTTTTCTTCGCCTGCGCGGCGCTACCGCGATAGTCTTCGTGGTCCCCTGCGGCGAAGACATGCTTTTCAAAGTCAAACACGCCAGCATCGCCAAGTTCCAGCATCTTGTTTTTCACTTTCAGCGCGATCTGATCATAGGGGTTTTCGCCCTTCAGAGTCGTTCCAACCCGCATGAGTTCTTCGTGCATTGTGAAACCCTGATCGGTCAGCGCTTTCATCGTGTCATCGGATTCAGAAACGATATTGAAATCGCCCAGCAGGATATAGTCTTCGGTTTCCTTCTTCTGGCGTTTGTTCACGAACTTCGCCAGATCGCTGATTTCCTTAACGCGCCGCTCTTTGCCGTCGGATCCTGATCCGAAATACATGTGTACGGTGCACAGGTTGAACTTGAACCAACCGGCTTGGAACGCAGCCAAAAACGGCGTGCGCGCGAACTGACGGTCCTTCGTGCCGGGGAGTACAACTTCACCGGCAATATGCCCGAATGATATGCGGTGTTTGTTATAGACGAACGCCATACGTTCTTGATTGCCGCTACTCCCTTCGGTGGTATCGGTTACCATGTAATCCCAATCCCGCTTGCCCAAAAAGCTGACCAGCTTCTTTAGCGGTTTGAGGCTGCGGTTGATTTCTTGAAGCGCGACGATGTCGAATGCAGAAATTATCTCGGCAAGATAGAGATAGCTCTCGTCCAACCGCGGCCCGTGGCCAAATTTGTTGTTGTCGAAATCACGCAGATTCCAGGTCGCGAGCAAGATCGACCCTTCGCCGCGCTTCGCTTTGACTTCGGTCTGAAGCGCAGCGCGCAATTTGATCAAACGATCAATTGCGCGCCGTTTCGTTTTCGGACTGCTCCAGTAGCGGATAGAAGAATATTGAACCACGTGCCATCTCCCAAGATTATATTGAGTAGAGTAGGGCGACCAATTCTATCATCTCAATTAATTGGTACGGGACACTAATATGGCATTGCTCCGAATATCAACCCTACCGCGCTTAGCGCGACCGCGCCATTTGCAGTTCTAACCGTTTCACTTCGCGGATAACGCGGTTGGCTTGAAGGGTAGGCCACATGGTTAGTTTGGTTAGAGTGGCAAGGATCAGCAGTGTCGCAGAGGGGATACCCCAGCGGAGCGCTTCGAGCGTATCAGTCGCACCGAAGAAGCGCACAGCCATCCACATAGCGGCGATGAACATAATCAATTGCGCTGCCATCAACAGCCAGCTGATCCAGCCAATCGGTCCGCCGAATACACCCCATACTTGTTGGAAGTAGCCGGGCTCCTCGCCAATCGCGCCTAGCAATTCGCGCTCCTCTGCATTCAGCGCCTCGTCGATCATCCGGTCGAGGTCGTCTGTGGTATTGGTGCTCATGATCGTTCTCCTTCTGGGGTTAGTATCGTGCGCAGCTTCTTCCGCGCATTCATCAATCTGGTTTTGACTGTCCCTGCCGGGACAGCGAGCGCGACGGCGACTTCGGCGACGCGCAGTCCCTCGAAATGGTAGAGCGCGATCGCGGCACGCTCACCTGATGGCAATTGGCGGATCGCGGCGCGCAAGAGGCCGATTTCTGACGGCTCATCAGGCGCACTTACGGGCTCGCGCGGTTCGTTCTCTATCGCTGTTTTCAACTCGCGCGCTTTAACCAGCGATCCTATCTCGCGATTGCAGGCCCGCGAGACGATCCGGAACGCCCAAGCAGCGAATGCCCGCTCCTCGCGCAGTTTGGGGAGTCCGCGGATGATTTCACCCCACGCGCTTTGTACCGCATCATGTGCCAGTTCACGGTCGCCCGTCAGCCGCCACGCATGCGCGACCAGCTTGGGATGCCAGCGCCGCACCAATTGGGTAGCCGCCTGACGGCTTCCCGCACGCGCATCCGCCACAAGATATTCATCGAGTATCTTGGCAGCGCTGGCACTCATCCGTTTGTGTCTCCTTCGGAATGTAAGTGCGGCCTATGGCCAGTTTGGTTCATTCGAGAGCGAAATTTTCCTCATCAATCAATCTTAGCCGAGAGTCGCCATCGTTGCGATTTTGTAGCTAATGCAACTTATCGGACGGAATCCGGCGCTCATCTGAATATTTCTGACACAGGCCGATCTCGGTTTGAAATAATCCGCCACAACTGCATCTTGCTGTGTGGGAGCGGAGATCAGTGATCTTTCGCCAACCCGATCGACCATTAATGCCGCTGCAACAGTGATGGGACTGTGCTGTGCGTGCTGGTCAATTGTGGCCGATCATCCACATAAACAAAGGATGATCCAATGAGTACTCTTATGAAAACAGGCTTGGCTCTGGGCCTTGCCGCTTCGCTCACACCTATTGCTGCGAACGCTGGTGCTACCCCGAGCCAAGACATCGTGGTCCGCTCGCAAAGCGCGATGGAGCAATGGGCAAGCGACACAACGCGCGATCTGAACCGGCAGCTCAATATCGGTGCCAAGCACAAAAATCTCGGTTCTGCGCAGGGCATTGTCCAGGTGCGTTTTGAAACCGATGCGAGCGGCAAGCCGGTCAATCTGGAAGTCTATCGCAGTTCGGGCAACCCTACTGCTGACCGCACTGCGACCTGGGCCGTGCGTCGGCTCGACGGCTTGAATGATGCGCCAGTGAACAACGCTGCGGGCGCTAGGTTTCAAGCCAACATCATCTTTGCCAACACGCGAGCAGACAAGCAGCGCTTCGTAGCCGAGCTGGCGACAAGCGAGCGTGTCCGGCTCGCACGATCTGTTGCCGAGAGCGAGGTTATCTCACTCGGTTCGTGATCCAGCCTGATAGGCCTGACAAACCTCTCGCCGCGTGAGCATTATGCATGGTGCTTGGGCGGCGATTGCGTTTGCCTCGCGGACAGTGAAGATGATCGGGCTTGGGTCTGCTGCCAATTTGTAGCATAGGGTCCGTTCGTTTTTGCAACGGGCTCTAAAATGGGCCGCACTGACAGGACAGATAGATGCCGCAGATCACCGCCAATGGAATCCCGCTCGAATATGAAGACTACGGTGATCCGGCGCATCCCCCGATCCTACTGATCATGGGCTTTGGCGCGCAATTGACGTTGTGGCCAATCGAACTGGTCGAGGCATTGGTCGAGCGCGGCTTTCGCGTCATCCGGTATGATAATCGCGATGTCGGTTTGAGTCATAAATTCCACGGAGTGAAGGCTCCCGGGATCATCAAAATGACAATCCTGAACAAGTTCGGGATTACCCCGAAGGTTCCCTATACGCTGGAAGATATGGCCAATGATGGCGTTGGTCTGCTCAACGCGCTTGGTTTGGAAAGGGCGCATATTGTCGGTGCCAGCATGGGCGGAATGATCGCGCAGCATGTCGCGGCCAAACATGCCGACAAGGCGCTGACCTTAACGTCCATATTCTCGACCACCGGAAACCCGAAACTACCGGCTGCCAAGAAAGAGGCGATGAAGGTTCTGATCACGCGGCCCGCCAGTCTGGAAGAAGAAGTGATGGTCGATCACGGCGTGAAGCTGGCGCGGACCATCGGTAGCCCCGGCTATCCTGCCGATGAAGAGCGCTTGCGTGATCGGGTGCGTGTAAGCGTTCGCCGCAGCATCTATACCGAAGGCCCGACGCGGCATCTTTCAGCGATTGTGGCTGATGGTGACCGGCGCGAAATGCTCAAAGATGTCGCAGTCCCGACATTGGTTCTGCATGGCGAAGACGATCCGTTGGTCCCTGTTGAGGGCGGCCGCGACACTGCCGCAAACATCCCGGGCGCCAAGCTGAAAACGATTCCCGGCTGGGGTCACGATCTGCCGATGGAGCTGGTTGATACGATTGCTGATGAAATCGCGGGTCATGCGAAGGGCGCAGTGCCGGCTTAGTTATTGCCCGCGCGACCTGCGGCGATATTGTCGAAGACTTCGCCCGCGTCTCGGCGAAGAGCATTTGCCTCTGCTGTCCAACACTTTAGATGTTTAGAATGTCTTTGCGTTCGGCCTGCCCACCTCAAAGCGATGCTCGGCATTCCTCCATTGGTTATAATCATATAGTCAACGCTGTCTGGATCGGCATCGCATTTAGCGTCAAACAATCCGTTCGTATCAGCTTTCGCCGCTGCATCGCGCAATCGATCAAGTTGCTCGACTGAGAGGCGCCCGCTCGCATCTTGCGTCCAGTTTTGACGGAGATAGTCTTCGTTGTGTGGGTTCGAAGTGTCGCTTGGTCCGGCACGAACAATATACCGCCCTGTATCGAGATTGATGTTGGCTATTGATGACGGATGCCACTCAGAATGGTCAATCGAAACCCGGAGGCGATTTGTTTCACCGAAGTGGACCGAACTGCATCCCGACGTAAGCAATGCCAATGCGACAAACACTACCGTGCTGTTGCGCTCCGCCCAATTGGTGATTCGATTCAGTGTTCCGTCCAGCATTTACCAGAACTCCAATAGCGCGAACCAACGGCTTGGTGAGATGATACAGAAATGACCCCAAGAATGAACTAAAATTGCGCGCCTCGATTCGTTTGATTCAAACCCCCAAAAATCACTTTTCCCGCGAAATATTTTTTCACGGATTCATTTTTAGGCTTGCGCGATTCACAACCCTAGGAGTTCTGCCGCGTCGCTGCGTTGCAACAGACTAACACACCCCACATTTTGTGGCACTCGGCATGGTTAAATACTATTTACCCTCTTGCGTCCGAGTCCCTCTTGATTCAGTATCTAGTGGTTCGGTTAATGGTAACACCTACTAGATCGTGTTGTTTTGGCTGCGTGCGGGGATCACGCAGGAGGGGACGATTCGGTCAAAAGCAGTGGGCTTCATAGATCGGGCAAAACAGGACTGTGGGTAGAACGGGGATAAGTAATTCACCTTTAGCCACGCAAAAAATGCTAGGTGGGACGCTTCCCGCCGAATCGAACGGAAGTGGAACATCGGAGCAAGCGCTGCGTTGTTCAAACAATGGATACGGGGCGGAAAAAATAATGGAATTTAGAACTGGGGACGACGCGGCCATGGGTCTTGAGCAAGAAGCTGGAAATACTCTCACCCGTGACGACAGCGCACCCGCCAAGAAGCCCCAAAAGGCGCGAGAGCAAGCAAAGGCGAAAGCAGCAGTGACAATGGACAAGACAGATGCGGGTTCGGAAGAGCTTGTGGCCGAAAAGGCCGGCGAAGCGCTGACCGAGGCGATGAAGGCCGCCGCTGCCCCTGTCGATGACAGCAAGAAGGTCAACGACCGCCGCTTTACAGTTGTCACTGATGAAAGCCGTGATGAACTGCTGACCGAGTTCGGCAAAGAAACGCTGATCGATCGCTATTTGCTGCCCGGTGAAAGTTTCCAGGATCTGTTTGCGCGCGTTGCAGACGCCTATGCCGATGATCAGGAGCACGCCCAGCGTCTGTATGATTACATCAGCCGTCTGTGGTTCATGCCTGCGACGCCTGTACTTTCGAATGGCGGCACATCACGCGGCCTGCCGATTTCCTGCTATCTGAATTCCGTGTCTGACAGCCTCGATGGCATTGTCGGCACATGGAATGAGAACGTGTGGCTTGCGTCCAAAGGTGGCGGCATCGGTACCTATTGGGGCAATGTTCGCGGTATTGGTGAACCGGTTGGCCTGAACGGCAAAACTAGCGGTATCATTCCCTTCGTACGCGTGATGGACAGCCTGACACTGGCAATTTCGCAAGGCTCGCTGCGGCGCGGCTCGGCGGCATGCTATCTTGATATCTCGCACCCCGAGATCGAGGAATTCCTCGAAATCCGTAAGCCTTCGGGCGACTTCAACCGTAAAGCGCTCAATCTGCACCACGGCGTTCTGCTGACCGACAAATTCATGGAAGCAGTTCGTGCGGGCGAGAAGTTCGAACTGCTCTCTCCCAAGACCGGCGAAGTGCGCGGCGAAGTCGATGCGCGTTCGCTGTTCCAGAAGCTGGTTGAAACCCGCCTCGCAACGGGTGAACCCTACATCGTGTTCAACGACACGGTGAACCGGATGATGCCGAAGCACCACCGCGAGCTGGGCCTGAAAGTGTCGACATCGAACCTGTGCAGCGAAATCACGCTGCCAACGGGCATCGACCATCTCGGCAATGACCGTACAGCAGTCTGCTGTCTGTCCTCGCTCAACCTTGAAAAATGGGATGAGTGGAATGGCGAAAAAGACTTCGTCGAAGACGTGATGCGGATGCTCGACAATGTCCTGCAGGACTATATCGACCGTGCGCCTGAAGAAATGGCCCGCGCCAAATATTCGGCCATGCGTGAGCGTTCGGTTGGCCTGGGTGTCATGGGCTTCCACTCTTTCCTCCAGCAGAAGAACCTGCCGCTTGAAGGCTCCATGGCGAAAGTTTGGAACCTGAAAATGTTCAAGCACATCAGCGGCAAAGCCGAAGAAGCCAGCATGATGCTCGCTAAAGAACGCGGCCCGTGCCCCGATGCTGAAGAAATGGGCGCGATGGAGCGTTTCAGCTGCAAAATGGCGATTGCGCCGACTGCATCGATCTCGATCATTTGCGGTGGAACCAGCGCCTGTATCGAACCGATCCCGGCCAACATCTACACGCACAAAACCCTGTCGGGCAGCTTCATCGTGAAGAACCCGTATCTTGAGAAAGTGCTGCGCGAGAAGAGCAAGGATTCCACCAATGTGTGGAACTCGATTCTCGAAAATGGCGGCAGCGTCCAGCATCTCGACTTCCTCAGCGACGAGGAAAAAGCCACCTTCAAGACCAGCTTCGAAGTCGATCAGCGGTATTTGCTCGAATATGCCGCAGATCGCGCGCCATTCATCGATCAAGCGCAGAGCCTCAACCTGTTTATTCCGGCTGACGTCGATAAATGGGACCTGATGATGCTCCACTTCCAAGCATGGGAGAAAGGCATCAAGTCGCTCTATTATCTCCGGTCCAAATCGATCCAACGCGCTGGTTTTGCCGGCGGTGTAGAGGCGGATAACACCGCCGATGCTCCAGAGATCGAACTGAAGGCCGAGCTTGGCGAGCAGCAGACCGATTATGAGGAATGCCTGAGCTGCCAGTAATCTGCAGCCGCTAAGGTTTCGCGAGTGAGCGAGAACGACCCCTCCGAAAAGGCCGAAACACCGACACTTCATGTCACGTGGCTCGGCCTTTTTGCTTTCGTTGCATTGTTGGTCCTCTGGTTTTTCGCAACTTTCATGCTTGCTTCTGTTTTGGGAGTGAACTCCGCATGTCTTGACTTGCGAACTTACCGAAGCAGTCTGATTGAATTGCCTTTCTGCTCGCTGAAGGCCGGACCCAGCGGTTGGTTCTATCTTGCGTGGTGGATACTCCCTTTTTGGGGAATGCGGGTTTATCTGAATCGCAAATTGGGTCGAAATGGAAAGAGTACGCAACCAAAGAGCTGACAATTCCGTCCATTGGCATTGCGCTCACACTTGGGCGCTGGCAGTAATCCAAAGCTAAGAGGGGAAGTAAGATATGACTATTCTAAGCGGCCTGTTTGTACTGCTGGCGATCACCTTCGCCTCGATAGCCGTGGCGTTCTTACGGATGCCGCAATTGGTCGATCCGAAGCTAGGCCGCGTGACCGCGATCCTGTTTATCGTCGCGGCGGTACTGTTTGTGCTGATCGGCTTTCTCGGTTTTGGCGGCGGCTGATCTGCGCGAACAATTGGCAAGTGGGACATACTCCACTTGGCAGCGCACCAATCTTCATGTCTAACAACGACCACTAGCCATTCTGCGCTAGGCGGGGGAGCTAACGCATGATCGGAATTCTTGGCCTATTTCTTGGAATGGGCCTGCTCATCTTCCTTGCTCTGCGCGATGTGAATATCATCTTCGCATCGGTCATTTGTGCGCTGATTGTGATCGCGACCAACGGACTGCCCTTCGCGGATAGTATCAACCAGACATTCCTGTTCGGCGATCTGGGCGCATTCACTTTTGCCGGGCGGTTCTTTCTGCTGTTTGCCGCGGGAGCGATGTTCGGAAAGATCATGAGCGAGAGCCACGCCGCAACCAGCATCGCGATGGCGTTGGTCAATGCGCTGGGCGCGCAGCGAGCGCTGTGGATCACAGTGCTGTCGGGCGCGCTCCTCACCTATGGCGGCGTCGTGGTATTCGTAGTGATCTTCGCGATGTATCCGCTGGGCTTGCGGCTGTTCCAAGCGGCTGATTTACCCAAGCGATTGTTCTGTGGTGCGATTGCTCTGGGTGCGGGGACCTTCACGCTGACCGCACTGCCCGGAACGCCATCGATCCATAATGTTATTCCGACATTAAAGCTGGGCACTGATCTGTTTGCCGCGCCGCTGCTCGGCATCTTTGGTGGTGCGATGATGTTCATCCTCGGCATGGCCTATCTCGAGCGCGAGCGCCGCATAGCTAAGGCCAATGGTGAGGGCTTTGTCGCGGGGCCCAATGACTCGATCCCGAGCATGGAAAGCATCGCCAAAGATGTGCCGCATTGGGGGCTTGCTCTGGTCCCGCTGGTGCTGGTGATCGGAACAATTCTTTCACCGCGTCTGGCGACAATCGCGGGAGCAAGTGCAGACACGCCGTGGATTGCCTTTGCCAGCAGTCAGCCGATTCTGTGGCCATCCATCGCGCTGGCGTTGGCGAGCGTCGTCGCCGTCCTGATCTTCGCGACGGCGCGCCGTAACGCGATCCGCCTGATGGGCATCGGGACGCAGGATGCGATCATCCCGCTGCTCGCCACATCGGCCGTGATCGGGTTCGGTGGCGTGGTGGCGCAAACCGAAGGGTTTGCCGCATTTACTCAGGCAATTGTCGGAGCCGACTTGCCGCCGCTGGTGTCGATGTTTGCAGCCGCCAGTACGATTTCGGGCATCACCGGATCATCCTCGGGCGGCTTGCAGATATTCATGGCGACCTTCGCCGATTCCTATCTGGCGTTGGGCGTTTCGGCGCAGGAATTGCACCGGTTGGTTGCCATGGCCAGTGGAGGGTTCGACTCGTTGCCACATTGCGGGGCAGTGATTGTGTTGCTGCAGATCACGCAGCAAACGCATAAGCAGGCCTATAAGGATATCGGTGTGGTAACGGTGATTGTGCCGGTCGTGGCGACCTTGCTAACGCTGGGTCTGGCGATGATTATCTAGCGCTACGGAGGAAACGGCCATGGACAGAAAATACAGCATTCTCATCGCGACCGGATTGATCCTCGCGCTGCCCCTGTTTTTGGCGGGCTGCGCCTCGCAAATTGACGCGGGCGTTGCAAAAGAAGCGGGAAGCCCCGGTTTCTGGTGGGGCCTGTGGCACGGCTTTATCTTCCCGTGGTCCTTCATCGGTTCGCTCTTCAACCCTGACATTGCAGTCTACGCCGTGCCCAATCGCGGCGGCTGGTATGATTTCGGGTTCTTCCTCGGCGTAACGGTACTCGGCGGCGGATCATTCTTCGGATCTAAGAAAAGCCGCAGCTAAGGGCCTTCGATAGAGCGGCATGATCGAAATTATCTTCCTGACCTGCGCGGCCTTGGCGCTGCTTATTCTCGGCTATGTCTTTTGGGGCGGAGTCGGGCGCAAGCGGAAGAAGATCGGGCGTGAGTTCGGCCTGCTGGCCTATGCCGGCGCAGCCTATGTCGTATGGGTGCTGTTCGAGAAATTGACCTAGCCGTCCGCAAATCCTCTCTCGAGAATCACGCGCACTTGCATCCGCTGCAATGCAAGCAAAAACTCTCCCCAATTTTTGCGAAATAAACTTCACGCTTGCACTCGCAATGCGAGTCTGATTCTGTATGGTCGCACGCTGATCAAAATGTGAAGGACCACAACATGTCGTTGCTCGAAGCCAGAAAGACCTACAAGCCCTTTGAATATCCATGGGCCTATGATTTCTGGAAACGCCAACAGCAAATCCACTGGATGCCGGAAGAAGTTCCGCTGGGGGAGGACTGCCGCGACTGGGCGCAGAACCTGACCGATCACGAGCGGAATCTGCTCACCCAGATCTTCCGCTTCTTCACTCAGGCCGATGTCGAGGTGCAGGATTGCTACCACGATAAATATGGCCGCGTGTTCAAACCGACCGAAGTCAAAATGATGCTCGCCGCGTTCTCCAATATGGAAACCGTGCACATTGCGGCATACTCGCATTTGCTCGACACAATCGGCATGCCCGAAAGCGAATATGGCATGTTCCTCGAATATGAGGAGATGAAGGCGAAGCATGATTACATGCAGGATTTCGGCGTCGATAATGACGAAGATATCGCCCGCACGCTCGCCATGTTCGGAGGCTTTACCGAAGGACTGCAACTGTTCGCCAGCTTCGCGATGCTGATGAACTTCCCGCGCTTCAACAAGATGAAGGGCATGGGCCAAATCGTCAGCTGGTCGGTCCGCGATGAAAGCCTCCACTGCGAAGGCATCATCCGTATGTTCCACGCGTTCAATGAAGAGCGCGGCTGCCTGACCAAAGCGGTCAAGGAAGACATCATCGATTGCTGCCAGAAAGTCGTCCGTCTGGAAGACGCCTTTATCGATCTGGCGTTCGAGGACGGCCCCGTTCCCGGCATGACCGCGAAGGAAATCAAGAAATATATCCGCTACATCGCCGACTGGCGCCTTAGCCAGCTGGGCCTGCCGGAGATTTACATGGTCGAGGATCACCCCCTCCCATGGCTCGCCCCGCTGCTCAACGGTGTGGAGCACGCCAACTTCTTCGAAACTCGCGCGACCGAATATTCGAAAGGCGCAACCAAGGGCAATTGGCAAGACGTGTGGAGCAGCTTCGACAACCGCAAGAAAGCGAAAGCCGCGAACGAGGAAGACAGCACCGAGGATGACGGCCCCGATATGTTCGGCGGAGAAGGCGGGGAGCCTGTTGCGGCGGAGTGATTCGGGCGCATAGTTTTGTTATTATTTAAATATCTGTTAAGTTCGATGAATGTCAGATCGTCGAACTTTGAATTTGCGTATCCTCAAGGAAGAGATTCTAGATCCCCTAGAGGCAATGAAAACGAATTCTTCATTGGCCGAAATACAAGTGCCGGGAGAGAACTTTCGTTTTTTCGCTGGCAGAGCCTATTCTAATCGGCCAAAATGGCGGAAGTTCTTTCCTCAGCCAGTGCAATTAGAATTGAATAGTTTGCGTGGTGAAGCCCCGGCGGGTGTATTATTTTGCCGCGCGACTACGAGCAATCTGGAAAATGTTAGGTGGTTAGCGCTCTGCTTTGGCGGTGGGTATTTCTCGTTAGATATTGACAAATTTGAACCGCATTTTGGAATGCGGGTAGCTTTGGCGAAATCTGGCGAGCGGGCACTTCGCAGCGTCGACTTCAGAAGGCCGGAAGAAGGCACTCTTGTGTCCAGAACACAAAGTAGCCGACCGACAGGGATCTTCGGATTTGGCTTCGACGCGCACAACTCGATTCTGAATGCGATATCAACATTGGCGGAGGACGCTTCCTTCGGGTCGACGATGAGTGGTGCTGACGCTTTTAAACTGACGACCGAGGTTGACTTCAATAGTCTCGGATCCAAGTTGACTGAGATACTTGACGCTTATTACGCTGATTTACCACCAGAGATTGCCGAGTGGTGCGGGAATATTATTCCTGTGAGAGACACGAGCGTGAAAGCACTACTCGACGAAGAGCTGGTGAATACCATTAACTCTGGCGAAACAGACTTAGTGCACTTGGCACCGCCTGAGATTTTTGAAAATGGGTCGCTCGAAACAATCAAATTTACCGGGCAAGGCCGACGAGGGCCCTTCATCAGTTTGTCTGTGTCCAACTACCTTCAAGTTCGGAACTCAGTCAGTCTCGATCAAATGCGTTCAGACAAGGTCAAAATTCAAACCGAAAATTCAGAAGATTACTTCGACAGATGGACTGTCTATAAATGCCTTTCTGCTGAGATTGATCTGGACGAGGAAAAGTACGTCTTAACGGCTGGCCAGTGGTACCAAGTTGCTGGCGACTACGTAGCGTCGATCAATCAGCAAGTTGCCGCTATTCCAGACTGCGAATGGCCTCTGCCTGACTACGCATTCGGGACGACCGAGGGCGATTACAACACCAGTGCAGCAATCGACGACGACGGCTTACACTACTATGATAAGGATCTTGTGACCTTCAAAGGCGAGCGAGGCAGGATCGAATTTTGCGACCTACTTTCCGATGACAAACATATCATCCACGTCAAGAAACGGACTTCTTCTTCAACGCTGAGTCACGTATTTCAGCAAGCCTTTGTGTCTGCTGAGGCCTTTCTCGAATACCCTTTGCTGAGAGAACAAATGAGAGAAGCTCATCCTGATATGGATGAGCTCATACCTGAAGCTAGGCCGACCACTGAGGACTACAAAGTAGTTGTAGCGATTATGGATGAAGGGAAAAGCTATTTTCCCTTTCTCTCTAAAGTGGGCATGGCAGGGTTAGCAAAGAACCTTCGCCGTATGGGCTATCAAGTTCGGTTGACATGGATAACGGCTAGTGATCCCAACTGAAGTCTAGGTGATGTACCGTTACACCCAGCGCCCTTTAGGCGCCGCATAACTATCCACCCGCCGCTCCGGCTTTTCGTGCCAGCCGACATTCACGGCCCATAGTTTCGGATAAAAATAGAGCTGGCCGAATTCCAGATTGTCGCGGATCCAGCGCGCCAGAATTTGCCAATCGCCTTCGTTCGGATGTGCGTCTGCGAAGGCGGGGATGACGATGCAGGCCATTGCGCCTTTGTGGCCGTTCGCGTCGAGCCGATCCCAGATATGGCCCGCATAGTTCGACTCGTTGCTGGCGCAATTATAGCCTGCCTTACCCTCCGCCTGCATCCGGTTGCCGAGCGCGTTGACCTCGCAGCTGCGATACGCGCTGCGGATCGTGATCCGGCCCCAGCGTTCCTGAATCGGCTCAAGCAAATCCTCGCACAGCCGTGTGCCCGTCTCGATAGCCAGATCGGGATCATCGGGAGTATTCGCCAGCCCGTGTATCTGGGCAATCTCCGAATGCAGCATATCGCGCATAAAGAAGTGCTTCGACAGCCGCACACGGCCCAAAGTGTCGAGTGTGGAAACGCTGGTGGGTTTGCGCATCGGCGCGGGCTCCTCTGCAAATGTCCTTGTATCATATCGCCGCAGCTGTATTATTCAAGCAACACACGTCGGAGAACCCCCATGCTTACCTCAACCCTTCTCGCACTCGCCCTCCAAGCCACACCCGCCGTTGCGGAAGTTCCGGTGCCAATGCCCGCAGACACAGAGGTTCAGCAGCGGATCGAGGCCGCCGACGCCAAGCTGTTCTACGCCGCGTTTGAGGGATGCACGCCCGATGTGCTGACCGATATGATGCTGCCCGATTACCGGATGATCCATGACAAAGGCGGGCTGGTCGCCGATAGCCGCGAGGCGTTTGTTGGCGCGATCCGGCAGGGCTGCGTTGACCGTGCGACCGGCGGGAAAAATGAAGGCTATAAAAACCGCCGCCTTGCCGTACCGGGCACGCGTACGTTTCGCCGGATGGGCGAGTGGGGTGTGGTCGAGAATGGCGACCATGTGTTCTTCGAACTGCGCGAGCGACCTGCGGGCGCGCTGGGCTCAGACGATCCGGGCGGTCCCGACTGGGTGCTGGTCGGCGGGGCAAGCTACACCCATGTGTGGCAATGGATGGGCGGCGAAGGCAAATTCCGCCTGTCCGAAAGCATCAGCTACGATCACGGCGCGGCGCTGCCCTATCCTCCGGAGTAGACAAACGGCGCAGATTGGCGTTTGGCCTGTCCTACAGACCGGCACCTATGCCATCATCGGCGGATGAATACTGCGCGCCTCATCTCTCACTCCGGTCATCTTTCGGGCCTCATATCGGCCCAGAAATTTCCCTTTAGGACCCTGTTCCATGTGTTCCATCTGTTCAGTCTAAATTCCGCCAAACTGAACGGATGGCAGACTATACGCTTGCCGCTGCCGACTTCAGCAACGTCTTCGCGTAGAATCGGTGGAACGGCATCAGCGCTTTCACCAATGCGCCATCGGGCTTTCGCACGCCGCTGCCGAAATAGAGGCGGGTCCTGCCGGATAGGTCCTCAACGCAAAGCCAGCTGCAGGTCCGCTGCTGGAAATCGCGCATCAGGATTTCGGTGTTGGTGCGCGCCTCGACGGTCCATGCCGCGAATTCTTCGGTTTCACCCGCCGCCAAGGCACGCACATCGCCGCCGCCCGAGCCTTTTCCTATAGCATGCAGGATCCAGCGTTCGGGCCGAAACGCGGCGCTGTTGTAGAAGGCGATGACATATTCTTCCAAAGAGACGGCGCGCGGAACCTCGGCAATGAAGCAATCGGTATAGTCGGCGGACGCACATCCCGCCGCAAGCAGACTGCCCGATGGGAGCGCGCGAGATTGGATGTCGGTCATGCCCAAAGTGTACTCCCAGCCATCGCGGGCGACCAGTGACATGGCCGCGACTTTACTTGCATTGCATGCAACTCATCCGCCGGTTTGCGCGGGTGGCGAGAATAGGATCTACGCGCTACGCAGAGGTTGGAGGTTCATGATGAAACATGCTGCTTTGCTGCCCGTGCTCGCTATGCTGGCCTCCTGCGCGACGCTGCCGAACGAGCAGGCCTATCCAGTGGAGCCCATTCTCTTTACCGATCAGTTCGAAGCGGCGGAGGGCATCACGTTCAACGGTGCCGGGGAACTCCATGTCGGCGCGAACCGCGCGGTTTGGCGGCTCGATACAGAGGGTAATGCGGTGAAGCTGGCCGATCTCGACAGCAATCTGGGACAGGCTGGTATCGGTGCGCGCGATGTGCTGGCGGCAGATTTCGGGCCGACCAATATTTTCAATAATGGCGATGAGCAGGAGCTGGACGGCAAAGTCTTTCGCGTTGCGCCCGATGGGACCAGAACCGTGGCAGCGCAGGGTATTCATGACCCCAACGCGATATTGGTTTTGCCTGACGGTAGTTTTCTGGTCTCCGATGACGGTCTCGATGCAATCTACCGTGTGCCTGCAGGGGCCGGGCAGGGTGCGGTAGCAGAATTGTGGACGAGTGGTGTGCCGTTCCCCAATGGCATGGTGCTTTCACCTGATAATCGGACGATCTGGGTCGCGCAGATATTCTCTCAAGTCGGGCCCGTTATCCTCGACGGTAAGCTATGGGCAGTTGAATTGAACGAGGATATGAGCGCGGGTGAAGCGCGCATGGTGTCCGAACTGGTCGCGGGCGGCGTGAAGGCTAAAGGAGCGGACGGACTCGCGATTGATGCGCGGGGCCGCGTCTATGTTGCTGACAACAATAATGGACGGGTGCTGCGCTATGACCCGGCGGCCAAAGACGGTGAAAGCGCGGTGATCGTGATCGCTGCAGGCATGCCGCATATCGCCAGCCTGGTGTTTGGCGAGGGCGAGTTTGACCATCTGTCGCTCTATGCCACCACAACGTTTCGCGGTGGCGGCGATATCTGGCGTATCCCGGTCGGCGTGCGCGGGCTGGAAGTGCTCAGGCAGGAAGCCCCTGTTCGGCGGTAGTCCCTGCGCCGTGCGGCTTCGCGCCGAACGCAGGGACCAGATCCCCTTAGGCTATCGCTTCGAGCGAGCCTTTGCCGTTGGGCGTTTCGATTTCGAGGCAGGTACCTGCATCGACATATTTCCAGGCATTGCCCTGATAGTCGGTCGTGCTGGTGCCTTGGCAACTGGTGCCGGGACCGGCGGCGCAATCGTTCTTGCCCGCTTTCGCAACGCCATAGCATTTCTCTTTGTCGCCATCTGCAGACACATCGGTCATCGCTTCTTCGCCGCTCATTTCGGTCGCAGCAGATGCGTCCGCCATCGTGTCGCCTTCCATGGCTTTCTCTTCGGCAGCCTGCGAACAGCCAGCAACCGCAAGGCCTGCCAGTAGCGCGGCGGTGAATGCTTTGTTGGATGTGGTACTCATGTGAAATTCTCCATCGAATGAACCGGAGCACGCACGAAATTATGCCCACCCCGAATCCGGGTTCGCTAGGGAGTATCAAAAGGTTACAGATCGAAGCCGCGAGAGGCTAAAATCCCCACGGCGCAGGCGGTGCGTCGACCGGATTGGTCAGATCGAAGATGACGCGGAAGTTGCGATCTTCGGGCGCGCCGCGTTCGGTGCTGCGTTGGAGGTGATACACATATTGCGCATTGTCCGTTCCAGCAGGATCGACCGAGACCGACCAGATATTAGTGACCGAGACGTCCAGCCCCTCGCGTTTGAACATGTCGATACTGAACTGATCGACCGGGAAATCCTGCTTGGTCGCAGTCCCGGCATCGGCAGTGTCGCCGCCATACATGGTTACGTCGTCGCTTTCACCGTCTTCGTGCCGGTGGTCATGTTTGAGGCGTATTCCTGTTTTGGAGCCGTTCCCGGTCCGGGTAAACACCCAGGTGCGCGAGCGGTTCCATTCCGCACCAGCCTGCTTGATATGGAACGGAACCGTGATCTGTTCGTCGCTGCATGTTCGGACATGCATCAGCATTTCTGCGCCCTGCATATCGGTGTCAGCTTCGTCATTGCTAACCAGCTTGCCTTGGTAGGCGTTGTCGCAACGGCTGGAGAGTGCCGCCCAGAACTGATCTTGCGGTGAGGCTTCTGGCGGCGGCTCGGCACCCTGCGAACAGGCGATGAGCGAAAACGGGGCGAGCAATGCGACGAAGGCAGTGTTTTTTGTCATACCGCCCTCTTGGCAGACCGGTGGGCAGCGGGCAATCATATGCGGATTGCGAATGGAGAAGGCAAAGGTAATGCGATGACCGATCATGGCGAGCACTCATCAGGCCGTGCACGGTCCTTCGCAGAGCTTGTGCAAGTGCTGCCCAAGACTGGCCCGTCGCAAGAACAGATATCTGCTTCCAAACCTTACAATCCACAAAGCAGCGATGTGATAATAACGCCGTTTGGCAAATGCGGCACCACGATGATGCAGCAGATGTTCCATCAATTGCGTATGGCACCGCATGGCGGTGATATGGATTTTGACGACATCAGCCGCGTAGTCCCATGGATCGAGACGGCGCCCGAGCTGGAACTCGATATCAACGCCGAGCAACGCGCCAAACCGCGCGGGTTCAAGAGCCACTTACACTATGAGGGCCTGCCACCCGGATTGCGTTATGTGGTGACGTTGCGTCCGCCCGATGAGGCTTTGGTTTCGCTCTATCATTTCTTCAGTGGTTGGTTCTTTGACCCCGGGACTATCTCGATTGAGGAATTCGTTCCGGTTTGGCTTTGGGAGCGCCCCGATAGACCCAATTACTATACTCATCTGCTCAGCTGGTGGGCACGTCGGGATACGCCGGACACGCTGCTGACGGACTATCGCGCGGTACTGAAAAACAAGCGCGATGCGATCCGCCGCCTTGCCGACTTCTGCGACATCGCGGCAGATCAGGCAGCCATTGATCTCGTTGAAAACCGCACCAGCCGCGACTTTATGATGGAGCACAAAGCGCCCTTCGCCGACCCAATGATGCGGCGAATGACGTTCGAAAAAGCAAACCTTCCTATGGACAGCGATTCTGCCAAGATCCGCGCGAAAGATGCAGAGCGGGTGCCGCTGCCCAAATCAGTGTTTGATCAGCTTGACGCGATATGGGCAGAGCAAGTTGAGCCGGTGACAGGCCATTCGAACTACGCAAGTCTGGTTGCCGCACTGACTCGCGATTAATCGCACCAACCGCCGCGTTCGAAGCCCCAGCCGGATTCTTGCGCCAGCTTTTTTTCCAGCATTGCGTCCGATAGCCATTCATTGGCACGCTTTAACGCGCGTAGCTCTCGGCCATATTGGTCATATGGTGGATCGTCGCCACCGCTCATCTGGAATGGGTCCGCGTTTAGCCAATCGCGCAATCCGTTGCGAGATTGTTTGGCGAGCGCGATTTCAGCTGGGCATTCGCCATTCAGTTCGGGCGCATTATAGCCGGTAATCCGGATTTTGCGCCGTCCAATCATGAATGTGTCGCCATCAATCACGCAGGCCTGCGAACCGCGTTCTCCACATAGGGTGAAGCGCGTATCCACCCGCTCCCATTCGCCCGCTGGCCAGTACCAAATGATCGCAGAGGCGGCAGCGATGACAAGCAATGTAATGAGCTGGACCCCGAGGTTTCTTTTTCGGCCGCGTCTACGAAGCGGTTTAGTATGAAATTTGGGGCTGCGTGCCATGCCACCTTGTCTCAGAAAAACACGTGTACCGAAAGCGCTGCAATTCGGCCATCAACACCAGTTGCGACGTTTGCCATTCCATAGTTCGGCAAGGCCTTCGCGCACCAGTTGCTTCCCTAGAGAATGCCCGGCACGGGTCACCACGCGTAGCTTTCGACCATAGCGATCCTCATCACGCCCATCGCGGATCAACGCAAATGGTGCGGCGTTGAGCAATGCCATCATCCGCTGTGTCGCTTGGTTACCGAGTGCCTTCTCTGCCTGGCAATCCGCATGGGTAACTTCAGGTGTGTTGATGTCAGCGATCCGTATCTTGGTCCCGCGCAGCCAGAATGTGTCGCCATCGACAATACAGGTTACGCGCTTGCCCGAGCCGCAGGGTGCAAAGCTTGCGCGCAAATCAGTGCCGGTCAAAGCGACCGCAGAACCAGCGGGCACACACAATGCTAGAGTTATTAGTAGTCGTAGCATCGCCGCAGTCTGAGCGCGCGCTTGGCTCGCCGCTATCCGGCTCACTACCTAAGCAAAATTGCGCAACGGCCAAGATTGGCCGACCAGTTGCTGGTGCTTCCCACTCGCGTGCGAAGTCGCTAGACGCGTCTCCGCAAGCCCAAGAGGACCGCCCCAAAGGACTGCCCAAAGGACCGCATAATGAGTGCCACTGACGACAAAACCACATTGTCCAAAGCCGAAACGCTGATTGAGGCGCTGCCCTATTTCCAGCGTTATGCGGGCCGCACATTTGTGGTGAAATATGGCGGTCATGCAATGGGTGATCCCAAGGCGGCTCGCGAATTTGCCGAGGATATCGTGCTGCTCAAAGCGGTCGGTATCAATCCGGTGGTGGTCCATGGCGGCGGTCCGCAAATTGGTGCGATGCTCAAGAAACTCGGCGTCGAAAGTGAATTTATCGACGGCCTGCGGGTGACCGACAAGGCCACTGCAGAAGTCGCCGAGATGGTTTTGTCCGGCGCGATCAATAAGGAACTGGTCGGCTGGATCGCACAAGCTGGCGGTAAGGCAATTGGCATTTCGGGTAAGGATGGCGGGCTCGTTACCGCAACCAAGGTTGAACGGACCGCTCGTGATCCGGAAAGCAATATCGAACGCGTGATCGATCTGGGTTTTGTCGGCGAGCCTTCGCATGTCGATACTGCAGTAATCGATACGGCCGTCTCAGCGGGCATGATCCCGATCATCGCCCCGATCGGTGCGGGTGAAGATGGCGATACTTACAACATCAATGCCGACACAATGGCAGGCGCGATTGCAGCAGCATTGGGCGCGGCGCGGCTGTTCCTGCTAACCGATGTCGCCGGAGTGCTGGATAAGAATGGCGGGTTGTTGACCGACCTCAGTCCAAACGATGTCGCGGCGTTGCGCGAAGATGGCACGATTAGCGGCGGCATGATCCCGAAGCTGGAAACCTGCGTGCAAGCAGTTGAGGCTGGATGCGATGCGGCGGTGGTTCTCGACGGGCGGGTGCCACATGCAATGCTGCTCGAATTCTTTACCTCAAGCGGTGCCGGCACATTGATTAGTGCCCAGTAATCACCAAATTCAAGATCACCAGTTTGAATCTGTGTTAGGGTGTTGATACACCCCTATTGCTTCGCGTAAGAGCGGCTTGCGCTTCAATTCTCGAAAGACATCGCTATGATTGCCTTCATTCAGATACTCGGGATGCTGATCAATGCATTCGTTATGCTGATCATCATCCAGTTTGTGATTGGCCTGCTGTTCGCGTTCAACGTGATCAACACATCCAATCAGTTTCTGGCCCAGGTCTATCAATCGATCAATTCACTACTCGACCCGGTGCTGGCCCCCATCCGGCGGATTTTGCCGCAGACTGGCGCGCTCGATTTCTCGCCATTGGTGTTAATTTTGGCGCTGAACGCGATCCTGATCGTGCTTAGCAACGTTGCGTATTGATGAGCGCGACTCGTATTGACGGCAAAGCTTTCGCCGCAAATTTACGCGAACGCGTTGGCGCATTAGCCGCCGATTTTGAGAGCAAGGCAGGCCGCAAAGCCGGTCTCGCCGTGGTGCTGGTTGGCGATGACGCAGCAAGCCAAGTCTATGTTCGCAGTAAAGGCAAGGCGACTGTCGCGGCAAATATGGAAAGTTTCGGTCATTTGTTGCCGAGCAATACCAGCGAGGCTGACCTGTTGGCGCTGGTCGAAGAACTCAACGCCGATCCCCGCATCGACGGCATTCTGGTGCAATTACCGTTGCCCGACCACCTGGACGAACAAGCGATCATCGCCGCGATTGCGCCCGATAAGGACGTTGATGGGTTCCATGTGATCAATGCGGGGCGACTTTCTGTGGGGCAAAGCGGGTTTGTGCCCTGCACACCGCTGGGCTGTATGATGCTGCTGACTGACCGGTTGGGTGATCTCTCAGGTCTTGAGGCTGTTGTTATTGGCCGTTCCAACATTGTCGGTAAACCGATGGCGCAATTGCTGCTCGATGCGAATGCGACAGTCACAATTGCGCATAGCCGAACCAAGGACTTGCCCTCAGTAGTGCGCCGCGCAGATATTGTTGTCGCAGCTGTGGGTAGGCCCGAAATGGTCAAGAAGGACTGGCTGAAAGACGGCGCGACCGTGATCGATGTTGGCATCAACCGGCTTTCGCCCGAACCGGGTGCGGAGAAGGGCAAGCTGGTCGGCGACGTCGATTTCGGCGAAGCAAGCGAAGTTGCGGCAGCGATCACGCCTGTTCCCGGCGGCGTCGGGCCGATGACCATTGCGGTCCTGCTCCGCAACACGCTGGTTGCTGCGCATCGCAATGAGAATATCGCGCTTTCCGAGGGTGCGATATGATCCGCGCGATCACGCTCGTTGCGCTGGCTGCACTCGTTGCTGGGTGCACCGGCGGCGGACCGAGAATCTCTCAAGAGCGGATCAAGCGCGCATTGGTTGGCGCGCCCGGTGTGGCGCAGCCAAGCAAAGTCGTCGCAGCAGAACTGGCTTTTGCTCGCGCGGCGCAAGAAGACGGGCAATGGACCGCATTCCGGGCTTTCGCAGCACCCGGCGCGATCATTCACGGCCGCAAAGGACCCGTCGTTGCATCGACGTGGCTCTCGGCTCTTAAGGACCCCGAAGAAGCGGTTCGCTGGTCTCCGGATACGGTTTGGATGAGCTGCGATGGTTCCGTTGCGGTCAGCGAAGGGCGTTTCCGTGAGCCCGATGGCGTTGTCGGAAGCTTCGTGACCGTGTGGCAGCGCCAACCCGATCGTGAGTACCTCTGGATATATGATGCTGCGGTTCGTGATGACCCGCAGCCTGCACAAAAGGCACCGGAAGAACCCATTGGCGAAGACGAGATTTTGGTTACCGCGCTTGAATCGATCCGCGGCCTTGTCGCCGATTGCGAGCGCCCCGGTTTCGAGCGAGCGGATGCAAAGCCTGCGCCGCCCGCGCTCGCCATTCCAGAGGGAACCCGCAACACCGTCGCTACCTCTCGCGATGGAACGCTGCGGTGGCGGTGGGAGCATCCCGGGGCTGGTCAGCGCAGATTTGTCGCCGAATATTTGACATCGGGCAGTTGGCAAGTCGCACTGGATCAACCATTGGGAGCTGTATCTACCGACTAAGCGGTGGGGAACGCCCATGACTGAACTCTTTATATCTGCCTTTATCACGCTGTTCGTGGTGATCGATCCGCCGGGTTGTGCGCCGATCTATGCTGGCCTGACCAAAGGCGCGACCACCGCACAGCAGCGCAGCATGGCGATCCGCGCGTGCTTGATTGCGACCGTGATCCTTGTTGGTTTCGCGCTGTTCGGCGAGCAATTGCTCTCGGCGCTTCATATTGAGCTCGACAGTTTCCGCATAGCGGGCGGCATGATGCTGTTCTGGATCGCGTTTGAAATGGTGTTCGAAAAACGCACTCAGCGCCGGACCGAACGGGCCGACAAAGTTAGCGCCGATCCCGAGATCGAAGACGTGTCGGTCTTCCCGATGGCCATGCCGATGCTCGCGGGACCGGGCGCAATCGCCGCAATCATGCTGCTGATGAATGAGGCGGAGGGCACTGATCAGACTCTGGTCGTGCTTGGAGCGCTCGGATCAGTGCTGCTGCTGACCATGCTGGCGCTGATCGCAGCGGGACCGTTGATGCGTATCTTTGGTGACCGTGTCGAAGCAGTTGTCACACGTCTTCTCGGCGTTCTGCTGGCGGCGCTGGCAGCACAATATGTGATCGATGGCTTGAAGGGCAGCTTTGGGATCTGATCCCTATTGCAGCGTTACGCGGTCATCATCGCCATCGCGGCGGCTATAAAATTGCATCAGCTGGACCAATAGCTCGCAGCGTTCGTTCAAGGTATTCGCCTCCAGCAATGCTTGTTTGGAAGCCGGGTCGAACGGGGCAATTTGAGACACGCCGTCGATTAGCGATACGTCGTCGAGCCGTGTGACTGAGTCCCAGTCGACGCTGTAACCCTGTGCATCGGCAAAACGTTTTGCTTCGCGCTCAAAGCTTGCACGTTCGATGCTGCTCAGAAACTCATCTTTAGGTTCTAAGATCAGCTCGGCTTCGATTTGGCGAAACTGTGTGGTGACATCCAATTCGCGCAGGATACGAAAACGACTCTGACCTTCAAGGACGACGTTGTAGCGTCCGTCATCCATCGCTTCGACATCGCCGATCTTCCCTACGCATCCGACTTGGAACAGCGGCGCCCCCTCTTCGGGGCGTTGCGGCTGGATCATCGCGATCCGCCGATCACGCGCAAGCGCATCGCTGACCAGCGCACGATAGCGCGGCTCGAAGATATGCAACGGTATCTGCAATCCGGGAAATAGCAGTGCTCCGGTCAGCGGAAAGATGGAAAGTCGCTCTGCCATCTTCAGTCGAATAGGATCTTCGACAGGCGGCGGCGCGTGGCGGAGACCCATTCGTCTTCCAGCCCGACTGCTTCGAAAATCTGCAAAAGTTTAGTCCGCGCGGCCGCATCATTCCACTCGCGGTCAGCTTTGACCATGGCGAGCAGCGTGTCAGCAGCTTCATCACGCTGGTTCGCGGCGAATGCCGCTTCGGCAAAGGCCAATTGTGCGTCCATATCTTCGGGCTTGTCCTGAGCGGTTGTGCGCAGAGCAGCGAGCTCGCCATCATCGACCTGCGTACCGGCCAGTTCCAGAACGGAGAGCGCCTGCTGCACAGCGGCATCTTCCTTGATCTCTGGCTCGATAGCGTCTGCGATCTGTTGGGCTTCGTCTACTTTGCCTCCAGCGACAAATGCGCGGATTAAACCCGCATGAGCGGCGGCGTTGTCGGATACCATATCGATGACTTGCATAAAGACACCGGCGGCTCGCTCGGCATCACCTTCGGCCAGCACTTGTTCGGCCATGGTGATAAACTGCTCAACATCGGGTTGCTGCTGTGCGCCTCCGCCGACTTGCAAGGGCAGTTTCTCGACCAGCTGATCGAGCACTTCTTTCATTTGCGATTCGCTGCGCGCTTGCGTCAGATCAGCGACCGGTTGGCCTTGGAACATGGCATAGACGGTCGGAATCGACTGGACTTGGAACTGGCTGGCGATGAATTTTTCTTCATCGACGTTCACTTTGACCAAGATCACGCCCTTGTCAGCGTATTCCGCCGCGACTTTCTCCAGCATCGGCGCCAGCGCTTTGCACGGCCCGCACCATTCGGCCCAGAAATCCAAAATCACCAATTGCGTCATTGATGGGTCGACGACCTCTGTCTTGAAGCGTTCTACGGCTTTCTGTTCGTCGATATTCATGCCCATGCTTGCCAACGTACTATCCTTCTTGGTGGTAATCTGCTTGTTCTATGTGGGTCTTCTAGCCGATATGTGAAGGGCGAAACAGAGCGCTGCAGCAAGACCTTTCCATGGCCCTAACATTCGCGCATTTTGGCCTTGCGGGGTTGAGAAACCGCTGCTAATTGCCCGCCTCCCCACCGAGACAGGGTGATTCACTAGCTGGATCGAAATCTCGGAGCCGGTTTTCCGGTAACGTCTAGTGAGCGGGCGTAGCTCAGGGGTAGAGCACAACCTTGCCAAGGTTGGGGTCGGGCGTTCGAATCGCCTCGCCCGCTCCATTTTCTTTCAGATCTGAGATCGGTTTGGTACGCTTCTGCGTATCAAAGCTGCGACGTGAGTTGAAAACCTTCATGGTAATACAGGGTCATTGTGGTGATCGTCTGATCCTCAAGCCACGTTGTGCGGTCTATGCGGAAGAGTGCGGTGTTGGCTTCTGCCCCTAACGTCTCGGCGATCGCCTTTGAGGCATTCTCGGCAGAGAACCGGACATCGCCGCTGGAGAGCGGCACCGATTGCACCAGCCATTCATTGGCGCTGATCGTCTCCAGAGGGGCGTCAGCAATCGCGGGAACGGCTTGAACATTCACCCAACGATCTTCCCAAGCGTATGGTTCTTCACCGGCCATATGTAGCGTCGTAAGGTGCAGCGCTTCAGCTTCTGAAGGGATACTCAGACGTTCGGCTATTTCAGATGGTGGGACGGTTACAGTGCGTGTGATGACCCGGTGACCGTACGTGCTACCGCCAGCCTCGACTTGCTCCCGAATAATCGGGATTTCGAACTTCGCCTGCCGCACGGGCATGGCGCAGATGCGTGTGCCGCCTTTGCGTTTGCGAACCACCAGACCTTCTTCGGCAAGAGTGCGCAGGGCGCGGTTCACTGTCGTTCGTGCGCAGCCATATTCTTCGGCCAGTTCCACCTCGCCCGGAATCAACGCCCCCAACGGCCACTCGCCCGACTGGATACGGTCGAGCACCGCCTTGCGGATTGTTTGGTGAGACATGCTGCTCATGCGTCCATACTCATAGTGCGTTGCGGAGGCGGATCATGGTGTTCTTAAAACGCTCGCTGATCTGATCATGCTGCGGATGCCTGCCGTCACTTACTGTGTGGCGTCCGGCGGACCATACATCGCTGACCAAACTGTCGTCATACGCGAATATCCAGCTGTCGAGAATTGTGTCACCGCTCAGTGCGGCGAGCGTTTGGTGGCTATCATCGAGTGCTGTCAGATCGGCCAAAGCGCCGACTTCGATGCGCCCGGCATTGCGGCCAATCGCTTGCGCCCCGCCTGCGGCCGCCTTTTCGTAGAGGTTGCGACCGTTGGATCGGACGCCATCGCTGGTTAGGACAACGCGGCGCTTGTCGCGCAAGCGTTGTGACACTTCCAGCATTCGCAATTCCTCGCTCAATGCAATTCTCACGTTAGAGTCAGAACCGATGCCGATCCGCCCGCCAGCACCAAGAAAGCGTGCTGCGTCGAAGATACCATCGCCTAAGTTCGCCTCAGTAATCGGACACAGCCCAGCGACCGCTTTGGATTTAGCCAACGCATCGCATTCTGCTGGCTCCATTTGTGTAGCGTGGATGAAGCACCAACGTTCATCGATGGGCATATTTGCGAGCAGCCACTCTATCGGTCTCGCGCCCAATGCCTCCTGCACCTCGCGCACTTCGCCCACCTGCTCGGCAGCGTGGATCTGGATTGGCCCATCGGGCGCTAATGCAATGGCAGCATCCAGCCCGCTGCGTGAAACGGCGCGCAGACTGTGTGGCGCAACACCAAGGGTGAAGTCGGTTGGGCAGCCAGCCCAGCCCGATCGGATTGCCGCAAAAAGTTCCTCGAACCGGTGGATATCGCAACCGAACCGTAGCTGACCGCCTTCGAGTGCTCTGCCGTCCAATCCGCCTTGCATATAGAGCACCGGCAAGTGGGTGTAGCCGATGCCAGTTTGCCGCGCGGTTTCGATATGACGCGCCGATAGTTCGTCGATCCGGTCGTAGCGTTGCCCGCCCGGAGCATGATGGAGGTAGTGAAACTCTGCCTGGGCTGCATAGCCAGCTTCAAGCATTTCCATCTGAACCTGCGCGGCGATGGCTTCGACATCGTCGGGTGTGAGCAATTCCAGAAAACGGTACATGACCTCGCGCCAAGTCCAGAAGTCGTCATGCGCATTGTCGCCGCGTTTCTCGGCCAGACCGGCCATCGCGCGCTGGAAGCTGTGGCTATGCACATTGGACAAAGCGGGCAGCAATATCCCGGCCTGATGATCGGCTTCGGCGGTGCCGTCGGCAATGGCACTTATCGCCCCCGAGGCATCGATCGCGACGGTCACATTCTCGCGCCAGCCATCTGCTGTCAGAGCCTGCCGTGCCGAGATTGTCTGGACCATCGCGCTTGCGCCTCACTTTATTATGTGCATACATAATACGAAAGTGGAGCGTGATGACAAGTGTGATGCAGCAAAAGATTCTCCTCACCGGATGCACCGTGGCGACGATGGCCGAAGGCGGTATTCCCTATGGCCTGATCGCCGATGGCGCGGTGGCGTTGGAGGGCGGCAAAATCGCTTGGTTTGGCGAGAGAAGCACACTTCCCGACCAATTCTCGGCTTTCGATCAGGACGATTTGAGCGGACGCTTAGTCACTCCGGCTTTGATCGATTGCCACACGCATTTGCTGTTCGGTGGTAATCGCGCGCGCGAGTTTGAAATGCGGCTCAATGGCGCGAGCTATGAAGAAATAGCGCGCAGCGGTGGCGGTATCGTCTCGACAGTAAATGCCACGCGCGATGCGAGCGATGAGGAACTGATCGCAGGCGCACTTCGCCGCTTGGATGATCTGATCGCTGCGGGCGTCGCGGTGATTGAAATCAAATCTGGATATGGCCTGACTATCGAGGATGAAATGCGGATGCTGCGGCTGGCGCGGCATCTTGAAACGCTGCGTCCGGTCAAGATCGTCACCACATGGCTTGCCGCGCATGCTTTGCCGCCAGAATATAAGGACCGCGCCGACGCCTATTTGGACGAGGTCGCAATTGCTGGACTGAAGCAAGCTGCGGCTGAGGGCTTGGCTGACGCGGTTGACGGATTCTGCGAGACAATCGCTTTCACTGCTGAGCAGATACAGCGAGTGTTCAAAGCTGCGAAAGAGCTGAATCTTCCGGTGAAGCTGCATGCTGAGCAGCTATCCGATCTAAAGGGCGCCTTGCTGGTTGGTGAATATAGTGGGTTGTCTGCTGACCACCTCGAACATCTGGCCGAGGAGGATGTGCCTGCCTTTGCGAACTCTGGCGCGGTTGCGGTGATCCTACCTGGGGCGTTCTACACTTTGCGCGAAACCAAACTGCCGCCGATCGAGGCCTTACGCGCCCACCAGGTGCCGATTGCGGTTGCGACTGATTGCAATCCGGGCAGCTCGCCGCTGTCATCGATCCTCACCGCAATGAATATGGCGAGCACCCAATTCGCCATGACACCTGAAGAGGTTCTGGCTGGCACAACCCGCAATGCCGCTAAAGCGCTTGGCCTAGCCGGCGACTACGGGACTATCGAAACCGGCGCGCAGGCGGAGCTTGCTGTGTGGGATGCTGAGCATCCATCCGAGCTTTCCTACTGGATCGGTGGTTCGCCCTTGTTCAAAACTATTTCAAGCAGGACTGCCGCATGACTATCTCGTTCAAACCGGGATCGGTTTCTCTCGATCAACTTCAGTCTCTGTATCGGGAACAATCGGCCTTTGCGTTGGATGACCAAGCCTTCACGGCTGTACGCGCATCGGCCCGAACACTTGCCGACCGGATAAGCGATGGTGACCCCATCTATGGCGTCAATACCGGCTTCGGCAAACTGGCTTCGGTGCGGATTGAAGATGACCGGCTGGCCGACCTTCAGCGCAACCTCGTGCGATCGCATAGTGCCGGTTTCGGTCCACCACTCCCTGTAGAGATTGTGCGGCTGATCATGGCGCTCAAATGCATTTCCTTGGGGCGCGGTGCATCGGGCGTGCGGGTCGAAGTGATCGAGCAACTCCAGAACATGGCCGGCGCGGATGTAATCCCGCTTATCCCTGAAAAGGGATCGGTCGGTGCATCGGGCGACCTTGCCCCGCTCGCGCACATGGCCGCCGCGATGATGGGTGAGGGCGACGCATTCTATCGTGGTGAGCGGATGGATGCCTCTGCGGCATTGCACGCGGCTGGGTTGGAGCCTTTGGCACTGCAGGCGAAGGAAGGCCTTGCACTACTCAATGGGACGCAGGCATCGACCGCGCTCGCTCTGGTGGGGCTGTTCGAGGCGTGGCAACTGGCCAAAGCGTCGCTGACGACAGCCGCTTTGTCGATCGATGCAGCGATGGGGTCATCTGCGCCATTCCACAGCGAAATTCATGCACTGCGCGGACATCGCGGCCAGATCGAAAGCGCCGCGCGACTCAGAAGCCTGCTCGACGGATCAGAAATTCGCGAAAGCCATCAAGAAGGCGATGAGCGGGTGCAAGACCCCTATTGCCTGCGCTGCGCCCCGCAAGTGATCGGCGCCTGTCTGGATCAGTTGCGCCATGCAGCCGCTACGCTGGAAGTCGAAGCCAATGCAGCGACAGACAACCCGTTGGTGCTTTCTGACGGGGAGATCGTATCCGGCGGCAATTTTCACGCCGAACCCGTCGCGCTGGTTGCTGATTTGATTGCCATTGCGATTTCGGAAATCGGTGCAATTGCGCAGCGTCGTGTGGCCTTGCTCGTCGATCCGGCGCTGAGTTTCGGCCTGCCGGCTTTCCTCGCCCCAGATCCGGGATTGAAATCTGGCCTGATGATTGCCGAAGTAACCTCGGCTGCCTTGATGAGCGAAAACAAAGCGCTTGCCAATCCGCGCTCGGTGGATTCCACCCCGACCTCGGCCAATCAGGAAGACCATGTTTCAATGGCCTGCCATGCCGCGAGGCGCTTGTTGGAGATGAACCGCAATCTGGCGGGGATATTGGGCGTAGAGGCGATGGCCGCCGCGCAAGGGATCGAACTGCGCGCCCCGCTCTCAACCAGTCCATTCTTGCAGAAAGTGATCGCAGAGATCCGCAAGCATAGCCCAGCCTTGATTGATGACCGGATCGTCAGCCCCGATCTGCAAGTTCTCGCTGATCTGGTCAGCAACGATACGTGCTTGGCTGAGGCGGCGCATGATGTCGCACCGCTGGATCTGTAACCATGGAGCCCGTTTCGGTCATTCATGGTTCGTCCCCCATCATTTTGGGACAGCCGCATTCGGGTACCTATGTGCCGCCGGATATCGAGCGCAATCTCAACGATCTCGGCAAGGAATTGCGCGACACCGATTGGCATATTCCGCAGCTATATGACGGCCTGCTGGACGATGTGACTGTCGTGCGTGCGAATTTCAGCCGCTATGTGATCGATGCCAATCGCGATCCGGCTGGCATCAGTCTCTATCCCGGCCAGAACACGACCTCATTGGTTCCGATCAGTAGCTTTGATGATGAGCCGATCTGGCTGCTCGAGCCGGACGAAGCCGAGAATGCGCGGCGTCTTGATAGCTTTCACCGACCATATCATGCGGCGCTAAAGAGTGAGATCGACCGCGCGAAAGCAGCCCATGGATTTGCTATTCTCTATGACTGCCACTCGATCCGGTGCGAAATCCCGCATCTGTTCGATAACCAGCTGCCCGATTTCAATATTGGCGACAATCAGGGGCAAACCTGCGACCCGGCAATCACTATAGCGGTCGCGCGGCAATGCGAATCCACCAACCAATATACAAGCATCACCAATGGCCGTTTCAAAGGCGGCTGGACGACGCGGCATTATGGCCGCCCGGAAGATGGCGTTCACGCGATCCAGATGGAATTGGCACAGCGCAATTATCTGGCAAGTGAAGAACCACCCTTTGCCTATGACGCAGGCAGAGCCGAAGCCTTGCGCGGCGTCTTGCGCAACGTTTTGAACGCCATTTCCAACATAGCAAAAGCACACTCTTTTGGAGAGACATTGTGACCCGAACCCTACCCAACCGCCGCGATGTTAAAAGTCCGACAGGCTCCGATCTCAATTGCCTGAGTTGGACAACCGAAGCACCGTTTCGGATGCTGCACAATAATCTGGATCGGGAGGTTGCGGAGAACCCTGACGAGCTGGTCGTATATGGCGGCATCGGGCGCGCGGCGCGGACTTGGGGTGATTTTGACCGGATCGCCGATACGCTGAAAACGCTCACTGAAGATCAGACATTGCTGGTCCAATCGGGCAAGCCGGTTGGTGTATTCCAGACGCATAAAGACGCACCGCGCGTATTGATCGCGAACTCTAACATCGTCCCGCATTGGGCGAATTGGGACCACTTCAACGAGCTCGATAAGAAAGGCCTGATGATGTACGGCCAGATGACGGCTGGCTCGTGGATATACATCGGCACGCAGGGCATCGTGCAGGGCACATATGAGACCTTTGTCGAGGCCGGGCGCCAACATTATGACGGCAATCTCACGGGCAAATGGATACTCACCGGAGGGCTCGGCGGGATGGGCGGCGCGCAACCACTCGCTGCCGTAATGGCGGGGGCATGCTGCCTAGCGGTGGAGTGCAATCCTGAGAGCATCGATTTCCGTCTGCGGACTCGGTACCTTGATGAAAGGGCTGATACGCTGGACGAGGCATTGGCGCTGATCGAGAAATGGACCGCTGCGGGCGAAGCAAAGTCGGTTGGTCTATGTGGCAATGCGGCTGAAGTTTTCCCCGAACTGGTCAAGCGCGGCGTGCGTCCGGATATCGTCACCGACCAGACATCGGCGCATGATCCGGTCAATGGCTATCTGCCGCTCGATTGGACAATGGGCGAATGGCTTGAGAAGCGAGAAAGCGACCCCAAAGCGGTGGGAAAAGCCGCCTGCGCCTCGATGAAGATACAAGTGCAGGCGATGCTCGATTTCTGGAATGCGGGTGTGCCGACGCTCGATTACGGCAACAATATCCGGCAAGTCGCACTGGATGAGGGGCTAGAGAACGCGTTCGACTTCCCCGGGTTCGTACCGGCCTATATCCGCCCGCTATTCTGCCGTGGTGTCGGCCCGTTCCGCTGGGCTGCGCTTTCGGGTGATCCGGAGGACATCTACAAGACCGACGAGAAGGTGAAGGAACTGATGCCCGATGATGCGCATCTGCATCGCTGGCTCGATATGGCGCGCGAAAGGATCGAATTTCAGGGCTTGCCTGCGCGGATCTGCTGGGTCGGGTTGGGCGACCGTCACCGTCTTGGTCTGGCCTTCAACGAAATGGTGGCGAGCGGCGAGTTGAGTGCGCCGGTGGTGATCGGGCGCGATCATCTGGACAGTGGCTCGGTCGCCAGCCCCAATCGCGAGACCGAGGCGATGAAAGACGGATCAAGCGCAGTGTCCGACTGGCCGCTGCTTAATGCGCTGCTCAATACCGCCTCGGGCGCGACATGGGTCAGTCTGCATCACGGCGGCGGGGTCGGGATGGGATTCTCCCAGCACAGCGGGATGGTTGTTGTGGCGGACGGCACAGACGATGCCGCGCGCAGGCTTGGCCGTGTGCTTTGGAATGATCCGGCAACCGGCGTGATGCGTCACGCCGATGCCGGCTATGATGAGGCTATCGATTGCGCCCGCGAGAAAGGACTCAATCTCCCAAGCATTTGAATTCAGAGCCCATGATGCCAGCGGTCCCAAAAGGGTTGCAACGCAGGCTGGCCATCATTCGTGGCAATTTGGTCACTGTCGGCGTCGTTCGTGGGGGAACGGGGGCAGTTCGTCGATTCAGCGGGTTGCAATGTGATACTGTATCGTTATCAGGTACGTAACGTTGTAACATCAAGAAATTGGATCATACTGCTATGAAGCTGCGCAACCTCTCGCTCTGCACATTGCCACTTATGGCGCTTGCCCTGCCGCAAACGCTTTCTGCCCAAGAGGCAGAAACGACCGAAGAAGGGCAACCAAAAGATCCGCATGATCGCGGCGAAATATTGGTGACTGCAGAAGGCCTGGAGCAGCTAGACTTTATTGCTGGCCAAACCACTCTTGGACCCGATGAAATCCAGCGCAACCTGAACGGACAGCTTGGTGAGGTGCTTGCCAAAGTCCCTGGTGTCTCAGCCACCAGTTTTGGACCAGGTGCGTCGCGTCCGATCTTACGCGGTCAAGACGGTGAGCGCGTTCGCATTTTGATTGATGGCTTGGGTACGGCCGATGTGGCCAACACCTCTGCCGATCATGCAACGACCATTGATCCATTGACCGTTGACCGGATTGAAGTGCTGCGCGGACCAGCGGCGCTGCTATACGGCAGTCAGGCAATCGGTGGTGTTGTGAATGTCATCGACAAGCGTATCCCAATCGCAGTTCCTGAAAATGGTATTCATGTCGATGCATTGCTCGCGGGTGATACGGCCAGTGATCTCCGCAGTGGCGGTATTTCGCTCGATGCCGGCCTTGGCGACAGCTTTGTTGTCCATGTCGACGGCTCTTACCGCGAGACCGGCAATCTTGAGATTCCGGGATTTCAGGTCACTGACGCGCTGCGCACCGATTTGCTCGGCGACGCTGCAGAGGAAGAGGAAGAAGGCGAATTGGAAGAGGCGGAAGAGCTTCGCGAAGCAGCCAACCAGTTTGGTTTCGTTCCGAATACTTCAACCGAAACCTACACTTTCAACGGCGGTATCGGAGTGATCCTTGGCGAATCGAGCTTCGGCGCATCGGCTGGTTATTACGACACCTTCTACGGAATTCCGGGCAACCCCGAGGGCGGTCACCATCACGGTGAGGAAGAAGGCGAAGAGGAAGAAGAGGAAGAAGGCGAAGAAACTGTCTCAATCGGCCTCGAGCAATGGCGTTTTGATTTCCGCGGCGACATTGCGCTGGGCGGAGGTTTCTTTGAACGTCTGAAGATCCGTGGCGGCTATTCCGACTACACTCACACTGAATTCGAAGGCACCGAAGTCGGTACAGTATTCGACACCGAAACTTTTGAAGCACGCGCCGAGCTGATCCAGAGTGGCAGCGGCGTTTTTGGTGCGCAGTTTACATCGCGGGATTTCCAAGCTGTCGGCGAGGAAGCTTTCGTAGCGCCTAATGAAACGACCCAGATCGGTATCTTCACGGCGCAAGAATTTGATGTTGGCAATGTGCAGATCGAAGGAGCGGCGCGCTACGAGAATGTTAGCGTCGATTCCGATCCGCTCGGGCTTGAGCGTAACTTCAATCTGTTCTCCGGCGCGCTTTCGGCGGTTGTGGGGAGCGAGAACGATATTCGCTTCGGTATTACCGGTTCGCGTTCAGAGCGTGCGCCAGCGGGTGAAGAATTGTTTGCGAACGGGCCGCACATTGCGACTCAGACATTCGAAATCGGCGACCCTAACCTCGACGTCGAAAGCGCATGGGGTCTGGAGACTTTCATTCGCGGTGAGACCGGCGACGTTTCGTTCGGCGCATCGATTTATTACCAGCAGTTCGACAACTACATTTATCTCAGCCCTACCGATCAGGAGGAAGATGATCTGCCTGTGTTCGTTTTCCTGCAGGACGATGCGCGGTTCTTCGGTTTCGAAGGTGAGCTAATGCTTCCGGTTGTCAAACAAGACGGCTTCACGATATCGGCCGATCTGCGGGCATCCTATGTGGATGCCCAGATCAATGATGGCTCAAACGTACCCCGCATTCCGCCCCTGAGCCTGCTTGGCGCTGTCATTGCGGAAACAGGTCCGTTCGAAGCGCGTGCGGAAGTTCAGCATTTCGGTAAGCAAGACGATGTTGCTGAGTTCGAGACAGAGACCGCCGCCTTCACGTTCGTCAATGCTGCGATCGCATGGCGTCCGCTGAAGAATCGCGACAATGTTACTGTCCTGTTGCAGGCTGACAATATTTTCGACGTTGAAGGTCGCCGTCACACGAGCTTTACCAAGGAATTCCTTCCGCTTGCAGGACGCAACTTCAAAGTAAGCGTTCGCACCAGCTTCTAAGCTTTGCCGTCTCCTTCCCACGGTTCGCGGCGCGTGTTAGCACGTCCGCGAATTGTGGAGGGACAGGGCATGAAATACCTAGATAAGCTGACACTGGTAGCCGCAGTTTCGCTGTGCGCGATGGTACCGGCTGCCGCGCAGGATGCTGATGTGGCACTTGCTCCTCCTGGATGCGACTATGGAATGCCGCATGCCAATGCTCCCGAAGAGTTGTCGCAGTTCGATTTTCTGATCGGTGACTATACGATTACCGGCCATGCCTGGCTGGGTACGGGTTGGTCACCACCACGCCCTGGTGCACCACCGTCTCGCTGGAATGGGCGCTATATCCTTGGCGGTATGGCGATTGAGGATGATTGGTACCAAGTCGACCCCGGCATCGATCCCGAAACGCCGCGCGGCATCAATGTTCGTATGTGGGACACGAAAGCCGGCGAATGGGATATGATGTGGGTCCACACGGCGACCAATCAGGTACAGGATCTGCGCGCCAAGATGATCGATGGCAAGCTGACCATGTGGCAGGAATATCCGCAGCGCCCGAACTTCAGGGCCTATTTCGAGCGTCTAGGGCCCGATAGCTGGCACCGCGTTACGCTGGCGAAGGATGAGAATGGCGAGTGGGTCAAACAAATCCGCTTGCTTGCCACTCGCATTCCCTGTCCCGAATAGCCTTAGACCTACTCGACCGCGAAGGTCAGGTCGGCATTATCTTCCAAGCGCTTGACCAGTGCTTCGCCGAGGAATGATCCCGGTGTGCCAATCCCGCCGTCAGCGTCGCTTTCGAGCAATCCGATCGCAGTTTCTGTGATCATCCGGCTGGTAGAGCCATAGCCCGGATCATACTTGCCTTTGACGCCGTAATGGATGGTTTCGCCATCGGGCATTTCACCAACGAACAGCACATCATAGAAACCGTTCTCGCGCTCTTCGGGCGTTGGACCTTCGCCGGGCTTGGGCGGCTTTGCACCGAATGGGTTTTTGAGCATTTCCGCCGCTGCCTTGGCGGCTTTCTCGCCCATTTCGCCAGCGCTGGTCAGCATCATCTCGTCATATTTGAAGTCTTCGCCATAGGGGTGGCCGAGCAGGAAGTTGGTCCGGTGAACGTTCTTTGTGTTGATTGCAGCCATAATGAATGGCGCAGCCCATTTGCCCAGATCCTTGTCATATTCAGGGATCAGGCCCGATGGCTGTGAGGGGCCTTCAAATCCGGGTGTCAGGCCGAATGAGCTTTGCAGGATCGGAATGAGTTTCGGGTTTTTGGCGATAGACTTCATCGTTGCGGTCAGACTGGCTGCGGTACCGCCGCTGAAGGTTCCGGCCATGGCGCGAACGCGGCCTTTGACGCGCGGCGCAGGCTTGCCGAATTTCGCCTTGGCTTCCTTCTGCAGCATCAACACGCCGAGATCGAACGGGATCGAGTCGAAGCCCGAAGAGAAACAAATCCGTGCGCCGCTGGCTTTGGCCAGATCTTCATGCTTGTCGATCTGCTCGCGCATCCAGCCGGGTTCGCCGCAAAGATCCGTGTAGTCCGTGCCTTCACGTGCGCACGCCTCGACCAATTCATTACCGTAAAGCTGGTAAGGTCCGACAGTTGTCAGAACGACTTTGGTCTTCTGGACCATATCGGTCAGGCTGTCCGGATCGGACGCATCGGCAACGATCAGCGGCGTATCCTTGGGTGCGCCGATCAGGTCGCGGACATCTTCCAGCTTCGACTGGTTGCGGCCTGCCATCGCCCATTTTGGACCGTCATCGCGGCCCCCGTACTGGTTGACCAGATATTCGGCGACCAGACGGCCAGTATAGCCTGTCGCACCATATACAACGATATCGAATTCGCGGTTTTCCTTGGACATCAAAATCTCTCCTTCGCGCGCAGTGATGCGCTGTGACGCGGCGCGAGTCAAAGCCGTTACGGCATGGCGGTACTTGGGTGACAGATGGGCGACAAAGGCGACAGTGTGTCAACTCCGGGGGTTCCGTCTATCTCATTGATATAGTGAGAATTTATCACTCGATGCCAAGTTGGTTGTCACAGTTGGGGCCCCGGGGGTGTTTGGGAACTTCCGCTGCTCCAGATGACAAAGAGACTTAGCGCAAGCCCTCCTGCTCTTGGTGAACGACAATATGATGGCGCTGGCTAGCAGACGTAGCGGGTGTAGGAAAACCATGATCGGCGGTTTGTGGGGTGGAAAGCGGACATCAAAGTCGTAGGGCAAATTCGCAACCAAACAATTGGCTGGCCGACTCGTAAACCTGTGAATCGACGATCAAATCATCTGGTGTGTCTGCTTGGATAGAGAAGGTGTAGCTTTCCTCAATCCCATCGTTGCGATCAACATAGGTTTGCCATGTGCCGAAGGTCGACCCTCCTTCACGTCTCTCTTTCAGCGCGTTCACCACAGCGTCAAATCCTTTGAGGCAACGTCCGACGCAATTCGGTCCATAATCGAATTCCACGTCAGCTCATCGAACTCGCTGCTCGGGTTCGTTCACTGTGAATATCCATCCGTCAGGCATGCAAAAGACCCACTGCTGTTCGTTCGATGGCGCGCTAGAAGTGCAGCTTGTCAGTCCCGCACAAATAGCGAGGCTAACAAACATGCGTTGGAAGTAGGAAACGCTCATTCTCATGACTTTGGCCGTTCGTCAGCAAGACTGCAAATGGGTCGTGAACAGCATGTCTGCTTTTCAGCTTTGGCGAGCTAGAACCAATCATTCGGCAATCGGCCCACCTTTGGCCAACGCGCTATGACCGAGAATGGGTCGAAACCGGACGAGAACGATGCCTTCATCGTTCCGCGAAACCCCTACAATTTCGGCAGCGTAACGCCCTTCTGGCCCATATATTTGCCCGCTCGGTCCGCATAGGTGACTTCGGGGCGTTCATTCCCTTTCAGGAACAGGAACTGGCACGCGCCTTCATTGGCGTAGATCTTTGCGGGCAACGGCGTTGTGTTGGAAAATTCCAGTGTCACGTGGCCTTCCCAGCCTGGCTCGAGCGGAGTGACATTCACGATGATCCCGCAGCGCGCATAGGTTGACTTGCCGAGGCAGATGACCAGCACATCTTCGGGAATACGGAAATATTCGACCGTGCGCGCCAAAGCGAAAGAGTTGGGCGGGATGATGCAGACATCGGTTTCGCGATCGACGAAGTTTTTCGGGTCGAACTCTTTGGGATCGACGATTGTACTGTCGACATTGGTAAAGATCTTGAACTCGGGCGCTACCCGCGCGTCATATCCGTATGAGCTGAGGCCGTAGGATATGCAGCCATCACGGCGCTGTGCCTCGACAAAAGGCTCTATCATGCCCTTTTCTTGTGCCGCAGACCGTATCCATTTGTCGCTAAGAATCGCCATAGGCTTGTGATTCCCGAGTGGCGCGTTTGGGGCAAGCTGTTGCGGGGTTTTTATCCCCGCCGATAGTCATGCATGGTGGCGGTCAGATCTTCTTCGCGCCCAGATCCGGGTTCTTCTCACTGATATAGTTGAGCCACTTTTTGGGACGGCGCAGCATCTTCTTGGGATAGTCCACTTTCAGCCCGGCAATCTGCGCCATCGCGCCGACGAAATGGATGCAATTGCGCTTTTCCAGATCGTAATATTTGCCCGGAGCATCGCGCCATTCGCGCATTGTTGCGCGGACCTGTTCAACCTGAGCGTCTGTCAGGGTGACGGTAAAATGGACGTTGGTCTTCTTCATGTATTTCTCATCCTCGATCAGGATGTCATGTTCGACCGGGCCTCGAAGAATAGCGGTAGAAACTTTCTTGGCCGTAAACCCGTAATTCTCATCCACTGCTTTACCGGTAGCTTTCATCGTGCCTTTCAATCGCACAAATGCATGCGGGTATCGGCCGAACAGCACGGAGCCATTGAAGCTGTGAAAGCTCATTTTCACTTCCGCCGCGGCTGGCAATGACCAACCCGATAGGATCATCGCCAGTGTTAGCGATAATAGGCGGAGTGCAGCATTCAGTCGGGACATGGCGCAGCTTCTAATGCGTCACCGACTGAACGTGAACTGAAATTTGCGATCTAGCTTGCAAGTAGACTGGCGTTGCCGCCTGCTGCTGTCGTGTCGATGCAGACCACACGCTCGGTCGCAAAGCGCGCGACGTAATGCGGTCCGCCTGCTTTGGGGCCAGTGCCTGACAGGCCTTCGCCGCCAAACGGCTGGCTTTCCACCACCGCCCCGATCTGGTTGCGATTGACGTAGAAATTGCCGACACGCGCACGCGCCTCGACGAAGCGGCGAGTCTCTTCGATACGGCTGTGTAGGCCAAGCGTGAGGCCAAAACCTGTCGTGTTGATGTCATCGACAACGCTACCGAGATCCTCTCCTTTGAAACGTGCGACGTGCAAAACCGGTCCAAAGTTCTCTCGCTTAAGATCGAGGATCGAGTCCAACTCAATAATTGTCGGTGCAACGAAGCAGCCGGTACCAGTGCCTTTCGGCAGTTTGCGCCGCCAGACTTTGCGTCCGGCCTTCTTCCGGCGGGCAATGTGTCGTTCCAGCGCTGCTTTCGCGTCAGGGTCGATGACGGGGCCAACATCAGTGGCAAAATCGACGGGATCACCGATATGCAGTGCTTCGAATGCGCCGTAGATCATCTCCAGCGTTTCGTCGTAAATCTCTTCCTGCAGATAGAGCATGCGCAATGCCGAGCAGCGCTGCCCCGCGCTTTGGAATGCGCTTGCCACAACATCGCGTGTCACCTGCTCGGGCAAAGCAGAGGAATCGACGATCATTGCGTTCTGCCCGCCGGTTTCGGCGATAAAGGTTGCGAGTGGTCCGTCGCGCGCGGCCAGCGTGCGGTTGATTGCGCGCGCTGTATCGGTTGATCCGGTGAACGCGACCCCGGCCAGACGCGGGTCGCTGGTGATCAGCTCCCCGACATCGCCTGCTCCGGGTAGCAGTTGGAAGACGTCTTCGGGGATACCGGCATCATGGCACAGTTTGACTGCGAGCGCGGCGATCAGCGGGGTTTGCTCGGCGGGTTTTGCGACAACAGTATTGCCTGCTGCCAATGCCGCAGCTGCGGGCCCGATGAAAATTGCCAGCGGGAAATTCCACGGGCTGATAGTGGCAAACACGCCGCGCCCTGCGAGGCTCAGGCGGTTCTCCTCGCCGGTCGGACCGGGAAGCAGAAATGGTTCCGAACACAGATGACGGGCTTCCGATGCGTAGTAACGCAAGAAGTCGACGGCTTCCCGCAGCTCGAGAACAGCATCGAGCAGAGTCTTGCCCGCTTCGCGCTGGCACAAGGACAGGAATTCGTCTGTATGCGCCTCAAACGCGTCGGCTGCGGCTTCAAGCAGTACCGCACGCTTCTCGCCGCCTAGTGCATTCCAGCCGGGCTGTATGGCGTTCGCTTTCTCAATCGCCGTATCAACTTCTTCAGGCAGGCTGTCGCGCCGCGTGCCGACTTCGCTGGTCAAATCTTGCGGCTTGTTGATCGGGGCAATCTCTGCCTCGAAATCGGGATCGTCTGAGCAGAAGGTCGGCTCTGCATGCCAATGCTTCGTTTCCAGGGCTTCGATACGCTGCATCAATGGCTCGCGCACCAGCGGATCGGACAGATCGACGCCGGCACTGTTCACGCGGCCCGGGAAGATATCAGCCGGCAACGGGATCGAAGGATTCCGTTTGGGTTCAAGCGCGGCGATGTCGGCCACCGGATCCGTTGCGAGTTCGGCGGCGGGCACTTCTGCATCGGCCATCCGGTTTACGAAAGACGAGTTCGCGCCGTTCTCCAGCAAACGCCGGACCAGATAGGCGAGCAGATCTTTGTGACTGCCAACCGGAGCATAGATACGCACCGGGGTGCGCTGCTTACCCTCCAGCTTGGCGAGCTCTTCGAAGATATCTTCGCCCATGCCGTGCAGGCGCTGGAACTCGAAATTGGCATCATGGCGCGAATCCGCGACCAAAGCCTTGACCGCCCCAACGGTATACGCGTTATGCGTGGCGAAGGCTGGATAGATCGCGTCGCCCGCATCGATCAGTTTGGAGGCGCAAGCGAGGTAGGAAACATCGGTCGCGATCTTCCGAGTGAACACCGGATAGTCTGTATATCCTCCGACCTGCGACACTTTGATCTCGGTATCCCAGTAAGCCCCTTTGACGAGGCGCACCATCAAGCGGCGGTCATGTCGCCGCGCTAGCTTTATGACCCAGTCGCACAGCGGCGCAGCGCGTTTCTGATAGGCTTGAATCGCCAGGCCGAAACCGCCCCAGCGGGTACCATCGCTTTTCACGAAAATCTGATCGTCAGCAGCCAGCGTCTCGATGATATCCATCGATACTTCGAGGCGCTCTGCTTCCTCCGCATCGATGGTAAAATGCATATTTGCATCGCGGGCTTTGATCGCCAGCGCTTTGAGGATCGGCACCAGCGCTGCGGTGACTTCATCGGCGTGAGTGAAGAAGTATTTCGGGTGCAATGCGGACAATTTGACCGAGATACCCGGCGATGTGCTGACCTGTCCGTCAGTTTCGCCCGAAAGCCGCTCGATGGCGTCTTCATAGGCGACGCGGTAGCGCTCGGCATCCTTGTAAGTCATTGCCGCTTCGCCGAGCATATCAAAGCTGTGCGTCAGCCCTTGCTTGCGTTCGGGTGCGGCGCGTTTGAGCGCTTCCTTGATCGACCGGCCGAATACAAATTGACCGCCCAAAATGCGCATGGCCTGCAAGGTCGCTTTGCGGATCACGGGTTCGCCCAAGCGGCCAACGGTCCGTTTCAGCGTAGTCTTCATGCCCTGCTGGTGTTCGTCCGGACGCTCCAGCACTTCGCCGGTGAGCATCAGCGAGAAGGTTGCAGCGTTGACGAATGTGGAGGAGCTTTCGCCCAGATGGTCACCCCAGTCGATATCGCCGATCTTGTCCCGGATCAGCAAATCCGCAGTCGCGATGTCAGGCACCCGAAGCAAAGCCTCGGCAAGACACATCAGCGCGATACCTTCTTCGGTATCCAAGCCGAACTGCTGCAGAAACGCGTCAATGCCGCTGGCCTTCCGGCGGCGCGCGCCTTCGATCAACTTCACCGCAGTGTCCGCTGCTGCTTGGTGCAGTTTGGACGCAGGACCAGCCTGCTTCATGCGGTCGGCGACGCAGGCGTTTTCTTCCTGCCGATATGCGAGGCGAAAAGTGGAGCGATCAAGCGGAGCGGGTCGGGACATATGCGACTCAATCTATAGGTGGGAACGTGTCGTTAGTTTTGGCGATCTGAACCTAGTTTCAGTTGCAATCAAGTGGCTGCATGCCGCATGGGTCTAAAAACTAATTGTAGGAGCGGATTATGGCAGGGCGGCACTTCGACGAGTGGCAAGTGGGCGATCGGATCGAGCACGAGATTCGCCGGACTGTTACCGAAACCGATAACCTTCTGTTTTCTACCATGACGCATAATCCGCAGCCGCTGCATCTGGATGTGGAGGCCGCGAAGGAGTCCGAATTTGGCCAGATTCTGGTCAACGGTACTTTCACGTTCTCGCTGATGGTGGGCCTATCGGTTGGCGACACAACGCTGGGCACTCTGGTGGCCAATCTGGGCTATGACAAGCTGGTCATGCCGGGGCCCGTATTCATCGGCGATACTTTGCGCGCGACAAGCGAAGTTACCGCACTAAAAGAGTCAAAATCGCGTCCCACCGCTGGGATCGCGACATTCACTCACGAACTGCTGAACCAGCGTGATGAAGTCGTGGTCCGCTGCACCCGTTCGGCTTTGCTCAAAAAGACATCTGCCTGAATGTCCTATAACCTGATCGCCCAATAACTTGACCGGTCCGTAATATGTGGCATTCTGCAACCTATTAGATCGCGAGCCAATCGCGGCGCAGGAGGGGTGTTATGAAAAAGATTCTCGGCATTGTCGTGTTGGTGGCGGTTCTCGCAGCAGCCATTTGGTGGTTGTTCATTCGTCACGATCCGGTCGCCAAGGCTGAGGACGTCGCCGAAGCAGAGGCAACTGTCGCTATTGCCGCATACCCGCAGCAAGTGCTGTGGGGTGACACCCACCTCCATACAGACAATTCGATTGACGCATTTGGCTTTGGCACGCGCCTAGGCCCCGATGCAGCGCTGAAATTCGCACGCGGCGAGAAGGTCATGGCCACGACCGGCATGGAGGCGCAGCTCGCTCGCCCCCTCGATTTCCTGGTCATTGCCGACCACAGTGATGCGCTGGGTTCGACCAAGCGGCTATACAATGCACCGCGCTTCATGATTCAGGATGAAACGCTGCTGCGCTGGTACGATATGATGCATGAATCGCCAGAGCAGTCGCAATTGGCGATTGCCGAGCTGATCACAGCAGCATCGAATGGCACTTTGCCTGAATCGCTCACTGATCCAGAAGCACAGGAAGAGAATAACCGCACCGTGTGGACCGATCATCTGGCCACGCTCGATAAATATTACGAGCCAGGCAAGTTCACTCCGATTGCAGGCTATGAGTGGACCTTGATGCCGGGTGGCAACAATTTGCACCGTGTTGTGATGTACCGTGACGGATATGACCGCACGTCGCAGATACTGCCTGCTCCTGCACTCGACGGCGATCTGACGGCGCTGTTCGATCATATGGATGCCTATGAGGAGAGCACTGGCGGCAAAGTGCTGGCCATCCCGCACAATTCGAACCTGTCCAACGGTTTGATGTTTGAGCTGACGCAGGCTGATGGCGGACCGATGACAGCGGAAACGGCGCGCCGCCGTGCGATGCGTGAACCGGTGGTCGAGGCAACGCAGATCAAAGGCGACAGCGAATCCCATCCGTTCCTTTCGCCCAATGACGAATTTGCGGGATATGGTGATGTGGGCTGGGAAATCGGCAACCTCTCGCTGACGGCCTATAAGGAAGACGATCAGCTAGCTGGCGAATATCTGCGTGAGGCATTGAAGCGTGGTCTTTCTATCGAGCAGCAAACCGGAGCCAATCCTTACAAGTTCGGGATGATCGGTTCGACTGATAGCCATACGTCGCTGGCAACCGGCGACGAGGACAACTTCTTCGGCAAGCACACAGGCAACGAACCTAACGGTGAACGCGCCAATGCCGAGCAGAATCTGGGCACACGCATTGGCCGGTTCGGCTGGAACTATCTGGCGGGCGGTTATGCGGCTGTGTGGGCCAAAGCGAACACGCGGGCAGAAATCTTCGACGCGATGATGCGGCGGGAAGTCTATGCCACCACCGGTCCGCGCATGACCGTACGGTTTTTCGGCGGGTTCGATTTTGGCGAAACGGACTTCACCGGTGATTGGGTCTCTGGCGCTTATAAAGGCGGGGTTCCGATGGGCGGTGAATTGTCCGATGAAGGCAAGGCGCCGCAGTTCATTGTCTCGGCGCTCAAGGATCCTGATGGCGCGCATCTGGACCGGGTGCAGATTGTGAAGGGTTGGATCACCGCTGACGGAACCACGCGTGAGAAAGTGTTCGACGTGGTGTGGTCGGACATGGATACGCGCCGCAGTGTTGGCGGTAAGCTACCCGCCGTGGGCAATACGGTGATCCGCGAAGAGGCGACTTACACCAATGATATTGGCGCGCCGCAGTTGCAAACCGTGTGGACGGATCCGGAATATCGCGCAGGCCAAAACGCGTTCTACTATGTGCGCGTGCTGGAAATCCCGACACCGCGCTGGACATTGTTCGACGCTGTGCGGTTCGGGATCGAGCTGAGCGAAGAAGCGCAAAAATATGCCGTCGGTCAGGAACGTGCCTATACATCGCCGATCTGGATTGGATCAGAGCCAGCTGCGCCGTGATGCCCCTATGACACTACCAAGCTGGACGCGTGAGCCGCTCGTCCATTTTCTAATCCTCGGCGTTGGTCTGTTTGCGTTCTTTGCGTGGAAAGGCGAGCCGGTTGACCCGGCAAGCCGAACCATTGCCATTTCGCAGGAGGATCGGGCACGGATCGCGCTAACGTGGGAGCGGACCATGCAGCGTCCGCCTACTGACGCAGAACTGGATACGCTCACCGAGACATGGCTGCGCGAGGAGATACTGTACCGTGAGGCATTGCGGCTTGGGCTGGACCGCGATGATGCGGTCGTGCGCAAGCGGCTTTCCAATAAGATGGACTTCCTTGCATCCAGCATCGCTGAAACCACGCAGCCAACGGACACAACTCTCCGCGATTGGCTGGATTCGAACCCCCAACGCTTTGCTGACGATACGAAATACAGTTTCGACCAGCTCTATTTCTCTGAGAAGGGCGACGCGGAGGCTGCACTTGGTAGGTTGGCAAACGCTGATGATTGGGTTGGTTTAGGCCAGTCGATTGACTTGCCCGTATCTAGCGAAGGCGCGTCATCGCAAGCGGTAGAAAAACAGTTCGGAATTGCATTCTTCGAAGCTTTGCAATCCATTGAAGACACGGGCGGTTGGTCGGGTCCGGTCGCATCAGGTTTCGGCTGGCATCTGGTCCGTTTGCGCGAGCGCCAGGTCGGTGCGGTGCCTGCATTTGAGGACATTCGTGATCGCGTCGAGAATGATTGGCGGCTGACCACGCTCGAACAGCGCAAGCAGGATGCCTATCAGCTTCTGCGTGGCGCTTATGAGGTGACGGTGGAAAAATGAGGGCGCTTGCTGCCCTGCTGATATGCCTGCTGATGCTGCCCGCCAGCGTGCAGGCTGATGAGCTGCGTCCGGGATATCTGGAGCTCACTGAAGAAACAGCGGGCGAATGGCGTTTAAGTTGGAAGCAGCCGTTTGCGACTCCACCAACCGAAGCGCCTGCGCCACCTGCGATCCCGGCAAATTGCACAATGCGCGACGATGCCGAGATGGGTGTAGCGGGCGGTGCGGTAATCGGTTCGGCATCGCTCACTTGCACGGGGTCGTTAGGCGGACAGTCGATTGCGATGCAGGGGCTGATCGGCCAGTCCGATATGCTGGTGCGTGTCCAGCCGCTGGATGAACCGGCTCAGGCGCTGCGGCTTACTGCGCGCGAACCCTCGGCTCAGATCGCGGCGCAGCCCGATACTTGGCAAGTTTTGCAGACCTATTTTGTCCTCGGCGTTGAGCACATTCTGGCCGGTTGGGATCATCTGTTGTTCGTGATCGCGCTGGTGCTGCTGATCCGCAATTGGCGCGCTGTGATTTTCGCTGCGACTGCTTTCACTATCTCGCATTCGATTACGCTGGCGAGTGCAGCGCTTGGCTATGTCGGTCTGCCAGGTGGTCCCGTAGAGGCCTTGATTGCTCTATCGATTGTATTTTTGGCGTTGGAAATTGTCCGACCGACAACGGAACCGCCAAGCCTGACCCGGCGTTTTCCGTGGATCGTCGCTTTCATATTCGGCTTGCTCCACGGGTTCGGTTTCGCTGGAGCGCTGAATGCTATCGGCTTGCCCGAAGGCGATATTGTTGCCGCATTGCTGGCTTTCAATATCGGCGTTGAGGCGGGGCAATTGCTGGTCGTGGCAGTGGTTCTGGCAGTGCTCGCCCTTCTCAAGCGATATGCGGCCAACGCATTGCCGATTATAATTCGTGCTTCGGCCTATGGCATCGGTGCAATCGGAGCTTATTGGCTGGTTGACCGCGTGATCACCTGACCGCCATTTCCCCCGAGCGCTTGCCACAACAGCACGCGCGCGCGCATTGCACGGCCCTTCGCAGCGGCGACCCGCTCACCCGAACTATCGGCTACGCGGCGCGCATCAAGCACGGTCAGGAAATTCGATAGCCCGGCCCGGAAGCGTACTTCGGCGAGTTCTGCAGCGCGGGTAGCACTGTCTCGCTCCCGCTGCACGGCGGCGAGTTCGCGATCTGCGGATGCGACCAAGCCATATCCGGTTTCTGCTTCGCCGAGCGCCGTGAATACGCGGCCACGATATGCTTGGAACGCGGCTCGCTTGGAAGCGGCAGCGCCATCAATCTGCGCCTCGATCCTGCCGAAATCGAGCAGCGGTGCCAGTAGCGATCCGCCCACCGAACCGACCACTGCATCGTCATCGAACAGATCGCCCAAGTCGAAGGCAAGCAGTCCAAGAGCTGCGGACAAAGTGAATTGCGGGAAGCGATTGGCTGCGGCGGCATATAGCTCCGCATCGCTGGCTGCGAGCCTTGCCGCTGCGGCTTGAATGTCGGGCCGATTGGCGAGCAATTGTGAGGGTGTGCTGGCTGGCGCAGCGGGCTGCGCTGACGTAGGTGCAGATGTGTCCAGCGCAGTTCTCACGGTCTGGCCGGATTGTGCTGTCAGCGTGATGAGCCGACCGACTATACGGGTGCGTTCGCTCGCGAGCGCTTCGATACGTCCTCTGCTCGACTCAGCCACGGTTTCTGCACGGACTCTATCGAAGCCCGGAGCGATACCGGCGCGTTCCCGGATGTCGGCCAAGGTCACGAGTGTTTCTGCGGCGACCAAATCCTCTTTGAGCGCGGTTTCGCGCGCCGATAGCGTACGCCAGTCGATCACTCCCCCCGCAATTTCGGCCAGGATCGAAATGCGGATTGCCGCTGCATCGGCGCCCGCGGCATCGACTCTGCTAACTGCTGCCCGTTCTTGCGCCCGTAAGCGGCCAAACAGGTCCGGATCCCATATGGCAGAGATATTCGCGCCGTAGCTGACACGTTCGGTGTCGATTGAGATACCTGCGGGCAAATTGGTGCCGAATTGGTTGGGGCTTGTGCGCGATCCCGCAACGGATGCGTCGCCGCTAATTTGCGGCAGTCTGTTAGCACCAGCGCCTGCCGCATTGGCGGTTGCTGCATCAAGCCTGGCCGCTGCTTCAAGCAGGCTCGGCGATTCAGCGAGTGCCGCCTCCGCCAGCGCGGCAAAGGCCGGATCATCGACCGGTAGCAAAGCATCCATCGATGCTGCCACTGCTTCGGGTGGAGCATAGGAGAAGCTTTCCGGCAGAACCGGCGGGGCGGTAGCAATCTCCGGTGCTGGTCCGGCGACGCAGGCGCTAACCGCGAGGCTTGCGGCAGCGGTCAAAAGGAGGCGCGCGCGTTTCATTCGCTTGCTGCCTCGGATTGGGCTGGGGTTTCGCTGGCGGTTTCCGACTTGGCTCCCTTCGCCGGAATGAACGCATCAATCTGCTGACCCACACGGAACAAACCATCGGTTTCCGGCAGCTCATAAAGCACTTGCAGCACGCGGACATCCACGCGCTCGCTCGCGCTGTTGGTCAGCGACGTTTTGGGTACGACGAGCGGTTCCGCACGGACAAATTTGGCCTCGACCTGCTCGCTCGCTGCGCCGCGTGGTGAAACAATCGCTGATGCGCCCATATCCATCCTCGCGACTTCGGACTCGTCGATATCTACGCGGATATAGAGCGGGCGTGTTTCACCCATGCGGATGAAGGGCTGTCCACTACCGCCCATGGTCGAGACGAATTCACCCGGGCGGATATTCACTTCAAGAATCTCGCCAGCCATCGGCGCACGGACCGTCAGACGGCCCAGTTCGGTGCGTGCACTGCCCGCGGCGGCTTGTGCTGCAGAAAGCCGAGCGCGGGCAACTTTCAGCCGGCTATTGGCGGCATCGGCATCGCCTCTTGCGCGAATAACTTCTGCTCGCGAAACAGCTGCTGAATCTTCAACCTGGTTGTACAGATCGAGCTGGCTTTGCGCGGTTGCTCTGGCAGTTTGTGCCTCGCTGATTGCTGCGCGCGCTTCGCCGATAGCAGCCTGTGTCTCGCTGATGCGCGCCCGGACAGCGCGGTCATCAACGGTGAACAACACTTGGCCCTTCTCGACATAATCGCCCGCCTGAACGCGCAGATCGCTGACGAGGCCGGACAGAGCGGTGCCGATATCGACGATTTCGCTCGACGGTTCGACCAGACCTGCACCGGCGACGCGGGCCGAATTGGCAAGTTCACCGGTCGCGCGTGGCGGTTCGTTTTCAGGCTCCGACAATTCCCGGTCGGGCAGGCCATTCCAGATAAACACAATCGCAAAGAGCAGTCCGACCACCGCAATGATCGGCAATATCTTGCGCGAGAAGCTGATATTTTCGGGAAGCAATGCCATGATTAATGGTCCTCCGGCATGTCAGTGCCGTCATGTGTTATCCGTCCGTCCTCAAGTACGAGGATACGATCGGCGAGATCAAAAATTCTATTGTCGTGAGTGACGATGATGACGCTGCGGTCTTCAGCCACGCCCACTTCGCGGAGCAAGTCCATCACCCGGCGGCCAGACTTGGCATCGAGCGCTGCGGTCGGCTCGTCGCACACCACAAGGCGCGGTTCGTGGACCAGCGCCCGTGCGATTGCGACGCGTTGCTGCTGACCGCCCGAGAGCTGGTTCGGAAGCTTGTCCGCCTGATCGGCGATGTTAAGCTTGTCGAGCATCGCGACGGCCCGATCGCGCGCCTCGAGCCGGTCCATACCCTGTGCGATCAAGGGCACTGCCGCATTGGATGCCGCGTCGATCGACGGGATCAGGTTATACTGCTGGAAGATAAACCCGATGTTCTGGAGCCGGAAATTGACCAAATCGGTATCGGACAGGCTGTAAATATCGGTGCCAAACACTTCGACATCACCGTCGGTAGGCCAGAGAATGCCGCACATGATCGAGATCATCGTGGTTTTGCCCGAGCCGGATTCGCCGACCAGATAGGTCAGCTCGCCAGGACACACATCCAGGTCGATACCGTGCAGCACGCGAATAGTCTGCTGACCCGCTTTGAAGTCCCGCGTGACACCGCGTGTGCGAATCGCAGGTTGGCTGCCGGTGGTGGCTTCTGTCGCGCTCATCTGAACACCGCCGCCGGTTCAGTATTCATCACGCCGCGCAGTGCGATCCAGCCGGTCAACACGATGATTAGCACCATCGCTGCAAAAGAGATCAATGGGATCTGCCACGGGATATAGAATCCTTTGAAAGTCGGATCGTTTGCGAATGCAGTGAGAAAGCCGACTGTGCCGAGCACGCCGAGGCCATATCCGATCATGCCGACCATTCCGGCCTGCACCGCGACCATTTGTGCGATCTTGCCGTTGGTCACTCCGATGGCTTTGAGTGCACCAAATTGTTTGATGTTGTCGCGGATGAATAGGCTGAATGTCAGTCCAACAATCGCCACGCCGACGATAAAGCCGAGCAGAACGGTGATTCCGAAATTGAGCGGAATGCCGGTATTTTCGATTATGAACTGGACCCCGTCGCGCGCGAACTCGTCACGGGTTTGTGCTTTGAGGCCGGTTTGCTTCTCGATGCGTTCAGACAGTGTTTTGGCGTCGATGCCATCGGCCGCGCCGACCAGAACAAAGCTAAGCCGGTTACGCGTTCCGGGGACGTAGCGAAGCGCTTGACTATATTTGGTGTAGAGAACCACCGTGCTGGTAAAGCTGGGGATCGCATCGGCGACCCCGCGCACGACCGCGCGTTGATCGTTCAGCTCGAGCCGTTCACCAATCGGGCTTTGTCCGGGAAACATGCGTGTTGCGCCCACATCGTCGATAATGACCGAATCGGGCTGGGACAGAACTTCGGTGCTGCCATCAATCATATTCTTCGGAAGCCCGATCAGCGTGGCATCGTCGACCCCGATGATCGCGACGCCTTCGAGGTCACCGTCTTTCGTGCGGACCGACGCCTGAGCGCGTAGATGCGGTACTGCCCAGTCAACGCCCGGAACGCCGCGCACTTGGTCGAGCGCGGTTGATGGAAGTGCATAAGCGACATCGGTCGTCCGGCTGACCGGATCCATCACCCACACATCGGCGCTGGAGACATTATATGTGCCGCTGGCCCCACGTTCGAGCAGGTTCACAAAAATGGTCAGCTGCTGTGTAATCAGCAGTGTCGAGAATGCGATGCCGAACAGAAGCCCGTAGAACTTCTGCTTGTCGCCAGTCAGCATTCGGATTGCAATCCAGAGCATCTGTGTGCCTAACTCAGTCTGGGTTGCACTTATCCAGCGCATGGCCCATTAGTGAACGGTAGCGTTTAACTGAACGGGACCGTTCAATTTGTCAACGGGTAGTGAAAAGAAACTGGGGCGGCCATCGGATGAGGCCAAACGTGCGGCCATAGTCGAGGCGGCTTCTGACTCATTCTTCGATGTCGGTTTTGCGGCCACTGCTATCGAGCAAGTTGCTGCAAAAGCAGGCGTTTCCAAGGTTACTGTCTATAATCACTTTGGCGACAAGCGCGGACTATTCGCTGCATCGGTCGAGCGCGAATGCGAGAAAATGCGCGGACATTTCTCGATAGATTTCACCGGAGCCGGCGATCTGCCGACGCTGTTTTTGCGAATCGGGGAAGGCATGGTGGCCTTCCTATCACGCCCGGAGCTGATCCAGTTTGATCGCCGTATCGCCGCGGAAACCGAACACGAGCCCGAAATCGGTATCGCTTTCCTCAACGCTGGCCCCCGCCGGATGAAAAGTGCTTTTGCTGAGCTGCTTGACGGATTGGTCACGGCCGGGCGGTTGCAGATTGACGACTCGCGCCTCGCGGCCGAGCAATTCGTTTCGATGTGCAAAGGCATGGGCGATCTGGAGCGCCGCTTCGGTGCCGAAGTGGTTCCGGAACGCGACCAAGAGCGCATCGCGGGCGCAGTAGACGTGTTCTTGAAAGCGTATGGCCGATCAGATTGATCGGAATTCCCCGTGATAGGCAATGAGAGTGTTATCTTGCCATTCACCTATCGAACCCTACATTAGACCGGTGAAAAGGAACCCTCGCCGATGAACGACGAAAACGAACCGCAACAGCCCAACCCGTGGATCAAAAGCCTGATGGTATGGGGCGGCATTTTTATGGCGCTGCTGTTGGTAGTGACCATGTTTGGCAATGCCGGGCAGCCAACCGCGCAGCAGATCGATTATTCGGGTTTCCGCGATAAGGTTGCTGAAGGGTCTGTTGAGCAAGTTCAAATCGGCCCTGACAAGATCACTGGTAAGCTCAAGAATGGTGAGCTGTTTAGCACAGTTCCTGTTGGGAGCGATCCCGGCCTTGCTGAGCTGCTCGAGGAGCAGAATGTGCGCTACTCCGGCGCTCCGCGTGAGACTACCAACCCGCTATTGTTGGTTCTGATCCAGTCCCTGCCGTTCCTGCTGATCCTCGGCATCGCGTTCTTTGCTCTGCGTCAGGTGCAGAAGGGCGGCGGAGCGGGCGGTGCGATGGGCTTTGGCAAATCGAAGGCCAAGCTTCTGACAGAGCGTCAGGGCAAAGTGACGTTTGAAGACGTGGCTGGAATCGACGAAGCGCGCGAAGAATTGGAGGAAGTAGTTGAGTTCCTCAAAGATCCGCAGCGTTTCTCCAAACTTGGCGGTCAGATTCCCAAGGGCGCATTGCTGGTCGGTTCGCCGGGTACGGGTAAGACGCTTCTGGCGCGCGCTATTGCTGGTGAAGCTGGCGTGCCATTCTTCACCATTTCGGGTTCCGACTTTGTCGAGATGTTCGTTGGTGTCGGCGCCAGCCGTGTCCGCGACATGTTCGAGCAAGCGAAGAAAAACGCGCCGTGTATTGTGTTTATTGACGAGATCGACGCCGTGGGCCGCCATCGCGGCAACGGCATTGGCAACTCCAACGATGAGCGTGAGCAGACATTGAACCAGCTGCTGGTCGAGATGGATGGTTTTGAAGCCAATGAAGGCATCATCATCGTTGCGGCGACCAACCGTCCGGACGTTCTGGACCCTGCGTTGCTGCGTCCGGGCCGTTTCGACCGTCAGGTTGTGGTTCCGATTCCGGACATTGACGGACGTGAGAAAATCCTCGGTGTGCATATGAAGAAAGTTCCGCTGGCACCTGACGTAAACCCGCGCACGATTGCGCGTGGTACACCCGGCTTCTCGGGCGCTGATCTGGCGAACCTCGTTAACGAAGCTGCATTGCTGGCTGCGCGCCGCAATAAGCGCCTTGTTGCGATGCAGGAATTTGAAGACGCCAAGGACAAGGTCATGATGGGCACCGAACGCCGCAGCATGGTCATGACCGACGATGAGAAAAAGATGACCGCTTATCACGAAGCCGGTCACGCGCTGGTGTCTGTGAACGAGCCTGCATCCGATCCGATCCATAAGGCAACGATCATCCCGCGCGGCCGTGCGCTGGGTATGGTTATGCGTCTGCCTGAGCGGGACAATTATTCGTATCACCGCGACAAAATGCATGCGAACCTCGCGGTTGCAATGGGTGGCCGCGTCGCTGAGGAAATCATCTTCGGTCACGATAAGGTGTCGAGCGGTGCGTCGTCGGATATTCAATATGCGACCGATCTGGCGCGTAGCATGGTTACCAAATGGGGCATGTCCGACAAGCTTGGCCCGCTTCAATATGAAGCAAGCCAAGAAGGCTATCTCGGCATGGGCTCGACCCAGCGGACGATGGCTGGCGCGGAAACCAACAAGCTGATCGATGCAGAGATTAAATCGCTGGTTGAAGGCGGATTGAATCGCGCTGAGACCATTTTGAAAGAGCAAGAGGACAAGCTCCATTTGCTGGCTCAGGCGATGCTCGAATATGAGACTTTGAGCGGTGATGAAATCGATCAATTGCTAGAGACCGGCAAGTTTGACCGTCCCGACAAGCCGTCTGGCCCGGGTTCAGTGAAACCGGTCGCCGGATCGTCTATTCCCAAAGCTGGCAAGAAATTCGGCGGATCGGGCGGCGAGGCTCCGCAAGGCGCGTAATAGTACATTCGCGCACCGACGGAGTGCCTGTCACTACGTTCGCCGAGTCTCGTATGTAGCTTGTCTCTCTCACTTCGACACCCGTCGAACGCCCTGTAGCGTACGCAGCCCTATCGCTTGATATCCACCGTGTCAGCGGAGGACGCGCGTGAGTTTTGGACTGGATATAGAATGGGTTGAGCCAAGTGGCAGGTGCGTCATATGACCACCTTTGCTCTCAATCTGCGTCACGATCCGGATGAACTCGCCGAGGAATTTGCGCGAACGGGCGTACTATCGATTGCCCCCATTCTGGATGAGGCGAGTGCCGCCGAGCTGCACAATCTGCTGCGCGCTCGCAATGACTGGGTGCAGGTCATCAATAGCGGTGAAAAGCTGGTCGAGCTTGACCGCGCTACACGTTCCAATCTGACCGAGCGCCAACGTGAAGAACTCGATAAAGCTGTCTATGCCGGTGCCCGGTACGACTTCCAATATCGCTATGAGACAATTCGTGTGCCGGACAATGATGACGAGAGGCGCAAAAGTAGCGACATGCTGGCCAAGTTTGCGCGCTGGTGGTCGAGCGGAGAGCCGCGAGAATTCCTGCGCACGGTCACCCGTTGCCCTCATATTCAGTTCGCCGATGCACAGGCGACGGCATACTCGCCTGGCGATTTTCTAACGGGTCACGATGATGATGTCGCGGGCAAGGGGCGTGAGGCTGCCTATGTGCTGGGCCTGACGCCCAAATGGCGCCTTGAATGGGGCGGGCTGCTTGCCTTCCACCTCGGTAATGAGGACGCGTCGCGCGCGCTTGTTCCGGGCTTCAACCGGCTCAACATTTTTCGTGTCCCGCAACGTCACAGCGTCACTGAAGTCACTCGCTCGGCTGCCAATCGCCGTTACTCGATCACCGGCTGGCTCAGGCGTTAGCTGGTGGCGATACCACGCTAAGCTCCAACGTCGCTGCCCACTTTTCAACTGCATCAAACCGCTTGGCATGAAAGCGCTCGACCTCATTGTCCTGCTCGGACCGCGCATCATGGGAGAATGAACGCCGCTCATCTTTCGCGTGTCGGTTCGCGAGTTGGTCGCCCTCTGCAGATTCCGCTGGCAAATTGAGCGTTTCGGCGGCGCGAGTGATAGCCGCCTGCGGATCTTCGACAATCTCGCTGTAATCAAACTGGATCACATTGCGCCATTGGCCTTGCGCGATCGCATCATCAAATAAAGCAGTCTGGGCTGCGTGAAGGAACGCGACAATATTGGCAGCCTGATCCAACGGATCTGTGCTCATTGCAATGGCTTCCTCCAAGCGATCAGGCCCATCGCTGATCTCGTGAGCAATAAGCGATGCCAAACGTGAGCAGAATGCCAGGCGATCACGCCCCCCACGGAAAGTTGCGCGCAAATAGCTCCGCAGTTTCATCGAAAGAAATACCGCTCTGCCGGCATCAGGCCGGCGAGCAAGTAGTGGTAACAATCCATTGACCCAATTGGATGGCTTGATGAGGATTGTCTCTTCGGATGATGTCGTGCTCATCTCTACAAGAGCGAAACTCAGTCCCTCTGCTAACCGCGCTTGAACGCCTTGTTGCACCAACACGGCCTGCTGACTGGCGATATCGGTCAGACATTGCGGTTCTTTCAGCGCGAGGCAAGCGCCGGTTTGATCGAGCGCCTTTGCCAGAAAAGTCGATCCGCAAAAGCCGAAGTGGAACAGGAAATCCGGCGCGGGTCCATCCGTGTGATCAGCGAATGTTTGTTCTTCAACGCGCGCCGTAGTCCAGAACTTCTCGCGCCCGTCTAAGAAGGTCGCGCTGCGCAGCGCGTCGATTGTTGTTTCAACAATCTGCGTGTTGCCTGTGACGATATCGGCTCGGTGTAGGAAGTCCATTCTCAGAGTGCGCCGTTCAACACGCGATAGCCTAAGCCGAAATCACGATTGTCATCATGATTATCATAAACAGCAGCAGCGAGGCCCAGATACCAATGGACAAAATGACCATCCGCCAAAGGGCACCAAACCGGCTGAGACCGTAGCTTCCCTTCAGCGAGCGGTAGAGATGAAACGGGGCGTAGAGGAGCGGCGCCGCAATCAGTGGCCAGAATTGGAATGCTATTCCGACCGATAGGAAGACTGCAAGCATCATCATAAAGCTGATCGAATAGGTCACAAATACGGTGTGATCATACATCCGGAATCTGCGGCTGAAGGGAAAGAGGATCCAGACAAAGGGTAAGCTCAGCGGTATCAGCAACCAGCTCAACTTATATGCATTTGTCTGCAATTTGTAGACGAGCAACCCGGGATTGCTCGCGGCACTACTCAATGTATCACCGATCCATTCACCAACATTGTCGGAACTAAGAGTCTGGCCGGAATTGAGTGCATTTTCGGCCAATGCGTCGCTGTCCGATTGTGATGCCGCCGACGGTATTGATGGATCGTCAATTGCCGTAGCATTGATCAATTGTCGCAATAGCTCGCGGCCTTGTTCATCAGCGCTCAGCTCCAATTCGAGTTCGTCGACGGGTTCGCCCCGCTCTCGGGCCTCCGCAATTTGTTTGCGTTTGAACGCGATCGTTTCGTCAGCTTCAACCAGGTTCTTCTGCAATTGCTCGATTGAGGCCGGATCTACCTCTGGTTCAATTTTTCCGAAGCCGCCCGAAATGCTGAAGAGGGCGAAGCTGATAAAGACCGTGAACAGGAACAGTGCGATAGGCGAAACGTAACGCGCGCGTTTGCCGTCAATGTAATCCCGCATCAGCTTGCCCGGACGCCATGCCAGAAGCGGTAGCGTACGCCAGAACTTGCCTTCGAAATGGAGCACGCCATGCACCAGATCATGCATGAACGCGCGGAGCGTCCGGTGAATTTTCGCCTTCTGCCCGCAGCTGTGGCAATGCTCGCCGACTAAGGCGGTGCCGCAGTTTAGGCAGGCGTTGCCGACTGCCTGTTCAGATCCCTCTGTACCGGCTCCATCGCCGCTGGGTTCAACCGCTTTTGCCGCCGCTGCACCCAATCCGATGTCGCCAACGGCACCCGAAATGTCACCAATATCCCCACTCATGATGTCTATGTAGAATGGTCAGACCAATCGGTCGAGGGGTCGAACGGTGTAGTCCTACTTGCCTCGCGGGGAGAGTTTCCGTTCAATCGCACCCCACAGTCCAGCAAAGCTTTGTGCTGCCGGTGATCGCGGGGCGAAAGTACCAACAGGTTCCCGCCTCACCGCACATTGCTCGGCCGCGCTGGCGAAAGGTATGGTCGGCCAATCCGGAGCATCCTCGCGCGCCTTGCGATGCAGCGTTCTGCGCATATCGAGCATGGAGAGAACTGGCAGCATCGGCGGGTGCTTCTGTCCGCTGGCTTTCACTTCGTCGGCAACCAGCTGAAACGCCCGTGTCGAAAGCGGCGAAGGCGGCAGCGGCACGATCACGACATCGGCGGCGCGCATAATTTGGCGGCTGAGTGAATTGAGCACGGGCGGGCAGTCGATAATTACACGTTCATAGCCGCTTTTGAGTTTCGCCGCGGTCCGGGCCAAGCTGTCGCTGCGGACTACGCGCGAAAAATAGCTATCAATGCTTCTGAGGCTTTCGTCTGCGGGCAGGACACTGAGTTTCTCATGCTCGGTTTGCTGCACGAAATCATGTGGTGACCGCTGACGGGAGAAAAGTGTCTCTGCGGGGAGTGCAGGGTCGGGATCGACGCCCAGCAAGAAGCCCGCACCGCCTGCCGCATCGAGATCCCACACCAAAGTTCGCCGCTTGGAAGTCGATGCAGAATACCATGCGAGATTGGCAGCAAGGGTTGTTTTCCCGACGCCGCCTTTCACACTATAGATCGCAATTACTGCCATGTTGCCAATCCAAACGACAAAGGCCGCCCCGTCAAGGAGCGGCCTTCGCTTGCCCCTATTCGGGACCAATTTGAGAAGGGCTTACCCCTCGTAGTCAGAGCCAATCGATGTCGAGCGTGTTGGAGCCGACGCTGTGATCCGCAATGCTTCTGCCGATTGGCTGAGCGATGCGACCTCATCCGCCTCGTCTTCATCATCGGGCAGAATTTTCTGCAGGCCGGTGACGACGCTTTCTTTGAGATCTTTTGGTTTGATCGTCTGTTCGGCGACTTCGCGCAGAGCAACAACAGGGTTCTTATCCCGGTCACGATCAAGGGTCAGTTCTGCTCCGCCCGAAATCTCGCGCGCACGCTGCGCAGCAAGCAGGACAAGGTCAAAACGATTAGGAACTTTGTCGACACAATCTTCGACGGTAACGCGCGCCATGGGCACTCCGATAAAACAAGTGTTTCGGGAAGACGCGGCAAATAGGCAGACGCGTGGCGAGAGTCAAGGATTTGCGCGCAGCATTGGCCTTGCGATAGCGGGGCGGGCAGCGCAAAGAGACGATCTAATGCCCGGCACCGAACCTTATGACAGCTATCAAGATGCGCAGCCGTTCGAGGCTCAATCGAACGGACATGATCTGACGTTCTATCCCGCTGGCCGGGATCGGCTGGACGCGCTGATTGAGGTAATCGACAATGCGCAACGCTCGCTCAAGATGTTTTACTACATGTTCCAGAGTGACGCTGCTGGAACCAAGGTCCGCGATGCAATTGCACGGGCTGCCGCGCGCGGCGTTGCTGTGCATCTGTTGGTTGATCGGTTTGGTACCGATGCGCCAGAATCGTTCTTCGAGCCTATCGTAGCTGAGGGTGGGAACTTTGCAGTGTTCAGCCCGAAATGGAGCAGGCGTTATCTGATCCGCAATCATCAGAAGCTGTTGGTCGCTGATGAGGAAACCGCAATGGTCGGCGGGTTCAATATCTCGGATCACTACTTTGCTTCGCCCGCTGATGACGGGTGGTGCGATCTGGGTTGCAAGATGCGGGGGCCTGCGGTTAACGAATTGCTTCGATGGTTCGGGCAATTGGCGGAATGGGCGTCCGATTCGAAAAACCAGTTCTTCGCGATCCGCAGGCTGATCAAGGATTGGCAACCGGGAAAGGGGCCGGTGCGCCTGACTCTTGGAGGTCCGACGCGGGCTCCAAGCAATTGGGCGCGGATGGTCAAGCGCGATCTGGCCAAAGCATCGCGGCTGGATATGGCGATGGCCTATTTTTCGCCGCCGCGCAGCTTTCGTCGCCTGATTTGGCGAATAGCCAAGCGGGGCCGTGTGCGGTTGATGCTGGCTGGCAAGTCTGACAATGCAGCGACTATCGCGGCGTCGCGGGCATTGTACCGGGTGCTGTTAAAGCACGGCGCACGGCTCTTCGAATTTCAACCGACCAAGCTGCATATGAAGCTGATCGTAGTCGATGATGCGGTCTATTTCGGGAGCGCGAATTTCGATCACCGTTCGATCCGGCTCAATCTGGAATTGATGCTACGTTTCGAGGACGCTGTTCTGGCAGAAGAGATGCGTGATTTGATCACCGGCATGGAAGCTGGTGCGCGTGAAGTAACCACCAAAGTGCATCGCAAGCGTCGCACATTCTTCAATGAACTCAAATGGCTGTTCGGATGGTTCCTGGTGACCACAGTGGACTACACAGTCAGCCGAGGTCTGAATTCCGACGACTGATCGGCTTAATCGATAGAGCTGTCGTAGCTCGCGCGGGGATCATCATCGGCCAAGTCGGAGAATTTGGTAATCCGCGCCTCGAACTTCATCCGGACTTTGCCGGTTGAGCCGTGACGCTGTTTGGCGACAACCAGTTCGGCCAGGCCATATACGCCTTCCATTTCCGCCGCCCAAGCTGCGTGGGCTTCATGCACTTTCTGGTCGTCAGTTTCGATAGGACGTTTGGGTTCTTTCGACTGAACGTAATAGTCTTCGCGATAGACGAACCAGACCATGTCGGCGTCCTGCTCGATGGAGCCCGATTCGCGCAGATCGGACAGCATTGGTGTCTTGTCCTCTCGCTGCTCCACCGCACGGCTGAGCTGAGAGAGAGCGATCACTGGCACTTCGAGTTCCTTGGCGAGAGTTTTGAGACCCCGGCTGATCTCGGAAATTTCGTTGACGCGGTTGTCATTCGCACGCCCCGAGCCTTGAAGAAGCTGGAGATAATCGACCACGATGAGGCCGATATCATGCTTGCGCTTGAGCCGCCGCGCGCGGGTCCGCAAAGCCGCAATGGTCAGGGCCGGCGTATCGTCAATATAGAGCGGCAATTCGGCGAGACGCTGACTGGCAAAGCTGAGACGCTGGAAATCATCGCGGCTGATTTTTCCCATCCGCAAGGCTTCTGATGAAATACCCGCCTGTTCAGAAAGAATACGTGTGGCGAGCTGGTCTGCGCTCATCTCCAAGCTGAAGAAGGCCACGCCTGCACCAACGGATTCCTCAATATCGATCCCGTCAGCCTGATCACGCAGATAGCGATCCGCGCAATTGAACGCGATATTGGTCACGAGCGAGGTTTTGCCCATACCCGGACGGCCCGCGAGGATGATCAAATCTGAATCGTGAAGCCCGCCGATCTTTTGGTTGATGCTGGTCAGACCGGTCGTCTTGCCGGAGATATTGCCGCCCGAATTGATCGCCAATTCGATCATGCCGAGAGCCTTTTGCGATGCAGAGCTGAAGCTTGATGCTTCGCTTTGACCCGCAGCACCCTCGGCAACCTGGAACAGCGATGCCTCGGCCTCTTCGATCTGCTGCATCGGGGCGACATCTTCCGAAGTGTCGAGCGCGCCCTCCACCAGCGTCCGGCCGACGGTCACCAATTCGCGCAGCAGAGCGAGATCATAGATCTGTTCTGCTAATTCGCGCGGGGCCAGCAGGCCCTGGCCATCTGCTGTCAGTTTGGCGAGATAGGTAATCCCGCCAAGTTCTTTCAAAGCCTCATCCGCTTCAAAATAGGGTTTGAGAGTGACCGGCGTGACCACGGCATTGCGATCTTGCAGCGTTAAAATCCGGTCATAGACTCGCTGATGCACTGGCTCGAAGAAATGCTCGGGCCGAATCGGCGTGGGCAGTTCCTCGATGACGCGGTTGTCGATCAGGACGGCGCCCAGAAACGCGGCCTCTGCCTCGATATTCGCAGGCAAAGTGCGGCCTGCGGGCAAGTCACCCTTTGTTTCGGGGGTGGTTACATCATCGGGGCGGACTAGGAGATCGTCTTCGGACATGGGCATTCTTTGCGACGCCAGAGGGTCGCATGGCAAGGGTCAGAAAAAATATTTGGCTGCCACTTTGCCTCTGCTGCTTGTGGATAGTGGGGATGAGTTTGGAAAGGCTTGCCCGACCCCCTGCATATCTGCGAAGGCGGCTTTGTAATGCCTGATTTTCGTATCGCCCATATTGCGCTGGATGAGGACACGATTCTGTGGCGTAATGCCGATGTCGAACAGGAGCGGCGGGTGGCAATCTTCGATCTGATCGAGGAAAACACCTTCAAGCCAGTGCGCTTGGTCGAGAATGGCCACGAGGGGCCGTATCATCTGAAATTAGCGGTACAGGATGGGCGGTTGGCGATGGCTATCGCGCAGCCTGATGAGGAAGTTCTTGAGACACTGATTCTCGGTCTGGCAAGGTTCCGCCGCCCGATCCGCGAATATTTTGCGATTTGTGACAGCTATTATCAGGCAATTCGCAAGGCCACAGCTGCCGAGATTGAAACCATCGATATGGCGCGGCGCGGTGTGCACAATGGCGCGGCAGAGCTGTTGCTCGAGCGGCTCGCAGGCAAGGTTGAGACCGATTTTGCCACGGCGCGCCGATTGTTCACGCTGATCTGCGTACTCCATATCAAGGGCTGAGCGGAGCAATGGCACGTAGAAAAAGCCCTTCACGCAAATGGACTTGGCGAATTTTTGGCACGCTGCTGTTGGCTGCGCTGTCGGTCGCAGCTTGGTTCTGGTGGGAGAATCAGCATTGGACTCCGTCTGAGGAAGCCTATCCCGACCAAGGTGTATTGATCGCGCAGGAAGACGGGCTGGTGAACTTTCGCACTCTGGCGGCATTGGGTGCGAACTTTGCGTATCTTGAATCCAGTATCGGCAATGACGGGCAGGATAGCAGGTTCTCCCGCAACTTCGCCAATGCGCGTGCAGCAGGATTGGAAGTCGGCGCGGTCCATTTGTTCGATCCGTGTCTTCTTGCGGACGGGCAATCGGCCAATTTCGTCACGATGGTCCCGCGCGAAGCCGGTCTGATGCCGCCGGTCATTGCGCTGGATCGGACCGCCGAGAATTGCGAAAAACGGGTGAGCGATGCCGCGGTCGAAAGCGAGCTGATGACGCTGATCAACCAGATCGAAAACCACACTGGCAAGCCTGCAATCCTGAAGGTGACAGCACCGTTCGAGGAAGCCTATGCGATCTCTGCGCGGCTGGAACGGAACTTGTGGGTCAACCGCACGCGTTTCGCACCGACATATACCACGCGGCCATGGCTGCTATGGTCGGCGAATGAGGAACTGCGCAGCGAAGCAGCGGATGAACCGATTGAGTGGGTGGTTGTGCAACCATGACTTTTGGGCGGGAGGGTGATTATGACTGATGAAGAGCTAATCCAGGCGGCGCGCGATGCAGCGGACCATTCCTATTCGCCCTATTCGAACTACGCGGTGGGTGCGGCTTTGCGGTTCTCTGATGGCAGTGTGGTAACCGGCACCAATATCGAGAACGCAAGCTACGGTCTGTCGCTATGCGCAGAGACGGTCGCAGTGTCTAAAGCTATGGCTGACGGCGTGCGCGGCGGTTTGGAAGCAGTCGCCGTCACCGGTCCACTTGATAAAGGCGGTGATGCCCCGATCACGCCCTGCGGTAGATGCCGTCAGGTGCTCAATGAACTGGCCCAATTGGGCAAAACCGATCCCGAGGTTTTGTGCGTTGGCCCCAAGAACGTGAAGCGGGTGAAGCTGTCAGTGCTGCTACCCGAGGCGTTTGGCCCCGCAAGCCTCGAATGACCGATCGCCGTCAAGTGCTCGCCGGTATGGCGGCAGTGATAGCGGCGGGCTTGGCGCCTGCCCCCGCTTTGGCTCGCGAGCAAGGCCAGCCTCCGCGTCTGCGCAGCGGCGACACTGTCGGCTTGATCGCACCGGCCAGTGCGGTCTCGCCGCGACAAGTGGAATTTGCGCAGCAAACTATACGCGGCATGGGGTTGGTGCCGCAGCTTGGGCGGCATGTGACGCGTGTTGACGGTTACCTTGCCGGTACCGACGAAGAGCGCGCCGATGACATCAATGCAATGTTTGCGGATCGATCGATCCGTGCAGTGTTTGCGATCTCCGGCGGGTGGGGCTGCGCGCGCTTGCTGCCGCTGCTGGATTGGGACGGCATTCACGCAAACCCAAAGCTGCTGGTCGGCTATAGCGATATTACCGCGCTACACTGCGCCTTCGCCGCGCGAGCGGGCTTTCCAACTATTCACGCGCCCAATGCGGCTAACACTTGGCAGGCGCTAAGCTGGAACAATTTCTGGTGGCAGGCCTTCGCGGGTACACGGCCCGTTCTTGGAGGGGCAGAGGATGAGGCACTGACCGGACGCGTTGGCCGGACGCTTCGCGGCGGCAAAGCCAAAGGCCGGCTGGTGGGCGGCAATTTGACCGTGATATCGACGCTGATGGGCACACCGTGGATGCCCGAAATGGACGGCGCGATTCTGTTTCTGGAAGATGTCGGCGAGGAACCGTACCGCATCGACCGGATGCTCCAGCAACTGCGTCTTGCGGGTGTTCGGGATAAGCTTGGCGGAATTATCTTCGGCCAATGCACGCGCTGTAATGCGCCGACAGAGGGCGAGAGAACGCTGGGCTTCACTTTAGATGAAGTGGTCGACCATCATCTGACCCCGCTCGGCATACCCGCATTCGCAGGCGCCAATATCGGCCACATCCGCAACCAGCTAAGCGTGCCGGTTGGTGCAGTGGTGGAGATGGATGCCGATGCGCGGACGATTGGAGTGAGTGAAGCTGTGGTGGCGTAGCGAACTCGCTACTTCACCTGTCCAACCACTCCAGCAATGCTGCCAGACAATCGCGGCCCAGAACTTTGCAGCGTTCGGGTGACCAGTTCTGCTCCGGATCGGGCAGGTCGTCATTGTCTTTATAGGGCATTTCCAGGGTCATTGCCGGGCATTGAAAGCGGTGCGCGACTTGGGTGGTGCACATGGTCAGATTGGCAGTCCCCGGTGCGGACTTGGGATAGCCTTTCTCCGTTTGGAAATCGGGTGTGCGTCGGTCGAGGATTGCTTCGTAGCTGGCGAAGCCTTCGTAATGTTCGTCGGTCAGGCCCGGGATACCTTCATAGCCTGCGAGGAAGACGGCTGGGATGGCTTCGTCGCCGTGGACGTCCATAGAGAAGTCGACACCGGTTTCGTCCATCTTGTTACGAATGGCGAGCACTTCTGGCGAACGCTCGGCTGTTGGCGTTTCCCATTCGCGGTTCAGGTTTGCTCCGCATGCATTGGTGCGTAGATGCCCGCGGCGCGATCCGTCCGGATTGCAGTTTGGAACGACGTGGAATGTGCAGCGCTGGCGCAGTGCGCGCGCGACGGAGTCGGTTGGATCGGTAAGGCACTCAAGCGCGCCTTCCATCCACCATTCGGCCTGCGTTTCGCCGGGATGTTGGCGGCCCGTCAGCCAGATTTGCTTTTCGCCTTCCCCAAAAGTCAGATAGTCGAGCGGTTGGCCGTCGAGAGTCTCACCGATCCGTTCGTAAGATACGCCTTCGCTGGCAGCGCATTCGGCGATCAAATCGTGATGCCGTTCCATCGAGTAAGGCGCGAAGTACGCAAACCACGCGATGTCGCTGGTTGGCGTATAGCGGATGGTCAGAACGCCTTCGCCTTCGTCCAGTTGGAAGGTTGATGGTGCGGTTCCCCAATATTCGCGGTCCTCGCTGACCCGGGCCTGATAGCCGGGCCAACCGAGAACAAATGCCGAATTGTTGAGTTGGTCGATTTTCAGCTCGATTTCGCGGCCAGCCATGCCGGTGACGCGGAAATGGAACCATTGTTTGAATTCGGATTGGTTGTCCTGGCGGATCGCCAAACGTGCTGATGCGCCATCGATGGACAGGACTTCGATATTGCCGCTGTCAAAATCGGCATCAATCTGGATGTTAGAACTCAATTGCTGACCCTTACCTCTACGGTTTCACCATTATTGCCGGGAAACTCGCTGAATAGCGCATCGGCGACCACCGAAGCATTCGCGATGCTATCCGCAAATTCTGAATTATCGCTTACCGAAATGGATGCGCGACCTTCCCAAATTACGTCACTGGATGCGGCATCGCGGATCACCACACCGAGATCGGTGCCGATCATCTCGCGCTGTCCGCCGCCCAGATTAATACCAATGCCAAGTCCGACGCCTGAGCCATAAGTGCCGGTCGATCCGCCTCCGCCGACGGTTACAGGGCTGCGGCGCTGGGCTGGCTGGCTGACAAAGCGCTCTACCCGCACCTGCGCGATCTGTGAGGCTTCAGCGCGTGGTACTTCGCGGTAGCCAAGCTCTGCCAGTTCGGCGGCAATTGCGGCCTTGTAGGGGGCGAGTTCTTGCGGGTCGGCTTCAGCACCGGGCGCATCTTCGACAAAGATGGTGCCGTTGCCCAATTGTGCGGTGGCCGCGCTTTGGTGGAAGCGCGTGATCTCGACCGGGCTGACGCTAGGGCCGGACATGCATGCTGCCAATGTGCCAGCGAGTGCCAGAACTACGAGTGCCTTGATTTTCATGGCTGCTTCCTCCTTTGGAAAGTCACAGCTGTCGAACGGATGCGATTGCTTAACGTTCCGCCTAATCCTTTGGGGCCGGCTGTGCCAGAAATAGTTTCACGGAATACTATCCAGTGCGTTAACCACTCTGTTGCCCATCAATGCTAGCGCGAAAGCTATGAACACTGCCATGAACACTGGGATAAACACTGGGATGAACACTACGGCCAAACCTTCCGTACTCGTGACCGGCGGTGCCGGATATATCGGCAGCCACGCTGTTCTGGCATTGCGCGATGCCGGCTGGCCTGTTGCTGTGATCGACAATCTGACGACCGGCTTCAAATTTGCGGTGCCCGATGATGTGCCGCTGTATGAAGGTGATATCGAGGATGGCAAATTGCTCGCACGCATATTTGCCGAGCAAGGCACCAAAGCCATTATGCATTTTGCCGGATCGATCATTGTGCCTGAGTCGGTCGAAAACCCGATGAAGTATTATCACAACAACACCGCAAAAAGCCGCGCGTTGATCGATGCCGCGGTGAAAGCGGGCGTTCCGCATTTCATATTCAGCTCGACCGCAGCCACCTATGGCGTGCCCGAGGTTGAGGCCGTTACTGAAGACACGCCGCAGCGTCCGATTAATCCCTATGGGTGGTCGAAGCTGATGACCGAGCAGATGCTGTCAGACACGGCGTTTGCACATGATTTCAACTTTTGCGCTTTGCGGTACTTTAATGTCGCTGGCGCTGATCCGCAGGCGCGCAGCGGGCAATCGACTGCAGGCGCAACGCATCTGATCAAGGTCGCGGTCGAGGCAGCCTTGGGCAAGCGCGAACATGTCGCCGTGTTCGGGACCGATTATGATACGCCCGATGGCACCGGCGTGCGCGACTACATTCACGTCTCCGATTTGGCGGCTGCGCATGTTTTGGCCTTGGGCGCTTTGATGGAGCAGCCCGAGCGTTCGCTGACGATGAATTGCGGGTACGGCAGCGGGTTCTCGGTGCTTGACGTCCTTGATGCGGTTGACCGGGTGACCAACCGGACAATTGATCGTCGGATGGAGCCGCGCCGTGCGGGTGATCCGGGATCACTGATTTCCGATCCATCGCGCATTCGCTCAACCGTCCCGTGGGAGCCGAAACACGCCGATCTCGACGAGATTATCGGCCATGCACTGCAATGGGAGCGCAAATTGGGTGAGATAAGGGGCGAGTGACATGCGTATTGCCGGCCCTTCGGGCGCGAATCGCTTGACTTACGCCTTACACGCCCTTAGGCGCGCAGCTTGAAATTCCGGCATCGGAGACCAACTCCGGTGCCCTTATTTTTGGAAACCAGACAATGAAAATCCGTAACAGCCTCAAGTCGCTGAAAAACCGTCACCGCGATTGCCGCGTTATTCGCCGTCGTGGCCGGACTTATGTAATCAACAAGACCAACCGTCGCTTCAAAGCTCGCCAAGGGTAATTGGCCTGTTAAGCAGGATTGGCCGACCATGCTCTGGCATGGTCGTGAAGCAGAACCGGCCCGCCTCCTGATCGGAGTGCGGGCCGTTCCTGTTTCCGGCTTCTGATGATTGGATACCCACCAGTGAGTGACCAGCCAACCACCGCAGTCTTCGATGTCGGTCGCGTCATCGTGCAGTGGGATATGCGGTTGCTGTTCGCAAAACTGATAAACGATGCGGAGGAGCTTGACTGGTTCCTCGCCAATGTCGTCACCGAAGCTTGGCACATGGAGCATGATTCGGGCCGTCCAATCGCCGATATGGTTGGGGAACGTATCAAGCAGTTTCCGGACTACGCAGAGCTGATCGAAGCTTATCAGCACCGTTTTCTGGAAACGATCCCGGCACGGGTTCCGGGCACGGTGAAGTTGATTGAGCGGCTCCATGCACGCGGCGTACCGCTATTTGCGATCACCAATTTCGGGACGGACTTCTGGGCCGAATATCGCCCGACTGAACCGGTTTTCGATCTGTTCCGCGATATTGTGGTCTCCGGCCATGAGCGGCTCATCAAGCCAGATCCGGAGATCTTCCAGCTGTCGGAGAAGCGTTTTAACAAGCCCGCGTCGTCAATGATCTTCATCGACGACAATGCTGCGAATATCACCGCTGCCAATGCACTCGGTTGGCACACGCACCACTTTACCGATGCTGCGCAGCTGGAAGCGGACCTGATTGCGCGCGGCCTACTGGCATAGAAAAAGGGCCCCCGAACGCATTCGGAGGCCCGTAAAGTTCACCCTTTCTGGAGAGGAGAGGGTGGGGATGAAGGGGTAAGACCTGACTACAGGCCCGGAATTCAGCTATTGCACTTGGCCAACTTTTCCTCGGCCAGCGCTTCGCCCTTGGCAGTGAAAGAGGTCACTTCGCCCATTTTGTTGGACAGGCGCTTGCAGGTGTTGATTGGGCGCGAATTACTCTTCTTCGCGCGGCAGGTGGTGTCCTTACAATACCAGACAACGCCGCGAATAATGGTGCGCGCTTCCTTTGCCGGAGCAGAGAGTTCTGCGGTGTAATATGCGCTGGATGTGCGTGCTTCGGCGGCTGTCGGGGTCAGCGCCGCGCCGAATGTCAGTGCGGTATACAGCATTGCGATGGCAATCGCGCCGGTGCTGCGGAGAAAAGCTGAAGAGATGGTGGACGTGGAGAGGGAGAGGGTCATCTGTCTAATCCTTAGTCTAGTGTGGTGGTCAAATTTTCCTCAACCAGTTGCATTTAACAACCAGTTGCGAATCACTACCTAGTTAGATAGATTGCAAGTTGCAACTAAAAACTTAGTTTGAATTTTGCGGGTTGCGCGATTTGCCGCTAGACAGTCCGCATAGAGAGGAAATTTATGGGCGATCTCAGAGAACCGCTGAAGGAATTGAACGAGTGCGGGCTACCCGAAGCACTGGAAGTGATGGGCGAACGCTGGTCATTTATGATCCTGCGCGCGAGCTTTAACGGACTGCATCACTTCGAAGAGTTCCTGAACGAGCTTGGCATAGCGCGAAACATCCTGTCGAATCGCCTCGCCAAATTGGTCGAGCATGAGATTCTCAACCGCGAACCATGCGCGGATGACAAGCGCCGGATCGAATATCGCCTGACGCCGAAGGGCTTTGATCTCCTCCCGGCGATGCTTGCGCTACGCCAATGGGGCCAGAAATATGGCGTCGAAGTGGCGGAGAACCCGGTGCTGGTCGATGAAGTTGATCGCCAGCCTATCGGTCCGGTCTCGATTCTAGCACATGATGGCCGGATTCTCGATCACACCGATCTGTGGCTGACAGAGCGTGAGAATGTCGGAACACGTGCAGACGGATCGAGATCTGCACCATCGCCTGCACTTGGGCGAGGCGACACCGTATACTCCGGAGATGATTCCAAGCTCGCCGCTAACGGCTAAGCACTTCAGTCTGACTACGCTTGGTAGCTCGTGCTAAGCTTCGCCGCGAGATCGCGCATCATTAGTGCAATCAATGCATTGCCCAAATCGGAATGTTTCTGACCAAGCTGACGCAGTGCATCGGCGTCCCAGCTAACGTAGTGGACACCTCGCGGTGCAATAGTCGTGGCTGAGGGCGGTTGCTCAAGAATATAAGCGATTTCGCCGACAAAGTTGCCTTCCTGGAGGTCAAAGACTTTCCCCGATTTGGTGACCGAGACTGAACCGGCGAACACATAAAACAGCTTGTCGAGAGCTGTGCCTTCCTTCGTCAATTCGGTTGGCCTTTCGGCGACTGTCCAGCTGGCAATTTTCAGAACCTTGCGAAACTGACCGGGCGTGAGTGTTTCGAACGCGTCAAACAGCTGCTTCTCGTCATCGCTGAGTGACAGTGTCGTCCGCTCAAAGACGATGCGGCTGAGCACGACCAGATTGGCACCAATCAAGATCGAACTGGAAATGATCGCATCCCACAGCGGCACTTCTGGGAAGAAGAAGTAGTAGCAAATATACAGGGCCGAGCCGGTTAGCGCGAGCACGCGCAAATGCAATTCGTCGCGTGCCAAAAATGCTATAATATACGCCACCGCGCCCGCGTGAATCAAAAGCGAAGCATCAAATTCCATGCTATTTCAGTGGCTCCCCATTGATCCCCTGAGGGTCCGATGCATCAGTTTGCCGCCACACTCAATATGCTTTTGAAACGCATCGCGTAGTTGGGCAATCAAACTCGCCGGAAATTCCACACTGCGTTGAGTACAAACATGGTGAGCCCCGCAATCACCGAAACGAGAATCCGTGCAACGTAAAGATTGATCGGCGTATATTCGCGGAGCAGCGCCATCGCCCCCATCGTGATGAGCAGTCCGATCAGACCGTTGATCAGGAATAGCACCCAACCCATGGTCACTGCCCGGTCGGTCCCTTTGAATATCCATGTTCGTCCAAGGATATAATGCAGCGTGTTGGGGATGATGAAGCTGATCCCGGTCGCGGCAATTTCGTTCATCGCGAACTGTTCGACCAGCAGCCATAATACGGCCAGCCCGACCAGAAACGCGCCGGTGCTGACCACCGTGTTGCGCGCGAGCATCCAGCCAACGCGCGGCTTGAACAAGCGATTGAGAAGTGGCGGCTTGGGCGTGTGCCCAGCCAGAAAGGGCGGCTCCATTGGGGTTAAGCCAATCCGGCTTCGGCCAAGGTCGGTTCCGGCAGACGGGGGCGGCGCGAATACCGATCCGGATTTTCCTCGGCATCATCGGCCCAGTCGGTTCGCCGCTTTGAAAACGGATTGAGGAACAGCAGCGGAAGCTTGATAAACAGCAATTCCGAATGGATCAGACCATCAACGCCGCGTTCCCACCATTTGGGTTCGCGCTTGGCGTGATCGCGCAGCCATCCATCATAGGGTGTCCAATGGCTTGGTTCGTCCTTCTTGATGATCTGGAAAATCTTCACCAGCGCCGGATCCGATTTCACGAAGCGATTGGCGAGCAGAATCTCCACCTGCTTGTACCCGCGCTTCTCAGTCAGAGAGATCACCCGGCACATCCGCTCGAACAGCTCGTCGCGATCGATCACTTCCTGCGTATCAAGATTGTCGATCGAGCGGCCAAACATAATCTCGATAAAGCGGTCGATATGGCCGAACATCCGCCCGACCGAGAGCGGGCGCGTGCCGCGCAATTCGAACCAGCGTTTGAACATTACATAATGTTTGCGCTCATCCGCGCGATGCTGCTCAATCGCAGCAATCAGCGCGGTATCGTCCGGAGAGCGCACCCGCACCGCATCCAGCACACGGTCAATCGCGGTATAACCACGGTGCTCATTATAGATGTAAATCGACCCGAGAAGATCGAGATAACGATGACCGAATTTGCGACCAAGCCATTGAATCATTGCGCGCTCCTGCCGCGATCGTAATGGCTATTCGGCATAATTGGAAATCAATGTTCTTGATATCCGCCGCGATAGCACCGAGATACCAGCCTATGATTACTTTGCTCTCGCCCGCCAAAAAGCTGAATTTTGACCCGCTGGAAACGTCGCTGGATATTACGAGCCCGCGTCTGACAGACGACACGCGCGAGATTGCTGGCGTTGCTAAAAAGCAATCGGCGGCAGATTTGAAGCGTCTGATGAAGATTTCAGACAATCTGGCAGAGCTCAATGCAGAGCGGTTCAAGGCCTTCGATCTGGATGGACGGAGCAACTCGGCAAAACCCGCCGGTCTGACCTTTGATGGCGATGTCTATTGGGGGCTTGAGGCGAAGAGCATGGGCGATGAAACGCTCACCTATGCGCAGGCACATTTGCGGATTCTGTCTGGCCTATACGGCCTGCTGCGTCCGATGGATGCGATACAGCCCTACCGCCTGGAAATGGGCACTAAGATGAAGAATGCGCGCGGCAAGTCACTCTATGATTTCTGGGGCAGCACTATCGCCGAGACGCTTGATGGCGACCTGTCAGACCATGATGACCGGACGGTAGTGAATCTCGCCTCCAACGAGTATTTCAAGGCCGTAGACCGCGATGCGCTCTCCGCCCCCGTCATCACCGCGAACTTCCTCAACGTGAAAGACGGCGAGGCACGCGCGCTGATGTATCACGTAAAATTCGCCCGCGGCCTGATGGCGCGGTGGATCATGGACAACCGCATTGACCGCGCCGAGGACCTGAAAGACTTCAACGCCGAGGGTTACAAGTTCGACGCCAAGGCCTCGAGTGACAGTGATATGGTGTTTTCTAGGAAGCAGCCGCCGGTGAAGAAGTAAGGTTGGTCAGAGCGCCAAACCATTCACAGTTCCGATCGGCACTGCCCAATAACCATTTGATCTCGGAGCAATTGAGACAAGCTCCACTTTATGAAGGCGTTGCCCCTGCAGTTGACAGGCGAGTTGCATAAAGCGCTCCTTCTCATCGCCGATATTGAGCATGGAGAAAATTTCATGACCGGACTTAGAAAGTATCACACAGGTTTTGAAGGTTATCGTGAGGCCCGGAGGTCCTGTTAAAGCTAGGCCGATCTTCTTTCCGGGCACAATGGACGTGCCGTCATCACCCAATTGGTAAGTCCGTTCTACTCCATTGAGTCCCTTGGTTAATAGTCCAGTATGCTCAAGCGCGATAAAGTTGTCATAAAAATCAGTTGCTTGAGCGTCACCAACTAAGTTTCGTGGGAAAAAATCGCCTACTAGGTACTTCGAAAGTAATTCGCAGCTTGTAGCAGTTTCACGGTCAAGCTCTGAAATGAATCGGAGAGTTCTTTTCGAGAATGACTTTGGATTCCGTATCTCGCTAGCAAGAACTGAGCCCCAAAGTCGTTGAAACTGTTCACTAGATGAGTCTTCAGCAAATCGTTCAAACATGTTGAGCCAATCATGCTCTACTTCATGCGCTGCGGCCTGTCCGTGATCGGAATTGCCGTTTGATTCATGTGAAGATTCCAATTCTTCCACGGCCGCTTCAACGATCTTTTCCTTGTTAACTTGCTTTCTTAGTGCACTCGGGAGCCACGCCTGCATGGCGGCAGTCACAAGCTCCGGATTCTCTATTGCCTCTTGAGCAGCCGCTTATGCCAACTTGCGTGTCATGAGAGATTTAGCATCTGTGCCGTCTTCCACGCTCTGGACTGGCTTCCTCAACCAGGCAGCTGCATAGGCACCGACGCCTCCTATTAGCCTCGAAAAGGCCTTCAGCGCACTCGTCTGGACTGGTTCTGGAATAGCAGACCAAGCGTCAGGGAGGTTTTTCGAGATGGCCCCAAGGCCCTCATCACTATTTTCCATCGCGCCTCACTAGACGAACTGGCAGAGTTTGAGAAATCTCAAGCCCTCGGTGCTTGCCTGCGATAACTCAGCGCCTCCGCCACATGGATACGCCCAACGCCCTCCGCTTCCCCCAAATCCGCTACCGTCCGTGCCACTCGGAGCATCCGCGTATAGGCGCGCGCGGACAGGCGCATGGCTTCGGCGGCTTGCATCAGGAGTTTACGGCCAGCTTCATCGGGTGTTGCGAATTTCTCTAGAGCGTCGCCGTCCAATTCGGCGTTGGTTCTGGCGCCGGTTTTCTCGAAACGAGCGGTTTGGATGGCGCGAGCCTGAGCTACTCTAGCGGCGACGTCTGCGGTACCCTCAGCAGGTGGTGGCAGGGCGAGGTCCATCGCGCTGACAGGATCGACATCGACATGCAGATCAATCCGGTCGAGCATCGGTCCGCTGACTTTGCTTTGGTAATCGGCAGCGCATTTGGGTGCGCGCGAACAGGCCAAAGCCGGATCGCCCAGATGCCCGCAGCGGCACGGGTTCATTGCCGCGATCAGCTGGACCCGCGCGGGGAAGCTGACATGCGCGTTGGCGCGCGCGACATCGACTTTGCCGGTTTCGAGCGGTTGGCGCAGCGAGTCGAGAACAGCGCGCTGGAACTCTGGCAATTCATCCAGAAACAGCACACCCAAATGCGCGAGGCTGACTTCACCCGGTTTCACTTTCAGCCCTCCACCGGTCAGCGCCGCCATGCTCGCCGAATGATGCGGCGCGCGGAAGGGTCTAGCGCGGCTGATCCGCCCGCTTTCGAGCGTTCCGGAGATCGATTGCACCATCGACACTTCGAGCGCTTCGGACGGGGTCAGCTCGGGTAAAATTCCCGGGAGGCAAGAAGCCAGCAGACTTTTTCCCGCACCGGGTGGGCCATTCATCAGCAGATTGTGTCCGCCTGCCGCCGCGATTTCCAAGGCACGTTTGGCAGTTTCTTGACCTTTGACCATTTTCAGATCGGGACCGTGATCGGGTTCTTCGACTTCGCCGCGCTCGGGCTCAGGAAGCTGCGATGTACCTTTCAAATGGTTGAGCAGGCTGACCAGATCGGGCGCGGCGCAGACCGGAATGCCGCTGGCCCAGCGTGCCTCCGCGCCTTGCGAGGCCGGGCAGATCAGGCCCGCTTCCTCCTCGCTCGCATGAAGCGCAGCGAGCAATACGCCGGGTGATTCGACGACGCGCCCGTCAAGCGCCAATTCGCCCACCGCAATCCAGTCTCCCAATTGCTCGGCATCGGTGACACCCATCACGGCCAGCAATGCCAGCGCAATCGGCAGATCGTAATGCGATCCTTCTTTGGGCAAATCGGCGGGCGAGAGATTGATTGTGATCCGCTTGGGCGGCAGCGCGAGACCCATCGAGGAGAGCGCGGCACGCACGCGTTCCTTGCTTTCAGCAACCGCCTTATCCGCCAATCCGACCACATTGAAATTCGGAAGTCCCGGCGCGAGAGCGCATTGCACTTCTACTGCGCGCGCTTCCAGCCCGAGATAAGCGACCGTCCTGACCAATGCGACCACGCGCATCATCCCCCAATAGACTGGTCCTCACCGCCGCACGGTGTGGCGGGAATTTTGTACCGAGTCGAGGGTTCACATGATCCACGGCATAAAGTACTTATCTGCAATACTTGGTTTACAGGGGTTCACGGCGCGATGATTAAGAAGATTTTGATTGTGGTGACTTTATTGGCTGTAGTAATCGGCTTCTTTGCTGTGCGTGACCTGCGGACCGATCGCAAATTTAGAACCACTATGGCCGAGCATGTCGAGGGGATCACAGTCCGCTCTGGTACCGATGGCATGATCGCGATGCTGGCCGATGTGAACGATTATCGCGACGGCTCGGTGATCGGCAATTGGTATGGCAGAATGAGCCGTGCGAGAGTTCTATCAGGCACAATCGAAAATGAGACTGATGCGCGCGGTCACCAAAAGATCGCAAATCGCTATTTGAGAGCGGGTGACACCGAAGATGCTCTGGAGGTGTTTCATCTCATCGAGGCAGCTGGCGAAAGCGCCAATCTGCCGGATGAATTCCAAGCCGAGATAGAAAACTGGATCGCGTTGTCTTACCTCAGAATGGGCGAGCAGCAGAACTGCTTCAACAACCCTCACGCGTCGGCTTGTATCCTCCCGCTTGATCCCGAAGCCATTCACCAAATGCGCGAGGGGTCAACCAAGGCGATTGAATATTACCAAGGCAAAATTCTCCCTCGCGAGCCGGACAATTATGGCGCGAAATGGCTGCTCAACGTCGCCTATATGACGCTGGGCGAGTACCCCGGTGGGGTGCCCGAAGAGCATTTGATTCCGATGCCGGGATTGGTCGAGAATTATGACGGCACTACCTTCAAGAACGTGGCCGATTTTGCTGGCGTGGACGATATGAATCTTTCGGGCGGAACCTTAGTCGACGATTTCGACAATGACGGCTTGCTCGATATATTCACTACCGCTTGGAATATGGATGGCCGTATTCATTTCTACTTGCGCAATGAAGACGGCACATTTCGCGATCATACCGAAGCGGCTGGGTTGAGCGGATTGGGCGGCGGTCTCAATGCGACCCACGCCGATTACAATAATGACGGCTATCCAGATGCCTATGTGATGCGCGGCGCATGGGGCGGAGAATTCGGCGTTGTGCCCAATTCGTTGCTCAAGAATAATGGCGATGGCACATTCACCGATGTCACCGTGGATGCGGGCGTGCTTGAATTTGAACCCACCGGCGCGTCGGCCTTTGCCGATCTCAATAATGATGGCTGGTTGGATTTGGTCGTTTCCAATGAAAAGCAAGGGGAGGTCCGGCCACACGGCATAATCAGCATCTTTATGAATGACCAAAAAGGTGGTTTTTCCCGCCTTCCCGAAGACCGCGGCATCAAACTGGATTGTAGCTCTAAGGGTGTCGCCATTGGTGACTATGACGGTGATAGCTACGCCGATATCTTCATCTCCTGCCTGCGTGGTGAGAATATGCTGATGCGCAATGTCATGGGCGAAAACGATGGTGTTCTGGCGTTTGACGATGTCACCGAGAAGGCTGGCGTTGCTCAGCCCATCTTCAGCTTTGCAAGCTGGTTCTTCGACTATGACAATGATGGTTTGGAGGATCTGTTTGTCGCCAGCTACGATTTTGGCAATAAATCGGCGTCAGCCGGGATTATGGCGCGTAGCTATGCGGGAATTGAAGCGAGTGAATCGCACCCTGCGCTTTACCGCAATCTCGGCGATGGCCGATTTGAAGACGTCAGTCAGAGTGCTGGTCTGATGGCACCAAGTTTCACAATGGGCGCGAATTTTGGCGACTTCAACAATGATGGCTGGCTGGATATGTATTGGGGGACTGGCGAGCCTCCATATGACTCCGTCTATCCCAATACCGCGCTTTTGAATCAGGACGGCAAGTCGTTCCTTGATATTACTGCTTCATCGGGATTGGGCCATATTCAAAAGGGTCACGGCATTGCGTTTGCTGATTTTGATCATGATGGTGACCAAGACATTTTTGCGCAAATGGGCGGCGAGCAGCCAGGCGATGTTTTCCAGAACGCACTGTTCGAGAATCGTCTTGGTAGCCGCGACATCGACAACAAATGGCTCAAGCTGAAACTTGAAGGCAAGCGGAGCAATCGGGGCGCCATCGGTGCGCGTGTCAGAGTCGATGTAGTGATGCAGGACGGCAGTCAGCGCTCGCTCTACCGGACGGTCAATACCGGCAGCAGCTTCGGTAGCAGTCCATTGTTACGGCATATCGGACTCGGCAAGGCCGAGAGTGTTTCGCGCGTAATCGTCGAATGGCCAGCCTCCGGCATAACCCAACCTTTGACCGGCTTCGATGTGAATTCCGCGTACAGGATTGTGGAAGGGCGGACCGATTTTGAAAAAGTGCCAATCGATCTGCGGCGCTTCACCCGTGCAACCAAACCCAAGATGCACGATCACAGCGCGATGTGAGTCTCAAGTATGGTCAATGTCCGGCGGATTGTTTTCTGCTTGGTAACCCGATTGAAACCCTAAACCTTCGTAATTGCCCAACAGGGTGTCCTGTAACGATACGCCATGCGCATCGTTATTGCTCTTTTCTTTGCTCTCGCCGCCCTCCTCGCCGGACCCGTTTCTGCGCAAGTTTCTGGGCAGGTACTGTCAGTCGAGACCTATGTCGAGGAATGGAGCGAGGCAAAGCAGCAATGGGTGCGAGTTGAAGCCCAAGCAGAAGAGGGCGCGGATCGCTTCGCGGCATCTGCACCGAAGTCTGCCCAACAATCCGACGCGATTGCCACCTATGGCCCCTTCCGGGCGATTGACCAGGATCACGCGGAGCTGGTGGGCGTTACTGATCGCGCCTCGCCAGCGGATTTCGCTGCGCTCCTCGCGGATTTTCCGGCGCTTAAAACGCTCAAGCTGATTGAGGCACCGGGCACTGATGATGACCTAGCCAATATGAAAGTTGGCCGAATGATACGCGCGGCGGGCATCGATACGCATGTGCCCCACGGCGGATCGGTCCGTTCGGGTGCGGTCGAACTGTTCTTGGCAGGTGCGAATCGGCGGATCGATGATGGCGCGGAGTTCGCAGTGCACTCATGGATCGACGCAAAAGGCCGCCAGCCGCAGGACTTCGCGATGGATGCAACGCCGAACCGGATGTATCTCGATTATTACCGCGAAATGGGCATGACCTCGGACGAAGCCGTCAAGTTCTACGCAATGACCAACTCGGTCGGCTACTCGGACGCTAAATGGCTGACAGCGCAGGATATGCGCGGCTGGATCGGGCAGAAAGAGGCTACGCAGACCGTCTTTGCAGGTGCGACTGTGAAACCAGTATTCATGGTGACTCAGGACGTTGCAAGCGAGTCGGAAGTCAAAGTGCAGCCGCGCATTGCATATCTTGACTTAGACGCGCTGCTCCCTTAATTGCGCGCTCCATACAGGCGGTCGCCTTTTCGGGCGGCCCTTTTTTATTTGATTTAGGTGTTCTCATGAAGCGTACTTTTCAGCCAAGCAATCTCGTGCGCGCACGCCGTCACGGTTTCTTTGCCCGCAAAAAAACAGTCGGTGGCCGCAAAGTTCTCCGCGCTCGCCGTGCACGCGGGCGGAAAAAGCTCTCCGCTTAATTTGTTTTAGCCGAGCTTTGTTCGGCCCCTCAGTCGCCGGGCGGGATGCATCCGCATCCCTTGGCTACCTCGCATAAGCTCGGGCGGCCGGTCGGCCTTGCGGGACCTTGCGGTCCCGAATTTTTCCAAGCCATCGATATTCGATCCAAACCTTGGTCACGGCAGTCAGCGCACGACCGTGCGCCGCGCCGTTGCGCGGAAGCCTAAGTGAGCGGATGCGAACGCCGGCGCTTGAGGCTAAACAAATGACTCTGCCAGTATCACGCGCTATTCCTTCTACCGTGACTACTTCGCCCCCATCCAAACCCACCGTAATTTGCCAGCGGCGCGATTTCCTTGCGGCGAATAGCGGCATTCGTGTTGCGCGGCCCGGTTTTGTTTTACTGGCCCGTCCGAACGGGGGTCTCGGCACGCGCTACGGGATCACTGTCACCAAGCGAATCGGTAATGCGGTTGTCCGCAACCGGATGAAGCGGCGCTTTCGCGAATTGCTGTGGGATGCGCTGCCAGAGGCCGGGCTTCCCGACCATGACCATATTCTGATCGGGCGGGATCGCGGAGTTGAGCGGGATTTCACTACCCTGAAAACTGAATTGCATGCCGCTTTGACGCGCGCATTAGAGGGCAAAACCGATCCGCCCCGAAAACACGGAAACCGGCCGCGCACAGGCAATCGCCGCTAGCTGCAGGTGTATTACTCTGGTAAATCAGCAAATTGTTCTTATTTAGCCGTCAGTGAAAACCATCTTCATCTGGATTGCCCGTGGTTGGCAGCTTGGTCCTTCGCGGATTTTGCCGCCGACTTGCCGGTTTGCGCCATCGTGCAGCGAATATGCGATTCAGGCGCTCGGCAAGTATGGCGCAATCAAGGGTGGATGGTTGGCGCTTAAGCGTATATTGCGCTGCCACCCTTGGGGGGGACATGGCCACGATCCGGTACCGTAACCGAATATTGGCGGCGTCCTTCACCCATGACCAAACAGACTAAACAGGCGGAATTCAATCTTGGATAATCAGCGTAATCTTCTGCTCGCGGTAGTGCTTTGCGGCCTTATGCTTGTCGGCTGGGAAGCGGGCATGAGCTACTTCTACCCCGACCGGAATGTCACCCCGACTGAAGAAGTCGCCGCGACCACCGCGCCTGATGGCACACCGGTGGCAACGCCCGCCGCAACCGCTGCTTCACCGGCCAGCCTTGGCGATACCGCTCCAACTGCAGCCGCGCAGCCGGTTGATCTGGATACGGCGCTGAAAGCTGGCGAGCGCATCACTATCGATTCGCCCGAAGTGCTCGGTACGATCAACACGGTCGGTGCACGGCTGGATGATATTACGCTCAAAACACATCGCCAGACGGTCGAGAAAGACAGCGGCAATGTGCGCATTTTCTCTCCCAAAGGTACCGATGAGCAGCATTATGCGCGCTTCGGTTGGCTGGGCGAGGGCGTCAACGTTCCGCAGGCGGATACCGTTTGGCAAGCGTCTGGCGGTTCGCTGACACAGGATAACGCCGTCACACTGCGTCATGACAATGGTGAGGGTCAGCTGTTCACCATCGAATTTGCGATTGACGAGCATTACATGATCACTGCCAAGCAGACCGTTGCCAATACCGGCGCTGGCCCGATTGTCGTGCAGCCATATGGCTTGATTGACCGGACAACCGACAATGCATCGGCGGGCACATTCAACGTCCACTCCGGCCCGTTCGGCAATTTTGGCGACGGAATCCGTTTCGGCCCTGATTATGATGAATTGGCCGAAGACGCCGCAGAAGGGAATAATGAAGGCCGCGTCCATTGGATCGGCTTCACCGACATTTATTGGATGTCTGTCCTGATCCCGCAGGACGATAGCAATACCGATGCAATGTTCCGCTCGCTCGGAAACAATCTGTTTCGCGCTGATGTCTCGTACCAGCCCTTCACAGTGGCTGCGGGCACGCAGGTTGAGCGAACCACACAATTGTTCGCAGGTGCCAAGGAAACTGCGGTTCTCGACCAGTACGAAAACGCCGGGATCGATAAGTTCGGCAAGGCCGTGGACTGGGGCTGGTTCGAGATCATCGCATGGCCCATCTGGTGGCTGCTGACGCATCTGTTCGCATTGGTGGGCAATTTCGGTCTCGCGATTATTGGTCTGACTGTTCTGATCCGTCTGGTGCTGTTCCCGATCGCGCAGAAGCAATTTGCTTCGATGGCGGCGATGAAGGCTATCCAACCGAAAATGAAGGCGATCCAGGAACGCTACAAAGACGATAAGCAGAAGCAGCAGCAAGAGATCATGGCTCTGTATAAGAAGGAAAAGGTCAATCCGCTCGCGGGCTGTCTTCCGATCTTGATCCAGATCCCGATCTTCTTCGCGCTGTACAAAACGCTGATCCTCGCGATTGAAATGCGGCACCAACCGTTTGTGCTGTGGCTGAAAGATTTGTCCGCGCCCGATCCGGCGACGATCCTCAATCTGTTCGGCTATCTGCCGTTCGATGTGCCTAGCCTGCTGGCGATTGGCCCGCTTGCGATCCTGCTTGGTGTCACCATGTGGCTGACGTTCAAGATGAACCCGACCGCGATGGATCCGATCCAGCAGCAAATCTTCAACATCATGCCGTGGATGCTGATGTTTGTGATGGCGCCGTTCGCGGCTGGCTTGCTGCTCTACTGGGTAACCAACAACGTGCTGACGCTGGCGCAGCAGACTTATCTCTATTCGAAGCACCCACAATTGAGGGCAGCGGCGGAGAAGGAAAAGGCTGATAAAGCAGCAGCCGCAGCGCGGGATGCGAAAGGGTAATGAAGGCGCTCAGCCCAGAAGAGCTTGAAGCACAAGAGGAAGCCGCGCGGATCGAGCTGGCCAAACGTGCGTCCAAGCTGTTCTCGGGCCGGGTCGACTTTCTGCTTTCCGCGCCGCAGTTGAAGTTTCTGCCCGAACCGACCGTGCCTGAAATCGCCTTTTGCGGCCGCTCCAATGTCGGCAAGTCGAGCCTTCTCAACGCGATCACGGGTCGCAAGTCCATCGCGCGTGCTTCGGTGACACCCGGGCGGACGCAGGAGCTCAACATCTTCGAAGTCGGTGACCCGACACTGTTCCGGCTGGTTGATATGCCGGGTTACGGTTTTGCCAAGGCCCCGCTCAAAGTGGTCGAGCAATGGAAGAAGCTGATCAAAACCTATTTGCGCGGACGACAGGTTCTGAACCGCACGCTGATGCTGGTCGATGCGCGTCACGGCTTGAAAGACGTCGACCGTGAAATGATGACGATGCTCGATGAAGCCGCCGTCAGCTACCGCGTGGTCCTGACCAAAGCCGACAAGATCAAAGCCAGCGCGCTAGAAGCAGTGACTGCGAAAGTTGCTGAGGAAGCCGCGAAGCACGTCGCTGCGTTTCCGGAGATGCATGTGACGAGCAGCGAAAAAGGCATGGGTATCGAAGCGCTAAGGGCGGCGGTTCTCGGGGATGCGGGGGTGTAATTATGGCGCTCAAGCTCGACCATATCACCCTGCTGGTGAGTTCGCTTGAAAAGAGCATGCCCTATTACGATACACTGCTGCCGCTGGTCGGTTTCGAGAAGCAGAAAGACCACATTTGGCACGATGGGAACGGGTTCTTCTTCCAGTTTATGCAAGCCAAGTCGGGTACGTCAGACTATGAACGCTACGGTGCGGGCATGAACCATCTAGGCTTCGAAGCCCCCGATATCGAAACGGTCGAACGCGTGCGCGTAGCGATGTCAGAGGCCGGATTTCCGGTTCCAGAAATACAAGACCTGCGCGGTGCAACGGCGCTGTTTATGAAGGACCCGGACGGCATTCGGTTTGAAGTGACATACTACGCGCCCGGCACGCCCGTGGTGGATTAGCTTGACGTCGCTCATTTCGGACAGCCGAAAGGCGCTCAAAACAAACTAGCGCTCGCTCCAGCCACAAATATGATCAGCGATACCAAAGCAATCCAATACGTAATAATCATGGGCATTCTTAGCGCATTGGCGAACGATACTGTCTCCTCAACAGCGATCATACGATAGTCTCTGGACGTCAAATAACGAACTAGCGTTCACGATTGGATCAGCCCGCGATTGTTCAAAAGGGTCGGTCGACCAGCATGGCGCCATAACGCGGGGTGCTTACGCTTGCTGGTATGGATAAAATGCCATGAGACTAGGCTTTCGGCGACAAGAGCGACGACGAAAACAATGAACGTGCCCCAGAGCAAAATACCGCTACTCACAAACCCAGCACCCTCTTCGCAATAATATTCCGTTGGATCTCGTTCGTCCCTCCGTAAATGCTCTGCGCCCGCGTGCCTAGATATGTCGCTACGCCCGGTGCGGCGAAGGATGAGTGGCCGGTCCATTCGGGGCTGACGCTGTCTGCGAATTTGCGCATGCCATGTTCGGCGGCGGCGACGCAGAATAGTTCGGTGATTTCCTGCGCGGTTTCGGTCGCCATGATTTTTAGGATCGAGGCTTCATTACTCGGCGCGCCGCCATCCTTGACCGAGCAGAGTACACGCAGAGTCGTGATCTCCAGCGCATCGACTTTGATCTCTGCGGCGCTAAGCCGGGTCGCGAAGGCCGCATCCTCGATCAATCGCCGGTTGCCGCCGGTCGGCACTTCGGAAGCAATCGCGCGGATATTGGCGAGCTGCGAGCGCTTCCCGCCGATGCGGGCATAGGATGTCCGCTCGTTGCCCAGCAGATATTGCGAATAGGTCCAGCCTTTGCCTTCCTCACCGATACGATTGGCGACCGGAACGCGCACATCCTCAAAATCGACTTGGCTCAGATGGTATTTGCCGTCGATCGAGATGATCGGCTTCACCGTCACACCCGGCTGATCCAGCTCGGCGCAGATGAAAGTGATGCCCATCTGCTTTTTTTCCTCCTGCGAGGTGCGCGTCAGCAGGAAAATCCAGTCGGCATGATTGGCGGCGGAGGTCCAGATCTTGGTCCCGTTGAGCACATATTCATCGCCATCGCGCGCCGCAGAGAATTGCACGGAGGCAAGGTCCGAGCCAGCCTCCGGCTCGCTATAGCCCTGCGCCCAGCCGACCGAACCATCGGCGATGCCCGGTAGCCACTGCGCCTGCTGTTCTTCAGTGCCGAAGGTGTAAACAACGGGGCCGACATAGACGACGCCCATCGGCGTGACCGTCGGAGCGCCCGCGCGCTCCAATTCCTCGTCAAAGATGTATTGTTCTTCGATTGACCAGCCGGGACCGCCATGTTCCTTGGGCCATGCGCTGGCGAGCCAGCCTTTCGCGCCGAGCGCCATTTCGGCCTTGCGAACTTCAGGCGTAGTCAGGCTCGCACCCGCCGCGACTTTCGCCAAAAAATCCTTGGGGTAATCATTTGCGAAGAATGATCGAACCTCCTCACGGAAGCCGAGCAGTTTGGGATCGTGGTCGAGATTCATCATCTATTCCAATTCGTGTGTGATGCGCTGGCTTAGCTGGCAAACAGCATATCGTCGCTGGCAAATGCTTTCATTTCCAGCGCGTTGCCTGCCGGATCGCGGAAGAACATTGTCGCTTGCTCGCCCGGTTTGCCTTTGAAGCGGATGGTGGGCTCGATCTCGAACTTGGTGCCTGCTGCACGGAGCCTTTCCGCCAGAGCTTTCCAATCGCTCATTTCCAGCACCACACCGAAATGCGGGACCGGGACGCCGTGGCCATCCACAGGATTCTTGAGCGCATCTCCGCTGGCATCCTCGGACAGATGTGTGACGATCTGGTGGCCGTAGAAATTGAAATCGATCCACTGGTTCGATGACCGCCCCTCCGCGCACCCAAGAACCCCACCATAAAATTCACGGGCAGCAGCGAGATCGTTGACGGGAAAAGCGAGATGGAAGGGGCGCAGGGTCATGCGGTCAACTCTAACATCGTCGTCATTCCCGCGGAAGCGCTTGCTGACCAAAGGTCAAAGCGGGAACCCAGGATGGAAGTGTGCGAGGGTTATTCTGGGTCCCCGCTTTCGCGGGGATGACGATCAGAGATTGTAGAGCCCCGATTACGTTTTCCTACATCGCCGCCATTCGGCATATGCTGCCCGATGGACCCGACCGAAGCCCGTGCTTATCTCGACGCATATCTACGCGAATTGCGAAGCCCTGCCCGGAACGGAAAACAGCGCAGAAATTTCGCATTGGACCCTGTTCCACGTGTTCCATCTGTTCAGTCTCGACAGCGAATGGATGAACGCCTACTGCCCAAAGGGAAAGCGCGTTCTGGTGGGAAGAAGGTGGATACGATGAAGCTGATCATCGGCAATAAGAACTATTCAAGCTGGTCGCTGCGCGGTTGGCTAGCGGTCAAGCAATCGGGCCTCCATTTCGATGAAATCCTCGTCAATATTGGCGGTGAGGAGTGGGCGACTGCCAAGAAGGAATCGGGCGAGATCATGCCTGCGGGCAAAGTGCCGATCCTGTGGGATGGCGACACCGTGATCTGGGATAGTCTGGCGATCATGGAATATTGCGGCGACAAGGTTGGCCGTGACCGTTTCTGGCCCAAAGATGAAACCGCGCGCGGTATGGCCCGGTCAATGGTCGCCGAGATGCACAGCAGCTACATGTCTCTACGCCGCGACTGCCCGATGAATATGCGCAAGCGTTTTGATGGTGTCACAATCAGCGACGATACCAAGGGCGATATTGTCCGCATTCTGACGCTGTGGGCAGAGGCGCGGGCGCGCTTCGGACAAGGCGGTCCCTATCTGTTTGGCACTTTCGGCGCAGCGGACATATTTTACGCGCCAATCGTCAGCCGGTTTCTGACATATGGCATAGGCGTTCCCGGATTTGCCGAAGCCTATATGCAAGCAGTGTGGGAACATGAGTGGATGCAGCAATGGTTGACCAGTGCAGAGGACGAGCAGTGGGTATTGGAACAATACGAAACGAATCCTTCGACCTGATGGTGCGGAAGTTCAGCGCGGCCGTTGCCGCTTTTGCGCTGGTGCTCTCCAGCTTGATTCCGTCTCAGGCGTTCGCCTGGGGTGGATATGGGCACCGCACTACGGGCGAAATTGCGCTGGCAAACGTGAAGCCGGAGACGCGCCGCGCGATTGCGCAACTGCTCAAATATGAAAAGCAATTGGGCACGCCTGAATGCCCGCTCGCTTCGCTGGCGGATGCGACGGTTTGGCCCGATTGCGTGCGGCGGACACGGTGGCGCTGGGGCTATACCGCAGCATGGCATTACCGCACGACGCCAATTTGCGAGGCGTATGAACCCTGGAAGAGTTGCAGCGGGGGTAATTGTGTAACTGCGCAGATCGAACGCAATCAACGCCTGCTCGCTGATGAGAGTCTTCCTGCACATATTCGGCTAGAAGCCCTCGCCTTTATGGTGCATTTTGTCGGCGATATTCACCAGCCGTTGCACTCGGGCGACAAGAGCGATCGTGGCGGTAATGACCGCGATACTGCCTATGGCATCATCCCCTATATGAATCTGCATTGGATCTGGGACGGTCCGCTTGCTGAGAGGGCGATTACCTCGACCCGGCGACCGATTGTGCGCTCCTACAGCGCCGATGAGCACGCCGAACTGGGCGCGTCTCGTGAGGGCTGGGGTACCGCAGCGGATTGGGGCCGCGAAAGCTGGCAGGCAGCGCGCGATTTTGTCTATCCCAACGCCTTCGACACGGATCCGTGTGCTAGCGATTTACCGAACGAAACTGCTTTGACGCAGGACGATATCGTGGCGGCAGTACCACTGGTGCAGAAACGCATCCGGCAAGCCGGTTTGCGGATGGCGGCGATGCTGGACCAAGCGTTCGAACCGGGCGCTTTGCCGGAGCCTGAGCGCAGACGTTAAGCGGCGTTAGGGAATCCGCTCGGCCGGATAGCGGGAGCCGTCCTTGTGCGCATAACCATCGGCGTCGAACACCATGTCGATATCGGGATACTCGCCCGAATCTGTGTCACGATCCCCGCCGCTGATCGCTATGAAAACACAGTCACTTTTGCTGCGATTGTGTAGGCGGTGGCCGTTCTCCACCTTGGCTGGCCATGCGAGTATGTCGCCCGCTGCGACGGATTTTTCGCCGCCATCCTCGATCAATATCGCTTCACCGGAGAGGATGATCACCATCTCGTCCTGACCTCTGTGCCAATGGCGTTGGGAGGAGAACGCGCCCGGCTTCAACGTCACATGGCTTGCGCCGAGTTTGGTCAAACCCGCAGTTGGTGCGAGCCTGCGATACCAGCGCCCTTGTACCTCCTCATCGAATGGAGGCGGGTAGCCAGTCGCATTGGTTTGCGGGATGGCATCAAGATTGAGCTTGGGCATGGCATTATTCTCCGGCTGGTAAGTCGCTTTCGGCTGGTTTAACCAGACAGCGATGACCAACGCCATAGACCTAGCTGAAAAGCTGATTGCCGCACCCAGCGTCACCCCTGCGACGGGGCTGGTGTTCGATGTGATGGAAACGATGCTGAAGCCGCTCGGCTTTGAAGTCCATCGCTTTGTGAAGGGCGAGGCACCTGACGGTCCGGTCGAGAACCTGTTCGCGATCCGGCGCGGTCCCGAGGGATCAAAGCATTTCGCTTTCGCAGGGCATTTGGATGTCGTTCCGCCGGGAGAAGGCTGGACTAGCGCGCCCTTCGCACCCGAACGCCGCGGCGATCTGCTATACGGGCGTGGTGCAGTCGATATGAAGGGCTCGATAGCGTCGATGGTTGCGGCGATGGCCGATGTGCCCGCCGATGCTGGGACGGTCAGTTTTATCATCACCGGCGATGAAGAAGGCCCTGCAGTTTACGGCACTCGCGCGCTGATCGATTTTATGAATGAGCGCGGCGACGTGCCCGACTTGTGTCTTGTGGGTGAGCCAACTTCGGTAAACCGGCTCGGCGATATGATGAAGATCGGCCGGCGCGGCTCGGTCAATATCTGGCTCGAGGTCGAGGGAACGCAGGGCCATGTTGCCTATCCGCATCTGGCCGACAATCCGCTGCCAAAATTGGTCGCGATCTTGGCAGAACTGGATGCGCTGATGCTGGATGAGGGAACTGACTGGTTCCAACCGTCCAACCTCGAGATAACCGATCTCGAAGTCGGCAATCCGGCGCATAATGTCATTCCGGCTAAAGCCACCGCGCGCATTTCGATTCGCTTCAACGACATCCATAGCGGCGCGTCTTTGTCAGAAACTGTCGGCGCGATTGCGGAGAAGCATGGCGGTGTGGCCAAGCCGATTATCTCGGGCGAACCGTTTCTGACCCCGCCCGGCGAGTTCAGCGAGATCATCGCTGACGCGGTGAAAGCAGAAACCGGCCTCGACCCGGAACCGTCAACAACGGGTGGCACATCCGATGCGCGGTTCTTGCGCGCGGTCTGTCCAGTGATCGAATTCGGTCTATGCAACGCCACCATGCACAAGACGGATGAGGCGGTGGCAGTCGCCGATCTGGAAACGCTAGCGCGGATCTACACGCGGATCACGAAGGCCGTTCTCGGCGCTTAGGTGCTTCCAACACCTTCTTTCGAAAGCTGCACAGATCAGTCAGTTGGCAGCGCCAGCATTCGGGTGCGCGCGCTTTGCAGATATAGCGACCATGTAGGATCAACCAGTGGTGCGCGTGGAGGCGGAAGGGTTGCGGAACCCACTTATCGAGCTTCTTCTCAACCGCCTCGGGTGTCTTGCCTTTGGCCAGACCGGTCCGGTTACCCATCCGAAAAATATGCGTGTCGACCGCAAATGTCTCCTGCTTGAACCAGCAATTGAGCACGACATTGGCCGTCTTGCGCCCGACACCCGGCAGAGTGACAAGCTCGTCCCGATCATCAGGCACTTCACTGCCATAATGATCAATCAACCGCTGCGAGAGGAGAATAACATTCTTGGCTTTGGAGTTGAACAAACCAATCGTCTTGATGTGTTCCTTCAGTCCGTCTTCACCCAGCGCAACCATCTGTTCCGGCGTGGTCACCTCAGCAAACAACTTCCGCGTCGCCTTGTTCACCCCAACATCTGTCGCCTGCGCGGACAGAGCCACCGCGACAACAAGTTGGTAGGCATTGCCATATTCCAACTCGGTCTCTGGCTCAGGATTATCCTCTGCCAAGCGGCGGAAAAACTCGAAGATTTGGTCGTTGGTCATTTGGTTAGACTGCAGTCACCTGTGCGACGTGCAATGTGTCGGCATATTGTTGGAATTTCACGGACCTGCCGCCTTCGATCGTCCACACATGGACAGCCTGCGTCCGCTGAGTTTTGCCGGTCGCTTTGTATGTTCCGACATAATGACCAAGAGCTATGACCGTATCGCCAGCATCATGGATCGCGTCCATTTCGACTCCAAAACCGTCCCATTCGGTTGCACAGCGCATAAACACACCCTCGGCAACGGCTTCTGGGCCGATATAGGGATTACCGTCTGCGTAAGGGAAATTATTAGCTTCGTTCCACACGATATCCGGGCTCATTGCGCCTAATACGCCAGGGACATTGCCAGAGGTAAAATCGGCATAGAGGCCCTTGATCAAAGCTACGTTCTCAACTGACATTTTGGAGTTCCTTCTCGTTCTCTTGGATTAGTCTAAATCGAGCACATCCTGCATCGAATACCGTCCCGCACCTTTTCCAGCTAACCACTCCGCAGCCTTCACCGCGCCTCTTGCAAAGATCATGCGGTTTTCAGCGTTGTGAGTGAGAGTGATGCGTTCTTCATTACCCGCAAAAGTCACACTGTGGTCACCTGCTGCAGTCCCGCCGCGCAGGCTGGCGAAGCCGATTGCGCCTTGTTCGCGCGCGCCGGTTTGGCCGTCTCTGCCGCGTTCTGAATTGATCGCAAGGTCGATGCTGCGACCTTCAGCAGCCGCCTCGCCCAGCAAGAGCGCAGTTCCCGATGGGGCATCAACTTTCATCCGGTGGTGCATCTCGACAATCTCGATATCCCACTCATCGCCGAGCTTGGAGGAGGCTTCTTCGACCAGGTGAGCCAGCAAAGTCACGCCGAGTGACGTATTGCCGGTTTGCAGGACAGCGATTGTCTGCGCAGCGGCATCAATGGCAGTATGGTGAGAGTTTTCCAGACCGGTTGTACCGATTACAATCGGGATACCTGCTTTGATTGCAGCATCCAAATTATGAGACAGCGCAGCAGGCGCAGAGAAATCGACCAACACATCTGCCTTGGCGGCCAATGCGCCAACATCATCGCCCTGGTCCGCTCCGCCAGCATAGTCATGCCCCGCATCTGCGATGGCTTGCTGCAAAGCTTGCCCCATTCGGCCTTTGCTGCCGATAATTCCGATAGTCGTCATTGCTTCTCCACTCCGCCTTGTGTTTCGCGAGGCGCATGTGCTTCATGGGGGACATGGGCAACAACCGCAATATCGTGATTCTGACAGGCGCTGGTGTAAGCGCGGAAAGCGGGATCGATACGTTCCGGGACGGTGGAGGCCTGTGGGAGCAACACCGCGTCGAAGATGTCGCCACACCCGAGGCGTTCCAGCGTGATCCCGATCTGGTTCTACGCTTCTACGACATGCGGCGTGAGGCTGTGCAGACGAAGGAACCCAACGCGGCGCATCATGCCTTGGCGCGCTTGGAACGTGAACCTGATGGCGACGTCCTAATCGTCACGCAAAATGTCGATGATTTGCATGAGAGAGCAGGTGCGAAGAACGTCCTGTATATGCATGGCGAGCTTTTAAACGCATGGTGCACTGCCTGTGACGCTCGCTCACGCTGGACGGGGACTTTGATCGATAGACCAACGTGCCCGGCTTGCGGTGCGCCGGCGCTGCGTCCCGACATCGTCTGGTTCGGCGAAATGCCTTACCGGATGGAAGAGATTTACGGAGCTTTGCGGCGGGCTGACCTGTTCGTCTCAATCGGAACATCGGGCGCAGTCTATCCGGCAGCGGGCTTTGTTCGCGATGCCCGGGAAATGGGCGTCGAGACGCTGGAGCTCAACCTGGAACGGAGCGAGGGATCGAGTTGGTTTCATGAGACTCGGCTGGGCCCGGCGACCGAGATTGTGCCTGCGTGGGTGGATGAACTAGTGGATGCAGGTTAGAACTCGGTGAGGGAGAAACAACGATGAAGCGGATCAATACACTAAGTATGGTCGCAGCACTGTTTGTGGCCGGTGTTCCTGCTGGTGCTGGTGCTGGTGCTGGCGTGGCGGCCCATGAGGTCAGCGCGCAGGTTGCCAAGGTTACGTCCTATGTAGACGCCTATAACGCCAAGGATGCCGATGCGATGCGCGCGCTTATGCACCCGGACATTCAATGGATCGCAATCGAAGGCGCTAAATCCGAAGTGGTGGCCGATGGGCGCGATTCTCTGGTCGCACAGATGACCGATTATTTCGACTCGCCGATGATTCCGCGGAGCACAGTCGGAGACATCATTGAGAACGGTCGCTTTCTGGTGATGCGCGAAACTGCGCATTGGACCGACTCTGATGGCAAGGATCGCGAGCAATCCTCACTTGCCATTTATGAAATGGAAGACGGACTAATTCGCCGGGTCTCATATTATCCGGCACAGAAATAGCGTCGGAATTTTAGGAGATCGCGGAACAGGCCTTGCACTCTGGATCCTTCGCAATGGTCAGCGTGCGCATCGCAGGCTTTAACCCGTCAAGCATATGTAGTTTGGCCCAACCGGGATCGCCCAACGCAGATTTGCCGTCGAGCAGAATGCGGATCGCTTGCATCGCGGCGAAGCTGCCAGCCCATCCGGCCATCGCGCCGAGCATTCCATCATCGGCGCAAGTGTCGCAATCATCGGCATCGAATGCATCACCGACATAGCAGCGATAGCATGACTGGTCGGGCAAATGCCCAGCAAAGGCAGCGACTTGCCCTTGGAAGCGCCCTACTGCGGCGCTGAGAAGCGGAATGCCCATTGCGACGCAGGCATCCGACACGGCGAGGCGGGTTGCGAAATTGTCGGTGCCGTCGAGAACCAGCTGCGAGCCTTCCAGGATTGCATGAACGTTGTTGGCAGAGATCCGGTCATCGCGAACATCGACTGATATGTGTGTATCAAAATTGGAGAGCCAGCGCCGTGCAGCGACTGCTTTCGAATGGCCAACATCGCGCTGCGTATAGATGGTTTGGCGTTGGAGGTTGGATAGCTCCACATCGCCGTCATCGATCAGCGTAATCCGTCCGATGCCAGCACCCGCCAGATATTGCAGTACCGGGCTGCCGATCCCGCCTAGACCAACCAGCGTTATCTGCGCATCGGCCAGCGCGACTTGTCCCACGCCGCCGATTTCGGGGATCACAATGTGACGCGCAAAACGGTCAAGGCGTTCGGGGGATAAGGCCATGGATAGGCTGTTGGCAGGGTGTGAACGGACTGTCGATGAGTTTTGTTTGCTTAGCCTCAAGCGCCGGCGGTCGCATTCGCTCCCTTAGGCTACCGCGCTAAACGCGCGTCGGGCAGTCGCCCTCTGACTGCCGTGGCCAAGAACGAGTCCGAGCCTGATAGCTTGGAATATTCGGTCAGCGACTAGCTGACCGCAAGCGCGACTGCGCGCCCGAGCTTATGCGAGGTAGCCAAGCGAGCCGGATGGCTCGCGCCCGGCGACTGAGGGACTAAAACAAAAAACCTAACTCTCCAACTGACGCAGCAAGCTCCGCACATCGCCGTCCATATCCGCATCGCGCTCACGCAGATCTTCGATCAGGCGCACAGCGTGGATTACTGTCGAGTGGTCGCGGCCACCGAATTTGCGGCCAATCTCCGGATAGCTGCGCGGCGTCAGCACTTTGGATAGGTACATTGCGACCTGACGAGGGCGGACCACAGCACGCGCGCGGCGTTTGCTGCTCATTTCGCTGCGGTCGATGCGGTAAAACTGGCATACGGTCCGCTGGATTTCATCAATCGTAATCCGCCGGCGATTGGCCGAGAGAATATCGGTCAGTTGCTCTTCGGCGAGTTGCAGCGATACGGTCTGACCGGTCAGCTGTGCATAGGCGATCAGCTTGTTAAGGCCGCCGACCAGCTCGCGCACGTTGCGGGTGATGGTGCGAGCGAGGAATTCGATCACATCGGCTGGTACTTCGAGCGGTGCAAAGCGTGTCAGTTTTGATTCGAGAATCTTACGGCGCAATTCGATATCGGCAGGCGCGATGTCTGCGACCAGACCCATCGACAGGCGGCTCAGTAAGCGCGGCTCGACACCGTCAAGCGCTTGTGGTGCGCGGTCGGCGGCAAAGACGAGGCGTTTACCTTCAGCCAGCAGCGCATCGATTGTGTAGAGCAGCTCTTCCTGAGCCGACGCTTTGCCGATGATGAATTGAATGTCGTCAACCAGCAGCAGATCGAAGCTGCGCAGTCGCGCTTTGAACTCGATCATCTGGTTCTGTTTCAGAGCCTGAACGAACTCAACCATAAAGCGCTCGGCAGAGCAGTAGAAAATGCGTGAGCGCGGATGCGCAGCCAGATAGGCGTGGCCAATCGCGTGCATCAGGTGGGTCTTACCCTGACCGGTTGCTGCTTTGAGATAGAGCGGGCTGAATTGTGGTGTCTCGGTCGCCGCCATACGCTGCGCAGCGTTGCAGCCAAGAATATTGGTTTCGCCAGTCACGAAAGCGGCAAAGGTTAGTGACGGGTCGAGGCCAACCGACGAAGTGAAGCCTTGTTCACCAATAGTGCCTGCGGCCACTGCGATCATCGACGAGTCGCCGCGATCATTGGCAGCGCTTGGGCCGCCCGCATAATCGCCGCTCAAATTCATATCGGGCAGCTTGCGGCGGCCAGGGTGAACTTGAATGCGAACATTGCGGATATCGCTCTTGGCGATTTTCCAGGCGAGCGAGAGGCGATCAGCGAATCGGTCCTGAACCCAATTCGCGGAAAATTCGGTTGGCAGATAGAGATCAAGCGTACCGGTATCCTTGCAGAAACCGCCAACCTGAATCGGCTTGATCCATTGGCTGTGCAGTTGGTGCCCCAAATCTTTCCGCAATCCCTGGCTGATGTCCGACCAATCGGCAGCCAAATTCACTGCTTCAAGATCTTCGGTGCCATCCTTTTTCGTTGCCATTACTTTGCCCAAATCCCGCAAATGCCGATCAAGAATGCCGGCTTGTTATGTCCCCAAGCATTGGAAGAAAAATGGCATAGCGCTGCCACGTCCCGGAATCGAATGTTCCGGGCTCCCCCCATTGCATAAATTCTATAAAGCTCCGGCTGTCCGGCCCTGAGCACGCAGCTAGTTATGAACGCGTGGCGGCGTGAAGCAAGGGGGGATATTGCAAAAAATCTGAAATATTTCGGTTGACTCGCCGCAACCCCGCAGGCCTCCGTTTAACAGGCTGTTTACTCTGCATTTTCGCCATAATGACGCGCGAATCGTGGAGTCACCTAGGGTTCTGGAGGACGACTCAGCCGAACCGCCCGAGTCTTCGCACTGCAACAAAAAAGGTCGGCGCCATTGGCACCGACCTCAATGTGTTTTTGCATGTCCAAAATGGAGCGAATCGCTCCACCATGGACCGAATCAGAGCGCTGCGACTCGCTTCGAGAGACGCGACATTTTGCGTGCCGCTGTGTTCTTATGCATCACCCCGCGAGCAACACCGCGCGCCAGTTCAGGCTGCGCGTCTTTAAGAGCCTCGGCTGCAACTTTTTTGTCGCCGCCTTCGATGGCGCTTTCGACCTTCTTCACGAAACCGCGGATGCGGCTCATGCGCGCGCCATTGATTTCAGCGCGGCGATCGTTGCGACGGATGCGTTTGCGGGCTTGCCGAGTATTGGCCATGTCTGTCCTTTATCGGGCCGCCACAAAAGCGGCCGGAATTCTTTAATTGGTTCGTTCGGAAACGGCAGTTGCCTGCCGGAAAGCGCGCCCTTTACCGAGGGAGGCGTGAGTCGTCAACGCTCTTTGTGCTTGTTTAGCCTCAAGCGCCGGCGTGCCCATCTGGGCACTTGGCTATCCTCGCTTTCGTTCCCGGGCGGTCACTTCGCTGCGGGCGGGCCGGTCGGCCCTATGACTGCCGCGACCTAGAACAGGGAGGAGAGAGCTGGTTCGCTGTGATCCGGTTCGCGACTAGCGAACCGCAAGGCCGACCGGCCGCCCGAGCTTATGCGAGGAAGCCAGCGAGGCGGATGCCTCGCGCCCGCAGGGCCTAAAACAAACACCTTCAACGTCCGTCACACCGCACGCGTGTTCTCGACCGTTCCCCTACCTCTGACACTTTGGGCAGAACCACGTGCTCCGCCCACCTTGCTCGATCCGCCGAATGGTTCCGCCATCATTCCGATCACAGGGCTCACCTTCTCGCCCATAAACTGCGAAGCGAGTAGCGAAGTAGCCGAGTTCGCCATCGGGCTGGGCGTAGTCTCTTAGCGATGATCCACCGTCCTTGATCGATTGCTGCAGCACCGTGACGATTTCTGGGATCAAGCGGGTCAGCATAGGCTTCGACACTTTCCCGCCCGCCTTTCGCGGATGGATGCCCGCGCGATAGAGCGCCTCGCATACATATATATTACCAAGCCCTGCGACGATCCGTTGATCGAGCAGCAGCAGTTTGATCGATTGCGATCGGCCGTTGATAGCTGCCTTCAAGTGGTCGACTGTCAGGTCAGGCCCAAGCGGTTCGGGGCCAAGCGATGCGATAGATGGCCATTGATCGATTGCATCGGTGGTCACAAGATCAACCCACCCAAACCGCCTCGGATCGCACAACGCGAATTGATGGTCTGCCGTGTCGATCACCAGATGATCGTGCTTGTCCGGCTCTTCAGGGTCTATCCGCCAACGGCCACTCATCCCGAGGTGGAAGATCAAGGTCGAATCGCGGTCGGTGTGAATCAGACCGTATTTGGCGCGGCGGCCCAATCCTGTGACAGTTGCGCCGGTCACCATTTGGACCAGATCAGCGGGGAACGGACGGCGCATATCGGGGCGGTTAAGCGTTACTCGCTCGATCCGTTCGCCATCGAGGAACTTTGCAAGGCCGCGAACCGTTGTCTCAACTTCTGGTAATTCAGGCATAGGTTGGCTCATAACACCCTTTGCCGCGCCCGCAATTGCCCCTAAGGACGCACCCCATGAGCGATACAGTTTCTTTCGGCTATAAAGACGTCGATGTCAGCGAGAAGACCGAGCTGGTGGGTGAGGTCTTTTCCAAAGTCGCCGCCAAATATGATTTGATGAACGATGTCATGTCAGGCGGGTTACACCGGCCATGGAAGGATCGTTTTGTCCGCCGGGTGAAGCCGCAGCATGGCGAGAAAATCCTTGATATGGCGGGCGGCACTGGTGACATTGCCTTTCGCATGGCGGAGCATGGCGCGGACATCACCGTGTCAGACATCAATCAGGAAATGCTCGATGTCGGCATAGAACGCGCGATGGAGCGCGGCATCGACGGTTTGGTCTGGTCGCGGCAAAATGCCGAAGAATTGACATTCTCCTCACGCATATTCGATGCTTACACGATTGCTTTCGGCATCCGGAATGTGACGCATATCGATAAGGCGCTGAGAGAAGCACATCGCGTATTGAAACATGGCGGGCGTTTCTACTGCCTCGAATTCTCGACCACCGAATGGCCCGGCTTCAAGGAAATCTACGACGTCTATTCACACAAGGTGATGCCGCAGATGGGTAAGCTGATCGCGCAGGACGAGGAAAGCTATCGCTATCTCGCCGAATCGATCCGCCGTTTCCCGCCAATGCCCAAATTCGAACAGATGATCCAAGATGCAGGTTTTAGCCGGACCAAGGTCGAACCTATCTTTGGCGGCGCGGTCGCAATCCATTCGGGTTGGAAGATCTGATCCCATGACTCGCCCGGTGACGCATATTTGGCGGCTTCTCAAATGGGGCCGGACGCTGGCGAAGCACGGCGCATTGCGTGGTATCGAAGCCGATCCCAACACGCCGCGTCCGGTCAAGCGGTTGGTGCGGCTCGCGCGGTTCGGCACGTTCCAACCCAAGACCCCTGACTATGCCAGCGCTTTTCGGGCGATTGGCCCCGCGGCGATTAAGCTCGGTCAGACGCTAGCCACGCGCCCAGACATTGTCGGTGAGGAAGCGGCAAATAATCTGTTGTCGCTGCAGGATGATCTGCCGCCAGTGGATTTTGCCGAGATCGAAGCCAGTATCGAAAGCAGCTTCGCGCAGCCTATCGATACGCTGTTCAGCAGTATTGATCCTGAGCCGATTGGTGCAGCCTCTATCGCGCAAGTTCACCGCGCGGTGACGACCGATGGCGAGGATGTGGCGGTCAAAGTTCTGCGGCCAGGGATCCGGGACAAGTTCGAGCGCGATCTGCAAACCTATCATTGGGCCGCCGCGCATCTTGAAGCGATGGGCGGCGAGGCAGAACGACTGCGGCCGCGTCTGACGATTGCGAACTTTGAACGCTGGACCAATCGCGAACTTGATCTGCGGCGCGAAGCAGCCTCGGCCAGCGAACTCGCCGAAACCATGCGTGCGATTGATGGGTATGAAGTGCCCGATATCGACTGGGACCGGACCAATGGCCGCGTGATGACGGTTGAATGGGTTGAAGGCGTCAAAATCAGCAAGCGTGATGAGTTGATCGCGGCTGGGCACGATATGGACGAATTGGCGAACCGTCTGGTTCTCGCCTTCTTGACCCAAGCGATCAGCGGTGGATTCTTCCACGCCGATATGCATCAAGGCAATCTATTCGTGAAAGCGGACGGGACGATTGTCGCGATTGATTTCGGCATTATGGGCCGGATCAACCGGCAGGCCCGTGCGTGGCTGGCAGAGATTTTGTACGGACTAACCACTGGCAATTATCAGCGCGTGGCGGAAATCCACTTCGAGGCGCAATATGTGCCGAGCTATCACGATGTCGGCGAGTTCGCGACGGCACTGCGCGCGGTGGGCGAACCGATGCGCGGTAAACCGGTGAGCGAGCTCAGCGTCGGCCAAATGCTCGACGGATTGTTCGCGATCACGCGCGATTTCGACATGCAGACACAGCCGCATTTGCTGCTGCTGCAAAAGACGATGGTGATGGTCGAAGGGATTGCGACCCAGCTCAATCCCGAGATTAATATGTGGGATACGTCCGCACCCTATGTCCGGTCGTGGATCCGAGACGAACTGGGCCCCGAAGCCGCGATTGCCGACCGGATCAAGGAAGATACCGATACACTGTTACGTATTCCGGCTTTGATCCGCCGGATCGAAGATCAATTCCCGCAAAAAGGCGGTGCGCCAGAACAAGCGCCATTGCCCGATGTTCCGTTGATGTGGGAAAAACGCCGGAGCGAAGGACGCAGCTGGCTTGGCTATGCTGTTGCTGCACTCGCGGGCGCGGGTGTGATCTTCGGTGCTATGTCAGCAGGCTGGATCGGTTAGTCACCATCGGCAACCCCATCTGCGACAGTGTGCGGTAAAATTCTGCTGCCGAGCAAGGTCACCACAATAAACAACGCCTCTACGATCATTGGCATGAAGAATTCGTCATCGGTGCCGTTGACGAACATCGTGATGATCCGGCCGAACAGAGTGACACCCAGCATAAAGGCCGGGATCAGTAGGATATCGCCGTTCCGCTTCCACGCGCCGTACAGCATCGACAGGCCGGTAATCGCAAAATAGGCGGTCATATCGCCGCGGATCGCGCCAATACCGGTGTTGCTAGTGGCGGTGATGCCAAAGTCCGCACCTTGGCTTTCAGGCCAAATTAGGAAGCTCAAACCGAGGAAGCAGAACAATAAGCCGCCCAGAAAGATGATCGCGGTTAGAAATAGGCGCATGATATAATTCCCCTCTCGGCGAAGGTTTATACGACGGTAGGGATATTCAGCCACCGAAAACTTAACCACCGAACGGCAGGGCTGGCGGCTTCGCGCGTCCGGCGCTAGTCTGGCGTTAATGATAATGAGGGGTTTGCAATGAGCGCGGGGACTGTCCGCAAGGTACTGCTCGTCGTTGGTGGCGGGATCGCGGCCTATAAGAGCTGCGAGCTGGTGCGCCTGATCCGCAAGGGCGGTGCGGAAGTGACCTGCGTCATTACGAATGGCGGGCAGCAATTTGTGACGCCCATGTCGCTCGCGGCGCTGAGCGAGAACCCAGTATACACCACGCTGTGGGACCTCAAAAACGAAGCCGAGATGGGCCATATCCAGCTTAGCCGCGAGGCTGATCTGGTGGTGGTCTGTCCGGCGACGGCCGATCTGATGGCCAAGATGGCCACCGGCATTGCTGACGATCTTGCGACGACATTGATCCTCGCGACTGACAAGCCCGTGATGGCTGTTCCTGCGATGAATGTCCGGATGTGGGAGCATGACGCGACGCAGCGCAATGTGGCATGGCTGAAGCAAGCCGGCGTCCATGTGGTCGATCCCGATGTGGGCGCGATGGCGTGCGGCGAGTTTGGTCCGGGGCGTTTACCCGATCCCGAGATGATCTGGCTCGAGATCGCTGATCTGCTCGGGGTTGATCCGGGCGATGTGGGCGCTGCAGAAATTTCCGAGTTTGTCGAGGCCGTCGAGCCGGAGCCCGAGGCAAGAGGCGGACTTGGCGGCCTGTTGTCCTCGCTGATCCCGCGTAGCACGCCGAAACGGACTGAAGACGAGATCGAAGCGCAATGGTCTGAAGAGCAGGTTCAGGAAGAGGCGGGCGAAGTCGACGACAGCGCAGGGCCGGTTCTTGCCACGAAAGGTGGCGCGTCTTCTGCTCCGCCGACCGATCCTGAAGCGACCAACCACACCGTCAAAACAGGCGCTGGCGATGCTGCGCCCGAGCCACTTGATGGTGATCAGCAGCCGGTTGCCGTGGGCGCAGACCCGTTGGATGGTCAACCGGACTTTGATGAAAATCCGGAACATCGGCCGCTCTACGGCAAGCATGTTTTGATCACCGCCGGACCAACGCGCGAGCCGATTGATCCAGTGCGCTACATTGCCAATCGTTCCTCGGGTAAACAGGGCTTTGCTATCGCGGGCGCTGCTGCTGCGGCAGGTGCGCGGGTGACGTTGGTGGCTGGGCCAGTATGGCTCGACACACCTCCGGGAGTTGACCGGATTGATGTCGAATCCGCGCGCGATATGGCCGATGCGGTGAAAAAGGCGCTGCCCGCCGATGCCGCGATCATGGTGGCAGCGGTCTCCGATTGGCGCAGCAAGGACACGTCGGATGAGAAGATCAAGAAGCGTGGCTCTGCCCCGCCAGCACTCATGCTGACCGAGAATCCCGACATTCTTGCCAACACTGCAGCGGGCGGAAAACGGCCCAAGCTGCTGATTGGCTTCGCGGCGGAGACCGAGAATGTGCTCGATAACGCCAAAGCCAAGCGCAAGCGCAAAGGGGTGGACTGGATCGTCGCCAATGATGTCTCATGGAGCAACGGTAAGAGTGTGATGGGCGGCGCGGATAATCGTGTGCATATCGTCACCGAAAAGCGTGTCGAAAGCCTCAAAGAAATGCCAAAGGCGGATGTGGCGCGCGCGCTGATAGAACGCGTGGCCGAGGCTTTGGAAAAAGAGGACGATGATGACTAATCCGGTTGGCGTGCAGGTTAAACGATTGCCCCATGGCGAAGGGCTTGATCTGCCTGCGTATGCGACATCGGGTGCGGCGGGGATGGATATTCTCTCTGCGGAAGATGTGATTCTGGAACCGGGTATGCGCCATGCAGTCGCGACCGGCCTATCGGTGGCAATTCCGGAAGGGTACGAGATTCAGGTACGTCCGCGCTCTGGCCTCGCGTTCAAATTCGGCGTTACTGTCCCGAACACACCGGGGACCATCGATTCCGATTATCGCGGTGAGCTGAAAGTGCTGATGATCAATCATGGTGCGGATGCGTTCCCGATCAAACGCGGCGAACGCGTAGCGCAATTGGTGCTGGCACCGGTTACGCAGGCCCAGTGGCACGAAGTCGCGGAACTCGACGACACCGAGCGCGGCGCAGGAGGCTTCGGCTCGACCGGCCGCTGACTCGCAGACTCCCCTTGTAATTTTTCGCGAACTCTTGAAGGTCCACAATGTTGAACTTCGTGACAATCGGGGAGCTTGCGATGAAACTCAAAGGATTGATGACGCTGGTTTTGGCGCTCGCGCTTGCAGGGTGCGATGCTTGGACAGCGAAGGCACAGCTTCTCCCGACCAGTGCGCGCGACTCTATTGGTCTGGCCGGGCAATACAGTTCAGCCAAATCGGAACTCCGCGTCACGCCATTGGGCAATCGCCGCTATGCGATGTCGCTTCGCCAAGGAGACAACACGAGGACCACGACCGCCTCGTTTGATCTGCTGCGGACCGACCCGATCGGCAGTGCTCAGGATGGCGATAGCTACACAAAATACTACCTCGTCGAATATGAGCGAAAGAATGACAATGGCGAAGTTAGCTATGCCTATGACGTCGTTTCGACTGAATATTCGGACGAGTATCCCGACCCGCAGCTTGGGCACTATTCGGTGATCTGTTCGGAAGCCGCTGCACGGCTCGCTGCCTCAAGCGAGAGTGCGTGCGAGTTTTCAAGCTATCGCGCTGTACGCGCTGCGGCGCTGGATATGCTGGGCTGGCTCGATGAGGCCCGCGCCGAGGTAAAACTCGAATCCTTCTACCGGCCATCGGATGATAGTTGATATGACTATCTTGCGATCTATTGAGCGGAGCTCGCTTCGCAGTCACAGGCGGAGTCGCTGATGTTCGATATCGGCGCGATGAGTGCGAGCGGACTGATCCTGCTGCTGTTGGGATTGCTCGTTTGGATCGTACTTTTGGTCTGGCTGTCAGAGCGAATTTTGCGGTTCATTGGTCTTCGCACGGCTTGGGGGCCGCTCGATCCGCGCAATATGATCGGCACGCTTCTGTTGCTGATCGGCGCTATCCATTTAGGGAATTATGGCCTGGATTTGATAGAGAGCAGCATGAGTGACGGGGCCAATAATGCCTCTCTCACCTTCCCAAGTGCGTTTCTGATCGGATCGGTTGCTATCGGGGTCGGCATTGCTGCTGTTCGTCATTGGCGCAGACAGAAGAAATAGCAGGCGAGTAACACCACGGTCAGACGTGCTGATCGATCAGGATCGAATTTCCATCGGGATCAGTCAAAGCGATATGCGCCGGACCGGTTTCGCGAATATCGGCCTCTCGATCGAGATTGATACCTGTGTCTTTGAGAGACGCCTGAATGGCGCGAACATCATCGAATGAATCGAGAGTTTCCGCCTTCTGATTCCAACCTGGATTAAAGGTTATAACGTTGGCCGGGAACATGTCTTGGAAAAGGCCAATCACTGTCTCACCGTTCTTCAGCATCACCCAATTTTGGCTTTCTTCGCCGTGAAATTGCTCGAAGCCTAACTGCTCGTAAAACGCCTTGGATGCGGCGATGTCCTCAACGGCCAGGCTGATGGAAAAGGCACCTAGTTTCATAACGTACTCCTGGTTTTAGCGTGCGGGCAAAATCTTAGGATTCCGGAGAAGAGCGGCGGAGATCAATGAGATTGTGAAACCGACCGGGAAGATCTCCATAAATGTCATGGGCAAGCGTTGGAGCGGCTTTGCGTAAGAGGCTTTCAACTCCTCCATTTCGGCGGCGAATGCAGCCATCGTCCGCGCGTCAGCGCCGTCTGCCTGTTTCGCTTCGATCAATCCCGCCGTGTAGTCATGTATGAATCTGAAGTCGGTGCTTGCGAGATAGGCTTCCCAAACCGCGACATACATCACTGCTGCGATGGCAGCGATGCCCAAACCCATGCCGAAAGCCGGAAGGAAATGGATCACTCCTCCCAACTCTATATCGCGATGTCGTTTAATGCCGACAAAGATCATCGACATGCCGATGAGCATTATCAGGTAACCGAAATATTCGCTGGCGAAAAAGCTGGCGTTGCCGCCCGAGATGATGCCAGCCAGCATCGCCAATATGACCAATACGCCAGACACGACACCGTAAATTACCATTGCTCTCAACATCAGGGCTTTCCTCGATTCGTTGTCTCTACCGATGGATGAGCCGGGGTGGATCAACAATCACCCTCATGGGTGATTTGCCTCCAAAATCGGCAATTTCAGGCGATTAGCTGCAACGATTTGGCTTTTTCGATTGCTAGCATGCGTCGGTCGACTTCCAGCTTGGAGAATAGGCTGGCAACGTGAGTTTTGATCGTATTGGGTGAGATATTGAGAGTGCGCGCGATCTCTTTGTTGGTTTGTCCGCTCGCGATCGCTTCCAGCACTTCTAGCTCACGGTCGGAAATTTTGAGCGAACGCAGCGCGGCGTGATTGCGCTCGAAATCTTGTGGCGCGGTTTTTCGTGTCAGCCGGTTACCGACCCATACGCCGAGCGATATGAATGCAAGCGCAAGAAACCCGATATAGGCGTCTGTTCCGAACTTGCCTGTGAGATGGCCGTATTCGAACCAATTGAGCGCGAACGCTGCGACCGCAAAAAGAGCCGCATATACTACCATAGTCTGCCAAGTTCTTGAGGACATGATCACGGAGCGTTTGCCACCGCGGCAGACAAAAGAAAAGGCGGGCCGTTTCCAGCCCGCCTTTCAAACTCATATCCAAAGTTACCCGATCAATTGACGCGGCGCACTTTGGTCTCTTCAGGCTTGATCGATATGCGCAGTGTCTCGCCCGAATTGCCGGGGAAGTCGGTAAACATTGCTTCGACCAGATTGGGGACGAGATATTGCAGGCGGTTGGAGGTGGAGACCGCTTCGGCCTTGCCTTCGAACAAGCGGCTGCCATCGGCAGCATTGTCGATCTTCATATCAACCCCGCTGGTGTATACTGTATAGCTGCGCACTTCTGGACCGCCGAACCATGGATCATAGAAGCCGAAGCCCCATGCGCGTGATCCGCGGAATCCACGATAGCCGAAACGGCTGCGGGTGCGGAATGGTGAACGGTAATAGGGACGGTACCGGCCCCATGCGCCATAGTAGGGATCGACAAATCCGGTGGAGCGAACCCGCTCGCGGCCCTTGTCCACGCCATAGTCAAAGCGAACCAACAAATTGGCACTCTCGGGCGATCCTTGAACATAACCAAGTCGCGCCATTTGCTCTTCCACCAGATCGGCATAGAGCGAGAATTCGAGCCCGCCAGCCAGTGCAGGGTCGTCGGCAACAACGGCAAAAGTCTGTCCCTGCGGTGCCGGGAGTTGGCTTTGGAAACGCGACACGTCGGCTTTGAAGCCAGTGGTCGCACATGCGCCCAGACTGACCAGCAGCAATGGCACCATGGCCATCCTTGCGAAGCGTTTCTTTGATGCTGTCATTTGCGACATGATGATGCGCCCTTTCGAAATCTGAGTGCCAGCGCGGCGTCCCCCGACGCGTAAAGGCTGTCACTTACGGCGTGTATTGTAAAGGCTGCGTCTGAACCAACTTTGAACGGTTCGGTTCGGAAATTCGTTATTTTTCAGTGGAATCAGCCGCGTACAAACCCCAACGCCTTATAAGCATTGTCGAGCGTGTCGGCTCCACGTTCGCGTGCTTTGGCAGCGCCGCGTGCCAGAATCGCATCGAGCGATTCGCGGTCTGACTTGAGGTCACGGAAGCGCGCCGAGATCGGTGCAAGCGTTTCCGCCAGCACTTCACCGAGCGCTGGTTTGAACTTACCAAACCCTTCGCCGCCAAATTCGCCAAGCACCGTTTGCACACTTTCACCGGTAATCGCGGCGTAGATCGTCACCAGGTTGAGCGCTTCGGGCCGGCCTTCAAGTCCGGCCTTTTCTGATGGCAGGGCATCGGCATCTGATTTAGCCTTCTTGACTTTCTTCATGATCATGTCGGCATCGTCGGACAGATTGATCCGGCTCATTTCGGACGGGTCGGATTTGCTCATCTTTGCGCTGCCGTCGCGCAGGCTCATAATCCGCGCTGCCTGCGGCGGGATATAAGGCTCGGGCAGAGTGAAGACAGGCGTGTCCTCTTCACAAAAGTCATTGTTGAATTTCTGCGCAATGTCGCGGGCGAGTTCAAGATGCTGTTTTTGGTCATCGCCTACGGGCACGTGCGTGGCCTGATACAGCAGCACGTCAGCGGCTTGCAGCACGGGATAGCTGAACAGGGCAATGCTCGCGCCTTCACGGTTTTTGCCGGACTTGTCCTTGAACTGCGTCATCCGGTTGAGCCAACCCATCCGCGCAGTACCCGTCAGCAACCACTGCAATTCGGTATGAGCGGGCACTTGCGCCTGATTGAACAGCACCGATTTGTTCGGATCAATCCCGCAAGCGACCAAGGCCGCAACCATTTCGAGCGTTCCCGCTTTCAATTCAGCCGGATCATGCGGCATCGAGATGGCGTGCAGATCGGCGAGGAAGAACAAGCATTCGCTGCCCTCTTCGCCGCTGGCCGCGATATCATCCTGCATCTTTACCCAATTGCGGATCGCACCAAGGTAATTGCCGAGATGGAGATTGCCTGTGGGTTGGATGCCGGAAACGACTCGCATTATCTGTCCTAAATATTGGTGGGCGAAGCGGGGTGCTTAGCCTTGCCGCTGCATAAGCCGAGCAATCGTCGCGCGGTCAAGCACTCGTAATGCAATCGCCGCAATTCCAAAGGTGACGATGCCGGTCAGCATCACTGCCGATATGCTGCCTGCTTTCTCAACAAAGCTGCCCGAAAAATAGGGATCGAGCATCGGCATCACGAACCACAGCGCTGCGCCCATGACCGCCGCTGCGACAGCAATTCTGATGAGCTTCCCGAGAATTTGACCGGTCAGGTGGAAGTAATCCCGTTTCACCAGAATGATGTAGAGCAACGTTACATTGCACCACGCCCCGACCGCGCCAGCAATCGCCAGAGCCAGTACGCCATAGGTCGGCACCAGCAGGATATTGAGCCCGACTGTCACCACCAGCGAAGCCGCCGCCGTGTAGACCGGCGTGCGCGTATCTTTGCGAGCGAAGAAATTCGGCGTGAGCACTTTGATTAACACATAGGCAGGCAGGCCAATGACCAATCCCGAAACTACAGTACCCGTGATGAGCGCATCCTCATTAGTGAATGCACCGCCGCCGAAGAAAACGCGGGTGAAAGCGCTGCCGGTAATGAACAGCGCCACTGCCGACGGCACGGTGAGCAGCATCGACAATTCCACCGCATTGGATTGCAGACGCTGTGCCTCTTCACCTTCCTCTCGCGACAGATAACGAGAGAGGGCAGGCAAGATCGCAGTGCCGAGCGCGATGCCGATAATGCCGAGTGGCAATTGATTCCAACGGTCCGCCATGGCGAGATAGGTGTAGCTGCCGACAGGAAGTGTGGAGAGGAAGAACAAGTCGATGAAACGGCTGATCTGATAAACGCCCGCGCCAAAGATTGCCGGAACGACCAGCACGCCCAATTCCTTCACGCCGCTGGTTAGTTTTGGCGCGACCAATCCGATCCGGAAACCAGCTTTGCGCATCCAGACGATCAGCCAGACCAGCTGCAGGAAGCCCGATAGCGACAAGGCGAACGCCATAAATGTCGCGGTTTCGCGCCGTGCAGCGAGGCCGCTGTCCAGCGTCGCGCCATAGGACAACGCCGCAATCAAGCAGATGTTGAGCAGGATGGGCGCAGCGGCTGCAGCTGCAAAGCGCGACAGACTGTTGAGCACGGCGGCGAATACCGTCGCGAGGCTCATAAACAGCAGATAGGGGAAAGTGATCCGCGCCATCATTGTCGCGATGGCCAGGCTATCGCCGTCTGCGGCCAAGCCGTCAGGAGCAAAATATTCGACCACCCACGGCATCACCATCAGCGCAATTGCACCGAAGACAATCAGGATCGGCAGGAGAACTGCAAGTACGTTTTCGGCGAAGGCGCGCGCCTCGCTGACGTCGCCATCTTCCTTCATCCGCCGGTTAAACAGCGGGACGAACGCGCTGGCGAAGGCTCCCTCGGCGAACAATCGCCGAAAGATATTGGGCAGCATAAAGGCGAGCTGCCACGCGTCGCCCATGGCGGTTGCGCCCAACACTCTTGCGACCAAAATATCCCGGACGAAGCCGAACAGGCGGCTGACCGCAGTCAGGCCGCCGATAGTTCCGACGTTTTTGAGCAGGCTCATGATTGAGTGCCCGCTACCATCCAGTCGCTTACGCGTTGCCTGCTGGCGCGCCGCCAGCTTCGGCGTCTTGCTGCGCCTTCTGCTGCAATTGCTGCATATACAGGCCGTTGAAATCGATCGGGTCGAGTGTCAGCGGCGGGAAGCCGGCATCGCGCGATGCATCGGCAATGACGCGGCGTGCGAATGGGAACATAAGGCGCGGAGCCTCGGCATACATAAATGCATGCATTTGTTCGTCCGGCAAATTGCGCATTCCGGCGAGACCGCAATAGGACAGCTCGATCAGGTAAGCACTGCCTTTTTCACATTTGGCAGTGACATTCACTTTCAACTCGATCTCGTGAATTTCGTCATTGATCGGCTTTGCGCCAATGTTGAATTGCAGATCGATATGCGGCTGGTCTTCCCATTGGAAGCTCTCCGGCGCATGCGGGTTTTCGACCGAAAGATCCTTCACATATTGCGAGATGATGCCAGCAACCGGGCCGGTATCTTCGCCATTGGGTGCAGGGTCCATATTCAGGTCGGTAAGAACGTCGCCTTCGTCGGCCATGTCGTTTCGTCTTTCATTCTGGTTAGGTTGTTGTCCGCCCCATCCGGGTTTTATGCGGGTTTGGCCGCGCGCCTAGCATTCAAGCGCAACGCCCGCAACGTGTGACGCACCCTCGGATGCAATAGGAGCGAAAACAGCCCGCAAAAACCGCAAATTGCCGTTGTTCATTTGTATTCAGTCCCTATTTAAGGCAGGAATGGTAATAGATTAGGGATAAGAGCATCTTGGCTCCGTCTCGAATGTCGCAAAACAGGTATTTATCGTGATTTTTGAAATCGTTATCCTCGCTATGATCGCAGCCTTTTTGGGCTTGCGTCTCTACTCAGTGTTGGGCCGCCGTGCCGAGCATGAAGAGGAATCGATCCCCAATCGCTTCGATCCGGCGCAACCGCCACCGCCAGCAGCAGTGCCGCAACGCAAACCCGCACCCAATGCAGAATCGCAATTTGATGGCATGCCCGATGTGATTCCGGCGGTAGAGCGCGGCGTTCGTGAGATTGCGGCTGCTGATAGCCGCTTCGACATCACGGGCTTCGTCGAAGGCGCGAAAGGCGCTTACGGAATGGTTCTTGAAGCATTCTGGAAAGGCGACCGCGAAACTCTAAAAGAGCTGTGCGACGATGATGTCTATGAAAGCTTCGACGGTGCGATCACTGCACGCGAAGAAGCTGGCGAAAAGCTCGACAACCGCCTGATCAGGATCGAAGAAGCAGTGATTGATCGCGCTTCGCTCGACGGAACGATGGCCCGCGTCGCTGTTCGCTTCGTGGCCGATATCGCTGCCGTAACCTATGACAAGGATGGCAATATGATCGCTGGCTCGCTTGATGATGCGGTGGAAAGCCGCGACATCTGGACATTCATGCGCGATGTGAACTCGACCGATCCGGACTGGCTGCTCGACGAAACCGACGAGGGCTGATCACGCCATGCAGTCATTGCCACGGGCCATCATAGCGTTCGGCTCGCTGGCATTGTTGGCTGCTTGCGGGCGGATTATTCCCGAAAGCACCCCGAACCCAATTGATGTCACCAGCGCGCGGCTGGCTGGTGTAAAGTCCGGTCCGGCAGTGAGCAGCTTTGGGCTTGGTACGAGCGATGCCGAGGCAGGCCTGAGATCGTTCATAGAGTCCTGCCCGACTTTGCTGCGGCGCGATGACAGAACCGGATTGACCCGCCAGAGTGATTGGCAGGCGGCTTGCGACGCCGCGCCCGCCGCCAAGGGCAATGCGGCGAATTTCTTCCAGACTTACTTCGAAACCGCACAGATCGGATCGGGCGAGGCTTTTGCTACGGGCTATTTCGAGCCCGAAATTCGCGGATGCCGGACGCGTAAGCCGGGCTGTGAAGTACCGGTCTATGCGATACCTGGCGATCTGATCCGCAGGTGGCCGGATAGTACGCCGGAGGCTGAGCGGACTGGACGCCCACCGTTGGGCCGGATCGATGCAAATGGCGACTTCGTTCAATATTTTGACCGGACCGCAATCGAAGAAGGTGCGCTGGAAGGGCGCGGGCTGGAAATCGCCTACGCCGTTGATCCTGTGGAGATGTTCTTCCTCCAGATACAAGGCTCGGGGCGGCTCAAGTTGGATGATGGCGGCGTCATGCGGATCGGTTATGCCGGTCAAAACGGACGCGGTTATACCGGTATTGGTGGGGTGATGCGCGAACGCGGCTTGCTCGGTGATGGACCCGGGCAATATGCCGGGTCGATGCAGGGCATCATGCAATATATTCGCGAAAACCCTGAGGATGGCCGTGATCTGATGCGGCTCAACAAGAGCTGGATTTTCTTCCGCGAATTGACGGGTGACGGGCCGCTGGGTTCGATTGGCGTACCTGTGCGGCGCGAAAGTTCGGTCGCGGTGGATCCGCGCTTTGTTCCTTATGGCGCACCCGTATGGCTCGATCTGGACCGCGATGTCGCGGACGGATTGTGGATCGCGCAAGACACCGGCGGCGCGATCAAAGGCGCGAACCGCTTTGATACCTTTTGGGGCGCTGGCGAAGACGCGCGCACCATTGCCGGCGGTATGAGCGGGCGCGGTACAGCCTATATCCTGCTGCCCAAAGGCACCGTCAAACGTCTCAATACCAAGTGAAGCTTCCCCGCGGCCTGACTGCCGAGGAAGAAGCGGCTTGGGTGCATCTGGCATCCTCGGTCGAGCCGATGGACGGGCGTGAACTGCCACGGCTAAGCGAGAATGCGGAGACTGCCACAAAGACGCCGCGCAAATTCGTCAAAACAACGAAGCGCGTACAACCCGCCCCGCCAAAGTTTCCGCCAGTCCAGCAATCGCCGCGCCCGCCGCACCGCATTGGTCACGCAAGCCTCGACTCGCATTGGGATAAGAAGCTGAAGGCTGGCAGTATTGCGCCCGACTACACGCTCGATCTGCACGACCACTTTGTCGACGCCGCCTATGAACGGCTGGATCGTGGAATGCGGCAAGCCAAAGCGATGGATGCGCGGCTCGTGCTGGTTATCACCGGCAGGCCGCGTCCGGTTGAGGCAGCAGACCGCGCAAACAAACGCGGCGTCATCCGCGCGAAAATTCTCGATTGGTTGGCCGCTGGTGATCACGCCGATTCAATCGCGGCTGTCCGTAAAGCCCACCGCAAACATGGCGGCGAGGGTGCTCTCTATATTGTGCTTCGCCGGAATCGGTAGCTAGGTTTCACCCGCATTGCGCGCGGTGGAGCATTTTGTGATCGGCCAGCACCAGCGCCATCATCGCTTCGACAACGGGTGTTCCGCGAATACCGACACACGGATCGTGGCGGCCTTTGGTGCGTATTTCGGTATTATTTCCGTCGCGGTCGATTGTCTCGACAGGTGTCAGGATCGAACTGGTTGGTTTGAAGGCCACGCGGCACACAACCGGCTGTCCGGTCGAGATGCCGCCCGAGATACCGCCCGCATGATTTGCCTCAAATTCGGGACCATCCTCGCCTGTACGCATCGGATCGGCGTTTTGCTCGCCCGATAGTTTGGCCACACCGAAACCGTCGCCGATCTCAACGCCTTTGACCGCATTGATGCTCATCATCCCGCCTGCGAGGTCCGCATCCAGCTTGGCATAGACGGGCGCCCCCCAGCCTGCGGGGACACCCTCGGCCACGCATTCGACTACTGCGCCGAGCGACGATCCGGCCTTGCGTGCATCATCAACCAATGTTTCCCAGCGCTTGGCCGCAGCCGGATCAGGGCAGAAGAACGGGTTATTGCCGATCTCAGCAAAATCGATGTTGGATCGATCAATCTCATCATCGCCGATCTGGCTGACATAGGCAGTGATTTTCACTTCGGACAGGACCAGCCGTGCCACAGAACCGGCCGCAACCCGTGCAGCAGTTTCGCGCGCTGAACTGCGACCGCCGCCCCGATAATCGCGGAAGCCGTACTTTGCATCATAAGCGTAGTCTGCATGGCCGGGGCGATAGGCTTTGGCGACTTCGGAATAGTCTTTGCTGCGTTGATCGACATTTTCGATCACCAGCGAAATCGGGGTGCCTGTCGTCTTTCCCTCGAACACGCCTGACAGGATTTTGACCTGGTCGGGTTCTTTCCGCTGCGTCGTAAATTTCGATTGACCGGGTTTGCGCGCATCCATGAATGGCTGGATATCGCCTTCGCTCAGCGCCAATCCGGGCGGGCAGCCGTCCAGCACCGCGCCCAGCGCGGGTCCGTGGCTTTCCCCCCAAGTCGTGAAGCGCAAAACGCGTCCAAAAGTGTTCCAGCTCATGCACGCCTATTCGCGCAAAGTTCCGTCCGTGTCGAGCGTCGTCGAAACACCAATAGTTGAGGCGACCAAAGATCGCCTCGCGGTCACACTCCCGATCAAGGGCGATTTCCTACCCGAGAATGATCTGCCATCATTGCCTGATGTGCTTTCCTATTCCCCTTCTCGATACAGTCCCAAGTGTCCGCCGATCGTCTGAAAACTATTTGCGATTAGACCCTGTTCCATCTGTTCCATCTATTCAGGCTTGTGGATGGGAGGCTGAACGATGCGGTTACCACTGGCCAAATGATTCGCGGCAGGGCAGGAACATAACGCGCTCAAATAGCGAAGCGGTAGCGCAGAAAGTAACGTATGATTGCTAAGCTAAAAGGGCTACTCGACGAAACCGGCACTGACTGGGCGGTTCTGGACGTTCAGGGGGTCGGATATCTGGTCCATTGCTCGGCCAAGACGCTGGCTGCGCTGGGCGAAGTGGGTGAGGCGGCAACGGTCTATACCGATTTGCAAGTCAGCGAGAACGATATGCGTCTGCTCGGTTTTGCAGAGGCATCGGAGCGCGACTGGTTCCGCTTGCTGACACAGGTGCAAGGCGTAGGCAGCAAGGTCGCGCTGGCGATCCTGTCGGCGCTCTCAACTGCCGAGGTTCAAACCGCCTGTGCCAATGGCGATGCTGCCATGGTTGCGCGCGCTAATGGGGTCGGGCCGAAACTGGCGGGCCGGATCGTCAACGAGTTGAAAGATAAAGCTGGCGCGCTTCCGGCATCGGCTGGCGGCGCAGCGGTGGCGATCACACCTGCAGGCGGCGCGAGTGCGGATGCGCTCAGTGCGCTGGAAAATCTCGGCTTCAAACCGGTAGCGGCGGCAAGGGCTGTCGCTGAGGCGCAGGACGAATTGGGTGCTGACGCAAGCGAGGGCGATCTAATCCGCGTGGCGCTGAAGAAGGCGGCGGGATGATGGAGGCAGTAGTGCGAATTTTGATACTTTTGGCGGCAATGGTGATCGCGGCTCCGGCTGCGGCGCAGGATTTGAGCAAGTTCAAAACCGGCCCGGTATTTGAAGATTTCGGGCCGCATGCGCCGATTGAAGGGATCGACAATGTTCCGGCGGACACCGAGTTTTCGGTCGCTTTCGATGTCGCTAAACCGGCCGAAGAAGGGGCCCGAAATCGCGGGTTTGAGAGCGCGGCACGGTTTATCAATATGCATGTCGCGGCGGGTGTCGATCCGGACAATATCCGCATTGCGGTGGTGGTGCATGGCAAGGCGTCGCTGGATTTGCTCAATGATGTGGCTTGGGCTGCACGGCAGCCGGTGGGCGAGGAAGAAGAAGCTCCCGAAAACCCGTCAGGCGCGATGATCCGCGTCATGCTCGATCACGGTGTACGCTTTATCCTCTGCGGTCAAAGCGGCGCGGCATACGGGATCGAGCAAGCTGATCTGATACCGGGCGTTGAAACGGCACTGTCAGCAATGACCGCGCATGCGCTGCTGCAACAGCGCGGCTATACGGTGAACCCGTTTTGATCCTAAACTGGCAGGGTTGGTTTTCGTTCAAAGGAACAGGCTATGGCTAACGAGAAAGACAGCGAACACTCAATCCTCAAAATGGCCGAGTTCGAAAGCAAACGGAGGTCAGCCGAAATTGAGGAAAGGCGGCGCTATGCGCACGACTATGAGCAGGCAACCATTAAAGGGCTTTTTCTGGCAAATGGCGCTGCAATTATCAGTTTGATCACATTGGTTGGTAACAGTGATATCCAAGTCGATAAGTATGCACTCTACTGGTCATTTGTATGGTTTTCTATTGGGCTAGTGTTCGCAATGTTTGCAAACATTCTCGGTGCTATGTCTCAAGATCGGATGGCGAGTGCAGCGCACTGGACGGCCATTGAAGCAGAAGCGAGGTCAGTGCAGTTAGAATATGAACGCCGATCGAAGGCGCATGCGAAGAGTGGCAATAGCCTGTTCCGAGCTTCAATGGCATCGAGCTTCTTGGCGCTTGTTCTGTTTGTTTCAGGGGCGATGGTCGCGTTGGGCGCAGTCACATGACCGATAACCCCGACCTCTCCCCCGAGCGCCAGCCTGAGGATCAGGACGCAGCCTTGCGTCCCAAGTCGCTGACCGAATTTATCGGCCAGGAGGCGGCGCGTGATAACCTCCGTGTGTTTATCGAGAGCGCCAAATCGCGCGATGAGGCGATGGACCATGTGTTGTTCTTTGGCCCTCCCGGTCTCGGTAAGACCACGCTGGCGCAGATTGTTGCCAAGGAATTGGGCGTTGGTTTCCGCGCGACATCGGGGCCCGTTATCGGCAAGGCTGGCGATCTGGCGGCGCTGCTGACCAATCTCGAAGAAGGCGATGTCCTGTTTGTTGACGAGATTCACCGGCTCAATCCGGTGGTTGAGGAAGTGCTCTATCCGGCGATGGAGGATCGCGCGCTCGATCTGATTATCGGTGAAGGCCCATCAGCGCGCAGCGTGCGGATTGATTTGCCACCCTTCACATTGGTTGGAGCGACAACGCGGCAGGGCTTGCTAACCACGCCTTTGCGCGACCGTTTCGGCATTCCGGTACGGCTCAATTTCTATACCGAGGAAGAGCTGGAGCGGGTTGTGACGCGGGGGGCAAAGTTGCTTGATATGGCGATTGAGCCTGCGGGCGCGCGCGAGATTGCGCGCCGCGCGCGGGGGACTCCGCGTGTCGCAGGACGCTTGATGCGCCGTGTTCGTGACTTCGCGCATGTGGCTGGTGACGGTGTTGTGACGGCCAAGATCGCGGACGAAGCGCTCACCCGTTTGGAGGTCGACAGTCTCGGCCTTGATGCAATGGACCGGCGCTATTTGCACATGATTGCAGGCATTTACAAAGGCGGTCCCGTTGGCGTGGAAACGCTCGCAGCCGGCCTCGCCGAACCGCGCGATACGATAGAGGAAGTGGTTGAACCCTTCCTGATCCAGCTGGGTCTGGTTGCCCGCACGGCACGGGGGCGGTGCCTCAATGATCTGGGGTGGAAACACCTCGAGATGGACCCGCCTAAGGCCGCGAATCAGCGCCCAAGTGATTCGGGATCGGAGACGTCGCAAACAGGCTTGTTCGACGGAAAAAGTTAATAGCGCGGTAGGGTTTAGCGCGATTTTGGTTCCATTGTGGGACAAGTCGCGGAATCGCGCCGTTCATCGCGCAGAAATTTTCCGAATCGGCGGTTTTTCATGGTTAATTTGATTGCCGGTTAAGGGGTCAAGGCGCTTCTTGCTGTTCGAGGGAATTGAATGGAGGCGGACCCGCTGCTCTCCAAACATCCCGAGAGTAACAAGAGAGTTTGCCCATGTCGGTAAAAATGGCCCTAGCGAAATTGTCTGCGACAGCAGCAGGCGGAGCGCTTCTAGCAGGTGGTGCGGTGCATGTCGCCGAAACCCCAGTTACGGATAGCCCGACTTACAAGTCGGTTAAGTCTGAGCCGCGCTCGGTCAAAGCGAAGCCCGTACGCTATATTAAAGAGCGTCCGACAACGCGGAAGCGCATCGTGCGCACTGTACCCCGCAAGCGCCGGATCGTGCGCCGCGAGGTTGAGTGTCAGCCAGTTGGTAACGGTGGCTATGCCTATGCGAACCCTGCACATGCGGGTGCCGGTGTAGTTGGCGGCAACAATGGTGCTTATACAGGGGGTGCCTATGCGGGCGGCGCCACTTACGTAAATGGACAAGTAGACGGCTGTGCGCCGGCCTATCAAATGGCGCTGGCAGCAATTCCGGCTCCTTATGCCGCTCCACCGCAGCCTCCTTTCCAAGGCGGTAGCAGCGGCGGGGTAACCGTAATCGGTGGCAGCGGCGGATTTGGTGGCGGTTTCGGCGGCGGCTTCTTTGGCGGTTTCTTCGGTGGCGGTAGTAGCTCGGGCGGCAGCGTTGTTGTCAGTTCGACCACAACAACTTCTGGCGGTACGTCTTCGAGCGGTGGCTCTTCGACTGGCGGCGATATTATCATCGATATCGACAATTCCAGCGGTGGTAGCGGCGGCACCAGCACAAGCACCGGCGGTGTTACCAGTACAACTGGCGGTAGCACCACTGGCGGCATTAGCAGCACTTCGGGCAATGTCTCTTCGACATCCAGCTCGGGTGGCAGCAGCACAACCACAGGCGGTGTCAGCACATCGACCGGCGGTGTTTCGACATCAACCGGCGGGATCAGCAGCACCAGCACATCGGGCAATGTCTCGACGTCGACCGGTGGTGTATCGAGCTCTTCAGGCAATGTGTCATCATCGACTGGCGGCGTTTCGAGTTCGAGCGGTAACGTTTCCAGTTCATCTGGCAACGTTTCCAGCTCTAGCGGTAACGTCTCGAGTTCTTCGGGTAACGTTTCCAGTTCGAGCGGTAACAATGCATCGTCTTCGAGCAGCAGCTCGTCCAGCTCCAGTTCTTCGTCTTCGTCGTCCTCCAGCTCTTCAAGCTCGGGCGGTAGCAATGGCGGAATGACTTCGGGCGGATCAAATGGCGGTCACCCAGGTACCACCACCGGCGGCAGCAATGGCGGCTCGGGCGGCAGTTCGGGTAGCTCGAGCAGTTCGTCATCGTCTTCTTCGTCGAGCAGCAGCTCGTCGTCGTCTGGCGGTAGCAATGGCGGTACCAGCGGCATGACATCGACTGGCGGATCGTCGGGTTCGAGCTCCAGCAGCTCGTCCTCGTCGAGCAGCTCCAGCTCTTCGAGCTCGGGCGGCAGCACCGGCGGCGCGACCAGCAGCGGTTCGTCCTCGGGTAGCTCGTCATCGAGTGGTTCGTCATCGTCTTCGGGCGGCAGCACTGGTGGCGCGACATCGAGCGGTTCGTCTTCGAGCAGTTCGTCGTCTTCGTCGAGTTCTAGCTCGTCCTCGTCGGGCAACATGACCAGCTCGACCAGCAGCTCGTCCGGTAGCTCCTCTTCGAGCAGCAGCTCTAGCTCATCTTCGTCGAGCAGCTCGTCTTCGGGCAGCTCTTCGACTTCGGGCGGTACAACGGGCGGAACTCCGGTTCCTGCACCGCCAATGATGATCCTATTCGGGCTGGCTGCAGCAGCAGTCCTCGGACGCAAGAAGTTCAAACTCACGAAAACGGCCTAACCGCCTCTTCGGAACTTCAGACTAAAGGGCGGCTCCTGACGGTGCCGCCCTTTTTCTATGCGTCAGTGTCTTCTTCTGATTCTTTTGCGGCGACCCAATCGAGATCAGATGTCGGGACGACGTCCGCCAACTCCCACACATTGGTGTAGCCATATCCGTGGAGATTGATGAAGGTCGGGATGTTGAGCGCCAGCGGCGCGCGCTTGCTGACGACCGGGCGGATATCATCGCTGAAATTGTTGTTACAATAGATAAAGATTGGCCGGGTTTGATCCTTGCCGAGAACCTTGGCCAGCTTCTCATCTGTAAAGTCGGAGAACGGCAGGTTGATCGCGCCCGCGATATGACCTTCGGCGAAAGCCGCAGCGGAGCGGGTGTCGAGCAAGATCGCTCCCTCGGCTTGCGAACGTTTGATAAATTCTGCGATTGGTAGCCGATGCGCTTCGCGCACTTCCGCGAGTTCTATTGTCAGTTTGACGAACCCGTCATAGTCGATCTGCGGATTGGCCTCTTGGGCGGATGCCGGTGTAGCTGCGAGGATGGTTGTGGCAATTCCCAATACTACGGCACGCATAGCGATCTCCCATTGATCGGGAAAAACTGCTCTGCCGCCGCTGTATCGAGGCTGAATACAAAAAGAGCCCCGCCGTAGCGGAGCCCTTTCGTGATTGATTGATCGGCCGTGTTACGCGGCGAGTTTGCGCAGTACGTAATGGAGAATGCCGCCATTGCGGTAATACTCCATCTCGTTTGCGGTATCGATCCGGCATTGTGCGGTGAAGGTGAACTCGGTGCCATCGGCGCGAGTCACAGCCACTTCAACATCCTGACCGGGGGTCAGATCGGCGAGGCCAAGAATGCTGAAGCTGTCTTCGCCTGTGAGGCCGAGAGTTTCGCGTGTGTCGCCATCTTTGAACTGCAGCGGCAGCACGCCCATGCCGACAAGGTTGGAGCGGTGAATGCGCTCAAAGCTCTCGACTATCACGGCGCGGACACCCAGCAGGATGGTACCCTTCGCGGCCCAGTCACGGCTGGAGCCGGTGCCATATTCCTTGCCGCCAACAACGATCAGCGGAGTGCCATCGGCTTTGTGCTTCATGGCAGCGTCGTAAATCGCCATCTGCTCGCCATTATAGGTGGTGTAGCCACCCTCGACGCCCGGAACCATTTCGTTCTTGATACGGATATTGGCGAAGGTGCCGCGCATCATCACCTCATGATTACCGCGGCGGCTGCCGTAGGAGTTGAAGTCCGCTTTAGCGACCTGATTGCTCATCAGATATTCGCCAGCTGGGCTGTCTTCCTTAATCGCACCTGCGGGTGAGATGTGGTCGGTGGTGACCGAATCGCCCAGTACCGCCAGCGGCTTCGCGCCGTTGATGTCGGTGATCGGGGCAGGGGTCATATCCATGCCTTCGAAATATGGCGGGTTGGCAACATAGGTGCTGCCGGGACGCCATTGGTATGTGTCCGAACCGTCGACATTGATTGCTTGCCAATGCTCATCGCCTTCATAGACATTGGCATAGCGGGTCTCGAACATTGCGCGGTCGATCGAGCTTGCGCGGAGGTTCGCGATTTCGAGATTGGACGGCCAGATATCCTTCAGGAACACATCCGCACCATCTTGATCTTGGCCAAGCGGTGTATCGACCATGTCGGTGGTAACCGTGCCGCGAAGGGCATAAGCAACAACCAGTGGCGGCGATGCGAGGAAGTTCGCTTGAACATCCGGCGATACGCGACCTTCGAAGTTGCGGTTGCCCGAGAGGACTGACGCAGCGACGATACTGTTGCCGTTGATCGCCTTGCTGATCGGCGGTGCGAGCGGGCCCGAGTTGCCGATACAGGTTGTGCAACCATAGCCAACTAGATCGAAGCCAATCGCGTCGAGATCATCCTGCAATCCGGCTTTTTCAAGGTAGTCCGTGACCACCTGAGAACCCGGTGCGAGGCTGGTCTTGACCCACGGCTTCGGCGCGAGGCCTTTTGCGCGCGCCTTCCGTGCAACCAGACCGGCAGCGATCAGCACATCGGGGTTCGATGTGTTGGTGCAGCTGGTAATCGCAGCGATCACGACGTCGCCATCGCCAATGTCATGATCTTTGCCCTCGACAGGGGTGCGCTCTGCGGCGTCTTTCTTGAAGATCTTCTTCAGATCGCCGTTGAACAGCTCGTCCACATTGGGGAGCGTGACCTTGTCTTGTGGACGCTTAGGACCAGCAAGCGATGGCACAACGCTGGCCATGTCGAGGCTGAGAGTTTTTGTGAAGACAGGCTCGTTTGCCGGATCGAACCACATGCCCTGCTCCTTGGCATAGGCTTCGATGAGCGCGATCTGGTCTTCATCACGGCCAGTTAGGCGCATGTAATCGATGGTTTTGTCGTCGATGCCGAAGAAACCGCATGTTGCGCCATATTCGGGTGCCATATTGGCGATGGTTGCGCGGTCAGCGAGGCTGAGATTCGCGACACCAGGGCCGTAGAACTCAACGAAGCTACCAACAACGCCAACTTCGCGCAGCATTTGCACGCAGGTTAGGACGAGGTCAGTCGCGGTCACCCCTTCTGGCATCGCACCGTCGAGCTTGAAGCCGCAGACTTGCGGTACCAGCATCGAAACAGGCTGGCCGAGCATCGCTGCCTCAGCCTCAATACCGCCAACACCCCAGCCCAGCACGCCAAGGCCGTTGATCATCGTGGTGTGGCTGTCCGTACCGACGCAGGTGTCAGGATAAGCAACCATTGTGCCGTCAGGACCAGCCGACGACCACACGCCTTGGCCAATGTGTTCAAGGTTCACCTGGTGGCAAATGCCCGTGCCCGGAGGAACGGCTTTGAAATTGTCGAGGCTTTTCGCGCCCCATTTCAGGAAGTCATAACGCTCTGCGTTACGCTGATATTCCATTTCGACATTGTGCTCGAATGCTTTGGGATGGCCGAACTCGTCAACCATGACCGAGTGATCGATCACGAGGTGCACAGGAACTTGCGGGTTAATCTTCTGCGTATCGCCGCCCAGCTTGCCAATCGCATCGCGCATTGCAGCAAGGTCAACCACGCAAGGGACGCCGGTAAAGTCTTGTAACAACACGCGTGCGGGGCGGTACTGAATCTCGCTGCCGGTTTTGGGGTCTTTCTGCCAATCGGCCAGACCCTGAATGTCGTCGGTCGACACGGTGAACCCGCCATCTTCGAAGCGCAGCAGGTTTTCCAGAAGGACTTTCATCGAGAACGGCAGCTTGCTGACGTCACCGATTTTCTCAGCCGCTTTGGCAAGCGAGTAATAGGCGTATTCTTTACCGCCTACGGAGAGAGTGCTGCGTGTGCCGAGTGTGTCCTTACCGACCTGCGTCATCCGGGTGTTTCCTTTCGAGTGTGAGGTCCGCTCAGCAACCCTGCGGTGGACGCGGGTGGCGGCGAACGAATATCTGTCGCGGCACCTGCTCTTTCAGGCCGCTTTGGTCAAGACTTCGCACCTGCAAAATCGGCCAAATTACGCCTGAAACGCAGGAATTCTTACCTAATCAAGCCGCTAAAGCGCAGTTTGTTCCGTTTGGGGGACTTTCGGGCGCTGTCTCGCCGCGATCCAGCAGCCGATCACGATCAGGACTGTACCGGCAATTGTGGTGAGCGTGATCGTCTCTTTGAAAAACAGCCAGCCAAACAAAGCGGCCCATAAAAAGCCCGAATATTCCATCGGGACCAGCGCCTGCGTTTCTGCGCGGGCATAGGCCCATGTGATCGCGAAAGAGCCGAGCAGCGTCAGGATCGCGGCGGCTGCCAGATCACCCAGCACATGCACTTCAGGGACCGCAAAAAACCATGGTGCGAAGACCGCAAGAACCAGCCCGGCGACACCGCTATGGAAGGTCGTGGCTTCCAAGGGGCTGGAGACCTGTGCTTGCCGCCGGATAACAATGAAATTGTAAGCGTAAAGCAGCGCTGAAAACAGGATGGCGGCCAAGCCCTTAAGCGTTTCGGTATCGTAGTTAGCCGCGCCCAGCCTGCCGCTGATAATGATAATCGTACCGATCAGACCCAATACAGAAGCAATAATGGCTTCGCGCTGGATACTCTCACCAAGCAGGATTGCGGCTAGATACAGCGCAATCAGCGGCGCGATAAAGGATATCGCAATGGCCTCTGCAATCGGCAATTTTGTAATCGCATAGAAGAAACTCAGTGCCATGAACCCGGAAACCGTACCGCGTAGTGCATGTAGCTTGAGCACATGCTTCTCCGGCCATTTCGGGCGCGTGCCCAACCACACTGGCGCGATCAATCCGGTTGCGATGGTCGAGCGGAGTAGCGCCGCGCTATAGGCGCCGGCGGCCAATGCAGCGCTTTTCATGAATGCGTCCATCAGCGACAAAAACCCGACACCGAGCAACGCCGCAATAAATGGTAGGATGACATGCTGCTTTGGCATGGCGCCGCGCATAGGCGCTGTGTGGCGCGGCGTCACCATTTTGCTGCGATTCAGCGTTCAGTCAGCCATCATGGTTGATGATGCGTTGATATTGGGGCAAATTCGAATCGCATCAGGGGCGCGATCCGCCCCGAAAATCGGAACGATTGCCCTTTAAAAGGATTATGACTGTACGCACAGTCAAGAATGATGGGACGCGACGTGAATACACTTATGACTATCCGGATTTCCTTGCTGAGCGCAGCAGCATGTTTGGTGCCTGCAGCACTGTCCGCGCAATCGACCGGCCCGGAGAACTTGATTCCCGAACCAAAAGAGATCGTGAGCGAGCCGGTAGAGGTCGAAGACGATGCGGTCGCGGCAACCCCTGTGGAACAAGCTATCGATGCGATGGCCGAACCAGATTTCCCGGAAACGCAAGTTTGGAGCATCGAGAATGCTCGTGCTCTTGCTGCAATTGTCGAAGGGATCGGCGCAGAGGGTCTTTATCCCGAAGACTACAATCTCTCCGGCTTGCGCCAAGCGATTGCGATTGGACCCGATGGCGGACTGAACGATGTGGCCAGCGAAAGCTTCCAGTTTCTGGTCGAGGATCTGCGCGATGGGCGCACACCAATGAAAGGTCGTAAGCAATGGTTTGTGCTTGATCCCGATGTCGACCGCTATCCCACTGACAAATTGATGGCTGATGCCGTTGAAAGCGGCGATATCGCGGGGGTTCTGGCGCGCATTATGCCGGAGCATCCCGATTATTTCCGTTTGAAAGACGAACTGGCCAACACACCAACGACCGATATGAACCGGCGCAAGCTGATCATCGCCAATATGGATCGCTGGCGCTGGCTGGCGCGCGATCTGGGCAGTCAGTATTTGATGACCAATGTGCCCGAATATCAGCTGCGCTTGACGGTCAATGACAAGATTATCCGCACCTACCGCACCGTGGTTGGCAAGCCAGGGCGTACAGCGACACCGCAGATCGCCGAAAGCGTTGAAGGCGTTATTTTCAACCCGACTTGGACCGTTCCGCAATCGATTGTGAAAGGCGAAGGCTTGGGTGCGCGCGTGCTAGGCAATCCAGCTTGGGCACGGGCGAAAGGCTACAAGGCGAGCAAAGGCGCGAACGGATGGGTGTCCGTTGTGCAGCAGCCAGGTCCGACAAATTCACTCGGGCTGATGAAGCTCGACATGCCCAATCGCCACGCAATCTTCTTCCATGACACGCCGTCGCGGCATTTGTTCAAGAATGCCAGCCGTGCGCTCAGCCATGGCTGTATCCGCACAGAGCGAGCAACCGAGTTAGCGATTACTCTGGCGATCTTGCAGGGCGGTCTTACTGGCGATGAAGCCGCAGCTGTGTTGAAGACGGGGAAGTATACTAAGATTGGCTTCGGCAAGACGATGCCCGCCTACATCACCTATTTCACGATGGCGCAGGACATTAACGGCGAGCTGCGGACGTTCCGCGACATCTACGGCCGAGACAAAGCAGTGCTCGACAGTTTCGAGAATCCGCGTGTGCCAAATCGCAGCCGGGTGACTGGCGAGCAGGTTATTCCAATCGAGAACGACCCACGCGATATCGTCTGATTTTGAAGTCTAAAGCGGCTTAGAAAACGCCAGGGTTGAGTTGCTCTGTCCCGGTCGGGTTCTCCGGCTGAAGCACTTCGACATTCTTCGGCACTTCTGCCTTCGGTTCTGGCGGTTTCACGATCGTTCCGTTTTCGGCCAGACCGAAACTGTCCGCGTGAAGCACTCGTCCGCCACCAAGTTGCAATAGTGCCAGCTTGAAATCTGCGTCGCTCATCGCGAAGCAGCCATTCGATCTGCCGAGCACACCCCATTTCTTGAGAAATTCCGGCTCTGCATATTTCGCGCGGTGCATTACGATAGCCCGGTCCAACGCGTTGTTGTTGGTCGGGTCGAGCCCTTCCAACCGGATCGAAGTGCCATAGCGACCAGTGTACCATCCAAAGGTCGCGTATGTGCCTTTGCTCGAGCAGTGCGAATTGTGCTCGTTCGAAAAATGGTTCAGCCATCCGTCATGATCCGGATCAGATCCGTCGCCATGGCTGACCAGATACGACTTCACCGTGCCGGCTTCCAGATTGACGAAGTGAAAGCGCGGTTCTGACGAACGCAGCCCATAATCGGCAATGCCGACATAATCTTCGTGCCACAGCATACCGCTGGCCCGGGCTTTGGCCTGAGCGCGTTTGGCGATCTCAGCCAGCTTGTCGTCGCGCGCAAAGCTGGATCGCGCTTGGGCAGGAAGCGTCGTTGGCAATGCCAGCATAGCGCCGGCAACTGCCGTGCTTTTGATAAGATCGCGTCTGTTCATTTGGACTTCGATACCATAGCATTATTGGACGCTTGCTGAATGCCACGAATTGGGGGCTATTCCAAGCATTGAGGGAGATCGGGCATGCACAATCGTTTCGGTGTAAAACTGGCATTGGTCGCCGCAGCGGTCGGAATGGTCAGCGGGCCGCATGCATTGGCCGACGAACCAGCGGAGTCCGAAGAAGCTCAGTCGACCGGCCAGTCCGAGAGAGCATTACAGCGATTGCGCGCAAATTCGGGCGTTACTCTGCAATGGATCAGTTGGGACTATCGCGGCGAAGTGATGCTGCGCGAGCGTGAAGATACTGTCTATCTTTCCGGCGGGCAGATTGATCGGAGAGGCGGCGGGACTCTGTGGCTCGACGGGGAAGTAGTTTCCTCAGGTGATGATCACTTCATATTTGAAGGCCTGATCCGCATCGCAAATGCACCCGATCAAGGGCGAATTTGCCAAGAAACCAAACGCTGGCGTTTCGCGATTACGCAGAACCGGAAATATTACCGGTTGCGCGAATTTGAATGGTGCGACGGTCTGACCGACTACATCGATATCTATTTCTGACGCCGAACCAGCAGTCTAGCTACCTTTCCAAACCATCTGATCCTTCACAATTTCGACTGAGTCGATCTGCGAAAGGAAGGATTGGCCGAGCAGTGATATTTCGAGGCCTTCGGGAATGATCACCGCTTGCACATTGCGCTGGGTTAGGCCGCCGACTTCGACCTGATCGATCATAGTTGCCACGCCATAGACTGCACCGCTGGCTCCGGTCCCGATTTGCCGGATATCAGAATCACTCCATGTCAATCCTGCTGCGCGGGCATCATTGCCGGTCAGTGCAATGACGCTGGCGCCGGTATCCACTAGGAACTCTGTCGATGCACCTTGGACCGTACCGTTGGCGTAGAAATGACCATCTGGCTGACGTTTCAGTGAGTGCCCGCCGCCGTACCATTCGGAATTTCCGCCTGAGGACTTGCCTCCTTGGGAGCGTGTATTGCGTGCTACCCTGTTGCCGCTATCGGCCCAATCCGACGTATCGACACCACGAATTTCGCTGTTCTGCGGTTGCTCAACCGCGTCCTCGTCTCCCTTGGGAAACATGGTCGCTACTGCGACCACTAGGCCGCCGCTGAAGAGTAAAGTCCGGTACATCCCCCAAACCATACGGGCAGGTGCTTAAGCCGCGGTAAAGCCCTCGAGCTCGTTGTATATCGCATCTTCGCTGCGGCTGGCGGCGTTGCGCCATGTCTTCGCGGTATCGGCGTTGAGCAATTCACCCAAGGGCGAGACGATCAGAACGTTTGGTGTGCCCGAAATATCGGTGACTCCGAAGCGCTCGGCGACATCCAGATTATGCCCGTCCTTTGTCTGCGGCATACCTATGTTCACGTAGACCAATTCGTAATGCTGCGCGATCAATTGCTCGAAGCGCGGCGTTTCCATCCATCCGGCGAAGGCGCGGCTATCATGGCACCAATTGGCGCCCAAAACGATCATCACGAGGCGATTTTCGGCCTCTGCCTTGAGCAGCGCGGCATCAACCGCGACTTTGGCATCGAGCGAAGCGTCATAGAGGCGCGCTTCGGGGTGATCGGTTTTGTCGCGACTGGCAGCAGCCACCGTCTGCGGGGCCGGATCAACATGCGCACATGCGGATAGAAAGACCGCGCTTGCCGAGAGGCAGAACGAGAGCGCTTTCATCGGTCCTGATGCTCCTCTCGTGCGGCAACAGCCAACCTTTGAAGGCCCGGTATACCTACCGCGATGGCTTCCTGAAAACCGCCCATCACGGCGAGGCGTGTGTCGCCTTCTGCCATCATTTTCGCGATTGTCATGCCGGTCGGATCAAGTCGAGCCTTGGAGAGCCACGCTGCGATTTTCGGGTTCTGCGACCAAGCGCCGCGATTCATGAAATTGGTCAACATTCCCAGCGGATAGGTGTTGGGCGTGTCGGTCAGAGGAGACGGAACACCAAGTGCATTCTTGGTCTCATCATCATCGAAGTTGGCCTCGAGGAATGCGGTCAGCGCAGAACTGAACGTTACCAGCGGCACATGTAGCGGCTGCAGCACAATCGTGTCGCCGCGGAACTGCGGGCCGTGCACACGCTGTTCGGTGAAGGGCACTGCGGTCGCGGTGCAATCGATAAACAGCGCGTCTTCCGGTACCGTTTCCTCCGCATGCGCAAATGTCATTGCGCCGGGTGCGATTGACGTCACACGTCCATGGCGAACCACATTCTTGATCTTCCGGAGTAACTCGACCTCGCCTTCGGAGATCGTGGCGTAGTGGAACATTTCCGGCTTCACGCTCTCATCGATGCGCAGCATGTAGCCGTCTTCGCCCAGTTTCTCGAACATCTCGTCGCCGGTCTCGGATGCCGCAGCGGCTTTAAGCTGGGCAATCTGGTTTCCGACAACATCCTCGAAAAAGTCGGGGCCGGGCTGGGTGTATGTCCGGTTGATGAGCCAGGAATCGCGCGGGCAGATCCATGTGATTGCATCGGGATCGACGCCCGCCTGAATGAGCCAAACCCCCGCGTCCATCGCAGTCTTGCCCGCGCCGACAATGACATAATGGCTCGGCAAATCGTCGCCGCGCATCCACAAATCGGGAAGCTCACCCGGGATCGCGATCGGAGTCCCCTCGGCTACCTCATATTGGCGGGTGTGCGTGGCGGGGACGGAGGTTTTGTAGAATGTCGCATCGACCGTCTTGCGCCGGATATCGACCGTTGTTTCCTTGCCCGAGAGGATCGATTTGAACTTTCCATCTCCGAGATATTCGGACAGCGGATGATAGCTGACCCGTCCGCTGGGCAGGAAGCGGCGGTTCATCAGATGTGAGAAATAGGCCGAAATCTCCGAACCATTCGCTAGCGGAAACAGACCTTTGTTGGGCCCGTGATCATCGACTACATCATTGCCGAAGCCCATCGAATTGACGCCGTAAAAGGCGCTCGGTTGGTGCAGGGCAACGAAAGAATAGGCGTCATTCCAATGCCCGCCTGGTTTGTCATGCATATCGACAATGGTGATGTGACAATCGGGGTCTTCATCCAGCATCGTATCGACAAAGGCGAGGCCAACTGCGCCTGCGCCAATGACGAGATAATCGGTTTCAAAGTCAGCCATGGTTTCGTTGTCCAATCAGATCGTGTTGCACCGGCTGTATCACCGGCCAACGGCTTTGGGCAGGGCGTTGTTTTGGGTGTGAGGCCAGCGCGCATTCTCGTCAGCCATGGCGAGCATTGACCGGGCATGACGGTCAGCGACAATCCGCTGGTCATTGCCATACCCGCCGCCGAGCGCGCTTGCGATGGGAATGCCGCGTTTGCGCGCTTCACGAACAGTAAAGCGGTCGCGGATGGTTAGGCCCTCATCGGTTAGATTGAGCCTGCCGAGCCGGTCGTCAGCATGGGGATCGACGCCCGCCTGATACAGGATTAACGACGGATCAAAGTCATCGATGATGAGTGGCAAATGGCGCGACAGCGTGTCCATATACCCGTCGTCATCGACGCCGTCTGGCAGCGCCACATCCAATGTTGAGCGGGCTTTGCGAACGGGGAAGTTTTTGTCCGCGTGCAACGATAGCGTGAAGATATCTTCGCACCCAGCGGTGAGGCTTGCGGTTCCGTCTCCTTGATGGACATCGAGGTCGACAATCAGAATGCGGGTTGCGTCACCTTCCGCGATCAGGCGATTGGCTGCGACTGCCAGATCGTTGAACACGCAATATCCCGCGCCGGTATCATGCAGCGCGTGGTGGCTTCCGGCGGCGCTGTTGGCGGCATAGCCGTGCTTGGTCGCAAGCTGCGCTGCTAGCCATGTCCCGCCATTGGTGTGGCGAACTCGGGAGGCGATGTGCGGCGTAACGGGGAAGCCGATGCGGCGTTCCTTTTCGTGCGGTACGGTCTGGGTGAACACTTCTTCGACATAGGAAGGATCGTGCACTGCCTCCAGCCATTCGCGCGGGCAGGGATCGGGTGCGTGTTCTGTCATCGCTGCGCCGCTTTCGCGTAGCGCGACCATTACCAGCTGATATTTGTCGAATTTGAATGTGCCGCGCTCGGGTGGCGGCGCCATATAATCAACGTGATGAACGACGTGGAGCAAGTTACTCGGCGGGTACCGCGTCCTCTGCATGCAGGTCGAATGCTGTGGCTTCGCCAGCTTCGATTTTCGCAGCTTTTTCTTCCACCAGCTTGGCGATGTGATCGAGCATATCGTCTGATTGCACGGTGTGGTCAGTCACGCCGGACAGGTAGACCATGTGTTTGCCATTGCCGCCGCCGGTCAGGCCGATATCGGTTTCGCGTGCTTCGCCGGGGCCGTTGACTACGCAGCCAAGGACGGAGAGCGAGAGCGGTGTTTTGATATGTTCGAGCCGCGCTTCGAGCGCTTCGACTGTGCGGATCACATCAAAGCCTTGGCGTGAGCAGCTGGGGCATGACACAACCCGAACGCCGCGTGTCCGCAGACCGAGCGCTTTGAGCATTTCAAAGCCGACTTTGACTTCCTGCTCCGGCTCTGCGGAGAGCGAAACGCGGATAGTGTCGCCGATACCGGCCCAGAGCAGGCTACCCATACCAATGGAGCTTTTGACCGTGCCGCCAATCAGACCGCCGGCCTCGGTGATTCCAAGGTGCAGTGGACAATCAACCGTTTCCGCGAGCGCGTGATAGGCAGCAACCGCGAGGAATACATCGCTGGCCTTCACCGCGACTTTGAATTCGTGGAAGTCGTGATCCTGCAGCAGTTTGATATGATCGAGCGCGCTTTCGACCAATGCCTCAGGGCAAGGTTCGCCGTATTTCTCAAGCAGGTCCTTTTCGAGACTGCCTGCGTTCACGCCAATCCGGATTGAGCACCCGTTCGCTTTTGCGGCGCGGACCACTTCCGCCACGCGCTCGCTCGAACCGATATTACCGGGATTGATCCGTAAACAGGCGGCCCCGGCATCGGCAGCCTCAAGCGCACGCTTATAGTGGAAGTGAATATCCGCGACGATCGGAATGCGGCTGGCCTTGGTGATTTTTCCGAAAGCGGCCGTCGCTTCCTCAGTCGGGCAGGATACGCGGATGATATCGGCACCCGCATCTTCGCAGCGCCGGATCTGGTCGAGCGTCGCCACGGCATCTTCCGTTGGCGTGTTGGTCATTGTCTGCACAGTAATCGGTGCATCGCCGCCCACCGGTACATCACCGACCATAATCTGGCGGCATTTGCGGCGCTCGATTGTGCGCCAGGGGCGGATTGCGTTCATACTCACCAGTCAAATCCTACACGATGGAACACATGGAACAGGGTCCTAAAGCACAAATTCCGGCTCTCGAACCTCGCTTCCTTACCGACCCTATATGGCGGCTTTCCTGCGAATTTGCGACATATTTCATTGGCCCAGATTAGCGGTCGTCATGTAAGTAAGAAAACGGCGGCGAAGCCTAGGGATAAACCCCTTGCCTCGCCGCCGCTAATTCGGTCAAAATGAAGTATGTGTTACCAGCGCAAAAGCGGCGGCAGCGCGTAGCGACCGATGATCGCGCCAACCACTACCGGCGCAGCGTGCCACAGACCGAGATGGACGACACCGTCAATCGGGCAGGCCAAGCCGTATGCCACCGAACCGAGCGCAGTCGATGCTACACCAACATGCAACCCCGCGAGATTGGGCGATACCGGTGCGCCTTTGCGCAGCCAGTAAATCAATGCGCCAGCAGTACCGACTGACGCCAGCAAGCCTGCGCCGAAGCAGGTTAGGCCGTAGGGATCGTCGAGCGCGGACATTCCGTGATCGTGACCCAGCAATGTGATGAAGGCCGCCACAGGTAGAACAGCGGCCATCGCCATCGCCCATTTCGGACCATCATGCGAATTGCCGACACGCGGTGCAGCCATTTTGAGCACGCTGTTAGCGCTTGCACAGCCAAGGATCAGCAGCAAGCCGTTGCCAATCACGAAGAAGGCCGAGGCCTGTCCAGCGAAGGCACCGCGCCATAGACCGTCAAACAGTTCGACCGCCAGCACCGTAACCACAACGGCCAAAGCGACGAGGATCAACCCGTCGCGGAATTTGATCGATCGGACCGGCTGCAGATCTGCTGCCATTTGCTCAATCAATGGATTGGGAGTTACCCTTTTGTCGTCGGGGCTCATCTTTATTCTGCCTTCTCAATTAACGCGGAGAGTTTCTTCAAACCGCGATGTATATTCACTTTAACCGCGGACTCTGTTTGCCCGCTTCTTTCTGCAGCTTCCCGGATGGAAAGCCCTTCAATCTTTACCATCTCGATCACATCGGATTGCTTGTCGGGGATATGGACAAACATCCGCTCGAGACTGAGCCGCGCCAAGACTGCTTCTTCATCGCTGTCTTCCGGCGCATCATAATCTTCCAGACCCTCTTCCGCATTGCGGTAGACCTTCCGAAGATGGTCCACCCACCGGTAACGCGCGATAGCTGCGAGCCACGGTAGGAAGGGCCGGTCTGTGTCGAATGTGGCGCGCTTATTATGCACTGCCATCATCACTTCCTGGACCAAATCATCCAACTGAGCCGGGGGACAGCGACGGCGGAAATAGCGTTCCAACCACAGCTGCACCTCGGTCAGCAGAACGGTATAGGACTGTTGATCTCCCTTTTGGGAGGCGACCATCAGACGGGCCAATGTTTGTTCATCTGCAATCATTGACCCTCTCCCATACCGATCATGTTTAGTCTTTCGACGCGCTACGTACTTTGGTTACAAGCGCATCGAAAGAAAATATTCCAGCTCCGCGAGAGATCAGGATCATAGCGAGAGCAATGATTGTTATCGCCCATCCAAAGAAGTGGTCCGAGGTAGGGAACACGAATATCTGGATTACCAGAGCCATGATCATCAAAGATGCAGCGGATAAGCGTGTGAACACCCCGAGCACCAACAGGATCGGAAACAGGAACTCTGTATAGGTCGCCAAGGGAACCGCGATATCTACCGGTAGCGGAAGACCCGAAAACTCGTTTTCAAACAGGAAGTACTGGATCTCGCTGATTTGAAACCAGGTTCCTTCCTCGACCTTCGTTTTGTAGGATCGCCAGAACACACCGGCCAATGCAAGGCGGGTGAGCAGCAGGGCAACACTTTCAATAAAGCGTCCTGATAGAAGTCCGGTTACCCGGTCGTAAATCGATGTGATGCTCTGCATGGCTCACTCCCCTTAATTGTGTTGGTTTAGCGCTTGATTGGCTTCAACGAGCCGTTGCCTTTTGGGGTTTTGATGGTCGTGCAAGTGCCCTTGTCGACCAGCTTCCAGGCATTGCCTTGGTAATCGCGGGTCGATGTGCCCGAGCAGCTCGTGCCGGGTCCGGCAGCGCAATCATTCTTGCCTGCTTTGGCAACGCCATAACATTTTTCTTTGCCGCCGCTTTGGGCTGCAGCCGGGGTCATTGTGAGGCCAGCAGTTACGCCAGCTGCCAGTGCGATGCCTGCGATACGGGCTACTGAGTTCTTGTTCATGTCTATTCTCCTTACGTATTGTTTCGTTGTCCTAGGGGGGACTGTTTTGAAGCCCCGCTGTTGTGGGGTCAGACTGCAATTCGGAAGGAGGGGCGGGAAAGTTACAAAAGGAAAAATTATTTTGCTTTGTAACCTTTGATTGGGTGGGCGCGAATTGCCTCATGTCCAACGCGGACACTTTGTTAATTACGCGACACACAATTTAGAGGATTACCCCAATGACTAAGAACTCAGTATTCGCCGCTACTGCAGCAGCTCTCGCCCTTTCTTCTGCAGCCGCTTTTGCAGCAGACGCACCCGCCGGCAGCAACGGCCGCGCGCTGAACGCCAACGACACCGTCCACTGTTACGGCGTGCACGAATGTAAAGGTAACGCCGACTGCGCGACAACCGAGAACGCTTGTAAAGGCCAGAACGCTTGTAAAGGTCACGGCTTCAAAGCGATGAAGGCTGGTGAATGCCTGAACGCTGGCGGCACCATTGGTGACCTGGGTTAATCCCGACGCATCAACCAAGGTCTATAAAAATAGACTAGCTGATTGAGCAATCGCTTGATCACCTTGGGCGGTCCGGTGGGTTCCAACCCCTCCCCCATGCCTGCCGGACCGCCTTTTTTGCACTTAGAGACGACACTATGACCACTTCCGATCCGTTAACTGGCAACTCGGTCTCCGGCCCTTTTTCGGGCTTCGGTCTGGGCCTGCGCCGGACGCATTATCAGGACTTTCTGGAAGGCGATGTTGCGGTTGATTTTGTCGAAGTGATTTCCGAAAACTACATGGTGGAAGGCGGCAACCCGCTGCGCATTCTGGAACAGGTGCGCGCAAAAATGCCTGTCATTATGCACGGCGTTTCGATGTCCATTGGCTCTGCCGACGGGCTCGACCGTGACTATCTCAAAAAATTGAAGCAGCTGGCTGACCGGATTGATCCATTGTGGGTCTCCGACCACCTCTGCTGGACCCGCACCAGCGCGCATAACAGCCACGATTTGCTGCCTCTGCCTTACACGCATGAGGCGCTCGATCTGGTATGCGACAATATCGATCACGCGCAGAATACGCTCGGCCGCTCAATGCTGTTCGAGAACCCTTCCAGTTATATGACTTTCCCCGAAGACGAGATGACCGAATGGGAGTTCATTGCCGCGATGTCGATGCGCACCGGCTGCTATCTGCTGCTTGATGTGAACAACATCTATGTCAGCGCGCACAACCATGGTTTTTCGGCAGAAGCATTCCTGAATGGTCTACCGCTCGACCGCGTGCGTCAGGTCCATCTGGCGGGCCACACCGATGGCGAGATCAAAATCGACACGCATGATCAGCCGGTCTGTGACGGTGTGTGGGATCTCTATGCGAAGGCCATGCGCAAGCTCGGCCCGGTCGCGACGATGATTGAGCGTGATGACAGTATTCCGCCACTGCCTGAATTGCTTGAAGAGCTGGATATGGCAGCCAAGATCGCCGAACGTTCGCGCGAGCTGGAGCCAGCCTGATGATCGCAGCGCAAACGCTCACTCTGGCCGAGAAGCAACAGGAATTTATGGCGCAAGTGCTCGATGACGAGCGCGCGCTGCCCGATGGCTGGACCCCGCGGCACGCCGCAGGAATGGATATCTACCGCAACGCCTATCGTGCGCGATTGGTCGATGCGGTGCGCGATACTTACGAGCGGACAGCCAAATGGGTGGGCGAGGATGCCTACCGACAAGCTGCCGCGCATCATGTGATCACGCACCCGCCAAAAAGCTGGACGCTTGATCATGCGGCAGATGGTTTTCCTGAGACACTGCGCGAGCTCTTTACCAATAATCCCGAAGTTGCCGAACTCGGCTGGCTTGAATGGGCGATGCATCAGGCGTTTGTAGCGGCTGATGCCGAGCCAATGGATGCCGCCAAATTCGGCGAAGTGGCCGCGAGCTTTGCAGAAGAAGACTGGGCCAGCATGCGCCTGACTTTCCTGCCCGGCACCGAGCAACTGCCGATCACACACGACATCGGCAAGCTATGGCGCGCTTTGGGTGATGAGCAGGCTGAAACACCTGAGTTTACGCTGGAACAACCACTTCACTGCATCGTCTGGCGCGAAGGGTTCAAGCCCGTCTTTATGCAAGTCGAACAGCATGAAGGCCATGCGCTGGAAATGATGCGCGGCGGCGCAAGCTACGGCGAAATGTGCGAGACTCTGATCGAAATACTCGGCGAAGAAAGGGCAGTCGCAGAAGCTGGCGCGATCCTAGGCCGGTGGCTGCATAACGGGCTGATTGCTTCGGTTGAGAAGTAGCGTTGGCGCGACTCGGTCGATCGCCGGGCCGCTTGCATGCTTAGCCTTAGTAGCGTTAGAGTCTCTACACCTGTCGGGGGGGAGGCCACGTGAAAACCATTTTCTTTGTGTTGACCGTCCTCGTTAGCTGTGCGGCTCTCTACCTCCTAGAAGGTACCAACGCGCAGGCAATTTTCTTTGCCGTATTGGCCACCGTGTTGATCTATCTGGTCTTCGGGTTTGTTCAAAAACACCGCTTATCCAAAGCGCTGAGATCAGAACTGACTAAGCCGAATATCTGGCGCCGTAACGTCGTTTTTGGAGGAATGGTAACCGGCCTTGCGCTCTATGCCGGATGGATTGCCAACGCGCGTGTGCGAGTCGCGTCTATGCCAACTTACCCGAAACAGCGGAGCTTACCTCCAGTCGATCTTAAACTATCGGCTCCCAGTTTAGTGCGGAAAGGTAGAACGCTCGCCACTCCCGATGGGCCATTCTATTTTTCCGGAACACCCGAGGCGCGCGATATCGCGGCGACCCAAACGCCGGGGCAACCGATGGTGTTTCAGGGACGTGTCGTGGATGAGCAGATGCAACCAATCCCAGAAGCGGTGATTGAAATATGGCACGCCAACGGTGATGGCGACTATGATATTTCGGGCGGCAACAACTGTCGCGGCCATCAGTTCACCGACGAAAACGGCTGTTTTGAGTTTAGCACAGTGATGCCAATGGGATATGGCGAGCCAACGAAGTCAATCACCGGCATCATCGACTATCGTGCCGCGCATATTCACGTCAAAATCCTGACACAAACGGGTGCAGAATTAACCACTCAAGTTTTCTTCCCTGACGATCCGCGTAATCCGACTGATATGCTCTATGACACGTTCAAGGACGCGCTGTTCGTCAATGTCGCGGATATCGATGATGCACTCTATGCCCGTTTTGACTTTGTGCTGTGATAAAGCTGGCCTCCGCCGGACATCAATCTCCTTGCTTCCGCTGCCAAACAGTACTGGCTTGACCCCAACCCCATAACCCGCTTCACCTCCCGCCAAAGGGAGAACAGCATTGGCCGCCACATATTCCGAATTGCGCTTCAATAAACCAAGCCTGCGGATGCGGCTTGGGGAGTGGCTCGTCAGCAAGAAGCCGAGCGAGTTTAGGGATGCGGCGAAAATCCGCGCCGAAGTACCTAAACGCAAGACACCGGTCGACGCGCCGATGCCAGATGGTTTCCATGGCAAGTTCACGATCGAGGACTGGGAAGCTGAAGGGCAAAAGGTTGTCACCGTTCACCCAAAAACGGGCAAGGGCGAGTGGCACATCATCTATTTCCATGGCGGCGGATATTTCATGCCGATGTTCAAGGAGCACTGGCCGCTGATTGAGGCGATGGTCAATACCACCGGCGCGAGCATAAGTGTGCCACTGTATCATGTGATCCCCGAGCACGACTATCACCCGGCCAATAAGCAGGCGGACGCGGTGTACGAGAAAATTGCCACTGAGTGGGGCGATGACAAGATTGCTCTAGCCGGCGATAGTGCGGGCGGAAATATGACGCTGGCTCTGGCCTTGCAGCGACGCGATGCAGGCAAGTCCCTGCCCGGTCGCCTGATCCCGTTTTCGCCTTGGTTGGATATGGCAATGAAGGACCCCGCCGCGCAGGACGTGCAGGAAAAGGACATCATGCTCGATATTGAGAGCATCAAGGTGCTCGGCGAATGGTGGGCGGGCGATCGCGGCGTTGATGATCCGGTGGCTAGTCCGCTTTATGCCGATCTGAAGGGCCTGCCGCCGATTGCAATTTTCCAAGGGCGGCATGATGTGTTTCTGCCCGATGCCCGGACCTTCGCGGCGAAAGCACAGGAGGCGGGCGTGCCGACAAAGCTCTACGAATATGAGGGCGGTCCGCATGTTTATATGGCGCTGACTTTTACCCGCGAATCCAAGGATACGCTAAAGCTGGTGAAGGACTTCCTCGACAACGGCTGAGACTGTCAAAGGTCAAGCCTTGCCGACCGAGAAACCCAAAGAAAAGGGGCGCAGAACTCTCGTTCCGCGCCCCATTCTTTTTCCAGCCCGTTTCAGGCCGGCGGTATGTCAGCTTACTTCTTTGGAGCAGCCTTCTTGGCTGGTGCCGCAGCGTCGCCATCCATGCTTTCCAGCTTTTTCGCTGCCCAATCGCGGCCACCAAGGCCGAAGGCCAGAGCACCTGCGACTGCGCCGCCTACCATGAGGGCACCGAAAGCCATGCCGACAATTTCTTCGCCGACACCCATCTGACGCAGGCCCATGAAGGTGAACAGCACGATGGTCGCATAGCGCACTACCGAGCTGGCCATGGTTCCCTCGCTGGCGCCGCCAACGATGTTGGCCAGCAGATTGGCGATCAGGAAGCCGAGGCCGATAACCACCGCACCAAACGCAACATCACCGCCCTGACGCAGTACCTCGTTAAGAATGCCCGTCAGTTCGGGGAAGCCGAGCAGCTTGGTCGCAGCAATCGCAAAGAACAGTATGATCGCGATTTGCGCAATGCGCGCGATCAGGTTCGATGCTGTGGTCCCCGAAGGCAGCAGCCCCATCGCTTCAACCGAACGGTCAATGCCCAGGCCCGAGAGCAGATCGCTTAGAATGCCAACCGCAAACTTGCTGATCAGATAACCGATACCCAGCAGGATGCCTGCAGCGATGATATTCGGAACAGCGCCCAAAATCATACCGAGCATGCCTGTCGCCGGGCCTGAAATTGCCGCGATGTTCAACACGCCAAGCGCGCCGATCGCTACCGGAATCGCAATCAGAACATAGATCACCGTGCCGATGGTCTTGCTGATGGCATTATTGCCAGTGACGTTCTCAACGCCGCCCTTATTGGCCCATTTATCGAGATCGACCGTCTGCATCGCCGTCACCGCAATATCGCGGATAATGCCTGCAATCATCAGGCCCACGAACAGCAGGATACCCGCGCCGATCAGGTTTGGCACGACGTCCATAACATTGTTGAGCAGATTATTGATCGGACCTGCGACGCCTTCAAGCTCGAAGACTTGCAGGATAGCGAGCAAGCCGAACAGCCACACGAATAGCGAAACGATCTTGCCCAGCGACAGCCCAACGGACTCTCCCGTTGATGTCCCGCGTTGTAGCAGCGGAACCATGTCCACTAGCTTGGCGAAAGCCCATTTTGCCGCTTTCGCAAGCACCCAAGTGACAGCGAGAATGATCGCCGCCATGACCACATCCTTGCCGATCTCAATCGCTAGGTTCTGGTCAAATACGTAGTTCCCAATTTGCATATATTCTCTCCCCAAAGAGCTGTTTTGATTATCAACATGACAAGCAGAAATGACGAAAATTTCCAACTTTGTCCGTTGATAAGTTGGTTAACAGATTTTGCATGGCCGCAAGCTGAACCCGTGCTACTATTCGGCCATGCGCATCATCACTCTATTGTCCGCCTTCCTATTCTCACTTGTTGCAGGCCCTGCTTTTGCCAATGAAGAAGGGGATGAACCGCAATGGTCCATCGCCATTCATGGCGGTGCGGGCACTATGGATCGCGACAAGATGACACCCGAGCAGCAGGCCGAGTACAAGGCTGCTTTGCAAAACGCGCTCGATGCCGGCGCAGAGGTTCTGCGCAATGGCGGCACCGCAGTGGATGCAGTGAAGGCGGCGATCACTCCAATGGAGGATGATCCCAAATTCAACGCTGGGCGCGGCGCGGTCTTCACATGGGAAGGCGCGAATGAAATGGATGCGTCGATCATGGATGGAAAGACGCGTGAAGCCGGCGCGATCACCGGCGTGAGCACCATTCGCAATCCGATCCTGCTGGCCGATGCCGTTATGAAAGATGGCCGCCATGTATTCCTGAGCGGCTCGGGCGCAGAAGAATTTGCGAGTGATGCCGGCTTGGAACGCGCAGACCCCGAATGGTTCGCCACCGAGCGCCAGAAGAAGGCGCTTGAGAGGATGAAAGCGCGGCAACTCAGTGCGATGGATGTCGACCACAAGTTCGGCACCGTCGGCGCGGTCGTGCTCGACACCCATGGCAATCTGGCAGCGGGCACATCGACCGGCGGAATGACCGGCAAGCGCTGGGGCCGGATTGGCGATTCACCGATTATCGGCGCCGGGAACTATGCAGACAATCGCAGTTGCGCGGTATCCGCGACAGGCTCGGGCGAATATTTTATTCGTGTAGGCGTGGCGCAGGAGATTTGCACTCGACTGAGTTATCAATACAGGGTGGAAGCTCTCGAAGCACAATTGAGTGTCCCACGCGATGAGAAAGGTTGGCCAAGCTACATCGTCCATGCATCCGAGTTAGCTTGGGAGAGCGACATCGCTCAAAAGGTAGCTGACGAGGTGATTGCAGAAGTGGTGGAACTTGGCGGTAGTGGAGGCGTCATTGTCGTAACGCCCGAAGGCCACACTCTCTTTAGCTTTAATACGCAGGGCATGTATCGCGGCCGGGCGGACAGTACCGGCCTCAATGAAGTTGCAATATTCGCTGACGAGTGAGCGGACCTAGTGGTCCTCTAACCGACACCCGCGGGCTTCCAAAATGGGGCGCATCTCACGATACGCCGCTGGCGTTCGGGTGAGCGGGATATAGGGATGCAGATGGTGGACGATGTGGAACTGCATGCCCATCGAACCGATATTGCCGACCTTCGACATCCAGCTGCGCGTGTTGCGATAGCGACCTTGCTCGGGCTGCGGGTAATGCGGTGCCCACGACAGGAAGAACACGAGATAGGTCAGCGCGATATGATACGGGAGCCACCACAGAAAAAACGCTTCCAGTGCAAAGCCGCTCCACGCCAGAGCGCACAATATCGCCAAATGGCCCAGACGGAAGAGGATGGTCATCAGCACCAGGTCATCGCGTCCCTGACGCTGTAGGGACGCAAGATAATCCTGACTGCGCTTTCCGTTTGGCTGCCGTTGCTTGATCGCCTGCCATATCGCTTGCCAAGGCCCGTCAGCATTCGAAGTGATGTCGGGATCAAGCTCCGGATGGTTGGTATGTTTGTGATGCTCCAGATGGGTGAAGCGGAACACGTTGAATGGCGTCACAATCATCCAGCTTGTCGCATGGCCGACCAATTCATTGAGCCAGCGGAGCTTCGCGCCCGGCCGCGCGATAATGTCATGCTGCGCCTCGTGCGTGGGCAGATAAACCAGCGACATATTGATCGTCGCGATGATGAAACCCAACCACAGCGGGACCACATCCAACAGCACCAGCGGCCACAGCGCCAACCAACAGACAAGATTACCGAACGCCCAGACCACTGCTTCCCATGGGAACATTCCGCTGTGTTTGCGGGCGATTTGCAACTCTAGCTTGCGCAGATCTTTCTCGGGAAGAGATGACAGATCGGAAGGTAGCGTAATCGTCTCGCTCATACCCAGCTTCCGCGTATCTGAGCGACGATCCCCAACGTGCCTGCGACAACCAATGCAAAGATCAGATTAGTGGTACCGAACGGAGCGGACCAACCCAGCGCATCCATGCCCTGCGCAATCACGGGCGCGAGGAAGCCCAGCGCAAAGATCATTGGCATTGATGCCAGCAGCAATTTCAGCGCGTGTTCCATAGCGTGGCCCCTCTATGTCAGAGCTTAGCAGGCGTTAGAAGTGGAGGGCAAGAAACGGGGAGGACGCCTGTTCAACCCAGCTTCGTGTCCATGCACAGACTAAACTCGTCAGACACATAGTCGCCAAACGGTGCGCATTCGGCGAAACCGTGTTTCTCATAGAGCTTTATCGCGGGAAGAAACTTTGCGGGACGCCCCGTTTCCAGCCCCAGCCAGTGATAGCCTCTGCGCCGCGCCTCAGCGAGCAAATGGAGCAGAATTGCCTCGCCCGCACCTTTGCCGCGAAAATCTGGTGAGGCGCGCATCGATTTCAATTCCCCGCGACCATCGCCCAGTTCTTTGAGCGCACCGCAAGCTGCCAGATCATCGCCCAACCACGCGGCATAAAAGGTCACATCGGGCTCACGCAACCGCTCAACCGGCATCGCGTGGACTTTACACGCTGGCGACCATTTGTGCATTTCTTCCAGATGCAATGTCAGCAGCGCGTTGATTGCATCTCCGGACAGATCATCCTCGACAATACGGAATGCGCTGGTCATGAAAATTTGTCCGCCTTACGTTTGCCGAAGCGCATATCGGATTCCAGCTTAGCCCGAAGCTGCGCATAGAACGCTTCCAGGAATGCGCGTTCATCGCCTGATCCCGCTTCCCAGCCGATCTTGCGGCAGATGGTTTCGGCCACGGCTTCGATTGCCTCCTGGCGTCCATCGCGCAGCACGCGTTCAAGCGTTTGCAATTCATGCTCGCCATAGATCGAAAGCTCATCGTCGCCGAATTTGTAGGCTGCGCCGGTGACGGAACTCGATCCGTCAGCCGCTGCTCCTTCAGTGGAGAGTGTAGCGGCGAGTTTCTGTTTGGGGGCATCGAGCACCCATGTCCCGGCAATCAAATCGCCTGCGCGCATTGAATCTTTGTTGAAGAACGGGAACAGCAGAAAGACAAGGAACCACAGCATTGCCGCCCAACCCGCAGCCCCGCTATCGCCCGATGGTGCGACCAGCAGCATCACCAAGGGCAAAAACAGCTCGACATCGCGCAGAAGATTGCGCGCAACAATGGCTTCGGGTGTCAGCCGCCCGCCATCGCGCGATGCCACGCGTAAGCCGACGATCCGCTTCCCCGGGGTCGCCCCACGCGGTCCCATTTCAAAGAACATGAAATAGCCGTTCCACGCGAAAAACCACATCAGCGACCAGATGACAAACAGGAACTCTAGCGAGCCTGGCATGCCTTCAAGCCCCTCTTCAATGCGAGTGCCGAGCGCGGTTCCAAACAGTGCCAATGTGAGCGAAATGGTGGCTATGCTTAGGATCAGCAGATCGAGGATCAGCGCACCCGCTCTAGCTCCGCGTGAGCCGATGGAGAGTGGCAAGGCCACGCCCTCTGGTGTGACCATGGTCCGTTGCCGGCGCGCACGTCGGTCGCGGATTTGTGCAGGAAGCGAAGCGGAACTCATGCGGTGTCCTCCACCTTCCTGTTACGGCCATAGACGAAGAAGTATACCAGCCAGAACAGCAGCATGAAGATGCCGATAATTGCCCGGGCTTCCTGTCCGGCCAATTGGCGCGGGAAGGCTTCGAGCAGTGCTGCGAAGACCAACATGAGCACCACGCCGACCATCACCTGTGCGCCGCGCTGACCACCTTCTGCTGCCGCTGCCAAAATCGATTTGTGGCCCGGGAATGCCATTTTGCGACCGATATGCATGCCCGCAGCACCGGCCAGCAGGATCGCGAATAGCTCCGTGGTTCCATGAACGCTAAGCCATGCAGCGAACTCCCACGTCAGATCCTGGCTGGAGAACAGCCATAACATCGCCCCCAGCACCGCCATGTTATGGATCAGCAGCAGCAAGGATGGAATGCCAAAGGCGAACCCCAGCGCGAAGGCGAGGATCGACACGCCTGCATTGTTAGTGAACAGCTGCGCGGCGAAGGCAGAGAGACCATTTGCGCTTTGTTCCACCTTCAGGCTTTCCATCAATATTTCGCGGCTGGCACCGGGGACGCGGCTATCGGTGAACTGCGTTGGCACCAGCGAATAATACCATTCAACATCGCGCGCGACGAGGAGCCATCCGGCAATCGTGCCCATCACCATCACAAACAATGCGACGCAGATATCGAGCCAGATTTCCTGAATGGCTCGGCTAAGATTGCCACCGAGGAACTGGCGCAGCCATGCGGTCAGCCCCTGCCGAGGTCCGTAGACTTGGAACCATGCGCGCTGCACCAGCGATTCCAGATAAGTCAGCGTGGCGGAATCGAGCGATGTCTCACGCGCTACGGCGAGGCTCGAAGCCGCCATGCGGTAGAGCGCGGGCAGTTCCAGCACGTCCTCGTCAGACAGCTTGCGTAGCTTACCTTTTTCAAGCCGGGTAAGAATATCTTCGAGCCGCCGCCATTCGCCTTCACGCTGCAGACGGAAACGGTCGGATCGCAAAGCCGCCGCTTCGATATCGGGCGTCGCTTCGATTTCCGCCTTGCGGGTGAACATGCTGAGCGTAGGGGCCTTCATCCGATGGCTCCGCTACGCTTGATGTCGAGATAGGAATCGATCAGCCGGTAGCCGATCTGATCCCATGGCGCCTCGATAATATCGACGCCCATCTGGCGCAGGCGTTGAAGCACGACGGCGCGCTGGCGAGACAATGTGTCGGCGGTCACTGCCGCCGCTAGATCGTCGAGCGTGTTGGGATCGGCCTGAGTCAGCTCCTGCAGCTCGGCGTCTTCGATTGTAACGAACAGCACCAGATGTTTCTCGACCAAGCGCCCGACGCTTTCGATCATCATTTCTGCCCCGGTTGGGTCGGTGAAGTCGGTGAACAGGACAATCAATGACCGCCGCTGGAGCCTTGCGGTAAGCGATGCCAGCGCGAGCGTGAAATTTGGCTCCTCTGCATGGTAATCGAGGCCAGCCGCAGCGGATTGCAATTGATAGAATGCACGCGTGTCGCCCACAAACGGCGTCATCACTTCGGGCCGTTGGGCAAAACCGAACAGCGACACCCGGTCACCGCCTTTCAGCGCGACATAGGATGCGGTGAGTGCAGCGGTGACCGCGCGGTCGATGCGGGGCAGTCCCTCCACCGGCTCGCACATGGCCTGCCCGCAATCGAACGCGAAGATGATCTGGTTGTTACGCTCGCTCTCGTTTTCGCGGGCATAGAGCTTGGTATGCCGTGCGCTGGCTTTCCAATCGATCCGGCGTCGATCCATGCCGGGTTCGTATTCGCTGAGCGCTTCAAACTGGGTGCCTTCGCCGCGAATCCGCCGCGCGATCAGGCCGAACTGCGCGTCGCGCAGATAGTTCTGCAATTCGGGCGAACGGATCGGCGACAGGTCGGGCCAAATCCGTACTTCTTCTTCGATCTCATGTGTAACTTGGCGAGCACCAAGACCAAGCGGGCCCGCCCAGCGCAGCCAGATCTGGCTGATTGGTGCAGTTCCGCGCCGCGACGGGATCAGTTTCGCTGCGCCCTGCCAGCTGTCGGTTTCCGCGTCGAATTCGAGCAGAGTCTCAACGCGTCCTTCGTCATCCAGTCGCGGATCGACTTGCAGCGAGACTTCCGGCTTCGATCTCGATGCGCGCCCAGCCATGTCGGCGTCGACAATAATTGAAAGCGGCTCACCGACTTCGCTATCTGCTGGCGCATGGACGCGCCAATCGACCAGGCGCCCTGCGACGGCTCCATCCAGAAGCACCAATAGCAACAAAGCCACCGCCGCTGCGGGTACGATCAACCACGCATCGGGCGCGGTTGTGGCGATAACAATCGCCACGGGTGCAGCCAAAGCCGTCATCCATGCCGCGCGGGCTGTTGGAAGGATGGAGAGTTTCAAGAGCTATCTCTGATCCGGCACCTTCAGCGCGGGGCCTCGGTATTTTCGACCAGATCGGCGACTAACGCTTCGATCTCGCGGCCTTCGATTTCTGCTGCTGGGCTGAGCATCAGTCGGTGACGGAGAACTGCGACCGAGAGTGCTTTTACATCGTCGGGAATCACATAGTCGCGGCCTTCCAACGCAGCACGGGCGCGGGCCGCATTGGCGAGCAGTACAGCAGCGCGCGGGCTGGCCCCGCTCGACAGATCGGCATTTTCCCGCGTCGCACGGATCAGACGGACAATATATTCGGTAATCTCGGCTGCAACGGTGACGCTGCTCAGTGCAGCGCTGGCGGCGGCTAGTTTACCCGCATCGGTAACCGCTTCGATGCCGAAATCGGCGGCGCGCTGCGGCCCTTGCTTGTCGCCGAAGCGGGATACGATAGCGGTTTCCTCTTCAGCGCTTGGGTAGTCGACCAGAAGTTTGAACAGGAAGCGGTCCAACTGTGCTTCGGGCAGCGGATAGACGCCTTGATTTTCGATAGGGTTCTGTGTCGCGACGACCATGAACCGGTCCGCGAGGGCGTGCGTTTCACCATCCAGCGTTACGCGGCGTTCCTGCATCGCTTCCAGCAGAGCAGCTTGCGTTTTCGGCGGCGTACGGTTGATCTCATCCGCCAGCAGCATTTCACAGAAGATCGGGCCACGTGTCAGAGTGAACTCGCTCGTCTGGAAGTTGAACAGGTTCGATCCCAGAATATCGCCGGGCAGCAGATCAGGCGTAAACTGGATGCGCCCGAATTCGAGGCCCAACGCCGCGCTGAAACACTGGGCGAGGAAGGTTTTAGCCGTTCCTGGCGGACCTTCGAGCAGCACATGCCCTTGGCTCATCAGAGCGATCAGCAAATGATCGACTGTTTCGGTCTGTCCGACCACAGCTTTGCTCACTTGCTCGCGAATATTGCGCGCCAATTCGCGGACATCGTCGAGCGTCATCGCGGCGGCGGCCTCTGTTTTGTCGGTCATTTGGATAGCATCCTTTCAATCGCTTTCAGCGCAGCGGCAGCGCGCAAAATTTCGTTGGGTGATTTGGCGGCGCGCAATGCCTCGGCGCTGCTGGAGAATTGGTCGGCGTCGGGCGCGCGTTTCGCCACCGCCTTGTCAATGGTGTCATTGTCCGGTTTACGTAGCGCGAGCATCTTCACAATCCGTTCGCGGATCATATCGGCGTAGGGGCCGGAGAGCAGATGCAAGCGTTTACTGCGCTGGATAAACCCGGCACTGTTCTTGATCAGTCGGGCCTTGCCAAATGCAATCGAGCGCCCCTCCGTCACGGGTGGACCGAACCGGCGGAACGCGCGCCATCCAATCACGATCAGGGTCAGGATCAGGCACAATGTCGCCGCCAAAAACGGTGCAGTGAAGGCAAGTGTGAGAAGATTTTTCGAGCTGCCAAACCCGTTGAAGGTTAGATCAAATGTCACTGGAAGATTTTCGCCCTCCATTGCCAAATCGACCAATGAATAGGCCAACTCGCCGCGAGCACGATCGGCAAAGCCGTAATTGTTCACCAGATCGGGCTCGATAACGAAGATCACGCCCCATTTGTCGGTTTCGAGATAGTCGCTGTCGCCGGCATTGACCCCTGCCGCATCGGCGAGGATCGGATAATAGCCCTCATCATCCGCATATCCCGCCAATGTCAGACCGCCGCGCGTTCTGACGAGCGGTACGAGTGTCGTCATTTCACCTGCGGGTGTGCCCATGACTTGTTCGGGATGGGGCAGTGTGCCTGACTGGCCGAGCCCCTCCCAACCGGAATTATCCGATACGAGTTCTGGCTCTAACGTGTAGTCGAGTTCTTCCGCCCAATCGGGCGTGATGCTGTCGTAGAGCCGGACCCATCCGTCTTTGACATCGCTGCCCATTCCGCCCTGCGCCTGAAAGGCCAACCATTTGGGCAGAACCACCAGTGTTGGCCCAAGATAACGGCGATCTTGGATTGCTCTGGTGATTTCTTCCGGATCGGCGGAAATCGGTGGAGTCAGAATGAGCAATCCGTCGGTGTCGAGATTGCCCTGGCTGCGCGAGAGCGTAACATCGTGACCTTGTTCTTCCAGAATTCCGGCCAATGCAGCATAGCCGTTCAGGCCCTTACCTGCGCCATGGGCGGAACCATCATTGGTGTCGCCTCCGGTGTCGCCAGTACCGATGAAATAGAGTGTCGCTAGAAATGCCAGCGCGCCGAACAGGACCAGCGCAAGGACTACCTTGGCATTGAACGGGTTTGCCGATGCTGTTGTGGAGCGACTCATTTACGTTCACCTGCAAGCTTCTGCAGAGCAAATTCGGCATAGGCCGCGCGCGCGGCATCCCAGTCATCGGCCCCAAGCCGCTTCAACGCGAACAGGCTGCGCTCCACACGCTCTGCGATAGTGCCAAAGGCTGTTTTGGCGGCATCTGGCAGAGCAGGCAGCACTGCCAATTCGCGAGCGGTGCTCGACGGTTCAACCCAAGCAGGTTTGGCAGCGGCTATCTGGCTGACACTGCGCTGGAGCAACAAATGTGTGGCTTCGTCATAGCGGCCTTCTCGTGCCAACTGATCTGCTTCGTCGAGGAGCGCCACAGCTTCCTCTTGATCCGGCACCCATTCTTTTTCGCTCACTTTTGAAGTCTTCGGCGTTAAGTCGAGTATTGGGGCAAGGAGTTTCCAGAGTAGCAAGAGCGCGAGGCCGACCGCCGCGGCAATGAGTACCCATTTCACGACAAACCACGATGCGCCGAAAACTTGACCCAGGGGCTCGAACAATTCGCTGATCCAGCTGAACAGATCGTCCAGCCAGCTAAGCTCGGGCGGTTCGGCCTGTTCGATCTCAATCGGTGCATATTGGATCGATTCGTCGGCGCGCACTGCCTCCCAGCCGCCGCCAGACGCTTCCCCCTCATCCGCTTCAATCTGAACAGGCGCCGTAGTCACAAGGATGTGGTGGCAGAGGCAGGGGGCAGGCGCAAGCGTTCACGGCACACAAATGCCTGATATCATTCGCTCAGAACCCGCTAACGGATTATCCGCGAGGCCGTGCTTGGCGATAGCTGCCCAAGATGCGCAGTTCCTTGCAGTGGAACGCCAGTTCTTCCAGCGCACGATCAACTGCAGGATCGCCCGGTGTGCCAACAATATCCGCGTAGAACGTCGTCGCCGAGAAGCTTGCGCCCTTTTGATAGCTTTCCAGCTTGGTCATGTTGACGCCATTGGTCGCGAAACCGCCCATCGCTTTGTACAGTGCGGCAGGGATGTTTTTCACTTCAAACACGAAAGTCGTCATCGCGATTTGGCCGTTCAGGCTCGCAGGATCGAGCGGCTCGCGGGCCAGCACTACAAAGCGGGTGGTGTTGTCCGCCGCATCCTCGACATTGTGCTCGACGATTTTCAATCCGTATAGATCGGCGGCAAGCGCGGGCGCGATAGCGGCAAATGATGGATCGCCCATGTCTGCCACGTGTGCCGCTGAACCTGCGGTGTCGGCAAAGCTCAGTGGGGTAACATCCCGCTCGCGCAAGTAGTGGCGGCTCTGGCTGAGCGCATGCGGATGGCTGTAGGCGGCTGTAAACGGGCCTTTGGTGTCAGTGGCCATCAATGCATGATGGATGTCCATGAAATGCTCGCCGACGATGTAAAGACCGCTTTCCGGTAGCAGAAAATGGATGTCCGCCACGCGCCCAGCTTGCGAGTTATCAATCGGGATCATCGCGCAGGCGGCATGCTTCTCTTTGACTGCATCAATCGCATCAGCAAAGCTGAAGCAGGGCAGTGGCAGGTAATCGCCGGCGGCCTCTGTCGCGGCACGGTGCGAATTTGCCCCGGGGCACCCTTGGAAGGATACCGCGCGCTCAGGTTCAGCGGCAGCGGCTTCGCGCATTGTCTCGACCATCGCGAGAGCGGGTTTAGGAAAGCTATGCATCGCGCCAGCGCCTAACCCCGCCGCTGGCAAGGTTCAATGGTGTATTGTCATTGGTGCATTTTGGGCACCAGATAGTGCGTAAGCGGCTATTGCAGTCTGGCCAGCCTGTCCCTAAAGCGACGCCCAACCACTCAACAGCCAAAAATTTCGCGGAATCAATACGCATGGATGATCGTTTCAATACTGCCGCCGGATGGGTCCTGTTTGCGGGCATCATTGCTCTTGGACTGTCCAGTATCAGCGCCAAGGTGTTTCACACCGAACGCCCAGAGACTTTGGGCTATCCGATTGAAGTTGCAGATGCGGGCGGCGGTGAAGAAGCTGGTCCTGATCTCGGCACATTGCTTGCCAGCGCTGATGTTGCTGCTGGCGCGACTGCCGCTGCCGCACGCTGCGGAACGTGCCACACATTCGAATCGGGCGGGGCCAACGGTCAAGGTCCGAACCTTTGGAGCACCATGGGCGCGAATCTCGCTGGCCATGCAGGTTTCGGGTATAGCTCGGCGCTGACCGAAAAGGGCGGCACCTGGACTTGGGACGCAATGAACGACTGGATTTTGAATCCGAAGCGTTTTGCACCCGGTACGTCGATGGGCTTTGCTGGTCTGAAGAATGACACAGATCGCGCAAACATTTTGGTCTATCTGAACAGCCTGGGTTCAAATCTGCCGCTGCCAGAACCGCAAGCGGCTGAAGAGCCTGCTGTTGAGGAAGCTGCTGCAGAAGCGGACGCAGAAGGCGCTGCTGAAGTGGAAGAAGTTACCGGCTAAGGTAATTTCGGCGCGGCTTAGTCTCGCCCTTTAAACCCCTGTGCAATCACATACCATTCGGATGAGCCCTTGCGGCTGGCCGGTGGTTTGGCGTGTTTGACGTGTTTGAAGTGCTTTTTCAGCAGGTTCAGCAATTCGGCATCGGTCCCGCCTGCCAAGACTTTGGCGATAAAGGTGCCGCCTTCGGATAGGTTTTCGGCCGCGAACCATGCGGCGGCTTCGACCAATCCCATCGTGCGCAAATGGTCGGTCTGTTTGTGGCCGACCGTGTTCGCCGCCATATCCGACATTACCAGATCGGGCGGGCCATCCAGCGCATTCTCAAGCGCAGCTGGCGCATCGTCATCCATGAAATCCATCTGGAAAATGGTGACGCCTTCAATCGGGTCAGTCTCGAGCAAATCGATCCCGACGATTGCGGCTTTGGGCGCAACCTTGCGAACGACTTGGCTCCAGCCACCGGGTGTAATGCCCAGATCAACCACGCGTTGTACGCCTTTGAGCAGTCCGAATTTCTCGTCCAACTCGATCAGCTTATAGGCCGCGCGGCTGCGATAACCATCCGCTTTGGCCTGCTTCACATAGGGGTCGTTAAGCTGCCGCTGCAGCCATAATGTCGATGACTGGCTGCGCTTCTTCGCGGTCCGGACTTTCCGGTCGGGATTCTTACCTGAACGGCTCACTTCGCATCTCTGATTTCGCGGCGATGGCGTTCGCCTTCGGCATCGGCAGCCATGAGGCTGCGCAAAATGCCCTCGCGAATACCGCGATCCGCCACGCCGAGCCGTTCGGACGGCCAGATGTCGAGGATCGAATCGAGTATCGCGCAGCCGGCAACAACCAAATCCGCACGATCATTGCCAATGCAGGGCAATTCACTGCGTTCTTCCAGCGACATGCCCGATAGGCGCGTGCTTATGTCGCGCATCGCTTGCGATCTCACGATCAAACCGTCGACTTCGCGGCGGTCATAATGCGGCAGCTCCAGGTGGAGGCTGGCGAGAGTAGTCACAGTGCCGCTGGTGCCGAGCAGGCGGATTTCTTCATCGCATTCTGCACGGGGCGCAATACGCTCCGCAAAGGGGGCAAAGCTCTCCGCGACGACGCGGCGCATTTCGGCGTATCGGGCCAAGCGCTCGTCGCGATCGCCGGTGCACCGACCAACCGTGTCGGTCAGCGAGACGACACCCCATGGCACGCTTTGCCAGTCGATGATGTGCGGTACTTTGCCGCCCGGTTCGATCAGGATCAGCTCGGTCGATCCACCGCCAATATCGAAGATCACTGCTGGGCCTTCGCCGCCTTCCAGAAGGATATGACAGCCGAGCACAGCGAGCCGAGCCTCTTCCTCGGCAGAGATGATATCCAGCGCAATACCGGTTTCTTCGCGAACATGTTCGATAAAGGCAGGACCATTTGCCGCCCGGCGACATGCCTCGGTCGCGACTGAGCGCGCGAGATGGACATTGCGGCGGCGCAGTTTCTCAGCGCAGACTTTAAGCGCGCCCAAGGTCCGGTCCATGGCCTCGTCGCTAAGCTTGCCCGACATCGCCAGACCTTCGCCGAGTTTTACCACGCGGCTGAAGGCGTCGATCACCGTGAAGTTCTCGCCCGAAGGTCGCGCAATCAGTAGACGGCAATTATTGGTACCCAAATCGAGCGCGGCATAGGCTTGTTTGCGGTGATGATGCGCAGGCACGGGACCGCGCAATTTGGGTGTGTGAAATGATGGCTTACTACCTCCGCGTTTTTTAGCGGAAGAGCCTGTGCCACATTTTTGTGGCTTGGACTGCGAGGGGGGACGGTAGCGAAAATCTGCTACCCGGCCGGACTTCTCGGCCCCTCTTTGGCCAGTCCTCTTATTATCGTCCGGCGGAGAAAAATCCGCCATAACCAGTACTTTCTTGTTCCTCTCGTGACCATATCACGAGGACCTGACGCCAATGCTAACGATCAAGTGACGTTTGGGCAAGCTGAACCAAGCGACTAGGCTTGACCAAAGCTCGGTGCGTACCTATTTGCCCGCCCTCGCTGAGCGCCGCAGGCGGCACCGTCCAGCGCTCAGACCAATGCCCCGTCGTCTAATGGTAAGTTTTGGGCCGACTAAGTAAATTCAATGACTTAGCCTGCGCGAACGGTGCAACATAGGCAATCGATCCGTATTTTGTTGCATCGATATTCGTTCATGGTGCGCCCACTAGGATGGCGGCTTTGCGGGGCTGCTTCAGCTATCTGCCTCTGCCGTAAAGTTGCGATGTTTGATCCGATATGACAGAGTGGAAATGCAAGGGGAGCAAGGGTAGAAAATGTTGCAGGTGGCAAGCGATTCCACGATGCCGAGACGATCAAAATACCAACCACCGGATTGTGTGGAAAGTACTAGCTTGCTCAAAATCCTGCGCAAAAGCGGACGTGATGAGCTCGAAAAGAAACAGCTTGATTTCCTAGATCGCGCTGCTGCGAGCACCGGCAAAGACGATTTAGAGATCTTTTACGCCGGCGATATTGAGTTGACTGCCAGGCCATCCATCGCCGTGATCGGAACTCGCAAGGTAAGCGAAGATGGCAAAAAGCGTGCCCACCGATTTGCGCGAGAGCTCGCGGAACGCAACGTTGTTGTAGTTTCTGGCCTAGCGGCCGGAATTGATACGTGTGCCCTTCGTTCGGCGATTAATGCAGGCGGGAGTGTAATAGCTGTTATCGGGACTCCAATCGATAAGGCATATCCGGCGGCCAACAAAGAGTTGCAGGAAACCATTTATCACGAGCATCTTCTCGTCTCCCAGTTTCCTGTCGGCCAGCGTACATACCCTTCAGATTTTCCTGCCCGAAACAGAACCATGGCCGCCATTTCCGACGCGAGTGTGATCATTGAAGCGTCTGAGTCTTCTGGTACGCTTCATCAAGCATCAGAATGTATGCGCTTAGGCAGATGGTTAGGCATTTCCCGTAGCGTCGTCGATGACCCAAGGTTGACCTGGCCCGAGAAGTTTCTGTCGTATAGCCGGTGCTTTGTTTTGGAGAGCACCGATGAAGTCCTCGACAAGATTTATGGCAAATGAAATTTCCAGTTATGGTGAGCTGTGGCTATCCTAGCTATCGGGAGGCCGGTCTCGATTGGGGCAACCTCGAATACAATGCTTGGAAACTGGTAAAGGCCATCAAAGGGCAGCCGGTAAACGGATATGCAGAATTTGGTAATAGTCGTGTTGATGGCACGCCTGGAGGTAGAAATGTTGCTCGAAGGCTTGTAGCTAACGACGCAGTTCAGAAGCTTCGGAACGCGGGATTGGTTGCGCCACTGGTTGCCGTTCCATCGTCTGACCATGTCGATTTTGAAGCCTCGTTTACTGGCCACCGGATCGCCCAAGCGATCACTGCCGTAGCCGATGATTATCCAACTCGTTCGGTACTACGATTCAGAGAGGTAATGCCCAAGGCAGCCGGCGAGGGCGGAACTCGTGAGCCTAGCACAATCGCAGCTGCACTTGATATCGACGATCCGGTTGATTTCGAACAGTGCATTCTAGTGGATGATGTGACCACGTCCGGCGGACATCTGCGAGGTGCCGCTCGTTTCTTGCGCGAAAGAGGGATATCTGTGATTGGCGCATATTGTGTCGCCCAAACTGTCTGGACGCGCCCAGCCCATCTTTTTCGTATACCTGCTGCAGAGCTTGATAGTGCTCCAGCTTGGTTCGAAAACTAAGGTTGAAAGCAACCGTACCTACCCCTAGTCGTAAAACGGGAAATCTGACGACTCAAAATCTCGCAAACCCTGAAATCCTGTGGCTTTTTGGGGTTGTGTCGACCGGCGATGCAACTTAATCGGCCGTTTGATGCAACAAGGTGTTGCACAGTGCAACAACAAAAGTACTCTAAATATCTGATTTTACAAGCTATTTAATGCCCCGTCGTCTAATGGTAAGACTGCGGACTCTGACTCCGTCAATTGAGGTTCGAATCCTCACGGGGCATCCATAGTCAAATTCGTTGCAATTCGCTGGCTTTCGTTATGGGCCTGCGATTACGGGGGTAAATCTCTAAACACTTTCGCTAAAGCCCGTTGACCTTCGCTCAAGGCCGCCGCATAGTGTGGGAGTGATTGTGGGAGCTATGCCTTGGCCAGACTAACCGCCCTGAAGGTAAAGCATGCGAAAGCTGGACGCCATGGCGACGGCGGGGGTCTTTATCTGCTTGTCTCCAAGACTGGTGGCAAGTCGTGGATGCTGCGCACTATTGTGGAAACGCATGAAGGCCCGAAGCGCCGAGACATCGGCTTAGGCCCTGAATCTCTGTGCTCACTAGAAGAGGCAAGGGATAAAGCCAGAGAGTTGCGGAAAGTCGCGAGGGCTGGCGGCGATCCCATTGCGGCGCGCGATAAAGCAAAGATTGCTTCCCCTACATTCGAGGAGGCCGCCCGTAAGTGTCACGCCGCTCTGAAGGCCGGATGGGAAGAGCGCCACGCGAAGGCGTTTCTCTCGACGCTGGCCCTGCATGCCTTCCCGCGAATTGGCGGGTTGCGTGTGGAAAGCGTTGATGAGGCAGACATCGTTTCGGTGCTGTCACCTATTTGGACAACCAAGCCCGCTGCTGCTCGAAAGCTGCGGCAGCGTATCGGGCTGGTTCTCGATTATGCCAAAGGTCAAAAGTGGCGAAAGGTTCCAGCCCCCCGCGAGAGCCTAAGCGTCCTGCTCTCTAAGCAGGCAGCGTCTGGCAACTTCGCTTCAATGCCATACGAAGAAAGCCCGCCATTTATGGAGTCGGTGGAGGCCTTGCCTGACACTTGGGGCAGGCTGGCGCTGTTGTTCACAATATACACTGCGGCCCGCAATGGCGAAGTCCGCGAAGCACAATGGTCTCACCTGCATACAGCTAGCAACGAGTGGCGGCGTCCTGCGGAGTTGATGCGCAAGAATGGGAAGGCTCATGCGGTTACGCTCAATCCGCAAGCGCTGGCAGTATTAGAACGGGCGCGGCAGCGAAGCACAAACGGTTGCGATGGATTGATTTTCGAGGGAATGCGCGGCGGGCAATTGTCCGATATGACCCTCGGAAAGATCGTGCGGCCAACGGGCTACACAGTCCACGGCTTCCGCTCAACGTTCCGCACGTGGGCTGCTGAGAAAATGCCAAGCATTCCAGAGGCCGTGGCAGAAGCTGCGCTTGCTCACGTGATTCCTGACAAAGTCGAGCGATCCTACAATCGCGCAAAGTTTCTGGATATGCGGCGCAAACTTCTGGATGCATGGGGCCGGTATGTTTCCGGCGCATCCGCTGATGTTGTGCAGCTGCCGCTACGACTGGGAGGCAAGGCCAGTGCCTAAACTTTCGACTAAAGCAATCCCGCTAGATGATTTCTTGAACGGCAATGCTCGCTGGCCATTTTGTCCTGAAGGTTGGGTGTTTGCCGCCGATGCTGTGAATATTGGATTGGATATCTATGCTGAACAGATAGCCAGTGTAAGGGCCGCTGGTGATGATAGGGCATTGCCCAACTTCCTAAACCATCTCCGTTTATTGGTGGTCCAATCAATAGTTACTCGCGAAAATCACCCTCCGATGGACGCGGTTCATGGGGCTTTTGATTGGGTTTGCCACTTCCTTTCAGAGAAGTGCTTCTCAAAAAATATCACCGTCGCCGCCATGCCAAAGAGCGGTGGTGGGATTGTTTCCGTCGAATCCAATAGTTGGGGATGCGATGATGTTTCTAAGAGAATGCTCTATTGTGCGATGAACCCTAGGAAGCCATTCAAGCAGCATGACACATCACACTGGCTGTTCTTCAAGGCAGACGAACTCTATCTGGAGGCTGACAACGCCAGAGAGGATTACGGGCTTGAGAGATTGTGGACAGCATCACCGGAAATAGGGCCTGCAAAGAGCGAAGCGTCTGCGCCAGCACAATTATCGGATGAGAGTGCGCCAGCCAAGAACAAGGGTGGCCACCCTTTGAACTCCGAGAAGTGGGGGAACTTTGTCGCCGTTGCATGTGCTGTGATAGATAACGAGGGCAAGATTGAGGGCGAGACACACGGTCAGCTCTACAAGCGAATTGCTCATTATGCCGACCAAATTGGTGCCGTCATACCAAGTCGCGGCACCGTGTCGGCTGCGATGCTAACGGCGATAAAACTGCTCAATCGAGAACATGACGAAGAAGGTGGTCCGACCATAAGTTTGGATGGGAAGCCTCTTTCATTGGATGGGGAGCCTCTGTCATAAACTCAGGCTTACAGGTTCCTGACAGTTGCTGACAGTAACTGACGCACATCAAGCCTATTTTCGGACACATTCCCTTTCAGTTGCTGGCATTCGCTGGCCAACGAAAGGAAAATCATGGAACCAATTGCACTCTCTCCGAAAGATGCTTTTGCAAGTATTGGTGTAGGAACCACCAAGGGTTATGAGTTGATCGCGAACGGCGATTTGTCCGCCTTTAAGGTTGGTAGGGCAACCCGCATAACTACTGAAAGCGTCCGCTCATATGTGGCCCGCCAACTGCAAGCACAGCAGGAGGCCGCTTGAACCATGCTGGAAACAACAGCGGGGGAATCACCCCCAAAAGGTAAGGGCCGCAAAACGCTGTGCGTTCGCGACCCCATTATCTCAGCAAGCTTGGCGGCTTATGCATTTGATGATTACGATGTAGAGGAAACTCGGCGTTTTGGCAATGCCTTGCTGGCCTCTCGGAATGCATGGGCAGACCGACACAGAAATGGTCGGCGGTACTCTGACAAAGCAACGGCACGGCTCCGCAATTCACTAGCTGAACGCGGGAAAGGTCGTGGCCTTTGACCTGCACCGAACCTCAACCAGCTACAGATATTGAAGCCGCTATGAAGCCTTGGGATGGTGTCTGGCGCGTCGAGCGTCCGGCGTCGTTTACTCCGGGGCTATACCGCCTGCATCAAGCGACTGCATTTCATTTGCTGCGCCACTATGGCCTGAATGAATGGGCCGCCAACTTCCTTCAGGTGATTGCCTACAAGTCGAGCGATCTAACGCTATCGCAAAGGTACTGGTTGCGCCGCCTCGATGATGAATCGACAGGGAGGCGCGCAGCATGAGTAATGCACTCAAAGAACTGCCTGAGCTTCAGGCTGGTTGGCTCTACGCTCAATCGGGCAGGCCTGTGGCATATCTTATGCAGCCGAACAGGCCTGAAACAACGGAGATTGTCGGGTGTGAAACTTGGTGGGAGGCGCTGCACTACGCAGTTGCTTACTCGCAAATTTACCCCCGCTGCGAGTACGTTGGAGGGCCTCAGCATGAAGGTGTCTGACCTAGACGGCGAGATGATTGCCGCCGCATCTGCGATTAAATCCGCCCACTTCAAAAAGCTCGAAGCCATTGGCGTGCCGCCGATGGCGATTGGCAGGTATGGCGCAAGCGGGTTTTCGATTGGCGTCAGTAGAATTGGCGAAGTCGGCGGCGGGCTTTTTGAGCCTGACGCTCAAGGCTTCCCAGCGTGTCTGATTGCCGTGCGCGATCCGTTCCCTCACTTTGGTGAAAGCGGGCTTTTCGACATCGTTGCATTCTGCACTGACAACTTGTCTGTCTGGTGGTGCCGTACCGGACTGGCTAGCTTGATGGGGGCAGACCTGCTCGACAAGCCGGACCCCGTGCCAGTTGTTAGAACACCGGCTGATTGGTTGGCTCATTCGGGAAACGCCCTGTGCGTTCTCGATTGGTCTCCCAATTCTCCGGCATGGGCTGAACTCCGCTTCGCCACTCCACCTTTGACCTTCACTGATAGCGATCTGCGCAAACGTCTGCGCAACGCGCTTGTTCAGTCGTCCCCCCTACCACGAATGGAAATTGCAGCATGACACCTTTGGGTAAATCCGGGAATACTATTTGGTCAGTGCCAGACATGACAATCTTAAACGCGGGGCGTCGTCCTCCTGTTGAAATGCCGCGCGAGTTGTTTGGTGAGCTGGCTGGCCTTCTGCAAATTGTTGCGGATGGCACGGCCTCTCCAATCGATTACCCTGCTATTGGGTATCTGACGGCATGTGCTTCCTTGATCGGCGGAAAGCGCAAGGTTCGTCCCTACCAAGCTAGCAACTGGACTGAGCCGTGCATTCTGTGGGCTGCGGCGGTTGGCGATCCTTCATCCCGTAAATCACCAGCCTTGGAGGCTGTGATTGCGCCCCTGCGCAAACTCGAAACCGATGCTGCCGAAATTCACAAGAACGCTATCCGCGATTGGGAAACCCAATCTGAGCGCGCCAAGGTTGAATATGTCGGGTGGCAAGAGCAGGTGAAGGATGCGGCGAAAGATAATCTGAGCACACCAGCAAAGCCGGAAAATGCGGAATTCCCTATCGAGCCTGTTCGTCGGCGAACTGTTATTCAGGATGCTACACCCGAATCTATGGCAGCAATTCTGGCAGGCAATCCATCAGGAACGCTGCACTTTAGAGACGAGTTGGCTGGCTGGCTGCAATCGTTCGAGCGATATTCCTCTGGCGGTAGGGAATTTTGGCTGGAAGCATATGGTGGCCGCAAGTTTGTGGTTGATCGTAAAGGCGCGAAGGCTCCCATTGAAATAGACTTCAACGGTGTGAGCGTCATTGGGGGTATTCAGCCGGATAAACTGGCGACATTGCTTGCATCACCTGATGATGGGTTGATCCCGCGCTTTCTGTGGACATGGCCTGACAAGGTTCCTTATCGTCGGCCTACACAGATTGCAGACATCGGCACAATTGAGGGCATATACCGGAAGATTGAAGCTATTGAATGGGGGCAGGATGGGGAAGGTCAGCCATGCGCTGTGACGCTTTCTCTTACGCCCGGTGCCGAGGATATTTTCGCGGCATGGGAGGAGGCCAATAGCGAGATTGACGAAGACTCTAGCGGCCTGATTAAATCGACAATCGGTAAAATGAATGGCGTTCTTCTGCGTCTCGCGCTGGTGGCCGAATACACGGAATGGGCATTAGGCCAAGGCAATGAACCAAAGGAAATATCAGCCAAGTCGATTGAGGCTGCTGCTGCTTGGATAGACGATTTTGCAAAGCCTATGGCGGCGCGTGTTTATGGCGATGCATCGTTGCCTAAGTCTGAACGCGATGCGGCAATCCTTGCCCGCTACATTCGGAAGCAACGCTTCAAAACAATAAACGCCCGGGACTTGAAGCGATCCCCGCACAAGTCGGCTCTACCGAGTTTGCGCACCGCTCAAGCAATGGGTGAAGCGATTGAATGCTTGATCGATGCTGGCTGGCTCACCGAGGATGGGAGGAGAGAGGGTCAATCCCATGGTAGGGTGTCCGCTGATTACCAAGTTAACCCCGCAATATGGGGGGCTTCCAATGAGTAGCTGGCGCGAAGTAGCGAAGACAGCGCGTGAAGCCGAGGAAGCGCGGGACAATAGGGACAATAGGGACAATAGGGCCAATAGGTCCCGAAATAGAGCTAACGTCCCTAACGTCCCTAACGTCCCCGCCAATCCTTCTCTCGATCTAAAACAGTGGCATTCGGGCCTTATTGCGGTCGATGAATTTACCGCGCCAGTAGGCGTCACAATGGCGCATTGGCTGGATCTGATTGATGATGCTCATTGGATGTATGAGAACTTCGCTTCGCAAGCTGTTCGGCAGGGATGGAAGGCTCTGGACCTGTTCGGCGTTGTGCCCGATGAGGTTGGGGTCGGTGGTGTTGCTGATAGACTCGCTGGCGCGCGCAACCTGAAAATGCACAGCGACGTTGCTGTGTGGTCGAACTTCGGCGTTTCCCGATATTATGAACGCGGACGTTGTGAAGGTTTCCACCTATTGTGGGAGCTTAAATAAGCATGGCTCTTACAATGCAATCTCCCCTGTTTGGTCGATGCAATCTCATTGAGCAGGACGCCGAAACGCTACCTGATGGCGAGTTGGTCTTCGGTTATGTCCGGCATCGTGGAAGCTCAAAAATTCTGCTCTCGGTCTGGCGTGATGGGAAGTGGCACAATCGCAAACTTCAGCCGCTGCAAGGGGTGATAGAATGCTGGTATTTAGTGGAGAAAGCTGATGGCTCGCCGCTCTTCGGATGAAACTGACACAGACCCGCAACAGGAAGATATTCCAACAGCGAAGCCCAAGCGCCGTAAGCGCCGGAAAGTCCCGAACCCGCCCTCGGTATTGGCAAGCGACAAACAAGCTGCTGAGGAACGATTGCGCTCACGAAAGCCGTCGCCCGGTATAATGCTGGAGCCGCAGGGGCCGGATGATGGATATTTGGTAACATCGCCGCACTCCGATTTGGAATTGTGGCAGATGCAGATTGCAGATGCATTCGGCACCCGCTCCGACTCTGTCATGAGGGCGTTTGTAAGCGATCTTAAGGAACTGACACCGACCTCATGGGATGAAACCGACCAACGCTGGAAACCAAGTGAAACGCTTCTGAATTGCGCTCTCGCAATGATTGCTGAACTCGAACCGCGAAACACGATTGAAGCGGCTATGGCTGCGCAACTGGTGGCTCTTCACCGCATGACAATTCAACTCTCAGGATATGGCATCAACAATAGCTATGTCCCTCTGGCAAAGGAAATGCAGATAGCTGCCAAGCTGTCGCGAACCTACGCGCAAAATCTGCAAGCGTTCTACGCCATGCGCAAGAAAAAGGGGAAGAGTAAGTCAGTCCAGAAGATCACTGTCAGAAAGGAAACACACCAGCATGTCCACTACCACCACGATAGGGGGGAGCCAAAAAATGACGGGCAATCCGATGCAACGCTCGCGAGAGCCAGAAAGCCTAAGGACAGCCGCGCGCTGCCAAGCGAGGAGGAAGCGGGGCGGGTCTTGCCGTTCTCCGGCAGTAAAGGGAAAGCGCGTGTGTAGGATGCACGGCGGCAAAGCTGGCGCTCCCAAAGGCAAGCGGAATGGCAACTGGAAGCATGGCGGCGAAACCAACGAGGCTGTTGCGAGACGATCCGCCGCGCGTGAACTGCTACGAAAGGTTAGGGAATATGCGTGAAGAGTCGGGGCCTAACCATGTGGCGCGCAAATGCGAGGAAACCATAGAAGAGTTGTTAGCCGCGAGGGCTGTGGCGAAAACTAAAGAGGATCGGCGACCAATCAACCAACGGCTGCATAATGTCCGTTCAATGCTGCGCTGGTGTAAGTCTCAGGCGGGCTATGTGGAAACGCCTTCACCATCCGATCGGTCTTCTATAAGGCAATAGATATTAACGTCCTTTATATCGCGTTAGATCTATCTTGGAGAGAAACATATGCGATTCAGTGCATGCGGTGTAGCAAGAAGCGCATTTGTTACCATTTCACTTTTCGTTGCTTCTGCTGCAAGCGCACAAATTGGAAATTCCCAATGTGCTCAGGACAATAGGGATATCTTAAACACTCCCATCATCAGCCCCTCACCGACTTATATTTCCGAGAATGATTCCGACTTTGAATATCGTAGAGCGGCAGGATTCAGATCGCGGAATGGTATTCCAGTCTACGCCAATTCAATGGTGTCCGACTTTGTTGCGATCCGAGGGAAGCTTGCAGAATTTCAAGGCAATCTGGAGGCTGCTCAAAGAGAGTATTGGTCTAGCTATGATAGGGCTGGAAGAGCTAATAATCGTTTGCAAAACGAAGTGGGATACTGGCTTCATAAGAGAGAAGTTTTCGAGAAGATAAAATCCGATGTGCGCTTTGCAGTTCGCGGGTCAGGTCAGAGTTCAGGAGCCGTGATCGATCTACTAATGGGGGCAAATGCCTCACGTGGGTTTAATGTGCCAGCTGACCTTGAATATTTGCCCAACTTTGACCGAACAGCCAGCCTGTCCGCACTGCTGTCCGACGATTCTTATAGACGAAACATTGAGGCCCTGTCGATTTATAGCTTCCTTACGTACAGTAAGTGCGCTCCCCAGCACTGGGGTACTGTGAGAGGGCGAGTTTTGCACGGGCTTATGTATCCGGCCAGAAGTGGGCAATTTGCACTCAGTGATCTATCGCGGATTGAAGAAGCAAATCGGACAGCCGGTCGTACTCTTGCCGACACAGAGCAATATGTGAACCAGATTCTGAGCACAGGTAGTAGAACAAGCTATCGAGATATAGCAATGGAAACCATTGGCTTAAGAACCAATGTTGGACCTTCTACAATTGCAGACAGGTTTGAAAGTTGGTTTAATTCTGCCAATTTTGCAGGGTTTGAGCATGATGGGCCAGGTTATTGGCAAGATAGCAAATACATCTCAGAACAGACTGTCAAAATTCCGAGAGTCAGTCAGTATCGACGGATGGGCAGTGTTAGAGAAAACTACACGCGCTATTCCATTTCTGTAGACATCCCTCGAGTAAGGACCGAAGATGTCCAGAACTGCTATCCTATAAATCTACGAACTCTTAATCGCAGGCTTTATGAGCTCAACGGAGACTCCTACGCTAAGGACATCCAAGGATCGGGTCGTCGGCCCACATCTGCGAGAAGGTTTGTAAAAACAGTCGCATATTATAGCTGCGCTTTGCCGGATGGGCTTGAGAACCCGGCCATCACTACCGCTGCCGAATCATGGGGGTGGGGCATCTGAGCTTGTCTTGCTAAGCTCTCAACGCGCGCCAGAGCGTTGATCGGCTGGGTCCATAGATGTTGCTGTCAAAACACATCCACTTGATTGATGAAGCTATTGCGGCGAGAGGCGCTAAGCCTAGCAGGCGAATGGAACTCGGAGCCGATGGATGGCTTGCCAAGCGTTCTTAGCTATTTGGAGGCCAATCTCGCTCCCTTAGGCAATCAGCCACAAAATGAGTGAAATGAGTGGCCACTAAGCCTGAGTCGTTTTTGCGAAGATCAACGAAGTAGCAAAAGTAGGTCTTGTGCAGTTGGCCGAACTTGCACCTGTATTCAACATATCCACCGATGTAGGGGAAACGCTTGATGTTCTGAGTTCCACGAACAAGGTGGGACGGCTTTGATTTCTCATTCGGCTCGACATTAAATTCCTTCAATGTTGCCCCGCCGAACTCATCATCCAATGGTGACTTTGGTTCAGCCAAAGGTCGGTATCGAATAGCAAGTACCTTGACCGTTGAGCGCCCGGTATTCGTGATCTTGGCCGAAAAATCCAATACGTCCGATGTCTTGCTGGCAGTACCGCCGCTCAATTCAATTTCGCAGTAGCCGCGCTCGGTAGCCCGAAAGGACTCGAGATTGTCTTCTGCAATCCTTGCTTGCCGCCGCGTTTCCCTAAAGGTCGTCCAGACTAACCATATACCAAGCGCGCTTAGACCCATACCGATCATTGCGGCGATACCCATCACTGCAGTCCAGAGGGCCATTTTCTGCTGAGCAACCAAATCAAGCTCTGCGCGTTCCTGCTCACGCAGCGCCGATCTAGCTTCGGCGCTGGCCTCTTCGATGCACGCCGCTTCATCGGCAGCAACGGCGCCATCGCATACTACCAAGTATCTCTGCTGGGCATAATCAGAATGCACAGCTATTTGATCTCGAGCCTCTCGGTCAAACGAGGCTTGCTGAACAAGACCGAAAACAGCACCGCCTATAATAACAGTCGCGGCAGCGGCGAGAGCCAACATCAGCCCTGTATACTTCTTGGGTTTCGGTTCACTCATCGCTGCCTCATACGTTAGGTGCCCTGGGCAAACCCTCGAGCCGATCAAGGATGAGAGGATCGAGGTACTCGCCGACGAGAACAGCTCCCACTAGGACTACCAGAAATGCAAGGGCAAATTTTAGGACCGCCCTCCATGATCTGAACATAGAAGTTAGGAGCAAGTTTGTTGTGAGCGCAGGACCCACCAAGCAGTAAACGATCCCCAGGTCGATTTTTTGGTGAACTCTAAGATTCTCCCTGGCAAACGTGCTAACTAGAAACACAAAGATAAGCACCAAGAAAGCCACGGTACCAGAAGGTGTTGTCGTAAAAAGCCGCCAAAGGAACGACAACCAATATAGGCCCGAAACTCCGACCATGGCATGAATCACCAACGCCTTTGGCTTCGATTCTTCTTCGAATTCTTCAGCCGACGAGGTCACCATCTCTGAGGCCAGTTTAACGTTATCCCACAATGGTAGGTCATTGCCCTTTTTCATACCCCAAACGATGCGCCTGAAGCCAAATGCTCCAAGCGTAATCAAAACCACCAGTAGATCTTTCTCCCAAAGCGGCATTGCAAACGGCAATGGCCAGAATAGAAAACTGGTTAGGTAGTGCCACCACTCAGCCAGCCAGACCAAACTAGCAGCAAGGTCAAAAGCCGTCTGATAGTGCGCAACTATGTTGAAGAGGCTGAGAAAGCCAAAGAACGCCAACAACGATTTTAGCTTAGTCAAAGCATTCCCCCAGTATCAGCAGATTAAATTCACTCACCATGTTGTACAAGAGGTAAGCGGGGGAGGTCCCCGCATAGGCGAATTCGAGGGCAGGAACGACGTGATCCTCAAATTTACGCTCCGCCATTTGTTGGTCAGGTAAAGCAGGAGAAAGCTGAATGGGTAACCCTCGCACTCCTGTGGCTAAAGCTCGAACAGCCGTTGCTGCGGATTTGCATCCAGGACGGCACGCACTCAGCAAAAGGATTTGAAAGCGGATGCGACCGAATCAAGCCGAACGAGCCTGTGTCTGATTGATGGGCCGCTCCCGAAGTGCATACACCTGACCCCGACAACATTTTATGATCTCGATGAGACTATAGACGAGAAACCAGAGCACAATGTTTGCTATCGCGCTGCCTGCGCTAGCTTTCCCGAAGATGGCTAAAAGAGCGTTAGAAAACGAGTCACCCAACACATTTGACTGTGTCAGGTGACCCAACATCGATCAAGTTGGAGGGCGCCTTCCTGATCAACGGTCCTCATACTGATGCACAATGCCCAATCGGGCAATGCGGATGCCGCCGATATTCGTTTCTAGCAAGAATAGCTAGGCGATTTATCAGCGCCCACAAAAGACTGATATGGCATTGGCTTGGAGAGCGGTCGAAGATTGACTTCAAAGCCCTTGTTCCGTCATCCTTCGCCCATGTGCAATCTCTACAGAATGGCAAACTCGGCAACCGAAGTAGCGCGCATGTTCTCAGTCGAGGGAGATGCAAGCAATGCTGGCGGTGATGTCTTTCCGGGTTACCCCGGCATGGTCGTTGCAGGCGGCACACTACAATCAATGGCATGGGGTTTCCCGCTTGTCATGAAGAGCAAGAAAACCGGCAAACCGCTAAAGCCCAAACCCGTCAACAATGCGCGCACTGACAAACTCGACAGCTTCTTTTGGCGGCACAGCTTTGAAGAACACCGCTGCCTTATTCCGCTATCGGCATGGGCAGAAGCGGAAGGCCCTCGAGGATCGATGACACGCACTTGGCAGAGGGTTGCTGGCGAAGAGGTTTTTGCGGTTGCCGGTATATGGCGCGACAGCGACGAATGGGGCCGATGCTACTCAATGGTTATGACGGACGCTGAAGGGCCTTCTAAGAGCGTCCACAACCGCATGCCGGTGATCTTACGGCCTGAGACTTACAAAACATGGCAGTCAGCTTCGGCTGATGAAGCGAGAGCGCTGTGTGTGGCCTATGATGGCGATCTCGAGATCAATCGTACTGATGAGCCGTGGTTTCGCAGGAATTAGAACTTTTCGCGCTATGTCCGCTAACGACCCAATTGCAGACATTGATAGTCTACCGAGTATGAGGCGACGAGCGCATGTACGTTCCAGTCAATTTTGGCCGTTTGATCACAGTTTCATGCACAGCTCAGACACCGCTGCTTCAAAGGACACGATCGCGCAAAGCTTTAGCGCCAGCCCTGCTAGTCTTGATGCGTTCTCCGTTTTCCATTTGCAGGACTAGGCGACCATCGCCCGAGGGCTCAGCATGTTCAATCTTGTGGACATTAACAATGCGCGACCTGTGAATGCGCAGGAATTGTTCAGGATCGAGCGAGGCTTCGAATTTTGAAAGCGTGGTGCGCACCAGATGCTTCCCCTCAGCCGTGATAACTTCGGCATAGTCGTCCGCGCCAAGGATCATGATCACCTTCGAGACGTCGATGGGTTTGATGTCTTCGCCAAGTCGAATGAAATAGCGTTCGAGGGTGGGCTCAGCCTCTCGCCATCCTTCTGCCTCGCCATCCGCGGAGCTGGGAAGGTCGGGCTGCGCGCGCATATAGGTGAGTGAAGCAACTAGAGCATAAATGGTCACGCCCTGAAGGAACTGCCAAGCGAGCGCGGGCTCCGGAAAGAAGGCGCGGACCGTGAATTCGGTCAATGATCCCCCATCGCGCATTCCGACCAAGACTAGGATGAGCCAGTGCCAAGCGAAACTGAAAAGCGCGGCCAAGGCGACATGGCCTGTGCACTGTCGCAGGATCGGCGCATCGATAAGCCAACGGCGAATGGCTGGGCGAACAGCAACAGTTAGGAGCACCATGGGTGCCAAATTGCTGAGGGAGGAAAGCGCGAGTTTCAAAAATGTAGACTCGCGGTTCACCACCGCGAAAACGACAAGGTATGCCGCAAATACCAATACGCACGCTATGGCATCAAACGCGCGGTCGCTGATGCGCTTTGTCGGCTGGAGATATTCACCCATCTTCATTTACACGCTTATGGGCACAGCCAATCGAGTCGGCAACGTGTATTGAATACACGTCAGACCCGCCCTTACCCCGATACCGCTCGTTTGTGCTTGTTCGCAGTTGCAGCCCGTCGCTTCACCGATTGCAACGTTCGTTCGCCGATTTTTGCGCATGATTAGCGTAAGCCGCTTTATTCGACTGATGGGATTGTTGCTGGTCAGTCATGGCCTGAACACAGGAGCCTTACTTTTGATTTTAAAGCGTATTTTCATTAGCGCCATGTACGCTGCTACTTTTGTAGGGTGGACAACATCTGCTTCCGCTCAGCGGTTCGAACTGCAAAGTGGAGAGGTAGTCACAGCTGGCGATCCAATTCTCATCAATGCGCTTGATCTGCCTCCTGACACCGATGTCGAGCTCCGCGCGGAACGGGTGCTGAAAAACTATTACCAGCGCGGGTTTCCAGTTCTGCGCTACCAGTCCTCAGCTTTGTTTCGTAGCGATGGAAATGGCCGCATTGATCTAACAACCAGCCCCGCGACTTCAGGATCGTATCAAGGCGCCGACCCGCTGGGCCTGTTCCGATCCATGCAACCCGTCAATCAAGAGCCTGTCGAGGCAGACAAGCGGATCACGCTAACCGCGCTGATCGATGGCACAGTGGTAGCATCAACCTCATTCGAAATGCGTCACGCGCCGTTAGCTTTTCACATTGAGGAAGTTGCTTCATTGCCCGGCTCGTATTTCGCGCCGCAACCTGGCCCGGGAAAGCACCCGGTGATCATCATCGCGGGCGGTGCAGACACCAATCGCCAAAACCGCGAAGTGCTCATGCCTCAACTGGTCGCCAAGGGGTATTCAGTGTTTCACTTTGCGACCTACGAGATAATCTATGGGCCAGGGGAACCTTCCGTCGAGGGGCTTCCCACACGCTATGTCGACATTCCAATTGACCGACTTCAAGACGTGCGGGACTGGCTGACCCGCCGCGCCGATGTCGATCCAGATCGTATGGGCCTCTATGGCTATTCGAGAAACGGCGCTTACGTGCTTCTTGCTGCTACCCGATTTGACTGGGTGAAAGCAGTCGCCGGAATTTCGCCCTCAGATGTGGTTTGGGAAGGTTGGGGTGATGGGGTGAGGCTAGGGACGACCTCGTCCTATTCCTGGAATGGCCAACCGCTTGAATATGTGCCTTACAGCGAAAATTGGTATCGCGAGACTGGTAAGTTTGCGCGCGGATTGAGAGGACGCTTGCGCACTCCGATGGATGAGGGGCGTTGGGCGAATCCCGATCGGGTTGAGGCTGCGCGCATTCCTATCGAAGACTACACCGGCTCGGTGTTAGTTGTGGGCGGTGAATTGGACGACTTGTGGTCAGCCGGTCACATGGTTCAAAATATTGCCGAACGACGCGCCGAAGCCGGGCTTGCAACTTCATTGCTAGTCCTTCCCGAAGCTGGTCACGGCATCACGGGTACAGGTTACAACCCGACCTTACTATTCGAAGAGGGTGCGAGGCGCCGTGCCGAGGCGCATGGGCAGGCGCAAACTTGGGGAGCAACACTGGAGTTCTTCAAGGAAGCGCTTTCACCATGATCAGCGCCATGCGGCACTGCTTCTTCAAGCCAAAGAAGTCTTGATCAGTTATTGCCTTGGTGTATTATGGCAGCAACGCAGCTGGAGTCTTTCATGAATTTACTAAAACTCGTCTCTCTTTGCTTGGTGACCGTTTTGATGCCGGCTGCGTTAAACGCTCAAACGGACGATCAGGCCGAGCAATCAGAAACAATCAAAGTCATGGTGTTGGGCCTGTATCACTTCGACAATCCGGGGGCCGATATGGTCAATTCTGAGGTCGATGATATGCTGGCTCCCCATCGCCAGCGCGAGATTATCGCCTTGGTCGAAAGTCTGGCTCAATGGCGGCCGACAAAGATTGCGGTTGAAAACGAAGCCCCGCTACCTTCCCTTAGTATGGAGGAATACGCTCGCGCGGACGAACTCCTTGCAACCTCACGCAATGAAACGGTTCAGATCGGATATCGGCTCGGCGTTATGCTCGGGCACAATGCCGTCTACGGCTACGATGAACGAGGAGGGGACAGCGAGCCAGACTATTTTCCGATGGGTAAAGTCCAAGCCTTTGCTCAGGCGAATGGCGGCATGGAGCTCATGGGTAGCCTGATAGCCGAAATCCAGGCCGTAGCTGATCAAGAAACAGCCGAGCGGCCAAGCCAAACCGTCGCGCAGTCTTTGCTCCAGCACAATGACACGGATCGGGTCTCAAGCTTGCACAATAGACTGTATTACTCCTTGCTGCGAATTGGCGATGGTGACCAACAGCCAGGGGCTGAACTCAATGCATATTGGTATATGCGAAACGCCAAGATGTTCGCCAAATTGGATATGATCGCGGAAGCCGGAGACCGTGTCCTTGTGCTTGCAGGCAGCGGCCATGCGACTTGGTTGAAGCACTTTGTCGAGCGTATGCCAGGTTACGAGTTGGTTGAGGCGCTACCTTACATCGAGGATGCCGCGAACAACTAAGACCAGGTGTTCTCATAGGCTGGCAGCAAACGTCTCGTAGAAGCAAATTTAGTGATATGGTGAAGCTCGGAATACAGAGCTACCAAGTTCTATAGCCTGATATGTGCTTCCACTCCCTAAGCAGCCGCTCTGAGGCCAACTAGCCTGACTGGCAGATAGTTAGGTTTTGGCGCCGGTGGGGGTTGTTCTGCCACCGAACCGATGGTGGAAACCTAGTCCTTGTTCACACCTTGGAGCTAAAAAACACTCTTGAGGAGTTTGAGCCCCCATGGCGACGATCTCGATCGTAGCTTGTGGTTTTTGGTTCAACATGGAGAGATATCAAAAGGATCGGGTGGCAACGGTGATTGTCAGATCGGTCGAAAGTGTTGTCACTCAAGGGAGCGAGCCCGAACAGATGGAAACGCTGGAAAACAAAGAGGTCCTCAATTCCTCCGTTAGCGAATATTGATCTCAGCTTACATGCATGGCCCAAAGGTCAGCTATTGAGCCTTGGCAGTCAGGCTGCTTTCAGCGCCGAAAGCCATCTTGTTGCCAGTCAGCTGCCAGTGCGTATTGATAGCCCGTACATTGTCACCTTCTGGAGTGTGTTCCAGACAATGAAGCAATTATTCAAAGGTTTCGATTTGGCTGCCCATGTTCAAGCAATAAGCGTAGGGCTGGCAGGAACAATCGCGGTAGCCATGGCGATGGCCGAGAGTACGACTGCGAAGGCGGCGGCGTAGAGGTTGTTGGCATTAAAGGTCATGGGGTCTTCCTTTGCGAGGGGGT
>NZ_JADQTN010000001.1:102500-2095968 GCF_017812015.1 Pontixanthobacter sp. CEM42 | reverse complement strand
AGTTGTCGGTTGCGCTTAGACAATCAAGGTTGGCGAAGCCGGGACAATGGCGGTGGCCATGGCAACAGCCGAGAGAGCAATTGCGAAAGCGGCGGCGAAGAGGCGGTCAATGTTCAGGGTCATCGTGTATTCCTTTCAGTGTGTTCGTTTGCGGGACGATCCCGCTTCGTGCCCAACCTCAGCAGGAGGTGTGCCAGTTTTGAGAAATGGCAGAATTCAGGGGTTTTTGGGATTCGCCCGACCGAGACCCACCTGCACCAATCCGAAAGGTTGGGGAATTTTCCCGATAGGTGGGATTGGCGTTACAGCCTCCAGTCCATCCGCTCCTCGCTGGAAACTTATCAAGGCAGGCGGACCGCTCACAGATTGGCTGGTAAAGGCAATCTACTTCCGTAACAGGGGTGGAAAGCGGACGTTCGAGAGGGCGGCTAGCCGAAGCTTCCAGCTCTTGCTGAAAGTGCGTCCTGAAGCTGATCGATTTCTCCAGTCTGCCAGACAGGGTACGCGCTTCCGACAAGGTCAATTCCAAGCATACAGCTCGCCTGAGTTTCGTATCCCTGCGTAGACTTTGCGATAGCCACATAGCTGTCGACATCCAAGCGCCACCAAAATTTGTTTTGCTCGTCTGCGTAGATCAGGAAGGAAGGGAATGGTCGCCTACTCATTTTGGAAGTCTTTCTGCGCGCTTCGTTCAATTGCTCGTAGAGCACATGAGGAAGTTCTAGCGGCCGACCAGCATTGATTTTGACCGAACGCCAGAACTTCCATGTGCCCGATTAGAGTTACCGATGGAGCTAGGAGAGTCCAATGGTATAAGCCTAATCCTATGCCGCCTCGGGGAAGCGGCAAGTGCAACAAAAAAATGTACTCAGACCAAATATGGGTTCAAGTAACCAGCTTGATTGCCCAAGTGAGTAATTCTCTCAATCGCCCATAAAATATGAGATTTTTATTCAATCAATAAAAGTTTTAAACCGCTATTGTAACGTTACAAGGCAATGAGCATTGCGATTTCATACATTTACGATTAAGAATATCAGTAGTGAGGGCTCTTTCTTAACGGACGTTAAGGCCGTTAATGCAGGAGTTTGTGATGTCGATCAAAGCTGTCGGCGATTTAAACCCAGATGCCGCTTTGCGAATCGAAGTGGGCTGCATCCTAATCGATCCGCTCTTTATGCGCTCGCCGATTCAAGCGAAGCTCCTGAACTTCTTATGTGAGCGCGCTATCGATGGGGACCAAGACCTGACACAATATGCAATTGCAGTTGATGGTCTTGGCAAACCCGATGATTACGATCTTCAGAACGATAGCTATCCGCGTGTTCAGGTCTCACGGCTCAGATCAAACTTGGCCAACTATTACAGCAGGCAGGAGCCATTGAACGAGCATTGTGTGTACATCAAGCAGGGCGACTATCGCCTCCGGCTCGGAAGCCGAGAGATGGCCTATCCCTCTGGCAAACTGCGAGCCCATTCGGAGCCCGCTAGCGCCACCGATTCTCCTTCAGAGATCGATCCAAATCAAGTGTCCCCTTTGGCAACGCAACGGTCAAGCCGCCGTTCCCGAAAGCTAGTAGCGACCGTCGTCGTTACCTTGGCGGCAATCGTTTCTGTGGGCTTGTTCTACGGATTTCAGAAGGAAACGCCGGATGGCACACAATTGCCCCCTGCAATAGAACTGATGCTCGTCACTGATCAACAATCCAGTGCGCGAAACGATATCATTGAGATCGAAGAAGATGTCGCCAGACTTGCCCGCCTACAACTTAATCAGTCCTTTGTTTCGAATTTAATCGAGAGCTCACACTCCGAAATGCGAGAGGAGGATTACCTAGTCAAAATCGATCTTGGCGAAGGTACAAACTCGCCTGAGGCCGCAATAAGCTTACGCTCCGATCAAGACGAAGTGCTTTTCGTAGCAAGTGTTCCATTTCATGGAGACAGGGAGGCTTTCTTAAGGTCGATCTCATCGAACCTTGTCTATTTGATTGCACCGAGCGGCGTCATCGCAAAACGCGAACTCTCGCTTATTCACGGTGAACCGCAATCGGCGTATCAATGCTTCATCAGCATCGAAGGCAACCGAGCGCGTGCGGGAAAGATGACGGCGTTGCTCAATTCTTGTGTCGATCGCTATCCAAACGATAAGTTTGCATCCTTTTGGTATGCTCGCAAAGCCTACATGGCATATCAGCGTGAAATCGCAGCTGGATTGTCGGTGTCCCGCAAATCGCCAGCGTGGCACTATGTCAGCCAAGCTCTACAAATTGACGAACACAATGCATTCGCGAACTTCGTCGCCGCGAAAGTAAGCGCAGCAGAAAGTTCATGTGAAGCATCACGAATGTTTATATCCCGTGCTATGGAGAGGGGCAGCAGCTACCCATCTCTAATGGCAGCTTCTGAAGCAGAGGCCGGTGGCTGCAGCGCGGCTAGCAAGCAAGAGGCCGACGCCGAGCGTAAAGACGTAGAGGCGTTGATCGCGCAAAATCCAGCGCCCGATGTACTGCTTCACGTGCATATGATGATTGCCGCGCTCACAATTGAAGACACAGCTCTTGCGGTCGATGCCGCTGACAAGTTGGTAATTGGCGAAGCCTCTAGCTCAGTCGAACGAGCTTCAACACTTTTGCGGAGAGCTATTTTGGAGCCCGGCTTTTTTGCAGAACACGAAAAGGAAACGCGAGAGATGGTTGCTCTATTCGTCTGGAATGAAAGTGCCCGTCGCAAAATCACCGGTCGATTGAAGGCAAAATAGAACATTGCAAAACGGACATGGTTCCTGAACGTGCCGAATGTCCGCAAATGGGTCGTGAGCTGACATTCGGCTTACCTAGGTTTGCTCAATAAAGCGGACAGTCGGCAAATGACGCAGTTTGCGGACATTCGGTTTTCGGTCCAAATTCTGCATTTTCTACAACAGATCTTAGGCCCAAACATCGAAATTTTTGCCAAATCGTCCAATCGCTTGGCTTGGCGCAGCCAACCGATAACTCGGCTTAGATACAATTAAATCAGCCGAAACAGCGATTCCAAAGTCGCATCTGACAGACCGTGACGCAGCTTTTTAGACTTGCAACGTACTTTAGTGATCATCGCGACTATCACTGCTTGAGGCCGTTTGTTTGTCAGGTTCATCCTGGCCGGTGGTCTTTGGCTTGCCCGAACCGTCGTCATTTGGCGTTGGCGGCGAACCGATAATATGGTCCGTTGGCGCTACGCCACCCGTGCAGTTGGCTTCGAAAGAGTCTATCTTCCTGCTAAAGTGTAGATGTGTCGTTTCAATTTCGACCGTGAATGGGATTTCTTCCATGGAACGATATCGCATCGATGTAAAATCAGATCCCCAAGGGACCTTTATTTTGTAGCTATGCCAAAATGTTACGACAATTCGGCCCTTGACCTTACCTCTAAACGGGGTTGTCGTTATAATGCCGCTAGCTACGACTCTACGTCCGGGCTTGATTGTAACTTCAGTCTTACTTCCAAATTCCATCTTCTCTTCATGGCTGTCTGTTGTCTTGCCACCGACCTTTGCAGCCACTGTGACAGAGTTAGACGCCGAAGCTGAGCCTTCACCGCCAGCTTCGGCTTTCCCGATTTTCCCGGCTACACCAACGGTAAACGTGTCAGATACAGAAACTTCGGCAGACAAGGTCCAAGTGACTTTTCGGGTGTCGGTAAACTTGAGCGTCAAAGTGTCTTTGATGTCGGACTCGGTGCAGTTGTCAAGGGAACTCGCAGTTTCACGGACTGTTGATTCGGAATGGTCGGTGGCCTCCATCTCAGAAGAATCTATGATGTAATCAGTCGAAACCACTTCTATTTCGTGGGAGTTGGTTGTGAATTTTAGCTCCGCATCAAGTTTTTTCTTCATTCTCTCCTTGAGATATTCATCAACTAATATTGGCCTTGGCATCACAGAATCCCCTAGATCCGCAGTATTGTCTCGGATAAATTAAATGCAATAAATATTCCAAGTGTACAAGCACTACTCCGATCTACTCAAAATAGACTGACATGATTCGGTGACTCATCTGTCGTCCCATTTCACCCCCCACGAGCTGACGCTGGGCGGCGATGCAACGCATTCTGGCAGCTAGATCTATTTTGCTTCTAAGAACGGCCATTCTGCCAACGACCCAGTTACGGCGCTAGCATTCGTACCCGTGCTTTCGCAGAGAGTGATAATACTCTTCCTTGGTTTTTTCCATTGGTATGCGAGCAATCCGGGCGCAGATTGCAGGCAGCGTGCTTGTTCCAGCATTTGGGTTTGCGCCCAAAGACAATAGCGCGTGAAAGGTTTCAAAATTCACGCCCGCAGCGAGGACAAGCGGAACTTGGCCCAACTCGTTTTCGTCGCCAAGTGCATAGCCACACTCGCGCAGGGAGGAGATATCGTCAGACGTTCCGCGTACCGCAGTGTCATGTACAACAGTAGAGTATCGATCGAAGATGCTATTCCCTTCGATAGGAGCAAACCTCCTCGAAATATCCGACGATCCTGCACAAGCTGCAGCAGCAAATAGCTCAGCATCAGCAAACGAAAGGATTGCTCTGATCGGGTATTGGCCGTCGCCTTGCCTCACAAACGGATCAGCGCCAGCGGCTATGAGTTGGCCGATCAGTTCATGATCTGGTTCAGCCGCTTTCGTGGCGCGATAAAGAGGGGTGTGGCCGTCTTTATCGACAGAGTTGATACTTTTGGCGATGTCTTGATCCGATAATTGTTTCCGCTCAAAGCGTGCAAGGAACTCATCTGAGCCGCTTGGGGGCGTTACCATATCACATGACGCAGCTAGAAAGCCCAAAAAAACCAAGAGTCTACTGAACGACCACATCGCAGTTCTTGTGACGCAGAAGTTTCAAGAAGGCAACGTCCGCTTCCCACCCCAATTGCTGACGGTAACTTACGACTGACGCTGGGTCGATTGCGGACCAGCGGCTTTGCGGCTTCGGTGCAATTCTCAATGTGGGAGCAAATGAGGGTATAAAACGCAGGCGGCTGCACAAAATAACTATTTAACAAATAGTTGGGAGCCCAATATGGATCCTCACGGGGCATCCAGCTTTTCGCCGCATCTCGTGCTTGCCCGCTGCGCGTGGGCCGCCTATCTTACCGACATGACAGATAAAAATGATGATCACGATCTAAGTGACCGCAAGTTCTATCCTGCCGAAGAAGAGCAGAAGTTCTACGAAGCTGGACCCAAAAGCACCCCGCAAACAGAGCACCCAGCTTACAAATTAGCATTCCAGGACCGCGACTTCCTACTCCGCGAAGAATTGCGACCTGTGCGGTTCCAGTTGGAATTGCTGAAGCCAGAAATGCTGCTTGATGAGGCAGGCGTTGGCTCGACATTGGTGATGTACGGCTCGGCGCGGATTCCGTCGCCCGAAGCTGCCGAGGAGCTGGTCGCGAATGCGCCCGAGGATGGCAAGCAGGTTGCAAAGAACCTCGCTGCCAAGGCAAAATATTACCAAGAGGCCTACACGCTTGCCAAGATGGTTAGCGAGAAGGCGATTGTCGAGAATGGCAAACGACAGTTCGTCGTCACATCTGGCGGTGGTCCGTCGATTATGGAAGCGGCCAATCGCGGCGCATCGGAAGCCGGGGCGGAATCGATCGGCCTCAACATTATCCTGCCGCATGAGCAGGCACCGAACAGCTATGTGACGCCCTATCTTTCGCTCAACTTCCACTATTTCGCACTACGCAAAATGCACTTCCTACTGCGCGCGCGCGCGGTCGCGGTATTCCCGGGTGGTTTTGGCACATTCGATGAATTCTTCGAGCTGCTGACGCTCATCCAGACGGGCAAGATGAAGCGCATTCCAATTGTGCTGTTCGGCAAGGATTTCTGGACTCGAGTCGTCAATTTCGAAGCGATTGCCGATGAGGGCACGATCAGTCACAAGGATCTGGAACTGATCCATTGGGCCGAAACTGCCGAAGATGCATGGGCGCATATCGCCGAGTTCTATGAACTGGAGCGGTAGGCAGCTCTAGCCAATCCGCCACGGCGGGTAGCGGCGATCCTCGCCGGCTTGATAGAAACAGACGCGATTGCCACTTGGGTCGCTGATCCAGCTTTCGCGCCAGTTCCAGCTTTGGTCCTTGGGCGGCAGGCAGGCGATGCCCTGCTCGCGCAGTGCGCCAGTAAAGGTGTTGACGTTGAGACATTCGAAATAGACCGATGTGCCGCCAACTTCGCCGTGTCCGGTTGAAATTGATAGCGTAGCGCCGCCGGGGCTTTCGAAGCGGGCGTATCCATTGGACGGGCTATCGACCATTTGGTGCAACCCGATGGCGCGGTAGAATAGCACCGCTTCCTCATAGTCGCCGACCGCCAATGTGATCTGGTTGAGACGGGGTTCGCCGGTCAAATCCATGCGGACAGCTTGGTGGCCAAGCGGGCCAGACTTCGCGCCAAAGCCGGGAGCATCATGCAGCGCGAGGCGGACGAATTCGCGTGAACGGGCTACGGCCTCTTCCAATTCCATGCCGAAGCCGAGGAATGTCGCAATAGCGCTGGAAAGGGTGCAGCCGGTGCCGTGCGTGTGGCGTGTTGCAATTTTGGGGGCGGACCAGACTATGTCATCCTGCCCCGGCCGGACCAATCGGTCGGCAGCATCCGCGCTGTTGGCGTCTCCGCCCTTTGCCAGATAGGCGGCGCCGCGTTCCACCATCGTGACGTCACCATCTAGTGCAGCCAACTCGGCGATATTGGGTGTCGTCAGTGTCGCTATTTCCATCAAACGTTCGAACGCGGCGATTGTATCATTGTCGGCTAGGACAGAGCCGCTGGTCGCCACCATGACCGGATCGAACACGATCGGAATCCCGAGATTTTCAAGCCGGTCCGCCACGACATGTGCAATCTCGGGAGAGCCAAGCATCCCGATCTTCACTGCATCCGCGCCAATGTCCGAGATGCAGGCATCGATCTGCGCACCCACAAATTCCGCCGAGTGGGTTTCTACTCCATGCACACCAAGCGTATTCTGCGCGGTAGCCGCCGTAATTGCGGTCATCGCGTAGCCGCCTAGCATGGTGATGGTCTTGATATCGGCTTGAATACCAGCCCCGCCCGAACTGTCCGATCCGGCGATGGCGAGTATTCGTGGTGGCGGCTCTGTCATAGTCTGCCCATGCCGTTCGCATCGAGCGCAGTCGAGATGCCAGCCGCTTGTGTCTCGACTGCGCTCGACACAAGCGGGGTCACCCTTTGAACTTTCGCTCAGTGCTGGCCGGATACTTCTCTTGGAGTTTCTTTGAGCGGGTCGGGCGGTCCATCAATTCACCGCCGCAATTGGGGCAGATATCATCGACATCGTCAGCGCATTCGGCGCAAAAGGTGCACTCGAAACTGCAGATAAATGCTCCCGGAGCATGAGCGGGCGTGTCCGCGCCACAGCGCTCGCAATCGGGGCGCATTTCCAGCATCAGGTAACGTCCCGGACAGCGTCACAAATACGGTCCACTACCCGCACGACTTGAGCCTCGTCATCGCCCTCCGCCATAACACGGATGACGGGCTCTGTGCCCGATGGACGGATGACCAGACGACCAGTGCCTTCTAGTTCTGCCTCTGCTTCGACGATCACTGCTTTGACGGTCTCGTTTTCCAGCGGCGCGCCGCCTTCGTAGCGGACGTTCTTGAGTAATTGCGGCACAGGATCGAACAAATGCATCAGCTCGCTGGCTTTCTTGCCCGAGCGGACCAGACTGGCCAAGATGCGCAGCGCAGCCGTTGTTCCATCACCGGTCGTTGCATAATCGAGCAAGATTACGTGGCCCGATTGCTCGCCGCCGACATTGAACCCGCCTTCACGCATCTTCTCCAGCACATGGCGGTCGCCCACCTTGGCGCGTTCCAGCTTCAAACCCTGCGATTCCATATAGCGTTCAAGGCCGAGGTTTGACATTACCGTTGCGACCAAACCGCCGCCGGTCAGTTCGCCCTTTTCCGCCATACGTGTCGCGATCAGCGCCATCAGCTGGTCGCCGTCGACAGTTTGGCCCTTTTCGTCGACAACAATTAGCCGGTCTGCATCGCCATCCAGCGCGATCCCGATGTCGGCACCTTCTTCGACGACCTTGGCTTTGAGAGCATCAAGCGATGTCGAGCCGACGCCGTCATTGATATTGGTGCCGTTTGGATTGACGCCGATTGCGATCACTTCCGCGCCCAGTTCCCAGATCGCCGATGGCGCTACCTGATAGGCTGCGCCATTTGCGCAATCGACCACGACCTTCAAATCGTCGAAGCGGGTTTCGTCAGAGACGGATTGTTTGACAGCGTGAATGTAACGGCCCTGCGCATCGTCGATACGGCGCGCGCGGCCGATCCGCGGGGCAGGGGCAAGTTCTTGCTCACCCATAATCGCAGCTTCAATGGCTAGCTCGTCTTCGTCTGACAGCTTAAAACCGTCAGGCCCGAACAGCTTGATGCCGTTATCTTCGTAGAGATTGTGGCTCGCAGAAATCATCACGCCCATATCGGCGCGCATTTCTCTGGTCAGCAACGCAATCGCGGGCGTTGGTAGCGGGCCGGTCATAATCACATCCATGCCGACGCTGGTAAATCCGGCCACAAGCGCGCTTTCCATCATATAGCCGGACAGACGTGTGTCCTTGCCGATCACCACCCGGTGCCGGTGGTCGCCCCGCATGAAATGACGGCCCGCAGCCTGTCCCACGCGCATGGCGATCTCCGCCGTCATCACACCCGTATTGGTGCGTCCGCGAATGCCGTCAGTACCGAAAAATTTGCGTGCCATAGCGTGATTCTAGCCCCATAGATTTGCCACAGGCTTCTGGCGCTATTACGCCCGAATGTGAAGGGCTTGAACAGAAAACGAGCCAAGAGGGGCAATCATTTGAACGACACGACACACGAACCGCTGGAATTGGTCTCGATCAAGCTTCCAGTGTGGTGGACCCTTGGCGGATTGATCGCCGGTTTGACCGCCGGCTTGCTGCTCGCCGGCAGCGAGTTTCTCGAATCGGTCGCGAAGCCGGTTAATCTGGTAGGCACGCTGTGGCTGCGCGGTTTGCAGATGACGATTATTCCGCTCGTCGCTGCTTTGCTGGTGCTGGGCATTTCGCAAATGGCGCAGGCCGCGCGGGCTGGCGCGACTGCACGGCGGATGATGCTGTTGATCTTTGGCGTGTTGCTCCTGAGTGGGCTGGTGACAGCGATATTTATGCCGATGCTGCTTGCGGCGTTCCCGATACCCGAAGCTGCCTCAGCGATGCTGGTTGCGGATCAGGTCGAGAAGCAGCAAGTGCCGGAGATATGGCAATTCCTTGAATCGCTGATCGCACCCAATCTGATCGCGGCAGCCGCAGAAACGGCAATGTTGCCGCTGACGCTGTTCTTCGCGTTGTTTGCGATTGCGATAGCGCGTTTGCCTGAGGCGCAGAAAGCGACCCTGATCGGGTTCTTTCATGCGCTTGCCAATGCGATGCTGACCATTATTGGCTGGGTTCTGTGGCTAGCGCCTATCGGTGTATTCGGGCTTGCGGTCGGGGTGGCAGCGCGGAGCGGCGGCGGAGCATTTACGACTTTGGCGCACTACATTCTGGCGGTTTCGGCGATGGGGGCATTTGTGCTCGTCGGTGCTTATCTTCTGGCGATGATCGGTGGACGGATGTCGCCAGTCAAATTCGCTCGTGAGATGATCCCGTCTCAGGCAGTCGCGATATCGACACAGAGTTCACTGGCGAGCCTTCCGGCAATGCTTGCCAGTGCTAAGCGGCTCGGCATTCGTGATGCGACCGCAGACTTCGTACTGCCACTTGCCGTGGCGATTTTTCGCGCGACCAGCCCGGCGATGAATATCGCGGTGGTAATCTATGTTGCGACTTTGGCAGGAGTACCGCTCTCACCAGCGATTTTGATCGCCGGTATTGCAGTCGCGTTCATCATAAGCGTCGGGTCGGTCAGCCTCCCCGGTTCGATCAGCTTCGTCGTTTCGATTGGCCCAATTGCCTACGCAATGGGCGTCCCGGTCGAGCCGCTGGCTTTGCTTGTTGCAGTCGAAATGCTGCCCGATATTATGCGAACGCTGGCCAATGTGACGATGAATGTCGCGGTAACCGCGACGGTCGATCGCGGCGAAAGCGAGTAGTCCATCACGCTTTGGTGAATTTTCTGCAACCCTTTCGCTTTCCATGCGTTACATCATCAACCAACCAAACCTGATACTGAACAGAGGGAAATATCATGGCTTTTTCACTACCCGCACTGCCTTATGCAGACACCGCATTGGACCCTGCAGTTTCTGCTGAAACATTGTCCTTCCACCACGGCAAACACCACCAGGCCTATGTCGACAAAATGAATGCCGCGATTGCCGGCACCGATCACGACAACGCGGCTCTCGAAGATGTTGTCGCTGCCGCGCGCGGTTCAAACCAAGGGCTGCTCAACAATGCAGCGCAAACCTGGAACCACGCGTTCTACTGGCACTCAATGTCGGCAGAAAACACTGCTGCATCTGACGATCTCGCTGCAAAAATTGACGCAGCTTTCGGTTCGATGGATGCGTTCAAGGAAGAACTCGCGGCGCGCGGCCTTGGCCACTTCGCCAGCGGTTGGGTGTGGCTCGCCGAAAAAGACGGCAAGCTTTCCATCGAGGAAACCCATGATGGTGACACGCTGGCCGATAGCGATTTCAACCCGCTGCTGACCATCGATGTGTGGGAGCATGCCTATTATCTGGATCACCAGAACAAGCGGCCTGCCTATCTCGATGCGGTAATCAACGGCAAATTGAACCTTGCCTTCGCTTCGGAAAATCTGGCGCGCGGCACGACATGGAAGTTCGCTGACGCGTAAGTTCTAACCAACAATCGGAAGAGCCCGCTCTGCGATTATGCAGGGCGGGCTTTTTTGTGTGCTTTACGCGGCGTGGTCGGTGGCGTTCTCGTCCAAGCCGAGCGCCATCAAATTAGTCGCGAATAGCGGCTCGCCGAAAATGAAGCCGACCAGATTGGGCTTCCCGACATGATCGAAGAATGCGGTCAACATCAGCAAGATTGGCACAGAGAGTAGCGCGCCGAATACGCCCCAGATCCAAGAGAAATAGCTGAGCGCGATCAGGATCATTACCGGGTTCATGGTGAAACGAGCGCCCAGAATAGATGGAGTCAGCACGTTCGACTCGATTGTATGGAGCGCCAGATATGCGGCGGCTGGAATGAAGCCGAGCACCAAAGTTTCCGCGGTGCCGATGCCGAACAAAGTCAACACGGCGGTCATGATCAGCGGGCCGATATAGGGCAGGAAATTGAGGAGCGCGGCAAGTCCGCCCCACATCACCGGCGCCTCTACGCCTAGCATCCACGCGCCGAATGCGACGACGATACCAACGCAGCCGTTAATCCATGCGACTGTGAGAATGTAGGCCGCGACCCTGTCCTGAATTTCGCGCATCACGCGTGCTGCCTTGATGCTGGTGCCATAGGAAGCGCGATCGAACAGTAAGTGCCGGCGCAGACGAACACGCGCCTCGATCATAAAGAATGTCATCAACAACGTCAGCAGCGTCTCGAGCAGCAAGCTTGGCGTTGCGAAAGCCAATTGCTGGATTACTGAAGGGCTGGCGAGGACCACTTCGCGCGCGCCGGATTGGCCCATCAGCGCGGAGAGTTGCTCATTGGCCATCGCCATCCATGCGAACTCATCTTGCAATTCGGAGAACCGCTCGGCGACGGTATTGGCCATAGCGGGTACGCTATCGAACAAAGCGACAGCAGGCTGCAGGATCAATGCCAGTGCCAGCAATAGGACGGCGAAAAATGTCAGCAAGGCAATCAGCGATGCAAGAATGTTGGGCACACCCCATCCTGCCAGTTTGTCCGCCAGCGGTGACAGAATGATTGTAAGAATGATCGCCGTGGTGAGCGGCAGAAATACAACCGAACCAATAGACAGAACGAAAGGAAGGGCCAAAAACAGACCAAAGCCGAGCAGCAGAACGAGCGCCGATATCAGCCGCAATTCTTGCTGGGCAAACGCCATACGGCGGCTCGACCGTGGCCGGTTGCCGCCTGAACTGGCTTGCTGATTTGGTGTTTCCCCGCTCATCGCGCTCCTATGTGGTGCGAATTGTTCGATTGAGCAAGCGACTTCACTGCTTAATCGGCGTAACTCTATGCTTTTGCGGCAATTCCCTTGCCAGCGGCTACGTCGTCCAGTTCTTCGAGGATAGCGCGGTGGGCGCGTTGATCATCGACCGAACGCTGCGGAATATCGCCATCTTCGAGCATAGAATTGAGCGCAGCACGTGCGCGGCCAACGCGGCTTTTGATAGTGCCCACGGCGCAGCCGCAAATGCTTGCCGCTTCTTCGTAGGAAAACCCGCCCGCACCCACCAGTAGCAATGCTTCACGCCGCTCTGGTGGCAGAGTCAGCAACGCACGGTGCATATCAGACAGATGCAGCGGCTCCTCCTGCCCTGCGGGCGCAGTCAGGATGCGTTCGGCCACGCCTTCATCATACTCGCCGCGGAACCGGTTGCGGCGCATATCGGTGAGATAGGCATTGCGTAGTATCACAAAGGTCCAAGCACGCATCGAAGTGCCCGGCTCAAACCGGGCCTGTGCCGCCCATGCCTTGAGCATGGTCTCCTGCACTAGATCGTCGGCCATATCCGGGCGACCGCAAAGGCCGCGTGCAAATGCACGCAGATGCGGGACGACCTCGGTCAATTCGCGTTTGAAGTCGGCTTTTTCGGCAGCCGTGCGCTCTTCCTTCGCCATTAGGAAGGATCGTCCAGCTTCGCGAGCAAGTCGTTAAAGCTGTCCGGCAGCGGTTCATCGAGCACTGAATCATAGATTTGGCGCAAACCATCAGCCCATTCCGGCTTGGCTTTCCGCTTTTGTGCTGGAGCGCTTCCGCTCGCGGCACCCTGTTGTCGGGAAGTCTTACCGGATGTCATAAAAGTGATTTGGCCTCTAAGAGATATGATGCTTGATTGCCCTATAGCTGCATTCGCAGGGCTTGAAAACGGGAACGAAGCGCGGGCTCTTTGGTTCCCTGACTCATGCGATGTAGTTGCTTGGCGCAATCGGGCCGGGCGAAAGCATTGGCTGTTCGTCCCCGCAGCGCGCGGGATTGGTGCAATTGATTTTTGACCGGCAAGGAAAACATCTTGGTACAGGAAGCGCCTCGCGAACGCCGTGCACGCCGACTGTTGATGGATTATCCGCGCGCAGTACCGGTCGCTATTTTCCTGCTGATCGCGGCTATTACCGGCCTCAGCGTATTCGCAATCGAGAACGGCGAACAGCAACGCGAACGTGCTGAACTGCGCGAGCGCGCGCAGGCCGTAGCTTCGGCTTTGGAGCGCCGCGGCGGAACAACTGCATCCTATTTGCGTGCGGGCGCCGCGTTTTTCAGCTCTGTGCCATTTGTAACTCGGCCAGAGTTTGACCGGTTTGTTAGCAATCTGCGAGTGGATTCTGACTATCGTGGCTCGGAAGGCATTGGCTGGGCCGCACGATTGCGGCCGAGCGAGATCGCGGAATTTCAAACCAATTTTGAGCAAGCAAGCGGCGGTACAATTGAGGTGTTCCCAGCAGCGGCTGATGACCAGTCCCAGATAGTGCCAGTCACTTTCCTACGTCCTGACAATGAGAGGAACCGCCGGGCTATCGGGTTCGATATGTATTCCGATCCCGTCCGCCGCGCCGCGATGGACGAGTCTGTGCGCGTGTCGGGCCCAATCGCGACAGGTATGCTGGTCTTGCAGCAAGAGGGCGTCGGATCGGCGCCCGGTTTCATCATGTATATGCCTGTGTTCCAAGATGGCCGGTCACCGCGCCGCTTGAAGGGCTTTATTTATAGTCCGTTCAATGCGTCAGAGTTTTTGTCATCCGCACTGGAGCTGGAGACTCGCGGAGAGAAGGGTCTGAGGCTTTACGACCGAGATATCGCGCCTGAGCGCCTCTTGGCCGAAATCGAACCAGCCGCGGCCACCGGCATGACCGTTTCAGAGCCGGTGACCGTGGCGAATCACGAGTTTGTTCTGGTGGTTGAATCCGCACGAGGGAATTCATTGTCGAAACTGTCAATGTTGACCTTGCTATTCGGCATACTGGTCGCGGCTTTGCTGATTGTCGTGGCGCGGTTGCTGACGCGGCAAGCGCTGGAAGATCGTGCCTCGCTTGCATGGCTTGAGGAACAAAGTTCGATCCGCAATGTGCTCACGCGTGAACTCAATCACCGGGTCAAGAATACCTTAGCCAATGTCTTGTCGATTATCTCCCTGACGCGCCGCCGCGCGGAGACACTGGATGGCTTCGCCGACGGGCTGGACGGGCGTATCCGTGCTCTATCAGCGACGCATGATTTGCTTACCCAGTCCGAATGGGGCGCCACGCCAATCCGTTCCTTGGTCGAGGCAGAGCTCGCACCCTATGCCAAGAATGCAGAAGGCATCCTGGTTATGGACGGCCCGGATGTGGAGCTAGCCCCGAACGATGCATTGTCTCTGGGGCTGGCGATCCATGAACTTGCGACCAATGCGGCCAAATATGGCGCGCTCAGCGAAGCGGGCGGGAAAGTTAGCATATGCTGGTCAACGCTCAGCGAGGAACTGGCTGAGATCCGCTGGTGTGAAGAGGGTGGTCCGGCGGTTCCACAAGAGCGGTCAGCAGGATTTGGAACGAACTTGATCGAGAAGATCGTCGCGCATGAATTGCGCAATCCGGTCAAGCTGAATTTCCACCCAGATGGTGTTAGCTGCACGATGGTTGTACCGCTTAGGAAACCAAGCGATTTTGCAATTCGTGCAGGGCGCTAGGCCTGCTGCTTAGGCAAGCGGTTCGCTGGAATCGAAGAACAGTGCCTGACTGATTGCAGTACGAACGGTGCTCTCTTGGAAAGGTTTCGTCACCAGATAAGTCGGTTCGGGGCGATCGCCGGTGAGCAGTCGTTCGGGGTATGCCGTGATAAAGATCACCGGAACGCTGCCCATGGCTTTGAGAATATCGTCGACTGCATCGAGACCTGACGAACCATCAGCCAGTTGGATATCTGCCAAAACCAGTCCGGGTGTATTCTCTGCGATCACTTGCTGAGCCTGCGTTCGGGTTGCCGCGGTCCCGCAAATGTCATGACCCAGTGACGAAACAAGATCTTCAAGCTGCATCGAAATCAGTGGTTCGTCTTCAATAATCAGAACGCTAGTGGACGACTCTTTATCGATCTCGGTGATCGCTTCCTGTACCAACTGTTCAACATCGGCACCTGGAATATCCATGATCGTCGCGGCGTCGGTCACGCTGAAGCCTTCGAGCGTGGTCAGCAACAGGGCTTGACGATTAAATGGCGTGACGCGGCGCAGCTTGCTCTGTGCGGCCGCTTCGTGCTGGGTTTCGCCGCCTTTAGTGCCGTCGACTTCGAGATAGGCACTAGCCCAGACTTTATTGAAAGCTTGGTATAACGGCACGCGGCCATCGTCGAGAGATCGCTTGGTCGCTTCGTCTGCCAGAGCCGCCTCGAGCGTCGCCCGAACAAATGCGTCCCCTGTCGCTTGTGAGCCGGTCAGCGCGCGCGCGTAACGGCGCAGAAAAGGCAAATTTTCAGCGACTTTTTGTCCGAGAGACATCAATTCAGCTCCTGATTAGCAAGCCCATACAACGCGGTGAAACCCGAAAAGTTCCAGTAGGGCGCCTTGGGAATAGATCAGGCTGTATATGCGCGCGGAACGACTAGGTCAAAGCTTCGATACAGTCCGATATCAAATTAAAATTCATATAAAACAGTGCAATACGAAAAAAGGTGCAGTTTTTTGTGTAGCTCGTGGGAACTGCTTTTCAGGTCGAGCATTTTCCTTATATCATCGCCGCAGACCCCCCCCTCCCGTCCAAGCGGCAGGTGATATGATCCCGAGAGGCCTTCGCTCCAATGGAGCGGAGGCCTTTCTAATTGTGACGACCTTTTAGACAGGCTGCGCGCTGCGTCTAAAGCGACTTCTCGTAGATCAGATATTCGCGGTTTATTTTGCCGCCGATAGCATCGGCAATGGCGATCATCCCCTGATTGTCATCCAATATCCAGCCGACCTCTGCCCGCTGCGTATTGAATTTTGCATGCGCATCGTGGCGGATTCCGTCGATCATCATAAACGCCAGCTGGCTGGCAAGCCTCGAATTGTGAAACTCCTTGAGTACGCCCATCAAGGGCACACGCATGTCGCTTTCGGCGGGGTTCTTCGACCAACGCCACAGCTTCCACCAACCAAAGGGCAGCATCTTGCCGTCGATCTCTTTGAGTACCTTGTTTGCGTCGGGAAGGGTGATCATGAAGGCGACCGGTCGGCCATCCAATTCAACGATCCGCACGATCTCGGGATGGATAAGCGGTTTGAGTTTCTTCGCAGCATAGGCGATCTCTGAGTCGGTGAAGGGGATGAAGCCCCAATTGTCCGACCACGCATCGTTCAGGATCGTTAGAATCGTGCGGACTTCATCGGCAAACCTGCCCTTATCTGCGCCGCGCATCACGATTTTTGGATTACGCTCGCAGGACTTCACGATCCGCTGGATGAGGGGGGAGAATTCCTTCGTCGCGTCCAGATCATAGGTCAGCAGTTTCTTGGCTGCTGTATAGTTGTAGCTCTCGATCCAGTCTTGATACTGTGCCGGGTGATGCCCCATCATAATGGTTGGCGCATGATCATGGCCAAACGTGAGTAGACCGGGTTCTTCCCAAACCGAAAGAGAAATAGGGCCAATGACGCGGGTCATGCCTTGCCCGCGCAGCCAATCCTCTGCTGCGGCTAGCAGCGCTTGGCCAACTTCTTCGTCTTCGGCATCGAAATAGCCGAACATACCGGTTCCCGGACCCATGCCTTGTTTGGGTGGGAGTTCGAGCGCTAGCTCGTCGATATGGCCTGATATCCGGCCCACTGGGCGACCGTTTCGATAGGCGATCATCAAGCGGACGCGGGCATGCTCGAAGAACGGGTTCTTGTCCGGATCGATCAGCTCCAACATCTCGCTGCGTAGTTGCCGGACGCTATGCGGTGTTGCAGCGGCAAAGCGCTGCCCCAGATCAACAAAAGCCTTCCGGTCGGCCTTGCTGGTTACAGGAGTGATCACTATTTGACTGTCGGTCACAATTCGGCCCCGCTTTGCTATGGCCATTCAGGCTGCATTAGCCCTGTGTGCGGTCATGCATATTTGTCAAGGAACCGCGCGCAACTGCAATGCATTGTGTACAGGACTGTCGCCCGCGGCATTTCTGCGGTAAGGGCTCGTTCGGAATTACGATTATGAATATGCAACGCACAATTGACCCCGCTGCACAGCAGGCTTCCGGCACTGAACCGGGCAAGCTACAGGCGATCCGGGATGACATGGATATGCTGCGCGCCGCGCGCGATCTGACGAAGGATATTGCCGAGGCGAATCCGCGCATTTTCTGGACCGATATGCTGCTCTGTGCGGCGCTAGGCTATTCGGCGCTAGCTGGCGCGATATTGGTTGAGAGCGTTCCGCTAGCGGTAGTGCTGGGGCTAGCCGCCGCATTGCTGCTCTACCGCGCGCTACTGTTTATCCATGAACTCTCGCATATCCACAAGAATGCGCTGCCAGGTTTCCGTACAGCGTGGAATCTGATTATCGGCGTTCCGATGCTGACCCCTTCCTTTATGTATGAGGGCGTCCACACGCTGCATCACAAACGCACGCAATATGGCACGGTTGAGGATCCCGAATATCTGCCCTTGGCGCTGATGAAGCCGTGGTCGCTGCCATTGTTTGTCCTGATCGCGCTGCTTGCACCGCCTGCGCTATTACTACGGTTTGGGGTATTGGTGCCACTGGGCGTGATCATCCCGCCAGTACGCAAGCTGGTGTGGGAACGCGTTTCTGCACTCTCGATCAATCCGGACTTCCGCCGACCAGCGCCCAAGAACGAGTTAGTGAACCGCGTTCGGTGGCAAGAGGCACTCGGGATGGTCTGGGCTTGGTGCCTGATTGGCAGCATTTTCGCGTTCGGGTGGAAGCCCATACTGGTCGCGCTTGCGGTGTTCTCGCTGACCGCCACCATCAACCAATTGCGCACATTGGTGGCGCATCTGTGGGAGAATGATGGTGAGCCGATGACAGTGACTGCGCAATATCTGGATTCGGTCAATGTTCCGCCGCCGGGCTTGATGGCGGAGATCTGGGCGCCTGTTGGCTTGCGCTATCATGCACTGCACCATCTACTACCTTCGGTTCCGTATCACTCGCTGCCTGAGGCGCATCGCCGTTTGCGCGGGGCGCTGGGTGAGGGTTCGACCATTGACGGTGCAGACCATCCGGGCATGTGGCATTTGGTGGGCCGTATCGCCAAGAGCACAATGCGGGCCCGTTAGGCGCTACACGACTACTCCAAAAAATGGATCATAGCGCACCGCCGTTCCTCGGGAAGGCCGCTTTCGGCTTCTTCTTTGAGTTCAGCTGTCAGTCGCGGATGCGCTGCCGGGTCGCTGATCTCGGTAAAACCTAATGCCCGGTAGAACGGACCATTCCATGCAAGGTCGCTGAAGGTTGTCAGTGTGAGCGCAGAAAAGCCGCAATTGCGTGCGTCGATCATGCAAGCGCGGAGCAAGCCCGCGCCGATACCTTGCTTCTGAGCCGAAGGATGCACGTCCATTTCCCAGATATGCAGTTCACGCTTATAGGGTTGAGTAACGAGAAAGCCGACGATTTCGCCCCTAATCTCGGCAATCAGAGAATGGCCCTTGCGGATCAAGCCGGCGAATTCCTCTTCGCTCCAACCATCGCTGAAATCGAGATTGGCCAAGTCTGGATCGTCGGCAAACAGCGCGCCAGCTGCTTGTTCGATTTCTGGCAAATATTTGGCATCGTCGGGTTTGGCGAGCCGTAGCGACCAATCGCTCATTCCTCCGTCCGTATCAGGACGGTCTCACCGATGAGCAGGAACAGGAAGAATGGCGCCCATGCGGCTAGGAATGGCGGATATCCGCCAAAACTCCCCATCGCGAGCGCGGCATTGTCGACGACGAAATAGGCGAAGCCCAGCGCCATTCCGATTATCGCGCGCACGAAAAGTTGGCCTGATCGCGCAAGACCAAAGGCAGCAACTGCGCCAAGCAGAGGCATCAGGAATGCGGATAGCGGGCCGCTGATCTTGTGCCACCATTTTGCGCGCAGTTCGGTCGTCCTGCGGCCCGCAGCTTCATAGGCCTCGATAGATCGCCAAAGTTCGAAGAAGCTCTGTCCTTCCGGATCGACACTCTCCAGCTCGATCTGTGCCGTTGTCAGTCCTTCCCCGATGATGACGGTATCGCTGGTACTGGTGTCGGCGGCAGAGACATCAAAGCGCTCGACATTCTCCAGCTTCCAACCCGGCGCTGCATAAGTCGCCCGGTCAGCGCGCAGCTGTTCGGACAGCATTCCCTGCGGATCGCGGCTGTACCACGTGACCTCTTCCATCAGCGTTTCATCGCCGGTGCCGGTTAGCGTGTTGGCGGTCAGAATATTCGCACCGTCGGTCAGGTAGACATTGGTCCGTATGCCGGAATCCTCTGGCACAGGCCCGTAATCATTGTTCTCCCATGCTTTCAGCGTTGCTGTCGCGCGTGTCACAACGCGCTCATTGAAAGCAAAGTTCACGGCGGAGACAAGGGCGGCCGTCAGCAGTAACGGCGCGAGAACCTGATGCGCCGAAAGGCCGGCAGCTTTCATCGCCACCACTTCGCTATTCTGGTTAAGTGTGACCAATGTAATCAGCGTCGCGAGTAGGACTGAGTACGGTAAGAAGCGCGCGATCAATTGCGGTACACGTAGCCCTATATAGGTGAGTAGCTCGCTTTGCCCGTTGCTAGGCGCGGCCAGAATATCGCCCGTACGGCTGAGCAGGTCGAGCGCCATTAAGACCAGAACCAGCACTGCCAGCATCGCGATGATGCGGGCGATGAACATTTTCGCCAGATAAAGCGTCAGTGACCGCGAGGGGAAGAAATCGAGCTGCATATTTGTACCGTAGCCCTATTCCGCCGGCGCCAATTCGGGCGCGCGTTTTTTCTTCCCGAACAGCTTGCCCACGCCTTTGCCAATTTTTGACATTGCTGTTTCGAGAGCGCCAATCGCCTGACCGCCTGGCACATAAGCAACGCGGTAGAACATCCATAATATCAGCGCGGCGAAGATCACGAATGGTCCCCATAATGCCAACGTCGGATCGACGCGGCCCAGTGCGGCCACGTCCTCTCCATATTGATTCACCTTGTGATAGGACACCACCATTACGATGGCGACAAACACTCCGAGCGCGGAAGTCGATCGTTTGGGCGGTATTGCGAGCGCGACTGCCAATAGCGGCATCAAAGCCATCATCACCACCTCGACCAGACGGTAATTGAAGCTCGCTTGGCTGGCATCGCGTTTGGCATCAGTCTCATCTGCAGACCAACCGATGCGCAGCAATTCGGGCAGTATATATTCGCGCTCAGCATCGCCCCGATCACGGAACTCCTCGATCTGCGGCAGATCGATTGGCAAATCATGCCGGGTAAAGCTGAGCACGCGCGGCGTTTTATCGCCAGCTCCGGTATCTTGGACAATAGTGCCATCGGTGAGGCGCAAGATGATGGTATCGGGGCTATCGCTGGTCGCGAGGAAGTTTCCTTCGCGGGCGGAAATCGAGAGAACTTGACCTTTGGTATTCGCAACTCTGGCGAAAATTCCCTTGAGCTGACGGCCCTGATCTTCGCTTTCCTCGATCCGCAGCGCCATCCGGTCTTTTAACGTGGTAAACTCGCCAACCTTGATCGATGCTCCCAATGCACCCGAGCGCAATTGATACTCAAGCTGAGCGTAGGTGTAGCGGGCCACTGGCTGTACATAGAACACCAGCGCGACATTTACCGCCATCAAGATACCCGCCAAAATGAACGGAACCCGCAGCAAGCGGCCGTAGCCGAGGCCCACGGCGCGAAATACGTCGAGCTCGCTCGAGGTCGCGAGCTTTCGGAATGCGAGCAAGATACCCAGCAACAGCCCTAGCGGGATCGCCAAGCTGGCATATTCGGGAAAAACGCTCAGCAGCATCTTGAAGACAATGCCCACCGGACCGCCTTCGGTCGCGACAAAGTCAAACAACCGCAGCATTTTTTCCAAAAGTAGCAGCGATGCCGCCAGCGCAAACACGCCGAGCATCGGCACGATCACGAGCCGGAAAATATAGCGGTCTATGGCTGGAATGAAATTGAACACGCTTACGCGGCCTGACTCGCTTCAGTGGATGTTCGGATCGCTCTAGCGCGAAAAGTGACTGCGGTCATGCCCCGTTTTGTAATACAATCAAAGCGGTGCTGCGTTGTTTGGGACTGCTCAGGCTTTCTCAAGAGTGCATTGTAGTGGGTGCTGGTTTTCTTTGGCGAAATCCATCACCTGATTGACCTTAGTTTCGGCGACTTCGTAGGAATAGATGCCGCACACGCCGACGCCCTTTTGGTGAACATGCAGCATGACGCGTGTTGCTTGCTCCATATCCATCCGGAAAAACCGCTTGAGGATGATCACCACGAATTCCATCGGTGTGTAATCATCGTTCAGCAGCAGCACTTTGTACTGGCTCGGTTTCTTGGTTTTGGCCTGTGTCTTGGTGACGACGCCCACATCGCTGTCGCCGCCACCGCTGCTATCGCCATCATCAGGCTTGCCGTCACCGGCAGCGCGAATTGCGATTGAGGTGTCATGAGCGAGAGGGAGTGTCGAAATCATTGAAGCTCTAATATCGGAAGGCGCGCGGCATTCGCAAGGGCAGATTATCGATGCAGCGCCAGAATTGTTCGAGAGATTGTAGCGGCGTGCGATTAACGGACTCTTGCACTGGCTTTGTGATAGCACCGAGACAACAAAAAACGGGCCGGACGGGGATGCCGTCCGACCCGTTTATGTGTTTCACCGGGAAAGGGAGGGAGATTTCCGGTGAACTCTTCAGCTCATTGAACGCCTACGCATGAACGCTTGCGCCCGATGAGCCTTTAACTTCAGGCAGCCTTGCGGACTTTGTCCATTGCAACGCTGGCACGGCTCGAAAGCGGTGCGAAAGCGTCGTTAGCAAGCTTAACCCATGCTTCGGTGTTCTTCGAAACTGCAGCAACAGTTGCGTCGACATTGCGACGAGCGATTTGGCCCTGCAACTGAACGAAGTCAGTTGGCGACTTAACAGCAGCAACTTCCTTAACGTCGGCAGTCATCGTTTCGACAGCGCCTTTTACGTCTTCAACATAGACTTTGCCCATGTCCTGAACGCCAGCGGCGAGGATCTTGCCCGATTCAACAACGGCTTCAACGTTGCCCTTGGTGAATTCACCCATTTCAGAGGCGAGCTCTGTGCCTTTGTCGTAGGCAGTCTTAGCGCGACCCTGCAGGTCAGCGAAGCTTTCCTTGACTTGTGCGGTGTAATCAGCGGCTTTGTCTTGTGCTTTGGTCATTACAGTGTCCTTTGCAGTAGATTTCTTGGTTGTTTTGGTCGCGGCTGGCTTGCGCTTGGCAGGAGCCTTTTTCGCCGCAGCCTTCTTGGCAGTAGCTTTTTTCGCAGGAGCAGCTTTCTTCGCCGCTACCTTCTTTTTGGCAGGAACCCTCTTCGCGGCAGTTTTGCGTGCGGCAGGCTTCTTCTTGGCCGGTACTTTCTTAGCCTTCTTCGCAGGAGCAGGCTTTTCTGCATCAACTGCTTTGGCGATTGCAGCGACGCTTACGTCGTTTTTGGCGTCGTCCGATTTCGTTTCAGCCTTCTTGGCAGCAGCTTCGGCATAAGCCTTTTCTGCAGCGACATCGATTTTGCTGGCGTTGGTTGCCATGATAATAAACCTCTTTGCTTCGTGAGAGCGGATGGCTCTTTATGTTGCACTGCACAAAATAGGCATTGCAGCTGCGAAGTCAAGAGTTTTTTGTGCAGTGCACAATAAGTTGATAAGCGCTTGGTTTAGCGCGTTTTTACATAGCTTCCAGGAGCATCTTCGATCACTTTATCTCCGTGTCCGCCCGGCTTTCTTTTGCCATTTGCGGGGATTTTGGTGCTGTCTTGAACCTCTAGCCACTCAATCCAATCAGGCCACCAGCTGCCTGGTGTCTCGACCGCACCCGCTTTGAACTCTTCGAGCGACGAGACCTTATCCTCATTGGTCCAATACTGGTATTTGCCCGAGGATGGTGGATTGACCACGCCAGCAATATGGCCCGACCCCGCGAGCACAAAGCGTAGCGGGCCTTTGAAATGGTCGGTAATGTGCCAAACGCTTTCGGCCGGCGCGATGTGATCTTCCTTGCCAGCCTGAACATAGGTTGGCGTCTTCACTTTGGTGAGATCAATCGGCGTATTGTCCGCGGCCATCGCATCAGGCTGCACCAGCTTATTGTCGCGGTAGAGGTCTTTCAAATAATCCTGATGCCATTTCGCCGGTAGGTTGGTGACGTCGCCATTCCAATGCAGCAGATCGAAAGCGGGATAATCCTGACCCAGCAGGTAGTTGTTGACCCAATAGTTCCAGATCAGGCCTTCACCGCGCAGCAGATTAAACGCCGCGGCCATATAACGGCCATCAAGATAGCCCTTCGGCGTTAGTGTTTCGAGACTGGCGAGTTGTTGGTCATCAATGAAGTGGAGCAACTCGCCCGCTTTGGAAAAGTCGATCTGTGCGGTAAAGAAGGTGGCACTTTTGACCTTCTGTTCTCCTTTGCGGCGATGGAGGATCGCGAGCGTCGCAGCGAGTGTCGTCCCGGCCACACAATATCCGATTGTATGGACTGACGGCACTTTGAGCCGCTCGCGAATGTGATCGATCGCATCGATCTGCGCGAGGATGTAATCGTCCCACACCACGTCAGCCATGCTTTCATCGGCGGACTTCCAGCTGACTACGAAAGTGGTGACGCCCTGTTCGACCGCCCAGCGGATGAAGCTGTTTTTAGGGTTGAGGTCGAGAATATAGAAGCGGTTGATCCATGGCGGGAAGATCACCAGCGGCGTTTCCAGCACGTCATCCGTCGTCGGACTATATTGGATAAGCTGGTACATCGGTGTTTCGTGCACCACCTTGCCCGGTGTCGCGGCGATGTTCTCGCCTAGAGTGAAGGCGTCGGGATCGGTATGCGTCAGCTGACCTTTCTTGAGATCAGTGATCAGGTGCTCCATTCCCTTGATCAGATTTTCGCCCTTCGCCTCCATCGTGCGCTCAAGCACGATCGGGTTGGTCGCGGCGAAGTTTGCGGGACTGCTGGCTTCAATCATCGCCCGTGTTGCGAAGCGGAGCTGTTCGCGTTTCGCGTCATCCAAGCCCTGCACGTCATCAACCATCGCATTCAAACGTTCGGCTACGAGCAGATAGGTTTGGTGGATCAAAGCGAAGGCGGGTTGATCACTCCATCGACGATCTTTGAAGCGGCGATCCTTGCGCGGTAGATCGGCCTCGGCCTCGTTCATGGCTTCAGGGCCAATCCCGTATCTACCCAGCACCGTCTGCCACAATTGCAGGCTCTCTTCCCAAAGCTCCTTTTGCTTCTCGGGCTCGGTCAACGGCATCTGCCCAAACCAATCTTGCATAACGCCAGCCCATTGCATGGGATCGACAACCGCTATCGGTGGTTCATCTGACATTTTCTGCTCGTTTTGAAAGTCGAGCCACATCTTCTGCAGCTTGCTGCTGACCTCAGTCCAGCCCTGCATGGTTTGCGGTATATTCTGCGCTGCCGACAATCCGGCAAAGGCGGACGGATCGAACATTGGTGGCATCATGCCTGTCATCGTCGGCGGCGTTTGCGCTTGGTCGCCTGACAGGAAACCACCGAATAATTTCTGTAACATCTCTGTCTGCTTGCCGATAGCGTCCTGAAAGAGATCGGCGGGGTCGCTTTTGTCAGCCATGATGGTCCTGTAGCTCGAGAAGGGGGCGATACTGCAACTTCACTATAATGAAGTGGATGCATGATTGCACCTGACTCCCGAATGCGTCACAACAATGAAAGGGTCCAACTGAATTCGAATTTCTCAGGATAGATAATGAACACCGACTTCTACCGCATGAAACGACTGCCGCCTTATGTGATTGCAGAAGTGAATGCGATGCGCGCGGCCGCGCGACAGGAGGGGCGCGACATTATCGATCTGGGGATGGGCAATCCTGATCAGCCGCCTCCGCAGCATGTGATCGATAAGCTGTGCGAAGTGGCGCAGAAGCCGAATGCGCATGGCTATTCGCAGTCAAAGGGAATTCCTGGGCTGCGCAAGGCCAAGGCGAATTATTACGAGCGGCGCTTCGGCGTCGATCTTGATCCTGAAACAGAGATCGTCGTGACCATGGGGTCGAAGGAAGGGCTTGCCAGCCTCGCCAATGCGATCACCGCACCGGGCGACGTTATCCTTGCACCCAATCCATCCTATCCGATCCATACATTCGGCTTCATTATCGCCGGCGCGACTATTCGTGCTGTGCCGACAACGCCCGATGAAGAATATTGGCGCGCGCTAGAGAATGCGATGGCGTTCACTGTACCGCGGCCAAGCGTGTTGGTGGTCAACTATCCATCGAACCCAACCGCGGAAGTGGTCGATCTGGCGTTTTATGAGCGGCTGGTCGCGTGGGCGAAGGAAAACGAAGTCTGGATACTTTCCGACCTTGCCTATTCCGAGCTTTATTATGACGGCAATCCAACACCGTCGATTATTCAGGTTCCGGGGGCCAAAGATGTCGCGGTCGAGTTTACCTCCATGTCTAAAACATACTCCATGGCCGGTTGGCGGATGGGTTTTGCGGTTGGCAATAAGGAATTGATCGCGGCAATGACGCGCGTGAAGTCCTATCTCGATTACGGTGCGTTCACACCCATCCAAGCCGCCGCCTGTGCCGCTCTGAATGGGCCACAGGATATCGTGGAAACCAACCGCCAGCTTTACCAAAAGCGCCGTGATGTCATGGTCGATGCATTCTCTCGCACTGGCTGGGATATCCCGCCGCCGCCTGCTTCAATGTTTGCATGGGCGCCTTTGCCGCCTGCGTTGAAAGATATGGGTAGCCTGGAATTCTCCAAGCAGCTCCTGACTCATGCCGAGGTCGCCGTGGCACCCGGTGTTGGATATGGTGAGCTGGGCGAAGGTTACGTTCGCATTGCTATGGTTGAGAATGAGCAGCGCATTCGCCAAGCTGCGCGCAACGTGAAACGCTACCTTGCATCGCTCGGCGTCAACGGCAGTTGACGCGAATCGCCCCAGTTTGGTTCAATTAGGACCTATTTGCCCCCAGATTCGTTGATTCGCAGCGCACAATAACTTACTGTGCACCTTGATGAGGCTCAGGAGAATACAATGGCGGGGGCAGCCAAGAAGCCGCTGACTGAAAAACAACGCGCCGTGATGGAGCGCATAGATCGCCGCGTCCCGATTGCAGTAATCGCGGACGAAATGGGTGTATCTGAAACCCGTATTAACCAGCATATTCGCACACTTAAGGATCGTTTCGGGGTCGAAAATCTCAACGCTCTAGTGGAACAATATCGCCTGTCTTCCGACTACACAGACGCACCTGAAGGCCCCTTAAGGAAACCTAAATACAGTTTTCCTCAGGCTGCCAAAGAGCCGGTTTTCTCCGATCAGCAGAGCCGGGTCGACCCTGGTGAGATCGTCCTTTCTGATTCGCATCACGTCCTCATCGATGCGCCTTGGACAGGATCCCGGGAACCAGTGGTCGTCCCATCCAAACTCGATGGCGAACAAGCCGTCTTGTACCGCTCTATAGCGATGCTTGGCATCGCCGCTGGCATTGCTGCTGCAGTGATTTTGACTGTTTCTGCAGCTCTGACGGTGAGTGAAGTACTCGATGGTACAGCCGAGATACGAACCGATATGCAGGGCTCATAACGAAGTTTCTTCGCGGGCCTTGAGCCGCTGGAGACACCACAATGAGTAGCATGATCTACACTGATGCTTTGAAACTGAAAAAATTGGTCCGTGAAGCGGAAGCTCTCTCTGACGAAGCAATGCTCGCCTGTGCAAAGCTGAAGCAGGCCATGCTCAAGGCCCGCCAAAACCCGGATGTTCCTGTAGATACCGGTCAACGTGCGATTTTGCGCCTCACGCAAGCAGAGCAGCAAGCAATGTCGATGTCCACGAACTTGTTGCGTGTCCATGACGAATTGAGCAAGGTAGCGCGCGTGCATGCAGTGGATGATGCGGGGATTCCTACTGATGTTCCCGCAGCTGCAATACAGTCGGCCTCTGCGCCAACTCTGGAAGAGATTGCTTGAGAGAGGATTAGAGCTGACGGTACTGGAGTTCTGGAATGACTATCGCTCACTGATTCAGTTTCTATCGCGAATAGCGCTTGTTTTGGCAGCGCTGCGATATGGAGCAGGGCCAGAAAGATGGGCCAGTTATACCATTCTTTGGATGGCAGTATCGACCAGATTGTATTTTTGGTTGGTCGGAGGCAGCGCCTCTCTTCAAACTACGGATACTGTTTTCTTTTTGATCGACTTGTCGGTAGGCGCGATGCTGATCTGGATCGCCCTGCGGGCAAACCGGATGTACACATTATGGTTGGCAGGTTTTCAAATTCTGGCGATTCTCGCACATCTCGCGCGCGGCGTGGCGGATGGGATATCTCCCATCGCCTATGCGGTGATGATGGTCGGACCGTCCTATTTTCAGACCATCATCCTGGCGTTCGGGATCTGGTTCCATCACAGGCGGGTGAAACGCCACGGCAATTACAGGTCATGGCGGACCTCCTCGCCCCCTTCGCGGGACCAGCGGCCCCAAAGCTAGCGTCGCAGTTGCGCAGCCAGTTCGGCTCCTTAGCTCAAGCCTTGTCTGCGCCGCGGTCGCAATGGCGTCAGATCGAAGACGGCTATGGTCAGGTATGCGATCTGATCTTTGCCGCACGCGATCTGGTCGATGCGGCGAGGCATGAGAAACTGCAAAGCACGATTATAAATCCGCGCGACCCCGAATTTTTGGCCTATTTGCGGTCACGCCTTTGCCGTAGTTCAGGCGAGAACTTGCTGGTTATTTTCTGCGACAATGAGGGCAAGTATCTCATTGACGAGAAGATGGGCTGGGGCAGCGCGCACAATGTCCGATTGGATGTAACACATCTGTTCCGCCGTGCGCTTGCCGTCGACGCTTCCTCGCTTGTGCTGGCTCACAATCATCCTTCGGGCAGCTGTCAGCCGAGCGATGATGATATAATGGCTACACGAAAACTCGCTGAAGCTGGGTATGTGCTCGGCGTTGAAGTGGTCGATCATCTTATCGTCACGCGCGAGAAAGCCTATAGTATGCGGGCTGGCGGCAAGTTCTAAGCATGAGGCGTGTTTCGTATGCCGAGCCAAGGATGTAGCCCAATAATAGCGCGTTTCAGGCAGTGACATCGCCGACTGCTTCTGAACCAGAACATGACGTTGTCGGCCCACATGAAACGCTCCCGCGTTTTCTGCAAGCGGGTGACATTCAATTGGATTTATTCCATCGCGACGGGCTGATTGGCGGGAGCTGGATCGGCTTCCATCCGCGTGAATTTGAAGTCCTTTGGCGCCTGGCCGAAACGCCAAATATTGTTGTTTCGCGGATGCGCCTCCTCAAAGATGTCTGGCGCCTCGGCCACGACCCGGAGACCAATCGGGTCGAGGTCAACATATCTCGTATCAGATCCAAGCTACATCCATTTAGACTGTCGTGGATGGTTGCGACTGGCCAGTCCGGTGGCTATTTTTTGACGATAGATTCCGGTCCTACAGCGATTCAGCTCGCACCATAGAGTACGGATGACAGCCGCCTTCTTGATCGCTACCAGCGGATAAGAAGCAGAAACAGCGCATCAGCAACATTGAGTGAGGCATATGCAATTTCAGGAAAACAATCGCGTCGCAATTGAGCTTGGTGACGATGGTGTCGCGCAGGTACGCTTGACGCGACCCGACAAGATGAATGCACTCGATCCTGAAATGTTCGAACGGATCATTCAGGCCGGGCAGGCATTGCATGATATGAAGGGGCTGCGTGCGGTTGTTCTTTCTGGCCAAGGCCCAAGTTTCTGTGCTGGCCTCGATACGTCTAACTTCGGTGCCGAACCTTCTTCCGATACGCCACCACTAACCGAGCGCACCTACGGCAATTCGAACAAGTTTCAGCAGGTCGCAACGCAGTGGCGCAAGCTTCCAGTGCCGGTGATTGCCGCGGTTCATGGCGTGTGCTTCGGCGGCGGGATGCAGATTGCCAGCGGCGCTGACATTCGTGTGGTCGCACCCGACGCGCGCATGGCGATTATGGAGATGAAATGGGGACTCGTCCCAGATATGGGCGGCTTCGATCTGTGGCGCAATTTGGTGCGCGATGATGTGCTGCGCGAATTGATCTATACCAATCGCCAGTTTAGCGGCGAGGAAGCGCTTGAGTATGGTTTGGCAACCTTCGTGGACACAGATCCGCTTTCGCGCGCCACCGCAATTGCGACCGAGATTGCAAATCGCAATCCGCATGCTGTCCGCGGTGCCAAGCGCTTGTCGAACAAAATGGCCGACTTCGATGGCGATGCGATTCTGATGGAAGAAAGCCTAGAGCAGCACAGCATCATGCGGACAAAGAACCAGATTGAAGCAGTGATGGCGGGCATGGCCAAACGCACACCTAATTTCGAAGACGTTTGATCGTTCGGAGCCGCGCGTCTTGCTCGGCTAACCGAATATCGCGACCAATTGGATGCCCGATAGCATTTGCTTGCCATCGGCGTTCCAAAGCCTGAGCCGCTCGCTCGAATAGCCTTGATCCGCGTGATCGCTTGCCGTTTCGGCAAGCCACCAACCATCGCGTGTGACGGGTTCAGGATCGAGCAGGTTGAAGGACCAATTGACCGAACTGATAGGGCCGCGGCGTTGCATAATTCTGGCGGCTGAGGGCGGCAAGGTGTCACCCATAAGGATCAGTTCAGAGACCGGATCGATACCAGAAGGTTCCTTCAGCCGTGTCCATCTGCGGATCACTGGCTCTTCGCTGGCTCGTCGCTCTGGCGTATAATGGACATCGTAGTTGTTTTTCAGAAATTCCGGTGCATAGGGTGCATCGACCGCGCTGGAATCTTCCGGTCTGCCTGCTGGCGGTTGCACGGCGGCGGCAGGGTGAAGTGCGTTGGCCTCACGGCCGGTTCCGAACAACCAGAACGCGGTCAGCGCAACTTTGCCATCGCAAATGATCTCGGTTCTTAACTGCGCTACATTCCGCCCCTGCCTTATGATCTCACTCGTGAGCTCAAATGTCTCTCCAATCGGCGCGACAAACCCGACCTGCGCCGCACGGAATGGCGGCAAATCGGTAAACTTACGGATCGCGTGGGTATAGGCCAGTAGCGCAGAAGCACCGCCATATAGTGTGCGGCCTTGCATCCATGTCTTGGCATTGGGAAGGGTTACTGCACCATCATCAGCACTGATGGGCTGGATCAAATCACTCACACTCATGGGCAAGTTTCATAGCGAAACTTTTGCCGCTGGCCAGCCCAATAGGCGATTGGGTGAAAACCTAGGATTGCACTCGCGAAATTAAGTCGCTAGTTGCGCCTCTCCGCAAGGGGTGAGGCCCGATGGCGGAGTGGTGACGCAGCGGTTTGCAAAACCGTGCACGCCGGTTCGATTCCGGCTCGGGCCTCCATAGTCTTGGGCAAATATTTGCCGATCGCGGATTGCAACACCACTGCAATGCAAGCCGATCTGCAAAACGCCGCTTTAGCTCAGGTGGTAGAGCACATCATTCGTAATGATGGGGTCAGAGGTTCGAATCCTCTAAGCGGCACCATTGCATTCTAGCTAAAGACAGTCGGTATCAGGGCAGTGTTTGTGGCCAGTACAATTCCGATGGCTAGCGTTGCTACGGCTGGTTGCCTCCAGCTTAGCACTCTAAATCCGTAGAGCGATCTGACAGCAATGATCCGCATTGCAGCGAGTATCAGCATTGCTGTGGCAAAGCCGATGGCTGCGCCGAGCGCGCCAAATTGGGTCGCTAGAATCCAAACGAGGACCACTTCGATTGCTAGGGCAGCGAGCGCCATTCTTGGAGGCCAGACCGGGTGGCGATAGACCATTGGTAGTTCACACAAGCCGAAGCTTCCATCCAGCAATTCGCCGACCAGAATCGCCAGGACCACGAAGAGTCCGAACGCAAAGCCGGAACCAAACCATGTGAGTAAAGGCTCACCGAAGATCGCGAACAGGACGATAATGGCCGTCTGAGCCGCGAAGATAAACCAGCCCAAGCGTCTCAAATGCTCGCCGATCGTGTCGAGCGATTTGCTCTGCGCGACAATTGGTGCGAGCACTGGCTCAAATAGATAGCGGACCTTCTCGACGACCGTCGCGATTTGCTGTGCGAGGTAGTAAATCCCGGTTGCCTTGGGGCCTGCTACCACCGCGAGAATAATGATGTCGATCCGGCGGAAGGCATACACGCTGGTATCATTAAGCGCGATTGGGAAGCTGCGTTTGGCGAGATCGAAAATTCCGCCAAGGGTTGGCCGCGATGCGCCTGCGAAGAAGCCGCGACCGAATGATATGGTGGTTGCGAACAATGCCGCGCAGGCGGTTAGGGCCAGCGATCCAATATAAGCTCCGAGCAAAGCTTGCTCGGACGAAATCACTTTGCCCGAAGGCAGCGTTGTGCCTGCAAGCCAATAATAGGCCGCGACCGCGAGAATGAGGAAGCTCCACGGCTTCACCAGTGCTTTGACTAAAGTATCCCAGAATGCGGTGCGGAAATGGCGCGTTGCGGTGGTCGCAATCTCGGACAATGCGATCAGTGGAATACCGAACAGCACGAACTCCGACCCAGCCATCGATTGCGAAGCCAGAAGTGGCCATGCCGCCCACAAAATTGCAGTCATCGAGAATGACAGGATGGCAACGAGCCCGGCAGCCTCGGCGATCCGCGAAGCTGCCTGATGCTCTTGTCCGTCTTCGCTCAGCCTACCGAGTAGGACCTTCGCCAAACCGAAGGTTGCAAAGGTTGCGAGCAATTCTACCACTGCTACGATTTCGCCCAGTCGACCGAAATCCTCGATCCCGTACATCCGCGCGACGAATACAATCAGCAGAATACGCGCGGCCATCCGCACACCAAACCCACTGAGGATTTGCCACGCGCCCTTGCGCAAGTCACGCTTTTCACCCGCGATCGGGTGGGTGTCGGCGCTCATGGTTGCGGTCTTTCACGGGGTTGGGTTGGGCACTCGATAACCCGACTATAACGGTTTCTGCGGTTTTTCAAATACGGTGATACAAGTGACTTTGCGTTAGGCGGTAGCTATACGCGAGTCTTAGTCCATTGGCCCCCATCTTGAGCAAGCGAAATCCAATGCAAAACCGCCTGAAAGTGGGCTTCTTGTTCAACCATGACGAGTTGCATCAAATCGCGCATACTGCACCGATTATCTCTGCGCTGCGCAAGCAATGTCCGTCGATGATCGTCGATGTTCTATCCTCTAGCGATGCGCAGAGCGAAGTTGTGAAACGGCACCTCGACCCGGATCTTGATGCGCCAACCATTCACTCGCTTAAGCCAAGCAAGGCGTTAGGCTTGGCCGAGAATATGATCGGCGGAGCAGCTCCGTTGGGGCGGGTCGGGTTCCTTGCCGCAAATTTGGACTTACTTCGCAGTTACGATGCGCTGGTTGTGCCCGAAACAACATCGACAATGCTGAAAACAAAGTTCGGCCTCACCGATACAAAGCTGATTATGTTTCCCCATGGCGCGGGTGATCGCTCAATCGGCTTCTCGCCTGACTATGCACATTTTGACTTTGTTATGCTGCCAGGTGAGAAAACGCGAGGTAGGATGCTCGAGGCTGGATTGATCCGCAGCGATGCCTCGGCAGTGGTCGGCTACCCCAAGTTTGACTCGCGAGTCCGCGCGAGTGAGCAGCCGATATTCGCAAATGATCGGCCGGTCGTGTTCTACAACCCGCATTTCGATCCCAGACTATCGTCATGGTATGATTTTGGAATACCGCTGCTTGAGTATTTTGCCGGACAGACACAGTACAATCTGGTGGTTGCCCCGCATGTGATGCTGTTCCGCCGGAAGCTGTTGGCCTCGGTCGAGCATCGTGTGTTACGCTGGCGACAGACGGTACCGGAGCGTTTCAAACGGCTAGACCATATCCATATCGACGAAGGCAGTCCGAACAGCGTCGACATGACATATACGCGGATGGGGGACGTCTATATTGGCGATGTCAGCAGCCAAGTATATGAATTTATCGCGCAGCCGCGTCCGGCGATATTCCTTAATTCACACGATGCCGATTGGCGGGATAGTCCAAACTATGCCTTTTGGAAGTTCGGGCCGGTCGTTGATGACGCGGACGGTTTGGGCGAAGCGTTGGAGCAAGCCGTTCCGCTGCAAGATCACTACCGCAAGGAGCAGGAAAAGGCGTTACGCCAGACCTTTGACCTTGACCCGATCCGGAGTTCCGCTGATCGGGCGGCAATGGCGATAGCGGAGTTTCTGGGACGTGAGTGAAGGGCAGCCTGACGGTTGGACAGCGATTGTGCTGGCTGGTCAACGCCCGGGTGTCGACCCGATGGCTGAAGCAAGCGGTCAGAAGTATAAGGCGTTGATTCCGGTTTGCGGGCAATCAATGCTCTCGCGTGTATGCGCCACTTTGTTGGTCAGCTCACGCATCGCTAGGGTTGTCATTCTGGCGCAGGAGCCGGAGCTTTTGCTTGCCGGCGATACGGCGGAATTGGCTGACAATCCAAAAGTTGGTCTTGCATCCAGCGGCTCGGGAATTGCATCGAGCATTGCCGCGATCGCTGGTTCAAATTCTGCCCCTTGGCCTGTGCTGATAACAACCGCTGATCATGCCTTGCTGACGAGCGCGATGGTTGAGGAATTTCTATGCGGCGTAGGTGATGTTGACCTAGCGGTCGGTGTCGGAGAGCGGAAGATTGTCGAAGCGGCATATCCCGAGACCAAACGAACGTGGCTGAAATTTTCCGATGGGCATTATTCAGGCGCAAACCTGTTCGCCTTGCGCAATGCGAATGTGGCTGCGGCGCTCGAACTGTGGTCTGGCGTTGAGCAGGATCGGAAAAAGAGCCTGTCGATCATGTCGCGCTTCGGGCCTATCTTACTGCTGCGCGCTTTGACGCGGACAATTGCATTTCCGGAAGCACTTCGCCGTGCCGGGCAGCGGCTGGGTGTTGCCGTGAAACCAGTGGTGTTGTCGCAGCCGGAAGCAGTGATTGATGTCGATAAGCCGGAGGATTTGGTGTTGGCTGAGGAAATTCTGACCAATGGCCGGTGAGGCTGCATCCAATCATAGTAGACCCGTCGTCCACTTCCTGTTCGAGCCAGGCAATGGTGGCCTGGACCGGGTTGCGATCCTGCTGGCAAACGGCATGGCTGAGCGCGGCCTGAATAGCGAGCTTTGGCTGACTAAGCGTGAGGGGCCACTCGCCTCATTGATCTCGCATAAGGTTACTGTTCGGATTGTGCCCTCGGTTCCGTTTGGCGGTCGCGGGTTGAAGCTGGTTCAACAGATCCCGTCGCTCTCCCGGATGATCAAACAGCATCAACCCGCCGCGATTTTTTCGGCAGGTAATCAGAGCAATCTCACGATAGCCGTCGCACGCAAAATCGCGGGGGCGACGACCACCAAGATCATCCAGAAGATTACGAACCCGATCTCGCGTCCCGGCATGAGCGGTTTTGTCACTGCCATCCGCACGGCACGTTTCAAGCAGACGGTGGCGCGCGGCAATATCTGTCTTACGCTGAGCGAGGCCGATGCAAAGGCCTATGCGCAATTGATGCCATCGGTTGGACGCAAATTCCGCGCGGTCAAAAACGCTTACGTAACTGAAGCAATGCTCGCACTCGGTGGGCGCGCTCGTGCACGTGCGAAAGGCGAGCAGTGCAAGCTACTCTCGGTCGGACGTCTCGAATATCAGAAGGATCACGCTAATCTCATCAAAGCGCTGGCGCGAATCAAGGGCTTGCCGTGGCAGATGCGTATCCTTGGTGATGGTTCACTGGAGGCGGAACTGAAAGCTCTGGTCGACCAATTGGGGGTGGCGGACCGGGTTGAATTCGCCGGCTTTGTTGACGATCCAACTTCAGCCTATGCGACCAGTGATATCATGGTGCTGTCATCACGCTGGGAAGGCTTGCCTGCCGCACCTTTGGAAGCGATGGCCGCTGGTTGCGATGTCGTAACGACGGATTGCTCCGATGGGTTGACGGAGATGTTTGCGGCATTGGGTCGTCCAGCGGTTCCGGTAGAGAACGAAGTAGCACTTGCGGATGCTATTGCCGGCGCGATGCAGAATAGCGCAACGCCATCTGCGATGCGCGCAATAGCAGAAGAATATTCGGTCGAAGCATCTGTTACCGATCATTTGAGGATAGCTGGCTTAGGCTGAGGTGCGCGGGCTTTAGTATAGCCAAGCTTTTCTCAACTTCGCCGTTTGCACGTTTGTGCTAATACGAAGCTATGGACTGCTCAGCGGCCAATTCTGTTTTCACTATCGCTACGCTTGGTAAGCGAGCCAAAGTGGCCGCGCGCGGATTGGCTGCAGCGAACACCGAAGCGAAGAATCATGCGCTAGCAGCTGCTGCCGACGCCTTGCGAGCGGCGACATCGACGCTGCTCGAAGCGAACCAGCAAGACGTTGAGAGCGTTCGGGCTACCAAGCCCGAATCCTTCATCGACCGTTTGCTTCTCACTGCGGACCGTATCGAAGGCATGGCTGCGGCGCTTGAGAACATTGCAGAATTGCCTGACCCGGTCGGGCGGAAACTGGCCGAGTTCGACCGCCCCAACGGTTTGAAGATTGAGCGCGTCGCGGTGCCCATTGGTGTGATCGGGATGATCTACGAATCCCGCCCGAATGTCGGTGCTGATGCGAGCGCATTGTGCGTCAAATCAGGTAATGCGATAATCCTGCGTGGAGGATCTGAAAGCCAGCATTCCACACGAGAGATCGTCGCCTGTATGCAAGCTGGTCTGCGGGTTGCGGGCTTGCCCGAAGATGCTGTGCAAACCGTTGGCACAACCGATCGCAATGCCGTTTCCGATTTGCTTTGCGCGGTGGATTATGTCGATCTGGTGATCCCACGCGGTGGCCGCGGACTGGTTGAGTTGGTGCGCGATCAAGCAAAGGTACCGACATTGCTGCATTTGGACGGCAATTGTCACAGTTATGTTCACGCTGACGCCGATCTCGAAAAGGCAGTCTCAATTGTCCGCAACGCCAAACTGCGCCGGACAGGTGTGTGCGGGGCGACCGAAAGCATTGTAGTTGATCGAGTGGTAGCCGAGCGTTTCGTGCCAATGTTGGCTGATGCGATGCCCGATTGCGAACTGCGCGGTGATCCGGATTCGGTGGCGATTGATAGTCGTTTGAGGCTGGCAAACGATGACGACTTCGGCACTGAATTCTTGGATGCGGTTGCCTCGGTCAAGCTAGTCGATGGATTGAATGAGGCGGTAACCTTCGTGGCAGAGCATTCTTCCGGCCACACCGATGCAATAGTCACTGAAAACGATGACGCTGCGCGCCAGTTCATGACTGCAATCGACAGCGCGATTGTGATGCACAATGCCTCGACCCAATTTGCCGATGGCGGCGAGTTCGGGATGGGTGCGGAAATCGGTATCGCCACTGGCAAGATGCATGCGCGCGGTCCTGTCGGCTTAGAGCAACTCACCAGCTTCAAATATCTGGTGCATGGCTCTGGTCAGATCCGGCCTTAATCACATCTGGTCCCCGAGTGTGGTTACGGGCCACTTGCCCAACGCTCGCATTCTTGGGATAGGTATGCACAGAATATGGAGAGGGAAACTATGACAGAGCGCAAAGCGCGCTACCGGGTCACGTCGTTCGACGTCGCCGAGCGTGCCGGAGTCAGTCAATCGACCGTATCGCGTGCGCTCGCTGGCTCAACTGCGATAACCGAGCCGACGCGTGCCAAAGTGATGAAGGCCGCGGAAGAACTGGGCTACGTTGTGGACGAGCGCGCTGCACGGTTGCGGCGAGGTAAGACAGGTACTCTGGCTGTTGTCGTGATTGGCCGCCCTGATGAATCGGCCAGTGGTCTGAACCCGTTCCACTTCTCTTTGCTTGGCAGCGTTTGCGCGGCTGGAGCGAAGCAGGGTTACGAAACGCTAGTGTCCTTCCAATCTGAGGAAGGTCGGTTTTTCGGCAAATATGAAGAGCGCGGCCAGGCAGATGCAATGATCGTGATCGGCACCGGCGTGAATAACGCAGCGTGGGATTACTTTCGTGAATTGAGCGGTGATGGACGGTCGGTGGCCTATTGGAGCTCTCCGTTTGATGAGCTGGAATGGGTTCGCTCGGACAATTATGAAGGCGGCATTTTGGCAACGACTGAATTGCTTGATGCCGGGTGTAAGCATGTTGTTCATATCGGGTCGGCGGACTCGCCGCAGAAGCAATTCGGCGAACGCAATGATGGCTATGCCAAAGCGATCACAGATCGCGGTCTGAAGCCGGTATTGTTTACGGTCGATGAGAGTCTTGATCGCGAAGAACAAGGCCGCAAAGCCGCCCGGGAATTGATCGCTTCCGGCAAGCCATTCGATGGTTTGTTTGTCAGCACGGACACGATTGCATTGGGTGTGCTGGAAGTATTCAACGCTGAAGGTATTTCGGTTCCCGAGGATTGCTCGATGATCGGTTTTGACGGGCTTCGAGCAGGCCAATATTCGAACCCGCCTTTGACCACGATAGAGCCGGACATTGATGTCGCGGGCGCTTTACTGGTGCGCGCTGCATTGGGCGGTGAAGAAGCGACCGAGCGACGAGTTCCGGTGTGCCTGCTTCACCGGCGCAGTGTGAAGCGGCGTTAGCCCTCGCCGAGAACGCTGACTTCCAGATCATGCTTCGGCATCCCGAAAATTCCTGAAACCGAATGCGGGACGTAAGGTGCCTCGAGCGCCTTGATCTCATCTCGCGACAATTCGACATCAAGCGCTGCCACAGCATCTTCGATATGCTTCGGTTTGGTCGCACCAATGATGGGTGAAGTCACTGCAGTTTGGTGGAGTACCCAAGCCAGCGCGATTTGCGCCATTGGTAACCCGCGTTTTTCGGCCAGCGCTGCCACGGCATCGACAACTGCACGGTCATTCGCATCAGCCCGCGAATAGAGTGCTTTGCCGACCAGATCAGTTTGCGAACGATCCGTCTCAACATCCCAAGGTCGCGTCAATTTCCCACGAGCCATTGGACTCCACGGCATCACCGCGACACCTTGATCGGCGCACAGCGGCAGCATCTCGCGCTCTTCCTCGCGGTAAAGCAGATTGACGTAATTCTGCATCGAGATGAAGCGTTTCAGGCCCTTTATCTCGGAGATATGCAGCATCTTCATCAGCTGCCATGCGTACATAGACGACGCGCCGATGTAGCGGACTTTGCCAGAGCGAACGATCGCATCGAGCGTCTCAAGGATTTCCTCCATCGGTGTATCCAGATCAAGACGGTGGACTTGGTAGAGATCGATGTAATCGGTGCCGAGACGACGCAAACTGTCATCCACCGCATGCATTAGTGCTTTGGCAGAGAGACCACCGGTGTTGGGTGCTCGCCGCCACGGAAAGAATGCCTTGGTCGCGATCACAACCTCATCGCGCCGCGACATTTCTTTCAGCAGTTTGCCGGTGATTCCCTCGGAGGTTCCGCCGGAATAGGAATTGGCGATATCGAAGAAGTTGATCCCCGCTTCCAGCGCTTGCCGGATCATCGGGCGCGAAGCGTCTTCGTCCATCGCCCAATCATGGCCGTCTGCCGCGGCATCGCCGAAGCTCATGCATCCGAGGCACAATCGCGAGACGGTCAGGCCGGTATTGCCGAATTTGGTATATTTCATGACGCACTTTCACGGGGGTTAGTTGATGAAACACATCCTATCGGCCGTTTGCGGAGTAGGAAAGTTCCGTATCCACTTGCAGATATAACGATATCTTTATATGCCCTCCGACATGAAGATTGAAACCACCATGCGCGCACTGGCGGATCCTACGCGTCTCCGCATTATGCGGCTGCTGTCAGCGATGGAACTGGCGGTGGGCGAATTGGCGCAGGTTCTCGGGCAAAGCCAGCCGCGTGTTTCACGCCATGTAGCGATCTTGTGCGATGCGGGTTTGGCAGAGCGTCACCGCGAAGGAAGCTGGGTGTTTCTGCGCGCTTCCGTCGGCAATGAGCGCGGCAATCCGGTAGGTGAAGCGGTGTCGCGCCTGCTCGCGACAGCAGAGCGCGAGGATGACGCTTTTGCCACGATGTGCGCCGACGACCGGCGGCAGTTGAAGAATATCCGCGGCGCGCGCGAGGAAAACGCAGCATCTTACTTCGCACGCCATGCCGACGAGTGGGATGAGCTGCGCCAACTACACAGCCCCGATCAGCAGGTCGAAGAACGTTTGTTCCAGGCATTGGGTGAGGAGCCGCTTGGCCAGTTGCTCGATATCGGTACCGGCAGCGGCCGGATGGCTGAATTGTTCGCCCCGCAAGCGGATCATATCGTCGCGCTCGATAAAAGCCTCGACATGCTCCGCGTTGCGCGCGCCAAGCTGCAGAACCTCCCGAGCGACGGCATTGAGTTGGTCCAGGGCGACTTTGTTGCGTTGCCATTTCAAGCGCACCGTTTCGACACCGTGCTGCTGCACCAAGTTCTGCACTTCGCGCAGGATCCAGCAGCGGCACTGACTGAAGCGGCACGCGTCACACGGCCTGCCGGTCGCATCGCGATTGTCGATTTTGCCGCGCATGATCACGAAGAATTGCGCGATCGCCATGCGCATGTCCGGCTGGGCTTTACCGATAAAGCGATCCGCGATCTGCTGCGCGAGGCGGGCTATCAGCCGGCTAAGCCCATTGCGCTTGATGAAGGCGAATTGACTGTGAAAATATGGCTTGGGACCCGCATCGGTGTTCCCGCCTCTACCGATCAGAAAGAGGCAGTCCGATGACCAATGAGCTAGACCCGAAACGCGAAGCGCAAACCGCTGTCGACACGCCGCTCTTCTCCGGCTTGCCGGGCGATATCAATGCGTCCTTCGAATTCTTCCCTCCCAAAACGGAGAAGATGGAAGCGAAGCTATGGGATGCGGTGCAGGAATTGAAACCGCTCGATCCAAGCTTTGTCTCGGTTACTTATGGTGCAGGCGGTTCCACGCGCGAACGCACGCACAACACGGTCGCGCGGATCATCAAAGAAGCGCAGATGCCTGCCGCGGCGCACCTGACATGCGTCGATGCCAGCAAGGCAGAAATCCGCGAAGTCGCGGAGCACTATTGGGAAGCAGGCGTCCGCCACATTGTCGCTCTGCGCGGAGATATGGGCGAGCCGGGCGCGCCGTTTGTGCCGCATCCCGATGGTTATGCAAACGCTGCCGAACTGGTTTCAGGTTTGAAAGAGATCGCCGACTTTGAAATATCGGTCGCGGCCTATCCTGAAACGCACCCCGATGCCGATTGCCCGCAAAGCGATTTGGATAATCTGAAGCGCAAGCTGGATGCCGGTGCCACGCGCGCGATCAGCCAGTTCTTCTTCTCCGCTGACAAATTCTTCCGCTTTCAAGATGCAGCGGCGGCGAAGGGTATCACTGCTCCGCTGCTCCCTGGTATTTTGCCCGTGACCAACGTTGCCCAGGCCCGCAAATTCGCGGGTGCTTGCGGCGCTGAAATACCGGCTTGGATGGACGGCTTGTTCGATGGTTTGGACGAGCGGCCTGCTTCGCGCCAATTGGTTGCGGCTACTGTAGCTGCCGAATTGTGCCGCCGCCTCTATGCCGGCGGTGTGCGCGATTTCCATTTCTACACATTGAACCGCGCGGACCTCGCTTATGCGATTTGCCATATGCTCGGGATGCGTCCCAAAGGTGATGCCCAATGACACCCCTCTCGACCGCGCGTGAGAAACTCAACGCAGAAGCCGCCAAGCGCGTTCTGATTTCCGATGGCGCATTCGGTACGCAGATTCAGAACCGCAAATTGTCTGAAGAGGACTACGCCGGTGATCTGGGTTTGAAAGCCGACCAAAAGGGCAATAATGACATTCTTGCGCTGACACGGCCCGATGTGATCGAAGACATTACCCGCGCTTACTTGGATGCCGGTTCGGATGTGATCGCGACCAACACATTCTCTGCCAATGTCATCAGCCAGGCCGACTATGCGGCAGAGGCATTGGTGCGCGATATCAATGTTGAATCGGGCAAGATTGCGCGCAAACTGGCCGATGAATTCGAAGAGATGGATGGCCGCCCGCGCTTCGTTGCAGGTGCTATCGGTCCGACTAACAAGACGCTGTCGTTATCGCCTGATGTCGAAGACCCGGGCTTTCGTGAAATCGATTTCGACTATCTGACGTCCGTCTATCACGAGCAAGCAGCTGCACTGATTGAAGGCGGCTGCGATTTTATTCTGATCGAGACGATCTTCGATACGCTCAACGCTAAAGCAGGCGTGATGGCGGTCAAGCAGTTGGAGCGTGAGCTGGGCCGCGATGTCCCTATCATGCTGTCGATGACGCTGACCGATCTGTCGGGCCGGAATCTTTCTGGCCATACGGTCGAAGCGTTCTGGTATGCCGTGCGCCACGCCAATCCGATTACTGTCGGGCTGAACTGTTCGTTCGGCGCGGAGCAATTGCGCCCGCATGTCCAAATGCTCAGCAAGATCGCCGATACGCAGCTGATGGCTTACCCGAATGCGGGACTGCCCAACGAACTCGGCGAATATGACGAACTGCCTGCTACCACTGCGTCACTGGTCCGCGAATGGGCGGAGAACGGACAAGTGAATATCCTCGGCGGGTGTTGCGGCTCCAGCCCTGAACATATCGCGGCGATCGCGGGTGCGGTTGAAGGGCTTGCTCCGCGCAAATTGCCGCAACGCGACACGCAAATGCGCCTTGCCGGCCTCGAACCTTTCACGATCGCAGCATAATGACACAGCCCCAAACCGCCCAATTCGTCAATATTGGCGAGCGTACCAATGTGACCGGCTCTGCCCGGTTTAAAAAGCTGATCATGGCGGATGACTATGACACGGCTGTCGAGGTTGCTCGTCAGCAGGTCGAAAACGGTGCGCAGGTGATCGACGTCAACATGGATGAAGGGCTGCTCGACGCAGTTCACGCAATGACGACGTTCCTGAAATTGATTGCGGCGGAACCTGATATCGCGCGCGTTCCGTTGATGATCGACTCTTCCAAATGGGAAGTGATCGAAGCGGGTCTGAAATGCGTTTCGGGCAAGCCCATTGTCAACTCGATCTCAATGAAAGAGGGCGAAGAGCAATTCCTAGAGCAAGCGCGCAAATGCATGGATTACGGCGCGGCCGTGGTCGTGATGGCGTTTGACGAAACGGGTCAGGCTGACACCAAAGAGCGCAAGATCGAGATCTGTTCGCGCGCCTATGAATTGCTGACCGGCATCGGCTTCCCGCCTGAGGACATCATCTTTGATCCCAATATCTTTGCTGTTGCGACCGGTATTGAGGAGCATGATCGCTACGGCCTCGATTTCATTGAGGCGGTGCGCGAGATCAAGGCAAATTGCCCGCATGCCAAGACATCAGGCGGACTATCCAATCTGAGTTTCAGCTTTCGCGGTAACGAGACTGTGCGCCGCGCGATGCATTCGGTGTTTCTCTATCATGCTATCCCGGCGGGCCTCGATATGGCTATTGTCAATGCGGGCCAGCTTGATGTCTATGACACTATTGATCCCACGTTGCGCGATGCCTGCGAAGATGTGATCCTGATGCGCCCTGTCGAGGGTGAAGAGACCGCGACCGAGCGATTGATCAACCTTGCCGAAAGCTACAAAGGCAAGGACGCGAAGGCCGAAAAGGAAGCTGAGGAATGGCGCGGTTGGGCCGTTGAAAAGCGGCTTGAGCATGCGTTGGTCAAAGGCATCGACGCGGATATTGTCTCGGACACTGAAGAAATGCGCGCCGCCACTGAAGAACGCGGTGGCCGACCCATCGAAGTGATCGAGGGCCCGCTGATGGACGGCATGAATGTCGTCGGCGATCTGTTCGGCAGCGGCAAAATGTTTCTGCCGCAAGTGGTCAAATCTGCCCGCGTGATGAAGAAGGCCGTCGCCCACCTGATCCCGTTTATCGAGGCAGAGAAGGCAGGCATGGCACCCGAAGATCAGGCCTCCAAGGGCAAGATTATCATGGCCACCGTGAAGGGCGATGTGCACGATATTGGCAAGAATATCGTCGGCGTGGTTCTGCAATGTAACGGCTATGAAGTGATTGATCTGGGCGTGATGGTGCCGTGGTCCAAAATCCTCGAAGTCGCCAAAGAAGAGGACGTCGACATGATCGGGCTGTCAGGTCTGATTACGCCTTCGCTCGATGAAATGGTGACCGTTGCCGAGGAAATGCAGCGCGCGAATATGACTATGCCGCTGCTGATTGGTGGTGCGACGACCAGCAAAGTTCACACCGCGCTGAGGATCGACGAGGCCTATGACGGGCCGGTGATCCATGTGCTCGACGCGAGCCGTGCCGTAGGCGTGGCGAGTAAGCTCTTGTCCGACACTTTGCGCGATGATTTCGTGCAAGAAGTTGCCGGTGACTACGCGCATGTCCGCGACGTCCGCGCAGGTAAAGCACAGAGCGCATTGCTAACTTTGGACGAAGCGCGGGCCAATTATTACGACGCCTATCTCAGCGACAAAGCAGCGCCGCCGGACAAACCGGGTGTGCATGTTTTCGACGATTGGGATCTGGCCGATCTGCGCGAGTATATCGACTGGACGCCGTTCTTCCGCGCATGGGAATTGCACGGCAATTACCCCGCGATTTTGGAAGACGATGTCGTCGGAGAAGCCGCGCGGCCTCTGTTTGAAGATGCGCAGGCGATGCTCGATCAGATTGTCGAGGAAAAATGGCTGACCGCGCGCGGTGTGTGCGGCTTCTGGCCCTGCGCACGGGATGGTGACGATGTGACCATCCACCGGGTCAATCGCGAGGAGCATGTCGTGCTCCCGTTCCTGCGTCAGCAAGTGAAGAAAAGCCGCGACCGCGCGAATATGTGCCTCGCTGACTTCATCGACCCGGCGGGCGACTGGATTGGCGGTTTCGCGGTCGGCATCCACGGTATCGACTCGCACAGTGCGCGTTTCCAAGCTGACAAGGATGATTATTCGGACATCCTGCTGAAAGCCTTGGCAGACCGTTTTGCAGAGGCCTTCGCCGAGCGATTGCATCAGCACACACGCACCGATCTGTGGGGCTATGCTCCCGGTGAGCAGTTGACCAATCAGGCGCTGATCAAAGAACAATATCGCGGCATCCGCCCTGCGCCGGGCTATCCTGCCTGTCCCGATCACAGCCTTAAGCCGATCCTGTTCGAATTGCTCGAAGCGGAGAAAAACGTCGGACTGGAGCTCACAGAGAGCTTCGCGATGTTCCCTACGGCCGCGGTGAGCGGGTTCTATTTTGGGCATCCGGAAAGCCAGTATTTCGGCGTCGCGCGCATTGGCCGCGATCAGTTGGAAGACTATGCGCAGCGCCGCGGTGTCGATCTATCCACCGCCGAACGCTGGCTGAGGCCCAATCTTGATTGACCGAGGCGCGCTATTCGCGCAGTGAAATATCCGTCGCCAAGGAAGTGATTCTTTGGCCGATGCGCGGGAGAGATCATAGCTTGCAGGAGCTGTGGCACCGAAGGAGCAACCGCCCCGGAAACTCTCAGGTATAACGGACCGCGCATTGGCAGACACTCTGGAAAGCGCCCTTCGCAAGACGGGCCACCGAAGGGGTAAGCGTGCAAGATCCGGTAACGGGCGGCACGTTAAAACTCTCAGGTTACCCGACAGAGGGGGTGCAGAATTGGCGGGCCGTAATGGCGCGTGTGCACTTTGCCGGGGACTGTTATGAGCGACGATACATCTGATACCCACCCAGACGATATGCCGGAGGAGCAAATGCTCCCGTTGGACGCATGGCACCGCAAAATGGGCGGGCGGATGGTCGAATTTGCCGGTTATCAGATGCCGATTCAATATGCCGGAGAGCATGGTGGAATCGTGGCTGAACACAATTGGACCCGCACCCATGCAGGCCTGTTCGATGTCAGCCATATGGGGCAATTGCTGATTTCCGGCGAAGGCGCTGCTGCTGCACTTGAGGCGCTGCTACCGATCGATCTGTCTACGCTGGAATTGGGCATGCAGCGCTATTCTCTGCTGCTCAACGAGGAAGGCGGGGTACTCGATGATCTGATGGTTTCACGCTGGCCGAACGAGTTCTACCTCGTGGTGAACGGTGCGACCAAATGGGAAGATATCGCCCATCTGCGCGAGCATCTGCCCGACGATGTCACGCTCAACCACCTCGAAGACCGTGCTCTGCTGGCATTGCAGGGCCCGGAAGCGTTTGTGGCACTAGACCGCCATGCGACAGGAAAATTTCCTCTGTCATCGTTGGTCTTTATGAAGTTCGGACATTTCGAAATTGATGGCGTCGGGATGAGCATCAGCCGCTCCGGCTATACCGGTGAAGACGGGTTTGAAATCTCGCTCCCGGCCAAGGATGCAGAGAAGATTGCGACGCTGCTGTGCAATGAACCTGAGGTGCAACCGATTGGCTTGGGTGCACGGGATTCGCTGCGTCTGGAAGCTGGCCTTCCGCTTTATGGGCATGATCTTGATACGGAGACCGATCCTGTGTCGGCGCGCCTCTTGTTTGGCCTCGCCAAAAGCCGCCGTGAAACGGGTGGCTGGATGGGCCATGCGACATGCGCCAAGATGCTGGATGAAGGATCGCCGACCAAGCGTGTTGGCCTTAAAGTCGACGGCCGGATGCCTGCGCGTGAAGGCGCATTGGTATTCTCCGGAGACGAACAGATCGGCCGTGTGACCAGCGGCGGTTTCTCGCCTACGCTCGGTTATCCGATCGCGATGGCTTACGTCGCATCCGACTACGCCAAGAAAGATACTCAATTGCAGATTGAGGTCCGGAACAAGCGGCTCGATGCAACCGTTACGCCGATGCCCTTCGTACCGAATAATTACTACCGAGGAGACTGAACCGATGGCCCGTTACTTCACCGATGAACATGAATGGATCGACGTAGAAGGCGATACCGCAACCGTCGGCATCACTGACTACGCGCAAGAGCAATTGGGCGACATTGTGTTTGTCGAAACGCCCGAAGTGGGATCGATGGTCGATAAGGGCGGCGATGCGGCTGTCGTGGAATCAGTCAAAGCAGCAAGCGACGTCTACGCGCCGATCACCGGCGAAGTTGTCGAAGGCAATGCCGCCTTGGAAGAAGACCCCGCGCTGGTGAACACGTCTCCTGAAGAAGACGGTTGGTTCTTCAAAATGACCATCGGTGACAAGGACGAACTTGAAGGCCTGATGGACGCCAAGGCTTACGAGGCGTTTGTCGCCAGCTTGTAATTACCGACGTCATCCCAGCGCAGGCCGGGATCTTTTTCAACATCGTCCGACCTAGCGGACAGCGATCCCAGCCTTCGCTGGGATGACGGGAATTGATAGAATGCGTTACCTACCCCTCACCGATACCGACCGCTCGGCGATGCTCGACACTATCGGCGCTTCCTCTGTCGATGATCTGTTTATCGATGTGCCCGAAGTGGCGCGGCTTGATGGACCGATCCGCGATTTGCCAATGCATGCCGGCGAGATGGCGGTCGAGAAACATATGCGCACGCTGTCGAAGCAGAATCTGGCGGCGGCAGATGCGGCGTTTTTCCTCGGCGCCGGGGCTTATCGCCATCATGTTCCGGCTTCGGTCGATCATATCATCCAGCGCGGCGAATTTCTGACGGCCTACACACCGTACCAGCCCGAAATCGCGCAGGGCACGCTGCAAATGCTGTTCGAATTCCAGAGCCAGGTTGCGCGCCTCTATGGCTGCGCAGTAGCCAATGCATCGATGTATGATGGCTCGACCGCATGCTGGGAAGCGGTGGCGATGGCGCATCGCGTAACCAAGCGCAAGCGAGTGGTTCTCTCCGGCGCGCTGCACCCCCACTATGCTGAAGTCGTTCGCACGATGGCCAAGTTTACCGATGACGATATCGCCGGTGCGAAGCCCGCGATCAGTGCGCAGCCCGACAATGCGGGTCTGATTGCACGGATCGACGACAATACATCCTGCGTTGTGGTCCAATATCCCGACATTTTGGGCCGCCTGCCGGATTTGGAAGAGATTGCCGAAGCAGCGCATGCCAAAGGTGCGCTGCTGATCGCCGTAAACACCGAACCAGTGGCGTTGGGTGCGATCAAGTCACCCGGTGAGCTGGGCGCGGATATCGTCGTGGGTGAAGGTCAGTCGATTGGCGTTGGTCTGCAATTTGGCGGACCCTATCTCGGCCTGTTTGCTGTGCGCGACAAGAAGCATGTCCGCCAGATGCCCGGGCGGCTTTGCGGTGAGACCGTCGATGCCGATGGCAAGCGCGGTTTTGTGCTGACGCTTTCGACACGTGAGCAACATATCCGGCGCGAGAAAGCGACGTCCAACATCTGCACCAATAGCGGACTCTGCGCGCTGGCGTTCAGTGTGCATATGACGCTGCTGGGCGAGAAAGGGTTGCGGCAATTGGCGGCAGAGAACCACCGCCTTAGCTGTATTGCGGCAGACAAACTGGCGGCGGTTCCCGGTGTGACGGTTCTGAACGACAGCTTCTTCAACGAGTTTACAATCATGTTCGATGCGGACGCGCGGCAGATCGTGCGCGATTTGGCCGAAGACAAGATTTTGGCGGGCGTATCGCTTGGCAGGCTGTATCCGGACGTCGATGCGTTTTCCGGCGGATTACTGGTTGCGGTTACCGAAACCACGACCGAGGAGGATATCGAAACCCTCTGTTCCGCGCTGAAGGAGAAATTGGCATGAACGCGCCCAATCAGAGCGGCTGGAAGCCCACGACACCTGCAGCCGGCGAGGGCAAATTTGGCGGTCCCGCAACCACCACCGGCAATAAGGCGCTGATGCTGGAAGAGCCGTTGATCTTCGAGATCGCGGACAATCAAACCACCGGCGTCGATCTGCCCGAAGTGGATACGTCTGCAACCACTCGCCTCGGCGGAATGGCGCGTGATGCGGATATCGGCCTGCCCGGTTTGGCAGAGCCTGAAGCGATACGGCACTATACCCGCCTCAGCCGTCAGAATTACGGAATTGATTTGGGTTTCTTCCCGCTTGGTTCCTGCACTATGAAGCACAACCCGCGCCTCAATGAAAAAGTTGCCCGGATGCCTGGCTTTGCAGACGTTCACCCTTTGCAGCCGGTTGATACGGTGCGCGGTGCGCTCGGCGTGATCAACGAGCTGGCGCATTGGCTGATTAAGCTGACCGGGATGCACGGTGTGGCGATGAGCCCCAAAGCGGGCGCACATGGTGAGCTATGCGGTATCCTGTGTATCCGTGCGGCTTTGGAAGCGCGCGGCGATGCGCGCGAAGTCGTACTGGTGCCCGAAAGTGCCCACGGCACCAATCCCGCGACGGCCGCCTTTGCCGGATACCGCGTTGAGGGCATCCCCGCTAACGCGGATGGCCGTGTCGACCTCGAGGCATTGAAAGCACGCCTTGGACCCGATGTTGCGGCGGTGATGATCACCAACCCGAACACGTGCGGATTGTTCGAACCGGATATGCGCGCGATATCCGATGCGGTCCACGCAGCAGGCGGCTTCGTCTATTGTGATGGGGCGAACTTCAACGCGATCGTTGGGCGAGTGCGCCCGGGTGATCTTGGCGTCGATGCGATGCATATCAATCTGCACAAGACTTTCTCTACCCCGCATGGCGGTGGCGGACCGGGTAGCGGTCCGGTTGTGCTGTCTGAAGCACTCAGTCCCTTCGGCCCGCTGCCATATACTGCGCGTACTAAAGACGGCGTCGTGCACTTGGTAGAGGAAGAGGGCGCAGACGCGTTCGCCAAAGAGCATTTCGGTGGGCCGCTTAGCCATTTCGGGCGGATGACCGCATTCCATGGCCAGATGGGCATGTTCACCCGCGCCCTGACCTACATGCTTAGCCATGGCGCTGACGGGCTTAAGCAAGTTGCCGAAGATGCCGTGCTCAACGCAAATTACATCCTACGCTCGATGGAGGACGTGCTTTACGCGCCGTACGCACCAAGCGGGCCGTGTATGCACGAAGCGTTGTTTGGCGATAAGGATTTTGCCGATGGTCTCTCGACCATGGATCTGGCCAAGGGAATGATCGACGAGGGGTACCACCCGATGACGATGTATTTCCCGCTGGTGGTCCATGGCGCGATGCTGGTCGAACCGACCGAGACCGAAAGCAAAGCGACTATCGATCAGTTTATAACGGCTTTCCGCAGCGTCGTTGAGCGGGCCAAAGCAGGCGATCAAACGCTTGCCACTGCGCCGCACTATGCCCCGCGTAGCAGGATGGACGAGACGCAAGCGGCGCGCAAACCGCTGCTCGCTTATACCGATCCCGAGTAACGCCTAGACTTGACCGGAAACGCTTGAGCGTCTTTCCTGAATTTAGGGGAGGACGTGATGGCGTCTGCGCGTTCAGTAAATTTCATCCAACGCGGCTGGCGCAATGTGCGCGAGGCTGGCCCGAGGCGGCTGGGCCTCACGATCCTATTGGTTGTGCTCGCGCTGATTGTCGCGCGATTTGGCTGGGCGGTGCCAATTATCAATCAGGCCGAGACGGGGATGTATGATTTCCGCGCTTATCAGACTGCCAGCATGCAGGATGTCGAGCAGGATCCGCGTATCATCATGGTCGTCTATGACGAGCAGACGCTGATCAAGGCACAAAAACGTTCGCCGCTCGATCGCGGGATGCTGGCCGCGGCTTTGCGCAATCTCGACAAGCTGGGCGTAAAATCCATCGGTATCGATATTTTGTTCGACCAGCCTCAGGATGAAGATGAAGAGCTGATCGAAACGCTGCGCAATATGCAGACCCCAGTCTCGGTTGCCTATGTGCTGCAAGAGGCAAATGAAGGCGACATCGAATATGAGCAGCAGCTCTATCTCGAAGAGTTTCTGGACCGGCTGCAAGGCAGCAACGCGGTCCCTGCAAGTATCCAGCTCGATAATGCTTTTGACGTTACGCGCCGGTGGCCTCAGCCCGACGATCGCTTGCCGCCAACTCTTACGCGCTCAATGCTGTTGGGAGCGGACGAGGCCGAAAAATCGTTGCCGGGATATGCGGGAGCGATCCGCTACCGCCTGTCGGCGCGCGATGGTCAGAACGATGCGATCGAAGGTGGTCAGGAGGCCATTGCGGAAACGCTGTTCCCGATCATTCCCATCGACTCCCTTGCAGACGAGGAAGTCTTCGCAATTCCAGCAGTGATCGATGAATATCGACCTCTGTTCGAAGGCCGATACATCCTGATTGGCGGCGATCTTGTGGATTTCGACCGCGTGCCGACCAGCGTGTCGGACGGAACCGGCTTCGATCCTCCGGGGTTGCAAGTCCACGCCGAAATGATGGCGCAGATGCTCGACGGGGCAAGCCTCTCCAAGCCGCTGCCAGCAACGCTTTGGGCGCTGGCGATTTTGGTTATCGCAATGGCGGTGCTGACCGGCTTGCTCGAATGGGGCAGTTGGCAAATTTATGCGCTGCTGGGGTTGCAGTTCATGATTATGCTGGGTGCTCCCTTTGTGATGCACTTTCAAGGCGCTGATACCTATGGCCTGCCCGCAGTCGGGTGGCTGGCAGGCTGGGCGATCGCGTTTATGGCGGTGACCTCGACCGCACGGGCCGCAGGGGCGGTGCAGCGTAATTTTGCACAAGGGGCGCTTGGCAAATATCTCCCGCAAGAGATGGCTGCCGAGATTATCGAGAACCCTGAACTTCTCGCGTTGCATGGCGAGAAGAAGGAGATTTATGTCCTTTTCAGCGATCTGGAGGGCTTCACCAAGATGAGCCATGCGGTCTCTCCCGAAATGGTCGCGAAACTGCTCAACCGCTATCTAGAAATGCTAAGCCAAGTTGTGCTCGACCATGGCGGCGTGATCGACAAATTTGTTGGCGATGCGGTGGTTGCTTTTTGGGGCGCACCGATTGCCAAGCCTGATGATGCAGAGCGTGCGGCCAAGGCTGGCTATGCGATCTGGCAAGCTGGCGAAGCCTTTCGTGCGGAAGTCGCTGCTATGGATCCTGACCTCCCGAAAATCGGCAAGACCCGCGTCGGCTTGCATTACGGCGAGGCAGTTGTCGGCAATTTCGGCGGGGATACGCGGATTCAATATACCGCACTGGGTGACAGCATGAATACCGCCGCCAGGCTGGAAGCAGCGAACAAAGCGCTCGAGTCCAGCGTGATGGCTAGCCGCGAATTTGCCGAACGTTCGGGCCTCGATTGGTGGCGTCCGATGGGCCGCGTGGTGCTGCGCGGAAGGGCGCAGCCGGTCGACATTCTGGAGCCCTCTCCGGAGTTCCCTGAGGCAGATCGGGCAAAGATGCACGAAGCTCTCACAATGTCGGAAACTAACAAGACCGGCGCAGCCAGCGTGGTAGAGAGCCTTATCCGAAGCCATCCAGATGACACTGCGCTGGAAAATCTGCTACACCGGATTAAGAATTTGAACGAGGAGGGAGCCTATGTTCTCGGTTAAACCGCTAATGATCTCCGCCGCGCTGGGATGCGCTGCTGTTGTGGCACCTATTGCTGCCCAAGCAGGTGTTGTCATCAAGTCCAGCGGCCCATCAGCTAGCAAATATCCTGTTGGGATGAAGCTGAGTGATAGTGGCCGGATTACTTTGCAGACGGGTGACTCGGTGACCATTCTTGCCAATGGCGGAACGCGTGTGATTAGCGGCGCAGGTACCCACCGCGTTGCCGAACGCGGCAAAAGCAACCGCACAGCCATCGCGGCGTTGACTCGTCGCCGTGCCGCCGGACAAGTACGCACCGGGGCAACACGCGGCGATCCGCCGCCAGCATCGCTGACTAGCCCCAATTTGTGGTGGGTCGATGTTTCAAAATCCGGCACGATGTGCGTCGCGGACATGTCCGCCGTGCAAATGTGGCGTCCCGGGCGTGATCAGGCATCAACCTATGTCATTGCGAGTGCCGAGTCTGCCGAGCATGTCCACGTGACTTTCCTCGAGGACGAGATGGTAACCGCGTGGGACAGCAAACGCCTGCCACTGGCAGAGGGTTCGACCTATTCGATTACCGGCCCGAGCGGCGGAGCTCCCGCAATGATAAAATTCACCCAAATGGACGCAGTACCTGAGGATTTGGACGATCTGACAGTGGCTCTGCTCGGCAAAGGCTGCACCACTCAAGTCGATCTTCTCGCGACCACTTTGATGTGATCGGCTAGTGGGGGATGAGAATTCCCGCTTGCAGGACAGAGTTGATGTCTTAGGGTGCCGTCTTAGGGGAGGTGGTTCGTGACGCGAATCCGGGGAAAATTTATTGCGATAGCTGGCGCGCCATTGTTGGCCGCTGCGGCATTCCTCTCTGCGGGTAGTTCTCCCACCGATGCACAAACCCCTGGTAATGGCCAATATGAAGGCGTGGCGACTTGCGCTGGATCGACCTGCCATGGCCGCGCCGAAGGCAATGGCGAAGTCGTCCGCCAAGATGAAATTGCCAGTTGGCAAGAACCCTCATCTTCGACCGGCGCGCATAGCCGCGCTTATGCTGCATTGGCGTCTCCGCGCGGTCGCCAGATTGCAGCAAGTATGGGTATCGGTCCTGCGACCTCTGCCCCGCAATGCCTCGGCTGCCACGCGACTTATGTCCCCAAATCACAGCAAGGTGCGCGTTTTCAAGTGTCCGACGGTGTCGGGTGCGAAACGTGCCATGGTGCATCATCAAGCTGGCTCGCGGTCCACTATGCTGCGCCAGCAACGCATCAATCGAACGTCGCGGCTGGCCTGACGCCGCTGGAGCGTCCGCAAACGCGTGCGCGGGTTTGCCTCGATTGTCACTTCGGTAGTGCAGATGGAAACCAGTTTGTCAGCCATACGATGATGGCTGCCGGCCACCCGCGTGTGGCGTTCGAGCTCGACCTGTTTTCTGCATTGCAACAGCATCATGACGAAGATGCGGATTATATAGACCGCAAGGGTAAGACCGACAGCGTCCGCCTATGGGCGGTTGGTCAGGCAGAGGCGGTTCGCCGTTCCACTGATCTGTTCGCGCGCGAAGAATTTGGCACCGAAGGCGTATTCCCTGAATATTACTTCTATGACTGCCATTCTTGCCACCGCGCGATCACCGATGGTCCGCAGCGCAAGCTGACCTTTGAAACCAATCCGGGCCGCCCGATCCCGTTCGGTATGGCGCCTTATAATGATGAGAATATTATCATGCTGTCCGCAGTATCGCGTGCATTGGCACCAGGCCGCGCCGCTGCATTCGATAAGGCAAGCAAGGACTTCCACCGTGCGATGGGCAAAGGACGCGGTGCCGCAGTGCAGGCCGCGCAGGTGCTTCGCGGAGAAGCGGCAGCTTTGTCGAATAGCCTCGCTGGACGCGGCTATTCAGGTAATGACGCCTTCACGGTCGTACAGGCAATTTCGGACCGCACTACAAGCCCGCGTTTCACTGACTATGCCGGATCAGCGCAGGCGGTGATGGCGGTCGACACGTTGCTCAACGCTATGGTTCGCGACGGACGGATCACGACCGGTGCTGCGGCGGGTATTCGTGCCAATATCAACCGGGCTTACAGCGCTGTGCGCAGCCCCGGTACTTACAAGCCAGCGCAATTCCGCGATGCTCTCGGGCAAGCGACGCGCGCGATAGGAGCGTTGCGGTAATGGCGCGCAGGATCGGCACCTATTGGTGTTTGGCTGGTGCGCTTGCACTCGCAGCTTGTGGAGGCGGTGATAGCGGCCAGAACGCGCCGCCAACCGGTGGCACACCCGCGCCATCGCCCACACCTCCGCCGCAAGGGCGCTTGTTCGCCGATCCCGCTGCCGAGTTTCTTGCCGTGGGCGAAGTCCAGCAGATCATGGCGCAGGCCGTTGGAGAGGCGCAAGCAAGAGGTCTCGCCTCAACGATTGCAGTGACCGACCGGGTTGGAAACGTCCTTGGGGTATTCCAAATGACTGGCGCGCCGACGGTAACGACGCTCAGCAGCGAGACAATTGGCGGCACGACGGCCATGCCCATCGGTCTACAAGGCGCAGATGTCCCATCGACCACAGCAGCCATCGCAAAAGCGATTACGGGCGCGTATCTCTCTAGTGGAGGCAATGCCTTCTCGACCCGAACTGCCAGCCAGATTGTGCAGCAGCACTTCCCACCTGCGCCGACCACGGTTGGTTTGGAAAGCGGACCATTGTTCGGCGTGCAGTTCAGTCAATTGCCATGTTCGGACCTCAATGCGCGCTTCACTGGCGGTGGTGGTGCGGGCGCATTCATCGGACCAAAGCGTTCGCCACTTGGTCTAGCTGCCGATCCGGGCGGCTTCCCAATTTACAAGAACGGCGTCGTCGTTGGCGGTATAGGTATTGCCGGTGATGGCGATTACGGATTCGACAGTAATATTCTGGACCGTGACGCGGATGCCGAAGAGGCGATTGCGCTTGCAGGTATTCAGGGCTTTGCTCCACCGGTAGAGATCGCCGCTGACCGCATAACTGTAGACGGTACCAGCCTGCGCTTCACCGATGTAGCGGTTGGCGACTTGTCGCCGTTACAAACCAGCTTTGGTGCGATTAATGGACCGGCTGGCGGCTTGGTAGCTGTGACCGGTTATAGCAATGGCATGATCCAGCAAGGCGTTGCCTATGGCACCGAAGCATCCGGTATTCGGCAAAGCACAGCCGCTGAATTCACCAATCAAGACGCCTATGTCCTGACCAATGGGGCAGGCGCGGGACGTTTCCCGATCCGTGCAGGTACTGACGGGGCAAGCGTGGCCCAGCCGCTCAGCGCCGCTGAATCGCGCGCGATTTTGGAAGAGGCCTTTGCGGTGCTTTCCCGCTCTCGGGCGCAAATCCGCCGCCCGCTCGATAGCCGGATGCAGGCGACTGTTAGTCTGGTCGATACGCACGGGCAGGTGCTGGGCATTGTCCGCTCGCCCGATGGCCCGATTTTCGGAACCGATGTATCGCTGCAGAAAGCACGCACGGCTGCGTTCTTCTCCAATGCCGTGGCCGCGCAGCAATTGCTCGGTACGACAATATTCCCGGGCGTTGCGGACGTTCCTGCCTATGTGCCGCGCGTGCGCAATTTCCTGAATGACGCCAATGCGCTTACGGGCACGTTTGCTTTTGCGGATCGCTCAGGCGGGAACCTGTCGCGGCCTTATTTCCCTGATGGTGAAGTTGGCCCGATAGCGGGACCGCTCTCGGTAGAAGACCCGAACACATTCAGCCCCTTTGCGGTAGGCTTGCAAACGGATTTGATCGCCGTGAATATCGTTCAGCACCTCGGCTTCGTGCAGGGCGCAAATCCCGATACAGCCAATGAGTGCACCTTTGTGCCGGACGGCCCGGGCGGACAGAAGCGTATCGCCAATGGCATCCAGATATTCCCTGGATCGGTGCCCGTCTATCGCGGCAATCAGCTGGTCGGCGGGATCGGCGTTTCGGGTGATGGCATTGATCAGGATGACATGGTCAGCTTCCTTGGCCTGCACAATGCTGGCCAGCGCGTCGGCGGGATCAGCAATGCACCGGCAGCCATTCGCGCAGACCGGATTGTGGTGAACATCAATGGTGGATCGGTCCGGTTGCGCTACGTCAATTGTCCCTTCGCGCCGTTCCTCGATGATCCCGCTCAGAATGTCTGCGAGGGTCTATAAGTGAGCGTCGCTTTCGTTCTTCCTTTGATTTTGCAGGCAACCGGTCCTGCGGAGGAACCTGCGAGTCAGGCTGACTTCGCCGAGGTGTTTTCCGATCTCGCTCCGGTAACTCAAAAAGCGGATATGACTTCTGTTCGCCCTAAGAGCTTCGCAGAAGCTTTTGGTTCTCTGAGCGCCCGCACACTGTCGCTTGGCATGCAAACGCAGCCTGCTGAAACACGCCAAGTTCCGCACAAGACAGGACCTGATTCAGTCGAAGAGCCCGAAATTGAGGTCGAACCGCCCGCACCTCCGGCGGTTGATAATGAATCGATCGATGGACGGCGGCGTCCCGGTGTGACCGGCGAGTTGCCCGACAAGATCGATCAGACCAATGAGGGCGCGTTTCGCACGCCGCCTCCCGAAGCGTTCCCGACCGACCAACTTCCGATCCCCGACCGCTGGCGGCTGATTGAGTCGCTCGGGCTGGTGAAGGAGAAGTGGTGGGACCCGTACAACCAGAACACTTATAAAGGTGATCGCCCGATTAATCGCGAGAAGGTTCCATGGCTGCCGATTAATGGCGATGACTGGTTCTTCGTCGCCAATGTGATCAGCGATACGGTGGTTGAACCGCGCACGTTCCCGATCCCGGTCGGCGTGCAGACTACCGAAGACCCGGATCGCCTCGATGTTTTTGGCAATGAAGGCAGCTTGGTCCTGTCGCAGACTTTCCTGACCGGCTTTGCGCTGCTCAAAGGCAACACCGCTTATAAGCCTCCAGACGTGGAATACCGCGCGACGCTCGCGTTCAACGTGAACCATGTCGATGTGCCCGAGAAGCGCGTGCTGTTTGTAGAACCAAGCAAGGGCAGCAGCCGGACTGACTATTTCGTCGGCGTGCAGGAACTGTTTTTCGACTATCACATCCGCAACACATCCGACCGCTATGATTTCGACAGCTTCCGGATCGGCATCCAACCGTTTCAGGCCGATTTTCGCGGTTTCCTGTTTCAGGATCAGCAGCTGGGTCTGCGCTTCTTTGGTACGCGCGACAATAACCGCTTCCAATATAATGTCGCGGCCTTCTGGCGATTGGAGAAAGACACCAATAGCGGCCTGAATGCCGTTACCCAGACCCCGCGTAACGACTTCCTGTTTATCGCCAACGCATACCGGCAGGATTTCCTGATACCGGCGCTGACCAGCCAGATTACCGTCGCTTACAACCGCAACCGTGAAGCTGACGATATCCAGATCGACGATAATGGTTTTCCGGTCCGTCCCGCTTTGCTCGGCAATTTGCGAGGGCGCGAATATGATGCGTTCTATGTCGGCTATAACGCCGACGGGCGAGTGGGCCGGATCAACATCACCGCGAGCGCTTACGGTGTGTTTGGCGAAGATCGGAACAGCTTTTTCACGGATCGCCCTGCCGACATCCGGGCCTTTTTCGCTGCAGCAGAGCTGAGCTATGACCGCGACTGGGCACGCTTCCGCCTGTCGGGAGCCTATGCCAGCGGCGATGACGATCCTTATGATGATGTCGAGGGCGGCTACGATGCGGTGTTCGAAAACCCGATCTTCGCGGGTGCTGATACGTCCTATTGGATACGTCAAACCATCCCGTTTGCCGGGGGCGGACGCGCGGTGTCTGTCAACAATCGTAATGGTCTTCTGAATTCGCTGCGCCCCTCGAAAGAGCAGGGCCAATCAAACTTCAACAATCCGGGCCTGATGCTGGTCGGTGCCGGTGCGGATTTTGATCTGACGCCAGAGTTTCGCCTTTCCGCTAACGCCAATCATTTATGGTTCGAGAATACCTCTTCGCTGGAAGCGCTACGCAACGAAGGCAGCATCCCCAAAGAGATTGGTTTCGACCTTTCTGCCGCTGCAATCTGGAGGCCCAGTGCAATTCAGAACGTTGTGTTCCGCCTCTCCGGTGCGGCGCTGGTGTCCGGCAAGGGCTTCGATGATCTGTTCGACAATCTGGGCAATACGGGAACGTACTATTCTGTGCTCGCAAATGTGATCCTGACTTACTGATGCGTATGATCCGCCTTTTGACCTTGATGTCCGCTTTCCTGATGGCCGGGATTGCGATGCTGTTTGGCGGCAATCAAACGCAGGCGGCATCGGGCGAGAAGCCGGTCAATCGTGACTATAGCGCAGTGCTTGCCGCGCCTGCACCCGCGCAGCAGACGCTCGAAGAGATGATGGCGAAGTCGGATGGTTGCTATTCCTGCCATACGCAGACTGACGCCCCCACAATGCACACCACTCCTGCGGTTCGGCTTGGCTGTGTCGATTGCCATGGGGGCAACCCGAAAGTGCAAGGTAATAGCGAGCTGGACCATGACGATCCGGCTTACGTAGCGGCGCGCGAAAAAGCGCATGTCCTACCGAAATACCCCAGCAGCTGGCACTATCCGTCATCGGCCAACCCGAAGCGCACATATACGCTGCTCAACAAGGAATCGCCCGAGTTCGTCAAATTCGTGAACCCCAGCGATTACCGCGTGGCGCGCGAAGCGTGCGGTTCGTGTCACTTGGATGTGATTGAGGCAGGCGAGCGTTCGCTCATGGCAACTGGCGCAATGCTGTGGGGCGGGGCGTCCTATAATAATGGTATCGCACCTTATAAGAACTACATCTTTGGAGAGGCGTTCACCCGCGATGGTAAGCCAGCGAAACTGGTTTCACCCGGCGCGCCTCCGGGTACTCTGACTGAGAACCAGAAGAAGCGCGGTGCGCTCGCCGAACTCTACCCTCTGCCGACATGGCAAGTGATCCCGCCGGGTGATGTGTTCCGGGTGTTCGAACGCGGCGGGCGCACGATCAACTCGCAATTCCCCGAGATTGGCTTGCCCAACCCGACAGGCTCTATCCAGCGCCTCGAAGAGCCCGGACGGCCTGATCTGAAGCAGTCCAATCGCGGCATGGGCACTGGCCTGCGCGTGGCAATTCCGGTGCTCAACATCCACAAAACGCGCCTCAACGATCCGTTTATGTGGTTCATGGGCACTAACGATCAACCTGGCGACTACCGCCATTCAGGCTGCGCATCATGCCATGTGGTTTACGCCAATGACCGCGAACCGCGTCACAGCTCGATCTACGCTAAATACGGGCGCGACGGGCAGACAATTACCGTCGATCCGACCATTGCGAACAAGATGGAACCCGGGCACGACGAGTATGGTCATGGCGGTAAAGACGATGGCCATGCTGGCGTAAAACAGCCGGGCGATAGTCATAAAGAGAAACCGCCGGTGAAAGAGAAGGGGCACCCTCTCCAGCATGTCTTCACGCGCTCCATCCCAACAGCGCAGTGCATGAATTGCCACATGCACCAGCCCAATATCTTCCTGAATTCCTATCTCGGCTACACGATGTGGGATTACGAATCCGACGCGCCAGCGATGTGGCCGGAGAAGCAGAAATATCCGACCGCCGAGGAAGTGCACAAAGTTTTGGAACGCAATCCCGAGGGAGCGTCTCCCAAAGGCAAATGGGCTGATCTCGATTTCACGCGTAACCTGTATGATCTGAACAAGGATCTGAAAGACACGCAATTCGCCGACTATCATGGCCACGGGTGGAATTTCCGTGGCATCTTCAAGCGCGACCGCGAGGGCAATCTGCTCGACAAAGACGGCAATATTGTTGCCAATGACGATCCGGAGAAATGGCGTAAGGAAGGCGAAGGCAAGTTCGTCGAACCTGGTGTGAACCCAGGCAAGGCTGTGCATTTGATGAGCATTCACGCCGAGGTCGGAATGCAATGCGCCGATTGTCACTACGCGCAGGACAGTCATGGCAACGGCATGATCTATGGCGAGGTCGCAAACGCCATCGAGATCGGCTGTAAGGACTGCCATGGCACGGCAGACGCTTATCCAACGCTCCGCACCAGCGGCCCTGCTGCGCCGCCAAAGGGCAGCGATCTGTCGCTGCTCCGAAACCCCGATGGCAAGCGCCGTTTCGAATGGACTTATGATAATTTGGGCCAACGCACATTGACACAGCGTTCCATCGTCGATCCGTCGCTCGAATGGAAAGTCAGCCTGACCAAAGACAGCGTCGACAACACGTCACCCCACTTCAATGCCAAATCGGCGCGCGCAAAGCTGATGTCGAAAGCGGGCGCGGAAACAGGCAAGTTTGAATTTGGCACAGGTATCACGGTAGGTGACCGCGCCCACGAAGATGAGGAGATGGCCTGCTTCACTTGCCACCTGAGCTGGACGACCAGTTGTGGCGGCTGTCACTTGCCAATTGAAGCCAACTGGAAGACTGAGGATCACCATTACGAGAATGGCGAGACGCGGAATTTCGCGACGTACAATCCGCAGGTTGCGCGCGACCAGATGTTCCAACTCGGCAAGCACCAGACCACCAAAGGCAATCAGGTTGCGCCGGTTCGTTCGACTTCGGCGCTGGTGCTGTCATCGACCAATATCAACCGTGAGCGCATCTATGTGCAGCAGCCGCCAATCTCTGCCATCGGGTTCAGTTCGCAAGCCTTCGCACCGCATTTCCCGCATACGGTACGGATGACAGAGACCAAGCAATGCTCCGATTGTCACTTGGCCGAGGCAGAGGATAACAATGCGATTATGTCGCAGCTGCTGCTGCTCGGTACGAACTATGTGAACTTCGTCGGGATGAATGCGTGGACTGGCCTTGAAGGCGGGTTCGAGGCTGTACGCGTGACCGAATGGGACGAACCGCAAGCTGTGCTCGGGTCCTATCTGCACAAATATGCTTATCCTGATTATTACAAGCAATTCGTCGACGATAATGGGCGCGAGCTAAAAGATTGGGTGCGCGGGGAAGCTTTCGATGAGGACCTTTCCGGCGAAACCAAACCGTTCGAAGAATTCGCCAATGTGCATGAGGGCACCAGCGATCGTGTCGGCTGCTTGCAGATGCGCGGCGAGTATATGTTCGTGGCAGAGGGCAAAGGCGGCTTCCGTGTCTATGACATCGCCTCCATTGGCAATAAGGGTATTTCGGAACGGATCATCACTGCGCCGTTCAGCAGCCTTGGCCATGACACACATGTGAGCAGCACCAACGCGACTTGCATGGCGCTCGCGACCAATCAGCCGATCAATCCGCTGCGCAATACCGAGCAGATGCGCGCAATGAATGAGGAACAGCCGTTCCTGCCGATTTATGAATATGCGGTGGTGACCGACGCAGTGGAGGGCCTGATCCTCGTCAACGTCAACACCATGGCTGATGGCGAATTCCGCAACAACAAGCTTAGCCGCCTACAATTCGCCGATGGCTCGAAAGCATGGAATGAAGGCGGGGTTCTTACTGGAGCGCGACATGTGCATCTGGCGGGCGAGATTGCCTATATCACGTCGGATCGGGGGCTGGTTGTGGTTGATCTGGCAGATCCGAAAAACCCGCAAATTGCCGCAGTTCGCGAGATGAATGATGCGCGCGCATCGGCAATCCAGTTCCGCTATCTGTGGGTGACCGATGCAGAGGGCGTGAAGCTTTTCGACGTCACCAATCTGCGCAATCCGGTACTGCGACCCGAAGGCACTGTACAGCTGGCCAATGCCCAACGTGTCTATCTCGCGCGGACTTACGCCTATGTCGCGGCGAAACAGGATGGTCTGGTGATCGTTGACATCACCAAGCCGATGGCACCGAAAATCTACAAAAAGGAAACGCTTGGCGGCACGCTGAATGATGCCGAGGATGTGATCGTCGGATCAACCAATGCGTCCCTGTTCGCCTATGTTGCAGACGGGGTGAACGGGATGAAAGTACTGCAACTGACATCGCCTGACAGCCAGCCCAATTTCTACGGCTTCAGTCCAGCGCCGATGCCCGAACTGGTCGCATGGGCGAAGACCAAGTCGCCTGCGATATCGCTCTCCAAAGGCCTCGACCGTGACCGTGCGGTGGATGAAACCGGCGGACAGATGGCCGTCTTCGGCCGCTTAGGCTCCCGCCCATTCACCCGCGAGGAGATGGAACGGCTGTTCCTGACCGGCGGCGGCGCGCCGTGGAAGGTGAGGGACGAGCCAGATATGCGGGCGTGGATCGGACGTCGCTTCAGCCGCGAAGAACCGGCGATGGGGCAGTAGGTTTGCTCTGTGTATTTGATAGCGTTCGCTTTTCCGATGGCTGCCGCGATTTCTCTCTGGCTTACCCAAGACCGGCTTAGAGATTTGCTGCATTCACGGCATGGAATACGCCCAGCACCGGACAATCCATGGAACGATCCCTTTGCTGATCTGACGAAAATGTTGCGTAGCGGGAGCTACAGAGATCTTGCCGATAAAGAAATTGATCGCGCGTTTCGAAAGCTGCGGCTTAACTTCTGGTTCGCCTATGCTTGTTTCGGTGGCTTCGGCGCATTTGCGGTTTTCAATGCTAGCTGATGTTCGCTCACGCTGGACTACCCTTTGGCAATATGCGTTCAACCAGCCTTTAGCACGAAGAACATTACCGACATCGCGGTCATAACCACTATGCCGGTCAGGCTAAGCAATCGCATCGCTCTGCTGGGGCGATGCTCTTCCGGCATTTCGCAGCGTGTGATTACGAGATGGTTGAGCAGCGCGGTTCCGGGGGTAAGAACGAAGAAGATTGAGGTGACGAGATCGATGAAGTCGGCAAAATTGTCCTTCATCGCGATTAGCGCTCCGACACAGAGAACTGCCAACAGTACAAGAAAGAAAGCATATTGGCGGTTGCTGGCCCTACCACCGACATTGCCCTGATATTCTTGATAAAGCGCGCCAATTCCGCGTGCGGCTCCGTCGAACGATGCGACCATCGTCGTGACCATAACGCAAAATGCTGCAATCGCCGCCAGATAGGCCGGGATCGGACCGAGAGTTTCCTTGTAGAGATTGATGATCTGAGTTGCGAGTTCTGCGGCTCCGCTTTCCGGAGTAACGCCGCCCGAATGCATGACGCCGGCGCCCATGATGCAAAAGCAGATCGCTAGAAAGGTTGTCAGCGCATAGGCGGAGAGAAAGCCATTCCGCATGGTGCCCATTGGCAGTCGATCACTGTCCGCCTCGTCCTCTTGTGACTTGAGCGTCCAAATGGAGATATCGACCGACTGGCCGATAGCACTTGGCATAAAGCCGGCAAGTGCAACGACGAACAGCAGCGCGAGCGGGTCCATCGTCCATTCAAAACTTACCGCGCTTGCCCAGTTTACGCGGGGTAACGCGAGCGCGGCGGCCGTAACTGTCGCAAGCGAAAGAAACGCTATCAGAAATTTGCTCAGGTGGTCGAGCCAGCCATATCCGCCAACGAGCAGCATCAGGATTGTTGCCCCAATAACGATCACTACCAGAGCGAGGAATGGCAGCTCGACGCCAGTGAGGGCCGCAAGGATCGCTGCTGTTGTCGCGCTGACCGCAGCGAGGCCGATTGGAGAAACGGACAAAGCCATCGCAGCAACCAGCAACACCAACCAAGGCGCAAGTTCGCGATAGCCGCCGATTAGTGTCTTACGCGTGGCGTGCGCATAATCCATACCGAACCGGAAGGCTGGGTATTTGAGCAAATTTATCAGGATGATCACGCCAACCAGCGCCAGCCCGAACATCGCGCCGGCTCTGGTGGATTGAACGAGATGAGACACGCCGATTGCAGCGCCGGAGAATATTATTCCCGGGCCAGCGGCCCGCTGCCAAGCGCGGAAATCCATATGCCCTCCTGTACAGTGCTTGGCCTCACTCCCGCTCGGCAAACATCTCTTTGATCATACCCTGAAGATTGGCGTCATACTTCGCCAGCACCTGCCAGTCCCACACACGTTCGTAGTGAGTGACGAGCTCGCCATTGTCCCAGCGGTGGAGGGCGTAAGTCGGAGATTCTGTCGTAATAAGATCGCGATTGTCGGGCGTTTCGGGATCGATTGGACGCAGGTCCATGGCCACCAGCGGTGCGACTGATGGGGTGACGCTCAGCAATTTGCCTTCGACGGTAGCGTTGATCTGGCGGTGCAGGTGTCCGCAATGGATCGCGCGAACTTGGTCATGGCCTCGGATAGCTTCGGCAAAGCGGAGCATCCATGGCTCATCCGCGCCAGGGTCCATCCAGCCAATACCCGAGACAACCGGCGGGTGATGCATAAAGATCAGCGTCGGCGTTTCGGGATGAGCGTTAAGCTCTGCACTTAACCATGCCGCGCGTTTTTCGCAGAATGCGCCGCCGTGGCGGCCCTCTTCCAATGAGTCGAGAAACAGGATGCGCAGGCCGTCTTGCTCGACCGCGTATTGAATGAAGCCATCCGCATCGACCGGCGTGTCGGGGAAAGCGTGCAGCAGTCCCTCGCGCGTATCGTGATTGCCAACGATGGAATAGATCGGCATCGGGCAGGCCTCGAGTAACTCAGCGGTCTTCTCAAAACTATCCTTGTCACCGTGATCGGTAAGATCTCCGGTCAGCACCAACATATCCGCCTGATTGGGGCCGTTTAGCAGCCGGTCGAGGGTCATGCGGAAGCGAATCCGGTTCAGCTCCTCCGGCTTTGCTGCCGGGTCGAAGCCGATATGGATATCGGTCATCTGCGCAATCAGCATGTGATCCCTTCCATCACGCTACTCCGGTTTCCGGCTCATCAGCGCGACTGTGTCTTTTGTGGGCGATTTCTCCTCGCCCGGCAAGGTAGCGCCTTTCGGGTGGTAAGAGTGGCACATCGCGCAGCTCGATGGCACCTCCGCTTCCTTCGCGTCTTGCCCAAGGTGGCAATCGCGGCAAATTGCGATGCCGGGCAGCAGCAAGTCTTCGGATGTCTTCGATGTCTCTGCCTTATGGCAGGTGCTGCATTTTTCCTGTTCGTGTTCCTTGTGGTCGAACCAGCCATTGAGCAGGTAATTGTCGCGCAGATGCACAGGCACGACATCGGCTTTGCCATTATTGGTCGTCGGGATGTGGCATTCGCCGCACACGCCATCGCTGGCGAGTGCGCGATTGATCGCGATATAGGATCGCGCAGGACGGCCGAAGTTCTGATAGTAAAGCCCGCCGCGCGCATATTCGCCGGGGCGCTTGCGGCCGACAGGAGCAGCAGAGCGGCGCGGGGCGCGGTCCATCGCACGCAGATCGGCGCGCATCTGGTCGACATCACCATGCCGCAACGAGCGGAAAGTTGTGCCAACGCGGTCATAGACGAGGCTGTGACAGCTCTCGCAATCCTCCTCCATATTCACCGGCAGGAAGCCTTCTTTGTCCGATGTCGGTGTGTGGCAATCTGCACAGACGAGCGAATTGCCATAGCCTTGCTTGGCACCGATATTGCGCGCCATCCGCGCAACGCCGCCGCTTTTGTCCATGTGCATGTCGTGCGGGAATTTCAGGCCGTGCTGTTCTTGCGGTTTATCTGCCAGCGATATCCGCGCGGTCTCTTCGCTACCCAATTGCGGATGGTAGATCGCTTTGAATTGCGGGTGTGCGTCGCCAAAGTCTGCCGCGTTTTCCAGCTTGGTGTCGGTTAGACGCTCATCCATTCCGTCATGGCACTCGCTGCAAAATTGCTGGGCGGTCGGCTCCATCCGGCCCGCGCCTTCATGCTCGGTATGGCAAGTGGTGCAAGAGCCGGGGCCTTCTTTGCCGAACATGCCAGCGACTTTCCACTGGAACTCGTCGCCCGCTGACATTGGCCCGCGTCCGGTCAGTTGCCGGTCAATTTCGGCATGGTCACCAATCGCTTCGTGGCAAGTCAGGCAGGTCTCGTCGCGAACCGATTCAAATGGTTTGACGTGGCATGCCTCACAATTGTCCTCCAGCCCGTGATGGGCCAGGCTGAGCGCGCCAGTGCTCCAACTCGCATCCATCATAGTGTGGCCGGTGCGGTCATAGTCGGGTTCTGCGGGATCACGGTTCAGATGCGTGTAAATCGGCACGATAAGGAAGGCGAATAAGATGACGCCAAGCCCGATCCACGCCATCACACGCTTGCTGGGCAGGGCAGATCCAAGCGCGAAGCCCTTGACGTCGTCAACGTCCTCGCCATGCTCTGCCGTCTTGCTGATCGTAATGGACGCAGGCGCGTCAGGATCGCGTGAGAAGGCCAGTCGGTAACCGCCGAAACCAAGTTCCGCGCCCTTGGCCGGATCGAAGCTGGTGGAGGTGGTGGTCTTGCCATCATGCGTAAAACCAAGCGTGCCGACCGCCTCAGCAAGTATAGTGCCATCATCATTGCTGGTCAGAGTGGCATGTTGCTGTTCGACCGCGAGGTCCGGCAGATGGATATCGCTTTCGGAAGCACGCCCGATAGTCAGGCTGCTCTGCTCGACTTCGCGGTCGCGGACAATTTCGCGTCCGCTGGCGGTGAAATCGATGGTGCGGATAAGGAAAGTCATGTGCCGCCCCTCACCAATAATAGAACACGCTGATGATATGCGCGGCGAGGGCCGCGATCAGCGCAATGGTTGCGGGAACATGGATGAACAGCCACACTTCGAGCAGCGCACGGTAGCGCATGTGGCGGCGGATTTGGCCAAGTTGAGCCTTGCGGCGACCGAGCAACGCAGAGACTTTCTCCTCTGCCTTGTTGATCGAGCCGGCAGGGAAAGAATTTTGCGCGCGCGCAGTTGCGCAGCGCGGATAGGTGCCAGTGAGGCGTGCCAAGAAACCGGCTTTGAAAACGTCCTGACCCAACGCGGCAATCACTGCGTCCGCCTCTCCCCGATCGAGTGGTTGGGCGGCGGTTTCGAGTTGGCGATCAATCGCGGCAAGCGCTTCCACCATCTGCCCACGGGTCATCTCGCGCGCGTTATTGCTGAGTGAGCGGGGTAGCGTGGCATAGGCTGAAATGCCGTAAATGCCCGATATAACCACCAGCATCATCAGCGCCCAAGCGAGCGTGTGGACATTCCAGCCAAGCTGGAAGCCGGTGTGCATCGTCCCGATCACAATCAGCGCAAGGCCAAGATAGACATGCGCGCTGGTCCACGCTTTCAGGCTCCACCGGCCGGGGCTCATATTGCGTTTGCGGATGCCGAGCAGGGAGAGCCAGACAATCAGGAGAGCCCCAATTGTTCCGAGCGTATAACCGTACCAAGTACCGCCATTGTGGCGCGGCTCTACATCGACGAGGAAGTAGGACACGATAACGATCAGACACAATGCGACCGACACTTTCAGCCAGCGCATCCGCTTGTGACTGAGGAAACTCTCATGATCGGTATCGCGGCGCTTCTCGGCGCGTTCAAAGTTGGCACTGCCTGAATTTTTTGCTGAGGAGGCCATCAGTCGACATCCTCCACCAGCTTGGTGAAGGTCAGGAACTTCTCGGGTGCCACGCGGATTGCGGCACCAGTCGGGCAAGCACGCACACATGCTGGACCGCCATCAATTCCGGCGCACATATCGCATTTGATCGCTTGCTTAGCCTGCTCAAGTCCTTTCTTCTCCGCGGTTTTTTTGCGCCAGCTATAGCTTGCTTCGCCGGGGCCGGGGCCTGCGCCGAATAGCAGCCACGACAGCAGCGACGGTTTCTTAGGCGGTTTGGGATCCATCCGGATCACGCCATAGGGACAATTGCGCTGACAATTGCCGCAGCCGATGCAGGTTTCATCGATGAACACTTCGCCATCGGGGCCACGTTTAATTGCGTTAGGTGGGCAATCGGCCATGCAATGCGGGTGTTCGCAATGGCGGCAGGATGTCGGAACGTGAAGATGTGCATAGGTCCGGCCTGCCTCGCGGTCGAGGCGGCTCAGGCCTTCATGGCTGTCGGCGCAGGCTTTCTCGCAATTGTCGCAGCCGACACAAAGCGTTTCGTCGATCAGCAACACATCGGTGGCTTCGCCGATCCCGTTGTCGATCAGGAATTTGGCGGTTTCCGAATACATGTCGACCGCGCCGCTGAAGCTCTCTTTGCGCTCTTCCACGAAGGAATTGACCTGCCGTCGCGATGCCATGTCGTTCAGAGCTCGCTCGCGCAGCGCCGGGTTCTTTTCCATCAGTCTGAGGAATGCGTCGCCCGGGAACTTCACGACTTCGGATTTGATCGCGGCTTTGACGGTGGCGGTACGCTTGCTGCCGTCGATCACAGCCATTTCGCCGAAATAGGAGCCTGCCGGGAGATAGGAGAGGAAGATAGGTTTGCCGCCGAGGTTCTTCTCGACGATCATTGAGCCTTGCTGGATGACGAAGATGTCTTTGTCATCGCCGCCTTCTTCCACGACATTCTGGCCCGCGCGGATTTCGACAACTTCGGCGGCTTCAACCAGCTCAGCGACGTCTTCCTTCGTCAGGCCCGAGCCAAACATTTGCAGCAATTGTCGTTCAATCGTGATGCGGTTGACCGCGCGGCCAGCGCTGGGGACGGTTGCAATAAGTTTGAGTGCGGCGGTACGGGAGAGTTCCAGCGTAACTGCCGGTTCGGCAGCGCGGATCGTCGAGCCGCGGCGACGGCCAGAAATCAGGCCAACTTCGCCGAAGATAGAGCCTTGTTCGATGGGGACTGTAATCGAACTGTCATCCGGATTGACCTCGACCAGTACCGATCCTTCGGCGATGCAGAACATCGACGATCCCGGGTCATTGCGCACGAAAATCATGTCGTGGCTATCGAACGCCGCGACATCACTATCGAGCATCAATTCGCGCATTTGCAGCGGCGACAATTCGTTCAGGATGACGATATTGTTGCGGAAAATTTCGAGCCATTCGTCGACGCTGCGATTGCCAGGCAGGGCGGCGAATTTTTCTGCAAGGATCGGCTCGTCCGCAGGCTTCAGATCGTGGTTCCCATTAAGGAACTCGATCACATCATAGCCTTGGTTCATGCAGTGCTTGATCAGCGGATAGCCGGCCAATGCGCCGATGACATGAATGCCTGATTTGGTTGTTTCAAAGCTAGGCGTCAGCTTGGGAAAGGCGCTGCGTTCCTCGCTCGTGAACTCAATCCCGCAGCCTTCGACGAAACCACGCGGAGGCTGGGAACCAGTCCGTGCGATAATCCGGTCGCAGGGAATAGTTTCGGCGCCATCGCGCGTTTCCAATACCAACTCAGCGTCGCGCACTTCGCTGGGATTGGTTTCGCGCCGGACAGAAATGCGCCCTTCGCGCTCTGCCTCTTCCAGCAGCGCCACGTTAGCGGGCTTGGCACGGGCAAATTCTGCGCGTCGGTTGAGGATTGAGACAACATTACGCTGCGCCGGGTCAGCCGCGAGACCCAATGCGTTCTCAATTCCTGCATCGCCCGAACCGACCACCGTTATGTGCTCGTCAAAATACTCGCCCGGATCGTCCAGCTGATATTGGATCAGTGGCAAGTCAGAGCCGGGACAACGAAGCTTGTTCGGATTGCCCTGCGTGCCAATGGCCATAACCACTGCTTCGGCCTGTATGGTGTCGCCGCCTTTCAACTCGATTTTGAAGTTGCCGGTTTCACCAGTTATCGCGGTGACTTCCGAATTCAGCCGCACATTGACTTTGTGCTCCTCAATTTGGGTGTCCCACGTGTCGAGAATGAACTCACGCTTGCCGGCGTCGAAATCGATATCGCTGCGCAGCACCAGATTGCTGGGCGTCGCCATGACATGCTTGCCCTTCTGGTATTTGAAAATCGTGTCAGAGAGGTGATCGGTCTTTTCGATCAGGATATGCGGCATGCCCAGCTCTGCCGCATGCGCAGCAGCCGAGAGGCCCGCTGGCCCCGACCCGACAATCGCTACGCGGTAGTGCTCCGACATCCATCCCCCCGATGATGGTGCGACCCTATCATCGTCCTCGGTTGATAATAGGCAAATCACGACAAATCACCAGTATGAATTGGCAGTATCAATTGCCGACGAATTTCAGCGCTGCTAGCCATCCGTCATGGCAGACAAAACCGATTCCGATACATCGATCAAAACAAACAGCGGGCGGGGCATGTCGCGGACGAGCATTGCTGTCTTGATCGCAGCGCTTGTGTTGGCAGGAGGGGCCGTAATCTATCGAGCGGTTACTGATGGTACGAACGAAGCCGCGCCGGTGGTTGCGGAGGCCGAATTACCGCCGACGATCGAGGCGTTGAAAACCGCTGCCGAGGCTGATCCGCTGAATCCAGGGCCATGGCAGGAACTGGGTTTCGCCTATTATCAGACCGAGCAATATGGAGAGGCTGCGCGCGCCTATCGCCAAGCCATCGAAGGCGACCGGGGCAATGCCGTCTTATGGTCATCGCTGGGTGAGGCGCGGTTGATGGCCAGCGACTCGGTGGAGATGCCAACCAATGCGGTGAGTGCATTTGAGAAAGCACTGGAACTTGATCCAACCGACGCGCGGGCACGTTACTTCCTAGCGGTGAAGAAGGATCTGGCGAAGGATCACGAGGGCGCGATTGCCGATTGGCTGGCGCTGCTCGAAGATACACCGCCCGGTGCCCCATGGGAGAACAACCTCCGCCAGACAATTGAACAAGTCGGTAAAATCAACAATATTGAGGTCGATGCTCGCATTGCAGCGGCGAATACGCAGCGTCCAGCCGCTCCTCCTGCACAGGCACTAACGGCGGGCAATGCGATTCCCGGTCCGAGCAGGGAGCAGATTGCCGCTGCTGGTGCGATTGCTCCAGGGGAGCAGCGCGACATGGCGGTGAGCATGGTCGAAAGCCTCGATGCGAAGCTGCGCGATAATCCGGCCAATCCGGATGGATGGGTAATGCTGATGCGCAGCCGGATGACTTTGGGCGAGCCCGACAAAGCCAGCCAAGCACTCAAAGATGCGATTGCCGGCAATCCCGGTGATGCCGACCGGCTGCGCAAGGAAGCAGCGGCGCTTGGTATCGAATAGCGCTCCATTATGAAGATCATCTTCAGCCGCAAAGGCTTTGATAGCGCGGCGGGTGGCGGAGCATCCCCAATTGTCGATGGCCGCCCGATCAGCCTGCCGATCCCGAGCGCTGGACATTCGACTGCTACCTATGGCGACCTTGGATTGGGCGAGCTGGCAAGCATCGCCAGTCGCAAAAAATGGCGCGCTAAAGACTTCTGCCACCACGATCCAATGTTTCGCGAAGATGGGATGTGTCTGTTCGGCCAGCATGCCGCTGCGCAAACGCATTTGTGTAACCAGGGCGTTGGTTTCGGGGATGTATTCGTGTTCTTCGGGCTGTTCCGTGAGGAAGAAACAGGCGAGCCGCATCACCGGATATTCGGCTATCAAATGATCGAGGAAATCGTTGATCTGAGTATCTGCGAGGACAATCGCCGAGCAGAGCTCGCCGAAATGGGCCACCCGCACGCGCTGGGTATGCATAGCAAGAATGATGTTATCTATGTCGGCAGCGGTGCCACCGCGGCGACCGATGATCCGGCCTTGCGCCTGACCGTTTCAGGTGGCCCGCCAAGCCTATGGAATCGCCCGGAATGGCTGAAGCAGGGCGGACTGTCCTACCACGACCGAGCGGACCGCTGGCTGCGCGGCGGCAGGCTGCGCAGCGTCGCGCGCGGGCAGGAATTTGTCGCCGACATCGGACGGCGCAAGGCACCGCGCGAGTGGCTCGATCAGATTATTGCGACTATTAATACGTCTTGATGATCGAAGAGAAATCCAGGCCGCCATTTCCCGCTGCATCATAATCTTCGTACAGTGATGCCGCGCGCGAACTCAGCGGAACTGCGCTGTCCGAATTGTCTGCCGCTTCCATGGCAAGCCGCAAATCTTTCAGCATCAAGGCAGTCGCAAAGCCGCCTTGATATTCATTGTCGGCAGGACTCTCGACGCCCACTCCGGGCATCGGCGTGTAGGCATTGAGCGACCAATTATAACCGGATGATTGGCTGCTGATCTCGTAGAATGTCTGCGGATCCAGACCCAGTTTCTCCGCCATTTTCATCGCTTCGCACGTGCCAATCATATGCACCGCAAGCAGCATATTGTTGCAGATCTTCGCCGTCTGGCCTGCACCCGCATCGCCCGCATGAATCACGGCTTTGCCCATGGCCTGCAGGATTGGCTCTGCGCGTTTGAAAGCGCTTTCGGTGCCGCCGACCATAAAGGTCAACGTGCCGCCATTGGCCGCTGCGATACCGCCCGAGACGGGCGCGTCGACCATGTCATATCCTGCGCCGGTTGCAGCACTCGCTACTTCTTTTGCGGTCGCGACATCGATGGTCGAGCAATCGAGAAACACGGTCCCTTCGGGCGCGCTGCCGAACACGTCGCTGGTATAGACCGATTTCACTATCGCGCCGTTGGGCAGCATCGATACTACCGCATCGACACCCTGAACCGCTTCGCTCGCGGCCATGAAGGTCGAGCAGCCATTGTCCTTCGCCAGATCGAGCGCATCGCTGCTCAGATCGAAGGCGTTTACGTCATGTCCGGCCTTCACAAGGTTCGCGGCCATCCCGCCGCCCATATTGCCCAGTCCGATAAAGGCGATTTTCATATCAACGGCCTTTCCAATTGCCTTCGCGCTTCTCGATGAATGCTGCCATTCCCTCGGCCTTGTCTTCGCTAGCGGTCAGGATTTGGAACAGGCGGCGTTCGAAGATTATGCCTTGATCGAGGCCGGTTTCAAATGCGGCGTTGACCATCTCCTTATTCGCGACGGCTGCCATCGGCGGCATGCCCGCGATCAGAGCAGCGCTTTTCATCGCTTCGTCGAGGAGATCATCATGCGGCACGACACGCGCGACCAAATTTGCGCGCTCAGCCTCTTCTGCGCCCATCATCCGGCCGGTCAAACACATTTCCATCGCCTTGGCCTTGCCGACTGCGCGGGTAAGGCGCTGGCTACCGCCCATGCCGGGAGCAACGCCCAACTTGATTTCAGGTTGCCCGAATTTGGCGTTGTCCGATGCGAGGATAAAGTCGGCCATCATCGCTAGCTCGCAACCTCCGCCGAGCGCGAAGCCGTTGACTGCAGCAATCCACGGCTTGCGGACGGCCTTGACCAGATGGCTTGTCCATTTGGCAAAGAAGTCGTCGAGATAGAAATTGGCGGCAGGTTTCTCTGACATTTCCTTGATATCAGCGCCCGCAGCAAAGGCTTTGTCACCCGATCCTGTTAGCACGGCGCAACGCTGACTATCGTCTGTCTCAAACTTGCCGAATGCGTCGATCAGATCATCAAGCACTTGGCTGTTGAGCGCGTTCAGTGCCTTGGGTCGATTGAGAGTGATCAGTGTAACTGCGTCTCGTCGTTCAACTGTGATGGTTTCATACGTCATAGGGGTGTCCATTCTTCATTCGCGGGCAGCGGTGCAAAGATGCTGTCGAGCAGCTCCTCGCTCACGCCTTCGGGAGTTGCCGGATCCCATTTGGGATCGTGGGTTTTGTCAACGATCACCGCGCGCACGCCCTCGGCAAAATCAGGGCGTAGCAGCACGCGCGATCCGATGCGGTATTCCATCCGCATATTGTCGGCGAAGTCAGTCAGCTTGGCACTTTCGGCCAGTTGCCGCAGGGCGACTTTCTGCGTTTGTGGGCTCTTGGTGCCCAGCGTATCGCGTTCTTTCGCGGCCCAGTCACTATCATCGGCATCCATGCTGGCGATAATGTCTTCGAGAGTATCGGACGCGAAGTGTTTCGCGATTTTATCTGCGTTCTTTTCGATCCGTGCTTCAGGCGGGCTACCAACCATTTCGGATAGTACACCGCTGATCCGGCCCGGTTTCTCGATGATCCGCGCTTTGGCGTCGGCAATCATTTCGCTCGGAACGTAATGCGTGGCGAGGCCGGCCCATAGGCATTCCGCGCCATCAAGCCGCGCGCCGGTTAGCGCAAGAAACTGGCCAAGCCTGCCGCCGAGGCGCGACAAATGCCAGCCGCCGCCCACGTCGGGGAACAGCCCAATGCCGGTTTCCGGCATCGCAAAACGTGTGTTCTCCGTCGCGACGCGGAACTTTGCGGGCAGTGCAATGCCCACGCCGCCGCCCATCGTGATACCATCCATGAAGCACGCAATCGGCTTCGGATACGTCATCATCTGGTGGTTGAGTTGGTATTCATCATGGAAAAACTTGCGGCCTGAAACGCCGCCATCTTCCAGCGCCGATTTGCGCAGAAGATTGATATCGCCGCCCGCACAGAACCCGCGCCCTTCGGCGTGGTCAAGGATGATGGCTTCGACGCTGTCATCATTCGCCCATTCGCTTAGCGCCGCGCTCATCGCGTGACACATGTCGAGCGTCAGCGCGTGGAGCGCCTTTGGGCGGTTGAGCGAAATATGACCTACTCGGCCATGTTTGTGGATCAGTACTTCAGACATTCAATTTCCGTTCGGTTCGAGCGAAGTCGAGAACCCCTACCAATCCCGTGTCTCGACTTCGCTCGACACGAACGGGGCTCAACGTAATCATTGCCTCAACAAGTCTCTGCCGACGATCATACGCATAACCTGATTGGTGCCTTCGAGGATCGAGTGAACGCGCAGATCGCGCCAGAAGCGTTCGATTGGATATTCGCGGAGGTAACCGTAGCCACCGAAGAGTTGGAGTGCATTGTTCACGACATTGCTACCGCTATCGGTTGCGAGCCTCTTCGCCATTGCAGAGAAGCGTGACTTGTCGGGTGATCCGTCGGTGACTTTTGCAGCGGCGAGATAGAGCAACGCGCGGGCCGCCTCCAGCTCGGTCGCCATATCGGCGAGCATAAATTGCGTGTTCTGGAAGTCGGCAATCGGCGTATCGAACTGCTTGCGTTCTTTGGTGTAGGCAATTGCTTCGTCTAAGCATCGTTGTGCCCCGCCGAGCGAGCACGCGCCGATGTTCAAGCGCCCACCGTCAAGTCCCATCATTGCAAAACGGAACCCCTCGCCTTCATCGCCAACGCGGTTGGAGACGGGCACTTTCGCATCTTCAAAGATCAGTTGCGCAGTTGGGCTGGCGTTCCAGCCAAGCTTCTTTTCGGGCTTACCGAAAGTCAGGCCGGGGGTGTCTTTGTCGACCACAAGGCATGTAATGCCTTTCGACTTATGCTCGCCGGTACGGACCATCACGACATATACGTCGTTGAACCCGCTACCCGAAATGAACTGCTTGGTGCCGTTCAGCACATAGTGATCGCCATCCCGCTTCGCGGTGGTCTTAAAGCCTGCCGCGTCGGAGCCGCTGCCCGGCTCTGTCAGCGCGTAGCTGGCGATTTTGTCCATAGTGACGAGATCGGGCAGATACTTCTCTTTTAGCTCTGCCGAACCGAACTGGTCGATCATCCACGCAGCCATATTGTGGATCGAGATATAGGCGCTGGTTGCGGGGCAGCCATAGGACATGGCCTCCATAATTAGTGCAGCTTCGAGCCGGCCGAGCGCAATCCCGCCGCTTTCTTCGGACACATAAATCGCGCCAAAGCCGAGTTCCCCGGTTTGCTGGATTACGTCGCGCGGGAAATGCGCTTTCTCATCCCATTCGGCGGCGAATGGTGTGATATTATCGGCGGTGAAGCGCTGCGCCATTTCCTGGATCGCAAGCTGGTCTTCATTGAGTTGGAATTGATTGGTCATAAGGGTCCGTTAGCGTAATTATTCGGGTGTTGCATCCGTTGCGGGTTCAAGACCAAGCACGCGGGTGCGGAAAAGTTCGTTCGCGATTTTCGTATCGTTGCGTTCGTACCAACGCGGTGCGGGCAACCCGCGTTCCCATGCGATGGACTCGATAAGCGTGCCCTGCGCATAGGGGACATCAGTGTGAATTTGCGCGATCGGATCAGCAAAAGCTTCATCCGCAGTGACGATAGTCCATCCATTGGCTTTCAGCGCCGCGATCAAATCATCTAGGTAGAGCGCGGCCAGATCGGTTTCATGCAGAAGCATCACCTGTGCGGGTGCACGGCCCAGAGCCTTCAGGCTCAAGCCATGCGTAAATTCGGCGGACTGGATATGGCTCTCGACATAGAGTTCGCCCAGCGCATCCATATTGATTGTGCGACCTGCTTTCTTGGCATCGATTGCCGCCTGCTCGTAGAACCAGTCCGATGCATCCACGGTGACATAGCCATTGGTCAGGCCGCGTTCGATCAGCCCGGCGCGGATGGCATCGCGTTTAATCTTGTCCTTGCCGCCTTCGTCCAAGAACGGGAAGCGGAACCATGGGCGGAAGCCCTCGCGATCTCGCATCCATTCTGCTGCTACGTCGATATCGGCAAGATAGTCTGCCGTATCGGTATCGCGCAGTTGCGGATGTGTGGCGGTGTGATTGGCGATGACGTGACCGGCCGCCACATAGCGCGCGATTCGTTCTTCAGCGCCTCGGCGTTCATCATTTTTGTCCGGGTTGAGGAAGAACGCGGCCTGCGTGTCACCGAGTGCTTCGATGATGTGCGCCGCTCTCTTGTCGTCATCGTCGTAGAACGCACCGAGATGGCGCGGGATATCATCGAAAGTCAGCGCAATGCGCTTTTCGGCCAGTGCGGGTTGGTCGGCGCCATCCTGCGCGGTTGCGCTGCAGGCTGCCAGCATAGCGCCCAGCCAAAGGGTCAGGAGCGTCCGCCAGATCATGCGTTACCAATCACCGCTTCGGCCTCGATCTCGACCAGCCATTCGGGTCTGCATAGCGTCGCCACGCCAACCATCGTTGCGGCTGGGCGGGCTTCGCCAAAGAACTTTGCGTGGACTTCGCCCACCGTACTTTGTTGATCGATATCGGTCAGAAACATGCGCGTGCGAACAACATCTTTTGCGTTGCCGCCTAACGCCTCGATAGCCTTCACGATCAAAGTGCAGCATCGCGCAGCTTGCTCTGCCGCTCCGCCGGGAGTGGTTCCGCCGTCATCTTCAATCGGCCCCGTCCCAGCGACGATGATGCGGTTACCCTCCCGGATTGCGCGACTGAAGCCGAATTGCTCTTCAAAGGGTGAACCGGAAGTGGTGCGATCTCTCATAGATTACTCTCCCAACGCTTCGCAAACATCGCCTTTGGCCGCTTCGACGACCCGCGCGTAATCTTCATCAGTCGGTGCCAGGCGGCGGATCAGGATTATACCTTTGTCGGAGGGCGAATAGATCGCTCCTTCTTGGCTTGAAGTAGCCCATTTCGGAACGAGGACACCTTCTTGCGCCTCGCCATTCCCGCGAATAGTCCGGAAATTATTCGTCTGCGCGTCGAAGAACGAAAGGCTGGAGTAACCATCATAGGCTGCCATCACCACACGAATACCACCGGGCGCTTGCGTGAGGTCAAACCGGCAGGCTGAGTAGGCTAGATCCGGTGATGGGCGCACCACGCTTTGTGTGTCAGGGCGCATTTGCGGGGCAAGATTGAATGCGTGTACCGCCGTGCCGCGTTCTCCGAGCATGGTATAGGCGCGGTCCATGATGAAGGACGGCGCGTAATGCACGATTGCAAAATGCGCTGCGAGACCGAGTACGATGCTCGCTGCAAACGGTCCGATAAGACGCTTCACGATGCGCCTCCCGCGCAGGCTATCCGCTCGACAGAAGGTGCATCAATCATCTCTTCCGGACGATCTAGGACACCGTCATCGGGCACATAGAGCCGGAAGGTCAGATCGAAATTACCGCTGGCTTTGCTCGATATCCAGCCGCCTTCCTCACCGGGCTCCTCGTCAGAAATAATTGCCGACCATGTGCCATCTTCATTGCTCTGCGCCTCGGCGCGACTGGCATCAAAACTGAGCGCATTGTCGACGTTGTCGGGCAGGAAATTCTCGGCATCATAGAGTGTCACCGACCACCAACGTGCAGGCATCGTGCCGCCGCTCAACCGGTAACTGCATCCTTCGGTAAAGGGCCGCCCGGTATCATCTACTGTGCGGGTGAAATAGACGGCTTCGGTGTTTGCCAATGCGAGCAAACCATGCCGCGCAATCCGCGCACGGAAATAGGGGCTGGCATCCTCCGATCCCATCGCGAAATCACCATACCACTTGTTGATTTCTATTGGCCCGCCCGTACGGCGATCGCCGGGCAACAAGCCCGCCATCGCTAGGGCGGAATATCCACCAATACCGATGCCGAGGATGGCAAATGCGAGATAGGTCAAGATGCGTTTCACTATCCACACACCACGGTAGTCACGATGGCTGCCTCGTCATAGGATACGGAAACACGATTCGCGCGATAATCCATCGTCACAGCAGAATTGGGTGGAATCCAGCGCAAGGTTTTAGCACCGGTTGTTTTCAGGATATCTTCTCCCAGCCGTATATCCGCTTCTCGGCCGATAAACGGCTGCGCATTGCCAGCGTCACATTCACCACCGGTGACGGCTTGAACCGTGCCTTGAGGGCCGTCCGTTGCAGGTGCCATGCAAGCGGAAAGCAGAGTTGTCGCGATGATAGCCGGAAGAACACGCATCAATTCTCACCCCATCGTCGGAATTACAAATGCGTTGCCGCCATCGGGTGCGCCGTCAGGCCAGCGCTGGGTAATCTTCTTGACCTTGGTCCAGAATTTCAGGCCTTCGGTACCGTATTGATCGGTATCGCCGAAGCCGCTGCGTTTCCAACCACCGAAGCTATGATAAGCGACGGGCACCGGAATCGGTACATTGATGCCGACCATGCCGACATTGACGCGGTTTGCGAACTCGCGCGCAGCGTGGCCATTGCGCGTGAAGATCGCGACGCCATTGCCGTATTGGTGATCGCTTGGAAGCTTAACCGCTTCCTCAAAATCATTGGCGCGGACGATTTGCAGCACAGGGCCGAAAATCTCTTCCTGATAACTTTTCATTTGCGGGGTTACATTGTCGATCAAGGTGGGGCCGATGAAGAAGCCTTTTTCGTGGCCTTGCAGTTCAAAGCCGCGACCATCGATCACGATATCGCCGCCTTCTTGTTCGGCGATGGTGATCCATTCTTCAACGCGCGACTTGTGCTCCGGCGTTACAACTGGGCCATAATGCGCATCGGGATCATTCGACACGCCCACACGTAGGGCATTGATCGCAGGGATCAGCTTCTCCTTGAGGCGTTCGGCAGTATCTTCGCCGACCGGCACAACCACAGGCAGCGCCATGCAACGCTCTCCCGCTGAACCGAATGCCGCGCCTGCAAGATCGTTCACAACTTGGTCAAGATCAGCGTCGGGCATTACAATGCCGTGGTTCTTCGCGCCGCCCATGGCTTGAACGCGCTTGCCGTTGTCGACGCCGCGTTTGTAGACGTAATGCGCGATGTCAGAGGAGCCGACGAAGCTGACGGCGGCGATATCGGCATGGTCGAGAATCGCATCGACCATTTCCTTGTCGCCATGGACGACTTGCAACAGACCTTCAGGCGCGCCCGCTTCGACAAACAATTCCGCGAGACGAACCGGTACACTTGGATCACGCTCGGATGGTTTCAGGATAAACGCATTGCCCGCTGCGATAGCCATGCCGAACATCCACATCGGGATCATCGCGGGGAAGTTGAACGGCGTGATGCCCGCGCCAATGCCAAGCGGCTGACGGCTGGAATAGACGTCGATGCCGGGACCTGCGCCGAGCGTGTATTCACCTTTCAGAACTTGCGGGATACCGCAGGCATATTCGATCACTTCGAGACCGCGCTGAACGTCGCCTTTCGCATCATCGATCACTTTGCCGTGTTCGCTCGAAAGCAGCTCGGCCAGTTCCTGCATATTGGCTTCGATCAGTTCTTTGAATTTGAACATCACGCGAGCGCGTTTTTGCGGATTGGTCGCGGCCCATGCGGGTTGGACTGCTTTGGCCGTTGCAACTGCTTTGTCGAGCAGCGCAGCATCGCCCAAAGCGACTTCGGCCTGAACCTCTCCCGTTGAAGGGTTCCAGATCTGGTGCTTACGGCCAGAGGAGCTTCCTGCCCCATCTACGATAAAGTGATCAACCTGACGCATTGCGCATCTCCTGCAAAGTCTGTTGTTCTTTTGTTGCGCAGTCTCCTAGCGGGTTTGGAGACCGAAAGCGACTCTTGTGATGAGGCTGCGCCGGTTGACCCTCTGCCCAATGCGGTGCAATCGCTGTGGCAGGATGAGGGAGACAATGAAGCGGATTTGATTCCCTTCACCCGCCCTACCGTTTTGGGAGTGACCAAGTGCCAAATACCGGGCGCGATGCTTTTTACATGGCCGATCTGTACGGCGAAATGCAGTTGGCGGAGCCTGCAGCGAAGCGCACGATCGGGTCGTATATTCCGGGCATTGTTCTGGTGGCTGTGGCGGCGCTGGCGGCCTTATGGCTCAGTGAGCATTACGGTCCGCCGGCGATATTGATGGGGCTGCTGATTGGGCTCGCGCTGAATTTCGTCAGTGCTGACAAGCGACTTTCGGCTGGCCTTGATTTGGCGTCTCAGACTTTGCTTCGGATCGGCATTGTCCTGATCGGCTTGCGGATCACTTTTGCGGAGATCACCGATCTGGGCCTAGCGCCCTTTGCAATGCTTATCGGGATTATGACCGCCGTCATTCTTGTCGGCGTGTTCATCGCGAGATTGTTCAAGCAAGACATGCTGTTCGGGCTGCTCGCCGGCGGAGCGACCGCGATTTGCGGGATTTCCGCAGCGCTGGCTTTGTGGAGCATCATCGGTGAAAAGCGAGTCGGACAATCACAGTTTACGATTGTGGTTCTTGGCATCACCATTGCCAGCGCTGTCGCGATGACTTTCTATCCTGCGATTGCCGGCTTCCTTGGCCTGTCGGACAGGCAAGCGGGCTTCCTGATCGGCGCGTCGATTCACGATGTGGCGCAATCGATTGGCGGCGGGTTTGCCTATTCCGACGCGGCGGGCGAGGTTGCGACGGTCGTCAAATTGTCGCGCGTGACGTTGCTGGTTCCGGTACTGCTGATCGTGACACTGGTGCTCCAGAAGTTGGGCAGCGGCACTGAGGAGGGTGGCAAGTTTAGCCTACGTCAGGGTCTGCCCTGGTTTATCATCGGCTTTGCAGCGCTGGTGGCGCTGAACAGCTTCGTAGCGTTGCCCGATATCGTCGTTGATACGGGCAATAAGACGGCCAGCACCTTGTTGCTATTCGCCATTATAGCGGCGGCGATTAAATCCAATCTTGCGGGCCTGCTATCACACGGCTTGCGATCATTCGGGCCGGTCATTATGACCACGCTCACCGCGTTCCTGCTGGCGCTGCTGGCGGTCCAAATGCTGTAATTCCGGAGCTGACATGAACATCTTTACCGATCATCCGAAATCAGTCGGCGAGACCTATGCGGAGCACTTCCGCGCCGCGACGAGCTTCGGCATCCCCATGATTACTGCGGGCGCCGCATGCGTGCTCCACGGCATCTTCCCGTTCATGTTCGAGAAGACCGGCAGCAATCTGGTGCGGCGACTGTATGACCGGATGGTCGTGAACCGCGTGAAAATGACACACGAAACTGCCGATGGTCAGCAGATCGACTGGTGCATCTGATTTAAGCGCCGATCTTAACTGAGCGTACCCACCTTCCGCAGGTGATATTCCGAACTTCCTAGCAACGCATCATTGGCGAGTATCCGCTTGTGATAATGACTGACGCTTAGCTCGTCAGTCATACCAACGCCGCCATGCGTCTGGATCGCGGCCTCGCCGATTTCGCGCCCAAGCTTGCCCGTTTGCCCTTTGAGGATTGCAATATCCTTCTGCGTAGCTTCGCCTGCTTCGATCAGTGCGGCCGAATAGAGCAACGTTGCGCGGGCTTTATTGTAAGCGATTTTCATGTCAGCCATCCGGTGCGCAACGACCTGAAAACTGCCTATCGAAACACCAAACTGCTTTCGCGTTCCGGCATATTCGGCAGTCTGCTTCATCAGCGCACCCATCGCGCCGACGCTCTCCGCACAGATTGCGAGTATCGCGTTGTCGAGCAGCGTCCGGATCGCTTCGCCGGGTTTCTCCATGATTGAGTTTGCCAGCACAGCTTCAAAGCGAATGTTGGCCGCCCGCCGCCCATCCATTGTTGGATAGGACGTGACCGAGAGACCATCCGCCGACGGGTCCACTAAGAACAGGCCGAGTTCGTCATCCAGTTCTGCGGCCACGACCAGTATATCTGCTTCGCCGCCTGCAAGAACCATCCGCTTTTCGCCGGTTAAAATGAAGCCCTCATCGGTAGGCGTAGCCTGCATCGTGACTTGGATCGGATCGGCCGTGCCGCGGCCTTCTTCATAAGCGAATGCAGCGATTGCGTCACCGTTCATCACTTTCTCAAGCCAGTCAGAATTCCCCGCAGCAGCCACCGCCGCACCGCCAAGCGAGATGCACGCGATGTAAGGCTCCGCGAGCAAATGCGCACCGAAGGGTTCGGCAATCGCAACCGTTTCGGTCGCTCCACCGCCGAAGCCGCCTTGGTTTTCCGGGAAGGGCAGTCCCAGCAGTCCCAGCTCGGCAAACTGCCTCCAAATGTCGCGTGACCATCCAGTGTCTGATCGCACGATCTCATTGCGCTGATCGAAATCGTAATTCTTAGTGAGGAAGCCAGAAACGCTGTCGCGCAGCATTTGTTGCTCATCGGTGAAAGTGAAATCCAAGGGGCTATCCCTCCCTTCCGACAGTGCGGGCAATCAGATCACGCTGGACCTCGTTGCTGCCCGCGTAAATCGTCGTGGCGCGGCTGTTGAGGTAGTAGGGCATGGCAACCAGATCGAGATCGGTTCCAAGCGGTTCAACATTGGCGCCCACGCGCAAAGCCTCATTCTGGAACGGGATCGCTTCTGTGCCAGTGACGCGAGTGATCATCACCGACACGCGCTGGACCAATTCAGAATTCATCGTCTTGTTCATCGACGGGAACGACGGATCATTAGCCATCGGGTGGCCGCTGACCGCCAGTTTCTCGAAATGTTCGTATGAAGCGATGTCAGCTTCCAACTCGCCCATATCGCGCTGGAACACCGGATCATCGACCATCATGGACCCAAATCCGCTTGGCGTGCTTTTCGCGGCTTCGCGCACCCGTTCCAATCCACGTTTCAATGTTGGGCTCGCGGCGCTGCCGCCGCGTTCATGCTTCAGTAGATGTTTGGCGACAGTCCAGCCGTCATTCTCCTCACCCACGCGGCCCGATTGCGGAACGCGAACATTGTCGAAAAATACTTCGCATTGCTCGGGGCTGCCATCGAGGCCGACAATCGGGCGAATTTCCATGCCTTCGTAATCGACCCGGTCGAGCAGGAGAAAAGTGATGCCTTGCTGCTTCTTGCCCGAATTGTCGGTCCGAACCAGCATGAACATCCGGTTGGCGTGATGCGCGTAAGTTGTCCAAATCTTGCTGCCATTGATGATGTAATCATCGCCATCCGCATCGGCGCGGCAGCTGAGCGAGGCCAGGTCGGAACCCGAGTTTGGTTCGGAATATCCCTGGGCCCAAAAGTCCAAGCCGCCCAGAATGCCGGGCAGATATTTCTCTTTCTGCTCCTCGGTCCCAAGATCGATCAGCAGCGGGCCGACCATGCCAAGGCTTTGCGGGAGGAGCGGCGGAAGATCACGTTTCCGGTATTCCTCCGCGAAAATATAGCGCTGTTCGACCGACCAGCCGGTGCCGCCATATTCCTTAGGCCAAGACGGAGCAGCCCAGCCCTTTTTGTGCAGGATTTGATGCCATTCCATGCACTGCTCAAAAGGCGCAAATACGCTGGTTAGCTTGCGGCCTGCCTCACGTATTGCAGGCGTAGGGGCTTCGTCCAGGAACGCGCCAACTTCTGCGCGGAAATCCTCTAGCTTGCTTCCGAAATCGATATCCATGTGTGTTCCTAACTAGCGGGCTGGCTGTCTTAGCGAGGCGGCATCCGGATTGCGCCATCCAAGCGGAACTGGTGGCCATTGATGTAAGTGTTGCTGGCGATCTCGACGATCAGCGAGGCAAATTCTTCCGGCTCACCCAAACGTTTGGGGAAGGGGACGCTAGCGTTCAATTGATCCCACATTTTCGGATTGCGATCCTTCATTCCCAGCATCAGCGGCGTCGCGAAGATCCCCGGCATGACCGAGTTTACGCGGATGCCCATATCCATCAGATCGCGCGCCATGGGCAGGACCATCCCGTTCACGCCCGATTTGCAACTGCCATAAATCGTCTGCCCGATTTGGCCGTCCTGCGCCGCGACGGATGCGGTCAGCGTGATCGATCCGCGCTCACCGTCATCATTCAGCGGCTCGGCATTGGCCATGCCCAGCGCCGAGTGCGAGGCGATCCGGTAACTCGCCACCAGAATGCCTTCTGCGCCGAATGCATAATCCTCGGTTGGCAAACGTTTGTAGCAGTGGTTTTCCTTGTCCCAGCCCAGCGTTTTGCCGCGCTTACTGGCCATCGCGCAATGGACGGTCACGCGTTCCTGACCATTGGCAGTGCGAGCAGCATCGAAACCGTCAACAACCGACTGTTCGTCCATAATATTGACGTGATGGAAAGTGCCGCCAATCGCTTTCGCGTGCGCCTCTCCATCCTCGTCATTGATGTCGAAGATTGCGACTTTGAGTCCCGCATTAGCAAGTGCTTGTGCACTGGCTCGACCCAGCCCTGAGGCTCCGCCCGTTACAACCGCTGCCATTCCTGTTTCGAGTTTCATACAACACCTTCCCCAATGATTTTATCTTTGAAAGTGTCATGAGGGATTCATGGTGCTATCGCAATCGGGTACGATATTTCGGAGAGACTCGATGAAGAACATTCCTGCGCCAACAGCGATCAATCAGACGCCGATCAATAATAGCCGCCGTCAGTTCCTCGGTACTACCGGCACTGCATTCGCTGCATTGCTGGCAAGTGGCTGTTCAACCGGCGGGTCAAAAGTGGCGAGCGTAGCGGGCGTGACACCAAGCTTCACCGGCTATGGCGATCTGGTACCCGATCCAGCGCGAATGTTCGATCTGCCAGAGGGCTTTTCCTACAAAGTCATCTCCAAGCTCGGCGACAAAATGAGCGACGGTTTGACAGTCCCCGATGCGGCAGATGGTATGGGCTGTATCGATCTGGGCAATGGCAAGCTGGCTCTGGTCCGCAATCACGAGTTGCAGCCGCGTCCGCAATATCTGCAAGACATTCCCGAAGGGTTTGATCGGATCGATGGCAAGGCTGTGATGCCGGGCGGCACGACCACCATCGTGCTTGATGCCAAGACGCTTGAGGTCGAGCAGGAATATTACTCGCTCGCCGGAACGGTGCGTAACTGCTCAGGCGGGATCACCCCTTGGGGCAGCTGGTTGACCTGCGAGGAAGCGGTTTTCAGCGCGGGCGAGCGCAATGAAAAGGATCACGGCTGGATTTTTGAAGTGCCTGCCGATGCGGGTAAGCTGATCAATCCGGAACCGTTGAAAGCCATGGGCCGTTTCAATCACGAAGCTGCCTGTATCGATCCGGTTACGGGCATTGCTTATCTGACTGAAGATCGCGGCGACAGCATGCTCTACCGCTTCATCCCGAATGTCCCCGGCAAGCTCGCTGAGGGTGGCAAGCTGCAAGCGCTGGCATTGGTCGATGGCACAACCGACAGCCGCAATCATGATGGCGTGACCATGAAGACCGGGGACATGCACGAAGTGCGCTGGATCGATATGGACAATGTCGAGGCGCCGGAAGATGATCTGCGTGATCGCGCCGCTGCTCAAGGCGGACTGAAAATCGCGCGTGGTGAAGGTATTCACTGGGGTGAGAACGAGCTTTATTTCGCATCGACCAGCGGCGGTGCCGCCAAGCTTGGCCAGATATTCAAGCTGATTCCCGGGCGTGATAAACGCTCGGACGCGTTGAGCCTGTTCTTTGAAAGCACCGATCCGGATCAGTTCAACTATGGCGACAATGTTTGCGTCCAGTCGAATGGCCACCTGATTGTGTGCGAGGACCAATATACCGATACGGTTACCAACCATCTGCGCGGTCTGACGCCCGAAGGCGTGCCCTATCCGCTCGCACTGCTCCGCATCCAGACCGAGCCAGCCGGTGCGTGTTTCTCGCCCGACGGCAAAGTGATGTTCGTTAATGCATATAGCCCCACAGCGACGCTGGCCGTTACAGGGCCCTGGCTCGCTTAGCGACACAGTGAACCGAGTTCTGGCGCTGCGAATGGCGCGGGGGTAGATACAAGCGCATGTCAGCGTTTCTTTTCACTCTCGTCGCCGTGATGGTGACTTCGCTCGGTAGCCGCGATCAATTGCTGGTGGCGAATATATCCGGGCGATTGGGGCGGTCTGTTCCACTGCTGGTGATTGGGTGCTGTGTGGCGGTGATGACTGCCGTACTGATGACGCTCTCGGGTCAATATATCGCGGCTCTGCTTCCCAGCGCAGCCAAGACAATGCTGGTGGCATTCGCGCTAATGATGGCGGCGGTTGAGCTGGCATGGCCCAACAAGCGCAGTTTTATCAAGGAGCCGACACGCTCATTGGTGGCGATCGCTTCAGTGCTGTTCGTCCGCCAAGTAGGCGATGGGTCGCGCTTTTTGATCTTCGCCTTCGCAGCCGGTTCGGGTATTCCGTGGTTTGCTGCTGTTGGCGGCGCATTGGGCGGAATAGGTGCGGTCCTGATTGGTTGGACGATGGCGGATGATCTTGTGAAGACGCTGCCGCTGCGGACGATCCGGGTGGTATTGGCAATTATCCTAGCGATAGCGGCCATCATAACCGGGCTTACGGCGCGCGGCCTGCTTGGTTGATCGGATAATTCGATCATAGTAATGGCAACTAATCCAGAAACCCGATGGAAGATCGCCCGTTGTGTAGGCAGAACATTCTACACTAAGGGAAATTCTCATGGCCAACACAGATGCCCAAACAGGCGATAATTCGAAAGCTGCACTCGTTAGCGAACTGAACGGTTTGCTGGCGGATCATATGGCGCTGTTCTTCAAGACCAAGAACTTCCATTGGCATGTTGCCGGGCCGCGATTCCGTGACCTGCACTTGCTGTTTGACGAGCACGCGATTGCCATCCGCGATCAGATCGATGTGATCGGCGAGCGAGTGCGCAAGCTGGGCGAGAATACGCTAACCTCCATCGGGTCAATTGCGCACCATACGCAAGTGAAGGATCAGGATGACGCATCGCTCTCGGCAGAGGCAATGGTTGAGGAACTGCGCGACGATAATTCCGCAATGGTCACGCGTTTGAAAGGCATGAAGCCGCTCGCTGAACAAGCAGGCGACAACGCCACTGACGGCTTGCTCGATGATTGGACTGATGCCGCGGAAGAGCGCGTTTGGTTCCTGACGCAAACTCTAAAGTAACCCTCTAACCCAACACCCCTGAAACCCGTGCGGCTCTATGCTGGCGCGGGTTTTTTGGTATGGGCGCGGGATGGATAATCTAAACATCGTTGAGAACGCCGATAATTCGGCGATTGCCGCTTGGTTGTTGGAGCAACTGTCCGCTGCGTTGGATGCGCGTGATGGCCGCATTGCGATCAGCATTCCGGGCGGCTCTACACCCTTTCCAATCTTGGAAGAACTTACCGGTGGCGCGCTCGACTGGAGCCGGATCGATGTTTGGCCGGGCGATGACCGGATTGTTCCGGAGGATCATGATGCGAGTAATACCGGCAAAATTCGCGCCTTGCTCGAACCGGCTGGCGCGAAAGTCATTGCACTCCGGAAAGACGCACAACCGCCACATTTCGCGTTGGTGTGGCTCGGTATGGGCGCGGATGGGCATATTGCGTCCCTATTCCCTAATACCGATCCGCAAGTGTGTGATCCGCAGCAGATGCGCCGCCTGACCCCCGATCCGTTGCCGCCAGAGGCACCATTCGACCGGATTACGCTGACGATTCCAGCACTGCTCAATAGCGGCGCCTTGGCATTCGTCATTCGCGGTGATGACAAACGCGCCGTATTTGATGCCGCGACGCGCGGCGAACATGATCTGCCGATTGCGCGGGTACTTGGCGCAGCAACCCAGCCGGTCACATGCTTCGCCTGATACTTCATCTGATTCCGGCTCCACTCCACCGCCAGTTCTATAGGCAAGCCCATAGCGCGCGCAGTTTGTGGTGGCGCTTGACCAAGCCGACCGTCGAAGGCGCAGCGGTGATTGCGACCGACCTCAACGATCAATTGCTCCTCATCCGGATGAGCTATGGATCTGGCGGATGGAACATTCCGACAGGTGGAGTGAAAAAGGGCGAGGATCCTGCGCTCGCCGCTAGTCGAGAGCTGCTAGAGGAAACCGGTTGCGAAGCCCATTCGCTGACCTTGCTGGGTGTCCAGCGGGAAACACTTCATGGTGCAGACAATGCGGTGCATGTTTTTGCGGCCAAAGTGTCCGGAAATCCGCGGGCTGACATGCGCGAAGTGGTCGAGGCGCGCTTTTTCCCGATGCATTCGCTTCCCGAGCCGCTGACCAAGACGACCTTGCGCCGTTTGGAGCTTTACCGCGAGATGTCACAGAAGCGATAATTGCGCCGTATCGGGTTTGCGCTCGTCCTTGTCGCTGTCGCCTTCCAGATTTGAGAGTGTTAGTCCCATCAATCGGATGGGCATGGGGAGGGGCAGCAACTCTTCCAGCAACTCATGACCGATCCGGGCAAACTCCAGCTTATCGGCAACATTCTCCGTCAGCGACTTTGCGCGCGTCAGCGAGGTAAAGTCGTTGTATTTGAGCTTGAGCGTGATCGTCCGGCCCTTCGCCTCGGCGCGCTCGATCCGCTCCCAGACGATGTCGATGATATTGTCCATCGCTTCGCGCAGCGCGGCACCGCTGGAGATATCCTCGCTATAAGTCCGCTCTCCGCCAAGCGATTTACGAATGCGATTGGCGCGTACCGGACGCAGGTCGATCCCTCGCGCAGCACGGTAGAGATAATCGCCCATGCTGCCGAAATTTGCGCGCAGGAATTCAATATCCTTCGCTGCCAGATCAGCGCCGGTTTCGATCCCGAGCTTGGCCATCTTCTCTGCACCTTTAGGGCCCACGCCGTGAAACCGGCGAACCGGCAGCGATGCTACAAACTGCGCGCCTTCGCCCGGTTTGATGACGCACATCCCGTCCGGCTTGTTCTGGTCGCTCGCCAGCTTGGCGATAAACTTGTTGTAGCTAACGCCTGCGCTGGCAGTGAGGTTCGTCTGCTCCTTGATCCTCTCACGAATGAGCTGTGCGATACGAGTAGCGCTGCCGATCCCGTGAATGTCGTCGGTCACATCGAGATAGGCTTCGTCGAGGCTCAGCGGTTCGACATGCGGCGTGAAGTACCGGAATATCTCGCGGATTGTAGCAGAGGCTTCTTTGTACGCATCGAAACGGTGCCGCACGAAGATCAGATCAGGACATAGGCGTTTTGCAGTGACCGATGGCATCGCCGACCGCACGCCGAATTTGCGTGCTTCATAGCTGGCTGCGGCCACCACGCCGCGCCCGCCAGAACCGCCGACGGCAACGGGCTTACCGCGCAATTCCGGATCGTCGCGCTGCTCTACGCTGGCGAAGAACGCATCCATATCAACATGGATGATCTTGCGCAGACCACCTTCATCTTCGGTGTCGCTACCTTGGTCCTCACCATTGCTCATCTGCCTCAAATACACTTTCTGGAACGAAAGAGGAACTGCGCGGCACACAGTTTTCATTAAAAACCCACTGGCAATTCACCGCACAACCGCGCAATGGAGCGCGCATGGCTACTCAGGCACATCAATCCAAACCCGCATTGGGCGAGCGCGAGATGATAGTGCTGATGGCTTTGCTGATGAGCCTGCAAGCCTTTGGCATTGATGCAATGCTGCCTGCGCTTGGCCAAATGGCGAGCGAAATGGGCGCAGGCGGAAACGAGCGCCAATTTGTCATTGGTGCCTATTTCTTGGGTGCGGGTGCCGGTGCTTTGTTACCCGGGGCGTTTGCCGATCGCTATGGCCGGCGACCGGTGCTGGCCGTTTCGCTGATCGCTTACATAGCGCTATCCATCGCCTGTGCTTTGGCGACCGATTACACGATGTTGCTGGCGTTTCGGCTTATCCAAGGTTTTGCCTGTGCCGGGCTGAGCGTAGTCCCCGCTGCGATTGTTCGCGATCATGTTGGTGGCGACCGGATGGCGCGATTGATGAGCCTGATCATGATGATTTTCCTGCTCGTCCCGATCCTCGCCCCAGCAGTGGGACAAGGCATTATGGTCCTAGCCGGGTGGCGCGCGATTTTCGGCGCGATGGCGGTGATGGGCCTGGCCGTTGGACTTTGGACTTGGATGCGGTTGCCGGAATCGCTGACCGACGAGAACCGGCAAGAGATCAATCTGCTGCCGATCCTGCGCAATATGGGTACCGCGATGACCAATCGCGGGGCAATCGGATACGTCGTGGGCAGCGCATTGGTGTTCGGATCGCTATTCGGCTTCCTCAATTCCTCGCAGCAATTGATCAGCGAAACATTCGATCAGGGCGAGAACTTCTATCTCATTTTTGGTGGTGCTGTTGTCGGCATGGTAGCGGCCAATTTCACCAATTCGCGGATAGTCGAGCGCTTCGGCGCGCGCAGGGTTGGGCACGCCGCTTTGCTGGCGTTTATCGCGGTCAGCGTCGCGCAGCTGTGGAGCGCCAGCCAGCCTCAGCAGCCGCTATACCAATTCATCATCCTGATGAGCCTGTCGATGGCGTCACTTGGCTTTATCGGCGCGAATTTCAGTTCGATTGCGATGCAGCCCTTCTACCATATCGCCGGTTCAGCGAGTTCGGCGCAAACCGCACTGCGCATGAGCACCGGCGCGGTTTTGGGTGCGCTGATCGGATCGCTCTATGACGGCACAGCAAAGCCACTAGCCGTGTCGATGCTGTGCTGCGCATTGGTGGCGCTGGCGTTCGTCCTGTTTAGCGAGCGCGGAAAATTGTTCGGGCGCAGAGTGCCGTCGACTGATTAGCTGTCGGTTTCGAGTTTCCGCCACGCCAGATCGGCAAATTCGCACAGCAAAGGCCGGGTATCGCGCGGGTCGATAATATCCTCGACATTGAAGAGCTCTGCGCTGCGGAAGGGCGATGTGACTTTGTCGAGCCGTGCTTTGATCTTTTCAAGCTCGGCAGCTGGATCATCGGCAGCGGCGATCTCGGACTTGTACGCCACCTCTAGCCCGCCTGCGATGGGCAGCGAGCCCCAATCGCCGCTCGGCCAGCAATAGCGATATTGATGACGATCCGCATTGCTCATTGCGCTGCCTGCGATCCCGTAGGCACGCCGCATCACTATACTCGCGAGCGGCACGGTCGCTTTGTAGATCGCGTTCATCGCTTGAACGCCATAGCGGATTGTGCCCGCCATTTCCGCCTCCCGCCCGATCATGAAGCCGGGATTGTCGACCAGATGGACAATCGGCAGGCGGAACTGGTCCGCGAGCTTCACGAAGCGCTCAACCTTCTCGCTGGTCTTGGCTTCCCATGATCCGCCGAGGAAACTGGGATCGCTCGCGACGACCATGACCGGCCAGCCATCTAGCCGCGCCAAGGCCGTGATCGCTGCACGACCCCAATTCTTGCCAATCTCGAACACAGTTCCCTGATCGAACAGCATGTCCATACCGCGGCGCATTGAATAGACCTGCTTGGGATCGCGCGGGACGAGGTTGAGTAGTTCTTCCTCACGGCGGTCGACCGGATCGGTGCATTCTGCGCGGCGCGCAGGCTGTCCGGCATATTCGGGCATGAAGCTGAGGAAATGGCGCGCGCGGACAAAGGCTTCGGCTTCGCTGGCGACTTCATCATCGACCACGCCGTTGCGGGTATGGATGTCGCTGCCGCCTAGATCTTCCTTGGCTTGTTGGTGATCATCCGCGCTTTTGTAGCTTGCGCCCAGTCCGTCGACCACGGCCGGCCCGGCTGCGAAGATTTGCGACAGTCCGCGCACCATAATCGAATAATGACTGGCGACGATCCGTGCCGCGCCGAGGCCTGCGGTTGGGCCCAGAGCCAGCGCGACAACCGGCACCGTATCCAGATTGGTCACCACATCGCTCCAGCCAGGGACAGCGGGAATATAGGTCGCGCCAATCTGTTCGAGCGTTTTGACCGAACCGCCGCCGCCAGTGCCGTCGATCATGCGAATGATCGGTAGTTTCAGCTCATGCGCCATACGCTCGGCTTGAACCATTTTGCGCTTGATCCCCGCATCCGCCGCGCCGCCGCGAATGGTAAAATCATCTGCCGTAGCGACGACCGGGCGGCCATGGACAGTGGCTTTGCCGAACAGGAAAGGTGCTGGCAGCACGCCCTCGAGATTGCCCTCTGCATCATACGAACCCTTACCCGCGATCTTGCCGATTTCGCGGAAGGAGCCTTCGTCGCATAGCGCCGCCAGCCTGGCTCGCGCATCCATTTTGCCGCGAGCATGTTGGCGCGAAACTTTCTCCTCGCCGCCCATTTGCTCGGCGAGTTGCTCGCGCTGACGGAGTTCTTCGAGTTCTTTTTGCCAGGTCATGAAATACCTTTGCCGTTCGGTTCGGGCGAAGTCGAGAACCTATGTGACAGAGGCGTCAACGTGTCTCGACTTCGCTTGACACAAACGGACGGGTTAGCTGTCTGCCGCTGGCTCCACCACCGCCAGCACAGCTTCAACCTGAACCTGCGCGCCGACGCTGGCATCCAGTTCCGTCACAACCCCGTCAAACGGAGCGGTCAGCGCATGCTCCATCTTCATCGCCTCGAGCACCATAAGGCGCTGTCCGGCGGTGACGCTGTCACCTTCGGCCACATCAACTGCGATAACCTTACCCGGCATGGGGGAGAGGATTGCGCCGTCTGCGGCGGAGGCAGTTCCAAGCCCATGCGGATGATCCAGTCCAATTGCGAAAGTTTGCGCTTTCTCTGTTACCAACGCCACAGCAGGTTCGGCAGACGACGAGAAAACTCCGTCCGGCCAATCCGTAGCTATGGGCGTTTCGATCGCTTCGCCATTGACAATGAGCCGGACAGATCGGTTCGCTTCTGCATTCAGTCTGAATCCAAGAACGGCATTTGCATCCGCTGGTGCGAACTCATCTGCTAAATGTTTTGCTGCTGTGGCTAAGGCTGTTTTGGATGGAGCGTCCTGCGGGATCAGATCATCTTCGTACTGCTCGACAAATCCGGTAGTCAGTTCGGCCGCTTCGAAAGCCCGATGATCGACCGCGCGATAGAGGAACGCGGCATTCGTCTTCACCGGCCAAACGGCCAGACCTTCAAGGCGGTCTTTCATCAAGACGATGGCGTTCGACCGGGTGTCGGAATGAACTATGACCTTCGCGATCATCGGGTCGTAAAACGGTTCCACGGCCAAACCGGCTTCATAGCCAGTATCGACGCGAACGTAGTCTTCGGGCATATGCCAGCGGGCAATTCGCCCAGTACTCGGCAAAAACCCGGTTGCCGGATCCTCCGCATAGAGCCGGGCCTCAATCGCATGCCCGTTAATCGCCAAATCCTCTTGCTTCAGCAGTATTTCCTCACCGCTCGCAACACGCAATTGCCATTCCACCAAATCCACTCCCGTGATCTCTTCAGTCACCGGATGCTCCACCTGAAGCCGCGTGTTCATTTCCATGAAGAAAATGCGGTCCGCGCGTAGGCCTTCGCTGGCGTCTGCGATAAATTCAATCGTGCCTGCACCGACATAATCGACCGCTTTTGCTGCACGAATTGCTGCGCAGCATATTTCTTCCCGCGTTGCAGCATCCATGCCTGGTGCGGGGGCTTCTTCGATGACTTTCTGGTGGCGTCTTTGCAGCGAGCAATCGCGTTCAAACAGGTGCACGACATTGCCGTGGCTATCGCCGAAGATCTGTACTTCGATATGGCGCGGCGAGGTAATCCATTTTTCCAGCAGCACATCATCATTGCCGAAACTGGCTTTGGCTTCGCGCCGGCAAGATTCCAGATCGGCCTCAAAATGCTGCGCAGCATCGACTTTTCGCATTCCTTTGCCGCCGCCACCTGCAACGGCCTTTATCAGGACGGGAAAACCAATTGCATCGGCCTCTTTCTTGAGACGCTCTACCGATTGATCTTCCCCCAGATAGCCGGGTGTCACGGGAACGCCCGCTTCCTGCATCAGCGCCTTAGCTGAGTCTTTCAGACCCATTGAACGGATACTGTCAGGGTTGGGACCGACCCAGATCAGACCGGCCTTCTGCACCGCCTCTGCGAAGTCGGCATTCTCCGACAGGAAGCCGTATCCCGGATGGATCGCCTCGGCGCCGGTTTGCTTGGCCGCAGCGATAATCTTCTCGCCAATCAGATAGCTCTCGGCGGCGGGGCTGGGGCCGATATGCACGGCCTCGTCAGCCGAGCGAGTGTGCAGGGCTTTGGCGTCGGCATCCGAATAGACCGCAACGGTCGCTACGCCCATTTCGCGGGCTGTGCGGATGATGCGGCAGGCAATCTCGCCGCGATTGGCGATGAGGAGCTTTTTGATCATGCTGGCAGGATTAGAACCACTCTCCGTTCGTGTCGAGCGTAGTCGAGACACATAAAGCGAGGCATCTCGACTACGCTCGATGCGAACGGTTGGTTAGGTCGTGCTTGCTGCTAACTCTCTGCGAGACCAGCGCGGCATTTCGTCGGGTTGGCGCGGATTGTTTGCCAGTGCCTCAATGAATGCAGCCGACACATGGCGCAGCTTTGCGGCTTTAGAAATATAGACCCGGTGATCCCACGCCGCAGGGCCTAGCCGCCGGACCTCATGCCCGATCGCGGTATAGATGCGCGCGGCGGACAGGATCGCCCAGCGGCTGTGAAACGGCAGCTTAGCTGCGCCCAATTTGGAGGCCTGGGAATGGCCTTCCATTAGCGTGACCAGCTTGGCCGCCATATCGGCGAGTTCTTGCCGGTGGTGCGGCTTTGTATGTTGGCCGGGCTCGATATCCTCCTCGACCAGCCACTCGACAGGCAGATAGCAGCGGTCAGCCGCATCATCTTCGGTGATATCGCGCGCGATATTGGCAAGCTGGAATGCGAGACCCAGATCGCAAGCCCGATCCAGCGTGTCTTCATCATCGGGCGCGATGCCCATCACCACGGCCATCATCACTCCGACGGCTCCGGCGACGTGATAGCAATATTGCAGCAAATCTCCTTCGCCGCGCGGCCGCCAGTCCTTGGCATCGAGAGCGAATCCGGCGATCACATCATCGGCCATTTCGCGGGTCAACCCGCATTCCTTCGCGACCAGCCCGAACGCATCGAATGCGACATCGGCGGTCGGCAGCCCTTCAAAGGCGCGGTCGGTAAGGACGCGGATCGATTTAAGCCGGTCTTCGGGATTGGATTGGTCACCCAGCTCACCACCCATGTCCTGCGCATCGGCAATATCGTCGCAGCGGCGGCACCATGCGTAGAGCAGCCACACCCGCTCGCGTGTGCGCTTGTCGAACAGCATGGAGGCGGCGGCGAAGCTCTTGGATCCTTCTTCGATGGATGCACGGGCCTTGGCCACCAGCGCCGCCCGATTGCGTCCGCCACCTGCCTGATTGGGCGTGTCACGCATAAACCGCGACGGCGCGAGCGGACGCTCTGTGGTCACAAATCATCCGCCTTCATTTTGAAGATCGGCGTGTGCGGGACGTAGCTGGCCATTTTGTCGAGCAGTGCGTCCATCGTGTCCGCCGCGATCAGGATATTCTGGTGCGCAGGCCTGACAAAGCCAACTTCGGCCATCTTCGCATTGAATGAAATCAGATCGTCGAAGAAACCGAATGCGTTGAGCAGGCCCACCGGATCGCTGTGATAACCCAGCTGCGCCCAGCTCATCGCTTCCCACAATTCGTCCATTGTCCCGACGCCGCCGGGGATGGTGATGAAACCATCGGACAGATCGGTGAATGCCTTCTTGCGTTCATGCATTCCGGGGACGGTGTGGAGTTCTGTACAATCCGTGTTGGCGACTTCGCTTCCTGCGAGCGCCTCGGGAATTACACCGATAACCTCGCCGCCTGCATCCAGGGCGCCTGAGGCAACCGATCCCATCAGGCCAAGCCGCCCGCCGCCATAGACGACGCCGATGCCGCGCTGCGCTAGTGTCTCACCGACATGGTGGGCAAGTTCCATATAACGCGGATCTTCGGGTGTGGCGGAGCCGCAATAGACAGCGATTCGTTTCATTGCGTACTTTCCAAGATGCTAGTCATATTGGTCCCAGTCTGAGCAGAGGCGTGCATGAATGGCGGCGTCGGATGAACCCTCGGCGACCTGCACGACAATAGCTTTGTCATCCCGGCCCAATAGTTTTTCATCCGCCGAAACATATAGCACTTTCGTGCGCATCAGTTCTTTCTCATCACACTTCGCAAGGAAATCGCCGAGCGCGTAAATATCTTTGTCGCCATCAATTTTCGCGAATGATAAAATTGCCGCTGTTGTGATCCGTCCTCCGCCTGTGGTGTTGCTGCGAATGCTGTCGGTCTTTAGATAGAAGCTGTTATTCGTGCCTTCGATTACCGCATATCCGGCGGGTACAGGGAGCGCCGTTTCGGCTTGCACTGATATTGGCAGAGTCATCGTTGCTGCAAGAAGGATAGGGTACGTTAGAAATCTCATCCCTTTAAATCCTCGATCATCAATCCGGCGGTCGCCTTAGCACTGCCGACCACGCCGGGAATACCCGCGCCGGGATGTGTGCCAGCGCCGGTCAGGTAGAAATTGTCGATCACATCGTCGCGGTTGTGGCCGCGCAAATAGGCGCTTTGCCACAGGACGGGCTCGAGGCTGAATGCACTGCCCAAATGCGCGTTCAGATCCTGCTCGAAATCCTTCGGCGCATAGTGGAATTTGGTCACGATCCGGTCATGGATGTCGGGGATCAGCCGGCGACCGACTTCGTCGAGAATGCGCTTTTCCAAAATCGGGCCGATCTCGTCCCAATCGACCGCGAGTTTGCCCATATGGGCGACCGGAACCAGCGCGTAGAATGTGCTCTTGCCTTTGGGGGCCATGCTCGGATCGGTGACCGTCGGGTGGTGCAGATAGATGCTGAAATCCTGCGGCAGCACGCCGTGATCGTAAATATCATCGAGCAGGCCTTTATAGCGCGGGCCGAACAGGATCATGTGATGCGGGATGCCGGGCCAAGTGCCTTCCAGTCCGAAATGCACCACGAACAGGCCGGGGCTGTAGCTTTTGCGCGCCAGCTTCTTGGTATTGTCTTTCCCGCGTTTGCTGTCTGACAGCAGGTCGCGATAGGAATGCATGATATCGGCATTGCTGGCCACCGCATCGAAGCGTTGTTTGAAGCCGCTCTTGGTCTCAACTTCGGTCGCTTTGTTGCCAATCGTGTGGACCTGAACCACCGGATCGCCGACCATCATTGTCCCGCCGAGCCGTTCGAAATGGCGGATCATTCCTGCGATCAACCGGTTGGTGCCGCCGCGCGTCCACCAGACACCGCCGTCTTTTTCCAGCTTGTGGATCAGAGTGTAAATCGCGCTTGTTTTGAACGGGTTTCCGCCCACTAACAGCGTGTGGAAGCTCAGCGCCTCACGCAATTTCTCGCTCTTCACAAAGCTGGAAATCATCGAATAGACGCTGCGCCATGCCTGCTTTTTGACGAGCGCAGGGGCGGCTTTGAGCATGCTCTTGAAGTCAAGGAACGGGATAGTACCGAGCTTGACGTAGCCTTCTTCATAAACACCAGCCGAATATTCGAGGAAACGGCGATATCCTTCGACATCTTCGGGATCGAGCTTGGCTATCTCTGCGTTTAGTTCGGCTTCGACATTGGAATAATCGAAATTGTGTCCATCAGGCCAGTTGAGCCGGTAGAAGGGATGGACCTTCATCAGCTCGACATCTTCCTTCATGTCGTGGCCGGTCAGTTCCCACAATTCTTCCAGGCAGGGCGGATCGGTTATGACGGTTGGTCCGCCGTCGAAAGTAAAACCGTCCTTCTCCCAGAAATACGCGCGGCCACCCGGCTTGTCGCGCGCTTCGATCACAGTCGTCTGAATGCCTGCCGATTGCAGACGGATGGCGAGCGCCATACCGCCAAAGCCGGAGCCTACGACACAGGCGGTTTTACCCGTGTTTCGGGCAGTCTGCGCGACTGCGCCTTTAGGCCCGGATTCAATATCCAATTCGGGCGACTTGGTGCCTGGATCGGTACTTGTGACGGTGGTGCCGCTCATCTAATTCTTCTCCTTATGCGCAGCCAATGGTGCGCCTTTGCCGGTCAGAGCCGCGATGGCTCTGAAGACAGATACGGGCGGCTTGCCAATAAGGACGCGTGCTTTGTCCCCAAGGCGTGAATTTCCTGCGTAGAACCTCTCCACCAGCGATTCAGACAGGCGGTAGAAATGCTCGAATATCTTGTACCGCTTGGCGGGTTCCGCGGCGCCGAACAGCATTGAGCCGAGCTTACGGTAGAATTTGGTGCGCTTCCAATGGCGGCGCGCGCGCGTTTCCAGCAAAGCAGCCAATTGCTCGCCGGGAAGCAAAGCGTCTTCAGCAATCGCGAGTGCTGTCTCGACGGCGAATGGCAGTGTGTAGCTACTCAGCGGATGGACAAAGCCGCCGCGTGCGCCCGCAATGCTGACACCTTCAATCTCTTGATCGGCCTGATAGGCGCGGAAATCGCCGCCGGTAATGACAGGGAGAATGCCCGACTCGCCGCCCAAGATGTCGCCGTCCCAACCATGCTTCGCGCAATATTTGTCGAGGCGGCTGGACAAGGCGCTACGGTCGAGCACAGGCTCGTCGGCGTAGTATGTATCTTCGACAAATAGCTCATTCACGCCGAGCGGTAGAACATAGACGAACCGGTACGCACCAGCTTCCTTATAGGGCGCGAGTTGCTCGACCGTTGCATCCATGATGATCGGGCGTTCGACACCGTGCGGTTTGTGGGTTCGGGTGCGGCGACCCATGAAAATTTGCCAACCGCCAGTGAATTGCTCACCCGGTTTTGAGCTGCGACAATCGATAACCGTCCGTGCGGAAATACGTTGCCCGTTTTCGAGCGTGACGCCCTTGCCGTCGAGCGCTGCGACCGGGCGGTTAGTCAGGATCGTTTGATTGCCCATTTCACGGCGCAACGCAGCGTCGAAATCGCTCGATGTTAAAGATCGGTAGATCGAGTTCAGCTTGCGGCGATATGCAGGAAAGCGAACTTCATATCCGTCCCACTCGGCCTTGCGGAATGGCGACATAAGATCAGTGCCAGCATCGTCGAGATCGCTGTCGAACCAGCTCCACCGGTGGTTCCCGCCCAGCGTTTCACCGGCTTCAATCAAGGTAATTTGCATTTCCGGATGCCGCCGCCGCAGGGCAAGTGCGATCAGTCCGCCAGCAAGACCGCCGCCAACTATCGCGATCTCGGTTCGGCTATCTGCTGGTAATGTTTGCGAACGCCCGGTCATTATCAGATTGCCCTAGGGTGCAACCTCTCGCGGAGCAATTGCCTTGCACAACAAAACTGCTGTGGCACAAGGTGGTATGACACTGACAAGCACACTTCTTCCTCACCGCAGGGCGATCATCGCTTCTATCGTTCTGGTTCTCATCACGCTCGCCGTGTTGTTCGCGATGGATCGGCCGCCGATCTGCGAATGCGGCTATGTCAGCCTGTGGTACGGTGATATCAATTCCTCAGGTAACAGCCAGCATCTGTCAGATTGGTACACGCCGAGCCATATCATCCACGGGATGCTGTTCTATGGGCTGGGGTGGTTGCTGTTCGTGAAACTCGGCCTGGGAGCCAAAGATGGCGGTCAACCTGTTGCGCGCTGGAGTTTCACGTTGGCTATCGCATTGGAGGCGGCGTGGGAGATCGTGGAGAACACCCCGATGGTGATCGACCGGTATCGCTCGGTCACAGTCAATTTTGGTTATGCGGGCGATAGCATCATCAATTCTTTGGCCGATCTGGCCTGGATGAGCTTCGGCTTTTATCTCGCGCTGAAATTGCCGGTGCGGGTCACCGTGGTGCTCGCCATTATCATGGAGATTGTCGCGGCAATGGTCGTGCGCGACAATCTTACGCTCAATGTGATCATGCTCGTCTGGCCGTTTGAAGCGATTAGAGAATGGCAGGGCATGGGTTAATTGCTACCCGGCAGGAACAGCGGACTTCTTGCACCGTAATAACGATCAAACAGAGGTTTGATATGACACGAAGCATTCTAACCGGGCTCGTATGCAGCGCGCTCACCCTTACTGCAGCACCTGCTCTGGCGCAGACCGAAGAAGCGCCGACCGGCCCACCAGCGGGTCCGCCTGAGGGCGTGCAAGCCGGACAAGGCGGACCACCCGATTCTGTGTTTGATGACACTTGGATCAATATCGGCTTCGGTGTCGCGTATAGCCCCAGCTATAGTGGGTCGGACGATTACGTGTTTAATCCGCTGCCCGTGGTGCAGGGTAGCGTGGCTGGCGTTGATATCAGCCCGCGTCCAGCCGGGCTGGCGCTCGATTTCATTCCTGACACCGATGATGGCCCGAATATCACTTTTGGCCCTGCTATCCGTCTGCGCAACGATCGTGCCGACCAAATTGAAGATCCGGTTGTTATCGCTGCGGGTGAGCTTGATCGCGCTGTCGAGGTTGGAGCAGCGACGGGGATCAGCTTTCCGAAATTGCTCAATCCGTTCGATAGCCTGACACTGGGCGCGGATATCCGCTGGGATGTCGCTGGCGCGCATGGCGGTATGGTTATTGACCCGAGCATTACCTATTCGACGCCGGTCAATCGCGGGACGTTTGTATCGCTGTCGCTTGGGACCGAATATGCGAGCGATGATTTCGCTGACTATTATTACTCGGTGAGCGCAACCCAAAGCGCGGCAAGCGGCCTGCCGCAGTTCGTTGCAGATGGCGGTTTCACCAAAGTCAGCGCGACTACGCTGGTGGCCGTCGATATGGATGGCAACGCGCTGAATGGCGGACTCAACGCCGTGGTCATCGGCGGCTATTCGCGGCTGATCGATGATGCGAAGAACAATCCATATACCGCGATACGTGGTAAGGCAGATCAGTTCTTTGTCGGCGTCGGGCTGGGCTATACGTTCTAAGACGAGAGTTTTTGCGCTCTCAGTTCGCGGCGCTGGCTCTGGCGGTTCATCTTCTCGCGCATCTCGCGGGTGATTGGTTTTCCGGGTGAGAGCGGCAGAGTGCGTTGTCCATCCAAGTCCAAGCCGTAGATTAAACCGTCTTCGCCCAGCCAAGCGACAGCCTGCACTTCATCGCCGATTGTTTCCAGCTTGGCCTTCATGCTCGCTGAATCGAGCGTGATCAGCCACTCATCATAGGTTGATTTGAAAGTGACTTCGGCAATGAGGTCGTCTTCACTGATATGCCTCTGCAATCGGGCAAAACCATGCTTCTCGCGGCCGCCATTATGCACTGACCAGCGTTTCATACGCAGACGTGAATGGTGCAGGCTCGCCCAGATCAGCATGAGACCGAACAGAGCCAAAATGATCTGCAAGAACAGCGGCGGCTCGTTATCGGTCGTCACATATCCGGCCGCAAAAGCAACCAGTCCAATCCCGACAATCAAACCCAATATTCCGCGCATGGCCCGCCTCCCGTTCTCCGGTCGGCGAGCCTTTTAGCGGTTTAAGGTTAAGACTTATTCGTCGTCCGGAGCCGCCGCGCCCTTGGCGTTCTCAGCGAGCTCAGGGCGCGGACCCGGAATTGGTGCCTTGCGGTCGCCGGTCTTGAGGTAGGTGTCGAACCACCGCATCATCCGCAGATTATAGTCATAGCGCGCCGCAGCCATGCGGTTGCCGTGACCTTCACCCGGATAGAGCACGAGCCGCACCGGCGTATCGGGCTTGCGCACCTTGATGTTGCGATAGAGCTCGTAGCTTTGCGACGGGGCAACGCGCGGATCCTCAGCGCCGTGCATAATCAGGATCGGTGTTTCGGCGTTTTCAACGTGGTAGATCGGGCTAACTTCGAGCATGCTCTGCCAATCCTGCCATGGCCATTTGAGGCTATGAACATTGAACATTTCACGCGGAATATCGGTCGTGCCGAATTTGCTGATCTGGTTGGAGATACCGACGAACATCACGCTGGCTGCGTACTCGTCCGAATGCGCGGTCGCTCCCCATGCCGTGGCATAACCGCCATAAGAACCACCGGTGATACCAGTGCGATCAGGATCAGCTATGCCTTCGGCGACAAGGTGCCGCTTCGCATCGATGATGTCGTTAAATTCTTTGCCGGCATAATCGTTCTGGTGCTGCTTGGAGAAAGCAACGCCATAGGCAGTAGAACCGCGATAGTTTGGCAAGAACACCGCGTAGCCTTGGCCTGCGGCAACTTGGCCAGGCTTGCTATAGGCAGTCAGCCAGCCATTGCGCTCATGCGCCTCTGGGCCGCCATGGACATTCATGATCAGCGGAGCGCCGCCGGCGGGGGCGCCGCCAACAGGCTCGATCAGAATGCCTTCAATCTCTTGTCCGTCGCGCGCTGTGTAAGTGACCACGCTCTGCTTGCCGAAAGTGATGTCTGACAACCAATCATTGTGATTGGTCCAGCGGGTGATGGTGCCCGTTTGGTCTACTTCGAACAATTCGCTGGGATGTTCCGCGCTGCTGGCCCGGAAGACCACGCGGGTACCGCCAGCATCGATTCCTGTCACTGCGAGGCCTGGCGCTTCAATCTCATTCAGCTGGGTGCCGTTAGCGTCGTATAAGCGCAGGAAGCTCGTCGCGCCTTTGTGGATGACTGTGGCCAGTTGCCCGGTGCCAAGGAATTCAGCGTCCACGGCTGCTTCAGCGGCACCGGCATTGACGGCGGAATATTCGCCAGTTGCCATGTCCACGAGGTGCAATGTGGTGGAGGCCGGGTCATTCTCGTCAACGCCCGCGATCAGAGACAACTTAGTGCTGTCTGGCGAGATCTCCACGTCGCCGATTTTACCGGGTGTCTCGACGACCGCGGTTACATTGCCGCTGGCCAGATCGATCACATTGACACGTTTGAGAGTATAGCTGTCATCGACATTCGGCGTTGGGGCAGTGTTGACGATGGCCTTTGTGCCATCAGGAGCAATCTGGAAGCTGCTGACATAGCCGGGCACGCTAATTTCTGCCGGCTCTGCGTCGACTTCCATGCCGACTGAGGCAGAGAACATGCGATTAAGGCGCGCTTCTTCCTCATAGACGATAGCGTTGAAGCCGCCCTTCTTCTGTTTGTCGCGTTGCTTATCTTTTTCCGCACCGACCAGCATATAGAGAGTCGATCCATCGGGGCTCCAAGCGTGCGAACGGACGCTGGAATCTGCAACCTCGGCAAGCTTGCGCTGTGCGCCGCCATCAACCGGGATACCCCAAACCGCGCGGCCATCATCATCGTCATGCTTCCAGTTGAAGCTGATCATGCTGCCATCGGGTGAGAAAGTTACGCCGGATGGGCTGACATCAGCAGGCAGGAAAACGCGCGCATTATCGGGACCGGTCGCAACGCTGAGCTGCTGCTTGGAAGAACCATTGTCTTCGCCTTCGGTGACATCAGGCATGCTCGACGTCGTATAGGCAACACGGCTACCATCAGGGGAGACAACAATCGCGCCGACGCTTTCCAGCTTCGCGACATCTTCTGGTGTCATCGGGCGGGCGGATGCGGTTGCGGCAATCGATACCGAGCCAAGCAAAGTGGCTGCGAGCAGAAGCTTGCGAGTCATTGTGAATTTTCCTCTCGTGACGAACTGTTATGGCAACGCTCAATACCGAAAGTAGTTTCCGATGCAACCGGGCGAGCGGACAGTGATCCCCGTCAGCGGCGCGCTTGCGGCGGAGCACGAAGCAGGGGCAACGAAGGTGCCGTGGCCCCCACAAAGAACGTCCATTGGAAATCTAGTAACGGACTCGGACGCCTGCGTAGAATTCGCGACCAGCGGGATCGTTAAGGCCGCTGACGATATTCAGCGAGCTGCCATTGTCGAGCCCGGTGGGAACGAACGGGCCGTAGTCATCGAACAGGTTGTTCACCCCGCCAAAAATCCTGAAATTCTCGTCGGGTCCGAAATCGTAGGCCGCGTAAATACGATGATAATCCTGCCCACTAACTCGATAAAAGCGGTCATCGGTCGGATTGGGATCGCTTTCGATGTCGTCAACCCCGCCGCCTTCGTAAGTCATGGTGTAAGAGAGGCGGAAGCCGCCAGTGCGATATCCCACCCGCAGACGGAATTCATCGTTCGGGCTGCCAATCTCGCCGAGCGGCGAGGTGGTTATGATTGTCCCGCCGATCCCTTCGAAAGTGACTTCATCCGTGAAATAATGGCTATAGCGCATGTCGATGTCGAACCGGCCAGGAATGAACCCCGGCTCGAAGCGATACAGCAGCTGTGCGTCGATGCCTTCGACCAATTCCTCATTGAGATTCTCTTGGAAGTTGATCACTTCGGTAACCGCGCCATCGGCAGGATTGCGTGTAATCACGTCGCAGAACCTGTTGTTGGGATAGTCGGCTGCGGAATAGCATAGATCGACCGTATTTTGTGTGCTGATCGAGGTGATCGCATCGCTGATTTCGATACGATAGTAATCCACCGCCAAAGTCAGGCCGGGAATGAAATTCGGTGTAAACACAAGGCCTGCCGTGAATGTGTCGGCGGTCTCTTCCTGTACGTTGGGATTACCGGCATTGGGACCCTGCACCGATCCTGGGCCATCGAAACCGATTACCTGATTGGTGTCCGGATCGATGTTTGCCGGATCTGCAAAAAAGGCCTGAATACCTGGCTCTGCGAGACAGTTCGCCGCGACGATCGCCAGGTCGGCATTTTCGCCGCCCGTTCCCGACAAAGTGCTCAGTCCCGACCCGTCGGGCAACAGGCCTTCGCACGGATCAGTCAGGCCATCCGCGTCAGGGCGAGGCGGAGAAAAGATTTCCGTCAAGTTCGGCGCGCGCTGTGCACGGGCATATTGTCCGCGTAGCCGCAGCCAGTCGGTCGGGCGGAAACTCAGGCCCGCATTGTAACTAAAGATCGTGCCAATTGTATTGTAATCCGCAATCCGGCCCGCAAGTTGCAGATCGAGCATATTGTCGATCAAGGGAATTTCGAGCTCGCCGAAGACTTCCTTGACCTTGTAGCTCACATCGACGCTCGGGAAGGTTGCGAGGCTGGTCTGATCGAAGTCGATATCGGGGACAAAGCCCGGCGTGTCGCGAGTCGCGCCATCGTTGAGATCGCGCACACCGTTGATGCCCGCGAAGTCATCACCATCGGGGTCGCCGAAGGTTTCTTGCCCCTCATAACGATATTCCACGCCAAACACAGCCTTGACCGGACCGGCCCAGATATCGAACAGGTCTCCGCGCACGAATGCGCCGGTGCTGAACTGGGTGCGTGTTTGCGCCGCTCTACCGATATACCGGATATAGTCGGCAGCTGCTTGAGAAACGGTCCCTTCGCCAAAAATGTTCAACGGCACGCAGCCCTCTGCTCTGGCCAACGCACGCGCACATTGGACGGCCCCTCCGGCCGAGACTTCTACATTCAAGGCATCTTGTGCCCTACGCATGTTGTATTCACCGGTGTTGACTTGGTCCTGACGGAATTTTCCGAACGTCGCATAGGCTTCGTATCGGAAGCTCGGTCCAAGTTCGCCGGTGATTTCGGCCATTAACCGGTAGGTTTCGCGATCATTGAGCCGCTGTTGTTGGCCCAGTTCGACCAAACGGCGGTCATAATCGACCGAGCCAGAACGGGTTTCTTCGACTTCGGGCGGAATAAATGGGTGATCGGCGGCAATATTCCCGATCTGGCCGGCATTCGGCCCAAAAGTATCGCTGTGATTGAGCGTTTCAAAACCACCGAAAGTGTTCGATGAGACGAAGTTATACAGACCAAGCACCGAAACTTCGAATGCGGGCGAGAACTCGTAGGTCAGATTCGCGCCAACATTGAAGATCTCGCGTGCGCCCAGCAGGCTTAGCCCGGGGCGGAAATTGTACCCGTCGAAATCGCCAAGAAAATCTTGTGAGCCGGTTCGGTCGTCGGGTTGCAGCGAACGGTCATTGAACCAACGTCCGTTGACGAACCACGCGTCGGTATTCTCGAACACGCCCCCGGGTGTGCTTTGACTGAGAGATCCGAGCAGGCAATGGCGATCTTCATTGGCCGGATCGCACCCGGGTTGGTTGATTTCGTTGGCAAAACTATTTGCACTGTTGTTGAGCGGATCGTCAAACTCTAACGCCAAGATTGATTCCGGGCGCGTGGCGTCGGCCCGGATGGCGTTTACATCACGGTAGCTTCCTGAAAGCAGGACGTAGCCACGATCATCGGAAAATCGCTGCGCGGCCGTGAAGCCAACGCGGAAATCTTCACCTCCGCTTGCCTCGGGTGTCATATAACGGGCGTTAAACTCGAGACCTTCGAAGCTGTCTTCGAGGATGAAATTCACGACTCCGGCGATGGCGTCAGAGCCGTAAACCGCAGAAAATCCCCCGCTGACAACATCGACTCGTTTCAACAACCCTTCTGGTATGGTTGAAAGACTTACGCGATCCGAGTTACCCGAATTGGAAACAGCCCGCTTGCCATTGATCAGGGCCAATGTGCGATCGTCACCGAGACGGCGCAGACTGATTGTTGACAGCCCGCTGGTCTGGATCAGATTGTTGCTGCTTTGCGGTGAAATAGAAGGGGAAACGCCCGGAAGTTCGATCAAGGCCTCTTGCAGATCGACCGTGCCTGTTTCTTGGATATCTTCAGCGCTGAGTATCTGAAGCGGGACCGATGAGTTTTCGATCGGACGTTCGATGCGAGATCCGGTCACAATGATAGGGTCGTTATCCGGTATCACAGGCTGGTCGCGCGGCAGCGTTGTATCGGGCTCGCTATTATCTTGCGCCGACGCGGCTGTGCCGCCGAACACCAATCCGGCAGATGCAAGGCAAGTGAACACCAACAGACGGCTCTTGAACGATGACATATTGTTTTCCTCCCAAATCAATATTTGTTCATAGATTGCTCACAGTCGTTGCCATTGTGCCAGTTCGTAATTAGGAAATACCTATGCAAAATTTGCATAACGTTGCGGAGTGCATCTAGTTGGACATCAAATGGCTAGAAGATCTGCTTCATGTCGTTGAGTTGGGCAGCTTTTCGCGGGCTGCCGAAACACGCCACGTCACCCAGTCAGCGCTTAGCAGACGCATCCAGTCGCTCGAACTATGGGCCGGTTCGGAACTGTTGGATCGTTCGCACCATCCAATAACGCTCACACCGCAAGGTGAAGACTTTATCCAGACAGCACGAGAGATCGTCGCCATGAGTGAAGAAGCCCAGTCTCGCATTGCCGCCTCGGCGCGCACAGCAGACTATGAGGTGCATCTCGCCTGTTTGCATACTCTTGCGCTCGCATTCGTGCCGAAGCTTGTGGCGGATCTGACCGAACGGATCGGACCTTTTGGCATCTCGATCACTGCCGATGCGAGAACCGTTGAAGAGTATCTTCTCAGCCTCACAAATGGCAGCAGCGACATGTTTTTGTGCTACAGTCATCCATCGGTAAAGTTCGATATCGACCAGGAAAAATTTCCGAACCTGGTGATCGGTGAAGATGCAATGGTGCCTTACTGCGGCCCCCAAGATGCCAGGCTTTATATCGGCGAAGCCGAAAAGAATGAAATTCCTTATCTCAAATATTCAGATTCGACATTTATGGCGCATGTCGTCCGGTCGATCATTTCCGCAAATGACTTCGGGCCTCGCCTAGTCCCGAAGTATCGCGCGTCGCTGGCCGAAAGTCTTATGACCGCCGCCGAAAAACGGCTCGGTCTTTGCTGGGTTCCGCATAGTTTGATTGGAGAGGGCGCTCCAAGGGCGGAACTGATTCCGAAGGAGTGGATGTCGGCCATGAGTATTCGCATCTACCGCTCGGTCGAAAATAACAATCCGGTGGTCGATAGGATATGGGCGGCGTTGTCTGATCCGGTTTGAATGGCCTCGCTCGGTTGGTTCGCCTTCCGCTGGCTTGCTATGTTCTTGCCGAAGCAAACGGTTCGCTGCATGAAGGGTGCAACAGGGAGATACCACAATGTTCGGGCTTACCAAATTACTAGCGGGCGCTGCTGCGGTTTCGCTTGCATTAGCCGGGTCATCGGCGCTTGCGGAGACCACTTATATCCACGCAGGTTCGGTGATTGCCGATGCATCGGGTGCGGCAAGTGGTCCTTCGACCATCGTGGTCACGGATGGTAAAATCGTATCGATTGAAAGCGGTCATGCAGAACCTGTCGGTGGGGCCGAAGTGGTCGACCTTGCCGGAAAGACCGTCCTTCCCGGTCTGATCGATTTGCACACACATTTGTCGGGCGATCCAAGCGGCGAGTTCTGGCGTGCTGCGACCAATCCTCCCGAATGGTACACTTTGATAGCGGCCAAGAATGCGCGGATCACGGCGCTCGCTGGCTTCACGACAGTACGCGACCTAGGCTCGCGTAGCGATCAAGTCACCCAATCCTTGCGCCGCGCCACCGCATCGGGCGTAGTGCCGGGGCCGCGCATTGTAACGTCGGGTCGGACCATTGCGATTGTCGGCGGGCACGGCGACATCAATGGCTTTCGCCGCGAAGTGAATGATGCGCTCGGCACCAGCTTTGCCTGCACTGGAGCGACCCAATGCGCCGAGATGGTGCGGACGGCTTCGAAATACGGAGCAGATCTGATCAAGATCACTGCTACCGGCGGCGTGCTGAGCCAGCAGGGGCGCGGGCTAGAGGCGCATTTCAGCGATCCCGAAATGAAAGCGATCGTCGACACGGCTGAATCGCTTGGTCTGAAAGTTGCCGCCCATGCGCACGGTGCGCGCGGTATCGAGGCGGCGGCGCGTGCTGGTGTCCATACGATCGAACACGGCACCTATATCGATGCGCAGGCTGGTCGTGTGATGAAGGAAAATGGTACTATTCTGGTCCCGACCCTAATGGCGTTCCAAGGCATCAGGGTGAACCTTGGCAAGGGTTTCTACACGCCGGTTGTCGAGAACAAAATCCGCGAAGTGGGACCATTTGCAGAAAGCATTGTCGAACGAGCCAGCGAATATGGCGTAAAGGTTGCCTTTGGCACGGACGCCGGTGTCTTCCCGCATGGACAGAATGCGGGCGAGTTCGCTTTGTTGACCAAAGGCGGGATGACCAACCGTCAAGCGCTCGCAAGTGCGACCACAATTGCTGCCGAAGTGATTGGGCTTGAAAGTGAGATTGGCCGTATCGCACCGGGTTATTCAGCCGATATCATCGCGGTGGATGGCAATCCGCTGACCGATGTAACGGTGCTTGAAGATGTTGATTGGGTAATGGTGCGCGGGCGGGTCGTGGAATGATAATCCAACGGCAAAATTACTTTTCAGCGACGGTCAGCTTTTCATAAGCAAGTTCCAGCGTATCGATGGCAATTTCGTTGCTTTCAGCTTTCAGATCGCTGCCGGTTAGTTTTGTCGGGAACGCATTGTTCAGCGTCCAAGTCATTTTTGGATCACCAACTTCGTCCAGCAGCGCTACCGTAACGGTGCGCCGTTCTATCGTGTTCATCTTTATTTGCTCATACCAGTCCCAGAACTTGCTGCTCTGGGTGAACATTCCCTTGCGCATGGTAATGTTGCCGACCCGCGCGATGCCGGGCATTTTTGTTGGGGCGAAGGCCGGACTATTGCTGTGGCGATATTCGATCACTTGGCTCTCGCTTTCCAAACCTTCGACCTGCTGAAATGAGACGGTTTCGCCATCGCCAAGATCGACTGAAAAATAGAATTTCGGCATTGGCCACACATTGTCCTGCGTTTCTCCGGCCATTCAGCCCTCCGCTATTTTTTGTTTGAAGTTGAGGGCGATAAATTCGGCCGGGTGGAGCATCGATACACGGACCTCCACGACCATATAGCCTTCCAATATGTCCTGCGCGGTCATGGTTGAACCCAAACCGCATTCAACCGAAAAAGCTTGGCTCGGGGTGTTCCCCATCAGTCCGCCTTGTGCCCAAGTCTGCTGCAGGAAATTGGAAATGGCGGACACTACAGTGGCCCATGTTTTTCCATCATTGGCTGCAAAGACGAAAGGCATCATCGCGTTCTTGATCGATTGCTCGATGTAGATCAGCGTGCGCCGCACTTGGATGTAGCGCCAATCATTGCTGTTGCCGTCCAATGTCCGGGCACCCCACGGCACCGTGCCGCGTCCGGGGAAACTGCGTATCGCACAGATCGATTTTCCGTCGAGCGGAACGTTTAAATCCTCTTGCTGATCATTGGTAATGTCTATTGTCGGTGCGATCACAGAATTGAGCGATACATTCGCCGGAGCGTTCCAGACGCCTTTGGTGTTGTCGACGCGCGCCATGACGCCCGCCATGGCTGCACTGGGGGGTAGAGTTCCCAAAGTGCGCGCCAAACGATCTTCAAGCTGTTTGAGTACTGGTAGTACGGAGGTTAGTTCACTCTCTAACGTCGCAATTGCTGCGTCGTCTGCGGGCGCGTCGTGATGATCAGGGTCGATCTTGGCAATCAGCGCATCAACGGCGTCTTTATGTGCATCTTGATACAACAATGCACATTGCGTCTTGAGTATCTCTTTCAGATCGGTGTGATCGAAGAATCTGTAGGTGATGTCGATTGACGAAAAAGCGGACGTTCGCAGGAATGGGAAATAGGCCGCGCCATAGGATAAATCATCGGCCTCTATTCCCGCGCGGAAGGCGGATACGACCGTATTGAGATCCTTCTGGAATTGCAAAGCTGTCTCGCCGTTGAGGTGCCCTGTTCCATACACATCGATCAGCGCAATGCGGTTCTTCAACGTGTTACACTGCGCCAGCATAGCATTGGCTACATCGTAGAAATCGTTCGATTGTGCCCACTTTTGATCCGAATTCGGCGGCAGCAGGACAGCATCGGGAATGGCGAGCATCGTTGCGTCTTCCGCTTCTTTGCATGCATCGATTCCGGCCAGCAGGTCGTCTTTCGCCACTACGGTGTTAGCGCCATTGTCGGTGAAGGTGCCGACAGAGACTATGTAGCAAGTCCCGCCACCGTTTTCGTAAAACAGCTTGATGCTGCGATAGAGGTTGAATCGAGCGGCATTGTCATGCTTGATCGCATAATAGCGTTCGGTTCCGGCAGCGCGATCGATAATCGTCGCATCAACCGATCCCGCATTTGCCGGTGCAGGGACCTCTGAAATCTTGAAACTTGGCTGATAAGGTCCACCAAATACCGCAAGAAACTCGGCGAGTGAGGCGACTTTGACCGGCTTGCCGTACATGGATTTACCGCCAATATCGGCTCTTTCGGTGTAGCCAATGAAAGCGGGAAGCGCAGTCTCGACGCCGACAACTGAAGGCGGAAAAGCATCCACCTCCGTAACATATACTCCGGGATATCGTATTGTTGGCGGCATAGGTTCCGGGCCTCACTTAGACATCGCTGTAACAAGATGGCCTATCGGGACAATCGAACATCCTATAAGCCTGTGATGCGAATATTGCGGAGCGGACATGATGACCGATAGGATAAAACAGACTCTGACAATGCTTGGCACTATGCTGTTGGTTGCACCCACCGCAGCGCAAGAGGCACCGATTTGCCAGAACGAACTGGTGGTTCTGGGCGCAGGACAGGATGCTGGCGCACCGCAGATCGGCAATGCGGATGATGATGGGCCGCGCTTGTTACCGAGTTCACTGGCTCTGATCGACCGGGTCGCGGGGAAGCGATATCTGTTCGATGCCACGCCCGCGATTACCGAACAGCTAGCGATGCTTGATGCGATTGAGCCTCCTAAGGAGGGGCTCGGTATAGATGGCATCTTCCTTACCCACGCGCATATCGGGCACTATCTCGGCCTGGTCTATCTGGGGCGAGAAGCCGCTGGAGCAAAGAATGTACCGGTTTACGCGATGCCGCGTATGGCGGAATTTTTACGTACAAATGGTCCCTGGAGCCAATTGGTTGAGCTTGAGAATATCGATATCCAAGTCCTATCTGCGCCCTCTATTCATGCTGTAGATCAGAATCTTATTGTTGCGCCGTTCCTTGCACCTCACCGCGATGAATATTCGGAAACCGTGGGCTATGTGATGATCGTTGCTGGCAAATCCGTGATGTATCTGCCCGACTTTGACAGTTGGCAAAAAATGGATGAGCTTGGCGGCGGGACCGCAAATTTGACGGACGGCATAGAAGCCGTTTTTATCGACGCGACTTTCTATGACGACAATGAGCTACCTGGCCGTGACATGTCGCAGATCCCGCATCCGCGCGTCACCGAGACGATGGATCTATTGAAAGATCTACCGCCCAAAGAACGCGCCAAGGTCCATTTCATCCACTACAACCACACCAACCCGATCCGCGATCCAGAAAGTGCTGAGAGCCGTGAAGTCGGGGCAAACGGCTTCAATATCGCGCGGCGCGGCGACAGGTTCTGTCTCGATTGATCGAACTGCAATACCCATTGGTCGATAGGGCCGGGTATTGACGGCACCAACCCGCCTAACCCACAGTCAGAAAATTCAATTCTCAGGGGACTACCACATGACGATTCTTCGCACCGCGCTGCTTGGCGCATCGGCTTTGGCGCTCGCTGCTTGCGGCGCTAACGATGCCGAGGTCGCTTCTGCGAATACTGTAGCGGCTACCCCGGCTGAAACAGCTGATGTCATGGAGTCAGCACCAAACGCAGAGGTAGAAAGCGAGAAGCTATCGGCACTCTTCGCAGCTGCTGACGAAGCCAATCTCAAACTCAATCCGATCAGTGCGCTGTTCCGCGGTGATATGCGTTATGCGGACAAGATCGGTGATTTCCTGACTGACGAATATGTCGCGCAGGATATCGCGAACGCAAAAGTCAATCTGGCGGCTCTTGCTGAGATTGACCGCACGGTACTGAATGCGACCGATAAGATTGCATATGACGTTTTCAAATATAATCAGGAGCAATCGCTCAAGGGTAATGCACCCGAAATTCGCGCGCTGACCGAAGTGCGTCCGGTGAACCACTTTAGCGGGTTCCATACATTCTACCCGACCTTTGCCAGCGGGCAGGGCAGCGCGCCCTTCGCGACCGTGGAAGATTACGAAAACAATGTATCGCGGCATAAGGACTATGTCGCGATAACCGATCGCTCGATTGCCAAGTTTCGTGAGGGCATGGCCAGCGGCGTGTTCGAAACGCAGCTGACAATCAACAATGTGATCGAGCAGCTCAACACACAGCTGGGTCAGAGCATCACAGAATCCCCTTTGTGGGGTCCGATGAAGAAATTCCCCGACGAATTTTCCGATGAAGACAAGGCCCGTCTCGAGGCAGATCATCAGGAAGCCATCAGCGCAATTTACGCTGCCCATGCACGGCTGCGCGATTTCTTGGTCGAAGAATATCTACCCGTCTCGCGCGAAACCGTCGGTCTTAGTCAAATGAAGGGCGGCGATGTTCTCTATGCTCAAATGATCGAGAACACGACGACGTTGCCGTTAAGCGCGGACTATCTGCACAATCTCGGACTGTCCGAAGTGAAACGCATCCTTGAAGGGATGGAAGGCGTCAAACAGGAGGTCGGCTTTGAAGGAACCCTGCAGGAATTCTTTGAGCACCTGCGAACCGATCCAAAGTTCCAACCCGAAAGCCGCGAGTGGCTGACGCAGGATTATTACCGGATTGGTAAAGTCGTGGATGCCAAGATCGGCGACTATTTCTCGCTCACGCCCAAGACTCCGCTCGAAATTCGCCCCTACGAGCCGTTCCGCGAGAAATTCCAGGCGGGCGGGTCCTATCAGGCCGGTTCGGCTGACGGATCGCGTCCAGGCATTTTTTACTTTAATGCCTATGATCTGCCGAGCCGCAATATCATTGGCAACACCACGCTCTATCTGCATGAAGGGGCGCCGGGGCATCACTTCCAGATCAGTCTGGCGCGGGAGAATGAGGATATCCCGGCATTCATGCGCTTCGGTGGAAACACCGCTTATGTCGAAGGCTGGGCACTCTATTCGGAGACTATCGGTTACGAGATGGGCCTGTTCGATGATCCCTATCAGCGGATGGGTACACTGGCGGACGAGCAGCTTCGTGCAATGCGGCTAGTGGTCGATACCGGGCTCCACACCAAAGGGTGGACCCGCGATCAGGCGATCCAATATATGATCGACAATTCATCGATGGGGCAGACTGACGCAACGGCAGAGGTCGAACGCTACATCGCGATCCCGACACAGGCGCTTGCTTACAAAGTCGGCGCGCTGAAAATTCAGGAGCTGCGCAAGAAGGCAGAGACTGAATTGGGCGATGGTTTCGACATCAAAGGTTTCCATGCGCAAGTGCTCGATACGGGTGCGTTGCCACTACCTGTGCTGGAGAAGAAGATCGACGATTGGATTGCCAGCCAGTCGATGTAATCGGCGCAAAAGCTGAGACCAAAAAATTCTGATTTCCCGTGTAACCGGTTCGCATGCTAGTGCGAACCGGGGACTGGGACAAATTGCGTCCCGCAACAGGGACTTTTATCATGGATATTTCCGCCAATCGTGCGGCGAAGCTATCGGCTGTCTTGCTGATTGTTACCGTCGTCACGCAGATCATTTACTTCGCAATCTCCTCAGGTGGAGGGACACCTCCACGCATGATTATCTGGACGACTGAGGCTGTCGTCTTCCTCGGTCTGTCGGTTCTCGCGCTCGTCACCTTGGCGCGCCAATTGGGCAATGCAGCCGCTTGGGCTGCGCTCGCAGTCGGCGGCACGTTGAACGTTATCCAGGTCGGAATGGGGCTGGCAATGTTCGGCCCTCTCAAAGAAGCTGGCGAGGCAATGGCTCCGGCATTTGATGCTGTGCTTGCTGGAGCGTTTTTCCTCTATTTCGCCGGTAAGTTTGCGTTCGGCTTCGCTGGCATAGTGCTCGGTGCGGTTCTGCTCCGCGGTACTGGTGCGGCCAAAGCAGTGGGCGGACTCGCAATATTGAGCGGCATTGCCGCATTGCTGACCAACCTGCTCGGCATGGCAAAGGGCATGGGCGACGAGAACGTAATTCTTCTCTCTGCAGGCGCCGCTGGAACTGCGGCTACGCTATTGCTTGCACTGGCTATCCTGATGTCCAAGTCAGACGCCGAAGCCTAATCTGCTCGTTGCAAAATAAGAAAGGCGGTGGGGGTCGCACTCCACCGCCTTTCCGTTTCAGGCTTCGCCGGTTTTAACCAATGGGCATTAGAATTCGCCAGCGATACCCGCTTTGACTGCGGTGTTTTTACCGCCGCCATAGGTGGCCCCCAATGTGATCGCGAAATCACCTTCGAAGCGGTGCGTTACACCGGCCGAGAATCCGACATGTCCGCGAAAATAGGACACGTTGGATGCATAGCTGGTCTTACCCGCTTCGCTTGGGAAGTGTGGCTGTGCCATCGCGGCGACTGCGGCGATGCTCTGGCGCAGATCCTTGCTTTGCACGGCCGCCAGATCGAACAGTTCGGTCACTTGACCCTCCAGATTGCCGACCCGCGTATCGAGCGCGCTGAACTGCGCGTCGGTTACCGCGGATAGAGCTGGAACCGCCACGCCAACGCTTGTGGTGTTGCTGACATTCGCTGTGGTTCGTGTGCCTGCTGCGGGGGCGAACTCTGGGGGAAGCTCGGTAACGGTGGCTTCTTCCCCCAGTGCCGCGACTTGAACCGGTTGGGCTGCGGTGGTCAGTTCCTGCGGTCCTGCGGCGGCAAGAGCCGGTGTCGCTGCAGCCTCCACATCACCCGGTGCCTGTTGCGCGTTAGTTGGTGCGGCCAGGCCCGATGGTACAATCCGTTCGACAATCGACTGACCAGTGAGACCTTCAGGAGCTGCACTAATCGGAGCATTCGATACCAATGCGGGACCGCCATCGGTGCTTGTTTGGGCAAAGTTACCTGGTGCTGGTGCAGCGGCTACAGTTGGGGCCGATGACGGAGCGATCGCCATCATCGTGTTGGTCGTTGCCGCTGTTGTTTGCGAGTCGCTGGGTGCGGTCGACATTGCTGCCGGTGGCGGCGCTGAGCCAATTGGTGTGTTCACGACGCCTAGATTACCCGCGCTATCGACGGTGACGTAGAATGTATCGCCCGACTGGATATTGTTCGAGGCGATCTGCGGCAGTCCAGGCAGCGTATAAGTATGGCTCGCCGTGCCCAGCACGATTTGGTTCGCCCGCGTGGCCATTGCCGCGTTACCTATGGCAACCGAATTGTCGAAGCCTGCCCGAGCAAAGGAGCCCAAGGCAACGCTGAGACTGCCGGTCGCTCTGGCATCATAACCGAACGCATTTGAGCGCGTACCGCTCGAAATCGAACGGGGCCCGATGGCCGATGATTGCAAGCCTGAACTGTCGGCCTTGAACCCGACTGCGATTGCGTTTGTACCGGACGCTTCGCTCAGCGAACCAACCGCAGTGGCATCAGTCGCAGTAGCCTCGGCAAGGAAGCCAAGCGCTGTGGCGCGTGTTTCGGTCGCTGTCGCCAGACCGCCAAGTGAAAGTGCGTTGGCACCTTCTGCTTTAGCCAGACGGCCGAGCGCGGTTGAACCGTCACCGGATGCTTCGGCCAAGCGGCCTAGAGCAACACCGTCGGAACCACTGGCCGCGGCTTCCGTACCTAGTGCAACGGCGTTGAGGCCGGTTGCTGCGCTATCTTGACCAACGGCTACTGTGCCATCGGCACTTGCCAGCGCACCTGCGGTATCCAGATCCGATCCGTCACCGCCAATGGCGATGGAACCTGCGCCCGCTGCTTCGGATGCATAGCCTAGCGCGGCAGAGCGGCTGCCCGAAGAGATTGCGTCGGAACCGAGAGCAACGGCCTGTAGGCCCGATGCTTCCGACCGGAAACCGGCCGACAGTGAAGCAACGCCGGATGCATCGGCGAATGAACCAAGCGCGGCTGCATCACGGCCAGTGGCCTGCGTGAAGAAGCCTAAGCCAACTCCGCGCGTACCCTCTGCGTTGGACAGCTCACCAAGTGCCAGGGCGCTTTCACCGCTGGCGCTGGAATCAGTGCCGATGGCGACCGCGTCGACCCCGCTGGCGAGCGCGCCGACGGTATTGGGATCGGTTCCGTCACTGCCAATGGCTATCGAGCCGTCGGCACTACCTGACGCATTACCGCCAACTGCAATTGAACGCTCGGCAGCGGCGCTGGCCAGCCCGCCAATCGCAACGCTCATGTCGCCAGCGGCGTCTGCTGCGTTACCAAAGGCTGCAGCGCGCAAGCCCGGTGCTAGTGCACCAGACCCCACAGCTGTGGCTTGCAGGCCAGAGCTTTCCGACCGGAAGCCAACTGCCACGGCCTCTGTTCCCGACGCATCTGCGTGCGAACCAAGAGCCGAAGAATCGCGCCCGGTCGCTTGCGTGAAGAAGCCAAGACCAACGCCTCGATCACCCGTGGCATTGGCCAGTTCACCCAGCGCCATCGCGCTTTCACCGCTGGCATTACTGTCAGTACCAAATGCAATGGCATCAATACCGTCTGCGGTTGCGCCTGTATCACCTGCATCTGTGCCATCTCCGCCAATCGCAATGCCGCGTGTACCGCTGACCGTTGCTTCTTCGCCGAATGCCATACCGCCGCTTGCGGTGACGTGTGCATCTGTGCCTAGCGCGATTGTGTTGAAAGCGCGCGCTTCCGCGTTGTTGCCGATCGCAATCGCGTTGGTTGACTGAGCTTGCGTCAGGCGGCCGATCGCGATGGATTCTGCGCCGCGGGCTGCAGATTGCGCCCCGATGCCGATCGCGCGGTCCCCCGATGCTCCGGCAAACTGACCAAGTGCCAGAGAACCGGAATTTCTCGCAGCTGCCCCAACACCAAGTGCTGTCGCACCCGTTGCCAGCGCTTGTGACGAAGCACCAATCGAAACAGTGTCGTTCGCTAGTCCGTTTGAATTGCTACCAATCGCAATCGCCCGGTCGCCGGTGGTGGTGGAAATTTGCCCCAAAGCAACACTGCCATTGCCGCCGCCTGCTGCTTCTCGCCCGATTGCCACCGTACCTTGGCCCGTCGCCGCTGTAGCCGGACGGCTTGCGTTTAGTCCGTCGCCGCCAATTGCGATTGATCCGGATTGCGTCGCAGTGGTGGCCTCACCAATGGCGATAGCATCGGTTCCAGTTGCGTTAGCCGCCGCGCCGGTCGAGTTGATCGAGACATAATCATTGCCAGCACCTGCGATGGCGGCATTGAGTTGGGCGACATTGACCGCGTCAGTATTTTGCGTACCCGCGGCGACGTTGACGATTTGCCGTGTGGCGGTGGCGCTACCAACCGAGATGGTGTCGTCGCGATCTGCGACAGAGTCCGACCCGAGCGCGACCGAACGTTCGGCGGATGCATTAGCGCGCGTGCCCAAAGCGGTCGAGAGCGTTCCGGTGCTGACCGAGTTTGAACCGACCGCTGTACTGAGTGACCCGACAGTCACATTGAAGTTCGACAGGAAACCGATTGAGGTTGAGTTGAAGCCGCTTGCATTGGCGCGCTGACCTAGCGCGGTGCCTTGCGTTCCGGCGGTGGCTGATGAACCCACTGCAACGGCATTGGAGGACGTAGTCCTTGCCGAACCACCTATGGCAACGCTGTTGCCGAATGAAGGTGTGGCGTCATTGCGCGCAGCTACGCCAATAGCGACGCTGTTCGGTGCGCTGCTGTTCGATACATTGCCTATGGCGATCGAGCTTGCGCCAGATGCTGCCGAGTTGCCGCCAAAGGCGAGGCTGCCAGCGCCCGCTGCATTGGCGAAGGCACCAAAGCTGAGCGCATTGGATGCCGAAGCGATTGATCCGCGGCCGATCGCCACTGCATCGCCTTGCGATGCGTTTGCTTGCCGGCCCATCGAGATAGCGCCAGTTGCGGTGGCCTGCGCATCAGTGCCGACGGCGATTGAAGCTACACCCGTTGCATCGGCGTTTTGACCGATTGCGGTTGCCTCGCTTCCGCTGGCAACTGCGAGCCGTCCAAAAGCAGACGCAAAGTTGCTTGCCGTGGCGCCCGAACCAACGGCGGTTGCATCGGAACCTGTCGCGGCTGAATCAGCACCCACTGCTGTCGAATCTGCCCCCGTCGCGGCGCTGGCCAGACCGATGGCTACCGATCCGTCTGTTGTGGCCGTCGAACTTTCGCCAATCGCCACAGCATCATCGCCCGTTGCGCTCGCGGCTGTGCCGGTGCTGTTGATATCGACATAGTCGTTACCGCCGCCTGCTCCGGCGATAGCGGTGTTGAGTTGGCCCAGTGTGACCGCGTCATTGTCATCTGTGGCGTCCGCAACATTGACGATACGACGCGTGATGCCGTCACCTGCGCCGACAGATGTTTCTTCGCGGCCGACCGAAACGGTAAATGTTTCGTCGGCGGTAGAATCCGCACCGAGCGCCACGCTGCTAATCCCGCTTGCCGATGCTGATATGCCAAGCGCGACGGCCCGGCCGGCGCTGGCTTGGGCGCTCGAACCGAAAGCTGCAGCGCCACCACCACTACCTATCGAACCAGCGCCTATTGCGACCGCGTTGCCGCCGGAAGCATTTGCGTTCGTACCGATAGCAACAGTGGCTGTGCTGCTCGCTCGCGTTCGGAAACCAATAGCAATTCCACCATTGCCCGTTGCTGATGCAGACGGGCCGATGGCGGTGGCTGCGGTGTTAGTTGCCGAAGCAGATTGCCCTAAAGCGGTACTGATCGATCCTGAAGCAGTTGCACCAATGCCGACTGCTGTTGAGCTTCCACCCGTGGCGTTTGTGTTGGCTCCAATTGCTGTCGCGCTACCACCGGTTGCGGTTGCATTCGTTCCACAGGCTAATGAGTTATCGTCGCCATTGCTTTCGGCGTTGGCGAAACCGTCTATGATCCCGTCATCGTCTGTATCGAGCACGCAGTCCTCTGCCTGCGCTTCGGTAGGCGCCATTGCCAAGTTGGCCACAGCAAACGCGGCCGCGCCGGCGCTCAGGAGATATGCGGATTTTGATTTGGTGAAGCGGATCATAACGGTGCCCTCATTGGTTAATGATTCTTAACTAAGGGGCGGACTATCATTGCGCGGCGGGTGGCTGTATCGCCCAAACGGGTGATTGCGGGGGAGGCTGAAATCCGATTGACTGGACCGAATCGGTCGCAGATTTTCGAAATGTTCAGACACTATGAAAAGCACAATTCCACAGGATAATCAGAGAGATATTCCGCGTCTCACGGCGTGGCAACTGACCAGCTACGGCTTGCTGACCATGCCGCTGGCGATGGCCGGGCTGGCGCTGCTCACTTACCTGCCCACATTTTACGCGATTGATATGGGTCTCGGGCTGGGAGTCGTCGGCGCGATTTTTCTGGGCGGGCGTATCTTGGATATTCTGACCGATCCGCTGATCGGCAATCTCAGTGACCGCACACGCAGCCGTTTCGGTCCGCGTAAGCCGTGGATGGCGGCTGGAATTATCGGTTTTTGTGTTGCCTTGTGGTTTCTGCTTGTTCCTCCGGGCGATATCGGGCCAGCCTATCTGATAATTGTCGGGGCGGTATTCTTCATCTCGCTGACGATGCTGGATGTGCCCTATTCTTCCACTGGGTTGGAGATATCGCCCTATGTCGATGAGCGCTCTCGATTGGCGAGTTCCAAGGCAGGCTTTCAAGTGGCCGGTGCAATGCTCGCGGGAACGATGCCGTTACTGCTGGCGACCAGCGCATCAGGCTCACTGCCCGCGATTGCGATGATCGCGATTGGTTTGGCGGCGCTGGGCTTCTTGTTATTCGTCATTTTCGTGCCAAGCCGTGACCGTGTCGACCAGCGGTCCAGCATGGGGATTGGCGCGTCACTCAAAACCATCTTGGCGGAGAGCCGGTACAAATATCTGCTCGGGCCATTCTTCATCGTCCAGACCGCCAATGCGTTGTTCAGTGGGCTGATCCTTTTATACGTCACCTTCATCGTGAAAGCGCCCGATCTGATCGGGATATTTGTTGGTCTGCTGTTCCTATCGACCGCGCTGTTCTTGCCTCTATGGCTCGCGATTGCGCGCCGGGTGGGTAAGGCAAAATGCTGGCAGGCAGGGATCATGATCAGCATGGTTGCCTTGTTGGCATTACCGCTATTCGGCGAGGGCGATGTGGTGGCGATCTGTATCATCTTCGCGGTGATCGGCGGTACTTTTGGCTGCGATGCAGTGATGCCAACATCTCTGCTCGCCGACATTGCGTCCGATCATGAAAGTGACACGGGAGACCGGCTGTCGGGTGTGTATTTGTCGGTCAAGAACGCGGTATCGAAATGCGCCTTCGCCGCACCTATGGGAATTGCGTTTCCGGTTCTCGGTTATCTGGAGTTCGAGAAGAGCGGGACGCATGATCCGGTTACAATGCTGACCTTTATGGGGTTTTTCGCTTTGATCCCGGTCGCGCTAAAATGCGTGGCGATCGTAATCATGCGGCGCGGCCCGGACTTCCATATTGCGCAGGCTTCGTGATACGCCCCAGGTAATGGATCAGCCCGAACTCCTTGAATCTGAAGATCTTGCGCTGCTGCGTATGGAACAAGCGCGGCTGCTGAAAGAGCGCGCTTGGGGATCCAGTGTATTGGTTGAATTTATCGTCGTGTACACGGCGGTGATCATGGCGCTGGTCAATTCGCGAGTGATCGCAGCGGTGTGGTTCGCGCTGGGTACGACAATGGTGGTGGTTGCCTATTTCTTCGGCAAGTTCGCCGCGCGGGAGGGAATTACAAAGGAAAATGTCAGCGGCTTTTTGCGCGGGCACCGGATCGTTTCGGCAGTTACTGGCCTAGTCTGGGGCGGCTTCGCGATTTACCAGATTGACTATGCGTCAGAGCTGACGATCTTCCTCGGCTGCCTGACGGTGTTCAGCATTACTATCGGCGGCTTGCTGCCGAGCTCTGCCTATCGCGCGACCTATATCGCATTGGCCAGCACCTCGCTGCCACCGCTCGGTTTTTATATTGCTTTCACTGCACCGGGCGGCCTCGCGCTGCTGGGGATGGGTGTGATCGTCTATTATCTGTTCGCAATGTTTATCAGCGCGCGAGTGGAAATTGATACGCGGGAGACGATTGCAGCGCGTAACGCACGAACGCTCAACGAAAAGATCGTCACTCAGAACCGGCTTTATCTGCAAGCGAGTGAAGAGAAGTCGCGCTTTCTCGCCGCGACCAGTCACGACCTGTCGCAGCCACTCCAATCGCAAGGTTTTTTCATGAAGGCGCTGCGCGACATGCTGGAGACACAATCGCAGCATGACATGCTCGACAAGGTCGAGGAATCGTGGCGTGCGCAAAAGGATTTGCTGCAGGGCATAGTGGATGTCTCGCGGATCGATAGCGGGGCAATTGTCCCGCGTATTGTCCCGGTGAAACTGGCAGAGGAATGCCACAAGCTGGTCGATGAATTTACGTCAAACGAGCGCAGCCCGCCGTTGGATAAGGTCCAGTTCGACGATGTCGAGGTTGAAACCGATCCGCTGCTACTTGCGCGTATCCTGCGCAATCTGCTCTCCAATGCGCGCAAGTTCACCCCGCAAGATGGCCATGTTAGTTTCTATGCCGAACGGGTCGGACAGATCGCCCGGATCACGATCAGCGATAGCGGACAAGGAATTTCACAAGAGGATCAGGACCGGATCTTCGACGAATATGTCCGCGTCGGCGGGGAAGGTGCCACACCCGGTCTCGGTCTCGGCCTGTCGATTGTTCAGCGCCTTTGCGAATTGCTCGATATCGGTATCGATCTGCGATCCGCACCGGGCGAGGGAACTACCTTCTATCTTTCCGTGCCGCTCGCTGGCGCTAAGGCTGAAGGACCGGCTGCTATCGCAAATGACGGTGACCCTTTCGATGGGGCTCCGCTAGTGGTTCTCGTCGATGATGAGCCTGCGGTCACTGAAGCGATGGCAGCAGTACTGACCTCATGGAAATGCCAAGTCATCTCGGCGAGCAGTTCCAAACAAGCGCTGGAGATTGTTGCACTGACCGAAAGCGATCCGGCGCTGCTTCTGATCGACAAGCGGCTTGGGCCCGATGATGACGGTGTTGATCTGATTGCGGCCATTCGTGAGGAATGTAATGCGCAGATCCCGGCTATTCTGATGAGCGGTAATCTCGGCAATCTGGCGGGCTACAATGAAGGCGATGCCATCATTTACCTCAACAAGCCGATTGAGCCCGGTGACCTTCAGGTGGCGATGCAAGATATGTTGCAGAACGCGCATCCCGCGAACGCATAGACACTCAAATCAGAGAATGCCGAGGGCTTGGGCAGCCCGAACTGACGCAGTGCGCTTGTTGACTTTCAGCAATTCGAAAATCTGCTTGATGTGAGTCTTCACCGTGTTCTCGCTGATCGACAGTGTCCGCGCGATTTCCTTGTTTGTTGCACCGTTGGAAATCAGCGTGAGAATCTCAATCTGCCGCGTGGTCAGAACCGGCACTTCCGATCCGTCCTCGTAGATATCTGCAACATCACCGAAATTGCCGTCAGCACCGCCGTCACCATCCGGAGCATAATGCGGAAAATAAGTGCCTCCTTGCAGCACCGTTTCAATCGCTTCGACCAGCTCCGCATCGTCCGATGATTTGTGCACGAAGCCCTGTGCATTGAGCTGGCGCATTTCGGCCAGCGGCGGCGACGTGTTGATCCCGGAAATCATCAATACCGGTACATCATGCCGCCCGCGCAGAGCCGCAATGAAAGCGAGGCCGTTCATGCTGTTCATCATCAAATCGCAGATCACCAGATCAAACCGCGATCCATTATCCAGTGCTTTCAAGAGATCGACTGGTGTATCGAATGGCTCGACGCTGCAATCGTGCTCGATCCGCTCAAGCAGGAGCGAGAATCCCATCAGGAACAACCGATGATCATCGACCAGCGCGATGGACATCGTGCCAGCCTTCGGAGGCTCCGACCGGTCGGTTGTGATTGTATTCAAGCGGAGGTCCCCATCTCACACTACGGGCCGATCCATTCAGCCGGACCCATTGCAGTCTCTTTTGCGGATGGGCGGCGATTGTCAATGGTGGCCGTACAGACGCCGAATGACTGTACGGGATTGTGAAGGAGTTCTCGCACACGCTTCTGTCGGACCGATTGAGCGGTTTGTCGGGTGACGATAGCGCTGGAGCGCCGCATCTGCTGGATACGCAATCAAGGGAAATGGGGTCTAGAAAGAGGATTGTCTGATGGACAAGTATATGAGCGCACATCGCGCCGCACAGATCGTGACCGTAGCGCTGATCGCGACTGTGGTGACCCAGATTTTGTATATGGCGACACTCGGCGGTCCGCAGCCTGCTGATCCTGCGGCGGGCCTGACTAACGCCGACATCGCGCGCTATTTCACTGACCGGTGGAGCGAAGTTGCAATAGTGTGGACGACTGAAGCCGTGGCCTTTGCTGCGATCGCATTGGGCGGTTTGATCGCAATGGTGCGTGGCGGCGGTAGCCGTCTGGCGTGGGCCGCAATTGCTTTGGCTGGCATGTTCAACCTCGTCCAAATCGGCATCGGGTTGTCGCTGTTCAAACCTGTCGCACTGGCGGGCGAAGAACATACCTGGATGTTCTGGTTGGTCGTGGGCGGGGCGTTTTGGTTTTACTTCCTTGCCAAGGTATTTGTCGGTCTCGCGGCGATCGGCTTTGGCTTGTCATTGCTCAAGACGAATAAGGCGATGGCGGCAAAGGTTGTATCCGGAATTGCTATGCTGGCCGGGCTCGCTGCTGTGCTGATCAATGTGGGTGCACTCGGCGCGGGAATGAGCCTGATCTTCCCCGCAGGTGCTGCCGGAACAGTGGCGACTGTGTTCGCCGCGATTGCCGGCTTGATGGCGGCAAAACGCAGCGAGAGTTAATAGTCACAGATGTGGTGCGAGCCAAAATCACTCCTCAGTGATGCAAATATGACAACGTTGACATATGGCAGATCTTATCGTCATATAGTGGCGTGATGGGAGACGAATTGTGCGTGTGACGGCAGCGAAAAATTTGCTTGGCAAGAGCGCTTGTGCGGCGGCACTTGCATTGATGATCGGTTGCGGCGGTGGTGGCAGTGCATCCACCGGTAGTGTCTCGGTAACGCCCGCCCCTACTCCCACGCCGACGCCTACCCCTACCCCTACCCCAACGCCCACACCCACGCCAACACCGACCCAGACCACATCCGCCTCGCGGTTGACGCAAGCAGATGCGCGGATTGGTGCATGTGTAAATATGGCCAATCATCTGGAAGCCGACCCGACCGAAGGAAGCTGGGGCCGTGCGATTAATGACACCGACTTCGCCGATATCGCAGCAGCCGGATTTGAGACTATCCGCTTGCCCGTCCGCTGGTCGAACCATGCCGCTGACACGCCGCCATATACGGTGAACGCAGGGTGGATGACGCGGGTCGAGCAGGTCGTGGGGCAAGCGCGCGCTGCTGGTCTCCGGGTGATTCTCAACGATCACCACTATGATGCGATGTTCCAAAACCCCGATGCGGAGAAAGATCGATTCACTGCGATCTGGAAACAGATTGCAGAGCGGTTTAGCGGTGCAGATGACATGGTTTGGTTCGAGCTGATGAACGAGCCGCATAACCAAGTCACTGATGCCAATCTTCTGTCGATCCTGGAACCTGCGCTGGCCGAAGTACGCGCGACCAATCCGACGCGGCCCGTCGTTATCGGTGGGCGCGACTACAGCGGCATCAATTCCTTGGCGAGCTTGCCGCTACCAAATGATCCCTATCTGATCGCCACATTCCACTTCTACGACCCGTTTAGCTTCACCCATCAGGGTGCGCCGTGGGTAGGAAACCCGCCGCCGCTTGGCACCACTTATGGCTCGGCAGCCAATCAGCAAGAGCTGGAAGGCGCGGTCCAGAAAGCACGCGATTTTATGGCAGCGACCGGACGGCCGGTGTTCATGGGCGAATATGGCGCATATGATGTCATCCCGATGGACCAGCGGGTCAGCTATTACAGCGCAGTAAGCACTGCTTTCCGGACTGCGGACATTGATGGCTGCGTGTGGGGGTATACCAACAGCTTTGAGTTCCGCGCGGCCAACGGCACCTGGCACGCAGATCTGCTTGCAGCGATCGGGCTTTAGCCGCGCGGCCCGCGCTCGGCCGAACACATCAGTGACGATGAATAGGGCTGGAGCAAAGCTTCTGCACGGCGCCATTCGCCATGGAGCCACAGCTCTTGCGCCTTTGGATCAGCGGGTAAGATAGCGGGCATCCGGTCGCGACCTTCGCGGCGCAATGCCGCATTGGCTTCGCATGTGAGCAGAGCAAAGCTGGGCACTTCGCTGTCCTTCCATACACCGGCAATCGCAAAGACCGGTTGATCGCTCGGCGCGAACCACAATTGTTTACGGCGGCCCTGAGCATCGACACTGCTACTCCATTCCATAAACGAGGTTGCGGGGATCAGGCAGCGGAACTCGCTATTGCGCAGATTGCCGATCCAGAACGGACTATGCGGATTGCGCACGGTCAGAACGGCGTTGCGCCCGTCATATTGAACGCTGGGTGGAGGCGGTACGCCCCACACGCGCGGAGTGACCCGCCGCTTGCCGCGCTTGCGCAGCGGCCCGGGTATCAGTTCGCGCCCCGCGGTGATTATCGGAGCGAAACTGGCAGGCGCAATGTGGCCGCCAGACCACGGATCATCACCCTGTATGGCACCGAAGATCTCGGCAATTGTCGCGGCGTTAGCGTCAAGACGGAAGAGGTGAGTCATGCCTAGTTGCTGTGCATTGACCCACCTGCCGAGGCAATATGCTCCGCGCCGTTATCCGGCCTCCCGCGGCTTGATCAGAACCCGAACGTAGCCGAGACGGTGCCGCCGACTTTGCCGTCACCGGTATTGCCGCTGACCCCAGCCGAGACATAGACCTTTTCGTCAAGCCGACCGGTCAGTGAACCGGCAAAGCCTTGCTGACCGCCATAGGTCGATGCCGCTACGGTCATAGAGATGCCTGAGTCCGGGACGATCTTGCCCTGACCCAGCGCCATTGCTGCCGCGATACCGCCATTGGCCGAGCGTTCAACATCACCAAGTTGGAAAGTCAGCGCATCAACGCGGTTTTCCAATGTAGTCACGCGGCCGGAGAGCGCTCCGAATTGCGCGTCAGTAACCGCCGATATTGCCGGTGCGGTGATGCCCACGCTAGTGGTGTTGCTGATGTTGGCGGCTGTGCGGGTGCCCGCTGCCGGAGCGAATTCGGGCGGGAGCTCGGTAACGATAGTGTCTTCGCCCAGTGTCGCAACTTGTACAGGCCGCGCAGCAGTTGTGGAAGCAAAGGCTGCCATTAGCAGCGAAACTGATGAAATCAGAGCATTGTTGAGTGAGGCGCAAGAACATTTAGATGCAATTCGCCAGGATCGACAAACGGCTTCGGAGCTGTTGTTCGACGTGCCGGCCGGAGAGCTTCCGCCGGAAATCAGCAAACGGCAAGGACTCAAAATTTTGGCGGCGGAGGCACTCAAGAAACCGCGTATCGAACGGTCGCTCGACGATTTTAGAGCTTTAGTTAGTGCAGCCCATATTGATGAGGACTGGGATGCCATGGAGGAAAGAGCATCTGCTTTGCTCTACCTGTTTGGAGCAGAAGCAACAGATGAGATTCTGAGTGAAGCGCTCATTAGTCGTGTTGTAGCGCTCGGTCGACAAGGCAAAATTGAAGAGGCTGCGAAGATTTGCGACGAGATTATCGATAAGTTTGACGGTGTGAATACCGATAGTATTACGGTTCATGTTGTATGGGCTCTTTACAATAGAGGTGTCGCATATGGTAAAACTAATGAAACCGAGAAGGCTATTGCGACCTATCAATCGGTTGTAGATCGATACCGGGCGGCAGCAGTTCCCGCTTACGATCGTCCCATTGTTCAGTCTTTGATAAACCTCAGCGCACGTCTGGGCATGCAGGAGAGATACAAGGAGGCAGTTGAACGTTTGGAATTGGCGGAACAGATAATTGATGGGAGCCAAAATGAGAAAATTCAGGAAATTAGAGAAGTGGCGCTATTTAACAGAGCTTCTCTACTGGCAAAAATGAATAAGGTCACAGAAGCCGTAGTTGCGTTGGCTCGCTATCGAGAATTCGCAGGATCGTTGGATTGCGAGAAAATCCGCGAAAGCTCTGATTTTGATACAATCCGCCACCGCCCGACGTTCCGCAAATTCCTCAAAGACAATGGCTGCGATCCGGATGCTAAGCCGGACGACAATCCCGATCCAGAACCCGCCGCTGGACCCGACTCAGATTAACCCCTAACACTCTCGCATCCCCGGGGAGCGTTGCCCCCGCATCTTGGATGCGGCTGAAAAAATACGCTGAGAGGCAGAATGGCATTCTGCGACCCGTTGAACCTGAACCGACTAATTTCGGCGGAGGGAGCGGGTTGTTGGCACTCCGACATCCGTTCTCCGTCTATTGGCCGTACATTTGGAGAATACGCGCATGGCTGACATCAACTCACACATCGAAATCGGCGTAACCACTGGCCCCATTCGCGGCAGCCGCAAGGTCCATGTGCCGTCGCCGGGCAACAAAGATGTGAAAGTCGCGATGCGCGAGATCGAGCTGGAGCCGACCAGCGGCGAGCCTCCGGTGCGCGTCTATGATACCTCTGGCCCGTACTCCGATCCGGCGGCGCAGATCGACATCAATAAGGGCCTGCCGCAACTCCGCCGTGAGTGGATCACGGGCCGCGGTGATGTCGAAGAATATGATGCGCGTGAAGTAAAGCCGGAAGATAACGGGCAGCTTGGCCCCGACCGCAGCGGCGGCGTGCCCGAATATCCCAACGTGATCAAAAAGCCCCTCCGCGCCAAGGCCGGTCAGAACGTCAGCCAGATGCACTACGCCCGCAAAGGCATCATCACGCCCGAGATGGAATATGTCGCCACGCGCGAAAATATCGGCCGCGAGATCGCTCGTTCTGCCCCGTCGGGCGGTGAAAGCTACGGCGCTGCGATCCCCAAATTCGTCACGCCTGAATTCGTCCGCGATGAAGTCGCCCGTGGTCGCGCGATCATTCCCAACAACATCAACCACCCCGAAACCGAGCCGATGGCGATCGGGCGCAATTTCCTAGTCAAGATCAACGCCAATATCGGCAACAGCGCGGTCGCGTCAGACGTCGCTAGCGAAGTCGACAAGATGGTCTGGGCCACACGCTGGGGCGCGGATACGGTGATGGATCTCAGCACCGGCCGCAACATCCACGACACGCGCGAATGGATCATCCGCAACTCCTCCGTCCCCATCGGCACCGTGCCGATTTACCAGGCGTTAGAGAAAGTCGGCGGCGTCGCCGAAGACCTCACCTGGGAAATCTTCCGCGACACGTTGATCGAACAGGCCGAGCAGGGCGTCGACTATTTCACCATCCATGCCGGCGTGCGCCTGCCCTATGTCCCGATGGCCGCAAAACGCGTTACCGGCATCGTCAGCCGCGGCGGCAGCATCATGGCGAAATGGTGCCTCGCGCATCACAAAGAATCGTTCCTCTACGAACATTTCGACGACATCACCGAGATCATGAAGGCCTATGACATCGCCTATTCGCTGGGTGACGGCCTGCGCCCCGGCAGCATCGCCGACGCCAATGACGAGGCACAATTCGCCGAGCTCTACACGCTGGGCGAACTGACTCACTGCGCATGGAAAGAAGATGTGCAGGTGATGATCGAAGGGCCGGGCCACGTCCCGATGCACAAGATCAAAGAGAATATGGACAAGCAGCTGAGCGTTTGCGGTGAAGCGCCCTTCTACACCCTCGGCCCCTTGGTGACCGATATTGCGCCGGGTTACGACCACATCACCAGTGGCATCGGCGCGGCGCAAATCGGCTGGTACGGCACCGCAATGCTTTGCTATGTCACCCCGAAAGAGCACCTCGGCCTGCCCGACCGCGACGATGTGAAAGTAGGCGTGGTGACGTACAAGCTGGCCGCCCACGCAGCCGACCTCGCCAAAGGCCACCCCGCAGCCCAAGTCCGCGACGACGCGCTGTCAAAGGCCCGCTTCGAATTCCGCTGGCGCGACCAGTTCAACCTCTCGCTCGACCCCGAAACCGCCGAGGAATATCACGACCAAACGCTTCCGGCAGAGGGCGCAAAAACCGCGCACTTCTGCAGCATGTGCGGGCCCAAATTCTGCTCGATGCAGATCAGCCAAGAGGTGCGCGATTTCGCGGCAAAGCAGAACCAGTCCCCCGAAGGCTTTATCGCCAGCGAGAAACTGGGCGCGGATACCGCCGAAGCAAGCCGCAAGGCTGCTGAGGAAGGGATGCGGGAGATGTCCAAGGTCTATAAAGATAAGGGGCAGGAACTGTATTTGCCTGAGAGTGAAGTTGCGGAGGAGTGAGAAGGAAGCTACATCAATAGCGTAGTAGGCTTGGTTAAGTCAGATCGTCTTCGTCGCTCTCTGGAGGAAAGCCTCCTGCGGTCTGGAGCCAGCCTTCCGGCGTCTGCTCGTACAACTGGCCTTTTCCTATCCCGAGTCCCGTGCCTAACTGCATGAAGCACAAGCTGCACATGCACGCCCATGGTCCGCCTTCAATACTGCCGTCGATCATGAATTTCACTGAGTTGAAATCACGATGACATAAGTCGCAGTTTCGTAGGTCTCCACTCCAATGTAAGTTCTTTGAGACCATGACTGGATCGCGCTGTGCGGTGCACCACTGCTCGGCCTGTTCCAGTGGTATCTGCTCAGCCTCGGCCCGGGCATTCATGAAGCCCATATCCGCTTCCAGCAGACGCACAAAAGCGATTGTAAAGTCGCTGGTTTCCAAGAATTCTCCGAATTCCTTCGATGTGCGTTTCACATCTTCGATCGAGCGCCCGCGGAACCTGATTTCCACCGGCCGCCCGCCTTCCAGCCGGTTGATCGTGTATTTGAGACCCAACGCTTCCATCAGATCTGAATTGATCTTCCTGTCCTCACCGAAATGATGCATCATCATGTAGGAAGTGAGGTCGGAATCAAAGAATTCCTTGGTAACGGTCTCAAGCGTATCGCTCTGTCCGTTCCAACCTAATGATCCTACAAAGCGAGAAGCGCCGCCATCTACCGAGATGTCGAGGCCAGGCAGGAATTGAGGCGTACCGCACACGGCTGCTGCGATCGTCCTTACGATATCGTCATTGTTGAAGGCCTTAATTTCGACATTGTCGGCATCCGTGGCCAACGCCCAGTCCAGCGCATCATGGCAAGCTTGGCGCCAAGCCGGATTGTTGAAGAAGACGTTGTCGATGGCCGTCTTCACCTTGAGTATTTCCGGCTTTGAGGAAAGTGAGCAGGCTATGTCCAAGTGAAAGAAGGATTCGCCCTCATCTCCTAGAATGCCATCGATGATCTTTCGGTCGTCCAGCGTCTTGTCTACGAAGCGTCCGAAGCGGTGAATCTCAATATTCTCTTGGCCCGGGATCCACTGCCGAGCCTTTTCCGGATGGCTAATCTGGTATCCGCTTGATTTGATCTCTGTGCATGTGGATCGCTCGCTCGAACTGCTGTCCATTGCCTTGTCGGCGGCTTCCCCTAGCCTGTCCGACGGCTCGGACATGTCCTCGATCCAACACTCAAATTCTTCGATTTCCTCCGGTGAGAACCTCTGTTGAATCAGCGCGTTGAAGAATTCGAAAGGCCGACTGAGCAGCGCCACATACAAGATATGTTCCACCCCCCAAACGGGCTCGTTCAAAGGTATGCTTAGGATGACAAAATCCTCGATCCCATAAGACACTATCTGATTGGACAGCTTATCTATGGCTGCGACAGCAGCCTCGGACTTTTCGAATTCCCAAATGTGGTGCCTTCTGATTATCTCACGTTCTTCGACAGGCGGGAGTGGTGCCAAATCGGTCAGGCACTCGAGCTTATTGCTATCATCTAGTTCGATTTGCTTTGCCGAGATATCAAAGCTCGAATCGTGGAAAAACTCGGAATAAGGAGTCAAGAGTTCATGCCAATGGGTCGAGGCGACGATCAACCTGATCTCGGTATTATTAAGCAGATATTTTCTCTTTAGAAGAGTTGTATATTTATAAAGTTCAGTGATCGCTTCCCTGCTGGCGGCGTCACTGCGCTTTATCTCCACTATCACGTACTTTCCGGACTTATCTCGGCAGAACAAGTCGATGAAACCACGCGCACCTTGGTCGTTAGGTAAAAACTCCTCTGCCTTGACGACGGTCATGCCTGGTTCAATCATTCCCGGATTCTTGGCTAGGAAATCCCTAATTTCCGATTCAGGAATTGGAGCGGTGTTTTTCATTCTATTGTTCGTTCCTAAGGCAATGGATAGCGTTCGCCGGTACATGTTTAGCCTAGAATATGGCGTTGAAATACGGTTTAGTATACCTAATTGGCTGCGCCTATTGCCTTAGACCCCCGCCTGCGCGGGGTCGCTGCGTTCGCTATGCTTACTCCGTGCTTTCCTACACGCCCAAAATCTGCCTTATCCTGCCGGATAAGCAAGCACGACACATCCCTCACCTCCGCCACTCCCCCCAACCGCACCGAGTGCCGCGTCGTTCGTTCGGGGGCATGGACCCTCCCCAAACAAGCTGCATGCCTCCGCCAGCTATCCGCCACCCATTCGGTCACACAGGCAGCCATGTCGGTGTCTATGTCGCGGCAATCGGCCTATCGGCTCCGCTCCAAGCTGAAGGGGCAGGCGTTTGATCTTGCTTGGGAGGTTGCGTTTCATCATTCCTTCGATGTGCTCGCCCATGCGGCGCTCGACCGCGCGCTGAACGGGACGGAGATGCCGGTATTCTTTCAGGGCGAGCAGATCGGTTCCTATCGCAAGTTCGACGAGCGGCTGATGGTCGCGATGATGCGGATGACGACGTTTGGCGGCAATCCGGTGATGGGGCGGCTTGGTCCAGCAGCGGAGAAGCATGCGCGCGATTTCGAGGACTTGCTTGGCAAACTCGAAAGCGGAGAGACCGTCGAGACCGGCGCTCCTGCCCCCGATGATCCGGGCGAGTTGGAGACATTGCGCGGTTTCGGGTCGGGCAGGAGCGAAAATAAGGGCGCCTGTCCCTGTCCGTCCGCCTATTACGACGATGAATTAATCGCGGTATTACAAGAGGCTGAGCGTGATCGGCAAAAGTGACACGGTGTCACCTTCGTCCGGATTTTGTCTCGCACATGGTTCGCGTCTGCTTAGGCAGTCTCGCCCTCGGGCACTCGATTGGCCCAGATCAGAACCAGAATCATCACCACCGACAATCCCCATAAGGCTACTTTCGGGTTCACGGTCATAAAGTTCACGAACAGGGCGCCGTGGCTCAGCACGTAAATCCAGATCAGCATCAGGCCCCATGGCTTGCGCCAAATCTGGCCGATTGCGCCCACGCTGATCGTGACGCCCATAAACAGGATATATCCGAAATAGGTAAGCGGGGTGAAGCCGACCAGATTGGAGTCAGCCTCTGCAATGAAGCGTTTGGTGTCTGCGAGCGCTTCCACCGCCTCGCCGTCAAACAGCCACCAGCCTTCTGCTTGCCCGATCATCAGCAGGCTCACGCCAATCCTGATTAGGCCCGAGGCGAGAAACAAGAGGCAGATAACGATGGCGAGCTTGCGCTTCATGCTGTATTACTGAATTAACACAGTTGCTGTGTCAAGGCGGCCCTCCTGTCGTGGTACCCGGCCAGAGAGTGAAGCGATTGTTAGGAATGCGTGGCATCGCCGGTATTTTTGGCTAAACCGGAATGCATGACTGACCGTGCGCAATCGCGCCTATCCAGCGTGGTGAAGCCCGCTTTGCTGTTGGCACTGCTGGCCGCGGATCTGTTCTTTTGGACCGAGATCTATGCCGGGCGGGACCGCGGCTGGTCGGTAACGGTGATGCCGATCAAGTTCTGGCTGATGTATGTGGCGGTGTTCGCCGCCGCCTATATCCGGTTTGCACCGCCGCGATGGATGCTTGCGGTGGCTTTGGCTTTGTCGACGGCGGTTGTGCTGGGGGCGGGCGCGGTGTTGGGCGTTGCGATCAGCTTTTTCGATTTTGTGACGATGGTGGATGCGCGCAGTGCGCTGCCCGATATGTATGCGATGCATGGCGGTACGATTGCCTGGGCGAGCTTGCCGGCATTGCTGGCATTATTTGGCGTCGGGCTGGCGCCGCCAAAATCTCCGAAATGGCTCAATGCCAAGTTGGTCCAAACCGGATTGATCTTGTTGCCAATCGCCGCGTTTGGCTTGCTGACCAAGAATGTCCACGGGACGCAAGGTGCCGTGAAAGTCCACGCAGCGCCATGGCTGGGGCTCAGCTATGCTGTGCTTTACGGCTATGAAAGTGCGCAGGGCCATGTTGGAGAGCGCGAGGAGGTGTCATTGCAGCGCACCGGCGCTGCACCAGCGGGCGATATCGTATTGATCGTGGATGAGAGCGTGGCCGGGCCTTATCTCGATCTGATGAATCCCAATGGCGAGCGATCCGGTTTGCTCGATACTGGTCGATCTTGGGGTGTCGCCAATTTTGGCGTCGCCAGTTCGATGACCAATTGCAGCATGGGCACCAATGTTGGCTTGCGGTTTGGCGCGCAGCGCGATGACTTTCAGCGCAATATCGCGCTAGCTCCGTCGATCTGGGCCTATGCAAAGCAAGCGGACATGCGCACGATCTATATGTATGGCCAGCGCGGCGGGCGCTCCGAAAATTACATGACCGATGCCGAGAAGCTGGAGATCGACGAGGAAGTCTATTTCGAGGATATCGATGCGTCACTGCGCGATTTCTACATTGCAGACGCATTGGCGAAACGGCTGAACAATGCGGTCCCCGAGTTTATCCTGATCAACAAATATGGCGCCCATTTTCCGCTCAAAGACATCGTTCCGGTCGAAGGAGCTCGCGAACCTGATGCTGAAGGAGCAGCGATCATATCGGGCGCAATCCCGATGGGTGAAGAGGCGTCCGGACCGAATGGCTGGAGCGGCTATAAAGCAGCATATCGGCGGACAGTGTCCCGCTCGGTCGGTGGGTTCTTCGACCGATTATACGAAGGAGCTTCCGATGCCCCACTGCCGTTCACCATCGTGTATACATCGGACCATGGCCAGCAGTTTCATGAGCGCAAACGTCCCGGACTTCTCACCCACTGCCGTAAGAACGCGGTAATCGAGGAGGGCGCAGTCCCCCTTGCGGTCCTTGAGAGTGAACCCACCAACATCGATTGGCAGCAAGCGGCAAACACCAATATCGATAGCAAAAGCCACTTCCAGATATTCCCTAGCCTGCTGCGTTTGATGGGGTACCGCCCTGCCGATGTGCGCGGCAAATACGGGCCTGACCTGATCGACACTGACAAAGATCCGCTAACCTTTGCGAGCGAGATGTATATCCACTTTGGTTCGGAACCGTTGTGGCACAAGATTGAACCGTCCTGCCTGATTCTGCCAGGTGACGATCGCGATGTGCTGAGCGATCCGGCTTGCAAACATATTGCCGCGGACTAGCGAGCTTAGCGACAATAGCGGCTCAATTGATGTCGCTATCATCCAATCAAAACCTAGAATGCAATAAGTACTATCTTCCTATTGAAACAATGGAAGGTGATGATCGTGAGTGATGATAGCAACGGATCTGGTGAAAGTAATTCTAAGGGATTGCTGGATATTCTAGAAAATAGTCTGCTCGATTGCAGTTGGATCAAAATTCCTGCGCTCGAGGCGTTCTTTGCGCATCTGCAGGAGGATGAGCAGCAGATGATCGCGCTATTCGACTTTATCAAAGATCCATCGAATCCTCCCGCTGATCCGGCGGAAGGCAGCATCGAGTTCGGTTTCATCCTCTATTGGATACACAATCCGCCGTCCGAACTGACCGATCTGCTTGCCGATCATAAATTGCTGCAAGAGGTCTTCCATTGCTTCCAGCAAATGGCGCCACCGACCAAGATCACCACATGTGAGTATGATGCGGTACTGGCTGCAATTGGTGATGGCGGTGTTGGGTGGACCGATGGCACGATGATCGGCCTCGGGAAGTATGAGCAGCTCGATTATCGCTGGGTTATCTCGGCGATCAACTATGCCGTCAATCTGGCGTTCCCCCATCTGGTTGAGGATTTCCGTACCGGGTCGCAGCCGCACTTGCCGGCCGCAATTGCCATCAATCCAGATAGCACGAGTACCGCGAAAACGCTTTCGCTCGGTATCGTCGGCGATTGGGGAACCGGCAAATATTATGAGACCAACGGCGAAGTATGTCCTGCGATCCGCGTGCTAGGCGATATGACCAGCACCGCAGCACCTGCAATGGATCGTGTCATCCATCTGGGCGATGCCTATTATGCCGGGACCGGTGCATTGCGCGCGCCCGCAAATGAGGAAGGCGAGAACTTCACCGATCTGTGGCCGCAGGAATGGGCAAGCAAGAGCTACACGCTCAATTCCAATCACGAGATGTATGGCGCAGCGGAGGGGTATTACAAAACCGCGCTAGACCAGAGTGGCAAGTTCGGACTGCAGGACAAGCTTAGCTATTTTGCGATGACCTATGGCAAATGGCTCATTCTCGGGCTCGATTCCGCTTATTATTCGGATCAGGGCAATGCCACGGCGGAGAAGCCGCACCACTTTTATATGGAAGGCGCTATCGGGTCACCGGCCTACACCAAGCAGATCGATTGGGTATCGCAGTTTAAGGGGCATGACGGGCCGATTATGGTTATGACCCACCATACGGCTTGCGATCTGACAGGGGCGAACACCAATTTGCTATACACCCAAGTGACCGATGCGCTCGGCATTGCGCCTTCGGTTTGGTATTGGGGGCACCTGCATAACGGGATTGCCTATAACAAACTCAATACGGCGAACCGCCAGCGGATCAGCATCACCAAGGGCCGTTGCTGCGGGCACGGATCTATTCCATTTGGCCACGCATGGGGACTGGAAAACAGTTCGGGCCAGCCGATTGGCAATGTCGATTATTTCGCCAATACGCCCGATCCCAAAGCGCCCAATGGCGACCCGTCAAATGGTGCGCGAACGCGGGTCAAGAATGGCTATGCAGTGGTCGAACTGAGAGCAGATGGCGGTTATACGGAGAGCTTCTACGAGGTCGACAACAGTGCAGCGGTGTGGTCGGCGACTTGGAGTGAGAACCAGATCATTCACGGATAGCGATATCTTTCTTGCTTGAGCGAAAATTGTCGTTTCTTTACAAACTGGTGCGATGGAGATCGTGCTAGCTGCCCCTCATTGGACGTAAACTAATGGGGATCACGAAATGAGTATCGTATTGGCAGCTAGTCTGGTGGCGTTGCAGGGCGTCACGCTGGTCGAAGGACCGCAGGCGGATTCATCGGGACTGGCAGCGGAATATGGTAGCGGCGTCTGCCGGATCAGCGTATTTGGCAAAGATAACGATGGCGAGCGTATCCGCGCGGAAGTTTCCAACCGCTTGCGCGATGGCAATCTGGCGCTTCGGATGACGGGACCGTTCGTCAGCAAATTTCGTGGCGAAGACAATGAGACCAACCATCCCATGACCGTGAAGTTTGATAGTGGCACAAGCGCTCCATCGCGTTCGGGCGGCTACAATACCGGCAGTTTCCGCGAATATGTCTGGGGCGGCTGGGGCGCTGGTGAGGCTTCCGATGTGATGTATGAAGGCTTTGCGGACGCCAGCTCTTTCACAGTCGAGATTGATGGCAATAGCTACGGCCCCTTCACATGGGAGGGCAAAGGCGCCGTCTACAATGCGATGGAAAAATGCTCTGACGACAATAGCTGATTGGCACACAGGGAAGCGTGGATAGGAGCGTGACTTTGATTTCTCGGTTGGTTCGTCTGTTGCTCGTGCCGTTGATCTTTGGCGGAGCTATGCTGTCGTCTGGCAGTGCCGTAGCGCAGGATAAGAAGGCGCAATGGTGGTCAAATCTCGAAGCATGTAGTTTCGAGAACCAACCGCCATGTCACAAAGCAGTCGAACTGGCGGCAGGACTGTTTGGACGGACTGACCGTGATGTCGCAACGACCTGGATGAAGGTCTGTATGGCGGGTGACTCGGACCGTTGCGAGATCGGCTATCGGCGCTTCCGCACAACCAGTTTTGAAGAAGACGGGCGTCCGATCTCTCATATGTTCGCGCGGATATCCTGCTTTGCCGGCATGTATGATCTGTGCCGTCCGTGGGATGATTTCGAAACAACCGATCCGGGTAAGCGCGCTTTGGTCATGGCCGATGTGTGCTTGCAGGGCGCGTCACCAAATACATGCTGGCAAGCGCTGGGTTACTACCGGAACCAGAAGGGTTACCACAACGCGATCACCTATGATCTATCGCGCACTTTGTGCGAGCGTTACGGTGCCGGGTCCGCCTGCCGGGCTTGGGCGGAGGCGTTGGAGGCCAATTGGGATCATCGCCGAGCATACAAATTCCACAAGATGTCGTGCGAGTCCGGTTTGCAGGAAAGCTGCCCAGATGCCGCACGACTGAAACGCCGCGTCGACTACGAAAACCGCCAGGCACAGGCAAAGCTGGAGGCTGACTTGCGTCGGCAAGCCGCTGCGCAGCGCACAACCACTTGGCGCACTCAAGCGAATAACAATGGATATACGTCGACGACCGGCCAGATGCGTACGCCGACGACGCCGTTCGGTAGCAGCTCGCGTGATGTTGAGAACTGGCGTCGCTACGAGCGCAATTTGTGTTTGGGCAATCCGGTCAACAAATATTGCTAGGCGCCGCATTGGTCCCGTGGCGAAGCGGCCAGCCAGTCCGGTCGGGTTTCAGATGGAGCGTTTCATCTTCACCAACACCTGATCAAGTGCCTGAAGAAATTCGCTTCGATCACGCTTGCTGAAAGGCGGTGGGCCGCCAATTCCGTCGCCTGCATTCATGCCGGTCCGCAAATCAGCCATGATCGCACGGGTGGCGATGGCGCTGCCGATGGAATCCTGAGTGAAGGGTCTGCCATTATAGGCGAGCACTTGTGCATTGGCTTTCACACAGCGCTCGGCAAGCAGGATGTCGGCGGTGATGACGATAATGCCGAATGCCGCGCGTTCGGCGATCCAGTCATCGGCGGCGTCGAAGCTGTCATTGACCACAACACGGCTGACTAGTGGGCTTTGTGGGATCCGGAACGGGGAATTGCTGACGATCACCACTGGCACTTTGTGACGGGCCGCGACCTTGTAGATTTCCTCTTTCACCGGGCAGGCATCGGCATCGACAAAGATTTGCAGGCTGTCTCTCATGCTGGCCCGATCAATGTTTGGTTATGCGCACTAGCGACCAGTCGTAGCCGAGCTCGATCACTCGGTTTTTGAGCATGACTTGCAGTTCGGCGTCAGGTTTTTCATCGCGCGTTAGCATCCACAGATAGCGTCCGCTGGGTTCGCCGACGATCGACCATTCGTAGTTCTCGCCGCGATCAAGCACCCAGTAATCGCCATAGAATGGGCCAAAAAACGAGACTTTGAGCTTTGCGCCATTGGACCCTTCAACGATCTTGGCACGACCGGTTGATTGGTCAGCCTTGCCATCAACGCTACCCTTCCGGCACGAATTGACGACTTTGATTTTTGCCCCCGAACTTTTGGCATCGCGCAGAGAATAGTCTGCGGTGACTGCTTCGCATCCCTTCTGGAACGGTGCTTCGTAACGGCCATATTCGTACCACCGGCCCAGATACTTGTTCGTCTCGACCGACTTGGCGGGCTGCGGAACGGCGATATTGCCGACCGGTCCTGGCTTGCCCACGCAAGCGGAGGTGGCGAGGGCGACTGCCAGAGTTAGGCTGAGCGTTATTTTCTTCGTCATCATCGTTTCCTGACAAATTCGGCGCGTAGCACCAAACCCTTGATGCCTGGATACTTGCAATCAATCTCCTGATCGTCGCCCGTCAAACGGATGGATTTGATGACAGTTCCCTGCTTCAAGGTCTGACCTGCCCCCTTGACGGTCAGGTCCTTTATCAGAGTAACTTGGTCACCATCAGTAAGGATATTACCGACCGCGTCGCGCACTTCCAGGACATCAGCGCTGTCGGCCGCATCCTGTTTGGCCGCGAATTCGGAAGCGGGCATCCATTCCCCGGTTGCTTCGTCGTAGACATAGTCTTCGTCTGATGTGCTCATCCCTGCGCTCTGCGTATCAAACGGGGTTTTGTCGAGAGTCGCTAGAAGGGAAATTGGGCAGGGGGTGAGAGTTTGAAATTCACCCACCTGCCCAAAGCGGTAACATTATCGACTGTGCAGCAGCATGGTGGCACTGGCTTGTATAAGCGCGACAAAGCCGGATCGATCACAACAAAATTGACGGTCAAACGCAGGTCATTCACCTGAAAATGCTTGGAATATCGAAGAAAGATATCTGGCAGTATTGCGTCTAGTGTCTTTTCGTTGGAAAGCTGATGCAAGGAAAAGGGGGGAGGAGATGTCGATGCATTCGCTGATCTATGTGAGCACCGTTGCAGACGGGGTAAAGCGCGAAGACGTCGATGCATTGGCCGATGCCGCTGCGACCAACAATGCCCTCGCCGGTGTTACGGGCATGCTGGCATATAATGGACAGCACTTTATGCAGCTTCTTGAGGGGCGCCGCGATGTGATCGACGAGCTGATCGAGAAAGTATCGCTCGATGCAAGGCATCGCGATCTGGCGATCATCCGGCGAGAGGACAAAACTACGCGCGAATGCCCTGATTGGTCGATGCGTACATTTGTTGTACCGTGCACCAAGGCAGGTAGCGCGAAGGAACTGACGGAATCGCTTCCCAAAGAGTTCCGACCCGAAACAAAGATGCTGTTCACGAGCTTTGGCTCAATGGTTCGCAATACCGCAGGAGCTTAGCGATGATTATCAGAAATTTGTTAATCGGTACTACCGCCATCTTGCTCACCGGATGTCAGGGAAATGCTGAACCGGGAACGGTCACTGCCGATACTGCCGAAACCTTCACCGAAATCGGTGCCGAAGATACGCTCAATTTCAGCGGCACCGAGCCCTTTTGGGGCGGAGAAGTGACGGGTGACCAGCTCCGTTTTGACACGCCCGAAGATCCCGATGGACAAGTGATAGCGGTCAAACGCTTTGCAGGTTTGAACGGTGTCAGTTTCAGCGGACAGTATAACGATAGCGCATTCGATCTGGCCGCCACGCCAGGTGATTGTAGCGATGGTATGTCCGACTGGACCTATCCCTATGTGGTCATCGTCCGGATCGGCGACAGCACTTTGCAAGGGTGCGGTTGGACCGATGCGAAGCCGTTTACGGGCGATCCAAGCCCCTGAGATAGAACAACTAACCCTGTAGTACCCGTTTATTGTCCTTCGTTGTCAAATCTGATATCGAGGTTCAATAGGAGAGTTTTATGGCATGGACTGCACGCGCCGGGTTAATGCTATGCTTGCCGATTGTGATGTTGATGAGTTCTGCCGTGGCTGTGCGCGGTGAAACGCAAAAAACACCTATTGATGCAGGCAAGATTGACGCGGTACTGTCGGAGCTGGTCGACAGCGGCTCGGTCAACGGTGTGTCAGCTCTAGTCTATAGAGCTGATCAGGAAATCTACTTTCGATCTGTCGGTTTCGCCGACCGTGAAGCCGGTCGTCCTTGGCGGCGTGACACGCTGGCGACCCTCTATTCAATGACCAAGCCTATCACCGGCGTCACCTTGATGTCGTTGTACGAAGACGGGCTGTTTGACCTGCATGAACCGCTGGCGAAATACCTTCCAGAATATGCCGATGTTCAGGTTTTTGCGGGAACTGGTTCTGATGGTCAGCCTATTGTTGAGGCCCCGCGCCGCCCGATCAAAGTGATCGATATCTTCCGGCATACATCATGTCTCGGATATGGCTGGAGCGATCATCCTGTGGCTATATTGATGGACGAAGCCGATGTTTTCGACCGCTCTAAACCGCTGGCACAGATGAGTGCTGATCTGGCCGCAACTCCGCTATTCTGCCACCCGGGCGAAGAGTGGCGCTATGGTGCGTCGGTCGATGTCCAAGCACGCTTGGCAGAAGCGGTCACAGGGCAGAGTTACGAAGACATTGTTACCGAACGCGTGCTGAAACCGCTGGGCATGTCGGACACCGGATATTTTGTACCGGCCACCGCCAAACCGCGCCTAGCAGCGGGGTATATGCGTGATGTGAGTGGTGCCCTTACCCGGATACCCGATGCCGACGTTTACGGTTTCGAGACTGTCAAACCGGTTCAATTCAATGGCGGGCACGGCCTCATTTCAACGATCGATGATTACATGCGCTTTGCTCTAATGCTGCAGAACGAGGGGACACTTGACGGCGTCCAAATCCTGAAACCGGAGACGATTGCGCTGATGTCTCGTGATCATTTGCCGGCCGGACTGAGGGAGCGTGATTTCCTTCCAACAAAAGGGCAAGTCGGCTTCGGTCTGGACTTTGCGGTGCGCATTGCACCGCCCACCAGCGCTGACGAACCCTATGGCGTGACAGGAGAGTTTTTCTGGGATGGAGCGGCAAGTCTACTGTTTTGGGTGGATCCTAAAAACGATCTAACAGTGGTGTTTTACACGCAAGTCATGCCCTTTGATCTCGCCGCGCAGGCCAAGTTCCGGCGCGCTGTATATGATGCCCTAGACTTGATTGACCAGCCGCGTTCGGGCGAGTGATTAGGCGAATCCGCAATACCGTGCTAATACACTCCCGCTGACGTCGAAAATTGCGACGGAACTTCGGTACTTAGACTTCGGAATAGCGCCTATCACTTGGGCGATTCCACGTTTGGCGACGACTTCCTTTCATTTCACGCACTGATGCATACCCCTGCCGCAGCACTTCCGCTGTGAAGGGTTCTACGTTCTCGAAAGGAACGCCAATAATGACTACCGGTACAGTAAAATTCTTCAACGCCGACAAAGGCTATGGTTTCATCCAGCCTGAAGATGGCGGCGATGACGCATTCGTTCACATCACAGCCGTTCATGCCGCTGGCATGCAGACGCTGGATAAAGAACAGCGCGTTAATTACGAACTGGAAACAGGCCGTAACGGTAAAACTTCTGCAGTGAACCTGACAGAAGCATAAGCCCGGCTAACGCCTAATTTTCGAGCGGCCGGATGCGGTTCAACCGTGTCCGGCCTCTCATAGTACTACCCTGAATGATACCGTAGGAGAGATGTTTTGAGTCAGAATTTCGAATTCTACAATACCCGTGCCAACGAAGCCGCTGCAGAAGCAGCTGCGGCAACGCTGGACAATGTACGCGAGCGTGCACTCCGGTCTGAAACCGCATGGCGGGAAATGGCCGACCGTGCGAAACAGATGGAGCAGGAGCGCGAAGTCGCCCGCATCGAACGCGAAAAACGTCAGGCAGAAGCAGCCGAACTGGCCGCTGCCAAAGAATTGGAAACCGTAGAAGGTTAGCTAGCTCACGAAGCAAGCATCCGGGTGAGCCGCTGGCTGTTCAATCGAACTCAAGTCCAGCGGCCTTCGCCTCCTCAATAATCTCCGCCCCGGTCTTCATCGGGGTTTCCTGCGCAAAATCGTAGAAGGCGGGTTTCTCGTCAACGAAAATCTGTTGCTCGATCTCCGCGCCATCGCCGATATCGAACAGACCTGCTGCAAAGCTGTGATGGTCGGTCGGCGTGAACCGGTACCACAAATTAGACCCGCATTTTGCACAGAACGCTCTCTCCGCCCAGTCGGAGGAGGGGTAGCTGGTGACGTGCTCCTTGCCAGTCACGCTGAACGCTTCGCCGCTCACACCCATAAATGGTCCGCCTCCCCACCGGCGGCACATGTCGCAATGGCAGATATCGACCAGCGGCTTCAGCTGTTTGACCGCAACCGCCACCGCGCCGCACAGGCATTTTCCCTCGGCCTGATCGATCATCTCAAGGTCAGAATGTGCATCCATATCGCATCCCCTTCCGTAGCTACATCATCGCAAGCAAAGGGACGGCCCGCAATGTTAAATTTGGGGGCAAATTCTGACCAATTCGGAACCACCGCTTTGCTGGCGCATTGCTAAACCTGAACCTTCGGCACCCCCGCCGGGGATTTCCTTTCTCTCCTATTTCGAGGATCTAACTCAATGAAGAAATTCGCTATTCCCGCTCTCGCATCGGCACTTGCTCTGTCAGCATGTGGCGCCCCTGCGGAAGAAGAAACCACCACGGTAGAACCAGAAGCAACCGAAGCTGTTGCTGCAGAGCCAGCCGGCACTTTGGTCGAAGTCGCATCGGGCAATGAAGATTTCGCCACACTGGTCGCAGCCGTCACCGCAGCAGACCTTGGCGAAACACTCTCGGGCGAAGGCCCGTTCACCGTGTTCGCGCCGACCAATGCAGCGTTTGAAAAGCTGCCAGAAGGCACCGTAGATGGCCTGCTGAAGCCCGAAGCCAAAGACGATCTGGCCGGCATTCTGACATACCACGTGATCAGCGGCAAAACGATGGCTGAAGCTCTGGATGCGGCGATTGTCGACGGCCAAGGCAAAGCCGAACTGGTCACTGTGCAAGGCGCTACATTGACTGCTGAAGCCAAGATGGGCGCAGTCATACTGACAGACACGGCAGGCAACACCGCAAACGTTACCGCAGCAGACGTCGAAGCATCAAACGGCGTGATCCATGTGATCGATACGGTTCTGATGCCGCAGTAATACAGCGCATCTGATACGATGATTGGGGCGGTTCCTGCATGTGCAGGGGCCGCCCTATCTTTTTCGGCCTTTCACTGGGCCCTTCGTTTTGTGCAAGCGTTCATGGCAGGCTATGATAGGCCAAACGTTTAACTGGCGGGGGACCAAACAATGATCGGCAAATTCATCACCAGCGGCATAATCGGCCTCGCATCCATGGCAGCACTGCCCACCGCAGCGCACGCGTCTTTCGATGACCAATTCGTGTGCGAGTCTATTGGCGATGTCGATCTGCTGGTCATCATCTCCTCCCGCGATAGCAGCAACGCATCTGTCCAGTTCAGTTCGGGCGACGGCACCGAAGAGGGCGAGCCCACGCTGGAACCGATGCGGCAAGTCGTCTCCGCATCGGGCATGAAATATGCGGGCCTTGGCCTGATCTTTCACAGCAAGGGCGGCGAAGGCACTCTGGAGACCGAAGCAGGATCGACCACATGCCGCTTTGCGGGAGAGGAAGCTGAAGAATGGGCGGAAGCGCTGGACATACAGGCATGGTCATGGGGCGGCATTGTCCGCGCCGGTCCGGGAATGGAGTTTGACCGCGTAACCAGCCTGCGGGAAGGCACCCCCGTAACATTACGGCTCAAAACCGGCGAAATGATGAACGGCTACCCATGGTTTATGATCCGCCTGCCCGATGGCCGCGAGGCCTATCAGTGGGGCGGCATATTGTGCACTGACAGCCCGCCGATAGACGGCACCTTTGCGGGCGATGGGTGTCCTTAGTCGGCTTTTACGCCAGCTTTCTCCAGCTCAGGCCCAAGCCGCCGCGTCAGCCATAGCCACCACATTTTGAAATCCGAAATCAGGCTCCATAACGGATAGGTGAAAGTCGCGGGGCGGTTCTTCTCGACCGTGAAATGCGCCAACCAAGCAAAGAAATATCCGGCCACCGGCATGCCGATCAGCCACCACCAATTGCCGGTGGTGAAGCCCGTCCATACCGCAAATACCGCGACCGCAATCACCAGCGTCGTCCCGATATAATGCAACGCCCGCGTCGTGGGCTTGGAATGCTCGCGCAGGTAAAACGGCCAGAACTCGGCGAAAGTGGTGTAGGTCTTGGTCATGCGTGGAGGATGGCAGAAGACCGGCGCGCAGGCAAATTGGCCGATGGAATTCTTCACGAGAATTATTACTTCCAAGGCAACATAGTTCATGATATGTTCTTTGAACTATATTAGGAAATATTGATGAGCAACAAAATACAATCATTCGGTGGAGCGCATACGAAGAAGAAGCTTGATGCCGTGGCTGGCTATCTTGAAGCTTATGTGACCGTGATGAAGAAACAGAGCTTCTGGCTTAGTTATGTGGATGGCTTTGTAGGCTCAGGTTCGTCGATGTCGCAGAGCAGTGCAGCTTTGGCAGAGGTGCAAGAGCCGGACTTATTCCCTACGAATGATGTAGTTCGCGGGTCACCAGTTCGAGCGCTTGAAGTTTCTCCAGCTTTCGATGAGTACGTCTTTATCGAAGCGGACCAGAGCAATGTTGAGTCTTTGACGGCATTGGTCTCCGAATTTCCTGACAAGAACATTCAGATTCAACAGGGGGATGCCAACCAAAGGTTAATCGAGCTTGCAGCAGATCTCGGTGCTGATCGTAGAAAGCGCGCAGTTGTTTTTCTTGATCCGTTCGGCTTGAGCGTAAGATGGGAAACGATGCGGGCTCTTGCGGCCACTGAGAAAGTAGATTTGTGGTACCTTGTTCCAGTGCATGGGATGTCTCGACAGATTCGAAATGACGGTACTTTCCTGTCGAGCGCGACAAAGATTGATGAATTGTGGGGCTCGACGGCTTGGCGAGAGCTTGCTGTCCGACCATTAGAGACTGATGCTGATCTGTTCGGTGATATCGATGATCGGGTGGAAAAAGTCGCGAAGGCTAAACAGTTTTCAGAGATGTTTCGGGACCGTCTAGCGGAAATTTTTGCTGGTGGTGTAGCGCGTAATTATCTTCCTCTTGGGAGAGGGCGGCTTCACGATTTCTCATTGATGTTTGCCTGTGCAAACCCTAGCCCTGCCGCACATCAAACGGCATTGCGCATCGCAAACCACATATTGAGGCCGAGATAAATGAGCTCAAATTCGCACATCGAATGGACAGACGTTACTTGGAATCCTGTGGCTGGGTGCAGCATAGAGTCTGCAGGATGCACGAATTGCTACGCGATGAGAATGGCGGCTCGTTTGCAAGCTATGGGTCACGCGAAGTACGAAGGAACTACACGAAAGAGTGGCGGTCGGCACGTTTGGACAGGTCGAGTGAATCTTGACAGAAAGGTACTCGACGAACCGCGCACTTGGAAAAAGCCAAAACGAGTTTTTGTTAACTCAATGTCTGACTTGTTCCATCCGGGCGTTCCGTGTGAGTTTATCGAAGATGTTTGGACGACTATGGCGGATTGCGAAATTCACCATTTCCAAGTCCTTACCAAGAGACCAAGCCGCATGGCTGATATGTTTGCAGATGGCAGGCTGCGACCTCTTGAAAATGTTTGGGTTGGAACATCTGTAGAGGACAGTGCAGTTCTCGAAAGAATGGACGCCCTGAAGTCTATTCGCGGAGTTACGCGTTTTATTTCTTTCGAACCGTTGATCGGCCCCGTTCCTAATGTTGATCTGTCGGATATTCATTGGGCCATCGTTGGTGGAGAATCTGGACCGAAGTCGAGGCCGATTGAACAGGCATGGGTTGAAGAGATCGAAACCGCTTGTCGGGTGGCAGGTACGGCATTTTTCTTCAAGCAATGGGGCGGTCGCAACAAGAAGGCGGCAGGTAGAGAATTGCGTGGCGAAACTTTTGATGAATATCCGCACCAGTTGGTCGCTTAGAGACTTTCCTACACCCCCAAATCTGCCTAAGCGGTCCCCATGACCGACCTCTCACTTAAGGCTCACACCACCCCCAACCACCACTCAGCAAGACACGCGCAAAGGCGACAGGTGGGGGCCCCTGTTCTCTGTCCGTCACCTTCGTGCGATGTGAGCTAACATTATGAAAATATGTGCTAAATCAGCAAGTCGCGAAGGTGACAGGGTGTCGCCTTTGTCACCCTCCTGTCATTCCCGCCTGCGCGGGGATGACGGCCTAGGACAATAATACGTCGCGCGTGTCTTAAAACAGCCCCGGCACTTCGCGCTGGACGGCTGATGGATTGTCCGGCTGCAGCAATTGCTTCTGGCTTGCGCCGGTGCTTTGCACGCCTTGGAAGCCCGGTGTGCCGGTGATCGGAGTGCAGGATGCGCCGCCGTCTCTTAGGAAAGCTAGGGCGCGGGCGACGGAGGCCTCTGCCGGATCGCCGAGCTGGTTGGAGATGTCGTCACTCGCTTGGCAGGTGTTGGGCATCACGCCCGCCAGCCCGCTGAAATATTCGCCGTCGCCGTCGGCATTCTCGGTCTGGAAAGTCACGGCGCGGATACGGTCATCGCAGGCGGCAAGATCGAAGCCGAATTGGCCGACCGGCTTGCCCGATGTGTTGGTCCCGACCAGCGCGATATTGTTGCCCAGATAAGGGAGCAGCGAATTGGTCACCAGCTCACTGGCGGAAGCTGTGCCGCCGCGCCCGATCACCGCGACTTTGGTCGGCTGGATGGAGCCGGCCTCGGTCTCGAACAGTTCTGTCTCGTTATTCGCGGCCTTGCTCGGGCGCAGGACGGTACGGCTGAACACCTGGCCGACCGAATTGCGGCCCATCAGATCGCCCATCAATTCGGCAATGCTGACCAAGCCGCCGCCATTATAACGGAAGTCGAGAATGATCTCGGTAATGCCTTGGTTGCGGAAGTCCTGGAACGCGGCACGCAGATCATCTGCCGCGTCGGCCACAATAAAGGTGCGTAGATTGATATAGCCGACCAGCTTGCCATTATCGTTCAGCGTCAGCGCGCCATAGCGATCGGATACTGCATCGAGCGAGAAATCAGCCTTGGTCACGGTTACTTGGGTCTCGGTGCCGTTGAGCTGACGGATCACGAAAGTGCGCTGCAATCCTGCGTCGGATGCGCCGAGCCGGTTGATAACGCCTTGTGGTCCTTCGGAGGCCATTACGGTCGAAATCGATTCCAAGGTGGTTGCCGATGTTCCGAGCGAGATCAGCTCAACGCCGCGGTCGAACCCTTGCGGGAAGGCGGGCGCGGTTTCGAACGCTTCGATCACGAACACGCGATTGTTGGCGGTGTCGTAACCCAAGCGGATGCCGAAGCCGGCGCTGGAGCCGCTGTTGATCAGCTCGTTCTCTTCCGCGATCGAAGTGATGAAGGAGAAGCCTTTGTCCTTGTCTTGCGCGCGGGCCGGAGCGACCAGCGCATTGATATAGGACTGCACGGTCGAGTGATCCGCTTTGTTCACTGTCGTGTCGAGCAGATCGGGGAACAGATACCATTCATCGAACACCGCAAAGGCGAAGTCCTGACGTTCGGACAAGGAACAGCCGGCGGTTGTCGGGGTAGGCGTAGGCGTAGGTGTCGGTGTGCCGCCGGTGGTTGGCGGTGTGGTGCTGGTGCCTCCTCCGCCACATGCAACGAGAGAAACTGCGAGCGTCATGCTCAGCACATTGCGACCAATACCCATGGTGAAATTACTCCGAAATACGTCCCTACCCGCGTCCGGGCATCCAAATTGCTGATTGAACGATGCCGCCTGAACGGGGGCTGGGCAAGCGGCGATTGCGCAGAAATATGGTTGCTCATCCGTAAAAAGGGCAATTTGACCCCGATTTTTATGCCGCATCGGTGGAAAACCCCGATTTTCGCCCTAATTTCTGGTGCCGAAGCCTCGCCGCCCTCTGCGAAGGGGCGTAGAACATTATTTCAAGGAGAGAGATGTAAATGTCTGCAGAAGTTCCCGCTTGGCTGAGTGATGCTCTGAAAGGAGCGCATGCGAATGCTGCCAAGCTGACCATTGCAACACTGGCCGATCAGCGCGCATTCGGGCGTGGCGGTTTCTCTCTTTCCAGCCCCGCATTTGAAGATGGCGAAGGCCTTGATCCGTGCTTTACTGCGGATGAGGAAGACGCCGTTGCGCCGCCTCTCGAATGGAACGCGCCGCCTCCCGGATCGCAAGAGATTGTGATTGTGGTTGAGGACGCCGATGCTGCTGGTGATACGCCGACATGTCACTGGACCGTCTGGGGCTTGCCCGGACAAAAGGGCATGCTGCTGGAAGGTGAAGCTCCTCCGCGTGTTGGCAAGAATTCTCAACGCAATTCGGAATGGCAGCTCCCTGCGCCGCCGATGGACGATGATGCCCATACATATGTTTTTCAGATCTTCGCGCTCGACCTTCCGATGGTCTTGATGCCTGGCGCCTCGCGTGCCGAGCTTATCAAGGCGATGGAAGGGCATGTCGTTGCCGCAGCGGTGCTAACAGGTACCTATAAGCGCGAAGAAGGCGACGACGACCTAGCTGAAAACTGGGATGAGGATGACGACGGTTAACAGACCGGAATATTACCAAGTGAAGCCAATCTAGGAAAGGAACATACCATGGCTGGCAAGAACAATGCACTTCAGAAACCTGTAACTCTCTCGAGCGAGCTCGAGAACGTAATCGGCAAAGGTCCACTGACCCGCGCGCAAGTTACGTCGAAAGTATGGGAATACATCAAAGGCAACAGCCTGCAGGACAGCAAAGACAAGCGTCAGATCAATCCTGATGCGAAGCTGGGCGCTGTGATTGGCAATGACCAGATTTCGATGTTTAAGATGACGGCTGCTGTTTCTAAGCACCTCACCTAAGTCGAACGACTATCGGGAGCGGAACGGCCAGTTGGTCGTTCCGCTTACCCACAGCGCGAGCCAAATGATTATAGGCTGCGCAATCATTCTCGGCACATGATAGATCAGGCCCATCCCGCCATCATCACGCGCCATATCCATGACAAAATGTTTGATGTTCGCTGGCCATACGCATAGCGCGTAGAGAGCTAGGCCGATCCCTGCCGCCTTGCGTAATTGCGGCCACCATGGTTGCACCAGTCCTGCAGCGCCCAGAAGCTCCGCCACGCCCGTCCAGAACACGACTGCACCTGGGTAAGGTACCCAATCGGGCATTACGACCATAAACCCACTTGGAGCAGCCAAGTGCAAATAACCGACAATCGCGTAAAAGATCGCGAGTACCCAGAGCAGTAGAGTGCGGAACATTATGCTTCTCCTCCCGGAACCCAACCAGGTAGGGCTAATTCAAAGCCAGAAAATTCAAACCCCGGCGCAACTATGCAGGACACAAGCGTATAGCCCTCTGGTCCTTGTGCCGGTCCAGCAGCTTGCCACGCATCGGGCTCGATTATTTGTTGAGCGTGCTGTCCGTTCAGAACGTCAGGCCCCAAAGTGATCGAATGTGCTGGCCCGTCATCGCCTTCAGCCATCGACAGTCGCAGAGGGTCACCAGCATGCCAGAGCCAGAACTCTGCCGCATCAACCTTGTGCCAATGCGATGATTGACCTGCCTCAAGCAGAAAGTGAATGGCTGTGGATGCTGCGCGCTCACCATCGGCAACCGGGGCACGCCATGTCTCGCGGTACCATCCTCCTTCAGGATGAGGCTCCAGACCAAGCTCGGCGATGATCGCGCGTGCGGTACTCATACTGCGTCATCCCCCTTCCAACCGCGTCTGTTTGCGGTAGAACCCTGACATACTCATAGAGCCCGCATTCGGAGACCGTAAATGAAAAAGCTCGCACTGCTTCCCTTGATCGCGCTGATGGCAACACCGCTTGCGGCGCAAACGCCCGAAGAGGTTGCGGAGGAAGCCTTGGAGAATGCGCCGATCTGGGACGGGCATAATGACGTCCCGATCCAATTGCGCGGCCGGTTCCGCAACGTGATTGGCGAATTCGACTTTGAAGATACGACCGACACGGGACCGGAGCATTCTTCGGGCCGCACCATGCATACCGATTTGGAGCGTTTGCGCGCGGGCAAAGTCGGTGCGCAGTGGTGGTCGGTCTATGTTTCCGCCTCGCTGAGCGAACCACAAGCTGTGCAGGCTGTGGTCGAGCAGATTGACGTGACCAAGCGACTGATCGCCAAATATCCCGATGATCTGCAATTGGCGCTCACCGCTGATGATGTCGAAGCGGCGATGAAGGACGGCAAGATTGCTTCGCTGATGGGAATGGAAGGTGGTCATTCGATTGGGTCCAGCCTGGCCATTCTGCGCCAGACTTATGCAATCGGTGCCCGTTACATGACGCTAACGCATTCTAAAAATACGCCGTGGGCCGACAGCGCTACCGATACACCCGAGCACGATGGTCTGACCGACTTCGGTAAAGATGTGGTTCGCGAAATGAACCGGATCGGGATGCTGGTCGATCTTAGCCATGTCAGCGAAGCTGCAATGCATGACGCGCTTGACGCAGCGAAAGCGCCTGTGATTTTCAGCCACTCATCCGCGCGCGCAATCAACGGCCATGCACGCAATGTGCCCGATGGGGTGCTGCGGCGCTTACCCGAAAATGGCGGGATTATCATGGTGACGTTCGTTCCCGGCTTTCTTAGCGAGCCAGCGCGTGAATGGAATGCCAATCGGTCCGCTGAACAGGCTCGTCTGAAGGCACTGTGGCAAGGTCAGCCCGAACAAGTCAGCAAGCGACTGGACGATTGGGATGCAGCTAACCCGCTACCCAAAGCGGGCGTTAGTGACACCGCCGACCATATCGTTCATGTGCGCGCGGTTGCAGGCATCGACAGTATCGGCATTGGCGGCGACTATGATGGCATCCCCTTCGCGCCTGACGGGCTAGAAGACGTCTCCACTTATCCCGCCCTGTTCACTGAATTGGCGCGTAGAGGCTACACCCAGAGCGAGTTGGAGAAGATATCTTTCGGTAATATGATGCGCGTCATGCGCGCTGCCGAGGCGTATAAGGCCAGCGTGTCAGGCATGGCGCCAATTGAGACGCCCGTGCCCGATTGATCACTAGGTGATCACGAAAACAGCGCTGGAATGATCCAGACCGCCGACATCGCGATAATCGCCAACAGCAAGCTGACACCCAGGACCCAGCGCATCGCACCGGTTTTGCGACCGCCGCTGGCTTCAGTGTCGTTAACATGAACTTCGTCGCCGTGCTTATGCATAAATTCGTTCCATCCCGTATCTTACTTCAATGTGACAGGGTTTGAACGGTCAGTCCAATCAGCGGTTCCGGGTCGGCAAAAAACTAATCGCGCAGCAACTCGTTGATTCCCGTTTTGGAGCGGGTTTGCGCATCGACTGTTTTGACGATCACAGCGCAGGCGAGGGATGGTCCCGGCGTACCGTCAGGCAGCGGCTTGCCCGGCAATGCACCAGGAACGACCACGCTGTAAGGGGGGATATGGCCGGTGATAATCTCACCCGTTTCGCGGTTTACGATTTTGGTCGATTGTGTGATGAATACACCCATCGCGACCACGCAACCTTCGCCGACAATCACGCCTTCAACGATTTCCGAACGGGCACCGATAAAGCAATTATCGCCGATGATAGTTGGGTTGGCCTGCATCGGCTCAAGCACGCCTCCAATGCCAGTACCTGCCGATATATGGCAGTTCTTACCGACCTGCGCGCAGCTGCCGACGGAGGCCCAGGTATCGATCATCGTGCCGTCATCGACATAGGCGCCGATGTTCACGAAGCTCGGCATCAGCACGACGTTTTTGCCGATATGAGATCCCTGCCGTGCTATGGCTCCAGGTACAACGCGGAAGCCCGCATCACGGAAACGCGCATCATCCCATCCGGCGAATTTCGAAGGCACCTTGTCATAGGCAGGCGTACCGGCTGATCCGCCATCCATCACGACATTATCGTTGAGGCGGAAGGATAGCAGCACGGCTTTCTTCAGCCACTGATTGACCGTCCAGCCACCATTGCCATCGGGCTCTGCCACGCGGCCCTCTCCGCTATCGAGCATCGCCAGAGCCGTATCGACATGCGTGCGAACGTCGCTGCTATCCGGCGTCACGTTGGCACGGTCTTCCCATGCAGCTTCGATGGCGGTTTCGAGGGTTGCGGTCATTATGTGGCTCCAGATACAAGGTTCGCTGGTGCTGCTAGCGCTAGGGCGAGGGACCAGCAAGAGACATAGCGTTGCGATGCGGCAAATCTTACTTCCTGCTAACCCTTTACCTTGAGCGATAATTCAGGCTAATCATTGAGGTAGAGGGGATAAGAACAAGGTCGGACTATGCCCTCAATCCATCGAACCAAAGCTCAATATTGCTTGGCCCAGTACCGTTGGGGAAGCGCTTTTGCTGCACTTGCTCTGCTGTCGGGTTGCGGCGGTGGAGGAGGCGGTGCCGGACCGATCAGCACACCGGCTCCAGTGCCGACGCCTACACCCACTCCGACCCCCACGCCGACCCCCACTCCAACCCCAACGCCCACACCTACTCCGACACCAACTGCGACAAATTTTAACACAGCCGAATTCCGGCGATCTGACGGCCCTGATTTTCATGCCGCGGTCACAGCGTGGCAGGACGGCATAACTGGCGCGAACGAGATTATTGCGATTATCGATACGGGCATCGATACAGACAGTCCGGAATTCACCGGGCGGATACATCCCGATTCACGAGACGTGGCGGGCAATCCGACGGTTGAAGCAGAGGATGATCACGGAACCAACGTGGCTCTGGTTGCGGCGGCCGCGCGCGACGGCACGGGCGTAGTCGGAATCGCCTTCGATGCGGACATCCTTGCTTTGCGTGGGGACCGCCCCGGTACTTGTAACACGGATACCGACGAAGCATTGGATGGCTGCTCTTTCCGCGACCGGGATATTGCCGACGGCGTAGATCAAGCGATTACATCGGGCGCGACGGTCATCAATTTGAGCCTCGGCGGAAGCCTCCCGACGACCCAATTGAGCAATGCCATTCGCCGGGCGGCTGATGCGGGGATTGTCATCGTGGTCTCTGCTGGAAATGATGGGGACTCGACCGAGCCTGGAATTGACCCTGATCAGCCGGATCCGTTTGCTGCAGGCGCGCTGGCAGCAGGCGGTGCCAATGTGATCATCGTCGGTTCGGTTGATGACAATGGAGAGATTTCGGACTTTGCCAATCGTGCGGGCGACCTGTCTGCGTCGTATATTAGCGCGCGCGGCCAGCGCATTTGCTGCATCTACGAGGACGGCGTGCTGCGCGTTACCGAGGAGAATGGTAGCCGCTTCGTAACGCTGTTTTCGGGCACAAGCTTTTCGGCACCGCAAGTAGCGGGTGCGGTGGCGTTGCTCGCGCAGGCATTCCCCAATCTGACTGGCGCGGAGATAGTCGAGATACTGCTTAGCTCCGCACGCGAAGCTGGCGATGCAGGGCCCGACGCGATCTTCGGGCGCGGAGTACTCGATATCGGCGCCGCTCTTGCTCCGCTGGGTACAACGACCTTAGCCGGCTCGACCGTCTCGCTGGCATTGAGTGACGACACAGGCGTTGGATCTTCGCCGATGGGCGATGCGCTGGTCAACGTGCCGCTGGAAACGGTCGTGACTGACAGTTTTGATCGCGCGTATAATTACGATCTTGGGAGCCGGTTGCGCAGCGCCTCGGTCCGACCACGCTTACAGGGGGCGGTTGAAACGCGCGGTCGACAAGTGGCGATTGGAAGCGAAGCAGTTTCTCTGGCTTTCACCGTTGGCGACACAAATGGAATCGCGCCGGTTGGGCAGCTGCGTTTGTCGCCCGATCAGGCGGAGCAGGCCCGTGTGTTGGTTGCGCGGATCGCGCTCAAGATTGCGCCCAAAACCGATCTGGCATTTGCATTTGCCGAGGGTGCGCAAGGGCTGGTTGGGCAATTGCAAGGACAAAGCCGTCCTGCATTCTTAATCGCGCAGTCTGCTGCTGGCGACACCGGCTTCTTTCGCCGTAACGATGCATCTTTCGCGTTGCGCCAGAAGGTGGGTGCTTGGGGCGTCACTCTGAGCGCTGAAACCGGCGATGCCTATTTCGGGAATTTCCGCAATTCTTCCAGTCTCGTTGATCGCCGACGCGAGCAGCGCGGTGTGAACAGCTTTGCTCTGTCGGCGGATCGCAGGCTTGGATCGCTCGAAACCGCACTCGGTTTAACATGGATGCAGGAAGATGAAACCGTGCTCGGGGCGTTCTTCCATGAGTCCTTCGGAGCAGGCGGAGCAGATACGATGTTCCTCGATGCCTCTGCCGCCATCGCGTTGGGTCGCGACTGGCGTATGGGCGGATCATTCCGACAAGGCTTTACCCGCGCGAACCGGATCGGCTTGATCGCAGGCGGGTCTGATTTCACCAGCCGTGCGTGGTCGTTTGATGTGACGAGGCGCGGCGTATTTTCAGGTCGAGACAGTTTCGGGTTTCGCGTCTCCCAACCGCTGCGTGTAGAAAGCGGCGGGCTGACACTCAATCTGCCGGTGGCTCATGACTACAGCACCGAAAGCGCGATTTTTGGTAATCGCCGCGTTTCATTGTCGCCCAATGGCCGTGAGCTCTTGAGTGAGATGGCATGGCGCGGGCCATGGGCAGGCGGGACCGCATCGGCCAGCATGTTCTACCGCCAACAACCGGGGCATGTGGCCGCATCACCGGACGATGCAGGCGTTGCGGTCAAATGGAGTAAGAGCTTCTAGTTTGCGGCGCCAGAGTGAAGGCCTAGAGCCCAGCCTTCTTCGCATACTGATAGGCCCGCTCGACCAGCGGAACCACGCGGTCAGACATCTTCTTGGCGTGCGCGCTTGACGCGGTGCCGTCGATCACGCGCTTCTTGATGCCCTGTATGATCCCGGCGAGGCGGAACAAGTTGAACGCGAAATACCAATCCATTGGCGGGACAGGATATCCGGTCCGCTTTACGTAGCGCTCTACGGCTTCTTCCATCGTCGGAATGCCAAGAGTCTTGTGATCGAGGCCGCCAATTCCTGCGCGGCCATCAACCGGACTGATCCAGTTGAGCATCAGGTACGAGAAGTCACTGACCGGATCGCCGAGCGTTGAAAGCTCCCAATCGAGCACGGCAATTACGCGCGGCTCGGTCTTATGGAAAATCATATTGTCGAGGCGGTAATCGCCATGGACAATGCTGCTGGCATGTTGATCGGGGATGGTGGTCGGGAGCCATTCGATGAGCTGGTCCATTTCGGGGATCACTTCGGTTTCGGACAGCTTGTACTGCTTCGACCAGCGCGAGATTTGGCGCGCACAATAATCCGTAGGCTTGCCGAAATCGTCCATTCCGATCGCCGCCACATCGGTGGTGTGCAGATCGGCCATTGTGTCGATCATGGCGTTGTAAATACTAGTCCGTTCAGCATTGTCTGATGCCGGTAGAGCGCCGTCCCACAGGCTACGTCCGTCGGCCATGCTCATCACGAAGAACATCGATCCGACGACGTCCTTATCCTCGCATAGACCGTAGGCCTTTGGCACGGGAAAGCCGGTCGGGCCGAGACTGGCCATGGCTTTGTATTCGCGGTCTACAGCATGTGCGCTTGGCAGTAATTTACCGAACGGCTGGCGGCGCAGGACATAGGACTGATTTGGCGTGTCGATCCGGTACGTCGGGTTCGATTGCCCGCCTTTGAATTTGGTCATCGATAACGGGCCCGAAAAGCCCTCGACATTGGCCGCCATCCATTCGGTCAGCTTGCCTTCGTCGAGCTTGTCCGCATCGGGCACTTCGACCGTGCCGACCATTTCAGCTTCGTAATCCATTGTCTGTTCGTCAGCCATAATTCACTCAATCGAATACAATTACAGAGCGCGCGAAATGTCCGTCGCGCATCTTGTCAAAGCCTTGGTTGATCTCGTCGAGATTGATGCGCTCGGCAATCAGCGTGTCGAGATCGAGCAATCCGCGCATATAGAAATCCACGAGACGCGGCAGGTCCACTGGGAAGTGGTTCTCGCCCATGATCGCACCTTGCAGTTTCTTGCCGCCAAGCAGGTCCATTGCGCCAAGTCCGACTTTGCAATCAAGCGGCATCATACCGAGAATGATTGCCGTACCGCCGCGCCGCAGCGAAGCTACGGCTAGGTCAGCGGACGCCTGACGCCCGACAGCTTCAATGGCGTAGTGCACGCCGCCACCGGTCATTTTGATGATCTGTTTGGCAGCGTCTTCGGCCATCGCATCAACGGTGTGTGTCGCACCGAGAACTGTAGCCAATTCCCGTTTCTCCGGAATCGGATCGGCAGCAATAACCATGCCGGCACCGGCAATCTTGGCTGCGTTAATCGCTGCAAGGCCGACACCGCCACAACCGACCACAACCACTGTTTCGCCTGGAGTGATATTAGCCGCGTTGAAAATAGTGCCAGCACCCGTTGTCACTGCACAGCCGATCAGGGCAGCACGGTCCAACGGCATTTCTTTGTCGATGGAGACGCAGGCATTTTCATGAATCAACATCTGCTCGCTAAATGCGGACAGGTTGAGCATCTGATTGACTGTCTCTCCGCCGTTGCGGGAGATACGCGCAGCAGCATCTTTGCCGCGACGTGTTGCCGCACCCATGCACAATGCCAAGCGGCCTGTGACACAGAATTCGCATTGACCGCAAAACGCCGAAAGGCACGAAACGACATGGTCACCCGGCTGGACCGAGCGAACCTCGCTGCCCACCGCACGGACAACACCCGCCGCTTCGTGGCCTGGAATTGCGGGCAGCGCATGCGGATAGGTGCCATCGATGAAGTGGAGGTCCGAATGACACAGGCCGCAGGCCTTGGTGTCAATCAGAACCTCATGCGGAGCCGGATCAGCCAACTCGACCTCACCAATGGTGAGGCCTTCGCCGGGCTGCTCCAGGATTGCTGCTTTTGCCATTAGTATCGTCTCTCAAATCCCGTTCGGTTCGAGCCCAGTTGAGAACCTTTGCTTACAGTGTCTCGACTTCGCTCGACACGAACGGTTTAGCTATCGCAAACGCGCTTAGCGGGTTGCCGCCAAGTCGCCCGAGCTTACGCCTGCATCGTTGGGCAGATCAGTATGCTTGGAGAATTCGATCCGGGCGATGGAGCGTGCGTGCACTTCATCAGGACCATCGGCGAGGCGCAATGTGCGTTGATGCGCGTAAGCACTGGCGAGACCGAAGTCGTTCGACACACCGCCGCCGCCATGGGCCTGGATCGCATCATCAATGATCGACAGCGCCATATTTGGTGCCTGAACCTTGATCATCGCAATTTCTTGCTTGGCAGATTTGTTGCCGACCTTGTCCATCATGTCGGCAGCCTTGAGGCACAGCAGACGTGTCATTTCGATATCGATGCGGGCACGGGCAACGCGCTCTTCCCAGACCGAATGCTTGTAGATCGGCTTTCCGAAGGCTTCGCGGGCTTGAAGGCGTTTGCACATCTTCTCCAGGGCTTCTTCGGCGACACCGATGGTGCGCATGCAGTGGTGGATGCGGCCAGGGCCGAGGCGGCCTTGTGCGATCTCGAACCCGCGCCCTTCGCCAAGCAGCAAGTTCGAAGCCGGAACGCGGACGTCCTTTAGTTCGACTTCCATATGGCCGTGCGGTGCATCGTCATAACCAAACACTGGCAAGTGACGGATGATGTTCACGCCCGGCGCGTCCATCGGAACGATGACCTGCGACTGCTGCTGGTGGCGTTTCGCTTCGAAATTGGTCTTGCCCATGGTGATCGCGACTTTGCAGCGCGGATCGCCAAGCCCCGAAGACCACCATTTACGGCCGTTGATCACGTAATCGTCGCCATCACGGTCGATGCGGGTTTCGATGTTGGTCGCATCCGAAGAGGCAACGGCTGGTTCGGTCATCAGGAAGGCTGAGCGGATTTCGCCGTTCATTAGCGGGGTTAACCACTGATCTTTCTGCTCACGGGTGCCATAACGGTGGAACACTTCCATATTCCCGGTGTCTGGCGCGGAGCAATTAAACACTTCGCTAGACCAGCCGATGCGGCCCATTTCTTCTGCGCACAGAGCATATTCGAGGTTGGTCAGGCCGGGGCCTTCGAACTCGTAGCTGTCATCGACATGGCTCAGCTGACCCTGCGGCGGCATAAACAGGTTCCAAATGCCTTGGGCCTTGGCCTTCACCTTCATGTCTTCGATGATCTGGATAACTTTCCAGCGCTCACCCTCATTATCTTGGTCGATATAGGTTTGGACATTCGGGCGAATATTCGCCTCGATAAAGTCGCGAACGCGGTCGCGCCAATGGGTCTGCCGGTCGGTAAGATCAAAATCCATGGAGTATATCCTTTTTACGAGTCGATAATTGCTTAGGAGTTTGCGGGAGTGTCGTCGACATCCCCGAATACGGTTTTTGCGGCAAGTGCGGCAACGCGTGCCTCATGCTCGGCGCGGTCGATGGGGAAGCGGTTCATGAACCATGCTGAGACAACGCCAAGTACGACGATTGCGATGCAATATTGCAAGATCATACTGTCGATTACGGGTTCTGCTACTTCGCCCGGAACTGCCTGTTCCGGTAGGCCCGCGATGGCGACAATCAAACCGGTCAAGAAGATGCCGATGCCGGTCGCGCATTTCTGGATGAACCAATAGCCTGAATAGAAGGAGCCTTCTGCGCGACGCTCGGTCCGCTCCTCGAACGCTTCAACGATTTCGGCAACCATTGATGAGGCTGAAATCATCACCATCACACCGAATGTGTTGCTGAGGAGCAGGAAGCCGAGAACCAACGCCGATGACATCGTACTGCCGATTTCAGGCCACAAGCCTGCCCAGTAAAATCCGTATGGGATCAGATAAATCACCATCGATATCAGTGTCGCCACGGCAGCCACTTTGGGCTTGCCCCATTTCTTGTGAGCCGGACCAAGCGTGATAAATGTCAAAACGACGCTGAGAAACAATACGATCGGATAGAACGCAAAGACGGCTTCGGAGAACTGCCAGATATACAGATACAGATAGTTCGACAGCGCGAAGGTCATGCCCTGACTTACATATGCGCCTAGGGCGCCGCCAGCGAGGATCAAGAATGAGCGTTCGGACAGCGCTTGGATAATTTCCGAGAATGCTACGCGCAGCTTGAACGGCGGGGGCTTGTCCTTCGGCAGGCGCGCTACACGGCTGTGCTGTCCCAGTGCTGAACCGATCACTGAAATGAAGATCACCGCAGCGCCGAAATAGCCGTAGATCGCGTAGCCTTCCGGCTCCAGCAGGCGGCCAGCGAGGAATACCTGATATGCAAGAAACAGCATGATCAAGCCGCCCGTCCACCCTGACAGGAAGCGGTAACGGAACAGAGTGGTGCGCTCGTCATAATCGCTGGTCAGTTCGGGAACGAGCGAAGTCGAAGGAACCTCGCAAGCTGACAGCAACAACCGCACGACGACCGCCAGTCCTAGCAAGCCAAAGAAAGTCGGTTCGCCGCCTATTGGTGGCTGCCACATGACCACCCATGCAATAGCGAGTGGGAGCGGCGCAGCATACAGCCAAGGTAACCTGCGGCCCCAGCGTGTGTATGTCCGGTCGGAAAGGTTGCCGAGCAACGGATCGATAAACGCGTCGATAATCAGCGCCAGTGCCAACGCCAGGCTAACAAGGGCGGCGTCCATACCCAGCACTTGGTTGTAGAAAATCAGCAGAAAGACGGAGAAACCATTATCCTTGATCCCGAACGCAACCGCGCCAAAGCCATGAAATAGCTTGATCCTTTGCGGAAGCGGTGTGTGTCCGGAAAGTGCGGTCATGCTTGGTCAGCCTCCGCCAATGCGCGTAACGCTTCAAACATATCAGGTTCGGTATCGTCCCACGAATATTTCGGGCCGATTGTGATTCCGCCATCGACCACGATTGAGGTTCCATTGACAAAGGACGCGTCTTCGCTGGCCAAATATGCCATCGCATTGGCTATGTCCTCTGACTGCCCGCCGCGGGCCACGGGCTGTGCACCAGCGGACATATGCGCGATCATCGCTTTGCCCACTTCTTCTTTTTCCTCGCTCAGTTCGAGCGCAGAGGTGAAGATGTTGGTGTTGATAAAGCCTGGTTGAACCGCATTCACACGAATTTGATGCTTGGCCAAATCGGCCGCTGCCATCTTCGTAAGGTGCAGCACGCCGGCCTTGGCCACGGCGTAGGCATTGGGTGAGTAGCCCGGGCCAACCGCCGCCACGCTGGATGTGTTAATGATCGACGCGCCAGAACGCCCTTTCATATGCGGTACGGCATAGCGGATACCGAAGGCAACCGAGCGCAAAAGCAGATCCATCGTCAGATCCCAGCCCTCAGGCTCGATCTCGTCAATCGGTGCGCCATCACCGCCTGCACCGGCATTGTTGAACACAATGTCGATCCCGCCGGTTTCCGCCGCGGCGCGGTCCATAAGCGCTTTGATGTCTTCGGTTGAGGTCACGTCACAGCGCTGGAACGTAATCTTCCCATTGGATCCGGCGGCCAATTCGGCACCACCTGCTTCATCAATATCTGCAGCGAAAACATGCGCGCCTTCTGCGGCAAGCAGCAGCACCGAAGCCTTGCCAATTCCTGATGCTGCACCTGTGACGACGGCGGTTTTGCCGGAGAATCGCATATACCTCTCCCAAGGTTTTTCTTTGCAACCAACTTAGGCGAGGGAGGCGGCGCGTCAACGCTACTCTACCTGACGCTACGGCATTGTATGCTTTGGGCGGGCTCATCATTTCGGTGCTTGCGACCCTCCCCCTTTTGCCCTTAACGTAAACGGCAATCGGACGAGGTTTTTTACCTCGCTAGAAGCGAATCGAGAGGAACAAAATGGCCGATCTGGATACTTTCCGCGCAGAAACACGGAGTTGGCTGGAGGCAAATTGCCCCGCTGAAATGCGCACACCACCGCGCGACGAGGACGATACCTATTGGGGTGGTCGCAACGCTGAATTTACCAGCGACGCGCAAAAGGCGTGGTTCGAAGCCTGTGTTGAAAAGGGCTACACGGTTCCGGCATGGCCGAAAGAATATGGCGGCGCCGGATTGAACGCCGCAGAAGCGAAAATACTTCGTCAGGAAATGGCAGCCATCAATGCCCGTTCGCCCTTGTCGAGTTTCGGCATTTGGATGCTCGGCCCCGCACTTCTGAAATTCGGCACCGAAGAGCAGAAACTGCATTATCTCAACCAGATTGCTCGCGGTGAAATCCGCTGGTGTCAGGGTTATTCGGAGCCGGGGTCGGGTTCGGACCTCGTTTCGATGCAAACATTCGGCGAGGACAAAGGCGATCACTGGGAAGTGAACGGCCAGAAAATCTGGACGTCCTATGCCGACAAAGCTGATTGGATTTTCTGCCTCGTCCGCACGGATAAGAATGACAAATACCAAGGCATCACGTTCATGCTGTTCGACATGGCCAGCGAAGGTGTGTCGACCAAGCCGATCCTGCTCATCAGCGGCAACAGTCCGTTTTGCGAGACGTTCTTTGACAATGTGAAAGTGCCGAAGGATCAGTTTGTCGGTGAAGTAAATCGCGGCTGGGACGTCGCGAAATATCTGCTCGGCCACGAGCGCGAGATGATCTCGGGTGCTGGCGGAGGCGGCCTAACGTCTGCAATTGGCGCGGCGATGACTCGCCACGCTGCAAAGAATGGGGATGAGCTTGACCCTGTGCTGCGCGGTGAGCTGGCGATGTTCGATGTGGACGCGTTGGCCTATGCGGCAATGGGGGAGAAGTTCCTCGACGAAATGAAGAACGGCAAAGGTCATCCGGCGCAGCCCAATATGATGAAATATGTCGGGACCGAGCTGAACAAGCGTCGTCACGAATTGATGATGTCGGCCGGCGGTTCGCGCAGTCTCGAGTGGGACAGCGACGAGACCAAAGGCGGCAAGCCATCGCGCAACTGGCTGCGCACAAAAGCCAACTCGATCGAAGGCGGTACCAGCGAAGTGATGCTGAACGTCGTTTCCAAACGCATCCTCGATCTGCCGGGAGCTTGATCCATGCCTTTATTCCATGATGAAGATCAGACAATGCTGGCCGACACCGCAGCCCAATTTATGGCTGAGGAAGGCGCGATCAATAAACAGCTACGCCATTGGCGCGACCGCGATTGCCCGGACGGTTTTGGGCACGCTTTGTGGAAGCAGTTCGCTGAAATGGGCTTCACCGGTATTCTTGTTGGCGAAGAAGATGGCGGCATGGGTATGGGCAATGTCGAGGCGGGAATCGTCCTTGAGCAGATTGGCCGCAACCTCACGCCGTCCCCTTTCCTGGCCAGCTCTGTCCTAGCAGCAACGGCTCTGAACGAAGGCAGCGCGGATATGCGTGGCCGCTATATGCCCGGGCTGATTTCAGGCGACAGCGTGTTTGCCGTTGCGATTGATGAAAGCGCTAAGCACCGTCCGGAGCGGATCAGAACCAAGGCCGAGAAATCGGGCAATGGTTTCAAACTCTCGGGTCAGAAGAGTTTCGTGATTCAAGGCGCGAGTGCCGACATGATTGTCGTCGCTGCGCGGACATCGGGCAGCGATGACGATGAAGACGGCATCACCCTGTTTGCTGTACCGAAAGATGCAGCAGGCATGGAGCATGACTCGGTTCGTTTGGTCGATAGCTCGATGGCAACGCACACCAAGTTCGACGGCGTAGAGTTGGATGGCGATGCAGTAATTGGCGAAGTCGATGGCGGTCGCGAGATACTCAACAAAGTCCTCAATGCAGGCCGCATCGGTTCGGCAGCAGAGGGTTGCGGCGTTGCCGGTGCAGCGATGGATATGACCGTCGATTACCTCAAGCAGCGCAAGCAATTCGGTAAGCTGATTGGTGAATTCCAAGCGCTCCAACACCGCGCCGCGCATCTTTATTCCGAAGTTGAAATTGCTCGTGCAGTGACGATCAAGGCCGGACAATTGCTCGATGGCGGCAGCGAGAAAGCCGATCTGATGGTCTCCGTCGCCAAAGCGAAAGCTGGCCAAACCGCTGGCCTTTCGGTGCGCGAAGGCGTGCAAATGCATGGCGGCATCGGCATGACCGACGAATATGACATCGGCCTCTATATGAAGCGCGACCGGGCTCTCAACGAGTTCCTCGGCGATGCCTATTACCACGCAGACCGCGTTGCGCGGCTCAGCGGCTACTAAGGAACAGCGATATGATGAATTTGAAAGATCTCTTCGGTCTCGAAGGCAAAGTGGCGCTGGTCACCGGCGGTTCGCGCGGTATCGGTAAAATGATCGTTGAGGGTTTGCTTGAGGCAGGCTGCGCGAAAATCTACATCGTTGCGCGCAAGAAAGAGCAGGTTGATGCCACAGCTGAGGAGCTTGGCGACAAGGTGATCGGCCTGGTTGGTGACCTCTCACAGATTGACGGCATTCAAGCGCTGGCTGACGAATTGGCGAGCCGCGAAGACAAGCTCGATCTGCTGGTCAACAATGCGGGCGCCGCTTGGGGCCAACCGTTCAAGGACTTCACCGAAGCCGGTTGGGACCGGACGATGGACCTCAACGTCAAAACTCCGTTCTTCCTGACGCAAAAACTGCACGGCTTGCTCAAAGCCGCTGGTACGCCTGAGCGCCCAGCCAAGGTTCTGATGATCGCGTCGATCGACGGGATGAAGAGCAATCCGTGGCCAACCTACCCCTACCAAGCGTCAAAGGCTGGTCTGATCCACCTGACCCGCCGGATGGCGGCGGAATTGGTCGGCGACAATATCATCGTCAACGGCATCGGCCCCGGCGCTTTCCCGAGCGAAATGAACAAAGCTGCCCGCGACCAGGAAGAAATGGTCAAACGCGGCATCCCCTCGCGCCGCGTGGGCGTGACCGAGGATATGGCAGCAGGCGCAATCTACCTGCTCAGCCGTGCGGGCGATTACGTAGTCGGCACGACAATCCCTATTGATGGCGGCGTGGTAAACGCAAATATCGGCGCAGGAAACTTCGTCGATCCATCGGGCCAATAAGTTCTTCAAGAGCTAGATGAGGAGGGGCTGCCAGAGCGATCCGGCGGCCCTTTTTCCTGCGCAAACCCTACACGATGGAACACATGGAACAGGGTCCAAGGGGAGAAAAAGGCGGACAAAGGTTACACCGTGTAACTTTCGCGGCTTGAGCAATAATTCAATGATGTCAGATATATGATCTAAGTCAGAGCAGGCGGACGGACAGGAAGCAGCGGCTTACTCTTCGGGATGTGGAGATTTGGGAGTTGGTGTTGCACGAATTGCAGCGAAATTTTTTCGCAAATTGTGATCGATTCTAACGACGATGTGAAAGAGCTGGTTCGGATCTAACGCAAAGGCACGGTGTAGGAAAATCGGATTGCTTGCCTTTGGTTGGAAAGCAAACATGCAAAATCCTCAGTTTGCGACGACAAATGGGCCGTAAGCGGACTTTCTGCTTTCGGTACTATGGTGAGAAGATGCCGCCTAATCGCTTGGCGCGAAATATTGTCTCTCGCGCTTCTGCACGGATGCAAACAATTGGTCGATGAGTGCGGTATTCCGCCCTTGTGTTACGGGAGTTTGACATCGTTTTCCCAAGCTGAGCGCCTTTGTCACAAAGTGCGTGCCCACCACGTCCATGGCATACCGGCGAGCAGCGCACACCATATTTAGGGTGGTCAATTATCCCGGTTTCGTCGACGATCGTGCGGCGGCCGGTATGGAGGCGTGAATATATGATTGAAAATATCTCACTTTCCAGAACCGTAAAGGTCATTGGCGCGGCTATTGCCCTGCAACTGGCGTTTTGGCTCTTATTTGTGCCGCATTTTGTCGAGCCTGAAATTGATCGACCGGAGTTTGTTGGCGTCGATGGTTTTGCTGTTGCCGAAATAGAAGCGCTGGAGATGACGGATATAAGGGCAGCGACCTTCACAGAGCACCCGCCGGGGTACACGGTGTCCAAGTCGGGTTATTTCGCTGTGCGGACAACTTTCACGCTCGAAAGCATTCCGAAAGGAGGGCTTGCCCTGCTCGATAATAGCGGCGGTGATAACAGTCGCCATTTCGTCAATGGTGCGTTGGTCCATGCTCCAGGATCAATGGCGATCGGGGAGCTAACCTATCATTCGCTTCAAGAGGGTATCGTGCACATATCGCCCGGCAATCTCAGGAACGGCCAGAACACCATCACCAGTGTCTATGCCGTAGGTCTGCCGCGTGATGTTGTTCTGCTCCCACCCATTCTTGGCGAATATCGAGCAACTTCCGAGGCGTTCGGCTGGAAGGCATTTTTGCTGACCGATTATCGATCAATCACGGCCGCGATGACGTTTGTTGTGACCGTATTCGCCGGTTTGGCGGCCGTTCGCGCTCGCCGACGCGACTTACCGCTATGGTTGTTTCTGGCAGCCGCGAGCTGGACCGCTCACAGTGTATTTTTCCAGTGGGCAGCAATGCCGATACACGGTGCGGCCCGCGGCTTTCTTTATGCCTTGGTGACAATGTTTCTTCCGCTTGCCTGGGCCAATTTTGCAGATGCGTGGTCTCGAAAGCGAGTGATGTGGTTTCGTTGGGCCGCTTGGTTTGTCTTCGTGGTCGGGGCCACATGGTCTGGCTACTTGCTCGCGACCGGCGCGGAAAGCGGAAGCTTCGGCGAAGTCCAAACGATCGTCGAATGGGTGGGCTTCATCCTGACGTCCGCAACCGTCCTTCGTTTGATCGGACATTTTTTTACAGACAGGTCAGAACAGCGTTATTGGGAAGCCGCGCTGCTTATCCTGCTTGCCTCGCTCATGGCCTTTTACCTCTACGCTCTCGCTACAGAGGGGCTGAACAAACCTTATCTCGCACTGACCCAGCCGTTAATCCTGCTCGGGCTGGCCGGGGCTTTCTTCTCGCGTAACTTTCAGCTCTTCCAGTCCAGGGATCAACTCAATGCAGAGTTGGAGACGCGGTTGGACGTACGCACGGCTGAGCTGGAAGAGGCGCACGATCGAGAAAAAGAGCTGCTGCAGAAAAAGGCACACGATGACGAACGGCGACGGATCATGCGCGACATGCATGACGGGATGGGATCCAATCTCATGTCCATTCTGCTCGCTGCTCGCCGCGGCAAATCGGAGCCCGAAACGGTCGCGCGCGGATTACAGACCGTAATCGACGAAATGCGGTTGATGATCGACTCAATGGACTCAGTTGGCGAGTCGCTCGGATCGGCGCTCGTCCTTTTCCGTGAACGAGCGCAATCGCGCGTTACCGATGCTGGCTTTGAATTCGAGTGGCATGACAATGCGGATGGAAGGCTACCTCAATTGTCTCCGCGCACTGCGCTTCAGGTGTTTCGTATATTGCAAGAAGCGATCACCAATGCTCTCAAGCATAGCGACGGAAATAAAATTGACGTGACCGTGACACCGGAAACGATCCACGTGTCCGACAATGGCAGTTCTTTTGTCGGGCCTCGTTCGGGCGGTCGAGGGCTAGAAAATATGGCCGCAAGGGCGCAATCCATTGGCGGGAAATTCGGGATTTCCCATACAGGTGGCGCTACCGTGGCAACGATAGATCTACCCGATAGCGATTAGAACCATCTCCATGGCATATCGGAAAGAGATAACGGTCGATACTCCGCAGCCGAAAAGGGCTATCCTCATGAATGACGAGACTCAGAAGAAAACGTACAGGATAGCGTTACTCGATGACGATCCGGCGATTCGCGAACACTTCACCGAGATTGTTACCTCCGGTCCTGATTACGATTTATGCGGCAGCGCGCCGAACATAGCACGCGCACGCGATCTTGTTGTCCGCAAGAACCCCGATCTAGTTTTGGTCGATGTCGGCCTGCCAGATGGCAGCGGGATCGATTTCATTCCGTTCGTAAAGCAGCAATGCGATGCGAAGGTCTTGATGGTGACGAGCTTTGGTGACCGTGAAACTGTGGTCAGCGCGATCAATGCCGGTGCGGATGGCTATTTATTGAAGGATAGTACGCCGGAAGCGATTTTGGACGGGATCGCAGCAACCCTTGAGGGCGGTGCACCAATTAGTCCCTCAGCAGCAATTTACTTGCTCGAAAAACTCAAGGGCCAAGGCCTACTGACCGCACCGAAAGATTATCCGGATGCAGGCCCGCTGACGACTCGCGAGATCGAGCTGCTCGAACTTTTTGCCAAGGGTCAAAGCTACAAAGAAGCGGCGAGGGGATTGGGAATATCGCCATTGACGGTCGGAAATCACGTAAAATCGATATACCGGAAACTGGCCGTTCATTCGCGCGGCGAGGCCGTTTACGAGGCGGTAAAAAGTGGGCAGCTGACGATCGACTAGTTGAGCTGCTCTTCTGCGCCCGACTGCCATTTCCATGGCATGCCGAGTATTTTGCGCGCTTGTTAGCCTTACCCCAACGCACGTTAGCCTTGGGATACCCGATATGAAACATTTTTACCGCAAGCCTTTGTCACGATCTGCCTTGTTAGGCGCAGCAGCCCTGCTCATCGGCGCACCTTCGATGACCCAACCATCTCTCGCTGCCAGCGGGCCTTTCGACCAGATTAAGGAGCGGCTACCGAAAGTACCCAAGGTTTCCGCACCAAGTTCGACGACAACTTCGCAAAGGAGTGCGCCGACGTCGCGCCCAAGCAATACGCGAGCGGATCGCGAGGCGGCGAAACCCGTTGATGAGACGCTTACCGAGATACTCAGCTTCATGCTCGACATCAGTGCGCTGATCCGGGCTGAGGACGGTGCGTGGGACGAAGCGAAGCAAGATGTGAGCGCCTATCGGACGAGAATGGACACTCTGGTGACGCCTGATCTGATTGCCCGCGCCAACAACCTCTCGACGCGTCCTACGCAGCGTTTGTTGAAAAAGGCCGAAGATAGAGCGACGAGCATGGCTGCGCGGATCAGCGAAGTGAATGTAGATCGTACTCTTGCGGCGTCGCGCCCTGCGACAATGTTCTCTCGCTACGGGGTTCCGCTTTCACATAGGGAGAAGCTGCTCCAACTCCAGCGGCTATATCCGGAGAGCACCGCGATCCGTGAGGCCAATCAAACAGCAACTGGCGTGCTGGCACAGCTCGGCACGTTCGATCAGGTCGAGCAGCAGGCAGAGGCCAATCTGGCCGCCAAGATTGCAGCAACACGAATGTATCCTGCAGTTCGTAGAAGTGCGGCTCAAGAACGGGACTTCACGCGCGCTTTTTGGGGAAGCCCATGGCAGAAGAAATATCGCGGTAGCAAAACGCTGAAAATTAACCTGACATCGCGCAGTTGGAGTGTGCAGCATCACCCCGTTTCGGGACGTCCGGTAACTCGCGACCAAGGTGCTAGTCTGGCGTTCCAGACGCCCGACGGGAAATGCTATATGGATCAGGGTCTGTACGAGCAGAAATATGCTGGTGGCGGCTGGGGCGGAACCTATTACCGTTCTGGTGATACCAGCGAGATGCTGTGCGAGAATGTTCCGCGGTAAACTTTCATTTCTCTCTCCGGCCCATCGATCTCCCCTTCAAACTTGTGATCGATCACCGGCTTCAAGGTGGGGCCACCAATTGCGGTTGGCCCCACCCTTTTATGCTTAAACGCTGGCACCGGAACGCAGTAGTCAGGTTTTGAACTACTCGGCCGGTACAAGTCCGGCTTGTTCTGCGCATTTATTCAACGCTTCGTTTGCGGGACCTTCAGCGATATCTTCAAATTCAGTGCCTGTCCGGCCAATCGCTAAGGTTTCGACCACGCATTCACATAGCTCCTTGGCTTTGTCGTCGGGGGCTCCTTGCGTCATGGCTTCAAGTCTGCATTGGGTTTTGGCCTGCCTCTTTTCGCTTTCTGTCATGACTGCCTCCTGCTCCTCGGCGTTGGCAGACAGTTCTTCCCTGCTTTCCGATGCGCCACCGCCGCAAGCTGTCAGTGATAGAGCGGCGATACTTATGGCAAGTGACGTGATGTTCTTCATGGATTGGCCTCCCGTTGATCTGACGACCGAGTAGTCGCTGTGGAGGGATGTTATGGGCTGCCATCGCGATGCGCCGCACCATGCCTATGGCATCATAGACGTGGCATACCGGACCAAACGGCGATACGGCATCCCATCCTTCAAACGTCAATCCGACTTTGAGGGATCATCCGATGTCAAATTTCTCCAAACAGCAGCTCTTGCATTCAACCGCCATCGTTGGGGCGGGTCTGATCTTGATGACAGGCTCGCAAGAAGCGCTTGCAATCACTGGATCGTCAACCACATTTACCGCTTCAAGTTCCGGGGGGAACTGTAACCTCACTGGGCAAATTACCGCGACCGGCACGACGATTGATGTACTTCCAGATCAAGATTTAGTCGCACTTTCAATTCGTCGGCCTGGCGCAAATTACACCTCTGCAAATTCTCAGATCACGGTTGGGCAAACAGCAACTGTTCCAATAACAGTTACCGTACCGACAGTTGGGCTATCTAGAGATCGGTATACTTATGTAGTGTTTGACCCAACTGCAACGACCCCAGGATCAAGCCGAGAAGTCGGAACAGTTCCTCGCAGTGCGTTTCTCAATGGTGGTGCCGCTTGTCGGAGCGTCGTCGAAAACACTGCTCCGTTTGTCAATGCAGGTCCTGATCGGATCATTTCCGAGGGTAGCAATGTGGTTTTGAATGGCGGGGCTGTTGACAACGAGGGCGATCCGATGACATTTTCGTGGTTGCAGCTGTCTGGCCCTTCGGTGACATTGAACAATCCCACGAGCTTGGGGCCGAGCTTTGTTGCGCCCAGCAAAACAAATTCTGCTCAAGTTTTCCAGTTTGAGCTCGTTGCCAACGATGGATTGGAGGACTCAGCCAGGGGTACTCTGTCGAGTACCGTTACATTTACCCTGTCAGCAAACATTGGCCCGACAGCTGATGCTGGTACGGATGCCAACGTAGGTGGTGGTGCAATCGTTGCGCTTGATGGCAGTAGCTCAGTCGACGGCGACGGTGACGCGATCAGCTACCAATGGAGCCAAACCAGCGGTCCAGTTGTGACCTTGAACGGTGCTAACTCCGCAAACCCAACCTTCACAGCTCCTGCGATTGCCTCATCCAATCAGGTTCTATCGTTCAACCTTGTCGTGGACGACGGCCTTACGAGTTCTGCGCCCGACACCGTCGAGATTACAATCCCGTCCAATGCGCCGCCAATCGTCAATGCCGGACCCGATTTGGCTATCAGTGGCGGTGCAAATGTCACAATCAATGGCGCTGCCAGTGATCCCGAGAACGATCCTCTAACCTATCAGTGGACGCAAACCGGCGGGCCTTCTGTTACGCTCAACGACGCCACGACACTGACGCCGAGCTTCACCGCTCCTGCCAAGACCGCCGCCACGCAGACCCTCACTTTCAGCCTGGTTGCCAATGATGGCACGACCAACTCTACGCCAGACACCGTGGAATACACGATTCTCGGCAATGTTGGCCCAACTGCCAATGCCGGCTCGGACCAAATGCCGGTCGGTGGAAGCACCGTGATGCTGAGCGGGATCGACTCGATTGATGGTGACGGTGACAATTTGACCTATCAGTGGACGCAAACTGCTGGCCCGAGTGTGACTTTGTCCGACCCGACTTCGTCCAACCCGACATTTACAGCGCCCTCCAGCGCGGCGGCCAACCAGCTGCTGACTTTCAGCCTCGTCGTTAATGACGGCTTTGTCAGCTCTGCGCCCGACACCGTGGACATTACCATTCCATCAAACGCGTCGCCTACCGCGGACGCGGGAAATGATGTGACATTCCCTGGTGGCAGTTTGGTAACGCTTGAAGGGACTGCAACGGATCCGGAAAATGACCCGCTAACCTATCAGTGGACTCAAGTTTCTGGACCGACAGTCACGCTGAACAATGACACTACGCTCAACCCCAGTTTTACCGCCCCGCCAAAAGCAGCCGCTGATCAGATTCTGACTTTCAGCCTTGTTGCGAATGACGGCACCACAAGTTCTGCACCTGACACTGTTGACGTGACGATCCCGGCAAACCTTCCCGAGGATGCCGATGCAGGCGCCGATCAAACGGTAAACGCAGGCTCCTTGGTAGCTCTCGACGCCAGCGGCTCGACCGACGGAGATGGCGATCCTTTGACATATGCCTGGTCACAGACTGGCGGCCCGACAGTTACGCTGTCCGATCCAAATAGTGCGACGCCGACATTCACCGCGCCGAGTGCCACGACCACGAGCCAGACCCTTACATTTTCCGTAACAGTCAGCGACGGCATCGGTCGGCCCGATGTCGACGACGTAGTCATTACAGTGGAACCGAACAGTCCGCCTATAGCTGATGCCGGTGCCGACCAAGGCCCTATCAATAGCGGAGACACGGTTACGCTCAACGGGGCAGCATCAAGCGATCCGGATGGTGATCCACTGACTTATGTATGGACTCAGGTTTCAGGTACACCCGTGTCATTGACCGGGGGCAACAGCGCCTCCCCAACATTCGTTGCGCCCTTGGTCAATGGCAACGAAGACCTGGTCTTCGAATTGATCGTGAATGATGAGACTGTCGATTCTCCGCCAGACAGAGTGGTGATCGCGGTTCGGGCAATCGGCTCAGTTACGATCGTCCAACGCGTTGTTGGCGATGACACTACCGTGGCGTTCACTTCCAACATACCCACATTGAACACCAACGTGAGCACATCGGGCGGAACAGGGATTGTATCAGCAGCATCTGTCGCAGCCGGAAATTATACATTCTCGGTCCAAGATCTGACAGCGCAAGGATATGCACTGACCGGGCTGAGCTGTAACGACAGCGATAGTACTGTGAGCATAGCCAACGGTTCGGTAGCGCTGGCGCTGTCGCCCAATGAAGATCTCGTATGCTCGGTTACACTCGCTGACACGCGCAGTGCTGCCTCGGCCGCGATCCGCGATTTCCTCTCCGGACGCAACGCGCTGCTTTTGTCGAACCAGCCCAATTTGCAGCGCCGCATTGACCGTTTGCAACGCGGACCCGCTGTTGGTGGCTCGGCATCGGTCGCTGGCATCGGCATACCGGGCAGCGGTGGCCTGCCTTTCGCAATGCAGGCGGTCGGAGGGGCGGTGCGTGCCAATACCAGTCTGGCAATGACCGCGAGCTCTACCGGTGATGTAAATCGTGAGCGCAAGCTCGATATTTGGGCCGATGTGACCTACGCCAATGTCACACTGGGGCAGAATGAAGGCAGCTTCCTGATAGGCTACCTTGGACTGGACTACCTCGTCGGCTCCGATGTCTTGGTTGGCGCGCTGGTCCAGATCGACGAGTTTAACCGCGATGGCGGTGTCGGAGCCGCTGGATCGGTCGAGGGTAATGGCTGGATGGCCGGGCCTTATGTCACCGCCAAACTCTCACCGCGGCTTTATGCCGACGCGCGCGTTGCCTACGGCAAGTCGGACAACTCGATTTCTCCATTGGGAACATTCGTCGACGGCTTCGATACTGAACGGCTGCTGTTCAGCGGCACACTCGTCGGCGACGTTGATCTGGGAGAGAAAGCGACATTGTGGCCCGAGCTGTCGGTTCGCTATATCCGCGAGGAGCAGGAGACCTATGTCGACAGTCTCAACGTGACGATACCAGGGCAAAGCCTTGACCAAGGCGAAATAGCGTTCAGTCCGCGCTTCGACTACCGGATCGATACAGAAAGCGGCTGGAACATCCGCCCTTATACCGAGTTCGAAGGCATCCTGACTTTCGGCGCAACTGCCAACACTGTCGTTGATAACGGCCTGCGCGGCAGGGCAACCGCCGGGATCGATGCCGGATCGCCCGATGGAGTGAGGCTCAACCTGACCGGCTTCTACGATGGTATCGGCGAAAGCAATTTCGAGGCTGCCGGTGTAAGCGTCGGAATATCGTTCCGGTTCTAACGTGTATCCTTGGGCAACCTCCCGGCTGAAGAGTGGCTGCCAAAGTTTACCGATGAGGACTGCTCGGTCGAGAGGTGGAGATGAACGTCCGCTAAATACGGCTAGGAACTGGCAATCTACGGCTAAAACTGGGACGCAAAGCAGACATGCCAAAAATTGACCGAAGCATTCGCAATTGAGTCGCAAGCGAGAGCGCCGCTCTCACCCCTACCCCATCAACTCCCGCACAAACGGGATTAGTCCTGTTTGCCTAGTCCGCTTCCTGCGTTCAGCGTGCAATATCTCCCGCACCTTCACAAAGCATTCGTCGACGTCGTCATTGATCACGACATAGTCATATTCAGCCCAGTGGCTGATTTCGCCTTTGGCGCGGTCCATGCGGTCGTCGATTACGGCGGCGCTGTCTTGTGCGCGGCTTTCAAGGCGGCGGCGGAGTTCGGGTAGGCTGGGGGGCAGCAGGAATACGCTGACCACGTCTTGCTGGTCTTTTTGGTAGAGCTGCTGCGTGCCTTGCCAGTCGATATCGAACAGGAAATCCTGCCCTTCCTTCAATCCCTTGCGGATATAGCCCTTGGGCGTGCCATAGCGATGGTTGAAGACATGCGCCCATTCGTAGAAATCGTCCTTCTCGATCATCGCATCGAATTCTGCATCGTCGACGAAGTGGTAATCAATCCCGTCCATCTCGCCCGGGCGAGGCGGGCGTGTGGTGACCGAGACGGAGAGCTTGATCTCCTCATCCGCAGTCAGCAGCATTTGCGACATGGTGGTCTTTCCCGCGCCCGATGGCGAGGAAAGGATGAAGAGCATACCTCTGCGTTCAAGGTCCGGGCGCTCAAGAGCATTCTGGTTGGCCATGCCTGCTCATGGGGCAGAGGGGGTTAAAGAATCAAGAGCAGTAGGCGATGCACGCCCAAGAATTCGCGCTTGCTCAGCTGTCTTCTGCCTTTTGGAGCAGTTTGCGATCCGCTTCGCGTTTGGCTTTGCGCTTTTTGCCGCCGCGATCAAACAACGCCTTCGCCAGCATGCCTCCGGTAATCAGAGCTGCGCCAGGCACAGATTTGGTCGCCAGTTTGGCGGCCACCAATGATGCGGCTTTGTATTTGACTCCGCGGCTTTGGATAATCGCATCAGCGTCTTCTATGCCGTAGCGGCCCTTGAGCATTCTTTTCTGGACGAAATCACTGATAAGATAGGAGCCCGCTTTCACGGCAATACCCGCCATTAACAAATTGGCCGTGGGCACATCGCTGGGGCCAGGAACGTTCGCTTCCGGGTTTTCCGGTTCCAGTTCTGGAGTATCGGCGGTTTCGTTAGCGATGGTGTTGATCCTTGCGGGTGCTGGCCTTGTGAGGGTGGGGCTCCGCCGGAAAGGCGCAGCGTGATTAGTTCTTCTTGCCGAAATCGACTGTAACGACGTTGGAGCCGTCTTCGGTATTAACGACTGGCGTGTCATCGCGTTCCGAGCCGTCATTTTCTGCATCATCATGCGGTTCTGGCGCCATATCGGCGACGGTCGCCTGGAATTGCAGGCCGAAATCGACCGCAGGATCAACGAATGCTGTGATCGCGGAGAATGGAATATCCAGCTTTGACGGCACGGCATTGAAGCTGAGGCCCACAGTGAAGCCTTCCTCATCGACGCCCAAATCCCAGAACTTGTTCTGCAGCACGATGGTCATTTCATCGGGGAAACGCTCGCGTAAAGCCTGCGGAATATCGACGCCTTCAGCCCCGGTTTTGAATGTGATGTAGAAGTGGTGATTGCCCGGCAGTTCGCTGCCATTGTCGATAATCTGACCCAAAACACGGCCAACAACGGCGCGCAGGGCCTCCTGCACAATGTCGTCATAAGGGATCAGGCTATCGGGCGTTTCGTCAGTCATATCGGCTTGTTAGGTGGCGACGGGATTGCGTGCGGTCAAGCGCGAAAGCTTGCGTCGCCCCCAACCAAATGTATAGCGCGGCGTATGCGCACTGGCCGAATTGAACGAAACACCACCGAAACCAAGATTCTTGTCGAGGTCAATCTCGACGGGACAGGCACCTATGATGTGTCCACCGGGATCGGATTTCTGGACCATATGGTCGAGCAATTCAGCCGCCATTCGCTGATCGATGTGACAATGAAAGTCGATGGCGATTTGCATGTCGACCAACACCATACGACCGAAGACAGCGCGCTGGCGTTGGGTCAAGCATTGGTTGAGGCAATGGGCGATAAGGCCGGCATTGGCCGCTATGGCACCGCCTATTCGCCGATGGACGAGACATTGGCACGGGTTTCGCTTGATATCTCGGGCCGGCCATACTTGGTGTGGAAGGCTGGTTTCAGTCAGGAAAAGCTGGGCGAGTGGGATACCGAGCTGATCGAACACTGGTTCCATTCGGTATCGCAAACAGCGGGTATCACGCTGCATGTCGAACTGCTTTACGGCACCAATAATCACCATATTTGCGAAGCGATCTATAAAGGTTTCGCCCGCGCGATGCGCTCCGGTGTGGAGCTGGACCCGCGCAAAGGTGGTGCGATTCCTAGTACTAAGGGGCAACTCGGTGGGTGAAGTAGTCGCGCTGATTGATTACGGCGCGGGCAATCTCCATTCGGTTCACAATGCGCTAAAAGCGGTCGGGGCAGAAGGTGTCGCGATTACCGCTGATCCTGATGTCGTGCGCGCTGCGGATCGTATTGTGCTTCCAGGTGTCGGCTCGTTCAAAGCCTGCGCGGAGGGCCTGTCGGGTATTGATGGATTGACCGAAGCGATGACCGAACGGGTGCAGGTAGGCGCTGCGCCGTTTCTGGGCATTTGCGTGGGCATGCAATTGCTCGCCACGCAAGGGCTGGAGCATGGTGTCACGCCAGGTCTTGGATGGGTGTCCGGAGAAGTCCGCGCGATCGAAGTCACAGATCCGGCAATCAAAGTTCCGCATATGGGGTGGAACGACGTCGCCTTATCTCATCACGCGCCCGAAGCCGGTTTGATCGAAGATGGAGAGGCTTATTTCCTCCACTCCTATCACTTTGCGGTCGATAATCCTGCGCATATTGCTGCGATGACCGACCATGGCGGCGGTTTGGTCGCAGCGGTGGCGCGCGATACAATTGTCGGCGTACAATTTCACCCTGAGAAAAGTCAGGCCTATGGTCTCGGTTTGCTAAAGAGGTTTTTGGCGTGGCGCCCCTAACCCGACCCTTCCCGTCATCCCCGCGAAAGCGGGGATCCAGTGTAACAGAGCACCAAGCCACTCTGGGTTCCCGCTTTCGCGGGAATGGCGAAGTGGTTAGGGAGTGCGCATGATAGTTTTCCCAGCAATTGACCTGAAACAAGGCCAAGTCGTGCGACTTGCCGAGGGCGATATGGATCGCGCGACTGTTTATGGCGATGACCCTGCGGCACAAGCGATGTTGTTCGCCGAGGCAGGCGCAGAGCATTTGCATGTTGTCGATCTCGACGGATCATTTGCTGGCAGTGCGCAGAATCGCGAAGCGGTAGAGGCAATTGTCGCAGCGTTTCCGGGTTATGTGCAGCTCGGCGGTGGTATCCGCACGCGTGCCGATGTTGAAGGCTGGTTCGATGCTGGTGTCGCGCGGATCGTGATTGGCACGGCAGCGCTCAAAGATCCTGAATTCGTCAAGGAAATGGCCCGCGAATTTGAAGGCGGCATTGTCGTTGCGGTCGATGCGCGCGACGGGATGGTCGCGACCGACGGTTGGGCCGAAGTTTCCGATGTGCGGATCGAAGACATGGCGCGGCGGTTCGAGGATGCGGGCGTTGCCAGTCTCCTCTTCACCGATATCGGGCGCGACGGAATGCTCAAAGGTTGCAATATCGATGCGACGGTAGAGTTGGCACAGCGCACCGATTTGCCGGTAATTGCGAGCGGCGGTGTAAAGGGCCTCGACGACATTCACATCCTGTCGATGCAAGCGCATTTGGGAATTGAAGGCGTGATTACCGGACGTGCGCTCTATGATGGCCGATTGGACTTGGGCGCGGCGATAGCGATGGGTGCGCGGGTGTGAAATATGTAGTTGCTCTATTCGTCGGGCTAGCGGTGACCGTCGTTTTGTCGGTGTTAGCAACCGGTAGCGGTTATGACGGAGCAACTGCTGGAGTCGGGTTCATGTTTCTTGCATCGATCATGATGCTTGGTCGAAAATCGGCGGATCGAATCCAATCGCCGTTCATTCTCGCAGGCGTTGCTTGCGTCGTGTCCATCGCAGTTACCATTCTTTTGTATCGGCTGTGAGTACATGACCGTTCGTATCCGCGTTATCCCCTGCCTCGACGTCGCCGACGGGCGCGTTGTCAAAGGCGTGAACTTCGTCGATCTGCGCGACGCTGGTGATCCGGTTGAACAGGCGCAGGCCTATGATGCCGCGGGCGCGGACGAGCTGTGTTTCCTCGATATCTCTGCCACGCATGAAGGGCGCGGGACGTTGCTCGATGTGGTGAAACGCACGGCAGAGGTGTGCTTTATGCCGCTGACAGTTGGTGGCGGGGTCGCATCGGTCGAGGATGCGCGGGCGCTTCTGCTCGCGGGCGCGGACAAGGTTGCGATCAATAGCGCTGCAGTAAAACGACCCGAAGTCGTCTCGGAGATTGCCGCGCGCTTCGGCAGTCAATGCGTTGTGGCTTCCGTCGATGCGCGGAAATCTGCAAGCGGTTGGGAAATCTTCACCCATGGCGGGCGCAAACCGACCGGAATCGACGCGATCGAGCACGCAAAACGCTTAGCCGAACTCGGCGCAGGGGAGCTGCTTGTCACCTCCATGGATGGCGACGGGACCAAAGCGGGCTACGATCTCGATCTTACCCGCACCATCGCCGATTCTGTCGGAATCCCGGTGATCGCCAGCGGCGGCGTAGGAAACCTTGATCACCTCGTTGAAGGCGTAACGCGAGGTCACGCCAGCGCGGTCCTCGCCGCGTCGATCTTCCATTTCGGCGAACACACAATTGCCGAGGCGCATCAAGCACTTCGCGCTGCCGGATTGCCTGCCAGAGCCTAGTTCCGCTCGCCGTTAAGACTTTCCCGAAACGCAGTACCAAAACGGGACTGCGCATTTACCGCGCTTGAGGAATCGCCGGAAATCGGGCTTTCCATTTCTCGTGTTGAAGTCTCCTTTCTACATAATGCTCGCTGTGGTGGCGAGCCCCGCATATGCCTCAGGCGGCACACAGGTACCCGAGCCTAGCAATCTGGCCCTTTTTGGCCTTGGTCTGACTGGACTGATTGTGGGCCGCCTGATGGCAAAGCGGAAAAATCAAAAATCTGACGACTGATTGACCCGCAAAGTGCGACACGCCATTGAGCGTGCATGCACACGCTCACACGTCTCGAACACACTATCGCAAATCGCAAAGAGGCCGATCCGGACTCAAGCTATGTCGCCAAGCTGAATTCGCTCGGTTTGCCTATCATGGCGCGTAAACTTGGCGAAGAGGCAGTCGAGGCGGTCGTAGCGGCTCTTGGCGAAGAACCGGGCGATTTAGTCGAGGAAGCCGCAGATGTCCTTTTTCACCTGATGGTGCTGCTCTCGGCGAAGGATATTCCGCTGTCCGATGTGATGGCAGAGTTGGACCGACGCGAGGGTGTGTCGGGTCTCGATGAAAAAGCCAGCAGAGGTTCCTGATGCCAATCGACGCAACGCTTCCCTATGATGATCAAAACATCTTCGCGAAGATCCTGCGCGGAGAGATACCCTCGACCAAATTGTACGAGGACGAGTGGGCCTACGCCTTTCCCGACATCAATCCGCAGGCGGAATTGCATGTGCTGGTGATCCCAAAAGGCCCCTATGTCAGCTGGGACGACTTTTCAGCCAAAGCGTCTGATGAGGAGATTGGCGGCTTTATCCGCGCCGTCGGCAAAGTCGCGCGCGAGCATAATCTGGTTGAGCCCGGGTATCGGCTGCTCGCCAATATCGGCGCACATGGCGGGCAGGAAGTACCGCATTTGCATGTTCACCTGTTTGGCGGGCAGATTTTGGGGCCGATGATCGCGCGGTAATCGCGGTTTAGGCACCGTTCGTCGATAGTATTGCGCCACATGCAACAAAGGCTTGCCCCGCGATTCCGCGGTGCGCTACAGCCCCGTTAACGATGACAGTAGAACCAAACCCTCCCGGCGGCGTCTTCGATGGCCCACTTCATCTCTATGCAGTGCGGGTCTATTACGAGGATACTGACCTGTCAGGCATCGTCTATCACGCCAATTATCTGCGCTGGTTTGAACGCGCCCGGTCTGATGTGCTGCGGATGCTGGAAATTGACCAGCGTGCCGCCATCGAGGCTGGCGAAGGAGCCTATGCAGTCGCCGATCTCCAGCTCAAATATGTCCGCCCAGCCAAGCTGGATGATGATGTCGTGATCCATACCCGCTGTCCCCAGCTCAAAGCCGCAAGCGTTAATATGCATCAAAAGGCCATGCGGGGTTCAGAATTGCTGTGCGAAGCAACCTTCCGGGTCGGCTTTGTTGCCCCCGATGGCCGTCCGCGCCGCCAACCAGAAGCATGGCGCGCAGCCTTTGCGCCGATCATTTCCCAAGAAAGCTCTTCATGAACGCTCTTTCAATCCTGACTGTCGCTGCTGAGGCACCGACACGGCTCAATCCGCTCGACCTGTTCATGGATGCCGATATCGTTGTGCAGGCGGTGATGGCAGGTCTGATCCTCGCCTCGATTTGGGTGTGGATGATCATTATCAGCTTCAGCCTGCGCCTGGCCGGGGTGAAGAAGCGCTGCGCCGACTTTGAAAACGAGTTCTGGAAAGCGGATGATTTCGACGCGCTCGTGAAAGAACGCTCCAAGAAGAATATTCCCTCGGCGCGTGTTGCGGCGGCGGGCATGTCCGAATGGCGCCGCTCGATGAAGGTCAATGGCGGCAAATCAGACCGTGACGGGATGCGTCAACGACTGGCAGGTGCGATGGAAAGTCAGGTTGCGCAAGAGGCGGATACGCTGGCAGACCGGCTCAACTTCCTCGCAACAACCGGCTCGGTAGCCCCTTTCGTGGGGCTATTCGGCACTGTGTGGGGCATCATGAACAGCTTTTTCCAGATCGGCGTGCAGGAGAACAGCTCGCTCGCGGTGGTTGCGCCGGGTATTTCCGAAGCCTTGTTTGCAACCGCTATCGGCCTGTTTGCAGCTATTCCTGCTGTCATTGCTTACAACCGCTTCAGCCATGGCGTGAATTCGCTGGAGGCGAAGATGCAGCGCTTTGCCGACCGCTTCCATGCCAGCCTTAGCCGCGAGCTGGAGCGCCAATAATGGCCATGGGTTTAGCCTCTTCCGGCAGAAGCGGAGGGCGCCGCCGGGGCCGCCGTGCGCCGATGGCGGAAATCAATGTCACGCCCTTTGTCGATGTGATGCTGGTGCTGCTGATTATCTTCATGGTCACAGCGCCGCTGCTTACATCGGGTGTACCTGTGGAGCTGCCCGATAGCCGCGCGAACGCTCTTCCGACCGAGCAGGATCCGATTACACTGTCCATCGGCGCTACGGGTCTAATCTATCTCGATAATGATCCGCTTGAACCGGGCGAACTTCCCGGGCGTCTCTCCAACATCAGACCAAATCCGGATGGTTCGCTGCCGCAAATCACTCTGCGCGGTGACAGGGCGATTGATTATGGCCGTGTGATGGCGGTGATGGGCGAACTGAACCGCGCAGGCTTCAATTCCATCGCACTGGTCACCAATGGCAGCGCCGCTGCGCCTGCAGCGATTGATGCGCCAGATAGCAGCGGTTCGGACATCATCGGTTCAGATGGGGAGCAATAGCTCTAGGCACCTATGGCAACCATACGGTTCAGAGATGAAGAGATAATCGGCCTTGGCGTCGCGGCATTTCTGCATGTCGCACTGTTGGGTGTTCTGTTGCTGCAGCCGGACAAAGGGGGAGCAGAATTTGCGGGCGAGCGTGTAACCGTAAGTCTGGCAGAAGATGTGTCACTCGAATCGGCCGCTCCGGAAATCAATGAGGAGAGCCGAGAGGCGGTTGCGCCGGAACTATCCGAGATGGTCGTTCCGCCTGAGGCCACCGATCCTGAGAAGTCGCCTGTTCCTGTGGATCGGCCCGTAGCGAAGCCAACATCCAAGCCGCCTGCGAAACCCAATTCGAATACCTCTTCTACGCCCAAAGCCAAGCCAACTCCGTCGCAAGGCGGCGCGAGCAAATTTGGCAAGGCGTTTGAAAACGGGGCGGGTAGCGCTGCGAACTCACAAGAAACCGATGCAACGGCTGCAACTTTTGGCCCGCGCGAGCAAGCTTCGTTGGTTCAAGCGATCAATCGGAAGATTAAACCGAAATGGAACGCTCCTCAGGGGCTTGATGCGGAACGGTTAGTCACTGTTGTATCGTTTCGGCTGAACCGGGATGGTAGTTTGAACGGTAGGCCGCGTGTTGTTCGCCAATCGGGTGAGACTGCTTCCAATCGCGCTCAAAAATCAATCCATGCGGAGCGTGCCGTACGCGCGGTCCTAAATGCCGCACCATTCGACAATTTGCCCCCTGAATTTTACGACAAGTGGAAGTACATCAGCGGTGTGCGCTTCGATAGGAACACGTCTCGATGAAAAAACTCGCCTTCCTCGCATTCTTTTTGTTGGCCGCGCCTGTGGCTGCGCAGGATTTGGGAGAAGCACCTCCCCCGGTAACGGAGGTGGAAACGGTCGAAGAAGAAGGGCTGACGCTCACGGTAACCGACGATAGCGCGTGGGAAGATCTGGGCATTGCGATTGCTGGCTTCGCGACGGACCGTGATGTTGACACGCCTGCAAATAGCGGCGGAACGGCATCGCTCGGTAAGGAGCTTGCCCGCGTCGTATTCAACGACTTGCGGAATAACGGGTTGTTCAAGCCAACGGGCCCGGATTCGTTGCCGCAACCAAGCTACGGTCAAATCACTTCTCCGAATTGGCCAAGCTGGAGCAACCGCAGCACCGAAATGCTTGTTCACGGTTATGTGCGTGGGCGGCCAGACGGTCGCTTGACCGTGGGGTGCTATCTCTACGACGTCGTGCTGCAGGACGAGTTGGCGCGTGCTGGCTGGGTCGTCCCGCCGCGTGACTGGCGCCGGGCAGCACATAAATGTGCCGACCTGGTCTATTCGCGGCTTAGCGGCGAAAGCCCGTTCCTTGATAGCCGGATCGCCTATATTGCCGAGACTGGGCCGAAGGATAACCGTACGAAGCGCCTGGCTATTATGGATAGTGATGGTGCGAACCACCGCTTTATCACCACGGGACGCTCGACTGCGCTGACACCGCGTTATTCACCTGATTACCGCAAGCTGCTTTACCTTAGTTATGTCGACGGCAATCCGCGGATTTACATCTACGATATTGGGACAGGCCGCCAGACACTGGTGACGCAGAGCACCAATCCAACCTTTGCCCCGCGCTGGTCGCCTGATGGCAAGTGGATACTCTATTCGATGGCAGTATCGGGCAATACCGATATCTACCGCGTATCCGCCGATGGCGGACCAAGCATTCGCCTGACTAATACGCCGGGTATCGATATTGGCGGGTCGTACTCTCCCGATGGCAGTAAGATCGTGTTCGAAAGTGATCGTTCGGGCAGCCAACAGATCTATGTGATGGACGCAAATGGGCAGAGCCAAAAACGCCTCAGCTTCTTCGGCGGGCGCGCGGCGACACCCGAATGGAGCCCGCGTGGTGACCAGATTGCGTTTACGCATATCGCCGGCAATTTCCGTATTGCGGTCATGAGCCCGGCTGGCGGCAAGCTCACCCATTTGACCAATAGCTGGCAGGATGAGGCACCCACTTGGGCGCCGAATGGCCGGATCATCCAGTTTTTCCGCACAGCGCGCAATTCTGGGACAACCGCTTTGTGGCAGGTTGATTTAACCGGCCGAAATGAAAGGAAGTTGCCAACTCCGGTGGATGCATCGGACCCGGCATGGGGACCTATTCTCCCCTAAACGCATTCTAATTGGGTAAGCTGGGCCAGAAGCCAGCGTAAGGAGACGCATGATGAATACACGTTTCGCAACAATCGTTCTGCTCACCAGCGCTGTAGCCATTGCCGGGTGTAAGCCAAAAGCACCGGAAATTCTGCCGCCCGATCCGGGCGCGACAACCACGCAGACGGATAATACGGGCACGGCAACCCGTCCGGTTGGTCCGCAAGTAGGCTCGCAAGAGCACTTCGTGAATGCTGTGAACGGTCAGAACATCATTTTCTTCGATACCGACCGGTACAACATCGACAGCGCCGATATTCCCGCACTGCAATCGCAGGCGCAATATCTGATGCAGAACCCCGGCGTGAATGTGACCGTCGAAGGCCACTGCGATGAGCGCGGTACGCGTGACTACAACCTTGCACTGGGTGAGCGCCGCGCCAATGCGGCAAAGAACTATCTCGTCAGTCTAGGCGTTCCATCGAACCGTATCCGCACCGTCAGCTATGGCAAAGAACGCCCGACAGCGACTGGCTCTAACGAGCGCGCATGGTCGCAAAACCGCCGCGCTGTGACGGTTGTTATCAGCTGATCGGTTACCAATTGAGTTTCTGAATTGTTGAGACGCGGTGCTGCTTGGCAGGCCGCCTCTCAATGTTTGGAACTAGTTGATTACAGTAGCGACAGAAAAGGGCGTAAGCTCAGCGCCGCTAGCCATCGGCGTGTCGTGCAGATCACTCGCCGCACCAACCAAGGCAAGCAGAACCAGCGCCAGCGCCGATGCATGTGCAGAAATGGAAAGTTGCTTGCTCATAGTCTCTTTGTGCTCTGTCAGTCCGAGGCGCTTTAACCGTCAGGTATGAACGCTTTGTTGCTCTATATGCTGCAATACAACATTTTCAATCGCAACTTAGTTCCCGCTCTTCCAAAAATTAGCAATCATCGCTAGATAGACAGCTATGCCAGCAGGACAAATGACTTCACACCCAGCAAATGGGACGCACCGCTATGGCGGGTAAGCGCCGTAAAGACAGTTGGGGTTTCCCCAATTGGGGTGGCTATGAAAAGTCGCAGGATGCGGTGACGCAGAAAGAATGCGACCGGCATGGTTGCGAGGAGGCCGGGCTATGCCCCGCACCCAAAACACCCAACAGCCCGGAGCGCTGGTATTTCTGCCAGAAACATGCCGCCGAGTATAATCGCGGCTGGGACTATTTCGAAGGCCTGGACAAAGAAGAGGCTGCGGAACGCCAACGCACCGAACAGCGCGACGCCAATGCCTATACTGAAGCATCGCACTACGGTTGGGCCGGATCAGGCGATGGCACGCGCTCTGGCGATGAGTTGCTGGCACTGGAAATTCTGGAACTCGAGACCGATGCCGATTTCGCGGCGATCAAAAAGAGTTTCCGGATTAAGGCCAAGTCAGTCCATCCTGATGTGAAGCCGGGCGATGAAGAGGCCGCTAAGGAATTCCAGAAGATTCAAGTGGCATACGAAGTGCTGAAACAGGCCGAAGAGCGGCGGCAATGGATGGGTGCAAACTCCTAGGTATTGAGGGAAATTGCTGATGGCGAAGACAATTCTGGCATTTGCGGCGAGCAATTCGTCGGTTTCTATCAATCGCCAATTGGTGAATTACGCTGCGTCTTTGATTGACGGCGCGGATATCGAAACGCTCGACATTCACGATTATGAAATGCCGATCTACCGCCACGACCGCGAAGAAGCAGATGGCATCCCGCAGCTCGCGCATGATTTCCTCGCGCGGATAGCGGTAGTCGATGCGTTGGTTGTTTCCGTAGCAGAGCATAACGGTTCTTATGCTGCTGCGTTCAAGAACATCTTCGACTGGTGCTCACGCGTTGGTCGTGAGGTCTGGCAGAACAAACCGATGGTACTGTTATCGACGTCACCGGGGCCAGGTGCCGCCGGCCGCGTACTCGCGATGGCGGAAACCGCTGCGCCGCATTTTGGTGGTAATGTGCTCGGGACACTCGCTGTGCCGAAATTCGACGAGAATTTTGATAGTGAAGAGGGCGTTCTCACCAATGCTAGTCTGGACGCCGACCTGCGGGCCTTGCTGGCGAAGCTGTAAGCCTATCTATCAATCGCGGTGATTGGATTGTCGTTCCACCACGGAACGTCGGTCCATGGCCGAATATCAATTTCATGCGTCCAGCAATTCCTGGATTGTTGCGCGATGTGCCAATATGTCTCCGCAATGGCGGTGGGTTCGATTACTCCATCGTCACCTTTGCTGGCTTTGTAGGCATCAAACTTGTCGCCCAGTAATTTGCCCAGCGTATCAGGCGCGTTGACCGACCCATCGACGACAATATGTGCGATATGGATACCTTGCGAGGCGAATTCGGCGTTGAGCGTTTGGCACAGCATCCGCCGCCCGCCCATCGCTGCGGCATGGCTGTGTTGGCCGGTATTGCCGCGAACGGCGGCTGTCGCTGATGTTACAAGGATTGTGCCCGAGCCCCGCTGAACCATATGTGGTGTAAGTGCCGAAGCTAGGCGGAATAGTCCGAAGGTGCCGAGTCTCCAGCCCAGTTCGAATGTCTTATGCGGCGTATTTGCCAGCGTGCGGTTCCCGATCTGCGCGCCGAGATTATACAGGGCGCATTCGATTGGCCCGATATCGCGTTCAACCTGTTCGACCAGATCTTCGATTGAACCATCTTCCGCCGCATCCAGCAAGCGTCCGCTTGCTTCGCCGCCTGTATCGCCGATTTGATCGACCAGTCTCTGCAATCCCGCTTCGTCCGATCGGCGCGCGAGCACCACGTGATAGCCACCTTCGGCAAAACGCTTTGCGACATGGCCGCCAATACCTGCCCCTGCACCGATCACGAGAAACACGGGCTTGCGGTCGGTCATCATCTATTCCTTTGTTCGCTTACAATCGTGCGATGATAGCATCGGCCATGCGTTTGCCCAATTCAGGGCCTTGGACCGGGTAGAGGAACGGCTCAATCGCTTCAGCTTCCATGACCACCAACGCGCCATCGCTGTCTTCGGTATCGGCGCGCAACATATCAATCCGCGCATAAAGCGGCGTGTCGCCGGGCAAAGCCTGAAGCACTGAAAGTGCCGCCGCGATGTCGTCGTCAGAGGGTGTGATCGCCGTTTCCTGCCCGCCATAGAGCGATTGGATGCGGTACTCGTCCTTCGCGGTCGTTTTCTGGATCGCATGGGAAAATGCGCCATCAATGAACACGAAAGACAGTTCGCCCTCGTCTTGGATTGCAGCAAGGAACGGCTGGATCATAGCTTTGTGGCCCATCTGCCAATCTTCATCGGGCAGCGATTCTTTATCGAAGATATGCTGCCCTAGTGCGCCTGCACCAGTCTGGCGTTTCACTACGACTTTATCACTTTTGAAGTGGGCCAGCGCTCTGGTCACATCGCCATAATCAGGATCGTCAGACCAAAGGGTGGGAATGGTTCGCGTACCACGTCGCTCCAGTTCCTTCAGATAGGATTTGTCGATGTTCCAACGGATCAGCTCGGGCGAATTGCAAACAATCACACCCACCGATTGTAGCGCCTCAAGCTTGATTAGAAATTCGTCTGGATAGTCCTGATAATCCCATGATGTGCCGATCAACACCAATCGGATGTCTGCGAACTGATCGAGCGGCGCACGCCACTCAATTTCGATCAGTTCTAACCCTGCTGCTGCGAAAGCCGGACGTAGAGCATCGACTTGCAGGTCGTGCTCAAAAGCATCACCGCGGCGCTCGACGCCTGATGATGTCCCAGCTGCCGGCATGGTTTCAGGGCAAGCGAGAAATCCGATTTTCATAGTTGCCTGCCCCAAAACATTCACGACGTACTAGACTTGAGCCAATGCCTGATCGAAGTCTGCGATCAGGTCATCCGGATCTTCGATCCCGATGGAGATGCGAACCAGATTGTCAGTGATGCCGAGCTGCGCTTTGCGCTCGTCGGGCACCGACAAGTGAGTCATCGCAGCGGGCAGGCTGGCTAGCGTTTCGGTGCCGCCAAGGCTGACCGCGAGTTTGGCGATCTTCATGCTGTCAAGGAAGCGGAAGGCCTCAGCCTCGCCGCCTTTGACGAACAAAGAGAACGTGCTGCCAGCGCCACTATAGTGCCGGTTGAAGATATCCAGTTGACGCTCGTCCTCGATGAAGCCGAGATAGCCAACGCCTTCGACTTTCGGGTGATCCTTCAGGAAAGCGCAAACCTTCTCAGCGTTTTCGCCCGCGCGCTGCATCCGCAACTCCACGGTTTCGAGCGAGCGCAACAGCATCCAAGCGGTGTTGGGATCGGCGATACCGCCCATAGTGTTGCGCAGCGCGCGGACGGGGTCCATCCACTTTTTCGCGCCGGCAATGCTCCCAGCCACCAGATCCGAATGGCCCCCGACATACTTTGTCAGCGAGTAGATCACCACATCTGCGCCATGCTCTAGCGGGCGCGACCACAGCGGGCCGAGGAATGTGTTGTCGATAGTGATCGGTGTTTCGTCAGCTTTGAGGATTGCGTCGCGGGAGTCGCGCACGGCCTCTACATCCACCAACGCATTGGTTGGGTTGGCCGGGCTTTCTAGATAGACCATTGCAACCTTGCCACCCTGTTCGGCAGCTTGCGCTTTGGCTTTGGTCAGCACGGCGTCGATCTCTTCGCGGGTCGCACCGGCTGGGAAATCGACATAGGTCACGCCGTATTTGCTCATGACTTTGGCAACGAAGCCTTCGGTAGCAGCATAAAGCGGGCCGGAGTGAACGATGACATCGCCTGCATTGCAATAGGCCAGCATCATCACAGTAATGGCGGTCATGCCGCTTGAGAATGACAGGGCGTCTTCCGCACCGTCCCAGATGCTCAGACGGTCCTCAAGGATTTCCTGATTGGGTCCATTGAAGCGCGAATAGACGAGACCTTCAGCGCCGCCCGGACGCTTGCCGGTAATACCTTCAAAGTGGCGCTTGCCCGCTGCCGAATTTTCGAACGCGAAGGTCGATGTCAGAAAGATCGGAGCCTTCAACGAGCCTTCGGAGAGAGCCGGATCATAGCCGTGTCCCATCATTAGCGTGCTGGGCTTCATCTCGCGCCCACCAATGGTCTTGGCCTCTGGCTTGGGATTGCGGCGCGGGGTTGGGGTATCGACGGCGTCGGTTGCATCACTCATGCGATGTTCTTCCTAATCAAACGCTCCCAGGAAGGCAGGAGCCAGACGGGCAATCCGGTTTGGCCCTATTTGGGCCGTGTCCCTAACCTCCGCAGGAACGCATTGCCGGACTCACCTCAATGACGAATCCGGTATCATTTGTAACTAAGCTGTTCAAGCGAAGAGCGCGGCAACTGTCCACACGAGCCCGACAATCAGGAATATCCCGACGATATCGAGGATGATTCCTGCGCCCACCATGCGCGGCAGTTTGATCCGTCCGGTTGACCACGCAATCGCATTTGGCCCGGTTCCGGCAGGCAGCATAAAGCCCCAGCTGGCGGCAAGCGCGGCAGGCATTGCAAGAAGGATGGGATCGACGCCCATTGCCACGGTCAGGCTAGCGACCACGGGAATGATAGCGCTGGCGGTCGCGACATTACTAGCGAATTCCGTGATCAGCACGACCATCGCGACCAGCGCGAGTGCGACTAGGATTAACGGAACTGTGGTGAGCGGCAGCAACGCATTGCCGAGCCATTCGGCAAGTCCCGATGCGCCCATGCCCGCAGCAAGCGCCAAGCCTCCACCGAACATCATAATGACACCCCATGGCGCGCGGTCGGCCTCTTGCCATGTCAGTAGAGGGCGACCTGTGCCATCGGGTAGGATAAACAGCGCGATGCCTGCTGCGATAGCGATAGTGCCGTCGGTTAGTGCGCCGGCTGGCAGCATCGGTTTCAGCCACGGCCCTGACATCCAAAGCAGGAATGTAATGGCGATGATCGGCAGCAGGCGGCGTTCGGGCGCGCTCCATTTCACATTGGTGGCAATGGCCTCGCGGGCTGCGTCGACGTCGAAGTGATATGCCGACACCTTCTGGACCCGCGCAATTATCATGGCTGCAATCGGCACGCCGACAATAACGATAGGTATCCCGAAGGCAGCCCATTCCGCGAAGCCGATTTGCACACCGATCATGCTGTCGAGGAGCGCTACTGCAATACCGTTGGTGGGTGATCCTACGATCGTGCCCAGTCCGCCGATCGATGCTGCAAAGGCGATTCCCATCGGCAATGCGCCTGCCAAACCACTACGATCCTCGTCAGCCAATCCGCCCCCTGCAAGCACCGCAAGCGCCATCGGCATCATAATCAGCGTGGTGGAGGTGTTGGAAATCAACATCGAGAGAACCGCCGCGCTGACCATAAAGGCGAGCAGCAGTTTCTCTGCATTGGCCAACATCAATCCGGCAATGATCGCTATCGCGAGTACCATGACCAGCAAGCTGATCGGTGCATTGAAGATCAGCATAGAGAGCAGTGACGTGCTGATTATAATCGCCAGCAACCATCGTGACGTTCTGGCAGGTAGTGCTTGCCCTCCGCCAACGGTGCTCAAGATTGCTAGGGACAAGCGCCGGTGCAGTCCGGTCCGCTCGATAGCCAGCGCGATAAACGCACCGCCCAGAATTAGAAACAGGATCGGAGCGTAATATGCGCTCGCGGTTTCCTTGGCCGTGAGAACGCCAGAAAAAGGTAGGACTATAAAGGGAAGCAGCGCAGTGGCGGTCAGCGGAATTACTTCAGTCATCCACCATGCGGCCATCCACACAACGAGACCGGCAACTAGCCATGCCTCTCGCGGCATTCCAGCAGGAGCAGGGACAATCAGGGTAAGCGCGAAGGCGGCTAAGCCGAGAACAAACCCAATGCGGCGCGCTGTCACAAACCTCTCCCTTTCCGGTCGTGACTAGAACCACAGACCGGCGGAGAGGGAAAGCCTATTCTATAATCTCGCTATCTTTCTGGAGCTCTTCGAGCTGCTCTTCATCGAGCATGAAGACCTCACCGCTGCGATCAGCGCGGCGGTTGATTTTCTGGAACTTCTCGTACTGTTCCTTGATCAGACGGCCAATGGCGCGTGGTACACCGCGCGGCGGGGTGATCGCCTGATGCGCCGTTCTCGCGCCGGTGCCGTACAGGGATAGATCGTTGGTAGATTCAAGATGGCCATATTCCGGATCAACTTCGCCCTTGGCCAAGTCCGATAAATCAGGTTCGTAAATCGTCGCGCTCACGGTCTGTGTACGGTCAACCAGCTCGCGCACATCATTGGTGCTGTATTTGCGCAGATGCTGTTGGATAGAGGTCGGCCACGTGTTGAAATAGAACGGCCGCCCTTCTTCGTAGATTTTCGAAACGTGGAGCGTCTTCCCGCGCTTTTCAGTCCCGCGCAGCGAGTTTACGAAATCCAGCGCCGATTTGTTCAAGAGCTGGCTCAAGTTCTGACTGTTGAACGCATCAGGCTGGATCGAAGGTCCACCGATTTCTCCGCGGAAGAAGCCATACATCACGCGCGGATCCCGCCAATTGGGGTAGACGATCTTGGTCCGAATGTCGCTTGGGCTCATTGCAACGCCATCAATTGTGATGATCTTGGCTTCATCCAATGGCGCACCCTTAGTACCAAGCTTGAGCTTCGAAGGTTGGCTGAGCGGATAGTTGATAGCGATCTGTTCGATCACTGCGACATTATGCAGGTTCATCCAGAAGGCGAGTTGCTCGTTGCGTGAAAGCGCTGCAATATCGACTTGCTCTGCGGTACGCTCCAGATCTTCACGATAGGCTGTGAGCGAACTGACAATGTCATCATTCAAATAAGAGAAGATGACCCGATTGCCTTCCAGTCGGTAGCGCGAGTCGTGGCCATAAACCATACGAGTCCCGGTGCTGGCATCGACGCGCGGTGCGCCTTCTCTAATCGATCGGCCCATGCGGAACACGAAATACTCAAGCGCTTCATCCCAGAATGCGTAATCGATCCGGGTCGAGTCGGTGGCTTCACGAGGCGCAAATTTTGCAAATTGCGGTTCCGTCTGTTGGGACATTGCCACCGCTGCAGTTGCGGGTGTGTTTTGCGCCGTAGCGCTGCCAGAACTCAGAAGAGCAATGACCGCCGATGAGAGTATCAATTTGTTTTTCATAGGATATAACATGCCATGAAATGCCGATTTGCGCAAATCAGTGAAAAATATCCGCCTCTATTTGCAAAAAAGGGCGCAGTTTTCACCGCGCCCTTTCTGATTGTTCGATCTGAACTGAGCCTATTTAGGCGAGAGCACCATCAGCATTTGGCGGCCTTCGAGGCGCGGGAATGCTTCGATCTTGGCGACTTCAGCCGTATCGTCTTGAACGCGCTTGAGCAGATCCATGCCCAAGTTTTGGTGTGCCATTTCACGTCCACGGAAGCGCAGGGTAACTTTCACCTTGTCGCCATTGTCGATGAATTTGAAGACATTGCGCATCTTCACGTCATAATCATGCGTGTCGATATTGGGGCGCATTTTGACTTCTTTGATGTCCTGCGTTTTCTGGCTTTTGCGCGCGAGATTCGCTTTCTTCTGCGCTTCAAAGCGGTACTTGCCGACATCGAGGAACTTACACACTGGCGGGTCCGCGTTGGGGCTGACCTCAACGAGATTCAGGCCGACTTCTGCCGCCTGCTCGATCGCTTCTCTGGTGTACATAACGCCAAGGTTCTCGCCTTGGTCGTCAATTACGCGAACTTTTTCGCTTTGGATGAAATTATCGTAGCGCGGGCCGCTCTTGGTGGGCGGGGTGTTCATGCGCCGAGGTGGACGGGCTATGGGGTGTTCTCCTTGGTCAGTCTTTGTTGCGAGGGTTACCTAGGGAGGAATCGCCGCGAGCGCTAGGGGGAGGAAGAGTCTTTTGTTCGGCTTCAAGCGCCAGCGTGTCCATCCGGACACTTGGCTTTCGCGCTGACCGCGCGTCGCGCGGTCGCCCTCTGGCAGCCGCGACCAAGTTTCAGCACAAAAAATGATGGCTTAGAATGGTCCGGTCAGCGTCTAGCTGACCGCAAGGCCGATCGGGCGTATGCGAGGTAGCCAAGACGACGGATGTCGGCACCCGGCGATTGAGGTTAAACAAAAAACTACGCCGCCTTCCGCCACAAAGGAAACTGCGCGAGCTTTCCAGCGGCAGGCAGCACAGCGTCGATCCGGTCAGCGGGCTGCATCGCGTCTAGGATCACCGGATCTTTCGCATCCATTCCACCGGTGAGCGCACCGAACGCTGGCAGAATCATTCTTCCGCCGCCTCCGCCTTGGCTAACCACAGCGCAGGGGCGACGGATGAAGCGTTTACGAACATGAAGTTGCAGGCGTGGATGATAGTGGCCGGAAAATTCGGGCCGAGTTTCTCCCGCCTTGGCTTGGTGGCGAAGGATCATGCCTGCCACTTCAAGCTCCTCAGCGATCGCGCCGCCAGACGTCGCTGATCCTTTGGGCGTATCCATATGTGGATCGTGATTGCCGGTGATCCACACCCAGTCGACAGCGCGAGTCAGCGCCGACAGCATCCCGGCTGCGTGCGGCTCCAAACGCGTTGATCCTTCGCTATCGTGGAAATTGTCACCCAAAGTGAAGACCCGCCGCGCACCGGTCTCGCGAATAGCTTCGGCCACCCGCTCCAGCGTCTCGCGGCTATCATAGGGCGGTAACATCTGGCCGTGCTTCGCGTAGAAGCTGGCTTTCTCCAGATGCAAATCAGCCACCAGCAATGCCGATTCCGCACGCCAAAACAGCGCGCCACTGGTTGTCAGTGCAAATTCTTGATTGGCGAACGAAAGGGGAACCATGCGATGCGTGTGCAGCAGCGACGCACGCTTTGCAAGGCCATTTGAAACAGTTGATTTGCATCAAACTATGCGGCACTCAGTCATGGTAAGCGCAGGACATCCTGTCGCGAGAGCGGCGCTTCTTTTCGCTCCACAATAGATTGAGAAATATGACCGATCACACCGACCACACAGCCCGCGCCAAAGAATGGTTCGAAACTCTGCGCACCGATATTTGCAACGAGTTTGAGGCGGTTGAACGCGAGGCAGGCAGCGATGCCTCATTCGAGTTCACGCCATGGGACCGGGAAGAAGAGGGCAATGATGATCCTGGCGGCGGTGTCCAAGGCCTGATGAAAGGCAAAGTGTTCGAGAAAGTCGGCGTCAATGTCTCGACCGTAAGCGGCAGTTTCTCGCCCGAGTTTGCGGCAAGCGTGAACGGAGCGAGTGCGGAGAACCCGGGCTTCACGGCAACGGGTATCAGTCTGGTCGCACATATGGCCAACCCGCATGTGCCCGCCGTTCACATGAACACGCGTTTCCTGACGACCGAGAAAGCATGGTTCGGTGGAGGCGCTGACCTCAATCCGCCACTTCCATATGATGAGGACACGGACGATTTTCACGCTGCCTTCCGCGCAGCCTGCGCCGGGCATAACCCGACCTATTACGACCGCTTCAAGAAATGGGCGGATGAGTATTTCTACATCCCGCACCGCCAATGCCATCGCGGTGTAGGTGGGATTTTCTACGACCATCTCGAGTGCGACGATGATGCAGCGTTTGAGCGTAATTTCGCCTTCACACAGGATGTCGGCAAGACCTTCCTCGACATCTACCCCAAACTTGTCCGCCGCCGGATGGAATCCGATTTCACCGATGCGGACAAGCTACAACAGTTGGAGTGGCGCGGTCGCTATGCCGAGTTCAACTTGGTGTATGATCGCGGGACGTTGTTCGGCCTGAAAACGGGCGGCAATATCGACGCAATTTTGATGAGCCTGCCGCCTGAAGCGGTTTGGACGTGATCAACGAGCCGACTGACCTCCATTTCCTCGGCAACTACACTCGCGACATTCCCGTTTCCCTCAACCGGATGATGGAGAACGCCTATGATTGGGAGCATCTTCCTTTCGTCCATCCGTCTTCCTTTGCATCGATTGAGCTGATCGACGAAGGCGGGTGGGGTTGGCGGTGCAAGACTACGCTGCCGCCCGCTGCTGGCGGCGGAGAGCAAGTTGTGGAACTGTTGGTCGACCGGCCCAATCATTATTGGGCGACGACTGTGCTGGAGGGCACCGGCGAGGGCGTGCAAATCCATACGCAAGCGACTCAGAAAGGCGCCGATGACTCTCGTGCCATCGAGGTCGATGTGCGGTTCTATTTGCCGCAAGCACCTGAAACGGATGAGCAATCAGCGATAATCCTCGGCTATCTACAGGCGCAGTATAAGACGTTGTATGATGAGGACGAAGCGCTGATGTCGGCGCGTCAAGATGCGCTGGACTTGCGCAAAGCTCCAAGTAAAGCCGCGCCGCAAACTGTCGATCTCGGACCCGAGGCAGAGTTGCATCGTGATAAATCCCAACCGGTCGAACTGTCCACGGGCCGTTTTGTCGTACGCCACCACAAAGGCGAATGGATCGCCCATGCGGCAGTGTGTCCGCATATGTTGGGGCCGCTGGGTGATGCCGATATCGATGAGTACGGAGTGATTGCCTGCCCATGGCATGCCTATCGTTTCGCCCTGTCTGATGGAGTCGAGCAAGAGGGCCGCTGCGGCAACTTACCTACACCTCCAGCCATTCGGTTGGTCGATGGGCACTTGTTCATTGGTGAATGATCGGCCATTCGAAGGCCAACATTCAAATACCGACCTCGGAGTTCTCCAATGCGTTTTCTCGCTGCTGCTAGCCTGCTATTTCTTTCCGCCTGCGGATTGTCCGAAAGCGGCGATACCAATGCTCCTAAAGTCGCGCCGATACTCGATAGCGCCGAAGCGTTCGACGATCAGACATTCGCCAAACCACTGGAAGCGCGAGTGAACCATTTTGATCTCGATCTGGACCTCGATTTCGAAACACAAACCGTCACTGGCACTGCTATGCTGGATATTATCGCCGAAAAGGGGGTCGACACTGTCATTCTCGACAATAACGGGTTGATGATCGATGCGATCACTGATGGCGAGGGCAAATCGCTTGAGTACGAGATCGGCGAAGTCGAGGACGGCAAGGGCGCACCGCTTTCCGTCGAGATGGGCGATGCGCGTGAAATCACCATTACCTACTCGGCCAAAGACGCCGAGGCGATGCAATGGCTGACACCCGAACAGACTTCAGGCGGCGAGTATCCCTTCCTGTTTAGTCAGGGACAGGCGATCAACAACCGCACGTGGATTCCTACGCAGGACAGCCCCGGTGTTCGCCAGACCTGGTCGGCGCGCATCACTGCGCCAGAAGCGCTGACAGTGGTTATGTCCGGACTGTCGCAAGGGGATCCGGAGGTCGTTGAAGAGGGCAAGCGTGCCTTTACCTTCGAGATGGACAAGCCGGTTGCTCCCTATCTGGTCGCCATCGCGGCGGGCGATATTGAATTCCGCGAACTCGGCCCGCGGTCCGGCGTATGGGCTGAACCCGAAGTGATCGACGCTGCCGCGCAGGAAGTGGGTGATACCGAAGAGATGATCGATGCAGGTATCGAGCTGTTCGGCGATTATCGCTGGGGCCGCTACGACATGATCGTACTGCCGCCAGCCTTCCCCTATGGCGGTATGGAAAACCCGGTGATGACTTTCCTCACTCCAACTTTCATCGCGGGAGACCGTTCGAATAACGGGCTCATCGCGCATGAGCTGGCGCATAGCTGGTCGGGCAATCTTACGACATATTCCAGCTGGCGCGATGGCTGGCTGAACGAGGGCGTGACATCCTATTTCGAAAATCGCATCGTCGAGGAAGTCTATGGCAAGGACCGGGCCGAGCAGGAATATGCGCTTAGCTATGCCTCACTGGTCAAGGGCATCGAGGAAGCCGGGGCTGACAGTCCCGCTACTGCCATGCGCTCGCCCGATGAAATCAACCCATTCGATACAAAGGGCGTCGCGATTTATGACAAGGGCACTGTATTCCTGCGCACGGTGGAGAACATCATTGGACGCGAGACCTTCGATACCTGGCTGACCCAGTGGTTCGACAATCATGCGTTCGAGGCGGTTACATCGGAAATGTTCCTCGCCGATCTGCGGGAAAAGCTGGTCGATGGTGACGAGAAGCTGGAACAGCGCTTGATGCTGGACGAATGGGTCTATGGCACTGGCCTGCCGGACAATGCCTCCAAGCCCGACGCCAAGGCATTTGCTGCGGTGGACAGTGCAGTGGCTGCATACGCACGCGATGCGACTTTGCCGGATACTGAAGCTTGGTCCGGCTGGACGGCGGCAGAGCAACGCCGTTTCCTCGAGGAGCTTCCGCAGGCCCTTACGGCAGAGCAGCTTACTGCGCTCGACAACACATTGGGCCTGTCCAAGACGGGCAACAACGAAGTGCTGTTCCTGTGGTTGGAAGCGGCGCTGCGCAATCAATACGCCTCGGCGGTCCCGCAGGCTGAGCAGTTTCTTGCGCGGGTCGGGCGTAACAAGTTCGTCAGCCCGCTATTCACCGCGCTCAATGAAACTGCATGGGGCAAGCCGATAGCACAGCGTATCTACGCCAAAACGCGCGGCGGATATCATGCCTATACGCGCGGCAATGTCGATGAAACGCTGGGATACAAGGATTCTGCCGGCGCGGACACGTAATCCGGTCGCGCGCGGGTTGACCGCCTGTTCATCATCGCGTGCGGTACGGTTCTAAGCATAATCGCATAGGTTAGGCGTGTAGAATGCTGAGGATGTCGCCTGACCAAGCATGGGAAATTCTTGGACTTACGCCATGCGATGATGTGGCTGCCATCAAGCGCGCGTACGCAATCCAGCTTAAAGCCATTGTTCCTGATGAAGACATTGAAAGTTTCCAGCAACTGCGATTGGCTCTGAACGTCGCGCAATCTGATGTCCGAGATCAGCAGGCAACTCTCGATCAGGACGATGTGAAAGCGGGTCAGAGCGGCATATTGCACGCTGACTTTGCCGCCAGCGCGCTGCAATCCTCTGGTCATGTGGATCTCCCCGAATTTGATCGGGCTGAGGTTTCGCCGCGAGCCATTGCTTTGCATAAATTGCTTTTCGGGAATGAATACGGTGAAACAGAAGAGAACGGCGCGAACGCGATTGTGCGTGATATTCTCGATGACGAAAAGATGCACGAGCTCAGTCATGCCGCAGCAGCAGAGGAATTCTTGGCTGGCATTTTGAGCGCTGCAATTCCGCGATCAGATAGCGTCATAAAACTGGCGGATGATGAATTTGCATGGCGAGACGAATTGGAGAAGGCAAACCCCAAATGGTTCGCACTGGGCGCTGCGCAACGTTTGAGTGATGTCGAATGTTTGGCGCGATTATCGAAACCCAGTCATCAGTGGCACGAGGCATTTCAGACACTGAAGGCGGGCCCTGCGGATGATCTGCCCTATCATGAGCGCGTAAAAAAAGGCGGACCTGTTGGAGTTTTGGTCAGGAGCCTCAGGCGCTTCAATCCCGGAGTTGAAGATGAATTCGATCCGCGGGTTGTGGCAAGTTGGCTTCCCTATGCGCCCATTGAACCGGCATCTGATATTCAAGAAGCAGATGGAATAAGCTGGTTGGGTTGGCTGTTCATCGGCTACATCGTTCTTCAGTCGTTTTGGATCGTTTCGAGATTGTGAGCAAAATGAGCGGACAGCGTAGGTATATCGTCTATTTTTCTTGCGGTTGGTCGAACTAACACGCACACTCGCGACTGATGCTGCGCCAGTATGAACTTGTAGAGCGGGTCCTTGATTACGACCCTGACGCTGATGAGGCGCTGCTCAACCGAGCCTATGTCTATACGGTGCAGAAGCACGGCAGCCAGAAGCGCGCCAGCGGTGATCCGTATTTCAGCCATCCGGTAGAAGTCGCCGGGCTGATGACCGATTTGCAGCTTGATCAGGAAACGATCATCACTGCGCTGCTTCACGATACGGTCGAAGACACCCTCGCCACCATTGAGGATATCGAAGCCAATTTCGGCGGAGACGTGGCGCGGCTGGTCGATGGTGTGACCAAGCTCAGCAAGATCGAAGCGATGCCGGAGGATGAGCGCGCGGCGGAGAATTTGCGCAAATTCCTGCTGGCCATGTCCGAAGATATCCGCGTGTTGTTGGTCAAGCTTGCTGACCGCCTGCACAATATGCGCACGTTGCATTTCATCAAGAATCCGGAGAAACGCCGGCGGATCGCGCGCGAAACGATGGATATTTACGCCCCGCTGGCAGAGCGCGTGGGCATGTATGAATATATGCGTGAGATGCAGTTTCTGGCGTTTGAGCAGTTAGAGCCGGAAGCGTTTAAGACCATTACTGGGCGGCTGGAGCAAATCCGCAAACAGGATGGTGGCCAAGTCGATGCTATTGCGCTTGCGATCAAGCAATCGCTGGCCGAGGCAGGGCTGCAAGTCGAGGTGTCCGGGCGGGAGAAACACCCGTTCTCCATCTGGAAGAAGATGGCCGAAAGGCATGTATCGTTCGAGCAGGTGACCGACATCATGGCCTTTCGCGTGATCACCGAGAGTGAGGCAGATTGCTATGCCGCACTCGGTAATTTACATACGACGTGGCAGTTCATTCCCGGCAAATTCAAAGACTACCTCTCGACGCCGAAGAACAATGGATACCGTTCGCTTCACACTTCGCTGATTTATGAGAATTCGATGCGGGTCGAGGTGCAGATCCGTACGCGCAATATGCACCAGACCAACGAGTTCGGGCTGGCGGCGCATTGGGCCTATAAGCAAGGCGACCGACCGGACGGTGCAGTTGGATGGCTGCGCGATTTGATCGAGATTGTCGATGCCAGCCACGATGCGGAGGAGTTGCTCGAACATACGCGCATGGCGATCTATCAGGATCGGATATTTGCTTTCAGCCCCAAGGGCGCGTTGCACCAACTGCCAAAGGGATCGACGCCGGTCGATTTTGCCTTTGCAGTGCATACCGATTTGGGCGCGCAGACCGTTGGCGCAAAGATCAATGGGCGTCACATGCCGCTGCGTACGCCGCTGAATAATGGTGATGTGGTGGAGATCATCAAAGGTAAGAAAGCCGTGCCGCAACTGAGCTGGCTCGGTTTTGTGGTGACGGGGAAAGCGCGTGCGGCGATCCGCCGTTCGGTGCGATTGAAAGAGCGGGCCGAAGTCGCCGAGATTGGCAGCAAGCTGTTCGAAGAGATATCGGGGCGCGTTCCGGCGAAGATCGGCAAGAAAGCCATAAAAGCAGCGGTGAAGCGGCTTGAACTCGAGGATGAGGAAGCGCTGATGTACGCGATCGGCGCAGCGAAGATCGAAGATCGCGATGTCATGGAGGCGTTGGTGCCCGGTTGCACTTCCGATATGGAAGAGCCGGAGAAATGGTCCCGCCAAGAGCGGGCGATTTCGATCAAAGGTCTGACACCGGGCGTGGGCTTCCAGCTTGCCGAATGCTGTCACCCTGTGCCTGGCGACCGGATCGTGGGGCTACGCAAGCAAGGTCCGGGCGTGTTGGTTCATGCAATCGATTGCTTCGAACTCGCGAGCGGGGTCGATGCTGATTGGCTCGACCTGTCATGGGGCCAGAAATCCAAAGGTGCGGTTGGGCGGATCAGGGCGACGCTATATGATCGGCCAGGGGCACTCGCCGAAATGGCCGGTATTTTTGCGCAAAACGTAGCGAATATCCGCATGCTCACATTGTCACAGAATGAACATCCCTTCGGTATCTATGAAGTCGATCTGGACGTGCAGGATATTGCGCATCTAACCCGCATTCTCAGCGCATTGAGAGCGAGCGATGCGGTGGCGCATGCGGAGCGGATTTAGAGAAGTTCTAGCTCTAGGTTCACATCGTCGCCTTTGACGATATTTTCAGCCTTCATCACTTTCTTGCTGACGAGCAAGATCCACTCGCTGGATTTGTTCTGCGGGAAGACAGAGCTTTTCCATATCGTATCGCCAATACGCGCCATCACTTTGACCGATCCGAAGCCGCGCCGCGATCCCATTTCCAGCTTCTCAATGCGCGCGTGCATGGCGATTGTTTCGGCATCGTCGCCTTTGATTGACACGAGATGATACGTGCCGCGATCACCTTCCCAACGGGTGAGCGGCAGTGTGCAGTTCAGTGTTTCAGCCATTCGGTGTGTGCCGTACTGGTACTGGAATGTTGCAGATATCCGCCCCGCCAGCAGGCACGAGAAAGAACGGATCGCGGCGGTTGGCGCGTGCCTCAGCATATTTGGCGAAAGTTTCGCCCTCGGTGGAGAGATATTCAAATAGCGGCTGTTCGTCCTCGGGCAAATCGCTCGCTACGCGAACCGACAGGATCGGTGTGCGCTTGCCCTCTTCTTCCTTGGTGTAGAAGCCGAGAGCGCCTGAACCGCGCGGTAGGCTGGAAAGATGCTCCATGCCTTCGATAATACGTCCGACAAGCGCAATATTGCGATCCAGGTGGCGGGGGGCGTGGCCGATCACGGTGTAGAGTTCTGCGCCTGAGCCGGTATCAGGTGAGTAATTCCGACCTACGCCAACCATGCCGTAGCAGTGGACGGGCCAAAACTCAGCCTTTGTTTCCCCGCCCTCATTGCCAGCGATCGGCCATCCCAAAACAAGGGAAGTCAAACCTGAGTATCGGTCACTAAAATCAGGTTCTGGCAAGTCTGGCGGTGGTGCTTCTGGATTCTCTAGCGCCTCCTCCATTGCAGTGATAAAGGCAGGCGACGGATCAGTCGTACCCGACTTCGAGATCATTGCATTGCGGATCATAATAGCGCCCAGCGTATAGTTGATACGTGGGCGTCCGCGAGGATCGGGGATAGAGAGGAGTTTGCTTGTCACGTACTCACTTTCATCCATAACCTTCAGCCCCTCGGGCAACGGTTTCGCCTCACCCTCAGCCTCGGGATTGTCGTAATTCGGATCGCCCCATTGGACGACGTAATTGTCTTGAACGCGGTTGACGGTGATGCCGTCGTACCATTTGGCGCGGGCGAAGGTCCGAATGTTCTCTACCCAGCCTTGGCTGAACGGCGCTGGCATCAGTTGGATGGTGACGTAGCGAGGCTCGTCATTCGCATCGGGCGAGAGCTCCATGATGAGCAGGTCTTCAGCGGGTATACTCACCCACTCTTCTTCCGGTGCGGCATCAACGATCTGGCTGGGTGATGGTGCGCCTGCTGGCTCGGTTTCTTGGGCAGTTACGGGGAGGGTAAGGGCGAACGTTGTTGCGGCCAGCAGGAGTTGTTTCTTCATGTCCGTACTCTGCCACCCGAAACCGTCTTGCGAAAGCCCCCCTACAAAGCTAGAGGCGCTGCTTCGCCCAAGGCTCAGGCCAGACGGCGATGCGGAGACGTGGCAGAGTGGTCGATCGCGCTCGCTTGGAAAGCGTGTATAGGGCAACCTATCGAGGGTTCGAATCCCTCCGTCTCCGCCATTAAAATGGGTCGCTTAAGCGGCCCCTTTTTATGGTCGCGATGGCTGGGCTGAGAACCCTAGGGTTCGGAGTCGAAGGCGCACTGCGCCGTAGACGGCCAGAGCGAAGCTGCGGCCGAGCCAAAGGCGTTTGAAGCGAAGCGCAAAACAATCCCTCCGCCGATCCCGACCTGCCCGCTAACTCGTATAATAAGTTGGCGATCCTGGTCCCACCGGAATACCCAGCACAAAGGTCCACAGGAAGAAGAACAGCGACCACAGCGTCAGGAAAAAGATGGTGTAAGGCAGCATCATCGCAATCAGCGTACCCACTCCCAAATTTTTATCGTAACGCGTCGCCCACGCAAGGATCAGCCCGAAATAGCTCATCATCGGCGTGATGATATTGGTGGTAGAGTCGCCGATGCGGTAGGCCGCTTGAATAACCTCGGGCGAATAACCGATCAGCATCAGCATCGGCACAAAGATCGGGGCGGTCACCGCCCATTGCGCGGAGGCAGAGCCAAGCGACAGATTGATCACTGCACACACCAGAATGAACAGGAAGAACAGCGCTGGGCCGGTTAGCCCGGTTTCTTGCAAGAATGTCGCGCCGGTGACCGCAGTAATCGCGCCCAGGTTCGTCCAGCCAAAAAACGCCACGAACTGCGCCGCGAAGAACACCAGCACGATATAAAGACCCAGCGAAGACAGCGCCGCAGCCATCGCATCAATCACATCGCGGTCCGACTTCATCGTACCCGCCGCGCGGCCATAGGCGTAACCGGTGGCGATAAAGAAGATCAAGATCCACACCACGAACCCTTTGAAGAAGGGCGCGTTGATCCGGTCGCCGGTTTCAGGATTTCGCAGGACGCCCCATTCAGGCAGCAGCGTCAATGCCATCAGCGCCAGCACACCAAGGAGCGCGATACCGGCCCAGCGAAGACCTTTGCGCTCGCGATCTTCGATCTGGTTCATCATCGAATCGTCGAGAACAGTAGGGTCCGCGCGGGACGCATCATATTCACCCAGTTTCGGCTCGACGATATAGATCGTCACCAGCGAACCGATCAGCGTGATCAGGAAGGTCGACGCGACCATGAAGTACCAATTGGCTGTGGCCACCACGACATAATCTGGATTGAGTAGACGCGCTGCCTCCTGCGTGATCCCAGCCAGCAGCGGATCGATAGTTCCGATCAACAGATTGGCGCTATAGCCACCCGACACTCCGGCAAAGGCCGCGGCCATACCGGCCAGTGGATGCCTTCCCAGCGCATAGAAGATCGCTGCTGCAAGCGGGATCAACACGACATATCCGACCTCGGATGCTGTGTTTGAAATGATCCCCGCGAAGACGATGGCGACCGTCACGAGATGCTTTGGCGCGCCCAGAACCATGCTACGGACAGCGGCAGATAGTAGCCCAGATTTCTCCGCAACACCGACGCCGAGCATAGCGACCAGCACCACGCCAAGCGGGGCAAATCCCGTAAAGTTGCCGACCAGCCCGGTGAAAATTCGCCGCACCCCGTCGCCATCCATCAGACTAACCGCGCGGATCATGCCATCCTCTGCTACGCCCTTTGCTCCCGCTGGGCGGGGGTCGGGAACGGCGACTTCAAGATAGCCAAACAGGCCGGACAAGAAGACGATTCCGACCGCCAGCAACGCAAACAATGTCACCGGATGGGGCAGCAAATTCCCCAACCATTCGACGCCGTCCAGAAACCGCGTGAAGGCATTGCGCTTTGGTGCGGTGGTCGCTGGGGGGCTATCGGCCATTATGTGCTCCGGATAAGGTGTGCGGAATGCTGCTCCGTAAGCAGCGCTCTATGAATACTCGCTGCATTTTAGTCCACTGTGTTAAAGGACGAGGCCTAGCGCCCAGCCGCCCAGCGCATAAACGAACAGCGTAATCAGCATCACGCCGACAATGTTGAGCACGAACCCGCCGCGCGCCATCTGCGCGATGGTTACGCGCCCTGTGCTGAACACAATCGCATTGGGCGGTGTGCCCACTGGCAGCATAAAGGCGCAGGTTGCGGCGAACGCCGCGGGTATCAGCAGCGTCATCGGGTCCATCCCGATACCAACCGCAACCCCGCCCAAGATCGGAATAAAAGTGGCGGCCGTGGCAGTATTGCTGGTTACTTCGGTCAGGAACAGTATCAACATCACGACGCTGGCGACGATCAGGATGGCCGGTAGCGAAGCAAGGCCGGAGACTTGCTGACCGAACCAGCTGTCGAGACCGGTCGATGCCACCGCACTGGCCAGGCTGAGACCGCCGCCGAAAAGCAGCAACACGCCCCATGGCAAACCGTCCTCGGCATCTTTCCAATTCAGCACCATTTCGGTCCGGCCTTTGCCGGGCAGTATAAACATGGCGAGACCTGCGGCGATGGCGATGGCAGTGTCATTGAGTTCACCGAGCCAGCCGAACTGCGCATTTACGCTGGGGATTGTCGCCAGCAAACCGGGTACGACCCACATGAACGCTGCGCCGCCGAATACCAGCGCGACCATCTTCTCGCCTTGGCTAGGATTGCCCAATTTGGCGATTTCGCCTTGGATCATTGTCTCGCCGCCGGGGATTTCGTCGATCTCGAAACGGTAAAGCACACGCGTCATCAGCAGCCAGCCGATGATGATGAATGTCACTGCCAGTGGAACGCCCAGCAGCATCCATTCGAGAAAGCCGATGTCACGGCCTAGCTCATCAGCCGCATAGCCTGCGATGATCGCATTGGGCGGACTGCCAAGCAAAGTGCCAAGCCCGCCCACGCTGGCCGACCAAGCAATCGCCAAAACCAAACATGTGCCGAAACGCGCGATATTGGGATCAAGTGGCTCGTCACTATGTGCGGCCATCTCTCCCGAAATATTGGGTCCGCCAGCGCGCATTTTGCCCGTGACGAGCGCCAAGACAGAGAAGCCAATCGGTAGCATCATCAGCGTCGTCGCGGTGTTGGAAACCCACATCGAAAGGAAGCCAGTCGCGATCATCATGCCCAACACAATCCGGCGAGGCGCAACGCCGACCTGCTTCAAGGTGATTAGCGCGACGCGGCGGTGGAGATTCCATTTCTCCATCGCAATCGCGATTAGAAATCCGCCCAAGAACAGGAATACGATGGAACTGGCATAGGGCGCGGTAGCCTCGCCGACAGTGCGTTCTGTCAGCGCAGGGATCAGCACGATTGGCAGCAGTGATGTGGCGGCAAGCGGAATGGCTTCGCTGATCCACCAAATGGCCATCAGCGTGCCGATGGCGGCGACAAAGCGCGCATCGTTAGAAAGGTCGGACGAATTGCCGAGTGCGAGCCATACGAGCAGCGCGCCAATTGGGCCCGCTGCCCTGAGCGCCCAGATCATTCCCGCGGAACGGCCAGCACTCGTATGTGACTTTGGAAATTCCTCGTACTCGCCCTGTTGCCTGATCGGGTCGGACATAAAGTTCCTTATTTGCTGGTTAGGACGCGGAATCTCTGAGAAATCGAGACCTTGTGCCAAACAGATTTGCCGTTGGCTAGCACGGCGCTCTCCGAGCATCGCCTTCAAGTACTAAGCGAGAAACTTCGAGTAATGGGGGGTTCTCCCAAATAAAGTGCGCGCTTGCAGCGATCAGCACTTGCATTCGTCGAGCCTCCAAGTCAGCATTGTAAAAAATTCGACAGGTCAACTGCCGAGTGGGGACAATCGATGAAAGCTTTGGGCAGGTTTGATGTCATCGTAGTGGGTGGCGGCCCTTCGGGCGCGGCGATGGCATGGGCTCTTGCGAAGCGCGGCATCAAGGTCGCGGTGATCGAACGCAGCGTCTTCCCGCGTGAGAAAGTGTGCGGCGATTTTGTCGAGCCCGCTGGCCTCCGGATCATTGATCGGATGGGCTGCGCTGATGCGCTGGGTCTAAAAGATCGCCCGGCTATTGATAAGGTGCGCACCTATTACGGCCCGCATATCGCCTATCAAAACGATGTAGCCTATTATGAAGGCGAAGCGGGTATGCCGCCGCACGGACATATCGTGCCGCGTGATCAGCTCGATCATGGCTTGCTTGAGAATGCGGCGAAGATGGGCGCAACGGTATTCTATGGCACGTCGGTCAAATCGGTCCAGCGCGAGGACGGATTGGTCTATGTTGAGACAAAGACCAAAAAGGGCGCTGGAGAGCTCGTTGCGCCAGTCGTCGTTGGTGCCGATGGTGTTCAGTCTGTTGTCGGCAATGCCTTCGGCCTCCGCCGCGATGATAAACGGCATATTGGTGTCTCGCAGCGGGTCTATCTCGAAGGTGTCGAGATGGATGAGGATGAGGCCTGTATCTGGTTCGATGATGATCATTACCCCGGTTATGGCTGGGTGTTCCCCACGGGCGGCGGCCGCGCCAATGCCGGAATGGGCATGCTTAGCGAGACGTGCGAACGCTTTGATATCTCGGTCCAGCAATGTTTCCGCGAAAGTATGGATCGGTTGAAGTACCGCCACCCGCAATGCGCCAACGCCACGATGATGACCAAGCCATTGGGCGGCGCTGTGCATATGTATGGGGGAATTCAGCGCAACCACTTTGCTGGCGGATTGCTGGTTGGGGATGCCGGGGCATTTGTCGATCCGATGACTGCTGAAGGCATTACGCAGGGCATGGAATCCTCGATCATCGGCGCGCGCACGATTGCCGAATGTTTGGAGCGCGGACGGTTCGAGGAATCGGACTTTGCGCGCTACGATCACGACTTCCGGTCCTATTTCGACCACGGGATGCTCTATCTCAGCTTCTACGCCACGATGATGCGCAATCGCCATTTTGGTGACTTTTTTCTGAGCATGACCAAGCAGGGTTTCGAGCGTGCGCAGACTGATCGCGATTTTGCGCGTGTTTCGGGCACTGGCTTTGGAGGGTGCAATGTTCAGCCTGCTGCGATGGCATCACAGATTTGGTCGGGAATTGGCCAGCATGTTGCACAAGGCGGTGCGGGCGCGTTGCAGGATTTGATCGCAGGTCGCGGGATGCCGATCGATGGCTTCGTTGGTGATTGGAATCTGTGGCAAAGCGCCTGGCGCGCATCTGTGCAAGACGACCGCGCATGGCACATGTCATGGCTATCCGACATCGTGCGAGCGGCGAGCAAGCTGGGGCCATCCTTCACCCAGAAAGAGAACCCGCGCCTTAAGGGACCATTTGAAACGGAGACTGGCCTGTGAACACGCCAAAGAAAGCGCCGACTAAGAAGCCCGTTAAGAAGAAAGCCGCGCCGAAGAAGAAGGTTGCTGCCAAAGCGAAGCCGAAGGCAAAAACGAAAGCCCAGTCACAACGTACACCGAGGCCTTCTATCAGTAAGGTGCCGAGCGAGAAGGGGCGCCGCGTTGCAATTGTAGGCGGCGGAATTTCCGGACTGGCGGCGGCAATCAAGCTGCAGAAGGCCGGTTTTGATGTGACCGTTTTCGAGATGAAAGAACGGCTTGGCGGCAATCTTTCTTCGACCAATGTTAACGGGATCGAACATGATGTGTATCCGCACATGTTCCCGTCTTGGTATGTCAATTTCTGGGACCTTTTCGAGAATGAGCTGGGCTTTAGACAGGCGGCGCATTTTGATCCGCGGCCGGGCGTTAAGATGCGCAGTCAAGGGTCGGACGATTACATTGATCTGTTCAATCCAACATCGCTCGATGCCATTGTCGACAATCTGAAGTCCGGCCTTTTGTCGCCGGCAGAGATGCTGCTGACGGGCTATACCTCGCTCGATATCGCGGGCTATCCGATGGGGCGCGAAGGATTCAATCAGCTCGATAAGCTGGACGTAAACGGGTTCCTCTACTCGACCGGCTATGCGACTGAAGATGTCGCGCAGATGGTCAATTACATGCTGCAGGTGATCTGGTCGATCCAGAGCGAGCGGACCGCCGCGGTTACCTATCAGGACTTCATCCGGCATACGCTGACATTTCCCAATGATGCGCCTTTTGCGCATATGTTGAAGGGAAGTCTCAACGACAAAATCATCGCTCCGATCGAGGCGTTGCTGAAGCGTCACGGCGCGCAGATCAATTGCAATACCGAGGTCACTTCGGTCCGTTTGGTCGACGACAAGCCGGTGGTGCGGTGGCAGAGAGTAGGTTCAAATGCCGCTGAGAAAAGCGGCGAGTTTGACCAAGTCATTCTGGCAACACCGGGCAATGTGCTGAACACTCTGGTGTCGGGCGGTGGCCGGAGAATTGCAGGTGAGAGGCTGATTGATCGGGAACCTTCACTGGCGCAGCTCCGCCGGCTGCGCGGCGTTCCTATTCCGGTGATCGATCTCTATTTGAAGAGAGAACTGCCCGTATTTCCGCCTGAGAATATCGGCTTGGCCGGTGCGCAATATGGGCTGTCGGTGCTCGACATTGCCAAGCTGTGGCCACCCGAGCAGTTCGACGGAAAGACGGCGCTTGTTCTCGCCGCATCTGATGGTGAAGCGCTACCCGGCACACGGACTGCCGATTGGGGCTGGGCGATGCTGGAAGAACTCCATAAATACTACCCAGAGATTGATATCGGCAGCGGCTGGGAAGATCCCGATTGCGACATTGACTGGGGCAAGACCTACGCCCGATCCAATGTTGATTATTCGTTATTCCTGAACGAAGTCGGCAGCTGGGATTACAGGCCGAAGACGTCATATCCCGAGACCCTGCCAGGCATCTTCTTTGCGGGCGATCTGTGTCAAAGCAATGTTGATATGGCGACCATCGAAGGCGCGGTTGAAAGCGGCGTACTCGCCGCCAAAGCTATCCAAGAATTTGAGGCTGCAAAACGCTCGGGAGACCTGCTGGGCAAGCCAATCGAGATCGTCCAGCATATGACGTACAGCGATGCGTCTTTGCGTGCGGCAAAATTGGCGATGATGCCCTTTGCATATGCCGCCAAATTCTGTGTCCAAAGCGAAAAAGACAAGAGCAATGGCGGTGGCCTGAGGGACTTGGGCAATGCTTTGCAAAGCGAGCGCGTTGTCTTGCTGCCGATGATCTATGTGCTGGATTGGTGGACCACCGCCTATTGGTTCTGGCGCAGCGTGTTGGAGCCGGACAATGACGGCAATTCCACGGCTGCCTCAAATCACGATGATGATAAGTTCATCGGGCTCGGCACCGCTATCCTTATGGTTCTGGGTGAGTTCGCAAGTTACGCGACCGACAAATTCTCGGACAGGCTCAATGGCGGCGCACCGGCGGATAGCCAGGCTTTGTCACGCAAGACCCGCCGCTGGCGTCCGAAACGCTGATATTTTTGAAAAGAGGATGCTGAGTTGAACAATTCGGGATTGGATACAGTAACGGCGGGCATCGTCTCGGACCTCGGATTCGTCGATGAGATGGATCGGGTGCGCACATGGCTCAACACTTGGATCGAGAGTGTCGGCCCCGATTTGAAGCCGCTACTGGAATGGCAGTTTGTTGAGGGATCGAAGTACTTCCGGCCGCTAACGATTTTCGGGTGCTATCGCGCGATGAACGGTGTCAAAGCGGAGATTCCCGATGCGATGATCCGCTCCGCTGCTGTGCTCGAGATGATGCACAATATGACGTTGATCGTAGACGACATTCTTGACCATTCGGACGAGCGGCGCGGGATACCTTCGCTCCATGCAAAGTTCGGTTCGCTGCCTGCGCTGATGGCGTCGGGTTTCATCGTGGCTGAAGGCTTTGATATGTCGGCGGATGATCCGCATGATATCCGGTTGTTTGCCGATTTGGTGAAACGGCTGGGCGTGGCCGAGTGCGCGCAATGGCGTTTGCGAAGGCAGCCTTTGGGGGTGGCTGATTGGGAAGCAATCGCGGGCGAAGACACCGGATCAATGTTTGAAACCTGCGCTTGCCTCGCAACCCGCGATGACAGTTTGCGCAAGTTCGGACGGCTGATCGGCATGGTCTATCACGGCTGCGATGATGTTGGTGACGTGAAAGGTCTGGAAGGTCTTGGCGGCGGTGGCGAAGAAGATTTGCGCGATGGTATCTTGACCCTCCCGGCCTCGCTTGCGATTCAGGACCGTGCGATTTGCGATATGTTCTGCAAGCCCGAGCCTTCGCCTGATGAGCTGGACCAGATCAAACACGCGATGATCGCGCAATTGCCGGCAGCTGACGACCATTTGGACAAACTGGCCAAAGACGCAAAATGGCAGGTGCAGACCAAGACCAAGGACCCGAAAGTGCTTGAAGAATTGGTCGACTACACGCGCGAACTTTCCCGCCGGTAACCGCCTGCTTGTGCAATATGCATGGAGGCCTACATTCAAGGCTGAGCAACGCAGGGAAAGGCGCGGAAGATGGAAACGATTGGCGGCAATCTCAATGAAATGAAGCGTCAGCCGCTTGCGGATAATCATGTCGATGCGTTGCGCGGAATATCCAAAGAGCAGCAATACAAGGCTGGCGAGATGGTCGTCCAAGTGGGCGACCCAATGGATATGTTTGTCTATGTTCTCGAAGGCGATATCGAGATGGTCAATCCCTATACGGGTGAGCGTTGGCTGGAATTCTCACTTGGTCCGACGCAATTTATGGGAGAGATTTCCTTTCTCAATGCCGGTAAATACACCGTGCCGATGCGCGCTGCGGTAGATACGCGGACGCTGGAGGCGACGCGTGAGGATATGCTTCAGTTGATGAGCGATATCCCGGAGCTTTCTGATCATGTTATTACGATTTTCTCTGCACGCCGTCGGCGCCAGTTCGAGGAACAACGTAGCTCGGTAACGCTGATTGGCGCAGAGCGAGATGCCAAGGTGCAGGAGGTCGCTAGCTTCCTCTCGCGCAATCGCATTCCCTTTCAATCGTACGATATGGATGGCGAGTGTGAGGAAACTGTTCGGCTATGCGATCTGTCAAAACGCACACCGTCGGTTGTGTTCGCTAAGGACCATATCGTTGACACGCCGACCCCGCGCAAAGTCGCGCAATTGCTGGGTCTTGATCTGAATGTAGAGGAAGGCCTCGATGTCGATCTACTGATCGTCGGCGGCGGTCCCGCGGGTGTAGCGGCGGCGGTCTATGCCGGGGCGGAGGGCCTATGCGCGCTGGTGATCGAGGATGTCGCGATTGGCGGGCAGGCTGGAACATCCAGCCGGATCGAAAATTATATGGGTTTCCCCACCGGGATTTCCGGGGCTGATCTGACCTATCGCGGGCAAATACAAGCGATGAAATTCGGGACTCGTTTTGCCATGCCGCGCAGGGTCGAGGGATTGGAGAAGCGCGACGACGGGACTTTCTGCGCTACGCTGGATGGCGGGCAAATTGTCTGCGCCAAAGCCGTATTGGTCGCGACCGGGGTTCAATATCGCAAGCTACCTTTGGAGGGGCGCGAGGAATTTGAAGGCGCGGGCGTGTTCTATGCTGCAACCGATATGGAATCGCGCTTTTGCAGCAAGAAACCGGTTGCGATTATTGGCGGCGGGAATTCAGCGGGTCAGGCAGCGATGTATCTCTCGCGAACGGCCAAGCGTGTGCATTTGCTGGTCCGCGGCGACAGCCTGGCGGATTCTATGTCGTCCTACCTTCGCGATCGGTTGGAAGCTGACCCGGCAATCAGCATCCACTACCAAACACAGGTTTCCTGTCTAAACGGTGACAAATGGCTTGAGCGGATTGAGCTGAAGACTGCCAGTGGCTCCCAGACGATGGATTGCGGCGGCCTGTTTATCATGGTCGGCGCAGCGCCGAATACAGAATGGCTGTCGGGCCTCGTTGATTTGGACGACAAGGGCTTCGTCAAAACCGGCGATACGGCAGGGCAGACTTCACCCTATCAAACATCGACTGAAGGCATCTTTGCCGTAGGCGACGTCCGCGCTGGATCCGTGAAACGTGTCGCGTCGGGCGTAGGCGAAGGTTCCGTCGTGGTCTCTGCGATCTGGAGCCACGTGAACGCCAAAGAAGATGCCGCCTAAACCGGGCGCCTGAGAGCAGGTGGACGGGGTCCGGCTTAGAATCCCATCCGCCCGCTCACATCTGGTTTTGCGTCGGCTTCCAGCTTCAAGCGGGCAACGATTTCTTGCGAATCCGTAACTGGAGCATGACGCAATTGGCGTGCGACCAAAGCAAAATCGCCGGGCGTTAGATTGCCGATCGCTTGCAGAGTACGCGGTGCTTCCATCGCAAAGAACCGCTCGAATGCTGAGGAGAGTTTCTCTCCCGACAAAGCACGCAGCTCCATCTTGAAGACAAAACGCCGCATCGTTGCAGGGTCGAGTTTGCGCGCGTGATTGGTCGCCGCAACCACCGGCAGCGGGTGCTTGTCCAGCCATGTCAGCAGTTCGTTCACTTGGCTGACTTCCCAACTTGTCCGCGCATCGCTGCGGTCGAACAGGAGGGAGTCCACTTCGTCAAACAATAACACGCCTTCACGCTGTCGCGCTTCGTAAAAGGCGTCGGCGATCTGCTTCTCTGTTTGCCCGACCCATTTGGACAACAAGTCTGATGTACGTTTGACGATCAACGGACGATCCAATGTCTTCGCCATATGATGCGCGAGCGCAGTCTTGCCCGTTCCGGGAGGCCCGGTCAGTAACATCGAGATATCACTCGCTCCGCCATCACGCATTCGTGCCATCAGCGGATCGATAGGAATATCCGTTTCGTAGAGTGATAAATCGATGTCCGATTTCGCAGCCGGATCGAGCCTTTCTTCACGCAGAGCAGAGACAAGCGAGGTCGCTGAAGCGACACCACCATCATCTTCGCCTGCAAGCCGTCCAGCTTTCGCTGCAACACGTAATACTGTTGCCGTTTCAGGTGCAGCATCGATCAGGGCCGAAAAACCTGCGCCAGGCACAATGTGTTCCTCACTGCCAATCCGGTCCATCATGCGCATGGCTGTGCCGCGCGATGGATAGTCCATCTCCAACACGTAGCTCATCCGCCGAAGGATTGCGGAATCGACATTGGCGACCGCGTTGCTGGTCCAGATAACCGGTAACGGGTTGGTTTCAAGCAGGCGGTTCACAAACACTTTGCTGCCCTTCCGCCCGCTGATCCGGTCATCATCCCCGCGTTTGGCATCGCCGATCATGTCCTCCATCTCGTCGAACAGAAGCGCTGAATCTGGCGCATCGCCGAGCAGACGATAGCCGAGTTGTAGCGCGCTGATCCGGTCCCAACGAGTCGGCTCCTCACCATCTTCGTCTGCTTCACCAACGCCGTGCAGGTTTAGCCCCGCCGCCGCTGCTAGCGAGCGCGAGAATTCGGTTTTACCGGTTCCCGGTGGTCCGTGAATCAGGATGTTGATACCAGCGGCATTCTCGCGGACAGCGCCCGCCAGCAGACGCTGCAAGAAGTCACCGCCTTGCACATGGCGAAATTCCTCGAACGGAAGGGTCGCGGTCTGCTTGGGCCCGACCATCAGTTCGGTAATCGCTTCTTCGCAATCTGGCGCACGATCCAGCAGGCGTTCAAATTGCCAACTGAGATGCAGTTCCATTCCGCCGCGCCAGGTCGCTTTGAACCAGAACAGGCCAAAGCGTGCCAGCGGGTGCTGACGGACAAGTCGTTCGCATTCTTCCAGCGGCAGGCCCGCTGCTTCACCGATCAGTTCAGGCAGGTTCTTTTCGAACTTGCCGAGCACATCTGTAAGCTCACAGCAGCGGCGCAGCCGGTCGCACGCAACAATCGCGTTCACGATTGCAGTATCGGTTTCATTCAACGCCAGCATACGCGCGAGCTCTTGCGCGACGCCAAGCTGGGCAGGCAGCTTGGCGCGCGGTTTATGCTCGCTACGAACCGCTTTGCGCAAAGCCGTCCAGTTCAGTTTTTCAAGCTCGGTCCGTTTCAGGCCGAACAGCCAACCGCCATGTTTGCGCGCCCACTCGAGCAAGTCCTTTGCCATCGTGTGCCGCGCCGGCAGCGTCTTAATGTGCCGGAGCAGCAAGCCCCGGATGATGTCATATTCAGTCATGAGAATCTTTTCGCCCAAATGGGTTCGGGACCGCACGCGCCGCTGTATAGGCCACAGGCACGCGCACGGATCGCTCCGTAAATGTGTTTCGGTTTTACGGGATGCCGCAGCCTCAGGTCTCAGCCCTGCTGCAGCGTTGGAAACGCCTAGGCGAAGGGCTGGAACATGGCGGGTGCGAAACCCGATATATTAAAATGTTCCAACAATGGTCGTCTCCAGAGCGAGCGGAATTGCTCGCTGGGCAGGCCGTCTAAGCGAAGGCCCACCCAATTGCAAGTTTGGTTTCAAATGTAACTTAAACGAAGTCTTCGACACGCTCTACGATGATCGCTGGTGCCATACCGCCCGCAGCGCACATCGTGACCAAACCATAACGACCACCGGTGCGCTCCAGTTCGTCCAGGATAGTGCCGATCAGGATTGATCCGGTTGCGCCGATTGGGTGGCCCAGAGCAATCGAGCCGCCATTGACGTTCACATTGTCCCAGCTGAGGCCAAGATCGGTCACGAACTTATGTGCTACCACTGCGAATGCTTCGTTGATTTCCCAAAGATCGATATCGTCTTTGGTCAGGCCTGCTTTGGCGAGAACTTTCTTCGCGGCTGGCACCGGGGCGTTGAGCATCAGGGTTGGATCATCACCCATATTGGCAGTTGCCACGATACGAGCACGCGGCTTCAAGCCATTAGATTTGGCGTAGTCTTCCGACGTGACCAACACGCCAGCGGCGCCATCGACCACGCCCGAACTGTTCCCAGCATGGTGGAAGTGGTTGAGCTCAAGGTCAGGATATTTCTGTTTCACCAGACCGGCAAAAGTTGTGCCATTGGCATCCAGCGGCACATTGGCAATTTTGCTGAAGGCAGGCTCCAACTCAGCCAAGCCTTCCAATGTTGTTTGCGGGCGTGGATACTCATCCTTTGCAAGGATCACATTGCCTTCATCATCGACAACTGGGACAACGCTATTGTCGAACTTGCCCGCTTTAATCGCTGCGTCGGCACGTTGCTGGCTGCGATAGCCGACCGCGTCCAGATCTTCGCGGCTATAGCCTTCGATACTGGCAATCGCGTCACCGCAGATGCCTTGGTGTGATTGCGGATGAACCTTTTGCAGGCGCTCATTATAGCTGCCCATCATGGCCGGCTTGATTCCCGCTGCCATCTTTTCTTTCATCATTTCTGCGGTTAGGCTCATCATCTCTGTGCCGCCTGCAACAACGCAGTCTTCCATGCCCGACATTACTTGTGCCGCGGCAAAGTTCACCGTGGTAATACCGCCGCCGCAGAAACGGTCGAGCGTGGTACCGCTGGAAGTGATGTCATAGCCTGCATCAAGCGCAGCCATCCGCCCCATATCGCCCGCTTGCATGCCGTCCTGTGTAGAGGTCGACCAGATCACATCATCAACCGTGCTCGTGTCGAGACTGTTGCGATCCTTAAGCGCCTTCAGAACCGTCGCGGCGAGATGCTGTGGGTGTTCGTTCGCAAGCGAGCCTTTGCCTACTTTTCCGATTCCGCGCGGGGTGCGGACTGCGTCGATGATATAGGCTTCGGCCATGATGTCGGGTTCCTTTGATGCGTGTAAAAGTGTCGTGACAAGTTAGTTCACCTAGTTATATAAGTGAGTCAACAGACGGCGGCAAGAGGTTTGCCCCATGCCCGTAGCCCATATCTATAGCGGAGAGAGACATATGACCGAAGAAGTTCTGACGCAGGAAGAAGACGGCATTCTGATCATCACTATCAATCGCCCCGAAGCCAAAAACGCGATGACCAAAGCTGCATCGGAAGCGATTGCTGCGGCGCTCGATCATCTTGATGCGTCTGACGATTTGCGTGTTGGCATTCTGACAGGCGCAGGCGGGACTTTCTGTTCGGGTATGGACCTGAAGGGCTTTCTGAAGGGCGAACGGCCATCGGTCGAAGGCCGCGGTTTTGGCGGTTTGACCGAGCAAAAGCCGGTTAAGCCACTGATCGCTGCAGTTGAGGGATATGCTCTAGCAGGCGGTCTTGAACTGATGATCGCATGTGACTTGGTGGTTGCCAGCGACAAAGCGAAATTCGGTATTCCGGAAGCGAAACGCGGGCTTGCAGCTGCGGCCGGCGGCCTGATGGTTCTTCCCGATCTGATCCCGCATAAGGTTGCGATGGAACTGGCTCTTACTGGTGATTTCATCGGCGCGCAGCGGGCATACGAACTTGGCATGATCAATCGTATTACTGATGGTGATGCACTGTCGGCTGCGAAGGAGTTGGCTGCGTCAATCACCGCTAACGGTCCAACTGCCGTGCGTGTGTCCAAGCAGATCATGGACGATTCCCGCGGCTGGTCGCTGGAAGAGCGTTACGAGAAGCAGGCGGAGTTGCTCCCACAAGTGTTTATGTCTGCCGATGCGCGTGAAGGTTCGCTAGCATTTGCCGAGAAACGCAAGCCTAACTGGACTGGTAAGTAAGCGCTATGCCTGGTCCGCTTGAGGGAATTCGCATCGTAGAATTCGCCGGGATCGGTCCTGGCCCTTTCTGCGGAATGATGCTGGCCGATCACGGCGCTGAAGTGATCCGGATCGACCGGGCTTCGGGTGGCCGCGGCGGCTCCACTCCGCTCAGCACAAAGGATGTGCTGGCTCGCGGACGAAAGAGCATTGCGATCAATCTCAAGTCGGATGAAGGTGTGGCTTTGGCGCGCAAACTCTGTGCCAGCGCTGACGGTATCATCGAAGGCTTTCGCCCCGGTGTGATGGAGCGGCTGGGCCTGGGGCCTGAGGAACTCCTCAAGGACAATCCCAAGCTGGTCTATGGCCGGATGACGGGTTGGGGGCAGACTGGTCCATATTCGCAAGCTGCCGGTCACGATATCAACTACATTGCGCTCGCTGGTGCGCTCGCGCATTTCGGTCGGAAGGGTGAGAAACCAACCCCGCCGATCAATATGGTCGGTGACTTTGGCGGTGGCGGAATGATGCTGGCATTTGGCATGTCTTCCGCTCTGCTCAACGTGGCTCGTGGAGGCGAAGGCCAAGTCATCGATTGCGCGATGACCGATGGCACCGCGGCGTTGATGGGTATGATCACCGGCATGAAGAACATGGGCGTCTGGTCGGAAGAGCAGGGCGCGAACATGCTCGATACCGGCGCGCATTTTTACGACACATACGAGACCGCAGACGGCAAATTCGTCTCCATCGGCAGCATCGAACCGCAATTCTATGCCGAACTCCGACGCCTTGCCGGGTTGGACGGGGATGCATCTTTCAACGCCCAGCATGACCGGGCCGCATGGCCGGAATTGAAAGCAAAGCTGGAGGCTCTTTTCAAGACCAAAACCCGCGACGAATGGAACGCGATCATGGAGCATACCGATGTATGCTACGCACCTGTTCTCACCATGAGTGAAGCGGCCGAGCACCCGCACAATGTCGCGCGCGAGACCTTCGTCGAAGTGGCCGGTGATATGCAGCCCGCACCCGCACCGCGTTACAGCGGAACAGTGACGGCCAAGCCTGCGCCCGCCCCGCTGCCGGGCGATGATAGCAATGCGATTTTGGAATCGCTGGGGATGGCTGCCGATGAAGCCAAGGCGCTGCGTGACGCGGGGACTGTTGCTTAATCGTCATTGCGAGTAACCGCAGGTTGCGCGGCAATCCAGAGTAAGCGCTCGACCATTCTGGATTGTCCTTTGGACACCTTTGGTTCGCCGCGCTTCGCTCGCAATGACGAACTACGGGCGTCTCACGTGCTTGCACCTCGCACGGCGGTTGACACTTGGGTGACAAAGGCGACACCGTGTCACCTTGCGCGATCATCAGTTAATCGTCTGTTTTTCCCTCGAAATTATGACCTTCCGGCGAATGACTGACATCGGTAGAGCCCCCGGCCCCAGAGCCGCTTTCGGCTATGCCATAACGCGCGTCCAACTCCTGATCCGGGCTTTCGCGCCATTCCTCTGGTCCACGCTCGACGCGCTCGATCAGTCCCGCCAGATCATCGGTTTTAAATGCGCTGGCCGGATCGAAATCGTTTGGCTGTTGGCGATATCTCGGTTTTCCGGAAGCGAGCAGTGCCAGTGTCAAGCGCTCGTCATAGCGGCGCGATGTTCCGACCAGCTCGCCATTGTAACAATGCGGCACCTCGACGCCGTGCAGCGCGCGGTCCAGCGCCGCCTCCGCCAGCGCATCGAAGCGGGTCACAAACGCCGCCTCCCACGCTTTGTCGAATGGCGTCCCCTGCAGCCGCATGCGCAGCTTGTAGGCGGACTGCCGGCTCATCCCCACCGTGCGCGCCGCCGCCGAGACATTATGCGTCGCGGCCAGCTCACGCAGAAACGCAGCCTGCCGGGCGGGGGACCAGCCATCGTGGCGCTGAGTGGCGGGGAGAGTGTCGCTGGAGGTTTCAATGGAGACCGGAGCGGACGAAGCATCTGCGTGGCCAAACGAACGGGGATCAGGATGTGTGCTCATCGAAGAGCTTGAGGCAGATTTTGAACGAGTAGGAAAATGGTATTTGAAGGTCTGAAAGTGGGTGGGAAGCGGACGTTAGTTTGCGGCCACACGAGCGCCCGTTACAATTTCAACCCGCAATGTTTGAACGGCTTAGCCTGCTTCACAGCCAAATAGCTGCAAAAAAGATAGTCGAATTTCTTGATATCATTGAGCTTCTCTTCCGATCTGACAATCGTGTTGAATATGCCATCTGGAAGAATCGCTCCGCAAATTCTCCCGGATTCGTTCAAGTCACCAAAGCGAATAAGGTGTATCCTGCCGTCTTGCGGTGCCCTAGTTGCGCTTCGTATCAGTTTTCTTCTGCCTTCTTCTCGCGAGCCAACCTACAGCCAGACGATTAGCCCACGCAAAACCAGGGAGCTTCTTAACAGCTGCCCAAATTGCAGCGATGCCGGACAAAATCCCGACCAAGACGATTTTCCAGGGTTCAAGATGCTCGGCCCAAAATTTTGCAATCATCTGGGCAAGGGTCGGTTTTGCAACTACCGTCAATGCCACAGGCTTTGATGCGGTGTGCTTTGGAAAGTAGCCATCGTCAAATCTCAGAATTGGAATGACCTCTAGATCGAGCTGTCCAGCATCTTGAGCCTCTACCAACCATTTAACCAAGAATATCGTGTCACCGGGTTGGCTCGCGCTGGCTTCTTTGGTTTGGCATACAACATGTTTCAGATTTCCAAAGTCACGATGTTTAACGAACTCATAGCCGGCGATTTCGCCGATGGTCGGCGTAACGCTGCTTCCTCTCTTTCCTTGCAGTGCAAAACAAGTCTCCTGCGTTACAATAATTTCTTGCCGACCGGCAGCGTCTGTCGCTGCGTCAGTCGGTTCGCGCGATTCATCGCCGCCACTGGTCGTTTTGCTGCTTGAAGACGAAATTCCAGGAATGACTAGGCGGAAGGTCAGTTCGATCGTGCCCTCCTGCTTCATCTCGTCGGGGCTATAAAGCGGTCTAGCGCGTTCTAGGTTTTCTGTGCGCCAAGCATTCAGAACGCCATCCTGGCAATCTCCAGAACCTCGGCTACATGCGCGCCGTATAAACCCAACAAATTCTTGGATGGCATCGGGCGAAAGACCATCCAAATCGGGATTGTCTGTGTACAATCTCTGCAGGCAACCGTATTCGAAACTATTCTTCGGATCTGTGGCTTTGCAGTATTGATTGAGCCAATCGAAGGCGTCATCACTCACTTCGCCGCCTTCATAGCCATTACCCCGCACGGCTTCGGAAAATGGTGAACCGTCATACGCAACTTGCCGAAAATCCATACTACTTGGCAGTTTAATAACAGTGGATGTCGATGATACCTGACTGATCGGCACCTGGATTTGTGGCATCGCGATATAAGGCGGAGCACTGGGAGTAGGAGTAGGAGTAGGAGTAGGAGTAGGAGTAGGAGTAGGAGTAGGAGTAGGAGTAGGAGTAGGAGTAGGTATGGGGCTAGTTGTTGGTTGCGGGGTTGGCCATGGACGGGGCGGTAAAATCTCAGGTTCACCGCCACCTGCACAGGCTGACAGTGCCAACAATGTGGCTGTGGCAAGGCCGAGTTTACTAGAAATCTTAAATCTCAATAAAGACCAAGAATTGTCACTAGTCACGTCCAAAGCCCCTGATCTAAAATGTGCTTTGATAACTAAGTCTACTATTGTCCTGTTGTAAAGTTATCTAAACTCATATTCGCAGGTGGCACTTTCGGTGCTGCGCAAGGAAGTTCTAGTCACCAACCTGTGCTCTAAACCTTGAGCTCTGCTTCTCATATAAATGATGCTAGCAGAGCCGGGAATCAACGAGGCTCTGTTGAGGGCTTGGCAACGACCGCAATCGGGTCGATAGCGGTCACTCAGAACCTAACGCTCACCCAATAAACCCCTTCACCTCAGCCATAAAATCATCGAACCGGTCGTGATGCACCCAATGGCCTGCGCGGTCGTAGTCGCTGACGCTGACATTATCGCCGAAATGCTTGATCCGGCCATCTTTGACCGGATTGGAGGCCCAACTGTCATTACCGTACACCATCAGCGTAGGGCAGGTGATCCGTGCCCATAGCTTTTCGATAGAGCGATCATCGAGGTTCTCTGGCGGCCAGGCGTGCAGATGCGGGTCGAACTTCCAGCTGAAGGTTCCGTCCTCGTTCCGGATGACGGCGTGGCGCGTCAGGTGTTCTGCCTGTTCGCGGCTGAGATAGCTGTTGGCTTCATGCATCCGGTCGAGCGCGGTTTCGAATGTGTCATAGCGTTTAGGGAGGCGCGAGCTGGCGTTGCGCTTGGCATCGAACCAGTTGCGGATGTGCCCGTCATAGGGCGTTTCTGCCAGTTCCTCCATCCGCTTGGGGCTGGGGCCGAGACCTTCGATTGCGACTAACTTGCGGACATTGTCCGGGTACAATCCTGCATAGCGGATTGCGATATTGCCGCCCATTGAGTGCGCGACGATGGTGACAGGCGCCAACTCCAGCTGGTGGATCAACTGCGTCAGATCATAGACATAGCCGAGCATCGGGTAATAGCCGGTATTGTTCCACTCGCTATCGCCATGCCCGCGCACATCGGGGCAGATCACGTGCCAGTCATGGCGCAGTTCTTCCGCCGCCCAATCCCAGCTGCGACAATGGTCACGCCCGCCATGCAGCAGGATCAGCGGAGGTGCGTCCTGATTGCCCCAATCGGCATAGTGCAGCCGCGTGCGCTGCGAGATGAAGCTTTGTGAAGTGGGTCCGATCAATTCCATGCCGTCTATCCTTTGGAGCGTCTTTGATCGGTAGTTGCGATTCTCGCAAGCGTTGCACTTATCTAACTAAGTGATACAAGAGGTCCATATCGACTATCACCAGAGAGAAACCATTATGCCAGCGATCAATGTTGCCCAGCCAGAGTTCATGGAAGACGAAGAAATTTCGATCTTCTCCGATGCGGTCGGCAAGTTTTATGACCAACACGCTCCCGAAAAACGCGTGCTGGAATGGCGCGGCGCTGGTCAGGTCGAGCGCGAGTTCTGGAACGAGGCCGGCGGTGCAGGCTTGCTCGGCGTGTCGGTGCCGGAAGAATATGGCGGCCATGGCGGCGATTTCCGCCACGATATGGTGGTGATCGACCAGCAGGCGAAAAAGGGTGTCGAAGGTTTTGCGGCGAGCCTGCATAACACCATCATCCTGCCCTATCTGGTGCGCCATGGTACCGAAGAGCAGAAGAAGAAATATCTGCCTAAGCTGGTAACAGGCGAACTGGTGAGTGCGATTGCCATGACCGAGCCGGGTGTCGGCTCCGACTTACAGAGCATCACCACAACCGCGCTCAAGGATGGCAATGGTTACCGCTTGAACGGCGCGAAAACCTATATTTCCAATGGTCAGACGGCTGACTTCATCATTGTTGTTGCCAAGACGGACCCGAACGAGCGGGCCAAAGGCATTTCGCTGATGCTTCTCGAAACCGAGGGTGCGGAAGGGTTCCAGCGCGGCAAGAAGCTCGACAAGATCGGGTTGGATGCGGCGGACACGTCTGAACTGTTCTTTGATGATGTGTTTATTCCCGGCGACAATGTTCTCGGCGGTGTCGAAGGTAAGGGCTTCTACCAGCTGATGGGTGAGCTTCCGCAGGAACGCCTGATTATCGCGATGGGTGCGATGACGGGGATCGAGAAGGCGCTCGAAGTCACGCTTGAGTTTGTCAAAGAGCGCAAGGCATTCGGCCAGACGATCTGGGACTTCCAGAACACGCAGTTTGTTCTTGCCGATCTGGCAGCACGCGGAACTGCGGCGAGGGTATTCGTCAATGACTGTATTGCGAAGCATCTGAAAGGTGAGCTCGACGTTGCGACCGCATGCATGGCCAAATATTGGGTGACCGAGCTGCAGAGTGAAGTGGTCGACAAGTGTCTCCAGTTCCATGGCGGCGCAGGTTATATCAACGATTATCCCATTGCGCGGATGTACCGCGATACGCGTATTGCGCGGATCTTTGGCGGTTCAAACGAAGTGATGAAAATGGTCATCGCGCGGTCTCTGTAAGGCGTACAGATGAACGAGCTGGGGCAGACTGAAGCGCAGGAAGGCACCGCTGAGGGCGGGACCTTCCGCGTGCCCAAGACTGCTGAGCTGGTCGCCAATTCGATCCGGCTCCGGATTATTCAGGGTGAACTGTCCGAAGGCGACACTTTGCCGCCTGAAGGGCAATTGATCGAACAGTTTGGCATTTCGCGGCCGAGCCTGCGCGAAGCGTTTCGGATACTCGAAACCGAACGCCTGATTACGGTGAAGCGTGGATCACGCTCGGGCGCTATTGTCAGCTTGCCCAAGGTCGAGAGCGTTTCGCGCTATGCCAGCTACTATCTGCAAGCGAGCGGAGTGAAAGTCAGCGATATTTACGAGGCACGGCTTGCATTGGAACCGCATGTTGTTCGCAAGCTGGCGAAGAAGCCGACTGCTGCTGCGGTGAAACGCCTTCGGGAAGAAGCGGGCCGACTGGCTGGCTTTTACGAAAGCGACCAAGAGCGCGACTATATGATGGCGTCCGCGCGATTCCACAGCGTGTTGATGGAGGTTGGCGGCAATGCGACATTGCACTTTCTGACGCGCGTATTGGAAGATGTTATTGCGCAATATCAGAAGCGCTTTGTGACCACGGCGTCAGAAGAAACGGACCGGAAACGCGGCCGTGAAAAAGGCGTGAAGTCAATCAGCAAGCTGATCGATCTGATCGAGGCTGGTGATGTCGATGCGGCGGAGAAGCATTGGCTGCTTCACCTTACCAACACCAATAAGGTGTGGGGCAGCGACAAGACGTTGCGTGAAGTGCTTGCTGGCTAGAGTTAGCGTGGCCCGATTAGCTTGGGGCAATCAGGAGGGAATCGTTTCCCGCCCGACCACACTAAGGCCGTAACCCTCAAGCCCAACAACCGTCCGCTCGCTATCCGATAGCAATACCATTTCGGTGACTCCGCGATCGACCAGAATCTGCGCACCAATACCGTAATCGCGTAGCTCGCCTTCACCCGGCGGGTGGCGACCGATCTCTGCCTGCAGCTTTTCTGGCCGGTCGGGCATAATCAGAACAATCATTCCCGAACCCTTCTCGCCGATAGCCGCCATTGACCGTTGAAGCTGGCGTTTCTTCGGGCCGGACTGGCCGAGCACATCATCGAAGATCGAGATTGCATGCATCCGGACCAGCGTGGGCTGATCTGGTGAGACATTGCCCTTCTGCAGCACCACATGCGTCGCGCCGGACACCTTGCTGCGATAGGTCATCGCGCGCCAATCGCCGCCATAGTCCGACTTGAGTTGGCTCTCGCTGACTTGCTCGACCAAGTGATCGTTGCGCAGGCGGTATGCGATCAGATCGCGGATGGTACCCATTTTGAGATTATGCTTGCGAGCGAAAGTCACCAGATCATCAAGCCGCGACATGGTGCCATCTTCATTCATAATCTCACAGATCACGCCCGAAGGATTGAGGCCGGCGAGGCGGGAAATATCGACTGCCGCTTCTGTATGGCCAGCGCGGACCAGCACGCCGCCATCGCGGGCAACCAGAGGGAATACGTGACCCGGTGCTACAATATCGTCAGGCCCTTTGCCTGCGTCGATTGCGACCGAAACAGTGCGCGCGCGGTCAGCGGCGGAGATGCCAGTGGTGACACCTTCTTTGGCCTCGATCGATACGGTAAAGGCCGTCTGCATCGATTCCTGATTGTTGCGCGTCATCGGTTCGAGGCCGAGATGTTCAACGCGCTTGCGATCTAGTGAAAGGCAGATCAGGCCTTTGCCATGTGTGGCCATGAAGTTGATTGCGGCAGGCGTCGCCATCTGAGCCGGGATAACAAGATCGCCTTCATTCTCGCGATCCTCGTCATCGACCAAAATGAACATCCGCCCGTTGCGCGCTTCGTCAATAATCTCCTCGATACTGGCGAGAACGGGGCGGTCATCATTGGCTTCCAGAAATGTCGCGAGCTTGCTCAGCGTATCGGCAGTAGGGTTCCAGCTTTCCTCTGTGCAATCGCGCAATGAATTGGCGTGGAGGCCAGCAGCGCGAGCGATGCCTGCGCGGGACATCTTGCCCGAGTCCACGACTGCACGAATCTTCTGCTGTACGGATTGTGTCGTTTGGTCTGTCATGTGCACGGATTAGCATGTGAATGTGATAACGCAACAGTGCGATCACATTGAAATGTGAATTTTGGGCAGATTTTGCTATGAAAGTGCTGTCTGGGGCGCCCAATTATTGTTTGCAGACGCCATGAATGTGATCTAGTGCTCGCAAATGAAGCAAGCCCTGATCACATAAGGTAACGCGACGCGGATGGAAAAAGCGGATCAAACTGGCGATGTCCAAGCGAAGCTGGCCGCGCAATTGCGGCAGGCCATGCGGCGTTTGCCCGGGCCGGTCTCCATAGTCGCGACACATGACAACGAATTGAACGAGCCAGCGGGAATGGCTGCGTCGGCGGTTATTCCCGTCTCGATGGATCCGCCATCGATGCTGATTGCCGTCAATCGCGAGTCCCGATGTCACGCAGCGATTGAAGGACAGGGCAGGTTTTGCATAAATTTGCTCGGCACCGATCAAACTGCATTGGTCGAGCCGTTTTCGAACTTCGCCAAGCGCAATCAGCGCTTCAGCATGACCGAATGGGAATATGCGGACTCTATCCCGTATCTACCCGCAGCGATGGCCAATCTGTTCTGTGAAGTCCGCACCACTCTGATCCATGGGACGCACGAGATGTTCGTGGGCAATGTCTATGATGTGCGCAGCCGGGACGATGACGGGCTTGATCCGCTTGGTTGGATGGAAGGCAGCTTCGCCCGATTCGGTTTGATTGATTGAAGTCCTGCTAGACCACCTGATTTGTCACTAACCGGTCATATCACGGCGTTAATTCCACCTGCAAACAGGGTGGAATTGCCGCGATGGACACGATCAATATATTTTTGACATCGGACCAGGGCGAAATGCTTGACAGTTTCGAGCACGGCTCTGCCCGGTTTGATTTTTCGCGGTTGGGATCAGACGGTCCCACGCGGCTTGTGGAAGGGCGTGCTTGGGTCTTCGTCGATTGGGTAATGGACGATCTTTCGGGACTGGAAATGTGCCGCCGATTGCGCGCAGATTCGCGCATTCGCGAAGCACATGTCACTATGGTCCTGGAGCGCGATGATATTGAAGATCGCCGCCGTTCGCTGAGCGCCGGCGCGGACGATTACATTGTCGGGCCGCTTGATAGGACTATGATTTTGGATCGCGTGCTGGCGTTGATGTCGCAGACCAAGCGGCACCGCACATCGCGTTATGATCTGGGCGATCTATCAATTGATATGGCCGCATTGAAAGCCACTTGGCAGGACAAGCCTATCGACCTCCGACCCAATGAATTTCGCTTGCTGCGCTTCTTTGCTGAAAACCCTGACCAACTGCTGTCCCGCAATGATCTGATTGCGGGCTTGGGGAAACAGGAACCGCCAATAGATGAACGCACAGTCGATGTCTGGATCGGCCGCTTGCGGCGTGCGCTGAAAGCGGCAGGGGCAGGAAACCCGCTACGGACCGTGCGAACCATGGGATATGTATTCGACAGCTAGATTGGCGCTGGCTCGCCTTGTTGCAAGCGGGCGCTGCACAACGGCGATGATTTAGAACTCCGCCGAAACCGAGAAGCTGAAGCTTTGGCCAACGTCGAAGCTGTTGATCTCGATCCGGTTTGTGCCGTTCGAAAGAAATTCAAAATTGCCCCGGCCAAAGATGTTGCGGGCTTCGAATTTCATCTCAAGTGGGATCTTGAATATCTCGACGCCCTGCCGTGCGACAAAGTCCAAGCTGAAGCCAGGGTCTTCGACGATATCCGGAAGTCCCGCTGTACCGCGCCGTGTCACCCGCTCGCTCGCGAAGTTGGCGAGAATGGTAAACTGCTGGAGGATTTCCTCATCCTCAAGACTTAGCTGTAAATTGACCAGATGGTCCGATTGGCCGGTAAGCGGATCGCCATCGTTGAAGAACAGCGCTGCATCGCTTTCCAACGCGCCAACGCCGGCCGTGAAGATGCGCGTTGTGTCACTTGCGGTAACATTCAGTTCCGACTGCGTGTAAGTGTAGTTCGTGACCAAGACGACTTGCTTATTTTCGAACCAACCGCCCCAATCATACAGGCCTTTAGTTATCTGAAATTCCATCTCACCGCCATAGAGCGTCGCGCCCGGTGCGTTGGCGAAGCGGGTGGTGAAACTGGTGTCGGCACCGATCGAGACATAGGGCTCTATCGGACTGTCCAGATCTTTGTAAAATCCGGCTACTGAAATACGATTGCCGCGTCCGAAATAATATTCCAGCCGCGCTTCGGCGTTGAGCAGTTCGGTATCGGTTAGTGCCGGGTTGCCGATATATTGCCGCTGATTGTCGGGGTCGGTGTAAGGTTGGAATATGAGTTCACGGAATTGCGGCCGTGCGATTGTTTTTGAGATACTCGCGCGGGCCTGCAAATCATCGATTATTTCCCAAGTGACAGTCGCTCCTGGCAGGAAGTAATCATTGTTCAACGCCGTATTGGCGAGAGAAACGAACGGTACGTCAAAACGCTGCACTGTGCGGACAGTTTGCTGAGCGTCTTCATAGCGCACACCCAGATCGAAATTCAGGCCGAATACCGGCGTTATATTGGCTTTGAGGTAACCGGCCTGAATTTCCAGATCGGCTTGGAAAGCCGGATCGGTTTGAGTCGGTTCTGAAAGACCGATATCGTAAAAGTCGATAATTGCATCGCCGAGCAACAGGTCGGGCCGTAATGCACCTACTCCGGGCGGGATATTGTCACCGTCGATCAGAAACTGGCGCCGTTCGGAAAACCGGCTGGTGTCGGTGTAGGCGTAACCGGCGGTAAGGCTGAGCCAATCCGCAATGGGATAGCTGATATCCAACCCGCCATAATAGAGGTCTTCTTTCAGTTCAGAAAAAGCCACCGAGGCACTGCCGCGCTGGCGGTCGAGCACATTGATGAAAATATCGCCTGTGTCTTGGTTGGCTTGGTTGGTGCGGACATACACGAATTCATATTCGTAAGGCGCTTCGCGCTGCGTCTGGGCATAGCCGCCGCGCAGGTCGACCGAGATATCTCCGAATTCGAGCTCTGCGACCAATTGTGTGTCGAGCAATTGGCGCTCATACCAGCCTGTGTTCTGCGTGATCAGGCTGTCTTCATCGATCACCAGCTCACCAAATCCGAGGCCGGTCTGCTTGAGCGTGTCGCGGATAAACAGATTGGTCCAGCGGAACTTATGCTCACCGATCTCAAGACCGAAACCAAGCATTGCGTTGCTCAGGACGCGGTTGTCAGTGATGAAGTTCTGCGAGTCCCGATCCAGTTGCAGATCGAGTGTACGAGGGTTCTGCGAAGTGACGACTTTGGTCCGCAGCTTGTTACTGATCGAAGCCGTACCGATGATTCCAAAGCGGCCATCGCTGCCTACATCGAATGCAGTGCCAGCAGTGAAACCGCCTGAAAAGTTTGGCCGGACATCATCAACCTTCTGCGCGAGAACAAGATTGGGGTTGCCAAGCTGCTTGACGATTTCTCCCTGATCCACAGCTTGGTCGGCGATCCGCAATCCGCTGTCGAAGAATGCCTGAAGGGCAGGCGGAACATCGCGCGTACCATCATCGAATCCGGAGTAGTCGTAATCGGACCCGTAATAATCAAGGCCATTACCGAAAGTGGTTTCGGTATCCCCGCTGATGCCCGCACTTATCTTGAGAAAGCTCTCGTCAGGGACCGCGCGAGTGGTCAGGTTGATGACACCACCGCCAAATTCACCTGGGAAGTTTGCCGAATAGGTCTTTTGGACCAGTGACGATGCGACCACATTGGTCGGGAAAATATCGAGCGGGACGACACGGCTAAGCGGTTGCGGCGAAGGCAGCGGCAAGCCGTTGAGTAGCGCCAGAGAGTACCGATCGCCCAGGCCGCGCACGTAAACATTGCCGTTCCCGACTACCGACAGGCCGGTCACGCGGCCGAGCGCGCCAGCAATATCGCCTTCGCCGGTCCGCGCTATCTCTTCGCTAGACAGAACCGAGACGACTTGGGCTGATGAGCGCGTTACATCGCGATTGCGGCGTCCGGTAACGATAATATCGCCGCCCGGAATAGAGATGTCGGGTCCGTCGAACTGCTCTTCAGAGTCTTGCGTTTCGTCCGGATCCTGCGCGGTTTCGGATGTTCCGGCGTCTTGCGCAAAAGCGACGCCGGGAAATGTGAGCGCGGTGGAGAGCAGGAGCAGCCCCGCCAACTGCTTGCTAATGATCATTTCGAAGAGCCCTTCATCGATAAAGGTCCAATTTTGGAGCGAGCGCGATAGCCCGCATGAGGCAGGGAGGGCGTGCTGCATTGACAGCGCGCCCTCCCTGAAAAGCGCCGCTTACGAAGTGTAGACAGGCAGTGAAGTGCAGGCCCCGGTGTTGTTACCGAACGTGATGCTGACTGAATCGCAGGTCCACCCTTCAAAGCGCGTGTCGGTCGCGCGTGCGGCACCGACAAAACCGGCGTTTTCGAAGAAGCTCGACAAGCCGGTCGGATCAAACGCCATCAGCGCATCTTCGTTGGCACCGTTGAGGTATGTCATCGACAGAGTGTTGGTGAAGGCAGCATTATTGTTGGCGCCAGCGTTGAAACGTGTTTCCACGCCTGCCGCCGTTGTGCCGCCGCTGCCATTGCGGAAATCGGTCGCGCAATCGAGATTCAATGATTGGAAGTTGACTGGACCCGCTTCATCAAGTGCTACACTCGCAGCACGGTTGAGCGTCTCATCCTCGTCGACCCGCAAACATGGTGTGCCATTGCTGGAAGCATCGACGATGATCGTGTTGAGCAAGGCGTAGTCGGCGCGGCCGCGGATGCGAACGACCTGGTCGTCATTCTTGCGTTGGACGAACGTCGCGTTTGAAATCTGCGTGTTTTGGCGGGGAGTGTTTTCTTCCAGCGTGTTGGAGGAATCGGCTTCGATAATTGTGTCACCAATGTCGGCTCGCTGTACGGCGACGACATATTGCAGATTGGCTTTGACACCTGTGTCGGTATCGATCGAATCGTCTTCCGCGCCGACGACCACAAGGCCCTTGATATTGACTTCACCGCCGAAGAACTCGACGCCGTCATCCGCACTGTTGAACGACATGATGTTTTCGAAAGTCGTGCCCGAGCCGACCCCGCCGGTTGTGAGCGCCTGAAGTTCGTCACCATTGGCGAGCACCGTGCCTGAATAGCGTAGCTGGACAAAAGTCACGCTGCCTGAGCTATCGCCGGGTACATTGCCGCCATAGCGCGGCGGTGTCGTGGTGCCTTCAGTCTCACGTTCGCAATCGACCGAACCCGGTGTGGCAATGTTCGACAAACAATCGGTGATCGGCGCTCGGCCGTTCATGATCAGGCCGCCCCAATCGCCGGAAGACGAGTCTGTGTTCTGGCCTAGCACATTTTGTTGGCTGGTGAAGACAATCGGACGTGCCGCAGTGCCGTTCGCTTGAATTTCATTGCCGCGGTTCACGTTCAAATAGGATGCATCGAGACCCACGAGTGTAACACCCGGATCAATTGTCAGAGTAACGTTAGTGTCGCTGAGGCCATCCGACGCGTCAGCCGCTGGGCCGCCATCAGTACCAATATCGACTTGCCCATCGATCAAGTAGAGAACCGCTGCGGTTGCAGGGGTGAATTGAAGCTGTGTGTCGCGGTTAAAACGTGCTGGCAGTTGGCACAGCAGATATGAGCCTGTCGGGCCGGTGATCACACCGCGATTGGTCAGGCCTTGCGGGTCAGCAATAAAGGGGCATGCCGTTGCGGCGGTCGCCATTGTTGTCGCTGTCGGGGTTGGCGTTGGGGTAGGTGTCGGGGCCGGGTTGTTGATGATCACATTGCCGCCGGTACCCGGAGACGCGATTTCTTCTGCGCCACAACCGACAAGAGCCAGTGCGCTGCAACCAAGGATTAAAGAACGATGCAAATTAGTCACGAAACGGACCCCCTAAAAAGTCGAAAAACAGATGGGTGCGAGTGGTTGTCGCGACTCGCCAGCTAAGCCGCTTGCGTGACAATTTTTGTTCGAAGATTTCGCTTTTGTGACTCTAACTGAACTAAGTCAGAAACATGACAAAAGTGACCGTCGTCGGCTCCGTTTCCGGTCCCAGATCTGGCATCGTTGGAAGTTCAATTGGCAGTTTGAAAAGCTTGCTCCAATGACTGGGCCGAAACCCAATATTACAAAACAATGACAATGTTTCATTTTTGTTGCAGTTCGCGAAATCTTGGGTCAGCCTCTTAGGCAGATTGATGGTTTTTAACAGTTTGGGAGAGATCGCATGGCTTTTATCGCATCGGCTGCAGCACTCGCTTTGTTGCAAACAGCGCCAGCACATGATGACAAGGTAGATGTTGCTTATGACGAGCTCGTCTCAGAACAGAACGCGGCAGCAATCGAGCGGATCGAAGCGAATGAAGCGCTCGATCAAAATGATCCTGCGCGGCTTATCAATTTGGGCATCGCAAATGCTAGAGAGGGTCGGGTCGCACTGGCGCGTAAGCTGCTCAGCGCAGCCGCGCGCTCCGAAACTCGCGATCGTTTAGAGACAGCATCGGGTGAATGGGTCGATTCCCGCTGGCTTGCACGCCGTGCTTTGGCGCAGCTTGACCAGCAGACGTTGCTCAGGCCTAGCCGTGTAGCGGCGCGCTAATTGCTTACTCAGACCGGTTGATTCCGTTCAGCCGTCACTTACCCAAGGGCCCGACCTGCACATATTTGACGGGCCTTCGTGTTCGTTAGTCACACGCTATTCATTGTCGTTCGTCTTGTTGTCACCGTGTTGTCATGTAGGGTGCACAAGGGAGTCGGACGGAGCATATGATGATTCTTGGCACTTTGGGCCGCTATACGCTTGGTGCGTGCTTGGTCCTGGCATCTACGCCTGCATTGGCAGATGTTATGCAAATTGAAGCAGATGGCGCGCGCTGGATTGCCGGCGGGCCTGCCTCTGTGCCGGTTACCGAGATCGCTCCGCAGCCAAACAAAACTGTCCAATTGTCGGCCGATTTCGCTGTTCCCAACGAGGCAATTGCCGATGCGGCCCGTCAGGCAGGCCTGATCCCGGCGCATTACGTCGCGAAGGTGCAAGAACTTTCGCGTCGTTTCGATCTTAGTCCTGCCTTGATTGAGGCGCTGGTCTGGCAAGAGAGTCGCTGGCGCGCCAATGCCGTTTCGCCCAAGGGCGCGCGCGGTCTTGCGCAATTGATGCCGGGCACTGCCAAAGAGATGGGCGTCAATCCCAACGACCCATTTGCAAATTTGGAAGGCGGCGCGCGATACCTTCGCGAACAGCTAGACCGATTTGATGGCAATCTTGAAAAAGCGCTCGCCGCCTATAACGCAGGGCCGGGCCGCGTGGTGAAAGCTGGCGGTGTGCCGCGCATCCGCGAGACTCAAGAATATGTAGCTGCTATTATGGGCAGATTGTCCAATCATTCCCGGAGTTCAATTTAGATGCGCCTTTCGTCCCGTTTTGCTGCCGCCGTTGCGGCTTTGGTAGCGTTCTCGCCGACTGCCGCATTGGCGCAGCAGGCTGCCGATCCGCAAGGTTCGGGTCCCATCGTTAACGCACTCGCTTGGCTCCAAGGTACCTTGCTCGGCAATGTGGCGACGGCAATCGCTGTAATGGCGGTCGCCGCTATCGGCTTTATGATGCTGACCGGCCGGATGAATTGGCGTTTTGGAGCGACCGTGATCATTGGTCTGTTTATCCTGTTCGGCGCGAGCACGATTGTCGCCGGTATTCAGGGAGCTGCAGGCTAGCGCACCATGACCGATCTCGTTCGCCATCCCGTTCATCGCTCGCTGACCCGGCCGCAAATGTTTGCCGGGGTGACGATGAACTTCTTCATCATCAATTTCCTGGTGACCGGCGAGCTGTTTTTGATCTTTAAGAGCCTGTGGATTTTGCCGCTGCCCTTCATATTGCATGCAATTGGGTATTTCGCATGCTTGCGGGAACCACGTGTTTTCGATCTGTGGATCACCAAAGTCAGCAAATGCCCGCGTGTGAAGAATTGGAAGCGGTGGGGCTGTAACAGCTACGCTGCCTGAACGCGCCCCGAACTCGCTCTAACTGGGCGATGAGACCTGAAGGAGGGTCTTGCATTTATGAGTAACTGGATCGGAGCAGCAGCTTGGAGCGCCAAAGAAGCCCGCGCTGGCGATCGGCTGCCCTATGCCCGGTTGATCGATGCCAGCACCATGATGCTGCGCGATGGATCGGTGATGACCGCGATTCAGGTGCCTGGCCTACTGTTCGAAACCGAAGATAGCGATGCGTTGAATGCCCATGCGGCCACGCGTGAAGTGATGCTGCGCTCCACACTCGACGCGCGCTTCGTGATGTACCATCATGTGATCCGTCGCCGGGTCGAAGTGGAGCTGGACGCAGAGTTTGAAGACCCGCTTTCCGCGCATATCGACAAGCGTTGGAAAGAACGGCTGGGTCACGGCGCGCTGTTTATCAATGACCAGTTTATCACGCTGATCCGCCGCCCAGCACGCGGTAAGGCTGGCTTGGCGGAGCGTGTGGCCAAGACGTGGAAGCGCTGGACCTCTGGCACGCGCGAAGAGATCGATGCCGATCCGCGTGATGTCCGTGCGCTCAAAGCAGCAGCTACCGGCCTGATCGCGTCGTTGTCGTCATACGGGGCGCAATTGCTCGACGAGTATGAAGGGACGAGCGGCGGCACCAATAGCGAAATTCTGGAGCTGCTAAGCGCGCTCTATAATGGCGAAATGCGCCCCGTTCGGCGGCCGTATGACGATGCGGATATTGGCCAGATGCTTCCATATCGCCGGATTAGCTTTGGCCTTGATGCAATGGAATCGCGCGGTTCAGGTGAACCCGATTTTGCCGCGATGATCAGCCTCAAAGAGTATCCCGACGCAACATCGCCGGGACTGCTCGACGGCTTGCTACGGCTTCCATACGAAATGATCGTGAGCGAAAGCTACGCGCCAAGCGAACGCCAGACCGCGCGTGAGCGGATGGATTTGTCGATCCGCCGTCTGCGCTCTGCTGATGAGGAAGCCGCGGCTGAACGCGCCGATATGATGGCCGCCCGTGATGCGCTGGGTAATGGGGCGGTTGGTTTTGGCGACCACCATTTGAGCGTGTTGGTGCGCGAGAGCGATCTGGCCCGTTTGGATGACGCGACTGCCGCATGCTCTGCGGCGCTGGCGGATACCGGTGCGATTGCGGTGCGTGAGGATACTAATCTGGAGCCGGCCTTCTGGGGCCAGTTCCCGGGCAATGAGCAATATCTTGTTCGCCGCGCGATGATCTCCAGCGCCAATATGGCCAGCTTTGGCTCGCTGCACGGATTTGCGCTTGGCCAAGCGCTTGGCAATCATTGGGGCGAAGCCGTAACGCTGCTCGAAACAACCAGCGCGACGCCGTTTTTCTTCAATTTCCACCATGGCGATCTGGGTAATTTCTCGGTCATCGGACCAAGCGGATCGGGCAAGACCGTGGTGATGAACTTCCTTGCAGCGCAGGCGCAGAAATTCAGCCCGCGCACGATCCTGTTCGACAAGGATCGCGGCGCAGAATTGTTCGTGCGCGGTATTGGTGGACGCTATGACCGGATCAATGCAGGGCAACCGACAGGCTTCAACCCGCTGGCATTGTCAGACAGTCCGACAAACCGGGCGTTTTTGCGCGATTGGCTGGGCGTATTGCTGGCAGCCGATGGGCCGGAAGAACTGGCGACGATCAGCGCGGCTGTTGATGCGACCTATGCCAACGATCCCTCGCTGCGCCGGCTGCGGCATTTCAAGGAACTGCTCGCTGGTTCACGCCGTCCGCAACCCGACGATCTGGCAAGCCGGTTGGAAGCATGGATTACCGAAGGCGAACATGGCTGGTTGTTCGATAATGAGCAGGACCGCCTGAACCTCGACAACCGGGTGCTCGGTTTCGACATGACCGCGCTGCTGGAAAATCCGCGGCTGCGTACGCCGACTATGATGTATCTGTTCCATCGGATCGATCAGCGATTGGATGGCGAACCGACCATGATTCTGATCGACGAGGGTTGGAAAGCGCTCGACGATGAAGTCTTCGCCGCGCGCATTCGGGATTGGCTCAAGACGTTGCGGAAGCGCAATGCGCTGGTCGGCTTCGCGACACAGTCAGCACGCGACGCGCTCGATAGCCGGATTTCGACGGCGTTGGTCGAGCAGACTGCGACCATGATATTCATGCCCAATTCGCGCGCCAAGGCTGAGGACTACTGCGACGGATTCGGGCTGACCGAGCATGAATTGGCGTTGATCCGGTCACTCCCGGCGCATAGTCGGTGCTTCCTTGTTCGCCAGCCTGATGCATCGGTGGTTGTACGGCTTGATCTGTCGGGTGCGCCCGAGGTTCTGACTATCCTGTCGGGACGAGAGGCTTCAGTCCGTAAGCTCGACAAACTACGTGAATCGCTCGGTGACAATCCCGCTGAATGGTATCCTGCGCTGACCGGTAAAGGCTGGCCCGGAACCCCCGGTGCGGATAGCGAATTTCCAGTGTGGCAGGCCGCAGAATGAGCGCGAACTGCGATGCCTTGATGAATGAAGTCGGATCGGGTGTGGCTGCTGCCTTGCGCGCGGTCGATTGCACGGCATCGGAAGTCAGCGCAGCGGCATTTGGCCGGTTGTTCGCACCCGGCGGTACAATGGCGCCGGTGCTGACAATGTTGCTCGGGTTGTTCATCGCATTCTTCGCGATTGCGCTGCTGCTGGGGCGCTCCAATTTGTCGGTCCGGTCGCTTGTCCCGCGTATGTTGACGCTGGGCCTGGTCGTGACGTTCGCCACGAGTTGGGTGGCGTACCAGACCGTCGTCTGGAACCTCGCGATTGGTGCGCCGGACTATTTGGCGTCGATCCTGACAGGCAGCCAGGGTTCGGCAACGACGACCTTTGCCGACAAGATTGATATTGTATTCTTAGCCGTACAGCAGGCAACCGAAGGCGTTGGCGGACAAGCGCAAGGCGCGCAGCAGGGTGGTGGAGAGATCACCGCATTCTCGCCGCAGGGTATCTTGTGGCTCGGTGCGTTGCTGCTCTTGCTTGGCACCGTCGGTGTGCTCGTTACCGCGCGGATCGGCCTTGCCCTGCTTGTCGCACTCGGCCCGATCTTTGTCGTGATGGCGCTGTTTACCAGCACGCGCGGTCTTTTTGTTGGCTGGCTCAAGGGTGTCGTGATGCTTGGCCTGACGCCGCTGTTTGCTGTGCTCGGCGGAGGCGTGATGCTCGAACTGGCTGTGCCGATCCTCTCCTCGCTCAGCCAAGTGCCGGGGCAAATCGACCCACGCTCGGCAATGGCATTCTTCCTGATCGGGGCTGTCCATGTCGCGCTGATGATCATGGTCCTAAAAGTTTCGGCAACGATGGTTTCCGGCTGGAAAGTGTTCGGCTTGGTCGCTGACGAGAAAGCGGATCGTGATGACGCGCTGGTAGTGCAGCAGCCACCGGCATCTGCGCCCGCTTCTACTGCGCCGCTCTCGACCGCGCAGGCCGCCGGAATGTCGACTCCGCCACGCCGCACCATTCCTGTTTCAGGTATCACGACATCGCAGGCGGCAAACGATACCGCGACAGGCGATCAAGCAATCGTAAAGCGGGAGACGAAGGTCTTCGCGACCACATCGGGAGGCAGTCAAATACAGCCCCTGACGCCCGCCGCATCGCGCACAAATGGCATCGGCAACCGGTTTCGCTCTGCCAGCAGCAACACTTCGGAGAAATTGAAATGATCCGCGCGCTTTTCCTTGCGCCGCCTGTCGCATTGGCGCTGTGTGCGTTGGCTACTCCTGCAGTCGCGAACGACCCACGCTTGGTCGAGCGTCTGTATGATCCGACCGAAGTTGTGCGGATCGAAGGCAAAACCAAGGTTGCCGCGACAATCACATTCGATCCCGACGAACGCATCGAGAATGTCGTCATTGGAGATTCCGCTGCATGGCAAGTGACACCCAACAAACGCGCGAACCTGCTATTCGTGAAACCGCTGAGTCCAACGGCGCGGACGAATATGACGGTAATTACCGATCGCCACACCTACTTGTTCGATCTGATCGCCAATCCGAAGGCGAAGCCGCTCTACGTGCTCCGCTTCACCTATCCTGAAGCGCCCGAACCCGAGCAGGATGAACCGCAGATTGTCGAAGGACCGAACGCGACGGAACTGGCCGCCGCGCGCGATCCCTATGCGGTTGTGGATCCGACAGCACTCAACTTTGCATGGTCGAGCGATGGTGATCGCAATCTGCTTCCCGAACGTGCCTATGATGATGGCAATGCGACATTCCTGACATGGCCGTCTGGTAAACCGGTTCCTGCGATCCTGATCAAGGATTCCAAAGGGACCGAGGGTCCGGTGAATTTCTCGGTGCGTGGTGATACGATCGTGGTGGATGGCGTTCCGCGCGAGATTATTCTTCGCTCTGGCAAAGATAGCGCAACATTGATCAATACTGGCCCGGTTCGGGCGACTAACAATGATCCCCAGACATCACTCGCCCGGTCGGATGTCTCATCGAAAAGAGAGGGTAAATAATGGCTCTCACAAGCAACCTTCCCGGCAGCGGGGATGACGGTGACCCGCGCGAGCAGGAAACAGCAGAGGTCATTGATCTCGCCAGCCGCAACTCATTCCCGGCAGTAACCCAACGCAAAGGCGCTTCGGATGGTCTTGGCCTCGCTGCCGGTGTTGCGCTCGTTGCCGCAATTGGTGCGGTGACACTTTGGGGCATGAATTCTGCCCGTGTAGCACCGCCCGAGGGTGTCGGCGGCGCACAGCAACCCGCCCAGCCGGCCCCGCAACCAGCGGTGAGCCCAGCAGTAACGCCCGCGCCCGCAGCCGCCGCGCCGCAACCGCGCACCGACCCTGCCCCATCGCCTGTTTATGCAGCTACGCCGGTTGCCAATACCGCGCCAGTGGCCAATCCCTATGCCACACCGAGTGTCGTATTTGATGCTAGCGGCACGCCAGTGGGCGCGGTCGCGGTACCGCCAGCGGCGATTGGGGAAGCGAGTGCCGCGGTTCCCGGCGGAGGCTCGGCCAATGATTTCGCAAGCCGTGTTGGTGGTGTCGGCGGGGGCCCCGCCCAAGCGAGGGCGATGGTCAATCCGCAGACAACCGTAACGCAAGGTACCTTGATACCCGCAGTTCTTGAGACAGCTATCGACACCAATGTGCCGGGCTATGTCCGCGCAGTAGTGAGTCAAGATGTGCGCAGTTTTGACGGCACCAATGTCCTTGTACCGCGTAGCTCGCGTTTGATCGGACAATATCAGTCCGGCCTCCAGAACGGACAGAAGCGCGCCTACGTCATTTGGACTCGCCTGATCCGGCCTGATGGTGCTTCGGTGGATATCCAGTCGCCCGCTGTCGGGTTTGATGGAACAACCGGACTAGAAGGCAAAGTTAAAAGCAACTTCTTCCAGCGGTTTGGTTCCGCGATGCTTTTGTCGGTCGTCGGAGGCCTCTCGGCAATCGGAACCGGCGGCGCGTCGGTTGTGCTTGGCGGCGGCGGACAAGCTGCTGCGGCCGCCGCGCAGCAAGATAGCCAGATCGGGCCAACCATCCGCGTGCGTCAGGGCGAACCGATCCGCGTGTTTACTGCACGTGATCTCGATTTCTCGACTGTCATGGGTAACTGATCGGCCAACACTTGATGAGCGCTGATATCCATCCCTTTTTACCTGATACGGCAGCACCCGCTCCGCGATTGGATGCGGAGCGCAGCGTCTACCTTGATGCTTATCTTGAGCCATTCCGCGAGTGGCTGGATCGCGACACCGTCACTGAAATCATTGTAAACCGACCCGGTGAAGTGTGGATTGAGGATGCGGGACTGTCTGGCATGCAGCGCCTTGAAGTCGCAGCAATTGACGACCAGCTTGTTCAACGGCTGGCTGAGCAAGTTGCTAGGGTAAGCCATCAAGGTATCAACCGAGAACATCCATTGCTGGGTGCGACATTGCCCGATGGCGCGCGGATTCAGTTTTGTGGTCCGCCAGCGTCACGCAAACATTGGGTTATGGCGATCCGCCGCCATCGCAGGCTCGATCTGCCGCTTGATGCGTATGATGCGGGGCCTTTGAAATCCGTGGCAAGTCTGGAACTGCCCGATCCCCAGCAACACCCGATCGACTATCTGCGTGCAGCTATTCAGGCTCGCCGCACTATCCTAATATCCGGCGGAACCTCTACCGGTAAAACCACTTTCCTAAATGCGATGCTTGGCGAAATACCCGGGCATGAGCGCGTCGTAGCGGTCGAGGATACACCCGAGCTCAAACTACCGAGTCAGAACGGCGTCGGTCTCGTTGCGGTAAAGGGTGAACTTGGTGAAGCGAAAGTCACTGCAAACGAGCTGCTACAAGCTGCACTCCGCCTGCGTCCGGACAGGATTGTGCTTGGCGAATTGCGCGGTGCAGAGAGTGTGAGTTTTCTGCGGGCTATTAACACCGGGCATCCGGGTAGTTTCTCCACCATTCACGCCAACAGTTTGAGCGGCGCGCTCGAGCAGCTCGCATTGATGGTTATGCAAACCGGAATCGGGCTGTCGCGCTCCGACACGATTGCTTACGCAGCATCGGTTGTTGATATCATCGTGCAGCTTGGCCGCGATACGGATGGCAAGCGTGGTATCAGCGAAATCGCCGAGACCAGCACGCTCATTTAATCTGTTGCTGAAATTGTTGATGGGAACGAGTATGACATGTGGGTGTCATAAACTTCGCCTATAGGACAAGCACCATCAAGCGTTCGGCCCAGCCTTCGTCAATTTCCACTCCGGCAAGCAGCCGATTCAGGTCCATGACACAGCATCCGATTCCGCTCGCTTCCGACAACGATCTTGATCCGCAAGCAGTATCGGACGATGCTGCAGAGCGTTACATCAACCGCGAACTGAGCTGGCTCGCGTTTAACGCGCGGGTTTTGTCAGAAGCGGAGAATTTCAATTATCCGCTACTTGAGCGGCTTCGCTTCCTGTCGATTTCTGGCAGCAATCTCGATGAATTCATGATGATCCGCGTTGCTGGTCTGGTCGGGCAAGCCAAGCGCGGTATCGAAAGGCTCTCAATCGACGGACGCAGCCCCTCGCAGCAATTGACTGCAATTCGTGAGTCAGTGCGGGATATCAATCAGAAGCAGCAGGAAATATGGCGCGATCTGCGTGCGGCACTGGATGAAGCGGGCATCTCGATTGCTGACGATCGACGTGTCAGCGCTGCAACCCATCACGCGCTTAAGGCGTATTTTCTGGATGAGATCGCCCCGGTCATTACCCCGCAAGCGCTAGATCCGGCGCATCCGTTTCCCTTTGTTTCGAACGAAGGGATCGGGGTGCTGTTCACGCTAACCCGTGAGAGCGACGGGGAGAAGGTCGTAGAGATGATCCTGATCCCATCGGGCTTGCCGCGCTTTGTTCGTGTGCCCGGTGAGGACGCAGTCTATATCAGTATTGAAAGCCTGATCGCCCGCTTCGCCAAGCACTTGTTCCCGGGCTTCTCGATTGATGGTGACGGGGCATTTCGCGTTTTGCGGGACAGCGATATCGAAATCGAGGAAGAAGCCGAAGACCTTGCCCGTACATTCCGCAGCGCGATCCAAAGGCGGCGGAGAGGGCAAGTGATCCAGCTGGAGATCGAGGAAAACTTCGATCCGGTCGCGGAGGAAATATTACGAGAGCAATTGGGTATTCACGGCGGTACAGTAGTCAAAACCGATGGCATGATCGGTATTGCAGGTTTTGCCGATATTGTTGCCGAAGACCGGCCCGATCTGAAATTCGCCAACTATAGTCCGCGCTATCCAGAGCGCGTGCGCGAGCATGATGGCGATTGCTTCTCCGCCATTCGTGAGAAAGACCTGGTCATCCACCACCCCTACGAAAGCTTCGAAGTGGTGGTCGATTTCCTCCGCCAAGCTGCGGCTGATCCGGATGTCGTGGCGATCAAGCAGACGCTCTATCGAGCTGGCGACCAATCCCCCGTTATCGCTGCGCTGATCGCGGCCGCAGAGGATGGAAAATCCGTGACGGCGGTGGTCGAGCTGAAAGCACGGTTCGATGAGGAGCAGAATCTGCTCTGGGCATCGCAATTGGAACGGGCCGGGGTTCAAGTAATCTACGGGTTTGTCGATTGGAAAACGCACGCCAAGGTTTCGATGGTGGTTCGCCGCGAAGAGCAAGGTCTGCGAACCTATTGCCACTTCGGAACGGGGAATTATCACCCGATCAATGCCAAGATTTACACCGATCTCAGCTTCTTTACCGCCGACCCTAAGTTCGGTCGCGATGCGGCGAAACTGTTCAATTTCGTGACCGGCTATGTCGAGCCACGCAAGCTCGAAACATTGGCAATTTCGCCCATCGAACTGCGCGAATCGCTCTATGCTCTGATCGACAAAGAGATCGAGAATGCCGGCAAGGGACGGCCAGCCGCCATATGGGCCAAGCTCAATTCGCTGACTGACAAGGGCGTGATCGATCGGCTCTATGCGGCAAGCCAGGCGGGTGTGGAAATCCAGCTTGTGGTGCGCGGGATCAGTTGTTTGCGAGCAGGCGTCGAAGGATTGTCCGAAAATATCCGCGTCAAATCGATCATCGGGCGCTTCTTAGAGCATAGCCGTATCTGGGCGTTCGCCGCCGGCTACAAAATGCCGAGCGAACGCGCAAAGGTGTTCATCTCGTCTGCAGATGCGATGTCGCGTAATCTCAACCGCCGGGTCGAAGTTATGGTGCCGATCCGCAACCGGACGGTGCATGATCAGGTTCTTGGGCAGGTGCTACTGGCGAATCTGCTCGATTCAGAGCAAAGCTGGGAACAGCAGCCTGACCGGAGTTACGAACGCATGGAAACTGGTGAGAAACCGTTCAATTGTCACCGATATTTCATGACGAACCCGTCATTATCAGGGCGTGGCGGGGCGTTGGAGGCTGGCGGTGTTCCGAAATTGGCGCTGCGTAAGGGCGGCGCTTGATGGCATTGCGCTCGCGTTCGTCTGATCGCCAAGGGGCTTTCTCGGGCAACCGGGTTGAGCGTGCAATTATCGATATCGGCTCGAATACCGTCAGACTGGTACTGTATGGCGGGTCTCCGCGCGCACCGGTGGTTCTGTTCAACGAAAAAGTCGTCGCTCAGCTTGGGCGAGAGATAGCCGAAACCGGCCGCTTGGCCGATGAGGCAATCGAACTGGCAATGCGCGGGCTTAAGCGGTTTGCGCTGCTCTTGAAGGAACTCAGAATCAAAGTGGTCGATGTTGTCGCCACTGCTGCTGTCCGAGCCGCAACCAATGGCCCTGAATTTGTCAAAGCCGTCGATGCTTTGGGGTTATCCGTGCGTATATTGTCGGGCGACGATGAAGCGCGGATCAGTGCCATGGGTATTAACGGTGCCTTTCCGGGCGCGAAGGGCGTGGTTGCCGATCTCGGCGGGGGCAGCTTGGAATTGGTGCTGGTCGCTGATGGAGATTGCGGGTTAGCGACGAGCCTGCCGCTAGGAACGTTACGCCTGCCCGAACATCGCGGCGCGACCCATGCGGATACCAGAGATAATCTTACAGTTGCACTCGGCGCTGCCGACTGGTTGGAGCACGTCGATGGCGCGCTCTATCTGGTGGGCGGAACGTGGCGGGCTATGGCTGTCGTGGCGATGGAGGGGCGCAACTATCCTCTCACCGATCCGCATGGATTTGAGATGCCGCTGGACAAAGTACGCGCATTGGTAGCGCAGATTGCGGATACGGATCCCGCCGAATTGAACGTATCACCACGCATCTCGACAATGCGGTCGCAAAGCCTGCCGAATGCGGCGGTGTTGCTCTCGAGCCTGTTGGATCAGCTTACTCCGGAGAGGGTTATTTTCTCCTCATGGGGCCTGCGCGAAGGCGTGCTGTTCGATGAACTGGAAGACTACGCCCGCAAACAGGATCCATTGCTTGCTGGTGTTGGTGAGTTTGCAACTTTGCGGGGGTGCCCGCCAGCCTTGGCGACCCGTGTTGCAGGGTGGACGGTTGGTGCAGTTCCGCAGACATCGCACGGGTCGGAACGTTTGCGTCTCTCCGCAACAATGCTGGCGCTTGCCTCTATGCAGATCGAGCCAAACTTGCGCCGTGACATTGCAATGGACTGGGCGCTTCACAAGCGTTGGATCGCTGTCGATGCGTGCGGCCGCGCAATGATGGCGGCTGCGGTGTCGGCCAATGGCAATAACTGCGAAATGCCCGATGCCGTGCGCGAACTGGCGACGGCGGAGCAGATTGAAGAGGCGATTTCCTGGGGTTTGGCTATCCGGCTATGCCGCCGGCTGGGAGGACGGTCCGACCGCACATTCAATGTCAGTGACTTGCGGGTTGAGGGCAATGATCTGGTCCTGTCGATCGAGCAGAGTCACCGCGCGTTCTATGGCATTCCAAACGAGAAGGATATGGATCTTCTCGCGGATAGACTTGGCCTCAAACCTGTCATTCGAGTGTTGGAGGAGACCGAGATGGAGCTACTGCGCCAGCCTGATACAGAGCTAGCGAAATAGCCTCAGTTCGACTTGGCAAAGGGCGAGAAGTCGGTATCGGTGTCATACACTTCCACACCTTCGGCCCGTTTAAGCTTGCCAATCACCACATATGTAACCGGCGTTAGCAGCGCTTCCCACAGCGTCTTGATCGCGAATTGCGACACGACGACTTGCCACAATTGCTCTGGCGGCCAGCCGGCTAGTCCCCAGAATGCCAGCGGGTAGAAGATCAAACTATCGAGGCCTTGGCCCACCACTGTTGAGCCAATGGTTCGCATCCACAGATGCTTGCCTGCGGTCCAGACTTTCATCTTGGCAAGGATAAAAGAGTTCGCAAATTCACCGGCCCAGAATGCAGTGATTGAGGCGAGGACAATGCGCCAACTATTGCCAAACACGTTCTCGTAATCAGATTGGAATGGCCAGCCTTCCGCCGGGGGTAGAGCTACAACCACCCATGCCATAAATGCCATGAACAGCAGCGCCGCAAAGCCGGTCCAGATCACTCGCCTTGCGCGGGCATAGCCGTAAACCTCGGTCAGAATGTCGCCGATGATGTAGCTGATCGGAAAGAACAACACGCCCGCGCCGAACGACCATTCGCCAATCAAAGGCAGATCGAGCGAGGATCGCTTTGATGCACCGATAATGTTCGATAGCAGCAATATCGCGACAAATGCCGCCATGACCAAGTCATAGTAGCGGAATTGATACGGGGCCGCACTGCGTCCTTCGAGCCGTTTGGGTTGATTATTGTCCATCGCCGCTACCTAACTGCATTTGCAGCCCGCGAAAAGCAGGCTATGCGGCTCCGCATGCGCGCGCCCGTAGCTCATCTGGATAGAGCGCGAGACTTCTAATCTTGAGGCAGCAGGTTCGAGTCCTGCCGGGCGCGCCACTTACCCTCGCTGCACTTTATCCAAAGGCTCCGCAAACACCGGATACCCCGCATCATCGGGAATACAGAGCCAGCGCGCACCGTCACGCTCTTCAATGAACGGTGTAATCATCCTCGATGGATAGCGTTCGCAGTGCTCTTGTGCGTCGGCAAAACTCTCAAGCTGCGCCAATCGCTCTAGATTGCGGCGTGTCGGATAGATGATCGACAGGTCGCCCGTTTCTGCGGCGTCTAGAGCGCCTTGGGCGGTGATCCAATAGAGCTTGGTATTCTCGGTCTCATCCACTGCGATGTCGACAGCCCCGGTGCCGAGATCGGCAAGGTAGAAGCGCGTATCGAAAACACGCGATAGTTTCTCGTTCTTGGGAAACCAGCGCGAAAAAGGCAGGATTGCAGACAGATCGAGCGACCAGTCCATTGCTTCCAGTACGGGAGCAAGCGATTGCTTTTCGAGCAGCATATGGCGGGCCTTGCGAGCAGTTTCACTGGTCACATTGCCGATGATGCCAACCGCTAGGCCGGTTTCCTCCAGTGTCTCGCGGATCGCTGCGATGCGGTGTGCCACTTCGTCATCAGACAGGTCCGCTCCAAGCTTGTTGGCCAGCTCGAAATCGGCAGGGTCAACGCGCCCTCCGGGGAAGACCGCCATGCCGCCAGCAAAGGACATATTGCGCGATCGGGTGACCATCAGCAGTTCGGGCGCAGCGCCATCTGCCGCGCGCCTGAATACAACAACAGTTGCGGCGGGAATTCCATCGGGATTGGTGTGCTGAGAGTTTTCGGTCATCTCGCGCTGCTCTGCCGGACCATGCCTGTTCTGCCAAGGCTAGAAATCGGGGAACTCCATGTCGGAGCATTTTACAAACCGTAACAGTCGTTAAGGCGCGTTTACCATCGCCTTATGCAGAATTGCGTGGGTCGTTGAAACTGGCACGCGACCTGCATTGGTCATTACGTTCAAACAGTCTTCTACGAGAGACAGAACCTTCCTGGTCTTTGGTTCTGGCTCCCCAAAACAACAAGGGCTCCACACGCAATCGCGGTGGGGCCCTTTTTTGTTTGTTTTGGCTTCAAGCGCCAGCGTTCGCATCCGCTCACTTGGCTATCCTCGCTCTCGCTCCCTGCCGGTCGCTTCGCTGCGGGCGGACCGCTTGGCCCTATGACTGCCGTGACCAAGAACTGGTGCAATGCTGATGGCTTTGAGTGGTCCGGTCAGCGACTAGCTGACCGCAAGGCCGACCGGCCGTCCGAGCTTATGCGAGGTAGGCAAGGGATGCGGATGCATCCCGCCCGCCGACTGAGGGCCTAAAGCAAATCAAGCCTTCGCGACACCTTTGTCGTCCATCAGTTGCTTCAGCTCACCGGCTTCGAACATTTCCATCATGATGTCGCTGCCGCCAAGGAATTCGCCTTTGACGTATAGTTGCGGGATCGTCGGCCAGTCGGAGAAGGTCTTGATACCTTGCCGGATTTCCATGTCCTGCAGCACGTCAACGCTTTCATAGGCGACGCCGCAATGGTCGAGGATCGCCACTGCGCGGCTGGAGAAGCCGCATTGCGGGAACAACGGGGTGCCTTTCATGAAAAGGACAACATCGTTCTTTGTAACGACTTCAGAAATGCGGGTTTCAGTATCGGACATAGGATTTTCCAAGTGGTTCGTATCTGATCAGGAAGTGGGAACGGCGGTGGTCAGTTGCAAGGCATGGAGCACGCCGCCCATGCGGCCGTCCAGCGCATCGTAGACCATCTTGTGTTGTTGAACGCGGCTTTTGCCCGCGAAATCGGGAGCAGTGACTTTGGCGGCCCAATGGTCGCCATCGCCCGCCAAATCGGTCATTTCAACTTCGGCATCGGGCATCGCGGCCTTGATCATGCCTTCAATTTCCTCGCCGCTCATTGGCATGGCGTTAGGACTCGCTCATCAATTGGCGGCGTGCTTCGATGGTTTTCTCTTCGAGAGCAGTGCGGACGCCAGCCTCGTCGACATCGACTTCCGCCGTGGTGAGATCGCCAAGCAGCTTGCGGATCACATCCTCGTCACCGGCTTCTTCGAAGTCAGCTTGAACAACGGCGGTGGCGTAAGCCTTGGTCTCTTCTTCATCGAGACCCATCAGTTCTGCGGCCCATTGGCCAAGCAGGCGATTACGGCGCGCGGCGATCTTGAACGCGTTCTCTTCGTCGAATGCGTATTTGGCTTCTTCGCCCTTCTGGCGGTCGTTGAAATCGGTCATCAGTCCCTCGTGTTTAACTATACACTTGAAATAGGGACGCAGGGCGGTTGCCGCAAGCGTCCCGAGGCGGAACTAGCCGTCCATTGTGACAACAAGTTTGCCAATCGCACCGCGCGATTCCAGCTTGGCGATGGCTTCGTGGGCACGTTCCAGCGGGTATGTTTCGCTCACCAGCGGGCTGATTTTGCCCTCTTTCCATAGGCGGAAGAGTTCGGCGATATTCGCTTCGTTCTTGCGCGGTTCGCGGGCGGTGAACGCACCCCAGAACACGCCGCGAATGTCACAGCTTTTGAGCAGGGTTAGATTGAGCGGCATCTTGGCGATACCGGCAGGGAAGCCGATTACCAAAAAGCGGCCTTCCCATGCGATGGCGCGCAATGCTGGCTCCGAATAATCGCCGCCGACAATGTCATAGACGATGTCGGCGCCTTCGGGGCCGACTGCATCCTTGAATGCTTTTGCCAGGGCTTTGGACGTGTCCTTATCGAACGGAGCACGGGGATAGACTACAACTTCGTCGGCCCCAGCTTTGCGGGCAACTTCGCCTTTTTCCTCGCTGGAAACAGCAGCCACAACGCGCGCGCCATAGGCTTTGCCTAACTCAACCGCGGACAGGCCAACGCCGCCAGCCGCGCCGAGCACCAGCATCGTATCGCCTTCTTTGATGTCGCCGCGATCCTTCAGGCCGTGGATCGTCGTGCCATAGGTCATCAGCAACGCAGACGCTTCTGGTAGTTCGACAAAATCCGGCACAGCGAACAGACGTGTTGCCGCTACAACGACTTTCTCTTGCAGGCCGCCATTACCGATGCCGGACAGAACGCGGTCGCCGACTTTCCAACCTTCAACGCCTTCGCCCAGCGCCTCGATAGTGCCCGAGATTTCACCGCCCGGTGCGAATGGGCGGGGCGGCTTGAACTGGTACATATCGCGGATGATTAGTGTGTCAGGGAAGTTGATTGCGCAGGCAGCGACCTTGATCAGAACTTCGCCCTTGCCGGGTGTCGGTTCGGCAATATCGTCTACGACAAGCGTTTCCGGCCCGCCCACTTCTTTGGACAACAAGGCTTTCATGCGGCTTTCCCCTCAGATTGTGTTTTCTTATTTGCGAGCCACGGCATATCCGCCTGAGCTCTCTGTTCGTAGTCTGTAATAACAGCGTCGCGCTCAAGCGTCAGGCCAACTTCGTCGAGTCCTTCGCTAAGACAATGCTTGCGGAATGGATCGACTTCAAAAGTGAAGCGATCCTGAAATGGTGTGGTGACCGTTTGCGTTTCCAGATCGACGGTGACCGGATCGCTCTCCGCGACTTCCATCAATCGGTCGATCTGCTTCTGCGGCAAAGCGACCGTCAGGATGCCGTTCTTGAATGCGTTGCCTGCGAAGATATCGGAGAAACTCGGCGCAATAACCACTTTGACGCCCATATCGAGCAGCGCCCATGCAGCATGTTCACGGCTGGAACCGCAGCCGAAATTGTCGCCGGCGATCAGAATGGGTGCGCCTGCATATTCAGGATCATCGAATACATTGCCGTCTTGCGCGCGGATTGTTTCGAAGGCGCCTTCGCCCAATCCCTCTCGGCTGATGGTTTTGAGCCATGCAGCGGGAATGATGACATCGGTATCGACGTTCTTCGCGCCAAACGGAATTGCGCGGCCCTCGACGCTGGTGACCGGCTCCATTAGTCCGTTTCCGGCGGCTCGCCAGTGGGCGTTTTGTGCTGATCGATCTTCTTCTCTTTGCGTTTGTTGGCATAGAGAAGGGCGGCAGCAATTGCGGCCGATCCGATAGCAGCGGCGCCAATAGCGGCCTTTCCGCCGAGCGACTTGGGTAGTTTCTTTGTCATACGCTCTAAATGGTGCTCCGCGCGTGAGGTGACAAGGGCATTTGTCCTATTTCACCAACTCTCTGACGTCTGTGAGCTTGCCGGTAATAGCAGCGGCAGCAGCCATTGCGGGGCTCATCAGATGTGTCCTTGCGCCGGGCCCTTGGCGGCCGACAAAATTGCGATTGCTGGTGGAAGCGCAGCGTTCGCCTGGTGGGACTTTATCGGGATTCATCCCCAAGCACGCTGAACAGCCGGGTTCACGCCATTCGAGGCCAGCGTCGATGAAGATCTTATCCAGTCCCTCTTCCTCGGCCATTTGTTTCACGAGGCCAGAGCCGGGGACAACGATGGCCCATTTCACATTCTCCGCCTTGCGTTTGCCGCGCAGTATATCGGCGGCAGCGCGTAGATCTTCGATCCGGCTGTTGGTGCAGCTACCGATGAAGATGTTCTGGACGTCGACATCGGTCATGTTCTGGCCGGGTGTAAGGCCCATATAGTCGAGGCTCTTTTGCGCAGCGCTCTGTTTGGATGGATCGGCGAAACTCGAGGGTGAGGGAACTGAGCCGCCAATCGGAACCACGTCTTCGGGGCTGGTGCCCCAAGTGACGGTTGGTTCTACGTCTGCAGCATCGATCTGGACAACTTTGTCGAAGGTCGCGCCGGGATCGGTTTTGAGACTGCTCCAGTAGGCGACTGCCTTGTCCCAATTGTCTCCTGTCGGAGAAAGTGGACGGTTCTTGAGATAGGCAAACGTCGTTTCATCGGGCGCGATCAATCCGGCGCGTGCGCCCGCTTCGATGGACATGTTGCACACGGTTAAGCGGCTTTCGACGCTCATTTTTTTGAACACGTCGCCGCGATATTCGATGACATGACCGGTGCCGCCCGCTGTGCCGACAATCCCGATGATGTGCAGGATCAGATCCTTAGATGTAACGCCCGGACCAAGTTCGCCGGTAACCGCCACTTCCATTGTCTTCGAGCGTTTCAGCAGCAGGGTCTGCGTGGCCAGAACGTGCTCGACTTCGCTGGTGCCAACTCCGAATGCCAGTGCGCCAACACCGCCATGTGCTGCCGTGTGAGAGTCGCCGCAGACAATTGTTGTTCCGGGAAGCGAGAAGCCTTGTTCCGGACCAACAACATGGACGATGCCTTGCTCGGCAGCCGTTGCATCGATGTAGCGGATACCGAACGATGGCGCGTTGGCTTCGAGCGCTTCCAGCTGCGCGGCGCTTTGCGGATCGGCGATCGGGATTTTCTTGCCCGCTGCGTCGAGCCGAGGGGTGGTCGGTAGATTGTGATCAGGGACTGCCAAAGTCAGATCAGGACGGCGGACTGTGCGGCCTGCCAATCTTAGCGCCTCGAAGGCCTGCGGGCTGGTTACTTCGTGAACCAGATGCCGGTCGATGAAGATCAAAGCTGTGCCATCGTCGCGGGTCTCCACGACGTGGGCGTTCCAGATTTTTTCGTATAAAGTAAGAGGACGGCTGGCCATGGATTGCGCCTAGGCCAGCCGTCCCGGTGCCTCAAGTTAGGAAAACTTCAGTCTACCCAATAATCGAGGTGCATTGTCCTTAGCGGTAACCGCGGCGGTTGGTGCGACGGTCATCATATCGCGCCCGCCGGTCATACCGGTACCGCCTGTCCGACAAATCTTGCCTGACATTACTGATCCGGCGCATGGTTACGCGGATATCGCGGCGCGACAGGCCATTGCGCGCAAAGGCGTGATAACCCCGCTCTGCTGTACGCAACTTCTGGCGAAGGATACGCGCTTCGTAGCGGCTTAGTTCGCCCGAGCGGCGAGCCTGGCGGATTTCGCGACTGATCCGATCCAAACGTCGCTCAATGCGCGGATCAGAATAGCGATCGCGATGCTGCCGGGCGTACGGAGCCTGACGGGTTTCAGACCAGCCATTATTAGGTCCTGCGCTGGCTGGGGCAGCCATTGCAATGGCTAGCGGAGCAGCCATCAGGGGGGCGAGTAGCTTAGTAGAAGTCTGCATGGTTCGATCCTTTCTGATACGATGCTTCGTTCGATTTGTTCATTTATATAGATAGTTTTATGAACAGCCATGGAATGAGCTGTTGTGAGAAGCGTCAGAATCGAAATATAGTTGCGTGACCTGTCCGATGGTCGACGTGAGAATTACCGCGATTAATAGGCAACAATCGACGAAGATTCGGGAATTCCGCATATTTGTCATGGAATCGAAAGGGTTCAGCGCCTAACTGACACTCATGTCAGCAAAGCCTTATTCTTTCCCGATTACGATTCTTCCCTCGGACATTGATTTCATGGGGCATGTGAACAATGCGCGGTATCTTGGCTGGGTGCAGGATGCAGTGCTGTCGCACTGGCGCAACATCGCGCCCGCTGACGCAGTGGCGAGCCGTGCATGGGTCGCGCTGAAGCATGAAATTACGTACCGCAAGCCGGCGTTTCTCGACGACGATGTGATTGCGAATACGGTATTGGAGAGCACCAAAGGTGCGCGTGCCTTCTACCATACGGTTATCCAACGTGGCGAAGATGTGCTGGCGGAAATCCAATCGAGCTGGTGCTGCATTGACGCCGAAACCTTGCGCCCGGCACGCATCGGAGAGGAGATCGCGCGGTTCTTCTTTCCCACGAATGATTAAGCTATAGCGGCGATCGTTATGGAAGTTGTTGTCCCTGTTGTGATTGTCCTCCTCACCATCGCGGCGATGGAGTGGGTCGCGTGGGCGAGCCATAAATACATCATGCATGGCTGGGGTTGGGGATGGCACCGCGACCATCACGAGCCGCATGATAAGCCCCTTGAGAAGAACGATCTCTATGGCCTGTTCGGCGCCGCTATGAGTATTTCGATGTTCATCTGGGGCAGCGAATGGGTTCTGGGCGACGCGGCATGGGTTCCTGCGACATGGATCGCAATCGGCATCCTATGCTACGGCATCATTTACACACTGGTGCATGATGGTTTGGTTCATCAGCGTTATTTCAAATGGGTTCCCAAACGCGGCTATGCGAAGCGGCTCGTGCAAGCGCACAAATTGCATCATGCAACCATTGGTAAAGAAGGCGGTGTTAGCTTTGGCTTTCTATGGGCTCGCGATCCCGCGGTGCTTAAGAATGAATTGAAGCATCAGCGCGATGCCGGAACCGCAAAGATCCGGCCAAGCGATATCTAACTAAGGGCTACAGAAGTGACCGAAGCAATCGATCTGTCGGGCATATGGGAAGGCACCTATGCCTATTCGGGCGACGATGTCGAACAAACCGAATTCCGGCTTCGCTTGAAGGATGAGAATGGGCAGCTTCGCGGGCTGGTAATTGAACCCCACACCGAGCAGAGCGGAAATCGCCGCGCCGAAATTGAGGGCGTATGCACGGATCGAACTATCAACTTCGTCAAGAAGTACATTCCCGATGATGATGCGATTGGGCAACCGCCCGCAAGGCCGATTAGCTATGAAGGCGTATTGAGTGCCGACGGAACATCGATCAGCGGATCATGGTTTCTGCCCGATGATCGTGGGTCCTTTGCGATGGACCGGGAAGACTGAGCGCTACTACTCGTTTCGAGTAGCGATCCACGTTCCGCTGATCACAAGGATCGCGATCGAAATGTAAACATAGGGTGCACCCAGTGTGTACCAGGTAAAGACTGCGCCTACTGTCATCGCGGTGATCGCCAGAATTTTCGAGCGGCGCGATATGGCTCTGCGCTCGCGCCAATCGCGCAGTTGCGGCCCCCATTTGGGATGATCGAGTAATTTTTGCTCCCACACTGGATTGCTTCGCGCGAAACAGAACGCGGCCAGAATAAGAAACGGAACCGTCGGCATGATCGGCAGAGCAGCGCCGATCACTCCCAAAATAACCGAGACTATCCCGACAATGAGATAGAAAGGGCGCATATCAGCCAGCGGCGATGCGCGCCGCGTGCTCCTTTACCAAGGAAATCATATTGGGGATGCCTTGCGTCCGGTTGGAGCTGAGCTGGTTTTTGAGATCAAATGGATCGAGCGCCGCTGTCACATCCATATCGGCGACAGTTTGTGCCGGCTTATCCTGCACGGCTGAAATCACGAGCGCAACGATGCCTTTAGTGATCGCGGCATTGCTGTCTGCTAGAAAATGCAACGCGTCGTTTTCCTCGGTTGGATAAACCCACACACTGGCGGAACATCCGCGTACCAGAGTTGCGTCAGTTTTGAGAGCGGCTGGCATATCATCAAGCTCGCGGCCCAGTTCGATCAGCAAGCGATAGCGTTCATCGCCTTCGAGAAATTCATATTCTTCTTGGATGTCTTCGAGTGTGCGCATGCAGCGCATGTAGTGGCTGCGGCTTACAAATCCACCCCGCTGGCAATTGCTTCCAGCTTGCGGATGCGTTCTTTTAGATCGGCAATCTCGATCCGGGCGGCGCCCGCGCTTGATCCCACATCGGAACCGGTATCGACTTCCTGACGGATGGTGCCAGTGCGTTCAAGCTCTTGCTCTTTCAGCGCCAGCCATCCTTGCCAACCACGAAGGCCGATCAAGGCGACAATCGTCATGCCGATAATCGTTGCACTGGATATGATGATCTGTTCGGTCATTTCACAAATCCTCCCTCAACACGGGCCCCAAAAATTGGGTTTAGCCATCACGCGGCCCGCATCCGTTTGTTACTTGTCTCTCAAGCTCTCGATCTCGTCAGAGATCGCTGCAATTTTCCGGCTCTCGGATGTGTTCGTATCAGTCGCGATACGCTCTAGAACTTTGATCCGTTCGCGCAGTTCTTTGACTTCGCGTTGTGCGTCAGGATCAGAGCGTTCGATAAATTGCTCGTTGCCTTGCTTGTCGGCGATGATCCCCGCTTGGGCGCGGTACCGTGCTTGAAGCACGCTGGCGACGGCGCCAATCGCTACGATGATGACAACTGCTGTCCAGAAACCCATTATACTTTCTCCGTTGTTTTGGCAGAGAGATCCGCGTCGGGTAGCCCGCGCAAATCTTCGATCTGTGATGCCAAGTCTTGACCGCGATCGGTCGCAATACGTTCCAATACCCGGACCCGATCTTCCAATTTCTTATACGCTTCGGTCGAAACACCGCCGCCAGATTCGGCTTCTTTGGTCCGGGCAAGTAGCTCAAGTTTGCGCTCTTCATGCTCGTTGGCCCTGCGGTGGATTGAACTGCCCACGCCCAACGCAATCGATGCGATGATGAGGATGAAAGTGAAAATCAGGACAAGATCGCCGTCCATTATGCGTTCCCTTCTGTTTGGCGCTCGGTCAGTGGTACGCCAGCGCTTTCACCAGAACGATCACGGAGCTTTTCGATTTCGTTATTCACTTGGAAACCGCTGTCGGTGACGATCCGTTCGACATTGGCGAGCCGGTCTTTCATCGCGCCGACTTCTGCACGCAGTTGCGCATTTTCCTGAGTCAGCAGGGTCACCCGTTCGGCAGTTTGGCCGTCCGTCGTTGGTTTGAGCGACTGGCCCCACATGCCTTCCAGTGGATAGCCATGCTTGATCTTAAGCCGGGTCGTGTGGATCCAGCCAAAAACACCTGCGCCGCCGATGGCTAGGCCTGCCGCAATGATCCATGGCAGATGGGGGATGATGGTCTCGGCTTGCATTACGTGCGTTCTTTCTTCGAAATATTGAGCGGCGTGCCGCTATCTTGTGCCTTGGCGTCTGGCAGATCGCGCAGAGCTTCGATTTCTTCGTTCAGGCGGTAACCTTTGTCGGTCACAATCCGCTCGAGCGTTTCCATGCGCTTGCCCTGATCTTTGAGCAGCTGGACCAATTCGGCGTTTTCAGCGCGAAGCTCTTTAATCTCACCGGTGTTCTTGGGTGCAGTCTTGCCGCCCCATTCGTCTTCCAGTTCGTATCCGTGCTTGGCGCGGATCCAATTGTTGATCAGCCAGCCACCGGTGCTGAGCGCGATGATCGCGATCACAAAGGCAGGTCCACCCCAATCCATTATACGCGCTCCCCTTTGGCGATATTGAGCGGTGTTCCGCTGCCGGCATTGTCCACTTCTTGCTGATCGCGAAGTGCTTCGATCTGTGTCGCTACGTCATACCCACGGTCAGTCACGATGCGTTCCAGCACTCGGACACGCTGTTCGAGTTCTGCTGTTTGTGCGGCGTATTGTGCTGCTTTCTCAGAGCTCATCTCAGCGGTTGCGGCGATGCGTTTCTCTTCGAGTTTCTTCTGACTGCCGATCCACACGATTCCTAAAACCATCAGAAACGGTGCAGCGACGGCAACCAGTCCAATTATCTCACCCACGTTAGTCCTCCCTATCTTGTTGTTGTCTTAGCGCAGGCGCTCAATTTCGGCGGTCAGGCGCGGGTTACTGGTTACGTAATATGTCTCAACATCGGCTAGGCGGCGGTCAATGTCGCGCATCTGGCTACGAATTTCGCGAGCGCTACGCTGCGGGCTCTGGCGGACGCGCTGCCAGTATTTCTGTTCGTCCTGATCGACGTAGAGATGCGCAGGCTTCTTGTTCAGAAGCAGGCCGGTGACGAAGTAAATCGGAATTGCAAAGCCAGTACTGAATGCGAGAATGAGTGCCGCCAGTCTGACCCACAGGACATTGACGCCTGTGTAATCCGCGATCCCCGAACAGACGCCCATCAATTTGGCGTTTTGCTTGTCGCGATACAGGGTGGTGCGTTCGCTAGTCATTACCGGGCTTCCTTCTTCTCGGCGAGCATGCGATCGAGCTCGCGCAATTGCTGATTGTCTGTTTCGCGGTCATGCATCAGACGGGCTGGCTGATAGTCTGGGTTGTCGCTAGCCACGAGGCGCTCGACCGTATCCATCCGTTCGTCGAGACGCTTGGCGAGTTGATACAAGTCGCCCAACAAATCCTCGTCATCGGTGGTAATGGTAGCCGCTGTTTTCCATTTCGTGACGTAGTGGAGGATTAGCCACGGTAAACCAATGATAACCGTTGGTACTGCAAAGAATGGGAGGATATCTTCCATGGTTTACTTACCCTTCTTATCGTTTGAGGCGCCTTTCAGGGCAGCCTTCATAGCTTCTAGTTCTTCGTCGACCTTGTCGGAGCCTTCGAGGGCAGCGATCTCGTCTGACAGCGATGGTTTGCCGCTATTGTCGGCAATCGACATCGCTTCGGCTCGGCCTTCTGCATAATCCACGCGGCGTTCGAGTTGGTCGAACTTGGCGAGGGCATCATCGGTCCGCTCTGTGCTCATCAGCGTACGCAGCTTGGCGCGGTTTTCGGCGCTTTCCAGACGGGCCGCGATGGCCGTCTGGCGGCTGCGGGCTTCGCGGAGACGATTTTGCAGCTTCGCGATATCCTGTTCGTAAGCGCGAAGGGCGTCGTCCAGCACAGCGATCTCTGCTTTCAGCTGATCGGACATGTCCGACGCCTTCTTCTTCTCAACCAGAGCAGCGCGTGCAAGATCTTCACGATCCTTGCTCAGAGCCAATTGGGCTTTTTCGCCCCAATCAGCCTGCAGTCTGTCCAGCTTCACCGTGTGCCGATGCATTTCTTTTTGATCGGCGATCGTCCGTGCCGCACTTGCGCGCACTTCGACCAGAGTTTCCTCCATTTCGAGGATGATCATGCGGATCATTTTTGCCGGGTCATCGGCATTATCCAGCATATCGTTGAAATTGGCGGCGATGATATCACGGGTTCGGCTGAATATTCCCATCAAGGGTGCTCCACTGTTGAACAGATTGAATGTTTGCGCCTGCATATTAGCAGTCTGCGTAGGTGTCGGGGTCTGGCGAAGGCGTTCTACCTCAGCCTCGAAGCGGGATACCGCATTGCGCGGGGGCATGTCACTATCGACCTGCGCTCCGGCAGCCTTAGGCCCTTTTTCAGGCGCTAGGGGATCCCGTTCTCCCGAACCTTTGTCGGAAGGCTTGTTCATGCGAGCTCGACCGCTTCGATTGCTGGCGATGCGGCGAATGCCGGATCAACTTGCATCTGCGTTGTCAGTGCAACGAATGCACACATTGCAGCGATACTAGCCATTGCGGCCTGGCCCAGTTTGGTCTGGAAAAAGCGGCGGTCATACATGGCACGGTTCCTTCTAAGATGGCGGCAAAACTGACTTTCGACACCGTTTGGTATTGTTCACACATTTCTTGTCCACATCTTAGCAAGGGGTGTGCCAAACTGATTTACTATAATATATTCAATATGTTGCCTGAATCAGCCGAAAATCCGACTTAGTGCCTATTGCCAACCATTGGGAATTTTCACTATAGGTTGGGGCAATGGAGCAAAAGAACCAATTTATCGGCCAATCCGGGGCATTCTTGGACGCGGTCGAGCGCGCCAGTCGCGCGGCTCCGATGCGGCGTCCGGTGCTCGTTGTGGGCGAGCGGGGAACGGGCAAAGAGCTCATTGCAGAGCGTCTCCACCGTCTGTCCGAACGGTGGGGTGAACCGCTAGTCACGATGAACTGCGCGGCTCTTCCCGAAACGCTTATCGAGGCCGAATTGTTCGGTCACGAGGCAGGCGCTTTCACAGGTGCTACCAAAGCACGCGCCGGAAGGTTTGAAGAAGCCGACAAAGGCACATTATTTCTCGACGAACTGGGTACGCTGTCGATGGCCGCGCAAGAACGCCTGTTGAGGGCTGTTGAATATGGCGAAGTGACGCGCATTGGTTCCTCGCGTCCTATCAATGTCGATGTGCGGATTGTCGCAGCGACCAATGAGAATTTGCCCAAGGCCGCGGAAGAAGGAACATTCCGTTCCGACTTGCTCGATAGGCTGAGTTTTGAGGTTATCACCTTGCCGCCGCTCCGCGTGCGCGAAGGCGACATCGATATGCTGACCGACTATTTCGGGCGGCGGATGGCGGCGGAGATTGGGTGGGAAGGCTGGCCCGGCTTCGCCGAGCACGTCCGCAAGGAACTCGATAATCATCCTTGGCCAGGAAATGTCCGCGAACTGCGTAATGTAGTCGAGCGTGCGATTTATCGTTGGGACGATTGGAACGAGCCGATTGCACATGTGCAATTCGATCCGTTCGATTCCCCATGGAAGCCCATTGGCGAAGCCTCGAGCAAGTCGAAGCCAGCCGAGGCAGTCGCATCACCTTCAGTAGCAGCATCGCCTGTGGCTGATCTGGAATTGGTTGATGATCTGCGCGCAGCGGTCGACGAGCATGAGCGCACCATTGTTGAACATGCGCTGGGCAAGCACCGCTGGAACCAGCGTCAAACCGCCAAAGCGCTGGGCCTCAGTTACGATCAGCTGCGCCATTGCATCAAGAAACACGGGCTGGCAGAAGGCTGACTGACTGGCGATTACGTCAACGCAGGCTTGACAAATTCGATTCATTTCCATAATTATCGAAATATGGAAATGATGAAGTACTCGGAGTCGGAGCAGGCCGTCGAAACCCTGGCAGCTCTCGCGCAGGTCAATCGTCTCGCTGTTTTTCGCGAGCTTGTAAAAGCGGGGAATGCTGGACTCGCAGCAGGCGTGATTGCCAAAAGGGTTGGCGTACCAGCGAGTTCGCTCTCGTTTCATCTCACGAATCTGAAACACGCCGGTTTGGTGGCGGAGCGGCGCGAAGGCCGGTCAGTTATCTACCGCGTCAGATTTGGAACGATGCAGAATCTGATCTCATATCTACTCGAAAATTGCTGCGCTGAAGATCGCAGTATTGAAAGTACCCACAAAACAATCGCTACAGGAGAGCCTACATGAAGCGGCTTCATATGAATTTGCGCGTGAACGACCTTGCAGTGTCCACCAATTTCTACACCAAACTGTTCGGCGCCGAACCGACAGTTGATGAGCCAGACTATAAGAAATGGTTGCTCGATGATCCGTTTGTGAACATCTCGATTGAGCCAGCAAAGGGCAAGAGCGGCATCGCGCATGTTGGACTACAGGCATCGAATGACGACGAACTGCAGGACATTTACCGCAACATTGAAGCGTCTGGTGCGGACACATTCGAAGAGGGTGAAACGCAGTGCTGTTATGCGCATTCGTACAAGACTTGGACGCGCGATCCTGATGGTATCGTCTGGGAAGCATTTTTCACCGATGGCCAGCGTGAAGATTATGGTGCAGCGCCGGATATCGAAGTCATCGGTAAAAGTGCCCACTGCTGTTGATGTCGGACGGATCGCTGCAACTTTGCGCCATTGCGTCATGAAACGCCCGCTGGCACAAGGTTGATCAGTGCCGCTCGGTTGGATTTTGGGGATTATATGAAGCGTTTGTTGTTCTTGCCGGTGCTGTTTGGTTTGGCTTTCTCCACGCCAGCTGTTCCGGCCAATCCCGAAGGTGCCCCCAAAGGTGCCAGCGCCGAGCAGATCGCTGCGAATGCTGAAGCTGCACGGATTGGCGAGCAGATGTTTCAGCATGATCGGGCGTCATGGTTGGCGCACGATGAACTCAATCGGCAATTGAGAGCAGAAGATCGCCCAGAATATCTGACATTCATGACCGAAGAACTCGACAACGGTAATATCCGCGTCGTGTTTTACACTAAGCGCGAAGGGTCGCTCTTTGAGTTCGTTCTGTTCGAGGTAGACGGCGGCGCTCTGGTCTCGGCAAAAATGCACGATGACCCGGCTAAGCACCCTTTGTCAGACTTCCTGCTGAAGCAGATCGCAGCGCGCGATATGGCGATGAAGCAGGGCGCCGAGCAGAAATTGCCGTTATGCCGGTCGGGAGCAGCGAACTATGTCACTTTGCCACCGAACAAGGACGGCATGATCGCGGTATATGTTCTTTCACCACCGGTTGTCCCTGGGCGCTTCCCGCTGGGCGGCCATTACCGCTTCATGGTTAATGCAGAGGGCGAGGCTGTTAGTGGCCGCGCATTCGAGAATTCCTGTCTCGATGCGCCGCGCTTCGAACGTTATGTCCACAATGCGCCAGACAACTTTCCGTTCGTCCACGTACTTGATCCGCACCCCACTGAGATTCATCATTTCGCCGCGCGCTATATGAATTTGGCTCTCCAGGTCACCGCGGCGGAGGTCACTTGGGACATTGATTACGTCAATTGGACCGAGGAAGAAATCGCAGCCGGCAAAGCGATGGCTGATGGCGTGATGCCAGGCAGCCAGTGAAGCCGCTGGACAAAATTCTGAATGTCAAGATTTCTAAAGGATTGCCATGCGCTATCTGATTTCAATACTCGCAACCGCGCTAATGATCGCGTCCCCTGTGATGGCGAAGGAACCGTCCGAGAAGGCTGAAGCTGCCAATGTCAAATCCATGGAACTCGGCCAGCAACTCTATTTACACGACCAAGCGGCTTGGCACGGCACTGACGCGCTTGCCGAAACGGTCGATATGTCAGCTCAGAATGATTTGCGCGGCTATGTGGTCGAACCGCTCGACAACGGGAACCTTGGATTGGTTTTCTTTGCCGAAGATCAAGAGGGTCACCACGAATTCGCCCGCTACGAAGTTGCAGGTTCGAAAGTAATCGGCGGCGGGGTGCATGACGCAGAAACCCGGGTTGCCCTGTCTCCGATGCTGGAAAGCATAGTCGCAGCGCGTACAGCGGCAATCGAGGAATTCAAGAAACAGGAGTGGGGCTTTTGCACCCGCAGCTCTGCGAATTTCATCGGCCTTCCACCTGACGAGGACGGGGTGATCAAAATATATTTGCTCACATCAACGACCGAAGAAAATTCTTATCCCTTTGGCGGTCACTACCGGTTCGATGTTACACCAGATGGGAAGGTCAAATCATCGCGCAAGTTTACGAATTCGTGTCTCACCATGGGGCTCGAGGATGGCCCAGAGGGCCAAAAGCCCTATGCGCTGGGAGTGTCTCACGTCCTAGATAAGCATCCGACCGAAATTCACTATTTTCAAAGCTATTATATACCGGCAAGAGTCTTTGTGATTATCGATGGCGATGCCTGGGTGCTCAACAAGGGTAAGTACGAAAAAATCGAAGAGATGTGAAAACCGCGACAGTCCGGCACTTTGCCTTCAGTGCGACAAACACCGGTTAACTCAGATTTAGGACGTGCCAACTACCGTGTCCAACACTGATAGGGAGATGGTTGATGAACGGCATCAAAGCAATCGCAAGTCTAGCTGGCACTGTCGTGATCGCAGGCTGGGTTGCCTATGCGGTTTCCGCACCGCGCAATGTAGACGATGTTATGAACCAGCCCATGGCATCGCTTGATGGCAGTTCGATTGGCGAAGAAATAAAGAACGCGCAAACGGAAGCCAAGCGCGAACAGTGCATCCGGTTCAAAGAGCTCGCAGCCGATGCGTGGGAGCGTTCGCTCGATAACGGAACAACCGACCGCGATGCCCGCAAAATTGACGAGCTCGACCGCCAAGTTCAGCGCTTCTGCAACTAATGGGGCTGCTTACCGATAAGTCGCCGAATATGCGCTGTTGCCAGTAAGATTCCGCCAAAGACCGTCGGTAGTGTTTCATCGATACCGAAACTTTCTCCAAACAATGCCGCTATAATCAAAATCATACCTGTTACAGCCGGTACCAGAAATGATGGCTCGCGGGTTGTGCTGCGATGCATGATAACGCTTGTTGATGCGAAGGTCGCAAATGCAGCCAGTGTCCAATGCACCCACTCTGCCTCTACGCTTGCAGCTAAGAACGGCATAGAAATGGCGATAACTGGTAGCACCATGCAATGAGCGACGCATGCCACGCTAAGCGCAACGGCGGCGCGGTCGAAACTTGCCGGAGATTGCACTTCAGACCTCTGCAGATGGATTGAGCACAAGTAGAAGCCGCTTCTCGCCTGTACCATCGATTGGCGGAGATCTGTGGATTGCCGGTGCGTTGGTCGCGAGCCTACCTTTAAAAATTCCGACATCTCCAGGTTGCAGCGAGTTGATGTTTGTAGGACCAAGCCCGTGTTCTATACGCGCTGCATCTTCCGCATCGAGCCAATCCGTGCCGGAACCGACATATGTCGTGATGACGCGTGCAGTCACATAATCGGAATGCCATTTGCGGCAGGCGTTTGTCGTTACCGTCTCAAGCCGGATTTCGAGTGCATCGGTGGCCAAGATCGAGCAGTACATCGCCGCCAACTGAACGGTGTCAGCGATCAACCTATCGCGCGCAGAAGTCGCGGTGAAGCCGGACATATTTAACTGTTTGCGCAACTGATCGGGCAGATCATTTAGCGATGCCGTGAAGCGCACATCGTCCGGCGAACCCAAAAAAAGCCCTTCGATACCGGCAATGGATGCGCGCTCCCAGATAGCGAGGTTGCAATCCTCATTGCGTACTTCGCGAAGGACGCTTGCGGAATCGGATTTAGCAATTGTGGAATGCAATAGTGTCGTCATGAGAGGAAAAGACCGCCAAAGATAATGTTACAACATATCCTTTCCGCTAGGCGGGTCGAGGCAATCCCGCAAGTTATTTGTTTGCGTGTTCAGGCATCATCGTCAGATCAAATTGAGGGTATTTGTGCTCGGCGTATTCGATTCATGTTGCAATCGCGCTGGTCCCCGCCTATCTGCCTCTCATCCCGACATTGTGACTACAAAGTGGGGCTGGCGCCGAAAGGGGCCGGCACGAAACTCTATTGTCACAGCGATTGTTTACTGACGGAGACCGAATGGCCGATCTGGCACGCCTGACGCAGATTATAGAACCCGAAGCGCAAGCTCTCGGTTTTGATCTGGTGCGCGTAAAGATGATGCCTTCGGAAGCCGGTGACGGAACCCAAGCGTTGCAAATCATGGCGGAGGATCCGGCGACGGGGCAGCTGGTGATCGAGCAGTGCGCAGCCTTGTCGCGCGCAGTGTCCGAGCAGATTGATGCTTTGGAAGAGCAGGGCGACGTTTTGGTTGAAGGTGCTTATCACCTTGAAGTCAGCTCGCCCGGTATCGACCGCCCGCTGACGCGCCCCAAGGATTATTCTGACTGGGCAGGGCATGAGGCAAAAGTCTCGATGGCCAAGGGCTTTGACGGCCCGCGCCACCTACGCGGTAATTTGGTCGGCATAAAAGCTGAGACTGTCACAATTGAAGATAACAAGGCCGGTGCGGTATCTTTTCCGCTCGGTTCGATCCATTCGGCAAAGCTCGTCCTGACCGACGCGCTGATTGCTGCGACTAAACCATTGGACACTTCCGGTGCCGATGAAATTTCAGAAGATGAAGAAGAGAAGGCTGACAATTAATGGCCAGTGCTATTTCCGCCAATAAGGCAGAGCTGCTTGCAATCGCGAACGCTGTCGCAACCGAGAAGATGATCGACAAAGCGATCGTCATCGAAGCGATGGAAGAAGCGATCCAGAAGAGCGCGCGTAACCGCTATGGTGCGGAGAACGATATTCGCGCGAAGCTCGATCCGCAAACCGGCGATTTGCGTTTGTGGCGTGTTGTCGAAGTGGTTGAGGAAGTCGAAGACTACTTCAAGCAAGTCGATCTGAAAGCGGCGCAGAAGCTCGAAGATGATGCCAAGCTGGGCGACTTCATTGTCGATCCGCTACCTCCGGTTGATCTGGGCCGCATCGATGCACAGTCCGCCAAGCAGGTGATCTTCCAGAAGGTTCGCGATGCCGAGCGTGAGCGTCAGTTCGAAGAATTCAAAGATCGTGACGGCGAAGTCATCACTGGCGTGATCAAATCGGTTGAGTTCGGCCATGTGATCGTCAATCTGGGGCGCGCAGAAGGCGTTATCCGCCGCGACCAGCAAATTCCGCGGGAGGCCGCCCGTGTCGGCGAACGTATCCGCGCGATTATCACTAAGGTGGAGCGCAACAATCGCGGTCCGCAGATATTCCTCAGTCGCGCGCATCCTGATTTCATGCGCAAATTGTTCGCTCAGGAAGTACCCGAGATTTACGATGGCATTATCGAGATCAAAGCCGCTGCTCGCGATCCGGGCAGCCGCGCCAAGATCGGCGTGATCAGCCATGACAGTTCTATCGATCCCGTCGGTGCCTGTGTTGGTATGAAGGGTAGCCGCGTTCAGGCTGTCGTGCAGGAATTGCAGGGCGAAAAGATCGACATCATTCCATGGTCGGAAGACACCGCGACTTTCGTGGTCAACGGCCTACAGCCAGCGACTGTTGCGCGCGTTGTTCTCGATGAGGATGAAGGCCGTATCGAAGTCGTTGTTCCTGACGATCAATTGAGTCTTGCGATTGGCCGTCGCGGTCAGAATGTCCGTCTCGCCAGTCAACTGACCGGTCACCAGATCGACATCATGACCGAGGAAGAAGCCTCGGAGAAACGCCAGAAGGAATTCGCCGAGCGTTCGAAAATGTTCGAAGAAGAGCTCGATGTCGACGAAACGCTGTCGCAGCTTCTGGTTGCCGAAGGTTTCGCCGAGCTGGAAGAAGTTGCCTATGTGCAGCTTGAAGAGCTGGGCGCGATTGAAGGCTTCGACGAGGAGCTTGCTGAAGAACTTCAGAGCCGTGCTCTGGAAGCGATCGAACGTCACGAGGCAGCTGCTCGCACCGAGCGTCAGGAAATGGGCGTTGAAGACGCCATTGCCGAACTTCCGCATCTGACCGAGCAAATGCTGGTTGTGCTGGGTAAGGGTGGCATTCTGACGCTTGACGATCTTGCTGATCTCGCGACTGACGAGCTGATCGCCAAGAAGCGCGAAGCACCGAAGCGCCGCCAGAATCCGACCGAGGGCCCGCGCATGAAGGCTGACGTACAGCAGTCGAAGCGGACTGAAGACAAGGGCGGTGTTCTGGGCGAGTACGGCTTGACCGAAGAACAGGGCAACGAGATCATTATGGCTGCGCGCGCGCATTGGTTCGAAGACGAGCCTGATTCCAACGGGGAAGACGCACCAGCCGCTTCCACCGACGGATCCGACACACAGGAGGCCGCTGATGCGGACTCCACCACATGAGCCTGTAGCTTCCGACATCTCCGAAGCCGCATCGGGGCGGGGGCATAAAGCTTCCGCGCCTGAACGGCGCTGTATTCTGTCCGGGGAGGTCTCCCCGAAAGACGGACTGATCCGGCTTGCGATATCGCCTGCCAAAGAAGACGGAATCAGCGATGTGCTGCCCGATCCGCTGGCGCGCGCGCCCGGGCGTGGTGCTTGGCTTGGTGTGACACGCGCCGAGTTGGAAGACGCGCTAGCGGCTGGAAAATTGCGCGGCGCGTTGGCGCGGGCATTCAAGGGCGCGAAATTGACCGTACCTGAAGATCTACCTGATTTGATCGAGACAGCGCTTTCCCGCTTGCTTTTGGACCGTCTCGGCCTCGAAATGCGCGCTGGAAAACTTATATTGGGATCAGACCGGATTGCCGAACAGGCCCGGTCCGGCCGAGTTGCGCTCTTGCTACACGCATCGGATGCGAGCGAAGATGGGCGTAAGAAGCTGGATCAGGCATGGCGTGTGGGACGCGATGCCGAAGGTTCAGGCGGGCGTTTAGAAGGTAGGGGTACCACCTTGCCACTGGACCGAGCGGCACTGTCTGTGGCATTGGGCCGCGATAACGTCGTTCATATGGCGCTGGCAGATGATAAGTCCGCAGAACGGGTCCAATCGGTCCTAACGCGCCTGATGCATTTCCTACGGGCGAAACAGCCCTTACAGAATACGGGCGAGGTGCAGTCTGCGCCCCGTTCGAATGACGATTTGAGTATTGAAAGATAGAGACGAGCTTTATGAGCGACGAAGACAAAAAACCGACGCGCACCCGCAAGCCACTTGGCCTAAAAGGCCCGGCTGGTGGTGGAGAAGTCAAACAGACTTTCTCGCACGGCCGGACGAATAACGTCACGGTTGAGGTGAAACGCCGCCGGAAGCTCTTGAAGCCTGGCGAAACGCCTGCGCCGACACCAGCTCCGGCTCCAGAGCCTACGCCCGAACCAGCGGCAGAGCCGGTTGCCAAAGCACCTGCGCCTAAGAAGAAAGTCGCGGATACATCCGAGACCCCGCAAGAGCGCGTTGCCCGCCTCCAGCGTGAGGCTGAGGAAGAGCGCCTGCGTCTTGCCGAAGATGCCAACCGCCGAGATGCCGAGCAAAAAGCCAAGGCTGTCGAGCAAGAGAAGCAAGCTCAGGAAGACAATAAGAAAGCCGACGCAGACGCTGAAGCTGCCGCCAAGAAGGCTGCTGAGGACGAAGCCAAACAGGCTGCGGAAATCGCTGCTGCCGAAGCTGCGGCCAAGGAAGCGCCTGCCGAAGAAAGCAAGGCCACACCGACACCGGCTGCGCGTAAGTTCACGCCCGTTGCCCGGCCTGAAGCGAAGCGTCCTCCCAAGAAGGAAGAGAAGCGTCCGGCCAAGGGTGGCGGCAAAGACAAGCGCCGTTCGGGCAAGCTGACTGTTACCAAAGCGCTGAACGAAGATGAAGGCCGCCGCGCCCGCAGCCTCGCCGCGCTGAAACGTGCACGGGAAAAAGAACGCCGCGAACAAGGTGGTGGTTCGTCCAAACCGCGCGAGAAGCAAGTCCGTGACGTTATCGTTCCAGAAGCGATTACTGTCGGCGAACTGGCCAAGCGTATGGGTGAGAAGGGCGCTGATCTGGTGAAGGCGCTGTTCAACATGGATATGATGGTCACCGTCAACCAGACGATTGATCAGGACACTGCCGAATTGCTGGTCGAAGAGTTTGGCCACAATATCGAACGCGTTTCCGAAGACGATGTCGACATCAAAGTCGAAGAGGACAAGGATCCAGAGGATACTCTGAAACCGCGTCCGCCTGTGGTTACGATCATGGGGCACGTCGATCACGGTAAGACCAGCCTGCTCGATGCGCTGCGCGGCACCAATGTGACCAAGGGCGAAGCTGGCGGTATTACCCAGCATATTGGTTCCTATCAGGTCACGACCAAGGACAAATCGAAGATCACTTTCCTCGATACGCCGGGTCACGCCGCTTTCACCGAAATGCGTCAGCGCGGGGCCAATGTCACGGATATCGTGGTGCTGGTTGTCGCAGCGGATGACGGCATTATGCCGCAAACCATCGAAGCGATTAAGCACACCAAAGCTGCTGGCGTCCCGATGATCGTCGCGATTAACAAAATCGATAAGCCAGAAGGGAATGCACAGAAAGTGCGTGAGCGTTTGCTTGAACATGAAGTCATCGTGGAAGCGATGTCGGGTGATGTGCAGGACGTCGAAGTGTCGGCAACCAAAGGTACCGGCCTTGATGAATTGCTTGAGAAAATTGCGCTTCAGGCTGAATTGCTTGAACTGAAAGCCAATCCGGATCGTGCGGCAGATGCTACCGTAATCGAAGCACAGCTGGATAAGGGCCGCGGCCCTGTCGCCACTGTGCTTGTCACACGCGGTACTCTGAAACGCGGCGATGTGTTTGTGGTCGGCACCGAAAGCGGCAAGGTTCGCGCAGTGGTCAACGATCAAGGTAAGCAGATCAAAGAAGCTGGCCCATCCATGCCGGTTGAGGTTCTTGGCCTCGGCGGTGTGCCGGGTGCTGGCGATCAGTTGACTGTGGTTGAAAACGAGGCACGTGCCCGCGAAGTAGCCGAGTTCCGTCAGGAACGTGCAACGGCGCAGCGTACAGCGCTCGCCCCGACCAGCTTCGACACGATGTTCAACAATTTGAAGAGCGACGTCGTCGAGTTCCCTGTTCTGGTGAAAGCCGACGTGCAGGGCAGTGTCGAAGCGATCACCACTGCGCTACACAATCTCGGCAACGATCTGATCAAGGTCCGCGTGCTGCACGCTGGCGTTGGTGCGATTACCGAAAGCGACGTAACGCTCGCAGCGGCATCGCAGGCACCGATCATCGGTTTCAATGTTCGTCCTAATCCCAAGGCCCGCCAATTGGTTGAGCGGGAAAAAGTCCGGATGAAGTATTTCGATGTGATCTATCACCTGACCGACGAAATCGGGAAAGAAATGGCCGGCGAGCTTGGCCCCGAAAAGATCGAACACGTTGTTGGTCGTGCAGAAGTCAAAGAAGTCTTCAAATCTGGCAAGAAGGACAAGGCCGCTGGCCTCATGGTCACCGAAGGCGCGATCCGCAAAGGCCTGTTCGCACGTCTCACCCGCGACGATGTTATTGTGTCGGCGACCACCATTGCCTCGCTGCGACGCTTCAAGGATGATGTGGACGAAGTCCGCACCGGCCTCGAATGCGGCGTAGTTCTGGAAGACACGAATGACGTCCAACCGGGCGACAGCCTCGAAGTCTTCGAGATCGAGGAGAAAGAGCGGGTTCTGTAATTGGAACAGAGCTTTGACGCTGGCCTATTTTCGCGGATTGTTCTGCAGCCCGATATAGTCGGCGTTTACGTCTTCGTGTTCGAAAATGATGATAGTCGCCATCCGGAGCGTGACTATCATCAGGACGATATCAAGATGGCGAAGCTTTTCTGTCTTGAAGAGTATGGAACTGCGGCTTCATCGTGGAAATTGTATGATGGCGATCCAATTTGATGGCAGATGATCGTGCACCAATCTTCACGCGCCGCCGCTCTCCATCCGCAGAGCTGATGGGATCAGAGTTTGTTTCCTTTGACGAGGAGACGGCGACGGTCACTGTTCGCTATACGCCGCCGCCAAGCTTTGCGTCTCCACGCGGTGCGGTGCAGGGCGGCTTGATCGGCGGTTTTCTCGATGAAGTGATGGGCACGGCACTGCTTGCTGCGACCGATGGTGAATTGCTGCCGCTCAATCTCGATATGAACATGAGTTTCGCGCGGATGGTTCCGATGGAAACGATTATCGCGAAGGGCCGCGTAATTCGCGTTGGTCGCCGTGTTGCGTTTCTGGAAGGGGAGCTATTCGACAAGGATGGCAATCTCCTAGCCCGTGCAACATCTACCGCTATGCCCACTGCTGTGCCGGGCGCCGAGACATGAGCGATTTCGTAGCGCAAAGCTGGCCCCACGCAGAACTGATGGGCGCGGAATTCGTCTCTTTCGATGAAGAGACGTCGACCATCACTATGAACTTCACCGCGCCGGAAAGTTTCATCACTCCGCGCGGCAGCGTGCAGGGCGGTTTGGTCGCAGGCTTCCTCGATGAGACTATGGGTTGGGCCTACACCTATTCCACCAATGGCGAATATTCGCCGCTGATGCTGGATGTGAATTTCTCCTTGCTTCGGCCTGTCCGGCAGGGGCTGTTGGTGGCGACGGGCAAAGTCATCAAAGCGGGTAAGCGCGTGCTATTTCTCAGCGCGGAGCTGACCGAGCCCGATGGCACGATCCTCGCCCGTGCGACATCCACCTGCATTCCTACGCCAAACCCCGGCTTCACACCGGATCTGCCACAATGACGCGCTACGTCGCCTTTCTCGGCAGCATCAATGTCGGCAATAACCGGCTGAAGATGATTGATCTGCGCGAAGCACTCGAACGCGAGGAGGTTGAAGAAATCGAAACCGTTGCGGCAAGCGGCAACGTATTGTTCGTGCATGAGCCGATGCCGTCCGAGGGGCTTGCGGAAAAGATCGCGTGGATCATCCGCGACGAATTCGACATCGACAGCGAAGTGGTTGTGATGACGCGCGATGAACTCGCTGCGATCATTGCCGAGAATCCTTTTGCAGATTCGGGCGAGGAAAAATTCGTCCACACGATGTTTTTCCTCGACCAGCCCGGCGGCATGCAGGTGAAGGCGTTGCAGATCGATCATGAAGGGCGCGGCCCAGAGCGCATTGCTGGCGGCACCAATGCGCTGCATGTCGACTATGTCGATGGGGTTGGGCGCAGCAAGCTGACCGGCGATTTTATCACGCGCCGCCTTGGAATTCGCGGCACCGCACGCAATATGAAGAGCATGAAACGTATTCTCGCGAAGATGGACGAGCTCGATGGCTAGAAACGAGTCCACCAAAGAACAGCAATCAGTCCGCGTCCTGAAAGTGGGCGAGCGGGTGCGGCACATCCTGTCCGAATTGCTCGCGCGCGGGGAAGCGCATGATGATGTGCTGCGGGCAACCAGCGTCAGCGTGACCGAAGTCCGCATGACGCCTGATCTGCGCAATGCCAAAGTCTATGTGAAGCCGTTGATGGGTGAAGACGAGGCGGTCGTGATCAAGGCGCTAAAGACCAACACCGCCTTTTTCCAGCGTGAAGTCGCCAAACGCCTCGGCCTCAAATTCGCGCCGAAGCTGAATTTCCAGCCGGACGAGAGCTTCGACGAAGCATCACGGATCGACCAATTGCTGAGCGATCCGAAGGTCGCTCGTGATTTGGACGCGGACGATTAAGGCTACTTAGCCCCCGCCGCCCGGCAGCGCGTAAGCCACCGGAGCATCAGGTCCGAGCGGAATACCCAGATAGAACCAGACCACGATCAGCGTCGTGCCCGAGATCAGCAGCCAAATCGAATATGGCAGCATCATCGCGGTCAGACTGCCAAGACCGAAGTCTGCTTTCCAGCGCTGTGCAAACACCAGGATCAGCGGGAAGTAGACCATCAGCGGCGTGATGATGTTGGTCGCACTGTCGCCGACGCGATAGGCGGCCGTTGCGCCCTCAGGACTAATGCCAAGCAGCATCAGCATCGGCACAAGAATCGGCGCGAGCAGTGCCCATTTCGCGCTCGCCGAGCCAACGAACAGGTTGAGCAAGCCCGCGAAGATAACCATCAGGCCCAGCACGAGCGGCAAGGGCAATCCGGTCGATTGAATGCCTGCTGCGCCATGCACTGCGGAGATTAAGCCAAGGTTCGACCAGTTGAACATCGCCACGAAATGCGCCGCTGCGAAGGCGAGGACGAGGTAATAACCCATATCCTTCATCGACTCCGCCATCATATTCACGAGGTCGCGGTGGTCCTTGATAACGCCAGTCGCGCGGCCATAGGCCCAGCCGGTAAGCAGGAAGAGTAGGAAGAAGGCACCTACCAAAGACTGGTAGAGCGGACGCAGTTCGGAATGGATCGAGCAGTCAGCGGCGGGAATACCGTCACACGCTGCTTCGTTAATCAACGGCGTGCCCGGTGCGAACACCATCGCTACCCACAGCGCCACGACAAACAGTGCCGCCAGTCCCGCATGACGCAGACCCTTCGCTGCGAGTTCGCCAGTATGCTCCGTCGGATCGGGGCTGAGGCCCTCATCGTCTGCACCTGCGGACGCTCCGCCGGTCCATGCGCCAAGGCGCGGCTCAATAACCTTATCGGTGACATACCAGATGATCGGCAGGAACAGGAATGTCATCGCGGCGATGAAGTACCAGTTGCCTGCGATATTCGCCGTCCATGCCGGGTCGAGCGAGCTGGCCGCGACCGCTTCCTCGGTAATACCGAACAGCAGCGCGTCCAGTTGACCGGGAGAGATATTGGCCGAGAAGCCGCCGGATACGCCCGCGAATGCCGCCGCAATACCAGCCAGCGGGTGACGTCCGGCTGCTGCGAAGAGGATGCCTGCGAGCGGGATCAGCACTACGTAACCGGCGTCAGCAGCGTGGTTGCCGATCATCGCCACCAGAGCGACGACCGGTGTGAGAAGCGCTTTCGGCGCGCTTTTCACCGCTTTGGCCATGCCGGCTGCGAAGAAGCCTGAACGCTCTGCGACACCCGCGCCGAGCATGACGACCAGAACATATCCCAGCGGGTGGAAGTGGGTGAATGTCTTGGGCATTTCGACCCACAGCCGCTGAATATTGTCTGCGGCCAACAGGCTGATAGCCTCTATCTTCAGTTTCCCCCCTGTCGCTTCATCCAGTTCGGTCGGGTGAAACGCAGAGACACCGGCCATTGCGCAGATCACCGAAATCACGACCAGCGCGATAATTAGATAGAAGAAGAGAAAAACCGGATCTGGCAGCTTGTTGCCTGTCCGCTCAACCCAGCCCAAAATGCCCTTTTGTGACTGTTCCGTTGCGACTGCTTCGCTCATTTACACACCCTCATTGCGTGCCGCTCTTCCGTATGGCGGCGTTTTGCGTCTAAATCCCATGCATGGCTAAGCTGTATTTCTATTACGCGTCAATGAACGCAGGCAAATCGACCACGCTTTTGCAGGCAGATTTCAACTATCGCGAACGCGGCATGCACACGATGTTGTGGACGGCACAGTTGGATGATCGGTCAGATGACAAGGCGATCGAGAGCCGGATTGGCTTGGGCGCAGAGGCGCATCGCTATCAGGATGGTACCGATTTGTGGGCCCAGATAAGCGCTGCGCATTCGGTCGAGCCGATAGATTGCGTGCTGATCGATGAGGCACAGTTTTTGTCAAAAGATCAGGTTTGGCAATGCGCACGCTTGGCCGACGAAGCGGGCATACCAGTGCTGTGTTACGGGTTGCGGACCGATTTTCAGGGCGAGCTATTTCCCGGTTCGGCAGCTCTTTTGGGCCTGGCAGATTCGCTCGTAGAGCTCAAAGCCGTGTGTCATTGCGGCAAGAAGGCCAGCATGAATTTGCGCGTCGATGAGAGCGGCGCTGCGGTGAAAGCCGGCGCGCAAACGGAAATCGGCGGCAATGATCGCTATGTTGCATTGTGCCGGAAACATTTCAGCGAGGCGCTGGGCGGCTGATCGTCCTACTCGGGCGTGATTGCGTCCACGAACCGGGCTTTGGGATGCTTTGCAAGAAGCGCTTCTTGCCATTCGCTTCGCTTCGCGCGGTCAACGCAGGCGACAATACATCCCCCAAATCCGCCGCCGGTCAGGCGCGCTCCTGTCGCTCCCTGTTCAACAGCATCTTCAACTAGCGCGTCGATAGCGGGTAGCGACATCTCGAAATCGTCACGCATGGAAGCATGGCTGGCGACCATCAGCGCGCCGAACTGGCAGGTGTCGCCACTCTCCAGAGCTTCGATTGAAGCGTGCACGCGCCGATGCTCGGTCGCGCAATGGCGCGCGCGGCGACGGACAGTCTCATCGATATCGGCTGCTTCCACTGCCTCGGGGTCGAGCAAGCAAAGATGATTGGTGCCGAATGCGGCCTTCGCTGCGTCGCATTCCTCCTTGCGTTCAGCATAGCGGCCATCGGTCAGTTTGCGCGTCTTACCCGAATGGATCACCACCATGTCATGCGTTTTCGGCAAAGCCACGACGCGGTATTCCAGCGAACTCGTATCCAGCGCCATTGCCTCGCCGGGTTTGGAGATGGCTACCGCCATTTGGTCCATGATGCCGCAGGGAACGCCGATATAGTCGTTCTCGACACGGCGCGCGGCGACTGCAATTTCGGTGTCGGAAAGGCTCGATCCCGCCGCCTCTCGCGCCGCTTTGAGCAGTGTGACAACCAGTGCGGCGGAAGATGATAGCCCCGATCCGGCAGGAATGGAGGATTGCACGGAAATATCGGCGCCGCCCTTCAACAATCCCAAATTGATCGCCTCGATAATCGAACCGACAGCCGGATCGGACCAGTCCCCGCCAGCCGCATCATCGATCGTGCGCTCGGCTGTGCCCGAATATCCTCGCGCCGATACGCTGATGCGTCGATCCTCGCGCGGCATGAGCGTGGCCGTGAGGCTCACCGACAGGGCTGCGGGCAGGACCCAGCCGCCATTATAGTCGGTGTGCTCGCCGATCAGATTGACGCGGCCGGGTGATGTGACGGTCACTGCCATGCTAGATTGCTCTCAGCGCCTCAACGGCGGTTTCCGGCATCACGTCGACGGTAAAGACGCCCGTATGCTGTTCGACGGACGCAAGATATTTGACCCGGTCAGGTCCGCGCAGAAGCGGATAGAACTGTGCAGTGAAGTGGTAGTTGTCGCAACCTTCACGCGGTGCCGAGTGCAACGCAAACATATAGGGGGTTGGGCGGCCGAAGAAGGCATCATAGCGCCGTGTCACTTCGCCGAGCAGTGTAGCGAAGCCGTCCAGTTCCTCTTCGCTGCAATCCCATGGGCCTTCGCGGCACTGGATAGGGGCAATCCAGACCTCATAGGGGAATCGCGCAAATCGCGGGCATAAGGCAGCCATGCCGTTCGCCTCGGACAAACCATAGTCGGGCATCGCAGCAGCGATCTCCGCCGCCAAGTCATAGCCGCCAGCGAAAGCATCGATAGCAGCCTGCTGGACGAGTGGCACTTTGCCGAAGCCGTAAATCTGTCCGTGCGGATGGTGCAGCGTCGCGCCAACCTCATCACCGCGATTTTCGAACGGCAAAACATAGCCGCAGCCTTCGGCAAACAGCGCCTGATAGCGATCAATCCATGCAGCGATCAGAAGCCGCCTGCGGTCTTGACCAATAGTGTGGAGGCTGCCTTCAGCCTCAGGGGTGTAGACAATAACCTCGCATCGCCCTGTGGCGCCTTCGCTGTCGATTCCATCGAGTTGAGGCGGCGCTGGAGCAAGCGGATGGAGTGCGGAAAACTTGTTCTCGAAGATCGCCAATTCAAAGTCTTCGAATGGAATTTCGGTTGTCGGTCCGCCTGCAATCGTCGGCGCGAGCGGATCAGCGCTGGCCGCGGGTTTGAATGTCCGGTTTTGCCGGTGCGCTGCGTAGATGTTCCACTCGCCACGCAGCGGATGGAAACGTACCTCACCGCCTGTCGCGATGTCGTCGTTTTGCTGCTTTTGCACAGGCAAGCCATGGGCTTCGCGCCCGTAGAGATAAAGCATCCGTCCGTCAGCTTTTCTGAAGTTGCGGAGGAACACGTCACCAACGACAGGTGTATCCAGAGGCGTGACAATGTCACTCATGCCGCCGCGGCCGCACCGCGCTTGGCGAACCAATCTTCGAGTGATTTGCGCTCCGCATCATTCATATGCAGGCCGAGTTTGCTTCGCCGCCAGAGTACGTCTTCGGCGGTTTGCACGAATTCGCCATCGATCAGATATCCGACCTCGCGCTCGGTCAGGCCAGCGCCGAAGTCTTGTCCCATGTCGGCCCATGATTTCGCATCGCCAACAACTGCAAAAACCAACGTTCCATAAGCACGGCACAGGCGGAGCATAACATCGGCAGAGCACCATTCGTATCGGGACTGCATGTCTGAAACGAAGGCATCGAATTGACCGACCTCCATGTCGCCGCCGGGTAAATCTGCACCCGCCGTCCATGCGTCCTGTGTTTCAAGCCAAGGCATTGGCAGCTTGTGAAGCGCATGTTCTGCGAGCTTGCGGTAAGTCGTGATCTTGCCGCCGAAGATCGAGAGAATCGGCGGTGCGCCTTCTGGATTGTCGAGCTCGAACACATAATCGCGGGTCACGGTCGAGTTATTGCGCGATTGATCATCGTAGAGCGGGCGTACACCGGAGTAACTCCAGATAGCCTGGTCGGGCGCTACATCAACTTTCAAATATTCATTGATAGCATCGCAGATATAGGCGGATTCATCATCCGATATTTCGATGGTGTTGGCATCGCCTTTGAACGCGACATCAGTGGTTCCAACCAACGTGAATTCCCGTTCATAGGGAATTGCGAATACGATCCGGTCGTCTTTGTTCTGGAAGATGTACGCTTGATCGTGATCGAACAGTTTTGGGAAGATCAGGTGACTGCCTTTGACAAGACGAAGGTTCTGATGCTGCTTTTCCGGCATCGCTTTGCCAAGCACTCCGTCAACCCATGGGCCGGCTGCATTCACAACTGCCCGTGCAGAGATACGCTGCGTCTCACCATGCTTGTCTTTGAGATCAGCAAGCCAGACCTGCCCGCGCCGGTCCAAGCCGACACATGCGGTGCGGGTGCGGATGTCGGCGCCGCGCTGCGCCGCGTCCATCGCGTTCAGAACAACAAGCCGGGCATCTTCGACCCAGCAATCCGAGTATTCGAACCCTTTGACGAGCCGCTCTTCGAGCACATCACCATGTGGTGCGGCCCGCAGATCAACAGTTTTGGTCTCAGGGAGCAGTTTTCGCCCGCCAATATGGTCGTAGAGAAACAGGCCCAGCCGCAGCAGCCATGACGGGCGCAGGCCTTTGTCATGCGGCAACACGAAGCGCAGTGGCCAGATGATATGCGGCGCCATGCCGAGCAAGCGTTCGCGCTCGATCAGGCTTTCCCGCACTAGGCGGAACTCGTAGTGCTCCAGATAGCGCAAACCGCCATGGACCAGCTTGGTGCTGGCAGAGGATGTATGGCTGGCCAAGTCATCTTTTTCACACAGCAGCACTTTTGCGCCGCGTCCTGCGGCATCGCGGGCGATCCCAACGCCGTTAATCCCGCCGCCGATGACTAGAAGGTCGTATGGTGTGTCGTCGGTCAATTCTCGGCCTTCAAATGATAAATCAGGCAAGTGTCGGGATGGACCAATGCCAACTGGATGCCGTGTTCCATCAATGCTGCACCTGCGAAGAGGCTTCCATTCTCCATAAGCGCGGCGGCGTCAATGATGGATGGATCAGAGCGCGACGGGTTACTTTGCGGCCAGAGCAGCTTGATACGATATTGCTTCGCGGGGTTGAGCCCATCGAAGCGGAGGCGATCCGGTTTCGTAGCCGGATGGATATCGAGCAACGCACAGCTAAACAATGCTTCATCTTTCTCGCGCGCAACGCAGCCCATGGCGGCCAGATAGTCGGGAGTTGCGAGCCGGTAGAATTCGCCACCATGGATCAGTTCGCGGTGTTGTTTGTGAAGCCTAATTGCTGCCGCAAGGGTGGCGCGATCCTTGGCGGTCTCGTCTGCCAGATCCAGCTCCATTCCCATATGGCCAAAGATCGCACTAGCCGCGCGAAACTCCATCGAGAACATCCGGCCGGTGATATGGCAACGCTTGGGACCAACATGATTGCCAAGCACGCTCAGCGGGAAGAAATGGCTGGCGCCGCGCATGATTTGGTGGCGGTGGCGTGCGTCATTATTGTCCGACGTCCAGATGCGGTCGGTCCGTCTGAGAATTTCGTAATCGGCACGAGCACCGCCTGAAGAGCAGCTTTCGATTTCCAAGGTGGGGTGTGCCGTGCGGTAGCGGTCGAGCAGAGCATATAGCGCTTCAGTCTGCTTGTGCATCACGGCGCGCCCGTCGCTGACGGGATGCTGCGTATCGCGGTTCATGTCCCATTTGATGTAGTCGATCTGGTATTCGGTAATCAGTGCGCTGATCTTCTCGAACAGATAGTCGGTGACCTCGGGCTTAGTCAGATCGAGCGTTAGCTGATGCCGCGACGGGATCGCCTCGACGCCCTCGACTCCCAGCACCCAGTCAGGATGCGCGCGGTAAAGATCGCTATCAGGATTGACCATTTCAGGCTCGAACCACAGCCCGAATTCCATTCCCAGCTCGCGGACGCGATTGACGATTGATTGCAGGCCATTGGGGTAGATATCGGGCGAGACCCACCAATCGCCGAGACCAGCCTTGTCGCTGCGCCGTCCTCCGAACCAGCCATCGTCCAGCACGAAGCGCTCTGCGCCTACTTCTGCGGCTTGTTCGGCCAAATCAATCAGGCGAGCTTCATCGTGATCGAAATAGACCGCTTCCCATGTGTTGTAGTGGACGGGGCGCGGTTTTGAGCGTTCGCTGACTATCGAATTCTTCACAAACGCGTGAAGCCGCCGCGAGACGTCGCCGTATCCATCATTGGACCAGCAGGCGACCAGCTGTGGTGTGGTGTATCTGTCAGAAACCTCCCCGGGCAGGAGCAGTTCGCCAGCCTGCAGAATGGTTGTGCCATCTTGCTCTGTATCAATGCGCATGCGGCTGTTGCCTGACCAGCCAAGGTGACAACCGAACGCCAGTCCGGTTGCTTCATCGGTTGTACCGGTTCCGGCAAACAATCCGGGAAAGTCGGAATGGCTTGTGCGGCCTGCTTTGTTTTCGCGCAGATAAGATCCGCGAAAGCGCTCAATGTTTTCGATCTGAAATTCGCTCGCCCATTTGCCGCTGACGCTGCGGAGCCGGTTCAATCTGTCATCCATCGGCAGGCAGAGAGCGGCACACCAATCAATGTTGACCGGCTTGTCGCTGCTGCCGACGATCTTGGTCGATGCGGTGAAAACGCCAGTGCGGGGACAGAGCGCGAAATTGTGCGTGGACTGCAGTACGCTCAAAGCATCGACGCAGACAATTTCCGCGTCACTCTCGTCGGACTGGCGCACGTTTTCGACACGCAGATCAATCGCCCAATCCTTGCCATCGCGATGCGCGATCAGGCCTGCAGCGCCCGGCCATCCTGTGCCCAGCGGATTGAGCAGTGACGGCGGGATAGGCTGCTCAGGGCCACCGGGGATATGCTGGCCGCTCTGGAGTATTGCCAGTTCCTCCGGTGTGGCTCCGGGGATATCCGGCCCTGCATAGACGATCCGTGGCCGCCCGCCCTTGGCAGTGCAGAGCACAACCAGCGTGTCCTTGCCGCGGAGGATAGTAAAGTCAGCCACACAGCATCTCTGGCAGATCATGTGAGCCGCGCAAATAGAAACAATGGTATTGGTTGGTATTGACCGGGAAAGCGGGCTAGGCGTGGCGGCTAGACCTGTCACAGAGCAGGCTATCGAGAGGGATGAGAATTCATGAATAGTCCGGTCCAAATTGCGGTTTTCGTCGCAATCTCTGCTCTGATCGCGCTGGCGACGTATCTGCATTGCCGAGGTAAAGGCAAAGGCGAAGCGGCTGACGAGAAGGACTACTTTCTCGCGAATGGCGGTTTGGCTTGGTATTTTGTGGCCGGTTCGATCACGCTGACGAACCTCTCGACCGATCAGCTGATCGGGATGAATGGCAACCAGATGGCGCTGCTTGCGTGGTGGGAGTTTGCTGCCGTTGCTGGTTTGCTGATCCTGTGTTTCGTGTTCCTACCGGTTTACTACAAGAACAACTGTACCACGACGACCGAACTGCTCCAGAAGAAGTATGGTGACAAGCATATCCGGGCGTTGATTTCGGTGTTGTTCCTGTTCGGCAATCTGTTCATTTTCCTGCCCGCTATTCTCTATGGCGGTTCGCTGTTCCTGCTCTCGATGACCGGTATGGATACAGGGCTGCAGAACTTGATGATTACCTCGATCATCTTGGCGACCGTCGGCGCGTGTTATGCGATTTTCGGTGGGCTAAGAGCGGTTGCGGTGTCGGACACCTATTCGGGTGTCTTGATCCTCGGCCTTGCGCTGCTGGTAGTTTATCTGGCGCTGCAAGCGATCGACTTCGATCTGTCGGGCATTCCGGCGGAACGGCTGACGTTAGTAGGTGACAATGACTCGCCTATTCCGTGGCATACTTTGCTTACGGGCATGATCTTCATCCAGACATTTTACTGGTCGACCAACCAGACGATTACCCAGCGCGCGATGGCTGCTCCCAATATCAAGGAAGCGCAAAAAGGTGTGTTGACGGCAGCGGGTATCCGCTTGCTGATCGTACCGGCGATTGTCGTGATCCCGGGTATTGTTTCTTACAAGCTGTACGGCGACATCGGCGACCCGGCCTACGGACGGATTGTCGGTGATGTTCTGCCCGTTTGGCTTTCGGGCGCATTTGCGGCGGGTATTGCTGCAGCGGTTCTCACGACCTTCAATTCGATCCTGAATGCCTCTGCTGCGCTGTATGTCTGCGACATTCACGAGGCTTATGTCGACAAAGATCCGCCTGTGGTAAAACTCAGCGCGATTGTGTCGATTGCCATGTCGATCTTGGCGCTGGTGCTGGTGCCGTTCTTCGCCAGTCAGGAAAGCCTGATCAATACAGTGCAGGAGCTTTACGGATTGCTGTCTATGCCGATCCTGTCGGCGTTTATCGTGTGCCTTGCCTTCCGCAATGTGAAGGCGGGCGCGGCGATGATCGGGGTTGTGACCGGCGTCGCATTCTATGCGTATTTCAGCATGATCTGGCAGCCGCTGCATTACATCCACGGCATGTTCTTCACGCTGGTATTGTCGGTTCTGACATCGCTGGTGATGAACAAGCTGATCTTCGGCCAAACTGCCGAACTTGCAATTGGCAGAGGTGATGCTGCTTGAGCCGATCACAGTTCCCGCCTAGCGGAGCGGCATGACAGACACGAAACTACCCCCTAAATTTTCGGCTCCCAACGGCTGGATATTGCTGGATAAGCCTCATGGGCTTGGCTCGACGCAGGCTGTTGCGGCGGTAAAGCGCAATTTGCGCGAGGCTGGCTTTGCCAAGACCAAGGTCGGACATGGTGGGACGCTCGATCCTCTGGCGGAAGGTGTTCTGCCGATTGCGCTGGGCGAAGCGACTAAGCTGGCAGGGCGGATGCTCGATGCCAGCAAGATATACGAGTTCACCATCCAGTTTGGTGAAGAAACCAGCACTCTGGATAGCGAAGGGGAGGTTGTTCAAACCAGCAATCAACGCCCACCAATGGCGGCCATTACCGCGATACTCGAACATTTCACTGGCGAGATCGATCAGGTGCCGCCCAAATATTCGGCGCTCAAGGTCGATGGCAAGCGGGCCTATGATCTGGCGCGTGCTGGCGAAGAGGTTGAGCTCAAGACGCGGCGTGTGACGATCTATTCGCTGACATCCGGCTCGGGCTTTTCGGGTGATGATATGCCCTATTCGACCTTCGCGACCACAGCGACGCGGCCTGATCCGGAAATCGGCCATGAACCGCTCGAATTGGCTGATGCGATCACCCTCACAGCCTATGTTAGCAAGGGCACCTATATCCGCTCTCTTGCACGCGATATTGCGCGGGCGCTTGGAACGGTTGGGCATGTTACCTCTCTTAGGCGGACAAAGGCGGGGCCCTTCCTCGAAAATCAGGCGATTTCGCTAGACAAATTGAATGAAATCGGTAAGGGCGCGCCACTTGAAGACGTAATACTGCCTTTGGAGGCAGGGCTGGACGACATCCCGGCTCTTGATCTCACGTCCGAACAGGCAGCAGCGGTCCGCCAGGGCCGCGTCTTAACCGGGCAGCCCCAAGCAGACGGGCTCTATTGTGCCATGCACCGGAATATCCCGGTCGCATTGGTGGAGCTTGTAGGCGGGACGACCAAGGTCGTTAGGGGTTTTAACCTTCACGATGTCGCGGAGTAAAAGACTATGACTATCAGTGCGAAAGAAAAGCAGGACGTAATCAAGGAATATGCAACAGCTGACGGCGACACAGGTTCGCCAGAAGTACAGGTTGCTATTTTGACGACCCGCATTCGCAACCTGACCGACCACTTCAAGGCCAACCACAAGGATAACCATTCCCGTCGCGGCCTGCTGACAATGGTGAATAAGCGTCGTAGCTTGCTCGCCTATCTCAAGAAGATCGACGTAGCGCGCTATAACGAGCTGATCCAGAAGCTGGGTCTGCGTAAATAAGAGTTTCGGAACGGCTCCCATCGGGAGCCGTTTCACTATCTGGCACCCGACGCAATTCGGCGCAGGGGCCACCGGAGCCAAAGATGCTCCACACCGGCCCGGGCCGGTTCTCCCGGAAAACAGAAGGCCCCGCGCAGCAATGTGGCCACGTGGGATCATAAGGAAAATACATGTTCGACAAGAAAACCGTATCGATTGAATGGGGCGGAAAAACCCTCACTCTCGAAACCGGTCAGATTGCCCGTCAAGCAGACGGCGCTGTTCTGGCCACTTATGGCGAAACCGTGGTGCTGTGCGCCGTGACCGCCGCAAAGTCAGTCAAGGAAGGCCAAGACTTCTTCCCGCTGACTGTCCACTATCAGGAAAAATTCTCGGCTGCTGGCCGTATTCCGGGCGGCTTCTTCAAGCGTGAAGGCCGTGCGACTGAAAAAGAAACACTGACCAGCCGCTTGATCGACCGTCCGTGTCGTCCGCTGTTCCCAGAAGGTTTCTACAACGAAATCAATGTGATCTGTCAGGTCATGTCTTATGACGGCGAAACAGAGCCGGATATCGTTGCAATGATCGCAGCATCTGCTGCTCTGACTATCAGTGGTCTGCCCTTCATGGGCCCAATCGGCGCAGCGCGCGTCGGCTTCAACAATGATGGCGAATACATCCTCAACCCGACCGTCGCTGACGCTCTGGGTGAAGATGGCAATCTCGACCTGGTCGTTGCTGCGACACAAGACGCAGTGATGATGGTTGAATCCGAAGCGAAAGAACTGACCGAAGAGCAGATGCTCGGCGCGGTGATGTTCGCTCACGAAGAAAGCCGGAAAGTTATTGGCGCGATCATCGATCTCGCTGAGCAAGCAGCGAAAGAGCCATGGGAACTCGACAAGGTTGAAGACAAATCAGCCGCTCTCGAAGAACTCCGCGGCGTTATCGGTGACGATATCGCAGCAGCTTACAAGCTCACCGACAAATCGGCCCGTCAGGATGCCGTGAACGCTGCCCGTGAAAAGGCCCGCGATCACTATGCTGATCTCGCCGAAAGCGATCCGGCTGAATATATGGGCCGCCTGAAACTGGTGAAGAAGCTGGAAAGCGACATCGTTCGCGGCGCGATCATCAAAGACGGTACGCGCATCGACGGGCGTAAGCTCGACGAAGTTCGCCCGATCGAAGCTATGGTCGGTCTTCTGCCCCGTACCCACGGTTCGGCGCTGTTCACCCGCGGCGAAACGCAGGCGATCTGTACGACTACGCTGGGCACCAAAGACGCTGAGCAAATGATTGATGGTCTTGAAGGTCTGACCTTCACCAACTTCATGCTGCACTATAACTTCCCGCCATATTCGGTCGGCGAAGTGGGCCGCTTCGGCTTTACCAGCCGCCGCGAAACAGGCCACGGTAAGCTCGCATTCCGCGCGCTCCGTCCGGTTCTGCCAACGGTTGAAGACTTCCCGTACACAATCCGTGTTCTGTCCGACATCACCGAGTCCAACGGCTCGTCTTCGATGGCCACAGTTTGCGGCGGTGCATTGTCGATGATGGATGCAGGCGTTCCACTGGCGCGCCCTGTTTCGGGTATCGCGATGGGTCTGATCCTTGAAGGTGAAGAATTTGCGGTTCTGTCTGACATTCTGGGTGATGAAGATCACCTCGGCGACATGGACTTCAAGGTAGCCGGTTCGGAAGAAGGCATCACTAGCCTTCAGATGGACATCAAGGTTGCCGGCATTACGCAGGAAATCATGACCAAGGCGCTCGAGCAGGCGAAAGCCGGCCGTACGCATATCCTTGGCAAGATGAGCGATGCACTGGGTGCCTCGCGCGGCGAAGTGTCCAAGCACGCTCCCCGTATCGAAACGATGCAGATCGACAAATCGAAGATCCGCGACATCATCGGTACCGGCGGTAAAGTTATCCGTGAAATCGTTGCGGAAACTGGCGCCAAGGTCGACATCGACGATGAAGGCACGATCAAGATCTCGTCTTCCGATCACGACCAGATCGCAGCCGCACGGGCTTGGATCGAAGGCATTGTGGAAGAAGCCGAAGTCGGCAAAATCTACAACGGCAAGGTCGTCAACATCGTGGACTTCGGTGCATTCGTGAACTTCATGGGCGGCAAGGACGGTCTCGTCCACGTGTCCGAAATGAAGAACGAGCGCGTTGAAAAACCAAGCGACGTTGTCAGCGAAGGTCAGGAAGTAAAGGTCAAGGTTCTCGAGATCGACCAGCGCGGCAAAGTCCGTCTGTCGATGCGCGTTGTTGACCAAGAAACCGGCGAAGAGCTGGAAGACACTCGCCCACCACGCGAAAACAAACCACGCGGTGGCGGCGATCGTCGCCCACGTGGCGGCGGCGGTGGCCGTGGTCGCGGTGGTGATCGTGGCCCACGCGGCGGCGGTGGCGGCGACAAAGGTGGTAACGGCGGTGGCGAAGCCCACGTGCCGGACTTCCTGAAGGACTAATCGTCACTTCAATCAGATAAGAGGGGCCGCGAGAAGCAATTCTCGCGGCCCTTTTTCTTTGCTCACTGAAGCTGGCGCGGGTATGATATGGCTGAAGGAGCATTTCGCATTCCTACCAAGCCCAAAATCTCAATCGGCTGGCGTGAATATGTCGATTTGCCGGATCTCGGCCTCGAACATATTCCGTCAAAGATCGACACCGGCGCGCGTACAAGCGCATTGCATGTCGATAGCATCAAGCCGTTCAAGGGTGCCGATTGCGAACAGATGGTCCGCGTGTCGTTCCGAATTCGGCACAATCCGGGCGAGAAGCCTGAGAAAGTTCACCGCGATTTGCCCGTGAGCGGTCTGCGAAAAGTAACCAGTTCAAACGGCACCAGAGAAGACCGCTGGGTCGTGCGCACCCGTCTATCGCTTGGCGGATTGTCGCGTGCGGTGAACTTTACGCTCACCAATCGTGGCTCGATGCGCTATCCAATTCTAGTTGGACGCAGCGCGATGCGTAGCCGGTATGAAATCCACCCGGGACAATCCTTTATTCATGGCACACGCGATGCCGAGCCGCTCGTTCACTCGGCCGATGGGGCATCAGGAGACTCATAATGAAACTTGCGATGCTGGCCCGTAATCCAAACCTCTATTCGCATAGGCGGTTGGTCGAGGCTGCTGAGAAGCGCGGCCATACGCTCGACATTCTCAACACGACGCGTTGCACGGTTGAGATCGCCAGCCATCGTCCGACGGTTACCTATAAGGGTGAAACGCTGAAAGGTTATGAAGCGGTCATTCCTCGTATTGGTGCGTCGATCACAGCCTATGGTCTGGCGGTTCTGCGTCAGTTTGAGATGGGCGGCGTTTGGTCGTTGAATGAAAGTGTGGCCATCGGACGGAGCAGGGACAAGCTGCGCTCGACCCAGATCATGGCGAAATATGGTCTCGGATTGCCGCTGACTGCATATGCCAATGATCCCAAGCAAGCGGAGGCAATCATCAAGGCCGTCAATGGCCCGCCGGTGGTGATCAAACTCCTCGAAGGTACACAGGGAATCGGTGTGGTGCTGGCCGAAACGCTCAAGGGCGGGGCTTCGATTATCGAGGCATTTCGTGGTGCAAACATCGCGATCATGGTACAGGAATTCATCAAAGAGGCTGGCGGATCGGACATCCGCTGTCTGGTTGTTGGTGGCAAAGTCGTTGCGGCCATGAAACGACAGGGCGCAGAGGGTGAATTCCGTTCGAACCTGCACCGTGGTGGCAGCGCTCAACTGATCAAAATTACCCCTGAAGAGCGCTCAACCGCAGTACGTGCAGCAAAAGCCATGGGTCTCAACGTGTGTGGAGTAGACCTGCTACGTAGCAATCATGGGCCGGTGATTATGGAGGTGAACTCCTCGCCGGGTCTCGAGGGAATCGAGAACGCGACCGGAAAGGATATCGCCGGAATGATTATCGAGTTTATCGAGAATAATGCGAAGCCTGGAAAGACCAAAACGCGTGGCAAAGGGTAGCTCAAAAAGGGAAACCCGCACGCCGTTCGAGCTAGGCGGGACCAGCATTGCAGCAGGCACATCCGCAACGGTGAATTTGCCGATTAGCAGGCTGTCGACGCATACTGAGGTAACTATGCCAGTTCGCGTGCTACATGGTGCCAAACCGGGGCCGACCCTGTTTGTGAGCGCAGCGATCCACGGCGACGAAATTATTGGCGTCGAAATGATCCGCAGATTGCTCAAGAACCTATCAATAAAGCGCCTGCGCGGCACGTTGCTCTGTGTTCCGGTGGTCAACGCATTCGGATTCATCGCCCAAAGCCGGTATTTACCCGATCGCCGTGATTTGAACCGTGTGTTTCCAGGCTCCGCACGAGGGTCATTGGCAGCCCAACTCGCGCATGTTTTCACGACCGAAATAATCGCGCGCAGCGATTTTGGGATCGATCTCCATTCTGCCGGTATGAACCGGGAAAACCTGCCGCAAATCCGGTACAGCCCCGGTAATGAGAAAGCCTCAGAGCTCGCCGATGTGTTCGGTGCGCCCGCAATCGTCACGTCGCCATTGCGCGACGGATCATTGCGCCAGACCGCCGATAATAATGGCTGCACTATGCTGCTTATGGAGTCTGGTGAAGCCTTGCGGTTTGACGAGTTTGCCATCCGGATTGGTGTGCGCGGCATCCTTCGCGTGATGGAACATCTGGATATGGGATGCCGTAAGCAGCCTGCTGCTGCGGCAGCATCGGTCCGCAGTGACGGAAGCCGCTGGGTTCGCGCTGAGGAAGGCGGTATCTTTAGGGCGATGCGCAAAACCGGAGATATGGTTGAGGAGGGCGAGCAGGTGGGTGCCATTTCGGATCCGTTCGGTGATGTCGAAATCGAGGTTCTATCGCCTCTATCTGGTTTGATCATTGGCCGCAGCGTGATGCCAGTGGTCAATCAGGGTGACGCCCTGATGCATATCGCCCGCGTCAGCCGCCCCGGGACCGCTGATGACCGGTTGAACAAGATCGAAGAAGCCGCAATTGATGATCCGCTATTCGATGAAGACGAGATAATGTGAGATGCTCGAACGCAAACTGATCGATACTGCGCAAGTCCCCGGCGGGGCAGAATTGCAACTCATATCGCACGGGCGGGATCACATGATCACGCTTCAACGCAATGAGCTAATGTCGACGCGCATGCAGTTCTCCGAAGAACAATTGGCGGAACTGACTATTGATCGCTTGACTGCTCCGAAGCCCAATATGCTTATCGGCGGTTATGGCATGGGCTTCACCTTGCGTGCGGCTTTGGCGCGCCTTTGCACCGATGCAAAAGTGGTGGTGGCCGAACTCATGCCCGAGATTATCGAGTGGGCCAAAGGGCCAATGGCGCACCACACAGGGGATTGCCTCGCTGATCCGCGTCTATCGCTCGAAATCACCGATGTGGCCGATCCGATTGGCGAGGCTGCCGACGGTATGCGTCCGCAATTCGATGCGATCCTGCTCGATGTCGACAATGGGCCCGACGGGTTGGTGCGCGAAGAGAACGACAAGCTCTATTCGCCGCGCATGCTGCGTCAGATGGGTGAAGCCATGGCGCCGGGTGGTGTCCTGTCGATCTGGTCCGCCGCACAGGACCCGCGCTTCGCTCGGCGACTTGAGAAGAATGGCTTTGAAGTTGAAGTCCGCGAAGTCCGCGCTCGACCGAACAATAAGGGGCCGCGCCATACAATCTGGTTTGCGCGGGTTTAACGCACTTCCGTTCTTGCACAGTTCAGCTTGGATGTGAGACAGTCCCCTCGGGCAAACAGGAGGGGCAATATGCAAAAGGCGTTTTTTGGATTCGGAGCGCTGGTTGCTGCTGCCTTAGCCAGTGTCCTGATATCGAGCCCCGCAATGGCTGGTGGCGGAGGCGGATGTTGGCCTCAACTGCGCCCGGATAATCCAGCACCAAATTGCGAGAGCCAGATCGCTATCGGCCCCGGCAATGATACGCGCGTGAACATGTTCCTGTTGTTGCTCGATAGCGTGGGGGAAGACGGTGCGGGATTAGAGTATCCTGTCGATGAGTATGCCCCCTATCGCAGCAAAAACTCGGCGAACTGGGGCAGCCTGCGTAGGACATGGTTTCCGGTTCGCAAGGACATTGTCTGGCCTAAGCACCTGGGAACACGATGCCAAACTTCCGAGAGTGGTGAGAATGCCTTCTCCGAAGCCTTATCGAAATACACCTCACTGAATCCCCACACGCGCAATTTCCTACTGACTTCGCGTGCGCTGCTGAACGGTGTTTGTGACAAGGGGGCAGGCCTCGCTCCACCGCGCGATGATGTATACTTCAGGCCCAGCCACTCGCTTGGCCCGATCACGCGGCCGCAACGGGCTTTCCATGGGTATCTGGAAGCTTCGACGAGCTTTTATCTGGAAGACTGGGCTCGCGCCTCACGCATGTATCTGATCCTTGCAGAGAGCGGTGCGGATCCATGGGTCAAAGAGACATCCCGATATATGATTGGCCGAACGGCCCTCAATCAGGCCGTCGACAACCGAATTGGTAAATGGGGCTATTTTGATCCGCGCACCAAAAGTACGGTTTTTTCGATCGCAGCGGAGCGCGGATTTCGTGATTATCTGAGCAAATATCCCGAGGGTCGTTACGCCGATTCTGCGAGTGGGTTAATCCGCAAAACACTGTGGTTGCAGGGCGATATGTCCCGATTGGAAGACGTCTATGGTGCAATGCTCAACGAAACTTCTGCGGTGGATAGCGGGACTGCGGATTTGATCGAAGAGATCGACAATATGCTGTTGGCCCGAGGCTTTAACGAGAAGCCAATCCAAGGCCTGCGTGCCCCGATCTTCCTCGCAATTTCCAACCTGCGCGCGATGCGCAATCGCGGTGACGGTTTCGACGACAAGCTTCTGGCCATCGAACAGTTGGAAGCGCAGGAAGGGGCATTCGCTAATCACCCAAAGCTGTATGCGTTCCTCAAGGCGAACCACGCCTACTATATCCAAAAAGACCCGAAGGCGGTTCTGAAACTGGTTCCCGATGCAGCCAAGGCAGAGCGATACACACCGCTCGATTTCAGTCGACAGTATCTGCGCGGATTGGCACTCCATGCTTTGGATGATCGCAATGAGGAAGGGTTCTGGCTCGACCTGATCAAAGGCGCGAAGGGCCTCTATCAGCGTCCTGCTATCGAGCTGGCGCTGGCAAGATTATACGAAAAGTCTGGGCGGCTGGAGAAGGCCTTCGCAAGACACTCTCCGATCACGGATGTCCAGATTTTGCGGACCTTGCTCGGGAAATCGGTTGGCCCCGATATTCTAAAATCGCAGGCGCGGGCCACTTATCAGCCAGAGGCGGTACGCAGCTTCGCGACTTTCGCTGCGCTAACCAAGCAGCTTCAGCACGGCCAATATGCGGGCTTCCTCAAGGAATATCCGCTCGTGGCCCAGTTTGAGACCGATGATCATGCCAGCCTCTGGAACATCTATGACGCGGAGACGCCGCCCGTTGCGATCTACGCCAACGGCAGAACCACAGACACATATGACTGCCCGTCGTTGAAAGGCACAGTGCAGCGGCTCGCGCGGAACAGGAACGACGTGAAAGGGCGTCTCTGCTTAGGCGATTTCTACCGACTCAACGGGTTCGATGATTTCGACTTTGGCGGGCGCTACAATTATCGCCGCAACAAGGACTATGTTCTTGGCGATGGGGCTGCGTATCCGGGGGAGGCGAATATCCGCCATGATTTCTACACCTCGATCATCGCCAATCGCAGAGCATCGCGCAAAGACCGGGCGTACGCGCTCTATCGCGCGATCCGGTGCTACGCCCCTAGCCGTAACAACAGTTGCGGTGGCGACGGCGTCGATGTGGAACAGCGTGGGCGCTGGTTCCGCATGCTCAAACGTAATTATGGCGACACCCAATGGGGCCGGGAGCTGAAATATTACTGGTAAGCGCGCGCTTGCTGCGTTGCTGACTCTGGCCCTGATGGCGTGCGGGCAAGTGCCCGAGCGCAAGGCCGATCACGTTGCTGCTGCCGACTATTCCGCCTTCTACCTTTGGACCGGTGTGCAGCCGCCACCTGCAATGGATGAGTCAGAGGCTGTCTATCTGCTGTGGGGGGAATTGCGGGCTGATAATCCGTCACAGATAGTTCCATTGCGACGGAGCGCGCCGACCGGCGATGCGCCGGAGCTGTGGTTGGTGGTTCGCGCCGAACGGACCGATTGGGACGAGAGTGCGTATGACCAATTGCTTGATCAAGCACGGCGTTGGAATGCTCGCGGGACGCTCACTGGCGTGCAAGTGGATTTCGATTCTAGCACCGGCGGCTTGAGCGGGTATGCGGCGTTTCTTACCGACATGCGGCGGCGCTTGCCGAGCGAATTTAAGCTGTCAGCGACAGGGCTGATGGACTGGCCCGCCAATGCCTCCGACGACGACCTCATTGCGATGCGCGGCGCATTGGATGAGATCGTCATCCAGACCTATCAGGAAACGACGACTATACCCGACTACGCGCGATATCTGTCACACGCCGACCGGCTCGCCATGCCTTACCGTATCGCGCTGGTCGAAGGCGGTGCATGGTCCGAACCCGAGCAGATTCCCGGCGATCCAAACTTCAAGGGTTACGTTATCTTCCTGCTCCGCGACGGGCCCGATCAGAAGCCGTAAATCAACGTGAAGCGGGTCAGGGTATCGGTCTTCACTGCTCCGGCTGGCGGGTTAGTGTCATGCTCGACCGCATATGCGATCCGCGCCGATAGATTGCCGCCCAATCCTGCTTCTAGCCCAGTGGTGGATATGTAGGTGCTGTTGCCCGACTGGATCAAGGCGCTGGCATCCTGTGTCAGCTTGATCCGTTCTGCGACTTGCCAATCAAAATCGAGCGCGGCGAGGCCAGCGATATTGCTGGTGCTGCCGCCACCGATAAAGCTGGTTTTCCGATAGGCAGGACCGGCTTTGACCGATAGCTGCGTGCTGTCAGTATCAATGACCCGGTACCCGACGCCGCCCGATGCCAAGATGCGCGACGAAAAACCCTGAAAGCGGTCACGCTCATATTGGCCGAGGCCGTAGACATATATCTGGTCGTTCAGCTGAAAATTGGGTTCGTAGGAAACCAAGAACTGTTCACGCGTGGTCACGCCATTGGTGCGTTGGAAATCAGCAAGTCCGGTCAGTTTGTGCCGCCAGTCGACACCTGTCCGCGTCAGTTCCAGTCCCGCAGTAACGCCGGTATTGCTGCTGTTGCCGGTTGACCGGAACGCGCCGATCTGCCCTTCGCCAGACCAGTTGTCGAACAGTCCGGCGGAGCGGATTGCTTCTTCTTCAGCGGCGGCCTCTGTGGCGGCCAATTGTTGTTGCTGAGCATCAAATTCTGCGCTGATTGCGTCGATCTCTGCCGTGTCATCAGGGTTGGTGGTTTTGGCCAATTCCAGAACCGTGGAAACCTTGTCGGCATCACCTGTAGCAATCGCCGCATCGATCATCGCGCGAACAGGTTCGGGCAGTTCGGCCAGTGCAGGTGTTGCCGGAAGCAAAGCGAATAGGACAGCCGCAGCGGCGCCGTTTTTGAAAGTCAGATAAGTCATGCAGGGGCGTTTAATGTGCAGACGCCTGCATTGCTAGACCCGTGGATGTAAACAGTTTTATTGCTTGATTGCGACCGCACCAAGGAAATCGCGCTTGCCGATCTCCAGCCCTTTCATGCGAAGAATGTCATAGGCTGCGGCTGCGTGGAAATAGAAATTGGGAGTGCTGAAACTGAGCAGGAAATTCTGGACTGTGAAGCTCATCCGCGTGGTGCCGCCGAGCACGAAATCCAGATTGTTGTTGGCCCATTCTTCCAGCTTTTGCGGATCAACGGCGCTGACGAAATCGCGGGCAGTGTCGAGCTTGGCATGGCATGTTTCGAAACTGTCGGGCACGGCTGAGAAATCCGGTTCGAACGTTCCGCTTTCCGCTGCCGCGAGAGCGTGCGCGCTGTGCATCCATACGGCGCTGACTTGCCAGTCAAAGGACCACATATTGTCTGCTAGCCGGGCACTCAAAATCTCGCTGTGATCGTGACCGTTTTCGCCACACCATGCCTCTGCCTTGTCGACCAGCGCCCGGGTTGAAGCAATGACTTGAAGCCATGCAGGGACGGTGGCTGCGTGGAGAGTGAGAGGCATTGGTGAACTCCTGTTTCGATGTGCGATGGACCTAGCTCGGCCCGCTTGATTTAGTCCAGAGTGATTGCTGTATCGGTCAGACGCGCGACCTCGGCCTCGTCATGACTGACATAGAGCATGGGGATCGCCAATTCGTCACGCAGGCGTTCTACGGTGCGCAAGATCCGCTCCGCGCGGGCGCTATCGAGCGAAGCAAGCGGTTCGTCGAGCAGCAGAAATTTCGGATTGGACAGCAAAGCGCGGCCAATAGCGACGCGGCGTGTCTCGCCTCCAGACAGTGAGCTGGGCTTGCGGTCCAGTAAGCTGCCAATGTCGAGCAACGACACAGCATCATCAAGCGTCAAAGCGCCTTTGCCTCCATTGCGGCTGGCGCCGTATCGCAAGTTCTCCTCGACCGTTTTGTGCGGAAACAAGCGGCTGTCCTGAAACACATATCCGCAGTCGCGCTGGTTGGGGGACAGGTCGAATTGCAGTTCGCTGTCAAACAAGGTGGTGCCCGCAATCGTGATCCGGCCCTGATCGGGTTTCAGCAGTCCTGCAATGCAGTTGAGCAGTGTGGTCTTTCCAACACCCGATTGCCCGACGATTGCGACCAGCTTGGTGTCTGACTGAAAGGCGACATCAACCGAGCAATCGCCGAGCGATTTCCTGATCATAATATCAAAGGACATGTGTACGCCCTCCGCTTGCTCTGCGGACCAGCCACTCGCTCAGGATAAGCGCAGCCAGCGAAATAATCACGGCAAGCACAACAAGACGCGCGACAGCCACGTCAGTCCCCGGCACTTGCAGGCTGGTATAGATGGCAAGCGGAAGCGTGCGGGTTTCGCCAGGTATGTTCGAAACAAAAGTTATGGTCGCCCCGAATTCGCCAATCGAACGCGCAAAGCCGAGTATAACTCCGGCCAGAATTCCGGGCAGGCTAAGCGGCAAAATGATCGTTGCAAATGCTCGCCATTTGCTCGCGCCGAGCGTGTGGGCTGCTTCAACCAGCCGTTGATCTACTGCCTCTATCGACAACCGCATGGCGCGGACCATTAATGGCAATGCCATTACCGCCGCTGCCAGAGCTGCGCCAGTCCATTGGAATGTCAGAGAGATACCGAAAGCCCTTTCGAGGAAGCCGCCAATCGGACCGTTTCGACCAAACAGGATCAGCAAGACATATCCGGTCACAACGGGCGGCAAGACCAAAGGTAAGTGAACCAGTGCATCGAGCAGGAACCGCCCCGGAAACCTTCTCCGCGCAAGCACCAATGCGAGGCCGTAAGCAATCGGCAATGCCATCAGGACCGCTGCACTGGTCACTTTCAGCGAAAGGGCGATGATTTCCCACTCGGCATTGGTCAACGGCGCAATCATGGCAATGTGAAGCCGTATTTTGCAAACACGGCAGCTGCTTCGTCAGAGACAATATAGTCTAGGAACTCTGCGGCTTCTGGATGTCCGCTACTGGGTAGCAGAACTGCCTTGTAGGTTATTGGGGAATACGCATCATCGGCAAAAATCGACCATGACTCCAGATCATCTCGGCGCAAAGCATCGCTGGCGTATAGGATGCCGAAATCTGCTTCTTGCAGCAGCACCAACCGAAGTGCAGCGGCTGACGATGATGTGCGGATAATTTGCGGACCGATGTCGTCCCATACACCTTGTGTCAGCAAGGCCTCTTTGGCGTAGCGACCTAGCGGAACAGACTCCGGATCCCCGCTTGTCACGGTGGCATCGGTAAACAACTCCGCTGCTGTTGGCATCATTTCATAGGCGGCATTATGGGGCCCATCTTTGTGGGTCGCGGCGACAATGCTGTTGCCCGCCAATGTCCTTATGCCCTCTGGGCCGATCTTGCCTGCGCTGACGATGTAGTTGGTCCACTGCTCATCGGCGGAGATGTACAAATCTGCCAGCGAGCCATTCTCTATCTGTCGCGCCAACGCAGTTGACGATGCGTAGGAAAGGACAGGCTCGCGGTTGCCTTGGGATGTCCAGTTCTCTGCCAGTTCATCAAGTGGTGCTTGCAGGCTTGAAGCCGCAAAGACCACCGGACCAGTCGGACCAGATGGAGCGCAGGCTGCCAGCAATGCGCCCGCATAAAGCAATGCGGCAATGCGTTGAATGAACGGACGGATTATCATTACCTGAAGCGTTGGGCGAAGCTGGTCCCGCTTTCAAGGCCCCAATAGCAAAGTCACAATAGAAAACGGCCCGCCATTTCTGGCGAGCCGTTTCTCAACTCATATTGCGCTGACTTAACGAACCCGGGGTCCGCCAAACGGCAAGGGTGGGGGCGGTCTGCGCGCGCCACGCGGCAGCTGTGCTTGGAACGCCCGTCCACAGTGCTCTACGCAATAGGGGAAGCCCGGGTTCACTTCTGCGCCGCAGAAATGGAAATCGGGTTCGCCGGGATGGCCCATCGGCCACCGGCATACTTTCTCTGACAGATCGAGCAGGCTGGTCTTATCCGCAATCTCAGGGCTTGGCTTGGCCGGCACCAAACGGCGCGGCGGTGCTGGCGGGATTGGCGGTTGCTGATCGCCAGGGCCTTGGCGCAAAAATCCGCCGGGACCGACCGAAACAATCTTCGGCAGTTCTGTGCTCTTATTCGGAATAGGCTGCGAAGGAATGTTCGCGCCTGCCGCACGGGCTGCTTGTTCAACCGCGTTGCTTGGCGGGCGCGGCGGCGAATTGGCAGCCGTTTTGGGCGTCATAATCGCCTTTGGCTTACGAATGACCGGTTTTGCCGGAGCCGCTGCCTTCTTCTTGGCAGGGGCTGCTTTCTTCTTGTCCTTGGCTTTTACCGGGGAAGGGCGCGATTTCAGGCCAAGGCGGTGCGCCTTGCCGATCACAGCGTTACGGCTCACGCCGCCTAGTTCTTCGGCGATCTGGCTTGCGGTCGATCCGCCTTCCCATAGTTTCTTAAGGGTGCCGATCCGTTCGTCAGTCCAACTCATTCGTACACTTCCAATTTCTTTGTCATATTGACGGGCATCATAGCTTTCTGATGCTTGCCAGTTTGAGCCAATCGCCCTAGGCGCGGGCCCATGGCCGATCAAGCCCAGAAACAAACGCAAACACGCGCGGCGTCCGATGCCTTTCCTCCGCGAGGGGAGCCGATTATCACCGGCATCAACCGCATTGGTCTGTGGAGCCTCTATATAAAGGAGGTTCGCCGGTTTTTAAAGGTGCAGACGCAGACGATTTGGGCCCCTGCGGTCACGACATTGCTGTTTCTGGTCATTTTTAGTGTCGCATTGGGCCGTTCCGGGCGTGAAGTGCTGGGCGTTCCCTTCGCCAGCTTCGTCGCGCCGGGCCTGATTGTGATGGCGATGATGCAGAACGCGTTCGCCAATTCCAGCTTCTCTCTGCTCGCTGGTAAGATCCAGGGGACAATCATCGATTTGCTGATGCCGCCTTTGTCGGAAGGCGAGTTGATGGGGGGAATCATCGCTGCGGCGGTTACCCGCGGCATTCTGGTGGGCGGCGCAGTGGCCTTGGCAATGGTGTTGTGGCCGGGCGTTTCGCTCGCGCCGGCACATGTCTGGGCGATCGTCTGGTTTGGCCTGATGGGCGCGATCATGCTTTCACTGCTCGGTCTGCTTACATCGATATGGGCTGAGAAATTCGATCACAACGCCGCGATCAGCAACTTCATCGTTGCGCCGCTCTCGCTCCTGTCGGGCACATTCTACGTGATCGACAATCTCGCTCCGGCTTTTCAGATGGTCAGCCGCCTCAACCCGTTCTTTTACGTAATTTCCGGCTTCCGCTTTGGCTTCCTCGGGCAGAGCGATATCGGCGACAGCAATTGGGCCGTCGTGCAGAGTGCAATGGGCTTGGCGGTATTCAACCTTGTGCTCGCAGTAATCACATACCGCGTGCTCAAATCCGGTTGGAAGCTGAAAGACTAGCTCAAAAAGACTGGTCCAGAATGATCGGTTTAGTGAGTTAGCGAACGCCGCATCTTGTAGCGGCCATCGGCAAATTGCTCGAACAATTCCGCGACATTGGGATGCCCCACAGGGCCGCCGTCGGAATCGCTCAACAGGTTTTGCTGGCTGACATAAGCGACGTAAGACGACTCATCATTCTCGGCGAGCAGATGGTAGTAAGGCTGCTCGCGATCCGGGCGGATGTGCTCGGGAATCGATTCGTACCATTCTTCGCTATTGGCAAAGACCGGGTCGATATCGAAAATTACGCCGCGAAAATCGAACATCCGGTGGCGCACGACATCGCCAATGCCAAACCGCGCCTTTGCATGACGGGGGACATTGATAGTACGGCCTGCGGCCTCGGAAAAGAACTCCGTGCGTTCCATTATTTCAGGAATATAGCCCTTCGCACCTGCAAAACAAGCGCGCGCACCAATGCGTCCACGGTGCGGCAGTTCACCCGCGCGCGAATATCAGGGGTTGGCAAGGCAAAACCCATCCGCTAACCGCGCCTTCCCAGACCAACCAATGCGTATTTGATACGCTTTGCGCTATGCGGAGAGATGCCGGAGTGGTCGAACGGGGTAGTCTCGAAAACTACTGTGCGGGCAACCGTACCCAGGGTTCGAATCCCTGTCTCTCCGCCACGCACCCCCAGCACTATTCTCTACTAACAAGCCGCCTTCGCAAGTCCGCGGAACTGGCGGCTTTGCGCGGGCTATTCCGTAACGAGCACATCATTATCGACGTCTCTTCAGCGACATCAGGCGATATTTGCTGAGCAAGTCTCTGACGATCACCGCATGGGTTCGGTTTCCCTGTTATAACAGGGATTAACAGGGAAAACTGCTCGTTTTGGGCCAATAACAGGGCTTTTTGCACGATTTCTCCCGATTCATGGAGAAAAATAGCGCGTGATTACCGTGGGTTACGGGCGTAAAAACACCGTATCCCTGTTAATCGACGGAACAGGGAATTAAATGCCCCGAACAGGGAGCTATATCGACATTAACAGGCCTGTTAATCAGCAGAACAGGGAAATCGGTTATCGCCAAATCCGAGCGCTCTACGCTGCTTGGACCAACAAAGCGGGACGTCGATTTTCTTGAGAATCTGGAGGTTGAAACCTGCTGGTTGATGCCCGTCCAGAATGTCCTGCTGAATATCCGGCGCGAGAAATGCAAGACGCAAGATGCTGCGATCATAAGGTGATGTGGGTCCAACTTGTACAAGCGGCAACCCTCTCTTGTATTCAACCATCGCATGTGCTTTGCGCAGCGCCATGATGAGGACCGGATCAGGTTGGGCGCTGCGCCTGCTGGCTGGAACGATGTGCCGTCTGCCTCCGCGAAGCGGTAAGGCGAGCGGCAGGAGAATGGTGACCTGACCGCGCTGGCGGTCAGTAGTCTTTTCGCTATCGCGAAGCTTGCTGGAAAAGTGTCGAGCCTGATCCGCATCTACCGTAATATGAAGACCTTGGCCGCCAAGGCTAACCGAGCGGATTAGTGAAAAAACATCGGCTGTTTCTGGAACCCATCGCCCGACCGTCTCTGCAATAACGCTTTCGATAGCTGGTGCTGAGAGCCGCTCGACCTTTGTTCCTGATGCTGCCGCGCGGCCCTGCTGAAGCGGAGCCGAAACATAATAGCGATATTTTCGGCCAGTTTTGCCGTATGAAATCGTCGGGGTCATCGGGTTACCGGAGGCATCAAACAGCTTGCCAGTAAGCGGAGCCGCTGCGCCTCGCTGATCCGCTGCTGTAGTGTGCCTGCGCTTTTGGTTGTCGAGCATTGCTTGAACCCCATCAAACAGCGTCTGATCTACAATAGCATCGTGCTCGCCCTCAAAACTCTCGTCCTTATGCACGATCCGCCCGAGATAAATCTGATTGCGAAGAAGGTGAAACAGCGCGCCGCGACTGAACGGTGTCCCGCCAACAATCTTGCCCTTGAGAGTCTCGCGGCGTTTGGAATGGATTTGCCGCCCTGCAAGCTCGCGCTCAAGCGCATGAACCGATCCCAGCGCCAGATAGCGCACAAAGATCTCCCGCACGTTCTCCGCTTCCATCTCGTTGACCAGCAGCTTGTGGGTTCCTTCCTTGGGCCGGTCGTAACCAAGGGGTAAATTGCCGCCCATCCACATGCCCTTGGCTTTGGAAGCTGCGATCTTGTCGCGAATACGCTCTCCGGTGACTTCGCGCTCGAACTGGGCAAAGGACAGCAGCACGTTGAGCATCAGCCTGCCCATGGAAGAGGTGGTGTTAAACGATTGGGTCACCGAGACGAAGCTGGAGTCGGCTTTCTCGAAGGTCTCGACGATACGGGAAAAATCAGTGAGGCTGCGGGTGAGCCGGTCGATCTTGTAGACGACTACGATGTCCACTTCACCAGCTTCGATATCTCGAAGCAGGGCCTGAAGGCCTGGGCGGTCCATGTTCCCGCCCGAGAATCCGCCATCGTCATAAAGGGTCGGCAATGCCGACCAACCCTCGCTGGTTTGGCTCAGAACATAGGCCTCGCAAGCTTCACGCTGGGCATCGAGTGAGTTGAACGATTGGTCGAGACCCTCTTCGGAGCTTTTGCGCGTATAGATTGCGCAGCGTTTTTTCGCTTCGCTCATCGTGTGTCTCGCAGGCCGAAGAACCTCGGTCCATTCCAGCGCGACCCGGCAATTGCCGTGGCTGCGGCAGATAGGCTCGGAAACGATTTATCGTTCCAACGGAACCCGTCCGCTTCTACCGTCACGATTACTTCTTTCCCCTTCCAGTTTCGGGACAGGCGTGCGCCGACGCCAAGCTGGCGGCCTTCGGCTTGCACGGCTCCGGTGCGTGCCAGTGCTTTGCGTGTTTCTGGGGCAAGTCCTCCAAAGGCCTCGGCTTGAACACGCCATGCAAGTAGTTGGCGCATGATGGGCTTCGAGCGAAGCGAGGGAGGGGCGCCGTTGCGCCGCCTCCAATGGTCACGCAGGGCATCGAGATCCATAACTTCAATATCCGCGACCATTGCTTCGACATCGTCTTTCACGATGAGGTCTCAATCCGGTAGCGGCGCAGGCCGTCGGTCTTCTCTGAATTGATGGAATGTCCACGCTTCTTGAGCGCACCAGCCATCACCCCGCGCACGGAATGTTGCTGCCATCCTGTTGCCTTGGCCATCTCGGCAATGCTTGCGCCGTTCTTGCGCTTTAGAAGCCTTTCCAACTGATCGAGCTTGCTGAGGGCCTTGGCGGGGACTTGTTTTGTCATGTCATTCTCCGGTTCATGCGGGGGCCGAATATGGCCGCCGCTACCGAAGCAAGCCCGGCTTGCCGGGCGCAGGAACAGTACTGCTCGAATGCGGAGTGAAGTCCAGTCGGTTCAGAGTAATCCCCGCTATCCACATGCAATGTCGAGCACTGCCCCTAGAAAAGAACAAACGGACTTCCTATGTTCCCCTTATGGACCAATCGCAATCGCCCGCAGACGCATCTGCCTCTCGCCGCCTTGAGGTTAAATACACGCCGGTTGGGGAGTTAGTTCCTGATCCTCGTAATGCGCGAACGCACTCGAAGAAACAGGTGACGCAGATTGCAGAGTCAATCAGCGCCTTCGGGTTCACCAATCCAGTGGTGGCTGACGCAGAGGGCAACCTCATTGCCGGGCATGGACGGCTGCGGGCAGCCAAAGAAATGGAACTTACTGAAGTTCCTGTGATAACTCTTGCCGATCTCAGCGAACCTCAAAAGAAAGCCCTGCGCCTTGCCGACAATAAGATTGCTCTGAATGCAGGTTGGGATCTTGAGGTGCTCAAACTCGAGCTTGCGGACCTCTCTATGCCTGAGGTCGATTTCGATCTTGGCTTAACCGGTTTTAGCACCGGCGAGATCGATGTGGTTCTCGCTGACAGCGAAGACCCTGATGACGAGGTGATCCCTGCCGTTCCAGAAAATCCACGCGTAGAGACCGGCGACATTTGGCAGCTTGGCGAACATCGGGTGGCCTGCGGCGATGGACGCGATGCTGCATTCTTGCAGACGGTAGTGGGCGAGGGTGCCTCAATCGACTGTGCATTTCTTGATCCTCCTTACAATGTGAAGATCAACGGGCATGTGAACGCCAAGGGACGCCACCGCGAGTTTGCGATGGCATCAGGCGAGATGAGCGAGGATGAGTTCCGCGGCTTTCTTGCAGATACTCTAAGCGCTTGCTCGGTCGTTTCGCGCAGCGGTGCGGTACACTTCGTATGTATGGACTGGCGTCATATGGACGATGTAACCGCGTCTGTAGACGGCGCTTACAGTGAACTGCTCAATATCTGCGTGTGGAACAAGAGCAATGCTGGCATGGGATCGCTCTACCGCTCAAAGCATGAAATGATCTTTGTGTACCACGTCGGTGATGCACAACATGCCAACAATGTTGAGCTTGGCAAGCACGGCCGCAACCGGACTAATGTATGGGATTATCCCAGCGTTAACTCGATGCGCGGTTCGAGGCGCGAGGATCTGGCGCTGCATCCAACGGTCAAACCCGTGGCGATGGTGGCTGATGCCTATCAGGATGTCACAAAACAGGGGGAGCTCGTTCTCGACATCTTCCTTGGCTCGGGCACCAGTTTGATTGCAGCTGAGCGAGTGGGCCGCGCATTCCGCGGGCTTGATATTGATCCAGCCTATGTGGATCTTGCAATGCAGCGCTGGACTGATCTCACCGGAAAGCAGCCGAAACTCGTCTTCCGCGAGGGCGAAGAGGTTGGCGAATGAGCGGATCGCGCTTCCAACCAGGAAAATCTGGTAATCCCAAAGGGCGTCCACGCAAGCCGCGCCGGCCCAATGTATCCGCGTTCGAGATCATCCTCGATAAGATGTTGGTTATTACCCAAAACGGGAAATCGCGTGAAGCAACTGTTGAAGAAGCCCTCCAGCAGCAAGCCTTGAAAGACGCTCTTGCGGGCAAGCGCATGGCAATCCGCAAAGTGCTCAAGATGATCGAAGCACGCGAGAAGGCACTTGAAAAGAAGAACGCCGGTCCGCGCCACAAGATCGAGATCAAACACCATCACGACTCTGACAACGCGAACGCAGCCTTGCGCATCCTCGGCATCGCTGAGCCTGAACCTAAATTTCCAAGCAGATGGAAGGTTCATGCGTGGGCGACCCAAGCCGCACTAAGCCGCCCAGGGCGCAAGAAATTTGACCGTAGAGAAGTCGACAGCATCAAGTTCTTCACCTTCGAACCTGACACCCTGAAATGGCCGCGTGGTAAGATCGCATGAGCGAGGGTGTAGGTCGCGGCAAACCGCCAACTGAAACGCAGTTCAAGAAGGGTAGTTCAGGCAACCCGAAGGGGCGTCCGAAGAACCGTCATAAATCTGTTCCTTATGATGCGGTGCTTGGACAGATGGTGACGATCCGCGAGGATGGCCGAGAGCGGCGCGTCACTGCTGCTGAGGCGTTTGTGCTGCAACTGACGCAGAAGGGGCTAGCTGGCGATAGCGCTGCGGCCCGAGTTTCTCTTGATGCCATCGAGCAAGCACGATCTACACGCGGCGATGACCGTCAGGGGATCGATACGATCATTATCTCGTCTGTCGCCTCTGGTGCAGATGCGATTTTGGACTCGCTCGGTTTGGCCATCAAGAAGTTTCCAACCGACGAGAAGCGGGTTCGATGGGAATTGAACCCTTGGATTGTTGAGGAAGCGCTTGAGCGGCTTGGTGACAGGCGGGTTACTATCGAGGAGCAACGCGAAGTTTGGGGCGCGACGCGCATGCCAAATAAAGTTGCGTGGCCTGATTGGTGGGAAGTGAAGGGCGAATGACTGCTTTGCGTCCCAAAATCGGGCGTTCGAGTGATCACGAAACGATGCCAGAAGCTGCCATCTTTGACAGCCGAGGCGTGCACCCGATTGAAGTGGAATCAAGTGCTTCAGAGTTCGTTCTAGCGGATAAGGGTGTGCCGAAACTCACGAGTTGTCGGCGGCGGTCCATCAGGCAACCGATCTTGCAGTGTCGAATTTCTTGCAGGAATACACAACGCTGGTGTCATGACGTTTCAAATTCCGATCGCACATCAGCGTGTCTTTCGCCCATTGTTCATACCATGCCAGAGTCGGTCCCTGAACGACGAGCACGTAGTCAGTAGTCCCCGAAACGTGGTAGGCTTGCTTGATATGGAGGTCGGCATGGACGGCTTTGTCGAACTCCGCATAAGCTTGGGGCGAGTCCGTGTCGAATGTCACGCTGACTATGACTGTTATGCCCAAAGCCTCTGTGCCTAGAATCGAGACATCTTTGGCGATAATCCCATTGTCTCTCAGTAACTTCAGCCGGCGGCGCACCGCGGAGTTGGAAAGACCAATTTTTTCGCCGATCGCTGCATGCGTCAGCTGATTGTTCTTTTGAACAATCTGAAGGATCGCTGTGTCGAAATCATCTAGCTGCATACGAAAATCGCCATTTTTATCGCCTCTAAGTACGATATTCATATCTATAGCAACGAAAAAAGCCAAATATGACCACGGCCTACCTGCTAGTTTCTTTCGCAGTGGAGGAAACACAATGAGCTTCAACTATAACCTTGCGATTACCGCTCTTGCTTTTGCTACGGGAACAAGCGCGATGGCGTCATCTGCCATTGAGGATGTCCTATCAGCCGATGAAACCCAAGGTGTCTGGCTGTCGGACGGGTACGGAATTCTGTTGGACGTTAGCGAGAGTGGCCAGAAGGTCAGAACGTACGACTACACTGATCAGGCATGCGTCGAGACGACGGGAGAAGAAACGCATTTCAGCTACATGAGGGCTGGCCGTCTAGACTTGGAGTCCTCTCTCATGGAGCTTCGGACCGGGACCGATCCCTATGACATTCGCTTTCGGCGGATTGGAGCGTTACCGGATGCTTGCCAATCGGACCGGGAAGGTCATCGAGGCAGCGCACTCGCAAACTTCGATGCGTTCGTGAGCTATTTCAAAGAGCACTATGCCTTCTTCGATGTGCATAATCCCGAATGGCTCGAACAAGCGGCCCGTATTCGAAGCAAGCTCGACGAAAAATCGGGAGAATCTGATATTATTGAGCCAATGATTGGTCTGCTTTCGTCGCTCAAGGATGGGCACGTTAGCATCCAAGCAGTGGTTGGAGGGGAGGAGGGAGAGTTCATTGCCTTCCCCGGTCCGACTTTGAGTGCAGTGCAGCAGACCTACTTCGGAGAAGGGAGTCCGATGGCGGCTTTTGGCCGGCAATTTTTACGGACCGATATTGAACAGGCGATACTTGGTGGCCAGGGCCGGAATGCAGTCAACGAGCGGATCAAGTATGGCATCACAAGCGATGACATCGGTTACATGGCCGTCATGTCTATGGGAGGCTACGCGGCCACGCCTGACGCATCGGAAGATGAAGAACTCGCCGCTATCAATGATGCGATGGACGAGATAATCTCCTACTTCAATTGTGCCAGCGTAAAAGCGATCATAATCGACATTTCGGTGAATCGAGGTGGCTACGACTATCTGGCCAGAGAGATCGCAAGGCGGTTTGCCAGCAAGAAAACCCTAGTATCCAGCAAATTTGCTGGTGACGCGACAAACCGGACACCTCAGCCACTGTTCGTTGAGCCGGTCACTCGCCCGAGTTTTGCCGGACCGATTTACGTTTTGACTAGCGATGTAACCGTGAGTGCAGCGGAGGCACTGACGCTATCTTTGCGCGCGCTTCCAAACGTCACGCATGTCGGCTCGAAGACTCGTGGCGCACTTTCGGACGTGCTTGAAAAGAAATTGCCAAACGGATGGGTGGTGACGCTTTCAAACGAGGTCTATCTCGACCACGAAGGCGTGTCATGGGAAGGCAAAGGTATTCCTCCTGAGCACGAGTGGCAGGTGTTCGATCCCTCCAATCCGTTCACTGGTCACTTGCCCTCGGTCGAACGTACAATCGCGCTTATCGACAAGGAAGTGCAATGATCATCCTGATTAGCTAATTGCAAAGGATGATTGCGATTCACGCACCCATCATAGACTCGGCTCGAGCACGGTAACGTCATGCTTCTACTAGACGCGATGTTTCGATTTGGTGGGTGCGCTCTGCTCTTGGTGATTGCCGTGAGCGCTTGGCGCTATCGGACGGTCTGGCGAAGTGCGCCGTATCTGCTGCTTACGTGTGCAAGTGTTTTGGCGCTGTTTATTGGCTACACCCTGCCGCAGTTTGCGCCACCGGAGCCGGTCCTTGCACTCATGCGGTTTCTGGACATACCGCACCTCGTATTTGCTTGGCTCTTCGCGTTGAGCGTAAGCGTGCCAGACTTTAGATTGCAGCGGTGGCATATTGCGGTTGGTGTATTGTATGCAGCACCGATCCTTTGGCCGCGCCTTGCGTTGTACTCTTTGGTGTCCGACTACCCGGCTTGGCTTCCGATCTATGGCGCAATTACGTCGGTCGTTCTTATTGGCCACTTGCTGTACGTAGTATCCAAAGCTGCACGCGCGCATAGTCGTCAAGCCGGCAATCGCCGGGCCGAACTATTCGCGATGGTACTGCTGGCGGTAACGATCTGCGCGGCACTCTCCGACTTCATCCCGGACGGAAGTCCATTGGATTGGCGTACCGCAAAGGTCATGTCCATCTTCCCAGCTTTGGCCTTTGGCGCGGTATGGATGCTGCGGCTGAAGGTTCCCATGTTTCATTCGCCCGATAATTCTCGATCAAGTGGCGGGCTATCGGCAAAAGGCAATGGGCTACTAGGGAGATTGGAAGACTATCTCCTCGGGAAGGAAGCCTTCCGCGATCAAGATCTGACCATTGCCAGCCTTTCTGAAGATATCGGTGTAAGCCAGCACAAGCTGCGCGCCTTGATCAACAATGAGCTCGGCCACCCCAATTTCAACGCTTACATCAATCAAATTCGGGTCGGGGCCGTATGTCGGGCTTTTGATGAACCAGGCTCTGACAAGCTGCCAATTCTTACGTTGGCGCTGGACGCCGGTTTCAAATCCATTTCAGTATTCAACAAAGCGTTCAAATCCCTAACTGGTCAAACTCCTAGCCAGTATCGTGCGTTGCTAGCAAAAAACCCAGCGCACGCGTGGAATCCGGAAGAGTTTGCTAGAAATCCGTAAGACATATCTAACACCGCAGACTACCCAAAATCTCCATTGCAACGCCTGACTAGGCGCGCAGCTATAAGAGGGTATCATGCGAGTATTCCAATTCTTTTTAATTCTTATGGCTGTGTGGAGCGTGCCGCTGTCCGCACAAAATCGCGACGTGAAGGTGGATGATGTCATTGACCGTCTGACCGCAGCCTATGGCGGCGAGGCCCTGCGCGATATGTCTAGCGCTTCGATCAGCAGCGATCGCCGCCTGGGTTGGCTCGGGCAAGGCCAAACTGCGCGGTTTATCGAGTACGAATCTGACAACCTGCGCAAGCACTTCGATCTGAAAAATGAGCGTGGCAGCGTGGAACGATGGACGTTCCAGAATGGCAATGTATATCACAACCGATATGTTGTGACCGGGCAAACGGCCACCAACATCGACTATATGTCTATGACTCAGTCGCCATCGGAAAATGGTGGGTTTTGGCAATGGTATAGCGGTGATTTCCGTAGCTCAGATACTCTCCTTGCATATCGTCTGGCCACATCATCAATCGAAGTGAACTACGCTGGCGAGGCTTTCTACAGGGGCCGGATGCACGACAAATTGACCTTCTCGATCATTCCTGATTCTCTGGCAGTCACGGTATTTGTTGCGCGAGGCGACGGATTGATCAGGCGTGCCACAATGGAACGTGAAATTGGCGCGGTGAATTTCATTTTTGCCTCTCACCGGAAGAAGGACGGTATCACCTATGCGTCAGAATCGCAGATATATGTCGACGACGTCATGACCGAGTATGAATGGGGTGTCAGCTTTGTGCCGAACGCCGACCTGAGTTCGGTATTGCAAGTCGAACCCGAACTGAGCGCAGCCCCGGAAATGGTCGATCACTCGGAGCTCACGGTAGATGCGCTTTCCGCGAATGTGTTCATGGTTGGACGTGAAGACTATGCACTCTTCGCCATCGACGGACAAAGCGTTATTGCAGTGGGCCTCCACGCTGGCCTTAAAGAGAGATACGATGCACTGCTGGAACATCTCGGCAGACGACTGCCACTTTCGGCCGTCATCGCGACACACCACCACAGCGACCACCTGAACGCGGTGCAGGATGTGGTTGATCTGCGAACAAAACTGTATCTAACAAATGAAGCGATGACAGCACTTGCAACATTGCGCGACGATACAGCAAAAATCGATACTCAGATATTGCGGCCCGAAGACACAGTTGGTCCATTTTCGATTTTCGTCCGTCCAACAGCCCATTCGGTGGAGAATGCTTTTGTATATCACGCCGAAGCGAAGGTGCTGTTCCAAGATGATCACTATCACGGTTTGATCGTCGACCGGGCCAGTCGGGTTCAACCCTCTGCAATGCAAATGTTTCGGATCATCTCAGATCTGGGACTTGAAGTCAGCGCCCTTGCATCGGGACACGCCCGAAAAACGGACAGTTGGGACGATTTTGTCGCCGCAGCGGAGCGCCCTGAAGCTGGCGCACTGTGTCCCTCTAGAAGGGATATTTGTATGGAGTTCACCGATCAATGACACAATTGATCACACGTCTGCGCCTTGGTTTAGGGCTCTCCGTAGTGAGTTGCCTTGCTGCAGTGGTCAACGCTGAAACGACACTCCCCGAGAATGAACCTTGGGGGGTCGAGGTCGAGAACATAAGCTCAATGGTTCTGCCTGGCGACGACTTTTACGCATACGTCAATGAGGGCTGGATCAACAAAACCGTGATCCCGCGAGATCGGGCATCCTTGTCCGAACCGTGGGTCGCGCAGTTCAAGGTCTACGATGACCTCGCAGTGATGTTCGATCAGATTCTGGCATCTTCATCTACCGAACCGGGAACTGCTGAACGCCGGATACGGGACTTTCATCGCAGCTACGCCAATCTTGAAAGCGTAGAGCGGCTTGGCATTGCGCCAGTAAGCGATGGGCTCGCTCGAATTGACGCAATTAGGACGCATGCGGATGTCGCCCGTTTTATGGCCGACCCCATGGCCCCGTCTCTTTTTCATCTGATCGTGAAGCCGCCGGTCGATATGCAAGGCGGCTACGTACTCTCTCTGGAACAATACCGCGTTACGGGCTTGGGGTTGCCGGGCCAAGCTTACTACAAAGATGACGCGGAGCCATTTGCCGGACACCGCATAGCTTATAGAAGCTTTGTCGCGGATACGCTTGATCTTGCAGGTATTGCAGGCGGGCAAAATCACGCTGCAAATGTCCTAGAACTGGAGACACGCTATGCTCGAATCATGTGGGACTTTACGCGTTTGCGCGACGCCGGTGCAGCTTTCGATCTGGTTTCGTTGGATGAGTTGGGGCACCGGGCACCTGGGTTCCCATGGAGGGTTTTCTTCAAAGCCAAAGGTGTTTCACAGCTCGGCGAACTAAACTTCGGTATTGGAGCGCTTACCGAAAGTGCCGCTCTGTTTGACCAGATCCCCATCGATCATTGGAAAAGCTACCTAACTTTTCACTGGATCAATAACCACGCGGAACTACTACCTGAGAAGTTCGGCAACAATCGGTTTGCTTTTTTTGGTCAGCGCCTGTCCGGCGCTTCTGAACGGGCGTCACGTGGCGATCGTGCTATTGAATTCGTCCAGAGCCATTTGGGTTGGGACGTAGGCTCACTCTATGTCGATCAATATTTTCCCGAAAGTAGTACGGAGCAGGTTCTCGAGATCGCAGAATATGTTCGCCGAGCCTTTCGCGAACAATTGCTCGAAACGGAATGGATGGATGACACAACGCGAGCTGAGGCCCTGAAGAAGGCAGATGCCATAATCTTCGAAATGGCTGAGCCAAAAGCACAGACCGATCTGGCGCAGCTTCATTCAGACGCGGACGACCTAGTCGGCAATTTGCGGCGCCTGCGGCTCACTCAGTGGGAAGCCGACAAAGTGAGAATTGGGACTCCGATTTCCCGCTGGGGTGATTGGAACATGTATCCCCACCGGGTGGGTCTTGGCTTTCATCAGCAATATAATAAGATATTCATCACCGCAGGCGCTCTACTACCCCCATTTTTTGATCCGGAGGCCGATGCTGCCGTGAATTTCGGTTCCATCGGTTCGACAATCGGTCACGAATTTGGTCACTCTCTGGATGATCAGGGATCAAAATTTGATAGTCGCGGCGCACTTCGCAATTGGTGGACCAGCAACTCTCGGTTTGCATATGATCAGCGCACACGCAGGCTGATCGAGCAGTTTGGCAAATATGAAATGCTGCCAGGAGTGGCTCTCAATTCCGAACAGATGATTGGCGAGATCGTAGGCGATCTGACCGGCGCGCTGATCGGCAGACGTGCCTTTGAACTATACTTGCACGATCACCCTGACGAACGGGAAATTGTGCTTGATGGCTTTACCGGACCGCAGCGCTATTGGCTGGGGTTGACCCAAAAGGTCAGGATGGTCGCTCGAGATCCCGCGTTGCGCGATATGGCTCTGTTTGCAGCGCAGCCTGCACCGCCACACAGCATCAACGGGGTCGTTTCCAACCTTGACGCTTGGTATCGCGATTTTGATATTGGCCCTCAGCATCGTCTCTATCGGAGCCAAGCAGAGCGAACTCCTTTGTGGGAATAGTCCTATGATCCGCATATTCACTCACAGCTTCACATCACTAGCCGTACTTTGCACATTCATGCTCTCGGCAACGCAAGCCCTCGCTCAAGCATATCTGAGCGAAGATGGAGTGGTAGAGGCAACTGACGGCCGGCAGCTAGCTTACACGATTGATCGACCATCGACAGAAAGCGGCAAGCTCCCGTTGCTTATCGTGATCGATGGATCGGGCTGCGTCGGTCACAAGCGTGCCGGTTTCAGCGAGCTCCTAGCGCCTTCTGGCAATCCCGACATCGCCTACGCACGCTTGGTAGTCGGTAAGAGCGGCGTTCCAGCGACGAAGGCTGCATCAGATGATTGCTCAGACACATTCATGGAGCATTATGCAATAGATCAACGGGTTCTCGATCATCTGAGAATTCTGCAGGTGCTTACCCGAGAGATTTCTTGGTGGAATGGACAGCTGGTGGTTTTCGGTTGGTCGGACGGGGGGGACATTGCCACACAGCTCTTTGCCTATAATCCCAAGATCAGCCGTCTGGCATTTGGAGGGGTCGGTGGCGGCTTCACGATGCAAGAGCATTTTGAGGACTTCTGGGTTTGCGCTGAAGGCCAGGTCGAAGATCGCGAAGGATGCGTGGCGAGCCTGCGCGAGCAATTTGACGCGATTGATCGAAACCCGACATGGACCGAACATTGGTCAGGTGAAGACAATTCCTACAGGGCTTGGCGTAGCAGGCTCTCAACACGCCTAACTCCCATCTTGCACAACGAGACCCGCCCGGTGCTGATGGTGCACGGAGCCGAAGATCTCTCCGGCGCTCCTGTTCAATCTGCCCAGAAGCTTGCAGCCAATCTCGAGCCGACCGACACATTCATATATTGGGAGATCGCAGGCATGGGCCATGACATATGGTCGCTACCTCCGGAGAAAGCTCTGGCCTTGGAGACCCGCATTCTTCGATGGCTGTTCGAAGCCGGATAGGTATTTAGGCAAAATGGGTGCCGCCAGGTGAATTCAGATGTTCAATCGCTCCGATGAAGGCGAACAACACGCCTCTCGATTGAAATCGCACGGCAGCATTTTCTGCTAGGCTTGCTCAAAGCGGACATTCCGCTCTCGGCCCAGTTCTAGCCGATGCTCAATGACCGACATTGGGGGTGATAGCGGACATTGGCAATTGCTTGTTTTTAACAATCGCCCAATCGCTCTCCAACCACCTCCATCGACATATTTGCCTTGCCATTTGGCAGGTCGTCTTGAATGAATTCGGTGTCCATTTCTAACCTGAATTTGTCCGAAGCGATCGATCCCGTTATCGCTAGGTCGGTCTCGATTCCACCATCCATGGTACACGTGAGAGTTCCTGTCACCTGTTCACCTGCATTTGCGAAATCGCCCATTTTGCACTCGTTGCCTTGCTCAAACTCCTTGGTAAGCGTTGCTACTCCTGCCTTTGCCTGCTCCTCGCTGTAACATTGCTCCCCTGAGAGAACCTCGCCTTTCGTCCCTTCCAGAACCTTTTTCTGCTCGTCAGTCGCCCCCGGCACATCGAATTCGGTTATTCCGACATAAACCTGCCATTTACCAGCACGCATTTCGCCTGCATCAGGATTGCTCCCGCAAGATGCGAAGAGCAATGCCAGAGTGCCCGTGGCTACCAATTTGGTAATGTGCATTTCGATATTCCTTAAAGTGTTTTCGGCTGGCGCCGTTGAGTTGGGTGGAGGTAGCCTAGCTGGTGAGAGGGTTCTCTAAACCCGCTCATGGTTAGCGTACCAATGCGCTTGCTGTTTTCGATGTGGTTATTCTGTCTTGCACGATGATCGGCGTTACAGCTCGATCACTGAGCCAAGTAAGACTGCTGCAATCAGGAATGCAGCCCCTACCAAAGCCAACAAGGGGCCTTGCTTTTTTCTTGTCTTCGCTAGTTCGGGGTCGGAAACGATCTTGTCTGCAAAGAAGGTGAAAATGATACCCGCGCCAACCAAACCTATTCCACCGAATGTCAACATTTTGAAGCTCCATCATAAATCGCTATGAAATCTAAGGAGTGAGATAAGCCCAACCTGTAAGGACTTCTCAATACCGCGTATAAGGTAGAGCCAAGTGATTTGGCACTATTCGGATAGCTTGATGGTGATGCAGGTCCCCTGAGAATCGCTACGAATCTCTAGTTCTGAATCCATAGCTCTGGCACGCTGCTTAACGTTTGCAATTCCTCGACCTGCAGAATGTGAATCAAGATCAAAGCCGTGTCCGTCATCGCAAACGGTAATACGAACCAGCGAAGGGTTTGAGCATTCTGGTTCGACGCGAATTGTTACAGCCTCCGCACCAGAGTGACGTATTGTGTTTGCGATACACTCTTGCAGAAGCCGATACAAGTTCAATATCTTGCGCGAAGACATAACTGGCCCGTCGGCTGGCAGGTTAATGTCAACCGTAAGACCAATTCCGGCACCTTCTAAATCGGGCCGAACACGCTGTACAAAAGCCCCAATAGCAAAAATCAAATCGTCGCCAACGCCATCCATCGCTGTGACCATTAGGCGTAGATCCGTTATCCCCTTGCGAATGCCGTCATGGACTTCGTCCATACCTAGCCGGCCGCTTTGGATCTGCATTGATAGTCCAAGCAGGAGTGAGCCCACACCATCGTGCATGTCGCGCAGAATGCGTTGCCGCTCGTCATTGGTCGCATTGTCCCGCTCAAGTGATCGTGTCCGTTGATAACTTTCTTCTAGTTTTTCAGACTGCCTATCAACACGGCGTTGCAGTTCCAGATTTGCTTTGCGGGTAAGATTGCGGGTTGCTGTGGCCTGAGCCGCCAATGTCGCACACAAGCCAAGCCCGAGGATAATCCCGAATGCTGGTGATTTGTAGTTTACGAATGCCAGACCATCGAAAAATGGCAACATTACATCGAACTGGTCGTCAATTGCGTCAAACCCAATCACACTAATCGACACTAAAAAGAGCAGAGTTTCAATCGCGTTGAATTCCGCCATCAATCCGTTTCGCCCCGCTGCTTTCCAAGCCAAAGCGAACATTCCGACGACGCAAATGACTGAGGTGAAAACTGTTTCGGTCCAGAATGCGGTTCGGAAAAACACAATTGGCTCTGCGGTCATATTCAAGATTGCCAGCGCGGCGATGAGCAACGAGAGGGCGGCCAACAGCCAACCAGTAAGATACCTCCTCGCGCGGATCCATCTGAGCAAGAAAAAGCATAACGCTGCGAGGAAGATAAAGATGACTAAGAACGTGAAAAACATTCGCCAATCATCTGACGTCGGTTCTACAATGTTCAGATGGGCCAAATTTTTAAAAATCCACGCAGCGAGCAATACAGCCAATCCGTTCATCCGGTAACGATCAAGCGGTGGCCATTGTGCAGTGAGTACTATCAACAGTACGATTGCCATCACAGCGACGGCTGCAATCGCTAGTTCGACATCGAACAAACGCCCCCACGACACCGCCGTGAGGACGTCTTCTGGTGAGGACAGGTAGATAGCAGGGGCAACTTTGCGACTCCGTCCTTCTCCGATCACACGGAGTTCGTTGTCGGTAGTCTCAAGGATTTCAGCTGGGATGACAAAAGCGGTCGCTTCAAAACCGCCCAACACCCCCCAATGATCCATACCCGTCTGCTGACGCACCGTCGTTCCATTGACTTCGATTGCGACTATTCGCCGAACCCAGCCCATGTAGAGCCCCATATCCTCGCCGGACTCAATATTGTCGAAACGATGAACGTACGCGACTCTTTCTGCCTCTTCAGGAGGGAATGGGTCGCTGATCGAATAGCTCGGGACTGCATCGCGATGCAGAAGAACAGGCTGGGCAAATGAAGGGTGCTCTCTGTCCAGAAAGCTCATCGAAATGGTTTCTGGCGCGGCTGAACCCGACGGCCGAGAAAGAAGCTCCATCCCTATCAGCAGCGGCCAGAACAATAATTGACTCGCTAGAATGTAGCCAAGAGCCAACACCCATCTTTGATCAAAAATGGTGCGACGTTCACGCTCTACATCCACCAACGCAGTCTCATCAGCCGTCAAACCTGATAAACCCTTCATTGACCGCTTCATATACGGCTTCGGTGCGACTGTTGACAGACAACTTTCGATAAATAGTTTTTGCGTGAGTGCCAACCGTTAGCGGTTTAATTCCCATGCACTCGCCAACCTCAGCATTACTCAGCCCTTTCGCCAATAATTGTAGCAACTCAATTTCACGAGGAGTAAGCTTAACTTCGCTCTTGGAGGGCTTCGGTCGGCGGACACGTCGCAGCAAGTGAGTGGCTGCAGCCGCGCTGATTGGAGAGCGTCCAGCAAGTACATCGTGCAGAGCAGTTTCTATGCTTCCAACTGGGCCGTCCTTCAAGAGGTACCCGTCCGCGCCAGCATCAAACGCTCTAAGCACAGTTTGTTCATCGCCCAGTACGGTGATCATAACAACTTTAGTAGCACAGCCATCTCGCGCTTTGGCTATCAAATCAAGGCCTGAACCATCAATCAAATCGATGTCGATAAGGGCCACGTCTGGAGCCGTATCCAGCAATTCTGATCCGGCGACAACGCTGTCCGCTTCGCCCGCGACCGAGAAACTCTCGATACGATTCACCATTTCCCTCAGATGCTCGCGAACAACAACGTTATCTTCAATGATTACTACCTGGTATGTCATCACACTATTTCTGGGTACCCTTCAGGGTGTGCATTATGATGAAACCGTGTAATCGAAGCAAGATTCCGATAAGCGATGGTTCATTAGCCTAGGTGATCGCTGAACACGGATTGTGTTGGTGTTGCCATCGAGCTCTCGGCGTTCGTCAACAACGTCTGCGAATTGTACCATGACGCTGACGCAATATTTGGCAGTGAAAGGGAAGGCTGCGTTGCGCTTCTTCCCAACCGCGCGAGTGAGTTGTGTGAGATTAGGGCAGCGATCCTCACCGACACCCCACACACGAGCATCATATGCTGGCAGCCTAAAGTCACAGTCCGTTACGGAGCCTATATCAAACCTCTGTTGGTTTAGCCGTGCCTCATGTGGGGCATAGTCAAATTGCATGCCTCCAACAATATCCGGCCCCTGGGATGAACGCGTCGGACTGCGCAGTTCTAAGTCCGCGTAATATTCTCCTTCCCGTAAGCTATTCTTAATCTTGCCACTGCGCGCGTATTCCCCCAGCGGCTTAGCAAAATAGCAACGCACAAAGACATCTTCTCCCTCAGAAAAATTCACCTTTGAAGCGCGATAGGCCGCGTCCCCTTCGGCTCCCTTGTTAAGAACACGATCAGAGAAAACACAGTTTCCAACTCCGTCGCTATCAACCTTTCGATAAGTGTTTGCCTGAGCACCTGCGGCGGCGAGGATTAAGGCGGTAAATCCTGAGATTGCTAGAACGGCGCGCGGTGACATTACTTGCTCCTTGTTTGCTTACTTAATGGCCGGATACCGCTGATCAGGTGGCACCAACATCCCTCGAATGGGGTATTCTTCCACCGAACATCGAAGTCTAGCGTCAGCCTGTCTTCAGCAAGTCGGGAAGTGCAATGTTTCCAAACTTTAGTCGTTTCAACATACGAAATGTGCCGCGCAAATCACTCATGACGGCAACGTCGCTGATTGCGCTTTCCTTGAGCGGCGGTGACGCCCTCGCAATAACATCCACGACACCCGTTGTTACATCAGTTTCCGGCTCATCAAGTATTTGTGCCATTCAATTTTCTGCGACTGTCTCGGCCGTGACGGATGACGGAAACGGTACCGATTTCTACGCCGTAGGGACACGAAGCGGAAGCAGGGTTCTTTCGCGACAACTTATCAGTACACCCGTAGGCTCCAACGCAGGCGTGTTCACAACGACAGTTTTTGCCAATCCGGACACAAGCGGCGGACCACTTGAGATTGTAATCAACGAAAGGAGCGGTAGCGGTATCGGGCCAGTCGTTGCATCAGCGCTCGTTCCTGCCAACCTTCTTCAAGCGGCGGGAGGGGTATGTGCTCAAGCACTTCCAAACCAAGTTCCAATTGTTGATGCTGGGCTTGATCGGACGGTCAATGGTGGGACAAATGTCGGCCTCACAGGCGCGGCAAGCGATCCGGAATTGGATCCCTTCACGATAGAGTGGCTTCAAGTTGGCGGAACACCGGTAACATTGACATCCACAAACTCTCTAGCAACTAGCTTTACAGCGCCGGTTCGCGGCCCCCTCCCACAAGTTCTTTCGTTCAGATTGCGTGCGACCGATGATCGCAATCGACGCGCGGAGGATGTTGTCGAAGTAACGGTAGCTGGCAATCAGGCTCCCAACGCGGTGACGGGAGCCACTCAAAACGTTGCGGGTGGTTCCACAGTGACACTGGATGCAACAGCTTCCAATGATCCGGAAGGTGATCCGCTGAGCTTCGGTTGGCGACAAATCAGCGGTCCACTTGTGACTTTGACTGGAGCAGGCACTGCCACTCCGGAATTCACCGCTCCTTCTGGCATCAACGTCGTTCAATCGCTGACATTTGAAGTGGTGGTGACGGATACGTTCGACGCATCGAGTGCAGCCCAGCAAGTGGTCAGCGTCGACGTGGCCACAAACGCCTTACCAACGGTGGATGCTGGAGTTGATCAAACTGCCCTGCCTGGTGCCACAGTAGTTTTGGCTGGATCGGCGAACGACAACGACGGAGACCCTCTTACTTATCAGTGGACACAGATTGCTGGCCCGTCAGTGTCGCTCATTTCAGCAACAACGCTTAGCCCGAGTTTTATCGCTCCGCCAAAGACGAATACCGCACAGATATTGACCTTTAGCCTGATTGCGAATGACGGGACAGCTAACTCCGCAGCAGATACGGTCGATGTTACCGTCCCTGCCAATGCCGGTCCGACAGCTGACGCAGGCCCAGATCAGACTGTTCTCGGGAATGAAGTGGTCACTCTTGACGCGACTGGATCAAGCGACGCGGATGGCGATACGCTCGCCTTTGCTTGGATTCAGGTAGCAGGCCCAACAGTGACTTTGGTGGGCGCAAATACGGATCGCCCAACCTTCACAGCCCCGACACCTACTGGTCTTGCACAAACTTTAACATTCGAATTGGCGGTTGATGATGGCACGCCTCCGGCCACCGGCGCATTTCCAACTGATCAAGTCGACATCACGATCCTCGCCAACTCGCCTCCAATTGCGGATGCTGGCGTTGATCAAGGCCCGATTGATAGCGGACAGACGGTTACGTTGGATGGTTCTGCTTCGAGCGATCCTGAAAACGATACTCTTACTTACACTTGGACCCAGATATCAGGTACGCCAGTGTCATTGACCGGTGGGAGCGGCGCCTCCCCAACATTTGTTGCCCCCCTGGTCAATGGCAATGAGGATTTGGTCTTTAGCCTCATCGTGAGCGACGGTCAGGCAGACTCGGTGGCCGATACCGTTACCATCAGCGTTCGCGCTGTGGGGACGGTAACGATTGTACAGCGCGTTATCGGCGGCGACACACCGGTCACATTCACATCATCAATCCCGGCGTTGAACGGCGTTGTGAATACTGCGAATGGCGCAGGCCAAATCAGCGCAAGCAGCGTGACGGCCGGCTCCTATACGGTCTCGGTAAACGACCTAGCCGCATCAGGTTATGCGGTGACTGACATTTCGTGCAACGATGCCGATTCTGTCGCAAACCTGTCTGCGCGGTCAATTGCCCTTGAACTGTCGCCCAGCGAAGATTTGGTGTGCACGTTCACATCGGTCAATTCGCGCGAAGCGGCAAGCACGGCAATTGCCGACTTCCTGACCGGGCGTAATGCGCTAATCATGTCGCACCAGCCTGATCTGCAACGCAGGCTGGACCGGCTCGACGGAGCCAAGGCGCAACCGGGGACGGCCACCGCCTATGGTGTTCCAATCCCCGGTTCGGGCGCTTTGCCATTTGCGATGTCGCTTAGTAGCGGACAGGCCAGTGCCTCGACCAGCCTATCGCAGGCAAGGGCAGCAACAGGCGCACAGGATCGAGCAGGCGCTCCGTTCGATATCTGGGGCGAGGCCTTCTTTACAAAGGCAAGGCTTGGCAATCAGCGCGCCAATTTCCGGATATTCCACGTTGGTGCCGACTACCGGATTGGCAACAATCTCTTGCTCGGCGCCCTGGCAGAGTTTGACGACTTCAATGATCGTGATGATCTGGAGGCTGGTGAAGCGGAAGGTAGTGGCTGGCTGGTCGGGCCCTATGCCATGGTCCGTCTAGCACCCGAGTTGTTCGCGGAAGTGCGTGCCGGTTGGGGCAAATCCAACAACCGTGTATCGCCATTGGGGACCTATATCGATGAATTCGATACAAGCCGCAGTTATTATAGTGGGTCACTTGTTGGGCAGTTCGAGTTAGGCAGGGACACGCAGATCCGGCCAGAGGTCACGATCCGGTATCTCGACGAGAAGCAACTGGCTTATACCGATAGTCTGAATGTCCTCATTCCCGAACAATCGGTGGGCCAAGGCGACATCAGCTTCCGTCCGCGTGTGCATCACATTATTGAACTCGATAGTGGATGGACACTTCGGCCCTTTGGTGAGGTCGAAGGCATCTACACCTTCGGTACAAACATCAACAATGTGCTTGATGACGGGCTAAGAGCTCGAATCGAAGGCGGCCTCGACGCGCTATCTGGACGCGGCTTCAGAGCTAGCTTGGGCGCGTTCCACGATGGGATCGGCGCTGACAACTTCCGCAGCACCGGTATCCGCGCGTCGATCTCATTCGGGTTCTGACCAAGAAACTCTCTACGCACGGTCTGATTGTCTGGAAAGGCAAGGCGATCAGACCGTGTCCAACTCAAACATCCTGACACATAAGAGGAACCAACAGTGCCAAAGTCTAGTGAGCATGTGGAACACGGAAAGGTCGCAGCGATGACAACTGCTGGCAGCGTGATCGCTGCGCTGGTTGCATTTGTTCAAGCTGCTTCGATTGACATCTCGCCGATTGCCTCTCCATTTGATGAGGGTTTCCAAGTTGGGCAAATCGCTGGAATCGCAGTCACAGCTGCGCTGGTGCCGTGGCTCGCCGCCTATTTCCTAGTCATTCGTGATGCCGCAAAAGCGGACAAATGGATGTCTCTGAGCGCCATGATTATAGCGTCAATCTTTGGTCTGCTGGCCGGACTGTTGGTCTAACGCCTGTCGGCGTGCAGGCTGTTGTCCTTGATCCCTGCGACATGCCCGATTGGCTCGCACTCAAATGAACGCACCAATGCGGCCCAGTACCGTGGTGTAACCTTGGCCGTACCTCATTTGTGAGGTACGGCCTTTTTTGGTCTCAAGTGCTCATCTATTTCCCGAGATAGATGAGCAATCTACCGTCTTAAGCGTTGATTGCTTTGGCCTCGGAGAACACGGCCAAACCCACACTAAGTCCAGACAATAACTGAATGTCCGTAATTGGGTCGTTGGCAGAAAGACCGCTCCCAGCTTCATATCCTAACTAGCGGCCAGTCAGCTACCAGCATGGGCAACATAACCTCTCAGCGACTGCTTGTGGGGTGGAAAGCGGACGTCAATGAAACAACACCACCTACCGCCTCGATGCTCGAAGCGAGCCTTGTCGGTTTGCGCAAAGAAGTTTGCTTTAGGCTCAATGCCCAATTGCTATATCGGGCGAAATCCAAATTCATCGCCATCGTGACTTGCCAGAAAGGTCGACTCTAAGGCAGTGTCTGCCGACATGAGGGCGGGAAGAATCGATGAGTAACGAATTGCGGCGAGATACGCTGTTTGTGGCGCTGACGCGTCCGCAGATGTTCGCCGGTGTAACGTTCACATTCTTCGTGCTCAACGTGATTATCGCCGTCGAGCTGTTTTTGATCTTTAAGAGCTTATGGGTCTTGCTAGTGGCGCTAGCGCTTCACGGCGTTGCCATGTTGCTATGTCTGCATGAGCCGCGCTTTTTTGACCTTTGGATTACTCGCGTGCGCAATTGCCCGAGAGTGAAGAATTACAGGATGTGGCGATGCAATTCCTATCGTCCCTGATCGCTCCAGCATTAACGCGTGATTCCAAAGTAATCGCGAACGAAACGCCGGCAGGCGCGCATTTGCCATATGCGCGGCATTTGGACGATGCCACTATCGAAACCCGCGATGGCACGTTGATGCAGACAATTCGTCTGGGTGGTTTGCTGTTTGAAACGGCCGATAGTGATGAATTGAACTACCGCGCAGAATTGCGTGATGCAATGTTGCGGACTGTGGGTAGTTCGCGCTTTGCTCTTTACCATCATGTCGTTCGCAGACGGGCTGATGTCACCCTTGATGGCGAATATATCGACGATTTTTCGCAAAAGCTCGACCAACGCTGGCGAGAGCGGCTGAGTGCAAAGCATCTCTATGTGAATGAGCTGTTCGTCACAATCATCCGCCGCCCGCTGCAAGGGCAGATCGGATTGGCAGAGCGGGTCCGAGGATGGTTCGCCAAGTCTACCCATAACGCTGCTGCCGTGATCGCCGCTGAGAAACGCGCGCTGGATAGTGCCAGAGAGGCTTTGATGGCGTCTCTGAGTGCATATGATCCGCAGCTCTTGTCGCGTTACGAGACTTCGTCTGGCGAGCGATCGGAGCCTCTCGAGTTTCTTTCCTATTTGTATAACGGAGATATGCGGCCCGCTGCGGTGCCACATGGCGACCTCGGACATCATATTCCGGCGCGGAGAATCAGCTTTGGGCAGGATGCGGTCGAACTTGCCCCCACAGGCCCATTAGAACGACGGTTTGTGGCGCTCGTCTCGATCAAAGACTATCCCGGACAGACCATGCCCGGCATGTTCGACGAGCTTTACCGACTGCCATTCGAGATCAATGTTAGCCAGAGCTTCGCATTCGTTGAACGCCGCCAAGCGCTCGGCAGGATGAATCTGGCGCTGCGCCGGATGCGTTCGGCAGAAGACGAAGCTTTGTCGTTACGTGACGAGTTGACCAGCGCGAAGGACGAGGTTGCTGCTGGCCGTGCTGGTTTTGGCGAGCACCACACAACGATTGCAATCCACGCCGATGACCTCAAAAAGCTGAATACGCAGGTCGCCGAAGTGATCGCATTGCTGGCTGATCTTGGCATCAATGCAGTGCGTGAGGATATCGCTCTGGAACCCGCTTTCTGGTCTCAGTTTCCCGGGAACTTTCGCTATTTGCCGAGGCGCGGGATGGTCTCGACGACGAATTTTGCGGGCCTCGCTAGCCTCCACAATTTCCCGGTTGGTAAGGTTCATGGCAACCATTGGGGCGAGGCGGTAACGTTATTCGAGACGACCGCAGCCGGGCCGTATTTCTTCAATTTTCATCAGAAAGACCTCGGCAACTTCACGGTGATCGGGCCGTCCGGTTCCGGCAAGACAGTGGTCCTGAATTTCCTGCTGGCACAGGCGCAGAAGTATAAGCCGCGTACGATATTCTTCGATAAGGATCGCGGTGCCGAGTTGTTCATCCGGGCAATCGGCGGAAATTACGACCGACTTGATCCCGCGTTTAAGTCTGGGCTGAACCCGCTGCAGCTTCGCAAGAACGCGGCAAATGCGGCGTTTCTTAAGGAATGGCTGGCTTTGCTGGTTGGTGAAGTGACGAGTGCAGAGCAAGAGCAGCTACGCGATGCGCTTGAGGCAAATTTTGCGCAACCCAAAGAGATGCGGCAGCTACGTCACTTCGCTGAATTATGCAGAGGGCAAGATCGGCCAATGTCGGGCGATCTCTATTCGCGGTTAAAGCCATGGTTTGGCGATGGGGAGCATGCCTGGCTGTTTGACAATCCGAAAGATATTACCGATTTGACCGCAACTACTGTAGGGTTCGACATGACCGCCATTCTCGACCACCCGGTCGCCCGCACACCCGCGATGCTGTATTTCTTCCACCGCGTGGAGCAACGTCTCGACGGTAATCCGACGATTTTGGTTATCGATGAAGGGTGGAAGGCGCTCGATGATCCTGTGTTTGTTCGCAAGATCAAGGATTGGGAAAAGACTATCCGAAAGCGCAACGGTATCGTCGGGTTCGCAACCCAGAGTGCGCAGGACGCACTGGAAAGCCAGATCGCCAGCGCGATCATCGAGCAGGCCGCGACGCAGATATTCATGATCAATCCGAAGGCACGGGCAGAGGATTACATTCAAGGGTTCGGCCTGAGTCCGCATGAGTTTGAACTTGTCAGATCCCTACCAGACAACTCGCATTGCTTCCTGATAAAGCATGGGAAGGAAAGCGTGGTAGCGCGGCTCAATCTAAGCGGTGAGCAAGAGCTTCTCACCATACTTTCTGGGCGTGAGAGTACGGTTCGCTTGTTTGACGAGCTGGTCGGTAAAACAGGCACTGATCCGGCAAACTGGATGCATCTGCTGATTGAGAAGGCAGCCTGATGGCGTGTCCGACGATCCTCACCGGTGACCGCTTCTTGGTGCGCGTCATCGACCACATTGACTGTCAAGCCCAATTTCTGGGGAGCTATGGCTATCAAGCGCTAGGACAACCGGGATCGCTTGCGTCGAATGTGATGCTCGGTCTGCTCACGCTGTTTATTGCACTATTTGCATTCCGGCTGTTGTTTGGTCCGGCGCCGGGCGGCCGGGACGTGGTATTCGATTTGCTCAAGATCGGGATCGTTTTGACGCTAGCATTTTCATGGCCTGCTTTCCGAACCGTTGTTCATGATGTCGTCGTCGACGGCCCAGCTCAGGTGACCAGCATTGTCGCCGCACCTGCATTGGTAGGCCAAAGCGAGCGCTTGGCGGATCGCGTGCAGAAGGCCGATACCGCGATGGTTAGGCTGGCGGAGCTGGGGACTGGTAGGAATACCGGCGTCACGCTCGAAGGGGGGGAAACCGGAGCCTCATTCGCTGGCACATCGCTGCAAGACGATACTGCAATCGGATACGGCCGAATGTTCTACCTTTCGGGAATAATGGGTTCTCTCGTATTGATTAGGATTGTCGCTGCTTTGCTTTTGGCTTTGGCACCGCTCGCAGCAGGATTGCTCTTATTCGAAGCAACGCGAGGGCTATTCTCGGGTTGGATAAAGGGCCTTATACTTTCGATGCTCGGTTCCATCGGTGTGACTATCGTATTGCTGGTCGAACTCTCGATCTTGGAACCGTGGCTGGCCGATGCACTTCGCGTTCGAGTCGCTGGCTACGCTACTCCATCCGCTGCGATAGAGCTCTTTGCGATTTCTTCAGCCTTTCTCGTTGTCAAGTTCGCGATGATTTGGTTGCTAGCGAAGGTAGCATTTGCTCGCGGCTGGATGAGCGTGCCGACCTATGCGGGGGAGCAGGCAGCAAACCTGTTTAGTCCCAAAGTTCCCGTCATCGCTGATGCAGGTGACAGTATTGTTCCCACGCGGGTGCAGCGCATTGCAGACAACGTCGAAACGGTGATCAAGCGCGAACAGAATACGGAAATGCGCCGATTGACGCATCGATCCCTAGCGGCTGATAGTATGGAGGAGGTCGCAAGTGATCGACCTCAAGCGATAGCCAACACGACGAGTGAGCAGGAGCGGCTAGGCAGTTCATATCGCCGCCCTGCAAGGCGAAACACATTTGAATCACTGCGGGGGGATCGCCAATCGTGAGCAATTCGCGCGACACCGATCTTGACGCGGTTGAGCTATCCGAAAGCTGGACTCAAAGCGTTACAGACGATCTGGAACGCTCGCGCCGGCGTGCGTGGCTGGTAGCTGCACTGCTGGGTGCGATTGCGCTCCTGGAGGCTATTGCGCTGGTCTTTCTGACTCCGCTAAAAACTGTCGAACCATATACGCTGTTGGTGGACCGGCAGACCGGCAATGTCGAACGCTTGGCACCGCTAGATGAACAAACGGTGGCGGCGGATGCCGCACTGACCCGATCTTTCCTTGTCCAATATGTAAATGCCCGCGAAGGTTTCGATCTGGATGCCTTGCAGGACAATTATCGCAAAGTGACGTTGCAAACGAACGGCCCTGAACGGCAGCGCTACATTGATCTGATGCAGGCCGGTAACCCGCTGAGCCCATTATCATTCATGAGCCGCAACGGAGTTATCCGCACTGATATCCGTAGTATTTCCTCTCTTGGTGCAAATCGCTCGATGGTGCGCTTTACAACCACGCAAACGGACCAGACGGGGCGGGCCAGGCCCCCGGAATATTGGGCTGCGGTCATCGACTATCAGTTCTCGACGGCCGAGATGAGCGAGGCCGACCGGTTTGTGAACCCGCTCGGATTTCAGGTCACTCGTTACCGACGCAGTGCTGAGACGTTGCCCAAAGTCGAGTTGGCTAGAGAGCAGGCATTACAAGATGTGGTCGAAACTGAGGTGCCACGGTGATTGGCAGAGTGAAACGGCTCCTCTTCCATCTGGCGCCTTTATGTGCCGCCTATGCGGTTCTGTTTACTACCTCGCTCGCCGCACAGGTATTGCCCGTCCCAAGCGCCGAAAACCCCCGCATCCAGTCCATTGCCTGGAGCGCTGGACAGGAGGTAATTCTTACCGCTCTGCCAAAAACAGGGCTTACCGTTTTGCTCGAACCTGGTGAAGAGATCCGGCGCGTCTCCGTTGAGAATGAGAGCCACGTCGATGTGCGCGTCTCGGCAGAACAAGATAGTCTTCTAATCATTCCCCAAGTTGATGATGTTGCCGCACGCATGTTGGTTCAGACCAATCGGCGTAACTATCTTTTCAGCGTGCAAACGGCGTTTAGTTTGAGTGCCGCCTATCTGGTGAAGTTCACATTCGCAGAGACTGGAGCAAATGCTGCATATGTCGAACCAGAGCCGACCGGCAAGTTATGGACATACCGCCTGAAAGGAGACCGCGTCGTGCGCCCTGCTCAAATCAGCGATGACGGTATCAGAACCCGAATATTATTCGGTGCTGAGCAGGCTTTGCCGGCTGTCTTCGCGATCGGGCCTAGCGGCGACGAGGAAGTCGTGAACGGTTACATGCGCGATGGCGTGTTTGTCATCGACAGAGTCTATTCGGAGTTGGTTTTCCGGATCGACAAGGAGAAGGCCACCGCGCGCCGTAATCGGGAGCCAGACAATGCCGAGTCCTGAAGCCTCCGGCTCCGCCAATGATGCGCTGCCAGTTGTTGCAAACAAAGCTACCAGCAATCTGGGCGCGTGGGCGTTTGGCATATTGCTAGTGGTGGGCGGAATTTGGTTGTTCACAGCGATGAGTGCGAACCGTGCCGAGATGAATGCTCCGCCCGGCACCATCAAGTCGCAAGCGACGGGAGGGAGAATATCGGCTCCACCAGCACTCGCTATCCCCCAATCACTGCTTGCCGCTTCCGAATTGGAAGACCGTCCAGTGCGCTTACGTAGATTGGAACCCATAGCAGCACTACCGGCGGTCTCTGCCGCAGCTCCACCACCGGTCAATTATCCACGAGTACAATCGCCCGTATTTGCTCCACCGACTGCGCCTCCTCCGGTTTATCAGCCTGAAAGGCCGTCGGTGGTTTTCGACAGTGCGTTCCAAACAAATGACGGCCAATCTGCGCAGGCGGAAGGAGCAGCCAGAAACCGGGTTAAGGCTGAGCGTTTCGTCAGGCCCTCGCAAACTATCCCGCAGGGGACAGTGATCCCGGCAGTGCTCGAAACAGCCTTGGATTCCACCCGCCCCGGCGCAGCGCGCGCTTTGGTGCAACGCGATATATATAGCTTCGACGGCACCCGTATTCTGATCCAGCGTGGAAGCCGATTATATGGCGAGTATGATTCTGGCTTGGCTGCAGGGCAAAACCGTGCACTCATTCAATGGACACGGTTGATCCGGCCTGACGGTGTAACGATTGCGCTCGACTCACCCTCATCTGATCCGCTTGGTAGGGCTGGTGTGAAGGGGAAAGTGGATAGCAAGTTCCTGCAGAGGTTCGGTGGTGCGATCCTTCAATCGGTACTGGATATTGGCGTAGGGCTTGCCACACAAGAGGTTGGTAGCGGCGTCGTAGTTGCCCTTCCCGGCAGCACCCAGAACGTGCAGATTCAGAACGGCAATCAGGTGCAGCGCACGCTTAAGGTCAAACACGGCACGAGCGTGTCTGTCTTCGTTGCGCGTGATCTCGATTTCTCTACGGTTGATTTTTGACCGTGGAAACCGGGTACTATCTCGACAGTTTTCTTGCACCGCTAGCGCCGGTTTTAGCGCGCGCCGACGTCACCGATATCTTTATCAATCGGCCGGGTGAGGTTTGGATTGAATCGATTGGTGGCGGGATCGCTGTTGAGAGAATTGAAACGCTTGACGAGCAGATGCTCGGTCGCCTGTCGCGGCAGATCGCGGCGGCAAACTCTCAAGGCATCAATCGTAATCAGCCGCTCCTGTCTGCCTCATTGCCTGACGGATCGCGTGTGCAAGTCATTGCGCCGCCCGCCACTCGCGCTGGCCATGTGATCGCAATACGGCGGCACGTGGCGTCGAGCATGTCGCTGAAGGATTGGGAAGATGGCGAGGCTTTCCAGCAATTGGAAGCTGGCAAGGCGGCGATCGACCGGGAGCAGAAGTATCGCACACTGGGCGGGGCAGAAGCAGTTGAGTATCTCCGCAATGCGGTAGTGAACCGGCGCAATATCCTGATCTCGGGCGGCACTTCGACCGGCAAAACCACATTCCTCAATGGCCTGATCGCAGAGATCCCCGAAAATGAGCGTTTGATCCTGATCGAGGACACCGAAGAGCTCAAACTAACCCATCGCAACGCTGTCGGAATGATCGCGGCGCGCGGGCAAATGGGGGAAGCCGATGTCAGTGCAGAGGACCTGCTAATCGCGGCGCTACGAATGCGGCCCGACCGGATTATTCTTGGTGAGCTGCGCGGCAGTGAGGCCTTCACCTTCCTGCGCGCGGTCAATACCGGCCACCCTGGATCGATAACGACCATTCACGCCGATACGCCGCAGCGCGCTATCGAGCAGCTTGCGTTGCTGGTCCTTCAGACCGGCTCACGCCTTTCACGCGACGATGTCCGGCATTATGTGCGTGAGAGTATCGATGTCTTCGTTCAGTTGGAGCGTCGGGATGGTAAGCGGCGAGTGTCCCAGATATTGACGGCGGAGTAACCTATGCTTTCGGTACTCTCCGCAACACTGTTCAAAACATCTAGGACGAATGCGCTCCAGGACGCAGTTGACTGGTTGACCAGTACGCTCCTCGGAAGTGTCGCCATCGGGCTTTGCGTTCTGGCTGTGGCGTTTGTCGGGTTCATGCTGCTGTCCGGTCGGCTGGCGGTGCGCGAAGGATTGCGCGTGGTGCTGGGATGCTTTTTGCTGTTGGGAGCGCCGACTATCGCGGCTGCCCTGATGGGGTTGAGGTCTAGCGAGCCGATACAGCCACCAGTCATGCAGGCGGCTAATGAAGAGCTTGGTCCGCGTGACGAATTGCGACCGTCTGATTACAATCCGTATGGAGGCGCATCGCTGCGTGATGATCGATAGCGCTACGGCCGGATCTAGGCAGTTTGACGTGGGCTACTGATTGCTCATGTATTTTGTCGACGTTTTATTTATTGGTCGGCATACCTCGTTAATCGTGAGGATCGCAAGGTCCACTTAATACGAAATTACTTTCGTGATTTTAAATAAAAAATTGCAAATACAAATATTAGAAAGCTCGAATAAGTGGAAATTTTGAACATCCACCATTGAGTGTCACTAACATACACTACTGCCCCACGAACTTGTAGATAATTGCCATAACCCAAGCGGGAAATCATATAAGATTCATTATATAGAAATACAGATTGAAGAAAAAGCGTAAGAAAAACGCACAGAATGGCATATACAATACCTGCAACACATAATTTTCTTCGAAACTGGCCCTTCATGATCTTAGCATCCAAACAAATCAGAAACATCAAATAGCGGAATGACGACCGTTTGGGTTACTGCACTCGAGGCGCTGAACTGTCCGCCCAAACCTGCTGTGAATCCGCCAGTAATAACATCTGATCCAGGCGCATAGCCTATGTCAACTGCTCCACCCGAAGCAAATGCCAAAGTCGTACTGGATACGATTGCCGGGCCTGCAAGCTCTTCTATACTTGAAGCGTTTGAAAATCCCATACGACCACCAAATAAGCCACCAAATCCGGCACCCACCGCCGGACCAGCCTCCCCGATTAAACCAACGTTCCCAGCGCTGTCAAAGACCACACCTCCATTAAAAACTCCACCGATCGGACCGAGTTGCGTTGAACCAGCCACGCCGAGCTCCAAAGTTCCCGCAGCTTGACCATCGGGAGCGAAGGCGGCTTTGCATATTGTTAATACTAGGTCAGGATCAATTACTGGTTCTTCAGGAACAATTTTGAATTTCCCGACGGCCACACCGCCTTGGCCTATGGAGTAAGTTCCAGGACCGAGGCCGCCAATTCGTATACGATGGCCATACACAGTGATCTCGTTATCGCCAGTATTGGCAGTTACAACTATTGCATTCGAGTCGACCCATTTACCTCTCCTGGCCTCGCATTCCCTTTTAGAATCTTGTGCTCCTTTGGGCTTCGGGAAGACGCACACCATCTTTAGTCCTGTCGGATCAATGAAGTTCACTGGATCATTACTGACATAGGCGTACATGTTCATCCCATCAGCGTACCCGATTGGGTCTCTCTGCATAAAGCGACCGAGCGTCGGCGAGAGCATGCGGGCTTTGTAGTAGTAGAGACCGACCTCAGGTATCCATGTCTGTCCGGTATAGCGGAACCGGCCTACATTCTCGGTCCCGCTGACGGGGCCGAACACGCCGTAATCATCATAGGTGTTGATTGCAGTGATGGTGCCGTCATTCTTGGTTTCCATTACGATGGAGCCAAGCCGGTTCGCGTAGAGATAGTGTGCGTCAGAGCGTGCGGCGCTGGTGCCGGGATAACGGATCAGCGGATCATCGCCCGCACCGGGACCATGGATATAGCGTTGGAGCATGGTGCCCGAAGCGTTGTACTCGCCGATAAGAGAACCTCTATCATAATGAAACCGCGTGTCGCTCGTTACCCCATCGGTGACGCGGTAGAGCCGTCCAAACGGATCGTAGGTTAGCGTCGCACTGCTTGCCCCGCTCATACTGACCAGACAGTTCTCCGTGTCATAGACATAGGTGGTCGACAGCGTCCCGCCGAGGCCGTCGGATTGGCGCGAGACGGTCAGATTGCCGTTGATGTCATAGCTCTGATTGAACCCTTCAATATCGGTATATTGGTTGAGACCGTTGGCGGTGTATTCAACATCCGATATCGGCAGCGCGTGCGTTGCAAAATGGTTGTTGTCGATGTCTTCTTCATGCACTTGGCCTGCCGGATTGAAGGTTCAGTCGCGCGTGACATCGTTGATGGTGCCAGAGGCGTCGGTGTGGATTGGAGTAACATGCGGTCAAAAACACTCCGAAATCAATCGTTATCCCTCGTTTTAGAGTCCTTTATTTTGTAGTGAAATAAGGCCCATAAAGATCCCGCACCCATCACAGATAAACCATAAATAAAGCTATTTGCCTCTATTTTATCTAATGCAAAAAATATTGCTATAAATAGAATAAGAAACGCTATGCTGTTTATAGCAATAATGAAGTTGTATCTTATCCTATCATTCATTTGTTGGTCCACATATTAGATTTTTCAAGTCATTTGTAGCCTCAGCGATCTCATCTCTATAAACATAACCCGCTAAAGCACCTAAGCCTGCTCCAAGGACGCCGCCCGCGCGACCAAGCCTTGCACCGGTAGCCGCCGCACGAGTGCCAGTTCCAAGAGAGCTACCAATCACCGGGCCTCTTCTTCCCAAACTTCGTCCAAAACGCTCGAGCTTTCCAGTCATGGCGTTACCAAGCTTATCTCCGGCAAGAGCACCCACTGCTCCAGAGGCGAATGCTCCCACACCACCAGCGATTGATGCGTTTACATCGCCTCCAGAATCAATGAATGATTCACACATTTGCTTTGCAGTTTTCTTCAAGATATCTTCTGCCTGCTTTGCCCCTCCCGAAAACGTTACGTCAAACTGCTGTAAAAGTGCAGTAGTTAAGTCACTGAAAATTCCATCAGAAATTTCTACATAACCTCTTTCGCAAACAAAAATACGGCCTCGCTTCCTAATGATCAGCTTGCCGCCAGCAGAATCGACTGTGACCCTTGCCTCACGGCAATTAACTGCAACCGGTATCCGTTTGTTGCCAACTGGATCCACAAAGTTCACCGGATCATTGCCGACATAGGCATACATATTCATCCCATCGCTATACCCAATGGGATCAGTCTGCATAAACCGCCCTAGCGTGGGCGAGTACATGCGGGCTTTGTAGTAGTAGAGGCCTGCCTCGGGTATCCACGTCTGCCCAGTATAACGGAACCGTCCTACATTCTCGGTCCCGCTGACGGGGCCGAACACGCCGTAATCATCATAGGTGTTGATCGCGGTGGTGGTGCCGTCATTCTTGGCCTCCATCACGATGGAGCCAAGGCGGTCGGCATAGAGGTAATGCGCATCGTTGCGCGCGGTGCTGCTGCCGGGATAGCGGATCAGCGGGTCATCGCCTGCACCGGGTCCGTGGATGTAGCGCTGGAGCATGGTGCCAGAGGCGTTGTACTCGCCCACCAGAGCATCGCCATCATAGTGGAACCGTGTATCTGTGGTGACCCCGTCTGTGACGCGGTAGAGCCTGCCGAACGGATCATAGGTCAGCGTCGCGCTGCTGGCACCGCTCATGCTGACCAGACGGTTCTCCGTGTCATAGACATAGGTGGTCGAGAGCGTCCCGCCGAGGCCATCGGATTGGCGGGAGACGGTCAGATTGCCGTTAATGTCATAGCTCTGATTGAACCCTTCAATATCGGTATATTGGTTGAGACCGTTGGCGGTGTAATCAACATCCGATATCGGCAGTGCGTGCGTTGCGAACTGGTTGTTGTCGATGTCTTCTTCATGCACTTGGCCGGCTGGATTGAAGGTCCAGTCGCGGGTGACATCGTTGATGGTGCCAGTGGCGTCGGTGAATATCTCGTCCAGGCGTTTGGCCGCGTCAAAATCGAACGTGTCATCGGGCGCAGTCAAATCACGCGCTCTGCTTGCGAGTTGGCCGGCTTGCTGGAACTGATGGGTGATCTGATTGACGCCGTTCTGATCCTTCAGATTGGTGAGGCGGCCTGTATGATCCCAGACATTCTCCCAATAGGCAGCGTCAGGATGGGTAATCCGGGTGCGGCGGCCTGCATCGTCATATTGATAGGACAAAGTGCGGCTTTGACTATCCAGATCGGTGGTGGCGCTGACCAACTGCCCAAGCGCATCATAGGTAAAGCTGAGACCCTCTCCAGTTGGGCTGGAGAAGTTGGCATAGGTCAGCGCGCCTGTCAGGTCGTAGCCATAATAGACATCGCGCGTATGCGTAGTGCTGAGGCCGGTGCGATTGGGTACATTCTTGCGCGTCAGGCGCCCTAGATTGTCGTAGGTGAATGCTATGTGCTCATTGCGACGGCTTTTGTGCCAAGCGATGTTTCCGGCTGCGTCATAAGCGACCAGTTCGCGATCGCCCGCCAATGATGTGCCCGGATTGGCGGGATCAGGATAGCGGATCAGATAATTCCGGTCGAACCCGTCTTGATAATAGGTCGTGCGGTTGTCTTTTGCGTCCTCCATCCAACGGACAGCGCCGTTGTTGGTGTAAGAATACTCACCGGTTTGCTGCGCGAGCGCCGTGCCCACACCTGACCAAACTTCAGTCACGCGGTCTGCTGCATCGTAATAAGTGCGGGTGATCCGATCATCGCCATGCGTGCCCGCTGTCATGGCGGTACAGGCGTCATTCGGAAGCGTTGTTGTCGTCAGCGGTGCGTTCATGCGCAGTGCGGTGCATTCGAGCCGCCCGGCGTAGTCATAGCTATATTGCGCGATAGAATATTGTGTGGTGCCGCTGGTCGCGACCTGCGCCGTAGTCTCAACCCGGCCAAATTCGTCATAGGTGGTGACCGCCTTGGTATCGACTGTGAACCCGGCCCAATCCGCTTCTGTCTGACCGGCTACATATCCGCTTTCGCGAACGGTAACCTGACCATCATCATTGTAAGTGAGGCGCGTCGCCAGATTGTTGAGTGATCCCGTACCATCCGGATCGGGAGAGACCGAACCGATAAGCTGGCCAGCATCGTCATAATGATTACGCGCCACATCAACGGTGCCCGCAAGCGGGCCATCAACGGTCAGCACATTGCCAAGATGATCATATTCAGTGGTGCTTGTCCGGGCGAGCGTTCCGTCGCCCGCTTTGGCGGTAACCTGATAGGGCTGCAGGTTCTCGGCCTCTGTATTGTCATAGGTGATCTCGATCACCTGCTCATCCGCCGTGCCCGCACAGCTTGCGCCGACCCGGCAGCGCGACACACTGGCTGGCTTGGTGATGGGGTCGGCAGCCAAAACCAGATTGCCAGAGCTGCTTTTGATCTTCGCGGTTTGGCTCGCGTAAGTGAACGTGCTCTTGGGACGAGGTTCGCCTGAGCCAGCTGCGGGGAGCTCCACCGTGAGCACCCCGCCATGTACCGGGTCGTAGGTGTAGTCGGTAGTGTGACCGCGCGCGTCGGTTGTGGAGAGCGGGCTGTCGCAGGTAACTGCGTTGGCGCATGATGCACCGCTGGTGAGGACCGGATAGGTTGCAGTGGTGACAATGTCGGCCAAAGGGCCATTTTTCGGCTTTTGCCGGACTTCTGTTACCCGTCCGCGAAGGTCGCGCGTGATGACCGTCTTGTTGCCCTCGGGCGCAGTAACTTCAGATACACGCCCTTCGGTGTCATGGGCATATTCGACCTTGTTCCCGAGCGCGTCTTCGTCGCTCAGGATAACTGCCTCGTCGATATCGGTTACAATCGTTCGCGTCCGGCCAAGCGAGTCGGTCGATTCCGCCTCTAGCTCTGTACCTTGCAAATCCCAGCTATAGGTCCGCGTATATTGCCCTTGATGGGTGATGCTAGCAACGCGATCTCCCTGCCAGGTGATTTCCATACCCGGGGTAGTTTCGCCAGGGCGTTTGACCTTGATGAGCTTGCTGGTTCCGCCCGTATGGAACTGCGCTTCGCGCCCAAGGATGTCGGTAACCTTGTTGTTCTGCCGCAGATCGCCGTTTTCGACATATCCGACAGTTTCGTAATCAAGATACGGCCATGTCTCTGTGAGCGTGCAATTATCCGCCACCGGATCGCAATATTCCTCGGCATTGTTAATCGCGGTAACGCGCTCAATCTTGTACCAATCATTGACCGTGCTGGAACTCAGCGTTTCCGTCTCATAATCAAATTTGAGCTGATAGCTCGCATTGTTGTTCACCGATTGAAGGCGAACGGTGTAGATCGTGCTACCGCTCAGCGCGTAGCTGTCACCGCGATAGGTGAGGGTTGTTTTTTGACCGTTCGGCACCGTGATCTGAGTGCCGATGGCTTCAACGGCTTCGTAATAGCTCTCGCCATTGGCAACCAAGGTCTTGCTGAACCGAAACTCAGTGCCGCGCGGGCCGGTGTAAACGAACTCGTTTGTGGTCTCCGTTAGCGTGCCAAGCTCTGCACCTTCAGGATCAAAATTGCTGCCATTCTGCCGAAACAGCCGCGTGCTGCCGCCAAGCTGAACATAATAGAGATCACCAGCAGAATCCGGTTCCATAGCAATCGACAGCATATAATTGTGCCGCCAGCCATTAGGTACGCGCACGCTCGTATGGGCCAGACCGTCGCTTCCGCCGATGGCTACTGTCGATGATGGAACAACAATATCACCAGTTGAAAGATCAACGCCGTTCTCATCGAGCGGTTGACGAACAGGCGGCGCATCCAATGTGATACTTTGCGCCGCCAATGGCGCGGCTACAAAGATCGCCGGGAGAATAGCGGCTGTTGAGAGAAAGAGTGACTTGGTGCGCATTGGTAGCCTCAAACGTCAGAAAACTTATGGGATACGGTCATGGAGCGGCAGCGCTCATTCTTCAGATCGAGGCTTGGATTTCGGCTTATTGCGGCCTTCCCACATACCAGCGGCCATTTCTGCGCCTGTACACAGGACAGCAGGGCGCTCGCCATAGGCTTTCTCAAGCTGGTTCTGGACTGCTTCATTTCCAGTGGCTGCAAGCTCGCAAATCTCGTCGCGCCAAGCGTTCTTCTTATCGGCTTGAACTAGATCTGCTGTGACGCAATCGACACGCGTAAAGCCTTTGGCTTCTAAGCCTCTGGCCGTGCGTTCGGTCGTCAAAATCCGAAATGGCTGACCGTGCTTTTCGCGGCTGACTTGTTTCACATCGCTGAGCGGTCTCGACATACATATTGGCGCATCTTCTGCAGTTGGAGCTGCCTGCTCCGCGCTATCCTGCGCCGCAACCGCGCCAGAAAACGCAGCAATCGCCAGAGCAGTAAAGCAACCTGCTGTCGTGAGGAGAGTAGTTCGGGTCATTTTGGTTTCCTAAACTGATTGTAACGCACGGCTGCGAAGCCGCACCGGCCGTCAGCAGCTTGAAGTCGATGCCGTCAAAATGGACGTGTCGGTTGCGCCGAGAGAATCTTGAATAGTGATGGTGAAGTCTGTGACATCACTTGCAGGACCAAAGGTTACTTTGACCCAGCTCGATGTGTGCATGGCTGCTGAAGCCGTGCCGCCTGACGGCGGGCCTATCGATACGATAGTCAGCGGCGTATTGCCCTCTGGATCACTGTCATTGATCGTGACGCCAATATAGCCGTTTACCCCGCATGCCCCTGAGATACTGTCATCGACCGCGTTGGGCGGATTGTTGCCCGGAGGAGGTGGCGGCGGCGGCGGAGGTGGCGGAGGAGGTGGCGGCGGAGGCGGAGGCGGCGAGGTGCCAGAACAATTCAGCTTTGTTCCGTCGCCGCTCGACTTAAAATCAACTCGGTTTCCAAGCTCGTCAAAACAAAATGACTGCGTGTCGCCTGTATTTGCACCCGTTGTGGTCTCTGTAACAATTAGCCGCCCGAGAGAGTCATACTCGTGCTCTTTGTCATTGTTCTGTGCCCAGACGCTTGTGGTACCTAGAACGAGCACAATGGCCGTTGATGCGAGCAATCGCGGGTGGTGCATAATCAACTCCGTCCTCAAAGCGTATACCATGCAAAGGATCAATTATTGGGTTGCTATGTCAAATACGATCCGGCGTAGCTAATTGTATAAATGCGACATTTACGGTTGAGGCACCCCCTCGCTTGGCTCGGTTCATTGTTGATAACTCTTGCCTGACGCTCAATTTTGGACGCTATTAATTGCGCGACTCGCAGAACGCATCGGTGCTGATCTTGTTGTCGACTCGGCAAAGCGGACGTTCCAAACGGTCGTTTGAGATGTCTGCAATTGGGTCGTTAGTGGAACTTCGGCTTTCGCAACCTCAGCGATTGAGTCCGGACATTCCGCTTATGACCCAAAGATCAAACTCAGTGCACAACCTCAATTATAGACGACGTCGTGGGTGTTCGAAAATTGTCAACACTCGCTAGATTATATGCCAGCCCAGTAGGTTCCATTGCGTGAGCCACAAGCAAAAGAGCGAAACAAGAAGAAGGGGTAACAAAGACAATCGCATGGCCCGATTTCGGACCGCCGCGATCACGCCCGCGAAAGCCAGTGCGAACGCCATAATAGGTAAGGCGAGCGAGAGTGCCAGCAATAAAGGCATACCGATAAAAAACGTCTGTGGATCGGTTCCAATCAAGATCCATCCGAAGCTTGTCAAAAAAGTCAGACAGCACGCGGCTCCTGCAATACCGGCAATGCCAAATGATCTGCGCATTCTATGGAAGCATCCGGCCAAGACCACGACCGCGAAGCCAATGATGAATCCTGCGAGAAGCCCTATCGTTATCCGGGTCGTCTCAAGGCGCGGAACCCTCTCATAAGTGCTTGCTCCGATGAACATGTGCGTTGCTTTTCCCTCATCGAAACGGAAAGCACGAATGGCGCCGGTTGAGTGGTCGACAAACAAATTATTACCCACGGGAGTCAGGGTGTTGCTACCTTGAAGGAGAGTGTCTCCGTTGGCCGTTACCACTGCAGTATCAAAGCTGGCGACCAGCTTTTCCCATGTGTGTCGTGCGGCAATAGCTGTCCGGAATTCGCCAGTATAGGCGTCTAGAGAGAAGCGCGGCTCCGTTCGTTCATATCTGGTCTCAGTGTATCTGCCAGGGGAAGTCAGGTTTCTCTGGAGAAACTCATCAGTAAAGTCCGGGATGAGCGATTTTGACTGGTTGAACCCGCCACCAGGTTTGAGAATGTTGCGATTGTGGACAACAAAGAAGCCGATATTGGCCTCAGGAACAACCACGAGACGGGCATTGAAGCCGCTAGCTTGACCATCCTTTTGGAGCACTTTCCAACCATTGTGGATGCGTTCCACAAATCCATAAGTTCGCCCGGTTAGTGATGGGTGGTTTCTCGCTTGGATTTGCAATTGCATACGCATCACTGCGTTCAGGCCTTGTTGAAGAAACTCGGCACGCCATGACGCGAGAAGTGCCTCGAGATATCTACCCATATCTTCCGAAGTCGAGTACAACCCAGCTGCCGGAGCAGTTGCGATCGCATCGAAGCTATAGGGGTAGAATTGCCCATTGTGGTGGCGATAGCTTCTGGCACGGCGTTCCAGAATGGAAGACGGAAGGTTGACTTGTTCGAAAGTTGAAGATGTCATGCTGAGAGGTTCAAAAACCCTAGTCTTGGCCAATTGTTCAAATTTCTGACCCGAGGCATGTTCAATGATGAGTCCTGCCAAGGCTGTGTTGAAATCGGAATACGCGATGACTGCGCCTGGCTTGATGAACTGCGGTGGCAGGTGCTTTTCAAGCCATGGTCGCAGTTCCTGCGCATTTTCCAAAGCAGAATGCTGACCGAACAGCGCTTCATTGAAGCCACCCGTATGGGTCAGGAGCTGATGCAGCGTTAAGGGTCCTTGGGGAGGGGTCTTGAAGCCTAGCCCCACCATATGTGGACGAAGGTCGTCGTGCAGACCTATACCTAGCTCAGCTGCCAGAATCAGGATGGCACTCGCAGATACCGGTTTTGAGTTTGATCCAACCCGGAAGACAGTGGAAGCGGTTGCCGGGATCTGGTTTTCGAGGTCTGCGAACCCAAAGCCTTCAGCGTAAGCAATCTGCCCATCCATGACGACCGCGACTGCTCCGCCGGGCACGTGGAATTTGGAGGATTGGTTAGCTATGTATTGCTGGATCCAGTCTGAATCTTGGGCGATGCAGGGCGAACCAAAGCACAGCGCGGCCGCAAAAATGGCGAGTTTCTTCAACAGCATATGCTATCCGGTACCACATGGTCGCCGCAACTCATGGCACGGCTGGAGTCAATTGGTCTCCTGCTGCAATTGATACTAATCCTTGGGAGTGGAAGGCAGCTGGAAGTAATCACTGGGCATTCTTCCCGCGCAAAAATATCGATGCGATTTTCGCGGCTTGGCTCGTGATTTGGTTCGATCCTCCGCTGCGAACGGTGTTCGCCGACATCGCTATGACGAGATCGTGATCCGGGAAAAGCAGCAAGATCGCTGTCGCTCCGGCCGTGGCTCCGCCATGATTGATCACGCGGATGGAACTGCCTTCAGTCTCAAACTCTCCGATCCGCCAACCGAGTGCATAATGCTGCTCATTGAATGCTCCGTCAGAGGTTTGCCGTCTAGCGAACATTTCCTCCCTGGCTTGCCGTGTAAGGATTTCATCGGAGAGGAGTCCCGCCCCAAAAATAGCAAGGTCCGTGGGCGTTGACGCTAAGCCTCCTCCGGCCCACTTATAGCTCTCGTTGGTTTGTGGTGCGGGCATGGCCCGCTTGCGGAAAAACAATCCTACATATCCTTCTGCTAGTTTGCTGCCCAGGATTTGAGGTCTGTTGGGCCCAGAGCTCTCCATTCCCAAATGGTCGAATAATCTGGTGTCCAAAAGCTTGAGGAATTCTTCGCCGGTTGCTTCTTCGAGCGCCGCACTGGCCAACGTATACCCAAATGTCGAATAGGAGAAATCTGTGTCCGGCGCGAAAAGCAAAGGATCGTCGTCAAAGATTTCAAGCGCCTGTTTTGTGTCGGAAAATTCGATATCAAATGCCGCTTCGGAGAATGTGGGCGGGGCAAATGCAAACCCATAGTGCCGAATGCCTGCTTGATGAGATAGCAGTTGCCTTAGCGTAATCGGTTGCCTCTTCTCAGGAAACTCGGTCACATATGTTCTAATATCCGTATCAAGGTCCACCATTCCCTCTTCCGCCAATTTGAGAGCAAGGGCTGCGGTAATCGGCTTGGACACGCTGCCAATAGGATACACCGTTTCAACCGTGGCGCGTCGACGGTTCTCGATGTCGGCGTAGCCAATTGCTTCTGACCAAATAACCTCGCCGTCCTTGGCCACCGCAACTGAGACAGATGGAGCAACCAGCGCTGTGCGCGCCAGACTCAAACTGTCTCGTGCGGCCCCTATCAATTCGGCATGGTCGGCTGAGCCGATACCTTGATCTGCCGGCGCCGTGTTATCAAGGTCCGGGACTGGGATGTGATAGAGGTAAAGCGCAGCTGAGCACAGCAATGCAACTGCAACCAGGCCAAGAGCGGCGTGAATCAGTCTTCTAATGTACTTCATCTGATCTCTATTCACAAAGGTGATGGCGGCAAGCTTGTGCAGCGAGCCCGCAGGCCGCGGACGAATCGCTGTTTTCAGCGGGGGTATTGCTCGAGCCATCCGTCGAGCGCGCTCAACAACCCGTTCAATTGGCGCTTGCGTGCCGCGCGGAGGGATTCCCCCGGTCTCACGCCTTGGGATTTCCAAAACCAACTCGGCATTTCTTGACTAAGGATGGGGTCTGTTCCAGCTCCGTAGACTTGGACATTCCAATTCGCACTCAGTTGACGTAGCTGCCCAGTTTTACGGCGAACCAGATCAACGATCTCCTGCTCGCGATCTGAATTGCTAATCAACTCCGCGTTGCGAAACACTAATCCATATGAGAAATATGGGGCATCAACGGGCAATGCATTTAGCTCATCTATCAAGAGCGCGACCGCTTTTTCAGGCTGGCCATTTTCGATATGCAAGCCGATGAAATTGCCAATGATCTGAGACCTTCCTCGGATATTCTTTACCGATGGTCTGAATTGTACTGCATGCTCTTTCATCAAAGCTTCGGCGCGGGTATGTTCGCCGAACCCTCTGAAGGTGATCTGCATGACGCGTTCCCATGCATGCTCGGCAATTAAATCACTTCCTGAACGGAGAGGATCGAAGAACTGGAACGCCTTGCGACCACTGAATGTCAAAAATGCGCCTTCGCCAAGCGCAAGCCGGTCAAGCCTGTCCATGTTGATATTCGCAGGATCAGAAGTGATCTGGCCATAGTATTTCGAAACGATTGCCAGTTGCTGTTCACGCGAATCCGAGCCGGACAACTCTGCCCAGAACGCGTTGGCCACTTGAGTGGGCGTAAAGACATCCAGTTCTATGCAAGCCACTGTGTCACTAGACTGCGCGGCTAGTGGTGAGGCGCTAGTGACCAACAGCATACCGGTCAAAGTAGCTAAGTGTCTCATGATATTATTCCTTCATTTTGGATCGCTCTAGGGTCTTTCTTCTCACGCCAACCCTGACTACTTTTCGAGTGTGCGAAGCCAATGAACAATCCGGGCGGCCGTTGTTTCGGTCTCCGGAATGCCCGTCTCATCGCGATAGGCCTCCTCAATGGAATTGAAGCGCCAACTACTATGTCCAAGGCCCGGCTGCACGACCAGGTTTGCGGTGTCGGGACGTAGGCGATTGACCGTGTCAACAATCAGTCGATGCCCGTGCAAGGTTTCGAACTGATCGTATTCGTTGAAGATGACCAGCACATGAGCATCGAGTGTCGCCCATGCGGCCAGAAAATTGCGCTGCGCAGCCTGTTGATGCCAGGAAAACGGACGCCCATAGTGGTTGTCTGAGCTCATTCCGCGCACATCGCTCCGAACCGCAGCCATAGCTGGACTGTCTGTCGAAATGTTGTCGGGGTGTCGTTGGTTGATCAAGTACTCGGTATGAAAGCGCACCCGTGCCAGCATCTCGCTATGGATCGAAGCTGCCGCAACTTCCTGCGAACGCCGTTCTAGGTAAAACCGGTCAAAGTTAAGCATTCGCTCAAAATGCGTCAGCGCCCCGCCGCCCTGCACTGCAACAGCAGCGATATCACGGCCGGCGTTTTGCAAGGCCACCGCGACAAGGGGGGCAGTCGTCGCGCCTAAGCTGTCACCCCAAACATAGACCTTGCTGGGATCGAGGGCCTTGTGGTCTAGAATTTGGGTAAAGGCCGAGATATAATGCTGAATTTCGGTATCATAGTCGAGATTATCACAGCCGGAACCCTGACTGTCTCCCGTGCCCGATCGCTCTACCCGGACAAGAGCAAGGCCAGAATTCTTGGCCACTGCTCCTAGAGAACCGCCGCTACCTTCGCCCAACTCAACTGTATCGCAAGACACCCATTGGGTGAACAAGATCGGATGAAGGGCACGATCAGAGCCCGCCGGAACAGAGATGAGCACCCGAAGCCTGACACCTGGCTCGACCTCGACGGACTCGTAGTAAGTTCGCACGCCATCTACTGATTCCAGCGGTCGCTCGTTAGCGCGCGGTAATTGGTCAGATCGATCCAAAATCGACTGTGCCTGGCCTGCCGTGCTCAAGTTAAGAAGCATGGCTGTTGCCGCCGCCAATCCCCGCAACAGGCTCTTCGAGCGGTTCATATCCCGCACTTTACTGTCAAAGCTCACGGTAATTCTGCGCGTCAGATTGGAAATCCCGACCACCAACGTCCCGTATTCGGCGCATCTCGAACGGCGCTTTGCGAGAGACCCAGATATGATCAATGGTGCCGCTCCAGGCCTTCTTCTCGAGCACCCAGCAATCGCAGCTAAGGCCAGACTCTAATGTCAGTCTTTCACTGCGCAACACCGTGTACTGATCAAGTTCAGCCGAAACGAACTCGCCCTTCCGGGGGTATACTTCCGGCAGCGTGAAAACGGTGCCGACCGGCATCGGCATCAACGAGGCCAATGTCGGTGAAAACATTTCGCTGACCGATCCATTGTGATCGAGTTTTCCGGTCATTTGTTGGGGTGGGCTTGAGCCGACTGGTACTCGGGTCCAATTGTAACCCTCGCTATCATTCTGGGCGACGACGAACTCTGTTCCCCACGCCAGGTATGGGCCCGCACTGAAATCGAAATTGTGCGTGTCGGCATCGATCTGCCGCTGCGCGACAATCACATTGTCCTCAGTCGGGATAATGTCGACAACCGAGATTTTCTCCCCGCTCCCGGTCTTGCGTACTTGTACGGTGAACAAGCCTGTCTTGGACGTTCGGCTATTATAGTCGACCGAGTAATCCTCGAACACTGGCGTTACAAAGCGATCATCGCCAGGTGCCATTGCAATGATCTTGCCGGGATCGACCGGATCGCTTTCATCTCCGCTTGCACCCATGGAGCAAGCAGAAAGCAGCAAGAGAAATGGACTGCTCCCAAGCCAACGCCGCACTCGCGGGTTAGCCTTTCCATCCGACGCGCCGCGCTTCGACACCCACGTTCCCTCATTCATATGTCATCATCCTTCTTTGCCGCAGCCCTCCCAGAAATTGCGGGATTTCTTGCTCCAAAGACAGATTGATTGGCAGGCTGCTGCAAGAGCAACCGGTTTGGGACGACCGGCACCTTAATGTGTGCGGGCAACCGATATTTGCGCTCCCGATGGTGGCCGAACCGACGAAACCGCCGTGGCTAGTCGACCGAAAGCAGGGCCTGCCGGAATTCTGCATGATATCGGCGGCTGAGAGGGGCGGCGTCTCCGCTGCTCAGTTCAACGATGTAACCGCTGGCATCGCTTTGGCTCTTGATCGCAACGACATGCTTGCCATTGATGAGAGCGCTGCGATGCGACCTGATGAAATTGCCGTCCGCCACCTCGTTTGAGACCAGCGTAAGCGTTTTCCTGACCAGCATGGTCCCGCGATTGGTGTGCAGTTCGGCGTAATTTCCAGCCGCCTTTATCCAGAAGATGTCATCAAACTGGATCGACCAAATTTTACCATTTTGCCTGACTTCGTAGCGGCTTTGCTGCGGCACAGGTTCATCGGGCGCGTTAAGCCGGTAGAGAATTACGGCCGCAACCACGCCATAAGCCATGAGCCAGATTGCCGCATTTCCTAAGCATACTTCACCATAAGAGTAGATCAGTTCGCGAATGCCCCATCCCGGGGGTGAGTAGATTGTGCGAAGGATCAATGTGAGAAACAATAAGTGCGCCGCGCATAGGATCACTCCCAGAATGAGCAGCTGCGCAACCGCTTTCTTGATATCCCTGCCGTACGACCGAATAGACATGGCCACGCTCTGCCAGATGAGCCGCGGCACGAAGACCCAAAGGCCGTAGAAGCCAAACATCACAGACAGCTGCACCAACAGGCTGACATTGGGCGCCTGCGTTTCAGGATAGGACGTCCGCATGGCTGCATCAAAGGCGTAGAAGACAAAGGGGATAAGCCCGGCCAGAACCCAATAGCCGGGCAACCACTGCGTTTCAGAAAGCTTGGCGTCTTGGCCTTCAGGCGCAAATTCGCTTTCAGATGCGTCTGCTTCCTTTTCTCCATTGATCTGCCGCATGCTTGTCATCGGATCCTACGAAATTGCCACGTGCTCCATCAAGCTTTTTGCCCCACTGAGCAAGGTCGCCGACACACAATTACAGACCGTTCGTCACTTCGGCACCTCGTGAATCGCTGCGATACGTGATCGACTATGCGAGGTAATCTTGGCCTTCAAAGTCGAAACCAGAGTGGGTTTGTGGATGCCCAATGCACATGCCAGACTAACGCCAAACTGATCACCAAAATTTGACCGCTTGTCCCTTGGTTCTTGCCAGCAACGCCGTGCCCACCCTTACTCCTGCGCATATCTGCAAACACGTAAAGGAGCCAAATATAGTGATACGGCACATTATTCAGAGCAATGGTCCACGATCCGATCGAGGCACGAAGCGTTCAAGTGGCCTGCTGTATCCAGCGCTGGCAGGATTACTCGTCATTTCCAGCCCTCTTCTCGCTCAGTCGGCAGACACACCCTCTGACGCAGCGACTATCCAACCGGGAGACAGCCGGTTCGATACGCCCGAATTCGAGGACTATCAGGCGGTCTATACCAGCTCTTCATCGAAGACTGGCGGCTTCACGTTGCAAGCTAGAAAGTCGGGCGATGGCAAGAAACTGGCGATGATCGATATTATCCCAATGACCAATTACGTCATTGTCGCACAACGGCAAATCGATCTCGCGTCCCACCGGGCCGAATTTGGTTCGGGTCCGTTTTTCGCATGGGGGCAAGAGTTCGTTGTCAGCAGCTCGGATGGCACAAACTACAGCTGGACTCGCAGCCCAATCGGCGGCGGAGCTTCGAAGCAAATGCAAGGCCCGATCGCTAACGGTGGGTACGTCTCAGAGATGTTTTCGCCCACACTGGCATCCTTGATGCCCATGCCGGTTGGCGCAAAATTTCAGATGCCTGAAGCATATCCGCGGAAGGGAGAGACTGTCTCTTCTGAGTTCGATCAGTACGAAGTTCTAAGCAAAGAAACTCTATCGCTTCCTTCGGGGCTTGGCTGCGAGTGCTGGAAGATCGAGAAGAAGACTTGGAACGGCATGATTGAACACATTTGGGTCGCACGCGAAGCGCCATTTGTGTTCCGCAGAATTCGCGATGTCGGCGGGCAGCGTGAATTTCAGTCTGACCTTCTCGCCTTTAACCAGCTCTCGCTATGAGCTGGGTAAACCGGCCTCTTCAGGCGCGGCCAAGGGTATTCAGCTCGAGGCCCGTTCTAGGTTTGGCGTTAACCATGCTGCTGAGCATTTCATCTACGGCAGTCGCGCAAGCGCCAGAAATTGTCCAACCTCGCACTGAGGAATTCATTGCAGCTCCTGAGCAAGCAATGGAGAATTTCAATATGCTGGCCGGCAAGTGGCAAGTCGAAAGCCGCAGCGTCAGAGACCGGCTCGCACCCAACAAGGTTTGGCTGAGAAACCGCATGGAAACCGAATACCGCATTCTGCTGGAAGGGCTGGTGGCGGTCAATGACACCTATGGAACCTTCAACGGGAGGCCAATGCACGGGATCATGATCCGAACTTATGATCCCGACAAGGATGAATGGTATTTTCAGTGGATGAGCAAAGGCTATCCCCATCTCACCGATCAAGTGCGGGGCAGCTTCGAAAACGGGATCGGTGTTTTCTACGGGACGGAAACGCACGCCGGGAAGTCCTTCAAGATGCGCTTTCGCTGGAAATTGATTTCTGCAAATCATGCGTTCTGGGAGCAGGCTTACCAGAATCCGGAAACAGGTGTCTGGGAGCCCAATTGGACCCTAGACCTGACCCGGCCGGAGTCCGAGTCTCCTAGACATAGCAATGATGGCTAGGCGCAGTTCCCAAAAATTTGGCTATGAGATTCGCAAGCTGGAGAGGCACGACCATTTAATCTGGTTGCGCCTCTGGTCTGCATATTTGAGGTTCTACGATGAGACCCTCCCAGATGCGACGAGTCAGAGAACATGGGAGCGGCTTGTTGATGAGATGAGACCTGGCATCACCGGCTTGGTTGCTGAACAGGCAGACGGGTGCATTGTCGGCTTTACCCACTTCCTTGCCCAGCGCCACACATGGCACGTGAAGAAGGTAGTCTATCTGCAGGACCTCTATGTCGAAAGATCCTCCCGAGGCCGAGGCGTTGGCGGAGCTTTGATCAATGCCGTGTTTCGGGAGGCGGCCGATATCGGTGCTCCTCATGTTTACTGGCTAACCAAATCTGACAATCATTCCGCTAGGAAGCTCTACGACAGAATGGGAGAGATAACTGATTTTGTTCGATATCAGACGGTTCAGGGTTGACGAAAAGCATTATTGGTCACCGACCGCGCGATTGATCTTGCGGGCACTGTGGGAGCAAATGCACCTGATTGAGGTTTGAGGCGATTGGGTTAGGGCAGGGCGATGCCCAGACCTCGCAAACCAGCCCGTCCGTTTCGCTATTTCAGCTCATCGCTTGAGGTAATCCTCTTGGTCCGTTCAAGCACTTTAACTCATCACCTGAAGTCATTCGCTTGGTTGCAAGACAGCGCGCTTCGAGAATGAAAGGCTTCCGTCATTGGCGCTGGCACCTCGATAAGATGTTTGTGAAAATCAACGGTAAGACGGACTATCTGTGGCGGGCGGTCGACCATGAAGGTGAAGTTCCTGGGTAGAGCGCTGAAGCAGCGCGGTCAGGCCGAGAAGATCATCACTGACGGTCTGAGATCTTACCCGTCGGCGATGCGCGAGCCGGGTAATGAAAACCGTCGTGAGATGGGCGCTGGAAGAACAATCGGGCGGAGAACAGTCACCTTCCGCTTCGACGAAAAGAGCGGGTGCTGCAGAGGTTCCGCAGGATGAAGTTGTTACAGGAATTCGCCTCGGTTCACGCTAATATCCACAACCACTTCAACTCCGAGCGCCACCTGATTGATCGTCAAACCTACAAGACCCGCCGCTCAGTTGCCCGAGCTGAGTGGCAGTTCCTTGCTGCCTAAGCCCAGCGCGACCTTGCCGCTGCTTCGCCACTAAGAGACAAGTTGTAGTTAGTCTGACAGCACCGCCAGCTAGTCTCTTGATTTCCGGAAGTTCGAATAGATGCCCCGTAAAACCGCGCAGTTCTGCGGGGTTCTGGCAATTGTCGGTAGCTGAGAGAATGAGTTCGCAGAGAAACTCACGCTGATTTTGCCGGTTTTCTCTTACGCTCATCGGTGAGGTACGGAGATTGGGTTTGTTCCGTGTTACCGGCCGATAAACACGGAAAATCGGGCAGAAAACACGGAAAGTCACTATGCAAGGTCTTGTCAGACTAACGTGGCAGACCAGGACGATCGCTGCTAAGTTGCTGCAATAAAAAGCAAATCCCGAGCTAAACTGTCAAGTCCGTTCAAGCGCTTCAACTCATCGCCCGAAGTTATCCGCCTAGTTGTGAGGATGTACGTCCGATTTCCGCTTTCGCTGCGGACCGTTGAGGATCTACTCGCTCAGCACGGATACGATATTTCCTATGAGACGGTGCGTTTCTGGTGGAACCGGTTTGGGCCAATGTTCGCAAACGACATCCGGCGGCAGCGCGCTTCGAGAATGAACGGCTTTCGTCATTGGCGCTGGCATCTTGATGAGATGTTCGTGAAGGTGGGCGGCGAAACGCGCTATCTGTGGCGTGCGGTCGACCATGAAGGCGAGGTCCTCGAGAGCTATGTCACTAAAAAGGCGGGACAAGAAGGCAGCGCTAAAGTTCCTGCGCAAGGCGTTGAAGCAGCACGGACAAGCAGGGAAAATTGTCACCGATGGTCTTAATTCCTATCCAGCGACAATGCGCGAACTTGGCAATGAAAGCCGCCGCGAGATGGGAAGATGGAAGAACAATTGGGCCGAAAACTCACATCTTCCGTTTCGACGAAAAGAACGTGTCATGCAGAGGTTCCGGCAGATGAAATCACTTCAAAAGTCGCTTCTGTTCACGCCAACATCCACAACCACTTCAACTCAGAACGCCACCTCATCGACAGACAGACTTACAAGACCCGCCGCTCAGCCGCATTGGCTGAGTGGCAGTTTCTTGCTGCATGCACCCAGCGCGACCTTGCCGCAGCTTCGCCAATCGGAGACAAGTTGCAGTTAGTCTGACAGCACCGATTGGCCAGTATGATGTGGACACTTCGTCAAACTTTTCTTGCTAGTTTTAGTCGAAGGAAAGTCAGCGGCTCAATTCACAATATAAGCGAACGGCTTGGAATTCCGTACGGTGCTCGTTACGATATCGTCTGAGGACAAGGTCAGATGACTAATATCAATCTAGCGGAACGAGCCGAATGGCTTGCGCGGTATGCATTGCCGCATGAGCCTGTATTGCGCCACCGAATGTCGTTCTGGAGGCTGCCAACAGGTTTGGAAATTGATGATATTGTCCAGGAAATCTATGCCAAGCTCACTCGGATTGAGGACGTCTCAGCAATTCAAAGTCCAGGTAATTACATGCTGACAATGGCGCGCAATATTGTACTTGGTCATATCCGTCGTGGGGAAATTGTCTCTATCAAAGCCTTGGAGGACTTCGAACGGTTTGACATTGCGGATGACGCACCCGGCCCGGAACAACAGGTCTCTGATAGGCAGCAATTAGACCGGCTTGCTCGTGCAGTTTCCGACTTACCCGAACCGAGCCGCTCGGCCTTCTTGTTGCGGGTAATTGATGGATTGTCCCATCAAGAAATCGGTCTTCGCCTAAAGATGTCGGAGAATGCGATCCAGAAGAATATTGCGCGTAGTATCAAGAAATTGGCTGACTTTTTGGGTCGGGGTGGCGGAAATGCTCATCGCCAAGCATCTAATGACCGGACCAGTAACGAAAGAAAGAATACCAGGGGCGATGAAGGCCAGTAAAAATACCGCAGATGACACCGCTGCTGGCTGGGTCGCATTGGAAGATGCTCGCGCATTGTCGCGTGATCAGCAAGCTGAATTAGATCGCTGGCTGGGCGAGGATTCTCGCCATTTCGGGGCTTACATGCGAGCGCGTGCGGTCATGGAGCTTGGCCAGCGAATGAAGGCGTTCGGTACCAGTTTCGATCCCGATGAGTATCGTCAGGGACACGTTGCAGATCAGGCGATAAGTGCAGAAGCTTTCGAAGAAGTAAGTCTTGTCCGCGGCCGCGCGAAGTGGGCGTGGGCCGGAGCGGCGATCGCGGCCTGCTTGGTTGCGGTCATGGCTTTCTCAGTCCCGCTGTCAGCGCCTGGCACAATGCATCAGACCGCAGTTGGCGAACAACGGGAAATGACACTGGCAGATGCCAGCTCGATATCGATGAATACCGGCACACAGCTAGAGGTCGCCTATGATGATGACCGGCGTTTTGTTCGGCTGTCTGAAGGTGAGGCGATATTCAACGTTGAACGTGATCCAAGCAGGCCGTTTTTTGTAGAAGCTGGTAATGCAACAATCAGGGTGCTTGGGACTGTTTTCTCCGTTCGGCACATTCCTGGACAACCAGTGGAAGTGATCGTCCATGAAGGGCGTGTACATGTTGAGCGCGAGCAATTTTTTGGCAATATCGTTGAAGAGCTCGTAGCCAATGAACGCGCGATCGTTGGACTTGATGATGCTAAGATCGCTCAGGATATTTTACCTGAAAGCCGAGTGGAGATGAGTGCCGCTTGGATCGACGGTATGATTGCCTTTGAAGATGTTTCGCTCGCTGATGCAGCAGCCGAATTTGCCCGCTACGGCAATGGTCGCATTCGCGTTGATGACCCAGAAATTGCACGGCAAACGATCACGGGACTATTCGATTCAAAAGACCCTGCTGGTTTTGCGAAAGCAGCCGCGCTGAGCCTCGGTTTCCAGGCGCGGCAAGAGGGTGCAATCAATATCATTGAGCGCCGAACGGAAGTTTCCGGAAACCGCTGATCATCCTGCTTTCACAGCCGTGACGGTGCCTCACACTGACCTCTTGTAACATATTTTTCACAATCCGATGGCGGATCGCTGCGCCCCGGGCATCTAGTCTGTGAGAGTTACTAAAACGCCGCCCAAACTGGCTTGGCAAAAGGGGGAATAGATGACTGGTTTAAATAGAGCGAAAACAGCGCTGCTCATCGGAGTGACCGGATTTGCGATTGCTATGGCTGCGCCGGTAGCGGCACAAGAGCGCGAGTTTGCTGTATCGGCGCAGCCAGCCACAACCGCTATTCCTGAATTTGCGCGGCAGGCAGGGGTTCAGATCATCGCACCGGGCAGCCTATTGCGCGGAAAGATGACCAAACCTGTCGAAGGGCAAGCGGACATCCGTGACGCTCTTGAGCAATTGCTTGCTGGCACGGGGCTGCGAATTGTCGCCTTCGAAAATGGCGTGATTACGCTTGCTGCCATGCAAGGCGCAGTGGCCAGTTCATCCCCTGACGAGCCGCAAGTGCGCTTGGAAGCAGGCGATAGCATTGTTGCTGGAACCATCACTGATGCGGTAACCGGCAATCCCCTCAATGGTGCAATTGTACGTATTGAAGGCACAAACCGTGTCGCCACCACTGATAATCTTGGCCAGTATCGCTTTGTCGGCCTGCCGGCACGCGATTATACGATTGTTATCGAATATCTCGGTGCGCCGACAACAACGCAGCGCGTGACGCTTGGTGCCAACGAGACGCTCACCATTGCGACTCCTCTTCCGTTAGCATCAGACGAGATTCTCGTGCTTGGTATACGCAGTGCTCAACAAAGAGCCCTGAACCAGCAGCGTGCGGCTTCCAATAACAGTACGGTGGTTTCGGCGGATCTTCTTGGCGGTTTTCCGGCTGAGACAATTTCGGAAGCCTTGCGGCGGGTTCCGGGTGTGGGCTTCGGCCGGGATGATGAAACAGGTGAGGGATCGCGTATTACAGTGCGCGGCTTCAGTTCGGAGGCGATCAATGTCCAATTGAACGGCATCGAGCAGCAGGGCACCAGTTTTGGGCGGACGGTTGATCTTAGCGGCTTTCTTACAGAGAACCTCTCGGATGTAACGATCCATAAATCACTACTACCGAGCCATGAGGCGACAGGTTCAGGTGGTCTGGTGGAGATCGAGACCAAGTCGGCTTTGGATTACGGCGATTTTTCCCTCAATCTGAACGTAGAGGGCGAGCTGAGCCCGGAACGGGATTACGGGGATGAGTATCAAATCAACGGTACGATCGCGAAGAAGCTGACTCCTGACTTTGGCGTTGTCGCAACGCTGCAATATCGCAAGACTAACCGGACCAATGTTGATGTCGCCGTTACTGACATTATTCCGCCAATTCTGCCCGACGGTTTTACCTCGATATTTCGTGTACCAGCAAGTTTCGAATACCCCTTTGATCCGGATGCACCACAGCAGCTGGTCACTGGAAACAACTATGTCGAACGCGACCGCGAGGTGGAGACATATAGTGCATCACTTGGTTTTGCGTGGGATGTCGCCGACCACACACGTCTACGGTTAGACCTGCAGCGGAATGTAAACGACGCAGTCGGTGTTACGCGAAACACCTCTTTTGCTGCCAGTACGCCTGCTGTAAATATGCCCATCGCGGAGCTTGGTGGCGAAGTCCGCCGCCGTGAGACAATCTCCAACTTCCGCCCGAACTTCACTCTCGATACGCTCGACAACACGCTGACAACCGATACGATCAGTTTCCGCGGTGACACAAAGTTCGACCAGTGGGAGTTTGAATACCGGCTCGGCTATACGCGTGCCAAAGAGGAGGGCAACAACGCCCGGCTTAATCTGCAAGGTGCATTGAACGCTGATATCGTTGGTACAATTGATCCGGCGACGATTGTCACTGCTCCAGATACGAATGGGGTAGCGCGCGTAATCGACGGACTCTACGTTACTGGTCCTGGAGGCATTCCTGTTCCATCATTAAGTGCTGCGGGTGCGGCTGCGATCATCGATCCAGCCCAGTTTAACATTCTCATCGCTAGTCGAAATTTGATCGACAATAAGGCTGAGAGCTTCAATGCGGAATTCCAAGCTCGATATAAACCATCGGCCGATTTCATCGACTATATTGAGCTTGGCACGCTCTATCGTCCATCAACGCGTAATACGATCGATGACTCAACCAACCCACGTAACTCATCGATCGAAAGCTATGTGCGTCGTTTTGGTCAGGAAATTTCGCTCGCAGATCTAGATCCGTCATTGCTCGGTTCGCGCACTCTGGATATTATTGGCTTGCCCGGGCTTACTGTCGCGAATGTAGATCCGAGCGCGTTGCCAACAGCATTTGATGCGATCCGTGCCGCTGGCGAGGCGCGCTTCGTCGTCACTGATCGCCGAGATTTGGACCCAATTGCCGATGCCGCTGCGTTCCAGCCAACGGAAACAATCGAAGACAAGTTCGCAGCCTATCTTGAAACGCATTGGCGTTTCGGAAAGTTCGATCTGATTGCTGGTGTCCGATACGAGCATGAGAAGCGTGCTAACACTACAATCACAGCCCCTTCGATCCGCTTTGCGAATGGAACCGCCGGGGCCGAACCGCGCGAAACGTTCCTCAATGCCGGACTGGTAACGTTCGACGAAGTATCCGGTACGGTGGACAACTGGACGCCCAGCTTCCTTCTGAATTATCGTCCAACGGACAATATCGTTGCGCGATTGGGATACTTCCGCTCGACGGTTAACCCGGACCTTCGTTTGCTCAACCGGACGCAGCGGATCAGCGCCGACTTGCGACCGAACATTGCGCGCGTAACTGTCTTCCTACCCAATCCTGACCTAAGCCCGACGACAACCGACAATTTCGATCTCGATGTCGCATATTATTTTCCCGATAGCATCGGTTTAGTTCGCGCTGGGCTTTTCTACAAAAAGGTGAACAACAACTTCACGAATGTTCTGTTCGAGAATGGTGATGGCTCAGGGGTACAGGCACTCTACGAGGACTTCTTTTCGGATTTCACGACAACTCGACCTGACTTCTTTGCCTATCCAACTGGCACTGACTTTGTCTTGAACTTGCCGGTCAATGGCGACGGGGGTAAAATCTACGGTGCAGAATTCGAAATCATCCGACGATTGGATTTCCTCCCCGGCTTCCTCAGTGACTTCGGAATTCTGGCCAATGCCACTTACACCACGGCTGATTTCCCAACTTTGGTATCGGCGCGAAACGACGCCAACGAATTGATCCAGCTGTCACTCGATCGGCCTTTGCGGGATCAGTCCGAATGGGTTTACAACCTGTCGCTGGATTACAGCAAAAACGGCTTCGATGCGTTGGTGATTTACACCTCGCAATCTGCCAGCGCGACCGCGTTTGACGAGTTTAACCTTAACACGGTTATTCCGGCCTATGACACGCTGGATGCCCGGTTGTCCTATACGTTCGAGCGCGGGGGCAGTCGCTTCACGATCTATCTCGAAGGGGACAACTTACTTCAGGACGGGAAAGATCCCGATGTCCGGTCGACTACCAGCTCCCAGTTCGGGGATGGTACGGCGAATTTCAATTTCCCGCAGCGGTATCAGTTTAACGGTGGCCGGACGATCACTGCCGGCGTGCGCGCTCGGTTCTAAAATTCAACTTGGAGAATAGTGTGCGCATTTCCCGCGTCCTCGCCTGCTTTATCACGCCTGTGATCCTCGGATCAGGAGTTGCTGCCAGCACTCCGGATTCGGGACAAGACAGGCACGCTGATGCGCCTGTGCAAGCAGCGACTGACGCACCCGCCTTTGCGCACGAAGTTAGCGACATTCCCGTTGATCCGCGTGTCATTTACGGTGAGCTTGCCAATGGTGTGCGCTATGCGGTTATGCAAAATGACAAGCCCAGCGGCGGCGGTGGGCTCCGAATGCGCTTTGGAACGGGATCGCTGGAGGAAACGGACGCCCAGCAAGGCATCGCACACTTCCTTGAACACATGGCGTTCAATGGATCCCGTAATGTGCCTGAGGGGGAGATGGTTAAGCGGCTGGAGCGTTTTGGGCTGGCTTTCGGCGCTGACACCAATGCCAGTACCGGGTTTGATCGAACGGTCTACAAACTGAACATTCCTGACGTTCGCGAAGAAGTCCTGGACGAAGCATTCTTCCTGATGCGCGAAACCGCAGATGGCCTGTTGCTTGATGCGGATGCAATTGAACGCGAGCGCGGTGTCATCGCCTCGGAAAAGAGTGCTCGGGACTCGCTCTCCTTTCGTTCACTCATTGATCAAATGCGGTTTTTCACCGAGGGATCAGGCCTGATCGACAGATTGCCGATTGGGAAAGATGAAACAATCGTCTCGATGCCGCGCGAGGAATTCGTCCGCTTCTATCAGTCATATTACCACCCCGAGAATACCTTTATTGTTTTTGTCGGTGATCTTGATCCGGCAATCGCTGTCGCAAAAATTGAGCAGCATTTTGGCGATTGGACTGCGCAGACCGATCTTGTTCCGCCACGCCCGGTCACCCCCGCGGATACTGATGAAAGCAGGATTGGATATTACCACCATCCCGAATTGCTGACGTTTGTTAGGATGGGCACGATTTATCCGTATGTCGATGTACCGGATACGCTTGAGAAGCGGCGGCAGAACACTTTGCGAGCGCTCGGCATACGGATGCTCAATCGTCGCTTTATGCGTATCATTGATCAAGGCGGGGCTCCTTTTTTGTCAGTCAGTGCCGGCCGCAATACGATACAAAAAACGATGGACGGAATGGTCCTGATCATTCGCTCTGATCCTGCAAAGTGGGATGCCGCATTAGCTGCCGCCGATTTGGAAGTTCGACGCGCGCTTCAATATGGTTTCTCCCAAGCCGAACTTGACGAGCAGATTGCGATCGCACGCAAAGCCTCTGAAACAGCGGTAGAGTTGGCCAACTCGCGCAAGAGCTATCCAACTGGCGCACGAGAATACAATTACGCAGAGGCTATTGTCAGTGCCTTTGGCAGTGAACGTGTTTTCAATTCTCCGCAGACAAGCCTGGCCAATTTCGAAACAATTGTCGCAGACCTGACTATCGAGGAGGTCGAGCAAGCCTTCCGTGAGCGGTGGCGCGGATATGATGATCCGACAATCTATCTGTCCACTGGAGAGAAGCTGGAAGAACCTGAGGAAGAGATCGCCGCAGCGCTAGGCGCTTCCCGACTTGCCGCCGTATCTCCGCCCGAGAACGCCGCGCGAGCATCCTTCGCTTACACCGAATTTGGTGAACCGGGCGATGTGGTGAGCGAGACATATGTGGAAGATGCTGACGCCTATCTGGTGCGCTTCGCCAACAATGTCCGGCTAAACTTCAAGCAAACTGACTTTGATGCGGACACAATAGCTGTCCAGGTGCAGGTCGGGGATGGATTCTTCTCCATGCCGATCAAAAACGAAGGCTTCCGTCGTTTCGCACTCAATGTGATCGGTGGCAGCGGTGTGGAAGGTCACACTGCCGATGACCTCCAAAGCCTTTTCGCAGGCAAGCGTGTTTCGGCACGGGTTTTGACCCGGACTGACGCAGATTCGTTCAACATTATCGGCACAACCGACAGTGCCGATTTGGCCTCGCAGTTCAATCTGATGACGGCGCATGTTGTGGCACCCGGATTCCGCGAGGAAAACGCAAAACGGTTTCGTGAGGGAATAGGGGCCTGGTATCCCACGCATGATTCCAGTCCGCGCGGTATCATCAGTAAAGAAGTGCCGCGGCTGATCCGGTCGGGAGACACGCGTTATGGCTTTGGTGAACTTGAGACATTCATATCGCCAAAGATTGAGGATGTTCGTGCTTGGGTCGCACCGCAATTCAAAACCGGTTTTATCGAGATTACGGTAGTTGGTGACATAGACAAAGACACCGTGATCGTGGAGGTCGCGCGCACTTTTGGGGCTCTGCCAGAGCGGGCTGATAGCCAACCCGATTATGCGGAGGAACGCGCGCTGGTCTTCCCGGATGCGCCAGATGCGCCGGTTTATCTTACCCATGCGGGGAATGTGGAGCAGGCCGTGGTACGGCTATACTGGCCTGCAAAGAATGCTACGGATGTCATAACCTATTACCGACTGCGGGTACTGCGCAGCATCCTGCGCAACAGATTGACGGATGTGCTGCGTGAAGAGCTTGGCTCAACATACTCGCCGGGTGTTGGTGTTCAATCAAACCCGCAAACACCCGGTTATGGCTATGTATTTGCCAATGTCACGACTGATCCGGACCAGGTCGAAATGGTCGTACAAGCTACACGAGAAGTCGGCGAAAAGATCGCGAGTGATGGTGTGTCTGCGGACGAGTTGGATCGCGCAGTGCAGCCGTTGATTGAAGACTTGTCCAGTTCGCTCGAGAGCAATGGATATTGGATGAACGTACTCAACGATGCCCAGTCTGACGGATTTGGATTAGAGCGCTACCGTAAGCGTGAGGCGATTTATCGCAATGTGACCGTTAATGATCTTCAAGCGTTGGCGGACGACCTATTCGCCCCGAACCAAGCCTTTCCAGTGATCGTGCTCCCGAAAGAGAATGCTGGCGAATGAGTCCACTCTAGATATCTAGATCGAGTAGTTGCTCACTATAGCGGGAAACGCCATCAGATCGACCAGCCATCAAGATCGATGGAGAGTCCGCTTGCCACTCTAATATGATCCAGCATGGGGCTTGTCCGCGCCGCTTGCGCTTTTCATTCAAGCGCGTGCGTTGATGCTGGGCAGTTATATTTATCGGGTAAGTCAGGCGATCCGCTCGGGTGCAGCTGCTGATCCCACGTTTGCGCATTCAAAGGTGCCTACGGAACGAGTTGGGAGAATAGCCGGAAGCCCGACGCCGGTATCGTGACCGTGTCGCCAGACACGAACGTGACATTGCCGCTGCGAAACTCGGTATAATTTCCTGCAGGCAGGCCATCCGCGAAGGTCACTTCAACCGGCGCTGCGGTGAAGTTGAACAGGCCGAGAACTTTGTTCCCTTCCTCTTCGCGTACCCAGGCGAAGACGCTTTCTGAACTATCGGTTTCGACCTTGCGCATTCGCGCGCCCCACTGGCCATTTTCGAGCGCAGGGTTGGCTTTGCGGAAGGCGATCAGCTCTTCGATCAGTTGCCCATAGGCGCAGGCTTCATCATGACCCAGTTTGCTCCAATTGATCGCGTCTTTCTCGAAGAATTCGAGGCGTTTGTCGTTGCAGGCCTCCATCCCGTTATAGACGAGCGGAATGCCTTCACCGGTGAATGCGAGTGCGGTTGCGGCTTCGAGACCAGCAGCATAATTCTCTCGCAGAGTGCCTTCCCATGAATTGCTGTCGTGATTCTCGATATAGGTCATGCGCATCGCTTCGCGCGGCCACAGGCTCTCATTCTCGGCGTAGTAGCCATAGAACGCCGTCGGATTTGCGGCACCCTTGGCCACATCTTTCGAAGTGTGATGCCAGTCCCAAGCATAGGTTGCATCGAACGATGCGCGGTGGAACGCGGTTTCCTGTACTTCGCCGAGCATAAAGACCGGGCGGATCGCGCTCAGCCTGCCACGCATCGTTTCCCAGAAGTCGACCGGAACGTAGCCGGCGACGTCGGCGCGGTAGCCATCTACATCGAACTCGCGGACCCAATATTCCATCGCCTCACCGATATGCTGACGCACGCCTGGCTTGGTCCAGTCGAGATCGATAATATCAGACCAGTCCCACCACGGGGTCGGGCGAAAATCGCCATCCCAGGTTTTCTCGTACCAATCGGGATGCTCGTTCGCGAGCGGATGGTCCCAAGCCGTGTGGTTGGCGACGAGATCAAGAATGACTTTGAAGCCCTGATCATGCGCGGCATCGACAAATGCTTTAAACTCTTCCTTGGTTCCAAATTCAGGATTCACATTGAAATAGTCTTTGACCGAATAGGGTGAACCCAAAGTGCCCTTGCGATTGACTTCACCAATCGGGTGGATCGGCATCAACCAGAGGATATCGACGCCCAGTTCTTTTAAGCGCGGAAGTTCTTTCTGCACGGCGGCAAAGGTGCCTTCTTCGCTAAATTGACGCGTATTGACCTGATAGACCACCGCATCGCGCGACCAGTCGGGATTTTCCAGTTCAACGAAGCTTTTCGGCTCCCAGTCGTTCGAGTCCGTTGCCCCGTTACACCCGGCAAGCGCCAGCGCTGAGAAGGCGGCAATCAGGCGCTTCATGCCGCTTCTCCCGGAACCTGAACACGGAGCATTGCGACCGCAGCAAGCACCAGCGTTCCGGCGGCGAAGGCCATCGTCCAGATTGGTTCGCCCGGGAACAGCCACAGCATGATCGAGCCCATCACGGTCGCGACCAGCAATTGCGGCACTACGATGAAGACATTGAACAGGCCCATATATACGCCGAGCTTAGCTTGCGGCAGGCTCGATGCGAGGATCGCGTAAGGCATCGCTAGGATTGATGCCCAAGCAACACCGATGCCCACTTCAGAGACCAGCAGCATCTGCGGGTCACGAATAAAGAAGAAGCTCGCATAGCCTAGAGCCCCGCATAATAGCCCAAATATATGCGTTTTGGCCTTGCCGAACTTTTTCGCAAGGAATGGCAGCAACGTCAGCGCTGCGATTGCAGCAACACCATTATAGGTCGCGAACAGCCAGCCGACCCAGTTCGCGCCTTCATTGTAAGCGACGCTGGCAGTATTGGTGCTACCGTAGAAATATTGCGTTACTACCGGCGTGGTGTTGATCCACATGATGAATAGCGCCGACCAACTGAAGAACTGCACGAGAGCGAGCTTTTTCATGATGTCCGGCATCCCGGAGAAATCGCCGACGATTGAGGTCAGCATCCCCGAAGTGTTGCCGTTCTTGGCCATCGAGATCGCGATGCCGCTGAGCATACCGTAGGCGGCAAGTAGCGCGCCGAGCAGATAGACTTCTTTCTCCAGATCGAAGCCGGCAACAGCGAGAATGACCGCGACACCCGCAACAATCCAGATACCGCAATTCAGGTAGCTCTTGGAAGCAAGCGCGCGGATGGGCTGGTCGAGTTGGTCTCCATCCTGCGCTTCGCCAAATTCGGCCATTTCTTCGGGGCTGTATTCTTGCGTCGTAACCACGGTCAGCATCACGGCAATGAATAGCGCAGCGGCGCCGATCCAGAAGGCATAGCGCACGCTATCGGGAATGCCTCCATCGGCTGCAACGTTGGACACCCCCTGCATGGTGAGCAGCTCAGGAATGATCGATCCCATCACCGCACCCGCACCGATAAAGGCGGTTTGCACCGCATAGCCCGCAGTATGCTGGTCCTTGCGCAACATATCGCCAACGAATGCGCGAAATGGCTCCATCGAGATGTTGAGGCTCGCGTCGAGTACCCACAATAGGATTGCCGCCATCAGCAGCACTTCGGAAAGTGGCATCAGGAAAAGAGAGAGCGCCGCTAGCACCGCGCCCAACAGGAAGTACGGACGGCGACGGCCTAACTTGCCGAGCCATGTTTTGTCGGAAAGGTGACCGATGATAGGCTGCACTAACAGCCCGGTCAGGGGCGCGGCGACCCACAATGCTGGAAGGTCGTCAATCGCAGAACCAAGCGATTGGAATACGCGGCTCATATTTGCGTTCTGCAATGCAAAGCCGATCTGGATTCCGAAAAAGCCGAAGCTGATATTCCACAGGCCCCAAAAGCCCTGACGCGGTTTCTCGCGTGCCGTCACATCTCTCTCCCCAAGGGCATGGCCCTGTCAGGCGCTGGCGGGCTGATGCCGCCATTTGCGCGATTGGGCAGGGCTGGCAGCAAATCGGGTCACCGACAAGATTGCATACGAATGTGGTTGACCAGAAGTCCGGTGCGTTGAAGCTGAGCTTAGCTTCCTACACTACTCTCGCGCACGATTAGCTTTGCGGGAATTTCGCGGCCGCTGATCTCGTCGCCGTCGATGGCTTTGGATAACACATCGAGCAGCAGATCCCCTGCACCGCGAATGTCTTGGCTCATCGTGGTGAGTGGCGGATTAGCATGTCCCGCGGCGGGTATGTCATCAAAGCCAGCCATCGCGACGTCCTGTGGAACTTTGATACCGGCCTCGGACAATGCTTGCATCGCGCCGATTGCGATCAGGTCGCTTCCTGCAAAAATGGCGTCGAATGTCTGCCCGCTATCAATCAATCGCTTGGTTGCAGCATAACCATCGGCCTCACTGGTGAGCGCCTTCTTCAGCAGTTTAGGATCGGCTGATAGGCCGGCCTCGTCCATCGCTTCACATAGGCCGGAATAGCGGTCTGCGAACTCAGGATAGCTCTCATCTGCCTGACCGATAAAGGCAATCTGCTTTCGGCCAAGTCCAAGCAAATGCTCGCCGACTTGCCGTCCGGCCCCAACATTATCCGAACCCACAGTCGCGCCGATATTGTCTTCGCGAACCGAGCCCCAGCGGACGAAGTGTGTGCCTTGGCTCGCCAATTGCTGGAGCCTTTCCTCGTAGACGGTGTAGTCACCATAACCGAGCAGGATAAGCCCGTCCGCGCGGTGGCTATCCTGATACTGGGTGTGCCAATCATCCTCCATTTTCTGGAACGAGATCAGCAAATCCAAGCCGCGATTGGCCGATGCGCGAGTGATCGAGCCAAGCATGGTGAGGAAGAAGGGATTGATCGTGCTTTCATCAACGCCGGGTTCTTCGAAAAACAGCAGTGCAATAGTGTTGGATCGCTGCGACCGAAGCGACGATGCGTTCTTATCGACCGTGTAATTGAGGTCTCGGGCAATCGCCTCGATCTTCTCGCGCGTTGCTTTGCTGACCGCTTTGTCGCCTCGCAGCGCACGGCTAACCGTCGGCTGCGAAACGCCAGCCTCATAGGCTATATCGAATGATGTTGGTCGGTCAGATGGTTTGCGACCCATAAATGCTCTTTATGACGGCGCCTCTCCCAGCGCGGAATTACTATGCGGCATTTTTATGCATACCGCAATTCGTCGCAAATTGAGCGCGCCGAACGCACAAATTTACGGGCGTACAACGTGCAAAAACCACCCACCGGGCGTTGATGTAAATCAGCCACACATCGCTTTGTTGCGCTGCACAAACATACGTATGCCCCCTATTCGTGGCTGCGAAATCCGAGGAGAAACAAAATTGCAATGATCGGATTATGGCGGCGTTGATCGCCTTCCGATGAGTGATTTTGACCATACTGGGATGTGGTTCGAGTGGGAGAGAATACCGTGGTAAAACGCAATTATTTGACTGCCGGAATTAGTGGTTCGGCGATGGCGTTGGCACTCGCTGCAGGCCTCGCGCCGCAAGCTGCTTTTGCGCAGGATACTGATCCGGCCGAAGAGGAAGCGACTGAGGACGAAGGCGATGTGATCATCGTGAGCGGCTTCCGGGCATCGCTTGAGAGCGCGGTGAACGAAAAGCGCAACAGCGATCTGATTCTCGAATCGGTGACGGCGGAGGATATCGGCAAGCTGCCTGATGATTCGATCGGCGAATCGATTGCCCGTTTGCCTGGTGTTACCTCGCAGCGCCTCAATGGCCGTGCCAATGTGATCGCAATTCGCGGCCTTGGCCCGGACTTCTCGCAAACGCTGCTCAACGGCCGTGAGCAAACCTCGACCGGCGACAATCGTGCGGTCGAGTTTGACCAGTATCCATCGGAAATCGTCAATCAGGTCGTTGTCTACAAAACCCCTTCCGCAAATTTGGTTGGCCAAGGTCTCGTCGGCACAATTGACGTTCGTACGGTCCGCCCTCTTGAGGCCGGCAAGCGCATTCTCGCAATTGGTGCCAAGGGTTCCTACGCCGATATCGGTGCTCTGAACGCTGGCTCTAAAGAGTTCGGCTATCGCGCAAACGCAACCTATGTCGACCAATTCGCTGACGACACCATCGGCATCGCGCTCGCCGCGGCTTACACCGACGAACCATACCAGCTGCAGGAGTTTAACGCCTGGGGCTATGCTGGCGACGGTAGCGCAGGCGCGCCTTTCGTAATCGGTGGATCGAAGAGCTTTGTGACTTCGACCCAGCTAAAACGATTTGGTGTCAACGGCACATTCCAAGCCGAACTCAGCCCAACATTGATGCTGACGGCAGATGCGTTCTATTCGAACTTCAATGACGATTCGATCAAACGCGGCATTGAGTTGCCACTGGGTTTCCAAGCCTTTGGTACCACCTTCGATCCGACAACCGCGACGACGACTCCGACTGAATTTGGTGAGTTTGCTACGTCGGGTACCTTCGAGAATGTCGAAGGCGTAATCCGGAATGACATCTTCCAGCGTAAGGCCGACCTCTATTCGGGCGGTATCAACCTAGAATATGAAGGCGATGATGGCTGGAGCGCGTTTTTTGACTTCGGTTATTCGCGCACTGACCGCAACGAATTGAGCCTCGAGAGCTATTCGGGCACGGGCTACAATGTTGGCGTTGGCGCAACCGATACGATTGGCTTTACGTCCGGTACAACGGGTACGAGCTTCAACCCGACACTGGATTACAGCGATCCGAACCAAATCGTTCTGACCGATCCGCTGGGTTGGGGTGGCAGCCGCGTTCAGGCCGGTTACTTCAACGACCGGATCATCGAAGACGAGCTGTTCCAATATCGCCTTGGCGTGAAGCACGAAATGGACAGCTTTTTCTCTGCTGTCAGCTTCGGTCTAGCCTATACTGATCGCAGCAAAGCGCTGACCCCTGATGAGTTCTTCGTTCTGCCAGCAAATGGCGCGACCGAAGTAGCTATCCCAAGCCAGTTCCTGCTCCGCTCGACCGATCTCGGCTATCTCGGCCTTGGTCCGATCGTCAGCTATGACGCCCGCGATATTATCGATGCAGGCGTGTTGGTTCTCGACCGCAACCTATCGAACGATATTCCGGCGAAGGCTTTCAGCATCTCAGAAAAACTGATGACCGCCTATCTGCAGGCTGACATCGACAAAGAACTGGGTGCTGGTGTTCTGACCGGTAATGTCGGTGTTCAGGCGATCCACACTAATCAGAAGTCCTCCGGCATTGCCTTTGCTGGTGGTCAACAAGTTAACGTGACGCTGGGTGATGATTTTTGGGATGTTCTCCCAAGTCTGAACCTGTCGCTGCGCTTGGATAGCGACTGGGTGTTCCGTGTCGCGGCTTCGCGCCAGATCCAGCGCCCTCAGCTTGATGATCTTCGCTCGGCAATCGGATATGGCATCAACAACAATGTGGCTGAAAGCCCCACGGGTGTTGCGCCGTTCATCAGCGGTGGCGGCGGTAACCCGCTGCTGCGTCCGTACCGGGCCAACGCGATCGACTTCAACATCGAGAAGTATTTCGGAAACGGTGCCGGTGTGGTTGCACTGCAGCTCTTCTATAAAGATGTCGTCAGCTACATTGACGGTTCGCGGACAATCTTTGACTATGCCGGACTCCCGACACCCGCTGGTCAGACGCCGGCAACCACTATCGGTTTCCTCGATTCCGAAGTGAATACTGGTGGTGGTGATTTCTACGGTGCAGAACTGTCGATGACGCTTCCATTCGATATCTTCAGCGAGGCGCTGGAGGGCTTCGGCACGACAGGCGGTGTTGGTTACACCAAGACCAAGGTTGCCGATGCGAACGGCAATATCGACGTCATCCCCGGCTATTCGGAATGGGTCGCCAACGGTACGCTGTATTACGAGCGCGGCGGTTTCAACGCTCGCGGCAGCGTCCGCTATCGTTCTGAATTCCTCGCCGATTTCACCGGCTTTGGCGGTTCACCAACGCGCAGACTCGCCCGCGCAGAGACAATCGTAGACGCGCAAATCGGCTATGATTTTGACGGCGGTCCGCTCAATGGCCTGTCAGTCTATCTGCAAGGCCAAAACCTCACTAATGCGCCCTTCGTGTCGCAATTCAACGTGCCGGTGCGTGAGGCGGTAATCGACAATCAGGAATACGGACGCCGTTTCCTGGCTGGTTTCACCTTCAAGTTCTAACGAACTGAAGACGGAGCGGCGGCACCGCAGCGCGCAGACTGCTCGCCGCCGCTCCACCTTTTTGCCCGCAATATATGCAACCCGGTATAAAACGGGCAGAATTGTGGGAGCCTGAGACAGGGTGAGGAGAGGTTAGGACGTGACCGAAGAGCAAACCCAGCGGATCATCATTGTCGGCGGCGGAACTGCCGGCTGGATGGCTGCGGCTGCGCTTGCCCGGTTCACTGATCGGCAGATAACGCTGGTCGAGTCCGAAGCTATCGGCACGGTTGGTGTCGGCGAAGCGACTATTCCGCAAATACGCTTGTTCAATGCAGGGCTTGGCATCGACGAGGCCGAGTTCCTTCGCGAAACCAAAGGTAGCTTCAAGCTCGGGATCGAGTTTGCCGGTTGGGCCGGTGAAGGTCGCACATACATGCATGCGTTCGGCAATATTGGCCAAGGAGCGGGTGTATTGCCGTTTCATCATTACTGGCTGCGCGCGCAGGCAGAAGGAAAATCCAGAGAGCTGGACGCTTATTCGCTGAACGAACTCGCCGGTCGTGCACTCAAGATGCAAATGTGGCGTCCCAAGCCGGGCGAAGCCACACCAGATATGCCATGGGCATATCATTTCGATGCTAGTCTCTATGCTGCGTATCTGCGCCGATATTCCGAAACACGAGGAGTCACGCGTGTAGAGGGATTGGTTAGCGATGTAGAGCAGAGCGAGGCGGGCATAGCATCGATAACACTCGAAAACGGCGACACTATCGAAGGCGACTTCTTCGTGGATTGCACCGGCTTTCGTGGCTTGCTGATTGACGGGGCTTTGCAGTCTGAATTTGAGGATTGGACACATTGGCTGCCATGCGATTGTGCGGTTGCTGTGCCATGTGCGACCAAAGGCGATTTCACGTCCTACACCAAAGCCACCGCACGTAAGGCGGGTTGGCAGTGGCGCATTCCGTTGCAGCACCGGATTGGTAATGGCCATGTCTATTGCAGCGAGTTCATTTCCGACGATGAAGCGCTGGATACGCTGCTTCAGAACATTGATGCGGAGCCGCAGGCCGAGCCGAACCAAATACGTTTCAAAACCGGAATGCGGAAACAGCAATGGGTCGGCAATTGTCTGGCATTAGGTTTGTCGGCCGGATTTATGGAGCCGCTGGAATCGACCAGCATCCATCTGATTCAATCGTCGCTCGCGCGCTTCTTGCAAATGCTGCCGGGCGAACAGCCAAATCCAGCGATAGTCGCCGAATTTAACCGGCAGGCTGAGTTTGAGTGGACGCGCATTCGCGATTTTCTGATCCTTCACTACGCCGCCAATGGGCGAGAAGGTGAACCCTTTTGGGATCGTTGTCGCGCAATGGAATTGCCCGAGACTTTGACGGCAAAGATCGACCAGTTCCGGGCGACCGGCTTCATCCACCGCGAGCATGAAGAACTGTTTACCGAACAAGGCTGGCTGCAAGTCCTCATCGGTCAGGACGTCATGCCCGAAAGCTGGAACCCGATTGCCAACACAATGCCCGAGGCTGACCTTTCCGCGATGATGATGCGGATCGAAGAGCGCAATGCGCAAATCGTCCAATCAATGCCTGGTCATGTCGAATTTCTGCGTGCCTATTGCATGCCCCAAAACAGCAGGAAGAGCGCCTGATGAAACTCAAATCTATAGGTTTAGCTGCCGCACTGGCGATGACTCTTGCAGGGTGCGAGCAAATCGCTCCCGGTGCTGAGGCGCAGGAATTCCTCGATCGTCCGCCCGAGGATGAAGTCGTCTATTTCGTCCTACCAGACCGTTTCGCCAATGGTGACGAAGCCAACGATCTTGGTGGTTATGCGGATGACCGTTTGGTTAGCGGCTATGACCCGACGCATAAGGGTTTCTATCACGGCGGCGATCTCGCGGGCCTGACAACAAAGCTCGACTACCTGGAGGGTATGGGCATCACTGCGATCTGGTTTGCGCCGATCTTCAAGAACAAGCCCGTGCAGGGTCCGTCAGGTGATGAGAGCGCCGGGTATCACGGATATTGGGTCACCGATTTCACCAGCATCGATCCGCATTTCGGCACCAACGAAGAATTCAAAGCCTTCGTCGATGCGGCGCATGGCCGCGGGATGAAAGTCTATATGGACATCATCACCAACCACACCGCCGATGTTATTCGCTACGCCGAGGGCGATGAGACGGGATACAAATATCGCAGCGTGGCCGACTTCCCCTATTCGCGGAAACTCGGCCCCGATGGCGCGGCGATCAATGAAGGCTTTCTGGGCGATGAAGTTCAAACTGAAGACAACTTCGCCAAACTGACCGATCCTGGATACGCCTATACGCCGGTTGTTCCAGAGGCAGAGAGAGACGTCAAAGTTCCCGCTTGGCTCAACGATCCGCAATTCTATCACAATCGCGGCGATACCACCTTCAGCGGTGAAAGCAGTCGCTATGGCGATTTTGTGGGCTTGGACGATTTGTTCACTGCACACCCGCGTGTTCTGTCGGGTATGACCGAGATCTACGGCAATTGGATCAAGGATTTCGGGATTGACGGCTTCCGCATTGACACTGCGCGCCACGTCAATCCGGAGTTCTGGCAGAGTTTCGTGCCGGCAATGCTCGAAATCGCAGACGCCGAGGGCATCCCCAATTTTCACATCTTCGGGGAAGTTTACAAAGACTCGGCCGACAATGGCTACATCGCCCAATATACCCGCCGTGATGGCTTCCCGGCTGTGCTCGACTTCGCCTTCCAATACGCCGTCACGCAGGCCGTAAGCGGCGAGCAATCGCCTGAGGTCCTGACGCATATGTTCGACGGTGATGTGCTGTATGAAGGCGGCGAGGAAGCTGCGCGTACTATGCCGACCTTCCTCGGCAACCACGATATGGGCCGCTTTTCGACATTGCTGAAAGCCAAATTGCCCGAGATCTCGCAAGAAGAGCTGCTGGCCCGCGTAAAACTTGGCCATGCGATGCTGATGACGCTTCGCGGCAGTCCGGTGATCTACTACGGCGATGAGCAGGGCTTTGTTGGCGACGGTAATGATCAGGCAGCGCGCGAGGACATGTTCCCCAGCCTGACCGACAATTACAACGACAACAATCTGATCGGCAGCGATGCGACCACGGCGACGGACAATTTCGATACTGCCCATCCGCTCTATGCGATGATTAGGGATTTTGCGGCTGTGCGTAAGGCGCATCCGGCTCTCGCTCGCGGTAAGCAAATTGTCCGCAGCTATGATCTGGAACCCGGATTGTTTTCGGTCTCTCGCTTCGACGCTGATAGCGGCACCGAATATCTGATTGCGTTCAATACCAGCGATAAGCCGCTCAACGCACGGAGCAGGATCGGCTATGGCGCACGCGCTCTGGAAACGCTTGTCGGCCAGTGCTCTGCTAGCATCACGACACCCGGTAGCGTCGCCTTTGAACTGCCAGCCTTCGGTTTTGCCGTCTGCCGCGTCAGCGAGACCGCCGAGTGAACGAAATGTCGCGCCTCGATCAAACCAACGACAAGTCCATCGCGGCACTGCCGTGGTGGCGTGGTGCGTCGATCTATCAGATCTATCCGCGTAGTTTCATGGACTCGAATGGCGATGGAATCGGTGACCTTCCGGGCATTACGCAAAAGCTCGATCATGTTGCATCGCTCGGTGTCGATGCAATTTGGGTATCGCCGTTCTTCACGTCCCCGATGAAGGATTTTGGCTATGATGTGGCCGATTATTGCGGTGTCGATCCGATCTTCGGCACGTTGGAAGATTTTGATGCTCTGATTGAACGCGCCCACGCGCTCGATCTGAAGGTTCTGATCGATCAGGTCTATTCGCATACATCGGACGAGCATCCGTGGTTCACCGAAAGCCGATCAAGCAAGCATAATGATAAAGCCGACTGGTACGTCTGGGCCGATGCCAAGCCGGACGGCAGCCCGCCGACCAATTGGCAGTCTGTGTTTGGCGGTCCGTCATGGACGTGGGATGCAAGGCGCGGGCAGTATTATCTGCATAACTTCCTGAGCAGCCAGCCACAGATCAACGGCCACAATCCGGATGTGCAAAATGCATTGCTGGATGTTGCGCGTTTCTGGCTGGATCGCGGAGTCGACGGGTTCCGGATTGATGCACTCAATTTCATGATGCATGATCCGCAGTTGCGCGATAACCCTCCCGCACCTGCGACAAACAAACAGAAAACGCGGCCGTTCGATTTTCAGCTGCGCATTCACAATCAATCGCATCCGGATATTCCAGATTTCATTGCGCGCATCCGCGACGTGACCGATCAATATGATGCGATCTTCACTGTTGCTGAAGTTGGCGGTGATGAGGCCGAGGCGGAGATGAAAGCATTTACCGCGGATGGAACGCATTTGAACTCTGCCTATGGATTTAACTTTCTCTATGCCGATGCGCTGACGCCGGGATTGATCTGTGCGGCGCAGGCCGAATGGCCCGATCAAGCCGATATTGGTTGGCCGAGCTGGGCATTTGAGAACCACGATGCACCGCGCGCGCTATCCCGCTGGTGCGCACCGGGACACCGCGCTGCGTTCGCGCGGATGAAGATGCTGTTGCTTGCCAGCCTTCGCGGCAATGCGATCCTCTATTACGGCGAGGAATTGGGTCTGACTCAGGTCGATATTCCGTTTGACCAGCTTCACGACCCAGAGGCGATTGCCAATTGGCCGCTGACGCTGTCGCGCGATGGGGCCCGCACACCGATGCCATGGTCGGCAGATGCAAACCATGGCGGTTTTACTGAAGGCGAGCCGTGGCTGCCGGTAGGCGCGCTCAATCAAAGCGCTGCTGTCGATCAGCAGGAGAGCGATCAGACTTCGCTATTGAATTACACGCGCGCGGTGCTGGCTCTGCGTAATGCCACTCCGGCGCTTCGGCACGGAAGCGTGCAGCGCTGCAAGCATGAAGGCGATCTGCTGGAAATGACACGCGAAGCTGGCGGTCAAAAGGTCAGATGCCTGTTCAATATGGGACCGCATGAGGTCGAGGCGGACCCCGATGACAGCCGCGCGATCCTGTTCGCAACGGACGGTTCATCACCATCGAAACTTGGGCCTTACGGGGCTGTGCTTATTGAGGAAACTCCATGCGCCTGATCGGATTATTCGCAGCGATTGCCGCGCTTTTCGCTCCTCTAAGTGTTGCCGCAGAAACGGTTCGGTCGCCGGATGGGCGTATCACAGTCACGCTGGATGCGGACGGGGAGGGCGTCCCGTTTTACAGCGTTGAGCGCGATGGAAAGCCGCTGATCGCCAAGTCAAACCTCGGGTTCAATTTCACCAATGACGATCCGATGCGTCGCAATTTTGAAGTTGCGGCGCAAAAGACCGCTTCGGTCGATACGACATGGGAACAGCCGTGGGGCGAACGCCGTTTCGTCACTGACAAGCACAATGAGCTGGCCCTCACCTTTGCCGAAAAGGACGATACGCCGCGCCAAATCACAGTTCGCCTGCGCGTATTCGATGATGGCATCGGCTTTCGTTATGAATTTCCCGAGCAGGATCATTTTTCCACCGCGCGGATCGCCGAGGAGCTGACCGAGTTTAACATTGCTCAGGACGGCACCGCGTGGTGGATTCAAGCGGGCGACTGGAACCGCTACGAGTATCTCTACACCGAAACACCCGTCAGCTCGGTATCGACCGCGCACACGCCGATCACGTTTCGCTTTGAAGACGGCATACATATGTCGCTGCATGAGGCGGCATTGGTCGATTATTCGGGGATGTGGCTGCGGCGGATGCAGGGCACGAACTTCCGCGCGCAACTCGCGCCAAGCCCGCGCGGGCCAAAAGTCGTGCGCAACGCACCTTTCCACACGCCATGGCGATCGATCCGTATCTCGGATGGCCCTGCCGGACTGTATGAGAGCGATCTGGAACTGAACCTCAACGAACCCAATAAGCTGGGCGATGTCAGCTGGTTCACGCCGCACAAATATATCGGCATCTGGTGGGAAATGCACCTTGACGAGAGCAGTTGGGCGAGCGGCGAGAAGCATGGAGCGACAACCGAAAACGCGATCAAACATATCGACTTCGCTGCCGAACATGGCTTCCGCGGGGTTCTGATCGAAGGTTGGAATCTTGGCTGGGATGGAGCTTGGTTCGGCAACGGCCGCGAGTTCAGCTTCACCGAAGCCTATCCCGATTTCGATATCGAGAAAGTTGCGGCTTACGCTAAATCAAAAGGCGTGCGGATCATCGGTCACCATGAAACCGGCGGCAATATCGATGTCTATGAGCGGCAATTAGAAGACGCGATGGCGTTCTATGAACGGCTAGGGATCGATGCAGTAAAGTCCGGCTACGTCGCTGACGCTGGTGGGATTATTGCTCCTGACGGAAAAGGCGGAGAGACGTTCGTTTGGCATGACGGGCAAGAAATGGCGCGCCACCATTTGAAAGTCGTGAAAGAGGCAGCGGCACATAAAATCGCGATGAACCCGCACGAGCCGATCAAGGCAACGGGCCTACGCCGGACCTATCCAAACTGGGTCAGCCGTGAGGGCGCTCGCGGTGCGGAATATGATGCGTGGGCGGTGCCCAAGAACCAGCCCGATCACGTCCCGACAATGATTTGGACGCGGATGCTCTCAGGTCCGATGGATTACACCTCCGGCGTGTTCAGCCTCAAAGGGCGTGGCGCAACCGAGCCGGATATTCCGAGTACTTTGGCACGGCAGCTGGCGTTCTATGTGGTGATCTATTCGCCGATCCAGATGGTTGCCGATCTGCCTGAAAACTTGGTCAAATACCCGCGTGCATTGGACTTCACCAAACGCGTACCAGCGGACTGGTCAGAGACGAAATTGCTGCAGGGTGCCGTCGGTGAATATGCCGTTATTGCACGGCAAGATCGCGAATCCGATGCTTGGTATGTTGGCGGAGTGACCGACGAGAATGCTCGCGAAGTGACGATCGATCTCGATTTTCTCTACGACGATACTGAATATGTCGCTCGTATGTGGATCGACGGTGAGGGCGCAGATGGCCTTGGCAAAGATCGGCATGCGATGGACGTCGTCGAGCGCACAGTGCGCAAAGGCGATAGCCTGACCGTCGAAATGGCGCGAGCGAGCGGCTTCGCCATCGAGTTGGTCTTTTCGGGGGAGTAGCCAAATGCCGCTTCGTCGGTTCCTGACCTGTTGCGTGCTGTTACTGGCTGCATGTTCGGGGGAAACGGACGAACGGTCAGAACGCCAAGAGACGCAGGTCGAGGTAGGGACAATCGTGGAGACAGGTCCCTTCGCGGTTGAGGGTCTCCCCAATCAGAAACTGACCATCTGGTTGCCGCCCGGCTACGAAAAATCAGATCGCAATTATCCAGTGCTCTACATGCATGACGGGCACAATCTGTTCGATCCCGCGCAGTCCAATTTCAACAAGGTCTGGGCGGCGGATAAGGCAATAGTCGAACTGTCCGAGAGGGGTACTATCGAGCCGCACATCATAGTGGGCATGTGGCCGCATGGCGAGGATCGCTACCGGCAATATCTACCGCAGATCGCGGCTGAAAAATCCACCGGCGCGCTGGCCGAGAGTGTGGCAGAAAACGCCCTCGGCAAAGATGTGGTTTCGGCACGCTATCTCGAATGGATCGCAGACGAGTTGAAGCCGCAGATCGATAGTGATTACCGCACGCAAACAGGCCCGGCGAATACCGCCATCGCTGGTTCGAGCATGGGTGGGATCATGAGCTGCTATGCGATTGTCGAGCGCCCTGACATCTTTGGGCGGGCCGCGTGCGTGAGCTCCCACTGGCCGATTGCTCTGCCTGACATAGCCGATCAGAGCAAAGCACAGGTCGATAGAATTTGGCGCGACTGGCTAGCCGCAGAACTAGGCGAACCGGACGGGCGTCGTATTTGGATGGATCACGGCACGGAAACCCTCGATGCGTACTATCCGCCCTACCAGGTAGAAATCGATAAGAGTTTCGAGGCAGCAGGGTGGTCGAGGGGCATCGATTGGCGCAGCGAGCAATATGACGGCGCTGAGCATGAAGAGAATGCATGGGCCGAACGCTTGTCCGAAGTGCTCGGTTGGCTATTAGCCAAAGAATGAGCGAACAAGTCCCACCCAATGTAGTAATCCTCGGTGGTGGAAGTGCCGGGTGGATCACCGCATGTTTGATGCACCAGGAGTGGGGTGCGCGCGGAGCCACTATCACGGTTGTCGAGAGTCCCGAGATCGGCATTATCGGCGTGGGTGAGGGCTCAACGCCGCAGTTGAAAGCGTTCTTCGATCATTTGGATATCGCCGAGAACGATTGGATGTCCGCCTGCGATGCGACGTATAAGTTGGGGATCCGCTTCACCGGTTGGAGCGAGCGTGCGGGATATGAAAGCTATTTTCACCCTTTTCCCGGCCCGATCGATCTGCACAGCGAGCCGGCGTTCGTCAACAATTGCGGTTTGGCGCGGCGCGGGTTTGATGTTCCCGCACACCCGGATGACTATTTCCTGGCGACTGTTTTGGCCGAACAGGGGAAAGTGCCGCATCCGACAGAGAACTTTCCGTTTGAGCCGAGCTACGGCTATCATTTCGACGCTTACAAACTCGGCGCGTTTTTGCGTGAATATGCAACGGCTAGAGGTGTCATCCATCGGGCAGCCAAGGTTAAAGATGTCGAACGTAAAGATGACGGTGATATTGCCACGCTGAAATGTGAGGACGGCAACCGGATAGAAGGCGATATCTTTGTCGATTGCTCCGGTTTTCGCAGCATCCTTGCCCAGCAGGCTCTGGGCGGACGATTTTTGTCTTTCGGCGAGAACCTGTTCAATGATCGCGCAGTTGTCATGCCGACCACACATGATGGCCTATACAAGCCGCAGACCGATGCGATTGCTATGCGCGCGGGATGGCGTTGGTCGATCCCGCTGACCACACGTGTCGGCAATGGCTATGTCTATAGCTCAGCGCATATCTCCGACGATGAGGCGGAGACCGAACTGCGGCAAGCAATCGGTATGGAGGACAGCGATACCAACGCGCGTGTCCTGCGGATGAAAGTGGGGCGGGTCGAGAACAGCTGGTCACAGAATTGCTTGGCTGCCGGCCTGTCTCAAGGCTTTATCGAGCCGCTGGAAGCAACTGCGCTCCATATCGTTATCGCGACCGCGCTCGATTTCATGCAAGCGTTCGAGGCTGGTGGATTTACACCGGAGCATCGCGATCAGTTCAACAGACAAACTGCAGCGCGCTATGATGGCATACGCGACTACATCGTGGGGCACTATCGGCTCAACCAACGGACCGACACCGACTATTGGCGCGCGAATGCGGCCAATCAAAATCTGTCGGATGGATTGAAGGCAATGATGACAGCATGGTTTACCCATAAGGATGTGGGCGCATGCAATGCAGAGGTCTTTGACCAGCAGTACTATTCCAATGCCAGCTGGCATTGCTTGTTTGCTGGCTATGGTACATTTCCTCCAGCCGAGAAAGTTCAGCCGCTGCCTCAGCAGTTGAAGGCGGCGGATATGGAGAGTGTGCAGAACACTCTGTCAGTATCTGCAACCAATTTTCTCGATGCGGATAACGTCAGGGCGCACGAGTCAGGTTGATGAAAGAGGCAATACGAAAGCAACTGGCTCAGGTTTACAGCGGGGTTCGCCCAGGCGGGCAATGGCGCACGATGACAAAAAATCTGTCAATCAGGTACATTTCCTAAAGGCGCCCTTAACCTTAATCTCCTAGCCCGCTTTGACAGGAGCGCTACGGCTAGATGCAAACGCAAATTCTTGGACTGGTAACACCGCTCATGGCGTTGTTTTTTGCCGCGACATTCGCGGTAATGTGGCGCGTAGGGCGTATGAAGCGTCACGTGCTCGGTTTTGGTATTGCTTTTGCGTTGTCTGCCATCGGGTTTCTGTTCACGCACTTCCTGCCAGCCGATGCGTTCTATATCTTCCATGTGACGCAAGTGTTCTACGCGCTTGGTTCGACCGTGATGATCGCATCGGTTTGCGAGCGTGCCGGACAGCGGCTCCATCTGGGAAGCTTTGCGTTCGTGTACCTCATTACTGCGCTCTTGTTGGCAGCGGCGATCGGCTTTTCCAATGATGTCGCTTCGCGTCTGGTCATCGTCAATATGGGCTACGGTGTCATGTTTGCGATGGGGGTCACGACTCTCCTGACGGCCCGCCGCCGCAGTCTGATCGATGTCGCCATTATTGCGGTGATGGCATTTCAGGCCACAGATTTCCTCGTACGGCCAAGCCTGACGTTGCTGTTCGAACAGTCGATCCCGGCTGAGGTCTATCGCGATTCGGTATACTACTCTCTGATTGGGCTCGTGCTTGGGGTGAAGGGCATGACCACAGCGGTGGTTCTGATCGGCGCGACGATTGCAGAATGGAACAAGACTCTCCGCGAAAGCAGCGATCATGATGTTCTGACTGGACTGCTCAATCGCGGTGCGTTTGAACAATCTATGCGCAGCCTTCTCCCACGAGCACAAACGGAGGGACGCCCTCTCAGTCTGGTCGTCGTCGATATCGACCACTTCAAACAGGTAAACGATATTTGGGGGCACCAAGCGGGCGATCAAGCGATCTCAAGCTTTGGCGAACTTGTGCAACAGATGGTGCGCGGGTGCGATGTAGCTGGCCGAATCGGCGGAGAGGAATTCTGTATTGCGGTCTGGAATTGTGAAAATGATCCTGCTGAGCGATTGGCCGAACGGATCAGACAGTCCTTTGCGCGTCTCGAACACGCCGGCCTCAATCCGGATATCCGCCTCACGGCAAGTTTTGGCGTCGCCACAGCGCGCGAAGGTGAGACCTACGAGCGCTTGTTCGCACGTTCGGACAAGGCACTCTATCGAGCTAAGTCGAATGGCCGGGACCGGGTCGAAAATGCCGAGAAGCAGCGCTTGGAAGACACTGAACCCAAATCGGGACTAAAGCCCATCCAACTAAAGCGCGCTGCGGCTGGCCGCTCAATCGAGCTCTAACTGGGTTGATTGCACGTCCCTGCTGTTGCCGCCGGACATCAGGATGAACTTTCCGGGCTCGACTACGCGCAGCATACGGTCGTTCCAAAGACTGAAATCGACAGGCATCAGTTCAAATTTGATCGTTTGTACCTCGCCCGGCTCCAAGGTAATTCGCTTGAAGCGAACCAACTGCTTTACTGGTGTCGTTACCGAGGCATGCACATCGCGGAGATATAGTTGAACGACCTCATCGCCCGCCATCGTGCCAGTGTTTTGGACATCAATTTCGACAGTGACATTGCCAGAAGTTGTGTGGTCTTCACCGATTATGTGCGGAGCGCTAATCTCAAAGTCTGTATAGCTTAACCCGAAGCCAAACGGGTAAAGCGGTTCTTTGTTATCGAACAGGTACCCACGACGGGCCTGTGGTTTGTGGTTATAGAAAACGGGTAGTTGGCCGACATTACGTGCGACGGTCACCGGCATTTTCCCGCCGGGATTATACTTGCCTAGCAGAATGTCGGCGACCGCATTTCCGGTTTCTTGGCCGAGATACCAGCCCTCGACGATTGCGGGTGCGGTTTTGTCCAGTTCGACGATCGAGAGTGGGCGACCGTTCAGCAATAAAGTCACAACTGGCTTGCCTGTCGCCAGCATTGCGCGCGCCAGATCCACTTGCTGACCGACCAAGTCGATATCGGTGCGATCACCCAGATGCGTCTTCGCCCATGCCTCGCGGCTAGTCTGCTCGTTACCACCGATCACCATGACGATGACGTCTGCGTCTGCAGAGGCTTCAACAGCTTCCGCGATCAACCGGCGATTTTCGTCTTCGGGGACTAAGTCGACCGGATCGGCAGCCCAGACACGGCTTTCCGTTACGCGAACGCCTTCTGAATAGGTGACTTCGAACCTGCCCCTGGCCGCATTTTCAAGGCCTTCGAGCACGCTCACAACATGACGTGGCACGTCGCTGTACCCGCCAATAGGTGTGTCCTTCGCGTGGGTGCCGACCACGAGCATCCGGTCGATTTTGTCAGCCGCGAGCGGGAGTAGTCCGTCGTTTTTGAGAAGTACTGCGGACTTACGTGCCGCCTCGCGGGCTAGGGCGATGGCTTCGGGATTGGCCTCGATCCGTTCGGCATGGTCGGCGTTAGCATAGGGATTCTCGAACATTCGAGCCAAAAATTTGAGACGCAATATGCGGCGTACCGCATCATCAATCAGTGCGATGTCCACACGCCCTTCGGCCACGAGTTCTGGCAGCGTTAGGAAGGTATCCGCATCGGCCATTTCATTGTCTACGCCCGCCTTAATCGCGCGCTCGGCAGCCTGCTTTGCGTCGGCAAGCATTTGATGCCGTGTCACCATTTCGCGGATCGCGAAATAATCGCTTACTACGGCCCCTTCGAATCCCCATTCGTCCTTCAGAATGTCTTTGAGCAGCCACCCATTGGCATGGCTCGGTAGCGCGCCGATCTCATTATAGGATGGCATCACAGACATCGCGTTGGCTTCCTTCACTGCCCGCTCAAATGGTGGGAAGAAGTACGTTCGCAAGGTATGTTCGGTCAGTTCGGCCGGGGCGACATTGGTGCCGCTCTCCGGCTGGCCATGGCCGGTCATATGCTTGAGCGTGACCAGCACCTTGTCATCAGCAAGAGGTAAGGTTCGCCCCTGAAACCCTCTGATCGCGGCGAGTCCGATCTCTGAAACAAGATACGGGTCTTCGCCGTAAGTCTCTTCAATCCGGCCCCAACGCGGATCACGCGCGATATCGACAACCGGCGAAAGCGCCAATTGCGCACCGCGAGAGCGCATTTCGCGCGACGCAACGCCATAGACCTGTTCGACAAGGTTCGGATCCCAAGTACTGGCCAGTCCGATTGCTTGCGGGAAGCTGGTTGCCCCGCGGGCGACATATCCGTGCAGTCCCTCTTCATGCATCAGGATCGGAATACCGAGGCGGGTTTCGTTGAGCGCCCAGCGCTGCGCTGCGTTGACATATTCGACCGTTTCGCGCGCGGTGCGATTGCGATCTTCGGCGGACGCACCGGCGTCGCCAGTGTTGGATTGATCGACGCCACGAAAGTCGGACGGGCGGGCGATCATACCCAAACCATGGGGGAAGTTCTCGCTCGCTTTCTGCGTATCGAAGTCGCCCTGCGGCGTCTGCACGTTCTCTTTCTGCTCCCATATCGTGAGCATCTGCGCGACTTTCTCTTCCAAAGTCATTCGCGCGAGCAAATCGTTGGTTCGATCTTCAATCGGGGCGCTGGCATCCTTGTAGAGCGCCGTATCCGCGATCGTGCTGTCCTGCGAAACGGCCGCTGATGGCAAGATCGTTGCTACACCAGCGGTGCCAACCGCCAGCAGGCCGACAATACTTCTAAGTGCTACCCGCATCTCGCTCTCCGAATCATATTTTTGTTAGCGCTATCATATGCATTTTGCTCGGCATTGCAATCGTTCCAATGGGCGACTAGGCCGGATGTAGAGGGAGGCGAGATGGCACGGGCAAAGCGGCGTACGCAGCAAACAGTGACGATCAACGACGTTGCGCGTCAGGCCGGGGTATCTGCGATGACAGTATCGCGAGTGGTGAACCGCGAAGATGGAGTTCGCCCGGCAACGCGGGAAAAAGTACTCAAGGCAGTTGAGGTCCTGAACTATCAGCCCAATCGCTCTGCCAGACGCCTCGCAAAAGGCACTGATGTCCATATCGGATTGATCTATGCCAACCCGTCGGACAGCTATCTTGGGCGCTTCCTACAGGGGGCATTGGGCGCCGCGCAGCAGACCGACAACCACCTGATTGTTGATATTTGCGCCGAGGATAGTCCGGCCGAATATGTCGCTTCGGCGCTACGGTTGGCGAAGGCCAATATTGCGGGGGTTATCCTCCCTCCACCTACATCCGGTTCGAACGAAATTCTGTCGGTGTTCAAGGAATTGCAGATACCGGTGGCCACCGTCGCCAATGGTGCCGCGGCGCAACGCTCTCTGGATATTAATATCGATGACGAGGCTGCGGCCGCTGCAATGACCCAGCATCTGCTTGCACTGGGCCACAGTCGGATCGGTTTTGTGCGAGGGCCACAGGATCAAATATCCAGCACATTGCGCGAGCGCGGCTTCCGTGCCGAAATGACAAAGGCCGGCTTCACGGTTGCTCCAGAACTGATTGTCGACGGCGAGTTCACATATCGCTCGGGCGTAGACGCTGCCGAGCGGCTGTTGCAACTCGATGACCCGCCAAGCGCCATCTTCGCTAGTAACGATGATATGGCCGCCGCAGCGATTGGAGTTGCGCATCGGCACGGATTGGTCGTCCCAGATGATCTAAGCGTTGTCGGGTTCGACAACAGCCCGACAGCAATTTCGGTTTGGCCGGAGCTAACCACGGTTGATCAGCCGGTGAGTGCGATGGCGGCGTCGGCGTTCAATCTTGTGCTCAACGCGATCGGAGAGGGCCTGGGGGGAGGAGATCACGATAGTATCGAACGGGTTCACTCGTGCGCGTTGATTGAGCGAGAATCCTCAGGACCGATCAAAAAGTAGATTTGCTCTAGTATTTTCCAAAGGTACCGCTAACATTCCATCTCACAGCTATAGTGAGAGGGGATTCTTGTGAGCAGCGGAAGCACAGAAAATATGCGCTTTATTGGCCTTATCGTATCGGTTGCGACGCTGGGTGGATTCCTGTTTGGTTTCGATAGCGGTGTGATCAACGGTACGGTCGACGGCCTTCAGGAGGCGTTCGACTCAACTACGGTAGGCACCGGCTTCAATGTTGCCTCAATGTTGCTCGGCTGCGCGGTTGGTGCATTCGTCGCTGGCCGCTTGGCCGATGTTATTGGCCGGCGCGCCGTCCTTCTGATCTCGGCGGTTCTTTTCATTGTTTCGGCTTGGGGCTCGGGCGTCGCTGGCGATGCCACGCTGTTTGTGGTTGCGCGGGTTTTGGGCGGGCTAGCTGTCGGTGCGGCCAGTGTCATTGCGCCCGCCTATATCTCTGAAGTCGCGCCTGCAGAACGTCGCGGAAGACTCTCCTCGATCCAGCAGGTCATGATCATTGTGGGCTTAACCGCCGCGTTCCTGTCCAATTATGTGCTGGCGGAGGTGGCCGGCGGTAGCCGCGTTCAACTCTGGGGCGGGTATGAGGCGTGGCGCTGGATGTTCTGGGCTGAACTCGTTCCCGCGACTCTATTTCTCGTGTTGCTGTTCTTCATTCCCGAAAGCCCGCGCTTCTTGGTAGCGAAAGGCCGTGAGCAGGAAGCCGAACGCGTTCTTGGCCGCCTGTTGGGCGCTGAAGCCGTATCGACAAAACTGGCTGAAATTCGCGACAGTTTGGCGGACGACCATCAGCCGCGCTTGTCCGATCTAATAAGCACTGACACTGGCCGGATACGGACTATCGTATGGGTCGGTATCGGTCTTGCAACATTCCAGCAACTCGTCGGCATCAACATCGTTTTTTATTACGGTGCTGTCTTGTGGCAAGCAGTCGGCTTTACCGAAAATGACGCTCTGAAAATCAATATTCTGTCAGGTGCCTTGTCGATTGGGGCGGTGTTCGCGGCGATTGCTCTGATTGACCGGATCGGCCGCAAACCACTGCTGCTGATTGGCTCGGTTGGAATGGCGGTTGGACTGACGGTGATGGCGTTTGCCTTCGCGTCCGGTTCTCTGGTTGATGGCAATTTGGTCCTGTCCGACGGGGCGGGTGTCGCCGCATTGATTGCCGCCAACGCCTATGTGGTTGCCTTCAACTTCAGTTGGGGACCCGTGATGTGGGTCATGCTGGGTGAGATGTTCCCTAACCAGATCCGCGGCTCCGGCTTGGCCGTTTCCGGCTTTGCGCAGTGGACCGCAAACTTCGCAATCATCATGAGCTTCCCATGGTTGCTCGCGAATATTGGCTTGCCGATCACTTACGGCTTCTATGCAGTCGCTGCGGTAACCTCTGTGTGGTTCGTTGCGAAAATGGTGCGCGAAACTGCTGGGCGAGAGCTTGAGGCAATGGAAGGCTGACGCTGTGCTGAGGCTTGCATCGGATGATGTCGAGCTTGTTCTCGATCCGTGGAAAGGTGGCAGCATTACGGCCTTCCGGTGGAAAGGGCGCGATATCTTTCGCCCACACGCTGGGGGCAATCATCCAATTGATCTGGCGAGCTTCCCGCTTGTCCCCTTCTGTAATCGTATTGCGCAAGGTCTGGTAATGTATGGCGATGAAGCTCGTACAGTTCCCATGTCGCGTCTTGGGGTCGATCCAGAGCACGCAATCCATGGGTTGGGTTGGATCAGCCCGTGGGCGGTTAGCGAGCAGGCTGATCGCTCAGCGACGCTTGGCCTAACCTATCAGGGTGTGATGTGGCCTTGGTCATTCGAAGTGCAGCAACAATTCCGATTGCTCGATAACGGGTATGTCCACACACTTATTGTCACCAATACAGACACGTCCCCCATGCCTGCAGGTCTTGGGTTGCACCCTTACTTCCCGCGCGAAGACGCCGCATTGGAGGTTGATGTCGGCGGGTATTGGGAGACCGGGCCTGACCGATTGCCAAGCGGGCATTGCGGTTTGGCCGGCGCGCCAGATTGGTTCGATGGAGCAGGTTTCGACAATTGCTTCACCGGGCGAACAGGGCCCATTGAGATTCGTTGGCCTGCTCATACTTTGACAATCACGCCGTCGCCAAACCTGCCATTTACCCATGTCTATTCGCCATCTGGCGAGGGTTACTTTTGTGTCGAGCCAGTCAGCCACATTCCCAATGCGGTGAATAGCGCGCTGGCTGGTGAAGTGACCGGGCTGAAGCTGCTCGAGCCAGGCGAGGCCTTCGAAATAGACTGCGTATTTACGCTGGTGGAGGCTCGCTGATGTGGCTCGGCATTGATCTAGGCACATCCGGTGTGAAGTCGGTGATCCTTGGCGATCACGGCGCAGTGCTGGCGCAGAACACCGCGCCACTCCGTGTCGAGCGCCAACACCCCCGATGGTCCGAGCAAGACCCCGCTGATTGGTGGGCTGCAACCAAGGCATCGATCCACGGGCTGCCCGCCAATATGCGGAGAGATGTTCGCGGGATCGGTCTTTCAGGGCAGATGCATGGTGCCACGTTGCTCGGGAAAGACGATGCGGTGCTGCGGCCCGCGATCCTGTGGAATGATGGACGTAGCGAAGAACAATGCATATCGCTGGATGCGATGGCGCGGAAACACACCGGCAATCTCGCAATGCCCGGTTTCACCGCGCCGAAGCTGGGTTGGGTGCGGGACAATGAGCCTGATGTCTTTAGCGCTACGCATACAGTCTTGCTTCCCAAAGACTATCTCCGTCTAATCCTGACAGGTGAGAAAGTCAGCGAAATGTCGGACGCTTCGGGCAGCTTATGGCTTGATGTGGCAAGCCGATCTTGGTCCGATCCAATGTTGGAAGCGGTTGGGCTGGGTCAAAGCCATATGCCTAGGTTGGTTGAGGGATCAGAAGTGTCCGGGATGCTTCGGTCGGGTGTCGCTGATGAACTCGGATTACCCGCTGTACCAGTAGCTGGCGGTGGGGGTGATCAGGCTGCCGGAGCAATCGGAGCAGGCGTCATCGAACCCGGCGACGCATTTCTTAGTCTCGGAACATCCGGAGTAGTTTTTGCTGCGTGTGAGCAGTTTGAGCCCGATCCAGCCCAAGGTGTCCATGCATTCTGCCATGCCTTGCCAGATCGGTGGCATACGATGACGGTAATGTTGTCGGCCGCCGCTTGTTTGGACTGGGTCAGCAAACTGGTCCGGTTTGCTGATGTGGCAGACGCTTTGGCAGCAGCGGAAGCCAGCACGGCGCGGCAGCAGGACGTGCCGATCTTTCTGCCCTACTTGTCTGGAGAGCGATCGCCGCACAATGATCCTGCTGCAAAAGGCGTGTTTTTCAATCTCAGTCACGATACTGGACCCGCAGAATTGGTACGGTCGGTGCTCGAAGGCGTGGCTTTTGGTCTGCGCGATGGCTTGGACACAATGTCGTCCAAACTGGCTGATCTGTCAGTTATCGGCGGTGGTGCACGGTCCCCATTTTGGGCGCAAATCCTCGCAAACAGTTTGCAAGTTCCATTGGTTTATCGCGATGGATCGAGCGTCGGTCCGGCGAATGGTGCTGCTCGACTGGCGCGGCTTGCTTTCACGGGAGAGGCAGCCAATGCCGTTTGCACCAAGCCTGAACCGATCGCTCACATAGACCCGCAATCAAACAACGAAGAGCGTCTCGCGCTGTTTCGTTCACTCTATCCCATACTCAAATCCAGTTTCGGAGACATTCGATGAGCTATTTCGCCAACATTCCCGCTATTTCCTATGAAGGGACGCAAAGCAAAAGCCCGTTCGCTTATCGTTACTACGATGCAGACAAGTTGGTGCTGGGTAAATCCATGCGGGACCATCTGCGCTGGGCGGTTTGTTATTGGCATACATTTGCCTGGCCCGGGAACGATATTTTTGGTGCAGGGACCTTTGAACGGCCATGGAAACCGGGCGAGCCTGTGACTCAAGAACTGGCACAGATCAAGCTAGATGCTGCCTTCGAGATGTTCTCTAAGCTACAGGCGCCATTCTATTGCTTCCACGATGTCGATGCGATTGCCGATTACAAAAATATCGCAGGATATTCGCGCGAACTCGATGTTATCGCAGACAAAATGGCTGCAAAGATAGAGCAGACCGGGGTCCAGCTGCTATGGGGGACAGCCAATCTATTCAGTCATCCGCGCTACGCGGCCGGAGCAGCGACTAACCCAAATCCCGATGTCTTTGCATGGGCCGCGCATCAGGTCCGTTCGATGCTCGAAGTGACCAACAGGCTGGGCGGTGCGAACTACGTTCTATGGGGTGGCCGTGAAGGCTACGATACAATTTTGAATACCGATATCGGACATGAACTCGATCAGCTTGGACGCTTCATGAATATGGTGGTCGAGCACAAGCACAAAATTGGGTTTAAGGGCGCGATCCTGATCGAACCGAAACCGCATGAGCCGACCAAGCATCAATATGACCGGGACACCGCCACCGTATACGGCTTCCTCAAGCGATACGGCCTCGAGAATGAAGTAAAGGTCAATATCGAAGTCAACCATGCGACGTTGGCGGGCAATAGTTTCGAGCACGAAATCGCCACCGCAAATGCTTTGGATATTATGGGCTCGATCGACATAAATCGCGGTGATCCGCAAAACGGTTGGGATACAGATCAATTCCCGAACAACGTGGCCGAAACCACGCTTGCGATGTACCATCTGCTGGAAGGCGGGGGGTTTGACACTGGCGGATTTAACTTCGATGCGAAGGTGCGCCGTCAATCGGTGGATGCAGAAGATCTGATCTTCGCCCATGTTGGCGGTGTCGATGTTTTGGCCCGGTCGTTGCTAGCAGCCGCGGCAATGATCGAAGATGGCGAGTTGAAAGGTTTCGTTGATCAACGGTATGCCGGGTGGCGAAGCGAACTCGGCAATAAAGTCATGAACGGCTCAGCAGCTTTGGATGAGGTTGCCGATTATGCTCTGAAAAGCGATCTGGAACCCAAGCCAATTTCCGGCCGGCAGGAGCATCTGGAAAATCTGATCAATCGGTTCGCTTGAGCTAGAGCCCCAACTTGGCTTTCACCTTGGCGAAACTCTCCAGCGTGTGATCGAGATCGTCGCGGGTGAGGGCAGAGGACATTTGCGTGCGGATTCTCGCTTTGCCGCGTGGGACCACCGGGAAGGAGAATGCAGTGACGTAAATGCCGTGCTCATAGGCTTCGGCGGCGAATTGCTTCGCGACTTTTGCATCATACAGCATGATCGGAATGATCGGATGCTCACCGGGCAGCGTTTCCAGACCGATGCGGGCGAGTCCTTCGCGGAAATAGGCGGCGTTAGTGAACAATTGTTCCCGGGCATCGCCTTGCTCGGCAATCTCGAATGCGCGGATGGCGCCAGCCACAATTGGCGGCGCGACAGAGTTGGAGAACAGATAAGGCCGCGACCGTTGGCGGAGCAGAGCGACCACTTCTTTCTTGGCGCTGGTATATCCGCCACTTGCGCCGCCTAGCGCTTTGCCGAGCGTTCCGGTGGTGATGTCCACCCGGTCCATACAGCCCCGATATTCATGCGTTCCGCGTCCAGTGTCGCCTAGGAAACCGGTTGCATGGCAATCATCGAAATGCACCAATGCGCCATATTTGTCCGCGAGATCGCAGACTTCATCAAGCCGTGCGACAAAGCCGTCCATAGAGAACACGCCGTCAGTGGTAATCAGTTTGAAGCGAGCACCAGCCGCGTCGGCTTCTTTCAACTTGGCCTCGAGATCAGCCATGTCATTATTCTTGTACCGAAAGCGCTTGGCTTTCGAGAGGCGAATTCCGTCGATGATGCTGGCATGGTTGAGCTCGTCAGAGATCACCGCGTCCTCGTCAGTCAGCAGCGTTTCGAACAAGCCGCCATTGGCATCGAAGCAAGAGGGATAAAGGATCGTATTCTCGAACCCGAGGAAGCTGGAGATGCGTTCTTCCAACTGCTTGTGAATGTCCTGCGTACCGCAAATGAAGCGAACCGACGCCATGCCATAGCCATGCGTTTTAAGTCCTTCGGCAGCCGCGTCCGCGAGGCGTTGATCGCCGGCAAGTCCAAGGTAATCATTCGCACACAGATTGATCACGTTATCCGCGCCTAGGCCAACATGCGGTCCTTGGCGGGAGGTAATCTCGCGCTCCATCTTCGTCAGTCCTTGCTCGTCAATCTCGGCGAGCTGTGCAGCGAGGTGATCTTGAAATTGCCCGTACATATTATTCTTCCCAGTTCAGAACGACTTTGCAGGCCGATCCATCCAGCATCGCGGCGAAACCATCTTCAAAGCGATCAACCGGTAGGCGGTGCGTGATTACACCGGAAAGGTCCAGACCGCTCTCGATAAAGACCGACATCTTGTACCACGTCTCAAAAATCTCGCGGCCATAGACGCCCTTCAACGTCAGCATGTTGAAGATGACCTTATGCCAGTCGATTGAAACCTCGCTTGAAGGAAGACCGAGGATTGCGATCTTGCCGCCATGGCACATATTGTCGACCATCTGCGCAAAGCCCTTCTCAGAGCCTGACATCTCCAGACCGACATCAAAACCTTCAGTCATGCCTAGGTCGGCCTGAACTGCTTTCAGATCTTCTTTAGTGACGTTGACTGTACGTGTTGCGCCCATCGCTTTGGCGCGTTCCAACCGGCCATCGTTGAGGTCTGTGACAACGATGTGGCGCGCACCCGCGTGGCGACACACCGCAGCGGCCATGATGCCGATTGGTCCAGCGCCAACGATCAGGACATCCTCGCCCAGAACGTCGAATTGCAGCGCGGTATGCACTGCGTTACCGAAGGGATCGAACAATGATGCGACATCCAGATCAATATCGGGATTATGCAGCCACAGATTGGCAGCCGGGATTGCCAGATATTCGGCGAAGGCACCCTGGCGATTGACCCCGATACCCTTGGCATTGGCGCACATGTGACGGCGACCGGCCATGCAATTGCGGCAATTGCCGCAAACGACATGACCTTCGCCCGAGACAATCTGGCCCGGCGTATAGTCACTGACATTTGCGCCAACTTCGACAATCTCACCGACGAATTCGTGCCCCACGACCATCGGTACAGGAATGGTTTCCTGCGCCCATTCGTCCCACTTCCAGATGTGCATGTCGGTGCCGCAAATCGCAGTGCGCTTAATCTTGATGAGCGCATCGTTAATACCGACTTCCGGCATTGGCACATCTTGAAGCCATAAACCGGGTTCGGATTTCGCTTTAACCAAGGCCTTCACACAGAGTTCCTTCCGTTTTAGGAGAGGCTCTCTAATATATCAGATATTCCATAATACAAGATCAATTCTCTTATGACGGACGCGCGCACCCATCCAGCCAATCGCAACCTCGCCGAGCGCGTTGCGGCATTGCGTAAGCAGCGCAAAATGACGCTTGAGCAGCTTGCGGTAGCGTCGGGTGTCAGCCGCTCAATGCTGTCGCAAATCGAACGTGGTAGCGCCAATCCGACGCTCGCCGTATCGTTCAAGATCGCGGAAGGTTTCGGTACCTCGATTGGCGAGCTGCTCGGTTCGAGCTGGAATGCGGCCTCGGTTGATGTTGTACGGGCGAATGATCCCAAAACGCTTTTTCCGGCACAGCAGGGCTGCCGTATCCGCACGCTTTCACCATTGCGGATGGAGAAGGATATCGAGTTCTACGAACTCATTCTTGAACCCGGCGCACGGCTGGACAGCGAAGCGCATCACCGCGGAACGCGCGAACTGCTAACTGTCGCGTCGGGCAGTGTCACCGTCCAGAGCGATAGCCAGCTTGCCGAGCTAAGCGAAGGTGACTCCGCGCACTATCAGGCGGACTGCACCCATTCGATCATCAATGGCGCTGATGTAGCGGCGAGTTGCTATCTGGTCGTTACCTACAGCGGCTAGACCAGACGCATTCATTAGATGGAGCGGAACGGCCTTGCCACACTCGCGCCAATCGTGAACAAGCTTCTACAGTGTAACGAGCGCCCAGGGGACGGGTCTTGAGTGAAGCGATATCTGCCGGCGGAGAGAAGCGATCGATCTTCCTGAGTTATTCTCGGGATGATCGGGACGCTGTCCTGCCGATTATCGAGGCTCTGGAGCAAAACGGTTATTCGGTCTGGTGGGACGGGCTGCTGAAAGGCGGCGACCGGTTCTCGCACGTGACCGAGAAGGCGTTAGAGACCGCCGATACCGTACTCGTCATCTGGACCGCCATTTCCATCAATTCGCATTGGGTTAGAGATGAGGCCACGAGTGGACGTGATCGCGGGCGTCTGCTTTCGGTGTCGCTAGATGGCACCAGCCCACCACTGGGTTTCCGGCAGATCCAATATGTTGACCTGTCCGGCGGCGGACCTGTTCCAGACCGCCCGGCGTTTGGCGAAGTGTTGGGCGCGCTCAGCGAAGCAGAAGCGAAAGCCGGCACGCGTTTGACGTTTTCGTCTGTATCTGACGGGGAAAAAGGCATTTCGCGCCGCAGCCTGATGATTGCGGGCGGCGCTGGATTGCTCGCAGCAGGCGGAGGTTTCGCGGCATGGCAGAGCGGAATGTTCGTTGGCTCTGGTCGGCCAAATAGCATTGCCGTGATGACTTTCGAAAACCTCAGCAACAATCCGGACCAAGATTATTTCTCAGCAGGTTTGGCCGAGGAGTTACGCAGTATTCTGAGCCTAAACCGCCAGCTTTCAGTGGCTGCGCAAACATCATCTGATAAATTTAGCGACGGAAGCGAAACTGCGAGTGCAATCGCCAGCGCATTGGATGTTGCACATGTTCTGGAAGGAAGCGTTCGCCGCGCAGGTGATCAATTGCGCGTCGCTGTCAGGCTGATCGATGGGAAAACCGACCTTGATGTCTGGTCGGACGTGTTTGAGCGAGAGCTTGACGATGTGCTGGCTGTCCAATCTGAGATTGCGACAACGGTTGTGGACTCGCTGGTCGCGAATTTCTCTGAAACCGACAGTGCAGGGACAATCCGGGTAGGTGGAACGGAAAACCCCGATGCACTCGATGCCTATCTGCTCGGCGTCGATCTCTACGCGCGTAGCGATGCAAGAGAAGAAACCGACCGGGAAGCCTTGGCAGCATTGGATGAAGCGGTTGCGATTGATCGCAGCTATGCGGCTGCACATGCTGCAAGGTCGCGTGTCCTGACCTCGATTGGCAATCGCCATGCGACTGGCAGCGAATTGAGAGGGTATTACGACCGTTCAATGGAAGCCGCCCGGACAGCTATCGATTTGGCGCCCGAACTGGCTGAGGGATATGCTGCTCTTGGTTATGTTCTTGCGAATGGCGAACTTGATATCGCAGGTGCGCTCAGCCCCTACGATCAGAGCTTTGAACTCGGCTATGGCAATGCCTGGATTTTGAGGGGGTACACGCTCTTCGCATCATTCATCGGGGCATTTGAAAAGGGGCGTAGTGCGATTGCACGGGCCGAGCGGCTTGACCCGCTTAATGCACCGGTGTTCCGGGCCGAGGCTGTCCTGGAATTTGCTGCAAGAGATTATGATCGGGCAAGCACTGCTGCACGGCGCGCTTTGGCACTCAGCGCTGAAACCAGCATTGTAAACCGGATTTTGGGCGATATCGCACGGTTTGATGGTCGAATTGACGAGGCGCGCGCATTCTATGATGCCGAGCCGAACATCCTGTCCAAGCTGACCGGCCTGGCAATATTGGAGGCGCAGGAAGGCAATGCGGATTTGGCCCAAGACATGTTCGACAATCTTGTGCAGCAATTTGGCGACAACAGCCTTTACCAGCAGGCTCAGATCTTCGCGCAATGGGGGCGCTCGCAAGATGCGTTGGATACGCTCGAACGGGCTTATGCGATTGGTGACTCTGGACTTGTTACCTCACGGTCAGATCAGAATCTCGACCCTGTTCGACAAACATCTGAATTTAAGGCATTACAAAAACGTCTCGGATTCGACTGAGACCAATTGATGGGGGATTTATGAGGAAATTTGTTATTACCGGCGCTGCGCTCAGCATCGCCTTGGGCCTTGGCGCATGTTCACAGGCCGCTGAAGAGGAAGCACCTGCTGAGGAAGCGGCTACTGAAGCTCCGGCGGAAGAGGCAATGACGTCTGAAGAGCCTGCTACTGACGAAGGTGGAGCGACTGAAGACGGCGCCGATCCGGAAGCCGAAGGCGGCGAAGACGGAACCGGTCACGGTAATCCGATCGGCGAATAATAGTGATTGCCTGCCCGCGTTTCGATTATCACTGGGTTGTGACTGATTGATGGCGGCAGGGACACATCATACACCAAACAAGAGGCCCGGGATCAGAGCGATCCTGGGCCTTTGTTTTGTTGGCTCTCTCGCAACATTTTCCAGCCCGATGGTACACGCGCAAGAACGGGTTACGTCATCCTCGGAAGGCGCCTATTCGCAAATAACGGACGAACTCTACCCTTCCGAGAAGGCCTATTTCGACGTATTTTATCGTGACTTTACCGACCACGGTCGCGGCGTGCTCGAACGAATAAATGCGCGGCTATACCAAGGACAAAGGGGATCCTTCGGAATGCTGCTGGCCTATGCGGACAGGGAAGCAGCGAACGATATGCTGGCCTTGTTCGATAGCCTGAGCGACGCAGAGTTCGAATACGCCACCGATGAGCTACGAGCGCGCGACTATCGAAAGTGGCTTGCGATTATTGCTTTGCTTAAGGTGGAATCGATCGAGAATGTGCGAAACGAATTTCTGCCCGACTTCAACAAGCAGTGTTGGGTGGAAGAACCAGACGATGTGATTGGCAATGACGGATTCGATCCGGATCGGCCGGCTGGGGCGAAGACATGCACGGCACCGGTTGCTCAGTTCAAGAGAGATTATGTAAGGACTGTCCACCGGGTTATACGCGGTTCAACAGCGCAGTCCGGCGAGGCGCGGTGGCAGGCCCAGTTCCTGTTACATGGTCCAAGCTCGATAGCCCAAACCTCCCGGCGAGCACTAAAAACGCAACGCGAATGGTTCGGCAGAACGCTTGATCGCTGGGAGCGTGAGCATACCTGCGGAGCCGTATATATCGGCGAGGAGTTTTTGCTCACTGCGGCCCACTGCATCGGTCCAATTAGTGCCACCAAGTTTTTTGCCGGTCGGAGAGTTCGGGTGGGAACGCAGCGGATCGACAAGGAAACTGCGCTGGAAGAGATCGGTGCAGTCATCACGCATCGGTCCTATAATAGCCGTACCTTTCGCAACGACATCGCTCTCATCCGATTGAAACGGGTGCCGCGGCAAGCCAGTCTGGAACGAGCAAAGCTGCCGCCGCGGGAAGGATATCGACCGATGGCGGGCAGCCCGTTGCTGCTCACCGGGTGGGGCTTCAGTTGGCCTACCAAAGACCTCAGTCGGCCCGGTGCGATTGGGCGGACCCATCAAGTACCAGCAATGGCTCGGCTGCAAAAAGGTGTAGTCCGGCAAATGAGAAACTCGAGCTGCAATGCTGCCGCCGGGGAGTTATGTGCGGGCACTCGCACCGGAGTTGGCAGTTGCCGGGGCGATAGTGGCGGGCCGCTAGTCGATACTCGCACCAGAACGCTGATCGGGATTGTGTCGCATGCAATAGGATGTGGCCAACCAGACCATCCCACAACTTTTGTGGATGTCGCCTATTATCTCGACTGGATCGCTGATGCCAAGGCTCTCGCGCGCCGGTCACCGAACGGGACCAAAACCACCCTATGACACCGAGCGCCATAAGATCGAACGTGCTGAGCTTGAGTTGTGCGGCCGCCCGTTTTACTTGGCAATGCCAAATTTAGAGCAAGAGGCGAGCCGCAATTCACACCCAGACTGATCGTGCAAGAGTTGAAGCGGGTGCTCCACCGATCCCTCGCGCATGTTTTGCGGTCGGGGTAACTGGCCACCGGGCCTCACATCCGTCCTATCCCGAGGATGCAAGTCGGCTCGATGCGGTGCTCGACCAGATATTTGCGCAGATCGACGTCGCGCTTGCAGATGTGTCAGGTGGTTCAGAGTCGGTTGGAGACTGCTCAACTCGGCTGCTGACCTTATTGGCCGATGGCACGGATCACCAAGCGGCACAGTTGGGATTGGATCGCGGTTGGGATTTGACGATCCCATTACCCTTCGGTCGCCAACTCAATGCGGCAATCAATGCTGCGCCGGTTGATCCTATTGACGCCAGAGCCATACTCGCGGGCGAGGCGATCACGGACGAAGGGGTGGCTGCGCGCGTTGCTGCGATTATGGATCTCGCAGATCGTGGAACGATATTCGAGCTTGCAGATGAAGATGAGCGTCTAGCGGATCTGTTCCTAAAGGCGATTGAAGGGCCACGTGATCCAAATACTGTGGGCCTGTTCGCGGCGGAGTCCGGGCGGCGGGCTGCGCTCGCCGGCCGGATATTAATCGAACAATCCGATTTGATTATTGCTGTGTGGGATGGGCAATCTTTCGCCAATGCCGGCGGAACTGGACATACTGCGATGGCGGCGTTGAAGTTGGGATCACCGGTATTGTGGATCGATCCGCAGCAGCCGGAAGATTGGCAAGTCATATCCTCGCCCGAAGCTCTCAACGGGAAGGCGGACGTTAGCGAGCGGGCGAGCGGTGAGGCCGATCTGAAGCACTTGATTGAACAGGCTGTCACTCTGGCCGCGCCATCCAGCGACGGTCCGTATGCTGGCTTGGCCGCGCTTAGCGCGCAGAATTGGCGTGATCAAAGCTCCGTTCGGAGCCATGCCTTTCGGCGGATCGAGGCAATGTTTGGACAGCGATCGCTGGGTAAGAAATTTGCATCGGTCCGACAGTCTTATGAACATCCTGACCAGATCGCGCAGGGAAATGCCAAACCAATGCTGGCCGCAATAGAAGCAATTGGTGCAGGCACCGGATCGCTGCGAGCGAAGATTGCTGACCAGATATTGACGCGTTTTGCGTGGCTCGACGGAATTTCAGCGCATCTTTCCGACCGGCACAGATCAGGGATGGTCATCAACTTTTTGCTCGGCGCTTCAGCGATTGTTGCGGGTACGCTTTATTTGCCGCTCGTCGATGTTGATCAAAAATGGATATTCGCCGGAATCGAATTGGGGTTGCTACTCGCGATTATCATAAACACGGCGGCCGGTAGAAAGCTGCGTCTGCATGGCCGTTGGTTTGAGACGCGGCGAGCCGCCGAATATTTGCGGCACAGCCCGGTTCTGGCTGTGATGGGGGTTGCACGTCCGTCAGGACATTGGCCGCAAGGCACCAATAGCTGGTGGCCTGAATGGTATGCTCGGCACGCTATCCGTGCCGTTGGATTGCCGAATGCGAAGGTAGACATGAAATATCTGCGTAGTGCGATCGAGGCACTCCGTGACCATCATGTCGATCCGCAGCGTGCATATCATCGAGAAAAATCTCAACATCTGGCCCTTGTGCATCATGGGTTGGACCGGTTGTCAGAGCGATTGTTCGTTGGCGCTGTGTTCCTTGTCTCTGCCTATCTGGCGCTGGTCGCTGGCGCTCATTGGGGATTGGTCGATCCATCCTGGTCAATAAAATCGGCAAAGTGGTTCACCGTTCTCGCCGTCGCGCTGCCAACATTGGGCGGTGCGCTGGCCGGTATTCGGTATTTTGGTGACTTTGAGCGGTTCGCGGAGATTTCCGAGATCACTGCCGAGAAGCTGGACGGTATTGCGGTGCGCATTGATACAATGCTGAATGCTTCTGAGCATAGCATGACTTATGGTCATATCGCCGACATTGCGCGTGCGACTGATGAAGTAGTGTTTGCAGAGATACAAAACTGGCAAGCGGTTTTCAGCGGCAAGACTATCGCGGTGCCTGCTTAGGCGGACGAGAACTGGCGCGGAGGGACAAGGGCCTAGCATGTTTATCGGACTGACAATTTCGCTGGTGCTTATCGGGCTAACGATCCTGATTCACTATGAAGTACTGCGCCAGACATCGATCAGATTGGTGGACCTGCCGATCCCGGCGCGCGCACGTATCCTAGTTGTCCTGACGGTGGCGACAGCATCGCACACGCTCCATATTGTGCTGTATGCAATGGTTTATATGTGGCTGCATGCGAACGGGCAGTATGGAGATATTGGTGGGTCCGAGAAGCTGGACTTTGCTGAGGCTTTCTATTTTTCAATCACCTCCTACACCACGTTGGGGATTGGAGATTTGTTCCCGCATGGCGCGTTGCGGACAATCTCCGGACTGGAGGCCTTGAACGGCCTTGTCATGGTCGGCTGGACTGCATCCTACACCTATCTTGCTATGGAAAAATTCTGGCATTTGTCGGATGACGACGACGATTAGCGGCCCAGACACCCTTCCAGGATAATACGCGGCGAGGCAGGCGATGTGTGGCGAGGCTGCCTAGGGTTGGACCGTGATTTGCATTGACCGCACTTCATCTATTGGACTAATAGTCAATAATGGAGGTGCGGTTAGTGACACGATCAGTCAGCGTCGTTTTGGGATTGGTACTTGCTCTGGGTGGATGCTCGATCGCGGATGAGCAGCCAGAAGAGCAACTCGCGCCAAGCGGCCAGGCTGTTCGCGCGGAAGCTCTTTATGCGGAAAATTGTGCAAGTTGTCACGATGAGCAGGTCGCCGGAGCGCCGAGCCGTGAGGCGCTGGAAGGCATGACTCCGGCGGCGATCACCGCTGCGCTGACTACCGGAGTGATGCGCGAGCAGGGGAACGCACTTGACCGTGTCGATCGATTCATTCTGGCGGAATATCTCGGCGACGGAGCCGCTGAAGCCGATGTTGCAGTCGATTATTGTGCAGATCGTCTACAATTCGCAGGAGCGCCGCTGTGGAACCGTTGGGGCGTTGATAAGCGCAACTCACGCTTCCAAACGGAGCAATCGGCTGGGCTTTCCGCCTCCGATATCCCGGAACTCGAACTGGCTTGGGCATTCGGCTTCCCTGGCGCTCAGCGGGCGCGATCTCAACCGGCGGTAACGCGCGAAGCAATTTTCACAGGGAGTCAATCGGGCAGAGTCTATGCGCTTGATACCGAAACCGGTTGTGCTTGGTGGACTTATGAAGCTGGGGCCGAAGTGCGCAATGCTCCGGTGATCGCTGAGGCATCCAACGGCAGACCGGAGACACTCTACTTCGGCGATGTCGATGGGCGCGTTCATGCGGTCGATACGCTGACCGGCGAGGAAAAATGGACCCGCTCGATCAAGGATCATCCAGACGGCACAATTACGGGCAGCATCAGTCTGCACGATGGCATACTGTTCGTGCCGATGTCTTCAACCGAGGTTATCAGCGCATATGCCGACGACTATGAGTGCTGCACGTTTAGGGGTGGTGTCACTGCGCTGAACGCCAAAAATGGCGAGCATCTGTGGCGCTGGTATACCACCGGGAAGCCAACGAATGCTGGTAAGTCATCCAAAGGCGTTGATATTCTGGCGCCGAGCGGTGCGCCCGTATGGTCTACGCCGACAATCGATGTCGAACGCGGCCTGCTCTATGTCGGTACTGGTGAAAACTATTCGTCTCCTGCGAATGACAAGAGCGATGCAATCGTCGCGCTGGATTTGAAGTCTGGCCGCGAGCGCTGGATCACGCAAACCATAGCTGGCGATTCTTGGAATGCTGCATGCGGCCGTGATCCACGTGCCAATTGTCCTGAGGAAGATGGTCCGGATTTCGATTTCGGCGCGCCTCCGATCCTGACGACATTGGCATCGGGTAAGGACATCCTGCTCGCCGGCCAGAAGTCAGGCGAGATATTTGGCTTGGATCCCGACGATGACGGACAAATTCTCTGGCGCCGCCGCGTTGGCATGGGTGGCTTCAACGGCGGAATTCACTGGGGCATGGCAAGCGATGGCCAGACGCTGTGGGTCGGCATCGCCGATACACCGGGCAACCGCTTTGCCGAGGGGCCGCCGCGTCCCGGGATACACGCCTTTGAAGCTGCCACCGGAAAGCCACTTTGGTCCCGCATCGAACCCCCGACTTGCCCGGAGGTGAGCTACGCTTGCATGACCGCGCTCTCCGCCCCGCCAACGGCCATTCGCGGCGCGATTTTTGCCGGTGCGCATAATGGTCGGCTGCTGGCCTATTCTGACAAAGACGGGGCGGTGCTGTGGAAGCAGGAAACCAATCGCGCGTTTGAGACTGTCAACGGCGTGGAAGCCAAAGGCGGCACCATCGACAGCGCCGGTGTGGTGGTCGCCGGGGGCATGGTCATCGTCAATTCGGGATATGACAAATTCGGTGAAATACCCGGCAATGTCTTGCTCGTTTACCGCGTGAAGAAGGACTAGTCGATGCTCAGCAGACTATCCTTGGTAATTGCCGCGACTTCGCTGCTAGTTGGCTGCACTGCGCATGAGAAAGTTCGGGTAGTCGAGAGTGCGACTGTAGGCGTTCAGGCGGCATCGCACGAGGCGATCCGCGGGATCCACAACGTCGGCATTACAGTTTCTGATATCGACGAGACACTAGCCTTTTACGGCGCAGCGGTTCCTTATGAACTGGTCGAGCGAAGGCGAATTCCGGCTGCAACTTTCCCAGCGGAACTTTTGGCCAAGCGCGACGGCGAAGTTGAAATCGCTTTCATACGCACCCCGACCGTATTCCTGCGATTGCTCGACATTGATCCGGACAATGCCGCCGAACCGAACCGGCGGCCGGTCATCGGTCCGGGATACACGCATATCTGCTTTCAGTCGCATGCGGCTGCGCCGAAATATGACCGGTTCAAGGAGCTCGGCCTCGACATGGTATCGCGCGGAGACCGCCCGGTCGACCTCGGCGGCTATGGCGTCACTTATGCTTATGGCTACGACCCCGACGGTATCATGATTGAAATGGAACAGTTGGAAACGCGGGCCATTGCGGCTTCCGGAGAGCTGGGACGCAAGAAAATCGGACACACTGCTTGGATATCTCATGTGGCCAATGTCACGGGTGATAAGCCAGCCATGGTTGAGTTTTACAGCACGATATTGGGTTATGGTCCGAAGCGAGAAATTCCGCCTACCAAGCGCCAGACATTCGACGATATTGCCGACATGGACGACATCGAAATTGCCGCGAGTTGGTTTGATGTGGGTAATCTCCAGATCGAGCTGTGGCATTACACGAAACCAAAGACGCCGGTGCACGATCAACCGCGAATGCTTGATGAAATTGGATATAGCAGTGTCGTGTTCGAAGTGATCGATCTCGCGGGCACAGCAGCACGGCTGGAGAGCGAAGGTATGGTCTTCGCTGGTCAATCGTTCGAGCTCGGCGGGCGCATGATCCGCTTCGCTCGCGATCCCGAAGGCAATCTGATCGCGTTTCAGGAACGGCTTGGCGGCTCTGACCCATATTCAATCGAAAGCGTGCGGTGGTTTGCCGAAACGCGTTCGCCAACCGGGCCAAAGGTCGATTGAAGCTGGCACACTGCGATTGCTCTGTTAGTGAGTGAATATGACACGAAGCGCTGCGAAACAAAGAACCCGGCTAAGTCCAGAGAAGCGACGTGAGTTGATCCTTGACCACGCAGCCGAAATTGTTGCGCGTGACGGTGTGGCGACTTTGTCGATGGAGAGCATTGGTCGTGAAGCGGGTATCAGTAAATCACTGATCTATAACTACTTCAGCAATCTCACAGAAATGCTCAAAGTCTTGCTTGATCGCGAGCTGCGGCGGCTCAGGCGCTCTCAGGCAGAGGCCGCAGAAAATGCGGATACGCTCGAAGGGCTCGTTCGTGCGGTGACGCATGCCTACCTCAAATATATCGACGAACGTGGTTTGATTATCGAGCGGCTACAGGCCGAGCCATCGGTCAGCGACATGCATGATCCGACTGAATATAGCCGGGATACGGCCGTCGATTATGTGACGGAGATTGCCGAGCGCGTACTCGATCTGCCGCCTGAACTTGCCCGCGCAGCAACTGATATCAGTTTCGGAATTCCTGCGGCAGCGGGAGCCTATCTATTACGCCGCCGGCTTCCGCTGGATGAAGTCGAACAATTGACGACCACGATGATTCTCGGGTCGCTCACTTCGCTAAAAACCGATTATATGGTGCGCAGAACCCAGCTACGTAGGCGCAAAGCAGACTAAACGCTGCCGATAGCGGCTCTCTCAATATTGGTAAGGAAAAAGGCGGATGGATTGCTCCACCCGCCCAGTATATCCCGATGGGAAGGGATCAGAATTCAAACTTGATTGAACCGCCGTAGGTCCGTGGGAAGTTACGGTAACCGTTGAGCGATCCAGCTTGCGCAACCGCTGGGAACACAGTTGTGTTGTATACCTCGTCGGTCAGATTGCGCCCCCAGATCGATAGTTGCAGTCCGTTGTTGAGCGCAAAGCTGATGGAACTGTTGAGCTGGTTCACTTCGCGGCGGAACTGCGGCAGGCCTTCAGCGATCTGCGTGTTGCTTTCATGCAGGAAGTCGGCGTGGAATGTCAGTACATGGCCGCTGTTGAATTCCAGATTATATGTGCCGCCAACCGTAATGTTCCACTCCGGAATACCGGCAGGCCGCAGGCCCGTTAGATCGGTTGGAACCACACCGAGCGTGGCAGGGTTGAACGCCGAACCTCCGGCGTAGCTATCATATTCTGCATCCAAATGTGTGACCGCAGCAGTGAAAGTGAGCCCGTCCGTTGGCGAGATCGACGTATCGAACTCGAAGCCGCGAACCGATTGTTGCTCAGCATTCCCCAGAACGAAGCCGGTGCCCGTGAACACATTGCCCTGGAAGCCATTCAACGTCTGGTCAAACAGCGCCAGATTGAATGCAAACCCCGGCCATTGTCCCTTGACGCCAACTTCGTAGACCTTGGCTTCTTCAGGCTCAGCAAAGCGTGAGCCGGTGCTGAGGTTGGTAACAGCCAGCCCAGCATCGCGGATCGGTGACGCTGCGGGAGGTGGCGATTGGAATGGCGAACCCGGAATGAAGTCTGCAGGAAACGGACGGCTGTCGGTTGAGAGGTTGACCGACGATGCTTTGAAGCCTGTCGCGTAGGTCGCATATACGCTGACATTGTCCGGGAAATCATAGGACAAGCGGAATGTGTAGGACAGATCATTATCCTCGGTCCGGCCATCCTCGATTGCATTCGGGAAGTTCAAGTAAGGTGGAATGAATTGCAAGCCGCGCAAGGCCAGGAACGGGTTAAAGTTCGCATCTGCTGCTACCGTCGCTGGGACACCGGCAGCCACACCTGCTTGTACCAAGTCGATGCCGGAAAATACGTCGGTGCTGACATTGTTCTGGATCACCGCCTTTTTATCGTTGGTGTAGTTACCGCCAACGGTGAAGGTGAGATCGTCTGTAATCGCAAAATCAAGCTGTCCGAAGATCGAGATCGCGTCATTGCTATACATGAAGTTGGTTATCCGGCCTTGGCCTTGGCCGCCGAATGTACCGACCGGAATACCGGGGACCAGCGCGCGCAGCGTGGGCTCTAGGTTGCTATAGGCCCCTCCGGTGAGAAGGTCGGCATAACCCTTGAAGTCCGCGCCATATTCAAGGGCGCCATTCGTCTCGATGTCCTCTTTGAACAGGAAGCCGCCAACAAGGAAGTTGATCGGCCCGTCGAAATTTGAGGCTGCACGCAATTCCAGCGTATAAGTATCAAGATCGCCGCGACCCTCGCTACGTTGGACGATGTCAGCGCTAGTGAAATCGATGTCTTGGTCGGCGAACGTGCGGACTCCGCGATAGGAACTGATCGCAGTGATATCGATGGTGTCCAGCGACCAATCGGCCTGCATCGATACGCCGTAATTCTCGATTTCGTTGATCGATGCGTAGTTGAGCGCGTTGGTAGTGCCGAACCGGTCGTTTGAGACAATTTGTCCGCCCAATGCGCGAATTGCATTACCGGTTGGCCCGTCGACGATGTTCACAACCGAGCAACAATTCTCGTCGATCTTGTCGTAATCGGCGATGAAGCGGAAGCTCAGATCCGAACTTGGCTCGATGAGCAATTGGCCCCTGACACCCCAGCGATTACGCTCGTTATTATCGATGCCGAGATTGAGGTCTTGCACATAGCCGTCGCGCTTGTTGAGATTGCCGGACAGACTAACCGCGATCGATTCGCTGATCGGTCCGGTAACGTCTGCTTTGGCTACGATGGCATTGAAATTGCCGTAGGAAAGCTCGGCTGAACCACCGAATTCAAATTGCGGCTTTTGCGTTACGATGCTGATGATACCCGCCGACGCATTCTTACCGAACAGAGTTGATTGCGGGCCGCGCAGTACCTCTACGCGTTGTAGGTTTGGCAAATCGCCGATCTGCGCAGCTGATCTGGACCGGTAAACACCATCGATAAAGACGCCAACCGACGGTTCGATCCCTGCGTTGTTGGCGCCGTTACCGAAGCCGCGAATGATGAAGTTGGTGTTGGCTGACGATTGAAGCTGGTTCACTCTCAGCGATGGAACCAAGGTCTGAATGTCCAACAGATCGCGCACTTGCGATTGTTCGATCTGTTCTGAACTGGTGACCGAAACGGCAATGGGGGTCTCTTGAAGCGTTGTCTCACGCTTCGAGGCGGTCACAACAATAACGTTATTGTCCGGCGCCGCTTCCGCCTCGCCGTCTGCGTCCTGCGCAAACGCTTGCATAGGTGCCATCAGCGCGATTGCGCCGGTACCGCACAGCATGGTGCGCCTAAATTCGAATCCAGACATTTCGTTCTCCCCACGATTTTGTTCGTTGAATCGCCAAATAGCCATTGTTGGATGATTAGTCAATAAAAGAGCCTGAAAGGCGGAGAAATCACCGAATTTTGCGTTTCAATCATCTTTTATTGACTATTTGTCTATCAAGTTTCATCACTGTGTGCAGTTCGCCCGAATCCGGACGGTGGGTTTGGCGAATACTGAATTGTGATGCTGGTGCTGCTGCGCTGGTTTTGAAATCTGGGAGTTATGGAGAAGCCCGAATGCGCTTGACCAATTTACGAACCGCCATGGCGATGGTTACTATCCCACTGCTTGCTGCGTGCGGGTTAGTGGGCGGTGCGCCTGAGCAGGAGCTCGATGATCTGATCGTGGGCGTTAACTACGTCGGTGTCAGCGTCGCGGATGTGGACGCGTCGACAGAGTATTACAGCGCAGCCTTCGGTGTGGAGCAGATTGGTGACGGAGATTTCTCGGATGCCTCTTTGCCAACCGGCCTAGCGCCGAATGACTTTGCGCAAGCGCGCTCGAAGCTCTTGCGGTCCAGCAACGCTCAACTGCGTTTGATGTCTTTTGGTAATAGTGAGGCGCATACGAACCACTCGGCGGTTCCTGTTCAAGGACCCGGTATCATGCATGTCTGCTTTCAAGCGGTGCAGGATACCAATGCCTATGAGCGCGCACTGGAGGCCGGTGCTGAGCCGATCGGTGCCAAAGAACTTGTGTCGTTAAGCAGCCGCAACCCAGTGAAATACGGCTACATCAGAGATGCTCAGGGTATCATCACCGAAGTCGAAGAGGTGGATGTATCGCAACTTGATCTGCCCGAACCACCGAAGAACAAATATCGTATGCGGCATGTCGCGATGGCCACGCCCAATCTCGAGGCGATGGTGCAATTCTATTCTGCTTTCCTTGGCGGGCAAGAGCCGCGCCGGATCGGAAACTGGTTCGCAATATCGGGTGAAAACGTCGACAAGGTTTCCGGCCTCAAAGACAGTGAAATTGAAATGGCCTGGTTCCAATTGCGGAACTTAGAAATCGAGATCGCGCAATATCACAGCGAAGATACCGCGCTGCCCGGTGTACCCCGTCCACTCGATGCGCCCGGCTACAACATCGTCATGTTTGATGTTGCCGATCTTGATCGCGCGCGTCAGCGTCTGCTCGACGCGGGCGGAACGATTGTTGACGGAGCAGGATCGCTTGATGGTGCGATGACTGTGTTCGGGCGTGACCCGGATGGCAACTTGCTCGGGCTCCAGCAATTGCCGGAAAGCTCAATTTACTCTGCCAAGAACTTTGATGGCAACGGTGTAGAGGTACGATAGATGTTCAATTTGAATGGCAAAGTCGCGCTGGTTACCGGTGGCAATGGCGGGCTGGGACTGGCCTATGGACGCGGTTTGGTCAAAGCTGGTGCGTCGGTCGCAGTTTGGGGGCGCAACGCCGAAAAGAACGCGGTCGCCGTCGAAGAACTTCGCAGCATGGGAGGCGATGTCGAAGCCTATGCCTGTGACGTTACCGACGAAGAACAGATCGCCCAAGCCTTCGCCGCTACGCTGGAGCGATTTGGTCAGGTAGACAGTTGTTTTGCCAACGCTGGCGGTGGCGGTTTCCGCGGCGCTTCGCACAAAACCAGCCGTAGCGATTGGCTTGCTACCGTAGACCTAAATTTGATGAGTGTGGTGCAGACATTTGCACCCGTGACAGAGCATATGCTGAAGCGCCGGGCTGGTGGGAGGCTTGTCGTGACGTCCTCGGTGGCGGCGCTGATCGGAACTGGCGGCGCTGCTGGATATTCGACGACCAAGGCTGCGGTCATTGGATTGATCCAAGCGCTCGCGTTGGAGCTTGGCGCAGCAGGTATTCGGGCCAACGCCATCCTTCCCGGCTTCATCGAAACCGAGATGTCGCTCGACACAAGTGAAGCGTTTCAAGATGCCGCAAGGCGCAGGTCAGCTATCGGCCGGATTGGCCAGCTGGAAGACATGGAAGGTGCGGCCGTCTATCTCGCATCTGACGAGAGCGATTTCATGACAGGGCGATGTCTGATTTTGGACGGCGGCCATACAATCCATCCACTGTAAACTGGCGAATAGGGCGGGATAGGGAGAGCAAGACAATGCGTGGTTTGGCCCACTGGATTTTTGCGATCCTGCTGCTGTTGATCGGGCTGGTGCTGACCGTTCCCGGCGGCTTTCTCACCTATCTCGGCGGTAGCCCCTATTACGTGTTGGTGGGTTTGGCGACGATCGTAGTTGCGGTATTGGTGATCCGCCGCAGCTCTAAAGCACCAACGATCTATGCCGTTATTCTGGGCGTGACGCTGGTGTGGTCGATCCACGAAGCGGGTTTCGATCTGTTCGCGCTTCTCCCTCGGCTATCGGCATGGGTTGTCGTGGGGCTTTACTTCCTCACTCCGTGGTATCGCCAATCGTTGCGAAGTAAGGCCGGTGATGAGGTCACTGCACCAAGCGGCTGGCTCATCGGTGGGCCTGCTTTGACAAGCGTTGCGTTGCTGCTCGTTGCGAGCCTGCAGGGCTATGTCCGGAACGGTACGGGCAGTGAGCGGGAGGTTGCTTCTGCGCTGGCGACCGACTGGAAGCATTATGGCAATACCGCCGGCGGAACGCGGTTCGCGGCTATCGATCAGATCAATACTGAGACCGTGGATGGTCTCGAAGAAGTATGGCGCTATCGCACGGGACTGGAGGAAGACTTCAAGGCCACCCCGCTTGCGATTGATGGGCGTCTGTACTTATGCGGTGCGGCCAACGTGATGATGGCCGTCGACGCGGAGACCGGCGAGGAAATCTGGCGTCACGATCCGAAGATCGCGCCGCCAGACAAGCACCAATATGCGATCACCTGTCGCGGCGTTGCCTATCATGAAGGGCCCCAAGACTATACCGGTGTTTGCCGCAAGCGTGTTGTCACGGCGACTGTCGACGCAAGCCTGATCGCCGTCGATGCTGATACTGGCGAGTTGTGCAGTGATTTCGGCGAGGGCGGAATAGTTGATTTGCGGGCAGGTATGGGTGAGCATGCACCGAAGGAGTATTATCATACTTCGCCACCCACCGTAGCCGGAGACAATCTGGTCGTCGGTGGGCTGGTGCTGGATAATCAGCGCCTCGGTCTTCCATCCGGCGTGGTCCGCGCATTTGATGCGGTTACCGGTGAGCTCGCATGGGCATGGGATCTCGGAAATCCGGGCAATCGCGGAATGCCGCCGGTAGGTGAACGCTACACGCCCGGAACGCCCAATGTCTGGTCGGTCATGGGCTACGACCCGGAACTGGACACTGTCTTTGCGCCCACCGGCAATGCCAATCCGGACTATTTCGGCGGCAAACGCCGCGAGTTTGATGACAAATATTCGTCCGCAATTGTCGCGATTGATGCGGCGACAGGGGAGGAGCGCTGGACCTTCCAGACGGTGAAGCATGACATCTGGGATTATGACGTGCCAGCTCAGCCGGTTCTGGTCGATGTTGAGCGCGATGGGGAGCGTATTCCATCGGTCGCTGTGCCCACCAAGATGGGCGAGATATTCCTGCTCGACCGGCGCGATGGCACGCCGGTCTATCCGATTGAAGAACGCCCGGTTCCGCAAGACCCAGAGCTTGGCGAATATCTGGCTGATACCCAGCCTTTCTCTCCGTTGCCCAACTTTCATCCCTACAGGTATGAGAAAGACATGTGGGGCCTCACACCCATCGATCAGATGGTGTGCCGGATTGAGTACCGAATGATGCGGTATGAGGGGATGTATACGCCGCCCACACGCTCGGGGACGTTGATTGCACCGGGCAATTTCGGCGGGTTTAATTGGGGCAGTGTGTCGGTCGATGCGGACAACGGTCTGTTGGTAGCGGCCCCGATGTTGCTTGCTCATCGACTGCTATTGGTCACACCTGAGCAAGTCGCTGATGCCGGGCCCAGAGCGGCTTTGCTGCTTGGTGAAGACCATCCCGCAGTACGGATGGATCCAAATGCTCCGGCACCTGAAGCAGATCCCGACGATCCGTATAGTTACGAGCAAGTGAGCTTCTATGGCTTGCCCATGCCATTTATGTCCCGGTTGGGCACGTCTGTGCCATGTTTCGAACCACCGTGGTCACGCATCGCTGTGATTGATCTCAATACAAAGGAACTGCTGTGGTCGCGGCCGCTCGGCAATATGCGCGATGCCGGGCCGTTCAATTTGCGCAGCGGCTTGCCGATCGATGTTGGAACGGCAGTGCGCGCTGGCACGATGACCACACGCGGCGGGCTCACCTTTGTCAGCTCGACGATGGATTCGATGGTGCGCGCTTTCGATGTGCGCACTGGCGAGGTCAAATGGTCCGCGGACCTACCTGGTAACGGCCAGTCGACGCCGATGTCATTTGTAGCTCCGGAATCGGGGAGGCAGATGGTGATTGTTACAGTGCCCAATCCGACCTGGCGCTACCCTGCTGACTCGGAGACCGGCTATCTCGACCCGCAAAGCGAGCGCGATGGAAAAGGCGGCTACGTTATCGCCTATGCATTGCCCGACGAGGTGGAGGCTGAATGAAACGTTTGAACCGGTTCTTGATGATCATGGCGTTACTAATCGGCGTCGCTGGGGCTGGTGCTGCAATCTGGAACTATAGCTCGCCGGTTGGTTGCGAGATTGGCCGCGACCCGGCCTTAGCGCTCGCGAATGAACGCGCGGGAGAGAAGGTTCCTTACCGTGAATGGTGCCACGAGTTCGGCGTGAACAAGCTTCATGTCGTGGAGGCGGGTGAAGGCGATGCCGTTTTGTTCATCCATGGCTTTCCATCCTCTTGGTATTCGATGATTCGGCCAATGGAGGCACTGAGAGACACGCACCGCGTCGTAGCAATCGACGGACTTGGGGCCGGGCATTCGGATGCCCCTGCGGGACAAGAACAGTACCGGTTGGAGAATATGGCACTCCACCTCGATGCCTTGATCGACAAACTCGGCGTCGAGAAAGTCCATATCGTGGGGCATGATTGGGGCTCAGCCTTTGGGCTAGCCTACGCGCAGAGCCGTCCTGAGCGTATTCTCACTGCCACCGGGATGAGCGCGCCGCCTCAGAATATCGCGGTGGAACTGCTGCGTACGTCGTCGGAGCAACGCGAGAAGTCGGCATATGTTGAAATGCTCAAGGACGCTTCGCCAATACTGATGTGGGCGAGCGGGGCAGGAGGCCGGATTGCAACCGGGCCGGAAAACCACTTCAAGGCGGGGCGTATGTCTCGTGTAGAAGCTGATGTGCTGCAGAATGCAGCGTCGGATTTGCGCCGGATCAATCGCCATATCAACTGGTATCGCGCCAATCTTCCTGCGCCTGATGAAGTCTCCGAAGACGATTACTGGCCAAGCCGTGACGCTCGGTTTGAGGTTCCCACGCTATTGATTTGGGGCGAGGATGATACGGTATTCGATCCGCAATTCATTGATCTGACGCGCAAGATTAGCGATGATTTTTCAGTCGTGCGTCTCGATGGGGTTGGGCATGCGCCGCAGTTTGAAGCGACCGAAGCGGTCAATACAGCCTTAGCGGACCACATTCTTGGTAAGCTGGAAGCGGATGCATCACCTCAATGAAAGTCCCGTGACGCCGGAATGATCCGTACATTGCGCGGATGGCGGTGAAGACCGCTTGGTACTGGATTGACGACATGATCTGCCCGGTCGACTTGCGTTGCGAGCAAATCGTCGGACAGCGCAAGCAGACGCGGCGATGCGTCTTCCAACTTGTCTACGACGACATGGATTACATCGCCGTCTTTTTGCACTCTGCCGCGCACTTCCATCATCCGTGCGCCCATGATGACCTTGCGATACCGCGCCATAACATCTGGCCAGACGACGAGATTGGCGATCCCGCTTTCATCCTCCAACGTTATGAAACACACGCCTTTGGCGCTGCCCGGGCGTTGGCGGATGAGAACGATCCCCGCCACTTGAACAGGTGCGCCAAATTTGCGTTCACCTAAATCGGCGTTGCGAATGAACCCGCGTTCTTCGTAGCTCTTCCGCAGGAATTCGAAGGGATGTGCTTTCAGCGATAAGCGCATTGTTTGGTAATCGGCCACAACGTGTTCGCAGGCAGGCATGGCGGGCAGCACGACTGGCACTTCCTCACCCTCATCGCGTTCCTCAGAAAAAGTGAATAACGGCAAATCTGGGGCCTGCTTGAGTGCCCGTGCATCCCACAGAGCTTGCCTACGATCCAAGCTGATGGAGCGAAAGGCATCGGCAGCGGCGAGCTTCTCTATAGTAGCGACGGGTATATGCGCCCGCGTCCGGCAATCCTCAACATCGCGATAGGGTTGACTGCGATAATGCATGATCGCCTGAGCATCGTCCTTCGCAACGCCGCTAATCTGCCGGAAGCCGAGGCGTACAGCCCATCGTCCATGGCCAGCAGGCTCAAGCAGATTGTCCCAATCGCTAAAGTTTACATCAGGCTCGCGGACCTCGACATCATGTTCTCTCGCATCGCGCACGATTTGCGCCGGGGCATAGAATCCCATTGGCTGCGAGTTAAGTAATCCGGCGCAGAACACGTCTGGGAAGTGGCATTTGATCCAGCTAGACACGTAGACAAGGTGGGCGAAGCTGGCGGCATGGCTTTCGGGGAAACCATAGTCGCCAAAGCCCTTGATTTGATCGAAACAGCGCCCGGCGAAATCGGGATCATAGCCGCGTTCAACCATCCGGCCGACCATCTTATCTTCCAGCCGGCCAATCGTCCCGCGTGAACGGAAAGTCGCCATAGCTTTGCGCAGTTCATTGGCTTCATCGGCAGTGAATTTGGCGGCATCGATAGCGATCTTCATCGCTTGTTCTTGGAAGATTGGAACGCCCTTGGTGCGATTGAGGATTTTCTCCAACTCGTCTGGCGGGCCGTGATCCGGGTGAGGGGAGGGGAACTCGACCTTTTCTTTGCCCGACCGGCGTTTGAGATAGGGGTGTACCATATCCCCCTGGATCGGGCCGGGGCGGACAATTGCGACTTCAATGACGAGGTCATAATAATTGCGCGGCCTCAGGCGGGGTAACATGTTCATTTGCGCGCGGCTTTCGACTTGGAACACGCCGACGGAATCCGCCTTGCATAGCATGTCGTAGACGGCCTTATCCTCTTTCGGAACGGTCGCGAGAGTGTAGCGATTGCCGTAATGTGCATGGATCAGATCGAAGGATTTCTGGATGCAGGTGAGCATTCCAAGCGCGAGGACATCGACCTTCATGATCCCCAGTTCATCAATGTCATCTTTGTCCCATTCGATGAAACTGCGATCTGCCATCGCGCCATTGCCAATCGGGACGGTTTCTATCAACGGCCCTTGGGTAAGAATGAAACCGCCAACATGCTGCGATAGATGACGGGGCATTCCGATTAGCTGGTCGGTCAAGGCAATGACGCGTTTCAAATAGGGATCGCTTAGATCGAGGCCGGCCTCTTCAGTTTTGTCTTCATCGACCGAGCTGCCCCAACTTCCCCAGATCGTTCGCGCCAATGCCGATGTCACATCTTCAGACAAGCCCATCGCCTTGCCCACTTCGCGAATGGCAGAGCGCGGGCGATAATGGATAACCGTTGCGCATAGGCCAGCGCGGCGGCGACCATATTTTTTGTAAATATGCTGGATAACCTCTTCGCGCCGCTCATGCTCGAAATCGACGTCGATATCTGGCGGTTCTTTGCGCTCTTCAGAAATGAAGCGCTCAAACAGTAATTCGACTTCGGATGGGTCGACTGCGGTTATGGCGAGGCAGTAGCAGACCGCGCTATTGGCGGCTGATCCGCGGCCTTGGCACAGGATGGGCGGCTCGCAGCCGCGCGCATAATCGACCACATCCTTGATGGTGAGGAAGTACCGCGCAATGTCGAGCTTGGCGATTAGGGTTAGCTCGTGCTCAATCTGCCCACGAACCTTATCTGGTACGCCATCCGGATAACGCCTTGTCGCGCCTTCCCACGTCACTTGAGTGAGATATTCCTGCGGTGACCGGCCTCCCGGTACGGTCTCTTCCGGATATTCATATTGAAGTTCGTCGAGCGAGAAGTCGCACCGGTCCGCCACTTCGCGCGCTGCGGTGATCGCATGCGGCCACTCGGCGAACAGGCGGACCATTTCCTCCGGGCTTTTCAGATGCCGCTCGGCATTGGCGTGGAGGAGGTAGCCTGCGTCCTGGATGACGGTCTTCTCGCGGATGCAGGTCATCACATCCTGCAGCGGGCGACGCGCGGGCACATGATAATGGACATCATTGGTGGCGAGGATCGACAGACCGTTGGCCTTGGCCAGAGCATTAAGGCGCCCGATTCGCCCGCGGTCATCGCCGCGATAGAGATAGGCGGCAGCGATGTGGCGCATGGTCGGCAGATACTGGGTCAACTGAGGGAGTGTATCGGCAAAGCTATCGAGGTTTTCTTCCGGCAGCGAGATCAACTGCACTTCCTCGCTGTGCTCAGCCAACATCGAGAGCGTCAGATCACATGCGCCCTTGTCCTGCCACTCGCCATCGGTAGTTTGCATTTTGCCTTTGGAGAGCAGTGCGCAAAGCCGTCCATAGGATGCGCGGTCTTGCGGATAGGCAAGGAATTCGTGCCCTTCGATCAGGATAATCCGGCAGCCGATGAGTGGGCGTATCCCGGCCTGTTTGGCATTGCTGTGGAGGCGCACGACGCCCGCCATCGTATTGCAATCGGCAATGCCAAGAGCGTCATAGCCTGCCTCATAGGCAGTTTCCACCAGATCGACTGCATCGGACGCACCGCGCAGAAAAGAGAAGCAACTCGCAACGCCCAGCTCCACGAACTGCGCGCGCGGATTGAGCGTAAGCGGGCCATCAGGTCGCAGTTCGCGCTTGGCGGGGGTGAGCGGTTGATCGGGCATGCTACGCGAATAGCCCATGCATGAACCAATCGGGCGGAGCGCCGCGCCCGTCATCGATCACACCATTCCGGTACATCCAAAAGCGGCGGCCTGCCTGATCCTCGACCTTATAATAATCGCGCAAACGCACAGTGGATTTTTCCCGCCACCATTCGGGTGCGATGCGTTCAGGCCCTTGTGCTTTGGCGACATCGTGAAGCCTGCGCCGCCACCGGAACCGGCGGGGCGGGCCATCGGGCGTGGCATAGATTACGGTAACAGGCTCGGGATAATCGAACAGGCGGATGGGGCGTTCTTGTGTGGTAGCCGCTTGTGTAGGGCTGGGTGCGCAAGACAATGACGGAATGCCGTCCTGCCCGCTGCTGCGCACGAGCGAGCGTTCGGGAATATGGCTGGCATAGGGCGTAGGTAAGGCAATGCTACCGTGCCCCAGTCGCGCGCGAAGCCGGTCGAGGAGATGAGGCAAGGTGATGCCCTCGACTTCATCCTCCTCTAGCCCTTTCTGGTGTGCATCCATTGCTTCATGCCACAGCGCGGTGAGGGCAAATGTATCGAAGCCGAAACCGGCATCGAGCCTCTCCAGCTTCTCTGTAAACAGTCGCACAATATGATCGGGCGCGCGCACCGGTGCGGCGGTTTCGACCTGCAATTGTGCGATATGGCCATCCACCCGAAACGCTTCGAAACGCACCCGCCGCAATCCGCGCTGGGCGCTCTCCAGATCGCTACAGAGACGGCTGGCAAGATCGGCTAGGATTGGCTCGACAATGGCAACATATTGCACCGGCTCAACCACACGCTGCGTAGCGCGGTAGATTGTCTTTGGAGCGAGTGGCTCGACGACTTCTGGCGTGTTCCCGAGTGCCTGCTGCAGTCGCTGCAATGGATTGGCGAGCTGGTTCCCATGCTTGCGGAAACGCCGGGCGAGGGCAGTCGTCGGTATATCGGCGAGCGATCCGATTGTTTTGAGACCGAGGCGGCGCAGCAGCAGCGCGGCCTTGTCATCAATCCGGAGACTTTCGATTGGTAGCTGCGCCAATATTCTTTTCAGCGTGCTAGGCTCGGTCGAGGCCAAGTTCCCTTTGCCATAATGTGCTAGTGCCCAAGCCGCACCTATCGTTGGAGCTGCTGCGATCCGCGCCGTAAAGCCAAGCGCACCAAAGCTGGTCCGCATATCTTCCAGCATCGCTGCCTCACCGCCAAAGCAATGGTCTGAACCGGTGGTGTCGAGCAGCAAGCCATCTACACCATCGACAGCGCTCCATGGGCTCCAGCGCTGTGCCCAGCGGGCCAGCCGGGTGAGCTGCCGTGCATCACCTGCTTGATCGCCGAAGTCGATCGCGAGGGATGGGCAGATAGCACGTGCATCGGTCAGCCGCTGGCTAGGTTTTGCCCCGCCATCGCGCGCTGCATCATTTACCGCGCCCAATATAACGCCGTGTGGCCCCTCGTTCACCAATGCGAAGGGTTGAGCGTCATCCGTATCGAGATGTGCTTTGCGCCACCGCTCCATCGCCATTTGCGGGAACCAGATTGAGATGATGCGCCGCCCGATCATAAGCGGCGTCCCATTGTCCGGGCTGCATATCGCGCGCGCGGAACAGGTCGAGCGACCAAACGGAGGGGCCAGGAGCTTTCGGATCGTATAGGTGCGGCAATGATGGACGGCTTTCGACCCGCCAACGCCTGCGTGCTCCGCTGAGATCGGCCTGCCCGTTTGTGCGAACCAGAAAAGCGGGGACGCCATATCGCTCTGCGGCCACTGCTAAGCGCCGCGTCGCAGTGAAGTCGAGCGCTTGCGGATCGCCGTGCAATTCCCCGATCACTCCGCTGAGAGAGGAGCATTTCAGCCCTTCCTCCATCGCCCACAGCGCGTCTTTTGCATTGCGCGTGACGACATGCAGGATCGGCCTGCGGAGTACAGGCGGCAGGCCGTGAGCGAAGACGCGGCCCATATCCCTGAGCGTGCGCGCTTCCTGCACCCAATAGAGTGGTCCATCCCCTTGCGGCTTGATCTGTGCCAGCGCCCAGCCGCTTACAGCTGCATCGCCGGGGGCGGCGAACAGTTCTTGCAGCGTGGGCGCAGCAGGCTTGAATGCATTCAACGAACGCGGAAGCGTTGGGAGAGAGGCAGCACGGAATCGGCACAGAGTTTCAACCATAAGAGAATCACTATGTTCTTCTTATGTTCCTTTTTCAAGATCGCTGCAATGCTGCTTTTCCGATCCTCGGGGCATACGATTGCATCGAACCTGCCGGATATGACTGTGTGATTAACGCAACAGCAGGTTGAAAAGTGTGAATCTCATGTGAACCGCTTTGACAAGCTATGCCGCCTATTGCAGATATCCGACCATCTAGGGACTGGGGGTCTCCGATAAGCCATTACCAACGTTAGAAAACGATGAGAATCACTAGCAGGTAATGGAGTGTCAAACGCTCGAATGTCGCTAAAAGTCGCAACCGGAGTAATTATGAAAAAGTTTCAAGAGAACACGCTGAAGGGCCTTGCATGCTCTGTCTCAGCAATGGCGATGGTTTTGTCCGCGCCAGCAATGGCGCAGGATACTGATCCTGAGGCAACTGAGGACGAAGAGCAGGTTGACGTTGCCGATACTGGCGCGGCTGGCCAAGGTAGTGACGATCCGATCGTTGTTACGGGTTCGCGTATTAAGCGTGACACATATTCGAGCATCTCCCCGCTTCAGGTTCTGACAACCGAAGCTGCGCAGGATACCGGCCAATTCGACGCCGCTGCGCTGTTGCAGCGTTCTGAGTCTGCTGCCGGTCAACAAATTGACGCGACCTTCCAGGGTTTCGTTCTCGACAACGGTCCTGGTTCGCAAACCATCAACCTTCGCGGCCTCGGTGCTGACCGTACACTTCTCCTGCTGAATGGCCGCCGTCTGGCGCCGGCGGGTGTTGAAGGTGCTCCGGCTAACCCTTCCATCAACCTGATCCCTGCATCGCTGGTTGATCGTTATGACATTCTGACTGACGGTGCTTCGTCGGTTTATGGTTCGGACGCGGTTGCCGGTGTTGTTAACATCGTTCTGCGTAAAGACTTTGACGGTCCAGAGCTTTTCGCGAGTGGTAACATCAACCCGCAAGGTGCTGGTGAAGACTACACGATCTCTGGTGCATACGGCTTCAATACCGACCGTGCTTTCTTCGGTATCGGCGCTGAATATCAGTTCCGCGACGAAGTGCAGCTTCGTGATCGTGGCTTCCTTCAAGGGTGTGACACGCACTACGAGCTTGGCGATGATGGCTCGATTCGTACGGTCGACGTTCGCAGCAACGCAGTTGTTCAGAACCGGACACCTGGCGTTTCGATCTCCGAAAGCCCTTGTAAGATTTCCGGCATTTCTGGCCGTATCTTCAACGGCTTCACCAACTTGGGTTCGATCTACTTCGATCCAACCGACTTTGGTAACCCAGGTGGCGGTAACACCGGCATCCCGGGCTTCAGTGAGAATACTGCATTCGGTATCGATCTGGACTTGAACAATGACGGCATTCGTGATGTTGACTTCCAGAATGTGAACAACAACGCGGCAAACCTCGACCAGACGTTTATCAGTGAGCAAAAGCTGTACAACGTGATGGCCTATGGTGAGTATGTCTTCCCTGGTGATGCGAACATCACGCCGTTCTTCGAGGCAAACTACACACGCGCCGAGATTTTCTTGGCTAACACCGGTACGCCGCAAATTTTCCCATCGGTTCCGGGTGCGAACCCGTTCAACCCTTGTAACTTTGTTGGCAACCCAGACGGCGTAGATTGCCGCGCAGCTGAGAACACGCTGCGTGCGTCTCTCGGTGTGGCAGGTGGTCTGTCGACCGGGTTCCTGCTGCCAGTGTCTCCGATTTTCACCATCCAAGGTGATCGGAACAATGTGAATATTACGCAAGAACAGTATCGCGGTACACTTGGTGTGAAAGGCGATTTGCCATTCATTTCGCCAAGCTGGACCTTCGAGGTCGCAGGTACTTATTCGCGGTCAGAAGGTAAGTCGATCCGTCAAGGTATCCGTGAAGACAAATTGGCATTTGCGATCGGTATCGATCCGACCGCTGATTTCGACGGTGATGGCGTAATCGATAACAACGGTGATGGCATTGCCGATGATTACGACAATAACGTCGACTTCTTCGGTGGTAACACGCCTTGTGATGCGACTACGCTCGCGAATCCAGGTGCGGCTCTTCCCGACCTGACAACAGGTTGTGTGCCGGTGAATCTGTTCGCTCCTAGCGTTTTGGGTTCGACGATCGGTGACTTCGCTTCACAGGCGGAGCGGGATTACTTGTTCGGCTTCCGTAATTTCGACACGACATATGAGCAGATCCTGATCAACGGCTTCGTTACAGGTAATTTGTTCGAACTGCCTGCTGGCCCAGTCGGTGCGGTGCTCGGTGTTGAATACCGCAAGGACCGGATCAACTCGACACCTTCGGTTGAAGCGTCGAACGGCCTCCTCTTCGGCTTCTTCGCCGACCGCGGTGCTGTTGGTAGCAAAGACATCAAGGAAATCTACGGCGAGCTCGATATTCCGCTTCAGGCTGGTAAGCCTTGGGTGGAAGAATTGAACATCAACTTGGCCGGTCGTCTGACTGACGAGCAGTTCTACGGCACCGCTGGAACCTACTCGGTGAAAGCCGGTTGGCGTCCGATCAGCTCGCTGTTGTTCAAAGCCACCTATGGTACGTCGTTCCGTGCGCCGAACCTTCGTGAGAACTTCCTGGCTGGCCAGTCTGGCTTCCCGACGATCTTCGATCCTTGCGCGGTTCCCGATGCGGCGTTTGTGAACAATGTTTACAATGCGGCAACGGATACTCGCGATCCAACAACGCTTGCGAACTGTATTCGTGAAGGCCGTGATCCAACGACTGTTGGTATCGATCAGCAAGGTCTGAACACCATTCAGCAAGTAAGCGCTGAAGCGACATCGGGCGGTAGTCTTACCCTTGATGAAGAAACCTCACGGTCGATCACAGCTGGTTTCGCGTTCGAAGAGACTTTCGGCGACGGCTATGACGTCAACATCAACTTCAACTACTACGACATCAAGATCAAAGGCGCGATTATCACGCCTTCGTCGCAATTCATCATCAATGATTGCTTCACACGGGATGATGGTATTCGCAGTCAGTTCTGCGACCGGATCACGACGGGCGCCGCTCCGGCATCGCGTTTCTTGATCTCGGATATCGATTCGGGCTTCATTAACCTGAATTCTGAATCTGTCCGTGGTATCGACGTCAATGCCTTCTTCGGCAAAGAAGTTCCGATGTTCGGCACGCTGGTTGATCTCGGCTTGGACATTCGCGCAAACCACCTGATCGAGCGGAGCAACATCTTTATCGATGATAATGGTGTTAGTAGCTTTGATGAAGATGCTGGTGAGTTCGGCTTCCCAAGCTGGACCGGTCGTGCAACCTTCACCGCTGAAGTCGAGGACGTCCAGTTCACCTGGCAGACACGCTTCATCGGTTCGGTTGAGCAACAAGCTGATGGTATCGATCCATTCGATGATGCCTTCGGCAACCAAGGAACCGGGTTCCTGGGTGACACATGTACCGGTGCAGGCACCGCCAACGTTGCCGGTGATGGTATCACCTGCCGCGATATTGGTTTCGCTGACGACTACTACGTGCACACCGTGGCACTGCGTTACCGTCCGAATTCGACCATGACGATCCGTGCTGGTATCACCAACCTGTTCGATACAGCTCCACCGTTGGTTGACAGCAACGAGGTGTTCGCAATCTCGAACACTCCAATTGGTAACGGCTATGACCTTGATGGTCGGGAATTCTTCTTCTCGATCAACAAGAGCTTCTAAGCTCGGATCACTTCGATTGAACTAAGCGAAAAGCGGTCTCATACATTTGGTATGAGGCCGCTTTTTGTGTTATTGCACCACGTAGTTTGGAAATTGGAAATTGAGAGAGTCGCATAATGAGAATTTTTAAGGCATCCCTTATGGCTGCAGCGGTCGGCGCTATGTCGATCACCGGAAGCACGGTTACTGCTCAAACGAAACCAGCGCCCACCGTACCGGTGGAGGCATGGTCGCTTCGCGATATGATGAGCACGGTTCAGGTATCTCCCGACGGCAAGCACTTGCTCGTTCTCAAGCTTGAAGGAGCAGAGACCGAATATGTGATGGAGATTTACGAAACCGCGAACCTCTCCAAGCCGCTTCGGCGTCTGAATGCTGATCCGTCCGAGATTATCAGCGCACGCTGGGTAAGCGATAACTACATTTTCGGTACTGCTTGGCAGGTTCGCCGCAAGTCGGTTAAGCGTCCAGAGCAGGACGTTCGCAATTACGTAACCTATGCGTATAATCTGGATACGAACAAGTTCACGCAAGTCTCTGACAACTTTAACATCGTCAACAACCTGCCAAATGATCCAGATGAAGTTTTGGTGGCAAGCGGAAACCCTGTGGGCGACGGCCTTGGTGTCGATCCTTTTGCAGCGTTTCGTCCTACATCTTATTATCGTTTCAACCTGCGCACCGGTTCGCGCAAGCTGGTCCTGAAGGGTAGCGAGAAGTACCGCAACGCCGGTTTCGACAATGATGGCAACCCACGTTTTACATCCGGTCTCGATGCAAGCACCAATGAGCTTGTTTATTATTACCGGGCTGTCGGTGATGGGTCATGGAAAGAGTATGGCGAACGCTATGATCTTGACGACCACGAGAACCTCTACCGAGTGTTGGGCGGGGTCTATGGTTTCGCCGGTGTCAGCGAGGAAGACCCGACCAAAGGTTATGTCATCGACAATCGCGGTGAAGACAAAGCGGGGCTCTATGAGTTCGACTTCACCACCGGTCAGATCGGCGAGAAGATTTATTCGAACCCTGATGCGGATGTGATGGGCATTCAAACCCACTCGATGTCATGGGCCGGCAACGACAAGCTCGTTGCTGCAATCTATCCTGGCGAAAAGTATGAGCGTCACTGGTTCGATATGGAAGAGAAACAGCTGTTCGAGAATCTCGAGCGCGAAATCCCTTACTCGCACCAGATTAGCATTGGTAGCCGTTCGCGCGATGGCGAAACCATGATCGTCACGAACCGCGGTCCCCAGGATCCGGGTTCGTATTGGCTAGTCCAAGGCGAAAAAATGGCGAAGCTGGGTAGCCGCAACCCGTTGGTTAAGCAGGCGGAGCTATCGGAAGTCGAATACATCCGTTATCCCGCTCGCGATGGTAAGACTATCCCTGCTTATGTGACTAAACCGAAGGGTGAAGGTCCATTCCCACTGGTGGTACTGCCCCATGGCGGCCCTCACGTGAACGAAGTCATTGCTTATGACGAGTGGGGCCAATTGCTGGCTAACGCCGGCTACATGGTGCTCCAACCCCAGTATCGTATATCAGTGGGCTGGGGCAAAGAGCACTTTGACGCGGGCTATGGTGAGCATGGTCTGAAAATGCAGGACGATAAGGATGATGGTGCGCTCTATCTGGTAGAGCAAGGTCTCGTTGATCCTGATCGTATTGCAATGTTTGGCTGGTCCTACGGTGGCTACGCCGCTCTGGTCGCGACGTCGCGTGAAGATAACATCTATCAGTGTGCTATCGCTGGCGCAGCGGTTGCTGACCCAGAGAAAGTTTATCTCAACCGCCGTGGTTCCAACACGCCGAAAGCTCTGGATGATTGGGGCAAGCGCCGCGGAACTATCGGCATCAACCCCATCAAGGAAGTTGCAAAAGCGAATATTCCGCTGCTGATGGTGCATGGTGATGTTGACGCACGCGTGATGTACTTCAACTTCAAGGACTACAAGAAGGCTATGGAACAAGCCGGTAAGTCGGCGCAGTATCTTACGCTGGAAGGTGCTGACCACTTCTCGCGGACGCTGATGTATAACCACCAAGAGGCGTTCTACACGAAAATGCTGGACTTCTTGGCGAATGATTGCGGACCTGACGGCCTGTAATCTTCAAGAACTACAAAAGTAAGGGCGGTGGCATGGGAAGATGCCGCCGCCCTTTTTGTTTGTGCGCGTTAGGTGATAAAAGCGCGAACAGATGCTTTATCGGTCAATCAAATCATGATGTCGTAGCAACTCAGCTACGTTCACTCAGACGAGTAAAAGCCTATTTGCACGCTGGGTTCAGCGTGCGAATGAATGCTGTAGGCAGCCTAGAGCCTGAACTCGTTATTCGACTTCGACCGGCTCACCATCACCATCCAAGTCGATATCGACGAAGGTTACGGTACCTTGGCGGTCTCCGCGTTTTATGATCTTGTCGATTTTTTGCTGGCGCTCGACCATCAGGCGCTGAATTGCGGCAGGAATACCGATGGCACGCTTGCCTTGCCCGGGATCAGGGCTCTTATAAGCGTATTCGGGATCACGTTCGCCGTTAGATAAGTCTGCAATGTCGGTCTCATACAGAGCGGCTTCAACGTCAGTCGTTTTAGCTAGGATCTCTTGCACGTCTTCCTCAGCATACTTGCTGTAGTGATTTCTCAGATCAACCGCCCAATTCCGGAAGAAGAATGGCTGCGCTTCGGCAAAAATATCGGAGACTTTCATGGTCTTACCCGACTTTTCCGTGCCGCGAAGCGAGTTGATGAACTCTTTCGCTGATCGATCAAGCAACTGATTCAGATTGGTCGCGCTGTATGCTTCGCGCTGGATCGACGGACCACCAATGTCACCGCGGAAGAAACCATAAATGACCTTCGGGTCTTTCCAATTCGGATAGACGATTTTTGTCCGGATATCCTTTGGGCTCATCTTTACACCGCGCACAGTGATAAAGGGGGCCTCGTCGAGAGGAAGTCCGGTATCGCCGATCTTCATCTTCGAAGGCTGGCTCAGCGGATATTCGACAGCAATCTGCTCTATAATTGCGACATTGTGGAGGTTCATCCAAAATGCGAGTTGTTCGTTCTTACTCAGTGTAGAGATATCAACCGCATTGGCGGTATCCTCTAGATCCTTGCGATAATCGACGATTGATTGCGTGATCTCGTCGCTGAAGAAGGAGAAGCCAACCCGGTTTCCTTCGAGCCGCAATCGTGAATCATGACCATAGATGCGCCGTGTGCCGACATTGGCGGTCGGCCGAGGGGCACCTTCGCGAATGGATTTCCCCATGCGGACTACGAGCGCACTAAGTGCTTCGTCCCAGATCGTATAATCGATCTTGGTTCTCACACGATTTTGCTTCGGTTGAAATTGCTCAAACCCTGCTGGAGCCTGCGCGGTCGCTGGTGCGCTATCAGTAGCTTGAGCTGAGAGGCTGGTTCCTGCGCACATTAAAGCGGCGAGGCTGACGGTTGTGAAAATTGTCTTGGTCATAATTCTATCGAACCCCACAGTTTCCCAATTTTTGCGCTGTACGCGTACCAAACTAGCCTGAACGACACCTGATCTTTGGCTCATGGTCGGACACGCAAGTCATGTTGCCTCCACTAACGCCCCAAGAACGAAGATGTTTCCTGCCTATTTTATGTAGTAACGAGCCGGCATCAATCGAGTGCACCTGTCGGATGTTATTTGCCGTTCGTCGATTCTGCACCGGTCTGCTCCGTGCGTATACCGTTGGTGCCCTTTACGGCACGATGCATTTCCAGCCCCAGGGCCCAGCGACGTTGAAAACCGCGCCAATGCTGATCCTGCTTTGGTCCGGCGAACTCACCATTGAGCTGTTCGCGGAAGGCGACATCCCAAGTGCTACCATTGGAGTCGATGGTTGGGACATTGAGATAGCTGGCTTTGTCTGCGTCATCTTTTAAGTGCAGATCAAGGAATGCCGTTACGAAATGCTGGTTGATGCCGTTCAAGCGGTCGCTGCGCCAGACGGGTTCCTTGACGAACTCAAGCGCTTGAAATCCCGTATCGGTAGAGGTTTGGAAATCGTTGCCGACGATGTTGTGCCGCGCCTCGCGGAATACCAGCATATGGCGATCGGCGCCGGTGAGGTTGTTGAACAGCCACGTAACGCCCTGATCGAAATTGACGACATCATCCTGATTGCCCGAGACCACGAGCACAGGAGCTTCAATTTTGGCAAGCGCCTCGGTCGTCCAGGCGCGATTGTCTGGCTGTCCGCCCCATGGTGCGAAGGTCACCAGCGCATCTATTGGTGCTGCCTTTTCAGAAACTTCGGTCAGCTTCCTCTGCGAATCTGCTGGAATATTGGACATGGGATCATTGGCGAACTGGTAGGGTGCGCCAGCAGTCGCGAGTGCGCCATAACCGCCCATCGAATAGCCGATTAGGCCGGTCTTACCCGTGTCGATCAAGGCAAAGCGTGCGTCTTGGCCTGCGTCGACCTGCTCTTGGATCGCACTCAGCACTTGCCGCTGATCTTGTGTTCGGTCGACCAGCACATTGCCGAACGAAATCGCCAGTGAAGCAAGCCCATCAGCGGGCATATCCGCATGATTGATCGACGCTACAACATAGCCGTGCGACGCGAGGTGTTCGCCAAGATTGCTGAACTGTTCGCGCCATCCGCGATAGCCATGCGACATGATGACCAGCGGGAATTTCTCACCGGTAATTGGAGCAGTCCCATCGCGGGCGATACCGTTGGTGGACACTTCAACGGGGTCTTGTCCCTGAGGCTTCATCACATGAGTGTATATGACTGTTTCGCTCGCAGTGTCAGTTTCAGATGGATACCAGAAACGAACCGACAGCGTGCGTTCACTCTCGTTGAGGCCGCCGGTCACCATGCTCATCCCGCCGATCTGTGTGCGATCAGGCAGCGCATAGTCCTTTACGAAGGTGCCAACTGCATAGTCGCCAGTGCGACCCAATTCGGGCGTCTCGCCGCTTTCGCCTGCATGGATTGTCGGCGAGACAACATAGGCAGTTGCCGCTGCACCAGCGGCCAGAACGCCGATGATACCCAGCGCGATGTGACGTTTTTTCATATACTTTGCCCTCGGTTAGACGTCGTCAGCGCTGATCATTTCTTCACGATCGAGCTCGCCTGTGAGCGAAGCCACGGTTGTCGCGACAGCAGCATCGCCGCTGACATTGGTTGTGGTGCGCATCATGTCCATGATCCGGTCCACACCGGCAACAAGTGCAATTGTCTCAAGCGGAACATCGACTGCGCCAAACACGAGCGCCATCATGATGAGACCTGATCCCGGAATGCCGGCCGCGCCGATTGCGCCCAGCGTACCCAAGACTGAGATCAGGAAATAATCACCCCATGTCAGATCGACACCAAATATTTGTGCACCGAACAAGGTCGCCAGCCCCAGATACATCGCCGTGCCGTTCATGTTGATCGTCGCGCCTAATGAGATCACGAAGCTTGCCACGGAATTGCTGACACCCAGATTGCGACGTGCGCAGCGCAGTGTCACCGGCAAAGTCGCGTTGGAACTGGCGGTGGAATAGCTGACCGCAATTGCATCAATGATGCCGCGGAAGAAGTCTATGACTGGCAGCTTCGCAACGAATTTAATCATGCTTGCGTAGATCAAGCCGATGATTAGGAAGCAGCCCAGATAGTTCAGCAGGACCAAAATCCCGAGTGCTTGAAGTGCGTCAAAACCCAGTGTGCCTGCGACCCACGCCATAAGTGCGAAAACACCGAATGGGGTTAGTTCCATCACCACCATCGTGACCTTCTGCATCACCACCGATCCGGACTCGAATATCTTTAAGACCGGTTCGCCCTCCTCCTTTGCCATCAATATCCCGATGCCTAGCAACAGAGAGAACACGATCAGCGGCAGAACGTTGACGTCTGCCATGACCTGGACCGGACTGGAGGGAACGATCTCAAGAACCATCTCGGATAGCGATTTGGCGTTGTCTTGTGCGTCCTGCGCTCTTTCCAGCCGCGACTGATCCATCTCGATCACACTGGTATCAACGCCCGAACCCGGCTGCGTCAGCGTTCCGAGACCCAAACCCAGCCAAACCGCCATCTGTCCAGTGACCACGAAGATCAGCAGGGCCCGCCAGCCGACGCTACCCAATTTGCGGATGTCGCCGATAGAAGCAACGCCAGCAACCAAGCTGAAGAAGATTAGCGGAACGACCAGCATTTTGATGAAGGCGACGAAAATGTCGCCAATAATCTTGATGCTCTCTGCCTCTGGGCCCCATGCCCAGCCGACAATTATACCGAGTATCAGCGCCCCTATAACGCGTTGCCAAAGGGGAATGGAAAACCAAGCTTTAAACATCGCAGATCCCTGAACAAATAACTGTCAAAAGGGCGGCCCTCCCGCCTCTGTAAACGAGGACCATCCGCGAAAGCGTGGCGGCAGTCAAACGGGTTTTGGATTTAGCCCCATAGACCTTGGTTCAGACAGGGGAACTGTGGGGTTAGGCCTGCACAACTTCCTGCTTGATCGCGCCGAAGATGGTGTGGCCGTCCTTGTCCTTCATCTCGATCTTCACCGTATCGCCTGGCTGCATAAAGCGGGTTTTGGCCCCGCCATCATAAATCGTTTCGATCATCCGGATTTCGGCGATGCAGCTATAGCCTGCGCCGCCTTCGCTTACTGGTTTGCCAGGGCCGCCATCTCCGCCTTTGTTGGAGACGGTACCCGAGCCGACAATCGCTCCGGCCGCGAGATTGCGAGTCTTAGCGGCGTGAGCGACCAACTGGGCTAGGTTGAATGTGGCGTCGACGCCTGCTTCGGCACGGCCGAAGGGCTCGCGATTGTAATCGACTAACAGCGGAAGATGGATCAGGCTGTCCTGCCATGCGTCACCCAACTCGTCAGGTGTGATTGCTACCGGAGAAAATGCACTGGAGGGTTTGGACTGGAAGAAGCCGAAGCCTTTCGCCAACTCACCCGGAATCAGACCGCGCAGCGATACATCATTCACCAGCATCACCAGTTTGATATGTTCGGCGGCGTCCTCTGCGGATACGCCCATCGGTACATCATTGGTAATGACCGCGACTTCGCCTTCCATGTCGCAGCCCCAAGCTGTGTCGCCCAAAGGAATGTCGTCACGCGGTGCGAGGAATGTGTCGCTGCCTCCTTGGTACATTAGCGGGTCGAAATAGAAACTCTCTGGAACTTCGGAATTGCGTGCTTTGCGGACCAGCTCGACGTGGTTGATGTAAGCGCTGCCATCGGCCCATTGATAGGCGCGGGGAAGCGGCGAATGTGCGTCATTTTCATGGAAGCGCTCACACGGTACAGTCTGATGCTCAACATCGCGGTATAGCGCTTCCAGATTGGGCGAGACCTCGTCCCAATTGTCGAGCGCGTATTGCATTGTCGGGGCGATGTTATCCGCGGCGCAATAGCGCGTGATATCCTTTGACACGACTACCAGCTTGCCGTCGCGGGTACCGTCTTTTAGCGTTGCAAGTTTCATGGATTATACTTTCTCTGGGCCAATCTCGGGATTGTCGGGTTGATTATCAGGGTGCGCGCGCTGGAATGACGCAAGAGCGAGGCATGCTGTTTCAATGCGTGTCATATGCGGGCTGTTCCGAAGATCATAATCGAACCGCCGCGCATTATAGAGCTGCGGCAGAAGAACGACCTCAAGGATGCCCGGGCCATCGAACAGGAAATCTCCGGTACCCAGCTGCGCCAAGCGCGCCTCGACCGGAACGAGTGTCTTTGCGAGCCAATGGCGATACCATTCGCCAACCTCGTCCTGCGACTTCCCATATTCCTCTTTGAGAAATTTCAGCACTGGTAGGTTGAGAGGCGCGTGCAATTCGGTTGCAATCGCGTAGGTGAGTTCGCGTGCGGTATAACGATCTTCTGCTGAAGAGGGCATCAACGGCGCATCGGGATAGGCCTCATCCAGCCATTCGATCAATGCCATGCTCTGCGCACGGTCGCGGCCACCGGCCTCCAGCATAGGGACAGTCGCAAATGGATTGCGGCTCGAGAAAGCTTCACCCTTCTGCTCGCCTTCAAGCAGATTGACTGGCACATTCTCGTAATCGAGTCCTTTCAGCTCCAGCGCAATGCGCAGGCGATAGCTGGTGGAGCTGCGATAATATCCATGAAGCTTCATCAGAATGCAGCGAGCCCGGTGATTGCGCGGCCAAGGATCAGCGCGTGGACATCGTGCGTGCCTTCATAAGTGTTCACCGTTTCGAGGTTCACCATATGGCGGATCACTTGATATTCGTCACTGATGCCGTTGCCGCCATGCATGTCGCGGGCCTGGCGAGCGATATCGAGCGCTTTGCCGACATTGTTGCGTTTGACGATGCTAATCATTTCCGGCGCGAACTCACCCTTGTCCATCAAACGGCCGACTTGCAGCGATGCTTGTAGGCCCAAACCAATATCGCTCATCATATCGGCGAGTTTCTTTTGGTAGAGCTGCGTATTGGCGAGAGGGCGACCGAACTGCTTTCGATCAAGGCCATATTGGCGCGCGGCGTGGAGGCAGAATTCTGCCGCACCCATACTGCCCCAGCTGATGCCGTAGCGGGCGCGGTTGAGGCAGCCGAATGGGCCTTTCAAGCCCTGCACGTCGGGTAAAAGCGCACTTGCAGGCAGTTTGACCTCGTCCATCATGATCATGCCGGTGGTCGATGCGCGGAGCGAAAGCTTGCCTTCAATCTTCGGCGCGGAGAGGCCTTCCATGCCTTTCTCCAGCACAAAGCCGCGAATGCCATCACCATGCGCTTCGCTCTTTGCCCACACAACGAACACATCAGCGAAGGGAGAGTTCGAAATCCATGTCTTCGCGCCCGACAGCGAATAGCCGTCGCCGTCTTTCTTCGCGTATGTCCGCATGGACCCGGGGTCGGAACCGGCGTCAGGTTCGGTCAGGCCGAAGCAACCGATCAATTCGCCCGATGCTAGGCCGGGCAGGTACTTTTGTCGCTGCTCCTCCGAACCGTAGGCTTGGATAGGATACATCACGAGGCTGGATTGAACTGATGCCATCGAGCGGTAGCCAGAGTCTACACGCTCAATTTCACGGGCAATCAGTCCATAAGCGACATAGCTTGCATCTGCGCCGCCATATTGCTCGGGAACGGTCGCGCCCAGCAAGCCAGCCTGACCCATAAGCGGGAACAGTTCGGGAGCGCTGGTTTCGTTGCGATAGGCCTCTTGAACGCGCGGCTGCAATTCGCTTTGCGCGAAACCATGCGCGGCATCGCGGATCATGCGTTCGTCTTCGGTCAGCTGGGATTCCAGATTGAACGGATCTTCCCAGTTAAATGGCACCATGCCAGCCATAGTTACTCCTGAAACTAGTTTTCCGTCCTCTTGCAGGACTCATCCTGCGCCGCAAGTGCAGTCTTATCAAGGGGTGTTGCGCTGTGTTGCTGCATGCAGGGCGAGAGTGCGTTGGGCCTCGCGCAAATGGAGAATTTCAGTCATCCGGCCATCGACTTTGATCACGCCCTTTCCAGCATTTTCGGGCAGAGCAAATGCATCGCGGATCGATTGTGCTTTGGCCACCACATCAGCAGAAGGGCTGAAGGCCGCATTGGCAATCGAGAGCTGTTTCGGGTGGATCAGAGTCTTCCCGTCAAAACCCATATCTGCGCCTTGCCGGCATTGTGCTGCCAGCCCGTCCTCGTCGGCGATATCGTTGAAGACCCCGTCTAGGACAGAGAGGCCGTATGCGCGGGCATTGATGACTGCTTGGGTGAGTATCGGTTGAAACGGCGCGCGCTTGGTGTCGAGCTTCGCCCGCATTTCCAGCGCGAGGTCGTTGGTGCCCATAACATAAGTGGTGAGCCTAGCTGCGGCAGCCTTCGCCGAAATCTGACTCAGCTGGGTGAAAGCAATACAGGTTTCGAGCATCGCCCATAATTCCGGCCCGCCGCCAAGTTGCCCTCTATAAATGCCCGCTTCATCGGGATGGCAGAGCTTCGGGACGAGCACGGCCTGCGGCTGGCATCCGGAAAGTGCAGCAAGATCGGCTGGTCCCCATTCGGTATCAAGCGCGTTGACGCGAACGACCGTGTACGATGACCGAATCCACCGTCATTGACCGCCGCGACCGCCGCCGCGCGTGCCTCAGCTTTCGCTTCAGGCGCAACCGCGTCTTCAAGATCGAGGATAACCGCATCACAATCCGCCTGCCGCGCTTTCGCGACTGCACTGGCTCGGTTGGCCGGTAGATAAAGCGCACTGCGGAGCGGGCGAATGTTGTCCGTCACTGCGCTCTGTTCGCCAGCAAGTCATCGACCACCGATGGATCAGCGAGCGTTGAAGTGTCGCCCAGATTGCTTGTGTCGTTCTCGGCGATCTTGCGCAGAATACGTCGCATAATCTTGCCGCTGCGGGTCTTGGGCAAGCCGGGGGCGAATTGCAGGACATCGGGTGTCGCTATAGGGCCGATTTCCTTGCGAACCCATTTGACCAGCTCCGCGCGCAGGTCGTCGCTATCCTCAACTCCCGCATTGGTCGTGACATAGGCGTAGATGCCTTGACCCTTAATGTCGTGCGGCATGCCAACGACGGCGGCTTCGGATACGAGTTCATGCGCGACCAAGGCGCTTTCAACCTCGGCGGTGCCCATGCGATGTCCGGAGACATTGATAACATCGTCAATCCGTCCGGTGATCCAGTAATAGTCATCCTCGTCACGGCGGCAGCCATCGCCGGTGAAGTAGTATCCCGGATATTGGCTGAAATAGGTGTCGAAGAAGCGTTGATGGTCGCCATACACAGTCCGCATTTGGCCGGGCCAGCTATCGGTAATTACCAGCGCGCCTTGCGTTGCGCCGTCGAGCACGGTCCCTTTCTCTGGATCGAGAATAGCGGGCTTTACGCCGAACATAGGGCGGGTCGCGCTACCGGGTTTGAGAGCATTTGCTCCGGGCATCGGCGTAATCATTGCCGCGCCAGTTTCGGTTTGCCACCACGTATCGACGATTGGGCAGCGCCGGTCGCCGACTACGCGGTGATACCAGTCCCATGCTTCGGGGTTGATCGGCTCTCCGACTGATCCGAGTAGACGCAGGCTCTTGCGGCTGGTTTTGGTGACGTATTCGTCTCCTTCGCGCATAAGGGCGCGCAGCGCTGTCGGCGCAGCGTAGAATATCTCGACCTGGTGCTTGTCGATGACATTCCAGAACCGCGAATGGTCGGGGAAGTTCGGCACGCCTTCAAACATCACCTGCGTCGCGCCGTTGATTAGCGGAGCGTAGACGACGTAGCTGTGTCCAGTGACCCAACCAACATCGGCGGCGCACCAATAGACCGGCATCGAACCATCTGCCTTAGGCTGATAATCGAACACATATTCCTGCGTCATGCTGGTCCACACAGCATAGCCGCCGGTAGTGTGCAGTACACCCTTAGGCTTCCCGGTGGAACCTGATGTGTAGAGAATGAACAGTGGATCTTCCGCATCCATCACCTCTGCCGGGCAATCCGGCGAGGCAGCACCCATCGCCTCAGCCCAATCAATATCACGGCCTTCGACAAAGGGGACGTCTGCGCGCGTGTGCCGGAGCATGATTACGGTATCGACCGATACTTTCTCGCACGCCGCATCGACATTGGCTTTGAGCGGGATCGGCTTGCCTCCTCGCAGGCCTTCATCGGCGGTGAGTACGATGCTGGATTGGCAATCTTCAATCCGGCCCGCCAACGCGTCTGGGCTAAAGCCAGCGAAGACAACCGAGTGCACCGCGCCGATCCGCGCGCAGGCCAGCATCGCAATAGCGGCTTCGGGCACCATCGGTAGATAGATTGTGACACGGTCACCCTTGTTGACGCCATTGGCTTTCAGCACATTGGCAAAACGGCAAACCTCGGCATGCAATTCGCGGTAGGTTAGCGTGCGGCCCTGTGTTGAGGGATCATCTGGTTCCCAGATAATCGCGATCTGATCGCCGCGTTCGGCGAGATGCCGATCGAGCGCATTAGCGGCGATATTGAGTTTCCCGCCTTCGAACCATTTGATGTGAAAGTCGGCTTGGTCATAGGACGTGTCTTTGACCGTGTGGAACGGCTCAATCCAGTCGATCCGCTGCGCTTCGTCTCTCCAAAACCCATCGGGATCATCGATAGAGCGCTGGTACTTTTCCAGATATGTCGCGTTGTCGATAAGCGCGCTTTCGGCCCATTCGGACGGAACCGGAAAAAGTTCTTCAGTCACTCAATGTTCTCCTGAATTCGCTTACAGCTTGCCGAATTTGTCTTCGTATCCTGCAGTATCGTCAGCCGCTAGAAACTTCGCTTGATCCATCCAATTGTCTCGGCGGATGCGGCCTTCAAACCGACCAAGCTGTGCGTCAATATTGTCGATCTCTGCATCGGTCCAATTGGCGATCTGGTCAAATTTTGTCACACCGAGTGAGATGAGAAGAGTCTTTAGCTTCGGCCCAACGCCTTTGATGCGCGTCAGGTCATCGGCTTCACTTTCCACCGCCGCGACCTTTGCCGGTTCGGCCGCGGCCGCAGTTGGTTCAGGCACCGCCGGCGGGGCTTCAGCAGCTGCAGGCGCGTCAATCAGCGCTTGATTGCGGTTCGCTGGACCTTTGCCTTCGTCCAGAACATCCGACGTATCGGTATCCACTTTCGTTCGCCGCATCGCGACGAATATCCACCAAGCGACCAATAGGCCGATGACCAAAGCGGCCACCAAAAGCGGCCAGTTGGCCTGCGCCAGTTCCATCATTGCTCTGCTTCCTCCTCACTATCGATATCAGATGCTGGATCACGCCCCCACAGCGCCCAGCCAATGGTCAGTCCCACGGCATAGGCGGCGAGTGTCATTACGATCAATTCAAACCATATTGGCATCTCAGCGGGCTCCCGGTGTGTCGACGGGAGTCGGAGCAAGCGGCTCTGTCGCGATGACCGAGAATTCAATCCGGCGGTTGGCGGGGTCGGCAGGATCAAGACCGTCGACCGGTTTGCTCGATCCATGCCCTATGGCCCGCAGCCCATCAGCCGGTATCCCGCGACTAATTAGGGCATCGCGCACTGCGTTCGCACGCTCCCTCGACAGGGCCAAGTTGCCTGGTTCGGGTCCGGAATTATCCGTGTGGCCGGTAATTGCGATGATGGACCCGAGGCAAGGGCGCAGGGCCGCTTCTACCTCGTCCAGCAATTCACGGCTGGCAGTATCCATGGCGCTGGACGATTCCTCGAAACGCACAGTGCGCGCGCGCAGCAGCGCCTCGACATCCTCCTGACAATGCATCGGCTTGAGCGGAACCGCGCCGCTTTCTGCGGCCATCGTCCCGTCAGACCAGCGAATTCCGCCGACACCGGGAATTTCAGCGATGGCTTGCGCCGCGTTAGCGCGGGATTGTTCATCGAGCCCTTCGCCTCCGCCAAGCAGCGGGTGGCGCGAAGGCCAGCCATTGATGGCGGTGAAATCGGCGGAAACATCAGGCGCGCCCGCTTCGGTTGCCGCTGCCGCTGCGCGTTCCGACAATTTTGATGCAAATGTATCCGCGGTCCATGCCGACCCGACAAATGCCAGGGCAGCGCATGTTAGGCCTCCGGCGGCGATAGCAATGGTAGGGCGAACGGGCATGGTGTGTCCTTAGCCATGCCCGACGCTGCCGAAAAGAGCCTGCGGTGTTCTATCCGCCCAATTGGCTGTCCATGCTGTCCGCGACGTCGGTCAGGCGCTTGAATTCCTGCCGCCAGAAATCGCTCTGATTGCCTGCCAGCTTTTCGATATCGTTAAAGTCATAGTCGCCCAGCAGATCGTCCTTTCGGAGCTTCTGCCCGAATGCAGCGACTGCCGTCGCAAAGGCAAAGTCGCCGCGGGGAGCGCGTGCATTGCGCATTGCAATCGAAGGCACGATTGTGTCGATCAGTTTCGATGTTTTGCCGTCGGGCATTTTGTAGCGCAGCTTGATATAGGCGGCCTCGGCCAAGCGATTCTCAGCCGCGCCAGCACCGGCGCTTGTTCGGTCATAGCGGCGCGGACCGACCCAGCCTTTTGCACCGGCAGGAACCACTTCGTAGATTGCGGTAACCTGATGTCCTGCGCCGATATCGCCTGCATCGACGCGATCGTTGTCAAAGTCTTCGTTGCGTAGCGCGCGGTTCTCATATCCGATTAGACGGTATTGGCTGACCACTTCGGCGTTGAACTCGACTTGTATTTTCACATCTTTTGCGATGGTGAAGAGGGTCGAAGACATCTCGTCTCCCAGTACTTTTTTGGCTTCCAGAGCGCTGTCGATATAGGCATAATTGCCGTTACCGTGATTGGCGATCTGTTCCATCATCGCTTCGTTGTAATTGCCAGTACCAAAGCCGAGAGTGGTGAGTGTGATACCGCTGTCGCGCTTCCTCTCGATCAGTTCGATTAGCTGCTTCTGGTCGCGCAGGCCGACATTGAAGTCGCCGTCGGTCGCCAGAATGACGCGGTTGACGCCGCCTTTGACCATATTGTCTTCAGCGATCTGATAAGCGAGCTCAATTCCTGCGCCACCAGCGGTAGAGCCGCCAGCTGAGAGCTTGTCCAATGCTTGCCTGATTTCGCGCTCGTCACTGGTCGGTTGCAGCACCAGTCCCGCTGCGCCAGCGTAGACTACGATTGATACCTTATCGTGTGGTGACAGCTCGCCCGCGAGGCCTTTGAGTGCGGTCTTCACGAGCGGCAATTTATCGGCGCTGCGCATAGAGCCTGACACATCCATGAGAAATACGAGGTTGGCTGGCGGTCGTTCGGATTGGGGAAGGTCATATCCGCGCAAGCCAATCCGCAGCAGCCGCGTATTGTTGTTCCATGGGGTGATCGCGACATCGGTGTTTACGCTGAAGGGAACATCGCGGCTGGATGGACGGTCATAGTCGTACCGGAAATAGTTGATCATTTCCTCGGTTCGCACGGCATCGCGAGGCGGCATCTGACCTTGTGTCAGGAAGCGGCGTGCATTGGCGTAGGCGCCAGTATCCACATCGACCGAGAAAGTGGATAGCGGGTCAGTCGCGACCAGTTTGACAGGGGAAACTTCCTTTCCATCATATCTCTCGCGGCCTGGGTCTTGTGGGACAATCACCGGCGGTACGTAACGCAAGCCTTTGGTTGCCTGTGATGGCGGCACTTCACTGGCGTCTACGACAGCAAGCGGTGCAATGCTGTGGAAAGATTGCCGTTGAACGCGCGTCCCGGTCACGACGATAGCTTCAGATTCCCTGACAGCGCCCGTCCTTGCCGTGGGTGCCGGTGCCACTATAGGCGGCGGCGGAGCGACAACTGGCGGCAACGGTACAGGGGCCGGGCTTGCTGCGGTGTCATCACTTGCCGATTTATAGCCGTCATTTGGCGCAGTCGCGCACCCGGCCAAAAGTACAACAGATGTTGTGGTGATGATCGTTTTTGTAAAACGCATGGGGTCCCCTCCGCTTCAGTCCCTAGTGATCACATAAGATCGCCTCGGGCAGTGAACGGCCTCTGAATGGCATTGCAAGGAAACGGTCATATTACCGAGTAGCGCCGGCAAAACCGTAGCAAGTGCGGCAGATTTACTCTTCGGACTTGGCCATGTTCTTCCGGAATAGAACGCGGTCGTCTTCGCCAAAGCCTTTGTGCCAGATGATCCAGCCATACGTCAGCAGAATCGCCGGGATTCCGAAGATCAGCTCGGCCCATTCGGGTAGCATCGTCGCAAGGAAGCCGACCACGACAGCGGGGCCAGTCGCCCACACCAACGCCCAGCGCCAATTGTTGATTGGGTGACCGAGTATCCGCGAGAGGAACCATGCTTTGACGAGTGATGCCGTGCCCAGTGCGATCATCAGTGCCGCTGCGGCTGCGGCTGCTTTGAATGGCTCTCCATAGCCGAGATGCACGACCAGCTGGATTAGCGCGACCGTCAGCACCGCTTGCAACGCGATAGTGCCGATGGACAACCACAGATTACGTACCCGCGCGACATAGACCAGCACCGCCTCGGCCACGACTGCGGTTGCCGCGACCACCTCCGCCGCCAGCAGGAATGCTAGCGCGCCGGTTCCGCCGACAAAGTCTGGTCCGGTCAGACCCATAACTGCTTCGCCCGGTACTCCGAGCGCCAGCGCGATGCCCGCCTGTGCTGCGAGTATCCAGAAGCCAACTTGGCAAACCTGCCGCGCAATAGCGCCGTAATTCTTGGTCTTCAGGTTCTTGGTAATAACCGGACCAAGCACGGGCTCAAAACTGGTTTTGAGCTTCTGCGGCAGGCTCGCGATTTGCTGCGCCATCCAGTAGATCCCGACAGCTGCAGGCCCTGCAAACCAGCCGAGAATGAAGATGTCGAGCCGCCGCGTGCCCCATTCAACCGCATCGGCAGTTACTAGCGGCAGCGCACGCCAGACCAGCTTCGCGTGGCGCGCTGGCGTTGGCCGCCAACCTTTAGGGAGGCCGTAGGTGCGCAGGAGCGACCATACGCCGACTGCAAGGCCAGTATAGATCGAGACCAGATAGGCCATCGTCAGGCCGCTCTCAGGAATGATGTAGAAGAACACGCCGGCCATGATCGAAATCGTCCATGGCTCGACCACGGCGCGAGCGCGGACTGTGGTCGCGATGTCATATCGATAGGCTTGCGCCGCGAGAACAATCTCGGTCAGCGCGTATCCTGGAATGGCCCAGACGATCAGTTTGTCGAGATCATTGAACTGGCCGCTGGGGAACATGGTGATCGGCGCAAACCAGAATATCAGCGCGGGGATTGCGGAAAGAACCACCGCGACCAGCATCGCATCGAACACCAGATTGGATGGATGCTCTTCGCTCTCGGTCAGACGTTGTGCCAATCCGCGCTTCTCACCAAGTGAACAAACCAGTGCAGCCAACTCGATAACGACCAGTGCGAAGGCAAAGACGCCGAGCGCCTCGGTCCCGTAGAGCCGTCCGGCGATAAACAGGAAGGGTATACGTGCGGCCAATCTCAACACGAAGCCGAACATGTTGGTCCGCCCGCCTTTGGCGAGCGCGGCCATATCGCCCGGATCGTCACCCGTTGGTTGCGCGGCAGTTGTCACGCGGCGGACCCATGTTCGGCGCGTAGCGGCCGGGAGAGGAGCTTGGACACGACTTCTTTTGCGGGCGCGCCACTGAGAAGAGTGTTCACTGCCTCGACAATTGGCATTGCAATATCGCGATCGTGCGCGAGCTGATTGAGGACGGGTGCGGAATGCGCGCCTTCGGCTACGGTCCGGCGGTCGGACATAAGGTCATTGGCGGATTGCCCTTCGCCGAGCGCTTTGCCGAGCGAGAAATTTCGACTGGAAGTTGAAGAGCAGGTGAGGACCAGATCACCAAGCCCGCATAAGCCAGCGAGCGTCTCGCCTCGCGCGCCCAGCGCGCCGCCAAAGCGCAGCATTTCGGCATAGCCGCGAGCAATTAGAGCTGCCCGGGCATTCTGACCGAGACCAAGCCCGTCCACCACGCCGCACGCTATCGCGAGAACATTCTTCACCGCACCGCCAATTTCAGCCCCAACCACATCGTCGGAGTAATAGGGACGGAATTGTGGACGTGCGATGACCGGTTTGATCCGTTGCCATTGTTCCTCACCGCCGCCGCAAGCGAGAGTAACGGCAGTGGGCAGTCCATCGGCGACTTCATGCGCAAATGTCGGGCCTGACAGAATCGCTATATCGCTGTCTGGCGCGGCATCCTTTGCTACATCGTTCATCAAGCGGCCAGTGGTGGCCTCGATACCTTTGCTGCACAATATCAGGTCGCGCGGTTTGGTTGGCATTGCGTCCAGCACAGAACCGAGATGCTGCGCGGGTGTCACGGCCAGAATGACTTCACACGCAGCCATGTCCGAAAGATCGCTCGTCGCGCGGATAGTTTGCGCGAGCTTTGCGGATGGCAAGAACAGGCTGTTGGTATGCTTGGTGTTGATCTCTTCGACCAGTTCCGTCTCGCGCGCCCACAGCAACACATCGCGGCCATCCGAAGCGAGCATCTGTGCGAGGGCAGTCCCCCAAGCGCCACCGCCAAGAACTCCTACAACTTTCATGCCTTCGCTCCTGCACCGCGAACTGGTTCCGCATCGGGATCGAGCGGCCAGCGCGGCCTTGCGACAAAGTCTAACGGATCTGACTGTCCTGATGCCAGCCGTTCGGCACCAGCCCATGCGATCATCGCAGCGTTATCGGTACACAAAGCCAGCGGCGGCGCGACGAAGCGCATTGCACGATCATCGGCAAAGCCTTCCAACGCTTTACGAATAGTCTGGTTGGCTGCGACGCCTCCGGCAACAACGAGCGCAGGGACGCTATCAGCTTCGTCCAGCGATACACGCAACCTGTCGAGCAAACAGTCAACAGCGGCCTGCTGGAAACTGGCGGCGATATCCGCGTCCTTATGCTGGCCGCTATCTTTGGCGCGCAAGACCGCGCTTTTCAGGCCGGCAAAAGAGAAATGCGGTTCGCCGCTACCGACTAAGGGGCGCGGGAGCGGAACGGCCTTGGGATTACCTTGTTTGGCAAGTTGCTCGACGGCAGGTCCGCCAGGGTATCCCAACCCCAATATCTTGGCAGTTTTGTCAAATGCCTCGCCGAGCGCGTCGTCAATTGTTGTCGCGAGACGGCGGTACTTACCAACGCCCTCGACCATCAGAATTTGGCAGTGTCCGCCGGATACCAGCAGCAGAGCATAGGGAAAATCCAAGCTCTCATCTGCCAATCGGGGCGATAGCGCATGGCCTTCCAGATGATTGATAGCGATCAACGGAACACCGCTTGCCATGGCCAGTGCCTTTGCACTGACCAGTCCGACCATCACGCCGCCGATCAAGCCGGGTCCGGCAGTCGCAGCAATTGCATCGAGATCGGATAGTTCCAGTTCGGCTTCGGCCATAACGTCAGCGATCATCGGCGCCAGCTTCTCTGCGTGCGCGCGTGCTGCGATCTCAGGTACTACGCCACCATAGGGCGCGTGCTCCTCTATCTGAGAAGCAATCCGCTGAGCAATAATGCGTCGGTCGGTTGCGACCAACGCTGCCGCAGTCTCGTCACAGCTGGATTCGATGCCGAGGATCATGCCCATGGGACTTCCCCTGAACCAGATGAATGGCTAGGGCAAGCGACCTATGACTGACCATGCACGACTAAGGCTGGGCACACGGCAATCCCCTCTGGCAGTTGCTCAAGCCGAGGAAACACGGCGGAGACTTTGCGAAGCGCATGGTTGGAGCGAGGATCAGATCGAACTGGTTAAGGTCCGCGCCAGCGGTGACAAAATCCAGGATCGCCCGCTGGCAGATATTGGCGGTAAGGCGCTGTGGACGCGCGAGCTCGATGTCTGGCTGGCGGAAGGTAAGATCGACGCTGCCGTGCATTCGATGAAAGATGTCGAGACGCTACGACCCGATAGTCTGACGATTGCTGCAATTCTGCCGCGTGTCGATGTGCGCGACGTATTGATCGGTGCGTCCTCGATTGCACTTATCCCGCGCGACGCGGTCGTTGGAACGAGCGCGCCGCGCCGTGCTTCGCAAATGCTGCATCACCGGCCTGATTGCACGATTGTCTCATTCCGCGGGAATGTGGCGACGCGGTTGGCGAAGCTTGCGGCGGGAGAAGCTGATGTGACCTTGCTGGCGGCTGCGGGACTGCAAAGGCTTGACCAGACTAGCACGGGCACACCACTCGATGCCGATGATTGGCTTCCAGCTCCAGCGCAGGGGGCAATCGGTATCGAGTGCAATACTGCGGACACCAAAACCCGCGAGCTGTTGGATGCGATTGACCACCGCGATAGCCATCTAACGGTAATGGCCGAGCGTGCCTTGCTGGAGGCACTTGGTGGTACCTGTCACAGTCCGATTGCGGTTCTGAGCGCTATCAATGACGATAGGATCGCAATGAAAGCGTCATTGTTTAGCGCGGACGGTGCGGAGCGGGTCGATGGTTCGCTAGATTGCAAAGCTGACGCACTGGATGAAGTACGGGCCTTTGGCCGGGATCTTCTGGCGCGCGGGACACCGGGAATCTCTGCTTTGTTCGAGGGGCAATGATGCAACCGTCGATTGTGGCGATCCGGCCAGAACCCGGCCTATCCCAGACAATCGAGCGCGCGCGCGAAGCCGGACTTACGGTCGCTGGATATCCGCTGTTTGAAGTGAAGCCTGTCAACTGGTCAGTGCCCGATGATCTAGCATTCGATGCGCTGTTGATCGGTAGCGCGAACGCCATCCGGCATGGTGGTACGCAACTGGCGTTGCTGCTGGATATCCCGGTCTATGCAGTCGGCGAGACGACAGCGCGGACTGCTCGCAACGCGGGCTTTGATATCGCTGGGGTGGGTTCTGGCGGGTTACAGTCTCTTGTCGACTCGCTTTCCCACAAAGCGATCAAGTTCTTGCGCCTATCGGGACGCGATCATGTCGAGTTGACGCCGCCTCGCTCGCATTCGATCGTGGACAGAGTACTGTATGAATCATGCACGCTTTCGGCATCGGACGCTTTTCGCGCAATGGTGGGAGAAGGCGGGATTGTGATGCTTCATTCCGCAGTCGCAGCGGAGCATTTCAATAATGAATGCAATCGCATGGCTATGAACAAAGCAGATATTCGCATCGCTGCGTTTGGCCCGCGCGTCGCTGAGGCTGCCGGTGATGGATGGGCGGGCGTGGCGGTGGCGGAGCAGCCCAATGATGTTGCCTTGCTGGCATTGGCCAAGAACATGTGCCAAAACCTGCAAAAATGATGGATCAAGATTTACCCGCCTAAGCTTGTGCGGATCACGAACGGACATTGATGGACAGCACACTCACAAAACGCCGGAGAAGCAGCTCATGGAGCGCCATACTTGGCGTTGCGTTGAGCGCGTTTCTGCTCGGCGCCATTTTGGTCGGCTACCTTTTTTGGGACGGCGATTATGCCTTCATGAGTGATGAAGTGGAGGAGCCTGCAGCGGTTGATGTCGCTCCGCAGGCGCTGGCATCACCCAGTGCTTCACCGGCGCCCAATGCGACGGAGACCGAGGCTGCCGAACAAGCAGCAGAAGAAGCGACCGAAGCAGTGGAACGCGTTGAGGAACAAGCAGGCGGTTTGGACCAGCGTCTTGCCGCCGCCGAGCAACGCTTGGATCGGCTGGTGCTTCAAGCCGAAGCGGCTTCGGGTAATGCGGGCCGGGCCGAGGGACTGCTAATTGCCTTCGCCGCGCGGCGCACCTTGGAGAAGGGCGAGCAGCTCGGTTATTTGATCGATCAATTGCGGCTACGCTTTGGCGCGGCGCAACCTGAGGCTGTAGCGACAATCATTGAAGCTTCGGCAAACCCGATCCGGGCCGACGAATTGATTGCCCGTTTGGAAGGGTTGGGCCCTGATCTGGTAAAATCCGATGAAGGGCCATCCTTTGCGCGTTTCCAACGCGAACTTAGCCAGCTCTTCGTAATTCGGAGCGAAGATACCGCTTCGCCTCGCCCGGACCGTGCGTTGGAACGCGCACGCTTGGCTCTTGGTGTAGGCCGGGTGAGAAGTGCGATCAAAGAAGTCGAGACGATGCCGGGTGCAGAAAAGGCCGAAAACTGGATCGCTGATGCGCGTAGATATGCAGCGGTTCAAAACGCGCTAGATATTCTGGAAACATCGGCCGTGAAAGAGCGTAGCCAACTTCGCGACCGTGAAGGCCAGACAATCGAGCAAGCTAGTCCCGCCGAAGACAGCGGAACCTAAGAACCGCAATCGCTGCGATCAGGCTTTGAGCAGGTCGGGCATGTCGCCCGTTACGCCGCGCGCTTCGTCCATGAAGAACGTCTTCAGTATCGGCGTGCGTTGAATACCGGCCATTCCGAGGCGGCGGACCGCAGAAGCGGTTTTGCCCGGAATGCCGAAGATACGCGTAAGCCCGTCTGTTGCCAGCGCGACTGAGAACGCATCAAGCCCGCGCCATTTTTCATATTTGTCGAGCAATTGGGCATCGCCGGGTTCGAGACCCAGACGCATGCCGTCGGCCAGTACATCGACAAGCGCGCCAACATCACGCAGCCCCAGATTGAGGCCTTGGCCCGCAATCGGATGAATCCCGTGCGCTGCATCGCCAATCAGGGCGAGTCGGTGATCGACAATCTTTGCTGTGTGGTGGAAGCCTAGCGGATATGATGAGCGCGGCCCGACAGAGGTTATCTGGCCGAACATATCGCCCATTCGCTTGGCCACTTCGGCCAGAAAGGCACGGTCTGATAGTTTGAGCGTGCCCGCTGCATCATTTTCATCCACAGTCCAGACGAGCGCGCTGCGATGCGATCCATCGGGCAGGTCCAGCATCGGCAGCAGAGCAAATGGGCCGGTCGAGTAGAATATTTCCCAAGCGACATTGTCATGCGGCTTCTCATGAACGAGGCCTGCGATGATTGCGCGATGGCTATAGGTCCATTTGGCAATCACGATGCCAGCATCATCGCGCGTCGGGGAGGCACGACCTTCGGCTGCAATCATTAGATCGCCTCGTAGTTCGCGCCCATCACTGAGCATGGCCGAAACACCGTGTTCGTCGCGGTGTCGCTGTGTGATTTCGCTCTTGGCGTGCCATGCGATCAGCGGTTCTTCGCTCGCCGCTTCGAAAAGCGCCAAACGCAGATCGCGATTGGCAAACATCCGGCCAAGAGTGCCCTCATGCGGCTCTGGTGTGAAATCGAGAAATCCCTGCTTCATCTGGTCGGTCACCGCAATGGAAGCAATATCGCAGCCATGGGGCTCCAACCGATCCGCAAGTCCGATATTGGTGAACAGGTTCCAACTCGCCGTGGAGATGGCCGATGCGCGTCCGTCGAATCCGTCTGCTGTCAACTCAGCCGGATCTGCACGGTCCACGACGTGGCTGGAGATGCCTTTCCGGGCAGCCGTCAGCGCCAGCGTCATGCCCACCAAGCCGCCGCCTAAAATCAGCAGATCACGTTTATCGTCCATTACGATTCTTTCAATTGTACCAGCGCCACAAATCTGCCGCGCATTGTCTGATTTGTCCTAGAAGCACACGATTGCGATAGGCAAGGCTTTCGACACTTGCCGGAGCGATCTTACCGGCTAGGAACGCGCAATTGGGTTTGCATAGTCTGATCGATCATGATGGGGCCGAATGAACACGCTTGAAGTACCTTCGGAGCAAGGCATGCTGGCGCGGCTATTGAGCGACCGCCGGTTAGTGCTGGCGGCTTTGTTGACGGCATTCATCGCGCTCTATTTCTGGACCCAGTCACGATATCCCGCGCTTGATGAGAAAGCGATGATGGGCGGCGACGCCGATATGAGCGGTATCGCCTTCGACCAGGTCCTCGAAATGCTACCCAATAGCAGTATTTTGTGGGAAGTTTTCGTCAACTCAATCAATTGGATGTACACCAATTGGAAGGGCATGACTTTCGGCGTGCTGTTCGCTGCATGCGCGCTCACATTGTTCGGCTTGATCGAACGGCGGGGCTTCGAGAATCCGTTTGCCAACGCTGCTTTAGGTGCCGCCATCGGTACGCCGTTGGGCGTGTGCGTGAACTGCGCTGCGCCTATCGCACGTGGCCTACATAGCGCGGGGATGCGGTTGGAAACGACACTGAGTGCGCTCGTTGCGTCGCCGACGTTGAATGTGATTGTGGTGAGTATGTCTTTCGCGCTGCTGCCCACGCACATGGCCGCGATCAAGCTGCTTGGCGCATTGGCATTTGTAATCATCGGTGTGCCGATCCTGACGCGCATTCTGGGAAGTTCCGGCTTCCGCGAAGAGGCGCTCGATCGGGCGCATAACGAACTCGACGACAAACGCGGTTGGATCGCCCGCAAGTTAGAGGCTTTGCGTCCGCTGCCTGTTCCCGCATCCGATGTCGATAGTTGGCCCAAAGCAGCAGCCTGGCTTGCCAAGACGTTTGGTCGCAATTTGATGTTTATCGTTGCGGTGACAGTGCCACTGATGATCCTCGCGGGCGTTCTCGGTGCGATCATGGTGACGGTATTCGACTGGAATGATTTTCGCCGTGCAATTGGTGCACCGCGTTCCGAAATCATGATCCTGATCACAATGGTCGGGATCGCCGTGCTGGGCATTGTTTTGCCGGTACCAATCGCGTTCGACGTTATTTTGGCGGTGATCTTGGTCAATGCCGGGTGGCCAGTGAAATATGCGATGACGCTGATGTTCGCGCTCGGCTGCTTTAGCATCTATTCTTACATGATCGTGGGGAGAGCCGTGTCGTGGAAGATTGCCAGCGGCATGATGGCCTCATTGGCAGGCCTCGCAGTCGTCTGCGGGGTGGCGGCGAACTATGCTGACAAGTATGTCGTGCTGGAAACGCACCGTGCAAATATCAGCTATCTTGATGGCTTCGAATTGGAACGTCCGGTCGCGCCATTGATGGCCGCTGACACGGTAGTCGATGAACCGGCGGCGGAACCTGTTTTGTATAGCGCAGCAGGTGCTGACATTGCACATTCCGGCGAAGGTGCCGTTTCGGCGTTGGTTTCTCCTGTGATGACACAAACCTATGCTCCCGCAGTCGAGACAGGTTTCGAGCGCTTGCTTGGTCCGGAAGTGGGTATCGATGTCGAACCATATGCGATCGGTATGGATGTGTTGGAGCCGTACCTGATGTATTGGGCGATGGCGGCTAGCGATTTGGAGCAGGATGGCTGGGTTGATGTTGCGATCGCGCGCAATCCCTCGGTCGGCGGTTTGCAACTTTTTTCCAATCGTGGCGGGCGTTTTGTCGAAGTTCCGATTGATTTAGGCCCTACTGCAGATCAATTTGTCGGCTCTATGGCATTTACTGATCTGAATGGTGACGGCCTACCTGATCTACTGATCTCCAATTTCATGCATGACACCAACATTTTGTGGAACGTTGATGGCAAATTTTCCTACGCAAATCGCACGCTTCTGCCCAACGGCAACGCCGGGATGATGGGTGCGCCAGCGTTTGCTGATCTCGACGATGATGGTGATCTGGATATCGTTGCCGCAAACTGGTCACTGGGCACGGTCGGCAACAACAACGATCCCTATCTAATGGCCTCGCAAGACCGGATTTTCTGGAACGAGGGCGATGGCACATTCGAAGCGCAGGAGCTTGAGGGTATTCCTGGAGAATCCCTTACATCATTGGTCGCTGATATCGATCTGGATGGGCGCCCCGACATCGCGATTGGCGATGATGTTTCGACGGCTGACAAGATTTATCTCAATCGCGGTGACCGGACATTTGAACTCGCCAAGAAGTCGTCAGGCCTGATCCCGTATCTCACACGCACCACCATGAGCTACGATATGGGGGATATCGATAACGATCTGCGCCAAGAACTCTATTCTGCGCAGATCGCTATGCCGACGACGCGCATGCAAGACGCTCCCTCATTCAAATATTGTGAGGACGCGCAGCTTAACATCGGATCGGTTGGCGAGTGCTATTTAAATACGCGGTACCGGTCGGAACCGATGGAATTTGCCCATGCCACATACTCCAAATGTGATCGCATCGGCGATCCGACTTATCGCGCAATGTGTGCCGGGATCAGTGCAATCCAACGGGCTGGTTACGTATCGGATACAGGCGATTGTGATAATGTTGCAGGTCTGGGCGAGATATTTGTCCGTCACTGCATTCGGGCCGCATCCGAACGATTCCCTGATGCGAAAAAGGCAATCGAGAAGATGGATTATGTCGGCGGAATTGGCCGCCGTAATGTCTTTCTGCAGATGGATGCCCGGGACAAATATCAGGATCGCAGTGAAGAGCTAGGCCTTGACCGGCCCGGCTGGAGTTGGAACTCGCGCTTCGTAGATCTCGATCAGGATGGTTGGCAGGATGTATTCGTCGGATCGGGGATGACCTATCATAGGACCACCGTTCCCAACGCATTCTATCGCAACCTGAAAGGCAAGAAATTTGTACGTGATGAGGCGCGGTTTGGCCTAGCGGATGGCATGGCAACAAGCAGCTATGTGCTGGCCGATTATGATCGTGACGGCGATATGGATGTTATCCGCGCATCGGCCCTGACGCAGCCGATCGTCCATCGCAACGATGCGCCATCGGGAAGAGCGTTCTGGGTGCGTTTAGAAGATTCTATCGGCAATCGTGCGGGAGTTGGTGCACAAGTCGTGATTGAAACCGAAAACGGCAAACAGCTCCGTGAGATCCGCCAGAGCGGCGGTTTTGCGACGGGAATTCACCCGCAAGCGCATTTTGGCTTGGGTAACGCGATGACAGTGAAGTCCGTCCAGGTAACATGGCGCGATGGCGGCAAGACTGCGCTAAAGGGACCATTCGACGCCAATAGCGAGTTGGTTGTCCGTCGTACCCGCTGAACCGTTAATCCGGCGAACCAAGCGCGAAATGATAGGATGACAAGAATTCGATGTAGGCATCAAACCAGTGCTGCATGGCCTTCACAAAGCTTGCGTCGTTCGCTGTCGCTGCCAGATGCGCGCCGAAATTCCACGGCTTTGCAGGACCATTGAAGTGGAGGACTTTTGCATCGCTCATTGGGCTTGCTATTGCCGAACGTACGCGTCCGGCATGGCCAACCAGATAGTTGTAGGCAGGATCGGCGAGCGTCACTTGATTGCCGAACTGGCGGTTAAAAACGGTTTGGTCGGTATGGTCTGAGGTTACCGATTGCCATGCTTGAGGATCGAGTTGGCCCAGAAGCTGGTTCCAGACAATTTCTGTTCGAAGTGACTCATCAATCACCATTAGCCCTGCATTGAAGCTATCAGAATCGGTCTTTGGATCGCATGCGCTGCGCTCTTTCATGGACGCGGGATCGCGCCCAGCGCCAGCGATCTGTGCGCGATCACCGCATGCGATCAGTTGGGCGTTGGCACCAAGTATCGCAGAGACATCGTTGCGGAACAGAAGATCGCCGTCACAAAACAGTGCGCGGCCAATGCGATCAGGGTGAAATGCTTCTAATGAGAGGAAGCGCCGCTGTCGGTCTTTCAAATTTGGGAAGTCCGCTACCAGCGTGTCCATCGCCGCCGTCAGTTCGGTCGACGGACCCACAAATGTGATGGCTGGAAAACCGAGGCGAAGCGTAGCCATATCGTCGGCCAACAAATCGTCGTGCAAGATTGTAATCTGTCCGTCGAACCATGGATTGTGGTGCAAGAACGAATGCAGCATCACCTGTGTGCCTGGCAAATAGCCGCGCGATGTGACAGTCACGATCTCTGATATTTGTGTGGGCGCTGCCATATTAGAATTTCAGGAATTGCAGCGCGCGGCGCTTGTTTGAAAAATTGTCCAACAGGTTTTCCTTCGGGCCGCGCAAATCATCGATGAGTCTGTCTACATTAACAAACTGCTCTCTGCCTTCAAAATCGCTGCATCCTTCGAGCAAATCAGCGCATTGCTCGAAAGCTTCTGCCATAAGCGCTTTGAGATGGTTCACACGGGCGAGCTCCAGCTTGCTATCGTTCCAACGGACCAAATCGGGCAGTTTTGGATCAAGTACTTTGCGCATGATCCAACGCCGCGCCTCCGGCCGATAGAATAAATGCCCGGGAAGCGACAAAGCAAACTCGATGACCCGGCGATCCAATAGCGGATAAGAATAGGTTATTCCGTGGGATCGACCGGCAATTGCCCAATCTTCAAGCCGTGCAGTTTGCGCGCCCGTTTCCAGCAAACTTGCCATCGCCTGACGGGAACTATGAAGTGATATTGGTGCAGGGGTAAATAGCTCTACGTCGGCGACGATTTCTGGCCTCAAGTAACTTGTGCAGATTTTTGCCTTCGCTTGCTCACCAGTCTTTGATTGAGCAAGTTCTCCGAGTCCCTGCTTGATGCCGCGCGCCAGCGATGCAGGAAATGGACCTTTGCAGATGGACGCGAGCTCTCGCCATCGCAGGCTCATCAGCAATTCCGCGCGGTACCCGCGCCCGTTGAAAGATAATCCCTCGTCACCGCCCCAGCCGGACAAAATGGTGTCCACACCGTGAGAGCGGGCGTGGTCCAGTATTGCGGTTTCGCCAAACAGGTTGGATGCATCGGGCGCGAGGCACCAGTCAGCCCGTAAAATCGCGGTGAGTCCATCGACTGTGGCTGTTGGTGCGTGCATGACTACATCGAGCGCCGATCGGGTAGCTTCTGCCCACCGCGTTTCGTCGTCTGCTGGATTGTCAGTATCGCCCAGATACCACGCGTAAGCTAGCGGATCGGAGTGGCCAGCTTCGCGTTGCGAGTTCGTGACGAGCGCGGCGACAGCCGATGAGTCCAGCCCGCCGCTCAGATGTACTGACGGTCGCGCCGTATCGCGCAATCTGTCCGAAACTGCTTGGGCTAGAAGCTCACGACCAGACTCAATGTAGTCATCGTCGCTTGGCAGTTTCAGCAGCGAAAAATTGCGTGGTTCCCAATATCGTTCCAACGTGTGGCTATCAGCGCGAACGGTTAGAGTATGACCGGGTGGAAGCCTTTTGACGTGTTTTAAGAGCGTGCGGTCTGTTGGGAAGTAGGTGTTGAACGCGAGGACTGAGGCGACGACGCGATGATCAAATTCGCGCGACCGATCATTCGCTAGGCCTGCGATATCGCCGGCGATATGTAACTCGTCATGGTCGAGCGAGTAAAACAGTGGCCGCGCGCCGATGTAATCCCGCGCGCAGAAAATTTGCTTGCGCCGCGCGTCGACAATGACAAATGCGAAGTCACCGATCAGATGATCGACGCATTTTTCGCCCCATCGTGCATAGGCTTCGAGGATTAGCCCTTCGTCAGCTATGGGCTGTGTGATCCCCAACTTCGCCAGCAGTGCCTGGCGGTCATCAATCCGGGCATCAGCGAGGATTACGGTGTCGCCGGGCGCATCGCGCGTTGTTGGTGATTGCCTGTCGAATTTAGCGAGCAGCATGATCGATTGTCTTTACCCTGCTGTCAGACATGGCAACAGGAAATAGCAAAACGGGCGCGAACTCTTCAGTTGCGCCCGTTTTCATTTTTGTGTCGCCAAATGACGAATACAAATCGCTTCTATTACGAGGTCGCGTAAAAAGCGTTTTCCACTGGACGGATGTTACCCGGACCACCGCGCGTACGGCGTACCGGTGTGATTGCAGTCACCTGCGGCTTTTTCCATTCCGTCCGGTTATCTTTTGCATTGCTCATGGTCGGTACCCCTCGATATAATCGCTAGAAATTGCCCATTGCTCCGTCTCTTAAAGATGAGAAATGGAGCTCTGGCAAGAATATTGTAGTTTTACCTATAGTTTCCAGCCGGGTAAGAATTGTACGAACCCGACTATCCTCCGGTCTTTACGAGGTCCATATCCGCTAGTTCTTGGAGGAACTCTAGCGTATCTCTTTGGCAGGTTTCGGCTTCCACGTCGAATTCGTATTGCAGTTTGTCGCAGATTTCGCTGATCTGCATCTCACCATTTATCTGCTTCCAGATGCGTGCGCCGGTCTCGTCAAAATGGAAGTACTTCCCGCTCTCGATATCCATCAGTGACATGCCATCGGCCACTTCGCTGAACAGCACATCTTCATTGTGCTTGACGACGCTATCCGTCGACAGTGTTGACTTGGACTGATTCATAAATTTCTCTGCTTATTCACTTTTTTCTAGATAACTGGCACTTCGGAATTGTAGCCGACGGTATCCATGAGTTTGCCATGATCGGCCAATATCATCTTGATTTGTTCATGCGATAGGCTTCTTAGGCCATCTCCAATTGTCCCCGAACGAAAGAAAGTTCGTCGGGTAGACGGTCTTTCGTTAAATCCCGTTTGTTTCTCATCCGCTCTTAGGCGGTCGATACTACACCGGGCGATTGCCTTTGTTACCAAGTCCGGTTCGACATCGATTGCACAAAAGCGCAGAACCGCAGTTAAGCTAGTTTCAGGATCGCGATGCATATCTTCATACCGCAGCATTAGGATCGGGATTTTGGACTGGCTGAGCCAGCTCTCGACATTAATCGACCAACTCGACATTTGCTGTGGGAGCATCGGGGTACTGCGATTGCGCCAGCTATCGGCACCGGCATCCTCGTTGCGCATATGTGCGATTATCCAGTCGTAATCCCTGCCCTCGTGGTGGGCATAGGAAGGGACAATGTCGATCGGATTGCGCACGATTACGATGGCTCCGGCGCTGGCTGAGGCCGGGAACAGTTCTTTTCCTCCATCCGCCGTTAGATAGGCGCTATGCGTTTTGATTAATCGCCAATCGTCGCTTTCGCGCGCCATATCGCAGTGAAGCTGCGCTTGATATGGCATCAGCTCGTGCGGCAGGAAATCCGCGGAACTGATGCCAGCATGATCATCCAACATCTGCCTATCAAACGGGTCATGCTCACCGACCATAGCGTTGAGATCAAACTCATCGCCGGGCAGCAGATAGGCAGTCAACAAACTGCGCAACCAAGTGCTGCCGGACTTTGGATAAGAGGCAAGCCAGACCAGCTTTTGGTCATTGTTGAACTGGGCTGTGGTCACGGGGCTGTCGCCGCTTCGGTTTCTGCAATCTGATCCAGCATCGTTTGCGCAAGCTGTTTGGGCTCTATCGTGGCAGCCGGGCGGGTAACCCTGAGGAGAGTGACGTGATTGATTGTTTTCGCAACTTGCTGGAAAGCAAAGCGACGCATGCCCATGCCGTCAATGAACTTCTTGCGGAAGATGAAGCGGGATAGGCATTCGACGCGCTCCGCTTGGTTCATCGTCTCGATCCGTGCCTCGGATTCGTTGCTGGCTGTCAGATGGATGATCGCCCTGATCGGTTCGGGTGCGCCATGGAATTTTGAGACCGGTAGATAAAACTTGCTGATGTCTCTGCGAACTTGCGCAAGACCATCAGATGTGTGGCCGAGTTCGGTTAGCGAGTCCTCCCAAAGCCGCATTGCCGGAAAGCCGGGAATGGCCATGGGGATTCCAGCTGCGTCCACATCGAGTCCGGTCACATCGTCGGCCAGCATCGGCAGGTCCAGCGCGAGCAATCCGCCGAGCATGGTCGATTTACCGGCGCCGGAACGCCCCATCACCAGCACTGCGCCCTTGTCCGTCAACACGCTGCACGAATGGATCGGCAGGATCCTGCGCTGCATCAGAGCAGCAGCAAGTGCGGTTCCCAGAAGGATCGAAATGATCTGCGTGTCGTCCGCGCCGTCTTCAGGGGTGTAGTGGATGGTGTCGCCGCCTGTGACGAGAAACCGCCCGATACCAAAGAAGTGGCTTAGGAAGCGGTTAGGCTCGGCTTCCCAATTGCGAAACTTGGTTTTGCCGCCTGCATCTGCGGGGATGTTTGCCGCCGCGATGGTAATATTTGGCGTTGTTGGTTCGATCCGGGTTAGGGCGGGGAGTGCTATGTCCGACTGTATTGCCAACCCATAGGCGCTATACATTGGCGGTCGCGCCGTTCTGCTGGGCGTCTTCGTAGTCGCTTTCAAACACCTCGAAGATGAAATGGATGCGGTCCTCTGGTCCGCCATTTGCCGCGCCGTGGGAAACGATGTTGTTCACTTCGTAAGCTTTGCCCGTCTCCAAGTGGAAGTTCTCGCCGTTGACGAGAAACGTTGCTTCGGAATTGGTGACCAGCGGGACATGAATTTTGTGGACACGCTGGTTCGATCCAGCCCCGTCATAATGCGGATCGATTGTGTGTCCCGCAGCGAGTTTGGCCAGCATCGCTTTCGGAAATTGCGGCTTGCGGAATTGATAGGGCGCAATCGCTGCCTGCATAACCGGCATCAGCACCGGCTCCCAAATATCCCAAGCGGGGTTGGCGTAGCAATCCTCTGGATCACGGTTGTCACGAATGAAGCGAAAAATCACATGTTGCGTGTGATGGAATACGTCGAAATCGTTTTCTTTTCGCCCGTCTTCGTCGCCCCAGGTGGTTGACGATACGCGCTGCGCGAGCGCCGTCAACTTCTGTGCGTCAACCGAGTTTAAAAGCCTGATATTCAGTGGTTTTTGAACCTTAGGCGGCACTATTCCGATTCCTCAACACATCACATCATATCGTGATATGTTCAGTCTACGCCTAGGTTCTGATCAGTGAATAGTCAAAATGCGACAGCAGTTCCGCATTTGGGCGAAAAACCTCGTTTGCCATCGCGATTTGCGCGTCGGTCAGTCGGGCAATCTGGTCATCGTTCATGTTGCGCAGTGTCTCGTCATAAGTGCCCTTTACAGCGAGCCTTTGCGATAGGTGAAGATCGTTCAGTTCGGGAGCAAGCTCCGATATTCCGCGTGCGATCTCGGCAGGATCGCTGCACAAGGCCTCATAGGAAAAGGCGAAAGAATCGTCAGCATAACGCGCGATATTGTCGCGCTGGTATTTGAAACACGTAATTAGATGCCGCGCCGCAATCCTGGGCATGTTAAGTTGAAGGTCCCCGTCGTCGACTGGCTTACGTCGCCTTAGAATCCCTTCAAGCGCGGCATATGGATTGCGGACCATGAACAAGAAAGACGGGTTCTCGAAATTCGCGGCCAATTGGTCTGCGATCAGTAGAAACGGGGGAGACTTAGTATGGAAAACCGGGGCATCATCGCGAGCTGCGGTTGCATGGAAATACCAGGCTTTCTTGGTCCGTTCCCAATCATAATCACGCGAATTGCGGAAATGTGTGAGTGACTTCTCTTCCGCGGCCCAGATCAGCGGCCAGGGTGACGCGCCTGTATGCGGTCCTGCAAAACCTAGCGTGTGCTGCCCTTCGCGCTCCAGGCTCCACACAGATTGCGATGTCGCAAGTGCGCGAGACAGATAGGTCGAGCCGCTGTTGTTGGGACACAGCAGGAATAGATGTCGCTTGATGGAAGCGCGGCGCTGTTCAATCAGTTCGCTGCTCATCGGCTTACAATCGTCCCGCCAGAGAGTGTTACAATGCGATCAGCCAGACGCTGCGTATCGGGCCGGTGTGTGACCAAGATTATCGAAAATTGGTCGCGCATAGCAATGAGTCGGTGCAGGATATCTTTCTCTAGCTGTGCATCGAGGGCATTTGTCGCCTCGTCTAGAATCAACAATCGCGGCTTTCGAAGGAGTGCTCGCGCGATGCATATTCGCTGGCGTTGGCCGCCCGATAGGTTTTGCCCTCGTTCACCTGCACGGCTACCCAAACCATCAGGCATTTTGCGGACGAACTGGTCTGCTTCGGCGGTTTCGAGCGCCGTCCATAAAGCGTCATCGCTGACTTCCCGTGCAGACCAAGTGAGGTTCTCGCGCAAACTGCTGTCGAACAGAAATGGATCTTGCGGGAGGTAGGCCGATTGGGAGCGCCAATTACGGAAATCAGAAGGTTCAATGAGCTGCTTGCCATCAACCGCGACAGTTCCCTCGGCGCATTTGTGCAGTCCGCTGACGATATCGAGTAGAGTAGTTTTTCCGTTTCCCGATACGCCTGCAATCGCCACGATTTCGCCCGGAGCGACGGACAAATTGATCCCTTGCAGGACTGGTGAACTATTCTCGGAATATGCGAACGAGATAGCTGAAAGCGTGAGCGCGGCCGGACCGGTCTTCGGTTCGATGTCGTCAAGATTGATGGACGGCTCCGCATTGGCCTGAAGTTCAGCCAAGGTGTTTTGCAGAGATGAATAGGCCGGAAGAGTGTTGGCAATCGCTTGCCCTGTTTGCGCGATCATCTGCACGGGGCCGACCAAACGGGCCAACACTAGTAGCGTCACTGCCAAGATCGACAACGGTGTTTGGAGCGCGAAGAAACCCACCAGCAGCGCGGCAACGACCACACAGCCCGCTGCAAATTGGAACCCTACTCTTGCCGCAGTTTGCGACGCGAAAAACTCCGACTGATGGGAGCGAACATCGCGCACCGAGCCGTCAAAGCGATCAAAGAACTCGTTTTCGGCATTGTTCAGTCGCGCCAGTTTCTGGCTGATGAGAAAGTCGCCCAGCACGCTGTGTATCTTGCGTCCCGACTTGGTTAGCCGCTGACCTAAGCGATCAGCTTTTCGGAGCAGGGGTATCGTCACTGCGGCAGCGATCAACATCAAGCCGAAGACCATCAGCAAGAGCACTGGGGCTAGCAATGCAATGATTGCCAGTTGCACGCCCGCGAGAGCAATCGCCGCACCCCCTTTTAGCATCCGATCGGTTCCCGAGGAGAGCCGCATCACATCACTGGTAATCGAATGCTCGATATCGGTCCGGCGCAGATTGCTCACCACGCCCCACCGCGCATCGGCAATCGCGCGAAACAGCTTGCTGCGCCAGCGATCGACATAGCCAAGGCCCATGTGAAATAGCTTCGTGTCGCGTTTCCAAACGACCAGTCCGCGAAGCGCGAGCAGCAACAGGAAGCCGCAGGATAGCGCTATCGCTCGCCCAAGTTCGGTCGAGATGCCGAAATCGCTCATGAATTCGAGGATAGAACGCGCAGCCTGCGTATCGGCGTTTCCGGTAATCAGCGCGGCGAACGGAAGGATCGCAACGATGCCGATACCCTCCAGCACGGCGCCTGTTCCCACCAACGCCGCAGCCACGCCAAGATCACCGCCCGCGTCGCGCCTGACATCAGCAAAATAAGATCGAAAGGCCCCCATTGCGAAACGAGTCTTGCCAGATGGTGTCAAAGGCAACAAGCAAACATCACACGAGGGAGCAAAGTTGAACGACCGTCTGGACATCGAGCAGAAGTTGCTGGCGCTGCTAATTGCAGAATCGCCCGATGCGTCGCCGTTCCTGACTGAAATATTGAGCTCTACGGACGACTTTGACTGGGAACGGTTTGCGGCACTGGTTGAGCGTCACCGCGTTGGCGCGCTTGTCTATGCGGGACTACAGCAATTCTCGGCCATTAATCCGCCCGGGGACTTAGTGCGGCACTTCTCTGGGAAGACCAGTGAAAACGCGGAATACTATATGCGCGCTGTCAAGCTTGCGAGTGAGTTGATGGAGGCGTTTTCGAAGCAGGGTATTGCTTGTGCATCGCTTAAAGGGGTCGGCATTGCGGCAGAGTATTACGCTGCCCCGTCGCAGAGGCAAATGATCGACGTTGATCTGCTTGTGGCGCCGGATCGCTACGCTGAGGCAGAACAGATCGTCGCGGCGCATGGCTTTGAGCTTTTCTATCCTGATTTCGATCTTACCGAGCAAAGCCGCGAGACATTCATGGCTTTGCACAACGCTTTCACTTTCATCCGTAAAAGCGATGGGATGCAGCTTGATCTCCACTGGCGGATGGTTCCGAACCCCTCACTAATGCCCTGGATTGATCAGCTATGGTCACAAAGCGTCGTAGGCACGACAATCGGCGGGCAAACGATCCCTATGCTCCCTGCGGCAATGCATTGCGTCTATATCTGTGTGCATGGGGCGAAGTCGGGTTGGGTGCGGCTGAAATGGTTGGCAGATGTTGATCACGTGGTGCGGGGCCTTTCAGATCAGGAGGCTGGCGAGGCGGCAGAGATTTTCGCTAGCGACGATCTTCAGCGGATCGGTGCAGTAAGTCTGGCTTTGGCGGAACGGGTCCTTGGCACGCCTATCCCAGCTGCGTTTGCAGATTTGATGCAGCATGATGTCAGCGATTTGATTGATTTGGAACTCGGGATGATGTTTGAGGATATGCCGTCGCGGCCGCATAGCCTCAAAGACTGGGCACATTACCGTGACCGGTTCCGTCATTCTGTGCTGCTGAAAAGTGGTGGTGGCTATCGCCGCCATGCTTTGCTGCGCGAGCTGGCCCGTCCGCGCGATCTTGCAACGATTTCTGTAAAGCCAGGGCGGTTTTGGGTTCTTGGCGTGCTGTCGCCGATTCTCGGCATGGGGCGTGCCTTGAAACGTTTGGTCGCTGCGAAACCCTAAGCGCGTCGCTGCGAGCCAAACACGGCATACGCCTCTTCATCGCAATGGCCGGTGATCATAATATCGCCCGCTTTGAGCCAGGCGTGAAATTCGCGATCTTCCTCGGCGGCCAGTTGGGTGCCAAGGAACAACTCGGTCGGAATGCCCCTGCGTGAAAGCATCCACCGCGCTGCAAATGCTTGTGGCAGACAGACGAATTTGACCGGCAAATTGCGGCCAGCCCGCTTGATGGTTCGCGTTATCATCCGCGAAGTTTGGCGTTGCTGTTTGGTGAGTGGAGAAACTTCTGAAGTGTCGCTCCTCGAGACTTCGATCTGTTTGCGCCAGCGCGAAAGCGGCACCAAATTTACGAGCAAACGTGCGTAAGCTAGCAAAACTGTCGCCTCGAAAAATGCCCAAGCCTCTGCACCGGGCAAGCCGCTGAAAGTCTGGAGTTTTCGCAGAATCGGCATGGTCGCGTGGTTGGGCCTTTGATGGCATGCATTGCGGGATAGACAAACTCTCCCTAAATGCGCGGACGGGGAGTACGCAAGGAGATTGCCCGCAATGCCTGCTATCCGCCAATGGGCGCACCGGTTTGCGGCTTTCCCGGCACTGATGATCGCTTTGGCGTTCAGTGCCACGAGCTACGCCCAGAATATCCCCGGCATCGATCCCAATATTGAAGCGACGTTGGTTGCAGATGGGCCGGCGATTGCGGGCGAAGATTTGACGCTGGCGATCCATTTTGAACCGGTCTCCGAGGAATGGCACGGCTATTGGGAAAACCCTGGCGACGCGGGTTACGGAATGCAGCTCGAATGGGACTTGCCGGAAGACTGGACGGCTGGCGAGCCGCAATACCCGGTACCGAAGAAGTTGCTGATCAGCGGTTTGATGAATCACATTTATGAGGGTTCATATGCGGTTCTGATCCCCGTTTCGGTGCCGGACGATGTGCCCGAATCGGGCGCAGCACAGATTGGGTTGAAAGCGGAATGGCTTGCTTGCACCGACCAAATATGTGTGCCGGAAGAAGGCGAAATGCAGATTACGTTGCCAGTGGGTCAGGGTGACTTCGGTGATGATCGCTTTGCCCAGTGGCGGACGGCTATTCCCCCAATGATAGACAGCGAAGCCACGTTCGAAATGGACGGGAATACGCTGCGTATCGCGATCCCGCTTCCTTCTGCGGTGACTCTATCCAATCCACATATTTACATCGCGAATATCGACCTTGTGCAATATGCAGCGGTTCAGACCTTCATGCGTGGTGACGACATGCTGATTGCAGAAATTTCACTGTCAGACCCTGACGCAAGGCCGGACCAGATCACCGGTATTCTGGCATTTGAGGGGCAAAACGGAGTGCGGTTCACCGCGCGGCCAAGCGATATTGCTTCGCCCGATGGGTCTTTTGCCACGCTGTCTGCTGACGCTCCTGCTTTGAGCTTGCTGTTGCTGGCCGCCCTGACTGGCGGGTTGATCCTCAATATCATGCCCTGTGTGTTCCCAATCCTGAGCTTGAAGGCATTGAGCCTCGCACGTGCTGGCGGAAGTGAGAGCGAGGCGCGCAAAGAGGGGGTTGCTTACAGTGCAGGCGTGATCCTCGCCTGTGTTGCACTGGGTGCGATCATGCTGGCTCTAAGGGCTGCAGGTGAGCAAGTCGGTTGGGCATTCCAGCTGCAAGAACCCGGCGTGGTTGTGGCTCTGCTAGTGCTGGCAGTGGCGATCACAGCCAATTTGGCAGGTGTCTTCGAATTGCCATCGGTGTGGCTCACTCGAAGCGGCGAACCGGCCAGCGCTTTTGCGACAGGCCTGCTGGCTGCAGTAGCTGCGACGCCATGCACCGGACCATTTATGGCGGCGGCAGTCGGTGCTGCACTGCTACTCCCGACCTATCAGGCGCTGCTGCTCTTCGCGGTGCTAGGCCTCGGCTTGGCGCTGCCATTCCTGCTCATTGGCTTCGTTCCAGCGCTCCGGAACATGCTACCCAAGCCGGGCACATGGATGGAGCGTTTCCGGAAGCTGATGGCGATCCCCATGGGCCTGACCGCACTGGCGCTGGTGTGGCTGGTCTCTCGCCTCGGAGGGCAGGGGTTCGCCCTGATGGCTATGGTACTCATTATCGGGCTGTTTATTGCGCTGGCAGCTGTCGGGCGCCTGCAAAAGGCCGGCAAAATGGCATGGCCAGCCTTTGGTCTGATTGTCGCGCCTTTCGCCATTTTCGCCGCTTTCGCGCTGCCGACAAGCTATTCGCAGAACGCGACGAGTAGCGCAAAATCGCTGCTCGATCCGGCCGCGTACAGCGCTGATGCTTTGGTGGAGGCACGCGCATCAGGACGTCCCGTTTTCGCATGGTTCACTGCGGATTGGTGCGTCACTTGCAAAGTGAATGAAGGGGTCGCGATCGAACGTGAAGCCACCCGTGCGGCATTTGAGCAAGCCGACGTGATAGCCATTCGCGGCGACTGGACGCGGCGCGATGCAGCGATCACTGAATATCTAGCTGAGCATGGTGCAGCGGGCGTCCCGCTCTATGTCTGGTACCCTGCGGGCGGCGAAGCGCAAATCCTGCCGCAAGTGCTGACGCCTGACAGTCTGGTTAGCTTGGCGGAGCAGTCTCAGCGGATTCCCGCCGACACGCCTCGACCAGCTGCGCCGGACGCGGACTCGGGTTCAGAATAACACTTCCGGCTCCGGGCACGGTCGCTTCGACCCTGCGCGGGCCGGTGAAGACATTCAGATCAAGGCTGCTCGCGGGATAGTTCCCTTCCCACAGCCATACGCGCCCATTCCATGTCGCATCAATCGGCAAGCGCGCCGTGTGCCCATTACCGATAAGCGCGATCAATGCCTTCGCTTCAGGATCGGCCGCAGCAAAGCGGGTAACGTGCACGAATCGCGTGCCATTCTGTTCATCGCAAGCAAGCGCCATCAACGGTGTCCCGCCGGGTACACCATAGAGTATCCGGCCCGCTCGGTCGCTCTCAACCCAAACGGCATCTTCGGTGTCAGGAGAAGCGATGGGCGTGCTGGCATGGCCGTCAACCTCGGCCAAAGCTACCCGTTCGACATAGTCATCGGTTGCGGGTGGTTTGCAGGCAGTCATGGCGAGCAAGAGAGAGATGACGAGAGCAGACTTCACTTCCCAAACTTCCGCTGTGTTTTCCCATAGCGCATCTTCCGGGTACCAGGCTTACCCTCCTGCGCACGCCCGACAATCGGTGCTTTCTTGTCTTCGTCGGGGATGCCGAGCTCATCCGCTTCCAACTTGCGGATTTCGTCGCGGAGGCGGCCAGCTTCTTCGAATTCCAGATCGGCAGCGGCGTCGCGCATGCGTTTCTCTAGGTCTTCGATATAGGCGCGGAGGTTGTGGCCGACGAGATTGTTAACCTCCTCATCGCCGGTATCGACTGTGACGCTATCCTTGCTGGCTGTGTGCGCTACGATATCGGCGATATCGCGTTTGATAGTCGCGGGCGTGATGCCGTGTTCTTCATTATAGGCGCGTTGTTTTTCGCGGCGGCGGTCGGTTTCGGCCATCGCGCGTTCCATGCTGCCGGTTATCCGGTCGGCATAGAGAATGACCTTGCCGTCGACGTTACGCGCTGCGCGGCCGATGGTCTGGACGAGCGAGGTCTCGCTGCGGAGAAAGCCTTCTTTGTCGGCGTCGAGGATGCAAACTAACCCGCATTCTGGAATGTCCAGGCCTTCACGCAGCAAATTTATGCCGACCAGAACGTCATATACGCCAAGCCGTAGATCACGGATCAGTTCGATGCGTTCGAGCGTCTCTACATCGCTATGCATGTAACGGACGCGCAGGCCCGCTTCGTGCATAAATTCGGTGAGGTCCTCCGCCATCCGCTTGGTCAGTGTGGTGACGAGCGTGCGATAACCTTTCTCAGCAGTCTGGCGGCATTGGTCGATGCAATCCTGCACCTGATCCTCGACCGGGCGGATTTCGACCGGTGGGTCGATCAGGCCCGTGGGTCGGATGACTTGCTCGGCAAAGACGCCGCCGGCTTGCTCCATTTCCCAGCCGCCAGGGGTGGCCGAAACCGCCACGGTTTGCGGGCGCATCGCATCCCATTCGTTGAAGCGCAGCGGGCGGTTGTCGATACAGCTGGGTAGGCGGAAGCCATATTGCGCGAGCGTCAGTTTGCGGCGGTGATCGCCTTTCGACATCGCTCCGATCTGCGGTACCGTTTGATGGCTTTCGTCGACAAAGAGCAATGCGTTTTCGGGAAGATACTCGAATAGTGTCGGTGGTGGTTCGCCGGGCAGACGGCCTGTCAGGAAACGCGAGTAGTTCTCAATTCCCGCGCATGACCCAGTGGCGGCGATCATTTCAAGATCGAAATTGGTGCGTTGCTCAAGCCGCTGGGCTTCCAGCAGCAGGCCTTCCTCATTCAACTCTTTCAGTCGCTCTTGCAGCTCAAACTTAATCGCATCAGCGGCCTGCTTCATGGTCGGACCGGGTGTGACATAGTGCGAATTCGCATAGACGCGAACGGTATCGAGCCTAGCGCCTTTGGTACCTGTCAGCGGGTCGAACTCGTTGATTTCCTCGATATCGTCACCGAAGAAACTGATCCGCCATGCCATATCCTCATAGTGGCTAGGGTAGAGTTCCAGATTATCGCCGCGCACTCGGAATGTACCGCGCGTAAAGGCTGCATCATTGCGCTTATATTGCAGCGCCACCAGCTTCCGGATCAACTCTCGCTGATCAACGCTTTCGCCCTTTTTGATGTCAAATATCATCGCTGAATAAGTCTCAACCGATCCGATACCGTACAGGCAGGAAACCGAGGCGACGATGATGACATCGTCCCGCTCAAGCAAGGACCGCGTGGCCGAGTGCCGCATCCGGTCGATTGCCTCGTTTACCGAGCTTTCTTTCTCGATATAGGTATCCGACCGCGCGACATATGCTTCGGGCTGGTAGTAGTCATAATAGCTGACGAAATATTCGACCGCATTGTTGGGGAAGAAGCTCTTGAACTCCCCGAAGAGCTGTGCGGCGAGGATTTTATTGGGCGCGAGGATCAGGGCGGGGCGCTGCGTTTCCTCGATCACTTTGGCCATAGTGAAAGTCTTGCCCGAACCGGTAACGCCGAGCAGCGTCTGCGTTGCTTCACCATCACCAACGCCGCCAACCAATTCGGCAATTGCAGTCGGTTGGTCGCCTGCGGGCTCATAATCTGAAACGAGCTCAAACTTCTTGCCCGGCATCGATTTTTCGGGTCGATTGGGCTTGTGCGGGACGAATTCTTCGGACGTATCGGGTTCTTCAAGACCGCGGCGGATAACGAGCTGAGACATAGCGGAACATATGGGGGGTAAACCGGCTGCGGGCAAGGCATCAATGCGGCGCTTGGCAGGGAGTGGTCCGACTGATAGCTTGCAACCATGTTTTAAGGAGGATTTACCGATGCGTGTCCGTTTTTGTCTGCCGCTCCTTGCTCTGGGCCTAGCCGCCTGCGGAAGCGAGGCCGAAGAACCGAAAACTCAGGAAGAAGTAGCAGCGGCCATCGAAGAACTGGAAAAGCCTGAGCCAGGACTTTATCGGACCGTCACCGAGGTCGTCGATGTGAGTATCACGGGCCTTCCGGAAGCGCAGCAAGCGATGGCTGAGCAGCAGGCCCAGCGGACCGATACGTCGGAGCGGTGCCTGACTCAGGAAGAGGCGGAAAACGGCTTTCAGGATATGGTGCGCGGCTTGGGGCAGGCGGATCAATCGTCGCAATGCGAGTTTAGCAAGTTTGACGTCTCTGGATCGGATCTTGATGCCAATATGAAATGCAGCGGGCCAATGGGTTCTGGCGCCGAAGTGGCGATGAGCGGAACTGTCCAATCGGATCAGACTGATCTCGAAATGGATATGAAAATTAGCGGCGGTCCGATTGGCGAGATGAACATGAAAATGAACATCAAGTCCGAGCGGATCGGCGATTGCCCCTAAATCCAGAAGCTAAGTTGGCAGCCAAACAACCTCCATCACCGCTCGACGGATTGCAAATCCGCAAAGGTGAATTGTCGCGCAGGGTTGCCTTGGCGCGGGAAACCAATCCCGAGCCTGCGCCGCGTCCGAAGATACGGCACACACTGGCAGAGGCGCGGGCAGTGTTGGAACCGGCGTTACGGCTGTTCCGCAAGATGGAGATTGCCGAAACGCAGTCACCCCAAACGGTGATGATGCTTCCCGGTTTTGGCACGCATCCGGTGCGCATGAAATATATGGCGCAGCAGATCGAGCGGGCAGGGCACACAGTCAAGCGCTGGGGTATGGGTTTTAATTTTGGTCCCACGACCGAGAATGTCGCTTTTCTGGAAGAGCGACTGATTGATATCCATGAGCGCTATGGCCGTGATGTCGTGCTGGTGGGTTGGAGCCTTGGCGGTCTGTTCGCGCGTGAGCTGGCGAAGCGCCATCCCGATAAAGTGGCCAAAGTCATTACGATGGGATCGCCTTTCAGCGGCAATCCACGCGCCAACAACGCTTGGCGCATCTATCAGTTTGTCACCGGTCACAAGGTGGATCAGCCGCCAATCGAGGGCGATGTCGGCGAGAAACCGCCCGTGGAAACGGTCGCCTTCTGGAGTGCGCGCGACGGGATCGTCAGCCCGCGCTGTACCTGCGGCAAGGAAGGCGAGCGTGATCGTGCTGTGGCATTGCGCTGCAATCACATTGGCTTTTCCTACTCGCCAGAGTGCATCCGGGCGATTTTACGGGAACTTGGAGACAAGTGAGGCTTTGGGTTTATAAGGCTGCAACGGGGTAGCCTGACGAACGCGAAATGATTGCGTTCGCTGGACAAGCATTTTCGGGGGTTCATGAGCGAGGCGCCAGCCAATTTCGACGAGATGTATGCGGAGGGCGGATCGGTTCGCCCTGCTTATGGCGGCTATTGCGAATGGTACGACCAGCAGGACCCCTCTTGGCTGAAGCGCAAGCACCGTGAAGCCGAAAGCAATTTTCGAAAAACCGGTATTACTTTCAACGTCTATGGTGAGGATGAGGCCGAAGAGCGCTTGATCCCGTTTGATATGGTGCCGCGTGTTATTGGTGCAGGCGAGTGGCGGCGATTGGTCCGCGGTATCGAGCAACGTGTCAGTGCGCTCAACGCCTTCATGTACGATCTCTACCACCGGCAAGAGATTATCCGCGCCGGCCGGGTGCCGCAGCGTCTGTTTCAGAACAATGCAGCATGGCTGCAGCAAATGGTCGGGTTTACGCCACCGGGCGGTGTCTATTCGCATATAGTCGGGATCGATCTGGTTCGGACCGGGCCGGATGAGTGGTTTGTACTCGAAGACAATGCCCGCACTCCCTCGGGTGTGAGCTATATGCTCGAAAACCGCGAAACAATGATGGCGATGTTCCCCGAGCTGTTCTCGCAAGTCGATGTCGAGCCAGTTGCAACCTATCCGCGTCAGCTTGCTAAGAGCCTCGCAGCCTGTGCGCCGCCAGCAACCAAGGGCAAGCCTACTGTCGCTGTCCTAACGCCGGGCATCTATAACAGCGCTTACTTCGAACATGCTTTCCTTGCAGACCAAATGGGCGCGGAACTGGTCGAAGGCAGCGATCTGCGGGTAATGGATGGCCGCGTGCAGATGCGTACCACTCGCGGGTTCCAACCGCTCGATGTGATCTACCGCCGGATTGACGATGAATATCTCGATCCGTTGACGTTCAATTCGGACTCTGTCCTGGGTGTGCCGGGGATCATGGATGTTTACCGCGCTGGCGGCGTCACGATCGCCAATGCACCGGGAACAGGCGTGTGCGATGACAAAGCGGTTTACAGCTTCATGCCGGAGATCGTCGAATTCTACACCGGCGAAAAACCGCTACTCCCCAATGTTCAGACATGGCGCTGCGCGGATGATGATAGCCTCGCTTATGTGCTCGACAATCTCGAAGAGCTGGTGGTGAAAGAAGTCCACGGTTCGGGCGGTTACGGTATGCTGATCGGGCCAACCGCCTCAAAGAAGGAAATCGCAGCTTTCCGCAAGAAGCTGAAGACAACGCCGGAAAACTACATCGCGCAACCGACGCTTGCGCTTTCTACCACACCCATCTTCACCAAGAGCGGCCTTGCACCGCGCCATGTCGATTTGCGCCCCTATGTTTTGGTATCGCCCAATGGCGTAGATATCACACCCGGGGGATTGACGCGGGTTGCGCTTAAAAAAGGATCGCTGGTGGTCAATTCCAGCCAAGGCGGCGGGACTAAAGATACATGGGTGCTGAAAGACTGATGGCTGCTCTAGACACCCTCGCGAGCCGCGCATGCTAGGCCGTACAGCCAACGGACTGTTCTGGATGTTCCGCTATTTGGAGCGGGCGGAGAACACCGCACGCCTGCTTGATGCTGGACTGCGCATGGCGCTCACACGTGACCATACCAAAGCGAAAGAGGAATGGCGTTCTGTCATTGTCACTTCAGGGCAGAAAGTCGCGTTTGAAGCGAAGTTTGAAGACGATTACTCCGGCCCCAATGTCTGGAACTTCATCCTGCGGGACAAAGAGAATAGCGCTAATGTGCTGAGCACGTTCGAACAGGTGCGGACCAACGCTCGACTGGTCCGCAATGTGATCAGCAGCGAGGTCTGGGAGGCTGTCAATACCAGCTGGATGCAGTTGCAGGATGATTTGAAGCGCCCCGTTGCTCAGGGCAATCTTGGCAAAGTTGTCGGCGATGTCCGGCGTGCAGGGATGCAGGTCCATGGAGCCATGGCTGGCTCAATGCTTCGCGATGCCGGTTTCCATTTTGCGCGGGCCGGCACGTTTGTGGAGCGCGGGGACAGCATCGCGCGCATTCTCGACATCAAATATTATCTGCTACTGCCGTCGCTATCTTATGTCGGGTCCAGCCTCGATACGGGTCAATGGGACAATGTGCTACGCTCCGTATCGGGCGACCGCGCCTATCGTTGGCTCAACGCAGGCGAGATTGATGCGCGCGGCATTGTTGAATTTCTGGTGCTCGATGACCGCTTCCCGCGCAGCTTAGCATTTTGCCATTCGGCTCTGCGGGACAATCTTGCGGCGCTCGCCAGGCTCCATCACAATGAAGGTCTCTGTAACGAATTGATGCGCGATGCCGATACCGAGATGAGCGCGACCACGATCGACGATATTTTCGATACTGGCCTGCACCAGTTCCTGATCGATTTTAGCAATCGCAACAATGCTATCGCTGCCGCGATCGCGGAAGACTACAGGTTCATCGCGTGAGATTATCCATTCGCCATAACACCCGGTATCGGTTCAGAGAGCCTGTGGTGCATGCGCTGCAACGGTTGCGCCTGACGCCGAAGGAAACGCAAGGTCAGAAAATTCTCGACTGGACAATGTCATACGAGAATGCCGAGGCCGAGCTTGAGTATGACGACCAGAATTTCAACACGGTTACACTGGTAACGGTCGAACCCGGCGTTCGCGAAGTCCTGATCAGCTGCGAAGGGTTGGTGGATACGGAAGACAATGCCGGCGTTATTGGGCGCCATTCCGGGCATTTACCATTGTGGAGCTTCCTTGGCCAAACCGCGCTGACCAAGCCGGGGCCAACCGTAAAGCAGATGCTGCGGGACATCGGTACGCTCGACGGGAACAAGTTGGACGGGCTGCATGCGCTTTCGGAACGGATCCGTTCCGATGTGGCCTATATGACGGGCCAGACCGGAGTGAAAACCACCGCTGAGGAAGCCGCCACCCAAGGCAGCGGCGTGTGCCAGGATCACGCGCACATCTTCATTGGTGCAGCGCGGGCGATGGATGTCCCGGCACGCTATGTCAGCGGATACCTGATGATGAATGATCGGGTGGAACAAGACGCTACCCATGCATGGGCAGAGGCGCATGTTGATGGGCTTGGCTGGGTTGGTTTCGATATCTCTAACGGCATCAGCCCCGACCCGCGCTATGTTCGCGTTGCCACCGGGCGTGATTACCGTGATGCAGCGCCGATTACTGGCATCACTTTTGGTTCGCTCAACGAAGACCTGCAGGTCGATGTCGAGGTGGAGCAGCAAGTTCAGCAATGATGCGGTCAATGATCGGGGTGCACGATTTCGGATGGACCGTTCGATTTTCTAGGTGTATTCGCGCGCGATAACGGCGGCTGGCCGGATGAAGGATTTCTCATGACATATTGTGTTGGAATGGTGCTCGATAAGGGCCTCGTGATGATGAGCGACACTCGGACGAATTCGGGCGTCGACAATATCTCTGTCTTTAAGAAGATGTTTCACTGGACGGTCCCCGGTGAGCGCATTCTGTCGGTTATGACCGCTGGCAACCTTGCGACCACGCAAGCGGTTATCAGTCAGCTTGAGGAACGCACAAAAGCGCCTGAAGATCGTAACAATTCGCTGCTGAAAGCGCCCACGATGTTTCAGGTCGCGTCAGAGATCGGCCAATTGCTGCGCGATACCATTGCCAAGACACAGGAAGACAATGGCGCGCGGGGTAAGGGCCGCTTCACCGCATCGATCATTCTGGCAGGGCAGATCGAAGGCATGGAGCCGCGCCTGTTTATGATCTACCCTGAGGGTAATTTTATCGAGGCGAGCTTCGACACACCCTTCTTCCAGATTGGCGAAACCAAATATGGGCGCCCGATCCTGATCCGGGGTTACGACAAGGATATGAGCTTTGAAGATGCGGTGAAGCTGATCATGGTGTCCTTCGATTCGACGCTAAAGGCCAATCTGTCGGTCGGTCTGCCGCTTGATCTCATGGTCATCGGGCGCGCTTCTTTCGAAGCTACACATGTCCGCAGGATCACGCATGATGATGAGTATTTCCAAGCCATATCGTCTAGCTGGGGCGACGCGCTGAAATCAGCATTTCATTCGCTTCCTGACTACAGCTTTGACGAAAAATCCTAAGTTCATGGCGATCTGTTTATTCGAAATGACTGAACTTGTACTGTGAAAGATCCGTTTCGGATATTCTAATATTGTCCGAATATCCTGAATTTTTCGGCAATTAAATCTCCACATCGGTATTACTACGGAATGCGCAATCATGCGTAGTACGTCAGATATGCGTTCATGGAAAAACGCTTCACAATACATTTCGTCGACCCGTCCAGCCGCAACCGGGCGGAACATGCCTCAATTGCATTTGACCTCGGTTATCATGCCGAAGTCTATGCCGACATTGGCGAGTTGATCGGGCATGCACCATCGCACGGAATCATCGTTGCCACAGACGATCCGGAGACCGGTGGCACCGCTGGCTTGATCGAAACTCTGGCCGATGCCGGGATTTGGTTGCCCGTGATCGCCGCCGCAACCCAGCCGGTTCCCGAGCGGGTGGTGGATGCGATGAAAGCAGGTGCGCTGCATTATCTGTCGCTGCCGTTCGATATGGAATTGTTCGATGGCACACTCTCTCGTCTCGGCGGTGAGGCAGTTGAATATGGTGAGGCGCGGCGCAAAATGATTGATGCCCGTAGCTTGATTGCGAACCTTTCCAATCGTGAGCGCGAAGTGCTCGACTGGTTAACCCGGGGGCGCAGCAACAAGGCGATCGCCCGCGAATTGGATATCAGCCCGCGCACCGTTGAAATCCATCGCGCGAATATGATGCACAAGCTAGGCGCACATCACGCTGCAGAGGCGGTTAGAGTGCGGTTGGAGGCACAAATCGATGCCACGCCGAACGCGGCCTAGGCCCTATCGGCAGAAGTCGCTGCTGCCGACTTCCAGATGGAAATGATCGCGGTGATCGGCGTTGTAGTCCGGACTTAGAACCGTTCCAAACCGTTTGCAGGCGCTCCCGCGGACGATGCGCAGGAACTCGCGTTCTTCCGCTGATCCGGCGTTCCAATCGCCCAAAACGCTCACTCTTCGTCCATCGGCCAGCACGAAAGCCGCCACATCGATTGCCTCTGCCCGCGAATGAGCTGAGCGACGGTTTGACCCCGCGACATTGCGGCAGGAATAGCTGCCCATCGTTTCAATTCTCAGCAGCGGACTGCCGAGGATTTGCCGCGCGGCGCGGTCCACGCCATATCTGGCCCATCCGGCAAAGGCATTGGCGGTTGGGCATGTTACCGGGCCCAGATTGGCTAGTGCAAAATTCGCAGTATCACCGCGCAAATCCGACAATCGCACCGTGTTGAAATTGGTGCAGCCTTGGCCCAGCGTCCGGTCGGGCAACGGGCTATAGCGCGATCCGGTGCGGTCCAGTTGCGCCAGACATTGGCGGGCCTCTCCCGATACCGGCATGTTCGCCGATTGCGTGCTGCGCGGCGGGTCGGAGCGGTCCGATCCCGGCAGCAGGCTGCATCCACCCAGAAGAGCAGACGCGGCAATCAGGAGAGCATTACGAACCATCACCGCCATATTTGCGGGAGGTGGTTAATACCCGCCTAACGCGCCCGTGCCGAGGTTGCCATGCGGCGCGTAATCAGGGCGCTTCGACCTGTTCCCACAATTCGATCTTCACGCCATTGGGGTCGAGAATCCATGCGAATTTGCCGTATCCCTCATCCACAGAGTCGAGGATTTCGACATCGCGGTCTTTCAGCACTTCGACAAAGCCGTCCAGATCATCGACGCGCAGATTGATCATAAACCCGCCTTTGCCTGGCTTGATATATTTGTCGTCGGAGAAATGACTGATCAGCGAATAGGGCTTGTCACCCGTCTCTTCCGACCAGCTCAATTGCGGGCCATATTCGCCATCAATACCCAGCTTTTCGCGGTACCATTCGCGCGTCGCCGCAGGGTCCTCCGCAACATAAAACACGCCGCCCAGTCCTGTGATTTTGGCCATCAATCTCTCTCCTCTGCCGCCCGAGTCGCAGCGTCACGATCCCCAAATTGGGGGTTTAGTTCATAAAACACATCCGCAGAGGCGCATGAACTAACGAACTTTGCCTTTTCCGGCCGGAAACCGATGCGAAGAAGGACAAAGCGAAGCTAGCAGGGAAGCGGCGAGTAGGAAAATGCGGCCCTAGCGCGGCAGGAAATAGCCCTTTTCGCCAGACCGTGCGGCACCCGTTGCGACCAGCGTTTCGAGCACTTCGGAAACCCGCGATTTGCGTTTGGCGGTATTGCGGCCCTTGAACAAGGTGGCAAGGGCATCGGCGGGCAGGGGCGCTTCTGCTTCGGCCAGAACATCGCGCAATGTGCGGATTTGCTCGAGGCCATCGGTCGGCCATTTGCGCTCTTCGATCAGCACCACTTCACCCAAGTCGGCCTCGACCTGCTCGCTGCCAGAGACTTTATGCCCAAGGCGCGGGATCTGGAAATCGGGGCGCAGCCAACGAACGATCCCGCGTTTCTCCTCTGCAGCGCGTTCTTGGTTCAGCGCCACGAGGCGTGCGAGCAACTCTTCCTCGGCTTCTTCCTGATCTTCGGATTTGTGCGGGCTGGGTGTGGTCGCGCCGGGCTTGCCGACGAGCCGCTTGCCCAAGTCTTCCCAGCCATAGGCAGCGAAGACCTCGCGGTCGATTTCGTCATGAATGTCCTTGAGCACGGTAATTTGAGCCGCTTCGGCGACATCCAGTTCCTCCTCTGAAAGCGGCGGCACGTCCGCCTTGCGATCGAGTTCGCGATAGCGTTCGAGCACATTGTACATGCCGGTCATGGTGAGGAAGGCGTGTTCCGCCAGCCGCTCTTTGCGGAAGGCGTCTAGGCGTTCGCCGAGGGCGTCGAGCTTGGCGGATTGGGTGTCGGTGAGGATGGGGAAGGGGAAGGGGTTGAATGTATCCGTATGCTGATAAGTTGGGCGGTCTTCCAAGAAACCACCGGTTGTCAATGCAAAGGTATGGTGAAGTCGAGATGAGAGCAATGCAAGAATCTGATTACTATCGGTCATGAACGTTACGAGCTTGCTTTCCGGGATTACGAAGCTCGATACCTTTGAGAACGTTCGATGCTTGGCCGTCCTCGTGGTCGCAATGTAGGACGGAATCCTCAGTAGGTCAGGTCGAAAAGTTGCTCCGATCTCTCCGAATTTCCACCAATTCAGCCGGCGCACTTCCCGCTTGTTCTGCAACCTTTCCGGACGAACATGATCATATAGATGCTGGTATATTTTTGGGTAATTTCTCTCCAAATCGGCCTTCTCGAGGAATGCCGCGTCGATCGCCCAGACACCTCTGCTCCTTTGCGTTAAATCGTTGCCATTGAACAACGGCCGGATAATCCTATCGTTTGCTTTATCTGAGCGCTCCTCCAAGCGGTTGGCGGTCGCCTCGTCTACCAAGAAGCCCTTGCCGTGAAGAACGATACCTTTGTTCCCGATCTTTTCATTGGCAATGAGGTCTGAGATACGTGAAAAATCAGCTCCCAGGCGCAGTGCGCTCGTGATCTTCCCCACTTCACTTTCCAGCCGCACATCACGCGTATCGTTATTGAGCCCGCTTTCGTGCACTACTTCGGCCAACTTGCCCTGGCGCTCGCCGCGCACCGCCACGGTCATGGCGATCCGCACTGCCGCGCGCTCGCTGCCTTTCACCCACGGGTGGTCGGGCACGGCATAGACCAGCGATAGCGGCAACTTCGCGTTCATATGCTTTTCCACCACGCGGCGGCTGAAGGTCTGGGTGATGGAATTGGTAGTGATAAAACCGAACCGCCGCAGCGAGTTCTCGCCTTTCGTTTTCGCAGGCGGCTTGGCGAGCAGCCGCGTTGCCGCCTCGTCCCAAAAATGCATTACGAAATCGGCCCCGCCAGGCACGCCTTTACGCGCCTTCCAAGCCGCCTCGGCATAGCCATCGCCCAACTCAGCGCGCATATCCTTGCCGCCGATGAAAGGCGGGTTGCCGACGATAAATTCCACCTCCGGCCAATCGGCGCGGCGCGGATTTTCGTATGTGTAGAGTTCCATCTGCGCATCGGGATCGGGGATTTCCTCGCCGGTGATGGGGTGGAGCTTCATCGTCTCCCCGTCCCACCGCGTCATCGGCGTGCCGTCCTCGTTCCGCAGCAATTCCTGCTTGTCATAGGCAAGGATTGCATCCTGTTGCTTGACGGTGCCGTAAGCGTGCAGGATCGGTTCGGGCAGGTCTTTCACTTCCACTGTGCGGAGTTGCCATTTCAGGAAACCGATCCAAAGCACCAGATCGGCAATCGGTACGGCGCGCGGATTGATTTCGAGGCCGTAGAACTGACGCGGATTGACCGTTTCGCCATCGAGCAGAAGCCGCGCTTCATCATCGCCCAGCGCTTCCAGCGTTTCGAGCACTTCACCTTCGAGCCGCTTCATCAGTTCGAGGCTGACATAAAGGAAATTGCCGGTGCCACAGGCGGGGTCGAGCACGCGCGTGATGCATAGAGTATGATGGAACTGGCGAACTGCTTCCAGCGCTGCGTCGTTGTTGCCAGCCCGGCGCAGATCTTCGACCAGCGCCTGCACTTCCTCCCAATCCTCGCGCAGAGGCTCGATAATTGTCGGCACCACGAGCCGCTCAACATATACGCGCGGAGTGAAGTGGGCGCCCAGCTTACCGCGTTCCTTGGTATTCAGTGCGCGCTCGAGCAGAGTACCGAAAATGGCGGGTTCAACGTCACGCCAGTCCTTCTTGCTGGCGAGCCACAATTCGCGAATATCGTCTGCCTCAAGCGGCAGCGCGCGATGCGTTTTGAACAGCGATCCGTTAAATCGTTTGAGCGTGGCATTGAGATGCGGGGCGTAGCCGCCTTTGTCCATTACCTGCCACAGGCTTTCCAGTGCTGGCGGGAAATGCTCTGGCGTATCGACCATTTGTTCGAGCAGTTTCTGGAAACCGTGGTCGGGGATCAGGGCCACATCCTCTGCAAACATGGTGAAGAGGCACCGCATCAGGAATTCGGCGATATCCTTGGGATCATGCCGTTTTTCCAAGCTCTTGGCGATCTTTGCGAGCCGCTCGGCAATGTCCTCGGTTACGGCGGCAGAAATGCGCGTGGGATCTAGGCGTTGCGGATCATCCCAGATCGCGCGCAGCCTGTCCTGAACGCCCGTCTCAAGCAGATCGTCCATCGACAGGCGGTAACTTTGGCGATCGGGGAAATGCGCGTAGTTGCGGCCCTGACCGCTGAAATCAGCGTAAACTTCGATTACGTTGCCAATATCGGCGATCAGTAGAAAGGGCGGGTAGGCATGATCATCGGGCAAGGAGCGGGCGTAATCTTCCGCCTGTTTCTTGGCGGCGATCATCACCTTGTCCCACGTTTTGGTGCCGCGTTTGGCATGGCCCAGCTATTGCGTGGTTTCGATGCCCGCCATTTCCAGCTGCTCGGTCTCGCGTGCTTTCTTGCGCTTGGCGGATTGTTTCGCTTCCAGAATGAAGCTGTCGCGCTTGTAGCAATCAATGCGGCCGGTGCTGGTGGTGCCGCCCGGATGCCGGAAGGTAACCGGACGTTCGAATACATAATCGCTTTTCGCGGTCTCCTCGCCCTGCATTTTAGGAGGCTCGAGACCGAGTGCTTGCGTTAGGTATATGACAAATGATTGTGCATTTGCGAGCTCGGAACCGCCCGAGGCTTTCGCTTCGGAAACGAGCTTTTCAAGAGCGGCTATATTAACTTCCCCCATCACGCGGTGATGCGGTAAAAAGAGCGCAGTTACAAGCTGCTATCGCGGTCCAACGCTTAACGCGGAGACGCCCCTCAATACCCGCCCTAGTACCCGCTAGCCTGCCCGTCCTTCCGCATCTCCGTTGCGCCCGAATACACGCCGGTTTCCGGATCGCGCACAATCGCTTGGTAGCCGCCGAACATGATGCCGTTATCGACCACGCGGACGTTGTGGCCCATGGCTTTCAGGCGCGCGATTGTTGCAGCGGAGATGCCGGGTTCGACATTCAGCGTGCCGAGCGGGTCTTTGCTGGGGCCGGATAGCGGCTCGGTCGGTTGGCGGCCGCCATCGTGGTTGAGGCGCGCGGCGTCGCCGGCTTCCTGCACATTCATCCCGTAATCGACCATATTGATCAGCACTTGCACGTGCCCTTGCGGCTGCATTCCGCCGCCCATCAGACCGAAGCTCATCCATGGTTTGCCGTCTTTCTTGGCGAAGGCGGGGATGATCGTGTGGAACGGGCGCTTGCCCGGTTCATAGGCGTTGGGGTGCGCGAGATCGAGGCTGAACAGCTCGCCGCGGTCCTGGAACATAAAGCCCAACCCGTCAGGCGTCAGACCGCCGCCCATGCCGCGGTAATTGGACTGGATCAGGCTGACCATCATGCCGTTTTTGTCAGTCACGGTAAGATAGGTGGTGTCGCCTTCGCCCTCTAGCTTGGGCTCGGGTGCAGGCTCGCCCGGCGCGAATTCGGGCGTGGCGCGTTCCGGATCGATCAAGGCAAAACGCTTCTTGCCATATGCGTCACTCAGCAGATCCATCGGGAAAGGCGCGAAATCGAGATCGGCATAGAAGCGCGCGACATCGGCATAGGCCAGCCGCTTCGCCTCGGTGATGTAATGCAGCACTTCGGGGGAACCGCGATCCCACTGCTTCAGATCGACATTTTTGAGGATGTTGACCATTTGCAGCGCGGCGAAGCCCTGGCCGTTGGGCGGGAGCTCGCACAGTTCATAGCCGCTGTGATAGGTGACGCAGGCGGGATCGACCCAGCTGCTGGTGTGGGTGGCGAAATCCTCGCGCGTGAAGGCGGAACCTTGCTGCTGAAGGTATGTGACCATCACATCGGTGAGCGCGCCGTCATAAAACGCGTCGCGGCCGTCTTTGCCGATGGTCTCCAGCGTTTGCGCGAGGTCGGGGTTCTTGAACACATCGCCTGCTGCGGGCGCGCCGTCAGCGAACCATGTCGCGCGGGCGTTGGAAAAATCGAACGGAGTGGCTTTCTGTCGCCGCTCGTACGCGCGAAGCGAGCGGTCGAGATACATCGCGATAACCGGCGCGACGGGGTGCCCTTCGCGCGCGTAGTTGACGGTCGGCGCAAGGATGTCTGCCATCGACAGCTTGCCGAACTTGCCGTGCATTTCGAACCATGCATCGACGGTGCCGGGGATGGTGATTGGCAGCGGGCCGACAGGGGGCAGGGCCTCTGCGCCATTCAGCTTCGCTTTGAGCTGGTCGAGCGTCTGGTTTTTGGGAGAACGGCCCGATCCGTTGATACCGTAAAGCTTCTCGGTCTTGGAGTCGTAAATGATCGCGTAGAGATCGCCGCCAATGCCGTTGCCAGTCGGTTCCATCAGGCCCAGCGCTGCATTGGCCGCAATCGCCGCATCAACGGCGGTGCCGCCGTCTTTAAGGATATCGAGCGCGATTTGCGTGGCGAGCGGATGCGCGGTCGCGGCCATGCCGTGTTGCGCGATTACCGGGCTGCGCGACCAATCCTTGCCGATGGGCCTGCCGCCCGCGCCGATAGTTTCCGATGCGCCGATAGCCGGCGTTTCTTCCGCCTCCTGCGAATGGGCTGGGATGGTGCTTGCTGTGATCAGCAGCGCGGCACTTGCAATCAATCGCATGGTGTTCTCCTCAAGCCGTGGCGGCTGTATTTTGATCGGAATATGTCATCCGGCTGACAAGCACAATCGCCAGCCACGCGGCGATGAAGCCAGGGATGATTTCGTACAGACCCGCGCCGCCGAGGAATTCTGCATTCCAGCCCAGCGCTATCCAGCCTGCGACCACAGCCGCGCCGGTGACCAATCCGGCCACTGCTCCTGCGCCGGTCATTTTCTTCCATGTCAGCGACAGGATAATCAGCGGGCCAAACGCCGCACCGAAGCCGGCCCATGCGTTCGAGACGAGGCCGAGTACCTGACTGTTGCGGTCGCTGGCGATCACCATCGCGGCCAGTGCCACCAGCAGCACGCATACTCGCCCGACATTGACGGTCTCGCGCTCGGTGGCTTCCTTTCGCAGGAACAGGCGGTAGAAATCCTCTGTCAGGCTGCTGGAGGCGACCAGTAGCTGCGAGCTGATTGTGCTCATGATCGCAGCGAGCAATGCGGCCAGCAGAAAGCCGGTGATCAGCGGATGGAACAGCGTATTGGCGAGGATGATGAAGATCGTCTCGGGATCCTCCACCACTATCCCGTTCTGCTCCGCATAGGCGCGTCCAGCAATCGCTACACCGACTGCGCCGATCAGCGCCACGCCCATCCAGCTCATGCCGATGCGGCGCGCGGTCTTGACCTCCTCAACGCTGCGCACCGCCATAAAGCGCACGATGATATGCGGCTGCCCGAAATAGCCGAGGCCCCATGCGACGGTGCTGAGGAAGCCGACCACGGTCAGTCCGCCAAACAGGCTGAGATAATTGGCATTACCCGCCGCCTGTGCTGCGCTTGCCGCTGCGTTCAGATCGGTGCCGCCCATCAGGATAACCACCGGCATCAGCACCAATGCGACGACCATGATGCAGCCCTGCACAAAGTCGGTCAGGCTGACCGCCAGAAATCCGCCGACCATCGTATAGACCAGCACCACACCCGCAGTGATCCAGATACCGATCATGTAGTCCGACATGCCAGCTGCACCGAACAATCCGGCAAAGCTCGTCTCAAACAACTTACCGCCGCCGACCAGCCCTGACGCTGTATAGACGGCGAAGAATGCAACGATAATGATCGCCGCAATCACCCGCAGTGTCACGGCCTGATCGGGGAAACGGTTCGCGAGAAATTGCGGAATGGTCAACGCGTTGCCCATTTCCTCGGTTTGTTTGCGTAACCTTGGCGCAACCACAATCCAGTTGATCCATGCACCGATAAACAGCCCGATCCCGATCCATGCCTCGACCAGACCCGCGACATAGAGTGCACCGGGCAGTCCCAGCAGCAACCAGCCCGACATATCTGAAGCGCCCGCCGAGAGAGCCGCCACCGCCGGATGCAAATTGCGCCCGCCGAGCAGATATCCCTCGCTGTCCGACGTCGATTTGCGCCAGGCGTAAAGCCCGATGGCGATCATCAGGATGAAGTAAGCGGCGAGCGAGATGTAGGTTCCGGTTTCCATACGCGGGTCCGTAACAAAGCTGGAGGGGGCTGGCCACTAGTCAGGACCGTTTTGCTCCGCCATGCATTGTTAGCGCAAACCACTCTTTCCAAAGGACCACTCACATGAACACTGGCCTCGCTCGCTTTACTGGCAAAACTGTCATCGTCACCGGCTCCTCTAGCGGGATTGGCGAGGGGATTGCGCGGCGCTTTGCCGAGGAGGGCGCGAATGTGGTGCTCAATTCGCGTAACCGCGCCGATTGCGAGAAAGTTGCGGAAACGTTGGATGCTGATCGCACGCTGATCGTTGAAGGCGATGTCAGTTCACCCGAGTTTGCAGCGCGGATTGTACGCAAGACGGTCGAGAAATTCGGCGCGCTCGATGTGCTGGTCAACAATGCCGGTGTTGCGCGGATGGGGCAGCTTGCAGATGCGCGCGACAAAGACATCGACGCGGTGATCGATATCAATGTGAAAGGCGTGATGTATCTCAGCCGGTCAGCGATCCCGGAGCTACTGAAGACCAAGGGCAACATCATCAACATTGCCAGCGTCTCAGGCCTCGGCGGGGACTGGATGATGCCGATCTACAATGCCTCTAAGGGTGCAGTGGTCAATCTGACCCGCGCGATGGCGTTGCAATTGGGGGCGCAGGATGTGCGGGTGAACTGCGTATGTCCTTCGCTTACCAAATCGGACATGACCGATGGTGTGACGGACAATGACGGCGCAATGAAAGCGATCAAGAACCGTATGCCGCTGGGCCGTGCGGCAGAGCCTGAAGAGATTGCTGGTCCGGTAGCATTCCTTGCATCAGACGATGCGGTGTTTGTGACCGGAGTGAATATGGCGGTCGATGGCGGTGTCAGCGCTTCCAACGGGCAGCCGAATTTCTTCGGGTAAATTTTCTTCAGCAAAATCCGCGGTAAGGTGTAACCCGTGGCGATGCGTGCGCGAATACCCTCAGGATAGACTACATATCCAAGGGATTGATTGATGAAAAAACTGCTTTCGATTGTTGCTGCTTTTGCGGCCTTGTTCGCTTTGACGCCTGCGGCGGCTGCTCCCGGCTGGACCGATTATAGCGCCAGCACGTTCACCGCCGCGCAAAATGCAGGCAAGACGATTGTCGTTGATGTGCATGCGAATTGGTGCCCCACTTGTAAGGCCCAACAACCGATCCTGAACGAACTACGCGCGGATAAACGCTTGAAAGGCGCAGTATTTATCAAGGTCGATTTCGACCAAGACAAAGCCTTCCTGCGGACGCACCGTGTTCCGCGCCAGTCGACCATCCTGGTATTCAAAGGCAAAAAGGAAACTGCTCGCTCAATCGCGCAAACCAATCGCACAGCGCTGCGCACTGTCGTGCTGAACGCTATCTGAGGCCTTCGGGTCGCCTACCCCCAAAGGTTTCTCAGAGAGGATCGTTACCATGCTGACTGGGTTTGCCCTGGCATTCGTCGCCGGTTTGGTGACGATCCTCAATCCTTGCGTGCTGCCGCTGATTCCGATCCTGATCGGGTCGGCTTTGGGGCAGAGCAAGTTCGGCCCGCTGGCGCTGGCTGCGGGTCTGGTGACATCGTTCACCATTTTCGGTTTCACGATTATCGCTTTCGGTTTTTCGCTCGGCATTGATGAGCGCGCGATCCGGATGTTTGCGGGCGGATTGCTGGTGCTGGCGGGGATTGTTCTGCTGGTGCCGCAATTGCAGGCGACTTTGAGCGCAGCGGCAACCCCGCTGACCAATCGCGGCAATCAGGCGCTTTCGAAGGTCTCCAATAAAGGCGTGCGCGGCCAGTATATGATCGGGTTGTTACTCGGTCTGGTCTGGGCACCATGTGTCGGCCCAACCTTGGGCGTCGCCATTGCGGCGGCGAGCACGGGCGAGAACCTTGTCTCAGCCTTCTTCACATTCCTGGTGTTCGGACTGGGTGTCGCAGTGTCGATCCTGCTATTCGCCTATGGATCGCGCAAAGCGCTGGGTGACCGGCGCAAGACGCTTTCCGGCTTCGCAAAATGGGGCAAGCCGCTCTTCGGATTGGCGCTAACATTGGTGGGTGTGATGGTCCTGACGGGCTTCGACAAAATGATCGAAGCATCGCTGATCGAAATCATGCCGTTGTGGCTGATCCAGTTCACCACGCGCTTCTAACTGCGGGCCAATGGAACCGAGGCGTGGAGAATCAACTGCACCAGCTTCACCCGACGATATTGATGTGTCAGCACACTGAAAAACAGGGACTTTTATGATCATCGCATTACTGGGCTTCACGGCCCTTTTTCTGGCGTTCAGCAATGGCGCGAACGACAATTTCAAAGGTTTCGCGACGGTCTGGGGCAGCGCATCGCTTACCTATCGCAAGGCGCTGATCTTCGCGACAATTGCGACTGTGCTGGGCGGTATCGCCTCGGTGCTGATCGCAGATGGCTTGGTCCAGCAATTCTCGGGCAAAGGTTTGGTCGGAACAGAGCTCGCCAATACACCTAGCTTCGCGCTCGCAGTCGCGAGCGGTGCAGCGGTGACCGTTATTCTGGCGACGCGTTTGGGTTTTCCGATCTCGACTACGCACGCACTGGTTGGCGGGTTGGTCGGCGCGGGCATCGCCCAAAGTGAAACGTCGATCAATCTGGGCAATCTTGGCGCGAAATTTGTGCTGCCATTGCTGACCAGCCCGTTCCTGTCGGCTTTCCTGGCCTTCATCGTCTATCTGGTGATCCGGCAAGTGCGCGGACGCAAGAAGGTCGCCGTCGAACATGCCGAGGCAGAGGCGCGCGAGCACGGCAAAGATCACCCGACGCCGGTACTGGACGCGGTCCACTACCTGTCTGCGACAAGCATCTGCTTTGCGCGCGGGGTGAACGACACGCCAAAATTGGCGGCGCTTCTGATTGGCACACAAGTCGCGAGCGCTGCAGAGTCAGCCGTTGCAGTTACGATTGCGATGGGCATCGGCGGCTGGTTGCTGTCACGCCGGGTGGCCGAAACCATGAGCCTGAAACTCAATCATCTCGATCCGACCCAAGGCGTTTCGGCCAATCTGATCACCGCAGGTCTGGTGCTAGGCGCAAGCCGGTTCGGCCTGCCAGTATCAACTACGCATGTTTCGGTCGGATCGATCATCGGAACTGGCGCGGGTGCAGGCACGCTCGACCTGTCGATGGTCCGCAATGTGATCATGAGCTGGGTTGCGACACTACCGATTGCCGCGGGAATTGCGTTTGCGGTTGGTTTGGTGGTCTAAAAAGAAACCCCCTCACTTCGCTTTGAAGGAGGGGGTGTCTTTCTTAGTCTTCCGCGCGCTTCTTTTCTTTCTTGCGCTCGTTCGGGTCGAGCGTTGCTTTGCGCAGGCGGATATTTTCCGGGGTGACTTCGACCATTTCATCATTGTCGATATAGGCAATGGCCTGTTCCAGCGTCATTACCTTTGGCGGAGTGAGGCGGATAGCATCATCCTTGCCGCTTGAGCGGAAGTTGGTCAGCTGCTTCGATTTCATGGGATTTACCTCCATGTCCTCGGGCTTGGCGTTTTCGCCGATGATCATGCCTTCGTAGAGCTTCTCTTTCGGCTTCACGAACAGGATGCCGCGCTCTTCAAGCATGTTGAGAGCGTAGGTGATCGCTTCACCGTTCTCACGGCTGATCAGTACGCCGTTCTGACGGCCGCCGATTTTGCCTTTGTAAGGGCCGTATTTCTCGAACAGGCGGTTCATGATGCCGGTGCCGCGCGTATCCGTCAGGAATTCGCCGTGATAACCGATCAGACCGCGTGACGGGGCGCTGAAGGTAATCCGGGTTTTACCGCCACCGCTGGGGCGCATATCGGTCATTTCACCCTTACGCAGAGCGAGCTTTTCAACCACGGTGCCGGAGAATTCATCATCCACGTCGATCACGACGGTTTCATATGGTTCGGTACGCTTGCCGTTCTCGTCTTCGCGGAACAGCACGCGTGGGCGGCTGATGCCGAGTTCAAAGCCTTCGCGGCGCATTGTTTCGATAAGAACGCCAAGCTGCAATTCGCCGCGGCCAGCAACTTCAAAGCTGTCTTTGTCGTGGGACTCGGTGATTTTGATCGCAACGTTGCTTTCGGCTTCACGAGCCAGACGGTCGCGGATCATGCGGCTGGTGACTTTGCTGCCTTCGCGGCCAGCCAACGGGCTGTCGTTGACGGCAAAACGCATCGATAGGGTCGGCGGATCGATAGGCTGCGCTTGCAGCGGCTCTGTTACATCCGGATCGCAAATCGTGTTCGAAACGGTCGCAACGGTAAGGCCTGCGAGCGAGATAATATCGCCTGCTTTCGCTTCCTCAACCGGTACGCGGTCAAGTCCTTCGAACGACATCAGTTTCGATGCGCGGCCGGTTTCGATCACATTGCCGTCTGCATCGAGCGCATGGATCGGCGAGTTCACTTTGATCGTGCCCGATTCCACTTTGCCGGTGAGGACGCGGCCGAGGAAGTTGTCACGATCAAGCAGCGTAACGAGGAATTTGAACGGCGCATCGACGTCTGCCTGAGGGGCAGGGACGTGACTGACGATTGTTTCGAACAAAGGTGTCAGATCGCCGCTGCGTGCGTTAATGTCTTCGCTGGCGTAGCCGTCACGGCCCGATGCGTAGAGCACAGGAAAATCAAGCTGTTCGTCATTCGCGTCGAGCGAGACGAACAGGTCGAACACTTCGTCGAGCACTTCTTCCGCGCGGCCATCGGGACGGTCGATCTTGTTGACGACAACAATAGGTTTGAGGCCAAGCGCGAGCGCTTTTCCGGTCACAAATTTGGTCTGCGGCATTGCACCTTCGGAGCTATCGACCAACAGGATTACCCCGTCGACCATCGACAGAATACGCTCAACCTCGCCGCCAAAATCGGCGTGTCCGGGTGTGTCGACGATATTGATACGGCGGGCGTCGTCGCCTTCGCCGTATTCGACTGAAGTGCACTTCGCGAGAATGGTAATGCCGCGCTCTTTCTCCAGATCGTTGGAGTCCATCGCCCGCTCTTCAACGCGCTGGTTGTCGCGGAACGTGCCGGATTGACGGAAGAGCTGGTCGACAAGTGTGGTTTTGCCGTGGTCGACGTGGGCGATAATCGCCACGTTACGCTGGTTAGCGGACATCAGTTTGTGCTTTCAATTAGAGTACACGCAATTGTGCGGTGCAACATCGGAGTGCAATATGGCGCGCGCCCTAGCGGAGAGGCCGTCAAACAGCAAGCGCTACGGGGTAAAATCGGCTGTGGCTTATGTGCAACAAATGCATAGTGCGAGGGAGTTAGCGCGCAAGGTTACGTAACGTAAGGCTTCCACTTGGCGGAATTTACGGGCATACCTATGCACACAGTTAAGACTGCGATTGGGAAACGTTCACCATAAGGGCGGCTCGATCACAACATAGGATGGGAGAATCCATGAAAGTTACTACACGTAATTATGGCGTAGCCTCACGCGCTACGCTGTTCGCTGGCGTTGCCGCTCTCGGGCTTGCAATGCCTTCGGTCGCAATGGCTCAGGACACTGGCGACGCAGAGGCTGAGGACGATGTCGATGAGAATGTGATCATCGTTACCGCTTCCAAGCGTGAAACCAGCCTGAAAGAGACACCGATTGCGGTTTCCGTTACAACGGGTGAAGTTCTTGAGACGGCGCAAATCCGTGACGTTCTCGATCTCCAAACCGTCACTCCATCACTGCGTGTCAGCCAGCTGCAGACATCTTCTGCATCCACATTCATCGTTCGCGGCTTCGGTAACGGCGATAACAACTTCGGTATTGAACCATCGGTTGGTGTGTTCATTGACGGCGTGTTCCGTTCGCGCTCTGCGGCGGCCCTGTCTGACCTTCCAAACGTCCAACGGATCGAGGTTCTGAACGGCCCCCAATCGACCCTGTTCGGTAAGAACGCATCTGCTGGTGTTATTTCGGTTGTGACCCGCGAACCGCAGTTCGAATTCGGCGGTGCGGTTGAAGCCAGCTACGGCAATTTCAACAACGTCGTGATCAAGGGCGACATTACCGGCCCAATCACCGATGCGATCGCATTCTCGCTCGACGGTAGTTACAACCGCCGTGACGGCTACGCGACTATCGTGAATTTGAATGAAGAGCAGAACAACCGCAATCGCTGGTCTGCACGCGGTCAGCTTCTGATCGAGCCAACGCCGAACCTCAAAATTCGTGCGATTGCCGATTATTCGCGGATCGACGAAGTTTGCTGTCAGGTCAGCACATTGGTTTCTGGTCCGGTTACCGGCGCGATCAACGCTGTTGGCGGTCAGCTCGACACCAACTTCTTCAGCTACAATGCATTCCTGAACTTTGTCCCAACCAACGAAGTCGACAACTATGGCGGCTCGGTGCAGATCGACTGGGAAAGCGATACGATCCAAGTGACTTCGATCACTGCCTATCGTGAGCTGGAGAACTTCTTCCTGTCGGACATTGACTATACCAGCGCGTCGCTGGCGACAGAAACACGCGACCAGGCGGTGAAAAGCTTCACTCAGGAATTCCGCATCGCGTCGGATTTCGACGGACCGATCAACTTCCTGCTCGGTGCGTACTATTTTGACGAAACGATCACACAAGACAGTGCGATCCAAAATGGTGCCGACATCCGCGATGTGTTTGAGCTCCTCGCAGGCGGCAACCCTGCAGACGTTCTGTCAGGCGCGCCATCGGTGTTTAACGGTGTAGAGGCAGGTCTTGGCCTACAACAGGAAAGCATTTTCCTTACGCCGCTATTGTCGGAAGAAACTTTCTCGATGGACAACACGTCCTATTCGATCTTCGGTACGGTTGATTTTGAACCAGTTGAAGGCTTGGTCTTCACAGGCGGTTTCAACTACACTGACGATAAGAAAGACTTTGCGCTGTCGCAGATTAGCCCTGATCCATTGGGTCAAGTTAACCTCGTTGATGCGTTTATCACTATCGCATCGGGTGGTGCTGTGACCACGCGGGATCAGTTCCAAGCGCTTCCACAAGCGAACCAGGATGCATTGCTGGCTGCTGCGACTAGTGCGGCAAACCCGTTTATCGGGCTGCAGGCATTCCAGTTTCAGCCGCCATTCCTGACTATTCCGAATGCGGTTGAAGATGGCCGGACGCGTGATGACAAGTTCACTTATCTGGGACGCGTTGCGTACCAGGTTTCGGACGAAATCAACGTCTATGCCAGCTACGCAACCGGCTTCAAAGCTAGCTCGGTCAACCTGTCGCGTGACAGCCGCCCATCGTCGGCAGACTATGTGGCCGGTCCAAGCGGGTCGTTCTTTGCCGCGCCGGACTCGCCGATTACCAATGCAGGCTTGGCGGTTGCCAACCTGTCAAGCGGTTCGCGCTTCGCAGGTCCTGAGAATGCCGAAGTCTACGAGCTGGGTCTGAAGGCACAATGGCCTGGCTTCGGTTTCAACGTTGCGTTGTTCGACCAGACGATCAAAGGCTTCCAGAGCCTCGCCTTTACCGGCACCGGTTTTGCTCTGCAAAATGCCGGTCAGCAGTCGGTTAAAGGTTTCGAATTTGATGCCACGATCAATCCGACGGATGGTCTGGTGCTCACCTTCGCAACGACCTACCTTGATCCTCTGTTTGACGATTTCCCAGGCAGCGTTCTGGGTGATCTGAGCGGCGTGCGTCCTGGCGGTATTCCTGAGTGGGCGATCTCTACTTCGGCGACCTACACGCATGATTTCGGTGCGAGCGGAAATCAGCTGGTTACTCGTGTGGACTACAGCCACGAGAGTAACACGCCGATTAACAACGGTTTGCCAACCTTCAACGCCGGTTTGGGCAACACCCAAATCTTTGATCGTGAAGTAAACCTGGTCAACGGTTCGATGACGTTCAAAATGGAGAACGGCGTGGAAGTCGGGGCCTATGTCCGCAACCTGCTCAACAGCCAGTACATCCTGACGGTGTTCGATGGTGTTGCACAGGCCGGTACAGTGTCGGGTTACCCGAGCGCACCACGCACATATGGCGGTGTTGTTCGCTTCAAGTTCTAAACCGAACAACCAATCTATCGAGAAGGGGCTGCCGCAAGGCGGTCCCTTTTTCGTTGCGCGTTGTGCAGAATTATGGTGCGTTCCAAATCAGGACTGAGAAAGGGAGGGACTGACTATGGAACATATGTTGATGCCGTACAGAAAGTTGTACCGGTTGATCGAAGGGCGTTCGGGACGCAGAGAGTTCTGGATGTTTGTATTGCTCAACGCGATTATCCTTGTTGGGCTGGTTGCGCTGATGTTTCTATTTGCAGGTGGCATGTCGGCGCTAGATCCGACTAGCGCGATGATGGGTCCCCTGATGGGCGCCGGTTTTGGCTTTGCAATGCTGATCTTCATTCCGGCTTATATCTGGATGATATTGACGGGCGTGGCCTCTGTGGCGGTATCGATCCGGCGCTTGCATGATATGAATCTGACTGGATGGATTTATGTCGGTTACATCCTGCTTTCGTTCGTGCCGATCCTGAACTTTCTGGTGTTCATCGCCTATCTTGTCGTGATGGCGTTGCCGGGCACGAAGGGTGCCAATAAATATGGTGAAGATCCGCTCGATCCAGTGAGCGCTTCAACCTTCGAATAAGGCTCCGCTGAGGCTGAGTGAGAGGTGCCCTACAGCGCTCTCAACGCTTGTGCCGGTTTCGCTTTCAGCAGTGGGAGCGAGCCGGCCAGCGCAAACACCATCACAAAGCCGAGTCCGCCGCCAAGGACTGCAAGAACTTCCCACCAGTTGGGGAGCCAGTCGAACTCGAACAGTTGAGTGATAACCAGCCACGCGAGACCGCTGCCCAAACCAAGAGCCACAACGGCCAGGATCAACGCGAGAATACCGTATTCGGCAAGCTGCATGACCATGATCTGCCGCCGGCTCGCGCCCAGCACACGCATTACCACGGTGTCATAGGTTCTGGCGGCCCGCGCCGCTGCGATGGCGCCGATTAACACTGCCAGACCGGCGAGCACGGCCACCGATGCAGCGGCGAAAGTGGCAAGGCCAACTTGGCTGAGAATGACCCGGGCTTCCGACAGTACCTGACCGATTTCGATAACTGAGCTGGAGGGGAATTCCTTGACCAGCTGACGCAGCAACGGGCCGGTAGCGGCGCCTTCCGGCAATTCGATAGTCGCCGCTATGTTATGCGGCGCATCCGCAAGCGCGTTGGACGAGAATACCAGCACGTAGTTGAAGCCCATATTTTCCCAGTCGATCTGCCGGAAATTGGCCACGCGCGCGGTCTTCTCGACACCCAGCACACCGACGGTGATTTGATCTCCGATCTTAAGATCAATGGCAGTGGCAAATTCCTGATCGACGGAGACCAGGGGTTCATCGGCATAATCGGCAGCCCACCAGTCGCCTTCGGTCAGCGAATTACCTATCGGTAACTCGTCGGCATAGGTAAGCCCGCGCTCGCCGCGCAAAGGCCATGCGCCATCGGGAATTTCCTCCAGATCGGATACGCGGATCATGCTGTCCTCAGGCCCGTAGGCGAGGATGGCACCGCGCAGGGCAGGGACGGTGCGAATGGCCGCGTCTGCTTGGTCTGCTTGAACCAATGTTTCAAATTCGCCAACGCGGTCGCGAGGGATATCGAGCACGAAGTAATCGGGCGCCTGTTCGGGGACGCGCCGGTCGATATTGCCGTCGATGCTGCTCTGGATCGCGGCAAGCAGCACGAACGCGCTCAGGCCGAAGCCGAGTGCTGTTACCAGTGCCCCGGTCGAGGATCCGGGACGATGCAGATTGGCCATTGCGTTGCGGATCAACGGATTGGCAGGGCGTGGGAGTTTCTCGGACAGCTTGCGAATGCCGAAACCGAGCAGTGCGAGCAGACCAAGCACTACTATCGCGCCGAGCAGGAAGCCGCCGGACAGCAACGGCTGACGCGCAGTGAGCAGCGCCAACGCAACAATACCGGCCATGCCGCCGATTACCCACGCCAGTGCGCGTCCGTCACGCGAGAGCGGCACAACACGGGCGCGCATCAGCGCCATTGCTGGGAAACGGCGTGCGCGAAGAATTGGCGTCGCCGCGAATACCAGCGCGACCAACAAGCCATATGCCGCGGCGATCACGAGGGCAGTAGGCTCGAAGACGAAGCCGGTATCGACGGGCAGCAAGCCATCGAGCGCTGCTGCGAGCAGCGGCGTAACCAGAACGCCAGCGAGCAATCCGACCAAGCTGCCAATCAGAGCCGCCGCGCCGACCTGCAATCCGTAGATGCGGGCAATGTCGTGGCTCGATGCGCCAAGAACTTTAAGCGTCGCAATGCTGGCGCGGCGGGCCTCGAGATAAGACGATACACCCCCGCCAATACCGATGCCTGCAATGACCAACGCAGCAAGGCCAACCAGCGTCAGAAACTCGCCCATTCGCGATACAAAGCGGTCTGCGCCGGGCGACGCGCGGTCGCGGGTGCGGAAATCGAACCCTGCATTGGGGAATTGCTCTTCCAATTCCTCCTGCACATCGTCGGGGGAACGGTTTCCTTCGAAAGCCACACGGTATTTGCTTTGATACATTGAGCCGGGCGCGAGCAACCCAGCCGCTGCCGGCGTGTCTTCGGACACAAGTATGGTGGGGCCAAGCTGGAAGCCTTCGCTTAACCGGTCAGGTTCGTTACCGATGATGCCCTTTGCAATAAGTTCGGTCTGGCCGACGCGAAATGTGTCGCCGACCTTGATGCCAAGCCGGTCAATTGCCCCTTGGCCGAGCCATGCTTCACCGGGCTTTGGTGCAGCAGCCTCGCTGCCATCTGCCAATGTCAGCGTGCCGTAAAGCGGCCATTTGGTATCAACCGCCTTGAGTTCAATCGGCGCGGCATTCTCGCCCGCAGAAGCCATGGCTTGCAGCCGTGTTCCGCCCGAAATCTCGCCCAATTCCTCGAGCGCAGCTTTTTCTTCGTCGAGCAGATCGCGCTGCCAGACTTCCACTTCCAAATCACCGCCGAGCAATTCTTGCCCGCGGCCTTCCAGTTCACTCTCGATCGCGCCGGTCAGCGTGCCGATTGCTGCCAAAGCACCGGTGCCCAAAAACAGGCAAACCAGCAGAAGGCGCAAGCCTTTGAACCGCGCATTCAGGTCGCGCTTGGCAATGCGCCAAGCGGTGTTCCAGGAAATTGTCTCGCTCACGCTGCTTTGGTGCCGTTCTTCGTATCGGTGGCAATCAGACCGTCGCCAATGGTCACAATGCGGTCACAGCGTTCGGCGAGTTCTACGTCGTGGGTAATCACCACCAATGTCGCGCCGGTGTCTTCGCGCCGTTTGAAAAGCAATTCGATAATGTCATGGCCGGTCGAGACGTCCAGATTGCCGGTTGGCTCGTCGGCGAAGATCAATTCCGGTCCCGGCGCAATCGCGCGGGCAATCGCCACGCGCTGCTGCTCGCCGCCCGAAAGCTGTGTGGGGTAATGGTCTAGACGGTGGCCCAGACCAACCGCTTCCAGCTCTGCCTTGGCTTTGCTGGTCGCATCAGGATCGCCCGCCAGTTCCATCGGCGTTGCGACATTTTCCAGTGCGGTCATTGTCGGCAGCAAGTGGAATGCTTGCAACACGATACCGATATGGCCGCGCCGCGCCTTCGCCAGCCCGTCCTCGTCCATCGTCGTGAAATCTTGCCCTGCGACGGTCAGATCGCCGCCAGAGGCGCGCTCTAGGCCGGACAGCACCGCCATAAGCGAGCTTTTGCCCGAGCCAGAGGGGCCGAGCAGTGCCAGCACCTCGCCGTTAGCAACATCGAGATCGATCCCGCGCAGCACCTCGACCGGGTTTTTATCCGGATCATAGGTCAGTGTGAGATTTCGAGCGGAAATAGAGTTTTGACTTGCCACTGAAGTCCAATCGCATAGGAAAAGGGTACGAGCAAGGAGGCTCACCGATGCAACTACGCCGTTTGTCGATTGTTCCTGTTTTATTTTCTGCGCTGTTTTTGGCGGCATGCGGTAGCGAGGCGCCCGTTCCCAAGAGCGATGCCGAAGCGTCACGCGATGCCACGGTTGAGCAACCTGTGATGGGGCCGGAGCAACGCATTCTGGCCTTCGGTGATAGCCTGTTCGCCGGATATAACGTGGCATCCGATGATAGCTATCCGGCCAAGTTGGAGGCATCTTTGCGCGCTCAGGGGATCAATGCCCGGGTGACCAATGCCGGTGTGTCGGGCGATACCACTGCAGCAGGATTGCAGCGCCTGACCTTCACTCTCGATGGTCAGCCAGAAAAACCCGATCTGTTTATTCTGGAGCTTGGCGGCAATGATTTGCTGCGCGGCTTGCCGGTGTCAGAGACCCGCAAGAACATTGAGACGATGCTGCAAGAGCTTCAGAAACGTGAAATTCCCGTCCTTCTGATGGGTATGCGCGCTCCGCCCAATTTCGCTGAGTTTCAGGAGGCTTTCGACAACCTCTATCCGGAATTGGCCAAGCAATATGGCGCCGATCTGGTCCCGTTTTTTCAGGAATCGATCTACGATAAGCCCGAGCTCATCCAAGGCGACCGCGTCCACCCGACCGAAGAGGGCATTGAGACGCTGGTCGGGGCGACGGTTGGGGCGGTGAAAGAGGCGCTGCCGGAGGGGTGAAAAGCCGCTTTGCGTGACTAGCCGCCTCCATAAACTGAGAGAAGAAATACATCAGTTGATGCACACGAACAGGCTAGGCAGTTACCGTTGATTGTAACAGAATTACGTCAATTCCGACTTTCGCCAGAAATAGAATCAATGCGATGAGACCGAAGAGGCCTTTCGGCATTCCGCGTGTCGACAGCCAGAGCATGAGTCTAAAATCGCGATCACTAAGTGGGTTTGCTGGACTAGCAAAATTCGGTGTCAGCCTTTTGGCGAGCCTCTTCCAATCATCCCAACTTAGGCGCTCACCAGCGCTTATCTTTTGAAAAATGTCCCTAAAGTCTTGATGCTCGGCGTCGAGCTTCGCATCAATACGCACGCAAGCTCTTTCTACAGATTGAGCGACGCCGTCCGAGAATACGGCACCACCGAATAATAGAACCAATAATAGCTCAGTTGCGAACTTGCCCCACTCCAACCAAGCTCTCAAGTCGGGTGATACGGAAAGTTCGATGACTTCTATCGGTGGAGCTGCAAGTGTAAGAGATACTAAAGCGATAGCAAAAACTAGCGCTATGACTCCCCAGCGGGTCGACTCAGATTTAGGTTTCGATGCAGAATGATCAGTCATCGATTCAGCCTACTTAACTTCCACTAATCAGCAAGGTCTCGGCATAGGCTTTGATGGGCTTGGGTAATGACCTCAAAACCGCTCCACCCTACCATCAACTACCCGCCAAACCGCGGCTTCTTCGCGGATGGCTTCAAACGGTGCCAGCTCCGTACCTGTCAGCCACACTTGTGCGCCGCTATCGCGTAGCCGTTCGAACAGGGCCTCGCGGCGGATCGGGTCCAGGTGAGCAGCGACTTCATCGAGTAGCAGCAGGTTGGGGCGGCCCCTTGCGGCGAGGTTAGCATGGGCGAGGATAATCGCGATCAGCATCGCTTTTTGCTCTCCGGTAGAGCAGCTGGCGGCGGGGGCGTTCTTGCCTTCCATTGCGACTTCAAGCTCATCGCGGTGCGGGCCGATGAGCGTGCGGGAGGCAGCGCGGTCCTTGCGGCGGTTGTCGCGCAGGGCCTCTGCCAGATCGCTTTGCATTATCGGGGCACCCGCCGCGTATGACAGGGCGGGGCGGGCGAACGGTTCGGAGGGGAGCGTCGCAAGCTCCTCCATTATGCGCGAGATCAGGCCTGCACGGCCTGCGGCAAGCGCAGCGCCGTGTTCGGCCATTTGTGTCTCAACGCCATCCAGCCATGCGGCTTCGGGCTCTCTCTCGTCACTCAGCAAGCGATTGCGTTCGCGTAGGGCGGCCTCGTACCGTGTGGCATGGCGGGCGTGGAGCGGATCCACCGCCAGTGCCATTCGGTCAACGAAGCGCCGCCTCGCGCCTGCGCTATCGGTAAATAACCGGTCCATGGCGGGGGTGAGCCAGCCAATCGCGAGCCATTCGCCCAGACTGACTGCGCTGGTCTCGCTGCCATTGATGCGTACCAGCCTGCGGCCCGGCTGTGCCGGCTTGGTATAGCTGCCCAGTCGTACAGGCTCTTGATCTGGCTCAGTGGCTAGCGATGCGCCAATGGCCAATTCGCCATCACCGCTGCTGCCAGCCATCTCTGCCAGTGCCGCACGTCGCAATCCGCGTCCTGGGGCGAACAGCGAGATAGCTTCGAGTATGTTGGTTTTACCCGCACCGTTCTCCCCCACCAACAGGTTGAACCGCCGCGTGTCATCAAGCCGCGTCTCGGCGTGATTGCGAAAGTGGGAGAGGGTGATTTGGTTGAGAGCCATGTGTAAATTGGCACTAGCCAGAGACATCACCACGCGCCACTCCAAACCGCAATTCTAATAGTTGGTGAAAAATCCCAACATTCAGGAAGTGTTAATGTTCGGAAATCAGCCGGAATGCTTAAAAATGGCTAAATTCTGCGGTTTTTCAAAACTGGCACGGTCTCTGCAGTGTTGTTGGCATCGGCGGGATGACCCACCGGAACAACTTAAGAGGGAATAAAACGATGACTACATTTGACCAAATCAGCAACCGCGTTTTCGCAAGCTTCACCGCAGTAGCCATCTCGGCTCTGTTTATGGCTACCGCCATTATCCCAGCAACCCCCACCGGCCTGATCGCCTAATCGACCGGCCCACCACTCAATCGGAGGAATTCACATGTTAAACCTTAGTGATCTTGGCAGTCGCGTAGTTGCCGCTGTATCATCCGTCACTCTGTCAGTTTGCGTATTCGCATACGCAATCATTCCGGCAGAACAAGGCATCGTCCTTTCAGGAGCAATCGCATGAGCAATTTAGAACGTAAACCTGCTGGCGGACCGCCATCGAATGGCTTCAGCCTCGATAAGCGTAATGCCAAATTGTGGGGCGTATGCTCAGGCATCGCAAACTACTTCAACTGGGATCCAATGTTGGTCCGCATCGGCTTCGTTGCCGGTACATTGATCGGTTTCGGCTCGCTGCTCCTCGTATACGCAGCAATCGCCCTTATCGCAGACTGAGAGGGGCCTCACGGTCCCTCCCAGACATTAGAACACAGAGTACCAAGCCCGCAGGGGCCGTTAGCGACATGGCGGAATGCGCCAATCAGTTTCAGCTCGGCCCCAAGAAAAAGTCAGGGGCGGCAAACTACATGGCGGAAATGCCGCCATCCAGTTTCAACTCGGCCCCGGTCATAAAGCGGCTCTCGTCACTTGCGAGATAGAGCACAGCGTTAGCAATATCGTTTGGCTCACCGACCATTTTCAGCGGCACCTGACGTGCCAACTTCTCCATCAGAACGCCTTTTTCGATCCCCGCATGCTTGGCCGTGCCGTCAAGGATCGGCGTATCGACAAATGTCGGATGGATCGAATTACACCGGATCCCCATATTCTTCTTTGCACAATGCAGCGCGATAGATTTGCTCAGCATCCAGACAGATGCCTTGGAGGCGTTGTAGGCGGGCATAGTGTCGCTCGCGATCAGGCCTGCGATGGAGCTGATATTGATGATCGACCCAGGCGCATGTTCGCGCATCAATGGCAAGGCAGCCTGACAACCGTGGAAGATTGAATCGACATTGACTGCGAAGCACCGTTTCCAGTCTTCGAATGTGCAATCCTCGATATTGCCCGCGACGCCAATCCCGGCATTGTTCACCAGCACGTTCAGACCGCCGAGGTTGTCGCGCGCCATTTCTACCGCAGCATTCCAGTGCGACACGTTGGTTACGTCATGTTCAATCGAATAGGCCGTGCCCGCGCCGAATTGCTCGTTGATGAATTGCGCGGTGTTGGCGGCGCCGTTGCTGTTGATATCGGTGCACAGTACGCGCGCGCCCTCTTTGGCGAGCAGTAGCGAATGCGCTGCCCCCAGACCTTGCGCCGCGCCGGTTACCAATGCCAATTTACCTTTGACGCGATCTACCATTCACTCATCCTCTTTCAGAAAATCCTCAGCCAGTAATATCGCCAGCCGTACATCGACTGCATGCCCGCCCTTGCGCCAATCCGCAACGAATTGTCTTAGATCGGTCAGTTTGACGCGGTGGACGATGATGTCTTCGCTATCGGTACCGCCGCCTTCACTGACTTTGGTCAGACGGTGGGCGCGGAGCAGTGTGAAGCTCTCGCTGACCATGCCGGGACTAGAATAATACTCGCCAAGGTTTTCGAAGCGTTCAGCGACGTAGCCGGTCTCTTCCTCGAGCTCGCGCGCGGCGGCGACTTCGGGAGGTTCGCCTTCCGCGCCATCGTCGTCGCCGATTAGGCCTGCGGGGATTTCCAGGCTGCGCTTACCCAGCGGGATACGGTATTGTTCGACCAGCAGCACATGGCCGTCCTCGATCGCGAGGATCGCGGCAGCGCGGATATTGCGCGCTCGACCGACATATTCCCAGCGGCCGCGGACCTTGGCGGTAATAAATTTGCCCTGCCAGACGATTTCTTCGGGCAGGTTTGCATCGGGATCAGTAACGGCGGGATCGGAAACACTCATGCGGAGCGTTTAGACTTCAATCAGCCGATCCGGCAATTCGTTTTGATCATCTTCGGCGCGCGGAAAGTGTTCGGACAGGACTTTGCCAACATCGCGGACGCCAGCGGCCATGCCCTCGGCGATATGGCCTCGTTTGATCTCGGCCAGCATATCCGCCATCGCTTCGCCCCAAACCTCTGCATCGACCAGTTCGGCAATGGGTTCATCGGCAACGATTTCAGCGCGGTGTTCGCGCATAGACAGGTAGATCATGAAGCCGGTGCGGCCATGTGTTCTGCGCTCGGCGCCGACTTTGAAGTGCTTGATCGCCCGTTCGCGGACGCGCAGACGTTTGATCTTACCCGGAATCATTGCGAATTTGATTGGGGTCCAAAACTGGATGCCCCACACCACCAAGAACCAGAATGTCGCGGCGCCTGCGGCCATCGCGAAGATATCATTCGGCGACCATTCGGTGTTCCAGTTTCCATGAAGACTTGCATAGGTATTGAGCACCGGATCAGGGAAGATCGTGAGCATGGCTAATGTGAAAAACGACGCCAGTGCAGCCCATGCGAGCGCAACGTCGGAATAGCCATCCGACCGGTCGGCCAGCACGGTAACGATTTCACCCGATGTGGTCAGCTCCGCATCGGAAACAGCCTTGGTGACGATCGCGTGATCTTCTTGTGACAAATAACCCATAATCTACCAGCCTCCGCTCGCGCCGCCGCCGCCGGACATGCCGCCGCCGAAACCGCCAAAACCGCCGCCTCCACCGCTGCCGAAGCCTCCGCCGCCGAATCCGCCACCGCTGTCAGAGAGGCCGCGAGCAACCGCTTTGCCGGCTTCCCAAAGGATAATGTCACCGACAGTGCCGCCAATCCCACTGCGATAACGCCTGCGGCCACGTCCGCCGCCACGCAACATCGGGATGACGAAGAAGAACAGGATAATGAAAAACCAGAAGATCGCGCTGATCGGGAAGCCGCCGCCGGATGAGGAGCGCGACTGTTCCGCAGCGGCAGCCGCCTCAGCGATGGCTTGGGCGTCCGCGGGTGATTTCGCCAAATGCGCCAAGATTGCATCGATGCCGGCATTCACGCCACCATCAAAATCGCCAGCCTTGAAGCGCGGGGTAATGTCATTGCGGATTACCCGCCCCGCCATAATGCCGCCGAAATAAGGGTGGAGCCCGTAGCCAACCTCGATCCGCATCTTGCGGTCGTCACGCGCGATCAGCAGCAGAAGGCCTTGATCGCGCTCGGCCCCGCCGATGCCCCATGCTGCGAATAGATTGGTCGCATAGGGGTCGATTTCCTCGCCACCGAGGTCAGGAACCGTCGCTACGACAATCGCGCGACCTGTGGTGGCGTTGTACTCGCGTAGGCGTGAATCCAGGCTGGCTTCGGTTGCTGGCGAGAGAATGTCCGCACCGTCATAGATCGGCCCATCAGGGCGTGGCGGCAAATCCTGCGCATAGGCCGCGCTACCTGCGACACTGAGTAACAGTGCGGTGAAAAGGGTCAGAATTGTTTGCCAGAAAGACTTCATGCTGCGTCCTGCATCAACTTGGTGCAATAGGGGGTGATAGGGCCAAATTCGGTGGCATTGTCGAGCAAGGTGATCAGATCGATGACACCCGCATTAATCCCGCCGGTAAAGTCACCCGATTTGAAAAACGGGATAATTGTGTCGGTAACCACCGTCTGTGCGGCTGCGTTGGTCACCGGCTTTTCCAAGCCGCAGCCGACTTCGATACGAAGCTGCCGGTCATTCACCGCGATCAGCATCAACAGGCCGCGGTGGGTATCTGGGTTACCGATGCCCCACTCGTTGAAAGTTGTTCGTGCGACATCTTCTATCGGCTGGCCTGACAGCGTTGGTACGGTCGACACAACAATTGCAGTGCCGCTATCGGTAAAATAGTTCCGTAACCGACTATCAAGCGCGTCTTCCACCTCAGCCGGAATAATATTGGCAGTATCAACAACGGGGCCGGTTGGTGGTTCAATTGCCGTCTCTGTCTCAACTTCCTGCGCATTGCAGGCGACCAACGGGGTGGACAGCGCGAGTAGGAATACTGGCGCTATCAACCCCGCTTTGATCGAAAACAGGAAGTGTTTCACGCGATCAGCTATCGTCGCCGGTGATCCCACTCAGATCGACGTCAGGATTTTCCTGAGCGCCTTCGGCGGCTTCGAAATACTGGAGGGCTTCTGAGCCGTGGATGATATTCGCGCCGATAGAGGACGGGAACGTCCGGATTTCGGTGTTGAAATCGCGCGCTGCATCATTGTAGCGGCCGATTTCGGTCGTGATCATGTTGTTCGATTGCTCGATTTCGGTCATCAGATCCGCAAAACGCGCATTTGACTGCAATTGCGGATAGGCTTCGACGACGGTGCGGAACTGGCCGAGGGCTTGCGTGAACTGGTTCTCAGCCTGCTGCATTTTCTCGAACTCTGCGGGGTCGGAGAGATCATCTGTAGTGATGTTGACACCCATCGCTTTGGATCGCGCCTCGATCACACCGGTCAGGATATTTTCTTCGGAAATGGCCGCTGCTTCGACGACGCTAACGAGATTGGGGATGACATCGTGGCGGCGCTGCTGGGCTGCCTCGACATTGGCCCATTGAGCTTTCGCGGCTTCTTCCTTGGTCGGAACCGAGTTGATCCCGCAGGCGGCTAAGGTCAGCGAAACAAATGCCACCACGGTCAGGCGGCCGAAATTACGTAAATTCATGGTTGTGGTCCCCGCATTGGGCGCGCGGATTGGTCGCACGCTGTCTGTCTTATGTAGATAGCACACCTTAGCCGGTTTTCAAGGATTTGACGGAGCATATTTTGCCCGCAACTCGGCGTTAGAACGCCGCACTTGGCATCGCTGTCCGATGGTGGCAAAGGCGCAGCGGGATTGAAAACGACATTGAAAATTGGGGATTTATACCATGCTCGCAGAATTTAAGGACTTCATTGCCAAGGGCAATGTCATGGAACTGGCCGTTGCGGTCATCATCGCTGGCGCATTCGCCGTGATCGTAGCATCGCTCACCGCCGATCTGATTATGCCAATCGTCGGTATGATTTTTGGCGATGTCGACTTCAGCAACAAATACACTGTGCTGAGCGGCGCCGAATTGGTTACTGAAGGCATGGGCCTGGAAGCAGCGCGTGAAGCGGGTGCCAATGTCCTCGCATGGGGCGCGTTCATTACCTCGATCATCAACTTCGTGATCTTGGCCTTCATCATCTTCCTGCTGGTGCGTTATGCGAACAAAGCCAAAGCGAAATTTGAAGCGGAAGAGGAAGCAGCGGCAGAAGAACCGGCTGGTCCTACCGAGATCGAGCTGCTTACAGAGATCCGGGACGCTTTGAAGAAGTAAGCGCAAGGCTCAAAAACGTCATTCCCGCGGAAGCGGGAATCCAGATTGGTGAGTTACACGTTTACGCTCTGGGTCCCCGCTTTCGCGGGGATGACGGTTGGGTCGCGCCTTAGTCACTTTATATTCACGCAATGCGCGCTATATAGGGCTTGTTCGTTTCGGCGGACTATGGCGATAAATTGCGATGTGCAATAGATATAACGGACCCGGGGGCAGTACCCGGCGGCTCCACCAAAATCGGCCTGAAATGGCTGATCCTGATGGGGCCGAACTAGGATCGACGTGTGTTGAAAAGCATTGTTTTTGCCCGGGTTGAGAAACCCCGTAAAAGGCTCATCTTTATAAGTGCAAACGATAACGAAGCACTCGCTCTCGCAGCGTAATCTGACGGCCTAGCGGCCTGATCTTACTAAGCTAAAGCGCGGTTGGACCCACCGGGCAACAGAAGCGGATTCCGGGGGCCTGGGGGGGCCTAGCAACAGAACCCCCCATCTTCATTCCATACTCGGCTTATACCGGCCTGCGAATGGCAATGCGCTGCGCTTCCGGTACTCACGACCTTGAATGGTCGCTGCGTTCCGGTTCACGCACCTTACCATTCTCGACTCCGTCTAAGCCAAGTCTGAAACGAAGCTGGACATGGGAATCAGGTCTTGTGTGAAGACGTCTGTGCAGCCTCAGCCTCACGCGCTTTCCGCTCATAAGCTAGCGCATCAAATATCTTTGCACCCGCCAGAAACACTGCGCCGGTCGTCGCCAGAAACATCAGTTTCCCGAACCAGCCGGGATATTCGATCAGATATTGTGATCCGCGCGCCGTGCAGCCCAGCGCCAGCGCGTAGATGATGATATAGGCTTCCCACTTTGTCTTGATGACAAACAGTTTGCCTATTTTTCTCAACATGCGCTCATCCCTGCGATTATCGTATCCGCGTTAACTTCTTAGGTCGCAAATTTCATGCCAGTGGCCGGTTTCTGCGCGCTTTGGTGGTTAACAGGATTGCAAGTGTAACGAATGCCGACAGTTCGTCCAGAGCATTAACTTAGTTCTGAAAGCCCCAATGCTTCCAAGAGTTTGTGCCGTGCTGCAATGACACGTTTTGCCAGCGCTTCATCACCGACCTGATCGGTGTTGATCGTCTCGGGCCAATATTCGCTGACCACATTGCCGATTGTCTCAGCCGTGGCGTCATCCAGCAGGAAGCGCGGATCGACTGTCGCGGGGTCAGCAACCACACGCAGGCGCAGGCAAGCGGGGCCGCCGCCATTGGCCATGCTTTGCCGCACATCGACAAAGCGGATCGCGCGGATCGGTTGGTTGCCGCCGATGGCGTCCTTGGCCCAGCGATGAACCGCCTCGGTTTTGGCTTCGAGGGGCGAGATCAGCTCCATCCCGCCATCGGGCAGTGTCAGCAGCTGCGAATTGAACAGATAGGTTTTGATCGCTTCGCCAAGGCTGACGGCGCATGCTGAGACTTCGACGACTTCTAATTCGGGGAATTTGGCACGGATTGCATCATAAGCGCCGTGCTGGTCGGCAAAGGCTTCGCTGTGCGTAAACAGCACGCGCTCATTGGCGACGGCGACCACATCATTGTGGAAGGCACCCGCTGCAATTGCTTCGGGGTTTTGTTCGATGAAGATGGTGCGCTCTTCGCTCAGTCCATGCAGACGGGCGACAGCGCGGCTGGCTTGCTCATGTTGGCGAGCAGGGAACTTGCCACCAGTTTTGCCATAGACAAATGCCTCAACACCCGGCTCTCCGTGGCCAGTGCAGAACCGCATATGATTGGCAGCGCCTTCATCGCCGAAACTGGCGGGAACGGCATCGTGCATAGCGAAGTGGTCACCATTGCCGAATGCGATCCTGAGTTGTGCGGCGGTGTCCTGCCATTCCTGTCCGCGATGCGGCATTGTCACGAGGTTTGCAGGCGTCAGATGGCATTTGCTGTCTGCGGTATCGGCAGCAGGGCTCACCGTCGCAGCATTGGCTGTCCACATAGAGCTGGCAGACCATGCAGCGGCGATCAGCGCGCGATCGGTGGTCTTGTCAGCTCCGATTGCGGAAAGGAATTTGCCGTTGGGGCGGGGCAAAGGCAGCAGAAATCCTTGTGTCAGGCCAAGCGCGCGGTTCGCCTGCATCTTTTCCAAGCCCTGCAGCGCCGCGGCGCGGGGATAGGATGTGCTGCCCGCGCTTTTTGTAGCGGCGAGATTGCCCAAGCTAAGGCCTGCGTAATTATGCGAGGGGCCGACGAGCCCATCGAAGTTGATCTCGACTACGCTCACTTGGCGACGCTCCAGACTGTATCACCGGCCTTCACATTCAGCGCTTCTGCGCATGCGCTATCAATGGTGATGGAACCGTCATCACCCAATTCCCGCAGCCCGTATGCGGAACGGAACTCTGTCAGGCGGCCTGTCGCGACAAGCGCCTTCTCACCTTCTTCCAAGTCGGTTGTCGCCAACTCGGCCTTAACCGACCCGGCAATGCTTTTTACGGTATCGGTACGTGCGGTCATGCTGGGCCCGCCATCGAAAATATCGACATAGCCCTCAGCAGCGAAGCCTTCATTTTCGAGCATACGCATCGCGGCGCGCCCGGTCGGGTGCGGCATGCCAATGACTTTGCGTGCTTCGTCCGACAGCATTTCGACATAGACGGGATGCTTGGGCATCAAATCGGCAATGAACTGGTTGCCATTGATCGAGTTGAAATAGTCGGCTTCCTGAAAGCTCATGCCGAAGAACCGGCCCGCGACATTGTCCCAAAAAGGCGATCCGCCGCGATCGTCGATGATGCCGCGCAATTCGGCCAATATCCGCTCGGCAAAGCGTGCACGGTGCATTGCGATAAACAGATAGCGGCTCCGCGCGAGCAGTAGGCCGAGGCCTCCGGCACGCTCATTGGGATGCAAGAACAGACCGCCGACTTCGCTCGACCCTTCCAGATCGGTCACAAGGCTGAGCATTTCGGCGCGGACTGTCCGGTCGAGCTCTTTCGAATATTGGGTTAGGGTGTTGAGCCGGTAGGAATAGAACGGCCATTGCTGCCCGACCTGCGTGAAGAGCTGGCACGTGCCGCGCACATCACCGGTTTCGGTATTCTCCAGCACGAGGACGAATTGGTCATCGCCGAGCTTCTCATCATCGCGGCCAAAGGCATCGGCGGCGCGCTGCAGTTTGGAGCCCAATGCATCGCGATCAGGCGGAAGATTGGTGAACCCCCCGCCGGTAAGCTTGGCCATTTCATATAGCGGTTCGAGGTCGTCAGAATGCGCGGCGCGCAGGCGGAAACTCAAAGTTCTTCTCCCGAAGCAAGGCGATGGATCACGAGCGCTGACAATGCCGCACGCTCGCGCAAAGAGGAAACGATCATAAACTCGTCGGGCGAGTGGATAGCCCCGCCTCGAACGCCCATCGTATCGACCACGGGCACCCCGCAATCAGCGATATTGTTGCCGTCGCATACGCCGCCGGTTGATTGCCACCCGATGGTTTGGCCGAGCGAGGCACCGCAATCGCGAACGAGATCGAACAGGCGCTGAGCCTTACGGTCTACCGGCTTGGGAGGGCGCGAAATGCCGCCATGTTGGTGGATGGTGACTTCATGCGCCTGCTGCGTCTCGCCGATGAGGCTTGCCAAAGCCGCTTCAAAGGCTGCTGCTGCGTCGGGGCTTTTCGGACGAATGTTGAACCGTAGCACCGCGTGATCGGGCACTACATTATTGGCCGCGCCGCCTTCAATCTTAGCGGGGTTGATCGGGCAGTCTTCGGTCTGCAACTCCTTGAGACCCAGCACGATTGCCGCCGCCGCGACGATCGCATTGCGGCCATCCTGCGGATTGCGGCCAGCATGGGCGGACTTGCCGGTAATCGTTAGCGAGTAATTGCCGCTGCCACCGCGAGCATGGGCCAGTGTTCCGTCGGGAAGCGCGGAGGGTTCATAGGTCAGCGCCGCATATTTGCCCTGTGCCATCTGCTCGATCAGAGGGGCCGATGCGAGTGATCCCGTTTCCTCATCCGAATTGAGCAGCACATCATAGCCGATCTGGTCTGCGACATCGGATCGCTCAAACGCTTTGAGAGCATGCAGGAACACCGCAATCCCGCCCTTCATGTCGGCGAGGCCGGGGCCATTCAGTGTGTCATCATCGAGCCAAGTCTGTTCCTGAAAGCTGTGATCCTTGGGGAAGACTGTATCCATATGGCCGGTAAACAACAGACGGCGCTCGGCATCGGGACGAATGCGGGCAATCAGATGCTGACCATGCGGTTTTTCGAATTCGCTGCCATCCGCCGCAATCGCTGACACAGGCGTTGGATCAACCAGTTCTACATCGCCTGGTAGCGCCGCAAATGCGTCGGCCAAAACACCTGCCTGTTTCGCTAGTCCATCAAGGTTTGCGGTGCCGGTATTGATCGCACTCCACGCCTGCGCATCGGCCAGCATCGCGTCCTGATCGATGGGGGCAATGAGCGCTTCGGATTGGGCATCAAGTTGTTTCATCTGAAACCGCTCTAGCTTGGCGCGAAGCGGCTTCCAACCCCGCTGTTCGCAACTCTTCCGAAAGCCGTTGCAATTCACCGCCAGCGCAGCCATATCGCCCTCGTCCTCCCCAGACCAATCTGATTGAACTATGCGTCCGGCCCATCGCCGCGCGCCGATTTGTGTGAGGAACTATGAGCGATACCGCGATCCGTGCAGGGCTGACTATTGACAGCAAGCTGGCCGAATTTCTTGAGACCGAAGTCCTGACTCCACTGGGCCGCGATGTGGACGCGTTCTGGAACGGCTTTGCTGATCTACTCGCCACTTTTGCGCCGCGTAATCGCCAGCTTTTGGCCAAGCGCGAATTGCTCCAGATCGAGATCGATTCTTGGCATCGGCAGCGGCGTGGTCAAAGAGGAGGGCAACCGCATAATCAGGCCGAGTATCAGCATTTTCTGGAAGATATTGGATACCTTGTCCCCGAACCGGGCGATTTCACCATCGGGACGCAGAACGTCGATCCCGAAATCGCGACAATGGCTGGCCCGCAATTGGTGGTACCGATCCTGAACGCGCGCTTCCTGCTGAACGCGGCGAATGCGCGCTGGGGCAGTCTGTATGACGGGTTTTACGGTACCGACGCTCTACCTGAAGCACCCGAAGCAGAGCAGGCCGGTTACTGCCCAGTACGCGGCGCTGCGGTTATCGCGGCGGGACGCGAGTTCCTCGATGAGTCCATTCCACTCAAGTCTGGAAGCTGGGCTGATCTGACTGACCTCAGCGATGATGCCGGATGCTTTGTGCCGATTTCTGACAATGATCAATATGTCGGACAGACCGCGCGTGGCAGGTTATTCAAGAACAACGGGTTGCACATTGAGATCGTGTTTGACGCCGAGCATCCGATCGGCAGCAGCGATCCATTGAACATTGCTGACATAGTCCTCGAGAGCGCGCTAACCGCGATTGCCGATTGCGAAGATTCTGTCGCAGCGGTCGATGCCGAGGATAAGTTGCTTGCTTACACTAACTGGCTCGGCGTGATCCGTGGCGATTTGGAAGAGAGCTTCCAGAAGGGCGGCAGGACGCTCACAAGGAAGCTTACTGCAAACAAAGACTACACCGCGCCTGATGGAAGCGCCCAAAGCCTATCGGGCCGCAGTCTGATGTTTGTCCGCAATGTCGGGCATCTGATGACCAATCCGGCGATTATCCTGCCCGATGGTAGCGAAATCCCCGAAGGTATCATGGACGCGGTGTTCACCAGCGCGATAAGCACTTTCGATGTCGAGGGTAAGGCTGAGTACGGCAACTCAGCACACGGCAGCATCTATATCGTGAAGCCAAAAATGCACGGGCCGGAGGAATGCGGCTTTACCAATGATCTGTTCAATGCGGTGGAGGATCTGCTCGGCCTCAAGCGGCACACAATTAAAGTTGGTGTGATGGATGAGGAGCGCCGTACCAGCGCCAATCTGGGCGCGTGTATCAGAGCAGTGAAAGACCGGATCGTTTTCATCAACACCGGCTTCCTCGACCGGACCGGTGATGAAATTCACACGGCGATGCAAGTCGGACCGATGGTCCGTAAGGCAGAGATGAAGAACAGCGATTGGCTAAAGGCTTACGAGGCTCGCAATGTCGGGATCGGCCTGCGTCACGGTCTTTCGGGCAAAGCGCAGATCGGCAAAGGCATGTGGGCAGCGCCCGACCTGATGGGCCAGATGATGCGCGAGAAGATCGGGCATTTGAATGCCGGTGCAAACACCGCCTGGGTTCCATCACCGACCGCTGCGACGCTCCACGCGCTACATTACCACCAGAAAGACGTGTTCGAGGTTCAGAAGGGCCTTGGCGATGTGCCGGGGCTTGAGCCGCTGCTGACTATTCCGCTCGCCGATAGTGTGAATTGGTCCGAGGAAGAAGTACGCGAGGAACTCGATAACAACGCGCAGGGTCTGCTCGGCTATGTCGTCCGCTGGATTGATGCGGGTGTGGGCTGTTCCAAAGTGCCGGACATCAACGATGTCGGCCTGATGGAAGACCGCGCGACACTTCGTATTTCATCGCAGCATATGGCCAATTGGCTGCTGCACGGCGTGTGTACGCAGGATCAGGTGATGGACAGCCTCAAGCGCATGGCTGCCAAGGTCGATGCACAGAATGCTGGCGATCCGACTTACGAGTCGATGGAAGGCAATTGGGATGGTGTTGCCTTCACCGCAGCGTGCGATCTCGTGTTCAACGGCATTGAGCAACCCAGCGGCTATACCGAGCCGCTGCTGCATCAATGGCGGTTGGTGAAGAAGGCGAGTTGAACGTCGCTCATTCGTCGTTGGCAGTCCTATTCCAGATAGCTTGGCCTGGCCCGCCGCTTCCGGGAAACTGCCAACCCATGTGGGTTACAGTGTCTATCACGCTGCATGCGAGTTCAACGACATGGCGTTGCACCTGAGCCAAATAGGCTACATCAATTGGCGTTTGAAAAATCTCAGTGTTTCGATTCACAAAAAGCGGAACCGATGCACCATTCTTATCGGGCTTTTTTTGCCACGACCCATGGCAGAGCACATTTCGAACCACTGTCGCCGCTTTTATGTCTTCGACAAGTTCGGCGACGTTTGCAATGGTAGTTGCTTGATGGTCTTTGGTGACCTTGTTGAATGTCTCCGCAAGATTCCAAAGTTGATCAGACAGCGCTCGCTCAAGCTGAGGTAACCAAGCCAAAATAGCTTCTTCGACCTCGTCATCTCGATATTCCCGCGTCGCTGTGAACGCGAATATCGCTTTGCCCAGTGTTTCTTCCAGAAAGCCGAAACTCGCCACCGTGCGGCCTAATTGCTCCCAAAACTCTGGCGGATGTGATTGGGTTGGAAAATTCTGTGGTAAGCCATCCCGATCAATGATGGCTCTTCTGACTTTGTTTTCGTTCATGCCAGTTTACTATACGGCGTTCTGGAAATTTCATAGGCTGGCGAGCGTTCTCGCCAAACTCACAAACTCGCTCACGCTTAGCGTCTCCGCGCGCCGCGTTTCATCAATTTCCAACCTAGCCAGTGCCTCCAGCGCTCCGGGCACGCTTTTCAAACTCTGGCGCAGCATTTTGCGGCGTTGGCCGAAGGCTGCCGCTGTCACCTGCTCCAGAACTTTCGCGGAGACACCGTCTGGCATTTCCTTTGGCTCAATATGAACAATCGCGCTCATCACTTTGGGTGGCGGAGTGAAAGCGCTGCGGTGGACTTTCATCGCCAGCTTGGCGACGCTGCGCCATTGGGCGAGGATCGCGAGGCGTCCGAATGCGCTCCCGCTCGGCGCTGCGACGATCCGTTTGGCCACCTCTTGCTGGAACATCAGCGTTAGCGAGCTCCATTGCGGCGGCCAGTTTTCGCCACCGAGCCAGTTTACGAACAGAGCTGTGCCGACATTGTAAGGCAGATTGGCGACGACCGCGAATGGCTCGCCCATCAATTCTGCATGATCGAGCTTCATGGCGTCACCGTGAACGACAGAAAGCTGCCCTGGGAAAATATTCTCCAATTCGGCAAGCGCAGGCAGACAGCGTTCGTCCATTTCGACCGCTGTCACTCGCGCGCCAGCTCGCAGCAATGCGCGTGTCAAACCACCGGGACCGGGGCCGATTTCCAGCACGGCTTTTCCATCCAGATCACCTGGAATTGCGGCAATTCGGTCCAGCAATTGTTCGTCGAACAGGAAATTCTGGCCAAGCGCTTTCGACGCGCTGAGGCCGTGGCGTGCAATCACTTCGCGCAAAGGAGGAAGACTATCCATTGGTCCGCCGCGCAGCACATTCTCCGGCCATCCTGATCGCTGCGACCATCGCGCCGGGATCGGCCATGTTTTCGCCAGCGATATCAAAGGCTGTGCCATGATCGGGTGAAGTACGGATGATTGGCAAGCCAAGCGTGACATTCACACCCTGATCAAAATCGAGCGCCTTGACCGGGATCAGAGCTTGATCGTGATACATGCACAGCGCTGCGTCATAGCCGTCGCGCGCGCGGGGCGAGAACAATGCATCGGCGGGGTGGGGGCCGCTGGCATCCATCCCTTCCTCGCGAAGAGCCTCGATAGCGGGCGCGATAATCTCACGCTCTTCGCAGCCGAACTTCCCGCCCTCACTGGCGTGGGGGTTGAGGCCCGCAATTGCGATGCGTGGTCTGGCTATTCCGAAATCGCGGCGCAGCGCAGCGGCGGTGATGCGTGCTTTGTGCTGGATCAGCTCTAGCGAGAGAAGCCTTACAACATCGGCCAACGCCACATGAACTGTCAGCGGGACAGCTTTCAGGCTCGGGCCAGCTAACATCATCACTGCATCATCGGGTTTGAGACCGCATACATCAGCGAGGAATTCCGTCTGCCCCGGATATTCGAACCCGACCTTGGCAAGCTGTGCTTTGGCAACGGGTGCGGTAACCACTGCAGACGCTTTGCCCAGCAATGTGTGCCGCGTTGCCTCTGCCAAAGAGTGCAACGCCAATGCTGCGCCCTCATCATCAGGCTGTGCCGGACGATACTCGCATGTCTCCTCGCCAAGGACAGGCAAATAATCGCCGAACGCTGCCGCGGTCTCCGTAGGATCGCTGATGATCGTTGTTGCCTGCTGGCCGAGTGCCCGATCAAGCACGGACGCTCCGCCCACCACAAAAAACGGCGCTTGGCCGCGCAGCACATCGCGCCGTTCTTGCCAGATACGTGCAATCAGCTCCGGCCCGATACCCGCTGGATCGCCCAGCGAAATGGCGAGCGGAAGCTGTTTAGCGCTCAATTGTACTCGATATAAGCGTCGTTGCGCAGATCGCGGAGATAACGTTGGGCGCGTTTCTCGATCCGTGCGTTTTCTTTCTCCTGCATCACAGTGTCGAAATCGGCACCGCCAACCTGCACAGGATCGTCACGGCCGCACAGCATCAGCACGCGCACACCATCAGTTGCCGAGCCGAAGGGGGCGGTGGTTTGGCCGATTTGCATGGACAGCATTGCGCTCTGCATCTGTTCGGGGAGAGCCCGAACGCGAATATCGCTGGCGACCACTTCCGCGCCGATGGTCGAGGCAACGGCCTCTGCATCACCGCAGCCACGCATCGTTTGCAGCGCTTCGGTGAATGTCGCTACGCGGGCATCCACCTCCGCTTGATCTGCATCTGCCGGGAAACTGATCGCAATTTGTTTGAGGCTAAGCATGGCATCGCGTGGATCAGCCATACCGATTTGGCGCTTATCGATCAGATACATGATCATATAGCCGCCCGGAATCTGGAACGGACCAACCAACTGGCCAGGCTGCATCTGGCGTGCCGTATCAGACATAGCTGTAGGCAGCGTATTCAGCCTTACGAAGCCAAGGTCACCGCCAAGCGCTGCGGTTGAGGATTCGGAAAACTGCCGCGCATAGGCAACAAAGCTGCCGCCTTGCTCAAGCTGCTGTACGATTTGCTGTGCGTTTTCCAGTGCGGCCTGCTGCGTTTCCGGAGTGGCGCTCAAATAGATTTCGCCGATCCGATACTCTTCGGTGCCTTTCTCAGCCTCACGCCGGGCAAGCTCTTCGCGTACTTCTTCTTCGGAAACATTTACGAATGGAGTTACGTTGCGACGGACCACATTAGTCCACGCGATTTCACCGCGAATCTGACGTTTCAACGACGCAGGAGACGAACCTAAGCCGAGAAGATATGTGTCCATCTGTGACGGATCGGAACCAAAATTCTGTGAAGCGACTTGTGCATAACGCTGATTCACTTCAGCGTCCGTGACCGGCATTTCCTGTGCGATAGCAGCCTGGATTTGTAGGGTTTCGTCGATGAGGTTACGCACGACTTGGGCCCGTTGAAAGTCACGCTGCTCCTTCGGCACTGGCTCACCCTCGGTAGGGAACATGATCGCCATTCGGTGATCAATATCAGTGCCTGTAATGATGGTGCCGTTGACGACAGCGGTTGCGGTGCGGTTGTTCGGGTCATTATTTTGTAAAAAGGAAATGTTGTCCGGAATATTGATGCCACCAGTCGATCCCGTACCCGAACCGCCAACAGTCTGCGCTTGCAGCGCAATTGGACTGAGCGCGAGAGTCGCCGCGGCAAGTCCACCAAAAACCTTGGAAAAATTCTTATAAATCACATGTATAATCCGTTTGCAGCGCCGTCCTTCGCGCCTTGGGTTCCGCCGGTTGGACCACAATCTGGCTTAACCAAACATGAGTAACCTACGGTATTGCTGCGCCGGATAGCGGGTTTGCGGCGCATTGCCAATAATATGGGGCCAAAGATCGGTGCAGCTCTGCCAGATGACATTATAGTCGCCTCAGAAGCCTAGGTTGCGCAGTGCGAAATAGAATTGGAAGGTGTTGCCGCGCTGCGCATCGCCCGACGTCACATAATCGCGCCGCCAAGTGAGACCCATTTCTAGGCAATCATCCTGATAAGCGACGCCGAGGCGCGTGCGGACCGGCTCGAAGCCATCCGAAGTCAAGGTCGGGTCTTCCTCGAAATCGGTCAGGTTGAGCACGCCCGATCCGAACACAGACCAATATTTCGCAAATGCTACGCGCGTGGCGACCCGCAATTCCTCACGGTCCTGCAAATCTTCAATGCCGGCGGCGATATCGCGGTTGAGCCGCAGATAACCGATCTCGGCATAAGTGCGCTTGGTACCAACGGTCGCGTCGAACTCGTTCCGACGCACTGCGAAATTGTCTTTGTCGAGCCGGTAGCGGTGAGTGAGTTGCAGGAAGTTGCGATAGCGGACTTCGGTACGACCGACGAAATCGGAAACGCGTTCGCTCAGGCCGGTGCCATCAACCAGAATGTCCTGATCTTTGTCGAGGCGGTAAGATTGACCGAAAGTCGCCTTGGCGCGCCAGCTTGGCCGCTGCAGCTCCCAATCGAAGCCATAGGTGATGCGTGTACCGTCCTCGACCCGGTCATAGCCGGGGAAGCGGTTAAGCGCGAACAAGTTGGAGTCCTCCAAGTCGATTGCGCGGGCATCTTCGTTGGGCACGGCCAAATTGCGGATCGGCGGGCTAGCCACGATTTGAACGCGCGGCGTAAAGACCTGCGTTCCGCCGAGCGCTTCACCGACAAATGGCCATTGCATGTCTATTGCACCCAAGGCGACACCGCGCGTTTGCCAGCCAGGATTGCCGCGATAGATGGCGGTCGCTGTCAGACCGTTATTATCGCTGTGATAGACATCGCCGCGCACCAACCCTGTCAGCGTTACAACTTGGCCAAGATTGGTTAGCTTGCGCAAATCCCACCGTGCACCTGCAAAGGCGCGTTGCGTATTTTGCCCCTCGTTACGGGTAATGGCGAGCGTGTTCGCTTGCAGTTCCAACGTGCCGCCAAGTCCGGACGGATCGGTAAACCTCTTGCGATAGTCCAGCACAGGTAAGGCAAAGGGTACTTGCCCCTGCTCCGCATTCACGCGCAGCGTTTGTGTCGCCCAGCCAGCGAGCGAGAAATAGGATGTGTCGGAAATCCGCTCGACATTGACTGTCGAACGAAGCCGGTCCTCGCGGCTGATATCATAGCGGCGCAGGAAGGTGCGGTCGGTTGCGAGCCTGACCGATCCGGTAACGCTCCATTTCGGTGTAAACTGGAACTTCCCGTTGGCGAATATATAGCCGCGCAGATCGTTTTGGGCAGTCGGCGTCGCGCCCCCTAAACCGATCCTGCGGCTGCTCGTGCCATAGCCGGTGATCTGATACGCACCTTTGTCGGTCAGATGCCGCCATTGTGCCGACACCATCGGAGGCGCTTCCGAAAATACCGATGCCTCGACGGTCAAATCCTTATTGTCGGCCAAGCGCCAGTAATAGCCCGCTTGTACTTCGACTCCATTCGATTCCGACACGCGCAAATTGGGAACGGTGACGCCGGATACTGCGGCCCCGTCAGCGCGAATGGCCAAGCCCGGTAGCGGGAGCAAGCGCGCGCCGAACAGCTCCAAATAGGCACCTTTGAAACGGATTTGTTGGTCGTCAGGCGAATAGGTGACGCGGTCTGCGGTAATGCGCCAACTCGGGTCTTTATCGCAATTTTCGGGATCAGCCACGGCGCAGGCGCTGTACGCTGCATCGGTAAGAATGATGGCGCCATCATCCTGCCGCGCACCGCCGCGAGCCGCCAAGCGGCCTCCCGCGCGCAATGCAAGCAGCAACTCTTCCATTGCGCCCGCTTCGAATTCGTCGGTCAGCTCGATCCGGCTGGTATACAGCTGGTTGCCCTCTGCATCGACGAACCGGACATCGCCCGAAGCAACGATTTGTCCGGTCTTGCGGTTCCACGTCACCTGCTGCGCGCGGACCGATCGGTCTTCGCTGCGCAGGATGACATTGCCTGATGCAGTGACGATGTCATTCTCGGAATCGTAGGCCAGTTCATTGGCTTCAAAATCGATTGCTCGCCCTGCCTCGGTCTGGTGGGGCGGCGAATCAACAGGCGTTTCGGTTTGTTCGACCGGCTGCATTACAGACGGATCCATCGACGCGGCGTCCTGTGCATAGGCCGCGTTCGCGGTGCCGACGGATAGCACAGCGGCAACCGCCACCAACGTGCCGGGCGCAGAGATTCGGTTCGCTAAGAGCTGATGGAATGGCGATTCAGGCAGCGGCGGCATGGCTTGCCTATCGCACCGCCCGCGCGTAATCGCAATTCCAATCCTTGATGCCATCGTGCATCAGACACAATCAGGCGCTAAATGCGCGGCAGAATAGAGTTTTTGGAGAACCCATGCAGTTCAATTTTACTGACACCCAGCCCTCAGACGCGCGCCTCGTCGCGCATATCGCCGATAAAGGCGCGGTACCTGCTGGCTTGGAAAAATCGCTTGTGGAAGGCGCGAAGGCTGCGCGTTTCAAAGGCAATGCAGGCCAGTGTTTCGAAGGTTTTGTGGAACGTGACGGCGCGGTTGTTCGCGTTGCACTCGCTGGCGCAGGCAAGGCAAGCGATGCTGCGCGTACTGCCAATCTTGAGAAAGCCGGAGCGGCCCTCGCTGCAAAATACATGACGTCCGGCGAAACTTCACTGGTCCTCGACTTGTCTGACAGCGGTTTGGACGGCGGCGCGGCTGCGTCGGTGTTGCTCGGTCTGCGTCTGCGCGGCTGGCGACATGATTTGTACCGGACCAAGCTGAAAGACGAACAGAAAATTTCGCTTGAAACAGTGATAGTGGCGGGCGCTCCAGAGGGCACTGAAGTGGCATGGGTTGATGCGACGGCGGTTGCCGAAGGCGTTGAGTTCACTCGTGATCTAGTGTCCGAGCCAGCGAACGTCCTTTACCCGGTCAGCTTTGTGGAGCGGTGCGAAGAGAAGTTTGCGGGCACCGGTGCGGAACTGATTGTGCTCGACGATGATCAGATGGAAGAGCTCGGCATGGGCGCATTGCTTGGCGTGGGTATCGGGTCAGAGCAACCCTCGCGCATTCTCGCAATCCGTTGGAATGGCGGCAAGGAAGGCGACAAGCCCACAGCGTTTGTGGGTAAGGGCGTTACCTTCGATACTGGCGGTATCTCACTGAAGCCAGGACCCGGTATGGGCGACATGAAATGGGACATGGGCGGTTCGGGTGCAGTCGTTGGTGCGATGCTCGCGATAGTGAAGCGCAAAGCCAAAGCAAATGTCGTTGGCGTAGTTGGTCTTGTAGAGAATATGCCTGACGGCAAAGCGCAGCGTCCGGGAGACGTTGTCGAATCGATGTCCGGTCAGACTATCGAAATTCTCAATACCGATGCTGAAGGGCGGCTGGTGCTGTGTGATGCATTGCATTGGACACAAACCGAGTTCGAACCGAAGCAGATCGTCGATTTTGCGACGCTTACAGGTGCGATTATCATCTCGCTCGGTAACGAGCATGGCGGGCTCTTCTCCAACAGTGATGATCTGTCGGACAAGCTGCTCGCGTCGGGTAAAAGCAGCGGCGACAAACTATGGCGCCTGCCGCTCAGCCCTGCATACGACAAGCAAATCAACAGCCCGATTGCAGATATGCAAAATATCGGCGGTAAGGGCGCTGGCTCGATTACCGCGGCGCAGTTCCTACAACGTTTCATTATGAACGATACGCCGTGGGCGCACTGCGATATTGCGGGTACAGTTTGGTCGGATAAGCCTGGTCCAATCCACGGCAAAGGTGCGACCGGATACGGAGTCCGCTTGATCGATAATTTCGTGCGCGAGAATTGCGAGGGGTAAGGCACGATTCCATGCCTAAAATGCGCAAAAAGGGCGATTTGCCGAGCAAGGTCTGCGCATCTTGTGGGCTGCCCTTCAGCTGGCGCAAGAAATGGGCGCGGGATTGGGATAATGTCCGATATTGTTCGGAGCGGTGCAAACGAACGAAGGGTGAGGCAAAGAGCTGATGCGCGTCGATTTCTATCAGCTTAGCCGCGATCCGGCCGAATTGGTTGTGCCGCTGCTGGCGCGTGCGACCAAGAATGCAGGCGAGAAGCTGCTGGTGGTATCTGATGATGCCGAACAACTCGAACGTATCGATAAGCAGCTTTGGGAAACCGCACCCGAGGCGTTTCTGGCACATGGCAAATCCGGTGACGTGCATGAGGCGCGTCAGCCGGTGCTGCTCTCAAATGGAATGTCTGCACCAAACGATGCCAAATATGTAGTGCTCGCCGATGGCAAATGGCGCGATGATATCGATAGCTTCGACCGTGCCTTCTTGCTTTTCGGCGATGACCGACTGCAGGAAGCCCGTGCATGCTGGAAATCGCTCGGCGATGTAGACGGCTTGGAGCGCAATTTCTGGAAGCAAGAAGGCGGCAAATGGGCGCAGATGGCGTGATTTTGGACTCACATCGCTCGATTGACTAAGCTCCCGCCGAGATTTGCAGTTTCTCATAGTTCTGGAGGGATTTAATCATGAAACGCACCATTCTAGTCGCCACGACGTCACTGCTTCTTGCTGCTTGCGGTTCTGACCGGTCCGGCTCTTACGAAACCGAAGATGGCGAAACAGTCGACTACTCCGTCGATACGAGCAGCGGCGAATCCAGCATTGATATCAAGTCAGAAGACGGCGATATGCAAATTCGCTCCGGGAGCAATGTCGCGGTTGATCTGCCCGATGGGTTCTCTCTCTATCCCGGCGCTGAAGTCGTGACCAACTCGACCATCAACCGCAATGATGGACAGGGTTCGATGATCATATTCAAGACTGATGATGGGCTTGAGGATGTGTTGGCATTTTACCGCAAGCAGGCGGAAGCCGCTGGCGTAAAGATCGAAATGGAAATGAAAACCGCGCAAGGCACAATGCTTGCTGGCAAGGGCGACGGGGATCTGATTTTCTCGATTAACGCCAATGCGCAGGATGTTGGCACGACAGGGCAAATGACTGTCGGTCGCGGCTTGGAGTAACGTTCCTTCGACCCGCCAGGCAGCTCGGAAAACTTGCAGCGCGCCGTCAGCGCGGCTAGGGGCGCGCGCAACAGCTCAATCCCCTATCTAGAATCAAGGAATTTCCCATGGCGGCCACCCGCACTTTTTCGATCATCAAACCCGACGCAACCAAGCGCAATCTGACCGGTAAGGTCACTATGATGCTGGAAGAAGCTGGCTTGCGCGTTGTCGCATCCAAGCGCATCCAGATGACTCGCGAGCAAGCCGAAGGCTTCTACGCAGTACACAAAGAGCGCCCTTTCTTCGGCGAACTGGTTGATTTCATGATCAGCGGTCCGGTTGTTGTGCAAGTTCTCGAAGGTGAGAACGCTATGCAGCGCAACCGCGACATCATGGGCGCGACCAATCCGGCGGACGCTGCGCCGGGCACAATCCGCAAGGAAGTGGCCGAAAGCATCGAAGCTAACTCGGTCCATGGTAGCGACAGCGACGAAAACGCCGCTATTGAAATCGCGTACTTCTTCAACGAAGACGAGATTGTCGGCTAAGCGGCCGCACTGACCTTTTAGTTTAGAGAATTATGGCCCCGTCGGAGTGATCCGGCGGGGCTTTTTCGTGTTTTTGCACTTTTTTGATCTAGCGCAAAGTCGGCGCTGGCAGATTGTAGGAGAGTGACAGCCATAACCGGAAAGGACTCCCTATGGCGCATACTCCTCACGAACTTGGTGCAGTGTTCTCGAAAGATGCCGATATTCTTCATCGCCTGAAAATGAATGGCGGGCATTTCAGCACGTTGTCCGACAAATATCATACAGTGAATCGCGAAATTCACCGGATTGACGCGGAGGTCGACGCCGCTTCTGACGAACGGATGGAAACGCTCAAGAAAGAACGTCTGTTACTGCTTGATGAGATTACTGCGATTGTAAATCGCGCGCGCGACGATGCCGGCTGATCCGCTCAATAACGCCGCGGCCGGGACAGGCTTTCCAGATCTTCTTTGTGCTTCGTGTGCTTGGCGCGACCAGCCTTCCTATGCTCGGCGCGCATCGCTGTTAAAGCTGCATCGCTAAGCGTCAGGTCGAGCGTTTTGTAGGCTGTTGCAATTGCGCTTTCCCAATCCGTGTCGAGCGCGGCGAAATCTATGTGGGCGACCGATCCTTCAAACTTGGCTAGCCCCTGTGCTGTTCTTTCCTTGCGAAGCTGCGTTTTGCGGGTCCATTCCGCCTCAATCCGATCGAGATCAGCATCGTCCGATTGCATGGCCATCTGGTTCGCCACCAGCGAGACCGAACTTCGGATTGTGGGTTCTTCATCGCGCTCGGCGACTACGACTCTAGCATTCGGGAATTGGCCGAGTAACTCGGTCAGATCCTCGGAAAATTGCGGTACCTTCATCACGCGCGGTTGGTTTGCATTTTCGTGATTGGCGGCATCGGTGCGCAGGATGCGCGCGAATTCCCGATAAACCGGTGCCGCATCACCGGCTTCGCTGAAAGCGACATAGGCGGGAATGTGCCACTGCGCTTCGTAGGCGCAGTGATCGAATGCGCCGGCCAGCCAGCCAAGTTCTTCGTCGGCTCGTGCTGCGCCGAACGGATGGATTGTTTCCAGCCATGGGTTGAGCGTGCGAGCGAAGATGAGCGCTGCGCCGCTCCAGACGGGGCGCAAATCGGGCGTTTGCGGCACAGGATGCCAGCTATCGCTAAAGCGCGTGGCGGCATGTGCTGGATCGGCGGCTAGTAGCCGGTGCACACGCGTGGTGCCCGCGCGCATTTGGCCAACGATGATGATCGGCGGCGCAAGTTCAGTTTCGAGCAGTTCAGGCCGTTCGCGCCACAGCTTGCCCAATGCAAAACGCTGTTTGATCGACCGGACCAACTGGCCATGTGCGAATGCTCGGCCCATCGGATTAAGCTGCGCTTCTTCGTTCAGCGAACGACACAGCCGGTCGAGGCGTTCACGGAAATCGGCTGCATCCTCTGCGCTGCGTCGACTGAATTCATCCTCCGGCTCATGGTCCTTTGCCGCGCGTTCCCACAAGACATGGGGCTCCAACACAATCGGCGGGGTCCAGCCTTTGTCCCATGCCTTCTGGAGTCCCCGCGAGAGCGTATCGACGATTGGCGCACGGGCCAGGAGGCTGGTGCGGGGAGGGGGCACCTAAAACTCGTCAGCAGCGTCGAGCAATTTGGTCAGGCGTTTCGGCGCAACGGCTTGCCAGCTGCGCTTCAGCCAATGCTCGACCTGATCCCAATCGCAACCTGCGCGATTGAGAATGATGCCGATCCATCCGCTAGCTCCGTAGAAAGCTGGTTTGAAGAATGTGTCGGGATCGCGGTCGATCAGCGCCATCATCTCGTCTTGTCCACTGGTCTTGGCGAGCAGTGCAATATGTTCGACGCCGTGGTGCTTGTCGCTGAAATAGGCGAAATATTTGCCGCTCTTGCCGCCGGTGCGCCAGCCAGGTGCGCCATGACTCGGGCGTTCTTCAGTTTCCGGCAGTGCTAAAGCTAGATGGCGGACTTGGCTGAGCAGCCAATCGGCGTCGAATATCCGTCCGACATAGTCATTCACAACGCGCGGATAGAGCTGATGCTCGGCCAGCTTCACGCGCTCGGCCAATGTTTCCGGCGTATCGTCAGCGGTGATCTTCACTTCGATCTGGCCTAAAACTTCGCCCGCATCCAGTTCACTCGACACCAGATGGACCGATGCACCTGACACAGCATCACCTGCTTCGATCGCGCGTTTGTGCGTTTCCAGCCCGCGATATTTGGGCAGCAGCGAGGGGTGGATATTAAGCATCCGCCCGTGCCAGCGCTCAGTAAATTCTGGCGAGAGAATGCGCATATATCCGGCGAGAATGATGTACTCCGCGCCGGCATCCAGCACCGCCTTTTCCATGATTTGGTCATGCTCTTCGCGTTCCATGCCCTTGTGCGAATGGGCGGAGGTCGCGATGCCTTCGCCCGAAGCCAGCGCTAGGCCTGCCGCATCCGCTTTGTTGCTAGCAACCAGCACAATGTCGAAAGCGGAATTGGGAAGACGGCTGGCATAAAGGAGCGCCGCCATATTGGTGCCGGTCCCGGAAATCAGAACCGCAACTTTTGCCTTCTCGGGGGCCTTCTCAGGCAAGGTGCTCGGCTTTCCAGCCGTCGGCGGAGCCCCAAATTCCTGCGGCACCATGAACTGTGCAACCGCGTGGTCCTTCGCCGATAGTGCCGACGCGCAGCACGGTTTCGCCAGCGGCTTGCAGTTCAGTTGTCAGATCATCGACGTGGTCCGACCCGACGGCCAAAATCATCCCGACGCCGCAATTGAAAGTGCGCGCCATTTCGGCTGGGTCGATGTTTCCTTGCTCTTGCAGGAACGCCATCAAGCCGGGCTGTTCCCAGGCACCAGCATCAACCGTTGCATGCGCGCCTTCCGGCAGAACGCGCGGGATGTTCTCAAGTAATCCGCCGCCAGTAATATGAGCCAGTGCGGCAATTCGTCCGCTGCGAATCGCGGGTAACAAGCTCTTCACATAGATACGCGTCGGCTCGATCAGGGCGTCGATCAGCAATTTTTCGCTATCAAACGGCGCGGGCGCATCCAATTCCCAACCTTTGTCAGCGGCCAGCTTGCGGACCAGAGAATAGCCGTTGGAATGCACACCTGAGCTGGCTAGGCCGAGAAGAACCTGATCCGGCGTAACCTTTTCGCCGGTCAATTGCTCGCCGCGCTCAACCGCACCGACGCAGAAGCCTGCGAGGTCGTAATCGCCTTCGCCATACATGCCGGGCATCTCTGCGGTCTCGCCGCCAATCAGCGCGCAACCGGACTCGGTACAACCACCTGCAATGCCTGCGACAACGCGCTCAGCGACACCAGTTTCGAGTTTGCCGGTTGCGAAGTAATCGAGGAAAAACAGTGGTTCAGCACCTTGCACTATCAAATCATTGACGCACATTGCCACCAGATCAATTCCGACACTATCATGCCGGTCAAAATCGATGGCGAGCTTCAGTTTTGTGCCAACACCATCATTCGCGGCGACCAGTAATGGGTCTTTATAGCCCGCTGCCTTAGGGTCAAAAAAGCCGCCGAATCCGCCAATCTCCGAATCCGCACCGGGCCGTGCGGTGGCCTTTACCAGCGGGCCGATGGCCTTCACCAATGCGTTGCCTGCATCGATGGATACGCCCGCGTTGGCGTAGGTGTAGCTCTCTGCGGATTCATTTTCTGACGACATGACCACAGGCTTTAGTCATTCGCGCTTGGATTTCCATGTATGTTTGGGCAAAAGGCGCCGAGTTTTCCCCGATGGCCCATGCAATCGCCTCTTTGACCCCCTCGCGCCGCTTCAATAGCCGCGCTTTCGCCCAGACCCTGGCGGTACTGGCAGCAATGATCTGCGCGATGTTGCTCAGTCGGGTTCTGATCGCTCAGGTAGAGGGTGATCGCGGCATTGCGGCGATTGTCAGCAGCAGCGATCTCGATGTTAGCGGGATCAAAGTGGATGTGCGCGGCGATACTGCACAAGCAGCCCGCGAAAGAGGCTGGCGGCAGGCGCAACGCGATGCGTGGGCGAAACTCGGCGGACCACGTATGCCTGATTCGCAGCTGCAGTCCATGGTGTCAGCCGTTGTGATTGAGCGTGAGAGCATCGGCGGTAAGCGGTACATTGCCACGTTGGGTGTGATCTTCGATCGTGCACGGGCGGGGCGCTATCTCGGCGGCAATGCAAGTCGTTCTCAATCTGCGCCGATGCTGCTTATTCCGGTAACGATCAGCGGCGGATCGGAACTGGTCTACGAAAAACGCAACCCATGGCAGCGCGCTTGGGCCGAATATCAAGCCGGTTCGAGCCGGGTGAACTATGTCCGTCCATCAGGAGCGGGCGGAGATTCGCTGCTTCTGACATACGGCCAGACCGGGCGCCGCAGCCGGATCTGGTGGCGCAATATCCTCGACGAATTTGAGGCGGCCGACGTGCTCGTGCCGATTGCGCGACTGGATTACCAATATCCAGGCGGCCCAGTCCAAGGGACTTTCACCGCACGCTACGGCCCTGACAATGTCTATCTCGACAGCTTCACTCTTGAGGCTGACAGCCAAAGCGCTGTGCCCGATATGTTTGTCGAGGCGGTTGGCCGTTTCGATGATATTTTTGAACAAGCCATGGCCGATGGTAAGTTACGGCCCAACCCGACACTTAACGTCAGTCTCAGTGGCACCGATCCTGTGCTTCAGCGCCTGATCGAGATTGGCCGTGCGGCGCGTGCTCAAGAGCAAGCTGCTGCCGCGGCAGCGGCGGCTGGCGAAACCGAAACACCGAGTGCGACTACGTCATCCACGCCGACGCCTGCGGCGCCAGCAGCATCTGTTGTCTCTAGTTACGTCGTCCAGTTCGCCAGCCCCGATGCGGGTGCGATTGACGCGACGCTGGCGGCAGTGCGCGCAACCCCGGGTGTTCGCGGCGCAGCGACCAGCAGTCTCGCGATTGGCGGAACCTCGGTCATGAATGTCAGCTATGCCGGTGACATTGGCGGCCTTGCGGCGGCACTGCGCGCGCGGGGCTTCACGGTCAATCAGGGTGCAAACGCACTCGCGATTCGCCGCTAAAACCTGCTACAACGGCGCTGATATGTCGCAAATTGCTCTGCCACTGTCGCATAAGCGCGCTGCCGATCCGGAACGGATTGTCGTGGGTAATGCCAATCAGAAAGTGATCGAGGCGCTGCGCAATCCCGCCGCATGGCCGTTTAAGACCGCGATCCTTACCGGCGAAGAACGTTCGGGCAAGTCGATCCTAGGCCGGTGGTTTGCCGCGCAAGGCGCTGGCGAGGTGATTGATGGCGCGGATGCTATCGATGAGACCGATCTGTTCCACCGCTGGAACCGAGCGCAAGAAGAGGGACGGCCTCTTTTGCTCATTAGCGATGCGGAAAAGTGGGAGATCGCGCTGCCTGACCTCCGCTCTCGTTTGGGTGCAGCGCTGCATCTGACCATCGGTACCCCCGATGATGACATGGCTGCTTCCCTGATTGAAAGCATTGCTATGCAGCGCGGTCTTGCGCTGGGTGAGGGCGCGCTTACCTATCTTGTACCGCGTGCCGAACGGAGCTTTGCTGCGATTGAACGCCTAGTTATGGCGATTGATCGACTAAGCCTCGAGCGTAAGGCACCAGCAACGCAGGGCATCTGGCGTGATGCGCTGGAAGCAGTGCAGGGTCCGGAACAAGCCCGCCTTATCTGAGGCAGCTTGCATCCGGTTGAGAATGATGGGAGAATCGGACCATGTTCGGTAATTTGACCAAATATCTGGACTCGATCCGCGAACGCGATCCGGCACCCCGATCTCGCTGGGAAGTGTTGTTTTACCCGGGCGTATTGGCGCTCGGGTTTCATAGGCTTGCCCATTGGCTGTTCGACGCACGCCTTTATTTCCTAGCGCGGCTCGTGAACCATTTCTCACGCTTTCTGACGGCAATCGACATTCATCCCGGTGCGACGATCGGGAAGAACTTCTTCATCGACCACGGTTTTACGGTGGTGGGTGAGACAGCTGAGATTGGCGATGATGTCACGATCTACCAATGCGTGACTTTGGGCGGGACCAACCCGACTAATGGCGTGGGCGGCAAGCGTCACCCAACGATCCAAGACAATGTGATTATCGGTTCTGGCGCGCAGGTCATTGGCCCTATTACTGTTGGACCGCGTGCCCGGATTGGCGCAAATGCGGTAGTGACTGATGATGTTCCTGAGGGTGCGACGATGATCGGCCTGAAGGCGCGTTCCACGCTGGTTCCAGCCGAAGAGTGGATTAAAGACTTCATACCCTATGGCACCCCTTGCGATGAACCGTGCGAGGAAGCCATCGAAAGCGGGACTGGCCGGATTGGCGAGCTTGAAAAGCAAGTCGCTGCGATGAAAGCGGAGCTTGCCGCGATGAAGTCCGATGCTGAAGAACCGGCACCGCGCAGCGGAACCGGTGATTGATGGCATCCATTCCGGATACTCCCGGCAGAATTATTGCATTTCCCGGCCGTCCGCCTGCACAGGTCGCATTTGCGCGGGAAGAGATGCAGCGCATCCTTGATATCTATGGCCGGATGGTCGCAGCGGGCGAATGGCGCGATTACGCGATGGGCTTCACCAAAGATTGCGCGATGTTCGACGCGTTCAAGCGTACTGCAGAGAAACCGCAAGCGCGGATTGAAAAGCGGCCTGCGCTGCGCAACAAGCAAGGAATGTGGACTTTGTTTGGTGAGCACGGCCAAGTGCTGAAACGCGGGCACGAATTGTCCGGTGTGTTGGCGCCAATCGAGCGCCGCCTCGTCAAAGCTATCGACGAGTAGTTCGGTTACTCAAACGCGCTACCGACATAGCTCATTGACTGCTGGGCGCTGGTGATCGCTGTCATGACTTTCATCAGCATGATCACCGAAATGATGAGCGTGATGTTGGAGAACGCCATCATCGTAAACTCCATCCATACGGGCGTCAGAAAGACGATATTGGTGGCGGCATCGACTATTCCTTTGAATACCAGTCCAAAGCTCAGCGCCAGCCCGATGAGATAGCAGAGCCACCAGGTCGAAACGTCTTCTACCGTGGAATGGGCGTGTTCGGGGATTTCCCCATGACTGTAATTATAGAGTTCCCGCATCGCGCGAAACGGCACCAGTAGATTAACAAAAGGCACGAAGTAACTGCCGACCGCCCACCCTGGCGAATAAGCGATGTCGAGATCCTGTTCGCGCAGATTGGAATGCGCCCGGTGGACCCACAATAGAGAGCAGATCATGATTCCGAGCACACATACAAAAAATAGAGCTGTGGCGACGGTGAGGACAATCGGCCAGATCGGATATGACGGCTGCTCACCACCCGCTATCACTACAATCTCGTCCGGCTTGAATGTCTCGTACCCTATTTGAGCGACGAAAAAGGCAGCCAGCACTACGAAGCTCCAGCCAAAGACTTTTGTGAGCTTGGCACGCAGAGCCAGACTGTCGAGCGTTTGTTGATCGCTCATGCAGACGCCGGCGCGGCTAAGTTGCGAATGTGCACGTGCTTGCCCCCAAATAGAAAACCCCGCGCAGTTCATGCGCGGGGTCTCCGGTTAGATCAACGGTAAAATCAGGCGGGAGCAGCAATTGCCGAAACCGGCAGCTTCTCCTGTAGATTTTCCGGTAGTCCGCCAACGATGATCTGGCGGATCGGAGTCCAAAATGCCGACAGTGTCAGCAGAGCCGAACCGATGATCAGTGCCGTAAGCGCAAAGTTAAGCTCCACCGCACCGAAGCGGTCGAACAACCATGTCAGCGCGATCAGTACGTAAACCAGCGCCGACACGAGCAGCGCTCGTCTGTCGATCGCCAAGGCAACGATGCCGAATGCGAAGTAGACCGCAATCACGCCGATGGCTCCAGCGATGCCGACCATATTGCCTTCGGTAACGCCCAGAGCATAAAACACTGGATGCGCTATCATCGGCGCAGCGAGCAAATGCAGCCAGAAAGCAACATCGGCACGGCGCGTCTCGCGCGTCCGGTCGCTGATATCCCAGCGCATCGCCCAAGCGAAAATCGCCAAGCCAGCGATGAACATCAGCGAAAACAGGATCGGGAATACCTGATCGTCGTTTTCAATCTCCATCATGCTTACAATAATGGCAATCGCGCTGGCTATCAGAGCAATGGCAATAGTGCCTGCTCCGGCTGCGATTGTGATCGGAACGGCAAACCGTTTCCAATGAAGCCATGCACCGCCTGCTGCGACCAGCGCGGATAGGGCAGCGATCATCGGCACGACTGCATCCGATTGGTTGTTGCGCACCGCATCACCGACGATAGTGCCGCCTAGGCCAAATATAGTAGCTAGCGTGGCTCCAACAAAAGCAAGCAACAAAATTATGCTCGGCAGGGCCATACGCCGTTTGCGCGTGAACATTTCGGCCAAGAACCACGCTGTGCCAGCGATTAGAGCGCCGCCAAACATGACCTGTGCGAAATCATTCCGCCAGCGGGTTGCGTATTCCTCAAAATTAACCGGGAACATCGCATTACCGATAGCTTGTCCGATCGCACCCACCGCGAACAGCATGATGACCACGCCAATCGCTACGAATATGTCGTTGAAACTGCTGACGAGGCGGAAATGCTCTTCGTCGGTTACGGGGCGTTCGCGAAGGCTGACGACGTGCGCGCGCAGCCCTTTGGCCGCATCCTCGCTCAACACGCCAGCGTCGACCGCTGAGTTGATTTCTTCTTGGCTATACATCGGCGTATTCCTCCCTGATGGGGCAGGAATACGCCGAGTGTATTAGTGTGTCAACACAGTGAGGGGTTTGTCCCCCTGCTTAGCCGCGTGCGCTGGAAGGCGCTGCGTCCGCGCCGAGTACCTCTTGCATCGCTTTCAGGATCGCGCCGCTCTGCTCGCTGCCCGATTGTGGGGCTTGCAGATTGGTCATGCTGTTAATGTCTTCCCAGCGTGCCGCGAAGCCTTCGACAGTGCGCTCACCGTCTTTCAGCCAAACCGCGTCGTTCATGGTCACCCATGCGCTGTGGAAGCCGCCAGCGCCCGCGCCAACGATCTGGTTTGTCGGCGAATCTTCGCTAACGAGATACAGAGCTGCCGGAGCAACATTCTCGGGCGAAAACAGCTTGAAAGCTTCTTCAGGGAAGAGATCTTCGGTCATGCGGGTGCCAGCAACCGGTGACAGCGAGTTACAACGGATGTTGTATTTCGCGCCTTCGAGGTTGAGCGTCTTGGTCAGGCCGGCAAGGCCCAGCTTGGCTGCGCCGTAGTTCGCTTGGCCAAAGTTACCGAACAGGCCGGTAGAGCTGGTGGTCATCAGGATGCGGCCATAGGCTTGCTCGCGGAAGGTTTCCCAGCATGCTTTGGTGGCATAGGCCGAACCCAGCAGGTGGACTTTCACGACTAGCTCGAAATCGTCCGGAGTCATTTTTGCGAAGCTTTTGTCGCGCAAAATACCTGCATTGTTGATCAGGACATGGACGCCGCCCCATTTCTGCTTGGCGTCAGCGACCATCTTTTCCATCTGGTCATATTCAGTGACCGAACAGCCATTGGCCATGGCTTCGCCGCCGGCTTTTTCGATTTCTTCAACGACCTCAGCAGCGGCATCGGAAGTACCGGTGCCGTCGCGCGCGCCGCCGAGGTCATTGACCACGACTTTTGCGCCGCGGCGCGCCAGTTCCAACGCATATTCGCGGCCCAAACCGCCGCCAGCGCCCGTTACGATTGCGACGCGATCCTTGAATGAAATGGTCATGAAATTCTCTCCAATTTGAATTCTGTGGCTTTACGTTGCCGTAAACGTGAGCAGGGATTGGCACTTTCCGCAGCATGTTGCAACTGCGAACAAGCCGAGCCGCTATGCCGTAGCGTTATGCGGGGGTATTACGGCGAATCGGTGGCGAGAAGGCCTTCAAATGCACCAATCAACTCACCCGCCGTCTCAACCACCGCATCCGCGCCCAACTCCTGCGGTGGCTTGTCGCAATATCCGTAGGCGCAGGCGATGACCGGCACGGCCGCTGCTTTGGCGGCGTTAACGTCGTAGGAACTGTCGCCCACGAAGGCGAATGAACCTCCGCCGCAGCGTTTTTGTGCCTCGAAGATAGGATCGGGGGCGGGCTTGGCCCGTTGCTTGCCATTGGCATCCTTGCCCATCGTGTCGCCGCCGATGATGGTCACGAAGCGGTCGGACAGGCCGAGCTGCTCTAAGATGCTTTTCGCAAAACTCTCGAACTTGTTGGTTACGACAGCGATTTTGACATCGCGCGCGGCAAGTTCGTCGAGTGTTTCGATCATGCCGGGGTAGGGGTGCGAGTGCACGGCGTTGTGCTCTGAGTAATATTTGAGCATTGTTTTGTAGAGCGCGTGGAACGCGTCACGATCCAACCCGCCTTGCTCATCCACGGCTTTCGACAGCATCATCTTTGCGCCGCCGCCGATCAGATCTTTGGAGCTATCGACTGGCACGGGTTTGAACCCTCCAGCCTCCAGCGCATGGTTTACCGCCGCGCCGAGATCCTGATGTGTGTCGAGAAGCGTACCGTCGAGGTCGAAACCCACGGCACTGAAAGGAAAATCGCTCATAGTCGGGCTCGGTGGCGGAACGTTCTTCAATCTGCAAGCAATTGCTCCTATGCAGCCCGCATGACGAAATTCGCAGCCGTTATTCTCGCCGCGGGCAAGGGCACCCGCATGAAGTCCGACCTGCATAAGGTACTCCACCCGATTGGTGGAAAGCCGATGCTGTTCCATTTGCTCGATAGCTTTGAAGAGCTGTCGCCGGAACATACGGTTGTTGTTGCCGGTGACCGGCACGAGCAGCTGCGCGATGCGGTTACCGACCGGAACGTGACCGTGGCTTTGCAGGAACCGCAGTTGGGTACGGCCCATGCGGCGCTGATGGCAAAAGACGCATTGTCCGGCTTTGATGGCCTGGTGATGGTTTGCTTCGGCGATTGTCCGATGGTCAAAGCCGCAACCGTTCGCAAATTGTGCGAGGCGGTGGATGAAGCGACCAAAGTGGCGGTGCTGGGCTTTAGGCCTGATGACACGCTTGCCTATGGCCGGATCATCTCATCGGAAGACGGCACCGTTTCCAAAATGGTTGAACACAAGGACGCGGATGAGGCGGAGCGCGCGTGTGACTTGTGCAACTCGGGCGTCATTATCGCGCACAGCAAGGATATTTGGCGGTTGCTCGACGGTGTCGGCAACGACAACGCGCAGGGCGAGTATTATCTGCCCGACGTTGCAACCAACGCGATTGCCGAGGGCAGCCGTGTGGTTGCGGTAGAAACCAGCCCTGACGAAGTGGCCGGGATTAACTCACGCGCAGAATTGGCGGCGGCAGAAGCGCAATGGCAGCAGTTCAAGCGTGAAGAAGCGATGGCCGCTGGCGTGTCAATGAAAGCGCCTGAAACGGTGTTCTTCAGCTGGGATACCGAGCTAGGCCGCGATGTTACGATTGAACCGCATGTGGTGTTTGGCCCTGGTGTCAAGGTCGCCGATCACGCGTTGATCCGGTCATTCAGTCACCTTGAGGGCGCGACTTTGGGCGAGCGTACCAGCGTTGGTCCCTATGCCCGCTTGCGGCCGGGTGCTGTGCTGGAAGAGGGCGCCTTTATCGGCAATTTTGTCGAAATGAAAAAGGCTACGCTGGGTAAGGGGGCGAAGGCCAGCCATCTGACCTATCTCGGCGATGCTACTGTCGGCGCAGGTGCTAATATCGGCGCGGGCACGATCACCTGTAATTATGACGGCTATTTCAAGCACCAGACGACTATTGGCGAGCGCGCCTTCATCGGCAGTAACAGCGCATTGATCGCTCCGGTGAATATCGGTGCAGACGCCATTGTTGCTGCAGGCAGTGCAGTGAGCCGCGATGTTGCGGATGGCGAGCTCCGCATGGTCCGCGCGGAGCAGATGGTCAAACCCGGCTGGGCCGACCGCTTCCACGACACGATGAAAAAGAAGAAAGCGGCGCAGAAAGCTGGCAAAAAGAAGAGTTAGGTCCGTCTGCCAAGCGCAAGACGAGGTCCAATTGAGCCACCAGCCCGGGATACGCTTTGATCATAAACTCCATCCGACTGCAGGCCATGCCTCGGGTCGTGCGCTGTTTGCGGAATCCGCGCCGAGCGACAGATGGTATCCGTCCGCTATCTATCGATGAACGGACCGACCGCGCCTGCTCTCACTTTGGACGTTGATCCCTGCGCGAAGCTGCGGAAGTCGCGCGCCATATGCGATTGATCAGCGTAGCCCAACGATGCGGCTTGATCGGCGAGAGGTTGGTCGACCGCATCGGTGGCCTCGATAGCTTTCTGAAAACGAAGGAGCTTGAAATATCGACGCGGAGGCATTCCGACCTCGCGGGCGAACCAGCGCTGGATAGCCCGGTGATTGCGCCCGCTAAGATGGGTTAGATCCCCGCTCGATTTTGCATTCGGAACTGACGCGCCGATGGGGTCGGGGGTGTGGCTCGAAAATGCCTCAAGCAGCCGTTCTACAACCTTATCTTCTCCTGCCAATATCGCACTCGCAACCAAGGATTGATCGAGTGATAGCCAGCGATCGTGGAATTCTGGACACTTTGCCCCGTCCAGCAGATTCCAGGCCCATGGCCACAAACGCACGCCCAAAAATGAGGCATCGCCGCTCATCGTGAGATGTGCTGGCTTGCTGCACAGTCCGGCAACGAACGTGGTTGGTTGCTCGCCGTCCCATTGTGAGGTTCCCGACATACGGTGGATCAACTCCACGCATCCATCGGGCATGGCATTGTTAGTCAATATCGCATGTGGACCGTCCATTCCGCACAAGTGCCAAACCGCCCTAACAAAGGGGCGTAGCTGTGCCGGTAGGTCAATCTCCCGATACTCCATGACCTGACATTTACATGTCGTGTCGGTTCAATCCAGCGACAAAATGGCTCGCTAACGCATGTGGAACGATTGAGGAGAAGATGATGAAGAATAGTTTTGTGATTGGCGGATTGGCATTGTTGCTGGGATGCGCAGGCGTGGCGAATGACACGGCATCGGAAGGTGCGAAAGGGCTAGAGTGGCTAAGTGCCACATGGATCAACGACCATGATGGCCAATGGTCGGAAGAGCGCTGGAGCAACGCCAAAGGCAAGATGATGATTGGCACGGGTCGCAGCGGCTCGGGCGATGAGCTACAAAGTTTCGAATATCTGCGGATCGTGACCGAGGATGATGGCTCACTGACATATGTGGCCGCACCTGGCGGCGGTGACGCAACAGAGTTTGCTTTGGCAGAGGCGGCAGCCAATTCTGCGATATTCGAAAATGCCGAGCATGATTTCCCGCAGCGGATATCGTATCGCCGTGAGGGTGATACGCTGTTCGTTGAGATTTCTGCCATTGACGGCAGCAATGCAATCGCTTGGGAAATGCAGAAAGCGGACTAGGCTCTGGTGCAGAAAGAAGCCGCCCGACGTCTTTCGCGAATTATTGGGGCATCGCGATTGAGTCGGGCGGCCATTTGGGCACTCGCGTCTAGAACCAGGGACGACGCTTAGTGCAGTTCGAGTGTCTTTTTCTCGGCGACCTTATCGGCAAATTGATCTTGCCATGTTTCAAATTCGCGCCGGCTCAGTAGGTATTTGCCTCTAGCCTCTTCCAGACTGATCACATCGCTGCGGACCGCACGAACAACTTCGGCTTTGCGGTTCTCTGACCAGTGCACATCATAGGTTTCGGGCAGTCCGGCACGCTTGATGCGGGAGGCTATGGATTCGTCTCGGGGATACGCCATGTCTTGTCTCCAACTTGACCCCCGTCATCACTGATAATTGGCTCCGTTCGTTAAATTCATCTTTGTAAACATGGTGAACATCGCGTGCCCGGTGCAATTCGTCGCTGATCGGCAAATGCTTGTGCACAAAAGAAAAAGGCGGCCTCTGGCGCCAATGCCGGAGACCGCCTCTCACTAATATAGGATCGTTTACTCGCCCGAACGATCATCCTTCAGGCGCTGCATCAAATAGACATATTGCAGCGCAGATAGCCGGGCGCGCTGCTCATTATCCACGCCGCCCGAGTGACCGCCGGTCATGTCCTCATAATAGTAATAAGGCTGGCCGAGCGCTTTCATCTTTGCCGCACCTTTGCGGGCATGGGCAGGGTGCGTGCGATCATCGGCAGTAGAGGCCCAGAAGAATGGGGCGGGGTAATCCACTCCTTCGACGATCTTCTGATAGGGCGAGTATCCTTCGATCCATGCGCGTTGTTCGGGAATGCGCGGATCGCCATATTCGCCGATCCATGACGCGCCGCGACCAATTTCGTGATAGCGCAGCATATCGAATAGCGGGATCGCGACGATCGCCGCGCCGTACAGATCAGGCCGCTGCGTGAAGGCGGTGCCAACCAGCAGGCCACCTTGCGATCCGCCCTGAATGCCGAGGTTTTCCGGCTCCGTGTAATCGCGCTTCACCAAATCATCGGCCACGGCAATAAAGTCATCCCAAGTGCGCTGTTTATTCTCGCGGATTGCGGTTTGGTGCCATTCGGGACCAAACTCGCCTCCGCCGCGCAAATTGGCGAGTACATAGGCGCCGCCATTTTCGACCCACAGCTTGCCCGCTGAACCCAGATAGCCGGGCAAGCGGGAGACCTGGAAGCCGCCGTAACCGGTAAGCAGGGTTGGCGTATTCGCGCCAAGCTGCATGCCTTTCGGCTTCACGATGAAGTACGGGATTTTGGTTCCGTCAGCCGACACGGCTTCGTGCTGTTCAACGTCCATACCGTCGGCGTCGAAGCGCGACGGGCTGGTCTTGAGTACCTCAGGTTTGTCGCCTTCCGAATAATACAACGTGGTCGGTGTCAGGAAGTCGGTGACCGTGAACATGATCTCGTCGGTCTCGTTGGACGAGGCCCCGATGCTTACCGTGGCATTGTCCGGCAAATCGACTTTAGACGATTGCCATGCGCCATCTTCGTAATCGAACTTCAAAACTTGCCCGCGCACATTGTCGAGCAAGCCGACATAGAGGCTGTTCGCAGTGATCGCGCCGCCGCGTTTGGTCTGACGCTCCTCGGGAGCCCAAACCAGTGTTTTGGCTGCGCCATTCGGATCGGCTTTCCATTCGTCCAGCTTCATCGCAATCAGCGAGTCAGCGGGGAAGGTTTGGCCGCCAACGGTCCAATCGACATCGGTGCTGAACAGCATCTGACCGTCAATGATACCGTACGGATTGGCCTTGGCGGGCATATCCAGCTTCAGCCAATCATCATTGTGCCAGACGTAGTAGGCACGTTCGTGGAAGCTTAAACCGCGATAGGCCATCCGGGCATGGACAGTGCTTGCCGCATCACGCAGCAGATACGCACCGGCAGATACGTCCTTCGCATCGCCGCGGAAAATTTCCTTGGCATCGGCGATATCGGTTCCGCGCTTCCAGATACGAGCGGTATAGGGATACTCACTTTCCGTGATTGTATTATCGCCAAAGTCGCGGCCAACCAGCAGCGTATCTTCGTCGATCCAACTGACGCCACCTTGGCTTTCGGGCAATTCAAAACCGCCTTCGACAAACTCGCCGGTTTCCATATTGAACTCGCGCATAATGGTGGCGTCTTTGCCCCCATCGGATAGCGAGATCATGCACATGCGGCCGTCAGGCGGGAGGCATGATGACCCCTTGTAGACCCACTCCTTGCCCTCGGCTGCGGCGAGAGCGTCGACATCAAGAATGGTTTCCCATTCAGGGTTGTCGGTTTTGTAGCTTTCGCGCGTCGTTCGGCGCAGGATACCTTTGGGGTTTTCCTTGTCTTGCCAGAAATTGACGAGCCCGAATTTCGAAAAGCCGACATAGGGCACGCGGTCTTCGCTATCGAGGATTGCGAGCGCGTCGCCTTTCAGCTTTTCAAAGCGTGGATCGGTCGCGAGCATCGAATTGGTACGCTCATTCTCGGCGCGAACCCAGGCAAGCGCTTCATCGCTGCGCGCTTCTTCGAGCCAGATGTAGGGGTCTTCATCAGGTCCGGGAATACCGTCATCGACGGCTGTCTCAGCCATTTCGCCTGAGGCGTGATGGTCAGCCGATGCGGACGTAGCGGTCATTGCGATTGTCGCAGCGATTGCGAGTGTAGAAACAAGTTTCAAAAATCCTCTCCTCTGGGGATATGCTAACCGGAGAATGCGCGAAGGAGAGGCAGAAGTGAAGTGAAAAGCGCGATTGTCGCGGCTACCCGCTTATTCGACCGATGGGACGGGAGTGACCGTGGCGATGACTGGCGTTTTGTCGGTCTCGGGCAGTGCAAAGCGCACTTCCAGTTTGGCGACATTGGCTAAATTATAGATGAAACCGTGAGTGAAACCTGCGCCCGGCTCATCGATTGTGGGCCAAGCACCGGAGTTTGCGATGGGATCGATCAGGCCACTTTTGATGGGCGCTGGATCGGTCTGCGCAATCACCGTGCAAAGCTTCGTATCTTTGTCGAGTACGACATAAAGATCATCGCTGGGTGTCGGGATATGCATGATCCGCATTTTGTGGCTGGTCGCGACATAGGGAGCCAGCGCTTCAGGCAGTGCTTTAAGCACTTTGATCGCGGTTTCCTCGGGATGGTCCTCGGTAAAGCCAGTCAGCTTTTCGCCCATCACCGCGAGAGGGCAGGCCGCAGCGATCATTTGCTCGAAACCGTCGGCGGTATCTGTTGGGGTTTCCAACCCCGGAATGTATTGCGCCGCTGCAGAGCTGGCTGTGATAGCCAGAAGCAGCGGCGCAAAGAATAGCTTGACGCTCATCGAGGTCAGGAAGCCTTAGCCGTCAACGCGCTCTGCCAATACGGTCAATCCATTGTCGCCGACTTCGGCAAAGCCGCCTTCGATGGCGATTTCTTCTGCCGCGCCGCCTTCAGTCTTAAAGACTTGGACAACACCGTCGCGGATGGTGGACATGAAGGGCGCATGGCCCTCCAGCACGCCGAACTCGCCTTCCGCGCCGGGGACGACGACCATATGGACGTCTTCCGAGCGGACCAGCTTGGCCGGTGTTACGAGTTCAAAGTGTAGTGCCATGTTGTTTAGGCGTCCTCAGCCATTTTCTTGGCTTTTGCGATCACGTCTTCGATGCCGCCAACCATGTAGAAGGCTTGCTCTGGCAGGTGATCATATTCGCCGTCCACAACCGCCTTGAACGATGCGACAGTGTCTTCGAGTTGGACGAAGATACCGCTGATGCCGGTGAAGACTTCCGCAACGTGGAATGGCTGCGAAAGGAACTTCTGGATCTTACGCGCACGGGCAACGGTCAGCTTATCTTCTTCAGACAGCTCGTCCATGCCGAGAATTGCGATGATATCCTGCAGCGATTTGTACTTCTGCAGAGTTTCTTGAACCTTACGGGCAGTTTCATAGTGCTCGTTACCAACAACGCGCGGCTCAAGGACGCGTGATGTGGAATCGAGCGGGTCAACCGCCGGGTAAATGCCCAGCTCCGAAATCGCGCGGTTCAGTGTGGTCGTCGCGTCCAAGTGGGCGAACGATGTAGCTGGCGCAGGGTCGGTAAGGTCATCGGCAGGAACGTAGATGGCCTGAACCGAGGTAATCGAACCCTTGGTTGTCGAAGTAATACGCTCTTGCAAGTTACCCATGTCAGTCGACAAAGTTGGCTGATAGCCTACCGCCGATGGAATACGGCCGAGAAGTGCGGACACTTCCGAACCGGCTTGCGTGAAGCGGAAAATGTTGTCGACGAAGAACAGAACGTCCTGACCTTCTTGGTCGCGGAAGTACTCAGCCATGGTCAGACCCGACAGAGCAACACGGGCACGCGCACCAGGAGGCTCGTTCATCTGACCGAAGACGAGCGCAACCTTGGAGCCTTCCGACGTCGCAACGCCATCTGCATCCTTGGCGATAACGCCTGCGTCGAGGAATTCGTGATAAAGGTCGTTACCTTCGCGGGTACGCTCACCCACACCGGCGAACACGGACACGCCGCCGTGACCCTTTGCGATGTTGTTGATCAGTTCCTGAATAAGAACTGTCTTACCCACACCGGCACCGCCGAACAGGCCGATCTTACCGCCCTTTGCGTAGGGTGCGAGAAGGTCGATGACTTTAATACCCGTCACCAGAATGGCCGAGTCAGTGGACTGGTCCACGAACGGAGGCGCTTCTGCGTGAATTGGCGAAGTTTGATCGGCGCCGATGGGGCCAAGCATATCGATTGGCTCACCAACCACGTTCATGATCCGGCCGAGTGTTTTCGGGCCAACTGGCACAGAAATCTGTGCGCCGGTGCTGATCACTTCCTGACCGCGGGTCAGACCCTCGGTAGCGTCCATCGCGATGGTACGAACGGTGTTTTCACCAAGGTGCTGCGCAACTTCCAGAACCAGCGTTTGATCGCCGTTCTTGGTCTCCAAAGCAGAGAGAATTGCGGGCAGTTCACCGGGGAACGCCACGTCGACAACAGCGCCGATGATTTGGGCGATAGTGCCGTTGGTGGATTGGTTTAGGACTGGGGCGGTAGCCATTTTCGTTTCCTTAGCCTTCGATTCTTACAGCGCTTCCGCGCCTGCAATAATTTCAATCAATTCAGTGGTAATCGCGGCCTGACGGCTGCGGTTATACTGGATGGTAAGCTTGTTGATCAGATCGCCAGCGTTGCGCGTGGCGTTGTCCATTGCGGTCATCGATGCGCCCTGTTCGGAAGCAGCGATTTCAAGCAATGCACCGAACAGCTGAGTCTTCACGTAGCGTGGCAACAGCTCTTCGAGGATTTCTTCTTCGCCCGGCTCATATTCCACAACTGCGTCAGATTCTTCTGCAGTTTCAGGAGCAGGAACGGGGACAATCTGGTCGATAGTCGGGTTCTGCACGAGCGCGGATTGGAAAGTCGGATAGACGAGGTGGGCAATATCAAATTTGCCTGATTCGTACATTTCAACCAGCTCATCAGCGATCTTCGCAGCTTCTTCAAAACCGGGATAGCGGACGGTGCTGGTGTCGAAATGTGTACCAATCTGGCTGGGGAAGTTACGCTTCAGCGGCGCACGACCTTTTTTGCCGACGAGATAGAACTCGACATCTTTACCAGCAGCCTGAAGCTCTTGAGCCTTGGCAGCTGCAGCCCGAACGAGGTTCGAGTTGAGACCGCCGCACAGACCTTTGTCGGTATTTACAACCACCAGAAGGTGACGCTTGTCCGATCCAGTACCGGCGAGCAATTTCGGCGCATCATCACCCGAAACCTTGGAGGCGAGGGCGGCCATAACCGAAGCCAGACGCTCCGCATAAGGGCGCGCTTCTTCAGCCGCTGCCTGCGCCTTGCGGAGCTTGGCAGCTGCGACCATTTGCTTGGCCTTGGTGATCTTCTGGGTCGATTTAACCGACCCGATCCGATCCTTGAGTTCTTTTAGGCTTGCCATGTCGGCTCCCTATTTCTCTCTCAGGCTTAAGCGAATTGCTTGGCGAATGCGTCGAGTGCTTTGACCGTTTGGTCTTTCACATCGTCGAACTTACCGCTGGTACGGATGGTTGCGAGGATGTCAGCGTGCTCACTGCGCATGAAGCCGAGCATTGCTGCTTCGTATTCATTGACGCGGTTCACAGCGACATCATCGAGGTAACCATTGGTGCCCGCGAAGATCGAAACAGTTTGCTCTTCAAACGGCATGGGCGAGAACTGAGCTTGCTTGAGCAGCTCTGTCAGGCGCGCACCGCGATTGAGCAGTTTCTGCGTCGAAGCATCGAGGTCCGAACCGAACTGCGCAAACGCAGCCATTTCACGGTACTGAGCGAGCTCCAGCTTAATCGAGCCCGAAACCTTCTTCATCGCCTTTGTCTGAGCGGCGCCGCCAACACGGCTAACCGAGAGACCCACGTTAATCGCGGGGCGCACACCCTGATAGAACAGGTCGGTTTCGAGGAAGATCTGACCGTCGGTGATCGAAATCACGTTGGTCGGAATATAAGCAGACACGTCACCGGCCTGCGTTTCAATGATCGGCAGAGCGGTTAGTGAACCGCCGCCATTGTCGTCATTCATTTTCGCGGCACGCTCAAGAAGGCGGCTGTGAAGATAGAAAACATCACCTGGATAGGCTTCACGGCCCGGAGGACGACGAAGCAGCAGTGACATTTGACGGTAAGCAACAGCTTGCTTGGAAAGGTCATCATATACGATCACGGCGTGCATGCCGTTATCGCGGAAGAATTCACCCATCGCGCAGCCAGTATATGGTGCGAGGAACTGCAGTGGTGCAGGCTCCGAAGCTGTCGCGGCCACAACGATGGAGTATTCCATCGCGCCGTTTTCTTCGAGGCTTTTCACGATCTGAGCAACGGTCGAACGCTTTTGGCCGACGGCTACATAGATGCAGTAAAGTTTCTTTTTCTCGTCGTCGCCCGAATGCGCTTCCTTCTGGTTGATGAAGGTATCGATTGCGACGGCGGTTTTACCGGTTTGACGGTCACCAATGATCAGCTCGCGCTGGCCGCGGCCAACAGGAACGAGAGCGTCAATCGCTTTGAGGCCCGACTGGACAGGCTCATCAACCGATTTCCGCGGGATGATGCCAGGCGCTTTCACTTCAACACGGCTACGCTCGGTGCTTTCGATCGGGCCTTTGCCGTCAATCGGGTTACCCAGAGCGTCAACAACGCGGCCCAGCAGGCCTTTGCCAACCGGAACGTCAACAATCGTGCCGGTCCGCTTAACAACGTCGCCTTCTTTGATCTCGGCGTCGGAGCCAAAGATCACGACACCGACATTGTCGGCTTCGAGGTTGAGAGCCATGCCTTGAACGCCATTGGCGAACTCGACCATCTCACCAGCCTGAACTTTGTCGAGGCCGTGGATACGGGCGATACCGTCACCAACGGAGAGAACCGAACCGACTTCGCTGACTTCAGCTTCGGTGCCGAAATTGGCGATTTGGTCTTTGATGACCTTTGAAATTTCTGCTGCGCGGATTTCCATGATCAAATTAGCCTTTCATGGCCTGGGCAAGTGAGTTGAGACGGGTGCGGATCGAGCCATCAATGCGCTTCGACCCTATTGTAACGACGAGGCCGCCCAGAAGATCCGGATCGACATCGGCTGAAAGTTTAACAGTGCGGCCCTCGCGGGCTGTCAGCTTATCCTTCAAAGTGGACAGCTGTGTCTTCGACAGCTCGTGCGCGCTGGTGACATTGGCTGTCACTTCGCCGCGCTGTGCCGCTGCGATAGTTCCAAAGGCGCGAATCATGCCGGGCAGATCGCCAAGGCGGCGATTGCCGGCAAGTACGCCGAGGAAGTTTTGCGTAAGCTCTGAAGTTTTGAGCTTCTTGCCAACCGATGCAATTGCGCCAGCAGCTTGATCGCGGCTGACTTGCGGGTTGGTGATGAGGTTCGTCAATTCATCCGATTCGCTGAGCGCCTTGTGCAGGTTCTCAAGATCAGACTCGACTGCGCTAACCGACCCGGCCTCTGAAGCGAGGTCGAACAAAGCAGACGCATAACGCCCTGCTAGGCTAGCCTTGATACCGCCGGAAATATCCACGCGTTTTGGTCCTCTTGGGTCCGAAGAAAAATCTGTGTCAGCTGCGTCTTATACAGGCGTGAAAAACACGGCCTCTGCGAAGCTGGCGCGCCCCTATCATCGGGTATGCTGCATTGCAAGATGAGGAAGACTCTTTTTGTTGAGGCCCTCAGTCGCCGGGCGGGATGCATCCGCATCCCTTGGCTGTCCTCGCTAACGCTCGGGCGGGCCGGTCGACCCTTTGGCTGCCGCGACTAGGTTTCCTTATTCGTCATTGAGAGGAGCGAAACGGAGTCGAAGACGGCCCAGAGGGCACCCGGGAATCCATGGATCGTTGCTCGATCACGAAGCCACGGTGTAGAGAAGCACCATGAAGCTAGACATCGTACTACCCAACAACATCCGCCGTGCACGCTCCGCTGACTGGCGCCTTCTCGCCGACATCACTGCCGAAGCATTCCGCGATGATCCTGTGAACTGCTTCCTGTTTGGCAATCCGCGCTCGATCCAATCGGCGTTCCGCGTGCTTGCCCGCGATATCTACAGTAAACGCGGCATCTGCCATCTCGCGGGAGATGCCGGTGCGCCCGGCGGCGCGACAATGTGGATGGATTACACATCGGGCGATCCCGGCGGCGATATGGGTTTTCTGGCGCAGCTTCATTTCACCATCGGTCAGTTCATCCATGGCAGTAAGGGCTCAATGAAGCGTGCAATAACTGCTGGCCAATTGATGGCGCAGCATCACCCGAAGGAACCACATCTCTATCTATTCACTATAGGCACGCTGCCCTCGGCACGCGGGACTGGGCTTGGCAAACAGTTGCTCGCTCCGGTGTTGGAGGCCTGCGATAGACAGGGGATTGCCTGCTACCTAGAGAACTCCAACCCCGACAATCACAGCTATTACGCGATGCACGGCTTTGAAACGCGCGGGGCTTTTGCTTGCGGTGAGGGTGGTCCGCCGCTCGAACCGATGTGGCGCGATCCGCGGTGACTTGTCGCGAATCGCAGAGTTCTGCATAATAGGTTTCAAGCGGACACCTAACGATCCGCGTGAGGAGAGAACAATGCAGACGACACCGATGGCCCCGAAATGCGGCGTAGAAGTTTCCGGCGTGCAACTGGCTGAGGCTGATGACGCGACAATGGAAGCGATCAAGACCACCATTTACGAGCACGGAGTTGCGGTGTTCCGCGATCAGGAATTCTCTCCCGAAGATCACATTAAGTTCGGACGCCGCTGGGGCGGGATCGATGTAAACAATTATTTCCCGCTCAACGAAGACTTTCCAGAAATTGCTCTGGTCAAAAAGGAAGCTCACGAATCCACTAATATTGGCGGCGCGTGGCACACGGACCATTCCTACGATCAGATCCCGGCGATGGGGTCAGTTCTAGTCGCCCGCGATTTACCGCCCAGCGGCGGTGACACCGAATGGGCGCACATGGGCGCTGCCTATGATTCTCTGCCGGATGATATCAAGGCCGAGATTGAGGGGTTGGAAGCGTTTCATACTGCTGACCATGTCTACAAAGCCGATGGTCTGTATGCGCAAACCGATATGGGCAAGAATTTGCGCGGTCAGGATTTGAAGACCGGCGCAATTCACCCGGTTGTGATCCGCCATCCGCAAACGGGCCGCAAGCTGCTGTATGTCAATGGCGGTTTCACCATTCATTTCGTGGGCCAGACCCGTGAAGAAAGTCTGCCGCTGCTGCAAAAACTGCTTGATGCGGCGGTGATGGATGACAATCGCTGCCGGCTTGAATGGAAGCCGGGTACCGTGGCGATCTGGGACAACCGGACCAGTTGGCACAATGCGATCAACGACTATGCCGGCCACCGCCGTGAAATGCACCGCATTACCTTGAGCGGAGAAGCGTTGGCGGCCTAGCTAGACGTTTTGCGATAGCCCAAATACGCGAAGGCCATCGCGATCACAGCCGGAACTGTTTGAACTATCAGGATGCGCGGCGATGCTGTCGCTGCGCCAAATATTCCTGCGACAGCCACAAAGCTGAGAAAGCACAGCGCGACATTGAAACGCCATTTTTTGTCTTTGATCAGCAGTGACCAGATCAGACCTGCTGCGAGGAAGCTATTATAGAGCCCTTGGTTCGCGGCCAAGACTACGGTCGGCTCAAACAACTCAGGCGGAAAGCTCGTGAAGACCTTCGGTCCGCGTGTGGTCCATGCGAACATTTCAAACCATGCTATGTAGAGATGCAGCGCGGCAATCAGCCCGATGAGTATGTTTCCAATGCGCTGCATGCCAATTCTCCGGTCTTAGCGTTTCACTTCACACTGATAGAACAGTCGGTCATTCGGACTGTCCGGCAGGCTCGCAAGCACGCCGCTTTGCATGTCTCCTAGGCGGGTGGCGGCATCGACCGCACCGCAGCTCGGCGGTTTGTATGCTTGGCGTTTGGCGCGGGCATCATCCATCGCATCAAGGCCAATCAGATAGCGTTCGACCAGATACTCTCCCGTGTCAGGATCGAAGCGATTGACTGACACGACATCGTCACTGTTCGGTACAAAGACCCGCGACCATTCGGCACCGTCGCGGCCATATTGCGTGCGCCCGTTGACGCAACCTTGCTCGGTCCAGTCGAATTCGATGTCGCGGTCGGGCGACCCGGTGATCCGGCTGCGCTCAAGATCGAGTACACAGGTTAGCGATCCGGCAATCGGACCGGATTTGTCGATCAAGTTTGCGACCGCGGCATCATCGTCGCCGGCGCGCCGTTCCAAGAGCATGGCGTCTACATCCTCAGGACCCGGTCTTTGCAGCCAGACAGTTGCGGCGCCAATAGCGGCAACCGCTGCGATTCCTCCGAAGATGTAGGCGTGTTTCTTGCCGCCCTCTTTCTGGGAGGTCTGCCAAGCCAGCGCGCCACCGCCTGCTGCGACGAGCAGCAGAACGGCAGCAAGCGCCATTGCATCCTCGCGGTCGCTTTGAATTTGGGCTTCGATCTGTTCGCGTTCCTGCTCAGCTTTCTCTTCACGTTCAGCTTGCTCTTCCTCGGCAAGTTTCTTGGCCTGTGCTTCGCGCTCTGCCTCTTCGGCTTCTATTTCGGCCAGACTGCGGCAGGGTAGATCGCTAACACTGGCAGACACGTCGTTCTTGCGCAGGAATGACAGCACTTCGCGATTGGCGACTGCGAAGAAGAACTCGCCTTCGCCGGTGCCCGAGAGCGTGCTCGAAGAATTGACCCCCAGCACACGTCCGCAATTATCCAGCAGCGGACCGCCCGAATTGCCGCCTGCAATGGTTGCGGAATGCATGATCGAATAGACATCGCGAACATCGCGCTGTTGCGATACGAATCCACGCCCTTTGATCGGAATCTGGGCACGGATTTTGTCGGACGAGCGATTGCCAAGCGCGCGATCAACCACACCAGGATAGCCGACTGCGGTCACCTCCGCCTCTTCGGACGTAAAGTTGCTCACCAAAACCAGCGGCGGCAAACGCAATTCGCCTTTAATCTCAAGCAGAGCCAGATCGCGGCGACTGTCATAATCAATGACGGACACCACTGAAGGATCATCGCCTTCCGACGGAATTACCGCCGCAACGACATCATTGTAGCGGACCGCATAGCGGATAACATGGTGGTTGGTGACAATCTTGTCGCCTTCCACCGCAAAACCGCTGCCGTGACCAAGCAACCGGATATTGTCACCCGATACGCCGAGCAGAACGACCCGGACAACGCTGCGCGATGCAGAATCGATATCCCGCTGATCGGCAGTGGCAGCGGCTGGCAGCAGAGTTGCAATAAGCAGCGCCAAGCAAGCGAGTAATCTGGTCATGTTGCCCCCATGGTCCTGTGGATCGGTGCGAGACTAGCGCCAAGTCGGGGAAGGAGTCACCAGTAATTCAAGTATTCGCCAGTATTTGCCGAGATTTACACGTCAGATACTATTCACCATCGCTGTCGTCGGCGGCGCTCACAGAGCGCGGCGCGCAGGAATACACCAACCGCTCGTTCGGTTGATCGGGCAGCAGCGCGGTCACTGCGCCTTGCATATCGCCTAGATTCGATGCGGCGTCATCCGCGCTGCATTTGGGTGGGCTATATTTGCTGCGTGTCGAGCGTGCGTCAGCCATTGCGGTACGGCTGAGCAGATAACGGTCTGTGCGGAAGCTCTTGCTGCCGGGATCATAGCTGTTGATCGCGACCGCATCGGTTTCGTTGGGGACAAAGACGCGTGACCATGTTCCGGCCGAGAAGCCATATTGGGTGCGCCCGTTAACGCAGCCATCTTCGGCCCAATCGAATTCTATTGCCTCGTCCGGTGTGCCGGTGATCCGGCTGCGATCGACCTCTAGCGTGCAAACAAGCGTGCCGTCGGCCGGATCGTCCGCATTGTCACCGCCAATCTCATCCTCGTCCGCCATCGCGGCGTTTACTTTACGGTCGATGGCATCAATGCCCGGGCGGGTGAACCACAGTGCCAGCGCGGCTACGATGGCGATAGCGGCGATGGTGCCGCCGATCATCAACCTCTTCTCGTCTTCTTCCTTGCCGCGCTGCTTGGCCTGCCACGCCACAACCCCGGCGCCAGTACCCAAAAGAATCAGCAGGAAGGCAATGGCCATCGCATTCTCGCGTTCTGCAGCGACTTCCATCTCAGCTTCCAACTGGACGCGCGCACGCTTGGCGCGGTCCGCTTCGGTCCGCTGTGCCAGCTCGATTCGCGCGGCCGCTTGCTCGCGCCGGATACGCTCTTGCTCGGCCTCGTCGAGATCGGCGAGGCTGCGGCACGGGCGGGCGTTGATCTGCGCATTCACATTATTGTCACGGAGGAACGGGATCAGCTCGCGATTGGATACTGCGAAGAAGAATTCAGCATCAGAACCGGAGGAGTCTGCCCCAAAGCTGTTCACGCCCAGTACTCGCCCGCATCCATCGAGCAATGGCCCGCCCGAATTTCCGCGTGCAATCGGGGCAGTGTGCAGGATCGAATCGAATTGGCGTGAAGGGCGTCTGCCGGAGATAAAGCCGCGGCTTTTGACAGGCGGTTGCGAGTCGAAAATATCGTTGAGATCGAGGCCCTGCGCGCGATCGACATTCATTGGGTATCCGACCGCCGACACTTCACCGCTATCGCTGCCGCCATTGCCCGATATGGTCAGCGCGGGGAGGCGCAAATCGCCGACAATCTCGATTAGCGCGAGATCGTTCTTTGGGCTGACGGCGATAGGCTTTGCAAATCCGGAATCGTTGCCTTCGGGCGGAACAATCCCGATCCGCAACGTGTCATCCTGCAAAGCCTCGCGCACGACATGCGCGTTGGTGATGATCCGATTGGAAGTGATCGCAAAGCCGGTTCCGTGACTGACGGGATACACCTCGGTCCCGTCGGTGCCGATGATGACCACACGGACAACCCCGCGCGCGGCGGCGTTCACATCGGCAGGGTCTGCGCCGGCTTGTGTCGGCAATAGCAATGCAAAGAGCGCGAAAGCGGCTGTCAGTATACGGAACATGGGTTCTGCTTATCGCAGTATGCTTTGAAAGCAAGCTACGGGAAGTATTGTCGATCAGCCGGTCCTATTCATCCTGCAACGAACAGGAGAATGACAATGCACTACACAATATCCCCGCTGGATCGCGCCGAATTTGAACCAATGTTTGCGATGGACGACGCACAATTGGCAGAGCATGGTGCCGTGCGGGTAACCGCCAATGCCGACCAGGGTTTCCCCTGCCGCGTCAGCCTCTCCGATGCGAAAAAGGGCGATGAGTTGATCTTGCTTCATCATGTAAGCCACGATGTCGCGACACCGTATCGCAGTGCCTATGCGATTTTCATCAATCAGGATGCCGACCAATCCGAGGCGCTGGTAGACGCCATTCCTCCGGTATTCGAAGGGCGCCCTATTGCCTTTCGCGGATATGGCGAAGACGGCACGCTCAAAGATGTGCGGCTCGGACTGGGCGGAGATCATGACGAGAAAATCCGCGCTCTGTTGGATAATCCGCAGGTCGGCTATATTCACGCGCACAATGCTGCACATGGATGCTACGCAGCGCGGATCGACAGGTGCGGAGGCGATGATGATCAATGATGATCAGGCTTGGGAAGCGGTGATGCGCCGTGACCGCGCATTTGATGGACAATTCGTAACCGGTGTTTTCTCAACGGGCATTTATTGTCGGCCTTCATGCGCTGCACGGCACCCCGCGCGCAAGAATGTCCGGTTCTTTGCAAGCGGTGCCGAGGCCCGTGCCGAGGGATTGAGAGCCTGCAAGCGCTGCCTGCCCGATGACGTTTCCCGCGACGAGGCAGCGGTCCTCTCCGCAATCGACGAGATCAAGACGAGTCAAGGGCAACCTGTGCTCGGCGATCTTGCCAAATTGGTCGGATACTCTCCCGCGCATTTCCAGCGGGTGTTCAAACGGTCAACGGGATTGTCGCCAGCAGCCTATGCACGTGCTCTGCGAGAAGAGCGCGCACGCGATGCGCTGTCGCACGAAGATCGGGTTACTGACGCAATTTATGAAGCCGGCTTCGAAAACCCGTCGCGCTTCTACGATAATATGGAAGGCAAATTGGGTATGACAGCATCTGCATGGCGCGACGGCGGGCGCGGGGTGACGATCTCATACGCTGTGACCAAGACAAGTCTCGGCCCAATGTTGGTTGCGGCAACCGAGAAAGGTGTGTGCCGCTTGTCCTTCAGTGAAGATCGCGCCGAGTTGGAGCGGCGTTTTCCAAATGCTGAACTTGCCGAGGGTGGTGAAGAATTCCGCGCTCTGCTGTCAGAGGTAATCGCCGCCGTCGAAAAGCCCGGCGATGCACGGCATATCCCGCTTGATGTGCAAGGTACCGCTTTTCAGGAAGCCGTCTGGCAGGAATTGCGCAAAATTCCTCCGGGTGAAACCCGCTCTTACGCGGAAATCGCGGCGGCTGCAGGCAATCCCAAAGCCGTTCGTGCAGCGGGTTCGGCGAATGGAGCCAACACAGTCGCTGTGCTCATTCCGTGCCACCGGGTCGTGCGATCCGATGGATCGCTGGGCGGCTACGCCTACGGGACCGAGATCAAGGAAGAATTGCTCAAGAGGGAAAGCACATGACCGACAATGTCGAGAAATTTCGCGCATTGCACGTGCCCGGCAAGCCGTTGGTACTGTATAATATTTGGGACGCAGGCAGCGCGAAGGCAGTCGTGGCAGCCGGTGCTCCGGCGATAGCGACGGGCAGCTATGGCGTGGCTGAAGCGCATGGGCTGGCAGACGGCGAGTCGATGCCGCTTGATTTGGTATTGGCCAATCTCAGCCGGATCGCGGCTACTGTAGGCGTGCCTGTCAGCGTCGATCTTGAATCAGGCTACGGTGCGACGCTCGACGAGGTCACGCAATCGGTAATTCAGGCCCGCGATGCAGGGGCGAGCGGCATCAATATGGAAGACCGACTACCCAATGCGGACGAGCCGCTGCCTGTTGAGGAGGCGTCACGCCGTTTCGCCGCTGCAGCCAATGCGGGCATTTTTATCAACGCTCGCTGCGATGTGTTTCGCGGCAAAACGGTCGATGCCGCTTTGCTGGCCGACGCGAAACACCGCGCGACGGCCTATGCCGATGCGGGCGCGGCCGGGTTGTTTGTGCCGTTCCTGTCCGATGCGGCGACGATCGGGGCCATTTGCGAGGCCTCACCAATACCGGTGAATATCTTATGGTCGGATGAGTGCGAGAGCATTGCAGCGTTGGCAGACTTGGGCGTTGCGCGCATCAGCTTTGGTCATCAGCCATGGGCCAAGGCGATGGCCGATTTGGGTGAGGCCGCCGCGAAACTGTATAAGACATAGCGGGCTATCCGTTCGAAAGCGGGACGGGCGATGGGTTTGCGGATTGACTTGGGCGCGCAAGCAGTCTTTTTGCCGCCGATGTAAATCACACGCAGACGGGAAATTTCATGGCGTTTACGGAAATACACACCGACGAGCTTGGACCATGGCGCAAAACCATTGGCTTCCCGCTGGTTTCGTTGGTCGTCGGTATCGGCCTTTTCGCGCTGGTGATGATCCCGCTTTCCTTGGCATTGGAACAGGTGCCGGAAATGTTGAATCCGGCGGCGGATATGGCGATCCGTGCATTTGCGGCGGTAATTGCCGTCTTCCTGCTCAGCAAATTTGTCTTGCGGCATTTGGGTGAGAAACCACGCGATGATCTCCCTTTGACCGGGGCTTTTCGCGATACAATCGGTGGCTTTCTGGCCGGCGGTTGGCTGATAACGATGGTGGTGGGTGTCGCCTTTGTCTTAGGCATCTACAAGATTGAGGGTTGGGGCGGGTCGACCGACGCCGCCATGATTTTCTTGCAGATGGGCCTGTTCGCCGGTTTCGTCGAAGAGGTTCTCCTGCGCGGAATCGTATTCCGCTTCCTGGAGGAGTTTGGCGGTAGTTGGGCGGCGCTCACTATTTCGGCGCTGATTTTCGGCTTTTTGCACCAAGACAATCCCAATGCGACGGTGTTCTCATCGTTTGCGATTGCTATTGAAGCGGGGATATTGCTCGGCGCTGCTTATATGCTGACGCGCAATTTGTGGTTGGCTATCGGTATTCATGCTGGTTGGAATGTCGTTCAGGGGTATGTCTGGAGCTCGCCCGTCTCCGGCATGCAAGTCGACGGACTGGTCGCCTCGGTGCGAAGCGGGAACGACCTATTGTCAGGCGGCGCATTCGGCTTCGAAGCCTCGGTCATTGCATTGGTGATTGTGACAACCTTCGGCTTGTGGATGCTATGGGAGGCACGCAAAAGAGGCCATGTGATGGCCCCGTGGTGGACTCGCCGCCGCTTAGCCCGCGAAGCAGTGGGCGAGTAGGTCTGGCTAGTCGGTGAGACGCGCCCAGCTTTTTCCGGCGGGCGTTAGTGTGTCCAGAAATGCGTCGGCGCTATCTAGGTAGTCCTGTCGCTTTTCCTCATCCATCCGGTCCCAATTAGCATAGATGCGCCCGATCCGGTGGTTGCTTTCCAAGCGGTCGCGGTGGCGGTCCATGAAATGCCAATACAGCGGGTTGAAAGGGCACGCGCCTTCACCGGTTTTCTTCGATGGTGAGTAAGCGCAGTCCTTGCAGTAATCGGACATCTTGTTGATGTAATTGCCGCTAGCGGCATAGGGCTTGGTCGCCAGCTTTCCGCCATCCGCATAGAGGATCATCGCCGCGACATTGGGTAGCTCCACCCACTCATAAGCATCGGCGTAGACCACCAGATACCAGTCCTGCACTTCGCGCGGATTGATCCCCGTCAGCAGGACAAAATTGCCAAGCACCATCAACCGCTGGATATGGTGTGCATGGGCGTTTTCCTTGGTCGAACGGATGCAATCCGCCATGCAAAGCATATCTGTTTTGCCGGTCCAGTAGAAATCGGGCAGGCCGCGCTGTGCATTCAGCGCATTGGCACTTTCCAGATCGGGCATGTGATACCAGTAAAACCCGCGCACATATTCGCGCCAGCCAATGATTTGACGGATAAAGCCCTCAACCGCATTGAGCGGTGCGGTGCTATCCTCATAGGCAAGCTGGGCGCGTTTGCAGAGCTCCATCGGATCGAGCAACCCGATATTGATCGAAGTGCTTAGCATCGAGTGGAACAGATCGTCTTCCCCATGAACCATCGCATCCTGATAGGTGCCGAAGTCAGGCAAGCGTTCGGAGAAGAATGCACTGGCTGCCTCTTCGGCTTCCTGGCGGGTTACGGGCCAATGAAAATTGTCCAGATCGCCGAAATGGTCGGCGAATTTCTCCTGAACCAAGGCGATGACCTCGAGAGTGATGTCGTCCGGTTCGGGTTTGGGCCGCTCCGGTGCGTTCATATCTTTCTTCGGTGGTTCGCGATTGTCTTTGTCGTAATTCCATTTGCCGCCGATCGGTTTGCCGTCTTCCATCAGCAGGCCCGTCTTCTTGCGCATCTCCTGATAGAAGTTCTCCATCCGCAGAGTTTTGCGGCTTTCTGCCCAATCGCGGAACTCAGCGATAGAGCTGATGAAACGGTCGTCGTTTAGGATTTCGACATCGCAGTCGAATTTGTCAGGCCATTCCTCGATGGCTTGCTGGACACGCCATTCGCCTGCTTCAACCACATGGATAGCGCGCGGATCGTGGCGTTCAACCGCGCGCGCGACTTCGCCAGTGAAGCTGTGTGCGTTGCCCTCATCGGTGAGGGTCGTGTAATCAACCGTCCATCCGGCATCGCGCAACTCCTCTGCGAAGTGCCGCATGGCAGAGAAGATCAAAGCGATTTTCTGCTTATGATGTTTGACGTAAGTGGCCTCGTCCCACACCTCCATCATCAGAATGATGGTGTCGTCCTTCGTGCGCCTGCGCAGCGAAGCGAGATCGCGGGTCAGCTGATCGCCAAGGATCGGGACAAGGACGGGGTGGGTATTGTCGGAAGCCATGCGCTTTCAATGCACGAAGCGCGCATGTGCTCCCGAGAAAAGCTCATTCTGTTTAGCTTTCGCTGTCCGCTGGGAAGCGTGATTGGCACTGAGCGACATAGCCGTCGACATCACCCTGCGCGAAACTGTCTTTCAACGCAGAGTTCATCATCTCTTCGACATTGCCCGTCGCCAGAGTGACGAGCAGTTCAGGGCTTTCTTCCATCTCGGATTCGAGACGGGTCATCAGCGCGTTGACTGCAGCAGCATCGCCGCCAAACGCTTTGCCCTCACCCTCGACCACACCCGCCAAGAAACCGGTCATCGCGGTGCAGGAAATGATTGCATCATCATTGCCTTCAGGTAGCGCCAGTTCAGCGGCGACGAAGCGCGCGTCGCAGGTCGCGATTGCACCTTCATAGTCCTTCGTTGCGACATCGTCGGCGATCACTTCTACGCCGTTCAGGATCGTGATGATTGCGTTCATATCGAAGGGTTCGACCTGACTTGCCGCGATCATCGGATACTTTATCGCGCCGACGAACTCTTCATACGTCACCTGATCGCCTTCGCTCTTGCCATCGCGCAGGACCAGTCCTTTCGCGGCAAAGCAGGTTTGCGCTGCAGCGATTGTGTCTTCGGGCAATTCGACAGGCACACCCGGGCCGCAGCTTGCGACCGCCAGGCTTCCGGCGATCAGCGCCGCTGATTGGAATTTACGCATTTTTGTAGTCCCCCGATGTTCATTGCATACCGTTGATTTCGTCGAGCGGTATTGGCCAGAACGGCGGGGCAAAACCTTCTAAGTCAGGTTCGGCTCCAATCCGGGTTCACACTTCGCCCAGGCACGCTGATAGGCCTCGCGCTGGCCGATGCGTTGTAAATACGCGACTGTATTGGGTTTGTCGCCGAGCGGTAATTGGCGCATCATCCGACCAGTGGTGATGCAATAGACCATCATGATATCTGCGAGCGTCAATTGTGATCCGCCGAAGAATTCCGCTTCGCCAAGGCGCTTTTCGACCATGTCCCATGCCTTTGCGGTGCGATCTGCCACGAATGCACCGGGCATTTCGTTCTGCGGTTCCGCCATCGACAGCATCAGCTGCATCATGCCGTTCGTCATGAAAGTTCCGTTGGTATAGTGGAACCAGAACAGATGATCGGCAAAATCCGGGTGATCGGTATCGAGGCAGTGCTTCGCGCCGCCATATTTGCGGTCGATATATTCACAGATCGCTCCGCTTTCAGCCATGACCAAGCCATCGTCTTCTATTACAGGCGCCATGCCTGCCGGGTGCAGTGCCTTCAGCTCATCGGGTGCAAGGCGATTGTCAGCGCGGCGATCATACCGTTTAAAAGTGTAGTCGAGCCCCAATTCCTCGCACAGCCACACGGCGCGTTCGGATTGCGAGATTCCAAGATGGTGGACGGTGAGCATTGAGGGGTTTTCCTTATACAAAGCTGTAGGGATCGACATCGACGCTTACTCGCACTCCGCGCGGGAAGTCGAGGCCGTCTAACCAATTGCGGATGATATCCTGAACTTGCGCGCTTCGGCGGGCGTTAATGAGCAAGCGATAGCGGTAACGTCCGCGGAGTAGAGCCATCGGGGCAGGGGCTGGGCCAAGGATCATCACGTCTTGAATATTGGGCCGCGTTCCGCCGATGGCGCGTGCAGCTTCCTTCGCCTCGGCTTCGTCTTCAGAGGATACGATAATTGCAGCCCATCGGCCGAAGGGCGGGGCGCCCGCGCTGCGGCGTGCCTCCGTCTCGGCAGTATAGAACGCATCGCGATCACCCGCTTCCAACGCGGCGATAACCGGTTCTGTCGGATGGCGAGTCTGGATGAAGACTTCCCCGGGCTTGCTGCCGCGCCCAGCGCGTCCAGCGACCTGCGCGACTTGCTGATATGTGCGCTCGGCCGCGCGGAGGTCACCGCCTTCAAGACCAAGATCGGCATCAATCACTCCGACCAGTGTCAGTTCGGGGAAGTGGAAGCCCTTGGTAACCAGCTGTGTACCGACGATAACATCAATCGCTTTGACCTCGGCCTGAGCGACGAAGTCTGCGGCTTTCTCCGGCGTGTTGAGCGTGTCCGACGTCGCAACGGCAATCCGCGCGTCAGGCAATATCTCCGCCACTTCATCGGCGATGCGTTCGACCCCGGGACCGCAGGCGACCAGACAATCAGGCTCGCCGCATTCGGGACAAGTCTCAGGTGGCTCCTCCTCATGCCCGCAATGGTGGCAGGCGAGGCGGCGGCTGAAGCGGTGCTCGACCAGCCACGCGCTGCAATTGTTGCATTGGAACCGGAACCCGCAATTGCGGCATAATGTCAGCGGAGCATAGCCGCGCCGGTTAAGGAACAGCAGCGACTGCTCCCCCTTTTCCAGCCGATCCTTCAGTGCTTCAACCAGTTCGGGCGCGATCCACCTACCGCGCTCGGGCGGATTTTCCGTCAGGTTGATCGTAGCGATGCTGGGTAGGGTCGCACCGCCAAAACGGCTGGGCAATTCGACCCGTTCGTAGATCCCGCTTTCGGCCATTTGCAGGCTTTCAAGCGCTGGTGTTGCGCTGGCGAGAATGATCGGAAATTTCTCAAACCGCGCGCGCATCACGGCGACATCGCGGGCGTTGTAGCGGACGCCATCATCCTGTTTGAAACTGATCTCATGCGCCTCGTCGACGACTATCAGGCCAAGATTGGCATAGGGCAGGAACAGCGCAGACCGCGCGCCAACAACGACTTGCGCTTTCCCGCTCGCTATCGCGCGCCATGCACGGCGACGTTCGGTGGCCTTCTGGCCCGAGTGCCACACGACTGGGGCCGCACCGAAGCGATCCTCAAACCTGCGCAAGAATGCCTCGGTCAGCGCGATCTCTGGTAGCAGGACCAGGACTTGCCGGTTGTCCCGAAGCGCGGCGGCGACGGGTTCGAAATAGACTTCGGTCTTGCCCGATCCTGTCACACCATCGAGCAGGAACGGCGCAAACTCGCGCGCCTTGACTGCGTCAACAAAGCGGTCTGCCACTTTCTTCTGATCGTCTGACAATTTGGGTTGGTCATGATCGGCATTTGTGCGCGGGTAGGGGCGGTCAATATCGACCTCGACCGGTTCCAATGCGCCGTGATTGACCAGTCCGCGCAATACGCCGTCGCTTACGCTCGCGAGTTCCGCCAATTCGCGGATTGTTGCTTGCTCGTTTTGCAAAGCATCCAGCGCCACTGCGCGCTGCGGGGTCATGCGTTCGGGCTCGGTGCCGGTCAGCCGGTATTCGGTCATCGTGATCGGTCCGCGCAATGCGCCGCCCGATGATACGACCATCCGCGCGACCGAGATCAGCCGCGCACAATAATAGTCTGCGGTCCATTCCATCAGCCGCCTGAGTTCGCCTTTCAGCGGCGGGACCGGAAGCACTTCTATGATATTGCGCAGCCTGGAATCCGGTACGCTCTCCTCGGGCAGCCGATCCTCTTCCCACACAATACCAATGATCTGGCGCGGACCGAGCGGAGCAACTACGATTGACCCGTGCTCGACAGTCATGCCATCGGGCACCTTATAATCGAGCGGGCCGATAGCGGCGTTGAAAATGATAAGTCGGACGCGGTTCATGATCTGCGTTTCATATGGGGCCAGTATGGCCTGCGCGACAAGGTGAGAGGGGACTGAAATGACCGATTTGTTGGAACAGACTACCGGACGGCGCGCATTTATGGTGGGGGGAGCAGCCACTGGCGCCCTCGCTCTGAGTGGGTGCACGGGACTTCCCGGCTTTGGTTTTAACGATGCAATCCGGCGCTTGCTCCTTTTATCGAGCGAGCGAGCCTTTGCCCGATTGACCGCCGATGGCGGGTTCTGGGATCAGCAGGTCGGGCAGATTGGCCTCGCCAACATAATGGGTACGCGCGGCAATATTCTGGCGGGCATACTGACCTCGGCAGTGTTCAAGGATCAACTTGAGGATGCGTTTGCCGATGTCGCCGTGCGTGGTGCAGAGCGTGCAGCTCCCCTGGTTGCCGACGCGGTGCGAATTGTCGGGTTGCAGACTGCGGAGCAACTTGTGCGTGGCGGGCCAACAGCGGCAACGTCTTTCCTGCGCGGAGAGATGGGCAATTCACTGGTAGAAGCGATGGTGCCTGAACTGGGCGATGCGATCCGGTTGGCGAATGATCCCGTCATCGGTCGCGCAATCTCACGTCTGAGCGGCGTCGATGTCGCTGGCGTTGCAGGTCGCTTTTCGGGCGATATTAACAATGCAATTTGGGATGAGATGGGTGTTGAAGAAGCGGAAATCCGCCGCAATCCGCGTGCCACCAACGATCCGGTACTCATCGGCGTGTTCGGGGTCGCTTCACGGATTTGACAATTTGACATAAGCATACCTGCTGTATTAATATAGCAATACAGCGGAGGTGGCTATGCGCGGAATGCGTTTTCTAAGCGGTTTGATAATGGCGTGGCTAACGCTGAGATTTATATTTGGCTGGTTGCCCATGATCCGATCTCTGTTTGATGGACCAAGCTATCAATGGGGTACAAGCTGGTTCGGTTGGAACTTCGCGGGAAATGGCACTGAGGGCGATTTTCTGCTGTTGCCATTTATGGTCTTGATCGGGTTCATCGCTCTATGGACCGGGCGACGACGCATTGATGCCATATTTGTACCGCTGCTGTTGCTGCTTGGTATCGTGTACTTGGTTGATGGCCTGTACCTGTTGTTCGCCGATAATGGTGATTACTGGTTCCATGGTGACACGCTGGGGATTCACGTAAACCTTGCTTACGCCGTACCAATATCGGCGGCCCTTATGTTGGTTGCGAGTTTGATTTGGATACGAAACCGTGAACCTGCATTGACGGTGTCGATGAAGCCGCTCAACTGGATTTTGATCGGAGGAGCTCTGTCACTCCTGCCTCTACAATATTGGTTGCTAAGTTCTGGTTCGGGGCAAGACTCATACGATAGTATTGGTGTAATGCTTACGATTGGGCAGTGGGTCGCGTTCAGCTTCGGCATGAAGCAGGTTGGGGCACGATCTGATCATGTATTGGAAGCCTAATTCGCGTGCACTCAACTAGGGAATTGGTCGGCAAAGGCATTTCCGGACCGGGTAAAATTCCCGCTACATCTGGCATCGGTTGCCCAGCTATGCGAAGCGTTTCTGACGATTCGCAAAAAATGCTGGAGCAGCCGTCTCATGAAATTCTTCGCCGACACCGCCGAAATTGCCGACATCAAGGAAATGGCCGCAACTGGCCTGCTCGACGGTGTGACCACCAACCCATCGCTAATTGCCAAGTCGGGCCGTGATTTCATGGAAGTGACGAAGGAAATTTGCGGCCTCACCGATGGCCCCGTTAGCGCCGAAGTTGTCGCGCTCGATCACGAAACAATGATGAAAGAGGCTGAGGTTCTGCGCAAGATCGCGGATAATGTCTGTATCAAGGTTCCGCTGACAATTGACGGCCTGAAGACCTGCAACGCGCTGACCATGGACGGTACGATGGTCAACGTGACGCTTTGCTTCTCCGCCAATCAGGCACTGCTTGCAGCGAAGGCTGGTGCGACATTCATTTCCCCCTTCGTTGGCCGACACGATGACAATGGCTCCAACGGCATGGATCTGATCCGCGACATTCGCCAGATCTATGACAATTATGATTTTGAGACCGAAATTCTGGTCGCTTCGGTACGTCACGCAACGCACGTCCTTGAAAGCGCTTTGATTGGTGCGGATGTGATGACTGCGCCGCCTGCCGTTATCAAAGGCCTGTTCAAACATATCCTGACCGACAAGGGCATCGAAGGCTTCATGGCTGACTGGGCGAAGACCGGTCAGTCTATCGTCTAACGCATCTTGGCTGACGACACTCCTCTCGATCTGTTTAAGCAGGCGCTGACCGGCGCCAGCCGTTCGATCGCGCGCGAGCCGGAAGTTGAAGTTGCGTGGAGTGCGGATGCGCCATCCTCCACCGGCAACAATTTCCGTGTGCCATTGCCGGGTCGTAATCTACCTGTCGATCAGGCGCAGGAAGCGCGCGGCTTCGCGGATAGCTTTGCGCTCAAGCTGCGGCATCACAATGAGGGCATACATGCCCGCAACGCGCCGTCGGAGCCATTGGCGCGGGCGTGTTACGATGCGGTCGAACTGGTCCGCTACGAAGCGCTAGGCTCCAACAATTTCAGCGGGATGCGCGACAACCTTGATGCCGCCTTGATGGTCCGTATGGGCGCTGATCCTATCACTCGCGCGCAGAGCAAGGATGAGGTTCCGGTGCAGGGCGCGTTGGCATTGATGCTGCGCGAAAAGCTGACCGGGCAAGAGATTCCCGAAAGCGCTGTGCCCGCCGTGGACATGGTCCGTGAATGGATTGAGGAGAAAGTCGGCGGAGACTTTGAATCGCTCGCTCTTTCTCTGGACGATCAAAATTCTTTTCAATCGCTTACGCTCGATATGTTACGTAATCTCGAACTCATCAAAGAGGAAACCGATAGCGGTTCCGATGATGAGGAAGGCGAGGATGAAGAGGGGCAGGACGAAGAAGAGCAGGATGGCGATGAGGATAGCGCCGACGGCGATCCGCAAACCGCCGAAATGGCCGGTGAAGCCGCCGAAGGCGAAGACACTGGCGAAAGCGAGACCGAGCAATCCTCCGAAGAGGAAATGAGCGACGGTGAGCTGGGCGATGAGGGTGAGGAAGGCATGATGCCGGTCCGCCCGAACCGGCCATGGACCGACATTCCCGGCGACTTTGATTACAAGCACTTCACTGACAAATTTGATGAAGAGATTGAAGCGCCCGAGCTGTGCGATACTGAAGAGCTCGACCGACTGCGCGCTTATCTCGATAGCCAGCTGACCGGCCTGCAAAGCATTGTCACCAAGCTGGCCAACCGCTTGCAACGCCGCTTGATGGCGCAGCAAAACCGTGCATGGGATTTCGATCAGGAAGAAGGTCTGCTTGACGCTGCCCGCCTTGCTCGGGTGGTCACGCAGCCGGGCCATGCTCTGAGCTACAAGATCGAGCGCGATCAGGAATTCAAAGACACGGTCGTTACGCTGCTGATCGATAATTCAGGGTCGATGCGTGGCCGCCCGATTTCGATTGCTGCGATCAGCGCGGACATTATGGCGCGCACATTGGAGCGCTGCGGGGTGAAGGTTGAAATTCTCGGCTTTACGACGCGCGCTTGGAAAGGTGGGCAGAGCCGCGAAGCATGGCTGGCAGATGGCAAGCCGCCGCAGCCTGGTCGCCTCAATGATTTGCGCCACATCATCTATAAAAAGGCCGATGAGCCATGGCGCCGCGCGCGCCGCAATCTCGGTCTGATGATGCGTGAAGGCCTGCTCAAAGAGAACATCGATGGCGAAGCTCTGATGTGGGCGCATCAACGCTTGCTCATGCGCCCAGAAGACCGCCGCATCCTGATGGTAATTTCAGACGGCGCGCCGGTGGATGACTCCACCTTGAGCGTAAACACCGCTGGCTATCTCGAACAGCACCTGCGCCGCGTGATCGAATGGATCGAGAAAAGCTCACCGGTCGAACTGGCTGCGATTGGGATCGGCCATGATGTGACGCGGTACTACGACCGCGCAGTTACTATCATGGATGTGGAGCAACTCGGCGGCACGATTATCGAGCAGCTTGCTGGGCTGTTTGATACGAAGGGGTAAGCATTTGACCGACGAACTACTGTTGGCCGGCTCAACGGGATTGATCGCGATTCTCGGGATCATAATCGGCGCAGCGCTCAGTCAGTTCAATTCATACCTCGAACACAAGCGCACAATCGAACGCGAATTTCTTCAAGGACAAGAGCGCGAGCGAGCGGTGTTTCACGGCGCCTACGCGCTCTGCAACTTCATAAATGAGAAATTGAATGAGTGGGACTCGTCAAAAAACGTCTTCGCGCTCGAAAGGCTTAGCGTCGTTCAACCATATCTGGGCACTTTGATCGATCGTTCGCCACGCGATAGCGATCGGTTGATGGTTTCGCTCTTTGATCTGGGAATTCGCCTTGAAAGTTTATTGTTTGCGGCGGGCTTTGCTGCTGGATCGGTCGAGGACCTTTCGTCGGCAGAACTCGAAACTGTGCAGCGCTATTCCGATGATCTAGCAAGGGCAGCGGAGCTTGTTCAGATATTAGTGACAGGAGAGCTCCCAATGGTCGATTTGGAAGAGTTTGACGTGGCCGAGAGCGCCGAAGAAGCCCCAAATCCCGAAGGCGAAAAAGAATGAACGTAACCGAAGCCGTCACCTCCCGCCGATCTGTCCGAGCGTTTCTCGACAAGCCGGTTGATCGTGCGATCCTTGAGCGCGTTCTCACCACTGCTCAGCGAGCGCCTTCGGGCGGGAATACGCAGCCTTGGAATGCCCAGATTATTACTGGCGAGCCGATGCAGGCTTTGTTCCAATCGGTGTCCGATGTGCTGGCACAAGGCAAAGATGCTTGGTCGCCCGAGTATGACATTTATCCCAAGAGTTTGGATGGCGCTTACGAAGAGCGCCGCCGCGGGGTTGGTGAAGATCTCTACACCGCGCTCGATATTGCGCGCGATAACAAAGCCGGCCGCCTGATGTGGTTTGCCAATAATTTCAGGGCATTCGGCGCGCCTGTTATGATGCTGGTTCATACGCCCAAATATATGGGGCCGCCGCAATGGTCGGATATCGGCATGTGGCTGCAAACAATCATGCTGTTGTTGCGTGAGGAGGGGCTGGATAGCTGCGCACAGGAGGCCTGGGCGATGTATTCAAAACAAATTCGCGCCGCTGTGCCGATCCCCGACGATCATATTTTCTTCTGCGGGATGGGCATCGGATACCGCGATCCGGATGCGCCGGTTAACCAGTTTGATGTCGCGCGCGCCGAACTTGGCGAAGCGATTAGCTGGCACGGCTTTAACTAGGGTCGCTGCGGCCGCGCTCAAATATGGCGCGCCGCCGTCTGGTCAAAACCTCGTCCCTAAGCGAGAAACTGTCCAAAATCTCCTAGGTGCGACTCGGCTCAAGGAGTAGGCTGCTCGCAACAAAACGAAAAAATGGTGTCGCGCTACTGATTGCTGACGGTCCTCGTCGGCGAGCCTGTCCTTGGGGAGGGACTTGTACGTGAGTCGACAGAACAGCAGAATTGCGGCGCTTGCGCTTGCCACATGTGGTCTCATTTCAGGCCCCATTGCCTATGCGCAAACCGGGCCGAGCCAGCCGGTTCTGCTGAGAGACAGTTTCCCGATTGGTGATGCCAGCGGGATCCTGTGCCAAGTGCAGGATCGCAGTGTCGAGAACGCCGCCAAAATGTCGATGTTCGACCGGGCGTGGGCGGTGGTATGCCGTGATAGCGCGCAGCCTGTTGGCCAGGTCTATTCCTTCCGCACGCCCGTCGCCGACGATCCTTACGAGAAAACCGCGCAGCAGCGGCGCACCGAAATTGATTGCGGCGGCTCATCTGTCCGTCGAAGCAGTGAACTCCCCGGTCTCGAAATCCGTACCTGCAAGGTCAGCGGGACCCAGCTCGATTGGTCGATCTTCAGCGCCGAGGTAGGCAATACGCAACTGATCGCGGAGGGCTTTGCAGCCTATGATGACGCGACATTGTTGGCGCTGCGCTCAGTAGTGAACAACCGGATCGCGAGCGGTACTATTGATGCGGCATCGACGTCTGTTGCTGATCCGCTGTCCTTTGCGCGGGTGCAGGCAGAGACGCTGAAGCCCGAGCAAGCATTGGCGGAAGGGTACCGCCGCAATCTTGGCGGCGAATATGCCGAAGCGTCAGCTTATTTCGAAACGCTGCAACAGCGCCTTGCCGCGCAAGCACAGCCAGAGGATGAGGATCCGATCAATCCCGGTGAGTTCTTCGTCAACCGCGCTTTGCAAAAAAGCAATTTGGGCGAGTTTGGTGCAGCCAACCGGCTGTTTGAACAAGCCACTCCGCTGACCGCCGGCGATCCGGTCGCGGGCCGGCTGCAGCGAAATTTCGAAGCGATCCATTTGCTTAATCAAGGCTTCTACCCCGAAGCTATCGAGCGGCTGGAACGACAGCTTGATGACTCCACACTCGGGGCCGAAGGTGCGGACGGCAAGCTGTCGATCACACTCGCGCTGTCGACCCGGATCAATCAGGCGAATGAAGCCGATGGGCTGCTCGGTTTTGTCGACGAGCTCAAGCTGACTCCGCAAGAACGTTCGGAAATTATTGATGCGCAAGCCTTGCAATTACGCGGCACTGCTTTGCGGGTTGAAGGACGTTTGGATGATGCACGTGGCTCGCTGATCGAAGCCTATGGCCGCGCGATCGCAGTGCGCGATGGGCGGGTGACATCGATTACGAGACTCCGCGCGCAAGTACTTGGCGAACTGGCGATTATTGCAGAACGACAAGGTCAAGTTGGTGATGCGGAAACCTATCTGCGCAACGGCTTAGCAATCCTTGAAGTGCAATATCCGGAACGCCGCGCGGTTAGCGGTGCGCAGGCTAGGCTCGCGTCGTTCCTGTTGCGGCAAGGTCGTCAGGAAGAGGCGGTCACACTCTATCGGGGTGTGATTGATCGGGCGGCAGGTAAGCGCAATGCGGTTACCGGTTTTGCCAATCAACTGAACCCTTATTACCGGCTGCTTGCCAGCCAAGTCGATAGTAGCGACCAAGCTGCGCAGGACTTTTTCAAAGCATCGCAAGTGCTGATCCGCCCTGGTGTTGCCGAGACGCAGGCGATCCTTGCACGCGAACTCAGCGCCAGCTCGTCCGAAGGCGCACGGCTGTTCCGCCAAGCCACCGATCTGGGCCGCGATATCGAGCGCCTGCGGATCAGGTTCGAAGCGCTTGGCAAAGTCGATCAAACCACGAATGTGGTTCAGCAACGCGCCGAATTGGCCAGTCAGGTTGAGCGGCTTGAGCAGGACCAACTCATCACGCAGGCGCAACTCAGCGCCTATCCCGAGTATCGCGTGATCGCCCCGCGTTCGATTGCGCTGGATGAATTCCGGCAATCGTTGGGTCCAGGCGAAGCATATGCCCGCCTCGCGATGGTCGGCGGCGATGTGTTCATGTTCTACACCGACAGCACCACCGCACGGGCTTACCGCGTGAATCTCAGCGAGGATGACCTCGATTTCCACGTCGATATGTTGCGCGCATCGATCTCTCTGCTCGAGGCTGGCCGCTATGTGACCTATCCTTACGAGGTCGGCATGGCACGCGATCTGCATAAGGCGCTGTTCGATCCGGTTGCGAGCGAACTCGCCTCTATCGACCATCTGATTTTCGAGCCTGATGGCGCGATGCTGCGGTTGCCGATTGATATTCTGGTCGCCGACGATGCATCGGTAGCACGCTATAAAGAGCGGATTGCTGCTCCTGATGCTGATGTGTTCGACTTTAGCGGGATTAACTGGCTGGGGCGCAGCCGCCGCGTGAGTACAGCGGTGTCTGCACAGACATTCGTTGACGCACGCAAGGTTGAACGTTCGCGCGCGTCGCAGGAATATCTTGGTCTGGGGCAAAATGCGCCGATTGGATCGTCGCCGTCGCCAGCAGTGCGCGCGGTGATTGCGAATGGTAGCGACAATTGCGGCTGGGATGCCGGTTTGTGGAACAATCCGATTGATGATGCAGAACTCGTTACCGCGCAAAATTTGATCGGTAGGCAAAGCTCCGAACTCATTACTGGCGCCGCATTCACCGACACGCAGATCAAGAACAAAGACAATCTGCAGGACTTCCGCGTGTTGCACTTCGCCACGCATGGTCTGGTCACGCCGCCCAATACGCGCTGTCAGGCGAAGCCTTCGCTGCTGACATCCTTCGGCGACGGTGAGTCAGATGGTTTGCTGACGTTTGAGGAGATCTTCGCGCTCGATCTGGACGCCGATATCGTGATCCTATCCGCCTGCGACACAGCGGGTGAAGCCAGTATCGAGGCAACGCGCTCAGCCGGTATTTCGTCGGGTGGTGGCACCGCGCTGGACGGTCTGGTCCGTTCTTTCATCGGTGCAGGTGGGCGCGCGGTCATGGCAAGCCATTGGCCAGCACCGGATGATTTCCAAGCTACCGAGCGGCTGATGAGCGAGATGTTCCGTCTTGGCCGGACAGAAAGCATCGGCGGGGCTCTGCGCGGATCGCAGCAAGCGCTGATGGATAATCCCGAGACGTCGCACCCGTATTATTGGGGCGGTTTTGCAATCATCGGCGATGCCGAACGTCCCTTGCTGTCGGATCGCGCCAATGTCGCAGCGACTACTGAAGGTGCTGATGCCGAGGCGGTGATCGGCCAATGATCAGCAATCAAAACAATAAGAAGTGCAAACACTCTATGCGTTCAAAATTTCTGAAGTTCTGTGGATCGGTTTTCATTGCGACTGCTAGCCTCGCCTTGGCTACGCCCGCCACAGCACAACTCACTCGGGAGGAAATTCAGCGTGACCGGCTTGAGCAGCAACTGCGCACTGAAGGACAAGCTGTTACGGTCGATGGTGATATTGAGCGGGCTCCATGCCCACTCGCAGGGCCGCAATTTGCCGATCTGAAATTCACGTTTACTGGGGCGGAGTTCACGGGTCTAGAGCGGATTGATCCGTCAATCGTAACGCCCTCCTATAGTGATCTGGTCGGACAGGAACTGGCGGTCGCTGCGATCTGCGACATTCGCGATCGCGCGGCGACAATCCTGCGTCAAGCTGGCTATCTCGCGGCAGTGCAAGTGCCGGTGCAGGAAATTGACGGCGTCGTGCGTTTCGATGTGGTGCTTGCCCGGATGAGTGCAGTGCAAGTGCGCGGTGAGGCGGGACCTTCGGGAAAATTGCTACAGAAATATATTGACCGTTTGGTCGACCAGCCGGTGTTCAATATTGACGATGCGGAGCGCTATCTGCTGCTCGCGCGGGATATTCCCGGCCTGGATGTGCGGCTGGTGTTACAGCCTGCATCGCGTGAGACTGGCGCACAACCGGGTGATGTTGTGGGCATTTTCAATGTCGCGCGGACACCATTCTATTCTGACGCCAACATCCAGAACTTCGGTTCGAAATCGGTCGGCCGCTTCGGCGGGCTGCTGCGGATGCGCTTCAATGGTCTGACGGGCCTCGGCGATGAAACAACGCTCAGTTATTACATCACCAGCGAGTTCAAAGAACAGCAGGTCGCGCAACTCGGGCACGAGTTCCGCGTCGGCGGCGAAGGTCTGAAGTTTGGTGGTAATCTGACCTTTGCCAAGTCGACGCCAGATATTGCGGGGCCAGATGTGTTTCGGTCAGACACCTTTGTGGCGTCCGCCTATGCATCCTATCCGTTTAGGCGTTCGCAGACCTCCAATGTGATTGGCTCAGTGGGGTTTGACCTCATCGATCAGGATATTGAATTCACCGGACTGCCGCTCAGCAAAGATCGCTTACGCGTTGCCTATGCGCGTGTCGATTTCAACACAATCGATGCGCCAAGCCTGCGCGGAGCTGGCGGCTATTCGGGGTTTGAACCGCGCTTTGCCGTCGCTGGTACGCTGGAAGTGCGTCAGGGTCTCGACATCTTCGGTGCGACAGAAAACTGCGGCGTTGGCTTTGTAAATTGCACTGCTGCGGGCGTGATTCCACCGTCGCGCTTGGACGGAGATGCGACTGCATTTGTAGTGCGCGCTCAGGGGCAGGTGGATTACCGCCCGAGTCCATTACTCAAATTCAGCCTGAAACCGCGTGTGCAATTCTCGCCCGACCCGCTGCTTAGCTTTGAGCAGGTATCGGGCGGCAACTATACCGCAGGGCGAGGCTTCGATCCGGGGGCTGTGATCGGTGACGGCGGCTATGGCGGCCAGGTCGAGATTGCCTATGGATCGCAAGTTCCGAAGACGCCGAACGGCTTTGCGTTTCAACCCTATGCCTTCTTCGATTTGATGGCGGTCAGCACCAAGAATGTCGGGGGCGACCCACAGACGATTTCATCACTTGGCGGCGGTGTCCGCGCTACGTTGGGCAGGTTCGCCAATCTTGATATTTTCGGGGCGGTTCCATTGGAGAAATCGCCTTTCCAAACGCAGCGTAGTGATGTGCGTTTGCTGATGACCCTGTCGATCAGACTGGCGCCGTGGAACCGATGAGGCGCTTGAAGATATGGGACCGAATAGATTTGACCCGTGTGACAGCGGACCGCGCCATGACCGGCGCCGAGAGGACTGAATGATGCGTAGCAAAGCAGAGGGCCGGAACACGGCACAGCCACATAATAGCAACCGCAGCGGACGTCTGCGATTGCTCGGCTCTTGCTCGGCCATGGCGGGTGCGATTGCACTGGCTAGCATGATCGCCAGTCCAGCGGCAGCGCAGTCTCTGCCGCGCAATGCAATGCCCGTTCCCGGCCTCGATGTTCCATTGCCGATGGATGCTTCAGGCCCTGCGAGGGGGCCGGTTATGCGCGGACCGGCGAATGATATTTCGCCCATGCGCAGCGGGGCAACACCATTTCCCACGCCCATCGCGACACCATACTATGTCCAGAGCAAAGGCCTAACGCTCGACGCTCCGTCGGTCCCGGTTCCGCAGCCGAACTCTGCGCCGCCAGCCAGCGTGTCCCCATCCCAGTCAGTTGTGATTGCACCCACGCCAGTACAAACCACTGCCGCGCAGCCCAACACAAATGCGCCTGTGGTCAGCATGAGCACGACCACATCAAGTACAACCGCGCCGTCCCCGGGCGACACCGATACCAATGGGATCAATGTTCGAGCATCGGCAAATTACTTTAGCAGCGAAGTCGACTTCCGGCCTGGCACCGCGGTCGATGTGGTCGAGCTTCTTGCAGCCGATGCGATTATCAACTGGACCACTTTTACCGCGGGTTCGGCTACGACCGATGTTACTTTCCTAGGGGCAGGCGGAAATCTAGAATTCACCAGTGCGCTGGGTGGCTACACTGTCCTCAATCGTGTGTTCACGCCCGGAATAGATAGCGCAATCCGCATTGACGGAGCGGTAACAAGCACCGTTTTGGGTGGGACGGCAACGGGCGGAAATGTCTGGTTTTACAGCCCGGGTGGAATGATCGTGGGTTCGACAGGGTCGTTCAATGTCGGCAGTCTCATCCTCACAAGCAGCGATATGAACGCAACACGCTTCGATAGCGATTTGGCGAGGTTTTCTGGTGTCGCGGAATCGGATACCGCTGTCGTGATTGAGGCAGGCGCGACGATTTCGGCCAGTGACTATGTCGCTGTTGTTGCGCCGCGCGTCGTTCAAGGCGGTACCGTTTCGGTCGATGGATCGGTCGCTTATGTCGGCGCTGAAGAAGCGCAATTGACGATCAATAATGGTCTTTTTGACATCACCGTTGGACTTGGCACCGAGGACGCAAACGGTGTGATCCATACGGGCACGACAACCGGTGCCGCTTCACAGGCAACAGTCAATGGTACTGGCCAGATCATCGACGCCGATGCGCGCGGGATATACATGGTTTCGATCGCGAAGAATGACGCGATAAATATGCTTGTTGGCGGCGATATTGGCTATGAAGCCGCAGCCGGAGCCGCACGCACCGATAATGGCACGATCATCCTGAGCGCGGGTGCCAATGTCACGCAATCGGGATCCGCCAGCGCGCCGACAATTAACATCGAATCCGACACCGCGATCGCAGGTGGTTCGATTGAATTCACTGGTGGAACGTTCACCTCCGACGTGACCGCCTTGGCATCGAGTAATCTCGATGTCTTCCCCGAATTTGGTCAAGACATCATCATGGGCGGGGACGGTCGGGGGGACTATGCACTCGATCTGTCCGCCGGGGAATCGATCAATTTCGGCGCTGGCATTGGCGGTCAAATTGCGATTGATGGCGACGTTTCCCTCCGTGCCGGACTTAACCAAGCAATTGGCGGCAATGCGACGATTCGACTGGCTGGTGCAAAACCGCCGACGGGACCGCTCGATCAGATCTTTGGACCCGGGCAAATCTCGATCGGTGGTGATTTCGTCATCGACTCAAGCGGTACAGGTCGCGATGACTTCTTCATCATCAGGGACAATGGCGGAACAGGTGTGGGTGAAGCCGCAGTTGGCGGAGATATTAGCGTTTCCGTTGGCCAGGGTGCTTTGCTCGACATCAATGGCGATCTGGTTCTTGATGCGTCTGCCCAAGGCGGCAAAGGCGAAGTTATCAGCGGCAACGCGACGGCGGGATCGATCTCCTTGTCGCTCGGCGCCGGAACGCTTGATGTTGCAGGTAATGCGACCCTTAATGCTGGAACTTTGTCTGCCGGTGATGGGAAAATCGGCGGTAGCGGTCCCGCGCAGGAGGGAAGCGACGGGTTTGGTGGCGATGTAACAATTAATTTGTCCGGCGGTAGTTTCACCGCAAATACGCTGGCAATTACGGCCGACGGCAGAGGCACAACTGGCGATGATTCCAGCATTGAACAAAATAACGAAGGCGTCGCCGGCTCGGTAACGCTTGATGTTACCGGCGGTAGCCATTCGTTCGGCGATGTTACGATTTCGGCATTTTCCAATAGTGCAGATTCCTATGACAGCGCCGGTAATCGCTATGCAGGCTCAGCGGGCCGCGCCACCGCCGATGTTTCTGTTAGCGGCATAGATTCCACGCTTTCGATCACAAGAGATCTGCGGATTGACGTTTCGACATCTGGCATCGTCGGAGCTCCAGCGGGAGCGGCTGCGACGATCAGCGCCCAAAACACCGGCACCAGTGGTGGTTTGCTCGTCGGTGATGACATTGTTGTGGACACCTCCGCGGGGAACGGCAGCGATACCGACGTTACGATCGCCGGCTCGATCGAGATGATGGCTGATGGGTCAACTATTAGCTTTGATGCGCTCGATTTTGATGCGGTAGCGTCGCCTAGCGGATTTGCGTTCTTCCTGTTCGGTGGTGGTCGCGATTTCCAAGCGGGTGACATCTCTATTACGGCCACCGGGAGCGGGGTGATTTCGGGTCGGAGAGCGTCGCTTTCCGCTCAGGCTACTGGCTCCGACTTTAGCGGCGGTGACGGTACCGGCGGGAACATTGCACTACTTGCTGATGATGGACGAATAGTCCTCACACAAAGCATGTTCGCGACAGCTTCCGGTCAAGGTGGTTCGGGCTTCGACGATAGCGATCCGTTCAATGTCGGCGTTGGCCAAGGCGGCAATCTGACTTTCACCGTTCGCGGTGCGGGCGGATCGATGGATTTTGGCTCGGTATCCGCCAACACCGATGGATCGATCTTCAGCGATCCAGAAGGCGGGTTTGGTTTCGTAGAAGGCAATGGCGGCAATGGCATTGCGGGTGATGTTACCTTCAATATCGAAGGCGGTACCTTTGATGCCGGCCGTGTGACGGTCAGCTCTGACGGATTTGGCGGCGAGGGTGGTGATATCACAAACCTACCGGCAGCGCCCGCGACCGCTGGAACGCTGGAGTTCTTTGGCGACACGGTTGATTTTGGCGGGTTCGGTATCCAAGCGATTGCGTCTGTCGGGGTATTTAGCCGACCGATTGTTCCTGCTGCTGCGCCGGTCACGTCAATGGCGATGGTCGGTGCACCGGGCACGGGTTCTGGCGGCAAAGGCGGCGACGGCGTTGGCGGTACGGTAACATTCAACCTGACCGGCGGCACGATGAATGTTACCGATTTGGAAGTCACCGCAGACGGCATTGGCGGCGATGGTGCGTTTGGTGACTTCGACTCTGGCACGCTTGCCGGTGACGGCGGTGATGCATTTGGTGGAACCGCAACGTTTAACGCAATCGACGGTACATTGACGGTTACCAACGATCTGACCGTGTCGGCGCAAGGTAATCGCGAATTCAGCAGCGGTGACGGCGGTTTCGGCAATGGAGTTGCCGGTGGTATCGGCGGGAATGCTACCGGCGGTTCGGCGATCTTCAATCTGAATGGCACGGCCGATATCACAGCAGGGAATGTGATTGTCAGCGCCGATGCTTTTGGCGGTGAAGGCGGAACAGGTGACGCGCGATTTGACCCGATTACATTCAATCCCATTGCCGGCGAAGAAGGCGGCGCCGCCGGTGCAGGCACGGGCGGCAATGCCGTATTTAACAACGATAGCGGTACGATTTCGTTCGGCAGCTTGACGGTTTCCGCTGATGGTGAGGGTGGCGAAGGTGGCGGTAGCTTTGGCATTAGCACCGGAGAGTCCGCCAATGATGGGGGCATCGGCGGCGACGGTATTGGCGGCACGGCGACGATAAATCTCAACCAGGATGACGGTTCAGATCCGGTCTATATCGCGCACGCCAGAGGCGTCGGCGGACAAGGCGGCCTTGGTCTCGATAGCGGTGTCGGCGGTGACGGTTCGGGCGGAACCGCTCGGATCAACGTTAACAACGTCAACGTAAACCTGACGACAGCCACAATCGATGCATCGGCGACGGGCGGTGACGGCGGTTTCTCTGACGGTGAAGGCGGCAATGGCGGCGACGGTGGTAATGCCACTGGCGGCTCGGCGATCCTCGATGTCAACGGTGCGGCTGGAGTTCTGACCTCCGATAGTTCGATCACGATGCAGTCCAACGGCACCGGCGGTGCTGGGGCTGAAGGCAATTCGCCGATCTTTGGCGGTGTCCGACCCGGCGATGGTGGCATGGGTGGTGACGGCGCTGCAGGATTGGTGCAGATCATCGCGCGAGACGGCGGCACGCTGACCTATCTCAATGATAGCGGCACCAACGTTATCGGTAGAGGCGGAGCTGGTGGCGCAGGCGGCAATGACTTCTCCGGTCCGCTAACCGCCGATGGCGGCGACGCCGGGTCTGCTACTGGCGGGACCATTGAAGTGTCCGCGACGACTGGCGGTACGGTTAATTTCCAGCCGGTCAGCACGTCAGTCACGCTCAATGCGGACGCGTTCGGCGCGGCGGGTGGCAATGCCGGAATTTCGACCACAGGCTTTGGTTTGGTCGGCGCCAATGGTGATGCGAATGGCGGACAGATTACGCTGACCGCATCGGGTGCCGGCTCGGCGATTAATGTCACCTCTGGCCTTGATGCCTCAGCCCGCGCCACTGGTTTCCAAGACACTCGCACCGGTTCGATCGGTGCGGATGCCGAAGGCGGCGGGCTACTCGTTCAAGTGGACGATGATTCGGCGTTGACGATCAATGGCGCGTTGGGCTTCAGCGCAGACGCGGTGGGCGCGGTAGGATTTACCGATAACGGCGCCGGAACTGGCGGAACCGCAGATATTGTTTTGGTTGGTGGAACCACGACGCTTGGCGGTATCGTATTGTCGCTCAACGGGACTGGCGCGCAAGGTGGCTTCAGCGCGACCGGGGCAGCAGGCACCGGTGGTGATGGCGAAGGCGGGACGGCGACGATTATTGTCGGTACGGCTGCCACACTTGATACGTCACTGCTGACGGCCAACCAGTTTGGGATAGGCGGTCAAGGCGCCGATGGCGGCAATAGTGCAGCCGAGGGCGTTGGCGGCGCGGGTATTGGCGGCATAGCGACAATTTCGTTGGGCGGTACGATCAATAATCTCGCTCAAGTTTCGGTCGTGTCAGGCGCAACTGGCGGTGCCGGCGGCGTTGCTGGCGATGGTGGCGACGCGGCGGATGGCGGCAGTGCGGATGGCGGTACGGTAGAGTTTACGGCCGTTGGAACTGGCCCAGTATTGAGCGATATCTCATCTCTCTTCCTCAGCACTACCGCCACTGGTGGCTCCGGCGGGCAGGGTGGCTCTGGAGATTTTGGTGTTACCGGCGGGCGTGGCGGTTCAGGCGGCGATGCGACCGGAGGCAGCACTTCGCTCGCCATCGAAGGTACCGGTGCTACGCTGACAGTCGATCCGACCTTGTTCCAGATTGGCGCGGATGCGGCCGGCGGTACCGGTGGTTCGGGCGGCAGTAATTTCTCTGGCGGTGATGGTGGTGACGGCGGTGCGGGCGGTGATGCCGAAGGCGGTACTGTGACCGTCGAAGCGCGTAGCGGCACCACTATTTCGCTTTCGGGCGGCTCAGGGCCGGTCCAGATTAACAGCAGCGGCACCGGTGGTGCCGGCGGTGTTGGCGGGTCATACCTCATGGGTTCTGGCGGCGGAGCGGGTTCAGGCGGCGACGGCGGAATTGGCACCGGCGGCTCGCCGACTTTGCGCGCGATTGGCGGGACCATCCAAGGCGGCGATTTGCAATTGGTCGCGGCGGGCTTTGGCGGCCAAGGTGGTGATGGTGGTGATGACGGTCTGATAATTGTCGGCAATTCGGGCGATGGCGGTGACGGCGTTGGCGGTACGCCTCTGCTGGAAGTTCTCGAGGGCAGCCCTGGTATTCTGTCATTTGACGATGTCGATTTGCTCGCCAATGGCGTTGGCGGATTTGGGTCGGAATCCGGTGACGGCATTGGCGGGCTGGTGACCATCAACGATCTCTCGACCGATCCGGCTGGGCTGATCACGCTTGGTTCGCTCGATGTTGATACGACCGGGGATTCGTCCCGCTTTGCGAGCGGCTTCCTGATGACAGGAGGAAGCGGTCCGACAACGGTTACCAATGATATGGTGATCAATACCGCCGGCGATATCGTCTATAATTTCGATGGTGACGGCCAGATTGTCGTCGGCGGACGGGTTCAGTTTATTACTGATGCAAACGTCTTGATTACGCATGCGAACAACACCGTTCCAACTGCTTCATTCGACATAGCTGGTGACTTTGTCACCACCGCTGGCGGTAATTTCACTTCGGGTGCCGGCTCGATCGTGGATGCGGGCAATGAGATGCAAATTCTTACAGGCGGGGACATCACTGCAGATGATCTGCGGTCAGTACGATTTATCTTCCTTCAGGCGCGTGGATCGGTGGCGCTGAATGATGCGATTGCCATCGGACCACAGGGGCTCTCCAACTTTGGCGGTATTATCATCGATGCAGGTCTCGACACGTCGATTCCGGGCTTCCCGCAATATGATCCGAACGAAAATGCGACGATTACTGGCACGGTCCAGTCCTATAACGACATTATTGTGCGCTCTGGCGGCAATGCTACTTTCGCGGCTGGATCCTCGACAACTGCCGACAACGCTCTGTCAGTTCGCAGCGGAGATGACATAATTGTTGCTGCTGGCGCCACTGTCGCGGCGGCGAACAATCCCACATCCTTCATCAACCTCGCAAGCCCGTTCGCGAACGGCCCCAATCTGCGCTTGCTCGCGGGCGATATTACCAATCTGATATCTGTTCCTAACACCCCAATAGCTTCTGTTGCGATTGACGGTGCTGTTAATGCAAATGGCGGGGCAGCGATCCTGACAGGTAACGCAGTCGACGCGCTTGATGGTACAGTCACGGCAAGCTCGATACAGGCGGATATCAACGATGCACCTGCGAATGGTTTTGCGCTGAGTGACGACAACGGTTTGCTCGATGCGAATTGCTTGCAGGGTAATGTGTGCTTCGGCAATGTGTCTGCTGATAACCGGATCGAGATTGGCCAAGCCAGCAATAATGACGTCATCGCACTGCTGATCGAACAGGGCACGGTCAACGCCCAAGATATCCTGATCACGACCCGCGCCGATGTAGTGATGGGCACGACCGGTATTGCGACAATATTGGGCGCGGCCAATCAGTTCGCGGTCCAATCGACTGAAGGTAATGTCGATCTGCGCGATGCGGTGATCACTAGCGACTCTATTTTGATTAGCGCGGCACGCAGCCTGCTTGGCACCAGTTCGCTGACTAGCACGAACAATATCCAGATTGGTGTGGGTCAGGACGTTAATGCAACGCTGATCGATACCGATGGCCAATTGATCGACGGTTCGGGTAGCACTGCCAGCTTCACCGCTCCAGGCTCGATCAATATCGGTACCTATAATCTGGGAGATCGCACAGCGCGGATTGACGCAGGCAATAGCATCAACATTGGTGCGCTCAATATTGATGGCATTCGCGACGTCCGACTGACCGCAGCAACCACCGGAGCAGGCGACGTGTTCTTGGGTACTGCGACTGGCGCTCAGGATATCATCTTGCGCGGAGATAATATCGGCTTCACCGATCTTACATCGTCCCGTTTCATCAATTTTATCACGTCTGGCACCATCACCGGCGGGTCGTTGACTTCTGCGAGCATCATGACACTTGAAGGTTCATCGATTGATGTCGGTGATCTCGACACTGGTTTCATCACCAATATCGACGCTACCGCGGGTGACGTTTCCATCGGTAATATCACCAGCACATCGTCGGTTCGCATTGACGCGACCGGCAATGTTACGACGCTGGACGTTTCTGCCGCATCGGGAACCCAGATATTCGCGGACGGGAATATCGACGTCGGTACAGTCGTGAGCACAGGCGCAACAGCCGACATCGTTCTCAATGCAACTGGAACGCTCGATTTCGCCGGAATAGACGGCTCACGTTTGGTCAATCTCGATGGCACCCAGATCACTGGCGGCAACATTTTGGCCGCTGCGGGAGTGAGCGTTGATGGTACATTGATCGACGTCGGCGATGTTCGTTCAACCGGCGGATTTGTCGGGCTCACATCGACGGTTGGCGACGTAAACACAGGCGATCTGACTTCTGACACCCTCAGTGTGGCGGTGACATCCGCAGCTAATGCCAATGTAACCAGCATCACCGCTGGCAGTTCGGGTAGCATCACGTCAACCGGCAATACCATCGTAGGCGACATCACGGCAGGGAACAATGTAACCCTCGATGTGGATGGCAATCTGACCAGTGGTGCGCTGGATGCCCAATCGGTCAGTCCGGGCATGACCATCACTGTCGACGGTGATGCTGATATCGAAAGCGCGGATTCCAATGGTCTACTGACATTGACTGTCCTCGGCGATTTGACAGGCGGCGACTTCACAGGATCCGGCCTTACAAGGCTGACGGCAGCTTCGATTGACATCACATCTGCTGGATCAACCAATCAGTCTCTTGCCGTCACTAGCACGGTTGGCGATGCTGTGATCGGCACAACCACATCCGATGTTTCAACCACTGTGACTGCGGCTGGTGCGGTGGATGTCGTCACCGCGATGAGCGACCGCTCGGTCGCTCTAACCGGCACTTCAGTGACGCTTGATAACGGCACAATTGCAAGCAATCTTACGCTCAATGCGACCGCCGGTGATGTTACGGGATCGGGGGTCATTGCTGTTGGTGGTAACGTCAATCTCGATGCCACGGGTGATATCGGATTTGGTTCGCTTGATGCGCAGGGTACGACCTTTACCGCCGACGCTGGTGGCGCGATCAATTTCACCAGCGCGACATCGGGCGGCAGTTTGGCCTTCAATGCGAACGGCGCGATTGCTGGCGGTGATTTGACATCGACCACGGCGCTGACGCTCGATGGTGCGTCGATTGATGTCGGCAATATCGACACTGGCGGCACGGGCGATGTCACTCTGACATCGACGCTCACGACTATCGAGACGGGTGATGTTGTCGCGCGCATCCTAACGGCGGATGCGGAGACCGACCTGACATTGGGTGTGGTTGATGCCATCGGTCGGACCAATCGCGCCAACGCTATCAACCTTGATGCGAATGGGACGATCAGTTTTACGTCACTGCTTTCTGGGCGCGCGATCACCATTGGGAACGACGCGAGTGTAGATCCGGTTGCAGTGGTCGGCGGCACCATCACATCTGACAATGACGTGAACATCACTGCCGACGCGATCAGCCTTGGTGATGTCACCGTGACGGAATCGGGCGCAATCACGCTTGAATCAGAGGCGGGTAATCTCACTGCAGGCAATTTGACCAGCAACACTTTCGGCTTATCCCTGACCTCCAGTGACGCGGTGAATACCGGCAATCTGGCCGTGGTGGGCAATGCCAATTCGTCCGACATCGATATTGATGCAGGTACCGATGTAACGGTCGGCGATGTGACCGCCGGTGACCGGCTGACCATGCGTGTCGGCGGTAATTTGATCGCTGGAGCATTGGTCTCCAACAACAACAGCCCGGGAATGAATCTCGACATCACCGGAAACGCGGATATTGCGTCGGCAACTGATGCGGATGGCCCGATATTGATTAGTGTTGGTGGAGCGCTGACGGGCGGTCAGTTCACGTCGGATGCTGCTCTGAGCCTCTCTGCCAATTCAATCGATATTGATGGCGCCACGTCGACCAATGGTTCGGTCGGGATAGACACTTTCCTTGGCGGTGCGGCGATCGACACGATCAGTGCAGGCAACGATATTAACGCGGATATTATCGGTGACTTGCAGTTCATTACGGCGACTGCAGCAGATTCGGTCGATCTGACGGCAACCGGATCGGTTCTTGGCGGAGATATCACAGCAACAAACGATGTTGATGTGGATGCAAATAACATCGCGATCGGCGATGTGAACGCGGCGAATATCGGACTGATCAGTGCGACCGACATCCGCTTCAACAGCCTGACCTCGCCCAATGCGATCACTGTTACTGCAGCAAATGGTCTGATCGGGGCCAATTCTGGCAACGGCGATATCGATAGCGGCGGCGATGTGACGCTGGATGCCGAAGCGATTGCGCTTGGCGATATTGACTCGGATGGATCGGTGAATGCCGATGCAACCGCTGGCAATGCGTCCTTCGGCACGGTCGACGCAGCGAATGATATCACCATATCAGCCAGTGGTACGCCATCGCTAGTCAACGCGATCAGCGGCGGAAATACGAGCATCACGGGTGCCTCTGTGACGTTTAATAATGGTACCATCGGCGGCGATCTGACGCTCAATGCGACTGCTGGCGATATTGACGGCAACGGGGCAGTGACGGTTGGTGGAGCGATTGATTTCGACGCGACCGGCAATGTCGGCTTCGGTGATCTGGCCGCACAAGGCGGCAATTTCACTGTCGATGCGAATGGAGCAATCAACTTTGTCGGCGCGACCAGTAGCGCAGATGTCGTGCTCAATGCTAACGGCATAATCACCGGTGGCGATGTAACAGCGACAGGCACGGCGCAGCTTGATGGTGGTGATATCGCAGTAGGTGATGTCAGCGCGGCCAATATTGATCTAACCAGTGGCGCGGATATTCTATTCGATAGCCTCGTGTCGCCCAACGCGATCACCGTCTCCGCACTGAATGGCATGATTGGGGCGAATACTGGACCGGGCGATATCGATAGTGATGATGATATCACGCTGACCGCTCAATCGATCAGCGTTGGTACCGTTGCGGCGGGCGGCTCGGTTAGCGCCGATGCGACGGCTGGCGATGCATCATTCGGTACGGTTGATGCCGCGACTGATATTACAATCACGGCCACGGGCACACCAACCGTCGCCAATGCGATCAGTGGCGGCAATACGAGCATCACCGGCGCTTCGGTCGCGCTCACAAGTGGCACGATTGGCGGCAATCTGACGCTCAACGCAACTGCTGGCGATATTGACGGCAATGGCGCGGTGACGGTCGGCGGCGCGATTGATTTCGACGCGACCGGCAATGTCGGATTTGGCGATCTGGAGGCGCAGGGCGGAGACTTCACAGTCGATGCAGGCGGCGATGTCGCCTTCGGTTCGGCAACCAGCAGCGCGAATGTGGCGATCACCGCGGGCGGTACTGTAGATGGAACCAATGTTGCGGCCATCAATCAGGTCGATCTGACGGGTAGCGCAATCACGCTGACCGATGTCACGACGGGCGGTCCAATCAATGGAACGGCCACCGGCGGAGACATCATTGTCGATAATATGATCTCGAGCGATGATGCAATTACGCTCGATGCAGCGGGCAACATCAGCGTTGATCACGCAGAGGCTGCGACCGACTTTACGGCGACGGCGATTGGCAATGTGACAACCGGGCTGAACTCGATCATTACTGGCGGGAACATCCTGATTTCTGGCGATATTGTCGATCTGGGTAATTCGTCTGCAGGCGGCTCGGTCGATGTCACAGGTAGTCAGATCGACTTTGTAACCTTGGCTGCCGGATCGACTGTCGATCTGGAGACGGTCGCGATCTCCAGCAACAATAATGGCAATGGCAACATTACCGGTGTTGATTTGACCGCGGGTCCAGGCGCGAGTGCGCTGACTGCGCTCGGTTCAATCGATGTTTCGGGCAACACGACCATCGGCGGATCGCTGACAGCCGATGCCGTGAGCAATATCAATTTCGGTACGGTCGACGTCCAAGGCGGTGATTTCGTCGCTGATGCTGGCGGTGCGATCAGCTACAATGACGTTACAGGCGGCGGCGATGTGCTGTTTGCAGCTGTTGGCGCGATTACAGGTGATGACATCATCGCCGCCGGTGCGATTCAACTCGACGGTGGCGATATCGCGGTGGGCGATCTCGACGGCGCGACCATTGCGCTAACGAGCGGTGCGGATGCGTTGTTTGACACGCTGACGGCATCGGGCGCGATCAATGTGATGGCACTCACAGGCGCGATCGGCATCAATGCTGGTTCCGGCGATATTGATGGCGGCGCAGCAGTCGATTTGACTGCGCAGACAATCACTGTGGGCAATGTGTCTGCTACAAATGGTGTGACGGCGACGGCGACTTCCGGTTCGATCGCCACGGGTAACGTGACTACCTCCACCAATGGTTCGAGCGTTGCGCTTAGCGCGGCGGGTGCTGCCAGCGATATTAGTGCCGGCACGGTAACCACCAACGGCGGCGATATCGCCGTATCATCGGGCCGCAATATCGCATTGACTGGTGCCGCAACCAGCGCAGGAACGCCGACAAGCGGCACGATTGGGCTGCTCGCTGGCGGCGATGTTACGGTCACGGGCGCGCTGTCTGCAGGTGAGGATGTCGCGATCCGCTCATTGGGCAACACCACACTGGGCACCGTCACGGCGGGTGACGATGTCGTGATACAGGCTGATGGCTCACTCACGCTCGATTCTGCGACAACTACCGGCACGGGTATCGATCTGTTCGAGGTTGTTCTCAATCCGGCGAACGCTGGCCAGCCCGGCGCAGTGGCCTTCGCTGCCGAAACTCTCACACGATCGAACATCGATCTCACCAGCGGCGCAGATACGACCGTAACCGGCTCGCTCGATGCGGTTGACGATATTACAGTCACCGCAACCGGCACACCGAGTGTCGGCAATGCGATTAGCGGCGGCGACACCAGCATAACCGGTGCTTCGGTCGCGCTGAACAACGGTACGATTGGCGGCAATCTGACGCTCAATGCGACGGCAGGCGATATTGACGGCAATGGCGCGGTAACAGTCGGCGGAGCAATCGATTTCGATGCCACCGGCAATGTTGGTTTCGGCGATCTGGATGCACAGGGCGGTGACTTCACAATCGATGCAGGCGGCGATGTGGCCTTCACGTCGGCGACCAGCAGCAACAATGTCGGTATCCAAAGTGGCGGCGCACTCGACTTTGCAAATATCAATGCCGATGGCGATGTCTCTGCCACAGCGCAGGACGGGATTGTCGGACAGACTATCGCAGCTGATGGTTCTGTGGCGCTAAGCGGTGCAACCACCATTCTGCAGAACGTCACTGCTGGTGGCAGCGTGACCAGCCAATCGCTGGTCGGCGCGGCCACTATCGATAGCGTAACATCGGGCGGGATCATCGACATTGATGCGGCCGGGTTGGCCGATATCGGCACCGCGACTGCGACGTTTGACGTCAATGTCGAAGGTGGCTTGGTCACAATTGGTCAGGCGGATGCAGGCGGCACAGTCGATCTGGAATCGGGCGATGCCGGAAGCGTTTCCGCCGGAGCCCTGACCGCAGGCGCTGACATTCGCGTTGATGCCGGAAGCGGCGGCTTTACGGGCACAACCCTGGACGCCGATCAAGCGGTCATCATCTTTACAGCAGGCGGTGCGCAATTCACCAGCGCCAATGGTGATGATTTCGTCTCGGTGACAGGTGACGGCGATGTCGCTGCAACCAGCATCACAGGTGGCAATGGTGCCGTTGTCGATGTCACCGGTGCGCTGACCGCCGATACGATTGCAGCGGGTACCAATGGTGTGGCTGACATCACCGCTACTCAAGGTATCACCATTGGCACACTGAGCGGCGTTGCAGCGAGCCTGGAAGCTGACGCGGGTGCAGTGGCCGTAACCACAGACGTGGCGGTGACAGAGCTGGTTCGCGCAACCGGCACAAACGTCTCGCTGACGGCACTGGGCGATCTTCAGACGACCGTTGATGCAACCAATGGCGGTGCTGATATTACCACTGGCGGAAACCTTGATCTGCAGGGTGTGACGGCGACGGGCGATATCGCCGTCGTCAGCGGTGGTTCGACCGAAGTGAATGGTGCGCCGGTTGTGACGACTTCACCGACGCCGACATCGGGCACGCAAGGCACGCAGCAAGTTACCTCTAGCGGAGGCAATATCTCCTTCACTGTCGGTGGTGATTTGACGGTCAACGCGGCAGTGTCAGCGGCGAATGATCTGACGATGGACGTCAATGGCTTGATCGACCTTCAAGCCGTCGCAGCGGGTCAGGTGATCAATGCGCAGTCGAGCGATATCACGATTGGCGCGAACGGAGCACTGGGTCGAAGCGACCAGACCGATGCCATCAACATTGCGACCAATGGCGATATCGCGCTGGGTGGTGCAGGCGGTGCGCAAGGCTTTGAACTCGACAATGACGAATTCTCCCGCGTTCATAGCGGCGGAGATGTCACGATCACTGCGAACAGCCTCAGCACTGATGACGGCAACATCACGGTCGATGATTTGGCAGTTGCGGTTGGCACTGGCGGCAGTCAGACCGATGGCAATATCGGACAGAATGGCAGTCTGTCGCTCAATGCTGACAATAATGTCGGCGTGGTCGGCAGCGGCGTCGTGGGCAATGCGGGCGCTGACACGACGCTCAATATCAATGCGGGCAAGACGCTCAGCATTGATCCTGAAACTGGTACTCTACGTGTCGAGGATGCGAATATAGCGATCACCGGATCGATCAATCTGACTGCGCCGTCGATTGTTGCGGCAAGCGCTACGGCGCTGACGGATATTGCAGGCGGAACTGTTGCCGACATCGATACGCGGCTTGGTCAGAATGACGGCTCAACCCGTGATGACGGTGTTATTCAAGGTAGCACGATTACTTTCACAGTAGATGACGCGCTGCTGATCCAGAACACTGGCGCTGGCACTGATTTCGCCGACCGACGCGGTCTTGTCGCGGATGCGGTTACGATAAACTCCAACAATCCGGACGTCGATATTGTGATCAACGGTATCGTTGGTGGTGCGGCTGGCTTGGATACCATTCCGGTGACCGGCGTGCCGACTGACTTTGATCAAGCATCGACGATCAACGGTTGCCCGATCGCCAATCCAGCAAGCTGTGTGGTTGTGCCACCTGATCCTGATCCAACAACAAACAATCCCGGCGGTGATCCGGTGCAGGATCTGATTGAAGAGCAAATCGATGGAACGACACCGATGGATACCGGCACAATTGGCACTATCCTGGTCGAGCTCCGCGATGATCCGGAGCGTGAGCTTGATCCGCTGATTGACGAGCCAGTAACCGGCGCAGGTAACGAGGACCTGTGGATTGGCGAAGAGGAAGAAGGCGAAGGCGACGAGGATTGCGATGATCCGAGCGGCGTTTGTCCGGTCGAAGGCGAACTCGAACCCGCCGAATAGGCTGGTCCGAACGTTTGATGGCTTGACCCGATTGGGCGCTCATGTGCATGGCGATGCGCATGAGTGAAGTCCCTCTGAAACTGTTCAACAGCCTGACCCGCAGCCTCGAGACCTTCGAGCCCGTCCATGCGGGCGAAGCGCGCGTCTATAGCTGCGGCCCCACGGTCTATAATTACCCGCATATCGGCAATATGCGCGCCTATGTGTTCGCTGATATTCTTGGCCGGACGCTGAGCTGGAAGGGGTATGCGCTTAAGCATGTCATCAACATCACCGACGTTGGTCATTTGACCGATGACGCGGATGACGGCGAAGACAAGCTGGAGAAAATGGCAGCCGAGAAGGCCCAAGATATCTGGCAGATCGCCAAGCATTATACCGAGGCATATTGGGACGATATCAAAGCGCTCAATATTCGCGAACCCGCGCATTGGTCAGTCGCGACAGACTATATCGAAGAGATGCTCGATTTTGCGAAAAGCATTGCCGACAAGCATTGCTACGAATGCGAGACAGGCCTCTATTTCGATACCACCACGATCGATGATTATGGCCGGCTTGCCCGCGCTGTGACCGAAGACGGAGAAGGCCGGATCGACACAGTTGAGGGCAAGCGCAATGCAGCCGACTTCGCGATCTGGCGGAAAACACCTGCTGGTGAAAAGCGTCAAATGGAATGGGACTCGCCGTGGGGCAAGGGCGCTCCTGGCTGGCATCTCGAATGTTCGGTAATGGGCGAGAAGTTGCTTGGCTTCCCGTTTGATATTCATACCGGCGGGATCGACCACCGGGAAATCCACCACCCGAACGAGATCGCACAGAACCAAGCGTTCTGCGGTTGCGGCGGTTTGTCAGAAGCGACCAATTCTGGCGCGCGGTTCTGGATGCACAACAACTTCCTTGTTGAGCGTTCGGGCAAGATGTCCAAGTCTTCGGGCGAGTTTCTGCGGCTGCAATTGCTTCTCGACAAAGGCTATCATCCGCTCGCTTACCGCATGATGTGCTTACAGGCGCATTACCGGAGTGAATTGGAGTTCTCGTGGGACGGCTTGAACGCCGCCTTGACGCGGCTCAAGCGGGTTGTGATGGCGGTTGAGCGGTTGGCTGATGCTGTCGCGAGCGATCCATCGCACCAGAAATTCGCGCCGATGCTGGAGAAGTTCGATGCGGCTTTGGCTGACGATCTGAATACGCCAATCGCGCTGACCGCGCTGGAGGAAGCTCTGGCCGTCAAGAAAGTCGATGCGAACGTGAAGCGGGCGGTGATAGAGAAGATGGACGCGGTGCTTGGCCTGAACCTGTTCGGCCTATCCCGCACCGATCTGCGCATCCGGCCGACTGCCGCGCAGATGTCCGAAGCGGAAATCGCAGATGCAATGGAACGCCGTAAGGCCGCCCGTGCAGAGAAAGACTTCGGCACATCCGACGCTATCCGTGATGACCTCGCCGCAAAGGGCGTGGAACTTATGGACGGCGATCCGCTTGGCTGGGATTGGAAGCTAGCCTAGCACTCCTTGCGCCAGGCGCTCCACAACGCTATAACAGTTGCATGTTGCAACCCATTCTCTGGTTCCTTCTTGCCGCGTTACATGCGCTACCAGCTTTCGCCCTGTTCCGCCCGTCGAACCTGACGTCGCTCTACGGGATTACGCCGGACAATCCGTTGTTCCTGTTGATGCAGCATCGTGCTGCGCTATTTCTGGCGGTTTTTCTTGCCTGTCTGTGGGCGGCATTTGATCCATCGTCCCGGCGGCTCGCTGTGGTCGTGACCGCAGTCAGCATGATTGCCTTTATCGTGCTGTACTTTGCCAAGGGATCGCCTCCGGCTTTGAAGCAAATCGCGATGGCAGATTTGATTGGCGTACCCGTTCTGGCGCTGGCGGCGTGGTTAGCCTTCCGGCCCGCCTAGCTACGCGATTTCCTCACCCAGCAATTGATCGAGAACCGCGCATCCGCGAAGGCATTGCCGGGGACTGTGATTGGCAACACCTCATGCGGCGCGAATGAGGGGAACAGTGCCAAACGATCATGTTTGGGCTCAATCAGAGCAGGCGGCGCGTATCCACCAATTGGCATGATCGCGAGTTCGCCGCCGCCAAAGCCGGCCGGCTGGCGATGAAAGTAATAGACAGCGCTCAAGACCCTATCTGACTGCGTATATTCGCGGGTGCCGTCGCCATAGGTGTCGATATGCGGAGCGAAAAAACCGCCATCCCGGTGTGCCGCCAGGCTCAATTCGATGGTTGGTTCATCGATGGGACGCAGACCCACTTGCGTGAACAGATCGACCATACGATTGCGCACAGTTTGGCGAAACATCTGCCCTATATCACCTAGTCGTTCCTGAAATTGCCAAGAACGGCGTGATTGGCGATCAATTTCGGAAGCACTGTCCGGCGATGCCACTTCCGCCGGCGCAAACTTCGCTTCATTGTCGAGCGCGAATTCCAGCAGCTTGGCTGACTGTTCCGTACCCAGGAAACCATCGAGCGCCGCGAATTGCGTAAACAAAGGCCGGTTGTCGTCGGCGGTTGGCTTTGGTCCGGACATATCTAGCGAACCCTATACCGCACCCAGCAATTAAGCGAGAAACGCCCGTCCTCGAAGCGACGGCTTGGCACTGTGAGGCCGCGAACCGAATGCGGCGCGAAAGCTGGAAATACAATCAGCCGTCCGTGACGAGGATCGACTGGCTTTGGTTCCGCTCGGCCATCGAGCGGATGAATCTCAATCTCACCACCTGAAAATTGCTTTGGTTGGCGGTGGAAATAGTAGACCGTGCTGAGAATACGTTCGGTCTCGACATCATCGCGATTGTCCAGAGTCAGCGTGTCGATATGCTTGGCGAGATTCCCGCCGTCGCCCGTCGCAATCAGCTCGTTCTCGAGCAACGGATTATCAATCATAGGTACGCCGGCGGCTTCGAACAGTTGGGGCAGTATCTTCGTGAACGCCGTGCGGTATTCGCGACCGACATCTCCTAACTTTCCGATGAAGCGTTTCGATGTGCGGAAGTTTGGATCGACCGCTTCCGAGCCGTCTGAATAGGAGGTCGTGGTGACATCGAAACCGCCTTCATTGGCGATGGCAAAATCAAGCAACCGCGCGGGAAGTCCGCTGCCAAATACATCATCCAGAACTTCGAATTTGGTAAACATCCGCGGTTCCGCCCACCCGTTCAACTCATGCGCCCTTGACGCAGTCGCTTGTAACCTGTTCCTCTATGTTTCCAACAGAGGAGCATTGCTTTTTATGACCATCGCCGTTCTCTCGTCACTGATCAGGCCCGCAATCGAGCCGCATCTGCCTGATTGGTTGGAGCCGCGCTGGTTCGCGTCGACCGATGAATTGATGGAGCATGTCGGCGAAGCGGAAATCGGCTGGTTCGACCTATATGACCAAGAGCCGATGGCCGAGGCGGTGAAACGCGCCGAGAAGATGAAATGGTACAATTCCATCTATGCGGGGCTGGATTTTCTGCCGCTTGAACTGCTGGCCGAGCGCGGTGTGACGGTTACCAATGGCGCCGGTATCAATGCGATCACTATCGCCGAATACACGCTGATGATGATGCTCAATCACGCCAAGGGCTATCGCGACGTCGTCCGGGCGCAGGATAGGCAAGAATGGTTGCAGGACTCGCCAGGCAAGATGGAACTCGCCGGAAGCCGGGCGTTGCTGCTGGGTTATGGCGCAATCGGTAAATTGATCGAGACACGGCTGCAGGCCTTCGATGTCGATGTGACAATCGTTCGGCGTTCAGGCGGATCGGATGGTGTGCTTGGCCCCGGCGAATGGCGCGACAAGCTGGGCGAATTCGATTGGGTGATCCTCGCTGTACCCGCAACGCCCGAAACAGACGGCATGATTGGAGTAAACGAGCTGGCGGCGATGAAAGACAGCGCCGTGCTGGTGAACATCGCCCGCGGCACAGTGGTCGATCAGGATGCGCTCGTCGCCGCCTTGCAAGACAAGAGCATCGGCGGAGCGCTCCTCGATGTAACCGATCCTGAGCCGCTGCCGAAAGACCATATACTCTGGACGCTTGAGAATGCGGTTATCACGATGCACTTATCGGGCAGGGCGCAGGACAAGATGTTTATGCGGTCTGCCCAGCGCTTTCTCGAGAATCTGGGTAAATATCATCGCGGCGAACCGCTCAGTCCGATTTTCGATCCTGCCCGTGGGTACTAACGGGCGGCGATTGACGGAAATTACCTAGCAGGGTGACTCCGGTCGCCCTAATTGGTAGGCAATTGAGACACTAAAGGAGGCGTCAGACCTCTGTCGAAACAGCGGTCGCACGTATAATTCTAGAGACACCGTTTCGCGTGTCTGGAGAGGACGACGAATGGCCGATACCAAAAAAGCTTCCGACGTATTTATCGATTGTCTCGAAGCCGAGGGCTGCGAGTATATTTTCGGCGTCCCGGGTGAGGAAAATCTCGACCTGCTCGACTCGCTGGGCAAGTCAGACAAAATCAAGCTGATCCTGACACGGCACGAGCAGGGCGCAGGCTTTATGGCCGCGACCTATGGTCGTCATACAGGTAAGACGGGTGTGTGCCTCGCAACGCTCGGCCCCGGTGCGACGAACTTTGTGACGTCCGCCGCCTATGCGCAATTGGGCGGGATGCCGGTGCTGATGATTACCGGCCAGAAACCGATCAAAAAGTCAAAGCAGGGCCGGTTCCAGATCGTCGATATCGTCTCTCTGATGGAACCGGTCACCAAGTATTCAATCCAGATCGCCGCCGGTGACAACATCCCAAGCCGGGTGCGTGAGGCATATCGCCTGGCCGAAGAGGAAAAGCCCGGCGCAACGCTGATCGAGCTTCCCGAAGATATCGCCGAAGAACAAGCGAGCGATTTCAAACCGCTGCCGAAAAGCGTGGCGCGTCGCCCCTCTGCCGAGGCGAAGGCGGTACGCACTGCGGTCAAAGCGATCGAAGCGGCGAAGTCGCCGGTTCTGGTTATCGGCGCCGGCGCAAACCGCAAGCTGTGCGGCCGGATGCTCGAACAATTTGTCGAAAAGACCGGAATTCCCTTCCTGACCACGCAAATGGGCAAGGGCGTCATCGACGAGCGACACCCGAAATTCCTCGGCTGTGCCGCGTTGTCAGCGGGGGACTTTGTACACCGCGCGGTCGAGGCTTCCGATTGCATTATCAATGTCGGCCATGACGTGATCGAGAAACCGCCATTTTTCATGCATGATAATGGTGTGCAGGTGATCCACGTCTCGACCAAGACAGCGGAGGTTGATCCGGTCTATTTCCCGCAAACCGAAGTGATCGGCGATATCGCCAACGGCATTTGGCAGATGAAAGAAGATATCACGCCGAACCGTTCGTGGAATTTCGACAAGCTGCTGGCCTATCATCAGGCCGAATTGGATCATACAAAGAGCCTGTCAGACGACACGCGCTTCCCGATCTTCCCGCCGCATTTGGTGCAGCAAGTCCGCGATTGCATGCCGCATGACGGGATTATCTGCCTCGACAATGGCGTGTATAAAATCTGGTTCGCGCGTGGCTTTACCGCCTATTTGCCGAACACTGTTCTGCTCGACAATGCGCTGGCGACAATGGGCGCGGGTCTGCCGTCCGCAATGATGAGCGCGATGCTCTACCCCGACCGCAAGGTGATGGCGATTTGCGGCGATGGCGGGTTCATGATGAACAGCCAGGAGATGGAAACGGCGGTCCGTTTAGGACTAAACATGACCATTCTGATTCTGCGCGATGATGCGTACGGTATGATCCGCTGGAAGCAGGCCAATATGGGCTTTGACGATTACGGCCTGACCTATGGCAATCCCGATTTCGTGAAATATGCCGAAAGCTATGGCGCGGCAGGTCATCGGGTTGAAAGCAGCGAACATCTGACCGAGGTACTTGCGCATTGCCGTGATACGCCGGGCGTACATTTGATCGATTGTCCAGTGGACTATACCGAGAACGACCAGATCCTGAACCACGACATCAAGGAACTAAGTGCGAAACTGTGATGGCTGATGAAAAGGGACGTAGGGAAGGGGAATATGACTTTGCGCTAATAACCGTTCGCCATCGTCATATTTTGGGTCTGGTATGTCTGATCTTTTTCGCGGCACTGGCTAACTGGCTCTTTTGGGACTTGGGGGTTGGGCCGTTGAACGCAAAAACAATTGCTGGGGCAGCTTTTCTCCCAGTTTTGATTTGGACTACGGCTTTGATGAGTATGATTGGAGCTGAATAGCGCATTTCTCGAGAAGTATAGGGCAATCGGCGTTACCCTTTTTTGAGCTAATAAGGACGAACATAATGGTCGAGCTAAAAAGCACTTATCCGCTTTATCTCAACAACAAGGCGGCGCTTCCCAACACTGATCTGGAAGTGACAGACAAGTTCACCAATGAGGTCGCGTTCAGGACTGCGCTGGCCACCCCAGACATAATCGAGGAAGCCATTGCGGGTGCGGTGCGCGCGGCTGGACCCATGGCGAAGATGGCGAGTTTTGAGCGGCAGGCTGTGCTCGAACATTGCGTGAAGCGCTTCCGCGAGCGTTATGACGAGCTGGCCTATGCGCTGTGCGTCGAAGCGGGCAAACCGATCAACGATGCCGAGGGCGAAGTTGACCGGCTGATCGATACATTCAAGATTGCTGCCGAGGAATCGACGCGTAATTATGGCGAGGTCCAACCGCTCGATATCTCGGCGCGCGCCAAGGGCTATATGGGCATGTGGAAGCGCGTGCCGATTGGACCATGCAGCTTTATTTCGCCGTTCAATTTTCCGCTCAATCTGGCGGCGCACAAGATTGCGCCGGCTATCGCGATGGGTTGCCCGTTTGTGATGAAACCGGCGAGCAAAACACCGCTCGGTGCGATCATTATGGGCGAAGTGCTGGCCGAGACCGACTTGCCCGAAGGCGCGTTCTCCATCCTTCCCGCAAGCCGCGACGGGGCCGATTTGTTTACCACTGACGAGCGCCTGAAACTGCTGAGTTTTACTGGTTCGCCTGGCGTTGGCTGGGACCTCAAAGCCAAGGCAGGTAAGAAGCCTGTTATTCTTGAGCTTGGCGGCAATGCGGCGGTGATCGTCGATAAGGACGCCGATCTCGATCATGCGCTCGCGCGGATCATCTTCGGAGCGTTCTATCAATCGGGGCAAAGCTGCATTGGCGTGCAGCGGATCATTATTCACGAAGATGTGTACGATCAGTTCCGTGATATGCTGGTTGAGAAAACCAAAGGCCTTGTCTCTGGCGATCCCAAGAAGCGCGAGACCTTTATCGGTCCGATGATTTCGGTTGGCGAAGCATCGCGTTTGAAGAGCTGGATCGATGATGCGGTGAGTGCCGGCGCAACGCTGCTATGCGGCGGCGGATGCGAGGGGAATATGCTCGAGGCAACCCTGCTCGAAAATGTCGATCATTCCTGTGATGCCTTCACCGAGGAAGCGTTCGGTCCGATGGCTCTGTTGAGCAAGTTCAGTGATTTCGATGCGGCTTTGAAGGAGGTCAACAACTCCAAATTCGGCCTCCAAGCGGGGGTTTTCACGCGGGACATCCACAAGGTGCTGGACGCGTGGGACGATCTCGATGTCGGCGGTGTCGTGGTGAATGATGTGTCATCCTACCGGGTCGACAATATGCCTTATGGCGGGGTGAAAGACTCCGGTCTTGGCCGCGAAGGCATCCGCTTTGCGATGGAGGATATGTCCGAAATCCGCAATCTGGTGATCCGCCGCGAGAGTGCTGGCTAGGCATCGACCAACAGCAATAGCTCGCACTCAACCAGCATTCGCGGTTGGGGGAGCAGGGCATGCTCAACGCTGACTATGGTCGCGTCGGCGACCAATTGACCGGGAATTGCGAATTCATGCTCGGGCAGGATCGCGACGAAGGTCTCGCCGGCCTCGACCGCATCAGCGCCTTCAAAGGTTAAGCGCAGTGTATGCCGCGCGCCCGAAAAGGTGATGCTCGCCCATGCTTTCTCATCATGTTGCACTATCTCCCCATGGCCGCCGCACAGCTCGGAGAGTGCCAATCTCAGGCGCTCTCCCGGCGTGCGTCGCTGCCGGCGGGCTGGGCGTATGGATGTGTGGGGTTCAGCCGACATTCTGCTCTCCCAGATAATCCGCGATGAAGCTCTCGACGCGGCGTTCGGTATTGCTGCGCGGCATACGTCCATTGCGCAGATCGAGCACGAAGCGCGGATCATGTGTGGCCAGGCGCCCGAATTTGGTGGCGGGCATCCCCGTTTGGCGAAGGAATTTCTCAATAGTCCGGATAAGCATGCGGTTCCTCTGCGATATGGTTGGCGTGCGGTTCGGACGACAAAGCGAATCGCCCGATGACCGAGTCGTCGCTGGCGAAATCCTACTTGTCTAGGAAAAATACATCGTATAGGAAGGAAAAATATCGACAAAGAGGACAGAATATGTCGAATCCACGTGAGAAACTCCGCGAACTGGCACGAGAAAGGCACAGTTCTTTGGCTGCGCTTTCAACCATGATTGGGAGAAATCCTACATATTTGCAGCAATTTATTAGCAAGGGCAGTCCGCGAAAGCTGGAAGAACAGGATCGTCGGACGCTGTCTGAGTTTTTGGGCGTGCCCGAATCGGATTTGGGCGGACCAGAGGAAAAATCCTACGATTCGTCCAAACCAATCCCGCTTGATCGCGGCTGGATCGACGTTCCGCGCCTGCCGCTCAGCGCGTCTGCGGGGCCAGGTGCGACGGTGGGCGAGGAAATCCCGTTCGACAATTTCCGCTTCTCCCGCCGCTGGCTGCGCGAGCAGGGGTTGGACGGATCGGAGCTATCCGCAATTGTGGTGGAGGGCGATTCAATGGAGCCGTTGCTTCGTGCAGGTGATGAAGTGCTGGTCGATCGGTCTGTGCGCCCTTTCCGCGATGGCATTCATGTTGTGCGGTTAGAGGATACTCTGCTGGTCAAACGTGTGGCGGCGCAGGGTGGCGGGCGGCTGTCGTTGCTTAGCCAAAACCTTGCCTATCCGCCGATTGAAGTATCTGCCGATGAGGTGGAAATCATCGGCCGGGTAGTTTGGAAAAGTGGGAGACTGTGAGCTGATGGACGCAAAATACGATACTATTGGTGTGGACTATGCGAATCTGCGCAAGCCAGATCATCGTATCCAAGCCGCCATTGAAGCGGCCTTGGGAACAGCAAAGATCGTCTTAAACGTTGGTGCTGGTGCCGGCTCTTACGAGCCCGTTGGCAAAGAGGTCACCGCTGTTGAGCCATCTTCCGAAATGATTGCGCAGCGTAAACCTTCAAATGCTTCTGTGGTTCGGGGCGTGGCCGAAGACTTGCCATTCCCCGACAATAGTTTCGACGCATCAATGGCGGTCCTCACGATCCATCACTGGACCGATCAGGCAACGGGGCTGTCGGAAATGCGCCGAGTAACGCGCGGCCCGATTGTTATCCTGACATACGATCCTGCGTTTCGGGGCTTTTGGCTGGCCGACTATATTCCAGAACTTGTTACGCTGGACGAGCAGCAAATGCCTAAGCTGAGCCTGTATCAGCAAGAGCTGGGCCCCGTGGATATCCAGTCAATGCCCATTCCGCATGATTGTACTGACGGGTTCTTATGCGCCTATTGGCGTCGGCCTAGCGCATATCTCGATCCCAAAGTTACTGCAGCGATGTCTTCTTTCTGGGCTATCGACAATGTGTCTGACGCGTTGCAGTCGCTCAAACAGGATATTGCAGATCGTACTTGGCAAGAGCGATACGGTCATCTGCAGCAACTTAACGAGTGCGATCTTGGTTATCGGCTGGTGGTGGCGCGGTAACTGACAAATCGGGCGGGCGCGCTCTTGCAACCAGCTATCATTGGCGCCACATCGCGGTCATGACTGAGAACAAGCCTCAACCGCCCATGCGCGCGGCAATTATGCCCGTCACACCGCTGCAGCAGAATTGCAGCCTGATCTGGTGTACCAAGACCATGAAGGGCGCGCTGACCGACCCGGGAGGTGATCTCGAGAAGTTGAAGGCCGGTGTTGAGAAAGCGGGTGTCGTTGCTTAGCCAAAACCTTGCCTATCCGCCGATTGAGGTATCTGTCGATGAGCTGGAAATTATCGGGCGTGTGGTTGAAAGAGCGGGCGGCTTTGATCTCTGTTCAGTTCAATCGGCGACCATATAGGGCATATGTTCACGAATGTAGTTGTCAGATACAAGTTCGCCCTCGCCGATGTCATAGTAAGGCCTGTTTACGGTATTATGATGGATGGGTTTGGCCAGCATGTGCATCGGAAAACTGGAATGATGAGAGAGTTCTGCAATGATTGACTGCTTTGCATCTTCCCATCCGCTGCCGAGGCCGATTCCGTTCTCAGAATAGCTTAAAGCACTGTCACGTTCACATAGCGTCTTGATCATTGCTATAATCTGGTCAGGCTTCATTTGGATATACTCGACTACGTCACCGCGTAAAATTCTTGGTCCGTTGTCTCGATGGAGAAACATCGTGGCAGCGGTGACCCGGTCCAGTTGCGGCTGTTCAGCAAGCCATCCGATCAGGCCATGTTTGTCTCCCCGGAATATCAGACACGCCATGGCGGCGTCGTGCCAAACAAGAGGATCTTGACATGATTTGATCCAAGTCACGTCGTCCAGATCATCGACATCAAGCGAATCTGGGTAGCTCCCCCAACTCGGATTAGCGCTCTTAGTTTTCTTGCGACGGAAAAATGCCATGGTCGTTTTACTCCAGTTTGGCCGCATTACTTACGTGTAGAATCCTAAATCTCTGTTTCGGATCAATCATCTTTCCTTCTCCACTTGCATAAAGGTTATCGGCCCGCCACATCGCTCGGCATGACTGAGAACAAGCCTCAACCGTCCATGCGCGCGGCCATCATGCCCGTCACACCGCTGCAGCAGAATTGCAGCCTGATCTGGTGCACCAAGACGATGAAGGGCGCGCTGACCGATCCGGGCGGCGATCTCGACAAGTTGAAGGCGGGTGTTGCCAAGGCCGGGGTCGAGCTGGAGAAAATTCTGATTACGCATGGTCATATCGATCATTGCGGTGAAAGCGGAATCCTGGCCAAGGAGCTCGGCATTCCTATCGAAGGCCCGCACGAGGCCGATCGCTTCTGGATTTCGCGTCTCGATGAAGATGGCGCCAAATACGGCATTCGCGGTGAAGTGTTCGAGCCGGACCGCTGGCTCGAAGATGGCGATACCGTCACCGTCGGTGAACTAACGCTCAATGTCATCCATTGCCCTGGCCACACGCCGGGCCACGTCGTCTTTTTCCACGGCCCGAGCAAGTTTGCGATTGTGGGCGATGTGCTGTTTCAGGGATCAATCGGGCGCACCGATTTTCCCATGGGCAATCATCAGGACCTGCTCGATGCGATCACACAAAAGCTGTGGCCGCTCGGGAATGACATCACTTTCATTCCCGGTCACGGACCCACCAGTACCTTTGGCCAAGAGCGCAAGACGAACCAGTTCGTCAGTGATTACGCTCTCAGCTAATTCTGCGTGTCTATGGTGTCTGCGGCCATGGCCTTGCTTTCGCGCTTCAGTGGGCGAGAGACCGGGCAGACTTCCTGCACAAAGCCGTTGAGCGTGTTGACCAGATTGTCCTGCACGATCCGGTAATGGACATATTGTCCGCGTTTCTCGCTGATAACCAATCCGGCATTTTCTAGCACGCCAAGATGCTGCGAAACTGCAGGCTTCGATATCTCGAACCGCGCTGCGATTTCGCCTGCGGTCAGTTCTGACTCAGACAGATAGGCCAGAATCTTGCGCCTTACGGTGGAGGAGAGGGCTTCAAAAACAGGTTGCATGGAGAGTATATAAGGGGTTGCTTAATTACTTACTAGAGCCGATAGGTAATTAAGTAATACATTAATTACCTATCGGAGCGAGTGGATGACCGAGCACCAGTCAATTCTGAGCAAACAGCAGCGCGACCGTTGCGAAGTAAACTGGCTTGTCGAAACCGAGGAGGCAGATCCAACCACAGGGCGCGTGGTATGGGATCCGGTGCACAGTATTTGGAACGGTGGGATGCTCGCCGCTGCTCTCATTTTTGCACCGCTCACTGCATCGGTGGCCAGTGTCACTGTAGGACTATTGTTGACCGGCATATTCCTCTTGCTCGGACATTCAGTCGGCTTCCACCGATTGATGATCCATCGCAGCTTCCAGACTTATTGGCCAATCCGATTGTTTCTAATCTGGTGCGGGACCGTTGCGGGAATGAGTGGGCCCTTGTGGATTACACGCACGCATGATTTGCGCGACTGGGCGCAGCGGCAATCTGATTGTCACGATTATCTGGCCCACCGCAACTCGATGCTCAAAGATGCGTGGTGGCAGCTGCATTGCCGGCTGGAGCTGGCATCGCCACCAAGATTTGATTTGAGCGAGCTAGAGCGGAGCCGGTTCATTGTCTTTCTGGAGCGCAGCTGGATGGCGCACCAATTGCCGCTGGCACTGCTACTGTGGCTGGCTGGCGGTTGGGCGTTCGTGGTTTGGGGAATTTGCGTCCGCGTTACGCTGACCGTTCACGGGCATTGGTTGGTCGGGCATCTCGCTCACCGACGCGGTCCACAAAGCTGGATTGTCGATGAGGCCGGCGTGCAGGCCCATGATGTGCCATGGGCCGGTTTCATTACCATGGGCGAAGCATGGCACAACAACCATCATGCCTATCCGGGATCAGCGAAAATTGGTCTGAAACACGGTCAGAGTGATCTTGGCTATAGGTTCATTGCTGTGCTGGAACGGATCGGACTGGCTTGGGATGTCTGCTTGCCCGGCGCAATGCCCGAGCGACAGGCCAAGCTCAGTCCGATAGAGGACAAGATACCTACATCACTCCAGTGGTGATCAGCACCGCGACGATGGCGAGGCCGAGCAGCGTCAGCATCGAAATGATGGTGCCTGCAAAGCGCGCCATGCCGGGGCCACTTTCTTCCATACCGAATGCGTGTGCAACGCGTCCCACTACGTATAATCCGGCGACGTAGGGCAGCCATGCGCCGCCTCTTCCGGCAAGCTCGACCGCCAAGATGAGCGCAAAGACAAATGGCGCACTTTCGACGAAGTTGGCCTGCGCACGCATTCTGCGAATGATTGCATCATTCCCGCCGTCGCCGACGAAGATCTTGGCCTTGTTGCGCAGGCCGCCGATCCTGACCATCAGCCAGATAGAAAGAATGGCCAAGGCCGCTGCGGTGCAAAGCGTGACAGGTAACAACATGAATTAATCCCTCCAATTAAGTTGCGCTTCGCTACCCATTGTGGCGGCGAATAGCAACGCTGCGGGTTGCACTGCTGCCAATTTCGGTTATAGCGCGCTCCTTCCCGTGAGAGTCGGGCCTTGATTCCCTGCGCTGGTAATAACTTGTGCAGGTCACGGCCTTGGCTTAAAGCGGCCCTATACACTGCAGTTTAATTCAAGGAACAGGTGCCGCTATGGCTGTCCCTAAGAGAAAAGTTTCGCCGCATCGTCGCGGTATCCGTCGTTCGCACGATTCGTTGAAGCCTGAGGCATTCCATGAATGCCCCAACTGTGGCGAGCTGAAGCGTCCGCACAATATGTGCGATGCCTGTGGCCACTATAACGGACGCGAAATTGTCGCTGTAGGTCTTTAAGACCTCGATTTGACCCGGAGTACACGCCCATGAGCCTCCCGCGTATCGCTGTTGATGCGATGGGCGGCGATGAAGGCGTGCGCGTAATGGTTGAAGGCGCCGCCGAAGCGCGTCGCCGTCACGACCAGTTCCAGTTTCTGCTGGTGGGCGATGAAACGCGCATCAAAGCAGCGCTGGAAGAGCATCCCAATATGCGTGGTGCTTCCGAAATTCTGCATTGCGATGATGTTGTTGGCGGGGACGAGCTTCCTACCAAAGCGCTGCGTCGTGCCAAAACCACATCGATGGGTCTTGCTGTTAACGCTGTGAAGCAAGGCGATGCCGGTGCTGCTGTCAGTGCAGGCAATACTGGCGCGCTGATGGCGATGAGCAAGCTTGCACTGCGCACTATGCCGGGCATTGATCGTCCGGCTTTGGCTGCATTGATGCCGACACTTGGCGACAATGACGTGATCATGCTCGATCTGGGCGCCAATACAGAGGCTGACGCGCGCAATCTGGTGCAGTTTGCGATTATGGGCGCGGCCTATTCCAAAATTCTGACTCAGCGCGATATGCCGCGCGTTCGCTTGCTCAATATCGGCACTGAAGAGAACAAGGGTTTCGACCGCCTGCGTGAAGCTGCTGAGCAGCTTCAGGACGCGACCGGACTCGATATGAGCTTTGAAGGCTATGTCGAATCGGACAAGATCAATCGCGGCGAAGTCGATGTAGTCGTAACCGACGGATTCTCGGGCAATATCGCGCTCAAAGCCATCGAGGGCACCGCGCGGTTTGTGACTGACTTGCTACGCAATGCATTCACGAGTTCGATCCGTTCGAAGATCGGCTTTCTGGTTTCGCGCCCGGCGACGGAATTGCTCCGGCATCATCTTGATCCAAACAACCACAATGGCGCAGTGTTTCTCGGCCTGAATGGCGTGGTCGTGAAGAGCCACGGCAGTGCGACAGCAGGTGGCGTCGCCAATGCCGTGACCGTTGCTGCGCGTTTGCTCGAGGAAGATCTGACACAGCGGATCAGCAGCGGCCTCGCCGAATTGCAGGCACGCAACGGTGCCGCGCCAGAAGGCAGTGCCGCAAAGTGATCCGTTCGGTTATCCGTGGAAGCGGTTCGGCTCTGCCGGACAGGCTCGTCACCAATGAAGAACTGGCTGAGCAAGTCGATACCACCAATGAATGGATCGTAGAGCGGACCGGTATTCGCCAGCGTTACATCGCGGGCGAGGGTGAAACTACGTCATCGCTAGCGACTGCAGCTGCCGAACGAGCGCTTGAAGCGGCTGGCATGTCGGGCAATGATATCGATCTGATCGTGCTCGCCACAGCGACGCCCGATCAAACATTCCCGGCAACCGCCACGAGGGTCCAACAAGCGCTCGGCTGCAATGGCTGCATCGCTTTTGACGTCGCGGCGGTTTGTTCGGGATTTCTCTACGCACTTGGTACCGCCGACTCGATGTTACGCACCGGCATGGCGAAGCGTGCATTGGTCATTGGCGCAGAAACATTCAGCCGTATTCTCGATTGGGAAGACCGGACGACCTGCGTGTTGTTTGGCGACGGCGCCGGCGCTTTGGTGCTGGAAGCGGAGGATGTCGCTGAAGACGGCCCAGGTGTGCTCGATACCAAGCTTCACGCGGATGGCGAGCACAACCAGTTGCTCTATGTCGATGGCGGTCCGTCGACTACCGGTACAGTCGGTAAGCTGCGAATGAAGGGACGCGAAGTGTTCCGCCATGCGGTGGTCAATCTGGCTAATGTGCTCAAGGAAACGCTCGCTGCGGCTGGCGTTGAGGCCGCCGATATTGACTGGGTTGTCCCGCATCAGGCTAACGCCCGTATCTTGGACGCGACGGCACGCAAGCTGGGCCTACCTGCCGAGAAGATCATTGTGACCGTTGATCAGCATGCCAACACCTCAGCGGCATCGGTACCGCTCGCTTTCGATGTCGGGATTCGCGATGGGCGGATCAAAAAGGGTGATTTGGTGATGTTCGAAGCGATGGGCGGCGGATTCACATGGGGCGCCTCTTTAGTCCGCATGTAAGTTGCAATTTTTGCACTTAAAATTTGCGCAAACGGCGGAATTTGGTTACAAAAGTAGTCAGTTTCCGAAACCAAGGGTCGCACCGGTAAGGGAGTGAGCGAATGTCTCGATCAGTAAACACGCTGACAAGAGCCGATCTCGCAGAGACGATTAATCGCAAAATGGGATTTTCGCGGGCGGAATCGCTCGACCTGGTGGAATCAATTCTGGCACATATGTGTGATGCAATGGGCGATGGAGAGAATGTAAAAATCTCCGGCTTTGGCAGCTTCATTCTTCGCGACAAGAAAGAGCGCATTGGCCGCAATCCGAAAACGGGTGTGGAAGTGCCGATTACACCGCGCCGCGTAATGACGTTCCGCGCAAGCCAGTTGCTGAAAGAACGTATCGCCAAGGGATGAATGCATGAGCGCGCAATTTGATGACGGAAAAGACGACGGCGCGCTCCGCACGATTGGTGAAGTCAGCAAAGCGCTGAATATCAAAACCCATGTCCTGCGCTATTGGGAACAACAGTTCCCGATGCTCGAACCACTGAAACGTAGCGGCGGACGTCGGTACTATCGGCCTGAAGATGTGAAATTGGTCGAGCAAATCGACCAACTGGTCAATCAGCAGGGCTACACACTGAAAGGCGCACAGCAAGCGATTGCCGACGGTAAGGTGGATGAGGCACCGGTCTCTGCACGCGAGCCGGATTCTAGTACACCGAGGCCTGTTACGACATCTTCGGCAACATCAGATGCTGCTGTTGTACCTGCTGAAGTGATCGCCCAATTGAAAGGTATTCGCGCACGGCTTGCCGCTGCACTTGAGGCCTGACGCTTTACTGCGCTGCGACCAATTCTTCTGCTACATCCAGATCAACACTCACGAGGCGTGATACGCCTTGTTCGACCATGGTTACGCCGAATAGGCGGTGCATGCGGCTCATTGTCACAGCATTGTGCGTGACGATCAGATAGCGCGTGTTGGTTTCCTTGGTCATCGCATCGAGCAGATCGCAGAAGCGGTCAATATTGGCGTCATCGAGAGGGGCATCAACCTCATCCAACACGCAGATCGGGGCCGGATTGGTCAGGAACAGCGCGAAGATCAGGGCGATAGCGGTTAGCGCCTGCTCACCGCCTGACAGCAAGGTTAGCGATTGCAGTTTTTTGCCGGGAGGCTGCGCGAAAATCTCCAGGCCTGCTTCCAGCGGATCATCGCTATCGATCAATGCCAGATGCGCCTGTCCGCCATCGAACAGGCGCGTGAACAGGCGGCGGAAATGCGTGTCGACCTGTTCGAACGCGGCTTTCAGTCGCTCGCGACCTTCGCGGTTGAGGCTGCCGATTGATCCGCGCAGACGGTTTACCGCTTCGTGCAGCTCAGCCTGCTCGGCGGCGCTGGAGCCGTGCTCGCTCTCGATCTTTGCGAGTTCCTCTGCAGCCACCAGATTGACTGGCCCGATCCGCTCGCGGCTTGCATTGAGCCGTTCTAGCTCTTCTCCCTCAATGCCTGAGTTTTTGACCTGTTCGACATCGAATTCAAACTTCTCGGCCAACATGGGTGGCGAGCACTGGAAGCGTTCGCCCGATACGCGCGCCATCTCCGCGCGCCGCGCTTCCTCGCTCTCGGCGCGCGCGGCGAGGCCTGCACGAGATTCGCGTGCTGTGGCCAAAGCTTCATTGGCTTCGGCGAAGGCACGGTCGACGCCTTGCGCGGCCTCTTGCGCTTTCGCGACAGAGGCTTCGGCTTCGGCCAATTCTTTGGTTAGCCGCTCGCGGACCGTGTCGCCTTGTTCGATCTCGCGCATCAAGCCTTCCGGCTTCGCGGCAAAAACGGCGCGTTCCTCTTCGATTTCCTCAAAGCGTCGTGCCATATCGGAAAGGCGCTGCGCTGCTTCGCCGGAGCGCGCCTGCCAATTGGCCATATCGCTACGCTGCGCGGCTGTTCGCTCGCGCGCCACAGCCAACGCTTGATCATGCCCGGCGAGGGTAGCTGTGGCAGCCTGCAATGCTGATCGGGCGGCATCATGCTTAGCCTGCGAAGCTTCGAGTGATGCGCGGCCCGTATCGGGTGCGGGCAGATCGTTGCGTTTGGTCTTGGCCGCCTCGAGTTCGCCGAGTGCCAGCTTTTTTTGCTCGGCCAGATCAGCTTCCGCCGTATCGAGTTCTTGCAGACGGGACGCCAGCCGTTCGCGGGCAATCTCTGCCTGATCGAGCGTGCGGAGGGCTTGGCGTTCTTCTTCGGCGGCTTCGCCAACGCCGCGCTCTGCTGCGACGAGTGCCGTCTGGAGTGCTGAAAGTTCTTGCTGAGCGCTCGATTGGGCAGCGTCGGCTTTTTCCGCTGCATCACGTTTGGCGGGAAGCTCTGCCTCAAGATCGCCGAGACGATTTTCTGCTTCTAGCCGGGCAGCCTCGGCCGCGCCTTCACCGCGTGCAATAAAGCCGTCCCAACGGCGCAAGTGGCCGCTGGTCGTTACAATCCATTCGCCCGGGTCGAGTGCACGGCCATCGTCAATTTCAGCCACATGGACCAGCGCTAGACGGGCTTTCAATTGGGATGGGCAAGACGTGACCTGTGCGGCCAAACTGTCGGTCACTGCACCCGGTGCATTGCCGCCGGTCCAGAAACGACCATCATTGCCATCTTCCGGTTTGCCCAAAGGAGACTTTGCGTCGCGGCCCAGCACAGCGGCGAGCGCCCGCTCGTATCCGGGCTTAGCGCGTACTTCATCCAGCGCGGTTGGTCGGCCTTTGCGCTGCGCTCTTTGCCTTTCGCGCGCATCACGGTCGCGGACTAAAGCATTATATTCGCGCTCGACCCCAGCCAGCTCAGCTTTGGCAGCGGCGAAGGCGTTGCCCGCCTCATCGCGTGCTGTCTGGAGTGTTTGCTTACTCTCGCGTTTTGCGACCAATTCCGCCTGCAACTTGGCGAGGGCGGCGGTCGCGGCCTCGGCTTCGGTCTTTGCCTCAGCGACTGCTGTCGCCGGATCACCGGACTCAGATAAAGACGCGCGAATTTGCGCTTGTCTTTCGGTTTCCGCTACCAATCTATCGAGCCGGGATTGCGCCTGCGATACTTCCGCCTCGGCGACTCGCCATTCAGCTTCAACGCCCGCTTGGTCAGCGGTGGCTTTGGCCAGTGCCAACTCTGCTGTACGACCTGCGCGTTCGGCCTCTTCCAACGCATCGGCGAGTCTCGGACGCCGCTCTTCGTCGACAGCGAGCGATTTTTCGTTATCGGCAAGCTCTTTCTCAAGCCTCGCAAGCGCCTCTGCCGCATCCTTGGTCAGGCGGTCAGCTTCACCGCGATCTTCCTCCAGACGTACTTTCTGGCGGTCGAGGTCGGCGAGGCGCTGCTCTGCTGCTTCCAATTGCGACGTCAGCGCGGCCATGCGGTGGCCATGCGCGCTGGAATCATCGCGCCGGTCGGCTTGCTCTTCGCGCGCTTCGGAAAGCGCCTTGGCCGCTTCGTGCTGAGCTTTCTGTGCGGCGTCGCTGGTTTCTTTTGCGGTCGCGACTCGCGTTTCAGCTGCTTGTGCTTGCTCGCGCGCTGCATCGGCTGCGGCCGCGGCATCTCGCCACCGTGCAAACAAAAGCCGTGCCTCAGCAGTAGAGATTTGGTCTGTGAGCTTGGTGTAACGCTCGGCCTGTTTCGCTTGTCGCCGCAAAGACGCCATTTGCGAGTCCAAACCTGCCATCAAATCTTCAAGCCGCTCAAGGTTCTTCTCGGTCGACCGAAGCTTGCTTTCCGCATCACGGCGGCGGACGTGGAGGCCAGCGATGCCTGCGGCCTCTTCGAGCATTTGTCGCCGCTCTGCAGGCTTGGCGGCGATGACCTGCGCGATCTTTCCTTGGCTGACGAGGGCAGGGCTATGCGCGCCCGTCGCAGCATCAGCGAAAGTTAGCGAGACGTCCTTGGCGCGAACATCATTGCCGTTGACGCGATAGGCGCTGCCTGCGCCGCGCTCGATCCGGCGGGTGACGTCCAGATCCTCGCCATCATCATCCTCGGCATGGAGAACCACTTCAGCAAAATCGCGCGGCGGGCGGCTCTCGGTGCCCGCGAAGATGACATCTTCCATTCCGCCCGAGCGCATAGATTTGGGCGAGTTTTCGCCCATCACCCAGCGGATAGCTTCCAACAAATTTGATTTGCCGCAGCCATTGGGCCCGACAACGCCGGTCAGCCCCGGTTCGATGCGCAATTCGGCTGGCTCTACGAAGCTTTTGAAGCCGCTGAGCTTGAGCCGTTTTATTTGCATCGCCGGTGCTGTCCCCTCCCGCTGCTAAGGCGCCTTAGCGGGCGCCCGCGCGTTGCAGCATGGGTTCGATCTGCGCCCACGAATTGGCATCGACTTTCCTGTCATTGATGAAGAAGGTCGGTGTGCCGGTCACGCCCAATTCTTGGGATTGGGTGTTTGAATTGTCGGCGATAGCGCTAACCGAAGCGGCGTCGGCAAGGCATTGCTGCGCCTGATCACGACCAAGACCGCGAGCGCCGAAGAACTCATACAAACCAGCAGCCTGTGCCGCCGCCACGAACCGTTGGTCTTCCGGCAGTTCCATCGCTGACTGAAGCACTTGGCCGTTCTGCTGCGCCGTATTCATGATATTGTTGAGGTCGGCCCACACGGCGTCCGAACGCGGGTGAAATGCTTCTTTGGGTCCGCAGCGGACCAATCGCGCGAGCACCAGATCGATCCCGTTGTGGATCTGGTTACGCAGTTCATAGCTGACGCGGCCGGTGTTCACATATTCGCTTTTGAGCTGCTCCGATCCGTTCAGCGCGAAGGATGCGCAGGCCGGGCAGGTGAGCGAGGCATATTCGACCACTTTGATAGCCGCATCAGGATTGCCCAGAATGTAGCCGTCATAGTCGGAGACATTGACGACATCGGTCCACTCTTGGCCTGCCGGTGCGGCAACCGCTTCAACAACTTCGGCTTCGGCGACTTCGCCATCGGCTGCACCGCCACAGGCAGAGAGTGCCAGAGCGAGTGGCGCGGCAAAGGCGGTCAGGGTGATTTTGCGAAAATTGGTCATATTCTATCTCGATCCTCAGCGGAATTGATGGAGGCTATACGAAGGGGTGATTGGGTAAAGCGCTCGATAGCGCTATCCACAGTTTGTCCCAAGGGTTTTCCCCTTAGAAAGTCTCGAATTTTGCATTGAGTTGCGGCTCCAGCGCTCTCCAATCGTGAACATTGGGCAATGTCTCACCATTGATCGCGAAGCTCGGTGTGCCAGTAATACCGAAATCGGCGAAATCTGCGATTGTGTTGGTCTTGAGCTGTTCGGCCCTAGCTTCATCGTTCAGGCAGGTGTCGAGCTCAGTGCGCGTATATCCGCGCGTTTCCATCATACTGTAAAAGCCTGCATCCTCAGCGATCGCTTTGCGTGCAGTGGCACCGTTCGGCGCGTTCCATCGCTGCCGTTGGCCTTGGGTCGGGCGTCGAACAATCGGGAGCCAGGTGCGTTGACTGGTCATGAAGTAAGCGTGATTACGGAAGAATTTATCGCTCGCGCCACATTGGACTAGCATCGTCACCGTCGTGTCGACCGGATTGCGGATCACCGAGCGGACTTCCAACATGAGCTTGCCGGTGCCGACATAAGCGAGTTGCAGCGGGGCCTCACCCTGCAATGTGAACGTTGCGCAGTGGGGGCAGGTATAACTTACAAATTCGGTCAGCGTGACCTTGGCATCAGGATTGCCGATCACTTTGCCGCGTCCATTATCGGACACGGTTGCAGCCCAATTGCTGGTCGCTGCCGTCGTGAGAAGCGCGGCGGTGATTACCGCACCCGCTCTAAGAAATGTCTTCAACTTTATACCCCTATTGTGTCTCGCCGCCGTCATCATCATCGCTCCGGCTTCCAAGGCTGCGCGCGAGCGATTCAAGTACGGTTCGTAGCTCCGGATCGCCGACATCGCGCAGGCTTTCCCCCAATTCCATTGGGATCGGCTTGAGTGACGGTGGCGCTTTGGCGCGATTTTTATCCTCGGGCGGCTTAACCGCACCTTGCCGGATTTTGACTTTGGATACGGCCTGATAGCCGAAGAAACGGTTCACCCGCTCCATGATCTCCGGGATCACATGCTGGATCAGCGGTGCGTGAGCGGGCAGCACGACGAGCTGGAGAATACCGTTTTCCTTATCGCCCGGGGGGAAGCGGATTGCTTCGGGCGCGCAGACCTTGGCATGGTGCTCGCCGACAATTTCAGGCCAGCGGGTGACGACAGAGGATTGTACGAAACCAAACCGGCGAAAAGCCGTACGCCCGATTTGTGGCATCAATTCGGATATCGGTTTTGCAGGTCCGCCACGGGCACGCTGCCACTGCTTCGCTTTGGCGCGCCGTTTGGGTGCAGCTTTCTGCACCTTATTCTTTGGAGGTTTGTCGCTATCCCGTTCCATCGTGAGAAGCGCCATGCCATAGGCACCGCGTGACTGCCAGCAAGGATACGATCAGCACTCGATTATTGGAGTGGTATGATACGCATGCGCGTGAGCTGCCGTGGCGGGCGCAGCCCGGCCAGCCTGCGCCCGATCCATACCGCGTGTGGCTGTCCGAAGTGATGCTGCAGCAGACCACCGTTGCTGCGGTGAAGCCCTATTTCGCCAGGTTCACCGAGCGTTGGCCGACGGTCGATGATCTAGCCGGCGCGCCCGAAGAGGATGTGATGGCCGCGTGGGCAGGGCTGGGATATTATTCGCGGGCGCGCAATCTGGTGAAATGCGCCGCTGCTGTGAAAGAGCTTGGCGGTTTTCCTGAGACTGAGGCAGAGCTGCTGAAGTTGCCGGGGCTGGGTGCGTACACCGCTGCTGCAGTGGCTGCGATTGCCTTTGGCCAACGCGCGGTAGTGGTCGACGCCAATGTCGAACGCGTTGTGTCGCGCCTATTCGCAATCGAGGAGCCCTTGCCGGGGTCGCGTAAGACCATTCGCATACATACCGATGCGATCACACCGGATCAGTATGCGGGCGATTTTGCGCAGGCGATGATGGATTTGGGGTCGGGCATTTGCACGTCGCGTGATCCGAAATGCTTTCTGTGCCCGCTATCCGATGATTGTCAGGCGTTAATAAGTGATAATCCCGCACGGTTCCCGATCAAGGCGCCGAAGAAGGTAAGGCCCGTTCGGCAAGGCACTGCCTATTGGATCGAGCGCGAAGGTCACGTTTGGTTAGAGAAGCGGCAGGGCACAGGAATGCTAGGCGGAATGCGGTCACTGCCCGATGATGGATGGCATTCAGGTGGGAATGGGGATACGATTGCGCTGATAGACAGCCAGTGGGAACAGCTCGGGCTGGTCCGTCACACGTTCACGCATTTTTCCCTTGAAATGTTGGTGCTGAAAACCACCGTACCAACCGACCCGACGGAGCGTGCTGGCCAATGGTGGCCTATTGCCGAGATTGACGACGCAGGCCTACCGACCTTGTTCGCCAAGGCCGCGCGATTGGCGCTGGCGCAGGATTAGATCCAGCCACCACCTAGACTTAGGCGGATGACCGCAATCAGGCCGACGATCAGGCAGAAATTGCGCCCGCTATTACTCGATGACAAAGCGCCAAGCACAATGCCGATCACGATAAACGGCAATGCCAACCAGTTTAACGCGCCGAGCGGCGGTATAGTCGCTGGTATAACAACGACGAGCGAGAGAATTCCGAGGAGGAATGAGAGTATATTCAGCATGTGTGTTATATAGGTATGACACCGTGTCGTTTCAAGCTACAAAAGCCGTAATTGACCGTTCACCTTCCTTCCCCCAAAGACTGCGCAAACAAAATTGCAAAAGAGGACCTGTCCTATGGCGTTCACTGAATTCGATACTATGCCCCTGAATCGTCGCTCGCTGCTGCGCGGAACTGCGTTTCTGAGTGCCAGTGCGGCTCTGGCCGGAATGCCGATGGGGCGTGCTGCCTTTGCGCAGATGGACGGTACGGCATGGAAAAGTGTCACTGCGGCAGTCAATGAATATGTCGATGAGGGCAAAGTCGCCAATATGGTTGCGACTCTCGGCTGGGGTCAAAATGACTACGAACTGATCAATCGCGGAACGTTGCAACTGGGTGGTATGACAGACGCGGACGGCGACACGCTGTACCGCATCTATTCAATGACCAAACCGATCACCGGTATCGCGACGATGATGCTGATCGAAGATGGCAAGCTGACACTCGATACGCCGCTTGCCGATATCCTGCCTGCCTTCGCCGATATGAAGGTTCAGAAAGAATATGACGGCGCGATCACCGAGGATAATCTTGAGCCTGCGGTACGTCCTATCACCATCCGGCATTTGCTGACGCACACGGCGGGCCTCGGTTACAATATCGTGCAAAAAGGTCCGATCCAGAAGGCTTACAATGAGGCGGAACTGAGCCCCGGTCAGGTCAGCCGGATGAAGATCCCTGGCGTTAGCGATCAGACGACAATTAAAGGTCTTGCCGCCTTCGCGGACAAGCTGGCGACAATGCCACTGGTCTATCAGCCGGGCACGAAGTGGAGCTATTCGGTCAGCCTCGACCTTATGGGCCGGGTTATCGAAGTCGCATCGGGCATGCCGTTCGACCAGTTCTTGTCCGAGCGCTTGTTCAAACCTTGCGGTATGGACAGTACCTGGTTCCAGGTTCCGGCAAGCGAAGTCGGGCGTTTCTCGACCAATTATGGTATTCTCAACAGCACTTTGCTGCCGCTCGATCCCGCCGCCGCGTCAATCTATCTGGACGAACCAGCCTTCCCGTTCGGTGGTGCTGGCCTAGTCTGTAGCCCGAATGATTATGACAAGTTCCAACGGATGCTCGTCGGTCTGGGTGAAATTGACGGTACTCGCGTGATGAGCGAACGCGCTGTGCGCATGGGTACCACCAACATGTTGCCTGACACTGTCGACTTGACCGGATCGTGGGTTGAGGGCCAGCTATTTGGCGCGGGCGGCCGTGTAACCGGCACAGCATTTGGCTGGGGCGGGGCCGCAGGCACGGCGGCGTTCGCCGATATTGATAGCGGACTTCGCGCCGCGATGTTCACGCAATATATGCCATCGACCGAATACACGATCCAACAAGACTTCCCCAAATTGGTGCTGAAGGATCTCGCGGCAATGCAAGCCGCGATGGCCGGAGATGCGGCGGTCGGAGGCGCAACTGAGGCGGCTGCCGAATTGGTGGACGGCTGACGCTAGATGCTGGCATTTACAGGATCGCGGCTCGATCGGGCGGATAATGTCCGTGCGGATGCAGATGCGCTTGCAGGGCTGATGAATTGGAAAGCCCGCTTGCTGAAGCTGAACGGGTTGATGCCGGAAATGGACGATGCCGGTGCGCTGGCATGGAGCACTCTGGCCGATGCCGCCGAGGATGCGGAGCTGGTTTTCCTTGGTCTCGACACCCAAGATGGAGGGAGCAAGGCCTGCTTCGCTGCCGTGCCGGCACAGGGTGATGCCAGCCCGCGGATGGCGAACCCGCAATTATGGTCGCTAATGGCCACGCTCAGCGCCGATGATCTGGCACTCTATGGCGGCGCGCGTAGCCTTGTCGATTGGCATGCGCGGCACCGTTTCTGCGCGGCGTGCGGCGGCGATACCAAGATTGGTAAGGGTGGCTGGCAGCGCAGCTGCACCGTGTGCGGAACCGAGCATTTCCCGCGCACCGATCCGGTTACCATTATGCTGGTCGAATATGAGGGCAAATTACTGCTCGGTCGCGGCCTAGGCTGGCCGGAACGCGCCTATTCCGCGCTCGCGGGTTTTGTCGAACCGGGTGAGAGCATCGAAGAAGCCGTCGCGCGCGAAGTGCTCGAGGAATCGGGCATTGTCGCGAAAGACGTGACTTATATCGCTAGCCAGCCGTGGCCGTTTCCATCGCAATTGATGATGGGCTGCCATGCGGTGGCCGAAAACAACGAGATCACGCTAGACACCACCGAACTGGCCGATGCGCGCTGGTTCACGCGTGAAGAAGTTGCCGCCGCACTCAATGGCGATGCCGACGCTCCGATGAATACACCGCCAAGGCAAGCGATAGCCTCTCACTTGCTCAAATGGTGGATCGAGAAAAGCGCGTAATGGCCGAATCCTCCTCCTCTGGCGCCCGCAAAATGACCATCGATATATTCTCCGATGTGATGTGCCCGTGGTGCATCATCGGATACGGACAACTGCAAAAGGGCCTCGCCGAATTGGAAGGCGAGATCGAAGCGGAAATTCGCTGGCGTCCATTCGAACTCAATCCTGATATGCCGGTTGAGGGAGAGGAGCGCTCCGAACATATCGCGCGCAAATATCGCCGCACCGCTGAAGAAACCAGGGGCGTCCAAAACCAGATGCGCGAAGTTGCCAAGCAGGCGGGAGTATCGCTTGATTACAAGGGAGCCGGTGAAGCACCTCCGGCGATGATGTGGAACACATTTGACGCGCATAAAGTGTCGAGCTGGGCGCTTGCCGCTGTCGGTACGACCGAGCAAAACCAGCTCAAGCTTGCTCTGTTCGAGGCCCATTTCAATCAACGCCGCAATATCGGCCAACGCGATGTGTTGCTTGATGTAGTTGAGGAAGCAGGGCTGGACCGTCAGGCCGCTTCGGCAGTCCTAGACGACCCGCAAATGGCGCAGCATGTCCGCGCAGAACAAGCGCAAGCGCATGATCTCAATATAACCGGCGTTCCGGCAATGATCGTCGAAGGCAAAATGCTGATTCCCGGCGCGCAGACGCCGGAGGTGTATGTGAATGCGCTAAGGCGCGTGGCGGAGAAGTTTCCGGCGTGAGCGGGCAAAATCGGCCTGCGACTCATCACGCACTGTCATCCGGGCTGCGGGTGCCGATAAACGTGGTGCGGGCCAAGATCGAGGAGTTCGATTGTGTCATCTAGCCATGCGCCTGCTCGCTCGGCAACGCGCATTGATGGCTCGTTCGATGGGTCGATATAGCTCACCAGCGTTTTTGCACCGAGGTTCTCGTAGGCGTAATTTCGCGCCGCTATTGTCGCCTCTGTTGCGTAGCCCTTTCCATGTGCAGCATCGACAAGCCAATATCCGACTTCCAACTCGGGCCAGCCCTCTGGCTCCCATAGCCCAATGCAGCCGATCATCCTGCCTGTGGCTTTTTCTTCGACGGCCCATTGCCCGAACCCTTTGAGGGACCAGTGGCCCACGATCGCAGCCATATGGCGCCATGCTTTGTCGCGGGACATCTGCCCTCCCACGAAACGCGCAGTGCGCGGGTCGGCATAGTAATCTGCATAAATGTCGAAATCGTCTTGGCGCAAAAAGCGCAAACGTAATCGCTCAGTTTCTATTTCCATTAGCAGTGGTCCAGTATCAGGAGTGGCATACTCAAATTTGGCTTGGAGACCGGAGCAGTGAGGACGTCATTATTTCTCCGCGAGTCCTTTCAGCCCATCGTTGAACAGCATCTTCCAACCACCTTCTGCGGCACCGGCGGAACTTTCCGTCACGTTGCCATGCAACGCGTCTGAAACCGAGAGCACTCCGCCATCATCACGTTCCTCAACAGCAAGCTTGAGCATAGATGTCGTCGGTCCACCCCAATCAGGTGCCAGATAGCCGACGAGATACAACGATTTTCCAGGCGTAATCATCTGCACGCGATACCACTCCAAAACGCTGCCATCTGACCCGGTTTCGACCAATTGGCCGCCTGCTTCTGCCCCAAGAGTTACTGTTGAGCCTTCTCCCAACGCACGGAAGTCCTCCATCCACCATGCATCAATGTGGTTGATCATAAGGTCCCATATGTCTGCCGGACTTCGTTTGATCGGTACTTCGAATTGATATTTTACAATCTTTGCGTCGGTCGGTTCACTCATGTTCATTGTTCCTTTTCAGCGATCAGCTTCAGTTTGGTTGCGGAGGATTTGATTCCATCAATATGCTTGGCCACCCAACTGTTGCAGACCGATCTAATGGGTTCTGGGTCGAGGTGATTCCAACGTGTTCTGCCCTCACGGCGGACATGGATGATGCCTCCCTCAGTAAGAACATCGATATGTTTGAGAACACCTGTACGTCCAATGTCAGGGAACAGCTGGACCAGATCGCCAGTCTGTTTGGGGCCGGTCGCGAGTACTTCGATAATCAAGCGTCGCCGGGCGTCGCCGAGCGCTTTCCAGATCAGGTCGTCATGAGAAAATTGATATGTCACTATTTGGTGACATATGGCTGAGTCGGTGGTTTGTCAACCACGCAGCACTGCGCAGCACCCAGCCTAAATCAGCCCCAGCCTCTGTAACTTGCCCATCATTTTGCCAGGCATCGCATCGCCGATCTCGTCACCATCTGCCACGTCTGCTGGGGCGTCTTCTTCTTTGAGATAGCGCCAGCCTTGATGCGCGCGTTTGGGTTGCGGGTGAACGCGGACGAGCTTTGGTTCCAGATGTATCCACCAGCGGCCTTCGGGCGTCTGTTCAAACCCGAGAATTTCTGATCGCGCGACCAATGCGTGATTGAGAATCCAATAGAGCGATCCGCCAACCATCTCCTCATGCCGTTTGGGTTGATAACGGGTGGTGAGCCTGATCTCTTCGCGATCAACGTACCATCCCGCGAGGTCTTCCCAGCTTTTCGCACCAAACGCGATCTTGGTCATATTGAGAGGCATGGGATGGATGTAGAGATTTTGGCCGCGCACTCAACTACTCTTCGTCATCGCTTACCCAGTGGTCGGAGCGAGGACGGGGAAAGTTGCTGTCCTACAGCCACAGAGTTGGTTCAGACAGGTCGAATGTCTCCGTACAAACCTCTTCAGTTTCGAACTGGATTGTCATGGATTGCGGCCCAAAGAACTTCTGCCTTGGACCCTGTTCCATGTGTTCCATCGTGCAGGGTTTCAGCCCGCCAGCCCTGCCGCGACAGCCAGCCCGAGAAAGGCGAAAAAGCCCATCGAGTCGGTGATCATCGTCACAAAAACCGAGCTTGCGACAGCCGGATCCTGATCAAGCCGCTCGAAAATCACCGGCACCATCACCCCCGCAAAACCGGCGACGATAATGTTGATGACCATCGCCAGCGCGATCACCGCGCCGAGCATCGGCGTGAAAATCAGCGCGGTCGCAATGCCGATCAGCACCGCTATGGTAAGGCCATTGAGCAGGGCCACGCGCATTTCGCGCCACAAAATGCGCCCGGTATTGGCTTCGGTCAGTTGGTTCATCGCAATCGCGCGGATCGATACCGCCATTGTCTGCGTACCGGCATTACCGCCAATGCTCGCCACGATCGGCATCAGCACCGCCAGCGCCACGAGCTTCTCGATAGCCGCGCCGAAATACCAGATGATCGCACTGGCAAGCAGAGCGGTACCCAGATTGGCAATCAGCCAGCGGACGCGTGCGCCATAGGCCTCGCGGATCGGTTCGTTGATGTCGCCTTCGCCTGCACCCGACATAAGCAGCGCATCTTCGCTGGCCTCTTCGGAGATGATGTGGACCACGTCATCCACCGTCATCTGGCCGACGAGCCTGCCACTTTCGTCGACGACTGCAGCCGAGATCAGCGCATATTTCTGGAACATCAGCGCGACTTCTTCCTGATCGATCATATCAGGAATCAGCGTTTGATCGCGCTTCATCACGTCGGCCAACGCGATGTGGCGCGGGGTTCGCAGGACCCAGCTGAGCTGGCAGGTCCCGACCGGGTGATGCTTGTGATCAACCACGAAAATCTCGTAGAAATCATTTGCCAGATCGACGTTCTCGCGAAGAAAGTCGATCAAACTGCCGACGGTCATGTGCTCGGGCACCGCGACAACTTCGCGGCTCATCAGACGGCCAGCGGTTTCTTCTGGATAGGCCAGCGCGCTTTCAATCGCGGCGCGGTCGTCTTCGTCCAGTTCAGCAAGAACAGCCTGCTGGTCGGCGACGTCGAGATCCTCGATCATCTGGACCGCGTCATCGGTCTCCAGCTGTTCGGCAATGGATGCAACCGCCTCTGCGGGCAGCGCCTCCATCATGTCCTCACGGACGTAATCGTTGAGCTCGGCGATCACATCGCTCGACATCAAATCGGTGATTGCGGCGGCAAGCTCTACCCGCTCATCGGCATCGCACAGCTCGACCAAGTCGGCGATGTCGGCAGGGTGCAGCGGCTCGACCAGGTCATAGACCTGTGTCTTGTCGCCATCCTCCAGTGCATCGCGCACGGACCGGACATAGTTGGCTTTCAGCGTGTTCTCTTCGTCGAGCCGTTCGTCATCAATCCGGTCATCGGGGCGCACTTCTTCCTCTGCCGGTTTGTCCGCCAGCATCAGTTCGTCGTCCTGATGATCACCCTGCGCCATGGGGTCCGTCTAAGGGTGTCAGTCTGAAAAGCAAGATGACAAACCGCACGACAATCTTTTGGGGCCGTGCAGCGCTCGCGGGTGACATTGGCGTGCCAATCCTTATATCGGGTGCCAAATCAAAGGAGATTACTGAATATGGCCGATCAAAAACTCACTCTGTCGCTCGATTCTGGCGGTGATGTTGTCATCAAATTACGTCCCGATCTTGCGCCGGGGCACGTTGAACGGATCACCGAGCTGGCTGGCGAAGGCTTCTATGACGGCGTTGTGTTCCACCGCGTGATCGACGGTTTCATGGCGCAAGGCGGCGATCCGACCGGCACCGGCATGAGCGGCAGCGACAAGCCCGATCTGAAAGCCGAGTTCAACTCGGAGCCGCACAGCGAAGGCACATGCTCGATGGCCCGCACACAAGTGCCGGACAGCGCAAACAGCCAGTTCTTCATCTGCCTTGCCGATGCGCACTTCCTCGACGGCCAATACACCGTCTGGGGTCAGGTCGAGAGCGGCATGGAACATGTCCACGCTCTGCCAAAGGGTGAACCACCAGCGACACCGGGTACAATCGTCAAAGCGACGGTTTCCTAAGCTGACGAATACAGGACGGGGTGTGATGATCCGCAACTTCGCGGTGCTTGTAGGTGCTCTGGCGCTTACCGGCTGCATCACACCCCTTCCGGACCTGACGCAATCGCGCAGTCCGTGCCGGAGCGAACCGGGCGGCTGGTGCGATTTTGTGCGCGAGGCTGCGGTAGAGAGCTATGCCTATGCGATGCTTAGCTCCAATGCTTACAAGGACGAAGACACCTACACGCGCCTGCCAACCTCCTTTGTGGAGCGTAAAGCAGCCGATAATGACGATAGCGGCCTCGCTTACTCGGTATTCGACAAGTATGAGGTACGCGGCGGCGAGCGCGGTAAGCTGATTGCCAGAGTACTGGCGTTTCGCGGCACTGAAGCCGGTTCCACATCGGACATCTTCTCCGGATCATTGGGCGATGGCCAGCGCAACGGTGCGCGCATGGTTTACGACGCCGAGCGGGCGCAACTTGATGCTGAATTGCTGCCGACGGTGCCGATCGAAGTCACCGGTCATTCGCTAGGAGGCGCGCTAGCCACACAGATATCCATCGAGAACCCGCAGGTCCGGGCTTACGTTTTCAATACTTCGCCATTCTTCAGCGGTGATCCGATGGTCAATGATATGGACCGGCTGGCTGTATCCGAACGGGGTGAGTTCCTGCGCATTCTGCGCCGTTACAAAGCATCACCTGCTGCCGATGTACTGGTCATCAATTGCAACCCGTCAGCCAGCGCCGGCGCGAAGCACAGCATCCGTAAGCTGGGTGACTGTCTGACATGGATTGCTGCCTATGGCGATCCGGCAGCACATGCTGCGCTCGAGCCAAACGACATCAAGAAGCCGGAAGTTGAGTGCGGTGATGTCGACAAGGTGCATCCGGGACCCATGGCAGCGCGGCAACCGCTATGTGCGCACGCGGTCCGCATCGAAGAAAACGAAGGTTCGGACTAGAGCCCCGTTCGTACCAGCCAATCATGGAACAGCCGGACCGGGCGCGATTCCAATGCGGTCGGCTTGCAGATAAACCAATAGCTGTACGGGCTTTCGACCTCGACATCGAACAGATGTGCGAGCCTATTGTCGGCGGCGCGTTTCATATGGTCATCATGCATAATCGCAATGCCGAGGCCCTGCGCAGCGGCCTCGAGCATCAACTGGCCGGAATCGTAATGGTCGATCGCAGCAGGCTCCATTGCGTCGAGGCCTAGCGCTTGTTTCCATGCTTCAAAGCTTGCGGGAAGCTCGTTGTGAATCAGGAAGGTTTGCTTCGCGAGCTTCTCGATATCTGGTGAGGGACCGAGCGCTTTTGCAATCTCCGTGCTGCAAATTGCGTGGACCATATTGTGATCAAGCCGGACGGCATGCAGCGCCGTATCGGGGCCGCGCGAGAGGATAATCGCGGCGTCCAGCGTGTCGCCCACGCGATCATCAAGGTGTGGACCTGTATCGATATCGATGTGGAGCAGGGGATGCCGTTTGCGCAGTTCACCCAGGTGCGGGAACAGCCGCTGGCTGCCGAATAGAGGAAGCACACCGAGGCGCAGTCGCAGCAGCGACAGATTCTCAGACTGGTTCTCAATCGCCATCGCCAATGCGTCAAGCGGGTCGGCAATAGCGTCATGAAATGCCTGACCTTCATCGGTCAGTTGCATTGCCTGTTTGGCGCGGGTGAACAGTTTCTTGCCGGTAAATTCTTCCAAATTTGCGATCCGGCGGGACAACGCGGAAGGGCTTAAGCCAAGCTCATCGGATGCAGCCCGGGCAGAACCCAGGCGCACGGTGCGCATGAAGGCTTCGAGTGCGCGAAGAGGCGGCAAGCGGCGAGTTGGCATGATGCGGTAAACCTTTGTCCCTGTTCATCAAGCCAACGCATAGCTGCGGAGTTAGTTGCAAAAAACTGCAGCTCGCCCGAAATTATTTGCCGTTGCCCTCGTCAGACACTTCGATTGGCGGGTGCAAACGCATCCGCTTCACATGCGTTTCATCAGCGGCTGTTATCTCAATCTGCCATCCGCTTGGATGCTCAACAACAGTACCCACAGTCGGCACTTGCTCGGCGAGAACGAATGCCAACCCGCCGAGCGTATCGACCGCTTCCTCGACTTCAGCCAAGCGCTTATCGACCGTTTCTGCGACATCGTCCAGTTCGGCGCGAGCGTCACAATCCCACATGCCTTCGCCAATGGGCGTGATCAATTCTTCAGGAAGATCATCATGCTCGTCTTCGATCTCTCCGACGATTTCCTCGACCAGATCCTCAATCGTGATGATCCCGTCAGTGCCCGAGAATTCATCGAGTACAATCGCCAAGTGCATCCGGGCGGAACGCATATCGGCGAGCACATCAATCGCGCTGCGCGCTTGGGGTACATAGAGCGGCTGGCGCATCAATGTCGTCCAGTCTGCCGGGGGCGGGGTGCCTTTTGCCAAAAACGGGAACACGTCCTTTATATGGATCATCCCAATCACAGAATCGAGCTGGCCGCGATAGACGGGCATCCGCGAATGGCCGTTTTCGGAGAAACTCTCGATCAAATCTTCCCAGCTAGCATCCGCCGATACTGCGACGATTTCGCCGCGAGGGACGGATACATCATCCGCATCGTGCTCGCTGAAATGGAGCAGGTTGCGCAGCATTTGCCGCTCGACGCCCGACAGGTCACCATTGGTCGGCGTTTCTTCGTCGTCACTCGGATTTTCGTCCTCATGCTCGTCGATCTTCTCTTCCAGCTGCGCACGCAGGGAACGATCGCCGCCATCGGCACCAAAGAATTTCCGGATCGCGGGCCACAGCCCGCTTCTACTGTCCGCGTCTCCAGCGGAATTATCGATGTCGGGCATGGCCCTTCGTGGGTACTCCTAAAGTGTCCATCAGCTGTCTCGGTCCCCATATGGGTCCGCTATCCCCATACTCGCAAGGGCCTGAATCTCCAATCCCTCCATATGCTCGGCATCTTCGGTGGATATTTCGTGGTCATAGCCCGCGAGGTGGAGCAGGCCGTGGATAATCAGATGCGCTGCGTGGTGTTCGAGCGGGATGTTCTTTTCTTCGGCTTCACGTGCGCAGGTTTCATAGGCCAGAGCCAGATCGCCTAGCATTGCAGGTGGACCATCTGGTGCGAGATCGAGCACCTCGTCTCGCGAGAGCATCGGGAAGGATAGGACGTTGGTCGGCTTGTCCCGCTGCCGCCATTCGCGGTTGAGGGTGCGGACTTCGGCGTCTGTGGTGAAGAGGAGGCTGGTCGAGAGACGGGAGTTCGCAAGCTCTGAAGCGATGCTGGCTGCTGCTTGAGACGCCTTGTCTGCGAGAGTTTCCCACTCACCATCCGGCCAATCTTCGAGGTCAGTTTCTAGATTCAATTCTGACGTTCCGTTCGGTTCGAGCGAAGCCGAAAGCCCGGCCAATCATGTCTCGACTTCGCTCGACACGAAAGGTGCTTACGCATCCGGTCCTTCATACGCCTCAACAATGCGCCCAACAATCGGATGGCGCACGACGTCAGCGCGGGTAAAGCGGGTTACACCGATACCTTCGACATCTTCCAGCTTGCGGACGGCGTCTGCCAAACCAGACAAGCGGTCACCGCCCGGGATATCGACTTGCTTGGGGTCACCGCACACCACCATCCGGCTGTTCTGGCCGAAGCGAGTGAGGAACATTTTCATCTGTTCCTTAGTGGTATTCTGCGCCTCGTCCAAAATCACAAAGGCATCGGAAAGAGTGCGTCCGCGCATGAAGGCGATGGGCGCGATTTCGATCTCGCCGCTTTCGATCCGGCGTTCGACTTGCTCGGGCGGCATGCAGTCGAACAGCGCATCGTAGAGAGGGCGCAGATAGGGATCGACCTTCTCCTTCATATCGCCGGGCAGGAAGCCAAGCTTTTCACCCGCCTCAACCGCTGGACGTGACAGGATCAAGCGTTGCACGCTGCCGGTAATGAGCTGGCTCACCGCCTGCGCAACGGCGACGTATGTCTTACCTGTACCGGCAGGACCCAGCGCGAAGATCACATCATCATGGGCAAGCTGTTGCATGTAACTCGCCTGCATTTTTGAACGCGGAACAATGGTTTTGCGCCGCGTGCGGATCATGATCGGCGGAACATTCTTGTCGCCATTCACGATACCGTCGAGCGTCGGTTCGTTTGACATCGCAATCACCGACTCGATAGCGCCTGCGTCTAAGTCCTGTCCCTGAGCAAGCCGGTCATATAGTGCCTGCAGCACTTCGCGCGCGCGCGCCACGCTGTCTTCGGGGCCCTCCAGATGCAGAGTATCGCCGCGCGCAGAGATAAACACGCCGAGGCGGTTCTCGATCTGCACCAGATTGGCGTCAAATTGTCCGAAAAGCGGAACCAGCAGCGACTGGTTTTCGAAATTCATATCCACCTGAGCGCGGCGAATTTCGCGTTGGGGAACGGGAGGTGATGAGAGCGCCGGTTCGGCGCTCGACGATTTACGAGCCATATATTCCTAGTGTGGGCCTTTCTGTTCTGACGCAGAGGATAGGCCGATGCGCGCGTGTGGCAAGCGGGTGCACAATATGTAGCGGTGGAAAGTCACCGAAGTGCAACAGTTGGGTTATGCAGGTTGTCGGTTGCGTACCAAGGCCTTATCGATTGAATATGCGACGAACATGCCTCTCAATATTGGCCCTTTGCACGCTTGTCGGCGCTTGCACTCAGGGCACTTCTGACGAGGCAAACACTTCTGAATCTGTCATGCCCCACACGCAGCTTGCGCCTACCAATGACGAGATGTCTGCACTTCTGGAGCAATTAGTAGCCGAGCAAAACGAAGAGCGGCCGGACGATCCAACACCCGCGACATTCAAGGCTGCAAGTGTAAATTTGGATGGCTACGGCCCGAACGAACTGGTCGTCAGGCTAGAAAGCCCATATCACTGTGGCAGCGGTGGGTGCACCTTGCGTGTGTATCAATACAAGGTTGGCGAGCTGGTTGAGGTTTCGCGGACAACGATCACACGGCTACCAATTGGCTTGGTCGAACCAAAGAGTAGTGATTGGTTCTCGCTTACCGTTGGCGTCGGCGGCGGCGGAATGCCAAATGGCCGGGCCTTGTTGCGCTACGATGGGACGAAATACCCTAGCAACCCTACAGTGCCACCAGCTGAAGTTATCGACCGCACCGGTTTAACAGTGCTCGATATTCAGTCGCCCGACTATCCGCTAGTCAAATCTTAGACCAACCGCCCGCCCAGCGATTGCTGGCCCGCTTGGATGAGTTCAACCTGCACCAGATCGCCAATCGCGACGTCTCCGGTGAAGTGGACCGATTGCAGCCATGGCGATTTACCAAGCCATTGGCCGTCGAGCTTGCCTTTGCGTTCGACCAGCACTTCGCAGGTCTTGCCAACGCTGGCGTCGTTGAAGGCCTGTTGATCGCGGCGGAGTGAAGCCTGAAGGCGCTGGAGGCGTTCATCCATCACTTCGAGCGGAACCTGATCTTCCATCGTCGCGGCGGGGGTGCCGGGGCGCGGTGAATATTTGAAGCTGTAGGCCTGCGAATAGCGGACTTCGTCGACTATCTTCAGTGTGTCTTCGAATTCCGCATCGGTCTCACCGGGGAAGCCGACGATGAAATCGCCTGACAATGCCAGATCGGGCCTTGCAGCGCGGAAACGCTCAAGCAGCTTGAGATAGCTCTCCGCCGTGTGGCTGCGGTTCATCGCTTTCAGCACGCGGTCATTGCCGCTTTGAACGGGCAAATGCAGATAGGGCATCAGCTTGTCGATCTCGCCATGCGTCTCGATCAGTTCGTCATCCATATCGGCGGGATGGCTGGTGGTATAGCGGATGCGTTTGAGGTCGGGGTCTTTGGCGAGTGCACGGATCAGTCCCGCCATGCCAAGCTTGCGGCCTGCATCGTCCTCGCCAGTCCACGCGCTGACATTCTGGCCAAGCAGGGTGATTTCTTTTGCACCTGCTTGAACCAACTTCCTCGCTTCATCAACCAACGCACTGTATGGCCGCGAGATTTCCGCGCCACGCGTGTAAGGAACCACGCAGTAAGTACAAAATTTGTCGCAGCCTTCCTGAATGGTCAGGAAGCTACCGGGTGACACTTTGCGGCGGCTGGGTAGCTCGGTAAACTTCGCATCGGCGGGCATATCGGTATCGGTCGAGCGTTTGCCTTCGACTGCATTGTCGATCATGGCGGGAAGGCGGTGATAGGCCTGCGGGCCGACGACCATGGACACGGCTGGCGCGCGCTCCATGATCTCTTCGCCTTCGGCCTGCGCGACGCAGCCTGCAACCGCGATCATCGGCGCTTTCTTCTGCGTTTTGCCTTTGGTCAGGCGACCAATGTCCGAATAAACTTTCTCCGCCGCCTTCTCGCGAATATGGCAGGTGTTGAGGACGACCAGATCGGCATCCTCGCCCTCGGGCGCTTCGGCGATGCCTTTCTCGGCAAGCATTTCCGCCATCCGCTCGCCATCATAGACATTCATCTGGCAGCCGAAGCTCTTGACCCGATAGGTCTTTGGAGGCGCAGTCTTTTGCATGGGCGCAGCCTATAGCGAAGGTGGAGGCGTTTCTAAAGCGCCAAGTTGCCCCCAGCAGCTCATCGTCTGGAGTCGCGCCAAGCCCGCAAGTTTCCGTGGAAATCGACGACGATCTCCAACGCTTCGGCAACACGTTTATCGCGGGTTTTATCGGTTTTTGCGGAGACGACATGCTGAGCGAGCATACGTTTCTTCCCTGGTGTGAGTGCCGCCCAGACTTTGCGTGCGTCTTCGTTAATATCGAGTGCAGCGCTCAATGCATCTGGAACGTCGACATGATCCTGATCGGCAATGCAGAAACGCATTCCAACTTCATCGCCAAGCGCGACCTCGGCATCGCGCAGGACATTCGGCGCGACGATGACATAGTACCGACCATCACCTGTCGGTATGAACGCGTTGGCGATTGGCACATCTGCAATCTCGCCCTCCACGCGCAAGCGAGGATACCGATCAAACGGCAATTCCGTTTGCAGATGCTCGGGCAAGAACAACACATTGTACCAGATTTTCCGGGCTATCCCGACGCCAAACTTCTCAATCGGCGCGTTGAATCCGTGGTTGTATATGCTCAAGAGTTCTTGTTGTTCTCTTCATCGCGCACATCCTTTGGTGCGGCGTAGCGGATGGGGACGACGTCGTGCTTGAATTCGCGCAGGGGTTTGCCAAGCTGCGACAATAGTGTTGCTTCGATGGCGGCTCTTGCCCGTGCGCCGATAGCCTTGCGGCCTCGGAATTCCTCAGGGCTGAACGGCTCAAGGAAGTGTAACTTGATCTCGAACGTACCTTTGCGCGACATAATGCGTTTGGCGTTGTTGATGCCGCTTTCATTGCCGACCCAGCCGATTTCCTCTGCCACCGGACCGTAATCGATCAGGACAGGCTGCACGAGCACCTCCTTCGGCGGCGGTTCGAGTACGCTGAGCATCGATGTTTTGAATGGCAGCAGCGATTGTCCGTCGGTTGTTGTGCCTTCGGGGAACACGGTGACTGACCAATTGTCTTCCAGTGCCTCGCGCAGCGCATTGATCTGTTCGGCCACGCCCGCGCGGTTTTCGCGTTTGACGTGAACAGTGCGGTTGAGGCTGCACAGCCAGCCAATGATTGGAACCTCGGCCAACTCCGCTTTGGCTACGAACGCGGTACCGCTGGCTCCGGCGAGTGACAAAATGTCCAGCCACGATACGTGGTTGGCGATAAAGAACACATCGCGCCGCAGCGGTGTGCCGATCTTGCGAACCTTTGCCCCACTGACCCGCGCGGCATAGCGCAGAAACAACATTGGGAAAGGCGATCCGTATTTGAATATCCGGTAGAAATAATGAAGCGGAACGAAGACGATCAGCAGGACAATCAGAGCCAACACTCGCAGGATGAAGCGCACCCAACCAATCGCAGATAGGGGGGTCGTCTCGCCAGCTTCTGCGGCATCGCGCAGTTCTTGGCTGATCAAGCCTCTTGGTCCTTAGCCCGCCCCAGCTTGACCCCATAAAGTTCCATACGGTGATCGACGAGGCGATAGCCAAGTTTCTCGGCAATGGTTTTCTGCAAAGCTTCCAGTTCCGGATCGACGAATTCAACCACGTCGCCGCTCTCGACGTCGATCAGATGATCGTGATGTGCCTCCGGTGCGGCTTCGTAGCGCGCGCGACCATCGCCGAAATCATGGCGATCCAGAATGCCTGCCTCTTCAAACAGGCGCACCGTGCGGTATACCGTGGCAATTGAAATCTTGGAATCGATTGCGGAGGCGCGTTCATGTAGCAGTTCGACATCGGGATGGTCGTCACTTTCGGACAGCACGCGGGCAATCACCCGTCTCTGTTCGGTAATACGAAGCCCACGCTCTGCGCAAAGCTGTTCCAGATCTATCCGTTGCTGCACTGGGTATCCCTATTATGAAAAACGCCCCGTAGCCTTAGAGGTACGGAGCGTTCTTCTCAAGCCAGCAATCCCAAGCAAATGTGCCGGGAAAAGCGGCGATGATAATACGGCTAGATTACGCCGCTTTTTTCTTGCGACCGCGCTTTTGGCCAGGCTTACGGCCGAGGCCGATCTTCTTGGCCAGGTCGCGGCGAGTTTCCGAATAGCTCGGTGCAACCATCGGATAGTCCGAGGGAAGGTCCCAACGCGCCCGATATTCGTCGGGCGTCATATTGTATTCGGTCATCAAGTGACGCTTGAGCATTTTGAACTTCTTGCCGTCTTCAAGACAAACAATGTAGTCCTTCTTCACCGAAGCGCGGATCGATACCGCAGGCTCTGGGCGTTCTTCAACAGGGTCCTCATCCTGTCCAAGTCCAGCCAGCGCACCGTATACGTTGGTAATAAGCGATGGCAGTTCTTCGCCATCGACATTGTTGTTACTCACATGAGCAGCAACGATATCTGACGTGAGCGTAATTAACGTTTCCGCCATATCATCTTCAAATTGTTCCATGATTTGTCCTCATCAAGGGTTGCGACCACTTAAAATACCCGCCTTATTGACGGCTGATAGAGGCCATGGACCAGCTAGCACGCAGTATCAAGTGCAGCGAAGGGCAATATTCAACAGTTTGATCCAATAAGGACCAAAATACTCTTAAAGCGATAGTGCCATCGTAATGGCGTCTATTCTGCTTCCGTCAGCTGCTTTGTAGTATTGCGTGCGCTTGCCAATCGGCTCAAATCCCATGGAGCGATACAATACATCAGCGGGATTGTTCGCGCGCATTTCCAAGAAGATTTTTTCCGCGCCGCGCTCACGCGCTTCCTGCGCAAATTGTTGTAACAGTGCTTTTCCAAGGCCTTTCCCGCGATGTTCGGGAAGCACAGCGATGAGCAACAGTTCTTCTTCACCGGGAATGGTCTTTATCAGCGAGAAACCAGCAGCGGGTGTGTCGTCTGCCGGTTCGCCTCCATCTGCGCCGATCAACCGGTACTGGTTGTGCGGCATCAGCAGTGAATCGGATAACTGCTTCCGGTTCCACGCTTCGCCCCAGCGCGGATCAAAGGCCGATTCCATTATCGCCATCATTGCGTCGATATGGTCCGTCGTCATTTTTTGAAGGGCAGTTTTGCGTCAGGCGCGCGGCCATAAATCGGCGCGGTATCTGCAGAAAGGAGTGTGGAAGGAATGGCCAAAGCATGACTTGCATCGGGCAGAAGGTGGAGCGCGGTGCCGCTGCCGCGTTCGGCAATGAACGCCTCCGCCTGCGACCCGGCAATCAGATCGCCGTCGAACTCTTGCACTGCATAAGCAGGTTTGAGCGCGGTGTGCTCAGATGCGGGCCTGCCCGCGGAGTCAAAGGGCTGAAGGAACCACTCGCCATGCCCGCCGGTCATACAGGACAGGACGGGTACTTGACCGTGCTTCGTACGCGCTATCGTCGCGATTAGCGCGAGTGTCGGATATCCAGCAATGTCGGCCTGCCAAGCAAAAGCGAGTGCTCGCGCAGTGGCGATGCCGATGCGCACACCGGTAAAACTGCCCGGGCCACGCGATACCAAGATCCGGTCTGCTTTCCCTTTACCTGGAAGGTCCGCAATCATCGGGACAAGCCGTTCTGCGTGGCCGCGACCCAATACCGCATGCGTGTTGGCGACGAGTGTTTCGTCTTCAAACAACGCCACTGAGCAGGCTTCGGTCGCGCAATCTATCGCCAGTGTTCGCATAGGTGCTCTCATCGGAACGCGCGATGCCACGCGGTGCCGTTAATCGTCAATCTGCTCAGACAACGCTGTTGAACTTTTCGAAGTCCGGACGCGGGCTGCGATCAAAGATTGTTGCGGGATCGCCATAACCGATGGAGCAGATGAAGTTGCTCTTGTGCTTGGGATTGTCGCCGAAGAATTCCTGATCGACAGCGGCATTATCGAAGCCCGACATGGGGCCGACATCCAGCCCAACGGCACGTGCAGCGAGCATAAGATAAGCGCCTTGCAAAGACGAATTGCGGAACGCGCCTTCCTTACGGCCGGGCTCATCGCCATCGAACCAGCTCTTCGCATCGGTATGCGGGAACAGCCAAGGCAGTTCTTCATGGAAGTCGATATCATATCCAACAATCGCGGTGACGGGAGCGGAGAGGACCTTCTGGTCATTGCCCTCCATCACACATTTCGCGAGGCGGGCTTTAGCCTCATCGCTTTTGACCCAGACAATCCGCACCGGTTGCATATTGGCGGATGTCGGCGTCATCTTTAACAGATCGTAAATCGCCTGAATCTGACCGTCGGAGACATCTTTATCGAACCAGCCATTATAGCTGCGCGCTTCGTTGAAAAGTTGGTCGAGCGCGTCGGCCGACAGAACGATGTCGTGAAATTGTTTGGTCATAGAAATCTCTGAGATTTAGGCTGCACGCACTTCGGTGACTTCGGGCACATAGTGCTTCAGCAAGCCTTCGATACCGTGCTTCAATGTTGCCGTGGAGGAAGGGCAGCCTGAGCAGGCGCCCTGCAATGTCAGATAGACCACGCCATCCTTAAAGCCGCGATAGGCAATATCGCCGCCGTCGCCCGCCACAGCAGGGCGAACGCGGGTTTCGAGCAGTTCGTTGATCTGAGCGACAATGTCGGCGTTCTCGGGATCGTCTTCGACGACCATCGCCGCGTCTTCGGCTGGAACCGAAATACCGCTGGCATCGCCGCCAACAAATAACGGTGCTTCAGACACGAAGTGATCGAGCAGGATTGAAACGACTTGCGGCTTCAGTGCTGACCAATCAGCACCCGGGGCCGCGGTGACCGAAATGAAGTCGCCACCGAAAAACACCAACACGACTTCACCCGTGTCGAAAATTGCCTGTGCTAGCGGCGAAATCTCCGCTGCTTCGGGGGACGCAAATTCACGCGTACCGCTGGGCATGACTTGCTGGCCTGGCAGGAATTTAAGGCTGGCGGGGTTCGGTGTGGTTTCGGTCTCAATGAACATGGTTGCGATGTAGGGATCGGCTGACCGCGTCACAAGTGACATTAAGTTCGTGCCCATTCACTTTCGCTTCATAGGTTTGCCGCCTATATGCATAGCATGATCACTTTTACGCGTGCCCTGCGGCACACCGCGCTTCTTCTCCCACTCGCTCTCTTGGCCCCGCAAGCGACCGCGCAAGATGGCGCGGTACACTCTGCGCCACAGGCGCTGCAGACAGGTGACGAGACGCCGTGGATTTACATCGACAGCGATGTTCCGCGAGACAAGGAATGGCTGTGGGGCGCTATGGACAACGGCCTGCGCTATGCCACGCGGAAGAACGGTGTTCCGCCCAACCAGATTTCGATCCGCGTTCGTATTGATGCGGGGTCGCTGCATGAACGAGACAGCGAACGCGGCTTTGCTCATTTGCTCGAGCATTTAAGCTTCCGCGAAAGCAAATATCTTGGCCAGGGAGAGGCCATTCCGACATGGCAGCGACTTGGTGCGACATTCGGTAGCGATACCAATGCTGAAACCAGCCCGACGCATACGGTTTACAAACTCGATCTGCCCAATGCGACACCTGCAAAGATCGAGGAAAGTTTCAAACTCATTTCGGGAATGATGCGCGAGCCGGTTCTCTCGACCGAGAATCTAGCGGCGGAAGTGCCGATTGTGCTCGCCGAAAAGCGCGAGCGAGGTGGCCCTGCGGTGCGCGTCGGCGACAAGAGTCGTGAGACATATTTCGCCGGACAGTTGCTCGGCGTGCGGTCACCTATTGGTACTGAAGAAACACTCATAGGCGCCACGGCACCGGCGATGCAGGCGTTCCATGATCGGTGGTACCGGCCTGAGAATACCGTGATTTCGGTCGCGGGTGATTTTGATCCGATGCAGTTCGCGGCCCTCATCGAGAAGTATTTTGGCGATTGGCAAGGCAAGGGACCGCTGACACCTGCGCCTGATTTCGGTGATCCGGTCGCTCCCGCTGGGGCTGATCCCGACAATCCGATTGGTGAAGTCGTTGCAATGGTCGAGCCTGATCTGCAGCGTACATTCTCCTACGTATATCTGCGGCCATGGCGGCAGGTGAAGGATACAGTCGAGTATAATGAAGGGCGTCTGGCAGATTCGCTTGCGATCGCGATCGTCCAACGTCGGCTGGAAGCCCGCGCGCGGGCTGGTGGGTCTTTCCTCTATGCGGATATTCGCGACAGTAAGGTCAGCCGCTCGGCCAATCTGACGTCGATTTCTTTCACTCCACTGAGCGCCGATTGGCGTACAGCTCTGGCCGAAGTGCGCGGTATTATCGCTGATGCGACCATGACGCCGCCGACGCAGGAAGAGATCGACCGCGAGGCGGCCGAATATGACTCGATCTTCGTCAGTCTGGTAGAGCAACGGGCGGTCATGGCCGGCTCTGGCTTGGCCGACGAAGTCGTCGATGCTGTTGATATTCGAGAGGCTGTTGCGGCACCCGAAACCTTCCTGGAAGTGTTCCGTGGGATGAAAGACAAAGTCACCCCGCAAGAGATTCTCGAACGGACGAGGAACCTGCTCAAAGGCAACGTGATCCGCGCAGCCTATGTTACGCCCGCTATTGGCGAAGCGACCGACGCCGATGTCAAAGCAGCATTGCAACAGGAGGTCGTTCCGGCAACCGATGCGCGTTTGGCGGCTAAGTCGATTTCCTTTGATGAGTTGCCACCGATTGGTGAGCCAGGCACGATTATTTCCCAACGCCCGCTCGGCATTCTTGGAATTGAACGGATCGAATTTGCGAATGGGACACGTGCACTATTATGGTCGAACGGGGCTGAGCCGGGACGTGTTTCGGTACGGATGCGCTTTGGTGCCGGGCTTCGGGCATTCAGCGAAGATCAGGCTGCCTATATCAGCCTCGGTGAGAGCGCACTGGTCGGTTCGGGCCAAGGTGAACTGGGTCAGGAAGAACTGGACCGGATTACCACTGGCCGCGTGATGGGCTTCAATGTCGAGATAACCGATTCCGAATTTGTGTTTGCCGCGCAGACGCGTGGTGCGGATCTGGACGATCAGCTCTATCTATTTGCCAACAAGCTATCCGATCCGCGGTGGGATCCCAATCCGGTACTTCGGTCCAAGGCCGCACAATCGCTGTCTTATGCCGGCTATGCGACGAGTCCCGGGGCAGTTCTGCAACGCGATCTCGAATATTATGTGACCGATCAGGACGGCCGCTACAAAACAGCCGACACTGATGATTTGGCCGCAGCAACGCCGCAAAGCTTCCGTGAAGTGTGGGCGCCGCTGCTGGAGCAGGGCGATATCGAAATCGTCATCTTCGGCGATTTTGATCAGCCGCGCACGGTTGAGACGTTACGCAAAACGCTGGGTGCTTTGCCTCCGCGTAAGCCGGTCCCCGTCAGCGCGTTGGTCAGTGTGCCTGCGTTCCCTGACGCTGGTAGCGATACAATCGTGAGAGAGCACCGCGGCGATGCCAATCAGGCCGCAGCGGTGGTTGCCTGGCCAACAGGTGGCGGCGTTGCTGGCCTGCCTGAATCGCGGCAGCTCGAAATTTTGGTCAGCCTGTTCAACAACCGGCTGATCGACACGATGCGTGAGCGTGCCGGGGCTAGCTATTCCCCGACGGTCTTCTCCAACTGGCCGGTTGATCTCAGTTCGGGCGGACGGATTACGGCGCTTGCTCAGTTGAAACCGGAAGATGTGCCGGTATTCTTCGCTGCGGCGGATAGCATTGCCCAGGATCTTGCCGCGAATCCTCCCGGTGCGGATGAGCTTGCGCGGGCGACTGAGCCGCTCAAGCAGCAGATCACGCGCGCTTCCACAGGCAACCTGTTCTGGCTGTATCAGATCCAGGGATCGAGCGCCAACCCGAGTAGGCTCTACTCGCTGCGTTCACTAAGATCGGATTACAGTGAGACGACGCCTGAGCGGATGCAGGCGTTGGCGGCGCGCTATCTGGCCTCTCGACCCGGCTGGCGCATGGCAATCATTCCGGAGGGGCAGGAATTGGTGACAAATGTTCGCGATATTCCGCCTGCGCCAGTTACGGCATTGCCTCCGCAAACGACTGGACGCTAGACTGCGCACTTACCCCGCGAGCCAAGCAGCGCTTGGTCAAGGACAGGATTTCCTGCGCTTGCACCCGCATTCCCTTTGCTATTGAGTCATTGCAGGCGTATTTGCGCGCTCCCGATAGACGAAAGACAGGTACAACGTGGCACAGAACTGGACCCCCGATAGCTGGAAAGCGCACGAAGCACGGCATTTGCCGCGCTACGAAGACGCACAGGCGCTGGCGGATGCGGAGCAGACCCTGTCTAACTATCCGCCTTTGGTTTTTGCCGGCGAAGCACGCAATTTGAAAGCCGATTTGGCGGACGTCGCTGAGGGCAAAGCCTTCTTGTTGCAAGGCGGCGATTGTGCCGAGAGTTTCGCGGAATTCCACCCGAACAATATCCGCGATACGTTCCGCGTACTGCTGCAGATGGCGGTTGTACTGACCTATGCAGGCAAGGTGCCAGTGGTCAAAGTTGGCCGTATGGCAGGCCAGTTCGCGAAGCCGCGCAGTAGCGACACCGAGACGAAAGACGGCGTTACGTTGCCAAGCTACTTCGGCGACAATGTCAACGGCATAGAGTTCGATTCCGCGCGCCGCAGGAACGATCCTGAGCGGATGGTCCGCGCCTATTCGCAGGCGGCGGCAACGCTCAACCTGCTACGCGCTTTTGCTAGCGGCGGTTATGCAAATCTGCGGCAGGTACACAAATGGACGCTCGATTTCATGGGCCGTAGCCCTTGGGCGGACAAGTTTGCGCTGACTGCCGACCGGATTGGCGAGGCGCTCGACTTTATGGAAGCCTGCGGGGTCGATCCTGACACCGTACCGCAATTGCAACGGACCAGCTTCTACACCAGCCACGAGGCGCTGTTGCTCCCTTACGAGCAAAGCCTGACGCGCGAAGATTCGCTTACCGGCGATTGGTACGACACCAGCGCACATATGGTCTGGATCGGTGACCGGACTCGCTTCGAAGGCAGCGCTCATATTGAATTTGCACGCGGCATCAGCAATCCGCTGGGCATGAAGTGCGGCCCTTCGATGGAGCCCGATGTTCTGCTCAAATTGCTCGACACGCTTAACCCCTCGCGCGAGGCCGGCCGGATCACACTGATCAGTCGTTTCGGGCACGACAAGGTTGAGGCAGGCCTGCCCAAACTGGTCCGCGCCGTGAAGGCTGAAGGCCATCCCGTTGTTTGGTCATGCGATCCGATGCACGGCAATGTCGTTAAGTCGGATAGCGGCTATAAAACTCGTCCGTTCGACCGTATTCTGGGTGAAGTAAAGGGTTTCTTCGCCGTCCACCGCGCTGAAGGCACTCATGCTGGCGGGATCCATATCGAAATGACCGGACAGGATGTGACCGAGTGTGTGGGCGGTGCTGTTGGCATTGCTGATGAGCGCCTCGGTGATCGGTATCACACCCATTGCGATCCGCGCCTCAACGCCGCGCAATCGCTCGAACTGGCATTCTTGCTGGCCGAGATGATGACGATGGAAGCGGGGCACGCACAGGCGGACGCCGCATAATAACGGCATTTGATCCCTTTTTGTTCAAATTGGGTCTTTAAAAAGCACCGTCTTGTCGCCATTGTGATCTGACAAGGTCGCAACGGGAGAGATGGCGTGCCGAATGCCAATGCCGCCGCTTCCGCCAATCCGGCGGATAGTCTGGCTGAGCGCTATCGAGCGACGCGGGCGCTAACCTGTGCACTGTTAGACCCGCTGTCCGAAGCCGATGCGACGCTGCAATCAATGGAAGATGCTTCGCCTGCAAAATGGCATCTGGGGCACACGAATTGGTTTTTCGAGACCTTCCTGTTGCGCGATCACATGCCAAACTACGCTTTGCATGACGAGCGCTGGCCGTTCGTGTTCAATTCCTATTACGAGGCAGAGGGAGAGCGGATAGCGCGCTTTTCACGCGGGATGCTATCGCGTCCGACGGTGGAGCAAATCCGCGAATGGCGCGATGCGGTCGATCACGCCATCGCACCTATGCTGGATGATCCCGAGCGTACTTCGCTGGTCGAGCTAGGTATTGCGCATGAGCAGCAGCATCAGGAATTGCTGCTAACGGACATCAAACATGCGCTGTTCCAAAACCCGCTCGGTCCAGCGATGTTTACGGATGCTACGCATAAGGTCGCGCAATCAGGCGATGACGTTTGGCATCAACACCCTGGCGGTATTGCTTTGATCGGTCATGATGGTGGCGAAATGAATAGGGGTTTCGCCTACGACAATGAAGGGCCGCAACATCAGGTTTTGCTCACCCCTTTCGCACTTGCGCCAAAACTGGTGACCAATGGCGAGTGGCAGCAATTTATCGACGACAATGGCTACACTAATCCCGCTTTGTGGCTGTCTGATGGCTGGGCCTGGGTGAATAGAGAAAGCATTACGGCACCGCTTTACTGGCACGAGACCGAGCAGTTCACCCATGCGGGGTGGGTAAAACGTGATCCCGGCGCGCCGGTAACGCATATCTCCTATTACGAGGCTGACGCTTTTGCGACATGGGCAGGTCGCCGATTACCGACCGAGTTTGAATGGGAAGCAGTGGCACAGAATTCCGATCCAGCGTCCGGCAACCAGCTGGACAGTTCGCGGGCCCCGTTACCTTTGGGTGGTAGCGACCTATTTGGCGATTGCTGGCAGTTCACTCGTAGCGCCTATCTGCCGTATCCGCGTTTCGAAACCGCAGAGGGTGCAATTGGCGAATATAATGGCAAATTTATGAGCGGGCAGTTCGTCCTACGCGGCGCAAGTTGTGCCACCGCGCGCGGTCATTCACGGAGTACCTATCGCAACTTCTTTTACCCGCATCAGCGGTGGCAATTTACCGGGCTACGGCTCGCCAAGGATATTTGATGAGCAGCAATTCGGGCTTGGAGTTGGTTGACCGTGACGAAGATGGTGTCGACCGCGCGTTTCGCGCCGATGTACTGATGGGTCTATCGGAGGCGCAAAAGGCGATTCCGGCCCGGTGGCTATACGATGATGCCGGCTCGCAATTGTTTGAGGATATTACTCAGATACCCGAATATTATCCGACCCGGGCAGAGACCGAGATACTTACCGCGCGCGGTGCTGAATTTGCCCAGAGTATCGGGCCAGATCGTGCAGTGGTGGAATTCGGTTCTGGCAGTTCGGTGAAAACGCCGCTGTTGTTGCGCGCCATTGAACCTGCTGCCTATGTACCACTAGATATTTCGGGTGACTTCCTGCGCGCGGCTGCGGCGGATTTGTCCGCTAAGTTTCCCGGTCTGCCGGTACATCCGGTCGAGGCGGACTTCATGCGTAAAGTCGCTTTGCCGAATGACGTTGCGGATATGCCGAAGCTTGGTTTCTTTCCCGGCTCGACCATCGGCAATATGGTCGCGCGCACAGCAGTAGATTTGCTGAGGACGATGCGAGACACCTTGGGCGAGGGATCGCAGCTCCTGATCGGTATGGACCTGATCAAAGGCACCGACGTTCTCGAAGCCGCTTACGATGATGCTGCAGGGGTGACTGGTGAATTCAACTTAAACCTCGCGCGCCGTATCAACCGTGAGCTCGACGGAACGATCCCGGTCGACGATTTGCGTCATGTGGCGCGTTGGGATGACGATTTTGCCCGGATCGAAATGCATTTGGAAGTACAGCGCGATATGGAATTTAGCGTTGCAGGTCGCGATTTCGTGATGACCAAGGGCGAGACCATCCATACCGAGAACAGCCACAAATTCGACAAGCGTAGCTCAGCTACCTTGCTGCTCGCTGGGGGTTGGACCCCGATGCAGCGCTGGACCGACGAGAAGGGCCGTTTCTCGCTCATCCTAGCTGAGGCATCAATTCCGCGCAGCGCGCCTTGAGCCGATAATATCGACCGTTCATGGAACTGAAGCGTGAAAGGCCCTACATAGGCTGAATGGTTAATCCCGGCGCCTTCGCTGATATATGGAGTTCCGCCGCTGCGGTGCTCAGCGAAGTGCCGCGTTCGGGTTTGCTGATGGCGACTGTGGCGGCGCTGGTTGTCGGTTGGATTGGCGCGATTATGGTTCGCCGCGATGTCCCGCTGGGCGGTCTGGTTCGCGTGACGAGCACCTTGGCTCTCACCGGAATTGTTGTCGCAATTGTGCTGCAAATGGTACGGTTCGATCCGCGTATCGATTTGGCGCTGCCGACCATGGGACTGCCCGAGCAAGTGGTTGAGGGCGGCGAAACGCGTATCCCGCTCGCGCCAGACGGGCATTACTGGCTGGTCGCGCGGGTCAATGGCGAGCCGGTCGAATTTATGATCGATACTGGCGCGACTTTGACCGCGGTGTCATCGCAGGTGGCGGAGCGCGTGGGCATGGAACCGCGCGCGGGAGGATTGCCTGTTCAACTTAGCACAGCCAATGGCACTGCTTCTGCCTATGTCGCGACGATGGATGAGCTGCGCTTCGGGAATGTTGCGGCGCGTGGGATCGATGCGATCATCGCACCCAATCTCGGCGATACCAGTGTAATCGGAATGAATGTCCTCTCACGGCTCAAGGGCTGGCGAGTAGAGGATGGCGTGATGATTCTGACGCCCAACAACCCACAGCCCGCTTTGGATATTCCGGCTGAATAATTACCGCGCTTGCGAGCGCGCGCTTGCTGGTGCATCTAGCGCTGCATGAACATTCTCAAGATAACGCCGCGCCTCGCGCTGCTCCTCGCTATCCTTCTCCTCGTGTGGTTTGCCATCGCCATGTTCGGCGCAAAATTGGGTGCAATCGACAAGCTGTTCGCTTTCGGGAAAATGACTATCCAATGGGGGATGATCGGAGCGGGCGTGGTCGCGGTTCTTTCGATTGTCGGCTTGATTGTCGCGTTGATCAGCAAGCCCAAGGGCAATTGGTTGGCGGCACTGTTGGCGCTGCTGGTCCCGCTCGGCTTTGCTGGCGGCCTCATGGGGCTGCAATCGACAGCAGCGTCGGTACCATTCATCTATGACATCACCACCAATACGGCTGATGCGCCGCAATATTCTGCAGCAATGGTCAAAGCGCGCGCCGATAGCGGTGAAGGCGTGAACGAACTGCTCGATTTCAACGCGCCCCTCGGCAATTATGACAATTGGGCTGAAAATGCAGAGCTCAAGGGTGTTACTGCGGCGCAGTTGATTGCCGACGGATATCCCAACCTCAAAACGCTTACAATCGATCGTGCACCTTCGGATGCGATCACAGCTATCAAAGACGCGATGGAAATGCGCGGGTTTGAGAATGTCACGGTCGATGAAGATGTCGGCATCGTCGAAGGCACTTCAGTTGTGTTCTGGTATGGCTTTGAAGATGATGTGGTGGCACGTGTGCGGGCAACAGAAACCGGATCGAGTGTGGATTTCCGCTCAACTTCGCGGGTCGGCACCAGCGATCTCGGTGTGAATGCAGAGCGGATTGCAGACCTAAGCAAAGCGGTCGAAGATCGCCTCGCCGAAGACTTCCCCAAGATGGAGGTTGAGGTGCCGGCAATGCTCGATGAGGGCGATAAAGAAGGTAATGTGGAGGAAGAAGCCGCAACCGATGCATCTGCAGGCAATGAAGGTGTTGGCGGCGGGCCCGCAACCTGAGCGCCAACGCTGCGACTGATCTCGACAAATAAGGAAAATGGCTGGGGCGGCAGGGATCGAACCTGCGAATGCCGCTACCAAAAAGCGGTGCCTTACCACTTGGCGACGCCCCAGCAGCTTATTGGGGACTAATCCCTCGACAAGCGCGCCCCATATAACGCGGTGTTTGTGGAATGGAAGGGGGGAATGACCGAAGTCTTACAACCCCTTCAACTTTTTTCCCGATTTTCGACCTTTACGCCTTGGAAAAATCATCTGCTGAGTGGCGGTTGGGCACATTGGTGCCTTCTTCGCCCCAGGTGCGATTGACCATTTTAGCGCGTTCTACGGCCGGACGACTCATGATCTCATTCGCCCAGCGTTCCACGGCTTCATATTCGTGGATGGAGAGGAACTTCTTCGCCTCGCCATAGATGTCACCGCTGACGAAGGGTGCGAGCCATGGTGCTGCGGCCATATCGGCGATCGTGTACTCATCACCGGCCAGGAATTGTGTTTCCTTCAGGCGGTTGTTGGCGACATCGAACAGCCGCTTGGTTTCCATCGCATAGCGATTGATCGGGTATTCGTATTTCTCCGGCGCATAGGCGTAGAAATGACCGAAGCCGCCGCCGATGAAAGGCGCGCTGCCGACTTGCCAGAATAGCCAGCTGAGCGTTTCGGCGCGGGCTGCCGTGTCGGTCGGCAGAAATTTGCCGAACTTTTCCGCCATATGCATCAGGATCGCACCGCTTTCGAAAACGCGGATAGGTGCGCTGCCGGAATGATCGACCCCGGAATAATCAACCATTGCCGGAATTTTCGAGTTGGGGTTGATATCGACAAAACCGCTAGTGAATTGGACGCCTTCGCCGATATTGATGATCCAAGCGTCATATTCAGCGTCTGAGTGACCCGCCTCGAGCAGTTCCTCAAAGATGATGTTGGCTTTGACACCATTGGGCGTAGCCAGCGAGTACAATTGATGCGGATGCTCACCTTTGGGCAATTCCTCTTCGCGCTGCGCGCCTGCGGTCGGGCGGTTGATTGCGGCGAAGCGGCCACCGCTCTCGCTGTCGTAAGTCCAGACTTCGGGCGGCGTGTAGGTAGGATCGGCCATACGGGAATTCCTTTTGCTTATCTCTTGCGTTGTTCGCTAGGTGGGGCGGTGCGGTTACGAGGGCAAGAAAATATCGGCTTCTAAGATTAGAAGTGATGCTTGCGTACCAGTATCCTTTTGGGATACTGCATGATTATGCATTTAGCCGGTACCAAAATTCGCGAGTGGCGAGAGGCGCATAACCCACCGCTCAATGCGGAGGAGTTTGGTGCGCGCTACGGCGAGCCAAAAGCCTGGCCCAGCCGCACCGTCTACGGCTGGGAAACCAAAGGCAAGATTGCCCGCGCAGCGGTGCAGAAGCGTCTCGCCGAACTGGGCATTTGCGCTCTTGAAGACTGGCTCGAGCCCCCTGATTCTTTGGCCCCGGAAGTTCAATCTGACACGAAAGATACTGCCATGAGCAGCCCTAAGACAAATAGCAAGCACCCCTTTTACAGCGCCCATGCTCACGGCTTTGTTCGCGTGGCGACGAGTACACCACAAGTTCGCACTGCGGATGTGTCGTTCAACCGTGATGCGATTCTGACTGAGGCGAAGCGGGCGCATGACACGCATGTCGATCTGGTGGTGTATCCCGAGCTGTGCGTGTCCTCTTATGCGATTGATGATCTGCATTTGCAGGGTGCACTGCTGGACGCAGTCGAGGCTGCGGTTGGTGATATTGTGAAGGCATCGACAAAGCTCTCGCCAGTCTTGCTGATTGGCGCGCCTGTGAGGCGGAATGGCAAGATATACAACGCGGCGTTGGTGATTGCGGGAGGCGCGCTGCTGGGTGTGATTCCAAAGAGCTTCCTCCCGAACTACCGCGAATATTACGAGAAGCGCTGGTTCGCGCATGGACGCTCGGTTCAGGGGCAGGAAATTACAGTGGCAGGTCGAACAGTTCCGTTCGGCACAGATCTGATTTTTGCCGCATCGAACATGCCAGGTTTCAAACTCAATGTCGAAATCTGTGAGGATTATTGGTCCCCCAATCCGCCGTCGACCTTGGGCGCGCTCGCGGGCGCGACGATCTTAGCCAACCTCTCCGCGTCCAATGTCACCATCGGCAAGTCGGATGAGCGGCACATGCTGGCCCGCGCGCAATCATCCCGCGCCATCGCTGCCTATGCCTATTCGGCCAGCGGGCATGGGGAAAGCACCACCGATCTCGCTTGGGATGGGCAGGGGATGATTTACGAATTCGGCGATCTGATGGCTGAAAGCGAGCGTTTCACCCTCGATGCAGAACTGAGCATTGCCGACATCGACACCGAACGCTTGCTGTCTGAGCGGATGCGCAACCAGACGTTCAACGATGCGGCAGAAGCGGAGGATTGCCCGGAAAACTGGTTCCGTACCGTCAGTTTTGAACACAAGTCGGTCGGTGGAGATATCGGTCTGCATCGCCCAATCCGCCGGTTCCCCTTCGTCCCCAACCGCGCAAACAAGCTCGACGAGGATTGCTACGAGGCGTTCAACATTCAAGTCGACGGCTTGATGCGGCGCCTGACCGCGACCAAGGCCAAGAGCATCGTGATCGGCATCTCGGGCGGGCTCGACAGCACGCATGCGTTGATCGTGGCCGCGAAGACTTGCGATCGGCTCGGGCTCGACCGCAAAATGATCAAGGGCTTCACCATGCCCGGCTTCGGCACCTCCGATCACACCAAGTCCAACGCGTGGAAGCTTATGGAAGCGATGGGAATATCGTCTAAGGAAATCGATATCGTCCCCGCCGCCACGCGGATGCTTGAGGATATCGGTCATCCGTTTGCAGACGGCGAGCCCGTTTATGATGTGACGTTTGAGAACGTGCAGGCGGGTCTGCGCACAGACTATCTGTTCCGCCTATCGGGTCAGCATAACGGCTTTGTGCTGGGAACGGGCGATCTTAGCGAGTTAGCACTGGGTTGGTGCACCTATGGTGTCGGAGACCAAATGAGCCATTACGGCGTCAACGCTGGCGTGCCTAAAACGCTGATTCAGTATTTGATCCGTTGGTCGATCCAAACCAGTCAATTCGATGCCAAGACCGATGACGTCTTACAGGCGATCCTAGATACCGAAATCTCGCCCGAATTAGTCCCGGCGGATGAGCAAGGCGGGATGCAAAGTACCGAAAGCAAGATCGGTCCTTATGAGCTGAACGACTTCTTCCTGCACCACATCATCCGCTACGGTCAGAAACCGAGCAAAGTCGCGTTCCTAGCGTATCACGCGTGGAAGGATGCGGGTCTGGGCCTATGGCCTGCGGACTTCCCCGAAGCGAAGAAGAACGAATATGATCTCGTCACCCTGCGCGGCTGGCTAGAGAAATTTCTCTGGCGCTTCTTCCAGTTCAGTCAGTTCAAACGCAGCGCTTTGCCCAATGGGCCGAAAGTGTCCGCGGGCGGTGCCTTAAGCCCACGCGGAGATTGGCGTGCACCAAGTGACGCCGTGGCCGATGTGTGGCTGGAGGAGCTTAGGCAGGGTGTGCCGGAAAACTAAGCGCCTCTTAGCAGGGCTGGAGCCGAGGCGTACGGCCTGATATACAAATGCCACGGAGGAAATAGTCACATGATTAGATCAGCCCGAAGCAGTTTACGACTGGCAATTGCCAGCCTCGCTGTTTGTGCAATGGCGGCTGCACCTGTCAGCGCGCAATTTCGCCAATTGATACCGCGCGATGTTCGCAATGTAACCAACGATGCGACTGCGAAGGATACTGGATGCGAGGCGGGCGAGAAGAAGTCCACTGCACGCAAAGTTCTCGGCGGGATTTTTGGGCGCACAGTACGCAGCAAAGCGCGCGAGACGGGCGTTTCGCGCTGGGTTCCGGTCAGTACATTCTCTGATCAGTTGACCACCGAGATCGCCTGCCGTTTGGATCCGGCAGAGCAAAAGCTCGCAGCCGAGGCAACTTTGAACGCGACAAGCAGCGTCGAAGTGATCGAAGAGGATGAGACTGACAGTGACGAGGAAGAAAACCCGGAAGAGGCGCCATTGGCACCTATGCGATCAGCCGAAGTCGGCTCTACAGCATCATGGAAATCGAGCACGCGGGATGATGTCTCGGGTACGTCAACCGTAGTCGCCAGTGAAGACGCTGACACGACTGGGCTCCAATGTATTACGGTTACAGATGTTATTATCGTGAGCGGTGAGGAAACGACGGCCAATAAGCGGATGTGCCGCCCTCCGGGCTCGCGTCGCTATTCTTTGGTTGCGTAGTGATTGCCCAAATGAAAGTTTTGCGCATTCCCACTGCACTTTTGGCGCTGGCGATGCTGACCGGTGCGGATAAGCGCGACCTAGACAATCCCACCTGCCCGGCGGAGCCCAATTGGGGGCCGGCCGAGGCTATGACACTCACGCCGAAAGATATTGACGGCAAACGGGTGTTGCTCGCCGAAGGAATGATCGATCCTTACGTCGCAGACCGCCTGCGCGATGCGATTGAAGCCGATGATTTGATCGAAGAGATCTGGATACGGTCTTCCGGTGGTGATGCCGAAGGGGGCAATGCAGCAGGCAAGGCGATCCGCTCTTACCCTGGAATGCTCACCCGTATTCCTAAAGGCTGGACGTGTTTTTCCGCCTGCAATTTCATGTTTATGGGCGGTGATCGGCGCGCGGTTGATGAAGGCGGCATCTTCATGGTTCACATGTTCACGCATACTGGGCAACGCAGCGTTATTACCCGCTCGGTGGAGAAGGGCACCGACAACACTATCGAGCTGATTGGCGAAATCGAGCAGCTCAGCGCCCTGCTGGCGAGCGAGGACAATGATTTTCTGATCCGGATGGGCGTCAGCCGCAAATTGCTGACTGAAATCATGTATCGCCAAGCGGCGACCGGCGGCGAGGGTAAGCAGCAGCAACGGTATTGCCTCAGCCAGGAAGAGTTGCGCCGCTACAACGTGGTGCCGGTCGAGAAAGCGGCTTAGCCGGAGAGCTGAACTCCCCGGCTAAACTCGCGAAAAAGATTCGGCGTTATCGGCGGTCTATTGAATAACGGCCGGGACCAAAAGCGAACACCATCAGCATACCACCGCCGATCGCGAGGTTTTTCAGGAACGCGGTCATCTCGGTCTGGACGCTGAAATCATTGTGAAAGAGCACTGCAGTCGCAATGCAGAACAACGCAAGAGCGAGGCCTGCCCAGCGGGCCTTGAAACCGACAATAATCGCCAATCCGCCAAGAATCTCTACCGCAACCGTTCCTGCATAAACGACCTGTGCCAAAGGCAATCCCGCTGACTCGATATAGCCGATAGTGCCTTCCGCACCTATCAGTTTGTTGATGCCAGCCAGCACAAACAAAGTGCCGAGCAGGATCCGCGCGATGAGGACGGAGGCGTCGCGTGAAGCGGGGTCTGTATCTGTCATGATGTTTCTCCGGTTACCGCCGCGCTCAAGCAGCGAGCTTTGTTACTGTGTCATTCGCTGCGGCGATTTTTGCTTCGCCATCGTCGCCCATAATTCCGTCTGCGGCAATTACCTCTACATCATGGATGCCCAGAAAACCGAGGAAGAATGTGAGCCACGGGGTCATGAAATCCATGTCGCTCTGCGCTGGCGTTCCGCCTGATGCGACTGCGATATAGGCCTTCTTGCCTTCGAGCAGCCCCTTCGGACCGTCGGGCGTGTAGGCAAATGTAGTGCCAGCGCGAGCGACCAGATCGGCCCATGCTTTGACGCTGGCGGGGACCGAGAAGTTGTAGATCGGTACACCGAAGACAATCGTGTCTGCGGTTTCGAGTTCATCGATCAACTCATCTGCAATCGCGGCGAGTTCCTGTTGTTCGCCTGTCCGCTCTGCATGGGGTGCAAGATTCGCGGTGAAACGATCTGCATCGATAAACGGCAGGTCGTCGGTGCTGAGGTCGCGCTCTACGACAGTCGCGCCCGATTTCGATGCGAGGCCTTGTGCAAGCGTGTTGCTCAAATTGCGCGATACGGATTCGTTGCCGCGGATGCTGGCAGAAATGTGGAGGATATTGGGCATAGGTAATTCTTTCGAAATAATGTGGCCCTGCTCCCGGGAGGGGAGGAGCAGGGCCGAGGGTTGATCAGGCAGCATCAACGAGGACGAGTTCGCTGTCCTCGAGCGCTGTGATGGTCACGCTGTCCATTCCGGTGATGGCGACACCGTCGCGGGCATTGGCCTCTACATGGCCCCCTGCATCGGAAATTTGAATATTGCCGGTCGCAGGAACGAGATAGAGATGGCGGTCGACCGAAGTGTCATACGTCACGCTCTCGCCAGCTTTTATGGTTGCACCAAGAACACGAGCATTCGCGCGGATCGGCAATGCATCATCATTCGCTGCACCCGATGCCAATGGCACGAATTGACCGGCGCGATTACCTTTGGGAAACTTGGCCGCTCCCCAGCTTGGTTCACCACCGCGCTCGTCGGGAATGATCCAGATCTGGAACAAGGTGGTGTCCTTGTCCTCACGGTTATATTCCGAATGGCGAACGCCGGTTCCGGCGCTCATCACCTGAACATCGCCCGCTTCGGTACGACCTTCATTGCCCATACTATCCGTATGGGTGATCGCGCCTTCGCGGACATAGGTGATGATTTCCATGTCCTCATGGGGGTGCGTCGGAAAGCCGGTGCCGGCCTGAATGATGTCATCATTCCAAACGCGCAGGCTGCCCCAATTGACGCGTGATGCATCGTGGTAGCTGGCGAAAGAGAAGTGGTGACGTGCATCGAGCCAACCGTGATTGGCGGAACCAAGGGTTTCGAATTTACGTAGTTCAATCATGGGAAATCTCCGTGATCTGTGTTTCTGTTGAGACGGAGATAGGGCTTGTTTTAAATTCGGATAAGTGAGATAAAATCCCTCATAATGTTCGGATATTTAGAACAATGAGAATTGGCGAACCCACTCTCGATCAATTGCGCATCTTCCTCGCGGTCGAGGAGGAAGGCAGCTTCGGCGGCGCGGCGCGGCGCATGGGTCGGGCAATCTCGGCCATTAGCTATGGCGTCTCGCAAATGGAGGCGCAGCTTGGCGTCACGCTGTTCGCCCGCGAAGGATCGCGCAAACCGCAATTGACCGAGGCGGGCAAAGGCCTGTTGGCAGAAGCGCGCGCGGTGACGGGCGAGGTTGATGCGTTGCTCGCCAAAACGCGCAGCTTGCATTCAGGGCTGGAAAGCGATGTGTCGATGGTACTCGATGTTATGGTGCCGGGTGAGGTGACCGCGGCGGTCCTGCGCGATTTCCGCACGATGTTTCCGACAGTCGCACTCCGTTTGAATGTAGAGGCGCTGGGTGCTGTGGCGGCTTGCCTTCTGAGCGAAGAAGCAGGTTTGGCGGTGGCGGGCCCCGTGGTTGGCAATCATCCCGAATTGGACAGGCAGGCCATCGGACAGGTTGAACTGATACCTGTGGCCGCTCCCGATCACCCCTTGGCGGCAAATGGCATTGCGGCGGGCGCAAGCCGAAAGTACCTACAATTGGTACTCTCCGACCGCTCCCCGCTGACCGAGGGCCGCGAATTCTCCGTTCTCAGCCCGCAAAGCTGGCGCTTGGCTGATCTGGGCGCAAAGCACTCGCTGCTGAAAGAGGGGATCGGCTGGGGCAATATGCCGCGCCATATGGTCGCTGACGATCTAGAGAGCGGCGCGCTGGTTGAACTCGATCTGCCCGAGAAGCCGGGCGATGCCTACGCACTCAGCGCGATGTGGCGGCGCGATATCAAGCCGGGCCCGGCGACGAGTTGGCTGATCGATGCGATTAGGGACAAATTGGGGGAGTGCGGCAACTAGCTGTAATTAGATACCAATTGAGCAGATCGTCGGCGGATTAGGCTGGCTTGTGAGCAATGGCGAGGAACGCCATGTCGTATAATATCGGGCTTTCCAGTACTTGCCGTTCCCGCGGCATATCGGATATCAATTCATCAATGTCTGTTTCCGGAATACCGGCAGCAATCAGTCTGGGCTTCATTATCGACACTAGCGGTGCGAAGTCCGATTCTGGCCGGCTATCCAGCACAATCGCCTCGGCCCATAGCTCTTGCATAGTTAGCCCGCTCGCTTGCAGCATTGCCGCTAGCTTGAAGCCGATCGACGTATCGGCACCCTCGCCCTCAACGGCATCCCATATCCAGCGATGGGCCTTTTCATGCATGGGAATGGGTTGCCCGGCGATTGGCATGCCGAGGCGCGATTGTTCCTGAATTGCGATGAACCCTTCCGGTTCTAGCAGGCTCGCAAGCCGAGTGAGTGTGGCCTGCGCGTCGGGCAGATACATCAGCACTCTCCGGCATGAAATTGCATCGAATGTTTCATCGAGGGTTTCGGTATTGAGATCCAGCTTCCGATACTCGACTGGTGCCGCACCATCTTCTGCCGGGTGACTCCGGGCTTGTTCTAACGCTGTGTCTTGCAGGTCAATGCCGAGAACGTGGCCATGAGGTCCGACGAGTTTAGCAATCTCTCGCGCCAAAAGCCCATTGCCGCATCCGATATCAAGGACACGCATTCCCAGCGAAAACCCCGCTTCCGCAAGTAGGCGAGCAGTCGGGCGGTTGTTCGGATTGTTCAAGTCAGCACTCCATTCATGATACAGCGTATCATACTAGAGGAGTGTCGTCAGCTTAGGAATGCGATTGTGCTGGTGTTGTCACAACCGCATCACCCAATCATGCGTATCGTCCATGCTCCCACGCTGGATACCAACTAGCTTCTCGCGCAGCTTGCTCGTCAGTTGCCCCGGACCGCCGCTGCCGATCGTGAAGTCGACATCATTGCCTGTTACATGTCCGACTGGAGTAACAACCGCTGCCGTTCCGCAGGCCATAGTCTCCAGCAGTTTACCGCTCTCCGCATCGGCTTTCCATTGGTCGATGCTGTAAAGTTCTTCACGGACAGTCAGGCCTTCTTCGCGAAGTAGCTGAATCAAACTGTTGCGCGTGATGCCGGGCAGGATTGTGCCAGTCAGCGGAGGTGTGATGACGGTGCCGTCTTCCATCACGAAGAACAGGTTCATCCCGCCCAATTCCTCGATCCATTTGCGCTCGATGGCATCGAGGAACACCACTTGATCGCAGCCCTTTTCGATAGCTTCAGCTTGCGGGACTAGGCTGGCCGCGTAATTGCCGCCGGTTTTTGCCGCGCCAGTGCCGCCCTTGGCTGCGCGGACATAGTCCTTTGCGACCCAGATTTTCACTGCGGGGACACCCGATTTGAAATAGTTGCCTGCCGGACTTGCGATGACTATGAACTTGTATTCCTTCGCTGGACGCACACCGAGGAATGCCTCGCTCGCGAACATAAAGGGTCGCAAATATAGCGCGCCGCCATCGACACTTGGGAACCAGTCGCGGTCCACCGCCACCAACTGGCGAACGGCTTCGATAAACAATTCTTCGGGAATGCGGGGCATGGCCATGCGGTCCGCGCTGTCATTGAAGCGGCGCGCGTTTTCCTCCGGACGGAACAGTGCAACGCCGCCATCTTCTTGGCGATAGGCCTTCATGCCTTCGAAGATTTCTTGCGCATAATGCAGCACCGATGCAGCCGGGTCGAGGCTCAGCGCTTCGCGTGGACCAACTGTGGCATTGTGCCAGCCTTGTCCCTCCACATAGTCGATCACCACCATGTGATCGGAGAACAGCTTTCCGAAGCCGGGATCAACAAGCGCCGCATCGCGTGCATCGGCAGCGGTCGGCGAGGGGTGGGGGATACTCTTGAATTCCATGTGCGCCGGATAATGGGAGGGGCGTTGCAGGGCAAGGGGGAGAGTCTTTTGTTTAACCCTCAGTCGCCGGGCGCGAGCCATCCGGCTCGCTTGGCTACTTCGCAGAAGCTCGGGCGCGCGGTCGCGCTTGCGGTCAGCTAGTCGCTGACCGAGCCATTCCTAGCCATCAGAATTTGTTCTGAACCTTGGTCACGGCAGTCAAAGGGCCGACCGGCCCGCCCGCAGCGAAGTGACCGTCAGGGAACGAAAGCGAGGAAAGCCAAGGCTGCGGATGCAGCCGCCGGCGCTTGAGGCCAAACAAAAGTGAAAGGCGGCCCTCGCCCGTAGGAGGTACCGCCTTTCGCATGGTCAACGGCCAGAAGTGCCGTCCACGAAAACTCTATGTGGCGTTAGCCCAGAGCACTTCCCGTGTGGAACTTAACCGACCCCTTAATTGAACCATGAGACATCGGATCACCTCCTTTCGCGCTTGAAAGCCAGAACCTGCCGTTCACCGGAAGGTCCAAGACCTGCGTGTGCCGCTGATCTTGACTACCTTTGTGAGTCGTTTTGACCCGCAACACAAGGCTTGATTTTATCTTTTTCCACGTCACAATTGCGCGCTCCAAAAAGCGGCGTTAATGCAGCTACCGGCAATCTTCGATCACGCGCGTAATTTCCGGCCATGCTGGCAGATAGAGCGTGTCCATTCCCGCGGTTTCAACCGCAAAACGGCCGCGACTGAGGGCCATGGCATCGAGAAGCCGGTCATTTGCAGAAAGCGTGGCGATCAGCATAGGGCGTCCATCGGCGGAAGGGGCTGCATCAAGCAAGCGCTGCGCAGTTTCGGTGCGTATCCGCATAGGCACAGTCCCCGATGCGCGCGCACCGCGAACGAGGCGAATGTTGCGCGATGATTTGGAGCATTCCACACCAAACCGCGCCGCGCTGCCGGCTGTGCCGAAGGTGGCGTAGCTAAGGCTAGTGTCATCGCGATAGGTCCAATCACCGGCAGTCTGCGGTGCATCAGGCCAGTTCTCATATTCCGGCTCACCCAGAACCGGAGCTGGCGTGGGAGTAGGAGTTGGCGTTGGTGTCGGCGCGGGCACCTGAATAACCGGTGGCGGTACAGGATCGGGTGCTGACTTGCAGCAGGTCACAGCGAGCAGTGGCAGGGTACAAATGGCAAGGCGTCGTTTCACGGGGGCTCCAACGGGATAGCAGTTTCTTATCGTTACAATGCGCGCTAACGCTTCTCAGGTCCAAACCAAAATGGAATTTATGCCAAAGAAAAGACGCCTTGATCAGATGCTTGTCGAGCGAGGACTGGTCGAGAGCCGGACACGTGCGCAGGCGCTAGTGATGGCGGGGCTGGTGTTCTCCGGCGAAACCAAAATGGCAAAATCGGGCCAGCAATTATCCGAAGATGCGCCATTGGAAGTGCGCGGGCGTGACCATCCATGGGTCAGCCGTGGCGGTATCAAACTGGCGCATGCAATCGGGCATTTTGGCCTCGACCCGAGCGGTGTGACGGCGATGGATGTCGGCAGTTCGACCGGTGGGTTCACCGATGTGCTGCTGCAAGGCGGCGCGACACACGTGATCGCGGTGGATAGCGGGACAAATCAGCTCGCTTGGAAACTGCGCGATGATGATCGGGTGACGGTACTTGAACAGACCAGCGCGCGCATCCTGACGGCGGGTATGATCACACATCCCTTTAGTTGGGTAGTGTGCGACGCGTCCTTCATAGGCTTGAGCAAAGTCCTCGAAGTGCCGCTGAAGCTTGCCCAGCCAGACTGCCGACTGGTTGCTCTCATCAAACCGCAATTTGAAGTGCGCCGCGAGGAAGTTGGTAAGGGCGGCGTTGTTCGAGATGAGGCACTGCATCAACGCGTTTGCGACGAGGTCCGTGAGTGGCTGGAAGGCGAAGCTTGGGAAGTCGAAGGGATCGTTCGCAGTCCAATCACTGGACCCGAAGGCAATGTCGAGTTCCTGATATCGGCTCAACGCGGGCAAGTCCGCGGCGGTTAGGCTTCCCAGCACGGCACAATCTGGATCACCCCATTGCAGCACGCGGCATCCCCCGCCAAAGTCCTGCATTGAATCGTATTTGGCGAATCACCTTTGGAGACTCCATGAACGTTCTCGCTTCTCAAGGTCAGCTTCGTGCCAGCTTCTTCCGCTGGGCGTTGTTTACTGTACCTGCCTGCTTGCTCGTAGGCTTCTTGGCAGAGCAATTTGGCGGTGGATCGAACAGCCTGTGGTTTCAAAGTCTGATCAAACCGGACATCTTCCCTGAGCCAAAGTGGTTCGGGATCGTGTGGACAATTCTCTACGTAATGCTGGGCCTATCAGTCGCGTTGATCTGCGCTGCGTGGGGAGCGCGCGGACGAGTGGCGGCATTGATCGTATTTGTCCTGCATTTTCTGCTGGCGCAGTCGTGGACGCTGGTTTTCTTCGGCAATTACCAGATGACGCTCGGCCTCTACGTGCTGGGCGCTTCGGTCATCACGGCAGTGATAGTGATTGGCCTGTTTTGGCGCGTGCGACAATTGGCGGCGCTGTTGCTGCTGCCTTATCTGGCGTGGCTGTGCTTCGCGACGCTGCTGAATTATGAATTTTTGAAGCTCAATCCCGATGCCGATGGCGTTGACCAAACGCAAGCTGTGCAGCGGATCGAGATTTAGTTTTTTTGTTTTGGCCCTGCGGGCGCGAGGCATCCGCCTCGCTTGCTACCTCGCATAAGCTCGGGCGCGCAGTCGCGCTTGCGGTTTCCTAGTCAGAAACCGGACCATTCCCGGCCTCTCAGGGCACTCCCGGTTCCCGGTCGCGCTGCCATAGGGCTACGTGGCCAGCCCGCAGCGTAGCGACCGATAAGGAGCGAAAGCGAGGATAGCCAAGTGAACGGATGTGAGCGCCGGCGCCTGAGGCTAAACAAAAGACTCTGGACATTGCCGCCTGCGAAACCCAAATAGCGATCATGCAAAGCCAGAACCCTATCATCTCCGACTTCGTCAAAATCGCTAACAGTGCCGCAGGTACCTTTGCGGGTATGACCCGCGAAGCGCGCGAGAGTGCGCGTGAACGTGTCAAAGAAGCAATGGGCGGGATGGATTTTGTAAGCCGTGAGGAATTCGACGCGGTCAAAGATATGGCTGCTAAGGCACGTGAAGAGAACGAAAAGCTCTCTGAACGCCTGGCCGAACTTGAAGCCAAGCTGGCCAAGTAATTTGAAGCGGGTGGGTCCGCTTCGTTTCCCAACCAAAGTCGCTTTCTCGCTGCTTGCGAGCGGCCTTTTGGTTGCGTGCAGTGCAAGCGAAGCTCAGCAACCGGAAGAAACTATGAACAGCGAGAAGGAACTGATCGTTCTTGCCGGGCCGCCTTCGGTCGACGATTACTACAGTGATATCAAAGACGAGTTGCGCGATTTCCACATCGCCTACGCCAAGCAGGTGGCAGAACGTGATGATGTTCTGGTGCTCGTCGCGGAGCAGGATCGCGCCGCCTATGCCGATGCATTGGGCGAAGAGCACGTTGTTATCGCCCCGCAGTTGGATATCTGGATGCGCGATTTCACGCTGTCGAGTGCGACCTCTCCAATGATGTTTCGCTACACTGCAGCGGGCCAAGGTGGCGGGCGTAACGGGCAAAAAACTGCCGATGAAGTGCAAGAGGACTTTGCCGAGTTGATCGAGGAAGCCGGCGTCAAATTTGCCGAGAGTGATTGGCTCAATGATGGCGGAAACTTCGTCGATGACTACGCTGGGCGTGTGGTGGTTAGCCGCAAATTCCTTGCCGACAATAACGCCACCGAGAAGCAGGCACGCGAATATCTGACCAGCTTGCCCAATGTCGATCACGTTGCCTTTATCGACGCTGATGAACAGGGCGGTCTTGAGCATGCCGATGGCGTCGTTGCGTTCGTTGAGCCCAATGTGTTGGTGATCAATTCTTACACTGAAGACCCAGCCTATGCGGAAAAGCTAAAGGCCGATTTGCGCGCTGGATTGCCCGACGTCACGATCCACGAAATCACTACGCCTTATGACGGGTCGACAATCTATGATGAACGGTTCGGCTCGGCCTGCGGTCTTTACACCAATATGCTGGTAACGCCGGAGCGAATATACTTCCCGCAATTCGGCATTCCCGAGGATGCTGAGGCGCTTGCATCAATGCGCGAATGGACATCGAAAGAGATTATTCCCGTGCAATCGGGCGGCATCTGCCAGATGGGCGGCGGCGTGCGGTGCATGTCTTGGCAAGTACGCGGCGAGACCGCCAAGCGGATGCTGGAATGGGCGCTTGCGCAGCAATGAATCTCCGCGCACCAGCAATCCTTGTTTCCGCCCGTCCACACGGCGAAACCGCTGTGATTGCACGGATGCTGACCGAGCGGGAAGGCCTTGTCGCGGGCTATGTCGCAGGTGGGCGTGGGCGGCAACTGCGCCCGGTGGTTATTCCGGGCAATCTGGTTGAGGTCGATCTGCGGTCGAAGTCGGACAATCAATTGCCTTTTGCGAAAGTTGAATTGCTCGAAAGCCGTGGCCCTTGGCTGAGCGAGCCGCTTCCTGCGGCAGCGATCAGCTGGGTAACCGCGTTGACCGCATCGGTGCTTCCTGAACGCAACGCCTATCCCAGTCTCTATCCGGCGCTGAAGGCGGTGCTCGATGCAATATGTGGAGCGCCGTCTGCGCGCGGCTGGTTGGCGGGTCTCGTGAGCTACGAGACTCTGATGCTGCGCGAGCTGGGGTACGGTGGGGGTCCTCCCCCCGAGTTCGCCGGTTTCGCAGAGGCGCTTACCGCGTTTGATCGATTGTTTACGCCGATAGAGAAACACTTGCTTGCTGGCACTTATGGCGATGTTATGTCCGCCCGAACGCTCCTTCGCGAGCGATTGGCGAAGATCAACGGACAAATAGATACATGAAAATTGCGGTGTTCCCTGGCGACGGAATTGGTGCGGAAGTCACGCGTGAAGCAGTACGTGTGTTGGAAGCGCTCGACCTGTCCGGACTGACCTTGTTTGAGGGTGATGTTGGAGCGATAGCCTATAAGCGTCACGGCCATCCGCTGCCTGCGGAAACGCTCGATATGGCGAAGGCTTGTGATGCGGTGCTGTTTGGTGCGGTTGGCGATCCATCCTGCGACAATTTGGAACGGCGCTTGCGGCCCGAGCAAGCTGTTTTGGGTCTGCGATCCGAGCTAGGCCTGTTCGCCAATTTACGTCCCGCAACAGTGTTTCGGGGTCTCGAAGACATGTCGGGTCTGAAACCTGAACTCGCGCGAACAATCGATATGCTGATCGTCCGCGAGCTGAACGGTGATGTCTATTTTGGCGATAAGGGCATGCGTACCACGGATGATGGTCAGCGCGAGGGGTGGGACATGATGTCCTATTCCGAGAGCGAAGTGCGCCGCATTGCGCATGCCGGCTTCCGAGCAGCGCAGAAGCGTGGTTCGCGTCTGTGCAGCGTGGACAAGGCTAATGTCCTCGAGACCAGCCAGCTGTGGCGCGATGTAGTGGTTGAGGTAGCCTCGGAGTATTCCGATGTAGAGTTGACGCATATGTATGTAGACAACGCCGCGATGCAGATGGTCAAAGATCCAAGCCAGTTCGATGTCGTGCTGGCCGGCAATCTGTTTGGCGATATCCTGTCCGATCTCGCTAGCATGTGCGTCGGCTCGATCGGCTTACTGGCAAGCGCATCGCTCGGTGAGAGGCAAACCGAGTTCGGCACCTTCGGCCTCTATGAACCGATCCATGGCAGTGCGCCGGATATTGCAGGGCAAGGATTGGCTAACCCAATGGCAACGATCCTGTCGGTTGCGATGATGCTGCGGCATTCGTTTGGACTAGAAGAGCAGGCCGCGCGCGTTGAGGCAGCCGTATCGAAGGCACTCGCTGATGGTATTCGCGGCGGTGATCTGGGTGGTGATCTGGGCACGGCGGCGATTGGCGATGCAGTGTTGGAGCGTTTATAATCCGGTGACTCTCCAGCTTGCGATCATCCTCCCAACGTTGAATGAGCGAGGCAATCTGGCACCGTTGGTGGCACGGATTGAGGAGGCGTTGGGTCCCGATGGCTGGGAAGCGATTGTTGTCGATGACAACAGTGATGATGGCACTGCTGATGAGGCGCGAAGTCTGGCGCAGAATGACCCGCGCATCCGCGTAATCCAGCGGATCGGAAGACGCGGTTTAGCCTCCGCCGCGATCGAGGGAATGTGCGCGACAGCTGCCCCTTATGTGGCTCTGATGGACGCCGATCATCAGCATGATCCGGCTTTGCTACCAAAGCTGCTGGAGGCGGTGCAAAGCGGCGAAGCGGATATAGTCATAGCTTCCCGTTTTGCTGAAGGGGCGAGTGCAGATGGACTCGCGAGCTTGCGGCGCGAGCGCGGCTCGACATTAGCCAATCGTATCGCGCGCAAGATCACTGGCGTCGAACTCAGCGATCCGATGAGCGGATATTTCCTGCTTGAGACTGAGCGGGTTCGCGACCTTGCCCCAAAGCTGTCGGGTATCGGTTTCAAGATCCTGCTCGACATTCTGGCGACATCATCGCCAGCACCGCGCGTGAAGGAAATCCCGCAGCAATTTGCCGAGCGTCGGAGCGGGCAAAGCAAGCTTGATCGCGCGGTGATCTTTGAATTTCTCGTCGGCCTCTACGAGCGCCTTTTCGGACGACTGATCCCGACGCGGTTTGCTTTGTTTGGAACGGTTGGCGCGCTGGGTGTGTTGGTCCACTTCGCAATATTCGGCGCGGCGTTTTACGGGGCAATGATTGCGTTTGCGGTTGCCCAGGCCACCGCCACTTTCGTCGCCATGAGTTTCAACTTCTGGCTCAATAATTGGCTTACCTATCGCGACAAGCGGCTCAGAGGTGCAGGCGCAATCCTGAAGGGGTGGCTGGGTTTCTGCGCGACTTGTGCAGTCGGTGCTTTCGCCAATATCGCGGTAGCTACATTGCTTGAAGCGCGCGGCGTTCACGCAATCCTAGCGGTCGGGGCGGGGATCATCATCGGGTCGGTCTGGAATTACGCATTGTCTAGCCGATTCGTCTGGGGCCGGTTCTGATGCTCACAAAGCTGCCACGGTTTCAGCTTCAAGTGATCATTGGCGTTGGACTGTTTGTGCTGCTTTGCCTGATCGGCACGCCCTATCCGCATACTGCACCGTTACAGAGCGGACCGACGCTGGTCTTTTTGGGTGCGCTGGCTTGGGCGCTTAACAAATGGTCGATGCCGAACAGCGCAGTGCTCTGCATCGGTGCATTCTTGGTCCTGCACACAATCGGTGCGCGCTACATCTACAGCTACGTTCCGTATGATGCTTGGCTCGCGGGAATAGGGCTACCCGAACTGAGTGATATATTCGGCTGGGAACGGAACCATTACGACCGGCTGGTCCATTTCAGCTTCGGTGCGTTGCTGGTTCATCCGCTTTCGCAGGCGCTGGTGCGACATTGGTCGGTCTCACCCGGTCGGGCGCTTTATGTCGCGGTTGAGTTCATCATTGCCGCGAGCGCGATGTATGAGATTTTCGAATGGTTGCTGACGCTGACTTTGGCTCCGGGACAGGCAGACGCATATAATGGCCAGCAAGGCGATATGTGGGACGCGCAGAAGGATATGGCGCTTGCGACTGCCGGTGCGGTTGTGGCGGCGCTGTTCGAGTATTTCCGGTTCCGGAAAAGGCCTTCGTCCTAGCGCCAGCTATCCAGCCAAGTCCAAACGAGGAATGATTGCGGCCCATTGAGCTTCGCCGCGCTGAGGATTGGATAGAACCAACCGAACAGTGCGAGACTGCCGCTAAGCACCACTACCGCCACCCATTTAACACCGCGCTTCCAGAACTCGTCGAGCGCCAGCGCCAGCGCGGCGAGCAGAAAGATGCTCGGCAGGAAATAGTGGTAGTAAAATTGGATTGGCTTGTCGGCGAACAACCACATGCCGAGGCTAACAACATACATCGCAGCAACAGCCAAAGCGTCCCATCGCTTGCGAGTGACGCCAACAAACGCGCACCAAGCGAGCGCAGGCAAGCCGAGTACCATCGTCAGAGGATTGCCGATCAGCAAAACCCCGCGCTGCGCCCCGTCTATTGGTTCGTACAAATACCAGATCGCGCGCAGATTCAGCATCCAGTCGGGCCAATTACTCTGGTAGGGATGCGGTTGCTTGACCGAGCTTTGCAGATCGAGAATGGTCTGGTGCAAGGCAATAAATCCGCCCCATTCTAACGGTCGTTCCGCGGCGAAATATGCTGGTAAAAACGTCAACCAGTAAACCGCTAACGGCACCACTCCCAACCACAGAAACGCCTCCAGCAATGAGATGCCCGGTATCGGAATGCCTCTCTGGCTGGTTAGCAACCGCCTGCGTCCAGCCGTCAAACGGCACGCGAAGAACACTATTCCGGGCAGCATCGCGAGGATGGCGACATTCCATTTCGACCCCATTGCTAAGCCAAGAGCCACGCCCGTGGTTGCCAACCGCCAACGGCCCGTTTCGGGCTGTCTGATCGCGGCCGCAAATTGCCAAATGGCAACCGCAAAGAACGCCGCCATAAACACATCCAACATGGCGATCCGTGCATGGATAAAAAGCATGAAGCCTGTCGCCATCAAGATGCCGAAAGCGATGCTGGCGAAGCGTGATTGGCTCGCGAACCACAGCGCCCGCATCAACGCAAACAGGGCGAGTGTGCCGAACAGAGCGGGGAAAATCCGCCAGCCCAACGGTGTATCACCAAACAGGGCAATTCCGGCTGCCAGGATGATCTTGCCAAACAGCGGATGTTCGCGATTGAGCCATTCGCCACTCATCAGCAACTCGCGCGCTGCCGGAAGATAATGCACTTCATCGAAATAGGGTGCTGTAGGGATCGTCAAACGGATCAGGCACAGTGCAAAGAACGCCAAGCTAATGATCCAAGTCCAAACTCTTGGATCATCTCGATTTTCGGGAGCTTGGGCCATCTGTGCTTGGTTAATCGCGCTTTCGATTCACGGCAAGCGCGTTCAGAATTCGTAATTTGGTAATCCTTTTGGTCTGAAAATCATGCCGCATTTGTGCTATAAGTTTCGTCATAACACAGCAAAATGCAGGGAGAGAGAACAGGCATCCCGCCATCACGGGTCGCCCCAAAAAGGGAATCTATCGTGATCAAGTCTCTGTTATGTCTGGCCTCTGGCCACCGAATAAACCGGCACCGCGTCTGGCATGATGGCCAGAATTTCCGGAGCAAATGCGAACATTGCCGGACGCCAATGATTCGCGTTCGCGGCACTTGGCGCCGCTTTGATGTTGAAAATGACGTCAGCGAAGACCGGCAACCTCACCCGTATACGGGCAAGGCTGCCTGATCTTATGGTTAATTTGAGGTGGCTTTTTCGGTCCGATCCTCTGCGGTGGATTGCTCAAGCCAGAACAGCCGCGCAACCATCGCCATCAGCCCGATACTGGCGGTAGAGCCGACGAACAGCACCCATAGCGGTACGTTCATGCCCATCTGACGCGCGCGGGGCACTACAAACAGCAGCGCAATACCCACCGACATCAGCAGGTCATACCAAACCTGTACGCCCCACAGATTGGTCGTGTGATTGGTGATCACGGGCATCACCCCGTCCGCCCATATCGTTACCGCTGTGAATGCAGCGAAGCCAGCCGATAGCGCAGCGGCGATCAGCGCACTTTCTTTTAGCTTAGCGGCAAGTGCGAGATAGGCGATGATCGGTACAACAGCGATAGCGCCAGCGAGAGCGAGGATTTCGAAAACGGTCATAATTGCGACTCCGAGTCGTATGTAGCAGATGCTACACTTGTAGCGATATGTAGCACTCGCTACAAGCCCTCTATGGCTCGCAAACCTCAGCCCAGGAAACGAATGTCGCGAGAGACTTTGCTCCCGCAATTGGCGGCCTATGCATTGCAGCATGGGTTCTCCGACGCCAGCCTTCGCCCGATGGCCAAGGCTGCGGGCACCAGCGACCGGATGCTGCTCTATCATTTCGGATCCAAGCAGCAGCTGATGGATGAGCTTTTATCGCATCTGGCGGATATCTATGCAGCGGCCTTGGACGGCGCGTTCCCCCAGGGTAGAACCACGTCGCTGCGCGCGTGCATCGATCAAGTAATGGCGGCAACGCGCAGCGAACCGTTCAAGCCCTTTTTGCGCTTATGGTGGCAATCAGTGGCTGGCGGCGTTTCTGGCGAACCCGATTGGGCGCAGAGCTCGGGCCGGATTATGGGGACGATGTTGGCTTGGCTAGAAGAGCATCTGCCCGAAGGGTTGGACGATCCTAGCGGCACCGCGCACCATATGCTCGCGGTGATCGAGGGCGCGTCAATGCTTGATGCGGTCGGGCGTGGCGAAATAGCTGACCTTGCGATTGAGAAGGCTTTTCCTGAGTAGCTTGCGCTTGCCGCTGCAATGCGCGCCGCCTACAGCCTAGCCACTATGAAAAAGACCACCGGAATGGACCGCAAGGTCACGCAGAAATGGCGCCCCGCAACGCAGGCCGTGCGCGGCGGCACCTGGCGCAGCGAGCATGGTGAGACCAGCGAGGCGCTCTTCCTGACCTCGGGCTATACATATGACGATGCTGCAACCGTCGCCGCGCGCTTCGCCGGTGAAGATGACGGGATGACGTACTCGCGTTTGCAGAACCCGACCGTGGCAATGCTGGAAGAACGGATTGCTCTGATGGAAGGTGCAGAGGCATGCCGCGCACAAGCGAGCGGGATGGCGGCGATGACCGCGGCTCTGCTTTGCCAGCTCTCGGCGGGTGATCACTGCGTTGCGGCGCGAGCTGCGTTTGGCTCATGCCGCTGGTTGGTTGATCATTTGCTCCCTCGTTTCGGGATAGAGACAACCGTGATCGATAGCGCGGTGAATGAAGAATGGGACAAGGCAATCCGGCCCAACACCAAAGTGTTTTTCTTCGAAAGTCCGGCCAATCCGACGCTCGACATTGTCGACATGGAATATGTCTGCAAGCTGGCGACCGCGCATGGCATCACAACAGTGGTCGACAATGCGTTTTGTTCTCCTGCATTGCAGCGCCCGATGGAATTTGGCGCGGACGTGGTGGCCTATTCGGCGACTAAGCTGATGGACGGGCAGGGCAGGGTGCTCGCCGGTGCCGTCTGCGGGAGTGAAGAGTTCATCAATGAAACGCTGCTGCCATTCCAACGCAATACCGGCCCCAACATCGCGCCGTTTAATGCGTGGGTGGTGTTGAAGGGCCTCGAAACGCTTAGCCTGCGGGCGCACAAGCAGAGCGAGACCGCGCTCAAGCTCGGCCGGTTTATGGAAGAACGGATCGTTGCGGCGGGTGGGACAATGCTCCATCCGGGCCTGCCTAGCCATCCAAGCTATGATCTCGCGCAACAACAAATGGACGCCTGCGGCCCGATTTTCAGCTTCGTGGTAGACGGCCGGGCCCAAGCCCACGCGATCCTCGATGCGCTACAACTCATCGATATCAGCAATAATATCGGCGACGCCCGCAGCCTGATGTGCCATCCCGCCAGCACCACCCATGCGGGCCTAACCGACGAAGACCGCGCCGAAATGGGCGTGCTTGAGGGTATGCTCCGCGTCAATGTCGGACTCGAAGATGTCGAGGATTTGATCGAAGATATGGACGGGGCGTTGGGTGTAGCTGGGCTGTGATGCGTTTGCGCAAGGGTTGTGAATGAAGGGATCGGTTTGATGAGATTTACGAGATTGTTGTTTGCTTCGCAGCTCCTTTGTTTGCCATTGATTGCCCACGCATCCGAAGTGAATCTGGCGAAATTTTTCAACCACTATCCCTTCGAAGAAGTCGCCGGCGAAACATTCGACGGTAATGAAGCTGTCCAGCGAGTTGTGCGAACCGCGCTGTCCTCCTCCAAATTGGAAAGCACTGTATTGAAGGACCTTTCTGTCGTCGTGCCGATCGATGGTGTTGACGGATACATGCAATCCCGGGCCTGCGAGGCGCATAATTGCGGAGATCACAACCGAGTCATCGCTGTAAAGATCGACGGGTCGAAGGGCGCTGTTTGCTATTATAATGCTGCCGTTGCCAGCAATCCTCGCTGGTTCGTCGATGGGGTGATAGTGTACGAGCAACCTACCGGCGATTGCGAAACTGGCCGTCTAGCCAGCCCGGTTATGGAAGCCCTCATGGGGTAGGTCGGCACTATCTGCCGCGATTGAGAAAGAAGACAATGACCAAGAGCATCGAACTACTTTTCGACTTCGTCAGCCCCAACGCATATTTCGCCTATTATCCGCTCAAGGATATCGCAGCGAAACATGGGGCGAGCATTGAAATCACGCCTGTCTTCCTTGCTGGAATGCACAAGCTGACGGGTAATGCGCCGCCCTTTATTCGCGATGGTGAGGTCAAGGGCAAGAACGAGTATGCGATGCTGGAGATGAACCGTTTCATCGTCAAGCACGGCATGACCAAGTGGAAAATGAACCCGAAATTTCCGTTTAACTCGGTGACTTTGCAGCGCGTGCTGTGCGCGGTTGAGGGCGACGAACGTAGCAAGCTGCTCGATGCATTGCTGCCCGCGATTTGGGAAGACGGTGTGGATGCAACCGATGCAGCGGCGATTGCACCGGTTTTGGCGAACGCCGGGTTCGATGCAGCCAATCTGCTTGCGAAAACGCAAGCGCCGTCGGTCAAGCAAGTGTTGATGGACAACACCGACAAGGCGGTCGAGCGGGGTGCGTTTGGTATTCCAACGTTTTTTGTCAATGCGGGTGACGGAGATGAAATGTTCTTTGGCAAAGAACGCCTTGGTCAAATCGAGGAATTGCTGGCCAGCGGCTGATCAGCCTTCCAATTGCCGACCTGCGTTTGCGAGCGCATTGTTAAACGCCTGCGCGACTGTGAAAGCGCGGCAAGCGTGTTCGCAGCCGGTTAGCTCACCCAGATCCCCTTTCGCTCTCGACGGGTTTTGGCGGCACATCGCTAGTGTTTCCAGCAGCAGCCCTTCGTCACGCGTCATCCGCCGTGCGCAGCAGGGAGAGAGCATGATGCTCCGCTCCGATGCCTGTGCGACCTCAGCCATGAAACAGCGCAGCAGCACCAAGGGCTGGCGGAAACCTGTTCCGAAAAATCGCATCGCTAGCATCACAGCCTGAGCATCGCGCAATCCATGCGTGCCCATGCGGCGCATCATCAGCAATATTGTGCGATCTGTGCAGGCGGTTGGCAGTGGCAGGCACAGTGTGGGGGCGGAATCTTCAGGCGTGCTCATCGGCGTTTCTCCAGAATACGATTCGGAAGCTAACGCTAATGATAATTATTCGCAACAATGGTTTTGAGTAATGTGGGTATGAAGCCTATGCGGTGACAGCGCCTACGGGTACTCAACCCCATCCAGCCCTTGCCCGCCATCAGCGATGAACTGCTGGATGCGCTCTTCCAGAACAGGCAGCGGCACTGATCCAAGCGCCAGAATTATGTCGTGGAATTTGCGGATATCGAAATCGTCACCGAGTTTCTCTTCTGCTTCCGCGCGCAAACGCCGGATCTGCATTTCACCCAGCTTGTAGGCGAGGGCTTGTCCCGGCCAGCTAATATAGCGGTCAATTTCCGTTCCTACCTCGTGACGCGATAGCGCTGTGCGGTCGCCGAGATAGGCCAAGGCCCGGTCCCGGCTCCATCCTTGTGAGTGGATGCCGGTATCAATCACCAACCGCGCTGCGCGCCACATCTCGTAGGAAAGACGGCCGAACTTTTCATAGGGTGTGCGGTAGATGCCCATTTCTTCGCCGAGATACTCAACATAGAGACCCCAGCCTTCACCCATGCCGCTGAAATAGATGCGGCGGCGGAATTCGGGCGTTTCGCCTTGCTCCCGTTGGAACGCCGCTTGAAAAGAGTGACCCGGAGCGCATTCATGCAGAGTCAGGGCAGGGATGTTGTAAAGTGGGCGAGAGGGCAGATTGTGCGTATTCATCTGGCAATATTCGTATCCGCCACGCCCTGCAGTATAGAATGGTGCTATATCGGGCGCGACCGGACGGATCGAAAAACGGTGACGTGGCAAAAAGCCGAAATAGTCTTTCATTTTGCCGTCGACGCGCTTGGCGACATAAGATGCTACGCCCATCAGCTCGTCGGGTGTCTTGGCGATAAATCGCGGATCGGTGCGCAGGCTTTCATTGAACTCTGCAATCGTTCCTTTGAACTCCACTTCGGTCATGATTTGACGCATCGCCGCCTCGATCCGCGCGACTTCTTCCAAGCCAATGGTGTGGATTTCATCGGCAGTCAGGTCGAGTGTGGTGTATTGCCGAATTTGCTGCGCGTAATACGCTTCACCATCAGGAAAATCATGCGCGGCAAGCGTTTCGCGCGCGTTCGGTAAGTACTCATCGCGCAGGAATGTGAGCAGATCGCGATAAGCGGGGATGACGTGGTTTTCGATCACATCCAGCGCTCTTGCCTCGATACGCGCGGCGTCGGCAGCGGAAAACCGGCCAGGCTGCTGCGCAACTGGCGCGAAAAACGGGTTTGCGCGGCCTTTTGCTAAGTAAGCTTCGATGGATACGTCACGGCCCTCCAGCGTCACTTGTGGGACGCTAAATCCGCGATCCAGGCCACTGCGCATATTGGCCATATGCTCGGCAAAGAAACGCGGGATGCTTTGCATCTGGCTGATATATTTCTCGTAGTCCTCAACTGTCTGGAAACCGCTTGTCGGCGCTAGATAACTCCAGAAGTTGGAATCGCTATTGAGCGGCATTTCCCATTCTCGGAACTGTGCATCCCCGATCTGCTCGGTCAGAACGCTGCGCAGGACGGCAGCATTTACGGCTTCATCAGAGGACAGTTCTTTCGCAGAAATACCGTCCAGTTTTGCTAGCAGCTGCGTCAATACCGTGGTCCGCCGCTCGTAATCTGCGGGAGTCACGCTGGGCAGAGTGTCGCCGCGCTCACTTTCCTGCCAACGCGAGTAGTCTTCATACAGTGCTTTCAACTGCTCATCGGCGCTGGCATCACTCGCAGCAGGACGCGATTGCCAGATAACTGTCTGTGCGGTTGCTGGCGCAGCAACTCCGGCCAAGAGAGCAAGTGAGAGCGCAGTAGTAAGCGAATTTTTGAGCATGAAATCTCCTCTGTGGCGAGCGGTTTAAAGCGGCGCACCGGCAAGTCAAATTGCTGAATACGTGCCCATCTTTAGCCGCGCTGTTGTGCATTGCAGCATAAACCTCTAGGCGCGCGGCGAACATCATGCGCGCGATCTGCGTGCTTCATACAGATTTGGAAATGACTATGGCTGCTGACAGCACCTTCGCTGCCACAATGAAACGCGATTGGTTTGGCAACATCCGTGCGGATATTTTGGCCGGCATCGTGGTCGCACTTGCTTTGATCCCGGAGGCGATAGGTTTCTCCCTGATCGCTGGCGTGGACCCGAGCGTGGGCCTTTACGCTTCGGTCGCGATTGCGATGGTGATTGCGCTGGTCGGCGGCCGTCCGGGCATGATCTCTGCGGCGACGGCTGCGGTTGCAGTTGTCGTGATCCCATTGGTCAAGGATTACGGCGTCGATTATCTGTTCGCTGCGACGATTTTGATGGGCATTATTCAGGGCATTGCGGCGCTGCTGCGGCTCGACCTGCTGATGCAATTTGTGTCGCGTTCGGTCATTACTGGCTTCGTCAACGCGCTCGCGATCCTGATTTTCATCGCGCAGATTCCGCAGCTCACCGATGTTGGTTGGGAAACCTATGCGATGGTCGCGGCTGGACTCGCCATTATCTACGGCTTTCCCCGCATATCGAAAATCATTCCGAGCCCGCTGGTTGCAATTGTTCTTTTGACGGCGGTTGCAATCTTCTGGAACGTGCCAGTCAACAATGTCGCAGGCGAGGGCAAACTGCCTGATGGACTGCCAACATTTGGCATCCCCGATGTGCCGTTCACATGGGAAGCCTTCATGGTGATCCTGCCCTATTCACTGACGATGGCTGCGGTTGGTCTGCTCGAGAGTTTACTCACTGCGCAGATCGTCGATGATATGACGCATACGGACAGCAACAAGCAGCAAGAGAGCGCCGGGCAGGGTGTCGCCAATATTGTGGCAGCATTCTTCGGCGGTATGGGCGGTTGCGCGATGATCGGTCAGTCGGTGATCAACGTCGCCTCTGGCGGTCGCGGGCGCTTGTCGACCTTTACCGCAGGTGCATTCTTGCTGTTCCTGCTGACGGTGCTTGGTCCTTATGTTGGCAGTGTGCCGATGCCGGCACTCGTGGCGGTCATGATCATGGTATCGATCGGTACTTTCAGCTGGAACTCGATCGCCAATATCAAACGTCATCCGCCGACATCTTCGGCGGTAATGCTGGCGACCGTTATTGTGGTTGTGTGGACGCATGATCTTGCGATGGGCGTGCTGGTCGGTGTGCTGCTGTCGGGCATCTTCTTCGCCGGCAAAGTCCGCACGATGTTCAGCGTTGAACGTATCCGGCGCGAGCATAGCGCGGTTTACAAAGTCACTGGGCAGATATTCTTTGCCTCAGTGGACCGGTTCATCGCCGCGCTCGGCCCGGAAAGTCAGTATGAAGACGCTGCACATCACGTTGTGATTGACGTATCCACCGCGCATTTCTGGGACATCTCGGCGATTGAGGCTTTGGACAAAGTTGTCGACCGGATGCGACGCAACGGTCGCCACACACGGATTGTCGGTTTGAACACCGCCAGCGCCGATCTGTTCGACCGCTTTGCGCTGGAAGACCGTACGGGCCTCGAAATCGGCCTGGCACCGCACTGAGCGTAACGCAGGACGCACTTGTCTATTTTCCCCAATAACTTATCCTGCGACGGGATTGGAATATTGGGGCTGACTACATGAACCGGGTTATTGCCGCGCTGGCGGCATTTGTAGCGTGTGTACCGCTGGCGGCGGCATCGGCTCAGGATGCCGAGCCAGCGGAATCGCAGCAAGTTGCTGCATCGTCGCAATCTGCGGTTTCGGTGCCTGCAGCTTTGGAGCCCAAGCCTCCCATCGTCCCGACTTCTGCCTTCGCATCGCGCAGCAGTTTTTGGGGTGCCGAGCTTTCTCCCGATGGCGAAGTTCTATCGCTATTCCGCCGCGTCGGAAGCAATGTAAAACTCACCGTGATCACGCCTGAGACCGGCAGGGCGTATGACGCGATCGACTTTGCCGACGGGGCACAGGTCGAGTGGTACAAGTGGGTCAATAATGAGAAGATGCTTATTCAATTTTCGGGGATAGGTACGGTAGGATCATGGCAAGTTCGCTTCACTCGCTTGCTACTCGCATATCCAAAGGAAGGAACGTACGATTTCTTGGTGGAGGACCCACGCAGCACACATGGCGGGACTGTCATCCACACTTCTGAGGATGGCGACTATGCGTTGATTGCGCATCGCGGCGACGGTCGTTTCTACACGCCCAGTGTGTTTCGGTACGAGCTCAAGCCGGGTGGGGCGATTACGAAAATTCAGGAACCGAAGAAGAATGTATTCTCCTGGATTGCAGACAAAGATGGTGTGGTCCGGCTGGGCATGGGGTGGCGCAACCGCAGACTCCACATTTGGTACCGCGCCGGTGCGGACGACAAATTTGAACGTGTAGCCAAGATCAAGCCCGGCGATGAGGAGAGCTTTTTTGAAGCAATCCAGATCGTCAGTGGTTCGAATCGCGGTTACGTATTGGATGAGGGCGAGAGCGGCCGCGTCGGCGTTCGAGTGTTCGACTATGAAGCGCGAGAGATAGTCGAAACCTTCTATGAAAATCCCGATTGGGATGTCGAGGATGTTTGGTGGGAAGACGGTGAACCTTTGGCGGCGTTTTACACCGATGATCGCCAGCAGGCTGTCTGGTTCGATGACGAGTATGAGAAAACCTATAACGATTTGAAGGAGGCTGTGGGTGACCGCGATGTCTGGATAAGGTCGCGGTCAAAGGATGGCGGAAAATTGCTCGCATGGGCTGGTAATGAGGCTGATCCCGGCGTGCTGTATTTGTATGATCGTGAGAGCAGGAGCCTCTCTGAAATTGCTCAATACCGGCCTCAAATCGACTTTGAGAATCTCGCGAAGCCCAAAGCGATTACCTACACTGCGCGCGACGGCACCGACATTCGCGCTTATCTGACCTTGCCGCGAGGCCGCGGGGCGAAAAACCTTCCGATGATCATTCTACCGCATGGCGGACCGTTCGGTATCCGTGATTCGCTGACATACAATGATGAAGTGCAGTTTCTCGCCAATCGCGGATATGTAGTGTTGCAGCCCAATTTTCGCGGATCGGGCGGATATGGTGACGATTTTTACGAGCTGGGTTCAGGTCAAGTCGGGCGCGGGATGCAGGATGATTTGGACGACGCAATGGATTGGGCCGTGGCCGAAGGGACTGCCGACAAATCACGGATCTGTGTCGTCGGCGGATCATATGGTGGGTATGCCGCGCTCTGGGCCGTGCTACGCAATCCGGAGCGTTATCGATGCGCCGCCAGTTGGGCTGGCGTGACCGATTGGGATCGGATGCTTCGTTATGACCGCCGATACCTAACGCGCGAAGCAGGCAAACGCTGGATTGCAAAAATCGAAGGCGACGATGATTTCGACCTAAAAGATGTATCACCTTACAGGTCGGCGGAAGGTTTGACCCGCCCGGTACTGTTGGCGCACGGCACGGCTGACAATAACGTACCTTTCAAGCAATTCGAGCAAATGAAAAAGGCGGCAAGCAAATCGGCGGTGCCGCTTGAACTGCTAGTGATTGAGGATGAGGGGCATTCGTTCAGCAAAGCCGAAAGCGAACAGGCTTGGTATGACGCGTTGGAAGCGTTTCTAGCGAAGCATAACCCGGCAGACTGACAATGCGAACCACCATGAAAACTACTTGGCGCTGTGTTTTGTGTTTCGCGGCATTCGTGTTGGGCACCGCAGTTTCGGCGCAGGATGCTACTCCAGCGCAGACGCAGCAAGCGACTGAATCGCTGACCGCTGGCCTGCCCGAACGCGTTCCGACTGCCGCTTTTGCCGAACGCAACCAATTGCGCAGCGCGCGAATTTCGCCCGATGGCAAGTGGATTGCGATGCGGATGACGCTGGACGATCGGCCCAATCTCGCGCTGTTCAATGCTGACACGAAGAAGCCCTATCGCCGCATTGCCATGCCCGAGGATGTGGAGCTGAAATGGTTCCGCTGGGCTGGGCCAAAGCGTGTGCTGTTTGCCGTTTCGTCCAGCACCGGTTTGGAAGGCCGTAAACGCCGCTTTTCACGGTTGTACTCACTCGATACCGACACGGGTGAGCGACTGTTTATCGGTCGTAACGGGCAAGGCCTTTATGGTGATGATCTGATCCATGTCGCGCCCGATGGATCATTCGTGCTGCTAGCGATTCAAAAGAACATCTACAATTGGCCCCAGGTCATGCGCTTTCCGCTGGACCGGAAAAGCAATGGCGAAAACGTTCAGGGGCAAAAGCGCAACGTACTCGACTGGTGGGCCGATAATGAAGGCGTGGTCCGGGTCGGGGGCGGCTGGGTCAATAATCGGTACCGCGTCTATTATCGCAGCAGCGAAGATGACGGTTTCGACCAGATTGGCAAACTGGCCGCAGATTCTGCTGAGATGGAAAGCTGGCAAGTGAGTAGCCTGACCGCAGGTTCTGACATTGGCTATGTAATCCAGAAGACCGACAGCGGGCGCAAGGCGCTGCTTCGCTACAATTACGCTACGCAGGAAGTTGTCGATACGGTCTACGAGAATCCCCAATGGGATGTGAACGATGCCTATTTTGACCGCGATAATACGCCAATTGCGGTGTCCTACACTGCCGAGGCGGATGAGATCGAATGGCTCGATCCTGATTTGGCGACGCTGCAAGGCAAGATGAGTTCTGCCTTGCCTGAGGGGAATGCACGGATTGTGTCGCGGGCCGATGATGGCAGCCGGATGCTGATCTGGGCGGGCAATGCCGGCGACCCGGGCGCAATGTATATTTTTACCCCGGCAACGAAGAAGGTCGATCTTTTCCTGGAAATGCGCCCGCAAGTCGATTTCCGGCAGCTCGTGATGCCCAAGGCGATTTCTTACACCGCACGCGACGGAACCGAGATCAATGGCTTCCTGACGCTACCGAAAGGCCGTGAGGCAAAAGGGCTGCCGCTCGTGATCCTGCCGCATGGAGGGCCTTACGGAATCCGCGATACATTACGCTACGATGACGAAGTCCAACTGATGGCCAATCGCGGCTATGCGGTGCTGCAACCGAATTACCGCGGATCAGGTGGCTATGGCGATGCGTTCGAAGAACTTGGTGATGGCCAGATCGGGCGCGGGATGCAGGACGATCTTGATGATGCGATGGATTGGGCCGTGGCAGAGGGGATTGCCGATCCGAAGCGCGTTTGTGTCGTCGGCTCAAGCTATGGCGGATACGCAGCAATGTGGGCGGTGCTCCGCAATCCAGAGCGCTATCGCTGCGCCGCGAGCTTCGCTGGAGTGAGCGACTGGCGGTCGCTACTGTTGTATGATCGCGACTATTTCTCGACCAAATTCTACCGCGAATGGCGTGACCGAGTAGAGGGCAATGACGAGGATATCACACTCAATGAAGTGTCACCCTACCGATCGGCTGAGAACCTGACGCGACCGCTGCTGCTTGCTCACGGGAAGAAAGATAGCCGTGTGCCGTTCGACCAATTCGAGAAGATGCGGGACGCTGCGCAGAGTACCGGACAGCTTGAACTGCTGGTATTTGAAGACGAGGGCCATAGCTTCGATAAGAAGGAAAGCGAGCAGGCTTGGTATGACAAGCTCGAAGCATTTCTGGCAAAGCACAATCCAGCGGACTGAAGATGCGAACCAACAGAACCTTTACGTGGCACCATATCCTGCTTTCTGCGGCAATCATGTTGGGGACGGCCGCCTCTGCCCAAGAAGTAGACTCCGGAGAAGCGGCGTCAGTGCCCGCGCAGTCTACAGAATTTGTGCAACTGGATGACGGCTGGCCGGAGTTGATCCCTACTTCGGCATTTGCGTCACGTACAGCATTGCGTAGCGCGAAACTGTCACCGGACGGCGCACATCTGGCCGTACAGACGACTGTCAAAGGTCGCGCCAAGATCGCCATTTTTGACGCCGAAACGCGTGACTTGGTTGAAACGCTTGATGTCGGGCGCGGCGATTGGATGAACTGGTTCCGTTGGGCGGGCCCGAACCGAATCTTGTATAGCATCGACGGAAATGGCTTCTCCACGTCGCGGCGGTATTTGATGACCGGTCAGTGGACGACCAGCCTGATGGTCTATGACAGGCCAAGCAAGGCCACGCATTTTATTGGTTTCAAGGAGCAGGGTTTCGAGGGCGATGATGTGCTCTACACCGATCCTGCAGGCGAGTATGTGATTCTATCACTTTCGTTGAAAGTCGGTCTCGATCCCGATGTCTATCGCTATCCGCTGGACGGAAGCGGTGCCAACAAAGCGGTCAGGGTTCAAAAGCGGCGCAAAGGCATCGACGAATGGTGGGCCGATAATAAGGGTGTCGTGCGGATCGGCATGCGCTGGCAAAACCATTCGAAGCTTGCCTTCTTCTATCGCGGATCAGCCGAAGAGGATTGGATCGAAGTCGCTAAAGTCAACAAGCATGAGCGTGACGAAGTCGACAATTGGGACTTTCTCAGCATCCGTGCGGGCACCGACACCGGCTATGCGTTGGTTCGCGATGAAACAGGGCGTAAAGTCTTGCGCGAGTTCGATTATCGGACGGGAACGTCGGGTGCTATCGTCTATTCGCACCCATCACGCGATATCAGAGGCGTGCAGGTTGATAGCGAAGGCGTACTTATTGCCGCGACATATGAAGATGACGCGCCAAGAACGCATTGGTTCGACCCCGATCTGAAGAACACGCAATCTCAGTTAGAGGCGGCGTTGGGGGCAGGCCGGGTGCGGCTATCGCCTGTTGCCGGAACCGAACGGATGATTGTCCGCCATGGCGATGCGAATGATCCGGGCGCGATGTATATTTTCACGCCGAGCCAGCGGAATCTGGACCTGTTCAGCGAGTATCGGCCCGATGTCGATTTCCAGCAATTGGCCGATGTTCGCGTCATTACCTACACCGCGCGCGACGGAACGCCGATCGAGGGATACCTGACATTGCCGAAAGGCAAACCAAAGCCTGAATCGAACGGAAAGTATCCGTTGATCCTGCTGCCGCATGGTGGGCCGTATGGCATTCGGGACTCGCTGATTTACAACGATGAAGTGCAATTGCTGGCCAATCGCGGTTACGCGGTTCTCCAACCCAATTTCCGCGGATCTGGCGGTTATGGTGAAGCGTTTGAAGAGCTCGGTAACGGACAGATCGGCCGCAAAATGCAGGACGATCTTGATGACGCGATGGATTGGGCTGTTGCCGAAGGTCATGTTGACCCCGGCAGAGTTTGCGTGGTTGGCGGAAGTTATGGCGGTTTTGCTGCGCTGTGGGCTGTGATCCGCAATCCCGAGCGCTATCGCTGCGCGGCTAGTTGGGCTGGGGTTACCGATTTTGATGAACAGCTGAAACACGATCGCGATTACTTCACCCGCCGCGCTGGCAGGCGCTGGCGCAAGCGCGTCGAAGGTGAGCAGACCATTCTCGATCTCGATGATTTCTCACCAGCAAAGCAGGTCGCGCGACTAACCCGGCCGGTCTTGCTGGCGCATGGGACGTCGGACCGCGTTGTTCCGTTTGCGCAGTTCACTGCGTTCAAAGACGCTGCGGAAGAGCATGGCAAGCCAATCGAGACGTTGGTTATACGCAGAGAAGGACACGGTTTCAGCAGCAAGAGTAATGAGCGGCGTTGGTACGATGCGCTCGAAGCGTTTCTGGCCGATCATAATCCGACCGATCGTCCTCCTCCGCCAGAGAAAGATGAGACTGATGGCTCAGGCGGTATCAAGCGCGTGGATGAACTATGATCAAGGACATTGCGAGTAGGGCATGCTGACTGCAGCGGCGTTGCTTCTTGGCAATCCCGCTACTGCGCAGGATGATGCCGGTACCGTGGAAGCATCTGCTCCGGTTGTGAATTCGGCGGAGGTTGATGCGGAAGCTCAGTCAAGTAGTGAACCAATCGCAGCACCAATTGTTGAGCCTGACCGACGTCCCAAGCTGATCCCGACCTCTGCATTCGCTTCGCGTAGTCAGATATTCGACGCCGAGTTGTCTCCCGATGGCAGCAAGTTCGCTTACAGGCTGAATTCGGATGGCCGGGCGCGCATTGCCATCTTTGACGCGGCGACGCGCCGGGCGATCAGGACCATCGACGTTGGAGAAGCGGGCACTGCGCGATGGTTCCGTTGGGCGGGCAACAACCGGCTATTGTTCACTCTCAGAACAAGGGCCTTGCTGGGCTTCAGGTCGATCGCGGCCTCCCGCTTGATGGTTCACGATCTCGTGACCGAGCAAACTCACCCAATCGGCTTGAGCAATCGCAGTACCGATGGCGGTGATGTATTGCATGTCGATCCGCAGGGGCAATTCGCGCTTCTATCAATGGGCGAGAACACCTTTTCCGATCCGTCTGTATTCCGTTTCCCGCTCGATGGTTCGGGAGAGGAAGCGGGTACCTTGGTGCAGGCGCGCGAGAACGGGATCGACCAATGGTGGGCCGATCACAACGGCGTTATCCGGTTGGGATTGAAGCGCGCGGGAGAACGCAAACTATCCTATTATTACCGTGCCGGTGCCGATGAAGAATTCGTTCATGTGACAAAGGCCTCGCTGGGTGAAGAAGCTATCGATAAATGGGATATCCTTTCCATCGCTGCCGACGGGGATATCGGCCAAGCTTTGGTTGAAGACGAACGTGGATTCAGTGTGCTCCGCGAATTCGATTTCCGCACGGGCACTGCCGGCGAGCTGATCTATGCCAATCCCGATTGGGGCCTTGAAAGTGCTTATGTAGACGAGAAGGGGGCGGTCCTCGGCGCAGAATTTGTCGATGATATAGAACGATATGAGTGGTTTGATCAGGATTTGGCGCGCCATCAAAACCGGCTTCAAAGATCGCTGGGCGAGGGCGCAGTGCGGATTCTGTCGCGCTCGGCCGATGGCACACGGATGCTCGTTTGGCATGGCGGTGGCAGCGATCCGGGTGTGGTCTATGTTTACACGCCGGGCCGCAACAAGCTCGACGTGTTTGGCGAGCTGCGCCCCGATGTTGATCACAAGCAACTTTCGCCGCCACAACCCATCACATACTCTGCGCGCGATGGCACGCAGATCAGTGGGTATCTCACGCTTCCACGAGAACGCGGCAGCGGCAATTTCCCACTCATCGTAAATCCGCATGGCGGCCCTTACGGTATTCGCAGCACGATGACCTACGACGATGAGGTCCAAATGCTCGCCAATCGCGGCTACGCCGTGCTGCAACCCAATTTTCGTGGATCGGACGGGTTCGGACGCGCGTTTGCCGAACTCGGTTATGGCCAGATTGGCCGGGCCATGCAGGATGATATCGACGACGCGACTGACTGGGCAATCGCGCAGGGTTACGCTGATCCGGAGCGGATATGCGTGGTCGGCGGATCCTATGGCGGATATACGTCGCTATGGGCGGTTATCCGCAATCCAGAGCGCTATCGCTGCGCCGCAAGCTGGGCTGGCGTGATGGACTTCGAAGCGCAGCGTAAACATACGCGCGAAAAGCTTCCCCGCCGGAGCCGCAAAGACTGGAATGACAAGATCGTAGGCGGCGATATTGAATTCAGTTTCGACGATGTCTCTCCGGTGCAGCAGATTGAACGGCTCACAAAGCCGGTATTGCTTGCTCACGGAAAGTATGACGGGATCGTGCCATTCTCCCAGTTCACGGCAATGCGTCAGGCGGCCGAGGAGAATGACATTCCGGTCGAGACATTGGTGTTCGATGATGAAGGCCACGCGCTCAGCGAAATGGTCAATGAGCAGGCCTGGTACGACGCGTTACTCGCGTTTCTTGCGAAAGAGAATCCGGCCGATTTCAACACGCCGGAGATAGTCGAAGAACAGGCAAAGTTGGCGGCTGAACGAGCCGAAGAGGCTGAGGCCGCGCGAAAAGCCGAAGAAGAGCGGCTTGCCGCAGAAGCCGAGCGGAACGCCAACGCACGCAAAAAAGCCGGTCAGTTAATGGACGCTGTGGCGATATTCTCGACTCAGGCCGGGGCCAAGAAGCGCAATGCTCCTGCCGCAAGTCCGGTACTCTCCGTTGAGGATAGCGTAGAAATTCCTGCGCCCGAGTAATTGCCGATTGGCAATCGGCTCGCTACATTCGCCCTGCTATGAAGGAATTGTTCCAACACGCCGCCATTACTGAAGGCATTACCGTGCGGGTCGCGGTGAACTTTCTCCCCGAGCAATCGCAGCCCGAAGCGGGTAAATGGTTCTGGGTCTATCACATCCGGATAGAGAACGACTCGGATCAGACCGTACAATTGCAGTCGCGCCACTGGCGGATCACTGATGCGCGCGGAATGATCAATCATGTCGACGGCGAAGGGGTGGTGGGTGAACAGCCGGTTCTCGCGCCTGGGCAAACCCACGATTACGTATCGGGTTGTCCGCTAACCACACCAAGCGGTTCGATGGAGGGTTTCTACACCTTCACCACCCGCGAAAATGCCCCGATTGAAGTGCGTATACCGTTCTTCCCGCTCTCAGCGCCCGCAACTGCGGATTAAGCCCCGTTCCGTGTTCAAGGTTGTGCTGCTTTGCAGCAGGCACTAAATCGGCTCAACTATGAAGCGTACTCACCTCCCTCTCAACGCCCTGCGCGTCTATGACGCAGCGGCGCGGCATTTGTCCTTTACCCGCGCGGCAGACGAATTGGCGGTGACGCCTGCAGCCGTCGGCCAGCAGATTCGTGCGCTTGAAGATCATTTGGGGACGGTGCTGTTTCGCCGTACTAGTAAAGGGCTTGAGCTTACGCCCGAAGGCTGCGCAGGTCTCGACTCGCTGCGCGATGGCTTCCTGCGCTTTGAAGAAAGCGTGCAAGCGATGCAGGCGGGGCAGGCGAGCGACAGCTACACTATCGCCGCACCGCGTGAATTTTATGCGCAATGGCTCGCCCCGCGTCTCGCCGAATTTCGCAAGGATAATCCCGAAATTCGCTATCAGCTGGTTGAGGATGAAAACGCGGACTTTACCGAAGCCAATCTGGACGCCGCAATCCGTCTGATTGACGGACCGGGCGATCTGCACGGCGTTGAACTCGCTCCCGCACAGCGCGTGGTGGTCTCGATCGACAGCGCACCCGATACATGGATCAATTGGCCGGGCGCGCCCTTACCCGAAGGGGCTGAAGCAACCGTCGAAGTCGGCAATGCGGGACAAGCGCTCAGTTCAGCGATGGCCGGAATGGGAAAAGCGATCCTGCCTTACTTGCTCGTGTCGGAGGCGGTTGATGCTGGGCGGCTCGACATTCTCGAAGGCCCCGATGAAGGTCGCCGGGCCTATTGGTTGGTCGCGCCACCACCACAATGGCGCCAGAAAAAAGTCAAAGCGCTGGTCGCATTCCTCAAGGGCGAATAATGAGCGTACCGCCAACTCCGACGCTGGAGACAGAGCGGTTTATCATGCGCAAATTGGTGAAAGACGATGCGCCCGCTTTGTGGCCGACGCTGTCCTCTGACGAACACTGCCGATATCTGACGCGCGCGCCATTTGCTTCGCTGGAAGAACTCGAAGGCTGGCTGCTCGCGCCAGATTGGAACGGGCGCAGCTGGAGCGCAGTCGATCGCGAAACCGGCGAGGTTGCCGCGCGGCTGGTGGCTGTTCCAGTGGGCGAAGCGACCGCCGAAATCGGCTACATCACCGTCGCAGACCGCCAAGGCGAAGGTATTGCCAGCGAGTGCGCCCGCCGTTTGATAGCGCATCTGTTTGAAGAGGAAGGTCATCACAGGCTGACCGCCGGCACCGACCCGCGAAACGCAGCCTCCAATGCGCTGCTCACCCGCATTGGCTTTCGCCGCGAAGCTCATATGATCGAGAGCTGCAAAACGCATTTGGGATGGTGCGACGAATATTATTGGGGGCTGTTGAAGCGAGAGTAGGGCTAAGCGTGATTGGCGCTTGAATTGTCTAATATTAGAGCGCCAACTCTGGTGCTACGTCCGATATATATCAAATTTGTCCGGCATTCGGTGCATTGGATAGTTGGTCTAATTAAGTATGAATTTCACAAAATCTCTACTTCGTGTATACAAACTATTGTCAGGCTGGGGGGCGATTCTTTATGAGTGATGTGGATACTTCAATCCGGGGGTCGAAACCGGATGGAGAGCCAGAGGTTGCTAACGATAAAGAATCCGTAACTGCAGAACCCCTTCCGCAGCGTGTGCAGCAGCGGACTATATTTGTTTCCATTTTAATTGTTTTGTTTTGTACTTTTGCCTTGTACATTTATGCAGGTGCTTGGCTGCAGTCGATTTGGAGTGATGGCGATGCTGCAGAAATGCCGATTTTGGATCGGCTGATCTCCATGTCACAAGTCGGCGCTTCGGGTCGGTTAGTCGTACCAATCACATTCTTGTTTCTCGCTATCATTTCGTTTTTCATTGAGAGCGAAATGCCGAGATATTTATGGTGGTTTACTGGCGGTGCAGTAATCGTTTTACTGATCGCGACGCTTGGGCTCTATTTCTATGTGGGTGGACGGTCATTCGTACAGAATATTTTTCCGTCTTTTGATACCGTAAGTGGAGCACTTGCCGAGATTGACCTCAACAGTAATTTGAGCGGTGAAGAAGCCGACAAGGCGATGCGTGAAACTGTGTCGAGCATGCTGTCAAATCTCACTGGCGGAGTCGTATTCGGGTTTCTTTGGAGTACGTCGATTGCGGTCTCGATAATCAAGAATAAAACGGTTGCGCCAAAGGACATGATTTAGACAGTCGCAGTTTTGGGGGGTGTATGTACAAGCAGATATGTAAATGTGTGGCTATTCTAGGCATATTTGTACTCACCCAAGGTGTTGCCGTCGCTCAAGAGAGTGGCGAAAAGTTTTTTGTGAAGATGTCTAAAGACAACAGAATTACAGTGTATTGGAAGCACAACTCGGGTTCATCCAGTAAGCAAAACGTTATTGGAAGTGAGAAACCAAAACCAGCCGAAGTGCCTAAGACCTATATTGTGGGTACGATTGTTGGAAAAAATTGGACTAGTATTCAGCAATGGGTTTTTTCCAGAGGGTTTGTTAACAAAGCAGAAATTCAAGAGCCAATTCTGATCAGTCTTAGGGGGTCAGGAAAATTCTGCCCATCTCCCAACGGGGTTACCGCACACGCCAAAATATACAAAAAACAAAGCTCGGTTGAAGAGCTAATGGCTGGCATGTTGGAGTTGGGGCACATGTATGAGGTTTGCAACGACAAGGGCCAATATAAAAGTGCCGGTCGATCAAAAGTGGCGGTTCGCATGTTGGGGAATTTTCTTAGAGACAAGATGGGAAAGAGATTTTCACTGAAATTTAGATAATTTCATTTTCGAGATCAGAGGTTGGAGGAGTTATGTTTTTACGCAAGTGTGGTGTGATGTTGGCTTCTTTGGTTGCGGCCGGTTTCATGATTTCGGCAAATATTGCGCTGTCTCAGGATTTAGATGAGGGCGAGGTCGAGGGGGCCACATTGGGCTCCGGCGCGTACTCTTTTGCCGAACTTGAGCCTGGTAGCGCAGCAGGGGCTGAATTTCCGATTGATATCCCGGACGGCGCCGCATTAACTGTAACTGTATTTGATGAATCTAATCAGCCAGATCGAAAATTGGCGGTGTTTGTGCGCGATGTAGAGGGGATGGTCACCGAACTTAATCCGATCAGGAGTCAGCACGGCACGATCGAAGTGAACTTGCCGGCGGCAGTACGCGAACAGGCAACACTTGAGGTTCTTGATCGATCTGGTCTTGGCGGACGCATTGGAATTTTGCTCCGGGATCGCGCGACCCAGAGCCGACCACGCCCTGAGCCTGCAAAGATCGAATTCTCGAAAGGGTATAAAGAGGCCAAGGGCACGCTTCAAACAAATGGGGAAGTATTGTTCGAGTTCGACGCAGAAAAGGGGCAAACGCTACTGATTTGGATGGACAGCGCGGAACTTGCAGCGTTCGATTCAATTTTGCGGTTATATTTCGGTGATGAAACCACCGGGGAAATTGTGGCTACCAATGATGATATGTGGGGAAGTCTGGGCTCACTCATTGTCTATCGAGTTGCCAAGAGTGGTAAATATACGGTTAGAGGGGCCGAGGTTGATGGCTTGGCGGGCAACTTCACAGCGGCCTTTCAGCTTTTTGATAAAACGGCCGCAACACCAACACGGTTGCAAATCAATGGCGCCGCCCACGCCGGTGCACTGACATCGACCTCGCCGTTAGAAATCGACTCCGAAGCGCCAAGGGCTATGCGGTTTGAGTTGTTTCACATGCCGTCTCACCTATCTGCGGAGGAGCTGGTCGAAGCCGATGAACAGGTTCGTATTGTGCTGTCGAGTAGCGATTTCGACGCTTTCCTAGAAGTCGGTTACTACACGCCGTTCGGATTTTCCGTTGTAGAATCCAATGATGACACGGTTGGCGATAATTCACAGATCGATCTCAATCCGGCCGTATTTTTGACGAAGTTTGGTAGGGATGAAACGGAAGAATGGTGGCAGAAGCTTCGCATTCGAGCGCGTAGCAGCTTAGGGGGAAGCGGTGATTTTCAGATTGCTATCACGAAGGCGTCAGTAGGCCCAAAGCCCAGCCGCTAAGCCACCATCATCCCGACACCGCCGCCAAGCGTCGCTGCGGTTAGCAGCATCGTCATTGCCACGACCGACGCGAGTTCTGCCGGGCGGCCGGTCATTACAACCGGCTTGGCGACGCGGCGGAATTCTTCTTTGTAGCGTGGGTTTTCGGTACCCATCATCCGGTCCCACCAGGTGAAGTAGAAGCCGAAATTCGAATTACCCGCTTGGTGGTGCAAATCATGGTGTGTGGTGGTCGAAATCCAGTCGGTCCATTTGCTGTCGACCCAGCCTGCGGGGAACAGCTCGACACCGGCATGCGCCATCACATTGCGGAAGATCATGTGCCACAGGAAGAAGAACATCGCCCAGCCGGCATAGGCCACGCCCATCAGACTGGTGGCGAGCAGGAATAACGGAACGAAGGCGGCTTCGAACACGGCTTCCCACGTCGCGAAGCTGTAAGCGGTCCACGGCGTAGGCGTGCGCGATTTATGATGATGCGCATGGGTCGCGAGGAACAGGCGCTTGTGGTGGAGCGTGCGGTGCATCCAATAGAAGTAAGCGTCATGGGCGACCACGATTATCGCGAATTGGATCGCAATGAGTGCTAGCGATGCGCCCTCCAGTTTCAGCTCGATGATGCCATATTCGCGCAGTACCAGCGTGCTGATCGTGGTCACCGCGAAAATGAACACCGTGCGTAGTGAGGAGAAGAACTCGCGGGTATAGTCACCGCGTTTCGCAAATTTGGTCTGGATGCGGCGGTTGGACGCCCAGCGTTTGAATACGAATAGCAGTACCGTCAGCAATCCGGCCGCGACCAGATAACGGGTCAGATCGAAATAGATCCCCATCATCATGTGCTCGCTGATTTTCTCGAGCAGTGTCGTTTCAGGTGCGCCTAATTCGGGGGTGGTCATGCTGTGCTCCGGTTGAGGTGATGCACAGACAATGGTGAAGAGGCAATGAAAAGGCTCCGCAAAGCCGGAAAAAGCCGGTCATTTTCGAAATTGCACCGTCTTTTTCAGTTTTGACCAGTTACTCTGAGATACTCTCACCGATCGCTAAACGGCGGAAATCCGTGGGTGTGGAGCCTGTTTCGCTGCGGAAGGCGCGGTTGAAAGTCGGCAGCGAATTATAGCCCAAATCCATCGCGATTGTCAGCACCGGCAGATCGACATGCGCTTTGTCAGCCAGTTTTTCCTTTGCTTCGGCGATGCGGTGGCGGTTGAGGAAGCCGGAGAAATTGCGTTCTCCCAGCCGCTGGTTGATCAGCGCGCGCAGCCGGTGTTCGGGCGTTTCCAGATGCGCGGCGAGAGTGGCGATGGTCAGCCCCGGCGTGCGGTAATATCCCTCTGCCATGGCCGCATCCAGCTTCTCGCGCAGCACGTGTTCGGCGGGGGAAAGCGTGGGTTCGGCGGGCGGGACTGGTTCGCTCTCAGCGGTATCCACCAGCAATTCGGCATCTGTTTCGAGCAAGATCACTGCGGCAAACACGGTCAGCGCGAGGATTAGCAGGCCGTTGACCAGCTGCACTTCGGGATAAGGGATGTTCGCGCCGACGATCACTTCGAACACCAATATCCCGGCAGCCTGCAACGCGACCAATATCGGCAGCCACATCCGGATCACCCGCCGTTTCTCGATCAGATCGTCACCGCGGCCCAGCCATGCCACGCGGATCAAATCGGCCAGCAACACCAGCGATGCCGCGTGGATGCCGTAAAATCCGACGGGGCGGGTGGACTGCATAAAGTGCCCCATAAACCAGAAGCCGAAGAACACCGCCATAAAGCCCCACACCGCCAGCGGCGGTGCGTCGCGTTCGAACAGACGCCTTGCAAACAGCCACGCCCAGAACGGCGTCAGCAGCGAAACGAAATCGATCCACGGATCAATCCAGCGCGGCAACAGGATGGTGGTGGAGGAATTGATGACATAGGCGGCAGAGCCGATCAGCAAACCGGCCAAAGCAACTTTCAGCGGCGGCCGTATCCGCCCGGCCAGCATCACCATCAGCAACAGGAAACTCGCCCCGGCGCTGGCGATGCGGATAAAGGTGTCCCAATCGATGACCATCGCGGGGAGTGATAGCGGATCGGCGAGCGGGCGCTAGTCCCGCATGGCCATTGCCGCAGCATTATCTCGGCGGGTTATCCTCCAGATCCTGCAAATATTGCTCGGCCATTTCGCGCGCGCCATCGTCGAGCCCGCCAACGCCGGGCAGCTGCGGGAAGCCGTCCGCATCGTCATTGTCCCACCAATCCTGCGCCGAGCCGGCATCCGCTCCATGCGCCTGCGACTGCCGCCAATGCTTGCGCCGCCGCCATGTATGGATTGCCATAGCCCGCGCGGTGACCTGCGCGCTGAGCTGGCGCTTGTGGTCAGCCAATTCGCGCCGCGCTTGCTCCAATAGCTCGTCATAGACCGGATGTCCCGGCCCGATATCCTCGGCCGTAGGCCCGTATTTCTGCGGCAGGCGATAACGCAGCAGGAAACGGAGCAAGGCATTGTCCGGCTTGTCCCACCAGCCCAATATCTCGCCGCCCGAGACAATCGGCGTAGAGGTGCCCTGAACCGCGCGCTCCAACGCGCAATCTTCGAGCCGCTGCACCCCGCGCTCCAGCGCCGCATCCCACGCCGCCGCAAAGCCCTCCGCACCCGGCCGATGGCGGAGTTTGTAGAGCGCCTCCAGCGATTTGCCGATGGACTTGGCAGCCTGCTTGACGATGCCGGTGGCGGCGAGCGTGGCGACAAAGCGCCGCTGGCGATCCGGCGTGATCGAATTGGAACGCGGTTCCTTGTGGAGATAAGGCTCGAAAGCGAGCAGCGGGTCGTCGTCCTCGGGCGGAGACGAGACGTGCGCGACGGCGGAAGTGGCTTGGCGGGGAGTGGCCCTCGTGGGCACGGAAGCTTCATCGGCCATAGTTCAGTCTCGATATCTGGCGTTGACCCGGTCCGACCCAGACGGACCGCAAGCGCGACCGCGCGCCGCCGTTAGGCGTAGCCAAGTGAGCGGACGCGAACGCCGGCGATTGAGGCTAAACAAAAAAACAGACTTGGGTTGGGATGGCGTGGTCGGTTTCGGGCATGACCAGCCCTAGAATGCACAAATTTCGCGAGTAGGAAAATTGTTTCTGTCTGGCGTTGGTCCGGTCGGCGACTAGCCAACCGCAAGGCGACTGCCCGAGTTTATGTGGGGAAGCCGTTGCGAAGCACTGGCGGAGCCAGAACGAATGCGGATGCATTCCGGCCGGCGACTGAGGGGCTAAAAACGCCTTGTAGGAAAATGATTCGGCTAAAGCGGGGGCAGCTGCAGCCAAAAAAGGAGCGGGAAACTGCGGGTCATGGCAATCGAGGCTTTCTTCAGCGCTTCCGCTAGCGATGGTGGATATATGAACTGCGCTACTTGATCTTCATACACGGGGCGACGACCATAACACACAGTGGAACAGCGACAAGTCATACGTGTCTTTCTAGCATCTCCGTCTGATCTTGAGGACGAGCGGCGCTCGGCGAAGAAGATATCAGAAGAGGTCAATTCGAACCTTGCAAACATGCTCGGCTTGCATATTGATTTGGTGGGTTGGGAAGAGACGATAACGGGGTTTGGGCGACCTCAAGCGTTAATCAATCGTGATTTAGATCAATGCGAGCTCTTTTTTGGGATGGTTTGGGAGCGTTGGGGCACGCCCCCGGCTGTCGAGACAGAATATCAATCAGGTTTTGAGGAGGAGTTTCACAGAGCGGTTAATCGTCGGAAAAGTGGTGAGAATGTCGAAATATGTTTATTGTTGAAGGATCCACGGCCAGAGATGCTCAAGGATCCAGGGCCACAGATTCAGCGTGTGCAGCGGTTCAGATCAGAACTTATAGAGAAAAAGGAAATCTACTTCGAGCAGTTCGCTGAAACCAGTGAGTTTGAGGAGAAATTCCGCAGGGTAATTTACAAGTACGTATCCCAAAAGATTGAGGCTGAGCAGGCGGTTGACGGGGGTAACGACGAGGATGCTGTTGTTAACTCCGAAGCTGATAGCGACGCGGAAATGAGCTTAGGGTATCTGTTACCTCAAGAAGTTGAGACATTTTTCAGCAGTTTGATCTCTGATTCACGGCTGGCAGATGGTGAGGATCAGATCTCTGCCGAGCAGATTGCGCGCATCCGATTGGTAGCGTCATCTATGTCGAAGGTCGGTAACGACGACCATGTAATAGGTGCGCATGACGCAAACCTTATGTTCAACCAGAGATTTGATGTCGACTTAAGCAGGGCAGAACAACGCGCTCTTTTAAGGTCTGGCCTTAGTTCGTTTGGTTCTGAGAATATCCCTATTTGGTATTGGTACGAAAGACTCGAGGATTCAGATCACGAGCCCCTCTCTGTCAATTCGGTCGTGGCGACCCCGGAAGCCGCTCGAGTTGGCGCAATCCATGCACTTCAGGTGTTGGGTTTGAACATTGACGGTGGCGTCTTCGAGCGAGACCAGATTGTTGATAGTTGGTTGAGAAGTAAGCATGCAGACGTGGTATCGGCTGGCTTGTCCTATCTGAGCGACTTTGGCGGTTCTGACGATGTAGGCTTGCTCGTGAGGCACATGGCGGGATCATCGGGGCAACAAACGGCGCAGTACGTCGATGCAAAAATTCGCATTCTTGCGCGGTCGAACCAAAGTAAAGCTTTTGACGAATTGTTACGCTTGGACCCCGTAAGGCCGTCCAGTGCCGTTATCGCCGCGTTGTTCGATGAAAGCGCTTCCTTGAGTGCCAAGCAATTGATTGATGCTTTTTCGTTGAAAGCGGATAGCGTTCGGCTCCATGCAGCGCGGGAGTTACATCATCGAGGCGCTTTGAATGAAGAACTCGCGCGTCGCTTAGCGAGTGACAGTTCCGCAGATGTCAGGGTGATCGGTGTCACTTCACTGGAGCATCAAGGTGTTTTGGCGGACGAGCGTGAATTCCGTTCGCTTATTGTAAATAAGCGAAAAGAGGGTTTACTTTGGCTCAGTAGCTCTGGTTCTGATGGTGAGAGTCAATACGTTGAATTTAGAAAGTTAAGGCTTGGTAAGCTTGAAAAATCCGAACTTCTCAAGCTTGAGGGAGAGGCTGATTTTCTGGATGATGACTTGCGCTTTGTTGCGGCAGAACGAGAGTTCAGGGTATTGGGAGAGCAATTGAGGGCGGATATTGATGATCGGTTTAACGGTGCTGCTGAAGAGCATCTTGCTTCAATAAGGAAGCTGGGTACGGAAGGTCAGAAACTTGCTGAAAAATGGCTCGGCTTAATTCCCGATGTGGTTCTCAAAATGTTGTCGCGCGGCTGCGAGGTGTTGGCGCGTAAGGATGATTCTTTGGATTTACCCAGAATCCGGGGTGTGTTGGATGCCTATGACATCAAGTTTAATCCAGATATTGTCGCCTACTTGGGGCATCATGGCCAAGATGAAGACGTAGAGAGAATACTGAAGCTGGTGGAGAACCCAGGCCACGGCTTGGGGCTTCTAAGTCGAGATTTCGATGGGCAAGCCAGGTTCGGCGCGGCAACAGATGCTGTAATCGGAATTATGTCTGAAGCCAGTTTGATTGAGCTGGTTGGGCGTTTGCCGGCCAAGATGACACCGTTCGCTATTTCTGTATTCCCCAAAAGTAGATTTCTTAAGATCAGTGATGCGGAGCTACTAATTCTCCTCAATTTGGAGTTCGATGAGGCACGTAAGGCTGTTGGCTTGCGGATGGTGCGAGATTGTAGCAAGCGGACGCTGCGCAGAGTTCTCTCGCAGCTCACTAAGGTTGGAAGTACGTATTACTACAATGCAGTCCATTGGCTGGATTTTGGAATCTCACTGGAACAGAAAATGTGCCGCGCGACTGCTCGTCGTTTGGTCAAGGCCAAGTGGACCGATTTCGTTTCCAACCCTTGACCCAACCCCCAACTCCCCCTAAAGGCCCATCCATCCGATGCATGCTCTCTTCACCGAGTGGGTAGGTATTGGGTAGATAGAGCTGAACATTGCCGGTTTAGTCCTGGGGGCCTTTCGCGTTTGCGACGGGCTCTTTTCTATTGAGCGGATATCCTCTTTCGGGAGGGCGTGCGCATCAGGGCGGCCGTCAAAGTAACCCGGTGCCTTTTGGTATGGGTGGAGTGTTTTCAGCTCGCGCATCGAGTGACGCTTCGCGGCGTTTCTTGTTAGCTGGATTCCCGCTTTCGCGGGAATGACGGTTAAGGGCGCGGGTTTTACCATTCTTCTCTGATCCTACGGTACCTCGGTTCGTACTGAGTTGTCGGCATGCACCCGCATCCCTTCAGCAAAAGTGGGAACCGGTTTTGCGCCCGGAAGGGTCGCGCCCATGATGGCAATCCCGCCATCATGGAAAACAAGGTGAAGAGTACTTCATGCCTACAATTAACCAGCTGGTCCGCAAGGGCCGCGTCCCGCAGAAGGTCAAATCCAAAGTCCCTGCGATGGAAGCAAACCCGCAAAAGCGCGGCGTTTGTACACGCGTTTACACGACTACGCCGAAGAAGCCGAACTCGGCGCTTCGTAAAGTTGCCAAGGTTCGCCTGACCAACAGCCGCGAAGTCATCTCCTACATCCCCGGCGAAGGCCACAACCTCCAGGAGCACAGCGTTGTGCTGATCCGCGGCGGCCGTGTTCGCGATCTTCCCGGTGTGCGTTACCACGTCCTGCGCGGCGTTCTGGATACGCAAGGGGTCAAGGACCGCAAGCAGAGCCGTTCTAAGTACGGCGCCAAGCGTCCTAAATAAGAATTATTTGTTGGGTACGCCCCAGACATCCGTCTGAGGCTTGCGGCACCAGCCCTCTCCCCCACCCGACCACCCAAAGATTATCCTCACGGGTGGTCGGGTGGGGGAGAGGGCCGGAACCGCCCCAAACTCCAAAGGAGTTTTATAAAATGTCACGTCGTCGTCGTCCCGAAAAGCGGGTCATCCTGCCCGATCCGAAGTTTAAGGATCTGGTCCTGTCGAAGTTCATGAACAACCTCATGCTCGATGGTAAGAAATCCACTGCAGAACGCATCGTTTATGGTGCGCTTGATACAGTTGAAGCCAAAGCGAAATCTGATCCTATCCAGATGTTCCATGATGCGCTGAACAACATCAAGCCGCAGGTCGAAGTCCGCAGCCGCCGTGTTGGTGGTGCGACATACCAGGTTCCTGTGGAAGTTCGCCCTGAGCGAGCCCAGGCACTGGCTATCCGTTGGTTGATCGGTGCCGCTCGCGGTCGCCCTGAAACAACCATGTCAGCGCGCCTTTCGGGTGAGTTGATGGATGCTGCAAACAATCGCGGCAATGCGGTTAAGAAGCGCGAAGATTCGCACAAGATGGCCGACGCCAACCGCGCGTTCAGCCACTACCGCTGGTAACATTTGTAACTATATGGGGATGATGGCGCATTTGGCGTCTCTCCCCTGCAAATCGAGGAATTCAACATGGCACGTAGCCATCCGTTAGACAGGTACCGCAATATCGGGATTATGGCGCATATCGACGCCGGTAAGACCACGACTACAGAGCGGATCCTCTACTACACTGGTAAATCCTACAAAATCGGCGAAGTGCATGATGGCGCTGCGACGATGGACTGGATGGAGCAAGAGCAAGAGCGCGGCATCACGATTACGTCTGCTGCGACGACTTGTTTCTGGAACCCCGAAGAATCATCGATGGACCCTAAGTCCGATCCGAAAGAGCTTCGCAAAACTCCTGAGCACCGGATCAACATCATCGACACTCCCGGCCACGTTGACTTCACGATTGAAGTCGAGCGTTCGCTGCGTGTGCTTGATGGCGCGGTTGCGTGTTTTGACGGCGTTGCCGGCGTTGAGCCGCAGTCTGAGACTGTTTGGCGTCAGGCTGACAAGTACAAAGTTCCGCGGATGTGCTTCATCAACAAGCTCGACCGTACCGGCGCTGACTTCAAATACTGTGTCCAGTCGATCATCGATCGCCTCGGTTCGACACCAGCTGTTCTGTATTTGCCAATCGGCATCGAAGCCAGCCTGACCGGTCTTGTCGATCTGGTGAACCAGCGTTCGATCACATGGCAGAACGAAGATCTTGGTGCTGAATATGTCTATGGCGATATCCCAGAGGATATGGTCGACGAAGCAGCCCAGTACCGTGAGGAGCTGATCGAGCTTGCGGTTGAGCAAGACGACGATGTGATGGAAGCTTACCTTGAAGGTAACGAGCCTGATGCGGCAACGCTGAAAGCGCTGATCCGTAAGGGTACACTGAACCAAAGCTTCGTGCCTGTTCTGTGCGGCTCTGCGTTTAAGAACAAGGGCGTTCAGCCTCTGCTCGACGCGGTTGTTGACTACATGCCGAGCCCGCTCGACGTTCCTGCGATTAAGGGCGTTCTGCCGGACTCGGACGAAGAAGACTCACGTCCATCCAGCGATGACGAGCCATTTGCGGCTTTGGCATTCAAAGTGATGAACGACCCGTTCGTTGGCTCGCTGACCTTTACCCGCATCTATTCCGGCATGCTGGAGAAGGGCGCTGTTCTGAACTCCGTGAAGGACAAGAAGGAAAAGATCGGCCGTATCCTCGAAATGCACTCCAATGACCGTAAGGACATCGAAGAAGCATTCGCGGGCGATATTGTTGCGCTGGCTGGCATGAAAGCGACCACCACTGGTGATACGCTGTGCGATCCTGCCAAGCCGATTGTTCTTGAGCGGATGGAATTCCCGGATCCGGTTATCGAGCTCAGCGTTGAGCCGAAGACCAAAGCTGACCAAGAGAAGATGGGCGTAGCGCTCAACCGTCTTGCAGCTGAAGATCCATCGTTCCGCGTTACAACAGACCACGAAAGCGGTCAGACGATCATCAAGGGTATGGGTGAACTTCACCTCGACATCCTGGTTGACCGTATGAAGCGCGAATTCAAAGTCGAAGCCAACGTTGGTGCGCCTCAGGTTGCTTATCGTGAATCGCTCGGTCGTACGATCGACGTTGATTACACGCACAAGAAGCAGTCGGGTGGTACCGGTCAGTTTGCTCGTGCCAAAGCTCAGTTCACTCCTGGTGAGCGCGGCCAAGGCATCGTGTTCGAGGACAGCATTAAGGGCGGTAACATTCCTAAGGAATACATCCCGTCGCTTGAGAAGGGCATTCGTGAGCAGGCCGAAAGCGGCTACATGATCGGCTTCCCGATCATCGATTTCACGATCCACGTAACGGACGGCGCGTATCACGATGTCGACTCTTCGACCGTGGCGTTTGAAATCTGTGGACGCGGTGCAATGCGTGAAGCTGCGGAACGTGGCGGCATCAAGCTGCTTGAGCCAGTGATGAAGGTTGAAGTCATTACTCCCGAGGACTATCTCGGCGACGTAATCGGCGATCTCAACTCGCGTCGTGGTCAAATCCAAGGCACCGATACACGCGGTAACGCACAGGCAGTTGATGCCTTTGTGCCTCTGGCCAACATGTTCGGCTACGTGAATGAACTGCGTTCGTTCAGCCAAGGCCGTGCAAACTACTCCATGCAGTTCTCTCACTATGAGGAAGTGCCGGCAGCAGTTGCACTCGAAGTTAAGGAGAAGCTTGCCTAAGGCGAGCGATGCGTTTAGGGGCGGCGCCTGTTTGTACGGGTGCCGCTGATTCCCGTATTCTGTTAAGTTAAAACACTAGAGGTTATTGAAAATGGCGAAGGAAAAATTTGAGCGGAACAAGCCGCACTGCAACATTGGCACCATCGGTCACGTTGACCATGGTAAAACGACGTTGACTGCGGCGATTACCAAGGTGATGGCTGAAGCATCCGGCGGTGAAGCCGTTGACTTCGCTAACATCGATAAAGCTCCTGAAGAGCGCGAGCGTGGTATCACGATTTCGACTGCTCACGTTGAGTATGAAACAGACGCGCGCCACTACGCACACGTCGACTGCCCAGGCCACGCCGATTATGTTAAGAACATGATCACCGGTGCTGCGCAGATGGACGGCGCTATCTTGGTTGTGAACGCAGCTGACGGACCAATGCCACAGACTCGCGAGCACATCCTGCTTGCACGTCAGGTCGGCGTTCCTGCTCTGGTCGTTTACATGAACAAAGTTGACCAGGTCGACGACGAGGAAATCCTCGAACTCGTTGAAATGGAAGTTCGTGAACTGCTTTCTAGCTATGACTTCGACGGCGACAACATCGCTATCGTTAAGGGTTCGGCTCTGGCCGCACTCGAAGGTCGTGACGAAGAAATCGGTGCGAATTCGATCAAGGAACTGATGGCTGCTGTTGATGAGCACATCCCACAGCCAGAGCGTCCGGTTGATAAAGACTTCCTGATGCCGATTGAGGACGTATTCTCGATCTCTGGTCGTGGTACTGTTGTTACCGGCCGTGTTGAAACCGGCGTTGTAAACGTTGGCGACGAAGTTGAAATCGTTGGTATCCGTGACACTGGTAAGACCACTGTTACTGGTGTTGAAATGTTCCGTAAGCTGCTTGATCGCGGTGAAGCTGGCGACAACATCGGCGCACTGGTTCGCGGCGTTGGACGTGAAGACGTTGAGCGCGGTCAGGTTCTGGCGAAGCCAGGTTCGGTTAACCCGCACACTGAATTCTCGGCAGAAGTTTACGTCCTTTCGAAGGACGAGGGTGGCCGTCACACGCCATTCTTCGCGAACTACCGTCCGCAGTTCTACTTCCGCACCACCGACGTTACCGGTGAAGTGATCCTTCCTGAAGGCACTGAAATGGTAATGCCTGGCGATAACGTGACCATCGACGTCAAGTTGATTGCACCGATCGCCATGGATGCCGGTCTTCGCTTCGCGATCCGCGAAGGTGGCCGCACCGTTGGTTCGGGTGTTGTTGGCACCATTAAGGCCTAATTCGGCTAACAGAAACGCGCCCGGCGGCCTTTGCGCTGCCGGGCGTTTTTCTTTGCAATCCAGATCCGAAGCTGGATCGTGAAATCGCCCTACTATATCGGCGGCGAAATTGCGTGACAGGGGTTGCAACGTGCAGGGTTCCCCCATATAGGGCCTCTCAACGAACGAGATTCGTCTCACATTCGGAAATAGTTTTGATCAGTGGCCCTGCTCTCCCTCGGAGACGGGAGAGGGCGGATCGCTGATTTTTGTTGTTTGCTCTTTCTCATTGGTAGTTGGACATGGAAGCCCAGAATATTCGCATTCGCCTGAAGGCGTTTGATCACCGCGTACTCGACCAGGCAACTGGTGAAATCGCAGAAACTGCTCGCCGGACTGGCGCGCTCATTCGTGGCCCCATTCCGATGCCGACGAGAATTGAGAAGTTTACCGTGAACCGCGGCCCGCACATCGATAAGAAGTCGCGTGAGCAGTTCGAGGTACGTACTTACAAGCGGTTGCTCGATATCGTGCAGCCAAACGCTCAGACCGTAGACGCGCTGATGAAGCTCGATCTTGCTGCTGGCGTTAACGTGGAAATTAAGCTCGCTTAATCTTCGCGGCTTTGGCGAAAGCTAAAGCGAAGACATAGGAATACCGCCGGACGGCTTGTTTCTTACAAGTTTAACCGGGTCTGCGTTCCCCGTCTCGCAATCCCAAGCAATTGGGTGAGCACTCAGCCCGGACGGGGCGACGCATCACAAAATGGGCTGGGCAAGCACTCGGAATGGTCCGTGTGCCTCTGTGTTAGGAGTTTTGACGATGCGCACTGGCGTTATCGCAAGAAAAGTCGGGATGACCCGCCTGTTCCAGGAGGATGGACGTCACGTACCTGTGACCGTTCTTTCGCTGGATGATTGCCAAGTTATTTCTCACCGCACTGACGAAGTTGACGGCTATGTCGCGCTTCAGGTTGGTTCGGGTGAGGCCAAGCAAAAGAACGTTGCCAAGCCGCAGCGCGAGCACTTTGCGAAAGCAGGCGTTCCGCTGAAGCGTAAGGTTGCTGAATTCCGTCTCGATAGCGAAGAAGCTCTTCTTCCTGTCGGTGCGCGTATTTCGGCCGAGCACTTCATCGCTGGCCAAAAAGTTGACATCACCGGTCACACGCAAGGTAAAGGCTTTGCCGGCGCTATGAAGCGTTGGGGCTTTGGTGGTCTTCGCGCGACACACGGTGTTTCGATCTCTCACCGTTCGCACGGTTCGACGGGTAACCGTCAGGATCCGGGCCGTGTGTTTAAGGGTAAGAAGATGGCCGGCCACATGGGCGACCGTCAGCGTACCCAGCAAAACCTCGAAATCGTTCGTACAGACGCAACGCGCGGCTTGCTGTTCGTCAAGGGCTCGGTCCCTGGGCACAAGAACGCATGGCTGGTTGTTCGCGACTCTGTGAAGCTGAAAATGCCTGAAGATCTTCCGTTCCCCGGCGTTATGCGCCGCAACGAAGATGAGTACGCGACTGAAGAAGCGACTCCGGGCTTGGTTGAAAGTGCTGCGGAGCACGAAGTGACCGAAGAAGTTTCGGCTGAGCAGCAAGAGAAGCTCGAAGCTGCGGCTGAAGCTGATACATCCACCACTGACGCGGCTGAAAAGCCTGCCGATGATTCCGGTAAGGAGGGCTGATCCGATGAAGGTGAAGGTCCAGAAAATCGACGGCGGTAAGGCTACCGGCGACGTGACTCTCGATAAAGCCGTTTTCGGCGTCGAGCCACGCGCTGACATCCTGCACCGCGTCGTCACATGGCAGCTCGAAAACCGCCGCGGCACTGCCCGTGCGGCCCAAGAGCGTTCCGATGTGAACCGCACAGGTAAGAAGCACGGTAAGCAGAAGGGTGGCGGCGTTGCTCGTCACGGTGCTCGCTCTGCTCCGATCTTTATCGGTGGTGGTAAGGCGCACGGTCCTCGCAAGCGTGACTTCAACCAGTCGTTGAACAAGAAGATCCGTGCACTCGGCCTGAAGATGGCTCTGTCGAGCAAGGCAAAAGACGGTCTGATGATCGTTGATAGCCTCAAACTCAAAGACGCTAAGACGCAGGCTCTGCAAGCGAACTTCTCGAAGGCTGGCCTGAATGGCAAAGTCCTCGTGATCGACGGTGAAACTGTAGATGACGGCTTCCGTAAGGCAGCTGGTAATCTTCCCGGTGTCAATGTGATGCCGGCGCAGGGTGCCAACGTCTATGACATTCTCAACCACGACACGCTGATCCTGACTAAGGACGCTGTCGAAAAGCTGGAGGCGCGCTTCAATGGCTAAGAAGCAAGAAATAGACGCGCGTCACTACGACGTTGTGCTTTCTCCTCACATTACCGAGAAGTCGACTTTGCTGTCTGAGAATGACGCAGTGGTCTTCAAAGTAGCGAAGGGTGCGACCAAGCCTGAAATCAAAGAAGCTGTCGAAGCTATCTATGATTGCAAGGTGAAGGGCGTGAACACGCTTGTCCAAAAGGGCAAAGTGAAGCGCTGGAAGGGCCGTCCCTACAAACGTAGCGACTTCAAAAAAGCAATTGTGACGTTGGTTGAAGGCTCCGAGCCCATCGACATCACTGGCGGAATCTGAGGGCAAGACTGATGGCACTCAAGAGTTATAAACCAACAAGCCCCGCTCGGCGTGGCCTTATTCTCGTCGACAAGTCGGGCCTGTTTAAAGGCAAACCCGTCAAGTCGCTGACTGAAGGCAAGCGCAAGACCGGTGGTCGGAACAACAAGGGTCATGTCACTTCGCGTGGCATCGGCGGTGGACACAAGCAGAAGTATCGCTTCATCGACTTCAAGCGTCGTAAGTGGGATATGGAAGCGACTGTCGAGCGGATCGAATATGATCCTAACCGTACGGCCTTCATTGCTTTGCTGAAATATACTGACGGCGAGCAAGCGTACATCATCTGCCCTCAGCGTCTTGCCGTTGGTGACACTGTCATCGCTGGTGAGAAAACTGATACTAAGCCTGGCAATGCCATGCTTCTGGGTCAGATGCCGGTCGGCACCATTTGCCACAATGTGGAAATGAAGCCGGGCAAGGGCGGTCAACTCGCTCGCTCAGCTGGTACATATGTCCAGCTGGTCGGTCGTGATCGCGGCATGGTCATGGTTCGTTTGAACTCTGGCGAGCAACGCTACCTGCGTTCCGATTGCATGGGTACGGTTGGCGCGGTTTCTAACCCCGACAACCAGAACCAGAACCTCGGCAAAGCTGGTCGTCGCCGTTGGATGGGCATTAAGCCGCTGACACGCGGTGTCGCTAAGAACCCTGTCGATCACCCACACGGTGGTGGTGAAGGTCGTACTTCGGGTGGTCGTCACCCGGTCACGCCTTGGGGTAAGCCGACTAAGGGTGCCCGCACTCGTAAGAACAAGCAGACGGATAAAATGATCATCCGTTCGCGTCACGCCAAGAAGAAGAGGTAACCGAGATGGCTCGCTCCGTCTGGAAAGGTCCGTTCGTAGACCTCCACCTGCTGAAAAAGGCAGAAGATGCGCAGGAAAATGGCAACAACAAGCCGATCAAAACTTGGTCGCGCCGTTCCACAGTCCTGCCGCAATTCGTTGGCCTGACGTTCAACGTCTATAATGGTCAGAAGTTTATTCCGGTGTCCGTTAACGAGGACATGGTTGGTCACAAGCTTGGTGAATTCTCGCCAACACGTACCTTCCCTGGTCACGCTACCGACAAGAAGGGTAAGCGCTAATGGGTAAGGCAAAAACTCCACGCCGTGTTGGCGATAACGAGGCTTTGGCTGTCGGCACGCAAATTCGCGGTTCGGCTCAGAAGCTCAACCTCGTTGCTGCGCTGATCCGCGGCAAAAAGGTTGAAGATGCTCTGAACATCCTCGCTTTCTCGCGCAAGCAGATGGCTAAGGACACAACCAAGGTTCTGGCTTCGGCAATTGCTAACGCGGAAAATAATCACAACCTCGATGTGGACTCTCTGATCGTATCAGAAGCGAGCGTCGGTAAGTCGATTACGATGAAGCGCTTCCACACACGTGGTCGCGGTAAATCTACCCGCATCCTGAAGCCATTCAGCCGCCTGCGCATTGTCGTTCGCGAGCACGAAGAAGAGGAAGCGTAAGATGGGTCAGAAGAGTAATCCGATCGGCCTGCGCCTGCAGATCAACCGCACTTGGGATAGCCGCTGGTACGCTGAAGGGCGTGACTATGCTCAGCTTCTCAAGGAAGACATCGAGATGCGCAAATTCATCGTCGATAGCCTGCCACAAGCAGCTATTTCGAAGGTGGTTATTGAGCGCCCGGCAAAACTGTGCCGCGTTTCGATCTATGCAGCCCGCCCCGGTGTTATCATCGGTAAGAAGGGTGCAGACATCGAGAAGCTGCGTGCGAAGCTTGCTGCAATGACTGACAGCGAAGTGAAGCTGAACATCGTCGAAATCCGCAAGCCGGAAGTCGATGCCAAGCTCGTCGCTCAAGGTATTGCTGACCAGCTGCTACGCCGTATTGCTTTCCGCCGTGCGATGAAGCGCGCAATGCAATCTGCAATGCGTCTGGGTGCCGAAGGCATCAAGATCGTTTGTGGTGGCCGTCTCGGCGGTGCTGAAATCGCCCGTGTCGAGCAGTACCGTGAAGGTCGTGTTCCACTGCACACGCTGCGTGCGAACATCGATTACGCCGAAACCGAAGCGCTCACTGCCTACGGTATCATCGGTATCAAGGTTTGGGTCTTCAAAGGTGAGATCCTCGGCCATGATCCAACCGCTCAAGACCGACTGATGATGGAAGCCCAAACTTCCGGCGTCCGTCCGGCTCGCTGATAGAATTCGAGAGTAAGCACCATGCTACAACCGAAAAAACATAAATTCCGTAAGGCTTTCAAAGGCCGGATCAAAGGAACTGCCAAAGGCGGTACCGATCTGAACTTCGGTTCTTACGGCCTCAAGGCTCTTGAGCCTGAGCGTATCACTGCACGCCAGATCGAAGCTGCGCGTCGTGCGATTACACGTCACATGAAACGTCAAGGACGTCTCTGGATCCGCGTATTCCCCGATGTTCCGGTTTCGAAGAAGCCTGCCGAAGTCCGTCAGGGTAAAGGTAAGGGTTCGGTCGAATATTGGGCAGCACGGGTTAAGCCCGGTCGCATCCTGTTCGAACTGGACGGCGTTCCCGGCCCATTGGCAGCAGCCGCTTTCGAGCGTGCAGCCATGAAGCTTCCGATTAAAACCAAAGTTGTTGCCCGTCTGGGTGACACTTCGCACCTGGAGGGTTGATCATGAGCAAGATCGAAGATCTCCGCGCCAAGACCGACGACCAGCTGACGGCTGATCTGACCGAATTGAAGCGTGAGCAGTACAACCTGCGTTTCCAGGCAGCGACCAACCAGCTTGAGCGTCCTGCGCGGATTAAGGAAGTCCGTCGCGAGATCGCCCAGATTAAGACCCTGCAGACCCAACGGTCCGCAGCGGCAAAGGCGTAAGGGGTACACGATGCCGAAACGTATTCTGACCGGGACCGTCACCTCTGACAAGACCGACAAAACTGTGACCGTGAAGGTCGAGCGCAAAGTGAAGCACCCCCTTTACGGGAAGATCATGCGTCGTTCGAAGAAGTATCACGCTCACGACGAAAAGAACGCTTTCAAAGCGGGCGACACCGTCCGGATTGAAGAGACCAAGCCGATCTCCAAGACAAAGACTTGGAAAGTGATCGAGACGGTCAAAGCTAGCAAGGGTGTCGCTGTTGAAGCTGACATCGAAGTCGAAGCTGCTGCCGGTAGCACGACGTAAGACGTATTTTTTGGAACTGCAGGACTGGTTTCTGCAAGCCGACTGAGAAGGAACTGAATCCATGATTCAGATGCAATCTAACCTAGACGTCGCGGATAACAGCGGCGCGAAGCGCGTCCAGTGCATTAAAGTGCTGGGCGGGTCTAAGCGTCGTACTGCGAGCGTCGGCGACGTTATCGTCGTATCCGTGAAGGAAGCGCAGCCCCGCGCGAAAGTCAAAAAGGGTGACGTTCACCGTGCGGTGATCGTGCGCACTCGTAAGGACGTTCGTCGTCCTGACGGCAGTGTAATCCGTTTTGATGGCAACGCAGCTGTTCTTGTGAATAAGAGCGAAGAGCCAATCGGCACTCGTATCTTTGGCCCCGTTGTGCGCGAACTTCGCGGCCGCGGGTTCATGAAGATCATCTCGCTCGCACCGGAGGTAATCTGATGCCAGCAGCTAAGATCAAAAAAGGCGACAGCGTAGTCGTACTCTCGGGCAAGGATAAGGGCCGCACCGGCACTGTCCAGAAGGTCATGCCGAAAGACGGCAAGGTCATCGTCGAGGGTATCAATATCGCTGCCCGTCACCGCAAGCCCAGTCAGGAAAACCCGCAGGGTGGTATCGATCGCTTCGAAGCGCCGATGCACCTTTCGAAAGTTGCCGTGGCTGATCCTAAGGATGGCAAGCCAACCCGCGTCCGTTTCGAAGAAAAGGACGGCAAGAAGGTTCGCATTGCTGTGAAATCCGGAGAGACAATCGATGGCTGATTACACTCCTCGTATGAAGCAGCGCTATGACGACGTGATCGTCAAAGCGATGACTGAAAAGTTCGGTTACAAGAACGCTCTTGAAGTTCCGAAGCTGACCAAAGTCACACTCAATATGGGTGTTGGCGAAGCCAGCCAGGACAAAAAGAAAGTTGCGACCGCTGCTGAAGAAATGGCACTGATTGCTGGCCAAAAGCCGGTTATCACCAAAGCCAAGAAGTCGATCGCTCAGTTCAAGCTGCGCGAAGGCATGCCGATTGGTTGCAAGGTTACCTTGCGCAAAGAACGCATGTTCGAATTCGTTGATCGTCTGGTGACTGTTGCAATGCCCCGCATTCGTGACTTTCGCGGCCTGAACGCCAAGTCGTTCGATGGGCGCGGAAACTACGCAATGGGTCTGAAGGAACAGATCGTCTTTCCGGAAATCTCGTACGACAAGATCGAGACTGTTCGCGGCATGGACATCATTGTGACGACCACTGCAAAAACCGATGAAGAAGCACGCGAATTGCTGCGTCTGTTCGGTTTCCCGTTCCCTGCTGAAGAGCAGGCTGATGAAAAGGCTGCGGCGTGAGCCCGGCCCTAGGTAAGAATTGAGAAAGAGAGCTTAAGTCCATGGCGAAACTGAGTTCCATCAACAAGAATGAGCGTCGTAAGAAGCTCGTCAAGAAGTACGCGGCGAAATACGCGAAGCTGAAGGCGATTGCGTCTGACAAGTCGCTCGACGAGAGCGAGCGTATGATTGCTCGCCTCCAGATGGCTGAAATCCCGCGGAACGGTAACCCGACACGGGTCCGTAACCGCTGTGCAACAACCGGCCGCCCACGCGGCTATTACCGGAAGTTCGGACTTAACCGTATCGAGCTGCGGAACCTTGCCAATCGCGGCATGATTCCCGGTGTTACGAAGTCCAGCTGGTAAGGATCTGACAGATGGCTATGACCGATCCATTGGGTGATATGCTCACCCGCATCCGCAACGGACAACGCGCGAAGAAGGATTCTGTCCTGTCGCCAGCGTCCAAGCTGCGTGCAAACGTTCTCGAAGTGCTTCAGCGCGAAGGCTACATCCGTGGCTATTCTGATGACAGTTCGGGTGCGCATCCTGCATTGCGGATTGAACTGAAATATTTCGAGGGCGAGCCTGCGATCAAGCATGTTGCCCGCGTTTCCAAGCCTGGCCGCCGCGTCTATTCAGGTTCGAAAGAGCTTCCGATTACGCGCAATGGTCTGGGCATCACCATCGTCTCGACACCTCGCGGTGTGCTTTCGGACAACGAAGCACGCAATGAAAACGTCGGCGGCGAAGTGCTTGCGGAGGTCTTCTGATGAGCCGCATTGGTAAGAAAGCTGTAGCGATCCCGGGCGGCGTAACTGCCAGCATCGAGAACGACACGCTAAGCGTGAAGGGGCCGAAAGGCACTTTGACGATGGGCCTGTCTGATCACATTAGCTATAAAGTTGAAGGTGACGAGATCCAGGTAAACCCTGCGAACGACACGAAGATTGCTCGTTCCTTCTGGGGTATGCACCGGACGCTGGTTTCGAACCTCGTCGAAGGCGTGACCGAAGGTTTCAGCAAGACGCTCGAAATTTCCGGCGTTGGTTATCGTGCTGCATCGAAGGGTAAGACCCTGAACCTGCAACTCGGCTTCAGCCACGATGTCGATATCGACATTCCTGAAGGGCTCGAAGTTAAAACACCGGATCAGACAACCGTGATTATCAGCGGAATGGACAAGCAGGCCGTTGGTCAGCTCGCCGCAGAAATCCGCCAATGGCGCAAGCCTGAGCCTTACAAGGGCAAGGGTATCAAGTACCAAGGCGAATACGTCTTCCGTAAGGAAGGGAAGAAGAAGTAAGATGGCTAAACTATCTCTCTTTGAACGCCGCCGTCGCCGTGTCCGCACGGCTTTGCGCAACCGCGCTGGCGATCGTCCCCGTTTGTCGGTGCACCGCACCGGCCGGCATCTCTATGCCCAGATCATCGACGACAAAGAAGGCCGCACTCTTGCAGCTGCTTCGACGCTTGGTGGCAAGAAATCGGGTGCGAATGTTGATGCTGCCCAAGCGGTCGGCAAAGACATCGCTGCTGCTGCCAAAAAGGCGGGCGTAACCACTGTCGTGTTCGATCGCGGCGGTTTCCTGTTCCATGGCCGCGTGAAAGCGCTGGCCGATGCCGCCCGTGAAGGCGGGCTGGAGTTCTGATCATGGCTGACGAAAAGAAAACTGACGACGCCAAGGTTGAGGAAACCAAGGCAGAAGAAACAAAAGCTGCTCCGAAAAAGGCTGCTGCCAAGAAAGCTCCGGCGAAAAAGGCACCTGCCAAGAAGGCTGCTCCGAAAGCTGAGAAAGCTGACGAGAAGAAGGCTGAGGAAAAAGCTCCTGCAAAGGAAGAAGCTGCTCCTGAAGCTAAAGCAGAAGAAGCTCCAAAGGCCGAAGCTGCTGCTAAAGAAGCACCCAAGGCTGAAGCTGCTCCGGAAGCAAAGGCTGAAGAGCCTGCTGCTGAAGGTGCAACACCTGCTGCAGACGCACCGCCTGCTCCAACCGAGCAAGCGCCTGCCGCTGCCGACGCTGCCCCTCGTGGTCGCGGTGGTCGTGGTGGACGTGACGGCGGCAACAACCGTGGCGGTGGACGTGGCCGTGGTGGTCGTGACAATCGTCGCGGTGGCCGGGACGAGCCTGATGATGGCATTGCTGAAAAGCTGGTCCACATCAATCGTGTCTCGAAAACGGTCAAGGGCGGTAAGCGCTTCGGTTTCGCAGCACTCGTCGTCGTTGGCGACGGTGCAGGCCGCGTAGGCTTTGGTAAGGGTAAGGCACGCGAAGTGCCTGAAGCCATCACCAAAGCAACCGCAGCTGCCAAGAAGAACATGATCCGTGTTGCGCTGAAAGAAGGCCGTACACTTCACCATGACGCCAAGGGCCGCTTCGGCGCTGGCAAGGTGGTCGTACGCACAGCACCTCCGGGTACCGGTATCATCGCCGGCGGTCCAATGCGTGCTGTCTTCGAAAGCCTGGGTGTTGCGGACGTTGTGACCAAGTCCAACGGTACGTCGAACCCATACAACATGATCCGCGCTACTTTTGATGCGCTGGCTAACCAAACTTCGCCGAAGTCGGTTGCTCAGCGTCGTGGCAAGAAGGTTGCAGACCTTCTCGGCCGAGGTGGCGCTAGCGAAGCAGAGGCTGAAGCCGATGCTGCAGCTGTAGCGGAGTAAGATAAATGGCTGCGAAGAAAACAATCAAGCTCAAGCAGATCGGTTCGCCGATCCGCCGTGACGAGAAGCAGCGCAAGATCCTGATCGGTCTTGGTCTGAACAAAATGCATAAGGTCGTTGAGCGTCAGGATACTCCTGAAGTTCGCGGTGCGATTGCCAAACTGCCGCACATGGTTGCGATAGTTGATTGACACGAATTGATTTGAATTGGGCGGCCCGGTGCAATACCGGGCTGCTTCCTATTAGCGCGAACCCCAGAACGGGGCTTTGAAAGCGAAAGCGAGTGCACATTATGAAACTTAACGATCTCAGAGATAATCCCGGCGCCCGTAAAGTGCGCACCCGTGTTGGCCGTGGTATCGGTTCCGGCAAGGGTAAGACTGCTGCACGCGGTCAAAAAGGTCAGAAAAGCCGCTCAGGCGTTTCGATCAAGGGTTTCGAAGGTGGTCAGATGCCGCTTCACATGCGGATCCCGAAGCGTGGTTTTAACAACCCGTTCGGCATGGACTACGCTGAAGTAAACATCGGCATGGTCCAGAAATTCATCGACGAGAAGAAGCTCGACGCCAAGAAAGACATCGATCACGCTGCGCTGAAAGCTGCTGGTCTCGCTAAAGGCGGAAAAGACGGTGTTCGTCTTCTCGGCAAGGGCGAAATCAAAGCCAAAGCGAAATTCATCGTCAACGGTGCGTCTAAGGGCGCTGTCGCTGCGGTCGAAAAGGCTGGCGGTTCGGTAGACATCCTTCCTAAGCCGAAGCACGATGGCGGCCAGGGCGACAAAGCGCCCAAAGGCAAAGCCTTCGAGCGAGCAGCTGCTGAAAAAGCCGTCGGAAAAGACGGCAAAAAGGCCAAATAATCTGGTTAAATTGCATTGATTGGGGAGCAAGGGGTTCGACATTGGGCACCTTGCTCCCTATGTATCCTGCTCAAACCGGTTCCTCGTGTTGAGGGCCTCCTATTGGAGGCGTGTTTTAGAGCAGCCGGAGCATGATTAGGATTTAAGTTTCCATGGCATCACGCGCCGATAATGTTGCGAGCAATCTAAGCCTCGCCAATTTCTCGAAAGCAACCGAGCTTAAGAGCCGTATCTGGTTCACGATCGGTGCGCTTGTCGTCTTCCGTTTCATGAGCTTTGTGCCGCTGCCAGGCATCAACCCTCAGGCTTTGGCGCAACTCGCCGAACTGACGCAGGGCGGCGTGACCGATCTGCTTAACGCCTTCACCGGCGGTAGTCTGGAGCGGATGAGCCTGATCGCGCTGGGCGTTATGCCTTACATTACCGCATCGATTGTGGTGCAAATGGCGTCTTCACTACATCCGGCATTGGCTGCATTGAAGAAAGAGGGCCAAACAGGCCGCCAGAAACTCAACCAATATACACGCTACGGCACCGTGTTCCTGTGTGCGATTCAAGGGTGGTTCCTCGCTGCAGGCCTGGAAGCATTCGGCGCGCAAAGCGGTATCGCTGCTGTGGTTGATCCCGGCTATACGTTCCGCGTTGGCGCGGTGATCAGTCTGGTCGGCGGTACCATGTTCCTGCTGTGGCTGGGTGAGCAGATTACCTCGCGCGGTATTGGCAATGGTGTCTCGCTGATCATTATGGCGGGTATCGTCGCCCAGTTCCCGACATTCGCTACAAACATGTTCGAAGGTAGCCGGACCGGCTCGATCGCTCCTGGCATTATCATCGGCTTCCTGCTGATGGTTGTAGTGTTGATCCTGCTGATCTGTTTTGTAGAGCGAGCGCAGCGACGTTTGCTTATCCAATATCCGAAGCGTGCGAGCGCAAAGGGTATGATGCAAGCGGATCGCTCGCACCTTCCTTTGAAGCTTAATACTGCTGGTGTTATCCCGCCGATCTTCGCAAGTTCATTGCTGCTGCTGCCGCTGACGATTACCCAATTTGCGGGCAACTCGCTCGACACGAGTTCGGGCGCTGGCGGCATCCTGCAAACCGTTCTGCAATATCTGCAACACGGTCAGCCACTCTACATGCTGCTCTATGCGGCGGGCATCATCTTCTTCTGCTTCTTCTACACCGCGGTTGTGTTCAACCCTGAGGAAACAGCGGATAATCTGAAGAAGAATGGCGGCTTCATTCCGGGTATCCGTCCGGGCAAGCGGACCGCAGATTATCTCGACTATGTTTTGACCCGTATCACGGTCGTCGGTGCGCTGTATTTGACCTTGGTCTGTGTGCTGCCCGAATATGTGATTGCGCAAACCGGCGTACCGCTGTTCCTTGGCGGCACCAGCTTGCTGATTGTGGTCAACGTGACTGTGGATACGATCAGTCAGGTCCAATCGCATTTGCTGGCGCACCAGTATGGTGATCTGATCAAGAAGGCCAAATTGAAGGGCCGTGGCCGGCCCCGCTAAGCATAAGGGCTGCTTGGCGGACCAGTTGGCGGATTGAACGAGATGAGTTTCGAGAATTAGGGGTTGCTGGCGTGAATATCATTCTTCTGGGACCTCCGGGTGCGGGCAAAGGCACGCAATCCGCGAATCTTGAAGCCAAGCACAATATGCGTCAGCTTTCGACCGGCGATATGCTGCGCGCTGCGGTGAAGGCACAGACACCCGTTGGCCTCGAAGCGAAAGCGGTCATGGAACGCGGTGATCTGGTCTCGGACGAAATCGTCTCTGCACTGATTAATGATGAGCTGGCCGCGATGGGCGATGATGTTGGAGCAATCTTTGATGGCTATCCACGCACCGCGGCGCAGGCCGCCGCTCTCGACGAAATTCTCGCCAAGCATGGCCGGACGCTTAATCATGTGATCGAGCTTGAAGTTGATGAGGACGCACTGGTTGACCGCATCACCGGGCGCTACACCTGCGCCAATTGCGGTACTGGCTACCATGATCGTCATGCGCAGCCTGAGGTCGAAGGTATTTGCGACAAATGCGGCTCGACTGAGTTCAAACGCCGTCCCGACGACAATGAAGAAACCGTCCGCAACCGAATGCAGGAATACCGCGCCAAAACTGCACCGATCCTGCCGATTTATGCCGAACGTGGCATTGTCACCGGTGTAGACGGCATGGCCAGCATTGACGAAGTGACTGAAGCGCTAGACGCCGTTCTCGCTTCAGACTGAGCCCAACTGGGGCAACTTCTTTTCATCCCTTTTCAAGCGCTCCTGTCCGTGGGATAGGAACGACCACGCGAGGATGGCAAAAGAGGTGAAGATGCGCAAATTTTCGATGGTGCTGGCAGGCTTAGCTGCTGCGGTTGCGCTTCCGGCTCAGGCGAAAGTTGTTGAGCTTGAGGAGAGCGCGTTTGTCACGCGCGATACCAAAGTCGTGTCGGCCGACCTGCGCGAAGCATGGCTTGCGCTAACCCAGCCGGGCTCTTGGTGGAATTCCGCACACACCTTCTCGGGCGACTCTGAAAACATGATGCTCACCCCGCAGGCGGGCGGCTGCTTTTGTGAACGTATTCCAGAGAACGACACCGCGAAGACGGTCGGTCTCGCAGGTAGCGTCAAACACATGTCCGTAATCCTTGCGATGCCGGATCAGGCGCTGCGGATGGAAGGCGCCTTGGGGCCGCTTCAGAGTGAGCCCGTCACCGCGATTTTGACCGTCACTCTTGCCAAAGCCGGCGATGGTACCCGCATTACGTTCGAGTATGCGGTTGGCGGGTATATGCGTTTTGAAGTGCCGGGCATTGCTCAGGCGGTTGATGGCGTGATGTCGCAGCAATTGGGCGGTCTCGCGGAACTATTGGGTGAGATCGAAGACCCGGATGCCAAGCCGGAACCTGAGTCCGCAGGACCCGAGGAAGAGGCCGCGCCCGAAGGCGAGGTCGAAGGACCAACCGACACGGAGGAGGCTTCCGGCGATGAAGCAGACGAGCCTTCAGACGAGGAGCCTGAAGCAAAGATCGAACCCAAGATCACCGTCGACGAGGCATTCGGCGATTTGGTCGAAGATCAATAAAAGCCTATTCAGTCCGCAGGGGTTGGCGGCAGCACAATCTCGGCTAGGATACGGCCAGCATAACGATGCGGCCTACTTTGTCGGACAGTTACAAGACGCTGCAACATGGGTCGCTAGAACACTGACGGGGCAAATTCGTCCCGAGCACCGCTGAGAGGGGGCGACCATGGCTGTATCTGACCACGTAGATCTTTCGACTTTTATGGAGGGCGTGAAGAAACGCAATCCCGGGCAAACCGAATTCACACAAGCGGTGCAAGAGGTTGCCCAAGACGTGTTCGGGTTCATTGCTGATAAGGAAGAATACCACTCCGCGCAGATACTTCGCCGTATGGCAGAGCCTGACCGCGTCCTATCGTTCCGCGTTTGCTGGGAAGATGATAATCACAACATTCGCGTCCAGCGCGGGTGGCGCGTTCAAAACAATAACGCAATCGGTCCTTACAAGGGCGGCATTCGCTTCCATCCGAGTGTAACCGAGAGTGTTCTAAAGTTCCTTGCGTTCGAGCAGACGTTTAAGAACGCGCTTACCGGCTTGCCCATGGGCGGCGGCAAAGGCGGTTCGAACTTCAACCCGCGCGGTAAGTCGGACAGCGAAGTCATGCGGTTCTGCCAGTCCTTTATGACTGAGCTTTACCGGCATATTGGCCCCGATACAGATGTTCCTGCTGGCGATATTGGCGTGGGCGGACGCGAAATCGGCTATATGTTTGGTCAGTACAAACGCATCACCAATCGTTGGGAAGGCGTGCTGACCGGTAAAGGCATCGAATATGGCGGCTCGCAAATGCGGCCAGAAGCGACCGGCTATGGCGCGGTGTATTTCCTTCGCAACATGCTCAAGCACCAAGGGCACGACGTTGAAGGCAAAACAGCGGTAATCTCTGGTTCGGGCAACGTTGCGACGCATGCTGCAGAGAAAGTTACCCAGCTTGGCGGCAAGGTTCTAACCTTGTCTGACTCGGGCGGCTTCATCCATGATCCTGACGGTATCTCGCAAGAGAAGATCGATTGGATCAAGCACCTGAAAACCGTAAAACGTGGCCGCATTAGCGAATATGTAGATGAATTCTCAAGCGCGTCTTACCATGAGGGCGAACGTCCTTGGGGCGTGACTTGCGATTTGGCCTTGCCATGCGCCACACAAAACGAACTCAACGAAGATGAAGCAAAGATGCTCGTCAAGAACGGCGTTCAGGGTGTTTCCGAAGGCGCGAATATGCCGACAACGCTGGAAGGCGTTCATGTCTTCCACGACGCTAAGATCATGTATGGTCCGGGCAAGGCTGCCAATGCCGGCGGTGTCGCGGTGTCAGGCCTCGAAATGAGCCAGAATGCAGAACGCATTAGCTGGAATGAAGAGCGTCTCGGCGAGATGCTGACCGAGCTGATGGAAGGCATCCACGGGAAATGCGTTGAATATGGCGATGATGGCAATGGCTATGTCGACTATGTGAAAGGCGCAAACATTGCGGGATTCAAGAAGGTCGCCGATGCTATGCTGGCGTTTGGAGTGGTCTAGCCAGCACGGTTATTTGATCTTTGCACGGAACCGGAAATCGAATTGCCTTGATCCAGTACCGGTGTTGCCTTCCATAAATCCGCTCGGGCGGATGCGGATATGCGTGATCAGCGGATCGGTACCGTCGCCCGAATCCATTGGTTCATGCGTGAAGTCTGACCCATCGGTCGAGAAATCGAAACAGTCCGTCATGCTGGTCGGTGAGCTGTAGCTGCACATTAGACCTGTGGCGGGAGAGCCGTCGGCAAATTGCACTGGCCCGGTTCCGGGGCCGCTGAAGTCGGACACGACCAACGCCAGTTCGATAGGCAATGCATCGATGGAAATCACGCTGTCATAGTTGGGCGGGGCGTTGCCGGTATTGGTTATCGTGATGAGATACTCAACTGTCGCTTCGGGCAGATTGAAATCACCGAAAGTCGATGTCGAGGAGAACCATGTCTTCACGACGGAAAGCTCGGCCGCTAGATCGGCGTGAAAAGCCTGCGAGAAGGCGATGATCGACGCGGATTCTGTTGTGTGCGCGCGTTCGGAATCGCGAACAGTATCCTCGTCGACTGTCAGGCCAATGGTGGCCGAGGACAAGCTACACCGCCGCAACCAACCACCATCACCGCCATCACGGCGATTTTTGGTCGCAACGACGATGGCAGAGGCGCTGGTCTGACCAAAACCGTTGGCGGTGCATCCATTATCCCAGCCGCGAATATTGTCCGCGCTGTTTACCGCACTCCAAGTGATCGTGTTGCTGGAGATGTCAGGAAAGGTGCCGGAGGAGCCAGCCGGGAATGCGATCCAACCGATTGTTTCGGCAGAAGGGATCGGGCCGCCATTGGCCTCGCTCCGTTCCAATGCAAGCTCGAAACCAGTGACGGAGAGATTGCGAATCGTAGCGGTAATGAAGGGGAGGGAAGGGACCGAGGCTACTGCCGCAGTCTCACTATTGGCCGTTTGTATCTGTGCAATGACGCTCGGCGTGCTGGGCAATGCTGGCGAAAATGTTGCCGCTCCCCAACTTCTTGGACCAGTCACCCCGTTGCCGTGCTGGACATTGGAAATGCTGCTCGTTCCGGCTTCTACGATCTGGCCACCGGGTAGCACATGACGTCCGGGCTCAATCGCAATGTAGTGAACTGTCATTGCGGCATGGGGACCGTCGGGGCTGGGCTCCAATGTAAGTTCATCGAAGCCGGTAGTTGTGATGTTTGTGATCCGTGTGACCGCCGGGTCGCTGCCGGAGTTGTCATTCAGCACGACCACAATTGGCGGCACGTCAAAGGTCTGCTGAAAACTGACCGTTCCAGGGGTGGGATCGACGTTAGTGGCGTGCGCGGTGAAGCTCCCCGCTTCAAAACGACCGGCCTGTGCAGGGCTGGCGAATGCGAGCGCCAGCAGGCACGCGAATAGTGCCGCCAGTGCGCCCTTGAGTGGGCTACGGCGAGATGCGTAGCTCCGCATACGGCAATTATTAGGGAAATATGGTAAACCGAACCTTACCAACCGCCTGAAAACACGGCGATAGGCCAGCCTATACACATCGGTTTTTGACCAATCGGCAAAGCTGCTTTAAACCCCTTGTATTCATTCGCGCAGCACCCATCTGGATGCTCGTTAGCGAAGTATGCGTATTTTGAGAGGGTTGTCTGTTGACGCAGGCAGCGAATCCTTTTATGCGCGCCCTTCATTCGTCAGTTTCGGGTAAATCCGGCAGGCCGCAGCCTTTGTGTGCCATCCGGATTTTTTGCGTTCTGCAAATACACGAATTTGGCAGTGAAATTGTAGCTATGAGATAGGGCACGGCGCCATTTGCGCTAAATCCCTGTGGAGCATGGAGAAATATTAAGTGGCTCGTATTGCCGGGGTAAACCTCCCCACAAATAAGCGCGTTATTATCGCGCTGACCTATATTCACGGAATTGGCCGCACAACGGCTGTTCAAATCGCTGACAAGCTCGGCATCGATCACACCCGTCGGGTGCAGGATCTGACTGACGCAGAAGTCGTCCAGATTCGCGAAACGATTGACGAAAGTCATCAGGTGGAAGGCGATCTTCGCCGCGACACCGCGATGAACATCAAGCGCCTGATGGATCTGCGGTCTTACCGCGGTCTTCGCCACCGTAACGGCCTGCCCGTTCGCGGTCAGCGTACCCACACAAACGCTCGTACCCGCAAGGGTAAGGCCAAGCCCATCGCGGGTAAGAAGAAGTAAGCGCTCTTCAGCAGCTTACACTCTTCTGACAAATATAGGACACCATTAACATGGCACGCGAAGCAGGTCGGGTTAGAAAACGCGACAAGAAAAACATCTCAAGCGGCGTTGCGCATATCAACGCCAGCTTCAACAACACAATGATCACCATCACCGATGCACAGGGCAATGCGATTAGCTGGTCCAGCGCCGGTATGATGGGTTTCAAAGGTAGTCGTAAATCGACACCTTATGCTGCTCAGGTCGCAGCAGATGATGCCGGCAAGAAGGCCGCCGAACACGGTGTCCGTACGCTGGAAGTCGAAGTGAAGGGTCCGGGTTCGGGCCGTGAAAGTGCACTGCGCGGTCTCGCCGCAGTTGGCTTTACGATCACTTCGATCCGCGACGTTACACCGATCCCGCACAACGGGGTTCGGCCGTCTAAACGTCGCCGCGTCTGATCTGAACTTGCCTGGCGATCCGCAGAGGTCGCCAAGTTTTTCCGGACCGGGCGTGTTGAGGTAGGCACTCAACGCTTCGGTCCAGCCCGCATTTGAACCAGGGGAATTTCATGTCCGTCAACACCAAGAACTGGCAGGAACTCAAGAAACCCAACACTCTCGAAATGAAGGAAGGCAGCGACAAGACTCGCAAGGCCACTTTCATTGCTGAACCGCTTGAGCGCGGTTTTGGCCTGACACTCGGTAACGCGCTGCGCCGCGTTCTGCTGTCGAGCCTGCAGGGTGCTGCAATTACATCAATCAAGATCGAGAACGTGCTGCACGAATTCTCGTCGCTTGCTGGCGTTCGTGAAGATGTCACCGACATCGTTTTGAACGTGAAGCAAATCGCACTTAAGATGGAAGGCGAAGGCCCTAAGCGCCTGCAACTTTCCGCAACTGGCCCTGCTGAAATCAAGGCTGGCGATATCGCTGTTTCGGGCGACATCGAAGTGATGAACAAAGACCTCGTGATCTGTCACCTTGATGAAGGCGCAACCTTCAACATGGAACTGACGGCGGACGTTGGCAGCGGTTATGTCCCGGCGGTTCAAAACCGTCCGGCTGACGCGCCAATCGGTCTTATCCCGGTCGACTCGCTGTACTCACCTGTCCGTCAGGTTAGCTACAAGGTCGAGAAAGCCCGTGTTGGTCAGGAACTCGACTTCGATAAGCTGTCACTGACTGTTGAAACTGACGGCACAGTCGCTCCTGAAGATGCTGTGGCTTACGCCGCACGTATTCTGCAGGATCAGCTGACCCTGTTCGTACACTTCGAAGACGGTATTCCGCAGCCACAGTCGGCAATGATCGGCCAAGCTGCTGCACCGCAAGAAGACGATGCGAACCAGCTCAACCGTTACCTTCTCAAGAAGGTCGACGAGTTGGAACTGTCGGTTCGCTCGGCAAACTGCCTCAAGAACGACAACATCATCTATATCGGCGATCTGGTCCAGAAGACCGAAGCCGAGATGCTGCGCACACCGAACTTCGGACGCAAGTCGCTCAACGAGATCAAAGAAGTGCTTTCGAGCATGGGTCTGCGTCTCGGCATGGACATCCCAGGATGGCCGCCTGAGAACATCGAAGAAATGGCCAAGAAGCTCGAGCAAGAACTACTGGGTTAATAATAGGGTATCGGCGGCGCACCCCAAAGCGCCGCCAGCACTGGGCTACCTCATACGGGCCCCTTACGAACTGAAGGAATATTCCAATGCGTCACGGACTTTCACAGCGCACGCTGAGCCGTAAATCGGGTCACCGTAAGGCTCTTTTCCGCAATATGTCGGCTGCTCTGATCAAGCACGAGCAGATCAAGACAACTTTGCCGAAGGCGAAAGAACTGCGTCCTTACATCGAGAAGCTGATTACGCTGGCAAAGCGTGGCGGCCTTTCGAACCGCCGTCTGGCTCAATCGCGTCTGCTCGACGAAACACAGTTGAAGAAGCTGTTTGACGTTCTGGCAGAGCGCTATGCTGACCGTGATGGTGGTTACACCCGCGTGATCAAGGCCGGCCTGCGCGGCAGCGACGCTGCACCGCTCGCAATCATCGAACTCGTCGACCGTGATGTCGACGCCAAGGGCCAAGACAGCGGCCCAGCGATGAACGAAGACGAAGAATTCGAAGACGCGTAAAAGCGACTTCAACCAGTCACCGAGTGGGCCGTGGGAGAGATCCTGCGGCCCTTTTCGTTAGTGACGATAGGGCAAGTGACCTTACAACCTGTCGCGAAGATCGTAGCTGCGTTCACTTGCGGGGATTTCGGCGATCAGTTTGTCGGCTTCTTGCCGAGCTTCGACATTGCCGGTGATCTTCGCGTGGTCAATCAATGTGACGGCCAAATCGCTCATCGCGCCATAATGCGTGTCGCGTTCGAACATCTTGGACTCATCGACCCGCAAGCGTCCTGCGTGGACATTGGCAATCGACCATTCTTCGGTTCGCGGGTCGTCGGTTTCCAAACCATGCTCCACCAGCATGTTGGTGCCAAACAGATATTCGGCGACCAGCAATCCATCTTGGCCTTCCGCAAAGACGATCTTCTGGTGTTCTAACGCTTTAAGCAAATGATCGATTTTGGCCGCAGTCAATGCGCTTCCATCGTCCGCATCCAGAGCCATCCAATGCTCTTTTTCGGCTGCATAATAATACCCGTTTGCAGCTTGCAGATGCATGTCGCGTTTGGATTCTTCGTCGAGGTTCATATGCTCGGCAAGAACCGTTTCGGCACTAGTGGCCGCCTCAAGAAATAGATCGCGAGCTACAGACTCATCGTCTGAAAGATCGTCGAAGCCCTGTTCAAAGAGTTTGCCGATCCGCTCGACGGCGTCTTCGAATTTCTCTGACGGTTCAGCAATGGCTTGTGGCGCAGGTTGTGCTGCTGGCTGCTCCGCTGCCTCTTCCTGCAATGGCTCTGCCGGTGGTTGCTGTGTCGCAATTGTGGCTGCGGCAGAGGTAAGTAGGAAAATTCGGCGCATGACACTCTCCCCCGATAGTGTTGGACAGGGCTGTATAATATTTGTGACGCAGAAGTTCCAGTCTGCGAACCGGCAGCGTTGCCATGCGGAGCAGTATTGACATTCAGCCGTTTATATCGGATATTTCTGTTATGACAGAAATCAATGTCGAGTCGCGTTTATCGCCTTCGGTTGCCAAGTTCGTGCTCCACTGGGGCGATCTGGGCAATCAGTGGGGCGTGAACCGCTCGGTCGCGCAAATTCACGCATTGCTGTTTATTTCTGACGATCCGCAAACCGCTGAGGATATCGCCGCGAAACTGTCGATGGCGCGCTCCAACGTATCGAACTCCCTACGCGAATTGTTGGGTTGGCGATTGATCCACCGCGTACCCATTCTGGGCGACCGCCGCGATCATTACGCAGCAGAGGCGGACATCTGGGAGATGGCAACCCGCATCGCCCAAGGCCGGAAAGAGCGTGAGATCGATCCTGCCGAACAGGCGCTGAAATCATGCCTCGCCGAAGCGCAACAGGACGATCAGGTAAGTGCTCAGGCGCGGGAGAAGCTCGAAGGTATGCTTGGCTTCGTATCCACGATGTCGCGCTGGCATGATGAGATGCTGCAGGTCCCCAAGCCAGCGCTATTGGCGCTGATCAGGATGGGTAGCGGCATAACGCGGCTGATCAATTGGGGAAGCAAGTCGAAAGAGAAATAGGCCTGCAGAAAAAGGAGCAGGACGATGTTGGCGGTAAGAGAAGAACAAGTTCGCGGAATAGAGCCAAGCCAGAAGGCATCGCTTTACGATTTCCGCTTTCGCCAACTGATCGGAGAGAGCAACTGGGCGCTTCTGCCCTACGCGGTGCAACGGCGCTTCAGCAAGCGCTTGGCTGACGGCGCACTAGTCAATTATCGAGGCACTGTCATCGAAACCCGCCATTCGCGCCTGGGCTGGCTATTCGCGCAGCTCTGCCGCGTGGTCGGTGCACCGCTGCCGCTCCACCGCGACGCAGGCGTCCCGGCAGTTGTGGTGGTCAGCGAGGATCGCGAGAGTGGCGGCCAGTGCTGGACCCGCATCTATGGCCGGGAGCGCGGTTTCCCGCAGGTCATCCATAGCGCCAAACGGTTTGCCGGCAGCACCGGGCTGGAGGAGTATCTGGGCAACCGGCTTGGCATGGCTCTGCGCGTCGAGGCGGATGCACATGGTTTGGTATTTCGCAGCGATCACTATTTCGTGAGCCTTCTCGGCAAGCGTTTCCGCATACCGCATTGGTTCGGCCCCGGTATAACCACTGTAACTCATCGTGATCTGGGGGAAGGGCGGTTCGCTTTCGATCTTGATCTGGCGCACCCCCTCTTTGGCGAGCTGGTCCACCAACATGCGGAGTTTTGCGATGCCTGATCCCGGATATGGAGTGCCTCTGAAAGCACTTATCATCGGCGGTAGCGGTGTGTTTGGCAGCCGTTTGGCCAAGATTGCCGTGCGCGAGTCCGGTGTTGCGCTAACTCTTGCGGGGCGCAGTGAGGATGCATTGAAAAAAGCGGTCGCTGAGCTTGAGAATCCCGCTCAGTACGTTCTGCTGGATCGTGACACATTGAGCGCGGCCGAGCTCGCGCCGTTTGATGTCGTCGTGGATGCTGCCGGGCCATTTCAGGCTTCGCATGGCAATGTCATTGAGGCAGCACTCGCTGCTGGTGTGGCTTACATCGACCTTGCCGACGGGCGCGAGTTTGTGGCGGAGTTTCCCCGTTTCGACCACGCGGCGAAAGAAGCGGGTGTGCCGCTGATAACAGGCGCAAGCTCTATTCCCGCGCTGTCGCATGCGATGATTGACCGCATGGTAGAGGGCTGGCGCGAGGTCGAGGCCATTCGCATCGGCATCTACCCGGGCAATCGTGCGCCGCGCGGACGGTCCGTCGTGGAGGCGATCCTGTCCTATGTCGGAAAGCCTGTTCGCGTGTTCCGCGATGGTGGCTGGAAGACAATGCGCGGATGGGGGCAAACTCACCGCGAAGATATTCCTGGTGTCGGCAAGCGCTGGGCCAGTATCTGTGACACACCCGAGCAGGACCTGCTGGTAAGCCGATACAGCCCGACACGATCTGCTGAATTCTTTGCAGGCTTGGAGCTTGGCTTACTGCATCTCGGTCTTGCTGGGCTGTCGCAATTGGTGCGGTATAATCTGCTCCCAAGCCTGCGGCCGTTCTCTGCCGCCATGCTGTGGATCGCACAACGCTTGCTGGCGTTTGGCAGCGATCGCGGGGCGATGACCGTGCAGGTGGAAGGTAGCGCTGTAGAAGGACGAAGAATGCGCAAACAAGCCGTTCTGCATGCGAGTGCGAACCGCGGCCCCAATGTCCCGATCTTGGCGGTAGTCGCCCTGATCCGCCGGTTTCGCGATGGCGACATCCCTGCTCCCGGCGCGCGGGCCTGTTCTGGGATATTGCATCTGGCAGAGTTCGAGGACTTGTTTGCCGAACTTGGCATCAAAGTGGAATTCTATGAGCAGCCAATGCAGGGCGACGTAGAACACTTTTCCCCTTTGACTCAGTAGCCAGTTCGCGCAACACCTGCGCGCATGAAAAAACTCGCTCTCGCCGCCGCCCTAGTCGCCACACCTGCTGCAGTTTCCGCGCAGTCCGCTCAGGAACAGCACGATGCGCGGTATGACCGCGCTTTGGCGGCAGGTTACAAGGCTTTGTTCTTGTGCAGCGCCATCGGTAATGCCGAGCGTAATGGCGCAATGCGCACACCGGAGAGCGTCCATCAGTGGGAACTGACCGGCATTCAGGCACCGCTCAATGATATCGTGCAGGACTTGCCTTATGACATCGTCCGCCGTCCGAGCGGACAGATTGCACATGTCGCGGTGAATTGGGCGGATGATATGCCTGCGCGGGTTGCGGTATATTTTGCCGAAAGCGGATGCTCTGTATTGCCTATCGGAGCGCCAGAGAATTGGGGTGAACCCGAGCGCCCCATTCCGATGCCGCCACGTCCTGATATAGCGCCCAACGATGCGGCGGCAGCGGATGCCGCTTTGAATTCAGTTTTCGCTGACGCGCTTGCCGAAAAATACGGTGAGGGGACGCGCACTACCGCAGTTCTAGTCCGCCAGGTCGAGGATGGCGAGGTGGTTTCCCAGACCGAGAGCTACAAAGCGGGTTTCGACGCGAATACGCCGCAACGGACATGGTCTGTCGCCAAAAGTATCGCCGCTACCTTTGTCGGTGCTGCTGTCCATTCGGGCGAATACGATGTGAATGATCCCATCAATCTGAATTATTGGCGGCAGGGCGGTCAGGCTGACCCGCGCAACGCGATCACAATCGACCATGCACTGCGGATGGCTTCGGGGCGCTATACCGACACACCGGGCAATCGCACCGATCCGCTCTATTGGGGCGGTGCGACGGTTGACGAGCAAGCCGCCAATTGGCCGCTGGTCCATAAGCCGGGAACGGTGTTCCGCTACGCGAACAACGACACGCTGATGGCGATTCAGGCGGTCGACAATTACATGCTGTATTATCCGACATCGGAACTGTTTGCGAAGTTGGGTATGCATAACACCGTTGCAGAGACCGATATTCGCGGCGACTATGTGTTATCGAGCCAGGTCTGGTCGACAGCGCCCGATTTGGCCGCTTTGGGTCATCTCTACCTCAACAACGGCATGTGGAATGGCGAACAATTGCTGCCGGAAAACTGGACCGAATATGTGTCGAGTCCATCCGGACCGCAGCCGGAAGGTCGCCCGTTTGGCTATGGCGCTGGCTTCTGGTTGATGAACCAGTCGGAGGGTGTGCCGACAGATACCTTCGCCGCATTGGGTAATCGCGGCCAGCATATTGTCATTGTGCCGAGCCGTAACATCGTGATCGTCCGTCGCGGCGAGGATCCGGTTGGTAAGCGCTTCGATATTGCTGCGTTCGCGCGTGATGTGTTGGCGGCGCTCGACGATTGATCAGGCTCGATTGCCGGATTGGCGAACGGGTCAACGGCCGATGAGGCTATTCACTTTACCCTCATGTGCAGGGTGATATTACGATGTGGCTAGCTCGAAGAATATACTGCATGAAACTGACCGTTCATAAAAATAGATACTTTTCTGAACAAAGGCTGCAAAGCCAATTCAGGACCGGCTCAAAGCGAATCATCTATACCATTTGTGAAGTCGAGGCAGACCCGCCCCGGCATCATGAAGGAACTAATGATGAAGAGCATTTCCAAAGCCCTAGTCGGAACTGTCGCCGCAGGCGCGATGGCAATGACTTCCGCCGCACCGGCCTTTGCCCGTGATCGTGGGCATGACAAGATCGACGCAGGTGATGTTATTGCCGGCGCTGTGATCCTTGGCGGGATCGCCGCTATCCTGTCCTCAGGCAAGAAGGATCGGTATCGTGGTGATCGTTATGACCACCGCTATGATGGCCGCCGCGGTAATGGTGAACGCGCAGTTGAACGCTGCATCCGCGCTGCCGAACGTGATGCCCGCCGTGGCGGTTACCGCTTCGCCGACGTAACGCAAATCCGCGACGTTGACCGGACTCGCTATGGCTGGCGCGTGAAGGGCCGCATCGTTGTTGAAGGACAACGCGGTTACGGTAATCGCGGCTACAACAACCGCTATGACCGTGGCTACAATTACAACCATCGCGGTTACAATCAGGATCGGGGTAAGTTCACTTGCACCATCTCACGCGGTCAGGGGGCCTATGTCGACTTCAAAGGCGTTCGCGGTCTCCGTTGATCCCCAGCGTTGAACAGTGGCGTTGATACCAACACTCCTCCCACCGACGGGCGGTTCAGGCTCAAGCAAGCCTGGACCGCCTAGTCATATCAGCAATCTGGCGGCTTCGATCCGCCACAACCTTAGGGGGCACCTAATATGACCCGATTAAAAGCACTTTCCTCCGCCAGCGGCTTGGCCGCAGCGCTTTCCATGGCAGTAACACCCGTCGCCGCAGCGGAATTGCCAGAACTTGCTCCGCCAAGCTCCGTTCCTGCCGCACACAATTGGGAGTCGGGTGACGAAATTGCGGAGCGTTACCGCGGTTATCGCTACCGCCGCCATCATCGTGGTATTGATGCAGGCGACGTCCTGACCGGCGTTCTGGTGATCGGCGGTATCGCCGCGATTGCTAGTGCCGTTTCGAGCAAGAAGGATCGCCGCCAGCGTGTCAGCACGCCGCGCTACGACGAACGGACACGTGTACGCCGTTCTGGTGGAGGCGAGGGGATCGACCGCGCAGTGAATATGTGTCTGCGTGAAATCGAGCGGGATATCCGTGTTGAAGGCGTCGATTCCGTTAGTCGCACAGGTGCAGGATGGAATGTCGCGGGTACGCTTTTCAATGGCACCGCATTCACTTGCAGCATTGGTAATAATGGCCGGATCGATGGTATCTCATATGGTGGCCAAGCCGCCTATGCCCCAACTGGTCCAGCCCAAGATCGCCAATATAGCGATGCGCGTTATTCCGCAGCATGGGACCGTGTTGACGCACAATCCGCACAAGTTGATCTGGAATCGACTGGTCCGCAGCCTGCCTATCCTGGTGGTCCGCTTCCCGGTGAAGAAGGGTATGAGGATACGCGCCTAGGCGGCTGAAAACTCTTAGTTCTCGCCAATGCCCACTTTACCGCTTCGGTAGGAGGGTAACGCCAAATTCCACCGGATTGCACCGCTGCGCAAGGCATAGCCCGCAGCGGTCGCGACCGTCCAAACGATATAGTTGGGTAGCTGCAGCATCGTCCCGGCTACACACAGGCTGGCGGACAAGGCTGCGGCTGTCACATAGAGTTCGGGTCGCATGATGATCGACGGACGGCCCGCTACGACGTCACGAATAATCCCGCCCACACAGCCCGTGATGATGCCCATCAAAACCGCTGGAACGGGCGGAATGCCGTATGTCATCGCTTTAGATGCGCCGAGTACCGCGTAGGCGGTCAAACCCAATCCATCAGCGTAATCCAGCAGTTTGCCATCCCACCAGCGGGTGGGGGTGAACCACGTGAGTACCGCTATACCCAAACAAATCGCGGCGACCCACGCGTCGGCGACCCAGAAAACCGGTGCATCGATCAGCAAGTCGCGGATCGTGCCTCCGCCAACTCCAGTGACCAGCGCGAAGAACGCCATGGTTACAAAGGTCTGTCGCTCTTTGGCTGCGAGCAAAGCACCCGAAAGCGCAAAGACGGCCACCCCGAGCAAGTCCAATATATCGAGCACGGGTGTCAGGATCGCGGTATCAACCGGCATTGGCGCGGACTTTTTTCTTGCGGCGGCGGAACATCAGGATCGATCCGAATGTCACGGTGATCGCGGCGAGGGCAGCGAAGAATACCAAGATCGGGTGATGCGTCTTCGCGCGCGTCTCCAAATCCATGATATGCAGGCCCCACATAAAGTCGAAGACCCGCCAAAAGCGCGTGCGAACGGCTGCGATCTCTCCGGTGTCCTGACTGACATAGACATTGGTGCCGTCTTCAAGAACCACTTGCCAGACGTTCATCGGTCTGCGGAAATCAATCGGCACGTCCTCCGCCGCGAAGAAGGTTGAGCTGGCTACTTTATCGCCGCCCACGATCCTTTCAGCGATAATCGCTCTGGCAGCCACTTCGCCTGTTTTGGGGAGTTTAACGCCTTCAGCGCTGAAACGCTCGACTGTGCCATCCATATAAGTGATTGTTGTGATCGCGACGCTACCTTGCATTGCGGTGCTGACCGATTTTACCGGCCGCGTGCCGTCTTCGGGTAGCGCAATCGCAATGTTGGTATCCGGCGGAAGAGCTTGCTCTTGCACTGGCTGGCGCAGATGGTTGCCGCGCACTTCCTCAATCGGGCGCGAGACCATCAGCAGGCCTGAAACCGTCCACATTAGCAGAGGCACAGCGACAAGCCATCCCAGCCAAATATGCCACTTCGCGAAGCGTTTCATCCATTGTGGTTTTGCCATGCCGAATGTCCGACGAATCCTAATGGTGCAGGATCGCACCCATTTCGCGCGCGATAGCAATGCAATCGAGGTCCGACCAGCGCCGACCGATGACCTGCATGCCTGTGGGGAGCCCACCACTTTCGCCAATGGGCAGCACTGTGCTGGGCAGGTTGGGGAAGGTGGAGATGCCTGCCCAAGCAAAAACTTCTGCAAAGTCGCGCACTTCGCCATTGATCGTAATTTTGCGGTCGCGCACCGGTGTATCGTCATGTTCAAACGCAACGATCGGCGCGGGTGGTGCAATTACGAAATCATATGTCTCGTATAGCTGCGCCCAAGCGATCTCCGCGCGCGCTTGCGCGTCGAGCAGATTGAACCAATCGGTCGCTGTGGCTTGCTTGCCATCGGGGCCCGGAGCACCGCGCACCATCGCGATGCCTAGCATCCGCATATAATCGGCGTGCTGGGCTTCCAAGTCCGGCAACAGGTCTGATGATCTATCGATAGCAATACCCGTTGCCTCAAGCGTTCTCACAGCCTCTTCAAGAGGTCTAGCGACCGCTGCATCGACCGGACTGACTTCCTGATCCGCCACCAACAGAATACGGCACTCTTTGAGAGGTTTGCTTGCCGCTTGCAGAGGCAGCGTCGCGGTGATCCGGATCAGAGCGTCGAGGTCATCGGCATTGCGGGCAATAGGTCCGGCAATCGACAGCACACCATCATGTGCGTCCTTGCCTGCCATCGCGGGATGATCATGGCCGTGCTTGCTGATGAGTCCCCAACTGCTCTTGTGCCCCCACACGCCGCAAAAATGTGCTGGCACACGGACGGAACCGCCAATATCAGTCCCAAATTCGCATGACACCATTCCTGCTGCGACCGCCGCCGATGCGCCTCCGGATGATCCGCCGGGACTGCGATCAAGATTATGCGGATTACGCGCGCGGCCATAAGCGGGATTGTTGCTTTGCCAATCGGAGAGATCGGGCGGAACATTGGTCTTACCAATCAGGATCGCCCCTGCGGCCTTGAGTTGCTGCACGACCTTTGCATCGCGCGTGGCAATATTGCCTTTGAACTGCGCATGCCCCCAAGTGGTGGGAAGGCCTGCGATATCGAAGCTTTCCTTGATGGTCATCGGCACGCCAAACAGCGGCTGATCAGTTGAAGCGGTCTTGCCGTCCAATGCCTTCGCAGCTTCCCGCGCCCGATCAAAATCACGAACCGGGACCGCGTTGATCGGGCCGTCGAGTGCTTCAACGCGTCCAATGGCTGCATCCACTGCTTCAAGCGGAGAGAGGTCACCCGCACGTAGCTGTGCCGCCAATTCTAACGCACCGGGTTCGCTAGTAAGTGTCAAAATCGTCATCATCGAACTCCCGGCTACGCGACTGTTGCAATTCCATCAGGCCCAACGCCAGACCGTAACCCAAGATTGGAGCTGCACCATACCCCAGGATTGGCGTGGGATAGTCGCGTAAAACCGCAGCCAAAAACAATCCGTAAGTGAATGACTGTAGCATGTGGCCCGCAGCCAGGTCGGCCGTGATGGAGCCGATCCGGAATACGAGCCATAATGCGAAGCCGGAAGCAGGAAAAAACCACCAGATCTCATTGCGCAGAAGATAGCCGAACACACCCTCGACAAATGCTACAGGCGGCAGGTTTTCCGCGCCCGCAAGTGCTCCGAACGCCGCGCTAATCCAGGCGAGCAGGGTGAGAACGAAAGCGATGCCAATCCAAATAGAGTATGCTCTGACAGCAAGCGCAAAGGAGGCGATCATCCACGCGATGCTCGTGCCTGCATCGGGCTGCAAAGCGAGGATTGCAGCTACGCCGATCATCACGATTGCAGCTATCCGATCATCAAGGCTCGGTAGCAGCGCGCACAAGGCGGGCAGCACGAGCATGCCAATGTGCACGGTGACGGGCCCCATTTGCAGCCAGCGTTGAACGTCCGCCACCGATGGTCCGACCAGTAGAGTGAGGGCGAGCAAAGCCACGGCTCCGGCGACGAGCACATACCGCACCGGCGCAGAACGCACTGGTCCTAGCGCCACAATTGCAACGATTGCCGCGATCAGTGAGGTACCGTTGATCCAGACATAGTGCGTGGGCGCGCCAGCGGCGGCGAGGTAGGCGACCCCGACGATTGCCAGAAAGATAAAAGGCTCGGTGCAGCGCAGACGCGCCAGGCTGCGTTGCAGCCAGCCTTTCATCCGATCAGATATGGATCGGTTTTCCGGTTACCGCCATCGCCGCTTCTTTGATTGCTTCCGAATGGGTCGGGTGCGCGTGGCAGGTATAGGCAATGTCTTCCGATGTAGCGCCGAATTCCATCGCTTGCGCTGCCTGCGCGATCATTGTGCCGGCAACGCTGGCAATCGCCCAGACGCCGAGCACACGGTCGGTCTCTGCGTCTGCAATAATCTTCACAAAGCCGTCCGGCTCATGATTGGTTTTCGCGCGGCTGTTGGCCATCATCGGGAATTTTCCGACTTTGATCTTGGCTTTGTCGCCAAGCTTCTCAATGGCCTCTTCCTGCGTCAAGCCGACACCGGCAAATTCGGGCAGCGTGTAGACTACGCCGGGGATAATATCGTGATTGACGATGCCCGTCTGGCCCGCGATGTTTTCTGCGCAGGCGATGCCTTCATCCTCGGCCTTGTGTGCCAGCATCGGGCCGGGGACCACGTCGCCAATGGCCCACACGCTGTCCACTGATGTGCGGAAGTCGTGATCGGTTTCAATCTGGCCGCGTTTGTTGGTTTCGAGGCCAATGGCGTCGAGACCCAGACCTTCCGTATTCGGACGACGACCGATGGACACCAGTACGCAGTCGGCTTCCATCGTCTCCTCGTCACCACCAGCGGCGGGTTCAAGCGTCAGCGCGGCTTTTTTGCCTTTGACCGTCACACCGGTGACTTTGGTCTTGAGCTTCAGCGTCATGCCTTGCTTCTTGAAAATCTTGCCCGCTTCCTTGCGAACATCACCGTCCATACCGGGCAGCAATTGGTCGAGGAATTCAACTACGGTCACATCCGCGCCGAGGCGGTTCCAGATCGAGCCCATCTCAAGACCGATCACGCCGCCGCCAATGACGACCATTTTCTTCGGAACTTTGGCCAGCTCAAGCGCGCCGGTGGAATCGACCACGACTTGCTTGTCATTGTCGACTTCGACACCCGGCAGGGGCGTTACTGAAGAACCAGTCGCGATGATGATGTCCTTGGCGGTGACGGTCTCGTCGCCCACTTTGACAGTATGCGCGTCTTGGAATGTGGCTAGGCCCTTCTTCCAGTCGACCTTGTTCTTCTTGAACAGGAATTCGATGCCTTTGGTCAGACCGTCGACTGCGTCCGTGCGCTGGCCATGCATCGCATCCAGATTGAGCTTGGGCTTAACCTCGATACCCATGTCAGCCATCGCACCATTCGCCGCAGCGTCGTAAAACTCCGACGCGTGAAGCATCGCCTTGGACGGAATACACCCGACATTGAGGCACGTACCGCCCAGCGTCTCGCGGCTCTCTGCACAGGCGGTCTTCAACCCAAGCTGCGCCGCGCGAATTGCCGCAACATAGCCGCCAGGGCCAGCGCCAATAACAAGGACGTCGTAATCGTATGTGTGGTCAGCCATGGATATATCCGTTCACGTGTAATAGGTTATGATTGCTTGGCTATTGTCAGCAGCCGTGCGCGCAAAGTCGCGCAGGAAATGGAAATTCTCAGTCGCGTATTCTTTGATGTCGTCGACATCACCTCTAGCCACGACATCGCCCATACATAGCTCATCCAATGGCATCGAATTTGGTTCGTAGCGCGCGAGAAAATCACCGTCTGTCATCCGAGCGGTGAGTTCAGCGAATTCATTGACCCATGATGAAGAAATGACATTGGGTTTGCCCAAGCCGAAATCGAGATCCGCCAGCGGATTTAGGTCGTCGCCTATTAGGCCGAGTGGGCCTTCTCCCCGCCCACTATTTCCACAAAGAAGATAGTGGATAATATGCCATGCCTTATCGAGGTCGGTCTCATCTCCCTCTACTCGCTCAGGTATATCGCCCGTGTCCAATTCGGGCTTCTTTCCGAATAGCTTTTCCAGAAAGGTGAGCTTGGGTGCCTCGTAAAAATCGGGGTCCTGATACACAAATTCGGCCACCGCTTTTGGTCGTCCGCGGAGCGCGTCAACGTTTTCAGGAGCGGTTCTGATCAGGCAATATGCGATGCCCATTGATTATTACCTCACAAATCAATCAGCATCCGTGTCGGATCTTCGATCGCATCTTTGATAATTTTGAGCGCAGTCACAGCCTCGCGGCCATCGATCAGGCGGTGGTCATAGCTGAGCGCGATATACATCATTGGGCGCACAACCACTTCGCCGTTTACAACGACTGCGCGGTCTTCGATCCGGTGCAGGCCCAGAACGGCGCTTTGCGGCGGATTGATGATCGGGGTCGACATCAGCGAACCGAACACACCGCCATTGGAAATGGTGAATGTGCCGCCGGTCATATCGGCCATGGTCAGCGTGCCATCGCGTGCTGCCTTGCCGTAATTGGCAATGTCTTTCTCGATCTGGGCAAAGCCTTTCTTGTCGACATCACGGACTACCGGAACGACGAGGCCGTTAGGCGCGCTAACCGCAACCGAAATATCGACATAGTCGTGATAGACGATTTCATCGCCATCGATCTGCGCGTTGACGCTTGGTACGTCTTTCAGTGCCAGATGCGCTGCCTTCGCGAAGAAGCCCATAAAGCCGAGCTTGATGTCATGCTTCTTGGCGAACAGCTCTTTGTACTTGGTGCGGGCTTCTATCACCGCGGTCATATCGACATCGTTGAACGTCGTGAGCAGCGCGGCTTCTTCCTGTGCGCCTTTCAGACGTTTGGCGATTGTCTGGCGCAGGCGTGTCATGCGAACACGTTCCTCATTGCGCGCGCCGGTAGGGGCTGCGACGGGTGCCGGTGCCTCAGCAGTTGCAGCCGGCGCAGGTGCGTCGCCCTTAGCTTTGGCGGCGGCGATGACGTCTTCCTTAGTCAGGCGGCCATCTTTGCCGGTGCCTTTGACAGTGGAGGGGTCGATCCCGTGTTCCAGAACCGCGCGGCGCACGGCTGGCGACAGCGTTTGCGATGCATCACTTGCTTCGCTTGCGGTTGGTGCCGGAGAGGATGACTGTGAGGCCGCTGGGGCGGGTGACGCCGCTTTCGCTGCGGGAGCTCCACCAGCTTCGACAGTCGCGATAACTGCGCCCACTTCGACCGTGTCGCCGACTTCGGCTTTGAGCTCGCCCATCACGCCTGCAACGGGTGAGGGGACTTCGATTGCGACCTTGTCAGTTTCAAGACTGCAAATCGGTTCATCAACCGCGACGGCATCGCCGGGCTGTTTTAGCCATTCGCCAATTGTGCCTTCGGTAACCGATTCACCGAGCGTGGGAACTGTGATTTCTTGGGCCATGATGTGTTTCCTTAGGCCTTCTTGCCGGATGGTTTCAAATCGAGGCCAAGCGCGTCAGCGACAAGAGCCTCCTGTTGTTGTTTGTGCCGTTTGGCGAGGCCGGTCGCAGGCGACGCGGCCGCATCACGCCCGGCATAGATCGGGCGCAAATTCTTGCCCGCATCCGCAGCGGATTTCTCGATCAGACGATCGACGAAATTCCATGCGCCGTTGTTCTCGGGCTCTTCTTGACACCAGATAATATCCTCAAGGTTTTTCATGCGCTTGAGGCGGGTAGTTAAGGGTTCGCCGGGGAACGGGTAAAGCTGTTCGATGCGCACGATGGAGACATCATCAATGCCTTCTGCATCGCGCTTTTCAATCAGGTCGTACGCGACTTTGCCTGAACACAGGACGAGTCGCTTGACCTTGCTATCGGCGATTTCCTTCGTGTCGGATTTGATCCGCATAAAGTGATGGTCGCCCTGAAATTCCTCGGCACTGCTTTTCGCCATCGGATGGCGCAGCAGGCTCTTCGGCGTCATGATCACCATCGGCTTGCGGAACGGACGCAACATCTGGCGCCGCAGTACGTGGAAGTAGTTCGCCGGTGTAGTGATGTTGCAGACTTGGATATTGTCGTTCGCGCACAATTGCAGGAACCGTTCGAGGCGGGCGGAAGAGTGCTCCGGCCCTTGGCCTTCATATCCGTGCGGCAGCAGCATCACAAGGCCGTTGGCGCGCAACCATTTGGCTTCGCCCGATGCGATAAACTGGTCGATCATGATCTGCGCACCATTGGCGAAATCGCCAAATTGCGCTTCCCACAGAACCAGCGTTTTCGGGTCCGCCATCGCGAAGCCGTATTCGTAGCCAAGCACGCCATATTCGCTGAGCGTGCTGTCATATACCTCAAACTTGCCGTGCGGCAGAGTTGAGAGCGGGATGTATTTGTCTTCGCTTTTCTGGTCGATCCAGACCGCGTGGCGCTGACTGAATGTTCCGCGACCGGAATCCTGGCCCGACAGACGCACACCATAGCCTTCGGTCACTAGGCTACCGAAGGCCAGCGCTTCAGCGGTAGCCCAATCAAAGCCGTCGCCGCTGCCGAACATCTCACTCTTGGCCTTGAGCACGCGGCCCAAAGTCTTGTGGATTTCGTGATCGTCTGGGACGGTCGTTAATGTCCGCCCGAGGCTGTCGAACAGCTTTTTGTCGATTGCGGTTTCAACATTGCGCCGCGCGCTTTCTGCATCTGCAGGCTTATGCAACCCGCTCCACCGACCGGCAAACCAGTCGACATCGTTGGGTTCGTAGCTTTTACCAGCCTGGAATTCTTCTTCGAGTAGATCGGTGAATTCCTTCACCAGACCTTCGGCATAGCCGTCTTCGATCATGCCCTCTGCGATCAGACGGTCTTGGTAGACTTTGCTGACCTTGGGGTGCTTACCGATTTCGCCATACATTAGCGGCTGGGTGAATTTGGGCTCATCGCCTTCATTGTGGCCGAAGCGGCGATAGCACCACATGTCGATCACAATATCGCGGCCGAATTTCTGGCGGTACTCAACCGCGAGCTTGCAGGCGAATGTCACCGCTTCCGGATCGTCGCCGTTAACGTGCAGGATGGGCGCCTGAACGCCCTTTGCCACGTCGGACGGGTAGGGGCTGTTGCGCGCGAATTTCGGGCTCGTGGTGAAGCCGATCTGGTTATTGATGATGAAGTGGAGGCAACCGCCAGTGTCATAGCCGCGCACACCCGACAGGCCGAGGCATTCCCACACCACGCCTTGACCGGCAAAGGCCGCATCGCCGTGGATCAGCACCGGCAGCACCTGCTCGTGCTTGCTTAGATCGTCGCGGATCGCCTGCTGCGCCCGAGTTTTACCGAGAACGACTGGGTTTACTGCTTCCAAATGGCTCGGGTTGGGGACCAGCGACATATGCACTTCGATACCGTCAAATTCGCGGTCTGTGCTGGTGCCGAGGTGATATTTTACATCGCCAGAGCCGCCAACATCTTCAGGGTTCGCGCTGCCGCCCGAAAACTCGTGGAAGATCACTTTGTAAGGCTTGGCCATGACGTTCGCGAGGACGTTCAAACGCCCGCGGTGCGCCATCCCGTAAATGATCTCACGCACGCCCATCTGGCCGCCATTTTTGATCACTGCTTCAAGCGCAGGGATCATCGACTCGCCGCCGTCTAACCCGAAGCGTTTCGTGCCGACATATTTCTTGCCGAGGAATGCTTCATATTGCTCGCCGCGAATAACCGCTGCGAGAATGGCTTTCTTGCCTTCCGGTGTAAACTGGATGGTGTCTTCGGGGCTTTCGAACTTGTCCTGCAGGAACCGCCGTTCCTCAGTGTCCGAAATATGCATGTATTCGAGGCCGACATGCCCGCAATAGGTCCGGCGCAGCAGCTCAAACAGCTCACCGGCTTTGACCCATTCAAGGCCGAACACGCCGCCAACATAGACTTCTTTGTCCTCTTGCCCGGCAAAGCCGTGCCATTCCAGCGTGAGATCCTCGGGCACATCACGGTGTGACAGACCCAGCGGATCAAGATCAGCCGCCAAATGGCCACGCACACGATATAGCCGGATCATCAGCATCGCACGGATGGAATCGCCCGCAGCCTCTTCGACGGCCGCCGCATCCATCACTTTGCCCGATTTCTTCGCGGCCTCTTTGACCGCGAGTTTCATCGTCGTCGGATCAAGCGCCTGCGTGAATTCATCCTCACTCTCGCCGCCAACAAGCGGCCAGCGGGGATTGTCCCAGGACGGACCTTTTTGGGGCTCGGTCGATGGATCGCCCTTGAATTCGGGGTCCGAGAAATCGTGGCTTTCGTTACCCATGGGGGTCACCTTTGACGCCGAACGATCGGCATTGGAGTTGAGGTGATGGGGCGCTCCCGGGGAGGAAATGCGCCCGCATCAAATCAGACGAGTTCTTTCAGCAAAGCGTCGAGCGTGGTGCCGAGTTCGCTTGGGCTTGGAGAAACGCGGATGCCCGCATCTTCCATCGCCGCAATCTTGTCATCCGCGCCGCCTTTGCCGCCCGAAACAATCGCACCGGCGTGGCCCATGCGGCGTCCCGGAGGAGCCGTACGGCCAGCGATAAAGCCGACGGTTGGCTTGCTGCGGCCCTTAGCTGCTTCTTGCTTGAGAAATTCTGCGGCTTCTTCTTCCGCGCTGCCGCCGATTTCGCCGATCATAATCATCGACTTTGTTTCCTCATCGTCGAGGAACAGGTCGAGTACGTCGATAAAGTTGGTGCCGTTGACAGGGTCGCCGCCAATGCCAACCGCTGTGGTCTGGCCAAGGCCAACCATAGTGGTTTGGTGGACAGCTTCGTAAGTGAGTGTTCCCGAGCGGGAAACAACGCCGACCGAACCCTTTTGAAAGATCGAACCGGGCATAATGCCGATTTTGCACTCGCCGGGGGTCAGAACGCCGGGGCAGTTGGGACCGATGAGGCGCGATTTAGAACCTTCGAGCGCCGCCTTCACTTTGACCATGTCGAGTACCGGAATACCTTCGGTAATCGCGATGATCAGCTCGACCTCCGCGTCGATGGCTTCGCAAATCGCATCCGCTGCGAATGGCGGCGGAACGTAGATGCATGATGCGGTCGCACCGGTTTCGGCCACCGCGTCGCGTACAGTGTTGAAGTTGGGCAGGCCGATATGCGTCGTGCCGCCTTTGCCGGGGGTCACACCCGCAACCATCTGCGTCCCGTAATCGAGCGCCTGCTGCGTGTGGAAAGTTCCGGTGTCGCCGGTCATCCCTTGCGTGATGACTTTGGTGTTCTTGTTTACGAGGATGGACATTATTTACTCTCCCGAATGGGGCTTTTCCAAAGCGCAATCACGTAAGCAATCATCCATCCTAACAGAAGGAAAAACAGCCCGAGCATTGCCACGTTAGGAATGAATGGGTGCGGTTCTTGGGGACCAAATACCGCGATGGAAAAAAGAAGGAGAAACGTGATTCCTCCGGTAATGTTGGCGCTGCGAGAAGAGCCGCGAAGCGAAGCGAAAAGGACCGGTCCTGCACCGATGGCGATTATCAACAAAGAGATCAGGACCAATTCCATGCCTTAGGCCAAGCCGCCATCAATACCCTTACACGCCGCCAGCAGTTCCTTCACCGCATCGACCGACACGTTGAAATTGGCCTTAGCTTCTTCGCCGAGTTCGATTTCGACAATCCGCTCAACGCCGTTCGCGCCGATCACTACGGGAACGCCGACATAGATGTCGTCGAGGCCGTATTGGCCGGTCAGGTTTGCTGCGGCGGGTAGAACGCGCTTTTTATCTTTGAGATAGCTCTCGGCCATCATGATCGCGCTGGTTGCTGGTGCGTAATAGGCCGAGCCATTGCCAAGCAGACCGACAATTTCGCCGCCGCCGGAGCGGGTGCGTTGGACGATGGCGTCCATCTTTTCTTGCGTGGACCAGCCCATCTTGATGAGGTCTGGCACAGGAATACCTGCAACGGTCGAGTAGTTGAGCACGGGAACCATGGTATCGCCGTGGCCGCCCAGAACGAAAGCGGTGACGTCTTCAACCGACACATCGAATTCGTCTGCGAGGAAGTGACGGAAGCGTGCGCTGTCCAGAACGCCGGCCATGCCGACGACTTTGTTATGCGGCAGACCCGAATATTCGCGCAGCGCCCAAACCATCGCGTCGAGCGGGTTGGTAATGCAGATCACGAATGCGTCCGGCGCGTGCTCTTTGATGCCTGCGCCAACAGCGCCCATCACTTTGAGATTGATTCCGAGAAGATCATCGCGGCTCATGCCCGGCTTGCGCGGAACACCGGCCGTCACGATGATAACATCTGCGCCTGCAATGTCCGCGTAATCATTGGTGCCTTTAAGGTTCGCATCGAAGCCATCGACCGGAGCTGCTTGTGACAGGTCTAGAGCCTTACCAGCGGGCATACCTTCGGCGATATCGAACAGGACAACGTCGCCCATTTCTTTCATCGCTGCGAGGTGGGCGAGTGTGCCGCCAATCATTCCGGCGCCGATGAGCGCGATCTTATTACGGGCCATACTGAGAGCAGTCCTTCTATGCACACGGGACCAGTTAAAGCCTGCCAATTGGCGCGCTTCACGTCCCGCAAAGAAGTGCGCCTAGCGTATGGAAGACGAATTAAGCTTCGGGATGGGCGAATGCAACCGCAAACACCTGGTTTCACAAACTATCTTTGCAAATAGTTCGCAATTGCAATTAGGGTCGATTGACACAGGTTATTGATGCGCGGAATTGGCGCATATAATTGTCCAATGGGTGGGGAGAGCAATTGTTCCTGCTCTCGTGCCGGCAAGCTAGCCCAGCGCGCGCTTCGCGGCGTTTGCTTCGTCTTCCTGGGCGAGCAGCATCAGTGCCAGATAATCTGGCACTGCACGGCTGAAATAATAGCCCTGGCCAAGCGTACAGCCAGCCTCACGAACGATGCGGACTTGTTCGACCGTCTCAAGGCCTTCAGCGACGATGTCCATTTCCAGCTTGGAGCCGAGCTCCGCCACAGCGTGGATAATCGCGTCTGTCTTCTTGCCGACATCAGGGCCGGAAACAAAGCTGCGGTCCACCTTAATCTTCTTAAACGGATATTTCTGGATGTAACCGAGCGATGAGTAGCCCGTGCCGAAATCATCGAGTGCAAAGCGCACACCAATTTCTGATAGCTCTTCGATAAAGTTCTCGGTCGCGTGATTGTCGTCCAAGAACAGACTTTCGGTGACTTCGAGCTCCAGACGTGACGGATCAAGACCCGCTTCGCGCAGCGCATTCTTCACGCCCAAGGCTGCGCCGGGCGCTTTAATTTGTAGCGGTGAGAGGTTGACCGCGATCGTTATATCGTCGGGCCATTGTGCCGCAGCTTTCGCAGCCTGTGCGGTGATCCAATTGCCGAGTGTTACGATAACGCCGGTTTCCTCGGCCACCGGAATAAACTCGTCAGGACGTAGCTCGCCTTTCTGGGGATGGAACCAGCGCACCAACGCTTCGAAAGTGCGGATGCGGCCAGTATCCAGATCGACAATCGGCTGGAAGAAGATCGATAATTCGTTCTTTTGGATGGCTGAGCGAAGCTCTGCCTCAATCTCGCGGCGGCGCGCGAGATCGCGGCTCATCGTTTCATTGTAGAAGCAGCTCTGTTTCCGGCCGTTCACTTTCGCATGATACAATGCCAGATCGGCATTTTGCATGAGCGAGTCCGCGTCCAATCCATCGTCAGGAAGCAGAGCGATACCAATAGAGGCACCGATCTCTAGCCGCTCTCCGTCGATCCGGAACGGGCGCATGACTTCTGCGTGAATTTCGCTTGCCAAACGTTCGCTCTCTTGGCGATCCTTAACCTCGCAGAAGATGATGAATTCATCGCCGCCGAAGCGTGAAACCGTTGCGTGATTGGGAGAAACCTCGCTGAGACGCTTAGCGACTTCGGTTAGCACGCGGTCACCAACAGGATGGCCAAGCAGGTCGTTCACTTCTTTGAAGCGATCCAGATCCATCCAGAACAACGCGAGCATCTGGTCATCATCGATGTCCATCAGCTTTTCGACCATGTCGTGATTGAGACCCGCGCGGTTGGCGAGACCAGTTACGACGTCGGTTCGCGCCAGATTCCGCATCTTTTCCGCCAGACGACCGCTGGTCTCTGCCGAACCAATGGAGTCGCGCAGAACTTTGAAAACATTGAATGTGATCGACGCCATCGCCGGGACAAGTAGGGCAATGTTCACGGCTAGGAAGATGAATGGCAAGGTGGCGATATAAAGCGATGCAACGAATATGGGGGCGACGGTCAGCGTCAATTGTCCGAGCGCGATAGCGGGACGACCGGCATTGCGTGCGCAGATGCCCACACCATAACACGTTGCATTGGCGATCATCAGCACTTCGACCGGCGCACCGACATCAAGCACCAGCGTCGTCGCGGCGATTGTCCCGATCAGAAACGCATAGCTAAACGCGCCTATCTCATAAATGACTTCGAGTTGCCGTGTAGTATTGCCTTCGTCGTCAGGCGACAGTCCCAGCGCGGCAATAACGCGCGCAACGGCGATAACGCTGAGGACGACGCAAGCATAGAGAAGGGTTGGCTCTCCGCTGACATATGCAGCGATGGCGCTTGAGACGATGCCGTTGATAGCGCCGATGGCAAGGCTGGTCGGCTGGGTGTACAAGGTACGCACCAAAGTGCGCCGGACGCGCTCTGAAAGTGCGTCGGTCCGCCGGTAGCGTGCGAAGATCTTACCAATCTTCAGCTTGGAGACGCCAAATGCCATGGACACCGCCATAGACAGGAGACGTCACTGTTTAGTTAACGCACGCTTACCGAGACCTCGCGTGGCGTGGGCTATAGGAGTTTCGGTAGGGCCAGATGTAGCAAATCGAGCGTGACGTCATGACGCCGCGCCCTTCTTGGCTCATGATGAAGGTTTACTTCGCGCTGGTGCGCGCAACTTCCTCAGCCATGCGTCGATCCAAGGTCCGGCATACGCTGAGCCACCAATCGTAACTCTCGCGGTCACCGGCAAAGAAAGCCTCTTCGGCCTGTTTGCGGGCTTCGCTGGCTGCCCCAAGTCCATACTTTGCAAAATGGCGTAACGCTGCGTGCAACAAATGGTTGTTGTCGTTTTCCGCACCACTATCGTTGGCCGCTTGCGGCAATGCGCGCCGCGAGAGTACGCGAGCAACCGGAGAGTTTACTGCATCACGGGCAGCTGCAAAATGAACGGTCATCGAAAGGTGATCCTTTAGGGGGAGATCGCTGTGTTGAGAGCTATCTACCGCCATCACCCTAAGGCGTGGTTCCAAATCACGGTTTCGAAGGCGTTAACCTGCTCAGAAAGCGTGGCAAATCGGAGCTATTTGGGTTCGTTTATCCAGCGTCCGCTATTGCGATATTCTTCTTTAACGCCGCCGCTGTCGGGCAGATTGTCCGCTTGGAAAATCTCATCCCCGCCGCGTTCTTCGATTTGCGCCGAGTATGTGGGAGCGGGTGCGCGTGGGGCAACCGATTTGGAGTCCGCGACGGCTTTCAGCCGCGCATCTTCGTAAGCTTTCGCAAGCGCGATAGGATCAGCGGCGTCGGTTGCCGGCCCGGCTGCAGAAGCGGTGCGCGGCTTGGGCGTTGCTGCTGGTTCGCGGCCTGAATAGGCAGCGCGGAACGCGGCAGGTTTACCGGCGGATCCTTTCCATTTGTAGAAACGGTGGGCGCCGATTGTGCCGATGTGGTCGAGGCTGGGCGCCCAATAGGGACTGATCCAGATTGTGTGGTAATGCGTGGCGAGGCCAACCGGGCTGTAGACGCTGCCGGAAAGCGCCTTCTGCGCGACGCCTTGTGCACGTGCCCAAGCAGCGCTGCTCGCCTTGCGATTGAGCGACCCGTCGCAGGTGAAGCTGAACTGGCAGCCAGTCTTACGTTCGGACCCCTGGAATACGACACCGCAGACGCTGTTTGGATAGCTTGGGTGTGAAACGCGGTTTAGGACAACCTGCGCCACGGCACGCTGGCCTGCAGTCGCTTCGCTGGCTGCTTCGTAATAGATCGCCTTCGTCATGCACTGCAGCGCACGGGCTTTATCCAGCCCGCCCCCCAGTGCACGGAAGGCCCGTGCGGCAGGGCCGGCATTATTGGCCGCGACGAGTTCTGCCGCGTCGGTATCGCCGGTGCCGGAAATATCGAACAACGCCATGTCGGTCGCAGCAGCTGCATAGTCCGCACGTGGCGCGTCTTCGAGATAGTAGAAAGCGGATCCGGGGAAGCTGTGCCCTGGCCGCTCAAATGGCATTGCTTCGACCGTCTGGATCAGCGCCATTTCCGGTTCTTGCTGACCGAAAGACTTCCAATCGCCTTCAGTCGCCATGGCCGGAACGGTGATAGCAGCGGCAAGCGCAATGATCCGGCGTCCGCGATGCTTACCGCCGATCAGGCCCGCTGCAACAGCCGCCGTCCGCGCGCACAGAGACGGGCGCTTCTTGCTCATCCGAGCATGAAACGCTGCTGTCCGTTGTTCGGCGGTAAGGGCGGGCGTTGCGGTCAATTGAGTCCTTCTTTGCAGGTCCATTGGCAGGGGGCCGACGGCGCGCTCCAGCGCGTATCAGGCAGGAGGGGGTGCATCCACGCGCCATCGAGCACCGTCCCAATGCAGCACAGATCGCAATATGCGGTTAAGCCGCATGCTGAAGAATTGCTTACCTGCCGCCTAGCTGGCCATTTACCGATGCATCTCTGGCCTTGAAGTGCCGACCTAGCGGGCGTAAAGGGCCGGTGACGTCATAGGTTGTCTGCATCAAAACGGACCTAAGAGGGAAGGATGTGCGGGATTTTCCCAAACCATCCGCTGCCCCCGCAACTGTGACCGGGGAGGGCCGCCTCCAAATGCCACTGGTGCGTCTAATCCAATTAGTTTTGGGGGCGAGCCGGGAAGGCGGAAGCGGCGCGATGATCCGGGAGCCAGGAGACCTGCCCATGATGGTCGTTCGAGCTGGCGGGCGGGGTGTACCGAGGGCAGATGGGAAGGCACGAATACGTGTGTCTCCTCCATTATGAGCGATGTTGCTTATGAATGGAGTTATTATGCGTAAATATTTGTTATTGTTGAGTTGTGGTGTAGTTTGGTCGGTGCCTGTGGTGGCGCAGGACGTTGCTGCCGAAGATGAGTTCGGTGAACTCGACTTGTGTTGCGCGATACCGACGACGCCCGAAACGCAAATTACAGTCACTGCTACTGGCGGGCGCTCTGAAGTCGAGGATACTGGCCAAGCCATTACAATCATCAGTCGCGATGAAATCGAGGACGTGCAGGGCGCTGACCTTACGCGGGTTCTCGAACGTGCACCGGGCGTTGCGATCAGCCGCAATGGTGGCATTGGCGGTGTGACCAGCGTTCGCGTTCGTGGCGCTGAAGCAGAGCAATTGCTGGTCATTGTTGATGGCGTTCGCGTCGCCGATCCGGCTTCACCATCCGGCGGTTTTGACTTCGGCAATTTGCAAACGGGCAATCTGGACAAAATCGACCTGCTACGCGGATCGAACAGCACGATTTGGGGATCGGACGCGATTGGCGGAGTATTGGTCGCAACGACCCGCGACGAGACAGGCTTTCAGGCCAGCGCTGAATATGGCGCGCGCGATACGATTTTTGGCACCGCTACTGGCGGTATCGAAACTGACGCGTTCTATGCCGGTGTGTCGGGCAGCTATCTGACGACAGACGGCTTCTCTTCTGCCGCGAGCGGAGCCGAAGCTGATGGCTTCGAGCAATGGGACATTGCGGGCCGGACTAGCGTCTATGTCAGTGACCGGATTACCCTGTTTGCACGCGGTCGATACGCGGAGGGTGATCTCGATATCGACGGCTTCCCCGCGCCAGCCTTCGCGCTCGCAGACACTGATGAGTTCCAGAAAACACAGCAATATTCGGCAGCGGCTGGCGCATCGTTTGACAGCGGCCCGCTCTATTTGACGGCAGCTTACTCCTTCGCCGACACTGAACGTCAGAATTTCAATCCGGCCTTTGGTACCGCGCCAGGCTTTACCAGCGACGGCCATTCGGATCGGATCGAACTGCGCGGCGAATGGCGCCCTATCGGCCCGCTAATCGTCAATTTCGGCGGTGAGAATGAGTGGACCAGCTTGGAGACCAATTTCACGGCGCGGCAGGAAACCCGGATCGCGGGTGCCTATGCGCAGCTCGGTATCGAACTTGGGCGAGTGTCGGCGCATCTTGGGGCACGGCATGATGACCATAAGGATTTCGGCGGCGCAACCAGCTTTGGTGCTGATATCAGCTATGAAGTGGCGGAAGATATTCGTCTGCGGGCCAGCGTGGGCGAAGGTTTTAAAGCGCCCAGCCTGTTCCAGCTCTTCTCAGATTTCGGCAATGAGCTGCTCGAACCCGAGCAGAGCACCAGCTTCGATCTCGGCATCGCATGGCATAACCGGAACGATCCGTTCTACGCAGGCGCCACTGCATTCCAGCGCGATAGCGAAAACCAGATCGAGTTCGTATCCTGCTTCGGCGTGGTTGGTGGTATCTGCACCAATCGCCCGTTCGGTACTTACGACAATGTCGGGAAGGTTCGCGCGCAAGGCTTTGAAGTCGAGCTGGGCGCGAACCCGTCGGACACATTCGGGATTGCTGCGGTCTATGCTTATGTCGATACCGAAAACCGTACGGCCGGTGCTGCGAATGAGGGCAACGTCCTTGCGCGGCGCCCCAAACACGCGCTGACTTTCACTGCCGATTGGGAGACGCCGCTGGCGGGTCTCAAAGTGGGCGGCGACATCCGCATGGTGGGTGACAGCTTCGATGATGCGGGCAACTTCACACGGCTGGATGGCTATCACGTCGTGACGTTGCGAGCCTCGGTACCGTTTGGCGAGACAGTCGAATTGTTCGGCCGTGTCGAGAATGTATTCGACGAGGATTACCAGACAGCTGCTGGATTTGGAACACCGGGCCGTGGTGCTTTCGTGGGAGCGCGGGCGAAGTTTTGATGCGCTATTTCCCCCTTCTCGCAGCGGTGTTGCTGGCGGCCTGCGGGCAGCCGGATATCGTTCGCGGGGAGGGGGACCGGCCCACCATTGTCAGCCTCAACCCGTGCACCGATGCGGTCTTGGCTGAGGTAGCGTCGCCTCAGCAATTGCTGGCAATTTCGCACTACAGCCACAATCCGAAATCGTCGTCGATGGATGTGGAACAGGCGCGCCAATTTGCGGTCACCGGCGGGACAGTGGAGGAAGTGCTCGCGCTTGATCCTGATGTGGTAGTGGCGGGCAGTTTCCTTCCGCCGGCCACGCGGCACGCCTTTGCCGATCTCGGCATTCGGGTCAAAACCTTCAGTATTGCATCGACAGTCGAAGATAGCGACGATCAAATTCGCAAGTTAGCGGTGCTTGCGGGCAATCCCGCGGCCGGCGAAGCGCTGATTGCGCAGATTGCCGAAGCGCTTGCTCAAACCGAAGCGAAAGACGAAAAAACCGTAAGCGCGGTTTTGTGGCAACCATCCGGCATTGTTCCGGGTGAGGGTGCGCTTGTGAGTCATCTTATGCGTCATGCCGGCTTTGTCAGTCACAGTGCCGCAAGCGGGTTGGGGCAGGCGGACTACTTGTCGCTTGAGCAGATGCTGGTTGATCCGCCGGAGGTTCTGTTACTGGCCGGTCAGGAACGTTCGCAGCAGCATCCTGCACTCGATCAGAGTGATACACATCGAGCGACCTTTGATACCTCACTGCTTTATTGTGCTGGCCCGACGATCATTCCCGCGATCGAGCGGCTGGCGGCTATAAGGAGCGAAGTGTCGTGAGCCGCGCGATATGGATATTGCTGGCAGGGCTCGTTGTGGCGTTCGCGCTCTCGCTGTTCGCGGGCCGCGTCTGGCTCGACTTTGCCGATACTCCCAACGCCATGGTGATCCTTGCTGAGTTGCGCCTGCCACGCGCTCTTTTGGCTATGATAGTCGGAGCTGGTCTTGGCGCCGCAGGTGCCGCTATGCAGGGCTATTTGCGCAATCCGCTCGCCGATCCGGGACTGTTCGGGATTGCCCCCGGCGCAGCCCTCGGAGCAGTGACCAGCTTTTGGTTTGGGTATGCTGCGAGCGCGTGGTTGCTGCCGATATTTGCGCTGATTGGCGCAGCGGGCGCGATGGCTTTGCTAGCGCTTATCGCAGGCCGAACCGGCGGCATTGCGCTGTTCACGCTGGCCGGGATGATGATCGCCAGTCTCGCCGGAGCCTTAATGAGCCTTGCGATCAGTTTCGCGCCAAACGCCTTTGCGATGAGCGAGATTGTCACATGGCTGATGGGCGCGTTGACGGACCGCTCATGGCGAGAGGTATATCTTGCAACACCAATGACCCTAATTGGGATCGTGTGCTTCTGGATGGCGCGCAAAGATCTTGATGCTTTGATCCTGGGTGATGCCGCTGCGCGTTCCCTCGGTATGCGCAGCGGCGTTTTGCAAGCGTGGTTGATTGCGGGTGTAGGCCTTACCGTTGGCAGCGGCGTAGCCGTCGCCGGAATTATTGGATTTGTTGGTCTGATCGTGCCGCATCTGGTGCGTCCACTGACCGATCGCCGACCATCGTCGCTGATCATTCCAAGCGCATTGGCCGGGGCGTTGTTGGTCCTGATCGCGGATAGTGTGGTGCGCATACTCCCAACTGTAACTGAGCTGCGGCTGGGTATCGCGCTGAGCCTGATCGGTGCGCCATTCTTCCTGTGGTTGCTGCTGAAAATGCGCCGAGGTTATTCGGGGGGGCTATCGTGACACTCTCTGCACATGCGATATCGCTTGAAGGCCGACTAAGCGGCGTTTCGACTGCTCTCCGGTCTGGCCAGATCACTGCTATTTGCGGTCCCAATGGAGCGGGTAAGTCCACGCTGCTGTCCATCCTTGCCGGATTGCTGGTGCCGGACAGCGGGAATGTGCAGCTCGGTGGTGATACACTTTTGAACCTCGCTGCAAAGGCGCGCGCGCAGCGGATTGGCTACCTGCCGCAAAATGGCGAGGCCGCGTGGGATGTCGCAGTGCGCAATGTCGTCGCCCTGGGTCGAATGCCGCATGGAGATATAGCCGATGGACCCATCGATGCGGCGTTAGAGGCGCTTGATCTGACGGCTCTCGCCAATCGGCCAATGTCGCAGCTGTCAGGTGGAGAGAAGGCCCGTGCGTTTCTGGCCCGGGTCTTGGCTGGCGAACCCGATTGGATACTTGCCGATGAACCACTCGCAGCATTGGACATTGCCCATCAATTGGCACTGATCGGACATATGAAGCGCGAGGCGCAGAGCGGCACCGGCGTGGTTATCGTGCTGCATGACCTATCACTCGCAATGAACCATGCGGATCGCGTGCTTGTTCTTGATCAGGGTCGCCTGATCGCTGATGGAATGCCAGCAGAGGCGCTTGCTGAACGTCACATCGCTGATGTCTGGGGTGTGGACATCCAATGGCTAGATGACGACGGTGCAAAGGCTCTGGTGGTCCGCTAACTTTCGCGAAATCAAAAATTAACCATGTCTCAAAGCCTTCGGGCTATTTGCCGCTGAATCTACATTCGGGGGCATTATGATTTTTGATCGTTTCACACGTATCGGGCTGATCGTCAGCTGGAACTCGCTCGCTGTGGCTGTGCTGGCAGTGTTTGCGACGTGGCTTTCACTCAAGCTCAATCTGATTGCGGACTATCCGCTTACGATCATTTCAACTGCGGTAATTTTCCCAATCGTGTTCTCGATTGGTCATGCCTACAAACGCCGCGAGAGTGCGCTGGATGACTACGGATCGATCAAGGCGCATGGCCGAGCAATCTACTTTGCCGCACGCGATTGGCTGCCTGAGCATGATGATGACCGGATCCAGCACCTGGAGCGTATTCTGGCTGATCTACTCCATAGTTGCCGCGATATGTTCAAAGGTGCGCGTGAGGACATGCCCGCCAACGAGCGCGCAGTGTATGCTGCGTTCTCCGAACTTTCGGAATTTGTGAAGCGCATGCGGGCAGAGGGCTTGGCCTCGGGAGAATGTTCGCGCTGCAACCAGTACATCTCGAAAATGATCGTCGCGTTTGAAAGCGTGAAGCACATCTACCAATACCGCACCCCGCGCACATTGCGGGCGTTCAGTGACTTCTTCATTGTGTTGCTGCCGGTGATCTATGGTCCCTATTTCGCGCATCAAGCGATCGAATATGAAGCACCGGTGCTGACCTACATCATGCCGGTTCTGTTCGCGGTTATTCTAACCGGTCTCGACAATATCCAGCAGCATCTGGAGGATCCATTCGACCAGATCGGCCCGGATGATGTTGCCATCAATGCCGAGAAATTCGTCGAGCTGCTCGGGTGCGGCCGTCCAATAGAAAAACAGCCGGCTACCTAAAAGGTAACCGGCTGCAATTTTCCACTTCGGATAGAACCCGAAGGCGTCAGGCTTACTCGCTGTCGCCTGTCAGGCCGCGCGCTTCGAGCATCGGCGTCACGTCAGGTTCACGCCCGGCGAAATTCTCGAACATTTCGAAATAGTCCATCGTGCCGCCTCGGCTGAGCACTGTACGACGTTGATGGTCACCATTTTCGCGGGTCAGGCCGCCATTATCCATGAACCATTTACGGCTGTCGCGGTCCAGCATCTCTGTCCAGAGGTAGGAGTAGTAGCCTGAGCTATAGCCTGCCGGGCTGGAGAAGATGTGGTTGAAGTACGTGCTGCGATAGCGCGGTGGAACCAGACCGATTTCGAGGCCCAGTTCTTCAAGCGATTTGCGCTCGAACTCGTCCACTGCTTCCGGCGTGTTGATCGCGGCTGCTTCTTCGGGTGACAATGCGTGCCACTTCATATCGAGCAATGCTGCCTCGACGACTTCACCAAAGTCATAGCCTTGGTTGAACTTCGCCGCTGCTTCGATTTTCTCGATCAGCTCGGTCGGGATCGTTTCACCCGTTTCGTGGTGCTTGGCGTAGTTTTGCAGGACCGACGGATAGGTCGCCCACATCTCGTTCACTTGGCTCGGATACTCGACAAAGTCGCGCGCTGTCGCAGTACCAGCAATCGAACGATAGTTCTGATCGGCGAACAGGCCATGCAGTGCGTGGCCGAATTCGTGGAACAGCGTGTTCACATTGTCGAAGCTGACCAATTGTGGCTCGCCTTCGGCGGCTTTCGGAATGTTGAGTACATTGTAGATCACCGGCTTGGTGCCATACATATGGCTCTGCTGGACAAAGTTACTCATCCAAGCACCGCCACGCTTCGATGGGCGCTGGTATGGATCGAAGTAGAACAGACCCAGCTCTGATCCGTCAGCGTCAAACACGGTATAGGTGGTCACGTCTTCGTGATAGACGGGCAGATCATCGCGCTTTTCGAACGTGATGCCGTATAGTTCGGTTGCTGCGTAGAATACGCCATTCTCCAGCACGCTATCGATCTGGAAATATGGCGTGACCAGACTTTCATCGAGGTCATATTTCTCTTTGCGAACCTGGTTGGCATAGCGGTACCAATCCCATGGCTGCACGGTGAAGTCGCCGCCGTCTTTCTTGATCTGCTCGTTCAACAGACCGGCTTCACGGCGCTGTGTTTCAGCGAGCGGGCCGACCATCTGCTCCATAAAGTCTAGAGCGGTCTTGGGGGTTTTCGCCATGCGGTCGTACATGGTGTAACTCGCCCAATCAGGTTCACCGAACAGAGCAGCTTTCTGCGCGCGCAGGCTGGCGATTTCGGCCAGAAGGAGGCGGGTGTCATTGCTGTCGCCTTGATCCGCACGGTTCACGCTGAGCTTGAACAGCTTTTCACGCACATCGCGGTTTTCCAGTTCCGGCAGAAGCGGCTGCTGCGTGGTGTTTTGCAGCGGAATTACGAACTTGCCCGCAAGGCCGCGCTCGGATGCAGCTTTCGCCGCGTTCTCGATGTCGCTGTCCGACAGGCCGGCCAGTTCCTCGCGTGTGTCTACGACTAGCGCATTATCGACAGTCGCCTCACGTACTGTAACACCGAATTTGGTTGTCGTTTCGGAGAGGCGGGTGTTGATCTTTTTGACCTCTTCCTTCTGCTCTTCGGTCAGCAGCGCGCCGGCATGAACCATGTCGTCATAAGTCCGCTCGAGCAGCGTGGTGTCTTCGGTGTTGAGGTCGAGTTCGTCGCGGGCATCGTAAACCGCTTTCACGCGCGCAAACAGATCAGGGTCGAGCGTGATCGCATCGCTATGTGCAGTAAGCAGCGGTGATACTTTCGCGTTGACCGCATCAAGCGTGTCATTGGTATTCGACCCGGTCAGAGCGAAGAACACGCGGGCAACGCGGCCGAGCATTTCGCCGGAGATTTCGAGCGCAACGATCGTATTGTCGAAGTTCGCCTCAGCTGGGTTGTTCTTGATTGCCTCGATTTCGGCTTTGTGGATTTCCATCGACTCCATGAAAGCCGGTTCGTAATCCTCATCATTGATTTTGCTGAAATCAGGTGTCTGGAATGGCAGTTCACTGTTGGTTGCAAAGTAACCGGTACCTGCTGGAATGTCAGCAAACAGCGCAGTTGTTTCTTCAGCGAGGACGCGCGGCGGTTCGTCTGCGGCGGGCATATTACAGGCTGTAACAGCGAGCGAGAGCGCCAGCGCGCTGGCGGTGAGGAATTTCAATTTCATGTGGATCAGTCTCCGGTGAATCTATGTTCATGCGCGCTGCGCGAGGGAAATCCCCGCCGCGCGGCGTATCGCTTTCTTAGCTGGAGACGCTTGAACCGCAGATTGCCTGCGTTGGCAAGGGTAAGCGCGCAATCGGTCGAGCCCACTATGCCGTTGGTCGATGGTAGCGGTCAGTTCGGCTCGCTTAAAGCCAGCCGTGGATACGCCTCATAACCGGTTCGGAAAAGCGAACGGCGCGGTGCGGAATATTGCTGCGGCCCAGCGTATGCACACCGTAGGACACATACTCCCCACCGTCAGTAGTCTTCCCGATAAGAGGCCCGCCGCTCATCCCGCGATAGGTTTCCTGATTGCGGTAAGAGTAATTCGCCGGTGAAGAGGGGGTGACCGAAACCACCGTGTGATAAGGTTTGAACAGACCTTTGCATGCGCCTTCATTGGGATAGCCGACCAAGATCTTGCCGGTCTCTCCCGTTGCAGTCGATTTCTCGATCGGAAGCGGCGTGAAGCGATCACTGCGCAGCAGCGGTATCCGTGCGAGCGCGAAATCCCATTCGTGCAGCGCATTGACGCCGCGAATAAATTCAATCGGAACATTCCCGCTGCTCAATGTGCGTGACGCCATAAAGTTCTGCCCCACGCGGCCGAACTGGAAATTGACCCATCGCGCTTTGCGTTTGAGCACAGGGTGATAGAGGTTGTGCGCTGCTGTCATAACAACGCTTTGGCGTCCGGTGTTTCCGATGAAACAGCCGCTCCCGGCGACATAGACCCCAAATCCGTTGTGGTCCTTGCCGAAGTAGCTTCGGGTCGAACATAACGCACTTCGGAGGCTGTCAGGAACGCCGAAACCGCTGGTTAGCCCGTCGGGACAGTTTGCCATTTGCTTTCCCTCCGAATGCGATTGTTTTGCTCGCCCGCGCCTTTAGCCGCCGAAAATGTTGGGACCATCTGAGCCTGGCGGAGTGACATTCGTGCCAGGTCCATCGCTGTCTGGCGGCGGTCCCGCCTGTTCGGCTTCGTCGGTGAGTTTCAGTCGAATGATCTTAAATGCACGGTCAGGACAAGCGCCGGGATTGGCGTTGCAGGCCTCTTCGGTTTTGTTCTGCTCATCAGCATTGGTCCGAACGGTTTGCAGATATTGGTTCTCGGCTTCCAGTTCGGTTTTCTTGAGGCCCAAAGCCTCGGTCGGAGCCCTTATCAATTCCGCCGCAACGTCGGCTGGCACTTTGACGAGCCCGAGCAGTTCGCTTTGCGAATCCTGCTGGAACGAGGTCATCATGCCGTCAGTGAAGTCGACCACATATTTCTGCTCGGCGAAGACACCAGAAGCGAGATTGATATAAGCCAACTTCGTCGGGTCGGGGAGCAGGAAGACGTCATTCTGTGAATAATACTCACCGAGGCCCAACGACACATCAACCGGGCGGAAAGGCCGGAAGCAAATACCGCGAGCGCATTGCGCGCGGCTGGCGGTGGCGTTGTCAGATGACAGTGAAATCGTTCCGCTCGATTGCCCTCCGACACCCAGCCGGATCAGGTTGATCGCTCCTTGAGAGGTGGCCTTCACTCCGGCTTCTTCCAGCGCGCGACATCTCAGCAAGCGCTGGAGCATCGCGGTGTTGCTGTCACTCTCAGTATAGCCGGCATTCGCCAAGGCGCTGCCCGCCGAATAAGTGGCCAGATTCAGTCCGGTGACGCAGCGCCGGTCGAAATATGCCTGCAATGCCGCATTGGCTGCGAGATTGATGTCCTCAATCGGGTCAACCAAAGGATTGAATAACCGATTGAACACAGGCGTCCCTTCCAGATCGCCTGCGCCTTGGAAGGCGTAGCTTCTCGCTACCTGCTTGGCGATATCCCCCAATCGGCCAGTCGAAGTCGCATCAACTTTAGTGAGAAGATTGGTTTTTGGATCGACTGTGATGGTGACGTTGTTGTCGGCTAACGCACTGCGATTGATCTTGGCGATCATCTGCCCATCGACATCGGCAGATACGACCGGGCCGGCAAGGCTGACGGACAGAGCGCCGCCTTCATCGACAATGGATATCTGCAATTGTCCGCGTGCAAGGCTGTATGGAATGCCCTGAATATTTCCGTCGCGGAAATTGCCGCTGCTAACCGTCGCGCATCCACCAAGTGCCAAAGCCAAAAGAACTATCGAAAAAAATCGCACAGCACTGCTCCCATACTTGCCGCTTCTGCGCAGGCACTATGGGTGTGGGAGAGCAACGAAGTCAAATTGCCCTTAGAATTGGTCGCTCGATGCGATTTTTACGCCGTTCCTCTATCCAGCGATTTAACGCCCATTGGCCAGCAATGCCCGTAGCATGGCCAGGATATCCACTCCGACCACGCGGGCGCTTTCACCTTCTTCGAGCGGGCGCAATTCTTGCAGCTCGAACTTCGGATTATCGCCATCTTTGTCTTCGACGATCTTAAGCAAAAGCTGCCCGCCAGCCGCCGTTACCGGCGCGCTGTCCTCTCCGACAATCGCGAGCAATACGTCGCTTGTGGAAGTAACTTCTTCACCCAGCAGCACTTCCTCTTTCAAAGTGATCAAGTTCTTGCTGACCGAGTCCACTTTATAACGGAAGGACAAAGGCGCGCCAAAATCGGCATTCTGTGTCTGCGTTACCGGTGGCGGGCCATCATTGGTGCTGATGCTCGCTTCCATCCGCATATTGTTGACCGCAAGGGCAGGGGACTGGTCTTTCAGAACCGTGTGATTGCCCGCACTGGTTTCTGGTAAGCAGGTTGCGGTCCATTCAATATCGACTTTGCCGGTCGGTTTGCGACTGCGGCGGTCATAAATCGGCTTCTCTTCGCGCGTCGGAAGGCACCATACCAATGCGGTGTTCATCGTCCTTTTGACCGGCGGACCCAAGATTGTCGTGCCGCCATACCCGCCATATACGACCGAGCGTTTCTCAGCCGGAACGCCATACACATACTCGCCGCCTTCGACGGTACGTTTTGATAGCAATGTCCGGATGACCACATCGGACTCCACAACGCCGGTGTAACCGTGGCGGAAACCCAAAGTCAGGAACACTTCGTCCTTACCGAACACGCCCTCGGCGCGGTTTTCACGGCCATCGAACAGGAACGGTTTGATATCGAAATGCTGCGCGGTTGAGATGCGCGCATGCATCGGCGTCATGCCAACGCTGGTTGGTACGATCTTGCCGCTTTCCTCGCGGTATTTGACATCCTGATTGAGCAAGCCGCGCACGGTTGCTTTCGCGCCGCGTTTCTTCGATCCGATTTCGAATATCAGCGAGCCAAGGTCGGCAGTGATGGCTTTCTTCTCGACCGGCAGGAACGCCTCGGTTGGTTCGCCGCGATCGCAATAAACACCCCAACGGCGTGCGGAGATTTCTGACGGCGCATCGCCCTCAATCTGCCCCTCGACCAAATGCGGCACGAAATAGGGCTTGTCCCAATCCTTGCCGCACGTGTGCCACTCGGCAGTCTGGCCGAGCTGGAAGTCATCGACTGTGCGGTATTGCGCAGGTGTAGCCAGCGGCAAAGGCGGGCCGACAAAGTTCAGTGCATGGACAGTGCCGTTGCGCTCGCCTTCGCCCGCCATATAAGCGTCGAAAGTGCCGTTGCGGTCTTCATCGACCAAACAGAAGCTGCCGAGACCCGGATTTTCGTCATCATCCTCGGTTTTTTCGGTCGAGCGGGAGCAATAGATTATCCCGGTCTGCGCATAGGCGGGCTTGGGATCATTGGTTGAGCGCCAAGCAGCCTCCGCCAAACGCATCACAATTTGCTGCTCATCTTTGTCGGTGAAAGTAATCTCCACCTCACTCAGCGGCCGGGTAGATAGCCGTGCGAGCAAAGTCTTCTTGGGCATTTTACCCTTGTGCCAAATGCGCCCGTCCGGCTGGACGTCTCCAGGGGGTTGTAACAGGAACGGGACATCGATCCCGCGTAACCGGTGGACGATCCCCTGTTTGCTGAGGCGTTTTTCAAGCGCCTCGTCGTCAGCAATCAAATCAAACGGAGCGCGCAGCCGGGCGAGGCCAACAGGATCACTTTGCGGTGTCAGAGAAATCGGCAGCGGTTCAGGAACAGCAACCGTTTGCGCCTCAGCCGGTGCGGGTTGTTCCGATATAGCAGAGCGATCCCCGCCGATCTCGATCAGATCATCATCTGATCCTGCATCCTGCGCCAGTACACTATGCGCAAACCCAACCGCAGCAACCCCCGCTGCGAGCAACCCGATAGTTTTCATCTAATAGCGTCCCTAGGTCCTTGTATTGCACCGAGTATAAGAAGGGGTGCTGGGGAAGGGAAGTGGGATTTGACTATCAGGCGACGTTTTAGCCCCATTGAGTTCTAAACGAATGTTCAACTAGTTTCCCATCGACGGTCGGCAACATTCTATGGCAGTCGTAGGTGCATATGGGTTATATCTTTGCTTTTACCATGCACCTTTGAAGTTTAGGCTGCAGATCTTTGGCGCTTTTCGCGATTACGACGTCATGGGCCCATTTTAACCGCGTCAGTTTAGCGCTAACTTGAATTTCTTCAGTTGAAGTCAATGTCGATCCGACTGCGCTAAGTGTGTCGATCAAATCTTCTTGAGCATCCTCCAATACTTCTTGCGGATCGCCCTCGCCAGCTGTGTTTGCGGTATTGTCTTCAATCTGTTTTGAGAGGAGCTGAATTTCGGCAACAATACCGTCGGCGTCAAAATCTTGGCCTGCATGGCTGAGACGTCGGGCTAGAATGCGCTCGACTGATAGCAGTGCTCCATAGATCATTCTGAAGTATTGCTTTTGACTCCCTATCGAGATGTTACTTGAGTGGGCATTTTCGTTGGCCTGAGTCGAGGGAGTGCTAAGCGGCCACTCCAACTCTTGTAGTCGTCCGATTTCTTCTGAGAGGAACCCATAGGTGGAGATCGTTTCGGTACTAGTTTCTAGATCAGGCAACGATAGTGACGAAATTGTCGAATTCGTGGCTGGTGACGCCGTTGGCGACGGTGTCGGAGAAGGGCTTGGTGTCGGCGTGGTCGTCGGTGTCCTTATTTTGATGTCGTCTAGCGAGAGTTCGAAAGCCGGTATTCCGACTGCTTCCAACTGGATGCACGTCAGAGCATCTATTGCGCTGTTCAGGTGCGAAGCTTTCTCCTGAGACGCAAAGTAGGAATTTCCTGCCCCAGCACCCGACGCTGCTGCACCTAGAGCAATTGTGGCATCCTCTGAAATTCCGAATGGCTGCCCGAGCGCTGCGGTTGCTGCGAAGAGAAACGCGGGCACTTCGAAGTGCGCTCGGCCCTCAGCCGCATCACGTTCTGCGCACCGATAGCCGACAAGAAAATTGTCGATGAGCTGCATCGCGCCGTTGAAGTTCTCTGCGATTGGAACGGTGTTCGAATTACTTACCTGTTGGCATCCTGCGTGGAATGCTGATCGCGTGTTCGTTGAATGATCGAGGTCAATTTTTGGGGGCGCGAAGCTTGTTGCAGCGCAACCACCTAGTGTTGTGGCACAAGCTAGTGCAATCATAGAATTCCGCATCATCTTCGACTCCTACGTAACGTTGAAGCGTTGATAGCCCCCAATTTTTGGTGTGAGCGTGACCTTAGTCACACTCGCCAGTTTTAAGAAAAAACAAACCAAGAACATTGGGATAAACTACCGCGGGCTGCTCACCCCACTGGACTCACGCGCCTACACCCCCCAAATGCCTGTGCATGGCACTCACAAACATCTCGGTTCGCGGTGCGCGCGAGCATAATCTCAAGGGTATTGATATTGATCTGCCGCGCGATGCGCTGATCGTGATTACCGGGCTGTCGGGCTCTGGTAAGTCGAGCCTCGCGTTTGATACGATATATGCCGAGGGGCAGCGGCGGTATGTCGAGAGTCTGAGCGCTTATGCGCGGCAATTCCTTGAGATGATGCAGAAGCCTGATGTCGAGCATATTGACGGGCTTTCGCCAGCGATTTCGATTGAGCAGAAGACGACCTCGCGCAATCCGCGTTCGACCGTTGCGACGGTTACCGAGATTTACGACTATATGCGGCTCCTATGGGCGCGGGTAGGGGTTCCGTACTCGCCGGCCACGGGCAAGCCGATTGAGGCGCAAGTTGTCTCGACCATGGTCGACCGGGTGATGGAATTGCCTGAGGGGACACGGCTCTATTTGCTCGCGCCGGTCGTGCGGGCGCGGAAGGGCGAATACCGCAAGGAGCTGGCCGAATGGCAGAAGGCGGGCTTTACCCGCGTGCGGATCGATGGCGAGCTCTATCCGATTGAGGAAGCGCCCGCGCTCGACAAGAAGTTCAAGCATGACATCGAAGTGGTGGTCGATCGGCTGGCGGTGAAGTCAGGGCTGGAAACGCGCCTTGCCGACAGTTTTGAGACTGCGCTGAAACTGGCGGACGGGCTTGCCTACGTTGATCTGGCCGATGGCGTTGTGCCGGGACGTGAGGATGAAGGCGCTTCCGGTGGCGCGATGAAGGGTGCGGGTATACCGGCCAACCGCATCGTGTTCTCGGAGCGGTTCTCTTGCCCGGTCAGCGGGTTCACGATTGAAGAAATCGAGCCGCGGCTGTTCTCGTTCAACTCTCCCCAAGGCGCGTGTCCGACATGCGACGGGCTGGGTGAGAAGCAGCTATTCGATCCGCAATTGGTGGTCCCGAATGAAGCGCTCAGCTTGAAGAAAGGCGCGGTTGTGCCGTGGGCCAAGTCCAATCCGCCGTCGCCCTATTACATGCAAGTGCTGGGCAGTCTCGCGACCGAGTTTGGCTTTGACCTCGAAACCCCTTGGAACCAGCTGAGCGAAGAGCATCAGGACATCATTCTCAACGGGACCAAGGGGCAGCGTGTCCCGCTCACCTTCAAGGACGGGCGCAAGCAATATACCGTCAACAAGGCGTTCGAGGGTGTCGTCGGCAATCTCAATCGCCGGATGATGCAGACCGATAGCGCGTGGATGCGCGAGGAATTGGGCAAGTTCCAGACCAGCCAGCCATGCGAAAGCTGCGAAGGCGCGCGGCTCAATCCCAAGGCGCTCGCGGTCAAGATCCCCAGCGCCGATGGCCCGACGCATATCAGCGCGCCGACGCGGATGTCGGTCAGCGACGCGAAGGACTGGTTCCTCGCGCTCGATGACAAGCTGAATGACCAACAGAGCCAGATCGCCAAGGCTATCCTAAAGGAAATCAACGAGCGGCTGGGCTTCCTCGACAATGTCGGGCTCGATTACCTCAATCTCGACCGGACTTCGGGCACTCTGTCCGGCGGCGAGAGCCAGCGCATCCGCCTCGCCTCGCAAATTGGCAGCGGCCTATCCGGCGTTCTCTATGTTCTAGACGAACCCTCTATCGGCCTGCACCAGCGCGACAATGACCGCTTGCTCGAAACGCTCAAGCGTCTGCGCGATCTGGGCAATACCGTGATCGTGGTCGAGCATGACGAGGATGCCATTCGTCAGGCCGATCATGTGGTCGATATCGGCCCCGGCGCGGGTATTCGCGGGGGCGAGATTGTCGCGCAGGGCACGCTCAAACAGGTGATGAAGGCGAAGAATTCGATGACCGCCGATTACCTGACCGGCAAGCGCGAAATCGCCATTCCCGCCAAGCGCCGCAAGGGCAACGGGCACAAGCTGACCGTCAAAGGCGCGCGGGCCAACAATCTGCGCAATGTCACCGCCTCCATCCCGCTCGGCACCTTTACCTGCATCACCGGCGTATCGGGCAGCGGCAAGTCCAGCTTCACCATCGACACGCTGCATGCCGGCGCGGCGCGGGCGCTCAATGGCGCGCGGGTGATCGCGGGCGCGCATGACAGCATCACCGGCCTCGAATATTGCGACAAGGTCATCCAGATCGACCAATCGCCCATCGGCCGCACCCCGCGCAGCAACCCGGCAACCTATACCGGCGCGTTCACCAATATCCGCGACTGGTTCGCCGGCCTGCCCGAAAGCGCCGCGCGCGGATACAAGTCGGGCCGATTCAGCTTCAACGTCAAAGGCGGCCGGTGCGAGGCATGCAAGGGCGACGGGCTGATCAAGATTGAAATGCACTTCCTGCCCGATGTCTATGTGACGTGCGAGCAATGCGGCGGCAAACGCTACAACCGCGAAACGCTGGAAGTGAAATTCAAAGGCCTCTCCATCGCCGATGTGCTCGATATGACGATCGAGGATGCGGAAGAATTCTTCAAAGCCGTCCCCCCGATCCGCGACAAAATGCACATGCTCAACGAAGTCGGGCTGGGCTATGTGAAAGTCGGCCAGCAAGCCACCACCCTGTCAGGCGGAGAGGCGCAGCGCGTCAAACTCGCCAAGGAACTCAGCAAACGCAGCACCGGCCAGACGCTGTATATCCTCGACGAGCCCACCACCGGCCTGCATTTCGAAGATGTCCGCAAACTGCTGGAGGTCCTCCAGCGGCTGGTCGATCAGGGCAATTCCGTGGTGGTGATCGAGCATAATCTCGACGTGATTAAGGTCGCCGACTGGATCCTGGACCTTGGGCCCGAGGGCGGGGTGCGCGGTGGTGAGGTGGTTGCTGAGGGGACTCCGGAGAAGGTTGCGAAGACCGAGGGGAGTTTTACGGGCGGGTATTTGAAGGGGATGTTGGGGCGAGCATAACAATCGAACAGCAAAACTGGTGCCGTCGAACGGTAAATTCGCGCCAAATTCCTGAGTTAGCCGCCGCGTGACTTGCGTTCTGAATCAAAAATGTAACCGGGATTCGTTCCGGATCTACGTTTAAGCTCAGTCTGATAAACATTTGCTTCGTCAGCACTCAATCGATTGAATCTGCGAACAGTTTTTTGTAACTCCCGCTCAAGCTCATCCCTCTTCATCGATACTCTCCTCCGACCACGAATCGTATTTGGCTTTTGCCTTCTTGAGTACTCTCACGACGGAGTTCACGGCAGTAGTCTCCAACCGTGGCCTTTCCACAGTTCTCGATGCATCTGTTGGCTCGGCCATTGTAGGATCCCAAAGCGCCAAAATTCCACGGCTGTCCTTTCGCTTCTTCTGCCGAAAAGCGCGTTGAAACAGGATTGGACTCACGCCGTGAAAAGGGCGGAACACAAGCCGTCTTTGACCGGTATTATTTCCGGTTTCTCGCCGTTCATCAGCGAACTCGATCTCATCAGAGTATAGCTTAGCAGTCAGGCTCTTTGGGTAGGGCTCAATGTAGACAACTTCGGCGATGCCTGAGGCCATGATGTGCTTTGCGCAGAGATGGCACGGGAAAGTCGTGCAATACAAAGAAGAGTCGCGAACTGCTTTGCCGGCTGCGGCGGCATCGCAGATCGCATGCATTTCGGCGTGCACAACTCTACCAAACTCGATCAAACTCCGGATGCGGGCGTTTCTAGCGAGGTGCTTCAAATCACCTTGGAGAAGATCGTCAACGAGTTCAACGTCTCCCCTTTTATCCTTCTTTGTATCGCCAATGTGGCCCGCCTCTCGCAATATTCCTACAATTTCAATGAAAGTGCTTTGTATTTCGGCAGCATTCGGATCGATTTGTTTTACGTAATCTCGATTGTCATCAATCCCGTCCGAATGGCCGTCAACATAGAATCCACCGCCGGGATAGGGTGCCTCATTGCAACCGGTGCCGATCAAAGAGCCGTTCTGATCAATTATGGTGGCACCCACTTGGCGAGAAAGATCAGCAGAACGATAACCTGCGCCTTTCGCCATAAACATCCCATATTCGTCTAGCGTTGGTGTTACGAACGGCTCGGCAAAAACGATTTCGACAAAACGTTTGATCTGCTGTGGTAAGTCGCTCTTTCCATTCACGAAGAAATCAGCTTTAGGGAATGCGTCACGGACATTCTGAGCTTTGTCCCCCTGACTCTTCTCATCATCAGTGATAATTTGCTTCGCGAGCATAGCCATTTCAGGATCAGGAGGTTGATGCTGATCCTTCGCAATTTGTATTTCTAAGTTCTTTTGCCGTGTTATTCTCGGCAAATGCACTGACATCGTGTAATAATTTCGAACGTAAACTCGATCGAAAAGTTCTATTTCATCAGGGTGCTTGAAAGAGTCGATTACGAAGGCTCTGGATTTTCCCTTCGTGGTCTTACCACGCGTGCTGACAATTGCTTGCATCGCTAAAGCTGCGACACCGCCACCGTTCGCTGAGTTTGATCGAATGAGATCACCAGCCTTCATGTGATGCTTAATGCGTTCATTTTCATCTGCCAGATCGGGAATTCCGACGGCGGCTTTGATGAGCTCACTGACTTTTATGTGCTCTACTGTATAGCCGACAACTAAGAGTTGTGATTTGAGTTCCCGTAGAACCGATTTAAGATCGGTTCCAGCAGCTCCGACCAAACCAATGTAAATATCGGGTCTAGAATCATTCGATTCACTCATAATCACTCCATAGGTCTTTCCAGTTGCTTATTAGCCTCTGGTACCGTGATAAAAACTCACTTCTTTCGGTTCCGTCAAACTCAAAATCAGAAATAGCGAAGCTCGTACCGCGAATAACATCGAGTAATCGAATAGCATCATTATTCTCAATAATCCCAGTTTCGGAAATTGCCCACAAACCTAACTTTGCAGCAGTTTTATTCAATTCAGGATTCGGTGAGAAATAGGGGTAAACATAATGGACATCCTCTTGTGAACCGCGAAGAGATAAGAAGTTTTCAATTTTTACAATTGCGTTTAACTCTTCGAGTCGAAGGTTGCCTTTTGGTGATTGTATTTTCTCGAAAGGTTCATTTGTCCATCGTCTGCGTTCGTTCCACCAAAGGAGAAATCCGTTCTGCAATCGCGGGTAAAGATTTCCCCTGCGTTCGTTCGCGTCAATTCTGGCTCTGACCATTACAGACAGGTCTTCGATCCCGATTGTATGGTCTTTCGCGTCTCTCCAAAATGGAACGTAGAAATCTCCGCCACCTGCCTCGAACCCTTCAGCCTTTGCAATTTCGTTTCGAATATCCGCTCTTAGGAGAGATATTTGCAGGTTATCTGGCGCGAAAAATAAGCGAAGCAGCTTTCTGAGGTTGATTGACTGAATCGACATGAGTCCGAGTGTGTAGCAGAGATTGAGAAAAAAGAAACATATCGGGAACTTTTGAGCCAATACTGTATGTTCAACTGTCCTACACACCCCAATCTGGCTAACTCATCCGGTTCCCTGAACTCCCCATAGGTGAACCATGAAATCTGTTTGTTTAGAACCTCAGTCGCCGGGCGAGGCGCATCCGCGCCTCTTGGCTGTCCTCGCTAACGCTCGGGCGGGCCGTTTGGCCCTTTGGCTGCCGCGACCACGTTTCTTGGTGCCAGTTAGCGTGGGAGGTGCGGGATGAGCTATATCTCTGCTGCGCAGCTTCGGGCTCAACAGAAGCAACTCGCTAGTGTTGAGCCGGAAGAAAGTACAACCGTTGGGACTGCGTCCCCTCTGCGAGTCCGACAGGCTCAGGGTGAACGGGAAGGGGAGGCTGACGCTCTCCTCCCGCAAACCCACTTCACCGACACCACCGCCACCTCGTCCCTCGGGCATCACACCGTCTTCACTCCGCAGGCGCAGGGGGCATTTCTTGCGAGCCTTGCGTATCGGGGGAATGTGCGGCTGGCGTGCAGGGCGGCGGCGGTCTCTGCGCAGACGGTGTACCGCGCGCGGCGGCGCTCGGCGGGGTTTGCGCGGGCTTGGGATGCGGCGCTCGCCTCTGCGCGTGTGGTGGCGGAGGATGCTTTGGCCGACCGCGCGCTGGAGGGGTGGGAGGAGCCGGTTTTCTATCACGGGGAGGAGATTGCGCGGCGGCGGCGCTATTCCGACCGATTGTTGCTGGCGCATCTGGCGCGGCTCGACTCGGTGGCCGCCCGCGAGGGTGTGGCGGAGGGGCTTGCGGTGCTCGATGACCAGATCGAGGCGCTGGAGCGGGGTGAGGCGTTGGAGGAGCCTTCGCCATCTGGTTCCGCCCAAGAGGACGCGGATATTTTCAATCAGGACCGTGTTCCAAGTGTTCCATCGTGTAGGGATTGCGGGGGCAATTGCGACGATCCCAACGTCGAATTGGGGCCGGATGATTGCGAATGGCTCGGTAACCGGATCGCGCGAATGAGTGCCGCGCGGCCCAAGGATGCGGTGAAGACATATTTGCAGGCCGACGGTCTGGATCAGGTCAGCGAAGTGGAAGCGCTCCAGCTCGAAGCCTTCGAAGCAGGCGGGCATGAATGGTGACTGGTGACGAACCACGAGGAGCTGATGGCGTCGTGTGCGCGGGAGTGAGTTGTTTGTTTGGCCTCAAGCGCCGGCGTGCCCATCCGGGCACTTGGCTATCCTCGCTTTCGCTCCCTGACGGTCGCTGCGCTGCGGGCGGGCCGCTTTGCCCTATGACTGCCGCGACCAAGAACGGGCGCAATACGGAAATGGCCGGGAATGGTCCGGTCCGACCCAGACGGACCGCAAGCGCGACCGCGCGCCCGAGCTTATGCGAGGAAGCAAGCGAGGCGGATGCCTCGCGCCCGCAGGGCCAAAACAAAAAGACTCCGGCGCTTGAGGCCAAAACAAACAACTCCAAGAAATATTCAGCCAATTTCAACGCTAAAATCACGGCATGCATTTTCTCTATTCCCGCCCAAAACGAATCGCAGTATAATTACGCTGCGTTTCCTGCCGTCTCGGACGTGGGGTCTTCCCTCGGAGCTCCGGCACTTGGAAACGGGAGTATCTCGAAAATGCGTTCTGTTATCTCTGTCGCTGCGCGGCCGTTTGCCGCTGCGCTCGTTCTGCTTCCTGTTGCCGTACCTGCTGTTGCAGCTGACGGCGGGATGCCGGTTGTTGCTTACCTCGACGCGGACAGCGTGCCTGGTGGCGGTGACACCACAGGCTATGCCGACTTCAATGGCCGTATCGACGCCAAGTCCAGCCAGTTCTGTTACACCCTCGTGCTCGAAGACCTCGCCATGACCGGCGCAGCGATCCACGAAGGCAAAGCCGGTGCGGCTGTCTTCGCTTTGGAAGCGGGTGAAGGCGGCAAGGAAGTCTGCACCAGCATGGACTCCAAGCTGGCCAAAGCCATCGGCGGCAAGCCGGGCAACTACTACGTCTCTATCAACAGCGAAGCGTTCCCTGCGGGCGCGCTGCGTGGTCAGATCGAGAATGACGAATAGTCAGTGATGCGGGCCGGGGCGTGATGCGCTTCCGGCCCGTAACATTCGGGTGTCCGCCTAGCTGACGATGTCCAGCTTTACGCGGCCATGCCCGCGCTGGATAATCCCGATCTTGCGGGCTGCGGCGCGGCTCAGATCGATCGTGCGGCCGCGGATGAATGGCCCGCGATCATTGATGCGGACGACCACTGACTTGCCGTTGCGCGCGTTGGTCACCCGGACCTTGGTGCCGAATGGCAACGTCTTATGCGCGGCGGTCATCGCGTTCATATTGAACCGTTCACCATTGGCGGTGCGGCGGCCATGAAACCGCTTGCCGTAATAGCTCGCCACACCATTGCCGAGCGAGCGGACAACACCGGTGGCTTTCGGTTTGGGCTTCTCGACCGGCGGGGTGATGGTCTTGATATCGACTTCGTTGCCCTCGGCCTCCGGGAATGCGGGGACGACCTCGAAGGGTGCAAAGCTGTTGTTGAAATCGGAATGCTGGTCCTGCGCCGAAGCACTGAGCGGCAATGCCAGCGCCGCCAAAGCGGCAGATAGGATGCGGGGTGATGTATTCATCTTGCTGTGCGGTTTAGCGGAAAGCGGCGCCGCGCGCACATTGGGTTGTGGAATACACCGCGAATGCCGTGCAATCTGCCGCGTTGTGGCAGGTGAGACGGGGATTGTGCTGTCCTACAGGCACCGGATCGGGGCAAAGGAGAAATGGCGATTCGCAATGGTCGCTCGAATTCGTTCTGTGCAAGCTCCGGTGGAGTGGTGGGGGATTGTCATAGGCCCAAAAGTTGTAGCCCCAAAAGCAAATGGGGCCGGTATTGCTACCGACCCCACTCTTACCGGGCGTGGACTGCTTCGATGATTGATCTTGCGATCTTTCATCATTGGAGCACTTGGCCTCCGATGTTTTCCCTATCCTGCCTCCGATCTTGCGATCTTCCGCTGGTCAGGTGCTATCACCGGCGCTCGCACCGGCATCCGGTTCCTTCCGATCTTTGGTTCCATCCGAAGATTTCACCCAGTTTCCTTCCGGTTCCGCAGCCGATCATCCCATAATGGTCTGTCACCTCTAACAGCTCTGCTTCTGCTCCGATTTGCATCCGAGTTTCCACTTTGCCTCAATGTCAGACCGGTATGTTCGGCCAAGCAACGGTATGCTTTCGCGTTCTTCTCAAACGGTTTGCTTGCATTGGACCGAAGCCTTTTGCATGCATCCCTCAAAGACCGCGCGGACAGTAACCGCTACCTCGAATTGGTTTGAATTTCTCTTCATATTCAAATCGTTAGACTTCAATCTAAAGTGACTTTCTTGCCTTTCCGATGACTTAAAGCTGCGCTTCGAAAGTGAGTCGCGCAAGGACTTCAAGCCCGACTTATCCACTTTCTGCGAAATCGCTTGTGGACGCGAGTGGATAACTCAACGGCTCGTCGCAGTAGCGCGATTTGACGCTTTCGATCCCGCGTTATCGATCTCTTTGGGCGAGCAGCTTCAAGCGCAATGCGTTGAGTTGAATAAAGCCGGCAGCATCCTGTTGGTCATAGGCGCCGGCATCGTCCTCAAACGTGACGTGCTGCTCGGAATAAAGGCTGTTGGGTGATTTCCGGCCAACCACATCGGCATTGCCCTTGTAGAGCTTCAGACGGACGGTGCCGCTGACTTTCTCTTGGCTCAAATCAATCGCAGCCTGCAGCATCTCACGCTCGGGGCTGTACCAGAAGCCATTGTAAATCAGCTCGGCATATTTGGGCATTAGCTCATCTTTGAGATGCGCTGCACCGCGATCAAGAGTGATCTGTTCGATCCCGCGATGGGCGCGGGCGTAAATCTCGCCACCCGGAGTTTCATACATGCCGCGACTCTTCATCCCGACGAAGCGGTTCTCGACTAGATCGAGACGTCCGATCCCGTGCTTGCGGCCCAACTCATTGAGCGCTTCGAGCAAGGTCGCGGGGCTCATGGCTGTACCATTCAACGCAATGCCATCGCCCTTTTCAAAGTCGATTGTGATATACTCAGGCGTGTCGGGCGCGTCTTCAGGATTGCTGGTGCGCGAATAGACATAATCCGGGGTTTCCTCCCACGGATCCTCCAGCACTTTGCCCTCGCTGGATGTGTGCAGCATGTTGGCATCGGTGGAGAAGGGGCTTTCACCGCGCTTGTCCTTCGGTACCTGAATTTGGTGGCTTTCGGCCCATTCGATCAGTGCGGTACGGCTTGTCAGATCCCATTCGCGCCATGGTGCGATGACTTTGATATCGGGATCGAGCGCATAGGCGGACAGTTCGAAGCGGACCTGATCATTGCCTTTGCCAGTCGCGCCATGCGCAATTGCATCAGCGCCAGTTTCGCGGGCGATCTCTACAAGGCGCTTAGAGATCAGCGGGCGGGCGATTGACGTGCCAAGCAGATAGTCGCCCTCGTAGCGGGCATTGGCGCGCATCATCGGGAACATGAAATCGCGAACGAATTCCTCGCGGACATCTTCGATAAAAATGTGCTTGTCCGGAATGCCCATCGCGCGGGCTTTTTCGCGTGCTGGCTCGATTTCTTCGCCCTGACCAAGATCGGCCGTAAAAGTCACGACTTCGCAGCCGCGCTCTACTTCAAGCCACTTGGCGATGACGCTGGTGTCGAGGCCGCCCGAATAGGCGAGGACAACCCGTTTGATATCCGACATTCTATACTCCGTTGAAGATATGGCGCGCCGGTATCAGGACACCGGCGACATCACAACGAATTATGGCTTTTGCAGCATGTCGCTTTCGTTGTCTGCCAGATAGTCACGCGTGATCGGCAGAGCATGCCTGCTGCGGCTATATTGGATTTGGAAGTTGCACATGCCACCATGTTCGAAAGCGGCGGTCGCACCGGCGAGGTAAAACGTCCACATCCGGTAGAAGCGCTCGTCGAACAGATCGATGATCGCATCGCGGTGCTGCTCGCAACGCTTGTACCATCCGCGCAGGGTCTTGGCGTAGTGCAGGCGCAGGATTTCGATATCGGTCGGGATCAGCCGGTACCGTTCACTAGCCGCAATCGTCTCGCTCAGTGCGGGGATGTAGCCGCCCGGGAAGATGTATTTGCGCGTGAAAGCGTCGGTCGTTCCGGGACTACCCATTCGCCCGATTGTGTGAAGCAGCATCACGCCGTCTGCCTTCATCAGATTGGCGCAGCAGTCGAAGAAGGTTTCGAATTGCGGTCTTCCGACATGTTCGAACATGCCGACCGACACGATCCGGTCATACCGCTTCGGCCGCTTGGGAAGATCACGATAATCGACGAGTTCGAACGTAACGCGGTCGCTGACACCTGCGACTTCGGCGCGTTCGATAGCGAGAGCCAGCTGTTCCTCGCTCAGCGTGATGCCGTGGACCTTCACACCAGCTCGGCTTGCGAGGAAGATCGCCATTCCGCCCCAACCACAGCCGATATCGAGCACTTCTTGGCCGGGCTCGAGACCCAGTTTTGCGGCGATATGTGCAAGCTTTGCTTCTTGTGCTTCGGCCAAAGACATATCATCGGACGGCCAGTAAGCGCAGCTGTACTGCATGTACTCGCTATCGAGCATCAGCTTGTAGAGATCGTTGCCAATATCATAATGATGCGCGACGTTGCGCTTTGATCCGACGGCGTTGTTGACCGCCTCAAGGCCAAAAGTCAGCCGGTCGCGTAGCCTACGAAATGTGCTCGGTCCGCCAATCGATCCGCCGCGATCCCACGGGGCATTACCGCGCAGCAAGGCGATTAAGCCCATCACATCGCCGCTTTCGATCAGGAGCCGCCCGTTCATGAAGGCTTCCGCCGCGCCTAGCCGGGGATCAAGCAAAATATCGCGCGGCACACGGTCATCGGTCAGGCGGAGAGAGATATCCGGAAAGCCATCCTCCGGTGTTCCGAATTGTGCGGTATCACCGTTGGCAAAAGCGACATTCAACGTGCCGCGCGTGACGATGCTGCCCAGATACTTTTTGACCAAGCTTTTGCTCATGTCCTCTCCTTTGACTGCAGTGATAGAACATTCGGTGGTGGAAGGGGAAGCGTTACATGGGGGAACTTGTCCGAGGCAGTGCGGCTACCTAACTTCTTCGACGAGAGGTTCTGAAATCTATGCCAAATTCTGATGCGGCTGCGGCCAGCAAACCTGCGAAACGGAGCTTGTGGTCGAAGGCGCGGGAGATGGCCGAAATGGCGCCGCCGGAGCGTAATCGTTATGTCGATTTCCTTCGTGCATTTTCGATCCTTGCCGTTGTGATTGGCCACTGGCTGGTCGCAGCGCCTTATATTGATGAGAGCGGCGCAGTGCAGGGCGGCCATCTGCTCGGTATCTTGCCGTGGACGCAGTGGCTGACTTGGGCCTTCCAAGTAATGCCGATTTTCTTTCTTGTTGGTGGATACTCCAACGGCATAAGTTGGGCGGCGACCAAGAGGAAGGGGGGCCACTACTCCGACTGGTTTGCGAGCCGTATCCAGCGATTGGTCAATCCTGTGTTCCCCGTGTTGCTAGTATGGGGTGTGATCGCCTTCTTTGGCACGCAGTTGGGGATTGAGCGCGGCATTGTGCAGATGGCGACCCAACTGGCTTTGATCCCCGTGTGGTTCCTTGCTGTGTATTTGCTAGTTACCGCGCTAACGCCGCTGACCTATGCATGGTGGAGCAAGATGGGGTTCCGGTCTTTCTTCCTGCTTGTTTCAGCGGCAATTTTTACCGATTTCTTCGCCGTGTTTGAGGGCATACCCTATATTGGGTTCCTCAATTTCCTGTTCGTATGGGGCGGCATTCACCAGCTTGGCTATGCGTGGCAGTCGGGAGCGTTCCGAGGGCTGGGGCACCGCTTGTTCTGGATGATCGCCAGCCTTGCCGTACTGGTCGCGCTGACGGTGGTTGGCCCCTATCCGGTCGCGATGATCGGTGTGCCGGGGGCAGAGATCACCAATTCGATGCCACCCACGATTGCTTTGATGGCGCTGGGTATGACTCAAACCGGCTTTGCATTGGCGCTAGAGAAACCTGCCCGAAAAATGCTCGACAATCTCCGCATCTGGACCGGTGTGGTGCTGATGAACGGGATGATCATGAGCATCTATCTGTGGCATCTGACCGCCTTTGTGCTGGTGATGATCGCCGCATGGTTGGCAGGCAGTATCGGGCTGGATGTGGCACCCGGAACCGCCGCATGGTGGTTTGCCCGGCCAATCTGGTTTGCACTCTACATCGCGCTGACACTGCCGCTGATTATGCTGTTTGTCAGGTTCGAAAGAGGCAGCGTTCCGGTGCAGCGGGATTACCCCGTTCCGCATTGGCGGTTGGTGCTCGGCATGGTGTTGATCTGCACTGGTCTCGCCATGACCGCCGCGATTAGCATTGCCAGCCCTGAGGGTGTTACTGGCGTCCGGCTATGGGTTGTCGCCTTGCCATTTATTGGTGCCGCATTGGTCGGCTTTGGCCCGGTCTACCGCATGGTGAAGAGCTAGCGCTGATCCGAGTCGCAGCGTGACGATGCCAACTTTGCGGGTTTAGTTGACGAAGTACATCCGCTGTCCACGCTCGTACAAGCTGCATCAGTTGTTTCGTCGTCTATTCAATTTTCAAAGAGCCAACGCGAATATAGCGTGGCGACGGCATGTAGGAAAATCCGCGATCTTGTAGCCCACACGATTTAACCTGCGGCTGCATCTGGAACGCTGCCGTATCGTTCGGAAGTCGGGATATCCATTTCCGGTTCGAATTTGACCGTCCGGTTGCGGCCCAGGCTTTTGGCTTCATACAGGGCCAGATCGACTTTGCGGAAGGGGAAGCGGCGGTCGGTTTGATCCACGCGGTTTACGCCGATGCTGACCGATAGTTGGCAGCGTTGGCCTTCGTCGGCGAGGAAATTCTCGGTGTAGATGGCGCTGCGGATTTGTTCGGCCACGACCCATGCCTCGCCGATGGTTTGATCTTTCAGCAGCACGGCAAACTCTTCGCCGCCGATGCGCCCGACGACGTCATCGGGTTGCAAATGCTTGGTGATCAGCTTGGTCATCCGGATCAGGGCTTCATCGCCCGTATGATGGCCGAAGCGGTCATTGATCGCCTTGAACCGGTCCGCATCGATCAGCAACAAGCTGTCGGGCGAGTCATCTTCACAACCGGCGGTCAGTTCGGCGAGGAAGTATTTCCGGTTGAGAATGCCGGTCATCGCATCATGCGATGCCTCATGCATCAGCCGCAGATTAAGCGCCTCAGCCGCCTCGGTAGCACTTTGTAGCTCCGCGTTGAGCCTTTCGAGCCGCTTACCCTGCGAATGGATCACCAGCCCGATAGGAAACGAGCAAAAGAACGGCACGAACAGAGCAAAGCGCATCGCGCTGCCGAACCGGCCATCGACACCATAGATCGCGTAATAGCTCCCGCCGACGATGATGACTGCACCCACAGTCGACATCGCGGCCAGCAGCAGCGTCTTCTTAATGACATCTGCGTCGAGGAGTATCGATTTCAACACGCCTGCGCGGATAGCAGGATGGTGTTGAGAAAGGATTTAGGGGCAGGAAGACACCTTGGCAGGGCCAGCGGCTCTATCGAGCAACTGCGGAGCGCGCGCACCTAGTGTCACGCAAACATCATCGCCAAGCTCGTACACATACCAAGGCACGGGTGAAGGCAATTCGTGCCCTTCGCACTTAGTGACAAAACTATTTTGCCAATTGTAAGGCGGAACTGATGTCGCTCTTCAAAATCAGGCCGACCACCACAAGCAAAACCGCAGGACCACCACACCAGAGCGCGCTCATTCCCAGAACTGCGCTACCGAAAGAAATTAGCATAAGCCCAATAAGCGCAAAGTTGATCCACTTTAATAAGAGAATCTCTGCGTAGTAGGCGTGAAGCAGTCGTTTGTTCCGGAGCACCCCATCGTCTCGCTTATACATTTCCAATGCGCCTATTGGCCAGTATCGACGAGCCGTTCCAACATCTAAATCCCGGGTTTTCAAAGGGTCAACGAAATTTCGTGGCCTAAAGGCAATCCACTGGACAAGCAGAGCTATCAACATCCCAATAAAGGGAGCGAAATCAATAATATTCAAGTCAGGGAGAATCATATTTGCTTCCCCGAGATTTTGCAGCTGAAGGCCAGGACGATCAGCAAAGAGACGAGAGTTATCACCATTCCTCCTGTATACGGGTCTTCAAAGATCGAAGAAATCTGTGGGAATAGCCAAGCTATCTTATTTGGAATTAGGAAACCTGCTGTCATTATTGACCAAGCAATTAGCAACCCTGAGCAAACCGCTCGGTCTGAACGTAGTCGACTAGGCGAAACGACGGCAAGAACGACGATTGGGGCTGCTACTGCAATCTGCGAGAACAAATAGAAGATAATCCCTAGGAATACGCTAGCAAAGCCGGTCCCTACCGTTTCTACGTATGTATGAAAGAGCAGCATCGCTAGAAAAGCAACTGCCAAGAATGTCGTCGCGCGAGATCTTTGCTGTTGCCATGCACCCGCATCGGCGCTGGCGCCTAAACGCCTTCGTCCGAAAATTGTCATGGTCGCCGCAAGGCTTGCGCTGTCGGCTGAAGACACAAGAGCGGCGATAAAGCCAACAAATACCAATGGAAAAATTACCTGCGTTGCAACAGGGCCTGAGTCCACGATAGGTGTAAAGATATCGGCTATCGATCCGACTGGCTTGCCGGCATTGATGTAAGCACCAGCGAGTCCGATGTAGAGAGCAAAAACTAAACCGACAACGATGATGGCAAGAAGCGCTGTACGATACTTGTTCGCCGTGTTCGCAGATGCAGCGAACCGCTGCCAGACGGACACCTGCGGAATGCTTGTGAAGAAATTAACAACGAGAGCGAACATCAAATAGGGGAGAATCTTGTCAAATCCGACCGATGGTTGTGGCCAAAAGTCCTTCGCTGAAACCGTCGACCCCGTGATCCCGCCAGAAAGAAAGAATACCAAAAGGAAAGCAAGCCCAAGAACTATCAAAACCCCTTGCCATATATCTGATGAAACAATGGCTCGAAAACCGCCTAGCTTTATATAAAAATATGGGATGCTAATCAGAGCCGAAAAGCAAAAGAGTTCGAATAGCAAATTCGATTCAGAAAAAAGGAATGAGAATATCTTCACGCCCAGACCAATTTCTATGTAAACTAAAGCAAGTAGCGATAGGGCGTTCATTCCATCGACGATAATACCTGCATATCGATTACCAGAACGTGTTTCGACCATTCTACCGGTTGTCTCAAATTCACTCAGTTTGAAATCATAACGAGAGACGATAAACACTGCCGCCAGAAGACCAATAATATATGTCAATATACTGCCGAAGTAGACCCAGTAACCCCATATTGAGGTAACTTGCATATAATATACAATCGCAGAAGAAAATGCGACGGCAGATGCAAGCCAGGTGAAGAAGTGAGCTTTCTGACTGATTTCTCGTCCACCGAACCAAAAATCATCGCTTCCTTCGCTCAGAATCCTATTGCGCTGCCCGAGGTAGAAAAAGAACGCTAGGCTTATTGCCGTTAGGCTTAGTGCTATATTTGCGCCCTCTATCATTTATTGTTCCCCTAAACGCCCATATTTTATACTAAAAAACATTTGGATACTCAATTTGTATTGAGCCGTCTACCCAGTCACTCCGCCGCTTCCCGCATCCCCAAACTCCACTCCGGCACAACGCTTGCATCGCGCAGCCGCGCGCTTTCTTCTTCCATATATTCGCGCGTCATCGGGATGGCGTCGCGCTCTTTGACGTAGAGTAATTGCCAATTGACCATGGTGCCATTGCGGAAGCTTTGTTCGGCGCCGGCCAGGTAGAACAGCCACATGCGGTAGAAGACCTCGTCATACATTTCGACGATCTCGTCTTTGTGCATGACGGTGCGGTTGTACCATTCCTCCAGCGTGTAGGAGTAGTGGAAGCGCATTGCCTCCACATCCATCACTTGCCAGCCATATTGCTCGCTCTGCGTGACCAGCTCGGACAGAGCAGGGATGTATCCGCCGGGGAAGATGTAGGTGCGCGTCCATGCATCAGTTAATCCCGGAGGCCCCGCCCGGCCGCAGCAATGGCTGAACATCACGCCGTCGGTCTTGAGCAGGCGGTTGGTATGCTCGAAGAATTGCGGATAGTGAATCGTGCCGACATGTTCGAGTAGGCCGACACTGGAAATGCGGTCAAATCCGTCATTGTCACCGGCTCCGAAGTAGTCCCTCGGCACATCGCGGTAATCCATCAGTTCGAATTTGACCTTGTCGGCCACGCCAGCCGCCTCTGCGCGTTCTTTGCTGAAAGCGATCTGATCGGGGGCGAGGGCGACGCCGAGGACTTCGCAGCCATAATGCTCGTGCAGATAGAGCGCGAAACCGCCCCAGCCGCAGCCGATATCGAGCACTTTCATTGGCACGCCGCCATTATCCTCTGGCCGCTTGATGTTCATCTTGGCGGCCATATGCGCCTTCTTGTCCATCTGCGCTTTTTCGAGCGAAGTCGTCTCCGGGTTTTCGCGGTAATAGGCCATGGTGTATTGGCGGTCCTCGTCGAGGAACAGCTCATACAGGCGGCGGGTGAGGTTGTAGGTGTGCTCGGCATTCTTGCGCGCGCTGCTGCGCAGATTGATCCCGTCGAGCTTGGCTTTGATCGCTTGGCCGGTTTTGCGCAGGATGCCTTTGGCCTGGATCGCGCTGTCGCCTTGTTTCTTGGTGTTCATCGTCACGAACAGGATCATGTCACGGATGTCATGCGGTTCTTCGACTACCAGCCAGCCCCACATAAACGCCTCACCAGCGCCCATTTGCGGATAGCGGGCGATGTGGTTTGCGGCTTTCTTGTTGGTCAGGGTGATTTTGATCGGGCCGCGTCCGTCGAGCCCTTCGCCTGCACCGAATGTGTATTCCTTGCCGTCATGATCGGTCACGATGATTGTGCCCGTATGAATCGCGCCCGACAGGAATTTGCTCAAAAGCCACATATGTATTCAGCCCCTCAATTATTTTCTTTGTATTTTCGGCAGATTGCCGTTCGCTTGCGTCCTGTCAATCAATCGCGCATTCTATGGGCGGGAGAAGTATTATGAGCGAACCGAAAACCATGCCGACCGATGTCTCGGTAGAGGATTTTATCGCAGGCGTAGAGCCGGAGCGTAAGCGCGAGGAAGCCAAAGTGCTGGACGCGATGTTCCGCAAGGTGACTGGTGAGGAACCCAAGATGTGGGGACCCTCGATCATCGGTTACGGTACGTATGAGACAACCTATGCCAGCGGGCGCGATGTTACATGGATGCGCGGCGGGTTTAGCCCGCGCAAGGCCAAGCATTCGCTCTATTTGATGGGCGGCTATTGTGACGAATTGTCTGGCAAACGCCGCGACACGCAGTTGGAACGGTTGGGCAAACATTCACGCGGGAAGAGCTGCCTGTATATCAACAAGCTGGCCGATGTGGATCTGGACGTCCTCGAAGAAATGATCGGCGAAGATTGGGAAACGATGGCGCGGATTTATCCGGACTAACGCCTAAATCCCCGCATACCACTGATAACCATAGTGATCTTCCCAATAGCCGCCTTCGCCTTCGCCGATATCGTCCAGGCTTGCGACCAGCTCGATTGCGGTGAGGTATTTGGCATGTTTGTAGCCTAGCTGCTTCTCAATCCGCATGCGCAGTGGGGCACCGTTTTTGACCGGTACCGGCTCGCCATTGAGCATATGCGCGACGATGGTTTGGGGGTGCATCGCGTCCACCATATCGACGCTCTCGTAGTAGGGGCCTTGGCTGAAACGGTCAGCACAGCGGAACACCACGAAATTCGCGCCTTCCTGCACGCCGGCAGCCTCCAGCAAGGTCGATAGCTGCGGTCCGGTCCATTCACCGATGGCACTCCACCCTTCAACGCAATCATGCCGCGTGATCTGCGTGCGCTGGGGCAGGGCGCGGATATTATCCATGCTCAGCGTCATCGGATTGTCGACCATCCCGCGCACTTCCAACCGCCAATCGGCAAACTGGTTTTCGATGCTGGCTTGATATTCGGGCGTATCGATATTGAGTGTGCCATTGCCTTTAAACGTGGGCGAAATGTCTTCTTTCGAATATTCGCGGGCTAGGGCCGTCCGGTCAGCGAGCGAGCGGTGGACTTTTTTGTGCCACGTCTCTGCCGCGCCGAGCAGATGTGAGCCGACCGTGCTGTCTGCGACTTTGGAACAAGCGCCAAGGAATAGCATGCTTGCTCCGGCCAATACGCCGCGTCTTCCAATAGTGCCGTTCATTGCGCATCTCCATTGTCGGCTTTTTCGGCGAGCTTGCCGCCGGTGATCATATCCCTGATCTGGCCAATCGGCCCGGCGAGCACCACCAGCACCACATGCACCACGAAGAAGGCGAAGATGCCCCATGAGAAGATAAAGTGGATGGATCGCGCACTTTGCCGTCCGCCCAGAATATCGACCAGCCATGGCGCGGCAGGTTCGAAACCGGGGCTGATCGCGAGGCCGGTGAAGATCATCCCCGGCAGGAAGATGCCCAGAACTACTCCGTAAGCGACTTTCTGCAGGAAATTATACTTCGCATCGCCATGTTCGAAATTGAGCTTCAGATGCTCGACAATGTCTTTCCAAATCGCCTTCGGATGCCATTCCTTCGGAGTAGTCCGCATCTCGCGCCAGAACCGCCCTTTCACGAGCATCGCGATCCACATCACCAGCAAACCGACCGCGAAGGGCCAAGCCATCAGAATATGCCAATCGCGCGCGGCGGCGAGGCTGTAATAATCGGGAATGGTGGCCCATCCGGGAAAGCGTGGGACGGCGAGCCACGCATCGGCGGGATCAAAACCGTAATTGCCCCAATAAAGAAAGCGATGCGCGTTGGAGATATTCAGACCCGACATAAACAGGATAACGATGCAAAGCAGGTTCAGCCAATGCCAAAACCGCGTCATCAATCCATGTCGTTTCGTCGTCTTCGCCATCTTAGGCTCCCTGTGCCTGCGCGTGGTTCTCAGTATTCCGCGCGAGGTAAATCACATCGCGCGGCTGATCGAGCAGATGCTGCCCGCTGTCGATAAAGAGCGTTTCTCCGCTGGCCAGATGCCCCTCGGCCAGAAACAGCATCGCATCGGAAATCTCTGACGCCTCTGTCTTGCGCTGCAGCAAGTTCAATACATGCGATTGGTCGGTTTCGTCGGCGGTTTGATCATGACTGGCAAGGATTGCTCCGGGAGCGAGGCCGTAGACACGGTCGTCTGGCCCTGCTGCTCCGTCTGCCAGCATTTCAATCGTGGCATCCAATGCGTGTTTGCTCATGGTGTATGAGAAGAAGTCCGGATTGGAGTTCTCCAGCTTCTGATCAGTCACATGGATCACACGCCGCCCTTTCTTTTGGCCTCCATCCGCGCGGGCATGCGCTAGATAGGCTTGGGCCATACGGGCAGGAGTTTTGGCGTTGATGATCATTGAACGGTTATACGTTGCGCGATCGATATCGGTTGCATCGTCATAGCGAAAAATTGACGCGGAGTTGACCAGCGCCCGCCAATTGTCGATCCGGCCTGCGAGGCTCTTGACCAATGCAACCGCGCCGTCAGTATCCGCCAGATCGCAATGAATTGCCTCGGCAGAAGGCAGTTCGGCGGCGAGGGCCTCTGCCTCTTCGGCGGATCGGCCGTAATGGATAATTACATGCCAGCCATTGGTGCCGAATGCGCGGGCGATCTCCGCCCCGATCCGCTTTGCTGCTCCGGTGATGAGAACTGTTGGAATTGCCATGCCGATGGTTGGACCACAATTCCGCAGCGCGGGGAAGAGCCGATTGAAAGGTAACAGCGTTCCTAAGTCAGGGGTTTGGGTTTGTTGGAGCCGGCGGCTTAGGATCGCAATCGCCGGTCGGAGTGCTGAAGGGCTGCCACGCGTTGCCCTGATCGTCGCGCGGATCGGCAATCCATCCGGTTGGTGATTTCGTCGTTGCAACCGATCGGCGCCACATCACATATCCGAACTTGCTGCGAGAGTGGACAGTGCCAGTCTGAGCGGCGCTGCTTCCCGGCAAGTCTTTGAACCTAAATGTGCAAGAGGTGCTGCTCAAATTGGCACTACGCAGATCAACGCCGCCATGGCCGACGATATAGATTTGCGGCCATGTAAATGGCCCGCTCGGTCCGCCGAATGTCACCGTCTGGAACATATGGTCATGGCCCAGCAAAATCAGACTGGGGCGGCAAGGTGCGGATCCAGTGCGCGAGCTGTCGCATAGCGGACCAGTGTTTTTGATAGCTTCGGCCAATTGGTAGCGAACATTGCCGTTATACGGACGCGTTTTACCTCCGTAGTTTAGCAGATGAACCGGCGGAACATGTGATACCCACCACGCGCTGTCTGTTTTTGAGCGATTGATTGCGTCCGTAAACGCGCCTTTGAGTTCGGAGGAATATTCATCCGACGTATCGATCATCACAAAGCGATGCGCGTCACTTGCCTTGCCTGACGCGTCAATCCCGCCAGGTGCGACATCGAACGACCAACTCGGTTCGACATCTACTTCTGATCCAGTGCACGCCGCGTTGCCGACACCGAACAGAAAGGTGAAGCCGACACCAGATTTGTGATGGCTACATTCTTCGTGATTGCCGCGAGTGAAGGCCCATGGCGCAGCGAGCAAAGCGCGCCGTGCCGGGAGCAGCAGGTCTTTTTGCCAATAGTCCCAGCGTTTGTGTGAATCGTATTGCTTGTAATACCGATAATCGCCGACGTGCAGAAACAGGTCAGGTTGTGCCTCTGCTGCCAGTTCGGTAATGCGTTGGAAGGGCCAGCCAAAGTCGCAATTCTGCCCGCCGCTCGCACCACGGCAGCCAGAATCGCCCATCGTTGCAATCAGCAATTCGGCATCACCGTTGGCATCTTTATGGCGGCGACCAATCTTGTGCGGGCCGGGCAAGGCCACGTCGACGCCTGTGCCGGTTCCATCCTCTGCAATGGAGATCGTTTTCCCGCTGGTGCCTGTGCCAGCGGCGACAAGGCGCAGCTCTGCCCAATCAGATTTCAACGCCAATGAGCAGACAATAATCGGAAAGCGGTACGCATCAGGGTTGTCGCGCGCCGTGCCGCCTGTGGCCACGCCCGATGTTCCGCTAGAATCGGTATACGCAATCGCAAAATCGTCACACCCAACCGCATCTCCTGCGGCATTCGTGCCGCTCGCCACTACATAGCGCAATTCAATCTTGGGTTGGGCCGTTGGGAAGCCTTTTGCTGCGCCTTTGTCAGAGACAAATTGCGACCAAGCGCTCAGCACATCTCCGGGTGAAGTCGCTGTCGCACCAGACGTAGCCGACGCGGAAGCCTGCCCAAGAAGTAAAACTATTGGTAATAGACATAGTGATTTGCGCATTATTTCCCCCCGACATTAACTTCGGTAAGAAAGCTATCTTATTCTGAGATAGGAGACCAGTTGATATTCGATCGGGAACTTGAAAAACTCATACCGAGCAGGTTGAAAAGTGCAAATTACATCGACTTTATATAATCGATCTTCTGCTGCGCGCCGCCGCGCCAAGATGGGCCGAGCAATTCGCTGGCGGCCATGGCTTCCAGCTCGGGAATTTCGACCACGCTTTTGGGATAGGCGATGGCTAGTAAAATCCGCTCTATAGTCCAATCGCTCGCATCGCTTTCCAGCCGCTCGAGCGTGTCCCCCTCTTTTGCCGAGCCCTCCTCGATCACACGGTAATACCAGCCGGAGATCCCGTTCTTGATGATCTTCGCGACCATCGCTTTGCGTTCGAACCTGTGTTCGATTTTCCAGCATGGCATACGCGGTTGGCTGACTTCCAGAATCGCACTGCCGAGCCGGAAGCGGTCGCCCAGTTTGACATCGGCTTCTGTCAGTCCGGTGACGGATAGGTTTGTGCCGAATGCGCCCGGATCATCCAGCAAAGGATGCTCGCCGATTGTCTCGCGCCAGAAGGTGTGGTGATCGCGCGGGTAATGATGCACGGCCATATGCGGGCCGCCATGATGTTTAGGATCGGCTTGTTCGTCACCGGCCAGACCAAGTGTTCTTATCGCGACGGGGCCATCAACCGGTTGCTTGCCAATCGCGCTTTCCTCTTGATCGCGGAAGGGTTTGGCTTTCCCAACCAGCAGAGCATCGACTTGCCAACTCATATGGAATCCTCTGCTCAATCCGCGCTTTGCAATTGCTAGCGCCAAAAAAGCCGGATAGCTATCCTGCCAAAGGGGAATTCTCATGAAAATCAAAAGCCTTGTCACCGGTGCAATGGCGACGTTGCTGTTAGCACAGCCCGTTGCCGCGCAATCAATCCGTGATCTGCATTATGACGATGCATCGGATGTCAGGGTATCGGCCGGGATTACCATTCCTTTTGGCGGCAAGAGCCGTTCTGTCGAAACGAAACCCCGCTTCGATTTCGGCTTTGAGCAAAGTGCTCAGCGGAACGAGGTTTTGCTCGCCCGCCCATGGTATACAAATCAAGCGCAAGAGCGGAGGCGTATGACACTGTCGCTGACGCTCGAGGACAATCCGCGGATGTTGCTCAACCAGCAACAAGTTGCGCGCTTCAGTCTGTCGACCTTTGCAGATGAGGCTGATGCAACGGAGAAACCCAAAAAGGGCGGCGGTAATACCCTACTGATCATTGGCGGTGTCCTAGTCACTGGATATTTAGTTGCCGCAGTTGCTGTTACCGCTGATGCAGTTGATGCTATTGAAGATCTGACCGACCCTGATTGAGTGCGTGAGCTATTCAGGTCTCCTGACCACAATAGCCTGCCAGTCCCTGACAGTGCCGTCGGCTCCTTCGCCGCGATATCGGTGCGATGAGTGGATGACGAAACCAGCAGCCCGATAAAGGTCTTCGAGCCATTCGGCTTTGGGAAAGTTGCCCAAACGCCCCAGCAAGTCACGGCCTTCGCCATCACCCAATTTGTAGTTGGCATAGTGCCAACCGTCCGGCTTCAACGCGCGAAAGATTGCTGACAGTATGGAGGGAAGATCGTCCCAAGGCGCATGTAGCAGGCAAGCATGAGCCCACACGGCGTCATATTCTGCTGCGGATGTCAGTTCATCAAACCGCATCACGCGGACGGGTGCACCGATATGTTTCGCTGCCTCTTGTGCAATAGCCGGCGTGCCATCGGTTGCATCGACTGCAAAACCGCGTTCCATAATCCGTTTAGTATCGCGCCCGCCGCCGCACCCGAGTTCGAGGATTTTTGCATCCGGCTGAAGCAGATCGAGGAATCCGTCCAGATCGCGGCTGTGGCCATGCGTAAATGCTTTGACGTAGCGCGGTGCTTCGCGCTGGTAGTATTCGATGGTAGCTTGGTCGGTCATTTGCCTTTCAAATGTTTGGCAAAGAAGGAGAGCGTCGCTGGCCAGATTACTTTCTGTGCGGCTTCTTCCTCGTCAGTTGCCCATTTGCTGGGAGAACCATTGCCGGACAGCGAATGGCCTGCATCGGTGAAGATCAGTGAGACGGTTTGCAAACCTGCCTTTGCACGGGTTTCGGCAATGGACTGCGTCATTTCCCCGCTGTTCCACACATTGTCACCATCACCGCCTGCGACCAGCACCGGCTCATCAATGGTTTCTACAGCGATCCGCGCCGCTACCGCCAGTTCGGGATTGGCGTGTCGGCCCTTGTCATGCGGCAAGCGCAGACGGGGGCGGCCATTTGCTCCCGATGGATTGGCAAATTCCTCATTCATACCGTCATAGGGTACGAAGGGCAGCGGCTCTCCGCGCCAACTGAAGGAGCTGTTTTTTCCCGCCTCGGTGCCCGGGCCCCATCCTTCCCACACGACATCGGTGGGCACGATGGCGGCGATTGCAGCAAAGCCGTCAATCTTTGTTCCACCGATCAGCGCGAATTCCGCGCCCTTGGAAACTCCGTATACGCCAATTGCATCGGCCCGCACATCGGCGCGGGCAGTCAGCCAGTTGAGCGCCGTTTCCAACTTATCAACTGGAATGGCGTCGAAAGCTTCGGGCAGAGCAGGAAACTTCTGTTCCTGACCTCCCCACGCTGGTGAATAATATGGGACGCCAAGCACAGCATAACCTTCAGCAAGGAAAGCGGGAGCTTTGCCGCGCGCGCCGCGGTCATTGCCTTCGCTGCCGCCAAGCAGGATCAATGTTGGAAAAGGGCCATCGCCCTCGGGCGCCATGAAGAACGCGCCCGGCATGGTATCGCCAACCATGATCTCGGTTGGTGCCGCCAGTGCGGCAGGCGCTTCGGTGGTAGTTTGCGCAGCAACAGGCGCAGTAAAGCCTAGTGCGAGCGACGCGGTCAGGCAAAGCAGATATTTCACGATTTTCTCTCCCGATCAGGTGAACGATACGGAAGATACGCAGCCTATCAAGATGCGGATGCAGTCTGTTCGGCTTTCTCAGCCGCCTCGCGGTCGCGTTGCGCACGGCTTTTCTTTTCGGCGGCTGTCTTTAGTTGACCGCAGGCCGCATCGATATCGCGGCCGCGTGGGGTTCGCACGGGCGCGCTGATCCCCGCATCGAACACAATGCTGCTGAAGCTCTTGATCCGCTGCGGATCGGAGCATTCGTATGAGGCACCGGGCCACGGATTAAACGGGATCAGATTGACCTTCGCTGGCAGATCATATTTGCGGATCAGGCGGATCAACTCGCGTGCGTCATCGTCACTATCGTTCTTGTCCTTGAGCATCACATACTCAAATGTGATACGCCGCGCGTTCGACGCACCTGGGTAATCAGCACAGGCTTTGAGCAATTCGTCGATGCCATATTTACGATTGATCGGCACAATCTCGTCGCGGACATCTTTGGTCACGGCGTGGAGCGATACGGCGAGGTTCACGCCGATTTCTTCGCCGCATTTATACATCATCGGCACAACGCCGCTGGTGCTGAGGGTGATCCGGCGTTTGGACAGGGCAAGACCTTCGCCGTCCATCACCAATTGTAGCGCATCGCGGACATGGTCGAAATTATACAGCGGCTCGCCCATACCCATCATCACGATGTTGGTCAGCAGGCGTCCATCTGCGCGGTATTCGCTTTCGTCTTCGTCATCCTCGGCAACGTCGGAGACATCCATTCTGCCCTTGGGCCACTCGCCGAGTGCATCACGCGCCAGCATGACCTGGCCTACAATTTCGCCAGGCGTCAGATTACGCACCAGCCGCATCGTGCCGGTCGCGCAGAAGGTGCAATTGAGTGTGCAGCCGACTTGACTGGAAACGCATAAAGTTCCGCGGGCGTCGTCGGGAATGAAAACCATTTCAAATTCATGGCCGTCATCGGTTTTGAGCAGCCATTTGCGCGTGCCGTCGCTCGAATGCTGCGCCTCGACGACATTCGGGCGGCCAACAACAAAGCGCTCCGCCAGCCAAGGGCGCATGGATTTGGAGATGTCGGTCATCTGCGCAAAATCGGTTACGCCGCGATGGTAGAGCCAGTGGAACACTTGTTTGGAGCGCAGCTTTGCCTGTTTCGGCTCCAGCCCTGCTTCCTCGAACAGCTCTTTGATCCGCGCCTTGGGCAGACCGATCAGGTCAATACGGCCATCCTCGCGCGGCGTGATGTCACGCGCAACGGGAACGGGATCGACTTGTCCCGGAATCGACATAAGTGCTGTATCGGCCATGATTGGGCGCGATATAGGCGCGGGCGGGGCGGAAAGCTAGCGGTGCGCGCTACCGGCCCAATTGCGCGCAGCCAACGGTGGCCGCGTCCATAGCGGTCGCCGCGCCCTCCAGATCATAAGTGTTAGAGAAATTGCGGCCGCGACTATCTTTGGCGCGCACTACCATTCGGCTGGCGGAGCGCATCGCGGCAACGATGGCCGCATCCATCCGCTGATCCTTCGCCCAGGCATTGCCGCCCGAACCGGTAAGCTCAAAAGTCCGGTCACCGATCGACAGACGTATCGAGCTATCACTCGCCAGATTGCGCGACATCCGCAGATGCAGCTGGTTACGCACCTGACGGCTTGGCCACGTGCCGATACTGGCAAACGGATCATTGTCCCGCTGCTGGTTGCTCGGCGCGGCCTTGGCGATGGCATAGCAGCGCGGCGTTTCCGGATCGCGAAACGCACCCCAATCGGAGAATATGCCAAGACTATCGCGCGCAGCGAGTGGTGTTGCCAGACAGGCAAACGCTGCCAAAGCGAGTGCAGGATATGCAAATCTCACGGACATCCCCCCTGCCGCAACTTTACCGCAAAAACGCCCGCACCGTTCGCGCCGATCCGTAGAGCGTCTTTTCAGGGTAAAGCTGCTCGTACACCACCGCGTTTTCGATCACGCGCTGGACGTAATTCTTGGTCTCGAAAATCGGGATTCTCTCGCCCCAAGTGACCCAATCGATACCACCTTTGCGCGGGTCGCCATTGCGGCGCAGCCATTTGTTCACATTGCCCGGACCGGCATTATAGGCCGCGATCGCCAGTGGATAGGCGCCATCATAATAACGCAGCATCCGCGCGAAATAGGCATCGCCCAGCTTCATATTGTAGCTGGTGTCATTGATCAGATTGGCGCGCATGTAGCTCATGCCGAGCTTGCCCGATTGCTCGCGTGCAGTGCCCGGCATCAACTGCATTAGTCCGCGTGCGCCGGCGTGGCTGATCGCGTTTTCGGCAAACTGGCTTTCCTGGCGCGTGATCGCGTGAACCATGGTCCAATTCGTGCCCGGAGGATTGTCGAGCAGTGGGTGACCGAAGGGTACGAACTCCTTCAGGCCATCTGCTCCTGCGGCCTCTCCCACATTCACTGCCAGATCGCGGCGACCGATTTCAATCGCCAAATCGGCGACCAACGCGTGCTCGGCTGGCGTATCGGCAGCCTGCGCGATTGTGCGGTAGAACTGGATGCCGGTCTTCCATGGCGAGCGTTTTGATACTTCGCGCACGGCATTTGCGATGCGCGATGAACTGAATTCGGCGGCTTGCTGCGGCGTCGGAACAGCGCTTGGCTGTTTAGTCAATGAGGGCATTGTTCGGCCAAGTTTGTCCAAAGCGAGCATGCCGTAAAAACGGTCCGGATGAACAGCGGCCATTTCCCAATAGCGATTGGCACCCGCTGTATCACCAGCTTGCGAGGCTGCGAGACCAGCCCAATAGAAGCCTTTGGAGCGCGTCTGCGGTGTCTGTGCAGCTGCGCCATAACGATAGAATAGCGGTGCAGCTGCTGCTGCATCGCCCAGCGTCCACAGCGACTTGGTCCCGCCAAGCCACATCAGCGAGGTATAGTCATCGCGAATGCGGTAGCTCTTGGTGCGAATATCGACGCCAGGCTCGAACAGATCGTCAATTTTGGCCGCGATTTGCTGGGCTTGCCGTGCGGTTCCAGTCCGCGCGAGCTTGAGCATTTCGATCAGCATGGCTTCGGCATTATGCGGCAGCTCCTGAAATTGCTGCCGGTTGGCGAGCAGATTCACCGCCGTGCCGCCTTGGCGCGTCTTGCGATAATGGCGCACCTGATTGAACAGATAGCCAGCATCGCTGGAGGCACCTGCTGGCACTGTAACGCCCGCAGAGGCTGGCGAACCGCCGTCCAGATAGGCAAGCCTCGCTGCGAACAGGTTTTGTTTCACCGCAGATGTTTTCACGAGGTGACGACGCGCATCTTCGGCTTTGCCTTGCCAAAGTAGCGCATCCATCCGCGCATCGTGATCGTCCTGCGTAAAGCGCGATCCGAACAGCCCATCAATATAGGCAGCCGATGGACCGCTCATTTCGCCGCCACGCCATGCGTCGACGGCGATTTTTGAAGCCTCGGGGCGGTTCACCGCGTTCAGTGCCAGCGCATAGCGCGCCTTCGCTCCATTGCTCAGTGGTGGATATTGATCGAAGAATGCAACCAGTCGTGCTGCCTCAACCGCTTCGCTATCCAAAGTGTTTTCGGCCATCGTGCGCAGCCGGGTTTCGCGCGGGAAATCCGGATTGGCGATCAGGAAATTCGCATAGGCATCGAAGCCCAAGCGATTGTTATTCGCCAGCTGTTCCCACCGGTCGATCGTCCGTGCCATGCTGGTTGGCGCACTCGCCGCCATCTCCTGTCGTGCTTGATCCCATTGCGACGGGCTTTGCGCGCAAGTGGGGGCAGACAGGGTAAGTGCGGGGATGGCAAGAAGGGCGAGAAGGGGAAGCGGTTTGCGGTCCATGCTGGACATAGTGGGTGGCGGCTCCTTATCAGGCGCTGAATGAAACGCCTTAATGGTGGGAATTCTTAAGTGATTCTCATGAGGCCAAATACAGGATTACGCAAATGTTCTCGGGCTCAATTCCCGCTCTGGTGACTCCTTTTCGCGACGGATCGTTTGACGAGGCCGCTTTTCGCAAGCTGGTCGACTGGCAAATCGAATGCGGTAGCAAGGCTCTGGTGCCTTGCGGGACCACTGGCGAAGCCTCTACGCTATCCAATGCAGAGCATCACCGCGTTGTCGAAATTTGCATCGAACAGGCTGCGGGCCGTGTCCCCGTAATCGCCGGTTGCGGCAGCAATGATACGCAAAATGCTCTGCTGCATATGAACTTCTCCAAGAAGGCCGGAGCAAGTGCAGGGCTTTGCGTTGCACCCTATTACAACAAGCCAAGCCAGGCTGGTTTGGTCGCGCATTTCAGCCATCTGGCGAGCAACTGCGATCTGCCGATTGTGCTGTATAATGTGCCGGGCCGCACCGTGACCGATATCGCGCCCGAAACCACGATTGAGCTGGCCAATAAATTCCCCGATCAGATTGTCGCGATCAAAGATGCGAGCGAAGATTTGTCGCGCGTTGCCGATCACCGCATGGGCATCGGTCGCGACTTCTGCCAACTATCGGGCAATGATGAGCTTGCGCTGCCGTTCAACGCAGCAGGCGGGAAGGGCTGTATCTCGGTCACCGCCAATGTTGCACCGGCCCTGTGCGCCGAATTCCAACAAGCCTGCGCCGACAATGATCTGGTCGCCGCGCGCAAACTCAACGACCGCCTCTATCCGCTGCATTACGCAATGTTCGAAGATAGCAGCCCCGCGCCGGTCAAATACGCGATGAGCCGAGTGCTCGACTACATCACCGACGAAGTACGCTTGCCGATTGTTGCGTGCAGCGAACATGCGCGCAAAGCGGTTGACGCTGCGCTGGAGCATGCGGGGTTGGTTTAGGGTTTTTGGTAGCGTTATGTTTGTTTGTCGCAGTGAGCGATTAATTGACCTTATCTAGACCCCTGCCTGCGCAGGGGCGACGTGTTAGTTCGGCGGCGCTACTATTACCTCGTCACCCCTGCGCAGGCAGGGGTCTAGACGTGGTCTAAATAGGAGAATTGCAGATGTCGAAAGGCGGTTGGGTCTATATCATGACCAACGAGAATTTCGGCACGCTCTATATTGGCGTAACCGCTGATCTCGCTGTACGGATCTATCAACATCGGGAAGGTAAAGGGTCTGAGTTTTGCCGCAAACATGGGCTGACCCGGCTTGTATATTGCGAGGAGCATTCCACTATTGAAGAAGCGATTGCGCGTGAAAAAGCGATGAAGCGTTGGAAACGGCAATGGAAGTTGAGGTTGATTCAGGAGGCTAATCCCGAGTGGGACGATCTGTTCGAGGCAATTATCTGACTGCGTGCCAGAAAGCTTATCTAGACCCCTGCCTGGGCAGGGGCGACGAACTAGACCACTCCCTCAAACACCGTCGCAGCAATCGGCATCTCTTTCATCGCGTCGGTTTCGACTTCAAACGGATCGTCATCGAGCGCAACAAAGTCGGCCTTTTTTCCTGCTGAGAGCGAGCCAATAGTATCGTTCATGCCGATCACTTGCGCGGCCTCGATTGTGATCGCACGCAGCGCTTTCCAACGGCTCAACCGCTCTTCCTCGCCGCGCGCAACGCCGTCGATTCCTTCGCGGGTTTGGGCGATCCATGCGAGGTAGAACGGATCAATCGGGGCCATATTGAAATCGCTGTGGAGCCCGAGCGGCGTCCAGGTTCGTTCGAGCGAGCCGAGCCGGTTCATCAACGATGCCCGGTCCGCGCCAAGGCCGGTTCGGGAATACACATCCCCTAAAACCCGGATGTAATTGGGCTGTGCCGAGACCATCAGGCCCAATTGCAGAATCTGCTCGATCTGCGCCTCCGTGCAATAGCCGAGATGTTCCAATGTTACTGTTTGCGCGAGACGGTGTGGTAATTTGCCCAACGTATCGAGCAACACCGCCGCACCTTCATCGCCGTTCACATGGATATGTAGCGAGAAACCTGCGTCCCAATAGCGCGCCAATTGGTCGCGCATCACATCGGGTTCGGTCAGCCATTTGCCCACATGACCGTCGCTATAGCCCGGCGAACCCATCCGCATATTCTGCGCGAAGAATGCGCCATCGACGAACAGTTTGACCCGCTTGTCGACGATGATCTTGTCGCTGGCGAATTTGTCGCGAGTGCGCTTGTACCAAGCCTCCGGATCGAAGTTCGGATAGCTGTCGAGCTCCGAAGCAATGGGAATCAGCGATACACGCGCCTTTCCATTCGGGCGATTGAAGGCGTTGGCGATCAGCCCGGCCTCCATCTCGAACCCTGCAAAGATACCGGTCGCCATATCGGCAGTGGTGGTGACCCCGCGATCGTGCATCATGGTCTGCAAGCCTGCAAAACCGCTTTGCAGTTTTTTGGGTGCAAGGATGACCGGTCGCAACTTGCCTATCGCGACCTGCAATGCGGTTTCCGAGAAAATGCCCTTCGCGAAATCGCCATGCTCGGGGTCGGCTTTCCCAGCCGCGATCGCCGCGTCGAACTTAGCTTTGGTGTCGAGATCCATCCAGCGCAAAGCCGCGCTATTGGCGAACACATCGTGGAAGCTGCGTTGCCAGACAATTACAGGTCGATCGCGCTCAATCGCGTCGAGCACTTGCCGATCCATCGGTCCGTGGAACAGTTCATGGTGGCCCCAGATCACGATCGGTTCGCCCGATTGCCCATCGATGACTTTCTTGAGGCGTCTGCGGTAAGCCTCCTGCCCCGCTACGCCTTGCCAATTCTGTCCGGGCAATTTCCAATCATCGGGCGCGACGAAAGGCATACCTAGCATCACGGCGGCCTGCATCGGGTGGATATGCGGATCGACGAGGCCTGGGAACAGGACCTTACCCGCGAACTGCCTATCGACCTTGGTCTCGCGGTCCTTGGTCCATGGGCCGAGTTCGTCCAGACTATCGGCCACTCCAAGAATGGTGCCGTCTGCAACCGCCATAAACCGTGCGGAGGGAAGTGCTTGTTCCATTGTAACAATGCTGCGGGCTTCGAAGACTGTAACGGGGCCGCGCCGCTGAGGGCTGAGTGCCGCTGGTGATGCAGCCATCAATGGTGCGGCCGAAAATCCGGCCAAAGCGGCTCTGCGGCTGATGTGTATTGCGATATATCCCTCCCGAACTTTGCAGGGCAGCATTCCGCGCATCGGGCTGTTTGGCAAGCAAGAACGCGCCGCTACCTCTTCCCCCGATGCGATTTCCTCCCTACATGGCGCGCATTATGGCTCGCCCGAAACCCGAAACCTTCGATAAGCAGAAAGTGGTCGCCGAGAACCGGCGGGCGCGGTTTGACTATGCGATCGAGGACAAGTTCGAAGCCGGGCTGATGCTGCAAGGCACCGAAGTGAAGGCTCTGCGTGCGGGTGAGGCAACAATTTCGGAAAGCTATGCCGAAGTGAAGGACGGACAGGTGTGGCTCGTTAATGCCAACATCCCCGAATACAGCCACGGTAATCGTGAGAACCACGAAGCCAAACGTCCGCGCAAGCTGCTGCTTAACCAGCGCGAGATCAACAAGCTGATGGGCGCGGTGGAGCGCAAAGGGATGACGTTGGTCCCGATATCGATCTATTTCAACAAGACCGGCCGGGCGAAGGTTGAATTGGCATTGGGCAAGGGCCGCAAAGCGCAGGACAAGCGTGAATATATCAAGGATCGCGACTGGAAACGCGATAAGCAGAGGCTGCTCCGCGAGAAGGGGTAGGTTTGTTTTGGACCCTCAGTCGCCGGGCGGAATGCATCCGCATTCCTTGGCTGCCTCGCATAAGCTCGGGCGGGCGGTCGCCCTTGCGGCCCGTCTGGGTCGGGCCGAGCCATTCCAAGCCAGCGTTTATTGTTCTGAACCTTGGTCACGGCAGTCAGCGCACGACCGTGCGCCGCGCCGTTGCGCGGAAGCCTAAGGGAGCGGATGCGATCGCCGGCGCTTGAGGCTATACAAAAGACACATTAACCCTCTGGCCATTCTCAATCCGTTACCCATATCAATATGATGATTGGTAGGCCGAATTTTCCCCTTGCAGGGTTGCGAAAAATGCGTCGCGCGCGCATTGCAGTGCGGCTGCCATGACCAATTTTCGCTCCAAGACTTTTCTTGCGGACACGATCCGTAAATACACGCCAACGCGTGAGGAAATGGCGCGTAACAAATATTTGGCGCCGATTGCACATCGATTTCTGACGCCCGAGCTGTGGCGGTTCACCCGCCGCTCGGTTCCGCGCGGAGTAGCTCTAGGGATATTCGCTGGCTTCATCATTCCGGTTGGGCAGATTTTTCTAGCGGCGTTTCTGGCTCTGCCAGCGCGGGCTAATGTCCCGCTTTCGGCCTTGGTGACGTTCATCACTAACCCGTTCACCTTCCCGTTCTGGGCGGTCGCCGCGAATAAGGTCGGCAGCTTTATTCTAAAGATTGATCGGGCTGCTACCGGCGGTGAAATGGAAACAGAGATGGCCAGTGGCCGTTGGGCATGGCTGATCGAACTGTTCGAAGGCGTTGGCGTGACCGTGCTGGTAACGATCTTCGGCTTTGTCGTGCTGGCAGTTGTTGGTGCTGCGCTGGGCTACGTTGTCTCCAGTTTCGTGTGGCGACTTAAAGTGGCGCGTAAGCGCACCAAACGCCTCAAGCAGATGGAAGCGCGGCTCGATAAGCGGCTGGAGGCATCTAAGGGATGATCAGCCGAGGTGAGGTGCAAAGCCTGCGCCAGATGGACTCGAAACAATGGATGATGCTGGGCGGACTGGGCGCTGCCTTGGTCATCAGCGCGGCGGCTCTATGGTTCGTCAGCGAGAGCGTGGTCCTTTCGGTGACGTTTCTTGGTGGTCTGGCTGTCTTGATCGCGGCGTTGTTCTTGTTCGGCCGGTTCAGCGCACCCGCACAAACTGACGAGATGGCACCGCCCGATTGGTCGGTCACCGTCGCGGCTATCGAACAACCGGGGCTTGCCATCGCTATTACCGACCGGGCCAACCGGCTCGCTTGCGCCAACACGCTCTATGCGGAATGGTTCGGCTTTGGTGCATCGCCGCCTAATCTGGCACTTGATCGACCATCGCTGGAAGCCCTCACACGGGCCGCGCGTGAAGCGTGGCGCGATGGACAAGCCAATGCCCAAGGTTTGATGAGTGACGATGGCACGACCGGCTGGCATGCATCTGCGGAACGAGCAGGCCGCGGTGATGACTATTTGATCTGGAGGCTGAGCGCTGCTGCAGAGGCTGACGCGGCACTCACAGTGAGCGAGTGGCTCACGGGCTCGCTCGGGCAATTGCTTTCGCGCGCCGGGATCGAGGCGGCATTGGTCGCGCCCGACGGAATGATCCGTGCGGTTGGCAAGGGTTTTGCGGAACGCGCTTCGGGCGATCCATCGGCGACGATGGCGGGGCAGGAATTTGTGAGCCAGCTTCGTACCGATGATCGCGATCAGATCTATTTTGGCCGCGAAGGACGCAAAGGCTCGCCGCAGACACTGGTGCAGGTTCCGCTCGACGATCTCTCCAATCCCAATGCCAGCGGGGCAGATGAGGCAGCATCGCTGATGTTGTTGCTGGAAAGCGGCGTCGGCATTGGTGGACAAAGTGACGCGGCGAATTCGGCGGCTACGCCTCAATTGGAGGCGCTGCTCGGCGCGTTGCCACTGGGCCTAGCGATGACTGACCGCGACGGGCGGTTCCTATTTGCCAATCAGGCATTTCTGCGCGCTGTGGATCGCGAAGATGCGGGGGTTCCGCAATATCCCTCTGATCTTGTGGTTGCCGAAGACAAGGGCGCGCTGGCTGATGCCGTGCGCCGCTTTGGCAAAGGTCCGGCCAGCAATGGTGATATGGCAGTGCGGATGCGCGGTCATCCGGACGAACCTGTGTCGCTCGGTCTCGCGGGCGTGCGTGGGTTGGGTGAGGCGGCTGTCCTGCTAAGTCTAAGCGATTCCAGCGAGGAAACGCAGCTGAAGCAGCAAGTGGCGCAGGCGACAAAGATGCAGGCGGTCGGACAGCTCGCAGGCGGCGTTGCGCATGATTTCAACAATGTCCTGACCGCGATCATCGGTTATTGCGATTTGATGTTGCTACGCCATACGCCCGGCGATAGCGATTATGATGATATCCAGCAGATCCGCGTCAATTCAAACCGCGCGGCCAGCCTGACGCGGCAATTGCTTGCTTTCTCTCGCCAGCAAACCTTGCGGCCCGAAGTCCTGCAATTGCCCGATGTCGTGAGCGAGGTTAGCCAGCTTCTCAAACGTCTGCTGGGCGAGAAAATCACATTCAAAGTCCGCCATGATCGTGATCTTGGTCCAGTACGCGCTGACCCTCAACAACTGGAGCAGGTGATCGTCAATCTGGCGGTGAATGCGCGCGATGCGATTCAGGCGCAGGGCGATGCTTCGGGTCAGCTAACCATGGCGACCCGCCGTGTCAGCGCACGCGATATTCGCAAGATGGAAACCGACATCATTCCGGTGGCGGACTATACCGTGCTGATGGTGCAAGATACTGGCGGCGGCATTCCACAAGGTCTGCTGACCAAGATTTTCGAGCCGTTCTTTACGACTAAGGAACAAGGAAAAGGCACGGGGCTTGGCCTTTCGACCGTTTACGGCATCGTCAAGCAATCGGGCGGCTTTATCTTTGCCGACAATGTTGCGGGCACGAAGAGCACGCCGGCTGGCGCTCGCTTTACGATCTACCTGCCGGTGCACCAAGGCGCAGTAGCGGTCGCAAAAGCGGATGACGTCGCTCCAGCCAGTGACTGGTCGGGCGGCGGAAATATCCTGTTGGTCGAGGATGAGGACATGGTTCGCGCCGTTGCAGAGCGCGCTTTGTCTCGCGCGGGTTACACCGTCACCACTGCCAGCGATGGCGAGGAAGGTTTGGCAGCAATAGCCAATGGCGGACCTTTCGATCTGGTCTTATCCGATGTGGTAATGCCCGGGATGGACGGCCCGACTATGGTCAAGGCGCTGCGCAAGGCGCATCCTGGTATGCCGATCCTGTTCATGTCGGGCTACGCAGAGGAACAGCTTCGTAAAGAGATCGACATCGACAATATGCACTTCATTGCAAAGCCGTTCAGCGTCCAGCAGATCGGCGAGAAGGTTGGCGGAGTGTTGGCCGGAGCGCGTTCCGCAAAGTAGGATCGCATCCGAAATAATTGCCCTGAATTGGTCAGTGTCTTGCGCTCGCAGTCCATGTCGCTTTTCTGATATACCTTTGAAATATATATGTCCGCAGTTTCAGATTTTGTACGAAATGGACAAAATTTCTCAAAAGCTTGCCGAACGATGTTTCTCTGTTACTTTCCCTTCAGGTCGTCCCAAAAGATAAAACAACAAACAACAGGGAAGATGTCATGAAAAAACTATCCAAAATTGCAATGCTTGGCGCTGCGAGTGCTTTGACTTTGAGCGCGCCTACACCCGCTATGGCGAGCGCTGATCCGCTTCTGGGCGAGATTATGACCGTCGGGTTTAACTTCTGTCCACGTGGATGGGGTGAGACCGCTGGTGCTTTGCTGCCAATCTCCTCAAATACCGCGTTATTCTCGCTGATCGGGACAACCTACGGTGGTGATGGCCGGACCACTTTCCAATTGCCAGATCTGCGCGGTCGGAGCTCCGTCGGTGTCGGCCGCGGGGCTGGGCTGTCGACAATAAGCTGGGGCGAAAGAGGTGGGTTTGAGACCATGGTTCTCACGAACGCCAATCTACCGTCGCATAATCACACTGGTAATTTGCATGCAGAAAACACTGCCAATTCGAACACAGGAAATCCGGCTAACGCGGCTTTGGCTCGTTCAACACTCCAGATTTACAGCAGCGTAGCTCCGCCCAATCCTGCGGTTACTTTTGCTGCGGGTACGGTAACCACCAACAATACCGGAGGTGGGCAATCATTCCCGCTCCGCGACCCGTATTTGGGTATGTATAAGTGCATTGCGATGCAGGGCGTATTCCCGTCGCGTAACTAACGTGTGCCGCGTTGAAAGTAGCAAGGGGCGAAGAGCGAAATTCGGACCCTCTTGCTACGCGATTTAAGAATAGAACAGCATACGAACAGGGAATTATCATGAGAAAATTATCGAAAATAGCGATGCTCGGAGCGGCTGCGACGCTTACGTTGGGCACGCCCGCAACCGTCTCTGCAAGCACTAACCCATTTACCGGCGAGATCATGACAGTTGGGTTTAACTTCTGTCCGCGCGGTTGGGGCGAAGCCAACGGTAGCTTGCAGGCTATATCATCAAACTCCGCATTGTTTTCGCTGTTAGGCACAACCTATGGCGGCGATGGCCGGACGACTTTTGCGCTGCCGGACTTACGGGGACGAAGTTCAATTGGAGTGGGCACCGGGCCAGGGCTTTCCTCAATACAATGGGGCCAGAGAGGTGGCAGCGAAACCATGGTTCTTACAAACGCCAATCTACCGGCGCACAATCACACCGGTAATTTGCACGCGGAGAACACTGCCAATTCGAACACTGGGAATCCGGCTAACGCGGCTGTGGCGCGGTCAACGCTCCAAATTTATAGCAATACAACCGCTCCCAATGCTGCGGTTACTTTTGCACCGGGCACGGTAACCACCAACAATACCGGAGGTGGGCAATCATTCCCGCTCCGCGACCCGTATTTGGGTATGTATAAGTGCGTCGCTCTGTTCGGTATATATCCGTCGCGGAACTAAGCTGCGCAGCAAAGAGACTTCGGAAGGGGTGCCGATTGTGTCGGCGCCCCTTTTTATGCCTGGTTGCAATGCCCTGCAGGGCCTATTTCAGCGCGAAATTTGCTGTCGTGCGGTGACATAGGTGTTGCGGAAGGTCGCGGTCGCATTTGCATTTTGCATATAAATAATTGAAAAACCTGCCTTCGTAAAAAGTAGGTGAATCAGGTTTTGTACGAAATGGACAAAATTTCTCAAAAGCTTGCCCATCGACCCTTCTCTGTTACTTTATGCCCTCGGTCGCCCCAGAACATAACATAAAAATCTGCGGGGAATTGACATGAAGACACTTGTTAAGATGACAATGCTTGATGCACTTCGGTCATGGCTGTGAGTGCACCTACACCTGCTATTGCCGGTAATACTCCGTGGATCGGCGAGATGGTCGTCCCCTATACCTTCTGCTCGCGCGGATGGGTTGAAGCCAGCGGTCAACTTATGTCGATTTCGTCAAACTCTGCGCTCTACTCATTAGTGGGTACGAATTTTGGCGGTGACGGACGTTCGACTTCCGCCGTTCCAGATTTGCGGGGCCGGAGCTCTGCATCCCAGCACTTTGTCGATAAACAACACAGGCGGCGGCCAACCGTTCAATTCGCGCAATCCATTTCTCGGTATGAGAAACTGCATGTCGACGATTGGCTCTTACCCAACTCGTAACTGATTGAATCTAATACAACTCAAGGAGGGAGTAATATAATGAAAAAACTTACCAAGGTTGCCGTGATGGCAGCAGCACCTGCGGCGTTAATGAGCACTGCCGCACCGGCAACGGCAGGTACCGATGAGTATATCGGTGAACTGATGCTGGTAGGCTATACCTTCTGTCCGCGCGCAAGCACTGATGCGGCCGGACAGCTTTTGCCTATTGCGCAGAATACAGCGCTGTTCTCACTTTACGGCACGACTTTCGGCGGTGATGGCCGCACGACAATGGGCCTTCCCGATCTGCGTGGACGGACCGCTGTTGGTCAGGGCAATGGTCCGGGATTGACGCCGCGGCCAATGGGGCAAAAAAGCGGTGCCGAGCGCGTTACGCTGAATGCCACTGAGATTCCGTCACATAGCCACACTGGCGAAGTGCGTGCGGAAAATTCAGCGAATGCAGATACTGGCAATCCCAAAGACAACGCCATCGGCCGGACAACAACGGCAATCTATTCGAATACCGCTACGCCAACGGCGAATGGCGCACTGCATCCCGACACGCTGCATATCGACGTATCAGGAGGCGGAAATCAGTCCCACGCGAATATGCAGCCATTTCAAGTCATGCGTTACTGCGTCGTGCTGCAAGGCCAATACCCGTCGCGCAACTGATTGCCACTGATATTCGCATAAGGAAAAAGCTCATGAAGAAATTTATCAAATACGCTGCATTGTCGGCAATACCCGCAACTATGTTGGGAGTTTCTGCTCCGGTTAGTGCCGGGCCGAATGATTACCTGGGGGAAGTTAGCCTGGTAGGCTATACCTTCTGCCCCCGCGGCACTTTCGGCGCAGAAGGGCAATTGCTGCCTATCTCTCAATGGCAGGCGCTATTCTCGCTTTATGGTACGCAATTCGGCGGGGATGGCAGAACCACATTTGGTTTGCCCGATCTGCGCGGACGGACAGTGGTTGGCTTCGGAAATGGTCCGGGGTTGACGCCGCGCATAATGGGACAAAAAGGCGGCGCTGAGCAGGTCACACTGACTCCCGGCGAGCTTCCTGGACACAGTCACACGGGTGAGGTGCGTGCGGAAAACACGGCGAACGCGGATACCGGCAATCCCAAAGACAACGCGATCGGCCGGACGACAACGCCAATCTATTCGGATACCGCGACGCCAACGGCCAATGGTGCGCTGCATCCCGACACGTTGCATATCGACGTATCGGGTGGCGGAAATCAGCCGCACTTCAACATGCAGCCATTTCAGGTCCTGCGGTATTGCGTTGCTAACACTGGCGTTTTCCCGTCACGCAACTAACGGCGTTCAGCCAGGAATAAGGAAGAGGGGCGCACCACTGGTGTCGCCCCTTTTTCGTTGTTGTGGCTTCGGTTCAATTTATGCGAGGATAGGGGCAGGGACCGGCTCTCGTTTCATGCGAGAGCGATAATTTGGGGATGGAATTATGCAGCGCAGCACTTTGGCTCGGACATTTTCTGGGGCGTTTTTGAAGGGAACAGCGATAGCCTCGGTTTTGGCAGTTGCCGGTCTTCTCAATGGCCCCACGCTGGCGCAATCTGCCGCAGACACCATTGCTGACCCCGACGCCACAGCGCAGGGCGATGTATCGGTCACGATCTATCAGAACGGCCAGTCGCTGGTGCAGGACATTCGCCAGCTGGATATTGAGCGTGGGCGCAGCCGGATCGAATTCCCCGATGTCTCCGCCCAGATCCGCGCTGAAACACTCAGCTTTGCCGCCCCGGGCACCGCGATTGTCGAGCAAAATTTTGACTTTGATCTTCTAACTCCCGGCAAGCTGATGGAAAAAGCCATCGGTCAGACAATCACTCTGGTCCGCACCAATCCGGCTACGGGTGCCGAGACCCGCGAACGGGCCAAAATCCTCTCAACCGCCGGCGGTGTCGTGGTGCAGATCGGCAATCGGATCGAAGTACTTCGCGATGATGGCTTGCCGGTCCGTGCAGTATTTGACCGTGTCCCGCCCAATCTCCGCGCGCGGCCGACACTTTCGGTCAATGTCCAGAGCAATCGTGCGGGCACTCGCCCCGCATCGATCCGCTACCTCACCCCAGGCCTTGGTTGGACCGCTGACTATGTTGCTTTGTATGACGAAGGTAAGGATACCATCGATATGCAAGGTTGGGTCACGCTAGCCAACACAACCGGCACCACATTCCACAACGCCAACACTCTGCTGGTCGCGGGTAACCCCAATGGCGGCAGGCGCAACGTGAATCGCAACATGGTTCGCGCGGGTACGCAGTCGGCCAATCGCGAGCAAGTAGGGGAGTTCTATCTCTACCCGATCGGCGCACGCACCACGATTGCCAATCGCCAGACAAAGCAAGTCAGCTTTATGGATGTGCAAGGAGTTGCCGCACGCAAGGTCTACAGCCGCACAGTCGGTTGGATGCGCAATGATAGCAATCCAGTGAATGTTTCGAGCGAGATTGCCTTTTCCTCATCGAGCGAAGGCGGACTTGGTGACGCGCTGCCAGCAGGAACCGTGCGCTTCTACCAACGCGACAGCAAAGGCACGCCCCAATTCATCGGCGAAAACCGCATTGGTCACACGCCAATGGGCAGCGAATTGTCGCTGCGCACCGGCGATGCGTTCGATATTTTCATTCAGGCCGAGGTCGAAAAGCGGGAAGTGCTGACCTCCAGCGAGTGGCAGAAAACTGCACGCTATATTGTTTATGAGGACGGAGAAGAGGTGGCTCGCGTCGACGAGGAACGGCCAACCAAATTTTGGCAAACCACGATGCGTTACACGATGACGAATGCAAAATCGGTCCCGGTCGAGGTTGATCTGGTTCAGGCTGGATTGGATCGCGGATGGTGGAGCCGTGACTACCGGATTGTCAGCGAAGATGTGCCTGGAACGCAGCTCAATGCTGACCGGCGCAAATGGGTCGTACCTATACCAGCCAACGGTGAGCGCGAGTTCCGCGTAACATTCGCTACACGCTACTAAGGGGCGCTGCGATGCGCCGCTTCCTTCTTGCAATATTGCCGCTGGCATTGCTGAGCGCGCCGTCGAGTGCGCGCGAAGTTGTGACTGCCAGCGAACCCGAAGCACTTTCGGTAACTGTCTATCGCGATCCAAATCGGCGCGAGGGCCAGGAGATGAACCGCAATTGGCCGCAAGGCTTTGCGATGATCAGCGAAACACGCAATGTGACGCTGCCCGCGGGTGAAAGCACGATCCGTTTCGACGGCGTTGCGGAGGGCATGGTGGCAGTCAGCGCGATTGTTACCGGTTTACCGGGCGGCACCATCGAGAAGAACCGCAATGCCGATTTGCTCTCACCTGCGTCTCTGGTCGATGGAACTCTGGGCAATCGTGTGCGGATCACCCGCACCAATCCGGCGACAGGTACTGCGGCCAGTGAAAGTGCGGTAATCCGCACTCGCGCCGATGGCGGTCTCGTGCTGCAAACACGGGAGGGGTATGAGGCGGTTCGTTGTTCCGGACTGCCGGAGAAGCTGACTTTCGATAAGGTGCCAGACGGCCTTTCTGCCGATCCGGTCTTTAGTATTGATACGCGTGATCCGTCTGGCGGTACGTATCAGGTGACGCTCACATATCTAGCATGGGGCTTCGATTGGCAGGCCAATTATGTCGCAACGCTTGGTGACACGAGCGCGAAGGGGAAGGTCGGGTTAAGCCTTCTGTCCTGGCTGACAGTGCTTAACGACAATGGACAGAGCTTTCCCGATGCCGATCTTATGGCGGTGGCGGGGACGATCAATGTCGAAAGTGATTTTCGCGGGTTGGCCGAGCCGCCGACTGCGCGCCCACTTCGTCTGACTTGTTATCCGCTCGGCAGCACTGCAGCTGGTACACCGGTCTATTCCTACGCCACACCGGTTGCTGTTCCGCCACCGCCGATGGCGATGGAAGCGATGGCGGATGGCGCCATTGTGGTGACCGCCATGCGGCGAACCGAGGGGCTTCAAGAAAGCCCGATTGCGGTTAAGGCAATCGAAGAGCAATTGGGTGATCTGAAACTCTACCGCATTCCGGAGACGATGACTGTTGCTGCCAAAGGCCTGAAACAGGTTGCGTTTCTCAACAAGGGCAAGGTGCAGGGCGAGTTTCTCTATGTCGCGGATTGCGAGCCCTATGCCGAGTTCGCCCGGATCGACGACAGCGATGATATCAACTTCACGCAAATACTCCTGACCATGGAGAATGAGGAGGAGAAGGGTCTAGGGGCAGCACTGCCGATGGGCGGAATGGCTTTGTTCGAACCTGGTCCCGCTGGCACCCAACTGGTCGGCGAACTCGATATGCGCGACTACGCGGTCGGCCAGGATATCGAGCTGGAATTGGGCACGAGCACGCAGGTATTCTCCAGATGCGCGCGCGTGGGCGAGCGGGAACCTGACGATAACGCGCGCAAATGGACAAAGATGAAGGCAGAGATGACTAACGCCAACAACCACCCGGTACGCGTGCGGATGGTGATCGGTTATCCTGAAGATTTCGATGTCCGCTGGCCGCGCAAGAAAGCGCGCGTAAAGGATGGTCAACTGGTGGTTGAAATTCGGTTGCCAGCCAATTCCAGCCAAACATACAGCTGGAAAATCCGCCATACTGACGGGTTTTTAGCCGACCAATAGGTCGCTCCAAGCCGTGCGATTCTGTGGGTTTTGGTTCAATTGCAAAAAAATTTGTTCCGCTCTTGTTCTTTTGGAACAAACACGGTACATACTCTCTCAGACGATGAATCGGGGGCAAAATTTCTGACCCTCTAGGCAATCAATGGGAGCCGTGTGATGGCAGCTAGTCTTAAGCTTGTAGAAGGTAAGGAAAAGAACGTGGACCGTCAAAAGGCGCTCGACGCGGCACTCGCACAGATTGACCGCGCATTCGGTAAAGGCTCGGCCATGAAGCTGGGCTCGAAAGAGGCGATGGAGGTCGAATCTATTTCGACTGGCTCGCTTGGTTTGGATATTGCTCTCGGCATTGGCGGCCTGCCTAAAGGTCGGGTGATTGAAGTGTATGGTCCGGAAAGTTCGGGTAAGACCACGCTCGCACTGCATGTACTGGCAGAGGCGCAGAAGGACGGCGGCACAGTCGCGTTCGTCGATGCGGAACATGCACTTGATCCTGTGTATGCCAAGAAGCTCGGTGTAGATATTGACGAGTTGATCATTTCGCAGCCTGACACGGGTGAGCAAGCGCTCGAAATCGTCGATACGCTGGTGCGCTCCAATGCGATTGACGTTTTGGTGGTCGATTCGGTTGCTGCGCTGGTCCCCCGTGCAGAAATCGAAGGTGAGATGGGCGACAGTCATGTCGGCCTGCAAGCTCGCCTGATGTCGCAAAGCCTGCGTAAGCTGACCGGCTCAATCAACCGCTCCAAATGCATGGTGATCTTTATCAACCAGCTGCGGATGAAGATTGGCGTGATGTATGGCAATCCCGAAGTCACCACTGGCGGTAACGCGCTCAAATTTTACGCATCTGTTCGTCTCGACATTCGCCGCACGGGTCAGATCAAAGACCGCGATGAAGTGATCGGCAACTCGACTCGCGTGAAGGTCGTTAAGAACAAAGTTGCTCCGCCATTCAAGCAAGTCGAATTCGACATCATGTATGGCAAAGGTATTTCGAAGACTGGTGAAATTCTCGATCTTGGTGTGAAAGCCGGTGTGGTTGAGAAATCCGGTTCATGGTTCTCCTATGACTCGGTCCGGATCGGGCAGGGGCGTGAGAACTCGAAGACCTTCCTCGATGAAAATGTAGAGATGCGCGACAAGTTGGAAGCTGCAATTCGCGGCCGCACCGATGAAGTCGCCGAAGAAATGATGACGGGCCCTGACGCAGAGGCCAGCGAAGAGGACTGACATCATTTTTTCAAGCGGACGCATTGAAAGGGACTAGTTCCCGCGTCCGGGCAAACGGAAGACCGGTGCGAGAGGCATGCTGGAGATAGCAGCGCCCCGCACCGGTTTTTCTTTCTGTTAAAGTGAAATTCGTGGAGATCGGACTGTTGATGCTGACTTTGTGATATATTCCACCAACTTAGTTGATATTCATTAGACGTCCCTTACCGTATCTTCTAACAAGGCCCAATGGCCTTATTGTAGGCTGCAAATCCTTAGGGGACGTATGAGGAAGTATTTATTTGGTGTGGCAACTGCCGCACTTATTGCGATGCCATTGCAGGCACAGGATGCTGAAACACAAGAACAGTCGGAACCTGCGCAAATGCCAACGGCAGCTAGCGAAGTGGTTGAAGCTGTAGAAGTGGTTCGAACACCAGTCGTAGCGAAGCCGGCCGGCCCATTGACCTTGGCTGCAGGACGGCCGCTGACCCTCGTCGTCACTGATGAGGTTAATAGTAGTACGCATGATGCAGGTGATATTTTTGAACTCACCGTAAAAGACGACGTGGTCATCGATAACAAGGTGGTTATCCCAGCCGGAACTCCGGCATCCGCTGAAATTACTTGGCGCACAGGTAAGGGCGCGTTTGGCAAATCGGGCAAGTTGGAATTCGGTCTGCGGTCGGTTAATCTTGGCGGGGCTGAGATACCTATCAAAGGTGATTTCCGGCAGGAGGGCGAAGGTAACACCGTAGCAACCGGTGTTGGTGTTCTAGCGATTGGTGTTTTCGCAGGCTTCATTACTGGTAAACGCGCACGACTTCCGACCGGTCGTGAACTCGCTGCACAAATAGCGCAGCCTGTTGAGTTTACAGCAGATGGGAGTCTGTCTTCGAATTTTGATTCGCAACGTGCGATGGATGAAACATTCGGCAACACGCCATTGGCAATGTGTAAGGCAGAAGCAAACACGATTGAAAAGACTAGCAGAAGAGAAAAGGCACTGAAGAAGTGCTTCAAAAAACGGATGGAATGATCGCGTCCATAGAATTGACCGGTGTGCAGGCCCGCTGGAGACAGCGCCGCCTCGCACCGGTTTTTCTTTGCGCATTTGGTTCGCTTAATCGCTTGTCGCCTGCGCCTGCAGTGATTAATTGCATCTGATGCAATCGACCAATGACATTCGCCGCTCGTTTCTCGACTATTTCGCGGCACAGGACCATGCTTCGGTGCCTAGTGCGCCGCTGGTACCCTACAATGATCCTACATTGATGTTCGTCAATGCGGGCATGGTGCCGTTCAAGAACGTGTTCACCGGCCTCGAAACACCGCCAGCACCGCGCGCGACCAGCTCGCAGAAATGCGTCCGCGCCGGCGGCAAGCACAATGATCTCGACAACGTTGGCTACACCGCACGGCACCATACCTTTTTCGAGATGCTGGGTAACTTCTCTTTCGGCGACTACTTCAAGGAGCAGGCAATCCACAATGCGTGGACGCTGCTGACCAAGGAATGGGGCCTACCCGCTGAAAAGCTGATTGCGACGGTCTATCACACTGACGATGAAGCTTTTGATCTGTGGCGCAAGATCGCTGGTCTGCCTGAAGACCGTATCATCCGCATCGCTACCAATGATAATTTCTGGTCGATGGGTGACACGGGGCCCTGCGGTCCTTGTAGCGAGATTTTCTACGATCACGGCGATCATATCCCTGGCGGCCCTCCCGGATCACCTGACGAAGACGGCGACCGCTTTATTGAGATATGGAATCTCGTCTTCATGCAATTCGAGCAGGATGGCGCAGGCAATCGTACCGATCTTCCCAAACCTTCGATCGACACCGGCATGGGGCTCGAACGCGTTGCCGCTGTAATGCAGGGCGTGCACGACAATTATGATACTGACACATTCAAAGCGCTGATTGCCGCATCCGAGAGCCTAACGGGCGTTGCGGCAGAAGGTGACACACAAGCGAGCCACCGCGTTATTGCAGACCACTTGCGCTCGACCAGTTTCTTGCTCGCTGACGGCGTCCTCCCATCGAATGAAGGTCGGGGCTATGTGCTGCGCCGGATCATGCGCCGCGCGATGCGGCATGCGCATTTGCTCGGTGCGAGCGAGCCGCTGATGCACCGATTGGTGCCTGAACTCGTGACTGAGATGGGGCAGGCCTATCCGGAATTGCAACGCGGCCAGGCGCTAATAACCGAAGTGCTTGAGCGAGAGGAAACGCAATTCCGCCGGACGCTCGACAAAGGCCTAAAGCTACTCGACGATGCAACTGGCGATATGAGCGACGGCGAGCAGCTCGATGGTGAAACCGCGTTCAAACTCTACGACACCTACGGCTTCCCATACGATCTGACTGAGGATGCTCTGCGCGACCGCGGAATCGCAGTGGACCGCGCCGGCTTCGACGCTGCGATGGATCGCCAGAAAGCCGCCGCACGCGCAGCATGGAAAGGCTCGGGCGAGGCGGCCTCTAACGAGGTCTGGTTTGATATTGCCGAACGCGAAGGTAGCACCGAGTTTACTGGTTACACCTCCACCAGCGGTGAAGGGCGCGTCGTTGCGCTCGTCAAAGGTGGTGATGAGGTGCGATCAGCTTCCGAGGGTGACGAGGTCACGGTATTGACCAACCAGACACCGTTCTATGGTGAGAGCGGCGGTCAGGCTGGCGATGTTGGTTCAATCAGCACGCCCGAGGGCTTGTCAGTGGATGTGATCGACACGGCGAAACCGCTCGGTCGTTTGCACACGCATCACGCCAAGATTGAAGCGGGCACGATCAGCGTCGGCGACACCGTGCATATGGACGTTGACGCAGGTCGCCGTGACCGGATCCGCGCAAACCATTCGGCGACGCACCTCGTTCATGCGGCGCTGCGCAACCGCTTGGGCGATCACGTTACGCAGAAAGGCTCTCTGGTGGCTGAGGATCGGCTGCGTTTTGACTTCTCGCAGCCTGTAGCGCTGAACGAAGAAGACATCGCGGCAATTGAAAGCGAAGTGAACGCTGAGATTCGCGCAAATGATCCCGTGGTGACACGTCTCATGAGCCCCGATGACGCTATTGAAGCAGGCGCCATGGCACTATTTGGCGAAAAGTACGGCGATGAAGTCCGTGTTTTGTCGATGGGGCAGCAGTCAACTGATGGAAAGAACTACTCTGTCGAGTTGTGCGGCGGGACCCACGTGAAAGCCACAGGTGATATCGGCGTGTTCCGGATTATCTCTGAAAGCGCGGTATCGTCTGGTGTTCGCCGTATTGAGGCGCTGACTGGCGAGGCTGCACGGCAATGGCTTGTCGGGCGTGAGGATGCGCTCAAAAACCTCGCTGGGGTACTCAAGACATCTCCCGATGATGCAAGCGCACGCGTCGCCGCATTGGTTGAAGAACGCAAAGCGCTTGAGAAAGAGCTGTCTGAGGCGCGCAAACAACTGGCGCTAGGCGGCGGTGCTGCTGCGTCAGGACCTGCTGACGAAGACATTGGCGGTGTGAAGTTCTCCGGCCAAGTGCTCGATGGCCTTAATCCGAAAGAACTTCGCGGTCTGCTTGATGAAGCGAAATCGCGCCTAGGTTCCGGCATTGCGGCTGCGGTCGCGGTCAATGATGGTCGCGCAGCTTTTGCCGTGGCTGTCACCGACGATCTGACCAAGCAGCATGACGCAGTGGCCTTGGTCCGTGTTGGCGTAGAGGCTCTCGGCGGCAAAGGCGGTGGTGGCCGCGCTGACATGGCGCAGGGCGGGGGTCCGGATGGCGATAAGGCTGATGAAGCGATTGCCGCGGTACGTGCGGCAATCGCCGGCTAGGCTTAGCTTTCTATAGTGCTGGTGCGCAGCTTTGGGGTGTAGTCAAGCGCGCCTTCTTGCTCGATTTTGACCCGGTATTCGTCACGCTTCTCGTGAATTGAAGCGATGACCGGCCCCATCGCCACGCCGATATCGACCAGCACGGCCTCGGATAGCTGCAATGAGCTTTCCAAGCTTTCGGGTATCGCATGGCTTGCGCCAGCGCGGTAAAGTTCCGCCGCATGGCTTGTGTCGCGCGCGCGGGCAACGATGAGCAGATCGGGATGCTCCTTGCGGAGCTTGCGGGTCAGCCGCTCCGCTAGCACTGGTTCGTCCATGGTCAGAACCACTGCGGGCGCTCGGTCAATTCCAAGGCGGTTCATCGCATCGCCGCGTGCTGCGTCACCGAAGGTTGCGCGATAGCCTTGGCGCTTGGCGGATTCAATCAAGTCCGCATCGGAGTCGACGGCTAGATAAGGGCGCTCATGTTTATCGAGCATCTGCGCGATAAGCCGCCCAACGCGGCCAATGCCGATGACGATTACTGGCGGTGTGCTGTGATCGATTTCTTCTAATTCGGGTGCTGGCTCGACACGGCGTGCGATCACGCGACCAAGGCGCGCGAGTAGAGGGGTGACTGTCAGGCCTATGGCAGTGACGATCTGCCAAAACTGCGCGGTGCCAGGTTGGATCAATGCTGCTGCACTGGCCGCTGCCAGGACGATCAAAGTCGTCTCGGATGGGCTAGCCATTAGAATGCCAGTTTCTGCCGCTGTGCTGCGCCGCGCACCCATCATCCGAAGAAGGAAACCGGTCACCGCCGCTTTGAACACCAGTACCAACACAACCGCGAGCAGGATCGAGCCAAGGTTCGCCCAGATCGTCGCCAGATCAATGCTCATGCCGACCGTGATCAGGAAGATACCGAGGGCGAGGCCTTTGAACGGCTCGATAATGCCCTCAACCTCGCTGTGATACTCGGTTTCCGCGATTAGCAGTCCGGCGATGATTGCGCCGACGATAGGCGAAAGACCAACGACGGAGGTGGCGAGACTCGCACCGATAACAACCAGCAGGCTGGCCGCCAGAAACAGCTCAGGGCTTTTGGTGCGGGCGGCTTGCGCGAACAAGCGGGGCAGGGCGATGCGGCCTAACACAAGTAGTGCAAACACCACCAAGCCGCCTTGCCACAGGATTTCGACCAGACCTTCCCAGCCACCATCCTGTGCTGCTGGGCCCAAGGCGCCGAGGATGAAGATGATCGGTACGATCATAATGTCTTCGAAAAGCAACATCGACAGCGCGGCGCGGCCTACGGGCGAAGTTGTACCCGAAATTGGCAACACGATTGCGGTGGATGAGAACGCCAGCGCCAAACCCAACGCCATTGCGCCGGTCCAGTATTGCCCCATCATTGCGAGGACAACCGCAAGAGATGTCCCGATAATCAGCAGTTCAAGTGCGCCAAGTCCGAAGACCAATCTTCGCATCTGCCATAGCCGTTTGAAAGACAGTTCCAGCCCGATCGTGAATAGCAGCAGGATGATGCCGAATTCGGCAAAGGGTTCCAGCGCTTCGGGATCGGTTATCGTTACGTAACTGAGCCACGGTATGTCGTAGATCAGTTTACCGAGACCAAACGGTCCCACCGCAACGCCGATCAGGATAAATCCGATAACCGGCGTAATGCGAAAGCGGGTGAAGACCGGTATCACCAAGCCAGCGGCGCCCAGGATAACCAGCGCGTCGCCCATTGATGATGTGTCGATTTCCCCGGCCATGCGGCCAGCCTATCCTGTCACGGTGACAGTGTCACGGCACGATCTGCTCTCTATCCAGAATCAATGAAGCGGACGCCGCAATGCACGGCGCCCGCTTCAAATTGTTTGGTACGAAAGAGGCTTAGGCAGCCATTTCTTTCTCGAGATTGGTCACAATCGCTTCGAAGAACTGCTCTGTAGTCAGCCAGTTCTGTTGTGGGCCGATCAGCAGGGCAAGGTCTTTGGTCATCTGGCCGTTCTCAACGGTTTCGATGCAGACACGCTCAAGCGTTTCAGCGAACTTCACAACTTCCGGTGTGTCATCGAATTTGCCGCGATACATCAGGCCGCGTGTCCATGCGAAGATTGAGGCGATCGGGTTGGTCGATGTCGCCTTGCCTTGCTCGTGTTGGCGGAAGTGACGGGTTACGGTGCCGTGTGCAGCTTCCGCTTCAACAGTCTTGCCGTCTGGTGTCATCAGAACCGAAGTCATCAGGCCGAGCGAGCCGAAGCCCTGTGCCACGATGTCCGACTGCACATCGCCATCATAGTTCTTACAGGCCCAAACGAACTTGCCGCTCCATTTAAGCGCCGCCGCGACCATGTCGTCGATCAGACGGTGCTCGTAAGTGATGCCAGCTTTCTCGAATGCGGCGGCATATTCGGCGTCGAACACTTCCTGGAACAGGTCCTTGAAGCGCCCATCATATTTTTTGAGGATGGTGTTCTTAGTCGACAGATAGACGGGCCACTTGCGGTCCAGACCATACTGGAAGCTGGCGCGGGCAAAGTCGCGGATCGAATCGTCCAAATTGTACATCGCCATCGCGACGCCAGGCTGTTCGAATTCGAACACGTCGAGATCGATGTTCTTGCCGTCGGCGCCTTCAAATACGAGGCGTAACTTACCGGCACCCGGGATCAATGTATCGGTCGCGCGATATTGGTCACCGAATGCGTGACGGCCAACGACGATGGGGTCGGTCCAGCCGGGAACTAGGCGCGGGACGTTGTCAATTACGATAGGCTCACGGAACACAACACCGCCGAGGATGTTGCGGATCGTACCGTTGGGCGAACGCCACATTTTCTTGAGGTCGAACTCTTCAACGCGCGCTTCGTCCGGTGTGATGGTTGCGCATTTTACGCCGACGCCGTGCTCCTTGATCGCATTGGCTGCGTCCACGGTGATTTGGTCATCGGTTTCGTCGCGCTTTTCAATCGACAGATCGTAATATTTCAGATCAACATCGAGGTAAGGCAGGATCAGTCGTTCGCGGATCCACTGCCAGATAATCTTGGTCATTTCATCGCCGTCGAGTTCGACAACGGGGTTCTTCACGGTGATTTTCGCCATGGGGAATTTTGCCTCTGTTTTGGGCCTGCGTTTAGGGTGTGAGCGCGCTTTAGCAGAGGGGAGCGTAGAGGCAAGGTGGGTATGACCCAAAAGCAAAAAGGCGCCGCAATCGCGACGCCTTTTGGAAGGATGGTGGGCGTAGGAAGAGTTGAACTTCCGACCCCTGCAATGTCAATACAGTGCTCTACCACTGAGCTATACGCCCGCACCATCTTATCGCTGTCGAAACAGCAGGAGCGCCCTCTAGCGCTGGTCAATCAGCCGCGCAAGAGGGTGATTGCTCTGGAAGCGATTAAAGGCTCGCTTGCGCCTGATCTTCGAAAACGCGTTCCACTTCGAGTACGAGATCGCGCAGGTGGAACGGCTTGGACAGCACCTTGGCGGTCGGCTGTTCACGGCTTGCCTTAAGAGTGACCGCAGCGAATCCGGTGATGAACATCACTTTGGTCGCCGGGCTAACTTCGTTGCAGCGCTGTGCCAGCTCGATCCCGTCCATTTCAGGCATGACAATGTCCGAAAGGAGCAGATCGAAATGCTCCGCCTCCAGTAGAGGAACCGCTTCGGTCCCACGGTCGACAGAAACGACCTCATAGCCGGCTTTTTCGAGAGCGCGCGCCAGATAGGTGCGCATGGCTTCTTCATCCTCGGCCAAAAGGATACGTAGGGCTGCTGATTCCGTCATGCGAAGCCTCTTAGGCTGATTGACTTAAGAAATCCCTCGCTTTGTGACAGTTGGCCAGCTTTGACACAGCAATGTTTTGACTCGTCAACGCAGAGCGTTCAGCAAAGGCGTTAATGACGCAGGCTAACGACGATCATGGCGAAAGGCGCTTGGAAGAGGGCGGAATCATACCCGGCACCCGCAAGCCGGCATATTCGCTCAAGCTGCCTGACGATCTACCGATTCCCGTGCTAATCGCGGTACCGCACGCAGGCAGGGTCTATCCTGAGAGTTTGGCCAAGCGGATGCGCCGCCCCGACTATTCATCAATTCGACTGGAGGATCGACACGTCGATCAACTGGCATCGCTAGTGGCGCGGCAGACGGGGGCGGGATTACTGGTTGCGCATGCCCCGCGCGCGATGCTCGACCTGAACAGAGCCACCGACGATGTCGATTGGGACATGATCACCAATTCTAGGCCCGATGGTGTGCGGCATTCTCTGGCCAATCGCCGAGCGCGGAGCGGCCTAGGTTTGATTCCGCGTCGTTTACCCGGCTTGGGAGAAATTTGGTCAGGAATGACATCGCAGGTCGAACTGGATGCGCGAATCCGGCAAGTGCATGTCCCGTATCATTCCGCGCTGTCCGCTGCTTTGCAAACAATGCGCGATCAGTGGGGGGCGGCGCTGCTGCTCGATTTCCACTCGATGCCGCCGCTCAAGAAAGCCAATCGTGACGATCTACCCGCGCAGTTTGTGCTCGGTGACAGGTTCGGGGCGTCCGCGAGCGACCGGTTGGTGGCCAGCGCTTTGCAGAAACTCTCTGATGATGGCGCGAGAGTTGCCCATAACCGCCCCTATGCGGGCGGATATGTGTTGGACCGTCATGCTGCGCCCGCGCGGTCGATTCATGCGATCCAGTTGGAAATCTGCCGCTCGCTCTACCTGGAAAACGATATGTCGACGCTTTCGGCTGAGATCGCCGGTTTGAGCCAGCGCTTAGCCGGATTGGTGCGAGTGATTGGCGAAGAAGTCGCAGCGCTGGGCCGAACGCGCAATCAGCCACTCGCTGCCGAGTAAGCTAAGATTTTCATGAAAAGAGCCACCTCGCGCAAATGCACGAGGTGGCCAAGGTTCAGGGAGGTGGCGCGCAATGCGCGCCTGTCCGGCCAGCTATGAGGGGGAGTGCTGTCCGGACCCTATAAAAATAAGGCGGCGGCAAGGGTCTTTCAACCCCAACCGCCGCCAATATTGTTCGGTTTACCGCCGTTTATGCGGCAGGCGCGTCAGCCGGTTTTGGTGCGGTGCCTTGCTGTACCTGACGGGCAAAGATGGTGCGCATCAGGTCCAGCGACATCATGTGCGCATAGATCAGTGCGAGCATGCCATTTTGGTTCCAGTCGCGCAGTACGTCACCGCGAACTTCTTTCAGCTTTTCCTGATCAATCATCTGGAAGCCGCGATAAACAAACGGTTTATCTGGATCGTCATTTTGCGAAATGGCGATTTCACCGTCCATCAGCAACTCGTGCTTTTGAAGCTCGTCAATGAACGCCTTGGTGCGTTGACCGGCGCCTTCGAAATGCTCGCAGAAATCGAGAATGTTCTGTGTCGCTTCGGTAGCCTTGCCATCTTTGTCGAACAGTTCCTGACCGTCATCGAATTCGCCGACCGTACCGGCAGTTGGATCGAAGCAGAGCGAAAGATCGTCACCTTCAGGCGTCAGTTTGGCGAGCATGAAGGGATAGCGGCGCACATATGCGGGCAAATAGACCGGATCGTTGATCTTGCCTTTGTCATCAACAAATGTGTTCACGCCTTCATTTAGGCCCATCAAAGCCAGTGGAAGCGGGTTGTCACCCGAGGAGAAAATGATCGGGAAATCGCGTGCAGTCTGAACGAACTCGTCAACCGTCAGAGGAATCGCGTGTTGACCGATTAGCCATTCAGCGGAATCGCTGCTCTTGGTCTTCCAAGTCGCGTGGTCGCGGCTGTTAAGCGGCATGAGGTCTTTGTAAAACAAGGGCAATTGAGGTTGCGGCGCGCTCGCCATGGATTATCTCCGGTTCGTCTTAAGTAGAATATCGGTGCGGCAGGCGCTGGCGCGTCCCCCGCGTGAAGCGCGCGCTTTACGGGTAGAATGCGCGCGAAGCAAGTATGACAGTTCGATGATGCTGGTGGATGACCACCGATTGCTATTCCGGCGGGACCAGCTTGCCGGGATTGAACAATCCTTTGGGATCGAGCGCTTGCTTTACACTGCGCATCATTGAGAGGGCTGCCGGATCGCCCAACCGGCCCAACTCGGCGACCTTCATCTGGCCGATGCCGTGCTCCGCGCTGATCGAGCCTCCCCATTCAGTGACAAGGTCATGCACGAAGCCACTGATTTCTTTGCCTTCCGCGACTTCCCATTCGCCGGCCGTTGCATTTTTGGGGGCGAGCACATGGAAATGCACGTTGCCGTCGCCAAGGTGTCCGAATGCAATGGCCGTGCTACTTGGAAAGCGGTTCTCCACGGCTGGAACAGCAGCCTCGACAAACTGCGCCATCCGATCAACGGCTACGGAGATATCGTGCTGCATCGCGGGGCCAATCGCGCGTTCCGCAGGAGAAATCGAATCGCGCAATAGCCAGAACGCTTCCGCCTGCGACTCGTTTGCCGCGATTGTTGCGTCCTCGATCAATTCCGTATCGAGCGCTTTTTCGAGCATCGCTTCGGCAAGCGGGGTGATTGTTTCGACTGTGTCCTCATTCCCGACAAGCTCGATCAGGGCATTCCAAGGATGTGCTCCATTTAGCGGCGAGCGCACATCAGGCAGATGATCAAGCACTGCCGCCAGGCAATGCGCGGGCAAGACTTCAAATCCTTCCAGATGGTCACCGGCGATTCTCTGACAGTGCAGCAGGAACTGGCGGGCATGGATGATTGATGGCAGACCAGCCCAAATCACAGTGCGACCGGCAATTTCTGGCAACAGGCGTAGCGTTGCGGCGGTCACAATGCCCAGTGTGCCTTCCGACCCGATCAGCAATTGTTTGAGATCGAACCCGCGATTGTCTTTCTTCAGCGGCGTCAGCGCATTGAACACTTGGCCGTCGGGTAAGACTGCTTCCAGCCCGATGACCTGTGCGCGCATCGTGCCATGCCGCAGCACTTGTGTTCCGCCAGCATTGGTAGAGATCAACCCGCCAATGGTCGCAGAACCCTTGCCGCCCAACGTCAGCGGAAAGCGAAGACGTGCAGCTTCTGCCGTGTCGTGCAATGTCTGCAGGATCACGCCAGCATCGCAGGTTACGGTCTTTTCGTCCTTATCGAGTGCACGTATTGTATTCATCCGCCGCAGCGAAAGAACAATTGCCGTGCCGCTATCATCGGGCGTCGCGCCGCCGGACATTCCGCTATTTCCGCCTTGCGGTACGATAGCGACATCATGCTCGGAACATAGTTTCACCAGAGCGGCAACATCGCCGGTTGAAGCGGGCGAGGCGAGCCCCATCGCCGTACCGGTGTAACGTCCGCGCCAATCGGTCAGCCATGGCGAAACCATCTCGGGATCGCTGGTGAATCCGCGCGGACCCAACAGCTGCGATGCTTGCTCGACAAATTCCGGCTTCTGCGTCATGCGCGCTCTATGGCACATCCTGATCGGCTTTCGCCACCACTTGCAGGATTTTGCAGATCAATTAAGCCGACATTCAACCTATGCCGTTAGGAGAGGCCGCTTGATAGAGCTGCGACTGTGCTTTTTGCAATGAAAAGCCGCGCCGCTTGGGGAATGTGAACGCGTCTGATCATGCCGACTTTTGGAGCCTTGCTCGCGCCGCTGGCGCTGCTGTTGCCTGCCCCTTCGGCGGACGAAGCTCCAGCTGTCGCAATTCCGATGTCCGCCGAGCTGGCCGCTAAGCCAGCTGACGAACCCGCGCTGCCGGTTCGCATTTGGCTGACCACGCTCAATCCCGAAAGCGGTAAGGTCCAATTTCAAGTCCGCATCGAACGCCGGCTGATTATCCGTGTTTCGCCGCGCCGTCCTGTGACTCGGGAAAATCTGAATGCGGAAACGCCCCGAGCTCCACGGCAGACTCGTGTGGTCGAAAAGAAGATGGGCAAATGCGTGAAGATGCAGGACATCGCTGGTGTTCAATCGACCCGCGACAACCGCCTGATGCTTTATATGCAGGACCAACGCATCATCGCCGCAAACCTAGAGAAAGCCTGCTCCGCACGTGATTTCTATTCCGGTTTTTACATCGAGCCGAGCAAGGATGGAAATCTGTGCATCCAGCGCGATAAATTGCAAACGCGCACAGGCGTAAAATGCAAACTTAGCGAGCTTCGACAGGTGGTTCGCGAGCCGATCTGACCCAGCGAACGGCTTCTGCCCGCAGAACTGTGCCCTAATTGTCGCGCTTTCGCGCTTCTACCCACGGGCGAATTCTTGACTTTTTGACGGTGTGCCCGCAGAGGCAGCACCGATTTTACGGACAGGCAATGGGCCTGTGCGCAATCGGGCAAGCCACCATGGTGACGCCCCCATTTACCGGATACTCTATGAAATTTGCCGATCTCGGCCTCTCCGAAGACCTTCTGAAAGCGGTTGATGCCGCAGGTTACACCGAACCCACACCGATCCAGGCGGAAGCAATTCCCGCTGTACTGATGATGAAAGATCTCATCGGGATCGCGCAAACGGGTACGGGCAAGACCGCCAGCTTTGTGCTCCCGATGATTGATGTGATGGCCGCGGGCCGTCGCCGTGCGCTGATGCCGCGTTCGCTTATTCTCGAACCGACGCGCGAACTCGCGGCGCAGGTTGCGGAGAATTTTGAGAAGTATGGCGCGAACCATGACCTCAAAATGGCGCTGCTTATTGGCGGCGTGCAAATGGGTGACCAGCTCAAAGCGTTGAATGAAGGCGTTGACGTGCTGATCGCCACGCCAGGGCGTTTGATGGATCTGTTCGAGCGCGGGAAGATCCTGCTCAGCGGGTGCGAATTGCTCGTTATCGATGAAGCGGACCGGATGCTCGATATGGGCTTCATTCCTGACATCGAATTTATCTGTGAGAAGCTGCCTGAAAATCGGCAAACTATGCTGTTCTCGGCCACTATGCCGCCAGTGATTAAGAAGCTCGCAGACAAATTCCTCAGCAATCCCAAACAGATCGAAGTCAGCCGTGCTGCAAGCACCAACGACAACATCACCGCATTCAAGATCAACGTTGAACAACGCAAGAAGCGCGAGACGCTGGAATGGTTGCTCGGCAATGACCACGTTGAAACCGCGATCGTTTTCTCCAACAAGAAGACGACCGTGCGTCAGCTCAACAAGGACCTGCAACGCAGCGGCTTTAAGAGTGGCGAGATTCACGGCGATATCGACCAGAACACACGCCAGAAGGAGCTGGAACGCTTCAAATCGGGCGACATTAATATTCTGGTTGCATCCGATGTTGCCGCACGCGGGCTCGACATCAAAGGTGTTAGCCACGTCTTTAACTATGACACGCCGTGGCACCCCGATGATTATGTCCACCGCATCGGCCGCACAGGTCGGGCAGGGGCCAAGGGCCGTGCCTTCACTTTTGTGACCAAAGCGGACGCCGAAGCGATCGGCAACGTTGAGAAGTTGACCAAGAGCAAGATCGACGTATTCGGCAAGGACGATGTCCGCGTCGAGCTGAAAGATGCACCCAAGCCTCCGCCGAAGCCGAAACCAAAAAAGGATGATGTTGGTGCGCCGAAGAAAGTCCGTGAAGACAAGTCGGAGCGCGACCAAAAGCCTGCGAAAGAGCCCAAAGCGCCTGAGCAGGACAAGCCAAAAAGGGCGCCTAAGAAGGACGTCAAACAGGACCGCGCGGACAAGCCAAAGCAGCCACGCAAACGCCGCGATGAGGACAGCGAGCCAGTTCCACCAGGGGAATGGAATGGCCCGCAACCTGGTTTCCTGGGCGTCGGTTTCAAGAAGTAATCTGGCAACCGGCTTCAACGAATGTACCCAAGCCAGACAGCTCCTGAACGCTACGCCGACCTGACCGTTCACGCGATCAGCTTGATCGGCTTTTGCATCGCGGGTGTTTTTCTACTGCCTTTATCCGCTGTGCATAGAGACATTGCGCTCCTGACCGTGACCGGAATTTACGTGATCACCATCTTGGCATCGATCAGTATCTCGGGCCTATATCACTTGTCACCGCGCCATCACTTGCGGAAAGTGCTCCAGCGCTGGGACCACGCGGCGATCTATACGTTGATCGCCGGGACATTCAGTCCGTTACTGGTGATCGCAGGTACAACCAGTGCCTATGTGATCCTGACCGTCGTGTGGGCGCTCGCATTTGCAGGGGTGTGGTTCAAAGTCTTTGCCAAGAATATCGAGACGCGCTGGTCGCTTGCATCGTATCTGGGGCTGGGGTGGTTTGGACTGTTCGCGCTGCCGGATTTCTGGTCGACGCTTCCGACGCCAGCGTTGGTTGCGCTGCTCGCTGGCGGGATATTCTACACGGTCGGCACGCTGTTCTATAAGAGTAAAGGCATGAGCTTCCGCTATCCGATCTGGCACACTTTCGGAATGCTGGGCGGGGCGTCGTTCTTCGTCGCGATCTGGATTAGTTTAACTGGATGATCGTGCCGCATGAAAGACAAGCTTCGAGCCATTTGGGCCGATGCTCTTTTACCTAGACCAAGCTGATCAATTTGCACACGTTGACGTGCCCTTCCCTCGTGTGTAGCCGTATTGCTACGGCAATACACATGTGAGGGATGAAGATAATGAAAAAGTATCAACTTCTAACAGCGGCGGCGTTAGCGTTCATGGCAGCAACTGCGGCGAGGGCAGACGATAACGCATCTTCTCCGCCAAAGATCGAACCGGAGTTGATTGAATTTTCATCCGCTGGTTTCGCAGGGGCCGGGGCCGAGATGTTACGTGCCGAACTGGCGGATGCCCAGTTCATTGGAATTGGCGAAGATCATGGATATGCGGACGCACCAGCGCTTGTCGCTGCATTTGCTCGCGAGGGTAAGCCGCACGGGTTCGATTACTACGCTATAGAAGTCGGTCCGTATTCTGCGGCCTGGTTGCGCGAAAAACTGCGTTCGGGCGGTATCGAAGGTTACGCGCAAGCGCTGAAAGGGCGTCCGCTAGCAATCCCATTCCTCAATTTTCGTGAAGAAGCCGAAGTTGCGGCGATGTTCACTGCTGATGGTCAGCTATGGGGAATTGATCAGGAATTTATTGGTTCGCCATTGATCCATCTAGAATGGTTGGCACAGCGCGCTGGATCGAATGGCGATCTCGTGCATGCGTTAATGGAGAAGGAACAAGAAGCATTTGCGACGGGCAATCAACCCGCAGTGTTCATGGCGACTGCTGACAACGACCGCTGGACGCAGTTGCGCGAGATCTTTGAAGCCGATGAAGAAGCATTGGTGGTGATAGGTGAGCTGGAGCGTAGCCAAGCCATCTACCGTTCCAACTTTGCAGGACGTGGCCTAGACAACAACCTCGACCGTGTTGGGCTTATTCGTGAGTATTTCCTCTCTTCCTATTCAAAGGCAGAGGCTAAAGACAAGGCACCGCCAAAAGTCATCTTCAAAATGGGCGCAGTTCATGTCGGTCATGCGACTTCGCCGATGTCGACGTTTGATATTGGCTCGCTCGTGGAAGGTATGGCTGCAGCAAATGGCATGGACGCGCTGCACATCGCATATCTTCCCGTTGGCGGTGAGCAGATGGCAATCCGCCCGTCGCCCGATGGCGCATTCTCTGTTAAACCCACAAGCCGGGGTGATAGGCTGCGCTCTTCGCTCGAAGCTGCCGGTGTTAATATGGCGGCGTTGGATGATAGCGATGGGCATTTCGTGATTCCGTTGGAACCGGTTCGCCGCAGCATGGGGAATAAGGGGCTTAGCGAGGCAGACGATATGTTTCGCTTCCTCGTCTTGGGCTTCGATTATCTGGTTACCACCAAGGCTGGCAAGCCTGCCACCCCGCTGGCAACCGAATAGAAGATCAACGGCATGAGCAGGGCGGCTGTGCCGTCCTGCCAATGTCACCCCTCCGCAACGCTCACAAAGCTATCAATTACCCGCTTCGTGCCTGCTTGCTCGAAGTTGATTTCTAGCTTGTTGCCTTCTTGGCTCATCACAGTTCCGTAACCGAATTTGTCGTGGAATACGCGCGCACCTAGTGCGATGTCAGCGCGGGGTTTGGCGGCGAAGCTGGCGGCGCTGCGGTGATTTTCTTTCACTCGGTTCGGTGCAGTATTGTAGGTGCTGCCAAGCGCGCGTTGAAAGCCCGGACCGCGTGTGTCGCTACGGGCCTTGCTGACATGCGCGAAGGGATCGTCGCTTTCGGACCAATTGGCGCGCCACAGCGATGCGCCGCCCGACATTGTAGTTTCCTGATCGATGTAGTCATCAGGAAGTTCCTCGATAAAGCGGCTGGGAATGGAGCTGTTCCATTGGCCGTAAATCCGGCGATTGGCGGCGTGTAGGATGGTGCAGCGCTTGCGTGCGCGGGTGATCGCAACATAGGCGAGGCGGCGTTCTTCTTCGAGGCTGGCAAGTCCACCTTCGTCGAGCGAACGTTGTGAGGGAAACACACCTTCCTCCCAGCCGGGCAGGAACACATTGTTGAATTCCAGCCCCTTGGCGCCGTGCATGGTCATGATGGTGATCTTCTCTCCATCATCGCGCGAGTCATTGTCCATGACCAGCGAGACATGCTCGAGGAAATCACCCAGCGTTTCATATTCTTCCATGGCACGGGCGAGTTCGGACAGGTTTTCTATCCGACCAGCGGCCTCGGGTGTTTTCTCGGCCTCCAGCATTGCGGAATAGCCGCATTCGTCGAGGACGGTGCGAAGCAATTCGGCGGGTGTGACTTGTGGTTCCATCTCCCGCCAGCGGATAAAGTCGCGCATCAGTGCTGCGATGGTGTTGCCCGCACGTTTGGGCAGCTCGTCACTGTCCGCCAATTGCAGTGACGCAGCGGCCAGCGGCATTCCTGCCGCGCGCGCATATTGGTGCATCTTCTCTAGCGTTTTTGCACCCAGGCCACGTTTCGGTTGATTGTAGATCCGTTCAAATGCCAGATCGTCTTGTGGCTGGGCAATTACGCGTAGATAGGCAAGGGCATCGCGGATTTCGGCGCGCTCGTAGAAACGGAAGCCGCCCACAATCCGGTAATTGAGGCCGATCTGGATAAAGCGATCCTCAAATTCTCGCGTCTGATATTGCGCGCGGATCAGGACCGCAATTTCATCCAGCGGAGCGCCTTCGCTCTCCAGCCGTTCGATTTCTTCGCCCACGCGGCGCGCTTCCTCGGGGGCGTCCCACACGCCAACGATACGAACTTTGTCGCCCTTTGGGTGCTCGGTCCAAAGCTCTTTGCCGAGCCGCTGGCTGTTGGCATTGATCAGGCCGGAGGCGGCGGCGAGTATCTCCGGCGTCGAGCGGTAATTCTGTTCCAACCGGACGACTTTGGCGCCGGGGAAGTCCTTTTCGAACTTCAGGATATTGGCGACTTCTGCGCCGCGCCATGAATAGATCGACTGGTCATCATCGCCGACCACACAGATATTTTTGCGCTCCTGCGCGAGCAAACGGAGCCATAGATATTGGACCTGATTGGTGTCCTGATACTCGTCCACCAAGATGTACTTGAAGCGCTTTTGGTACTGCCCCAGCACCTCGCGGTGTTTGCGGAAGATGTTGAGCACATGGAGCAGCAGATCGCCGAAATCGCAGGCGTTGAGTGCTTTCAACCGTTCCTGATAAGTGCGGTAGAATTCCTGACCACGCCCATTGGCGTAGCTTTCATTCTCCGTCGCATCGAGATCATCGGGGTTCAGCCCGCGATTCTTCCACCGGTCGATCAGGCTCGCCAATTGACGCGATGGCCAACGCTTCTCGTCCAATTCGGCATCACGGATGAGCTGTTTGAGCAAGCGCAACTGATCGTCGGTATCAATGATCGTGTAATTGCTTTGCAGTCCAACCAACTCGGCATGACGGCGCAGCATCTTGGCTCCGATCGAGTGGAAGGTACCGAGCCACGGCATACTCTCAACCGCGTCGCCGATATGTCCGCCAACGCGTTCGCGCATTTCGCGCGCCGCTTTGTTGGTGAAGGTGACACACAGGATCTCGCTCGGCCATGCTTTGCGCATCGCCACCAGATGCGCGAGGCGAGCGGTGAGTGCAGCGGTCTTGCCCGTGCCCGCACCCGCCAGCATCAACACTGGCCCTTCGGTCGTCAGCACAGCGTCTTTTTGCGGCGCGTTTAACCGCGCGGCATAGGCGGGAATATCGCTATCATTGTGAGCAGGGGGTTGAGAAATCGGATCATCCATGAGAGTGTGAACAGTTAGGGAACAAAACCGGTGACTGCAAGCGGTTCCGGCGGGTTGGAAGAGGAGGATGCAATGCTTAAAGGTGGCTGTCAGTGCGGAGCGATCCGCTATGAATTATCAGGTGAACCGATGCACCACGCATTGTGCCATTGCAATGATTGTCGCAATTCCGCGGGCGCGCCAATGGTCGGTTGGGCGATGTATCGGGAAGATGCGCTATCGGTCGAGGGATCACCCAAGACCTACAAATCGTCCGAACATGGTCGCCGGTCTTTCTGCCCTGATTGCGGGACGGGGTTGTTCTATCGCAATGCCGAGAACTTGCCCGGCATCGTTGATATTCAATCTGGTTCCTTCGATGATCCCAATGCGCTTCCGGCCCAGTCGCATATTCAGACGGCGGAGCGACTCGAATGGATGAAGACCATTCACGAACTTCCTGAATTTGAGAGATTTCCCGGCGGTTGATGAAACCGGTGCCAGCCAACGCAATCTATTCGCTTTAACCGGTTTTGTGCACAATCGTCGCTTTGACGAGGCTGGTTTGCGCCTAGTTGCGACACCTGCTGTTGCCCTCCGAATACCTGTCCAGCACATAGAGATCACCTTGAAAGAGGTAGGGTCGCGTTCGTCACGCACGGTACTTCAAAGGAGAATACCATGCGTAAATACACCCTCTCTGCCACCTGTGCTTCTGGCGCGTTGTTGGCATTTTTATCACCGCCGTTATTGGCGCAAGATCAAGCGCCGCCCCCACCGGGCGAGGAAGCTCCGGCTATGCCCGAGCAGCCTCCGCATCAATTGACACCGGACGAGCAAGCCGTGTTTGACGGATGGTCACCCGAACAACAGACGAGCTATGCCGCCTGGCCGGGCGATGTGCAGACTTACTACTGGAGCTTACCAGTTCCGCGTCAGGAAATGTTCTGGCGGCTAACCGATAATGACAAGATTGCCCTCGCGAAGATGGAGCCTGTGGATCAGGCTGCCGCTTGGGAGATGGTAGAGAAGCGCCTGCAAGATGATGCAGGGGCGGCGCCGAAACCGTCAGACGAGATGCCCGCCGGGTCGTAACCGAGGGCTAACTGTCGGCCGCCGCGTTGTCTCCTGGTCCTTCCTCGGAAAGACGGAGCAGATGAAGCTTCGCTTTCCCGACGCGGCGGTCGGCCACTACTTCCAGTTTCCGGATTGAGATGTCTTGGGTTGCGCTCGTTTCGAGCGCGATCCATGTTGCCGGACCGATCCAGCCAAGCCGGTTCATCTTGTCGAGCGCGACCGAGCCTGCGCCGGTTTCGTATGGTGGATCGAGCAGGATCAAATCGAGTGGCTGTTTGGCTGGGCCGAGTCCCATCGCCGATCCCGCACGAACATCGCTGCGTGCACGTGCATCGAATGTCGCGATATTGGCGCGAATGCTTTTCAGTGCATATTCTTCCTGCTCAACGAACAGGCAGTGACCCGCACCGCGCGACAGAGCCTCAAGCCCGAGCGCACCCGAACCAGCGAACAAATCCGCTACCGACAAACCTTCAAACGTCCCCAGACGGCTGGTGAGCATACTAAATAGCGTTTCGCGTGTGCGATCACCGGTTGGACGCGTCGCATCACCCTTGGGCGCGGTCAGCTTCCGACCGCGCCATTCTCCAGCGATAATTCTCATGGCTTCTTCTGCGCCCGCAGAGTTTGCTTGCGATAGCGCTCGACATCATTTTGCGGGACTTCAACCGCCAGACCGCGCTTAATATCGCCGAGTGTGAACGGGCCGTATTCGGTACGCATCAGACGGTTCACTTCCAGCCCGAGATATTCCAGCACATTACGCACTTCGCGGTTCTTGCCCTCGGTGATGGTCATTTCGATCCACTGGTTGCGGCCAGTTTTGCGTTCCATATTGGCGTTGATCGGGCCGTAGCGGACGCCCTCAATCGTTATGCCGTCCATTAGATCTTCGAGCTGGCTTTGCGTCACATCGCCGTAGGCCCGGGCGCGATAGGTGCGCGGGATAGCGTTGCTGGGGAGCTCCATCGCGCGTTTCAGTTCACCATCATTGGTCATCAGCAACAGACCCTCGGTATTAATGTCGAGGCGGCCAATCGGCATCACACGTGGTGCGTCTTTGGGCAGAGCATTGACCAGCGCGTCATAAATCGTGCCGCGCCCGCTGAAATCGCGTTCCGCCGTCAACAGACCGGCTGGTTTGTGGAAGCAGAAGATGCGCGCTGGTTGCGGTTTGCCAACGGGTTTGCCGTCAACCGTTACACCATTGAGGTTGGGGATGATGGTCGCGGGCGTATCCAACACCTTACCATCAATCGAAATCCGTCCGGCTTCGATCATCCGCTCGACTTCGCGGCGGCTGGCGACGCCCGCACGAGCCAGCAGTTTTGCGATACGCTCGCCGTCGGGGCGGCCTTCTTGGCGGGGTGGGTTTGTTGTCATGGCGCGCCGTTACGCCCTTAGTCGGCCCCACTCAAGGATTTACGTTTAGGGCTTGCTGCACCGTTTCATGAAAACGTAGGATACCGGTTTCCAGATTGCCGAGCGTTAGTTGCGGCACAACACCGGTTGAAAGCCCCTGCTGACCAAGCTCTGCTGCGCGAAAATCCTCACTCGCGAACACGCCGCCATCGAGCAGATTCCAGCTGCGATCCCAATGATCGCGGGCTTTGTCGGTTTTCGGCTCTTCGGGGATCAACATGAAGTCCTCGACCACTGTGTGATCATGCGCATCAGGCATCAGCACCATGACATTCACATAGTCTGGGCTGGGGATGATGATTGTCGCAGGAAGCAATTGATAGGCGAACGTAATCACCCGCCGCATTGCCGCCATATCGGTCAGGTCGACGTCAGCTAATTCCTCCAAGCGGCCCACAGCAGAACGGGCATGCGGGCCGATCATATCCCCTGCGGTGATTCCGTCTTTGAAGAACGGGCCGATGGTTTTCGCATGGAGGCGCGTGACGTGGTAGCTTTCAAGGAAAGCATCCATGATCAGTTTCCAATTGCCGTTCACTTGGTGTGTTTTGCGGCGATAGAGAAACAGATCATCCATTCCGAATGCGGTGAAATCCTCGCCAAGTGCTCTGGCGAGCGTAAAGTCGGCGTCCTCGACCGGTGCAAACCAGATTAGTCCGCCAGCTTCACAGCTAGGCAGCTCAATCAACGAATTGTCAGATTTGTCGAGGCCGGGGAAAGTCTCGGGGCGGGGCAGCGCGAGCAGCTTTCCGTCCAGCTTGTAAGTCCAAGCGTGATAGGGGCAGACCAAGCGCTTGGCGCATTGCACGTCCTCGCCTTCGACCAGCCGCGTCCCGCGATGGCGGCAGACATTCAGAAAGACATGAACCTTCCCCTCGGCATCGCGGGTAATCAGCAGCGGCCGGCCGGTATCGTCATGCGGTACGGCCATGCCTGCATCTGGGAGCAATGCAGATGGTGCAATCACCTGCGGCAAACGATCGAACAAAGCTGCTTTCTCGCGCAGCCAATGATCGGGATCGGTATAGACCGACGCCGGAACGTGAGTGATGCCCGCATCATTTCGCGTTTCTTCCCGCGCCATCGCTTCGGCCAGGGCCAATTGCCCGTCGGTCGGGCGTAAAATGTGGGGAACGGATTTGCTGGGGATGATTGGGGTCTCGTTCATCAAACACTTCCTAAATCACGCGATCACGCTACTGTTGCACGAAATCGTACCGATACAAAGAGGATGGGGATGTATGGCTGACGCAGCCGCTAAGAGTAAGCCGGGTTTGCGTGAGGTTTTTCGCGCAATGCGTAACCGTAAGACCGGCTATATGGCGCTGTTTGGCTTTGCCAGCGGACTGCCATTCGCGCTGTTCCTCGGCACGCTCTATGCTTGGCTGACAGAGGCCAAAGTCGATCTGGAGACGATGGGCGTATTCTCGCTGATCGGGCTCGCCTATGCGTTTCAGTTCCTGTGGTCGCCGCTGATTGACAAGGTCAATATTCCCGGATTTTCAAAGTTGGGGAAGCGCAAGCAGTGGATGGTCCCGGCCCAACTGCTGCTCGGTGTAATTCTCGTAGCACTGAGCCTGAGTAATCCGACCAACGACAATATGGGCTGGTTTTCGCTGCTAGCTGGCGTTGGCGCCTTGGCCAGTGCGACGCAGGATATCGCGATCAATGCTTGGCGTATCGACAACGCAGATGAGGTGGCAACGCTCGATATCCTCTCGACCGTTTACCAGATGGGCTACCGGATGGCGGCGCTGGTTGGCGGTGCGTTCGGTCTCATTATTGCGGCACGGATCGGCTGGCCGCAAACCTATCTGATGATGGGCGCGATCTTGCTGGTGATTGGTTTTGTGGGGCTGTTCGCACCCGACAACAAGGTTGGGAATGTCGTGGATGGGGCCGCTGAAGACGAGTTGATGTTGAGCTTACGAAAAGCGGGTGAGCTACGCCCTGAAGTGCGTGCACGGGCGCTGGGAATTGTCGGCGTGTTGTGGGCAGGCGCCATCGGCGTCGTTCTGACATTCATGTATATGTCGCTGGCCTATGCGCCGGAAGACAGGCCCAATCCAACTGAGTTTACACTCGGCTGGGGGCCGTGGATTATTGTCGCAACGGTAGTGGTACCGGCACTAATTGCAGGTTGGCTCGCATCGCAAAAGAAGCGCGGCGAGAATCTGCTTACCGAAGATGCGCCCGTTGCGCAGGGTAGCGCAGCGGTGATGGATCACTTCTATCGCGCCTTGGTTATGCCGCTCGTCGAATTTGTTGGTCGCATGGGTTGGTCCCTCGTGCTGATCCTCTCGCTCGTTCTCACTTACCGGATTTGCGATGCGATCTGGGGGACATTTGCTTACCCGTTTTATTTGGGTGAGCTGGCCTACACCAATGACGAGGTGGCCTTTGCTTCGAAGTTCTTCGGTGTCTTTGCAATTATCGCTGGTCTGGCGCTGGGCGGGTATATGCTCACCGTGATCGGGCGCATGGCGACGCTGACGATAGGCGCATTGCTCGCTGCTCTTACCAATCTGCTTTACGCGGATATGGCCGTAGGCGGTGCACGGATGCAGATCGCGAGCGATGCGATTGGCTTCACCCGCTTTATCGATTTTCTATCCGGCTTACTCATGATGCCTGAGTCCGAGGGGCTGGCGCGGCTGACATTTACAATCATGTGGGAGAACCTGGCCATTGGTATCGCCGGTGCGGCCTACATTGCGTGGCTCTCCTCAATCGTTTCGAAGCAATACAGCGCCGTCCAATATGCGCTGCTGTCTTCGCTAACACTGCTGGTTGGCACGCTCGGGCGCGGCGCGCTTGGCGAGATGATCGAAGATCGCGGTTATTTCGATGTATTCGTGCTGACGACGCTGATTGGCTTTGTGGCAGTGATCCTGTGCATCTTCGAATGGATCCGCGTGAAACGCGCGGGCCGTGATGCCGGAATTGTGACGCCCGAGTTGGCGGCTGAGAAAACCGCCTAGTCAGGGATTTCGTCGTTTTGCCTAAGGACTTCGCCAGCGAGGTAGAGTGATCCGGCGATCAGGACGGGATAACCGTCATTTGGCAAGTTTAGCATCGCGTCTTTGAGATCATTAGCAGCGCGTACGCTGTCTCCAAACGCCTCAGCTGGATGGCATTCATAGCCCGGGATGGGCACTATGGTGATGCTGCGAAGACGGTCATCAAATGGCTCGAGAAATGCTTGCGGGTCTTTATTGGCCAACATGCCCAAGACGATATGAAATTCCTGCTGCATGAATTCCGCGATAGCTGCTCCGGCGTTTCTATTATGTCCACCGTCAAGCCAAATCGGGCGATTGGAGCATAGAGCCGTGAGCGGGCCATCATCGTAAAGGCGCTGAAGCCGGGCGGGCCACTGCGCGCATTCCAACCCTTCAAGAATGGCGTCGTCGTCAATATTGATAGCTGTTTGCTGGCGAAGCATAGCTATTGCGAGGCCAGCATTTGCCGCTTGATGTTCGCCCAGCAGTGCCAGTTCGCCAGTAAAGTAGATATCGCTGCCTTCATCAAAGTAGCTCAAACCTTCACCCGATCCATAGACGTTCCAATCGCTGCCGAGTTCAGACAGAGGCGCGCCGACATTCAGAGCCACCACTCGGATAGCGTTTTCGGACTCCAGAGGGTGCCATTCACCCAACGTCACCAATGGAACCCCGGGCTTTGCAATTCCTGCTTTCTCAAACGCAATTCGTGCCATTGGCTCTGTCGGGACGCCGTCCTCTGGTGCGAGCAAGAACCGCTCGTGATCGATCCCAAGCGCTGCAATTCCGCATGCTGCCAGCACATCCGGCGTCAGAACATTGGTCGCATCGAACCTACCGCCCAGACCGACTTCGACAACGCAGGCATCGGCCGGAACGCTGGCAAATTCGGTGAACGCGGCGGCAATGGTGACTTCGAAGAAGCTGGGGTTGAGGCCTTCCGCCGCGTCGAGAACTTCCTCTAGCAGTTCTGCCAGACGCGCATCTTTGATCAGCGTTCCAGCCACTCGAATACGCTCGTTATAACGCACCAGATGCGGGCTGGTGGTGACGTGGACGGTCTTGCCGTCAGCCTCCAACATTGCGCGTAGGAACGCGCAGACTGACCCTTTGCCATTGGTCCCTGCAATGTGAAAAACGGGCGGCAACCGGTCTTGCGGATCGCCTAATCTCGCGAGCAATTCGCGCACAGTATCCAGGCCGATGCGTCCCTCGGGCAGCGACAATGCTGCCAACCGGTCAAGCTGTGCCTGAACCGCCGGATCGTCTGAGCGACCAAAGTCCTTCATCGCTGGATTACGCCGCTTTTTCACCCTGTAGGAAATCGAGCAGATTGGCCAAGGTATCGCGCAATTCGTGACGGTGGACGACCATATCGACCATACCGTGCTTGCGCAGATATTCGGCCCGTTGGAAACCCTCGGGCAATTGCTCGCGGATCGTGTCCTGAATCACGCGCTGTCCGGCGAAGCCGATCAAGGCGCCTGGTTCTGCGATATGGATGTCACCCAGCATTGCGTAGCTTGCCGTAACGCCGCCCGTAGTCGGGTCAGTCAGCACTACGATGTAGGGCAAACCCGCTTCGTGCAGGCGGCGTGTCATCACGGTTGCCTTGGGCATTTGCATCAGGCTGAGAATGCCTTCCTGCATCCGCGCTCCGCCAGCAGCTGTAACCACAACATAGGCGCAGTTGCGGGTCAACGCGCGCTCTGCACCGGCGCAGAACGCCGTGCCGACGGCCATGCCCATCGATCCGCCCATAAAGCCGAAATCCTGCACGCCGACGACCGCATCGCGGCCCTCGATCTGGCCCGAGCCGACGCTGAAAGCATCGCGGTGCGGGTTCTTTGCTCGGGCTTGTTTCAGGCGATCGGTGTATTTCTTGGAATCCTTGAACTTCAGCGGGTCTTCCTTGACCTCGGGCTGCTCCAGCAGGTCATATCCCATGTCGAGCAGCTGGTTCAGCCGCTCATCCGCGCCGATCCGGCCGTGATGGTCACATCGCATGCAAACCTGCTGATTTTCTTCATATTCCTTGGCGAACAGCATCTCCTGACAATTGGGGCATTTGACCCACAGATTGTCATTAGTTTCACGCTTCGACTGGAAAGGAAGCGAATTGCGGACGCGGGTAAGCCAGTTCATCTTTGTATCCTTAGCTGGTCCCAGAACGAGCGGAGTGAACCGCCTCTGCGAGTGCCGAAGTAAGCTCCTTTAGCGCAGCCGGAGCATTATCGCCATGCTGCTCGACCAATTCAACCAGTGCAGAGCCGACAACCACGCCGTCAGCCACTTTGGCAATAGCGCTGGCTTGATCAGGCGTGCGGACGCCAAAACCGACCGCGATCGGTAGATCAGTGGCTGCTTTGAGCTTGGCGACGGCGTCTTCGATGGAAGCGGTCGCGGCTTGTTGCAATCCGGTGATCCCGGCGACCGAGACGTAATATACAAATCCGTCCGATCCCTCGAGCACCTGCGGCAAGCGCGCGGCATCGGTGGTAGGCGTAGCAAGCCGGATGGGCGCAACACCTTTGGCGCGTAGAGCAGGGCCGAGCGCAGCGTCTTCCTCTGGCGGGATATCGACGCAAATTACGCCATCCACACCGGCCTTGGCACATTCCTCCGCAAACCATTCAGGCCCGCGCCGGATCATCGGATTGGCATAGCCCATCAGGATCAACGGAACATCGGGATGCCGAAGCCGGAATTGTGCAGCGATTGCAAAGATATCAGCCGTTGTCGTCCGCTTCGCCAGCGCGCGCAAATTCGCCTTCTGGATCGCAGGCCCATCGGCCATCGGATCGGTGAAAGGCATACCGAGTTCGATCACATTTGCGCCGCCTTCGACCAGAGCATCGAGATTGGCTGCTGTATTGCCGTCACCAGCGGTGAGGAAGCAGACGAGAGCGGGAGACGAGAAAGCGGAAGAGATGCGGGTCATGGTCGGTTGCTATGCTCGCGAAACAGTCGGTTTAAGAAGCCAGTGATAAACAATACTGGAAGCAAAACGAAAAGTAGTCTGTCGGTGATCGCTATCTCACCGCTCCGAATATAGCCCCAGCCAAGAAAGACAGCCGCTCCAATCACAAGCAACGACAGTCCCCGAAGGCACGCCTGAAAGAACAGGTGAGACGTCAAATCTCTACCCCCAGCGCCTCAGCAACTGTGAAAATGTCTTTGTCGCCGCGCCCGCACAGGTTCGCCAAGATAATCGCATCGTCCGGCATTTCCTTTGCGACTTTAGCCACTGCAGCAATCGCATGGCTTGGCTCAAGCGCGGGGATTATGCCTTCGGTACGGCAAAGTAGCTGGAAACCTTCCAACGCCTCTTTGTCGGTCACGGCGGTGTAATCCACGCGGCCGCTTTCTTTCAGCCATGCATGTTCGGGGCCGATGCCGGGATAGTCTAGGCCGGCGCTGATCGAGTGGCCTTCGGTGATCTGGCCGTCCTCGTCTTGCAGCAAATAGGTCTTGTTGCCGTGGAGCACGCCGGGTGCGCCGCCCATCAGGCTGGCGGCGTGTTCGTCTCCGTCCAGACCGTGGCCTGCCGCCTCCACGCCGAGCATCTTTACATCCGTATCGTCAAGGAACGGGTGGAATAGGCCGAGTGCATTCGATCCGCCGCCAATTGCCGCGACCAGCAGATCAGGCAGACGGCCGGTACGGTCCATCATCTGCGCGCGGGCTTCTTTGCCGATGACGCTTTGGAAATCGCGGACCATTTCAGGGTAGGGATGCGGGCCTGCAGCGGTGCCGATAATGTAGAATGTGTCATGCACATTCGCGACCCAATCGCGGAGCCCTTCATTCATTGCATCTTTGAGCGTAGCCGCACCGCTGGTGACAGGAACGACCTCTGCACCGAGCAGTTTCATCCGGAACACATTGGGTTGCTGACGCGCAACATCGGTCGCGCCCATATAGATTACGCAGGGCAGACCAAACCGTGCGCATACGGTCGCGGTGGCCACGCCGTGCTGACCAGCACCGGTTTCCGCGATAATCCGCGTCTTACCCATGCGGATCGCGAGCAGGATCTGCCCGATGCAATTGTTGATCTTGTGTGCGCCCGTATGGTTCAATTCGTCGCGTTTAAACCACACTTGTGCCCCTCCGACCGCTTCAGTTAACCGTTCGGCGAAATAAAGTGGACTGGGGCGACCGACATAATGTTCAAGCAAATCGTCGAATTCGGCCTGAAATGCTGGGTCCGCCTGAGCGGCGCGATATTCACGCTCCAGATCGAGGATCAGCGGCATCAGGGTTTCGGCTACATAGCGCCCGCCATAATCGCCAAAATGGCCATTATTGTCTGGCATGTTGCGAAAGCTGTTGGCTTTCGCGGGGGGCTGCGTGCGGTAGGAATTGGGGGCGTTCATAAACCCCGATTGGCAGAGCCTGCGCCGCCTGTCCAGCCGCTACATAATTCCAATTCCTGACAATTTGTTAATCTAATGTTGCACATTTAGCACATTTTCAGAAAGATTCACTTTTCGATAGTTTGTCAGTTGAAGTTCAGGTTTGAGAGCCGAAATAACTCCCACGCCACTCACCCCCTTAATCGAGTGGTCAAAGCATATAATTGAATCGAAAGGATATTATTATGCGTAAGACAGTTCTTACACTCGCAGCAGTCGCTGCAGCCACAGCCGCCACCCCTGCATTCGCACAGGGCGAAGCCCGTGTTGAAACACGCGGCGGTATCGCCTGGGCAAACGGCGCTGAAGAAGCCGTTGCCGGTGTTGCTGCTGGTTATGACTTTGACTTTGGCGATGAAGAAAGCGGCAGCGTTTTCTTCGGCGTTGAAGGGTCTGCTGACAAAATGCTCGCCAGCAACACTGAAGTCGTGTGGGGCACAACTGCCCGTCTCGGCGCGAAAGTCGGCAATGGTGGCAAGATCTTTGCAACCGGCGGCTATAGCTTCGGCGAAGGCGAAGACGTACCGCATCTCGGTGCCGGCTACGAGCAGAAGGTCGGTCAAAGCGGTCTGTATGTGAAGGCTGAATACCGTCACTTCTTCAGCGATTTTGTGGACGTGAACACCGCCGCTGTTGGCGTTGGCTTCAAGTTCTAAGAAAACGCTTTAATGCAAATCGGGAAGGGCGGTCCATTGGGCCGCCCTTTTTGCTTCAGACGCATGCGTTAAGCGCTTTTGGCGGCATCGCAAAACGCTGCGATTTTGCGGATATCTTTGACGCCGGGTGCGCTCTCAACTCCGGACGACGTATCGACCAGCGTTGCACCGGTTTGGCGGATCGCGTCAGCCACGTTCTCTGGCGTTAGTCCCCCGGCGAGGCCCCATGGTAGCTGGTGGTCAAACTCGGTCAGCAAGCTCCAGTCAAAGCTGGTGCCGGTACCCCCGGGAAGGGCTTTGGCCGGAGCATCAAACAACAGACGATCAGCTTTGCCGTTATAGCGGGCGGACTTTGCCAGTGTCGGTGCGTCCTTTACGCCGAGTGCCTTCCAGACTTCCAACTTCAATTGATCGCGAACCAGAGCGCACCATTCGGGCGTTTCGGTGCCATGGAACTGAACGACATCCGGTTTCACCGCCTCGATCGCACGCGATGTTGTCGCAATATCGGCATTGACCAGCAACAGCACAGTTTTCGCCCTACCACGTGCCATCGCGCGCAGCTCTGACGCCTTGGCCAGCGGAGCGTAACGTGGGCTCGGCTCGTACAGATTAAGCCCGATATGCGTCGCACCAGCGTCCAGCGCTGCCGTCATCGTCTCTGCAGTCGTGATCCCGCAAATTTTGATCTCTGTTTCTTGCATCACGGTGCGACTAGGTGATTCGACAGCGCGGCGGAACCCTGCCAAATAAATTTCCTGAGATTTTTGAGAGGGGACAAGAATTGCGGAAGTTTCTTGTAGTGCTCGTGTCGTTCGTGCTCGTGGCTTGCAACCCGATGCAGGTGATGGAACAGGCCGATAGTGAAATCGCGGTCTTTCAGGATCGTTGGAACGACGGCGATGTCGATGCGATATGGAAAATGGTCCATCCGGATTTTCGCAAGGATATGCCCCGGGATGAATTCAATGAAGTCTTTGAGGGCTTCAAAGGCGCACTTGGTGCTGTCGAAAGCAGCAAGCGCGAGGGGTTTAACATAAACACCAATAACGGTGTGACGACCACGGTAATCACCATGCGCACCCAGTTCGCAAATGGTGAGGGGATGGAACGATTCACGTTGCTAGATCGTGGAGATACACAGAAGATCGTCGGCTATTTTGTCGATTCATACCTGCTGGATGAATATTTGAAGACCGCCCCGGATTCGGTGACGGTGGTGGACCCCGAAACAGAAACAGTGCCTTAAACTAACCGTGCTGGATTAGCCGGAACAGCGTCCCATCGGGATCGGTGAGATAGGCGATTTCTAGGCCGCTCGCTTCCACTTTGGGTTCATGAAGACGCGGGAAGCCAGTTTGCTTGACCGGGATGTCGGCAGCTTTGACGACATCTACAAATGCGCTGAGGTCATCAAAGCGGATACAACAACTGAATGAGCTCTTCGCGGGATCCAAGTCCGGATAGGGGAAGAACTCCAGCACCACGGCGGCGCCCGTGGGACCGCGTTTCAGGATCATCCAGCCATCATCGCGCCAACCCCGTTCGAAACCAAGCGCTACATAGAATGCCTCGGTCGCGTCGAAATCGCGTGAGGGCAGGTTGGGCGTCGCGATATCGGTCACTGTCTACAGATCTTTCGCGAGCTTGAGCGTCCGCTTGATGGCGTCCCGATCTTCGGCCGCCGAGTGGCTCATTGCGATGATTGTCGCGTTCGGGAACGCCGCGTCGAAATTGCGCACGGCCTTCGCATAATGATCTTCGTCGGCTTCCATCAAATTGCCGAGCGATTTTGCGTCCGATCCTTTTATCAGACATCCGCCGAAAGCGACCGAAGTGCCGTTCACCGATACAGTGATGTTGTCAGTGGTGTGCCCCGGACCGGGATAATAAACACGCAGCGGTCCCAATGATCCGTCAGCGGGATTGGCGGCCCAGCCGTTTTCATCAAATATCAGCGAGTTTCGCGCGGGCGAAAGCTGCTTGTCCGGCGCAATTCGGTTGGTCATCGGGTGCGCGTATGTCGCGACGCCAGCTGTATGCAGCGCATCGATACCGCCCATCTTGTCGCTATGTGCGTGCGTCACCACCGCCGCACGGATCGGGCGGTTAAGCTCGCTAGCGGCCCATGCGATGATCACATCAGTTTGAGAAACGGTCCATGCGGTATCGACCAAAACCGACGTTTCGCCATCGACAACGATCAAACCGTTAGACGGCACCGCACCAAACCCGGGCAAGTCAATATAGGATGTATGCAGCCAAACATTCGGCGCGAGTTGCTCAAAGCTCAGTGATCCGAAACGCTGGACGCCACTGCGAGCCGCTTCCTGCGTGACGATCGACGGACGAATTTCTCGATAGGTGCATGAGGCAAGCGCGGCCGCCAAGACTAAAATCGCGATCAGTCTTGGCATCTAATCTTCCAGTCTAAACGCGACGCCCTTGGTCACATCATCCTCGAAAACGGCAAAGGCGACAAACATCAGGCCGTCTGGCGTTTCAAAAATGCTCACGCGCCCTTTAGATACTGGGTGGCGTGTCTTCTGATCGAACGATATCGAGCTGATGTTGAATGTTCCATCGTCCCAAGTCCCTTGAAAGAAAACGCCTTGGCGCGATTTCGAGCTGTAGAACGCCATCAGGCGGTTGCCATCACCGAGGTTGAATGTGACGTGATCACAATTAATTTCAACAATGACTTTGACTGCATCCTTGGCTTTGATCGTCTTGGCTAACGGTTCCATAGGCGCACAAAGACCGGCGAGTGTTCGGCTTTCGACTTCGGTGAAGTTCGGGTCGGCCTCAAGGTCTTCGATAGTATGATCCTGTGCCACGACCGGTGCTGCAGTGATCAAACCTAGGGCGATGGTTCCGCATAGTCGGGTAGCCAATTGTCTCATAACGTTGCTTCGATATCCCGCGCTGCCTGAACAGGATCGGCGGCTCTGCTAATTGGGCGTCCGATCACCAATACGCTGGCTCCGTCATCGCGAGCTTTGCGTGGGGTTACGACACGTTTCTGATCGCCGACAGCGCTTCCGGCGGGGCGCAGTCCGGGGACGACGAAAAAGCCATCTTTCCATTGTTTATGCGCGCCCGCGACTTCTTGACCGGAGCAGACGATACCATCGATGCCTGAATCATGCGCGAGTTCGGTCAGGCGCATCACATGGTCATGTGGTGTGCCGCCAACGCCTGTGCGTTCAAGATCGCGCTCGTCGAGGCTGGTGAGCATTGTTACGGCGACTACTTTGGTGTGCTCGCCCGCGGCGGCTTTGGCGTCTTCCAGCATTGCCCGTCCGCCACTGGCATGGACGGTCACGATAGAGGGCTCCAGCACATGGATAGCCTGCATCGCGCCGGCGACGGTGTTGGGAATATCGTGCAGTTTCAAATCAAGGAAAATCGGCAGTCCGACCTGTGCGATCTCATGAACGCCGTGCGAGCCGTGTGCGCAAAAGAACTCTAACCCTAGTTTGAGGCCACCGACATGCGCTTTGACTTTCTCGGCCAGTGCTTTCGCCGCATCCAATTGTGGCAAGTCGAGCGCGAGATAGACCGGATTGCTCATGGTTGGCCCGGTGGTGTCGGCGCCGGGGCGAGTTCCTCGCTTGTGGCGGGTGCGTCTACTGGTTTGGGTGTCGTTTTAACCGGAGCGGAAACAGCTGCTGCGCGCGCAGCATTTTCAAGCGTCTTAATCCGCCGGTTGAGGCGCCATTTAACACCGCGATGGAATAGCCACATTGGTAGGAAACCGACTAAGAAGAACACGATTGCAATGAAGCCGACAGGCCAGTCGAACAGGATGCTCTTGTTCCCCTCGCGCGGCCAGATGATCACATTGTGGGATTCGCCCCAGTTCACATAAACGAAGACCGCAACTGCTGCTGCGAGCAAAGTCCACAAGATGGTACGAACGATTTTCATTGCGTCACTCCGTTAGTGTTCTGCGAATGCTAGGCGGGTTGCAGTGCGAAGTGAAGGGCACGACTCGTGCGCCTTCAGCTGTGGCCTATGGTCATCCGAATACGCGGGCGAAAATCGTGTCGACTTCCTTGAAGTGATAGTCGAGATCGAATTTGGATTCGATTTCCTCGATGGACAAAGCAGCGGTAACTTCATCGTCCGCTTTGAGCAGATCGAGGAGTGCGACCGCTCCATCGGATTCCCACACCTTCATCGCATTGCGTTGGACCAACCGGTAGGCATCCTCACGGCTCACACCGGCTTGCGTAAGCGCGAGCAGGACTCTCTGCGAGTGGATCAGGCCGCCCATACGGTCCATATTCTTCTGCATACGCTCAGGGTAAATTAGCAGTTTGTCGATCACGCCAGTCAAACGGGCGAGCGCGAAGTCGAGCGTGATGGTGGCATCGGGACCGATGAAACGTTCAACCGAAGAGTGCGAAATATCCCGCTCATGCCATAGAGCGACATTTTCCAGCGCTGGCATAGCATAGCCGCGGATCATGCGGGCTTGGCCCGTGAGGTTCTCGGTCAGGATCGGGTTGCGCTTATGCGGCATCGCCGAGCTGCCTTTTTGGCCGGGCGAGAAATATTCTTCAGCCTCAAGCACTTCGGTGCGTTGAAGGTGGCGGACCTCGACTGCAACGCGTTCAATCGAGCCAGCAATCACTGCGAGTGTCGAGAAGAACATCGCATGGCGATCACGCGGAATCACTTGCGTTGAAATCGGCTCGATGGCCAAACCCAGCTTCTCCGCGACATGCGCCTCAACGCTCGGATCGATATTCGCGAAAGTTCCCACGGCGCCTGAGATCGCGCAGGTGGCAATCTCTTCGCGCGCAGCAATCAGGCGCGTCTTACAGCGGTCAAACTCGGCATAGGCCTGGGCCAGCTTCAGGCCGAAGGTCACTGGCTCTGCATGAATGCCGTGACTGCGGCCGATGGTTGGCGTGTATTTATGTTCCTCTGCGCGGCGTTTGATCGCGGCGAGCAGCAGATCGAGGTCTTCTAGTAAAATGTCCGCAGAGCGCGCCAGTTGGACTGCTAGCGTCGTGTCGAGCACATCGGAGCTGGTCATGCCCTGATGCATGAAGCGGGCTTCATCACCTACCTGTTCGGCCACCCATGTCAGGAATGCGATCACATCGTGTTTCGTAACAGCTTCGATGGCGTCGATAGCAGGAACGTCGATTACCGGGTCAGTTGCCCACCAATCCCACAGGGCCTTTGCAGCGCTCTCAGGGACTACTCCGAGCTTGCCCAGTTTCTCGGTCGCATGGGCTTCAATCTCGAACCAGATTTTGAAACGCGCTTCCGCCTCCCAAATGGCAGACATTGCGGGGCGGGCATAACGCGGGACCATGGGATACTCCGGAGGTGATTCTGTGTGGTGCTGTGATAGCGCAGGCGGCTAAGGTGCGCACCCCGCAATGGCAAGGGGCGGGCAGCGCCTAATCCGTCGATAGAATAGTAAATAGCTGATCTATGGTGAAATAGAGCGGCTGAACTGCTGAATATTCATTGCATAGGGTCGTGCAGCCTGTAGGTTGCTTCGATGCAGCTGGCATCAATGTCCGCTGTCTGATTTTCTTTAGGGGCCCTTCATGAACAAATTCGCTGGTGTCAGCGCTTTCGCAATCGTCGCCATTTCTGCACCCGCCTATGCTGGCGAAGAAGTTTTGTATGAAGATGTTCCGGCTTGGGTAGATGTTGCTGAGATCGACAAGAGTACTGTCGCCGATGGTCCCTCCGAAGTTTTGGTTGATTGGCAATACCGGCTCGAAGACGGGACGGTCCACGAATATCATGACCGCATCGTCAGGATCGACAATCTTCAGGCTCTGACGTCCGAGGGAACGCTGAAGATGACATGGGCGCCGGACAAAGGTGACCTGCTTGTTCACAAGCTGGAGATTATCCGTGACGACGAAACAATCGATTTGATTGCTGAGGGCACAGAATTTGAGATTCTACGGCGGGAACGAGGGTTGGAGCGGCGGTTGCTTGACGGCCGGCTAACCGCGACTTTGGCTGTGCCGAAATTGCAGGAAGGCGATCTGCTGCGTGTGGCGCATACCATCACTATCGATGACCAGGCGCTGGGTGATGAAATGCAGGCGCTGCAATATCTGCGATCCGAGCCGTACCGCGTAGGTAAATCGCGCGTCATTATGAGCTGGCCGCAGAATTCTGGGATTACTTATCAAGCAGGGCCTGACGTCGATGTGCCCGAGCTGGAAACGCGCGGTGGCTACGAATTTATCACCATCGAGCTTCCACTGGTGAAGCGCGAAGATTTTCCGCGCGATGCCCCGTCACGTTTCCGCCGCGCACCGATTTTGCGCGCGGGCAGCTTTGATAGCTGGAAAGAACTGTCGCAGGTGATGGAGCCACACTTCACCGAAGCGGCCGAGCTGTCCGACGATGGCGCCGTAGCGAGCGAAGCGAAGGCGATCATGGCCAAGACCGATGATCCGCTCAAACGCACGGAACTGGCCGTGCGGATGGTTCAAGATCAGGTGAGCTATCTGCTCGACGGTTTGGATGGTGGCAACTATCTGCCGCAAAGTGCTGAAGATACATGGGAAAAGCGCTATGGCGACTGCAAGGCAAAGTCGGTCCTGCTGCTTGCGCTACTGCAATATATGGATATCGATGCCGACGTAGTACTGGTCGCGACGCGCGGCGGTGATGCGACGCCCGAACTGTTGCCGCTGCCTGCAGCATTCAACCACATGATCGTGCGCGCTAACGTCAATGGCACTGATTATTGGCTGGACGGGACGACCACCGCCACGCGGCTGGCCAATATGGATACCGTCCCTGCATTTCATTATGCACTACCGCTAAAGCCGGGCGGCGCTGAGCTCGTTCCGATGACCGATCGACCAATGTCGAGCGCGAATATGGTGATGAAGCTCGACGCCGACCACTCGGCTGGTGTTGATTTGCCCGCGCTCATTTCTGTCGAAGTGCAGCTGTTCGGTGCGGCCGGCGCGCAGTTCAAGGCGATTGTTGATGAAGGCGATCCGGAAGCCGAGAAACGCTGGCGCAATATGTCAGGCGGCTCGATGGGGGTCGGCCAAATTAGCTCGGTCAAATTCGCATATGATGATGAGCTGGCAATGGGCTCCGTCACATTGGAAGGCGTAGCGCAGCCAATGTTCGATTATGACAAGGGCGAGCTTACTATGGAGGCTGGTGATTCCGGGCGGCAACGTGCGTTCTCACCGAACCGCGCGCGTCCAAAGTGGAAGAATATACCCGTCGCAACACGCGGGCCCAATCGCTCGGTCATGATCAACACCGTTGTGTTGCCCGATGATGGGGACGGTTTCGCGATCGCGGGCGAACAGGCGTTGGACCAAGGTTTCGCCAATACCCGTGTCGTGCGCACGGCTTCGCTCGACGGCCGGCAGTTCGTCTTCGAGCAACAACAAGCAACCAGCCTGGGTGAGATTGCTCCTGAGGACATTCCCGCGGCACGGCTCGCTTCACTAAAGCTGACCAAGGCCGATCTGACGGTGGATGCGCCCGAAAACAGTGTCCGGCGATGGGAGCGTGATCGCGCAACGCTGGACATGCTGACAGCGCCGGCGCGTGAGCGTTATAATCTAGCGGTGGCAGAGGCCGACGATGACGAATTCGTTCCGCTGCAATCGCGCGCGCAATTCTTCGCCAGTATCTACGATTTCGACAATGCGCAGAAGGATTTGAGCACGGTTATCGCAGAGGAACCGACTGCGGATCTCTTCCTGTCCAGAGCGGATATGTACGAGGCCTTGGGCCGGATCGATGACGCGATTGCGGATATCCAGTCAGCCTATGAGCTGTCGCCAGAAAACTACGTCGCATACGCCCAAGCAACATTGCTGCGGCAGACGGGCCGGGCCGATGAGGCATTGGCGCTGATCGATGCGTTGCCGATTGGTGAGGAAGATCTCGACGATTATGCGTCAGGACGGGCCTATGCGATGGCGCTTGGCGGCGATGTCGAGGGCGGATTGGCGGTGATTTCCGAGCGCATTGAGGAAGAACCCGATTCGAGTAGCCTGCTCAATGATGCGTGCTGGTACCGCGGTATCTTCAATGTCTCGCTGGATGATGCGATGGCGATCTGTACTAAAGCGATTGAACGCGCAGGAAGCCCTGCGAGTGCACTCGATAGCCGCGCGATGATCCACTACCGCTTGGGCGATCTCGACAAGGCGATGACTGATCTGGATGCAGCACTTAAGCTTGATCCCGAGATTGCAGCGTCACGCTTTATGCGCGGGATTATCATGCAAGAGCAGGGCAATGCCGAAGGAGACGAGCAAATCCGGCAAGCGCTGATGATCTGGCCCCGTTTGAAGCCTCGCTTCAAGCTCTATGGGATTGAGCCCAAATAACGATTTGGCCGTGGGTTAGATCAACCCTTTCGCACGGAGCGATGTATGGCCATCGCGGCCCACGATCACATGGTCGTGGACTGTGATATCGAGCAAGCGCCCAGCCTCGGCGATCTTGTTAGTGATCTGAATATCGGCGCGACTTGGTTCGGGATTGCCGCTCGGGTGGTTGTGCACAAGGATGAGTGCGGTTGCGCCGATATCAAGCCCGCGCCGGATCACTTCGCGCGGGTGAATAGCAGCTTCGTCAATCGAACCATCGCCGACATGGTGGTCGAGGATCAGCCGGTTCTGCGCGTTGAGATATAGCACGCGCACGCGCTCGACCGTCAGATGCGCCATATCGATCGTGAGATAATCAAGCAGTGCCTGCCAGCTACCGAGAATCGGTTTCTGCGACACTTCGCTCCGCGCCATCCGCCGCGCGGCGAGGGCAACGCTTTTAAGTGCCGCCGCGCTGGTTTCACCAACGCCCTTCACATCGGTGAGGGCACCCGGTTCTGCATTCAGCACACCTGAGAGCGAGCCGAACCGCTCGATCAGCGCCTTGGCAACCGGCTTGGTGTCGCCTTGTTTAATCGCCGCAAACAGCAAATATTCGAGCACTTCGTAGTCGGCGAGGGCCTCTGCGCCACCTTCCAGCAACCGCTTGCGCAGCCGTGCGCGGTGGCCGGCACCACCATGTTTTGCTGTGTTTTCGTCAGTTTGCGGCACGTTTGGTCCTGCAATGGTTGCGGTACTGCATTGCCTTTGCAGCGCCCAACGCGCAAGTAGCCAGCAATGGCGTCGCAAGCGGACATCGATACGGAGGCTGAAGCTCCTGCGCCTGCGCTGAAGAAGCGGCGCTGGGTGTATCGTGTCGCCTTCGGTCTGCTGATTATCCTGTTTGCTCTGGTGATTTACGGCTGGACGATGCGTGAGCAACTCGCCCGCGATCTGATTGGCGAGCAGCTTGAAGGTCTCGATTTGCCTGCGACCTATACAATCGAGGATATCTCGACGGACCGGCAGGTGCTCACCAATATTGTAATTGGCGATCCAGATGATCCGGAATTGACTGTCGAAAGAGCGGAAATTGCGTTGGCCTATGGCTTTGGTGTGCCAGAGATCGGTCAGATTACGCTCATTAAACCTCGGCTTTACGGGTCATATCTCGACAATACACTGAGCTTCGGCAGTCTCGACACAGTCATTTTTGCTGAATCTGACACACCGGCCGGATTGCCCGCTTGGGACCTTAGTCTGGTTGATGGACGCGGGCTGATCGAGAGCGACTTTGGTGATATTGGTCTGAAAGCTGAAGGAGCGGGGCGGCTCGACAGCGGGTTTGAAGGCATCGTCGCGGCGTTTGCACCGAACGTCCGATATGGCGGCTGCAATGCGGAGCGGGCGAGCCTCTATGGCGATATCGCGACCACTGCCGGAAGGATCAAGCTCGAGGGACCCGTTCGTCTTGCGGGCTTGCGCTGTCCTGATAGCGGGGTGGCATTACAAGATTTCGGATATCAAGCTGCAACAGAGATTGACGCCGATCTTGCAAGCGTTTCGGTCGATGGAACTCTATCAACTGGCTTGCTTGATGGCGGAGTGGCGCAGGTGGACCGCCTATCGGGGCCTCTCAGCTTCGTTTTCAAGGACGGTAAGCTGGATTCACGGTTCGCGATTGTCGCTAATGCAATAACATCAGATCATATGGCGGCACAGTCGCTGGCCGTCGATGGAAGCCTGCGGATGCAGGACGGCTTCGCCAATGCAGAGTTGCAGGCCGATATTGAGGGCGCCGGTATTTTAATAAGCGACGGCGCGAGCACGCAGCTTGCACAGTTTGAAACCGCGACTGACGGCACCTTGCTAAAGCCGCTGATTGTCAAGCTAAGCGGAGCTTTGAAACGCGAGGTGCGCGATGCGAGCCTGCAGGCGAGTGTGATTGGACGGCACGAGAGTGAAACGCAGTCTCTCATTATCCCGCAAGCCGCTTTGCGCGGTTCCAGCGGCTCGCAATTACTGTCTCTATCCCGTCTGCAATATGCACAAAACGGATCGCGCACTCCAAGGATATCCGGCAATTTCCGCGTTGGTGGACGCGACCTGCCCCCGCTGGTCGGGCGGATGGAATTTTCCGGAGCTGGACAGTCAGTGTTCCGTGTGCGGATGGATCAATATGGCGCTGGTGACAGTATGATCGCCTTACCGGAAATGCTGGTTACGCAGAATGAATCGGGTGCGATCACGTTTGCAGGTGATGTGACGGCGAGCGGTCCGTTACCCGGAGGAGAGGCACAAAACTTGCGAATGCCGGTCAGCGGTAGCTGGAGTTCAGCAGCTGGCCTGCAAATGTGGCGACAATGCACCCAGATTGGCTTTGATAACCTCGCATTCGCCAATCTCGAACTATCAAGCCGCAGTGTCACTCTGTGTCCGGCGCAGGGCCGCGCGATTGTTAGTCAGGATACGAGCGGATTGCGCATCGCTGCCGGTGCTCAATCGCTTGATCTTGCAGGGACATTGGCGGGAACGCCGATCCAACTGTCCAGCGGTCCGATAGGAGTCGCTTATCCCGGTGTTGCGACTGCGAAGGCTTTGAACATCGCGCTCGGCCCTGAGGAAGAGGCGAGCCGTTTCGTTATTTCCGATCTGGTGGCGCGACTGGGCGAGGGTATCGCAGGTTCGTTTTCCGGGGCTGATATCGGGCTGTTTGCAGTGCCCATCGATCTGCAGCAAAGCTCGGGAGAATGGGATTATACCGACGGCGTTCTGACTATCGCCGACGGTCAGTTCACTTTGGTCGACCGCGCGCCAGAGCCGCGCTATTTCCCCTTTGTCGCGCGGGATGCGACGCTGACGTTGGCCAACAATGTCATTCTGGCAAATGCGACGCTCCGCGCCCCCGAAAGCGATCGGGCGATCAGCGATGTTTCTATCCAGCACAATCTGAACAACAGTACTGGGTTTGCCGGTTTGGCTGTTGACGGACTAACCTTTGACGACGGCTTGCAGCCCGATCAGTTGACCGAGCTCATCAAGGGTGTTGCCGCCAATGTCAGCGGCACAATAACCGGAACCGGCCGTATCGACTGGAACTCGGATGCGGTCACCAGCTTCGGGTCATTTTCTTCCGAATCACTTGATCTTGCGGCGGTGTTCGGGCCGGTGCAGGGCGCTTCCGGTACTGTGGAGTTTACCGATCTGCTTAGCCTGACCACCGCTCCGAATCAGAGAATCAAGGTTGAATCGGTCAATCCGGGTATCGAGGCTACCAATGGCGAAATTGGCTTCAGTCTGACCGATGGGCAATTTCTCGGCGTAACAGGCGGCAAATGGCCGTTTATGGGCGGGACGTTGACCTTGAAGCCGGTCGATCTGAATCTCAGTGTCGCTGAGGAGCGGCGATATGTGCTGGAGGTCGAGGGTTTGGACTCCGCTTTGTTTGTGGAGAATATGGAGCTCGGCAATCTAGCCGCGACAGGAGTCTTTGACGGCGAATTGCCAATTGTTTTCGACGAACTTGGTTTTGGTAAAATTGAAGGTGGTTCTTTGCAATCGCGTTCAGGCGGTAACGTCTCCTATGTTGGAGAACTGACCTATGAAGACCTCTCTCCCATCGCAAACTACGCCTTCAATACATTGAAAAGTCTCGACTACTCATCAATGGCAATCGATATTGAGGGGCCGCTCACTGGTGATATCGTGACGAAGCTCGAATTCGCCGGCGTGCGGCAAGGGGCAGGAACCGAGCAGAACTTCATCACACGCCAGATCGCTGACCTGCCGATCCAGTTCAACGTCAATATCAAGGCGCCATTCTATAAGTTGGTCGACCTTATGAAGTCGATGTACGATCCTGCGACGGTCACCGATCCGCGCGATCTTGGACTGTTTGTCGACGACGGCACGCGTTTTGTACCGGCAGCGCCAGGTGCTCCGTCTCCGGCTCCCGATCAGCCAATGCCGGCACCCGAAGGTGTGCGGCCCGATGAATCCGATATTCAGACTTCAGACAGCGAGGAACTGCCATGACATGTCATAAATTGATCTTGAGCACCCATGCTGCAAAACCTTTAACCGACAGGGGAACGCGAGTGGATGGCTTTAGGAGCAAATTGGCAGGCGCAGCTTTGATGCTGGGCTCGACCATGTTTTCGGGATGCGTGACGGTGAATGCGCCGAGCGAACCGATCGTGATTGAGTTGAACATCAATATCACTGCCGAAGTAGTTTACCGGCTCGCCGAAGATGCGGGCAATACGATTGAAGACAATGCGGATATCTTCTGATTCTGAAGGTGTTCGGTTAAGGAGGCCGTTATGGCACAGACATTTGTGAATAAATCGCTGTTTGCTTTCGCAGCTGCAGCAATGGCATTTGGCGGTTTCGCCGGAACGGCTCATGCTCAACGTGATCCAGCCTATGCTGCTGCGCGCTCTGCAGGGCAGGTTGGCGAAAAAATGGACGGGTATTTGGGCGTTGTTGGTACCGGCACACCCGCTATCCAACGTATCGTCAAAGACATTAACATTAAGCGGCGCGCGGTTTACACCCAGCGTGCTGCAGCTAAGAAGTCCACGATCGAAGAATACGCGTTCACCTCGGGCTGCCTAGCTATTGCGGCAACGGTACCGGGTGAGAAGTATCAGGCGCCGGATGGTTCTTGGCAGACCCGGACGAACGCGCCACCAATGCGCGACAGTCGATGCGCTGCCGCTTAGAGTCGCTGGACTAAAGCACAAATCACCAAAAATGTTGCAGGTGCGAGATTGCGCCGGTTGACTTCAAAACACCCCCCGCCTAAGGGGGCCTCGCCCTCGGCGGGCAGCTTAATTGCCCGTGTCGCGCACCCCTTTTTTAGGAGCAAGACATGAGCGACGAGAAGCCCGCACGGGAACCTATCGCCGAGGATGCGCGCATTGATGCGCTCGAAGCGCGGCTTAAAGCCGCCAAAGAGCGCGAAGATACACGCAACCGGCCGCAAGTATCGGGAACCGATGCGAATTATCGCAGCGGAAACCGGGTTCTGGCGGATCTGCTTGGCGGGATTCTCGGCGGTGTGATTATTGGCGTCACGATTGACTATTTCGCCGGTACATCGCCCTGGGGTCTGTTGGTGGGATTATTCCTTGGGATAATCGTTGCTTTCAGGAACATTTTTCGAATGGCGAGCACGCAAACGGAAAGCGCATCTGATGATGAGTAACCGCAGCGATTGCTCTTAACGCGTAGGGACGTTCAGACGTGGCAGCCGAAGAAGGCAAAGTCGATCCGATGCACCAGTTCCACATCGAGCCCTTATTGGGTTCGAATGCTTGGGAACTCGCGGGCTTCAATATCGCCTTTACGAACAGTGCGATGTGGATGGTTATCACGACAATCGTGCTGACCGTGTTTGTCGTGGGCGGTATGAAGCGAGAGCTCGTGCCTGGCCGCTGGCAGATGATGGTTGAGACCTTTACCGGTTTCATCGACGACATGCTGGAAGCCAATGTGGGCAAGGCGGGGCGCAAATATGTGCCTTATATCTTCAGCCTGTTCATGTTCATTCTGTTCGCCAACCTGCTTGGCTTGCTTCCGCTTGGCATAGTCGGTTTGCACCCGTTCACGTTTACCAGCCACTTTACCGTAACCGGCGTTCTTGCGATCATCAGTTTCTCGATTGTCCTGATCGTTGGTTTTTGGAAGCACGGCATCAAGTTTTTCAGCCTGTTCGTGCCACATGGCACGCCGCTGCCGATGATCCCGATCATTTTCCCGATCGAGCTGATCTCATTCCTCGTACGTCCGTTCAGCCTCGCGCTACGTTTGTTCGTTGCGATGATGGCTGGCCACGTTCTGCTCAAAGTTCTGTCGAGCTTCGTCATCGACGGCACTAACGCAGGTCCGGAATTCGCGGCTCTGGTCGCAGTTCCCAGCTTCATTTTGATGATTGGCATTAGCGCGCTGGAAATTCTGGTCGCGGGCATTCAGGCATATGTTTTCGCGCTGTTGACGTCACTGTACATCAACGATGCCGAGCACCTTCACTAAGACATCACATTCACTAAGTTACTGATTAACAATTACAGATTTTTCTAAGGAGTAAGTACAATGGATCCAGCAGCAGCAAAGCTCATCGGCGCAGGTCTCGCCGCTATCGGTGCCGGCATGGCCGCTATCGGTGTTGGTAACGTCTTCGGTTCGTTCCTTGAGAGCGCACTTCGCAACCCAGGCGCAGCAGACGGTCAGCAAGGCCGCCTGTTCATCGGCTTCGCCGCAGCTGAGCTTCTCGGCCTGCTGGCGTTTGTCGTCGCGATGATCCTGATCTTCGTCGCCTAATATATCACCAAGGTCGGCCCGGCTTCAGTCGGGCCGGTCTGGTATTCCTTTCGCCTGAAAGCCGGGACTTCATCCTATGCCTCAGATAGCTCAGATAATGGAAACCTACTCCAGCCAGATATTCTGGCTCTTGGTGACCTTTGGGTTTGTCTTCTTCGTTGTGGGCCGCGGTATGGTGCCGCGTGTCATGGAAACCGTTGCCCAGCGTGACGATCAGATCGCCAGCGATCTGGCCGCTGCTGAAGCTGCGGGTAACCAAGCTGACGAGGAGGAAGAGGCATGGCGCAAGCGCGAGAATGAAAATCGCGCAGATGCCCAGGCTGTTATCGCTAAGGCAAAGGCTGATGCCGCTGCTTCTAGCGAGAAGAAACTGGCTGCAGCGCAGAAGCGTCTCGATACCAAGCTTGCAAAAGCGGAAGTCGAGATCGCCGAAGCGCGCACAGCCGCGCTGACCGAAGTTGAATCGGTTGCAGCCGAGGCAGCGCAGGATATCGTCAAGCAACTTGCTGGCGTGTCTGTGACCGCTGCAAGTGCGAAGTCGGCAGTGAAGAAGGCGATGACCAATGCATAATCTGATGCTGATCCTCGCGTCCGCTGCAGAAGGCGAAAAACCTGCAGGACCGATGCTTTGGGGCATGGAGCCCTACGTCATTGTATCGATTTCGATGGCGGTCCTGATCCTGATCATGGTGTGGAAGAAAGTCCCCGGCATGATCACTGGCGGTCTAGACAACAAGATCGCCGCGATCCGCGAACAGCTCGACGAAGCGAAGAAGCTTCGCGCTGAAGCGGAAGCGCTTCGTAACGAGTACGCCGCGAAAATCGCTGGTGCTGAAAAAGACGCCGAAGCGATGATGGAAGGCGCTCAGAAAGAAGCCGACGCCATCGTTGCGAAAGCTGAAGAAGACAGCAAAGCGATGGTTGCTCGCCGTAAGAAAATGGCGGAAGACAAGATCGCTGCGGCTGAGCGTGATGCCGTGGACGATGTCCGCGCTCGTGCTGCCAACGCTGCAACCTCTGCTGCGCAAGAGCTGATTGCGAAGAAGCATGATGCCGCGGCTGACGGTAAGTTGGCCGATCAGGTGATCGCAGGCATCTAAGCTTCTAAACGAACACTGGCAATTCCAGACATTACAAGGCGGTCCGAGTGGCCGCCTTTTTTTGTTTCTAGCGACCGGGTTCGAGGATAATTTTCCCCACCAGTTTGCGACCTGCCATCGCTTCAAATGCCTCGCGCCAATGGGCTAGCGGGATGGTCCTGTCTATTGCTGGGGCAATCTGTCCTTCACTGGCCGTTCGCGAAACTTCGCCAGCGATACGTTTGCCACGATCTGGAAAGCGCCGTGCATATTCGCCCGCACGGACACCGACGACTGAGAAACCTTTGATTAGGGGGATGTTGGTTGCGATGTCGGCGATGCGCCCGCCCGCGAAGCCTACCACCAGCAGTTTTCCTCCGAAGGCCACACAGCGCGTGCTTTCATCGAATATGTCACCGCCGACCGTATCCAATACCAAGTCGCATAGCTTGCCATCGGTGATTTCGGCGACTTGTTCGCGAAAGCGCCCTTTGCTCTCGATCACAGCATCGAGCGCGTAAAGCGCGCCAATCCGATCCATTTTCTCGGGTGAGCCAGTCGCAGCGATTACTTTCGCGCCGAGCGATTTGGCCAGATCAATTGCGGCTAACGAAACGCCTCCGCTGGCTCCATGTACAAGAACCCACTGACCAGCCTCGAGCGCTCCTTGCTCGACCAGCGCCGTGTAGGCGGTGGTGTAGGCCGCGCCGAGAGCGGCAGCTTGTGGATAGTCCAAACCCTCTGGGGCAAGGCGTAGGTTGCGCTCGGGCACAGAGGCATACTCCGCCATCGCACCAGTTTTTGCGCCGCCCATGATCCGGTCACCAACGGAAAAGGCGCTATCGGCATCGGCTTCTATCACTTCGCCGGATAATTCCATGCCAGAGGTGAAGGGCGGCTCCGGTTTGAACTGATATTCCCCGCGCGTCATCAGCAGATCGGGGAAATTGAGCGAGGCGGCGCGGATGCGCACCAGCACCTCGCCTGATTGCCGTTGAGGCGTGGGCAGGTCGACCAGCTCGCAACCGGAGAGGTCAGAGCTTAGCGATGTGACTTGGAGAGCCTGCATAAGGCTTAGAAATTGTCCTTACCTGCGCGAAGCGCTGCGAAGGTCGCCTCGGGCGTATCACCGCCCCATTTTGCCATCAGAGCCGGATCGTCGGCGCGCAGGAAAGGGTTGGTGTCGAGTTCGCGCGCCAAGCCCATTGGCACTGTTGGCGTGTTCTCGGCGCGTTTGCGATCAATCTCGGCCGCATAATCGGCGAGGGCAGTATTTTCCGGATCGGCATGCACCGCGAACTTGGCATTCGCCTGTGTATATTCATGCGCGCAGTAGAGCATAGTATCGGCAGGGAGGGCCTTGATCCTCTCCAAACTGGCCCAGAATTGATCTGGTGTGCCTTCGAACATCCGCCCGCAACCCAGCGCAAATACTGCATCACCAACGAACGCCACACCCGCTTCCGCAACATGGATCGCGATATGGCCGTTGGTATGGCCGCCAACATCAATCACATCGCCGGTAAAAGCACCGAGCGAGACAGTATCACCATGCTTGATGATAACATCTGGCTTAGCGATTTTCTCGACCTCAGCAGGACCGATCACAGTGCAACCTGTCGCAGCCTTGATCTCTTCATTCCCACCTGCATGATCCGGATGCCAATGGGTGTTCCAGATATGGGTAATCGTCCAACCCTGCGCATCGGCTTGTTTGAGATACTCCGTAGCGTCGGGCGTATCGATGCAGGTCGTCTCGCCGCTGGCGGGATCGTGGACGAGATATCCGTAATTGTCGGACAGGCAGGGGAACTGATGAATCTGTAGCATGGCAGCTTTGTAGGACAGGCGCCCGAAGTAGGAAAGGCCCGCCTTCCAAAGTGGAGGGCGGGCCTTTCTTTGTTTAGCCTCAAACGCCGGCGTGAACATCCGTTCACTTGGCTTTCCTCGCTTTCGCTCCCTAACGGTCGCTTCGCTGCGGGCGGGCCGGTCGGCCCTATGGCTGCCGCGACCGCTATTCTTGGTTGCGGTAGCCAGAGTGCGACTGCACGACGCCCGTTAGGGCGAAGCTAAGCCGACGGATGTCGGCGCCCGGCGTTTGAGGGCCTAAACGAGTTAGTCTTCTTTGCCCTTAAGAGCTTCGCCGAGAATGTCGCCGAGTGATGCGCCCGAATCGGATGAACCGAACTGCTCCACTGCTTCCTTCTCTTCGGAAATCTGACGTGCTTTGATCGAGAAGTTTGGCTTCTTCGAACGGTCGAAACCGGTGACCATCGCATCGACTTTGTTGCCGGTTTGGAAACGGTCAGGACGTTGCTCGTCACGGTCACGGCCGAGATCCGAACGCTTGATGAAGCCGGTTGCGCCATCGTCGCCAGCCTGAACTTCGAGGCCGCCATCGCGGACTTCGAGAACAGTCACGGTAACAACGTCGCCGCGCTTCAGACCGCCGCCAGCAGCGCCTTCTGCCGATGGAGCACCCTTTTCAAGCTGTTTCATGCCCAAGCTGATGCGCTCCTTGTCGGTGTCGACATCGAGAACGATCGCTTGGACTTCTTCACCTTTACGGTGCAACGCCAGAGCGTCTTCGCCCGAGATGCCCCATGCGATGTCGGACATGTGAACCATGCCGTCCACATCGCCATCAAGGCCGATGAACAGACCGAATTCGGTCGCATTCTTGACTTCGCCGGTGACGGTTGCGCCAACAGGGAATTTCTCTGCGAATTCTTCCCATGGGTTGCCCTGAGCCTGCTTGAGGCCGAGCGAGATGCGGCGCTTTTCACTGTCCACTTCGAGGACAAGCACGTCGACTTCTTGCGATGTCGAAACGATTTTGCCGGGGTGAACGTTCTTCTTTGTCCAAGACATTTCGGAAACGTGGACCAGACCTTCGATGCCGGCTTCCAGTTCCACAAACGCACCATATTCGGTGATGTTGGTGACAGTACCCTGCAGCTTCGCGCCGATAGGGTATTTCGCGCCGACGCCATCCCATGGATCGCTTTCCAGCTGCTTCATGCCAAGGCTGATGCGCTGGGTTTCGCTGTTGATGCGAACGATCTGGACAGTAACGGTCTGACCGATTTCGATGATCTCGCTCGGGTGGTTGACCCGCTTGTAGCTCATGTCGGTGACGTGGAGCAGGCCGTCAATGCCGCCCAGATCAACGAATGCACCGTAGTCAGTGATGTTCTTGACTACACCGTCAATGACCTGACCTTCAGCCAGTTCACCGATCAGTTCGCTGCGCTGTTCGGCGCGTGTTTCTTCGAGGATCGAGCGACGCGAAACAACGATATTGCCGCGGCGGCGATCCATCTTGAGGATTTGGAACGGCTGTTCGATGTCCATCAACGGAGTGATGTCACGGACGGGGCGGATATCGACTTGCGAACCGGGCAGGAAGGCCACGGCGCCGTCGAGGTCGACAGTGAAGCCGCCTTTGACGCGGCCGAAGATGCGGCCATTTACGCGGGCATTTTCGCCGAATTCGTTTTCAAGCTTGTCCCATGCGGCTTCGCGGCGTGCGCGGTCGCGGGAAAGCATTGCCTCGCCGTCAGCGTTTTCGACACGGTCGACATAGACTTCGACTTCAGCGCCGACAGTCAGGCCGTGGTCGTCATCGCCGCGGGAGAATTCTTTAAGGTCAATGCGGCCTTCACTCTTGAGGCCTACGTCGACAACGGCTTTGCCGTTTTCGATCGCGGTAACGGTGCCTTTAACGACGCGGCCTTCAAAGCCACCGTCTTCTGCACCACCGAGTTGTTCATTGAGAAGCGCTTCGAAATCCGAGCGCGTAGGATTGGCTGAAGTTGCCATAGGTTAGGAGTATCCTAATATGTATTTTGACCGGCCGCCGGGTTGGTTCCCGGGGTCTTTTCTCCACCGTGGCGGGATTGCCTTGGTGGGCCAAGAGGCCGAACTCTCCACCGGACCGAATGCCGCGATGAAGGCCTTTGGGACACGAGTGCCCTTCAGACGGTCGCGCGCCTAGGGGAGATGCCCGCAGAAAGCAAGCGAATTGGAGCCACGCTCCCGAGGGGAAGTCCTACAGGATGGAACACATGGAACAGGGTTCTGCAGAGAAAGCTAACGGGCCTGATTTCGCCTGTTGTTTGGCGCTGGATGAGAGACGGTGTGATCACCTGGCCAGCTAGTCAGAAATGTGGGTTGTAGGACAGAGGTCGTTGGCTTCGCGGTTCGGTTAGCTTGTTTGTGACTGTGCAATTGTCTCAAGCGCTGCGGCGAACGCTTCTTCGATACCAAGTTCGGACGTGTCGATCACAAACGCATCCTCTGCGGCAAGAAGCGGCGCGTCTTTGCGGCCGGTATCTCGGGCATCGCGGCGCTCCAAATCGGCTTCGATTTCGGATAGCGAGATCGACACACCGCGCTGCTCCATTTCATTGAAGCGCCTTTGCGCACGGGCGGTTACACTAGCGGTGATAAACAGCTTCACATCTGCATCGGGCGCGATCACCGTTCCGATATCTCGCCCGTCGAGCACTGCACCGCCACCTTGCTTGGCAAAGGCGCGTTGCCGTTCGAACAGGGCTTTCCGCACCGCTGGATGGACCGAAGCGCGGCTTGCCAAGCTGCCCGTGGCTTCATTGCGCAAAACCGGATCGTCGAGCAGTTCATCGGGGAACGCGACTGCAGTCAATGCATCACCCGCATTGTCTGGATCGCCGCCATTTAGGATCACTTGCCGCCCGACCGCGCGATAAAGCAGGCCGGTATCCAGATGCGGCAAGCCGAAATGTGTCGCCAGTTTTTTGGAAATCGTCCCTTTGCCAGAGGCGGTAGGGCCATCTACGGCGATAATCATTTTGCTTTCCTCCGTCCCTCTCTTCGGGCCAGAAATGCCTTGGTCAATCCCCAGATCGCGACGCTGATCCAAATCGCCTCTAGCACGAGCGAGGGTAGGTTTGTGTGTACCAGCAGTGAAATCGCCAGCAATGTCGCGCCGACCAGATTGGTGCCGTGCAGGATAAACGGGTTCGGTTCGTCCTTCGCCGTCAGATACGCATAAGCGGATACGATCATGATCATCCCGACAAAGCCGATTGCAGTGTAAATATCCATCTCAATCATCCCAACCAATCCTGCCGCGCGGATCAAGGCCATATTTGTTCTTTCCGCGCGTTCCTGCTTGGAACATCGCAAAACCTAGAAAGCCAATGCCGATATAGGGAACGAAGCCAAATAGCATCCACCACCACGCAAGCTCGGCATCATGCAATCGGCGAATAGTGCCTGTGAGCAAAATCAAAGCCGCAAACACCAATGCAATCACTCTCATAGTGTCGTTGGTTTCTTCTACTCCAACGATCAACATCGTGACAGTCAACAGGAACACGACAAGATAGTGTCGTCTGGTCGCACGGCCTGAAATTCCAAACAGGTTGATCGGGAACGTTTGTTTAAACCAGGGGAGTTCCCAGAAGGCTGTAATATTCAAGACGCGCTTTCTGCGAGCAGTTCTTCAAAGGATGGGAAACTGGTCGAAATCGGTCGTGTGTCATCGATCTCAACACCGCCTTTGCTGGCGAGGCCTGCGACGGCCATGCTCATTGCAATCCGGTGATCGAGATGGGTGACGATTGTTTCCTCGTCGGTTCCGGGCAAGGGTACTCCGTCGCTGCCTTCGATGATGAGGCCGTCTGCGAGCTCTTCGACAATCGCACCGGCAGCTTTGAGGGCGGTTGCCATGGTGGAGAGTCGATCAGACTCTTTCACGCGAAGTTCGTCTAGCCCGCTGGTGGTTGTGCGGCCCTTTGCGAGCGAAGCGGCTACAAACAGCACGGGAAATTCGTCTATCATGCTTGGTGCGATAGCCGGATCGACGTCGATGCCCTGCAGCCGTGAATGCTTGACGCGCAGATCGGCAACAGGCTCTCCGCCAACTTCGCGTTCGTCAACCAGCTCGATATTGCCACCCATTTTCTTGAGCACAGTGACCAGGCCAGCGCGCGTAGCATTAAGTCCGACATTTTCAATCAGCAGGTCGCTGCCTTCGGTAATCAGCGCGGCGACGATGAAAAACGCTGCGGATGAGGGGTCGCCGGGTACAGTGATGGTTTGCGGCGAAAGCTCTGCGTCGCCATGGATGCTGATATGGCGTTCACCGTCGATTTCCTCGACCGTCAATTCAGCGCCAAAGCCTTTCAGCATCCGCTCCGAATGATCGCGCGTGGGCACGGGTTCGATCACCGTGGTGATGCCGGGAGTGTTGAGACCGGCAAGTAGCACAGCGCTTTTTACCTGCGCGGATGCAACCGGCAGACGGTAGGTGATCGGAATAGCGGGCAGGCTACCTGTCATCATCAGCGGCAAGGTTCCGCCCGGACTGGAAGTAAAATTCGCGCCCATTTGGCTCAGCGGTTCAATCACGCGGCCCATCGGGCGGCCTGACAGGCTGGCGTCGCCAGTGAATGATGCGGTTATGCCATGACTGGCGATCAGGCCCATCAGCAAGCGAGTGGAGGTGCCACTATTGCCCATATCCAGCGCTTGTTTAGGCTGTAACAATCCGCCGACTCCAACGCCGTGGATCGACCATTGGCCCTTTCCGGAACGCTCTGTAGTCGCGCCCATCGCGCGCAACGCGTCCGCAGTGGCGATGACGTCATGCCCTTCCAGCAATCCGCTCACTTTGGTTTCGCCCACCGCCAACGCTCCGAACATCAGCGAGCGGTGGCTGATTGATTTGTCGCCGGGTACGTGGATTGTCCCGGTGAGCGGGCCAAGCGATGCAAAGCGTTTCGGGGTCGGAGTATCGGTCACTAATGGCTTTCGATTTTGACGGTGAATTCGGCGGTTGGGCATCAGGGCTTTGACAGGGCACATACCCTATGGCAAGGCGCGCCCGCATGTGATTCCGACCTTGTATTATATGAGCGTCGCACCCGATACACATTCAGAAATTTTCGCTCCAGATAGCTAATCTGGACAGCACGTAAGGATTTATAATGGTTAAGCCAGAATGGGGCACAAAGCGCACGTGTCCAAAATGCGGCACTCGCTTCTACGATTTGGGCAAGGATGATCCCGCCACTTGCATCGAATGCGGTGAAGAGTGGGAGCCGGAGCCGGTTCTGAAAACGAAACAGCCTATCCCGTTTGACGACGAGAAGAAGAAGGGCGAGGCCGATAGCGATCTGGCCGATGAGGATGATGAACTGAGCGACGTCGACGAGGACGAGAACCGTCCCGACTCTGACGTCGACCTTGGCGATGACAGCGAAGACATGGCTGTGTCCAAAGGCAAAGGCGACGACGACGAAGCGGAAACCTGATTCGTTTGTTTTGACCCTGCGGGCGCGAGGCATCCGCCTCGCTTGCTTCCTCGCATAAGCTCGGGCGGCCGGTCGGCCTTGCGGTTCGCTAGTCGCGAACCGGACTGGCGCGATACAGAAACGGCCAGGAATGGTTCGGTCGGCGACTAGCCGATCGCAAGCGCGACCGCGCGTCGCCCGTTAGGGCGGAAGCCTAAGTGAGCGGATGCGAACGCCGGCGCTTGAGGCTAAAACAAACAACTCAAAACCGCGAAATACTCTTGCATTGCGCGGTTGGCCCCCATAAAGGGCCTCGTCTCGCTTTCGGGCGAAACAACAAATCGGTTTTGGGGCCTTAGCTCAGCTGGGAGAGCGCAACACTGGCAGTGTTGAGGTCAGCGGTTCGATCCCGCTAGGCTCCACCATCGAAACATATTCAAGTCGTGTTCCGCATTGGAATCCGCACGCTGGCCAACGAGGTTTCGTTCGCCGGCGTTTTTGGCATTTGGCGTTGGTACCCCTATCTTGGACTCAAGATTGGGGTAACAACAGAGGAGTAGCGTGGTATGTTCGACAGTCTGTCAGATCGCCTCACCGGTGTGTTCGATGGCCTGCGCGGTCGCGGCGCGCTGAAGGAACAGGACGTTCGCGATGCAATGCGCGAAGTTCGAATTGCTTTGCTCGAAGCCGATGTCGCACTTCCGGTGGTTCGCCGTTTCATTGATGCGGTAACTGAAAAAGCCATCGGTTCAGAAGTTCTGAAATCGGTCACGCCGGGTCAGCAAGTCGTCAAGATCGTCTCGGACGAACTGGTTGAAATGCTCGGCGGAGAAGAGAGCGTTCCGCTCGAACTCGAGGCCAAACCGCCTGTCGTGATCATGATGGTCGGTCTGCAAGGCTCGGGCAAAACCACCTCGACCGCCAAACTCGCCAAGTTCCTTAAAGAGAAACACGGCAAGAAATCGATGATGGCGTCGCTCGACGTCAATCGTCCCGCTGCTCAAGAACAGCTTGCTGTTCTGGGCGAGCAAATTGAATGCGCGACGCTGCCGATTGTCGAAGGCCAACAGCCGGTTGATATTGCCCGCCGCGCGCTTGATGCTGCGAAGCTGCAAGCTGCCGACGTGTTACTGCTCGATACTGCGGGCCGTCTACACGTAGACGAGGCGCTGATGGCCGAGATGAAGGCTGTGTCTTCTATCTCTGCGCCGACCGAAGTACTGCTCGTGGTCGACAGTCTGACCGGTCAAGACGCGGTCAACGTCGCGAAGAGCTTTACCGAAGAAGTTCCGCTTACGGGTGTGATCCTGACCCGGATGGACGGCGATGCGCGTGGCGGTGCTGCGCTGTCGATGCGCCATGTCACTGGCAAACCGATCAAATTTGCCGGTACCGGCGAGAAGCTGGACGCGCTGGAGGCATTCCACCCCAAACGCGTTGCTGACCGTATTCTGGGTATGGGCGATGTCGTCTCGCTGGTTGAGAAAGCCGCGGCGACGATCAATGAAGAAGATGCCGAAGCGCTCGCCAAACGTATGGCGAAGGGGCAGTTTGATCTCAACGATCTACGTACCCAACTTCAGCAGATGAACCAGATGGGCGGCCTTGGCATGCTCGCGGGCATGATGCCGGGCATGAAGAAGGCCAAGGCGGCGATGGCCAATAGCGGCATGGACGACAAGGTTCTGGTCCATATGGATGCGATTATCGGTTCAATGACACCGAAAGAGCGCGCCAATCCTGCATTGCTCAACGCCAAGCGTAAACGCCGCATAGCAGCGGGTGCGGGCAAGGAAGTTCAAGACGTGAACAAGCTCCTGAAAATGTATCAGGAAATGTCCCGCGCGATGAAGCAGATTAAGAAAATGGGCGGCCTGAAAGGCCTCGCCGCAATGTTCGGAAAAGGCGGCATGGAAGCCGCAATGCCCGGTCTCGGTGGTCCGGGCGGACCCGGCGGCGGAGGGTTACCTCCTGGCCTTCCCGGCCTCGGCGGACCCAGAAAAAGATAGCGTAAAATTATCACATAAATTCAATAATTACAGATATTTAATTCACAAAGGAAATACATCATGGCAATTGCACTCCGTCTATCCCGTGGCGGCGCGAAGAAGCGCCCTTACTACCGCATCGTCGCTGCCGATAACCGCAGCCCGCGCGACGGTAAGTATCTTGAGCAGATCGGCATCTACAACCCGCTGCTGGCTAAAGATGACGAAGGCCGCGTGAAGCTGAACGAAGACCGCGCGAAATACTGGCTCGGCGTTGGCGCACAGCCTTCGGACCGTGTTGCTCGCTTCCTCGACGCTGCGGGTATCCGTGAGCGTGAAGCCCGTAACAACCCGAACAAAGCCAAGCCGGGCGAGAAAGCCACCGAGCGCGCTGAAGAGAAAGCTGAAAAAGCTGCTGAAGCAGAAGAAGCCAAGAAGGCTGCTGAAGAAGAAACAAAAGCTGCTGCCGAAGCTCCTAAGGAAGAAGAAGCAGCTCCAGCCGAGGAAGCTGCTCCAGAAGCCGCCGCTGAAGCGCCTGCCGAAGAAGCTGGCGAAGATAAGGCCGAAGGCTAAGCCAAAGTGTCTCGACGATGCTCGACACGAACGGATTTTCGGATCCCCGTTCGGTTCGAGCGAAGTCGAGAACCAACTGGTTCTTGCTAATGACTGACAGATCGCCCGTTACACTCGCTGCCATTTCCGGCGCGCACGGTGTGACGGGCGAAGTTCGTTTGAAGCTGTTCGGGGAAGGGATTGCTGCGCTGAAGCAGCATAAGACCTTCAATGATGGCTCTTTGACGCTGAAGAAAATCCGGCCCGACAATAAAGGCGGTGCGATCGCGCGCTTTGTCGAGGTAATCGACCGCAATGCCGCAGAGGCTTTGCGCAGTACCGTCCTGACCATTGCCCGTGATGCTCTGCCCGAACTGAGCGAAGACGAATATTACCACACTGACTTGCTCGGCCTTGCTGCGGTATCAGATACTGGCGAGGCGCTGGGTACTGTCTGTGCCGTCGAAAATTTCGGAGCGCAGGACGTGATCGAGATCGCGCGGCCTAACGGCAAAAAATTCATGATCCCGATGACCAAGCAAGCCGTGATTGAGTGGGATGACAAGCGCCTTGTGGTTAGCAAGGATTTCGCCGACACATAGAGTTATGATCGATTTCTTTGCCAGCTTTGCCTCGCTCGTCATGATGATTTTTCTATCGACGGCAGGCTCAGCGCTTCTCTTGAAATTCTGGGCTGGTAATCTGTCTCGTAGCACTCGCATTCTTCTGGCCATTGCGGCTGGCACACTACTGCCGTTCTTGCCTTTGACTATGATGGCCAACACCTACGGTGAAATCGGCATGGAAATGGCGATCCAGATTGGGGCGGTACTAACGATCCCAATGCTGGTTGTCGGCTGGCCAATTGCCTTCTTTGCCACGCGAAAACTGGACAAGCTGACCGAAATCAAGGCATCGGTCTTTGAATGACCAAAATACTCCCCGTCGCCATCGTTCAAGCTGCGCCAATCCCGCTGGCAATTACTGACGGGATCACCAAGGCCACAGAACTCGCGGCGGAGGCTATCAAGCAAGGCGCAAAACTGGTCGCGTTCGGGGAGACTTTCCTCGGCGGCTATCCTTTGTGGTTGGATGAGGCGCCCGGCGCGGCGTTGTGGGATCATCCCGGCACACGGGCGATGCACCGGATTATGCTCGAAAACGCGATTGTCGCGAATGACGAACGGCTGCTGCCATTGCAGGAACTGTGCGACGAACATGATGCGTGCATTTCCATCGGCGCACACGAGCGGGTGCGGCAGAGCCTCTATAACAATCAGCTGATGCTGCGGCCGGGTCAAGCGCCGCTTGATCACCGCAAGCTTGTCCCCACGCATGGAGAGCGCTTGATCTGGATGCGCGGCGATGGCTCAACACTCGGTGTGCATCAGGCCGAATGGGGCAAAGTCGGCAATCTGATCTGCTGGGAACACTGGATGCCTCTGGCACGCGCCGCGATGCACAATCTGGGCGAGGCCGTCCACGTCGCAGCATGGCCAACCGTGCGCGAGGAATATGCGCTCAACTCGCGGCATTATGCGTTTGAAGGGCGGTGTTTTGTGCTGGCCGCTGGGCTGGTGCAACGAAAAGATGATCTGTTCGATGGGTTGGAGCGCACAGGTGGTGACGGTGCAGCCAAGGAACTGATCCAAACCATCGAGAGCGATGTCCTCAACAAAGGCCAAAGCCTGATCGCAGCACCGGACTCGCGCGTGATCGTGCAGGCAGGCGAAGAAGAGGAAATCCTCTACGCCGACCTCGACTTGTCCGAAATCGGCGCAAACCTGACCTCGCTCGACACTGACGGGCACTATTCACGCCCCGATGTGTTTGAGCTGAAGGTGGATACGCGGGCAAAAAATGGGGTGAAGTGGGGTGTTTGAGTGGCTAACAGAGATTGCCCAACGACTTGGGCCATTGCAGATTAGCATAACGCTACTGTTTTTCTCATTGATTGTGATTTTTTCCTCCTTCACGGTTCGCAAGATTGCTGCGTTGGGGCGCATTGGGGGGAGTATGACCACAGCAGCAATTTGCACGATGTTGCTGGTGGCGTTGCCGATTTGGCTGGCACTGCCGAATGATGGAAGAACTATCCATTGGCATAACGTTTACCTGACAATTGGTTTGGGCTTCAGTTGCTCTTTCGGGGTCGCAATAGTGCGATTCAAGACTCGACCATTCACGGATACGAACGTTTTCGAATGACCTTCGCTGCCACCATCCTCACGCTCTATCCCGAGATGTTTCCCGGGCCATTGAGGCTGTCGCTTGCTGGGCGGGCACTCGAGGAGCAGAAGTGGTCGCTCGATACGATCCAGATCCGCGATTTCGCGACTGACAAGCATAGCAATGTCGATGGCACGCCTGCCGGTGGCGGGGCTGGCATGGTGCTGAAGGCCGATGTGCTGGCGGGTGCGATTGATCATGCCAAGCGGATGCAGCCAAAGGCGCCGATCCTTGCGATGACACCGCGCGGGAAGCCGATTTCTCAGACGCGGATTCGCGAACTTGTCGCGGGTGAGGGCGTCACAATTCTGTGCGGCCGGTTCGAGGGATTTGACGAGCGTATTTTTGAAGGGCGCGCAATCGAAGAAGTCAGCGTTGGTGACATCGTTTTATCGGGCGGAGAGCCCGCTGCTTTGATGATTCTTGATGCTTGCATTCGGCTGCTTCCCGGAGTAATGGGCGCGGCTTCGAGCGGTACCGAGGAGTCTTTCGAAGAAGGACTGCTGGAATACCCTCAATATACCCGACCTCAGGAATGGGAAGGGCGCACGATTCCCGAAGTGCTGCGATCGGGGGATCATGCGAAGATCGCTGCTTGGCGCAAGTCAATGTCAGAGGATCATACTCGGTTACGCAGGCCAGACCTTTGGGATCGCCACACTGGTGATCGGGACTGACCTGCCTCTGGCGCGTGGCGAGAAATAGAAGGACCAGGGCATGAACCTGATTCAAACACTGGAAGCCGAAGCAATCGGCGCATTGGGGAAAGATATCCCTGAATTCCAAGCCGGCGACACAGTTCGCGTCGGTGTTAAAGTTATCGAGGGTACTCGGGAACGTATTCAGAATTTCGAAGGCGTGTGCATCGCCCGCAGCAATCGCGGCATGGGCAGCAACTTCACCGTTCGTAAAATCAGCTTTGGTGAAGGCGTGGAACGTGTTTTCCCGCTCTACTCGCCAATCGTAGACAGCATCACTGTGGTTCGCCGCGGTGTCGTGCGTCGCGCCAAGCTGTACTATCTGCGTGGCCGCACCGGTAAGAGTGCGCGTATCGCGGAACGCCGGGTTAACGCTCCGAAGAAGTAATTCTCGGATCAACGGTTTAGAGAGGGGCGTTTCGGTCAGACCGGAGCGCCCTTTTTCTTTGCGCTGCAGGCAGGGCGCGCTAGGTTGCGTTCATCAAATCACGAGAGGTATTCCTTTGTTATGCGCTTTGCTTTCGCCGCTTTGCTACTCGCCACACCGCTTCCGGTTCTTGCGCAGGAGTCCGAACCGATGACCGCATCGCAAGAGGCAGGCGATCTTTCTTTCGAACGCGTTTTCGCAAGCCCATCTCTGAACGGCTCCAGCCCGCGTCAGGCGAAGCTCTCTCCCGATGGCCGCTACCTGACATTGCTGCGCAATCGCGACGACGAACTCGAACGCTATGATCTGTGGGGCTATGACCGCGAAAGCAGTGAATGGACCATGCTGGTCGACAGCGAGAAGCTGGGAACCGGCCGCGAATTGTCCGAAGACGAGAAGATGCAGCGCGAGCGTGCGCGCGTTGGCAATCTCAAGGGTATTATTTCCTATCAGTGGACCTCGGATGGTTCGGGCATCCTAGTTCCGCTGGATGGTGATCTGTATTTGGCCAAGCTGGATGGCAGTGTTCAGCGGTTGACCGATACCGAGGAAAGCGAGCTCAACCCTGTACTCAGCAGCACCAGCAAATATGTCTCTTTCATCCGCGATCGCCAACTATGGATCGGCGAAGTCGGGGAAGAGGCAGCTCCAATCACACCGAAGGAAGCCGATACGATCCGCTGGGGTGAGGCTGAGTTTGTCGCACAGGAAGAAATGAGCCGGATGACCGGCTATTGGTGGAATACCGCAGATAACCGGATCGCCGTGCAGCGTACCGATGAAGAACGTGTCGGCATAGTCACCCGCGCCGCGATTGGCGCAACCGGAACGCGGGTTTTCGATCAACGCTATCCCGTGGCTGGTAGCGACAATGCGGTGGTCGAACTGTTCGTAATGGACCCCGATGGCGGTGATCAGGTGCAAGTCGATCTGACCAGCAATCAGGACCCTGTTTTTTATAATGCAAATGATCCGACCGACTTCTACATCGCGCGGGTCGATTGGTCGCCCAACGGGAAGCTTTATGTTCAAAGGCAGAACCGTGAGCAGACCGTGCTGGATATGCTTGAGGTGGATCCGGCCACGGGTAAGAGCGAAATCTGGTTCACCGAGAAGGCCGCGACAGACGATTACTGGATCAATCTGTCAGACAATTACCGTTTCCTGAAAGATGGCGAGCTTTTGTGGTGGTCTGAACGAAGGGGAACTGGCCAATTTTATCGCTTCGATGGGGAGTATTGGACGCTGCTGACCAGCGGCGACGAACCCACCACATCATTGGTCGGGATCAACGAAGAAAGCGGTGAGCTGTTTTATCAGGCAACGACCGATGTGCTGACCCAGCAAATCTATCGCGCGCTGCTGACGAAATCTGCGCCGACCACTTTGCTGACGGATATGGAATACACCAACAGCGCGATGATGGATAAGGATGGCAGGACGCTGCTGATAACGCGTTCCAACCACAATCAACCATCGCAGAGCTATCTTGCGGATAGCGAGGGCAAGCGCCTTGCATGGGTCGAGCAGAACGCTCTTGATGCCGATCATCCTTATGCGCCGCATCTGGCTAGCCACCGGCCTGCCAAATTCGGCACGATCAAAGCCGCTGATGGCGCAACCGATCTCCACTACAAAATGGTCACGCCTGAAATGGAGCCGGGCAAGACATATCCGGTATTCTACTATCACTATAGCGGCCCCGGTCCTCAGGTCGTGACCAAGGGTTGGGACGGTGCGTTGCAGCAAGCAGTCGTCGATGCGGGCTATATCTGGTTCGAGCTCGACAATCGCGGCAGCGCCAATCGCGGAGTCGCGTTTGAGCAGCCGCTCTATCACGCGATGGGCGGGGTCGAAGTTGACGACCAACGCGAGGGTGCGAAGTATCTGAAGACGCTCGACTTTGTCGATCCAGACAAGATTGCGCTCTATGGCTGGTCGTACGGCGGCTATATGACGCTGAAGCAGCTTCAGGCTGATCCTGGCCTTTATGCGGCTGGTATTTCAGGCGCACCGGTTACGCGGTGGGAACTGTATGATACGCACTACACAGAGCGTTTCATGGGCGATCCGCGCAAAGTTCCCGAGGCATACGAGAAAGCCAGCGCGATTCCTGATGCGGGCAAGATGACTGATCCGCTGCTGCTGATCCACGGCATGGCAGACGACAATGTTGTGTTTGAAAACTCGTCAGAATTGATCGCGAAGCTACAAGGCAGCAACCAGCCCTTCGAGATGATGCTTTACCCCGGCTACACCCACCGCGTGGCGGGTGAGCAGATCAGCCCGCATCTATGGAATACGATTTTCACGTTCCTGGAAAAGCACGGCGTAACACCGCCTGAATAATCTGGCGGCCTAGTTCAACCAATTCAGCGTGGTCGAGGCCACTTCCGCAGGGGCCTCGACATGCGGATAGTGGCCGATGCCGTTCAGAAGATACTCATTGGCTTTCGGCATCCCGTCGACCCACCGGCGGTAGCAATGTTCGCCAGATACCGGATCGTGCGCACCGTTGATCAGTCCAACACGCTCCTGCGCACTTTCCAGTGCAGTGACCCAGCGGTCTTCATAGGAGAAGCGCTCCTCCATAAAATGGGTCAGCTTATGGATGATGCGATTGCCGTGTTGCTCAGTGAAAAGCGACCACAAGATATCCAGCTCGCCTGCACTGGGTTTGGTTTCCGGCCCGAATATGCGCGAAAAGCTCTTCCCGAATGTTTTCCGATTGAGCGTACGGCTGAGCAAGAATCCGATGGGCGACGAGGCGAGACGCATGATGAGTCGTGCCCGCTGATGATCGGGGAACATTCCACCATTGAGGAAGATCATCTTCTCGAGGCCCGCTGCGCCGCTGCCTTCTTTCTGGCGTGCCAGCAGTTCCTGGCCAACAGATGCGCCATAATCATGCACCATCGCGTCAAAATCACGCACGCTCAGATGCTGGAGCAATGCCGCGAGCATATCGGCCTGCCGCTGGATTGAATATCCTGATTTGGGTTTGTCTGACAGACCAAAGCCGATCAGGTCGGCAGCTATCAAGCGATGTGTGCGGCTGAGCGTATCCCAGATCGGTGCCCAATCCCAAGACGCCGTCGGAAAGCCATGCACAAGCAATAGCGGCTTGCCCGTGCCTTGCGTCCAGTATGCTATTCTTACGCCATCGAACGTAAAATACTCAGCGCGCGAGCGCCAATCCTCGATAGAAATTGCCAATTTTGCGACCTTGCTAGGTTTGTATTTTTGCCCCGTCCGTTTTTACGGATCACTGTATTTCTACGTAGGATAAATAGCTTTGCAAAGCTGCAATGTGGTTAATTCCGAGCAAAGATTCTTGTCAGGTGCACGCCGCATAAATTTGTTGTGAGTTTTCAGTCAAGCTAGCCATTCGAGAGCCTTTGATGCGACCTCTTCGGGTGCTTCAACTTGTGGATAGTGACCGATATTGGGCAGTAAATGTGCTTTGGCGACAGGGACATGGCCCTTCCAACGATGAAACGCGTGTTCACCCGATACGGGATCTTTTGCCCCATTGATCAGGCCGATCCGATCCGCTGCGTAGGTGAGGGCGCCAACCCATCGTGCCTCATTGTCGCGACGGTCGCCGATATAGTGGAGCAGCTTGTGAAAGATACGGTTGCCGTCTTGCTCGGCAATCAGCGACCAGAATTCGTCCAATTCTTGTTCCGTAGGCTGGGTGTCCGGCCCGAACACGCTGGAGAAGCTCTTCCCGAAGCCTTTGCGGCTCAGCATCCGGCTGACCAAAAAGCCTAACGGGGATACGCCAAGTTTTTGGATCGGGCGAGCACGATGCTGATCAGGGAAGATACCTCCATTGAGGAAAACCATTTTACCAAGGCCAGCGGCTCCGCTGCCTTCTTCCTGTCGCGCGAGCAGTTCTTGCCCGACCGATACGCCGTAATCGTGCACCAAAGCGTCGAAATCGGTGATGCCTAGGTGGTCCAGCAGCGCCAATTGCATGTCGGTTTGCCGGTGGATTGAGTAGCCAGCGTGCGGTTTGTCGGACAACCCGAAGCCGATCATGTCGCAGGCAATCAGGCTGTGCTGGGCACTCATGCGATCCCAGATAGGGACCCAATCCCATGAGGCGGTCGGGAAGCCGTGGACCATCAGTAGCGGCTTGCCTGTTCCGGCGGTCCAATAGGCGATTCTCTGCCCCTCGAACTCGAAATGCCGCGCTTGTTCGCGCCACTCAATCAATCTGATCGTCATTTCGGTCCAAATCCCTATCGCCCTTATCTTTATGCCCGGCATAGCTATGCTTGCTTTCGCCGCTCGCAATTGATGCTAGAGGCCCCACATAGTGATGCAAGCCTTCTGCGGACAGATGGCATGTAATGTGATTGCAGTTCAGGAGAATTGAGTTGGGTTATCGGGTAGCGGTTGTCGGTGCGACAGGGAATGTCGGGCGCGAAGTTATGGCAATCCTGGCGGAACGCGAGTTCCCGATCGAGGAAGTCGCTGCAGTCGCTAGTTCGCGCAGCCATGGTAGCGAAGTCGAATTCGGCGAAACCGGCAAAATGCTCAAATGCAAGAATATCGAGCATTTCGACTGGAGCGGCTGGGACATTGCCCTGTTCGCGGCAGGCTCAGGCCCGGCGAAGGAATATGCACCCAAGGCTGCGGCTGCGGGCTGCGTGGTAATCGACAACAGCTCGCTCTACCGAATGGACCCGGACGTGCCGCTGATCGTTCCGGAAGTGAATCCGGATGACATTGATGGTTATACCAAGCGCAATATCATCGCGAACCCAAACTGCTCGACCGCGCAGATGGTCGTCGCGCTCAAGCCGCTCCATGATGCGGCCAAGATCAAGCGAGTGGTGGTCTCGACTTACCAATCAGTATCTGGCGCGGGCAAATCGGGCATGGATGAATTGTTCGAACAGAGCCGTGCGATTTTCGTGGGCGACAAGCCTGAACCAGAAACCTTCACCAAGCAAATCGCCTTCAACGTCATCCCGCACATCGATGTCTTCCTCGACGATGGATCGACCAAGGAAGAGTGGAAGATGGTCGCGGAAACCAAGAAGATTCTCGATCCGAAGATCAAACTGAGTGCGACCTGCGTGCGGGTGCCGGTATTTGTCGGCCACTCCGAAGCGATCAACATCGAATTCGAGAACGAGCTGTCGGCGAAGGACGCGCAGGAAATCTTGCGCGAGGCACCGGGCATTATGCTGGTCGATAAGCGCGAGGATGGCGGTTATGTCACCCCGGTCGAATGCGCCGGCGACAGCGCGACTTATATCAGCCGCGTCCGCGAAGATCCCACCGTCGACAATGGCTTGGTGATCTGGTGCGTATCGGACAACCTGCGCAAGGGGGCTGCCTTAAACGCAGTGCAGATCGCCGAATTGTTGGGGCGCAAACATCTGAAGAAGGGTTAAGCCTGTTCCCGATTTTCGGGAGTGAGCAATGCACAAATATCTGTTGGCAACCTTGCCGTCGCTGCTTGGGGTCGCGCCGATGGCTTCCGCGCAGGATGGGCATGCCTCTTCCGCTGAAAAATTGCAGCACTTTGTATTCATCGGTGGTTCTGAACTGGCCGAACATCGCGATCTCTTAGAGCGTGATGACATTGATGGTGCACAAGTTATTTACACTTGGCGCGCTCTGGAGCCGCGCGAGGGCGAGTTCAATTTCAGCAAGATCGAGCGTGATCTCGCGCTGGCAGACTCGCTTGGGAAGAAGCTGTTTGTCCAAGTTCAGGATCGTTTCTTTCTTCCGGAAGCCCGCAATATTCCTGACTATGTGCTGTCCGAACCGGTTTATGGCGGCGGATTGGTACGTCAGGAGGACAATGCAGGCGAGGGAGAGGCGAAAGGTTCAGGCTGGGTGTCTGCGCAATGGAATCCGCATGTGCGCGGTCGGTTTCAGGCGTTGCTGGTTGCTCTCGGAGAACGATTTGATGGGCGGATTTATGGCGTGAACCTCCCAGAGACTGCCATTGAGGTGCAAACGGGCGATGGTGCACCGGAAGGTTTCTCGTGTGATGCATACTTCCATGCGGAAATGGAAAATCTTATCACTGCACGCGAAGCGTTCGATCAGTCCTTCGTTGTGCAATACGCAAATTTCTGGCCGTGCGAATGGAACAATAGCGAAGGCTATATGGCGCGCATTTTCGATTATGCATTGGCCGCTGGCGTCGGGATCGGCGGGCCTGACATTGTGCCGTTCAAGCGTGCGCAGGAAAAGAACTCATACCAATATCTCAAACGTTTGGGTGACCAGTTACCTATTGTGGCAATGGCGGTTCAGGGTCCGACATTGACTTACACGAACCCCAAAACAGGCCAGAAATTCACCCGTGAGGAATTTGAAAGCTACGCCGTGTCTGAGCTCAATGTCGACATCATATTCTGGAGCCTACGCGTGCCATGGCTGCAAGCCAGCAAAGCCGAGTGACAAAGCCGGGGCTTCGTATTAGCTAGTGGGTCTAACCAACGCGGAAGCCCACGATGACCCTAAAAGCAGACCTCTATTTCTCGTTCCGCTCTCCCTACAGCTATCTCGCGATTGGTCGCTACCGCGCACTGACCGAAATGTTCGATGTCGATATTACGCTGCGTACCGTCTGGCCGATCGCCATTCGGTCGCCCGACCTCTTGTTTAGCGGGAATCCCGCTGCGCCGCGCTACATCCTGATGGATTCTATGCGTGTGGCCCAGATGTTGGAGATACCCTACCGCTGGCCGAACCCTGACCCGATCAAGCAGGATATGGCGACCTTGACGATTGCTCCTGAGCAGCCGCTCATCCGCCGTGTCTGCCGGATGGGACAAGCCGCAACCCGGCGCGGGCGTGGGCTGCCATTCGCTGACGAAGTGTCCAAAATCATCTTCGACGGTTCAACCGACAATTGGCACGAGGGGGATCACCTTGCCAAAGCAGCGCAGCGCGCGGGGCTCGACCTGGTTGAGTTGGACGCGGAGGCCGTAAGCGATGCCGACGCATTGGACGCAGAGATCGCTGCCAATCAGGAGGCGCTAGAAGCTGCCGGCCATTGGGGCGTTCCAACGCTGGTGTTCGACGGTGAACCCTTCTTTGGCCAAGACCGGATCGAAACGGTCCTGTGGCGGATGAATGAAAAAGGTTTGACCGAGCGGTGAGCGAGATGGTGTCATCGTTTGACGGGACCGAACTCGCCATCCACCGCATGGGTTCTGGTAGGCCGGTGCTTCTGCTCCACGGCTTGTTTTCCAATGCGGAAATGAACTGGATCAAATTCGGTCATGCACAGAAGCTCGCCGATACCGGTTTCGAGGCCATCATGCCCGATTTGCGCGCGCATGGCGAAAGCGGTGCGCCGCATGACCCTGCCAGCTATCCAGATGATGTGCTCGCCAAGGATGTGCTGGCTTTGGTCGATGCTCTTGGGTTGGATGATTTCGATTTGGTTGGATTTTCGCTTGGCGCCCGAACATCGGCGCGGGCGGTGATTTCCAGTCTGACCCCGCGCAAGCTCGTGCTGTCTGGGATGGGCCTTGAGGGGTTGGCAGGCTGGCGCAAGCGCTCTGCATTTTTCATCGATGCGATTGACCGGTTTGACGAGGTTAAGCGCGGCGATCCGGCCTTTATGGCGGTCAGCTTTATGAAGACGATGAGGGTGGACCGCGTAGCGGCCAGGCTGTTGCTGCAATCGGTCGCTGACACTGTGCCTGATCAATTGGCCGCGCTGACTATGCCGACAATGGTACTGTGTGGCGATAAGGATCAGGACAATGGCTCTGCGCCTAAACTCGCCGAGACGCTGCCCGATGCAACTTACGTCGAGATACCCGGGACGCATATGAGTTCGGTAACCGAGGGCGCTTTGGGCGATGCATTGGTCGAGTTTCTGAACGAGTCTGCCGAGGCTTGATAAAGACGCCGCGCGGGTTCAAACTCCTTTCATGAGAGGCCAGTGGTCGCTGGCTCACCGTGAGAGGATACACCACAATGAAGTTTGCATCTGTTGTTTTGAAAACAGCTGCGTCGGCGCTCGCTCTGACGCTTGCTGCACCGGCATTGGCCGACCATCACGCTGGCGAAGGAGCGAGTTCCGGTGAGATCGAGACGGTTGATGGTTACCCGGTTACCGTCGCCGGCGCGGCTAAATTTGTTGCCGATACCGAAGCGGAAATGAAGAAGATGTGGGTCCTGGGCGGGCGCGCAGCATGGATCAATTCAACTTATATCACCGACGATACCAACGCTCTGAACGCATATTTTGGGGCGATTGCGGCGGAAACATCGGTGGCAAAAGGCCTGGCTGCGGCAAAGTTTGCAGAGCTTGAAGGTCTTGATCCTGACGTGAAGCGCAAGCTGGATATTCTGCGCGTGGCTTTGACCCTGCCTGCTCCAACCACGGCTGGTGCCGCTGAGGAAGCCGCATCGCTCGCAACGTCGCTGGGTGCTGCATATGGACAGGGTAAGGGCACTCTGAATGGAGAGGAAATCTCCGGCTCTGATATTGAAGCAGAGATGGGCAATCTGGAGCGTACACCTGCGGAACTCTCCGAAATGTGGTCCAGCTGGCACAGCAATGTCGGCGCGCCGATGAAGGCGGACTATGTCCGTTTGGCGGAGCTGACCAATGCCGGCGCGCAAGAGCTCGGCTATGCCGATTTCGGTGCGATGCAGCGTTCAAAATATGACATGAGCGCAGACCAGTTTGCCGCCGAGACCGAGCGGATGTGGCAGGAAGTGAAGCCGCTGTACATGTCGCTACACACTTACGTTCGCAGCAAGCTCAACGAGAAATATGGCGACGACATCCAGCCCGCTACTGGCCCGATCCGCGCGGATTTGCTTGGCAATATGTGGGCGCAGGAATGGGGCAATATCTACCCGCTTGTCGCGCCCGAGGGTGCAGGTGATATCGGCTATGATTTGACATCATTGATCGAAGAAAAGGGCCTGAGCGAAGTCGATATGGTCAAAGTGGGTGAGAAATTCTTCTCCTCACTCGGCTTCAAAGAGCTGCCAGCAAGCTTCTACGAACGCTCGCAATTTGTGAAACCGCGCGACCGCGAAGTGATCTGCCACGCGTCTGCTTGGGACATTGAAGATAGCAATGATCTGCGCATCAAAATGTGCATCAAGAAAAACGCTGACGACTTTGTGACGATCCACCATGAGCTGGGTCACAATTATTACCAGCGTGCCTATGGCGTTCAGGATTTCCTCTATCGCGATAGTGCCAATGATGGCTTCCACGAGGCTATCGGCGATATGATCGCGCTGTCGATTACACCGGAGTATCTGGTTCAGATCGACATGCTCGACCGCGAAGATGTGCCGAGTGCGGATAAGGATATCGGCCTGCTACTCCGTCAAGCGATGGATAAGGCTGCATTCCTGCCATTTGGCTTGCTGATGGACCGCTATCGTTGGGGTATCTTCGACGGTTCGACCACGCCGGAGGAATACAACACCGACTGGAACAAGCTGCGGCTTGAATATCAAGGCATCACTCCGCCGACAGAGCGTGATGTGGACGGGTTTGATCCGGGCGCAAAATATCACGTGCCGGGCAATGTGTCTTACACGCGGTATTTCCTCGCGCGCTTGTTGCAGTTCCAATTCTACAAGGCAGCCTGCGACAAAGTTGGGTGGGAAGGGCCGCTTCACCGCTGCTCGTTCTACGGCAACGAAGAGGTCGGCAAGGGTCTGAACGAAATGCTGGCCATGGGCTCAAGTAAGCCGTGGCCGGACGCTCTCGAAGCCTTCACCGGCGAACGTCAGATGAGCGGCAAAGCGATGCTGGAATATTTTGCGCCGCTGAAAGAATGGCTCGACGAACAGAACGAGGGCAAGCCCCAAGGCTGGTGATCGCGCTGGTACGTTACTGCACTTGAGGCAGACACAAAAAAGCCCCCGCCATCTCCTGAGGTGACGGGGGCTTTCGCTGTTTAGACTATATAATGTCTGAGATTACTCAGCCGAGAATGGCAGCGAGCTGTGGTGCAGAACGATCTTCAGATCACCAGCATCGTCTTTTTCGTACGCAAAGCTGTACTCAACTTTGGTCTCGTTGCCGTCGGTGCCAGTGAAGAAGTAGTTGCCCATGGCCACAGCCATGTCACCGTCTTCGTCAATCACAGTGCCGTTATTTTCCCAACGGACGGCTGTGTAAGGCGCGATAGCGAAGCCACCATCTTCAGTGCCTTCGGTGCCGACGAAATAGCTGAGCGCCTCGTCATTGGTTTCACGGAACTGATCAACTGCCGCCAGTGTTGGCTTGAACAGGATCGTCGAGTCATCACCATATGCGTAGTGCGTGTTGATGTGCTCTTGCGCCGCAGCGCGGAAGTCGCCTTCGTCAGTGAAGGTCTTGCCGATGGTTACGATACCTTCGCCCCAAGCCTGCTGAGCCGCAGTGACTTCTTCAGCGGTGATTGGCGATGCGTCCGATGCTGCTTCGCCTTCGGCCGCCGCGCCGCCACATGCGGCGAGAGCTACTGCTGAAACTGCCAGTACTGGTACTGCAAAAAACTTTTTCATTCCCTAAACTCCTAAATCGTCTGCACCGCAGATGCGGCTAGACTGAAAAATTGTTACAGAGACTGGCGTTGGAAAGTTCGCGGCCGCCTCTGCTTTTCTTATCAAACGTCCGACATCACATATGCATTTTGCATATGCCAGAGGGGCCCGGTCCGCCGATAGCGATGCACGTTCCGCACATTGCCATACCGCCATAATGCGGCATCCGAAGATAGGTTCCCGAATACTGAAAATTTTTCTGACGGGTTGTTTGCCGACTGTGGTATCTGCTGTTTCGAAGACGGATGAGAGCCAACTTTTCGAGCGCATTGAGAGAAAAAGATCATGAAGTCAGTATGGACATTTGCATTGCCGGTCTTGTTGGCGGCTTGCACGCCGGTGGCGGAGCAGACCAATACCAATGTCGCAGCGAGCACATCTGATCTGGAGAAATCTGCGCTATTTGTGGCCAACAAGTTTGGCCACACACTCTCGAAAATTGATTTGGGTTCTGGCGAGGAAGTGAAGCGCGTGGATAGCTGCACAAACCCGCACGAACTGGCAACTTCCCCGGACGGCATGCACGTTGCACTGGCTTGTTATGGCGGGACGACGCTCGATATCTTTGCGACTTCCGATCTTAGGAGGGTGAAGAGCATTGATCTTGGCGACAACGCTCGTCCGCACGGGATTGTCTGGCATGCCAACGGCTCGCTTTACGCCACTGCTGAGGGGCAAAAGCGTGTCTATTGGATCCGCAGGCCGCTTGCCCGGGACGCGAAGCCACTGGGCTTTGCGACGGGTAAGGAGGGCAGCCATATGCTCGCAATATCGCCCGATGGGCGTCATGCATGGACGACCGACCTGGGCTCTAAAACCGTAACACTGGTCGATCTGATAACCCGCCGCGCGCCGCAGTCGGTTGAGGTTGGGGTGGAACCAGAGGGGATTGCGCTATCGCCCGACGGCAAGGCGCTATGGGTGTCGGCGCGCGGATCGAACAAGGCTTTCGAACTCAATCCTGCCAACCTTGAGATACGCCGCGAAGTTGCAACCGGCGCGTTCCCGCTACGCTTGGCAATCCGCCCGCAAGGCGATGTCGCTGTGACTTCTGATCTGGCAGATGGCGGATTGACAGTGATTGATCTTGCTACCGCCAAAGCAGTGCGGTCGATTGCCGTTTCGAGTGCAGAGGAAGCCGAAGCGCGCCTGCAAGTCACTATCCTATGGTCTGACAATGGTGAGCGGATCTACGTGGCAGAGACCGGCAGCGATACGATTGCCGAAGTGGATTATGCCAGCGGGAAGCTGCTGCGGCGCCTAGAGGCTGGCGATGGCGGCGATGGGTTGGCGATTTTGAGTGAATAGAGTGCGCGAAGGCACTCATCTGCTTTGTGCTTGGTCAAATTGCGTATTCAGTAGATCAACCGAGAAGCTCTCTACGGCGTGCGTTGCTGGTGCCACCGACGATTGATTGCCGCCTGCAACCACGATACGCTTACTTACAGTAGTGGCCCGTACATGACGCCGCGGTGTGAAGGGTGCATCAAGCGTCCGCCATTTTTTATCTAGCGTGTCGAAACCCAAAACAGAACTTTGATTGGCGTAGTCACCGAACACGAATATCCGGCTACCAGACCCTGTGGCCGCGTGGGCGCTCAATGGCATCGGTGGTGGATTTCCTAGGCTCCATAGGTCTCTGACGGGATCATAGATTTGCACGATCGCATGCGCTTTTTCTTGATCATATCCTCCAATCAGGAAAATACGATTTCCGATGGTGACCGCTGCAGCGTTGCCAAGTGCAAGAGGCATTGGTGTGCGGGAAATCCAACGGTCATAAGGCGGTGCGCATTCATATATTTGCGAGCTAGCGATACTCCTGCGTGTTTCAGGATCGCGGAAAACTCCGCCAAATGCGAAAATTGACTGGCCGAACGTTACTGCTGACAGGTGGATCAGCGGCGTGGGAAGGTCAGGGCCCCTCCAGATAGCCTGCGTTTTAGGATCAATCCTCTCAGTTTCCGAGACGAGTCGGCCATCTGTCCCATCTCTGGTCCGTCCGCCCAAGAGCCAGATTTGCCCGTTGGCCCACACAGACGCATGATTGGCTCGCACAAAGATTGCATTTGCCACAAAATTTTGGTCGAGCGACGCCGGATCGATAGTCTCGATAATGCCTAGCAGTGATGAGTAAAAATGATCCTCCGTTCTTGCCGCGCCAACTGGCGCGCCGCCTGAGAGTATGGCTTGCGTACCATCGCTGCAGATCGCCGGTCCATAGCGGGGGATGTGAAGGTGACCTTGCGTGTGACCGGTTGCCGCCAAAGCACTGTTCGAACCCGCTAGAACAGCGGTTGCGGTCAGCGCTTTTCCCAATGAACGTCGCGTAAACCGCATATCGATCTCCAGTTTGCTGTCTCAGGCAGATGGCGACAAAAGGACGATTCTACCTAAACGGCGGCTCATTGAACGCGCGCAGTTTCCGTGAGTGCAATCGGTTGCCTTCTTCATGCAGGCGTTTGCAGGCGGTTACGCCGATTTTCAGGTGAGCGCTGATCGCTTCTTCGTAGAACTTGTTCGCTTGGCCGGGGAGTTTGATCTCTCCGTGCAGCGGTTTGTCGCTGACGCAGAGGAGCGTGCCGTAAGGAACGCGGAAGCGGTATCCTTGGGCAGCAATCGTGGCGCTTTCCATATCAATCCCGACGGCGCGGCTAAGCGATAGGCGCTTGGCGCTGGTGGTGTAGCGTAGTTCCCAGTTTCGGTCGTCGGTGGTGACGATGGTGCCTGTACGCATCCGTTTCTTCAGATCGGCTCCGTGTGTGCCGCTGACTTCCTCTGCTGCGCCAGCAAGGGCCTGCTGGACCTCTGCAATTGCGGGTAAGGGGATTTCGGGCGGCAGTACCGGATCGAGCACGTGATCATCGCGCAAATAAGCGTGTGCCAAAACATAATCGCCGATCTTTTGCGTCGGGCGCAGGCCGCCGCAGTGACCAATCATCAACCACGCTTCCGGGCGTAGCACCGCAAGGTGGTCACAGATTGTCTTCGCGTTGGACGGGCCAACACCGATATTGACCAGAGTAATCCCGCAACCGCCCTCGCTGATCAGGTGATAGGCGGGCATCTGGTGTTTGCGCCATGCGGTATCGGACAGTTGGCTGCTGGCGTTCCGGGTAGCTTCTTCCAGATAGAGGCCGCCAGCACCGGCAAGTGCTTTGTAGCTGCCAGTGCCCAGCTGCTCGCCAGCCCAATCGACGAATTCATCGACATAGCGGTGATAGTTCGTGAACAGCACGAAGCGTTGGAAGTGCTTGGTGTCGGTGCCTGTGTAATGCGCGAGGCGCGCAAGCGAGAAGTCTGTCCGCAACCCGTCAAACAGCGACAGCGGAATTGTTCCATTGCTGTCGTCAATCTCGATCCCGTCAGCGAGTTCATCGCCAATGTCGGCCAGTTCGGTCGACGGGAAATGGCGGGCGATTTCCTGCGGACTTATGCCAGCGAGTTCTGCCGCGACATCGCCATCAAGGACATACGGGAAGGGAATCTCTTGCGTGGAGGTCCGTGCTTCCAGTTCGATCTCGTAATCGCTGCCGATCAATTCGAGCTGGTCGCGCAGATAATGTGCAAACATTGCGGGTCGGGTCACGGTTGTTGCGTAAGTACCGGGCTCGTTCAGGCGGCCAAAGGCGCGGCTGCGGTCTTCCGGTTGGTCGCCGCCCATGAAACGCATGACCAGTTCCGGATAGGCATAGCTGCCGTCGCTACGGCGCGTTTTCGAGGGGAGGGAGCCATCACGACCAAATGCCATCACGTCATTGCGGAGGCGTTCTACGGAGGCGTTATACAGGCGATCCAATTCGCCGATTATCGTTTCTACTGATTTCATCTTGGGCAGATAGCGCCTTTCTTCTTACAATTCAAAGTCAGCCGCAGATTATTGCGGTTCTTACAAAAAAGGCGCGGGTCCCGAAGGAGCCGCGCCTCTGTTTTGCGTATGCGTGAGAAGGATTAGTCTTCCGACTTCTCTTCTTCGGCAGCAGCCTCATCACTAGCTTCGGCTTCAGCCTCTGCAGCAATTTTCTCGGCAACGCCATCGTCGAGCATGTCAGCAGGGATTTCACCTGGCTCAAGGCTCGGGTCGCGGTTTGGCGTATTGGCAGCCGCCGCTTCCTCGATTTCCTTCTGCTCGTCTTCGAACATCTGCGCGAGAACGTCGATGCCTTGGCTTTGCAGCTCGGCTTCATCGTCAGAGCGGGCCACATTGGCCTTTACCGTCACGTCGACTTCAGCGTGCAGACGTACCATTACGTCAAACATGCCGATGGTCTTGATCGGATGACCAAGGATGACTTGCTTCTTAGTCACTTCGTGACCTTGGGCAGCCAGACCTTCAACGATATCGCGAACGGTAACCGAGCCATAAAGCTGGCCGGAGTTCGACGATGCGCGGATCAAGACGACTTCTGCGCCATCAACCTTTTCACCGGTTTTGGCTGCTTCGGCAGCTTTCTCGGCATTCTCTTTTTCAAGACGTTCGCGGTTTGCTTCGAAGACAGCCTTGTTTGCCGCATTGGCGCGCAGGGCTTTCTTGTTAGGCAGCAGGAAGTTACGGGCATAGCCGTCCTTCACAGTGACAACGTCACCGATTGTGCCAAGCTTCTCGATACGTTCGAGGAGAATAATATCCATGGATCTTCTCCTTACTTAACGATGTAGGGCAGCAGGCCGATGTGGCGTGCGCGCTTGATCGCCTTGGCCAGCTCGCGCTGCTTTTTGGCGGATACGGCGGTGATACGGCTAGGGACGATCTTGCCACGCTCGGACATGAAGCCCTGCAGCAGACGAACGTCTTTATAATCGATCACAGGTGCACCCTTACCCGAAAACGGGCAGGTCTTGCGGCGGCGGAAGAAAGGACGTGCCATTAGCTGCGCTCCTCACGGTCAGACCGTTTCTTACGGTCGCGGTCATTTTTGCGCATCATTACCGATGGGCCTTCCTCAGGCTCATCCATACGGATCGTCATGTAACGGATCACGTCTTCGTTGATGCGGGTTTGGCGTTCGAGTTCTGCAACAACGGAGCCTGGGCCATCGATGTTGAGCAGCACGAAATGCGCTTTGCGGTTGCGGTCAATCTTGTAGGCAAGATTTTTCAGGCCCCAAGTTTCGGTCTTGGTGACTTTGCCGTCATTTGCTTCGATAATTTCTGTGGCCGATGCGGCCAGCGCGTCTACTTGAGCTTGGCTCAAATCCTGACGTGCGAGAAATACATGCTCATAATGAGCCATGCTCTCGTTCCTTCATATTGTAATGCCGATCGCTGGCTGATCCGCGGTATTGCGGGGCCCCTCCGGCTTTCTTCGGTTCACCGTATTAAACAGCGAAGCGCGCACATAGCGGGATTTACGGGGAATGCAAGGCGATAAAGCAAAGATCCAACAGCGGAAAAATCGAGAAATAGTTAACAAATTCAACCGCTGATGTCCGTTCAGTACAATAAGTAAAATTCCGAATCAGCAATAAGGGCATTGTTCAAACTCTGAATGACGGGATCTTACTGACATGGCTTACAAGATTATCGCTTTTGACGGTGGCGGTATCCGCGGATTGGTCTCCGCGCTTCTGTTGAAGGAACTCGACCCCAATGGTGAATTGGTGAAGGGCACCAATATGTTCGCCGGAACATCGACTGGTTCGTTCCTGGCATTGGCTCTGGCTGATGATGTGCCGCTCGATACGATTATCGAGATGTATCAAACCAAAGGCAGCACGATCTTTGAAGAAGCGCCAATGGATTGGAATTGCGCCAACCCGTTCAGTGCAGAAGAACAGCAAGCGATTGATGCCGTAACCGTAGACAGTGTCGGCGGGTCAGGTGAGTCAATCAAGTCAATCTTCCAAGCAAAATACAAACCGGACAATCTCCGCAGCGAACTCGGACGTATCTTTGGCGCTGCCAAATTGAGCGAATTGCCGATGTCGGGTGCACAAGTTGTGGTGAACTCGCTGCAATTGTGGTCTGAATGGGAAGGCCAGTGGTCGCCGGTTATGATTGGCAGCGGCCGTAATGATCCTTTCGCAGACATGCATATGGTCGATGCAGCAATGTGCTCAGGCGCTGCGCCAACATATTTCCCGCCGCATGAGCCGGTTTCGCCAGCGAGCAAGGAATGGGGGTATTTCGCCGATGGCGGGCTGTTCGCCAACAATCCGTCGGCATCTGCGGTATCCTATGCAGTTGAGAATTTCGGAGCAGATGTTTCCGATATGCGGGTGCTGTCGATCGGTACTGGCAAGACCCGCCAAGGTATCAATCCCGGGGATGTCGGACAGGCTGATTGCTGGGGCGCATGGCAATGGCTGCGTCCGTCGTCGCGCGACAATGGCAAAGTTCCTGCTGCACCTTTAATCGAAGCTGCGCTGACAGCATCTGCCGCGTCGTGCGAGCAATATGCCAAGCGCATGCTGGGTGATCGCTATATCCGCGCAAACCTTGATCTTGAGCAAGCATACGCGCTCGACAATTGGCAGGACATTGGTGTGCTGGAAGAAGCAGTCGCCAAGTTTGTGCAGACCGATGAGTGGGATGTGATCGTTGATGCGGTTTACGAGTATTGGAACAACCCCAATCCGCTCGCTTTTGAAGAATCTGCTCAGGCAGAGAAGAGCCCAGCACGCAAATCCTGGTTAGCGTCGCTGTTCGCCTAAGCTTGTGCCTGAATTTGTGCCTGGACTTGTACCGGCGCGGGCAATCGCGCGGGCACTCGCCAAATCGCTGATTGAAGGTTAGACGGTCCTCTGACCTTCAATTAGCGGAGAATTCCCACGTGCCAGGCGGTTTGGTAGCCCTTCTCGACGACATTTCCATAATCGCCCGGACTGCGGCGGCCTCTATCGATGATATAGGCGTAGCTGCGAGTAAGGCCGGTACGAAAGCCGCGGGCGTGGTAATTGATGATGCCGCAGTTACCCCATCCTATGTCACCGGACTCAGCCCTGCGCGCGAACTGCCGATTATTTGGCAAATCACCAAGGGCAGTCTCAAGAACAAGCTGCTGATCCTCCTGCCGGGGGCGTTGCTGTTGAGCGAATTCTTACCGTCAGCGATTATTTTCATACTGATGCTGGGCGGGTGTTACTTGTCTTACGAGGGCGCCGAAAAGGTCATTGAAAAACTCGGGGGCGAGAAACATGGCGAGACGCTTGAAGACGATATCAAAGATCCGGCCGAGTTCGAAAAAAAGCGGATTTCCGGCGCCGTGCGGACCGACCTGATCCTCTCGGCAGAGATCATGGCAATCACGCTCAATGAAGTGGCAGCGGAAGATTTGATTACCCGGGCCGGTGTGCTGGCACTGGTTGGTTTGGTCATTACCATCGTCGTTTACGGCGCGGTTGCGCTGATCGTGAAGATGGATGATGTTGGACTGCACCTGTCGCAAAAGGCATCGGTTGCGTCGCAGAACGTCGGGCGCTTTCTGCTTGCTGCGATGCCGAAGTTGCTGGTTGCGTTGTCCTTCATTGGCACCATAGCGATGCTGTGGGTTGGCGGCGGTATTTTGATCCACGGTCTGCACGAGATTGGCCTGCATAATCTGTCAGACTTTAGTCACGGATTGCAGCATGGTGTCGAGGAACTTACTGGCGGATTGGGCGGTATTCTCGGTTGGCTGACTTATGCGAGCATCTCTGCGCTGGTTGGGCTGATCGCTGGCGGCGTGATCGTGTTTGTGCTGCACAAGGTGCTGAAGATCGGTCATAGCGAAGAGGCGCATTGATGGCCGGCAACTGGATGCCAACGCTTTACACTTGTCAGGGATCGCGCGGATTGCGAGCGACTTGGGCAGCATGCGAGGCGGGCATCGATCTGGACTTGCAGATGCTGCCATTTCCGCCGCGCTTTCGGAAGCCGGACTATCTCGAGATCAACCCCCTTGGCACAATCCCGATGCTGGTCGATGGTGACAACCGGATGACTGAAAGCTGCGCGATTGCGCATTATCTGGCGGTGAAGAGCGGAGTCCCGGAGCTGGTAGTCCAGCCAGATGAGCAAGACTACGCAGAATATCTCGACTTCACACACCACGCCGATGCGACGATCACTTTCCCGCAGACGGTCTATTTGCGCTTCGCGAAGTTCGAGAAGGATAAAGGACTTGAAGAAGCTGGCCACGCCTATGCAAGGTGGTTTGGTAAGCGTCTGATCAAGGTTGAAGAGCGACTTGATGAGCGAGAATTTCTATGCGCCGACCGCTTCACGGTGGCTGATATCTGTGTTGGCTATGCTTTGTATCTCGCGAACCGTATCGGTCTGGCCGAGTATTTGAACCCGCGCTTGGTCGAGTATCTCGACCTGCTAACAAATCGCGCAGGATTTACTGCCGCTATTGAGTTGGAAAAAGCCGTCTCCGATGAGACGGGGACCAAGCCAGCAATCGACTAAAGTTTAGCAAGCAGCTCGCCCGCAAATTTCGTTAGCGTATCATCGCGTGCACCCATCACCACAATCCGGTCGCCCGGTTTTGCAATGGATGCGATCAGCTTCCCGCAATCCTCTCGCGAAGGAACATGATCAGCCAGTCCGCCCGCGTCTTCGATCAGTTCGACGATGCGCTCGCTGCCAACGCTGCGGTCGACGGTGCCGCCAAAATAGACCGGGTCGCACATAATGGTGATGTCGTCGGGGCCCAGCTCGCGCGCGAAGGTTTCAGCCAATTCATGACCCATCTGGCGAAGCGGGCCGTAACCGTGTGGCTGGAAGAAGGCGATTACGCGGCCCTCATGGGTTTTGAGTGTACGCAGAGTTGCGGCGCATTTCTCAGGATTGTGTCCGAAATCATCGATTACGGTGACGCCGTTTTCGCTGGTGCCGATAATGTCGAAACGGCGTGCTAACCCTGCAAAGCTGGCCAGCGCGGCGACAGCTTTGCCAACTGGAACGCCAGCAGCAACCGCGCCGGAAATTGCAGCGAGTGCATTCGAAAGATTGTGGCGTCCTGGCAGATTGAGGATCAGTGGATGTTCGCTGCCATCATGACGGTCAATTACTGTTGCAGCTTGGCGAATGGGACCGTCGGCGATGCTGCCGCGTGTGATACCGATCTGTGCCTTGTCCTGGTCAATTCCGAAGGTGATGGCTTCCTTCGCGCGCGGCAACAGGGCAAGCGCCTCTGCATCATCGGCGTTGATCACAGCCACTCCGCTGCGGGCGAGGTAATCGCCAAACAATACGCGTAGTTCTTCCATGCTTTTATGGTCGAGACTGACATTGAGGAGGATGCCCACGGCTGGCCGGTACAGAGCGATTGAACCGTCGCTCTCATCGACTTCGCTGACGAATGCGCCGGGACCGCCGACAATTGCGCTGGCGAAGGGGCGATCTTCGGTTACAAAGTTCTTCATCACCGCGCCGTTCATAATTGTCGGGTCGTTGCTGGTTGCATGCATGATCCAGCCGAGCATACCTGTAACGGTCGACTTGCCGCTTGTGCCACCAATCGCGATGCCAGCGCCCGATGTATTGAACAGGATAGAGAGCAATTCGGCGCGGCTCATGCGAAGGCAGCCGAGCTTGTTTGCGCGAACGACTTCAGGAACTGTATCTTCGACTGCTGCCGAGGCGACCAAAATCTGATCTGGCGAAACCAGACCGCTGCCGTCTTGCGGATGTAGCGCGAACCCTTGTTTTTCTAGTGCAGCAAACTTTTCTGGCGTGCGGCCTTGATCGTTGCTTCGATCCGATCCGGCCACGGTCGCGCCGCGGCCTTTCAGAATCTGGGCGAGGGGCAACATGCCTGATCCGCCTATGCCGCAGAAAAAGAACGGACGAGCCAAAAGCTCTTCGTAAGTGGGGAATTCGCTCATGTGCGGTGCGGTATGCAGTTGTGCGACTGCTTGCAAGCAGGCTAAGTGATGCGATGGTAAAAGTTGCGATATGCGCGCCGGGAAAACGGCTGGAACGCGAACATGCCGATGCGGTGTGCGATCTGGTTGCGGACGATCCGGATATTGAGCTGAATTTCCACAAGCAATGCTTTGAACGACACGGGCATTTCGCGGGCGATGATGCGACGCGGCTCTCGGCATTGCTCGAATGCGCGAACGATCCAGACATCTGCGCAGTGTGGTTCGCAATGGGCGGTTATGGCGCAAACCGCATTGCTGCGGCCGCGATTGCAGGGATGAATGACGCTGCGCGGAGCAAGACGTTCCTTGGCTATTCCGACACCGGCTATTTGCTCGCGGCCCTCTACAAAGCTGGCATCGGCAAAGCCGTGCATGGTCCTATGGTTGGCGATATCAAACATGATGGCGGTGAACAGGCGATCCGGCGTAGTTTGGATTGGCTGAAGGGGGACAGAATAGGCTTGGAGCCATCCATCGGCGACAAAAAAACTGCTGCCTTCAATCTTACAACGCTTGCCATGCTCGTCGGTACCGACCTGATGCCCGACCTTACCGATCATGTGGTAATGGTGGAGGAGGTGGCCGAGCATCTTTACGCGGTCGATCGGTTGTTCTTCCACATCACTCAGAATTTGCGGGATATCGCGGGTATTCGGCTCGGGCGCATTTCTGCCGTGCCGGAGAATGATCGACCATTCGGTTCAAGCTCCGAGGATATTGCCCGATATTGGTGTGAGAAATCGGGTATCCCCTATCTCGGTTTCGCAGATATTGGTCACGATGCAGCCAACACAATCGTGCCCTTCGGACTTGCGGGAAGCGTGGCAGGCGCATAATCCGCGCAGCATATTGACGAGGGCGCATTTGCCGCCTCGCGACAGGAGGTTTCAATGAGAGCATTTGTTTTTCCCGGACAGGGCAGCCAGAAAGTCGGCATGGGCGCGGAATTGGCCGATGCCAGTGCAACAGCGCGTGCGGTATTTGAGGAAGTCGATGATGCCCTCTCGCAGAACCTTTCGACCATCATGCGCGATGGCCCCGAAGAAGAACTGACCCTGACGGCAAATGCGCAGCCGGCGATCATGGCCAATGCCATTGCGACATTGCGTGTTCTCGAAGAAGATTTCGATGTCGCCTTGTCATCCGTTGGCGATTGCGTGGCGGGGCATTCGCTCGGTGAATATACAGCGCTATGCGCCGTCGGTGCGTTCTCATTGGGTGACACGGCATGTTTGCTGAAGTTGCGCGGCAAGGCGATGCAGGCTGCAGTGCCGGTTGGCGTCGGCGCGATGTGCGCTCTGCTGGGCGCCGATGTCGAAAAAGCACTGGCCTTGGCAGGGGCAGCTGCCGAGGGTGAGGTGTGTGAACTCGCCAATGACAATGATCCCACTCAAGTCGTGCTTTCGGGCCATGTCGGTGCAATCGAGCGCGCCGTCGGTTTGGTTAAAGAGCACGGCATCAAGCGAGGCATTCCATTGCCGGTTTCGGCGCCGTTCCATTGCTCGCTGATGCAACCCGCTGCTGATGCTATGGCTGAGGCGCTTGCGGAAACATCTCCTGAAAGCATGGCGCTGCCGATCTACGCCAATGTCACTGCCTCCAAAGTCGAAGACCCGAGCGAAGAGCAGCGCTTGCTGGTCGAGCAAGTCACCGGCCGCGTTCGTTGGCGGGAAAGTGTGTTGGCGATGCGTGCTGATGGCGTTGAGCAATTTGTAGAAATGGGTGGCAAAGTCCTTGGTCCGATGATTGGCCGGATTGATCGCGAAGCAGCAGTTACCAGCGTCATTACAATGGCCGACATTGAAGCGCTGGCTCAGGAATTGTCGTGATTAAATATGCGAAGAGCTTAGTCGCTGCCGGTACGCTACTGGTCTCCCCGGCTGCTTTCGCCGCGGACAACATTGATTGCGGACTAACCGGCTATAGTGCGGAGCAGCAAAAAGTGCTCGATACCTATCAAAGTGGTTTTACCACCAAAGGTATGGAGGATCTTGAGCGTCAAGCGCCCATGATCGATGCGGTATCTGATCGAATTCTCGCATGTGGTGACCAAAATGGCTGGTCCGATGCGGCGGCTGACGCAGCGTTCGACTATGCGACCACCATGATCGACGAGCGGGCGCTGCGTCTATTCTCGCCCAGCGCTAGCTCCATTGTCGATCGCGTGGATAGCGAGTTGCCCGCCGGAGAACGCGACCGCATATGGAAAATTATTGGCGCGGCCTCCGATGTTGAAGGAATCGAAAGTGAGTCTAGCATAAATGAGGAAGACATTCTTTTCCTAGGCGCGACACTGATGAAGTTGGATCCTTTGAGCGATGACGACACGGTCGAGGCTGTCGGTGCGCTACTGGCGATGGTGGTCGCACGGCGTAGAGCCTTGGCAGAGTTCTCAGCACTATAAGAGCAAGCGCGGATGACGGGCAGCATGGTTCAGATTGTTTGGATAGACGGCACGAACTGCGATCTGCTGGGCAAAGTTGCAGACGGTGTTTTTGATGAGCCGATCAGGCCCGACCGGCTCAGCCAATATCTCGCCAATCCCCACAACTGGATGGTCGTAGCTATCACGGATGGCACCGTTGTTGGCCAATGCATGTGCGTTGTACATCATCATCCCGACAAAGAGACCGAGCTCTACCTCGATGAAATCGGCACCGGTGACCACTGGTTGAGGCAGGGTATCGCTTCCAAATTGATGGAAGCTGTCTTCGTGCGTGCGGATGAAGCGGGGATTGAAGAGATATGGCTTGGCACAGAGGCTGACAATGTGCCCGCACAGCGTCTATACGAGAAAACCGGAGCGACGGGCGAACCCGCGCTAATCTATTATCTGGAATGGTGAGAAAAATGATGTTCGATCTTAACGGAAAAACTGCCCTTGTGACTGGTGCCAGCGGAGGAATCGGTTCGGCGATTGCCTATGCCTTGGCGAAGCAGGGCGCGCGGCTGGCCTTGTCCGGGTCCAACGGAGATAAATTGCGCGTTTTTCGTGAACAGCTCAACGATGAAGTAGGTGGCGATCACGTAGAGATTACTTGCAACCTGTCTGACAGTGAAAGCGTTGAGCAGCTCGTCCCCGCGACGGTCGATACGCTCGGTAAGATGGACATCCTCGTCAACAATGCCGGCATCACGCGTGACAACCTTGCCATGCGGATGAAGGATGATGAGTGGGATCAGGTGATAAAGGTCAATCTTGAAGCCGCTTTCCGCCTGATGCGTGCATCAGCGCGGCCAATGATGAAGGCACGCCATGGCCGTATCATCAACATCACTAGCGTGGTCGGTAGCACCGGCAATCCCGGTCAAATGAACTACGCCGCGGCGAAGGCTGGCCTGGTTGGCATGTCCAAAAGTCTCGCACAGGAACTCGCCACGCGCGGCATTACGGTGAACTGCATTTCACCCGGTTTCGTCCGCACGGCGATGACCGACGAATTGCCCGACGCCCAAAAGGAAGCGCTGAACGCGCGTATTCCAATGGGCCGCATGGGCGAGGGCGAAGACATTGGCGCTGCCGTGGCCTACCTGGCCACCGACGAAGCAGGTTACATGACTGGACAAACGCTGCACGTGAATGGCGGTATGGCGATGCTTGGCTGACGAATTATCCGTTTATCCCCAAGGAATCGGCCAATCCAGCTATATTGGCAGGGCGCAGCCTTGCCCCATCGCGCTCCACCGCTAAGGATATTTGCAACTTTACCGGCGCTGGCTGGCGATTTCGGCCAATTGCGCGCAATAGGGAATTGATACGCGATGAAGGCCACAATCGAACGCGCTATGCTGCTGCGCTGTTTGTCCCACGTGCAATCCGTGGTGGAACGCCGCAACACCATTCCAATCCTGTCCAATGTGCTGATCGAAGCCGAGGATGGCGGGGCCGTCAAAGTGATGGCGACCGACCTTGATTTGCAAGTGATCGAGAATATGACCGCTGCGTCGGTCGATACCGCTGGTTCGATTACCGTTTCGGCGCACTTGCTGTTCGACATTGCGCGCAAACTGCCAGAGGGCAGCCAGGTAAGCCTAGAGGCCGCTGACAACCGGATGGCTATCAAAGCAGGCCGCAGCCGTTTCTCGTTGCCGACATTGCCGCGTGATGACTTCCCAGTGATTGTCGAAGGTGATCTACCGACCAGCTTCGAACTGCCAGCAAAATTGCTTGCCGAGCTGATTGACCGGACGCGCTTTGCGATTTCGACCGAAGAAACGCGGTATTACCTCAACGGCATTTTCTTCCACGTGTCAGATGAAGATAAGCCGGTTCTGAAAGCTGCTGCGACTGACGGTCACCGGCTCGCGCGCTTCACTATCGACCAGCCTGAGGGTGCCGAAGGCATGCCTGATGTGATCGTTCCGCGCAAAGCTGTGGCGGAACTGCGCAAGCTGCTTGAAGAAGCGCTTGACGGCAATGTTCAGATCGACCTGTCGGCCAGCAAGATCCGCTTCACGCTCGGCGGTGAGGGCGGTGTTGTACTGACCTCTAAACTGATCGACGGAACCTTCCCCGATTACAGCCGCGTGATCCCGACGGGCAATGACAAGCTGCTCAAAATCGATCCAACCAGCTTCTTCGCGGGCGTTGACCGCGTTGCGACTATCGCAACCGAGAAAACCCGCGCGGTGAAAATGGGTCTGGAGACAGACAAAGTCGTTCTCTCGGTAACCAGCCCGGACAACGGCACCGCGACTGAAGAAGTCGCCGCGCAATATGGTTCCGACGGGTTCGAGATCGGCTTCAACGCTAACTATCTCAAAGACATTTTGAGCCAGATCGACAGCGACGAGGTTGAACTGCACTTGGCTGATGCTGGTGCGCCAACACTAATCCGCAAGGATGACAAAAGCCCGGCGCTGTATGTTCTGATGCCGATGCGGGTTTAGCGCATGGCGAATAGCTGGTTAATCGGCATGGGCATGACCCTCGGTTTTCTGGTGTTCTTTGCGGGCTTGTGGCTGCTGGTTACAAAGTTGCTTGTGCGCATGTCGGGATGGGCGAAACTTGAAGAGGCTTTCCCAGATCAGCCTCATGACCGGGCAGTAGAAAAATGGTCGGCGGCCACTGGCACAATGGGTCGATCTGCCATTACTGGGGTCAACTTCCGCAACTGCTTGAGGGTGGAAGCTTGCGACTCGGGTTTGAGAATCAAGATATGGAAGATATTGGCGCCGTTCTCGGAGCCTATTTTCGTACCATGGTCACAGATTAGCGCGGAAGATGGAGCTCTCGGAACAACGTTATTGGGCTTAGGCAATCCGGAGAAGGGTTGCCTGAGAATTGGCGCTAAGTTTGGACGCAAACTCGAAGCCGCATCGCGCGGACAGTTCACCACGCTGGCTGGATAAACTGTTTAGCGTTCGCATCTTTGGTCCCGTCGTCTCAACCTACGTCCGCGTAGTCCAGATCGTTTGCGAGGAAGCGGGCCTCTCGCACGAAGTGGTCCCGACACCCGCACATGCGCCCTCCAATCGCCATCCCTTTGGCAAAGTACCGGTGGTAGAGATTGATGGGTTGGAGCTCTACGAAACGCACTCCATCGCGGCCTATATCGACAACGCGCATAATGGAGGTGCCTTGCAGCCCTCCGATCCGGCACAGCGCGCGGCTATGGAGCGGTGGATTTCGGTTGGTAATTCTTACCTGTTTCCGCTCTTTGAACGCGGCTTGGTGATGCCGTATATCATGCATCGCTATGCCAAGATGGACCTCGACAAAGCACGTATTTCCAAGGCCTTGCCTGATATTGCGAAGACGTTGTCCTTCATCGATCTGGAATTTCAGAAAGATGGTGCATGGACATCGGCTGGTTTCACGCTCGCCGATATCTTTCTCTATTGCATTCTTCGCGGTGTGGAATCGACGCCTGAAGGCAGTGCGGGAATGGCGCAGATGCCGGTGCTCCCGCTGTGGATGGCATCGTGCCGCGCGCGTCCCTCGATTGCCGCTACGGCATGGCCCGATGAGCCAGTTGCGACTGAAGGCTGACGAATTTCACCCTCGCAAGGCCGGTTTCAAAGCGCTACGCTCTTTCAAAGTTTAGGAGAGAACCATGAGCCAAGCTGTCTATGTCACCCGCGATAATCCTTCGAATGCCAAAACGGTCGACGTAGCTTCGGGTGCCTTGCCCGAGGGCGGTGTCCGGCTGAAGATCGAGAGTTTCGCGGTCACGGCCAACAATGTGACCTACGCAGTGGCGGGCGACCGGTTCGGCTATTGGAACTTCTTCCCTGCAGCGGACGATGACGGCATCGTGCCAATGTGGGGTCATGCGGTTGTCGAGGAATCGAACCATGAAGAATTCGCGGTGGGCGAGCGCGTCTATGGCTATATCCCCATGGGCACGCATTTGAATGTGATGCCGGGCAAAGTCACGCCGCATGGATTTGTCGATATGGCCGAGCACCGACAGCCGATGAGCCCGATCTACAACCAATATAGCCGCCTTTCTGCCGATCCTGAGCACGATCCCGCGAAAGAGTCGGAGCGGATGATCTTCGGCCCACTGTTCAAAACCGGTTTCCTGATCGAGAACTTTATGCGCCGTGAAGGTTGGTTTGGCGCGGAGGCGGTGATCCTGACCAGCGCCTCTTCCAAGACCGCGATGGGCCTTGCCAGTGTCACCAAAGACCGTTCGCCCGATACGCGCCGGATCGGCCTGACATCAGCAGGCAATGTCGCATTTGTACAAAAAACGGGTCTTTATCACGAAGTCGTCGCCTATGACGATGTTGGTTCATTGGCGCAAAACCCCAGCGTTACCGTCGATTTTGCCGGTAATGCCGGACTGCTCGCAGAATTGCACAACCACTTCGGAGACAATCTGAAATATTCATGCCTGGTGGGTGCAACGCATATCGAGGCGCGTGGCGGTGCGCTCGGCGGTCCTGCAAAGATGGCTGGCCCAGAGCCAATTCTGTTCTTCGCTCCCGATCATGCAGTCGCGCTGTTCAAAGATCTTGGCCACGAGGAAGCCGCGAAACAAGTTGCTGCCAGCTGGCACAAGTTCCTCGGCGATGTTGATGGCACGGTTCAAGTCGATATCCGCGAAGGCATTGATGCCGCGCGCGAAGCCTTTGTTACGATGATCGGTGGCAGCGTTGATCCTGCTCAAGGGATCGTGATCCAGCCGTAGCCGGGCGCGTTACTCGGCAGCCTCAGCCAGTTCCGCACGTTGCGGGCCTCGGATCAGGCCGCCGGGTGTTTCGCCGGTCCACTTGCCGCCTTTGAACGTGACTTTGCCGTTCTTGATTGTCGCGACATAGCCATCGGCCTTCTGCAGTAAGCGCTTGCCGCCCGCAGGCAGATCGAAAGCGAGCCATGGCTTGCCAAGCTTGATAGCATCAAAATCGATGATGTTGAGATCGGCCATATAGCCCGGCGCGATGATTCCGCGATCTTCCAGACCGTATAGCCGCGCGGTGTCCCAGCATTGGCGCTTGATCGCGTTTTCCAGCGTAATCCGGTCGCCGCGTTTCCGGTCGCGGACCCAATGTTCCAGCATGAAGGTCGGGCTGGCCGCGTCACAAATGGTGCCGCAATGCGCGCCACCATCGGATAGCGAGTTCACGGTGTCGTCGCTGTGCTGCAACGGGTGAAGGAAATCGAGATTGCCCTCTGCATAGTTCAAAATCGGCAGATATATGAAACCTTTGCCATCGTCGGCGCAGAGCATGTCATACGCATATTCCTGCGGATCGACACCCTTCGCGTTGCCGCGCGCATTGACGCTGGCGGTTTCGTCCGGCTCGTAATCGAAATCCGGATCCATCTCATATTGCAGCGCCCACCCTTGGGTGATGACCATCACCACCGGCAGGATATCCTGCGGCGCTTCGGAGTAATCGTTGGCCTCTGACAGGAGCTGTTTCTTGAATTCCGGATCCAGCAGCTTCGGCTTTTGCTCTTCCCATGGAAGATCGGCAATTGCCTGCCAGCTCGGGCGGTAGACAAATGGGTTTACCGTGCCCTGCCACGCCATGATGATACCGTTCCCGCGCAACGCAATTTGAGCGACAATATTGGCACCATTGTCGTTCTGCGCGCGCATCGTTTCGATCTGCTCCTTGAGTGGCATTTCCTTGGCGATGGATTCCAGCGCGGCGAAAGTCACGGGCAGGCCGGTTTCGCGGCTGAGATCGCCCATCCATTCAAATTCGTTCCAGTCACGCTGCAAATCGCTGGCCATTTCAAACACGCCATGACCCACGCGGCCCATTGCACGGCCGATTTTGACAAGCTCGTCCGCTGTGGCGGTTGTCCCGGGAACCAACTCGCCCTCGACAGATTTGTGCAAAACGGTGCGGCTGGTCGAGAACCCTAGAGCACCCGCGCGGACGCCTTCCTCGACGATTTCGGACATCTTGGCAATATCATCGTCGGTCGGGACAGCGCCGGGCTGCTCGCGATCCTCCAGCACATAGGCGCGCACTGCGCCGTGCGGGACATGGGTGCCGATATCGACAGTGCGGGGTAACTTCTCCAGCGCGTCGAGATATTCGGGGAAGGTTTCCCAATCCCACGTGATACCTTCGGCCAAAGCAGTGCCAGGAATGTCCTCGACGCCTTCCATCAAGCTGATCAGCCATTCGTGGCGATCAGGTTTGGCAGGCGCGAAGCCAACGCCGCAATTGCCCATCACGACGGTTGTTACGCCGTGCCAGCTAGAAGGGGCCATCTCCTGATCCCATGTGGCTTGGCCGTCATAATGCGTGTGGATGTCGACGAAGCCCGGTGTGACCAGATTGCCCCCGGCGTCGATTTCTTCCGCTGCATCGCCGCGCACTTCACCGACTTGCGCAATAAGCCCGTCCTTGATCGCTACATCGCCGGTGAAACGAGCGTCTCCGGTTCCATCAACGATGGTTCCATTGCGGATGATCATATCAAATGCGGGCATCGGGTCTCTCCGTTCAATTTCTATTTGAGACTGATTTAGCATATTCGAAATGACATCGCTATGGTGCGCTCATGACAGAGATATTGAGCTGGGAACCCGACGCCGGAAACGGGATCACAATTGATTGGGTGGAGGCGAATGGCATCCGCTTTGAAGTCGCTCAGGCCGGGCAGGGGGATCGGCTTGCCCTGTGCCTGCACGGCTTCCCGGAACTGCATTACAGTTGGCGGTACCAGATGCCGATGCTCGCTGAGATGGGCTACCGGGTATGGGCGCCCAACATGCGCGGCTATGGCGGGACAACCCGGCCCGAAGGTGTTGAGAATTACCGGCTCGACACGCTGGCGCAGGATGTTGCGGCATTGATCGATGTCAGCGGCGCGAAGGAAGTCACGCTGATTGCGCATGATTGGGGTGCGATTGTTGCTTGGCACTTTGCCATTAAGAAACTGCGTCCGCTGGCAAAACTCATCATCTTGAACGTACCGCATCCGAAATGCGGGCAGCGGGAAATCAAGAAATGGCGGCAGTTGAAGAAGAGCTGGTATGTGTTTTTCTTCCAGTTGCCATGGTTGCCAGAGAAGTTGCTCGGGCGTGCCGGCGCGGCACCCATTGCACGCGTGTTTCGTGATTCCGCAGTGAACAAAGAACGGTTTAGTAGCGCAGAGCTGAAGCCCTATCGCGAGGCCGCGCAAAAGGGCGGGGCCCTGACGGCCATGTTTAACTATTACAGAGCCTTACTGCGTATGCCTGACCGGAAAGGGATGGGTGATGGGATCGTCGAAACGCCGACGCTCATTCTGTGGGGCGAACAGGACATTGCTCTCGATATTCACCTACTCGACGGCACTGAAAAATATGTCCCGAATGTGACGATAAGGCGCTTCCCAGATGCATCGCATTGGGTGCAGCAGGATATTCCCGATGAGATTAACGACGCGATGAAGGAATGGCTCACTCGATAGATCACCAAGCAGATATGCGCACTGTCATTTGATTGAGATATTGTGCATCTAGTGACGCTCAACAGTCACGGAGCCCGAACCCGTCATGAAGACCGCTTTGAAGTCGACAACTCTGTCAAGCATCGCATCCGTATGCTTGCTTGCAACGGCCAGCACCGGTGTGGCCCAAGACCCCGCTCCGCAATGGCGCATCGATGTTGGGAGCAACCTATCGGATACGCTCGATTGCTTTGAGGCTGAGGAAAAAACGTTGATCTCTGCGCATCGCGGCGGCCCATCGGCGGGTCTGCCCGAGAATGCGATCGAAACAATGGATGCTGTCCTCACCGCCATTCCGGCTATCATGGAGTTTGACGTCGCGGCCAGCAGCGACGGTGTGCATTATCTCATGCACGACCGCACGCTCGATCGGACGACGACCGGCACCGGCAACGCAGATGAATTGGAATGGAGCGCGATTTCCCAGCTGCGTTTGGTCGATGCCGATGGTTGGGTGACTCCCTACTTGGTCCCGACACTTGAGGCAGCGTTGAATTGGGCAAAGGATCGCACAGTCGTTCAGATCGATTTCAAGCGTTCGGCATCTTATGAACGCGTTATCGATCTCGTTCGCCAAACCGGCACAGAACAGCGCGTCATCCTAATCGCCTATTCTGTCGCAGCTGCCGCCAAAATGCACGAACTAGCGCCGGAAATGCTTATCTCGCTATCGCTGCAGCGCCCGGGCGCTTTGGATGAGGCGGTTGCGGCGGGTATTCCCGCAGATCGGTTGGTTGCATTTACCGGCACGCGTTTGGCTCGACCTGATCTGTATTCCAATCTGGATTCTCAGGATGTCGAGGTAATTTTCGGTACGCTGGGCGGGCGGCAGTCGCTCGACAAAGTGTTTGCCCGCATGGGCACTGATGAGCGCTATGCCGAGCTAAGCGAGCAAGGCGTCGACATCATAGCGACAGATCGTCCGCGAGCGGCAGCGGTTGCTTTGAAAGGGGCTGGAAGGCTCCCTGAAGCAGGGCAGTGCGGCGTGAGCCGTTAGTGGCCTGCTTTGATCATCGCTTCGATATCGACGAATTTTTCGCGCGGTGATCCGTCGCGCGCGGCGGCGGCTTCTGCCTCTTCGATTTTCTTCCAGTCCTGGAATGTAACGATGTCGAGATCGCGCTCTTTGGCGAGCGCATCGAATCCTTCGCGACCCGCTTTGCCCACACGGCCCAATGCGCCGCTTTCGATGTCCTCGGCGATTTTCTCGACCAAGGCATAGCCATCGGGTCGGTTTGTACCGATGGTGCCCGATGGGCCGCGCCGTGCCCAGCCAACGCAATAAAGGCCGGTCAGAATACGGCCTGCGTCATTGGCAAAACGGCCTGCGCGTTCGTCAAACGGAATGCCGGGGATCGGCGATGTGCGGTAGCCGATGCAGGCGACCACGACGTCTGCTGGTATCGAGTAGGTGGTGCCGGTTCCAACAGCCTTGCCATTCTCGATCTGTGTTTCTTCGACCGTGACTGAAGCGACTTTGCCATCGCCCACAATCGCGGTCGGGTTGGCGAAAAAATCGAATTCGACTTCTACGGCCTTCTCGGCGTGCATGTCCTCGGGGATCGCGGCGAAGCTGCGCAGGTGAGCCACCGATTTACGGATGCCAGGCTCCAAAATCGCGTCATCAGCTTCTTCAGGCAAATCATTGCGGTCTACGCGGGGTGATGCGCGTTCGAGATTGCCCAACTCACCGAGCTCTTTGGGTGTCATCATGATCTGATGAGGTCCGCGGCGTCCGAGGATAGTGATCTTTGCAAGGCCAGAGTTCTTCAACGCATCGAGTGCATGTGCAACGATATCGCTTCCGGCAAATTCCGCCTCGGTCTTGGCCAGAATTCTTGCCACGTCGAGCGCAACATTACCCATTCCGATCACAACAGCGTTCTTGCCGGATAGATCGGGAGAAAGTTGCGCGAACTCAGGATGGCCGTTGTACCAGCCGACAAAGTCTGCGCTGCCGAAGACGTTACCTAGACCTTCGCCATCCAGACCAAGTTGCCGATCGTTGGGTGCCCCAGTGGCCATCACTACCGCATCGTAAAGCTCTTGCAGCTCGGCTATGGAGAGATCGATGCCTATGGCGACATTGCCGACAAAGCGGACATTGTCGGTCAGTGCGGTCTTCTCATATCGCCGCGCCACGCTTTTAATCGATTGGTGATCGGGCGCGACGCCGGTGCGGATTAATCCGTAAGGAACGGGCAACTTGTCGAAAACATCGACTTGGACATCATCGCCCCACTGCTTCTGTGCTGCTTCGGCGGTGTAGTAACCCGCCGGACCTGAGCCAATAATCGCGATATGCCGCATGCTGTCCCCTCCGGACTATTACGCTGCTGCTGCTGCTGAGAGCTCCGTTTCCTCCGGTGCATCGAGGAAATCGGTGATCGCGGCGACGCTTTCATCCTTGTGACTGAGCAGAAACAGATGCCCTCCGCCTTCCATCACGATCAGCTCGCTATTGGGAATGAGCGTCTTGAGGAACTTACCATTGGCCAGTGGGACAATCTGATCATCGTCGCCCATCAGGATGAGCGTTTCCTTGCGCATAAAGGGCAGAACAGGCGCACTGGTCCAGCCAAGCATTGCAAGAAGCTGATACATATAGCCGCGCGGGCTGGGCGGGGTGAGGCGTGACATATGGCCACCTTTGCCTTCGGTGCCATCAAGCGCACCGCCATAAAGCGTTTCAAAATGCTGCGCCATATAGTCGGCATCGACATAGCGGCGCGGGTTGGCCATCTTGGTCAGTGCCGCCGGGTTGCCCGGAACCATCAGCATGCCCGCGCTGGTTGCGATGAGCACCAGGCGCCTGGTACGTCCGGGATGTTGGATGGCGAAATGCTGCGCCATACCGCCACCCCAGCTGATACCCATGACATCAACCACATCGAGATCGAAACGGTCCAGCACTTGCGTCGCCGTCCACGCCATCGTAACAATGGTATAAGGGATTATCGGATCAGGCGAGCCACCCGTTCCCGGCATATCGAACATGATGAATGCACGGTCGCTCATAGCTTCGGCCAGAGGAGCAACCGCTTCGATATTCGCGCCGATGCCGTTGAAAAACAGAACCGGTGGGTGATCGCTGGGCTCGTCAAGCCGCCAGCGCGCTATACGCAGATCGCGGCCACCAACATTTTCAATCGAGATTTCGGCCGAGGCCATAGGATCGCTCAAGCGAAATTCCTTTAATAATTCAGATGGATCAGTCGACTTCTTCAGACACGTAGAGGCCTGGAGCAGGGTCGAGTGGTTTGTATTTTGCATTGCCAAGCTTCTTCGGCGCAGGCTTGATCTTGCCGGCGCGTGCTTGAACCCATTCGGCCCAATACGGCCACCAGCTGCCGGCAACCTCTTCGGTTCCTGGTAGCCATTCATCCGCAGTTTCCGGCAGCTTGCCGTTCTTCTTCTGGACGAAATATTTGGCTTTTGGATTACCGGGGGGATTCAAGATTGCTTGCATGTGACCAGACTGGCTGAGCACGTAAGTAACGTTCTTGGAGCCAAACAATTGGGTTGAACGATAGGTCGCTTTCCAAGGTGTGATGTGATCGGTGACCCCGCCAAGGATGAACAAATCGCTCTTCACTTTTGACAGATCGACCATGTGATCGACCATCTCCACTTCGCCCTGACGAGCGAAGGCCAGGGTCTCAAACGCGGTCAGGAAATCACCCATCAGGCTTGCCGAGAGGTTGGTTGCATCGGCATTCCAGAACAGGACATCAAATGCTGGCGGATCGTCGCCGAGTAGATAGTTGTTGATGACGTAGTTCCAGATCAGATCATTTGGCCGCAACCACGCGAACCCGCGTGCAAGATCATCGCCTTTGATTACGCCCTTTTTGGCGGCGCGCTGGCGAGCGAGTTGCATGCCGTTTTCACTCACCAGAGAGCCGGCTTCAATGTCGTTCTGTTTCGGGTGAAGGACGCATACCATCAGCGTCAGCGCGCCGAGGAGATCATCTTTATCAGACGCCATCTTACTGGCGAGCATCGCGGCGGTTTGTCCACCCGAACAACCCGCAGACACATTGACCTTTTTAGCGCCTGTGATGGCCGCAACGGCTTCCATCGCCTCGCGACATGACTTCACATAGTCGGTCATGTTCCAATGACCCTGTTCCTTCGATGGATTACGCCACGAGATTACGAAGGTTTGGATCTTGTTATCGGTTTGCCACTTGATCACCGATTTCTCTGGCGAGAGATCGTTGATGTACATCTTGTTGATCTGTGGCGGGATTGTCAGTTGCGGGATCTCATGCACTTCGTCCGTAGTCGGAGCATAATGGATCAATTCCATCATTTCCGTGCGCAGAACCACAGAGCCTTTCGACGTTGCAACGTTCTCACCCAGCTTGAACGGGCGCTTATCCACCTGGCTGACCATGCCCTTGTTGTGGACCATGTCGTTAAAGGCGTTTTTGAGACCCTTAACGAGACTGAGGCCGCCGCTATCGACGAGCCGTTTTTGCGCGGTAGGATTACCAATCAGCGTGTTGGTCGGCGCCAGACCGTCGATGATAATATTGGAGATGAAATTGGCGCGATCGCGTTCCAGATCGTCTAACTCAAGATCGCCCAACCAATTGCTCATGCCCTTTTGCACGGCGAGATAATATTGCGCACCAGCACGGAAGAACGGGTTGTATTGCCATGCCGGGTCTTTGAAGCGTTTGTCACGCGGATCGGGCGCAAGATCGGACTTGCCGGTCATGATTTTGATCATGTCCTGGCCCATTTCCTGAGCATGCTTCATCGAACGCATCGGGTCTGAAGCTGTTTCGCGGAGAAGGAGGGCGATTGCGCCTACGAAATCTTCACGGGCCAACCCGATCATCGGGCCTAATGCGGTGGTCGATTGCGCTGCTTCGTCTTCCAGCTTGGTGCCGTCAGCCATGTGCTCTCCTGATACGCTTTTCTGTTTCCGGTTTCATGCACCGCAGGCTTGCGAATGGCAAGCAGGGGGCCAAAAATGCCTCGAATTTGGGTGGATGGTTAACGCTTTTTCAAAGGGATGAGCGCATGGCGATGTCATGGGCATAGTTGAGCCACAACGACGAGTATCAGACGAAAATTCCAGCGCGCGCTCCGACGCGCCCTTTCGTGTGCGCGAAGTCCATGATGATGAGAACCTCGTTGAGCAATCAGAAACCCTTCAGAAAGAGCGCCGCGATGGCGTTCAACGCCGTGTAATCGCTCAGCGCGCCGGCCGCATTTCAGACCGCTCAACCAAGTTTAGGATGCACGTTCTGCCTATCGATTGGTGGTTGATGGCGATCCTAATAGCCTCGACGGTATTGGTCGCGGCGATATTTGCCCAATCGCTGCCGCCTTGGCCCGTGTTGCTCAGCGCGGTGGTATCGCTGGGAGTTTGCTACGGAGCGCGCGAGATTGCGCTTAGGGAACGGATCCGCGAGGAAAACACGCTCACGTTGGAGGCTTTCGCATGGCTTGCGATAGTTATTCCAATGGCCTGCGTGGGTTTCAATCTCAGCTACTGGGTGATGTACGACACTCTGACTTGGCCTTGGGCTATGGCCGGATTGGTCTGTGCTGGCGCGTTGGCGGGAAGCTTGCTGTCGGGCCGCATTGTCCAACAGTTTGTTGCCCAGTTCTTCTGCTGGATTCCTGTGGCCGCGGTAGAGGGTAGTCGCACTTCGTTTTTGGGAATTACCGCTGCCGCACTGGCGATGATTGTGGTTGGTTACCATCAATCGATCATCAGCCGAAAGCGCAACGAAAAGCAGCAGGCACGTGAACGCGAACGCAACCGGGCTGAGGATATTCTTCGTGACTATGAGGAGACCGGTCAGGGGTGGTTTTGGGAAACCGATCGACGCGGCTTGCTAACATACCTATCACCTTCGGTGATCGATGTGCTGGATAAGCCCGAAGACGAAGTGCTCGGGCGAAGTCTCACAGATCTGTTCGACCTCGGTGAAGAAAATCGAGAAGGTGAGCGGACGCTTTCGTTTCACCTGTCTTCACGTTCGTCATTTCAGGAATTGGGTGTCCGCTCCGCCGCAGCCAGCGAGGAGCGGTGGTGGTCGATCAATGGCCGTCCCGCCTATGACAATTTTCACAATTTCGTTGGTTTTCGCGGCTCGGGCACTGATCTGACCGAGAAGAAGCGAAGCGAAGAGAACGTCAATCGTTTGGCGCAGTTTGACTCGCTGACCGGCCTCGCCAACCGCTTCCAGACGCAGCAAACACTGCAGAAGATATTGAGTTCTCCATTGGAACAGCAGCGCGCATGCGCAGTGCTTTTGCTCGATCTCGACCGGTTCAAGCACGTTAATGATACGCTTGGCCATCCCGCAGGTGATGCGCTGTTGAAGCAAGTTGCAGAACGCTTGAAGAGTACTGTCGGGAAGAATGGCCAAGTGGGCCGCCTGGGCGGAGACGAGTTCAAAGTCATCACGCCCGGCGCAGTTGATCGCGAAGAGCTTGGCCAATTGGCTCACGAAATTATTCACTCGCTGTCACAGCCGTACTCTATCGAGGGGCAACGTGTTGTTATCGGTGCATCAATCGGGATCGCGATCGCGCCGAATGATGGTGTGACCAGCGAGTCGTTGATCCGCAATGCGGACCTATCGCTTTACGCCGCCAAAGATGGTGGTCGTGGTCGATATCACTTCTACTCGAATGATCTGCACGCGGCCGCGGAGGAACGCGCCCAGCTCGAGGAAGACCTTCGCGACGCCATCTCGCAGGGTGGACTGGAATTATATTACCAGCCGGTGATTTACGCGCATGATGAGACGATCTCTGGATTCGAGGCACTATTGCGCTGGAACCACCCGACGAAGGGCTGGCTGTCGCCCGCAAAATTTATACCGGTTGCAGAGGATTCCGGCCTGATCTCTGCCATCGGAGAATGGGCTATACGCGCTGCTTGCGATGATCTGGCCAGTTGGCCGGAAAATGTTCGCTGTGCGGTCAATGTATCACCATTGCAATTTGCCAATCCTCAATTGCCGACAGTTATTACCAGTGCCATCGCACATACTGGGATTGACCCGTCGCGTCTTGAACTCGAAATCACGGAAAGCGTCTTCTTGAACGATGATGACGGTACGGATGCGATGTTCGCTGCTTTGAAGCGGGTTGGCGTGCGGCTCGCCTTGGATGATTTCGGTACGGGGTATTCGTCACTTGGCTATCTGAAAAAAGCGCCGTTCGACAAGATCAAGATCGACCAGAGCTTTGTTCGCGGTGCGACCAAGCCGGGTAGCCGCAACGGTGCGATTATCGCATCCATCACCAGCCTCGCCGAGGCATTGGGTATGGATACCACCGCTGAAGGCGTGGAGACTATGGACGAGCTGGAACTCGTGCGTTCGCTAGGTTGTAGCCATATCCAGGGGTATATTTACTCGAAGGCTCTCAGCGGAGAGGCCGCTTTGGAACGCTTGAAGCAGGGTATGAATATGGTTGCGAAAGGACCGCGGTCCGCACGTGCTTTCCGGCAGAAGATGCTGCGCAAGGTTGTGCTCAGCCACGAAGACCAAATGTATGACGGCGCAATCCGCAATATGGCTGCTGGTGGGGCCATGGTTGAAGGATTGTGGAACGTGCCTGTGGGCACAGTATTCAAGGTGGCCATCTCGAAGAAACTGATCGTCACCGCAAAAACGATTTGGAGTGAGGACAATCGCATGGGTATCCAATTTGAAACACCCGTTGATATGGACTCGCCCGACCTGAGGTCGACGGCCTCACCAACGCAGAATGGATTTGGAAATGTGAGGAAGCAAGCATGACTTGCAGCGTTTCCAGAAGTGGGGGCCTATGATGGCTAAAGGCGGATTTCTCTCTCGTTTGGGCAGCAGCAATGATGTTGAGCCCGAAGTCGAACCAATGTCGTTGCCGATCGGCAAGGATGACATGCAGCAGCGGCTCGAATTGCTCGACAATTTCGAGAATTTGCAGCTCGGTTGGTTCTGGGCGACTGATGCAAAGGGTTGCCTTATCTACCTGTCGGAAAGTGCCGCCGGTGCGCTGGGTAGTGACAGTGCGTCCCTTCTTGGCCGGCAACTGACCAGCTTGTTTATTCCGGACAAGAATGACGATCCGGAGAAGTCGGAGCGTCCCCTTCCGTTTCTCATCAGCGCCCGCAACTCATTCGCCGATCTGTCCGCCAGGATCAATATCGGGGATGGCGAAGCGGAAACCTGGTGGTCGATCTCTGGCAAGCCGCAGTTCGACGATGAAAATGAATTCATGGGCTACCGTGGCGGTGCCAAGGATATCACTTCGGTTCGGCAACGGGATCTGGATGCATCCCGCCTTGCCAAATTTGACACACTTACTGGGTTGGCGAACCGACACAGCATGGAAAAGCGCCTGTCGACTACGCTGGTCGCATATCAAGCTGCGAAGCGAAGTTGCGCGCTGATGATGCTCGATCTCGACCGATTTAAGCAAGTCAACGATACGCTTGGACATCCGGCTGGTGACGAACTGCTGAAGCAAGTCGCCCAGCGCCTTAAAGCTATTATTGGCGAGCAAGGCATAATTGGGCGCTTGGGAGGCGATGAATTTCAAATTATGCTGCCCGACGTTGATGACCGCGGTAAATTGGGTGACCTTGCTCATCGGGTTATCCAGATGGTTTCACAACCCTATTCGATCGACGGTAGTCGCGCGATTATCGGAACCTCAATCGGCGTTGCGATTGCTCCCTATGATGGTCTTGAAGCCGGTGAACTTGTTAGTGCTGCTGATTTGGCTCTCTACGCTGCAAAGGGCGGCGGTCGCGGCCAATTCCGCTTCTACTCGAGCGATCTGAAAGACGGTGCAAAACTGCGTAAGCAGATCGAGGAAGACCTCCGCGATGCGTTGCATCAAGATCAGTTGGAGCTGCACTATCAGCCGTTGATCCTACCCAAAACAAAAGCTCCAAAAGGTTTCGAAGCCTTGATGCGGTGGAACCATCCGGAGCAGGGTTGGATCAGCCCCGGGCAGTTTATCCCTATTGCTGAGGAAACCAGCATCATTGCCGATATCGGTGAGTGGGCGCTGATGCGGGCTTGCCGCGATGCCAAAGAGTGGCCGCCAGGAACGCGTGTCGCGGTAAACGTTTCGGCTGTCCAATTCGCCAATGAGGACTTTCCGCGAATCGTCGAACGCGCACTGCAGAACTCCGGATTGGAACCTGACCGGTTAGAGCTCGAGATTACCGAGAGCGTCTTCATGGGTGATCCACACGCAACCAGCCGGATGTTCAAACAGCTGAAGCAATTGGGTGTGCGCCTGGCGCTGGATGATTTTGGCACGGGTTACTCGTCGCTGGGTTACTTGCGCGATGCGCCGTTCGATAAGATTAAGATCGATCAGAGCTTCGTTCGTGGTTCAACAGTTGAGGGGAACAATAACGCGGCAATTATCACTGCTGTGGTTAGCCTGGCACGTGCTCTTAACATGGATACCGTGGCAGAGGGCGTAGAGTCTCTAGACGAGCTTGAATTGGTCACGAAGCTTGGCGCTGATCAAATTCAAGGCTTCATCTTTTCTAGAGCAATCGCTCAGGAAGATGTGCTTGCGCGCTTTGAAAGCGGCGACTTGGCATTTGATGCGGTTGGACCTGCTAAGCATAGGGCGGATCGGAAGACAGTGTACCGCAGAATTGGCGTAATTCACGAGGACCACCGCTATAGCTCGGTAATGCGCAACGTTTCGGTTACCGGCGCGATGATCGAAGGGATTTTGAATATTCCCAAAGGCACCAAACTGGTGATCGACTTGGGCGAAGGCCAGTTGGCAGTAGCCACTGTAAGACGGTCAAAAGATGCTGTTCAGGGCCTTGAGTTTGAAACGCCGCTTGTCAGCGACGGAGCGGACGGATTGTGCACACGCCACCGGGTCTCGCCATACTCGCTGGCCGCTGCTGGCATGCCATTGGCAGCGCTTCCTCCGGGCAATTATCCGTTGGTCAATAATCAAAGCGCCGATGGTTCACCGACCCGGCCGATGTTTATGGAATTGGATATGAAGCAGCATAAGACCTGATCAAAAATGCTGTCCTACAGCTATTCATGCTGACATAGCTAACTACTGCCGCTAGTTGCGGGGGTGATGACTGACCTTTCCAAGATCCGCAACTTTTCGATTATTGCCCATATCGACCATGGCAAGTCGACGCTCGCTGACCGGCTAATCCAACATACGGGCGGCCTGAGTGAGCGCGAGATGTCCGAGCAAGTCCTTGATAATATGGACATTGAGAAGGAGCGCGGGATCACCATCAAGGCGCAGACCGTGCGTCTCGATTACACCGCGAAGGATGGCGAAACTTATCAGCTCAATCTGATGGACACCCCCGGCCACGTCGACTTTGCTTACGAAGTTTCGCGCTCTCTAGCCGCATGCGAAGGTGCTCTCCTCGTCGTGGACGCGGCCCAGGGCGTCGAGGCGCAAACGCTCGCCAATGTCTACCAGTCGATCGAGCACGACCACGAAATCGTCCCCGTCATCAACAAAATTGACCTTCCCGCTGCGGAACCCGAGCAAGTCCGCGCCGAAATCGAAGACGTTATCGGCCTCGACGCATCCGAAGCCGTCCTGGCCTCCGCAAAATCGGGCATCGGGATCGAGGATATCCTCGAACAAGTCGTCGCCAAAATCCCCTCTCCCAAGGGCGACCGCGACGCCCCGCTCAAGGCCTCGCTCGTCGATAGCTGGTACGATCCCTATCTCGGCGTGGTCATCCTCGTCCGCGTGATCGACGGCGTCATCAAAAAGGGCCTGAACGTCAAATTCATGGTCGGCGAGACCGAGCATCTGATCGACCGCGTCGGCTGCATGCGCCCCAAGATCGAACAGCTTCCAGAACTCGGCCCCGGCGAAATCGGCTTTATCACCGCGCAAATCAAGGAAGTCGAACAGGCCCGCGTGGGTGACACGATCACCACCGTCAAAGGCGGCGCGACCGAGCCTCTGCCCGGCTATAAGGAAGTCCAGTCGGTGGTCTTCTGCGGCATGTTCCCTGTCGACGCCGCCGATTTCGAGAAACTGCGCGAAAGCATCGCCAAACTCCGCCTCAACGATGCCAGCTTCACTTTCGAGACCGAAAGCAGCGCCGCACTGGGCTTCGGCTTCCGCTGCGGCTTCCTCGGCCTGCTGCACTTGGAGATCATTCAGGAACGGCTGACCCGCGAATATGATCTGGACCTGATCACCACCGCGCCCTCGGTCGTTTACCGCATCCAGATGGGCAAATCGAAGACCGAGCCTGCGGGCGAGCTGATGCTGCACAACCCCGCCGATTACCCCGATCCCAGCCGGATCGATGTGATCGAGGAGCCGTGGATCAAGGCGGTGATCTACACCCCCGATGACTATCTCGGCAGCATTCTGAAACTGTGTCAGGACCGGCGCGGCATCCAGTCCGACCTGACCTATGTCGGCGGCCGCGCGCAGGTGACCTACGAATTGCCGCTCAACGAAGTGGTGTTCGATTTCTACGACCGCCTGAAAAGCATTTCACGCGGCTATGCCAGCTTCGATTACGAGCAAATCGGCCTGCGTCAGGGCGACCTGGTGAAGATGAGCATTCTGGTGAATAACGAGCCGGTCGACGCACTCAGCATGATCGTCCACCGCGACGTTGCCGAGGCGAGGGGCCGCGGCATGTGCGAACGCCTAAAAGACCTAATCCCGCGCCACCTCTTCAAAATCCCCGTGCAAGCCGCCATCGGCGGCAAAGTCATCGCCCGCGAAACGATCAGCGCGATGCGCAAAGACGTGACCGCAAAATGCTACGGCGGCGATATTTCGCGGAAGAAGAAACTTCTGGAAAAGCAGAAGAAGGGTAAGGCGAAGATGCGGGAGTATGGTAACGTAAGTATTCCTCAAGAAGCGTTTATTGCGGCGCTAAGGATGGGGGAGGAGTAAAGTTCTTCAGCCATTTCGCATTTTTACAACGGAACACTAGCCCTGAACAAAGCCTGTTAATTAATTCAAAGTACTTGGTATTGCGAAACTAACATTTTCTAACCTATGGCAGATCTTTGTAGCATTGCTCAACGAGGTTGGTTTGGAAAAAATTCTTTGCGAAGACGTCTATCCGGGAAATACAGCTGCCTATGAACGGCTTCTTGGAAGAAAGAAGCGTGGCGATCTCACCGGATTTACTGGTGCAGGAGTTTCCATACCTCTCGCGCCTTCTTGGACCGGTTTGCTTTCAAAAATGGTTGCTGAGGCTCGTTCCGACGGTTCTCTGTTGGCATCAGAGGAGCAGGACTTACTCGCTCAAATTGACACGGACCCTCTCGAAACAGCGCAGATCTTGGAGGAAAAGTGTGGGACTGAAATTTTTAGATCAAGACTAAGTGAGATATTCGACTTCAAGGGCGATTGCACGCCGACTCATGAGCTAATAGTTGGGTTGCACCTCCAAGGCTTGGTGACGCTGAACTATGACCAAGGACTTTCTGTGGCTTACACTAGGGCAACGCACAGGCTTCCGCGAGTATTCCGGTCTGACGAGACCTTTGAAATTGCCAAGTGGTTTCATTCCGATGATTTTAGTTCTGATGCGCTACCGATCTTGCATTGGCATGGTTCATTCTCTGCGCCTGACAGATTGATTTTCACCAGTGAAGATTATGGCAAGTTTTACTCGGCGCCAGAAAACATTCGCAATATTGAAGAGGTGTGGAAGAATCGCAGGCTACTAATAGTTGGCTTCGGCTGGTCTGATCCATTCTTGACGAGGATTGCGGATAATCTCTTGCGCAATGCACCGATTGAGGCGAGGCATTTCGCCATAGTTGGGGTGCCAGATCAAAGCGTTTCGACACTGAGGCGGCAGACCTTTGTTAAGAGGTATCGCGCCGAACCTATTTTCTATCAGATCGATCAAGAGGCGAGCGATGGTGGCCACCGGAAATTAACACAAATTCTTGCGGCGCTTGCGGACGAAGGTAAGGGACAAGCGGAAGATGAGCATTATGTTGAAGTTGCGGAGCACCTAGTCGAATCAACAGCAGCCGTAGATGAGAGAGTCAAGGCGGCCAAGAACGAGTTAGAAGCAGGACTTTTTTTAACGCCTGAAGGGGTGCCGCTATACGTCGAACCTGAGCTTTCGGAGCCAAGTACGTTTGAAGGCGGGCAATTGGCGCAAGGTGCTATTACGAGCGTTGAAGACGTTGCGCAGAGTGACAAATCGTATCTCATTGCGTGTCCGCACGAATACGGAGGCTCAACCTTAGCAAAAAGACTGAGGTATGAAATCGCACTACGTGGAAATGAGTCTTGCTTAGAGAGCTCCGGAGGGCTTCCTAATTACAGCGCTAAGCTCAAGAGCCATAAGATATTCGATAGCACGAACGGGGCGACTTTAATTCTTGATGACTTTCACCCGGTAGAACATGAAAGGTTGATCAACGAGTTGTCAAAAAGTGGCCATTTCTCGCGCTTCATTTTGATCTGCGGAACAGGTAGCTCAGGTTTCTCAACCATAGAGGAGGCTGAACTTCCGTTTTCTCATGTACATTTGCTTCTTGATCAATTGGGGCGGTCGTCAATTCGCAGATTTGCGACGTTGCTATATGACACTAGAGATAATGATCTAATCAGCTCTGCGGTGGAGAAAACATACTCCGATCTTTTAGAATTATGCATCCCGTTGACGCCAGCAAATGTGCTGATGTACCTGCGCGTTATATATCGAGAAGGGGCTTTTATCCCTTTGAACAGACTGCAGATAACAGATAGATACATAAGAGAACTCTTGCAAAGACCGAGTGATATTTACTCAGAAACTCTCAGTGTAGATCATAAGATCGATATACTCGCCGAATTTGTCTATAATTTGTTCGACAAGGGTTTGACTGCTTTCACGGAGCGAGACTGGGCTGATTTTTGCCGAAACGAGATGGCAAGATCGCTATCGGACTTTGATCATGAAGAACTGTTTCGCGATTTGAGGCGGAGTCGATTTATCTATAACTTTAAGGGGGTTTACTACTTCAAATTCAAGCTATTTTACGCCTATTTTGTAGGTCAATACATCGTCCAACGAAAGGAGCTTTTGCATGCGGAAATTGCTTCAGGGCGACACATCGCTCTCGATGGTTTGGTTGAGGTCGTCGCTGGCTTGAGCAAAGACAATACTGCACTTTGCACCGATCTTATACAACGTTTGGAGACAGCAAATGCGGATTTTTATGCGTCCTATCAATTGCGAAATATCGACCCCTATAGGTTACTAGAGTGGGTTTCAGACGAGAAAGAGCAAGGTGAAGTATGGACGCCAATCGCAGATGAACTCGCCAACGGTCCCGCGCCAGACGATAAGGTTGACAAGCTAAAGCGATCTATCGTTGCAGAGCAGCGAACGGTCGATCAGACGGTTATGATCCGCGAATTTTCCGAGATTGAACAGACGGCTTCGTTTAATCAAGCCAAATTGATTCAAGCGTTAGTCGAGTCTCGCAACCTAAGTGGCGAGCTGAAGTTGCGTGCAATGGATGCAATTTACGAAACTTACAAAATCAATATGCGAGTAGGCGTGGTATTCGCCCCAATTATTGCCACAAGGAAGTATTTCGTTTGGAATAACATGGCGTTCGTTAATAACCTGAATTATGATGTGAATTCTGACGGAGACTTGGAAAAAAAGACGCAGAAAGTTCTAAGCGCAATGCCAATGGCGGTCGTTACGAATGCTGCAAATAAGATCGGCACCAAGTCACTTGGCGAGGTATTCAAGAGCGTGTCGAAAGATCGAAACGATGGCGATTTCCTTAGCTATTTGAACTTCTCTTGTTTGATAAGATCAAAGCCCAATAACTGGGATGTCTTTGCGATTGACAAAATCTCAAAAACAGACAGAAAAGCGCTGTATTTGCGTTACAAATTGCTATCTGCGATGGCCCAATTTCGCCAAGAAGTTAACACCGGGCGAGACCGAGCAAAGCTTAAGAGGATTGTGGCTTCGGTCCAGGCGAAGAGAATATTCGGAAAAGAGAACCCGTCCAATGCGATGATCGCGAAGGCCGAGGTTGCGATGGATGAAGAGGCATTCCTTGAAGAAGACTCTTCTGTTGACAAGTATGAAAAGTAGCGATTGTTGATGCTCTGACCACTTGCGAACCCGCTAGTCGCGTTTGGTTCGATGGGTAAGGTCTATTAGGAACTTCGTTTGCGTGCAATGGCGGTAGCTTTTGCCCGATGGGTGAATGCGGGTCTTCCTCTCTTGAAAAGTTTGGCAGGTGACGTTGGGTCATTTGGAGGTTCCCTTCGAGGGGGTGCGTGGTTCTTGTTGCTTGCTTCCTCGCATATGTTCGCGCGGGCGGTTGCCCCTGCGGCTCGCTGGTCGCGAACCGGACTGTTCTAAGCCATCAGTCTCGCGCTACCTTATGCCCACCCCTCATCCTTCAACCGCCTGATCCTCGTTCCTGTTTCAACCTCCGGCTCCTCCTCGCGCTCCGGCTCGCGGGTGGGGACGGGCGGTAGGGCCTTTGGCTCCTCGGTGCTCGCTTTCTGATCGGGGCCGAGACCGGCGCGGGCTAGGTCGCGCGCCTTTAGGGCTTCGGCGTGGGCGAAGGCCTGGCGGGTTTCTTCGGTCAGGCAGGCCTCTTTGGCGGCCTCCTTTTCCTCGTGACTCTTGCGGAAGGCGTCGAATTTGCGGGTGTAGCTGGCTCTGGCCTCGGCGGCGACCTTGGAGCGCTCGGCCTCCCATTCCTCTCTCCATTCCTTCTTTTTGCGCTCCAGTTCCATTTTGCCAACGGCGTTGAGACCTTTCGCGCCGCCTCCCTCTGCAAAGCGTTCCGGTGCGCGGTTTCTCAGGATGAACATCAGCAGCCGGTCATTATAGATGCGGCGGGAGCCGTAGCGCTTGCCGTGGGAGATGACGGGCACCTCTATGCCGTGGAGCGCGCGTTCCATCGCGACATCCTCGACCACTTGCACGCCCAGATCGAGCGCGGCCTGCCATGCGGCGCGGAAGGTCTCTGCGCCCGGTTGGCGGCGCAGCTGGTACGCGCCGGGCTGGCTCATATTGACGGCCTTGCAGGCGGCGTGGACGGAGCCGGTGTCGGCGAGTGCCTCGATAAAGTCGCGCTGCCGCTGCTCGGTCCAGCCATCGTGACGATTGCACTGGCGCGGGACGGGGGTGAAGGTGGGCAGCTCACTCGCGAGAACGGGCATGCGGGTGGTGCGGAGGTCTGTGCGGCGGGTCATCGGGTAGCGTGAAGCAGAATTGGTGCGAGTAGGAAAAAGGAAATTTTGTTTTGCGCACGCCCATCCGGCGCGCGATATCCTCGCTTTCGCTCGGGCGGGCCGGTCGGCCCTATGGCTGCCGCGACCAAGGTTCTTGGTGCCAGCTATCTATCTCGCGCCCTGTTCTTGGTCGCGGCAGCCAGAGGGCGACTGCCCGACGGCCGGTCAGGCCGGAAGCCTAAGGGAGCGGATGCGACCGCCGGCGTTTGAGGCTAAAACAAACAAACGACCTTGCGCGCAGACAATCCGACGTTCACTCTCTCGCCCGTGAGAGGGAACTTCAAACCAAGCGCGCCGGTGTTGGCGGGACTGCTCGTCGTCGCGGCAGTGGCGGCGTTGCAATTTGCCGCGATTCCGGGGTTCGATCGCGCGGGTCTGATGGTGTTTGACACCTATCAACGCGCGGCTCCGCGGCCATACGAGGATGCGGCGGTGCGGGTCGTCGATATTGACGAGGAATCGATCGAGCGGCTCGGCCAGTGGCCGTGGCCCCGGACCGAAATTGCACGGCTCACTGATACGCTGGCAGAGGCAGGCGCGGCGGCGATTGCGTTTGATATCGTGTTCTCCGAGCCGGACCGGACCTCTCCCGAGAAAGTCGCGAAGCAGCTTGCGGCAAATGATGGCAACGAGGCGCTGGTAGCAACGCTATCAAACCTGCCGAGCAATGATGCGGTTCTGGCGGATAGCTTCCTGCTGTCACCCGTTGTGGGCGGATATTTCCTGCTGCAGGAGGAGCGCGGTCGGGCGCTCGATTTGCCATCGGGCATGGCATGGCTGGGAACGCCGCCCGCAATGGTCCAGCCGGATTACCAAGGGTCGGTACAATCGCTTCCTGAATTGCAAGGATCGGTTTCGGGCCTTGGCTCGCTGAGCATCAACAAGGGCGAAGATGGAGTTGTCCGCCGCGCACCGTTGCTGTTCTTCCATAGGGGGGAGCTGGTGCCATCGCTATCGCTCGAGGCATTGCGGGTGGCGCAGCAGGCGGAGTCGATTCTGATCACCACCAGCGATGGCAGCGGCGAAACCCGCGGAGCCCCCGGTGCGGTGGTGTCAGTGAAAGTCGGTGATTTTGAAGTACCGACCAATGCCGAGGGCGAATTGTGGTCGCACTTTACAGAGACCGTGCCGGGCCGAACCGTCCCTGCATGGCAAGCGCTTTCATCCGATCTCTCAGCCGAAGAGAAGGCGGAGCTTTTCGGCGGGCAGATTATCTTCGTCGGAGCAAGTGCGGCAGGATTGCGCGATGTTGTAGCCACCCCTGGCGATGACCGTGTTCCGGGTGTGATGGTCCATGCCCAAGCTGCCGAGCAAATGATCCTCGGATGGTTTCTCGAGCGCCCGGATTGGGCGCGCGGCTTAGAGTTCTTGCTGATAATCCTGTTTGGCGGGGCATTGGCGTTGATCCTGCCGAAAGTCGGCGCAGTGGTGGGCGCCATTGTCGGTCTCACCGGTACGGCGACTGTTGCAGGTGGCAGTTGGTTGGCATTCGACAACGCGCGATATTTGCTCGACCCGACCTATCCGATCCTAGCGCTGGTGCTGGTCTATGCGGTGCAGACGCTGCTGAGCTTTCGGCGAGAGGAGCAGCAGCGCGCCTACATCCATGACGCGTTCGACCGCTATCTCTCGCCAGAAATGGTGCGGCAGATCGCGGCCAATCCTCACAAGCTCGAGCTCGGTGGCGAAGAGCGCGAGATGACCGTGCTGTTCTGCGATATTCGCGGCTTCTCAAAGATATCCGAACAATATGAACCGCATGAAGTGATCGACTTCCTGACCGGTTTCCTGACCCCGATGTGCGACATTCTACTGGAGCGCAAAGCGACGGTCGACAAGTTCATCGGCGATGCGATCTTGGCTTTTTGGAATGCGCCGCTCGATGATCCAGACCAGTTCCGCAACGGAGCGAGGGCAGCGCTGCAAATGGTCGCAGCGCTGGACGGGCTGAATCGCGATATGCCGAACAAGAGCGATCAAATCTGGCCCGATGATGTCGGCATCGGGATCGGCATGAATGCAGGTCTCTGCTGCGTGGGCAATATGGGATCTGAGCAACGTCTGTCCTATTCGCTGATCGGCGACACGGTAAATATTGCTTCGCGGTTTGAAGGGCTGACCAAGCAATATGGAGTAAAGATTGTGATCGGCAGCGCGCTTGCAGAACAGTTGGACGGTTTTGCTCTGCTCGAACTCGACCGCGTTAAAGTGGTCGGCCGCGATGCGCCCGACACGATCTATGCGCTGCTCGGCGATGAGGAGATGGCAGCAGGCACTGCTTTCGCAGAGTTCCTTGAAGGCCACGCCCAATTTTTGAGCGCATATCGCGATCAGGACTGGTCAGTCGCAACTGCCGCACTGAGTCGTCTCAGTGCCTTCTACGAAGAACTTGGTCTATCCGCCCTCCGCCAAACCTATCTCGGGCGGATCGAAGGCCTCGCGGACGGCGACTTGCCCGCCGATTGGGATGGTACATTCGAGGCCACGCAGAAATAGCGGGCTGACCGATCAGCAAACGCCCGTTGGATTGTTCGGATTGTCGCAGTTGGTCGGCGTGTCATTTGTCGGATTGGCCGGGGTGTCGTTGTCGTCATCGCTATTGGTCAATATGAGCAATCCGACGCCAGCAGCGATCACCCCGGGAACGATCTTCTCCAGCAGGCCGCCATTATTGGCGTTGGTCACGCGCGGTGAAAGCTCCTCCTGAAGCTTTGTTAGGCCGCCGGTTGATAGGCGGAACGGGCCAATTGGCGGCGCACCAGGGCGCGGAATGTAGGCGGTCAGAGTAGGCTGATCGAGGACGACAGTTTTGCCTGCTGCGCTGACATCGGCGAGGCCTAGGGTCAGTCCGCCGCGCGTATTCGCACCTGGGCCACGCAGAACGATCAGCGTCGCGGTTTTCTTGTCGCTTTTTACGCCGTCAAGGAACGGTTCTTTTTTGGCGATCTTGACCGCTTCTTTACCGACAATCCCGTCCAGCGCGGTGCCGCGAATCCCGATTGTGCCAACCGGTGATTTTACCGTCGCCGTGGAATTGCCGGTTCGGCGGCCCGACATGAAACGGAACGCGCCTTTGGTCACTGTGGAGGTTGATGTCCGGCTGTTGCCGGGATCATAGACAAAGCGATCAATCGTCAGCTGGGCCTTGGAACCGATTGTTAGAGTTGACCTGTCTAGCAGCAATATTTGTAACTTGCTGTTACCTTTGGTTTGCAACGTGTCGCCCCAAGCAAGCCGTGTGCGCCTCGCAATTTTCTTCGGCTTGTTAATGCTGGCATTACTGAGCCGGACATCGCCGACCACGAGTGCCGCAATACCTACGCGTACCGGCGCGGATGCCGCCGGAGTGACCGCCACGCATAGCGCGGCGAACGTCAAAACCAGCGTTCTGAGCGAGAAAGCTTTGAAGGCAACCATCAATTCTCTTCCCCCGACAGAGTGCAGATTGTGGTCGCCCGCTGCCACGTTTCCTCCAGGAAATGCTTCTTTTTCAGCTTCGCCAATTCTGCGGCGCCGCCAATCTGGTCATCGATCTGGCACAGATAAACCGCGTGTAATAGCCGGGCCGGCTGAGACTTCGGGTGGTTCGCCAGTACACGTTCCAATGTACCAATCGCCTCCAAAAACTCACCGCGCCCGGCTTGCTCCTGCGCCAGGCTGATGCCTGCTTCCTCATCTTGGGTAATCTCGGCCAAAGCATCGAGCTCCTCGAGCGTTTCCGCACTGATCGGTGCGGCGATGACGGCCATGCCAATTGCAGCAAGCGGCAATATCCGGCGATAAAAAATGTTCACATGGCCCTCCAACCTATGTTCCATCTGATAGCAGATGTGCGCAAAATCTACCAATCGCGTCTGCAGATGGTCTGATGAGGGCTGAAAACCGTCAACCTTCACTTGGCGTTCAGCGAGTGGCTGGCTATAGGCGTTTGCATGATCACGACCGCACGCCAAACTCGGGGCCGTTCGCGCCCACTCATTCTCGCTTCTGCTCTTGCTGCCAGCACAATGTTGCTCGGCGGTTGTGCTTCGCTTGGCGGCGGAGGCGGCGACGGTGCCGACACTGCCTATATCGCCCGCGATGTGGAGACGCTGTATTTCAGCGCGAAAGACCGGCTTGATCGCGGCAATGCTCCGCTCGCAGCGGCTCTGTTTGACGAAGTCGAGCGTCAGCACCCCTATTCGCCATGGGCGCGCCGCGCGCAGCTGATGAGTGCGTTTAGCTATTATGTGGGCCGCGATTACAACAAGTCGATTGCGAGTGCGCAACGCTTCTTGTCGATCCACCCTGGTAACAAAGACGCGCCATACGCCTATTATCTGATCGCGCTCAGCTATTACGAGCAGATCAGCGACGTGACGCGCGATCAGAAGATCACCGAGCAAGCGCTATCAGCTCTGAACGAAGTCAATCGCCGCTTCCCGACCACCGAATATGCTGCTGATGCGCGGCTGAAGCTGGACCTGGTGAATGATCACTTGGCGGGCAAGGAAATGGAAATCGGGCGGTACTACCAACGTTCGGGCCGTTGGCTTGCTGCGCAAATCCGGTTCCAGAATGTAATCGATACCTATCAAACGACCAGCCACGCGCCGGAGGCTTTGTACCGCTTGACAGAGAGCAGCCTTGCTTTGGGCGTCCCGGGCGAGGCCAACAAATACGCTGCTGTTCTGGGTGCAAATTACCCTGGCAATGAATGGTACGAAAAAGCGTTTGAACTGATTCAGAAAAGATCACCAGACGCCTGATTTCAACGTCTAATTGTTCGGGGGTAGAAGGAGCGCCGCAATGCTGAGCCCGGACACCGTTTCATTCCTTCAAGACCTCGCGGCGAACAATAATCGCGAATGGTTCAAGGCGAACGACAAACGCTATAAGCAGGATTTGAAAGTTCCGGCGGAGATTTTCGCCGATGCGCTGGCCGCTGAAATGAGCGAGGCCTTAGGCGCGGAGACGACTTTCAAGGTTTTCCGCATCTACCGCGATATCCGTTTTTCCAAGGACAAGACTCCGTATCAGACCTATCTGCGGATCGTGGTATCCGAAGCCAATCGCGCGCCCGATTACCCGAAATGGATGATGGGACTGGAGCAGGACAAGCTTGTTATTGGTCTGGGTGCGTTCGCTTGGGAGAAGCCCACGCTGGCTCGTTACCGCGAGTGGATGGATAGCGAAAAGGGCGATGCTCTGGCTGAAATGCTGGCGGAGCAACTTGCGGATGGCGCTAGGCTCGGTTCCGCTGATCTGAAACGCGTACCACCACCATATGATGCCGATCACCGCCATGGCGATCTGCTGCGCTATAAGGGCCTGACCGTGTGGTTCGATCATGAGGATCATGCGGCTGCGTTTGGTCCCGATGGACCGCGGAATACGGCGGAATCGCTACTGCGTTTTCGCCCGGTGCATGATTGGTTTGCACGGCTGACGGCGTAAGCTGTAACCTAAGTTCGGGACTAACCTGTCAATAGCCCGCGCGGGGGTAATGACGCGCGCGGAGGACTGCGATAAGGTTCGCATAATGCTAACCCAGCTTTCCATCCGTAATATCGTATTGATCGAGGCGCTGGACCTGCAATTTGCGGGCAGCCTTGGCGTGCTGACGGGTGAAACGGGCGCCGGTAAGTCGATCCTGCTCGATGCGCTGGGACTGGTACTAGGCAACCGCGCCGATATGGGCCTGATCCGCGCGGGCGAGGAACAGGCGAGTGCAACGGCTACGTTTGAATTCGCTACTCTGCCTGATGCTCTGCGCGAAGTCCTCGACGATGCCGAGGTCGAGATTGAACCGGGCGAACCGTTGATTCTGCGCCGCCGACTGAAGGCCGATGGCGGCTCCAAGGCGTTTGTGAATGACCAACCCGTTGGCGTGGCGCTGCTGCGTGCGATGGCGGGCGCGCTGGTCGAACTGCACGGTCAGCATGATGATCGCGGTCTGGTTAATCCGCGCGGCCACCGGATGCTGCTGGATCGCTATGCCGATGCGAATGTCGATGCAGTTGGCAAAGCGTGGACCGCGTGGCGGGACGCAGAGGCAAAGCTGGCCGAGGCAAAAGCGTCCATCGTGCAGGCCAAGGAAGACGAAGATCTGCTGATCGCGCATCTGGCCGAATTGGTAGAACTGCAACCTGTCGAGGGTGAGGAAACGCAGTTGGCGGGCTTGCGATCCGACATGCAAAAGGGCGAACGCTTGCAAGGGGAGCTGGAGGATCTGCGCAAGGTCTGGGACGGCTCGAAATCCCCGCTCGCATCGCTTCGTAGCGCGGCACGCAAATTGGAGCGGATTGCCGAGGAGCATGAATTGCTCGCAGGCGCGCTGGAATCGCTCGACCGCGCGGTGATTGAAGCGGGCGAGGCAGAGGACAAGCTGACCGAAGCAGGCTTTCAACTGACGCACGATCCGATGGCGCTCGACGATGCGGAAACGCGGCTGTTTGAGCTGCGCGCAGCCGCACGGAAACATCGCTGCGAGGTTGATGCTCTGCCTGCACTGATGCTGGACATGCGCGCACAACTGGATGCTATCGAAGGCGGCGAAGCGGGCGTTGGTGCGCTGGAGAAAGCCGCAAAGGCCGCGCGTGAGGCGTATGAAGCCAAGGCAAAAGCGCTGCATGACAAACGCAGTAAAGCGGCAGCAAAATTGGATAAAGCGGTTGCAGCCGAACTGGCTCCGCTGAAACTGGATGCAGCGAAATTCCAGACGCAGGTCGAGGCATTGCCCGAAGATCGCTGGGGTGCGAGCGGAATGGACGGCGTGGAATTCCTCATCTCCACCAATCCCGGTGCGCCTTTTGCGCCGCTCAACAAGATCGCCTCAGGCGGTGAGCTGTCGCGCTTTATCCTGTCGTTGAAAGTAGCGCTGGCCGAACAAGGCGGCGCGGCAACGGTGATCTTCGACGAAATCGACCGCGGCGTCGGCGGGGCAGTGGCAAGCGCTATCGGCGACCGTTTGGCGAGATTGGCCGATGGCGGGCAATTGCTGGCGGTGACGCACAGCCCGCAAGTGGCTGCACGCGGCGGACAGCATTATATGATTGCAAAGTCTTCCGAGGGGACCGTGACACGCACTTCCGTCCGTTTGCTAAGTAATGCCGAACGCAAAGAAGAGATCGCACGAATGCTGTCGGGTGCGGAGACGACCGACGAGGCAAGGGCGCAGGCGGATCGTTTGTTGGAGGGGGTATGAGGATGACCAAGGGCGAGATGCTCTCGTTGTTGGTACTGATGGCTGGCCTTGGTGTGCTAAGTTCGTTTGCTTCTACGAAAACTGGAACGCCAGATAGAGAAGCCGCTGTCGCTGCTGCTCTGAAGGGGACATTGGAGGAATACCTCTCTGAAGATGAAATGATGGACCGGGATCCGCCTCTTGGGTTTATCGTAATGTGTGTCGAGAATGAGCTGGATTTGAGTGTGGATCGCATAGCAGCGCACTTGTCGCAGACGATTATCAGGCCCATTCCCGTTGCAGACTGCACGAGCAAAACCGTAGAAGGTGATTTTGGTATGTTCGTCGCTCTCACAACGTATTATGATCAGAATGGCGAGGAAGCAGGCCACTTCAAAGTCGCGAATGCTGATTGCGCGACAACAAGCGATTGCATCGTTGACCTTGATTGGCGTGGCGGCGGTGATCGGCATATTATGAAACGGCACGGTTCAGTCTGGAAGACGATCCGCTCGCGGAATCGTTGGGTCGTTTAGGAGTTTGATGAAGTGCGCTGCGGCCAACACCACCCCTCGATCCCCTCCTCTGTAGAAGAGGGGGCTTAAGTGATCTCCGAACCCGATGCCGCCAATGAATTGATGCGCCTTGCCAAGCAGATTGCTCGGCATGACGAGCTGTATCACGCCAAGGATGCGCCCGAGATTACGGATCAGGAATATGATGCGCTGCTCCGGCGCAACCGCGAGTTGGAGGAGGCGTTTCCGCATCTTGTTCGCGATGACAGTCCGTCCAAAAAAGTCGGTCATGCGGTCGCGGCGTCTCCGCTGAGCAAGGTGACGCACGAGGTTCGGATGATGAGCCTCGACAATGCATTTAACGATGAAGAAGTCGGCGAATTTGTCGCGCGGGTGCGGCGCTATCTGAACCTGTCCGATGACGAGCCGATGGCCTTCACGGCTGAGGACAAGATTGACGGTCTGTCCTGCTCGCTGCGCTATGAGCAGGGCAAGCTGGTTCGCGCTGCAACGCGCGGGGACGGGCAGGTGGGTGAGGATGTGACGCCCAATGTCGCGCATATCTCTGACATCCCGCAGCAATTGCCGGATGATGCGCCCGACGTGTTCGAAATTCGCGGTGAGGTGTATATGTCGCGCGCCGATTTTGCTGCACTCAATGCTGCGCAGCAAAAGGTGGACGGCAAGCTGTTCGCAAATCCCCGCAATGCCGCCGCCGGATCGCTGCGCCAGAAGGATGCTAGCGTCACCGCCAAACGTCCGCTGAAATTCTGGGCGCATGGATGGGGCGATGCCTCCGAAGTTCCCGGCGAAACGCAGGAAGAAGTCGTGCGTAAGCTGGAGGCATGGGGTGTTCCCGTTTCGCCATTATTCGCGCGGTTCGAAACGCTGGATGCGATGCTGGCGCATTATGCGAAGATCAACGCCGACCGGCCCGATCTGCCGTATGAAATTGACGGCGTGGTCTACAAAGTTGACCGGCTCGATTGGCAGAAGCGGCTTGGCTTCCAAACCAAGTTTCCGCGCTGGGCGATCGCGCGCAAATTCCCTGCCGAGCAGGCCGAGACGACGCTGGAAAGCATCGATATTCAAGTCGGGCGGACGGGCAAACTTACGCCCGTCGGGCGGCTTGCTCCGGTACTGGTCGGCGGCGTGACCGTGACCAATGTGACGCTGCACAATAGAGATGAGATCGAGCGATTGGGTGTGCGCCCTGGCGACCGCGTCAAAGTCCAGCGCGCGGGCGATGTGATCCCGCAAGTGGTCGAAAATCTCACGCGCGATGTTGAGCGGCCCGAATGGATATTCCCGGAGCGATGCCCCGAATGCGACAGCGAGGCCGTTGCTGAAGAGGGCGAAGTCGATGTCCGCTGCACTGGCGGGCTGATTTGTCCGGCACAGCGCACCGAACGACTCAAGCACTTCGTCAGCCGCGGCGCGCTCGATATTGACGGGCTGGGCGAGAAAACCATCGATCAGTTCTTCGCGCTCGGTTGGCTGGAAAGCCCTGCTGATATTTTCCGTTTGCACGAGCGCAAAGATGCCATTCTGGCGCTCGAAGGGTGGCAGGATAAGTCTGTGGAGAAGCTGTTATCTTCTGTGGAAGAAAAGCGCGCTCCCGATGCCGCGCGGCTGCTGTTCGGGCTTGGTATCCGGCATGTCGGCGCGGTGACAGCTCGCGATTTGCTGAAGCATTTCCATACGCTGGAACAAGTCGAGGCTTGGGCCAGACTAGCGAACTCGGACCGCCTCCCGTTCGCATCGAGCGCAGTCGAGAGGCGGCTGCGCGAACGTGTCTCGACTGCGCTCGACACGAACGGGGATGTTGCCGAGCAGGCTAAAGAAACGATCCTGTCTATCGATGGTATCGGCGGCGCGGTTGCGGAAGCGCTCGGTGACTTCTTCCATGAAGAGCACAATGTCGCTGTATGGGAAGACTTGCTGAGCGAGGTTAGCCCGCCGCGTTATGAAGTCGAAACTCTCGACAGTCCCGTCGCTGGAAAAACGGTTGTATTCACCGGCAAGCTCGAAACCATGAGCCGCGATGAAGCCAAAGCACAGGCCGAACGGTTGGGGGCTAAAGCCTCCGGTTCGGTGAGTGCGAAGACCGATCTTCTGGTCGCTGGCCCCGGTGCTGGCAGCAAACTCAAGAAAGCCGAAACGCTCGGCATTGAAGTGATCGACGAGCCGGCTTGGGCAGACATTGTGAAGGCGGCCGGATAATATCGTACAGACGGCGTTCCAATTAAGGATCGAGACGGGATTATGAGCAGCAGCACCGAATTTCCCAAAGCGACTTACCGGTATGATCCGTATCGCAGTCACAAGTTCCGGCTCAAATGGGATGGCAAATATGTAGCGGGCTTTTCAAAGGTCAGCGCTCTTTCGCGAAGCACCGATGTCGTAACGCATCGTTCGGGGAGCGATCCTTCGGAGATGCCCGGTCAAAGCGAGTATGCAGCAATCACGCTCGAGCGCGGTGTCACCCACGATCCGGCCTTCGAGCAATGGGCCAATAAGGTTTGGGACTATCACAATCCTACCGTCGACGATGAGCCGCAAGGTTCGAGCAATAAGGACGTTTCGCTGAAGGACTTTCGCAAGGATGTGATCCTCGAACTTTATAATGAGGCTGGCCAGAAAGTGTTGGCGTACAATATTTTCCGCTGTTGGCCGTCCGAATATGAAGCCCTTCCCGAGCTGGATGCCAATGGCAATGCTGTGGCGATATCGAAGCTGAAGCTCGAGAATGAGGGGTGGGAGAGAGACACTTCGATTGCTGAGCCGTCCGAACCCGAGTTCACATTGCCGTCGAGCTAGCGAAAGAGACTGCGTACGATGAAGATCGAAGAGAAAATCGACGAGAAAGCTCTGCCGTTTTTGCGCAAGTTTATGCGCGATCTGGAATCACCGCGTGAAGTGCGCCGGTTCGGCAGCGGGTGGCTATCGGGCTTCTTCGCTCTTCTGCTAGCCATCGGTGCGTTACTGCTAGTGGTTGCGTTGCGCTTTCCCGATTGGTTCGCGACGCCTGAGCTGGAGATCGTAAAGGAGTGGGGCGGTTTCCGTGCGGTGGTGCATGCTATTCTGCTGGCGAGTTACGCGCTTTCCTTGCTGAGCTTGTTACTGAGACCGCGCAAAGGGCTTGGCATGGTGGCGCTGATGATTGGCCTTGGTGCCGCGCTGCTTGGCGGGGCCAATGTTCAACCTGAGGAAACGCAGAGTTGGGGCGTATTCTTCGGTCTCGACTTCTTTATCGTGAACTTGCTTGCGACCGGTTTTATGTTCGCCCCGCTTGAACGGTTTAAACCGCACCGGCGGGAGCAACGCCTGTTCCGCAATGAATGGCGGGAGGATCTGTTCTACTTCCTCGTCAGCACTATGTTTGTGCAGATATTGGCGTTCCTGACCCTCGCGCCGTCGACCTTTATCAATGACAATACCAGCAGTTGGGACGCGTTCCGCGCGGGGGTCGCCAGCCTGCCGTGGATTGTGCAATTCGTGATCGTGCTGATCGTCTCCGATTTTGCACAATATTGGTATCACCGGCTGTTCCATAAGGTGCCATTCCTGTGGAGCTTCCATGCGATCCATCACAGCGCGAAAAGCATGGATTGGCTCGCCGGATCGCGGATGCATATTATCGAACTGATAGTGCTGCGCTGCGTGACGTCGCTACCGCTGTTTACGCTGGGTTTCGCGCCGTCTGTGATGCAGGCCTATCTTGGCTTTATCTATGTCTGGTCGTCGTTGCTGCACGCCAATGTTGGCGGCAATTTTAACCAGCTAGGCCATTGGATCGCGACCCCGCGTTTTCACCATTGGCATCATGGGTTGGAGGATGAGGCGTTCGATGTGAATTTCGCAATCCACTTCCCTTGGATCGACAAGCTGTTCGGGACTTTTCATTTGCCTGAGGATCGCTGGCCCAAGGATTACGGTATCCCTGAAGATGTGCCGCGCAATTATACCGGGCAATTCTTTTACCCGCTGACAAGTACGGGCAAGAAGATCGAGAGCGAAGAGTGACGCTGGAAGACCTCCATCCCCAAGCGCTCCGCATTGCCGCTCTGCTAGGTGAACGCGGTGAGAAAGTTGCGGTGGCGGACGGTGCAACGGGTGGGCTGATCGCTGCGTCATTGCTGACCGTACCCGGCGCGTTGGAGTTCTTCGTTGGCGGCGGCGTGGTCTATTCTTTCCGCGCTCGTGATGTGCTGTTCGATCAACCGCGCGAAGCGTACAAAGGCATGCGCGGGGCGAGCGAGGAGTATGCGCTGCTGCAAGCCATTTCCATCCGTGACAATTTCGGTGCTGATTGGGGACTGGCCGAGAGCGGCTCGGTAGGCGGGAGCAAGCATCCAACCGGTGCAGCTGCTGGCCGAAGCTGTGCCGCGCTGGCTGGTCCCGATGGCGAGTGGGCGCAGATTACCGAAACGCAGAGCGATAACCGTATCGCTAACATGTGGGCGTTTACCGCAGCGGCGTTGAGCTTTTTCGAAGCGCGGTTGATCGCGGACTAGTCAGCGTTTTCTGAGCCACAGGATGGACCAATCACCATTGACCAGCCGCTTAGCGAGGCGGAAGCCTGCTTTGCGATAGGCACGGCGGACTGCTGTTTCCTGTTCGGTCAGTAGGCCCGCAAGCACGACGTGGCCGCCCGGCGGAACCGAAGCGGCAAAGTCAGGAGCCAGCTCAACCAGCGGTCCGGCGAGAATATTGGCGATCAGCACGTCATAAGGCCCGCGCGCCTGCAGCAGCGGATCGTCCATACCGTCAGCGATCACCATCGTTAGTTCGCCAGCGCGGTGGCCCATCTTGAAGATATTTGCTGCAGCGTTGTTTTCGACCACTTGGGTGCATACCGGATCGATATCGCTGGCAGTGGCGAGCGCAGAAGGCCACAGATCGAGCGCGGCAAAGGCGAGCAGCCCGGTGCCGGTGCCAATATCGGCAATGTTGCGGCCGGTTACTCCGGTTCGTTTCATCAGCGTCAACATTGCGAGGCATCCGGCGGTTGTTTCATGCTGACCAGTTCCGAAAGCCTGGCTGGCTGGGATGGTCAGGCTTGTGACGCCTTTCTCAGTGCTGGCGGGGTATTCAGGCGTGTGGACGTAGAAGCAGCCAGCGCTAATCGGCTCCACGCCTTGCTGGCTGAGCGTGAGCCAGTCCTGATCTTCCAGTTCTTCCGAAACCAGATCAGGTGGGTTGGCCGAGAATAACCGTCTGATCGCCGTTTTGTCGGCGTTGTTTGGCTGTCGGGGCAGCCATGCTTCAAGTTTCCAATCGTCCGGCATCTGCTCATCTATCTCACAACCGGAGAGCACGATGTCGTGATCCCAGTCACACGCATCATCATGCGCTAGCAGAGCACCCTCGACCGCGGACTTCTCCGCGAAGGCGGTTAACTTCCAGCTATTCGGCATCGGGTTCTGCGCTTTCCTTTTTGAGACGCTTTTCCAGATCTTGGAATTTGCCGATTGCGTAATAGGCGCAGGCTGTGGGCTCGACCATAGTGTCATTGCGCATCCGTTTCAGCAGCCTGCTGTGCGATGGATGCGGAGTGATCAGGATATCGCAATCCACTCGCGCTAACCGCTCCAGCCCGGCTTCATAAGCAGCCAGATATTCCGGGTGCTCGCTAAATTTGTAGTCGTTGCGGCTGACTGGACTGAGGCTGTCGGCATAGACAATGTTCAGGCACACATCGCCTTCGCAGCTTTTCCATTGCCAACTGAGTGCACCGGGGGAGTGGCCGGGGGTTCTGACGGGAGTCAACGAGATTGAGCCGCCCGTGACAACATCACCGCCTTCAACGATATTGGCGACGGTTACGGGGGCCATTGGTTCGTGCATCTCAAACTGTGGATCTTCGGCCGCAGCCACGCCGCTTTCGAGAACTTTGGCCGCTTCGGGCGAAGCAAGAATTTCGGCACCCGTTTGTTCTCGCATCCATGCAAACCCGCCAACGTGATCGTAATGCTCGTGGCTGTGCAGGATGACGGCCACGTCTTCCAGCTTGAAGCCGAGCGTCCGGATATTGGCGGCGACAACCTCCGCGCCTTTTCGCGTGCCGGTATCGATCAGCACATGGCCGTCATCGCCGACGATCAGAATCGCACCGATGCCGCATGTGCCGACATAATATGTGTTGCCGTGAATTTTGAAGGGCGGGGCGGGTTTGTCCCATTCATCCCACGGATTGCAGGCTTTGACGAAGGGGAGAAATTCAGCGGGTGTTGCCTTGAGGAATTCCGCATCTTTTGATGCGCCTGGATAAGGCGACCATGCCGAACCGTCGCTTACGTTCTCCGCTGTTTTGGATGCGGCTTGCGCCTGTGGTTGCGCGGCGCATGATGCCACTGAAATGGAGGCGAGGGCTGCTGCTGCAATTCTAACGAACATAGCTGGCTCCATTGGCATCTAGTGTTGCGCCGGTCAGGCTTTCTGGAGCATCGAGTGCGCAATAGACTGCAATGCTCGCGATCTCTTCCGGCTGGGCCACGCGGCCTAGCGGTATATCGGCGAGTAATCCTGCACCGCCGCGGCTTTCCAGATAGTCGCCGGCCATTGCCGTGTCGGTGAAGCCCGGTGTGATCGCGTAGCTGCAAATCCGATCCTTGGCGTATGCGCGGGCAATGGTTTTGTGCATTGCCAGCATCCCGCCCTTGGCCGCCGCATAGTGCCAATGCGCCGGACTATCGCCGCGATGTCCTGCGCGGCTGGCGATATGGACAATCCTGCCGGCGACGCCGCGCTCTTGCCAATGTCGAACGGCAAAGCGGGATAGCTGCGCCGAGGCGGTCAGATTGATCCGTAGCGTTTCTTCCCAGCCGGACAGCCATTCGTCGTCAGACGCATCCAAAGCAGTCGCCGAAAACAGTCCGGCATTGTTGATCAGAACATCAACCGAGCGACCTGCACGATCAAGGGCCTCCGCCCACAATTGCTGCGGTGCCGTAGGGTCAGACAGGTCTGCCCCGATTGTCGCATCGTCACAGGCTTTGGAGGCATGGCCGATCACGGTCGCACCGCGTTCTTCCAGCGCGGCTTTGGTAGCCGCGCCGATGCCGCGGCTTGATCCGGTAAGAAGGATGTTTGTCATGCAAACGCTATCCGCAAATTTGCATCATAAGTCCACGCTGTGCGCCTTGTTTCACGCACATATTGCGCTAAGGGAGAGGCTCAAACAGGGACTATCGGATAGCTTTATGTCGAACAGACCACTCTCACCCCATCTATCAATCTGGAAATGGGGGCCGGCTATGCTGGTCTCTATCCTGCACCGTGTATCGGGTGACGGCATGGCCGTTGCCGGGTTGGCTGTGCTGCTGTGGTGGCTGGGTGCTTTGGCAAGCGGTCCTGAAGCATACGCGACATTCCAAGGCTGGATGTGGGCTGATCTGTCCGCGCTGACATGGAGCGGTGCGGAGATATTCTACTCGATCATCAAGATCATTCTGAAGATCGTGGTTATCGGCCTGAGCTGGGCGTTCTTCAACCATCTGTGCAGCGGACTGCGCCACTTCGTTTTGGATCTAGGCGCAGGTTACGAATTGGGCGCCAACAAGATGTGGTCCATCGCCAGCCCGATTATCGCCATTTTGCTGACTGCCGGCTTCTGGGCCGCCATCCTGTATCTCTGAGGAAATAGACCATGGGTAACGGAACTTCTCTCGGGAAAGTACGCGGGCTTGGCTCGTCGCATGAGGGCGCGCATCATTGGCTGGTCCAGCGTTTTACGGCCATCGGCAATGTCGTGCTGACGATCTGGTTGGTCGCTTCGATTCTGATGCTGCCTGACATGTCCTACGGTACATGGAGCGCCTATCTTTCAGGCGCAGTGCCTGCGACGGCGATGGTCTTGCTGATCATCTGCGTGTTTTGGCATGCTCATCACGGGCTTCAGGTGCTGATCGAGGATTACGTGCACACGGCGGGCAATAAGTTTGCGACGCTGGCGCTGCTCAATCTTGCGGCAATCGGCGGCGCGGCTGCCGGTATCTTTTTTGTCGTGCGGATCGTCATGACTGCACAGGGCGATGCGGCCGCTGAAGGCGCACTTGCCGAACTTCAAAATTCAATGGGAGCCCGCTAATATGCCGGCTAATACTAGCGCGTCCGAAGCGGGTAACACGCCTGCCTATAAGATTATCGATCACCTCTATGACACCGTTGTTGTTGGTGCGGGTGGTTCCGGCCTTCGTGCAACCATGGGCAGCGCAGAAGCTGGCCTAAAGACCGCGAATATCTCTAAGGTTTTCCCGACACGTAGCCACACCGTTGCGGCGCAAGGCGGCATTGCGGCTTCGTTGGGTAACAACACACCCGATCACTGGTCCTGGCATATGTATGACACAGTGAAGGGCTCTGACTGGCTGGGTGACCAAGATGCGATTGAGTATCTCGTTCGTGAAGCACCGCAGGCTGTTTACGAACTTGAACATGCTGGCGTTCCGTTCTCGCGCAACGAAGACGGCACAATCTATCAGCGCCCGTTTGGCGGGCACATGCAGAATATGGGCGAGGGTCCTCCGGTCCAGCGGACCTGTGCTGCTGCCGACCGTACCGGCCACGCAATGCTGCACGCGCTGTATCAGCAGAGTCTGAAATATGATGCGGACTTCTTCATCGAGTATTTCGCGCTCGATCTGATTATGAGCGAAGGCAAATGCGTCGGCGTGATCGCGATGTGTCTGGACGATGGTTCGATCCACCGTTTCCGCGCGCAAAGCGTAGTGCTGGCAACCGGCGGCTATGGCCGGTGTTATTACACCGCGACATCGGCGCACACATGCACCGGCGATGGCGGCGGCATGGTGCTGCGCGCTGGCCTGCCTCTGCAGGATATGGAATTCGTTCAATTCCACCCGACCGGCATTTACGGCGCTGGCGTTCTGATTACCGAGGGCGCGCGCGGCGAGGGCGGTTATCTGACCAATTCCGAGGGCGAGCGCTTTATGGAGCGCTATGCTCCATCGGCGAAAGACCTTGCATCGCGCGATGTTGTGTCGCGTTCGATGGCGCTGGAAATGCGCGAAGGCCGCGGTGTCGGTGAGGATGGCGATCACATCTATCTGCACCTCGATCACGTTGATCCCGAAGTGCTGGCGGACCGTCTCCCCGGTATTACCGAGAGCGGCAAGATTTTCGCCAATGTCGATCTGACACGCGAGCCGCTGCCGGTGACCCCGACGGTTCACTACAATATGGGCGGCATCCCCTGTAATTATCACGGCGAAGTTGTGACCATCGGCAAGGATGGCAATCCGGATACGGTTGTGCCGGGTCTGTTTGCTGTGGGTGAAGCAGCCTGTGTGTCGGTCCACGGTGCGAACCGCCTTGGTTCGAACTCGCTGATCGACCTCGTGGTGTTTGGCCGCGCAACCGGTCACCGCCTGAAGGAGATCACAAAAGCGGGCGCTGCTCAACCTGATCTTCCGAAAGACAGCGCGGATCTCGCGCTGGGCCGTGTCGATCACTTCCGTCACGCAGATGGCGGTACACCAACCGCTGAACTGCGTAGCGATATGCAGAAAACGATGCAGAAACACGCTGCCGTGTTCCGCGACAGCGAATTGATGACCGAAGGCGTCAAGCAACTCGCCGCGACTTATAAGAAGATGGAGGACATCAAAGTGTCCGACCGCTCGCTTATCTGGAACAGCGATCTGATTGAAACGCTGGAGCTCGACAATCTGATCGCGCAGGCCAGCGTGACCATGACCTCCGCCGAAAACCGCAAGGAAAGCCGCGGCGCCCACGCGCATGAAGACTTCCCCGATCGCGACGACAAGACCTGGATGAAGCACACCGCAGCCTGGTTCGACGGCTGGGGCGGCAAAGGCGGCAAGGTCAAAATCGACTTCCGCCCGGTCCATGAATATACGCTCACTGACGATGCGGAATATATCAAGCCGAAAAAGCGGGTTTACTAGCTGACAGGAAGATTAGAGTGGCAAGCAGCGAGTATATAACGCTCGGTAATCAAATTTGAGAACGCGCCTCGCACAATTGGTGAGCGTCGCGTTTGTTGTCACCACATTTGTGGGATTTGGACTCGCTTACGCCCAATCTTCTGACGCACCCGAACAACCGCCGCGTCACACTACGCCGTGGCCCGGCTTGGGCACCGGCCAGAACGATGCGCAAAAGCAGTTTAGCCTGCAATTCGGGCCGGAACTGCAGCGCGGTGTCGATGCCAAAGAAATGCTGCGGCAGAGCCGTTTGCTGGGCAGCACACTCGGTGGCTTGAAGCCGCAGCGCAAAGGCAAAGTCGATACTTACGTCCTCAGCGTAGCGCTCGATAGCGATGCGGTGTTCGCGCGAGAGGCGCGGGAGGCGGCCAATGTCTTGTCGCGGCGGTTCGGTGCTGCGGGCCGCACGATAACTCTGGCGGGCCCCAATGGCCGCGACAGTGTAAACACATTGCCGCGCGGGTCGATTACGGCGATGACGATTGCACTCACGCGAATTGCCGAAGTGATGGACACGAGCGAAGATGTTCTGGTGCTCTACACGACCACGCATGGAACACCGCAGGGACTGGCCTATCACTATGGTGATACCGGTTTTGGCATGCTGTCGCCGCAGCGCCTACGCAATGTATTGAAGAGCGCCGGGATCAAGCGGCGCGTCCTGATTATCAGCGCGTGTTATTCGGGTGTGTTTGTGCCGCATCTTGCTGGCCCGGACACAGCGATCGTGACTGCATCGACTTTCAACCGAACGTCCTTCGGCTGTGAGCCCGACAATGACTGGACGTTCTTCGGCGATGCTCTGATCAATCGTGCGCTGCGCAAACCTAGCTCGTTGGAGGTCGCAACGTCAGAGGCGGTGCAGATGATTACTGGTTGGGAGAGCAATTTGGGCGTGGCAAATTCGTTGCCGCAAACTTCCATCGGTGGGTCGGTCAGCAATTGGTTGCCAGCATTGGAAGCGCAAATGCCCAAAGCCGCGACCAACCCGACGGGCAAGCTCACCGATGTTGGTGCGCTTCGTCAGAAGTTTGAGGCGCTCAGGACTCCTGCGGGACGCTGACAATGCGGGTAGTATCGGACGGAAGAAGTGGCTTTGTTAAACCGGCGTGTGTACCTGACGTAACCGTGACCGAAGGTTGTTTAATCAGGGGCTAGTGATGCTGTTTCGTTTTGACGATCCGCAGGTCGAAAAATCCTATGTCGAGAGCGAGCGTAAAGCGCGTATTCCGGCAACGCGCTTTCTGGCAGCCATCGGAATTATCACGCTGATCTCTTACATCGGCTTTAACCCGATGCATTTCCCGCGCGATGGCGTGCTGCAATACAATCTGGCGGCTGGCCCGTTTGTTCTGCTGCTAGCCGGCGTGTTCGGCATTACCTTCACCCGCTTTTACGTCGTGCAGGGCTGGATCGATATCGTGATCTTCAGCCTCATGCTGGGGGTTATGGTTCTGCTGATTGATGCGCTGGGTGCGCAGGCAGAGATAACCGGCATTTCGCAATTCGGCATGGCGATCATCAATCTTGGCATATTGATGGTGTTTGCCAGCGTCGGATTTGTCGCCACTACGCGCTATTTCCTTGCCTGGGCGGCGGTGCTGTTAGTCCTGTATATTGTGTTCCTACTGCAAGCGGATCGGACCATCGTAAATAAGGTTTACACCTTCACCAATTTCACGACATTTTTCACCTTCGCCAGTTTTGCAAACTGGGACATTGACCGGCGCGCGCGGAGAACATTCGCGGCCAATCTGGCGCTGGAGGAAGAGCAGGCCAAGACCGAGGAAATGCTGTTCAATGTCCTGCCGCGCGATGTCGCAAACCGGTTGCGTCAGGGTGAGGCGGTGGCGGATGCTTTCTCCGATGTGTCGGTGGTGTTTGTTGATATTGTCGGCTTCTCGAAACTCGCAAAGAAACTGTCTCCTGGCCATCTGGTGAAGATGCTGAACACAATCTTCCAATTCGCTGATGATTGTGCGGCGCAGCACGGGGTGGAAAAGGTCAAAACGATTGGCGATGCTTACTTGGCCGTATCGGGCGGAAATGCCTCAGCTGATAGGGACGCCATCGCCGCGATTGCATTTTCGAAGCAACTGATCAGCCAGATTGCGGAATATGCGAAGTCTAGCGGGATCGATGTCAATGTACGGATCGGTATCCATACCGGACCGGTGGTTGGCGGTGTCATCGGAAATCAAAGGCTGGCCTATGATTATTGGGGCGATACGATGAATATTGCGAGCCGCATTGAAGGCGCGGCTGATCCAGGCGGGATCGCGGTTTCGGAAAGCACTTTCTACAGCGCGTGCGAAGTGACCGCCTTTTCAGAACCTGAGTTGGTCGCGCTGAAGGGTGTCGGTGAGCTCAAGATATATCGCGTGATCGGTTAGTTGGGGCGGGCCGCCAAACCCGGCCTCGCGGTTCGCAATGGGGCTTTACGTCGTCACCCTCTCTTCAGGCTCCCATACTAGATACCACTCAAAATCATCCCCAGTTCATCAAGCACTTTCTAATTGATACAGTTAGTTATAGAGAGGGAGTAGTGCGATGCTTAGTTTGATTACAGCCGCTGCGCTGGCAGCAACCCCGGCAGTTGTTGGAACGTTTGGCGGGTATGAGCAGAGTATAGGCGAGACCCGTTGGGAACGCTTTGATCTGGTTCTCACCAACAATTCGGCAGAGCAGCAGTCAGTGTCTTTGTGCCCGACTGATGCTGACATGGTGCTGCAGACCCATCAAAAGTCGACCCGAAGCGCCTTTGCTGTGAAGTTCGATGATCAGGACTGGAGTTTTAACTGCACGTCCAAAGATCTCGCAGCAGGTGAGACACTGACACTCGGGATGTTTTTTCGGCCAGCATTTCAACCGGGTCCCTCGCGCAAGATCGAAGTGAAGACGAGCGTTGGCTCATACATTTTAGGCTAACCACGTCGCACTCAGCACAGGATCGACGCCGCCAGGCTTCGCGCGCGCCATTCACAACGTATTCAGTTCATCGCTCACAATGCACGGTTCACCGTACATAGGAGGCCCGAATGAAGCGTGATCGAAGTCCTGGAGTGAAGCTGTTTTTGGCAGCGGCTATTGGTGTAGTTCTGCTGGTACCATTGATTATGGTCTATGCGTTGGTGAGTGATCGGGAGACCCAGTCGCGCACCGCGCAGGCATCGATCACAGCGGGGTGGGGCGGTGCGCAGACCGTGACCGGGCCAGTCCTCGTCATCCCCTACAACAGCAGATCGGTGCAGACCGAAACGGTTGATGGCAAGCAAGTGACTCGCTCCATCGACGCCCGGCGTGAACTGTTTCTGTCACCGCTCAAGCAGAGTATTGAAACCGATTTGCAGCCGGACGTGAAGCAGTATTCAATCTATCGGTCGGTGATCTATCAATCGGACATGGCGGGAACGGCCAGCTTTGTTCTCCCGAGCGACCTCGATCGTGGCGGAGTAAAGCGCGATCAATTGTTGTTTGATCAAGCGGAGCTGCGCTTTGGCGTGTCCGACCCGCGCGGCCTGACGGATGGCACAACTGTTCGTGTTGGCAATGAAGTGCAGGAACTACATCCCGGCAATGGGCCGGCGAGCACCAACGGTTCCGGCTTTTCCACTGCGGTTGAGTGGGACGGCAGCGAGGAACTCGCGGTGAGCTGGCAATATGGTCTGCGCGGCAGTCGCTCGATTGCGCTCATCCCGCGAGGCGGCGAAACCGAATGGACAGTCACATCACCGTGGCAACATCCCAGTTTCAAAGGCGATTTTCTGCCCGATAGTCGCGGTGATGAAAGCGGCAATGCGGACGGTTTCACAGCGACCTATGGCGGCATTACCAATCTGGCATTGGGCGAATCCTTGGTGAATCTCAGCGATGCGCCCGCGCCGATTGTGGATGATGTCCATGGGCGCACTGTCATAGACTATGCGCCTGCTGTTTCTGACGGTTCGTCCACGAAATACGCGTCGATCCGGCTGATCGAACCGGTCGATCTCTACAGCCAAGTCGACCGGTCGGTGAAATATGGCTTCCTGTTTATCGGCTTTACCTTTGCCTGCTTCTTCATGTTTGATGTGGTGGCCGGAGCACGGGTGGCCGCTGCGGAATATTTGCTGACGGGCATCGGCCTGGTGCTGTTCTTCGTGATGCTATTGGCGTTCGCTGAGGTGATCGGCTTCGCTTGGGCTTACATCGTGGCCAGCGTTGCAATGATCGGGCTGCTGACATCCTACAGCGCGGCGGTGCTAGGCGGTTGGCGACGTGCGTCGATGATCGGCGGGATGCTGACTGGCCTCTACATGACACTCTACGTCCTGCTGAGCTTGGAAGCATGGTCGCTGATGATTGGATCGGTACTGCTCTTCGTTGCTCTGGCTGCGGTAATGTACGCCACACGCAACATCGACTGGTCGGGATTGACCGGTCAGGATGAAGAGGAGAGTCTTGCTGAGGCCAACTAACTAGAACCGTCACTGCTGTTGATCGGGCGGGGGAGCGATGGCTTCTCCGCCCGATTGCTATGCGCCCTATTGTATGGGCGTAAGATGTCCTTCGACGAGTGACAGGAACCGTTCATCCATGCTTCATGTTTACATCCGTAGTCGTAATGCCTACAAACGTAAACGAAAGCCGGGGAGGGCTTTGTGTCCACACCAGAAGACAAAACACCAGAACGTATTAGCGATGCCGAACATGCGGTTATGGAGGCACTGTGGCAGCGCAGTCCGCTGACTGCATCCGAGGTTTGTGACGAAGTGTGCGAGAAGCGCGGATGGTCGCTGGCGACGGTGAAGACGTTGCTCAGCCGGTTGGTGGCTAAGAACGCCATCGCGACCGAGCCTGACGGTCGTCGTTTTCTCTATTCCCCGCTGCTTGAACGTGCGGATTACACCGGTTCAGAGTCGCGTCGTCTGGTCGATCGCCTGTTCGGTGGCCGCGCCGCGCCGCTTTTTGCGCAATTGGCCGAGGCGGAGGCGCTCACCGATGATGATATCGCTGAGATGGAAGTTCTGTTGAAGGAGCTGCGCAAATGACCACCTGGCTGTTCGATACGCTCGTTTGGACCGCGGTACTGATTGCTTTGATCTTAGTCATCCGTCGCCCGGTAGCACGTTATTTGGGCGCCCAATTTGCCTATGCGCTGTGGGCAATTCCGTTGCTACGCCTGATCCTACCACCGCTTACTTTGCCCGCATGGCTCGCGCCTGCGCCCGTGCCAGTTAGTGAAACGGGCCTGACAATTGTCATGACCGAAGGTGGGGCCGCTGCAACGCAAGGTGCCAGCGCGGTTGCTGCCAGCACACCCATTGATTGGGCTCTGTTTGCGTCGGTGATCTGGCTTGTCGGTGCGGCAGCGTTCCTGACGTTCCGCTTCACCAATTACTTCCGCATGCGGGCTGAATTGCTCGAGGACGCCTATCCGGTCGGTGAGGCAGGTGATGTTCGTCTGGTTGAAACGCCTGCGACCAATTCGCCCATCGCGTTCGGCGTATTAGACAAGGTCGTCGCACTTCCAGAAGGCTTTATGGTGATGCCCGACAAGATCGAGCGTGATCTCGCGCTCGAGCACGAACTGTCGCACCACAAGGCGCATGATCTGTTCGCCAACTTTGCCGCGCAGCCGTTGTTCGCGCTGCACTGGTTCAATCCGCTTGCCTGGTATGGCTGGCGCGCAATGCGCCGCGATCAAGAGGCGGCCTGCGATGCTCGTGTAATTGCGGCGCGCGGCGGTGAAGAGAAAGCCGCTTACGCCAATGTCATTGCCAGTTTCGCGACCGGTCCCAATGCCGCGCCGAGACTAGCCTTAGCTGCCCCGATGGCGTGTCCCGTCATCGGAGAGAAATCCATAATCCATCGTTTGAGGAGCCTAACTATGTCTGATATTTCCCCCCGCCGGAAGCTCGCTGGTCGCGCGTTGATTGGTGCTGCTGTGCTGGCGCTGCCGCTGACCGCGTCGATCTCTTACGCAGAGTCCATGACCACGCCGAACCCGCCGCCAGCAGCAGCTGCGGCGGCCAAGGCTCCGATGTTGCCGAGCGGTGTTGCCGCGCCAACACCACCAGCACCGCCTGCTGCACCATTTGCGATGCAGGGCGCTCAAGAAGCACCTGCTGCGCCCGAGGCTCAAGAAGTCGAGCGGCATGTCTATGTCATCAATAAAGAGGGCGAGGGCCAAGACGGCAAAAAGCACAAAGAGGTTCGCAAGCACCGGATGGTGTTTAAGAACGGTGAGAAACTGTCCGAAGACGAGCGCGAGAAGATAATTCTGGAACTTCGCGAAGAGCTCGACAATGTCGATGTCGAGATCAAGGAAGCGATGGAAGAAGTCCGCGTGGCAATGATCGAAATGGACCAGAACGGCTCCAAGACCAAGATCAAGACCACTTGCAAGAATGGCAAGTCCGGCGAGACCGTTGACTCAGATGGCACTCGCACCGTCCATGTCTGCACCAGCGAGGTGATGGCCCAAGCGCTGACGGGTATCAAAGAGGCACGCAAGGCGATTGCAGAGGACCCCGATATGGCGCCGGATATGCGCGCCGAAGTCCTTCGGGCCCTCGACGAAAAGATCGAGAACTGGGGCAAAGAGGACTGATTTAGCGCTTCAACCCTAAAACCGAGGAAGGCGGGGATGTGCGACTGTCCCCGCCTTTTCGTTTGCGCGCTTCGCTTAGCGTAGCTCCACAATCCGGTCGCATTGCGTATCGTCGGCAGAATCGAGCCCAAGCTTCAATGCCTGCATCCGCTGCGCGCTGGTCCCGTGCGTGAAACCTTCCGGATTGACGCGCTGGCCAGCATTTCGTTGTAGCGTGTCATCGCCAATCGAAGCCGCGGCGCGAAGACCTTCTTCCATGTCGCCGGGTTCAATCAGATTGCGGTTTTTGCCAGCCCAAACGCCAGCATAACAATCCGCCTGTAGCTCCATCAGAACTTGCAATTGGTTCGAAGCGCCGGGGCGTTGCTGCTGCAGGCTGCGGATCTGCGCTGCGACGCCGGTTAATTTCTGGATATGATGGCCATATTCATGCGCCACCACGTAATAACGCGCGAAGTCACCGCCTGCGCCCAATTGCCTTTCCATCGTGTCGTAAAAACGGGTGTCGATGTAAATGCCCTCGTCGGCAGGGCAGTAGAATGGCCCCATGCCGCTCGCCGCCTGACCGCACCCGCTTCTGAAGCGGTCGCTTGTCGCAAATTTCAGCATGGGTTGCTGGAAGCGCACGCCTGCCGACCGGAAAACTGGTTCCCATGTTTCATTGAGGGAGCTGAGCGCGTTGCAGGTTTCCAGAGCGTATTTGTTCGACGTACAGATTTCTTCCTCTGTCTGCCCGCCAGCTTGCTGCTCTATCTGCTGTCCTGTCTCTGATCCGCCGATCATGCCGATAGTCTGCATGGGATCGACGCCAAACACCAATGCGGCAATGATCGCGATCACAATTGTGCCGCAGCCAACTTTGCCGCCGCCGCCGCCGGGAAAACGTCCGCCACCTCCGGTTGTCCCTACATTGATGCTGTTTGTGTTGAACCGGTTGAGACGCATATTCTTTCCCTCCGAATCGGTCCTGCGATGCCGATAATTCTTGCGCGATGGCAACGATGCCCGCAAATGATGCGCTACGCAAAGGTCCTAATTATCAATCACGTTTGGAGTACCCCATGTCTCTTTCCGGCAAGCGCGCGCTCGTCACTGGCTCAACCTCGGGTATCGGGCTCGCCATTGCGCGGGCGCTAAGCGCGGAGGGAGCACAGGTCGTTCTCAATGGCTTCGGCGATGAGGCAGAGATTGCTGCACTGTGCGAAGAATTGGGCGCGACGCATGTCGGTGCCGATCTGATGACGCAGGAAGGCTGCGAGCAATTAATGGCCGAAGCGGGCGCAGTCGATATTCTGATCAACAATGCCGGAATGCAATTTGTCTCTCCGGTGGAGGATTTTCCGATCGATAAATGGAGCGCAATCATCGCGCTCAATTTGACAGCAGCATTCCACACAACGCGGCTTGCGGTTCCCGCGATGAAGGAGAAGGGCTGGGGCCGGATTATCAACACGGCCAGCGCGCATTCCAAAACTGCCTCGCCGTTCAAGAGCGCTTATAACGCCTCCAAACACGGGATCGATGGCTTCACCAAGACCATTGCACTTGAGTTGGCGCAAACGGGTGTGACTGCCAATTGCATCAGCCCGGGCTATGTCTGGACGCCGCTGATCGAAGGGCAAATCCCCGACACGATGAAGGCTCGCAACATGACTCGGGATGAAGTCATCAACGATGTGCTGCTTGCCAAAACTCCGACCAAGAAGTTTGTTCAGCCTGCCGAAATTGGCGCGCTGGCAGTGTTCCTTTGCAAAGAAGAAGCGGGCAATGTCACTGGTGCGAATTGGAGCATCGATGGCGGGTGGACCGCTGAATAAGTTCGGGGCGCAAAATGGGGGCTTTTCTTAGGCTATTGGCTGGAGCGGCGGCGTTGTGCGCCACTGCTAGCTGCGCGCCTATGAATGGTCCGCGTTCTGCTGATCCCAATTCTCTACAAGTGATCGAAGCCGATATGCGCGCGCATATCGCTGTACTGGCAAGCGATGAGTTTGAAGGGCGTAGGCCCGGCACCGCTGGCGAGCGCAAGACGCTCAGCTATCTTGCGCGCGAATGGCAGGCAGCAGGATTGCAATCTGCCACCAATGATCCAGCGAACCCTTGGTTTGCGCCGGTTGAGCTGGCCTTGTGGACGCAGGAGAGCAGCGCAGCGCGCTTTACCCGCTACGGCGAAGACATTGCCGTTCCCGCAGAGCAGGTAACGCTATTCTCTTCTGGCAGACGCTCGCTGGTTGAGGGCGCGCCGCTGCTGTATGTTGGAAGGCTCGGCGTTGCACTCGACCAATCGGAGTTGGCGGGCCGTGTCGCTGTGATGGAATGGGATCACCCGCAACGCAATGTGCAGCGCGATGCCTTACTTGAAAATGGCGCTGCGGCGGTCCTGGCGATCATGCCTGATGCCGCGAGCTTCGATGAACTCCGCCAGATTCGCGCGAACGGAGCATATCGCCTTGCGGACGAGGCGGCTGGCACGATGCTGGACGGTGCGATCACGGAGCAAGCAGCCGAAACGTTGATAGGTGCGGCGCAATATGGCGCGCTCAAGCTAGTGTCGCAGCAGTCCGATTTCCGGCCGGCGAATATCGATATTATGGCCACACTTGAGGCGACGTCGACAGAGGCAGTCGTTCAAACCCACAATCTTGTCGCCAAATTGCCCGGCAAAATTCCCGATAGCGGTGCGGTGCTGATGATGGCGCATTGGGACCATTTCGGCATGTGCGGCAAAGTTGAGGGCGCGGGCGAAGGTGGAGATGGCATTTGCAATGGTGCGGTTGACAATGCCAGCGGCCTCGCTTTTCTGACCGAGCTTGCGAAGCGTTTGAACAAGGGGCGCACGCTTGACCGTGATGTCTATTTTGTTGCCACTACGGCGGAGGAATGGGGCTTGCTAGGGGCGAGAGCTTTCACTCGCGACCCGCCATTGCCGCTCGAGTCCATTGTCGCTGCGTTCAACGTCGACACTATCGGCCTCGCGCCGCGCGGTGATGAAGTGGCGATATTGGGAGAGGGGCTGACCCCACTCGATACTGAAGTGAACGCGATCATCACCCGCATGGGACGCACGGTTGAAGCGAGCGACTTCGCGGCGCAATTCGTAAAACGACAAGATGGCTGGGTCTTGCTGCAAAGCGATGTGCCGACCTTGATGGTGTCCAGCGCATTTGCGCATCCCAACCTGATGCGGCGCTACACCAATGGCCGCTATCACGGTCCAAATGATGAGATCGATGATGTTGAACTGGGGGGAGCTAGCGAGGATTTGCTGTTGCACCTTGAGCTCGTTCGCCATTTTGCGAATATATCCACGCATCCGGGCGGCTAGGCGGTACATAAATGGTGCTAGGCGCGGATATTTCCGCTTTGCCCCCTAGCGACTGTCACAAACCTTGATTACATGGACCGTCACGAATCTTCCCGCGTACCTCGCAAGGGAAGCGGTGCAGCCCATGTTGCGCCGATGGACTTGAAAGTGACGACTATGGATATCCCCCTCGGCCTGACATTTGACGATGTGCTGCTGCGACCCGCGGAAAGCGACATTCTGCCGAGCATGGCCGATACGCGTACTCAGCTGACGCGGGGCATCAGCCTGAACATTCCGGTACTCTCCGCAGCGATGGATACGGTGACAGAGGCCGACATGGCGATTGTCATGGCGCAATTGGGCGGTATCGGTACACTTCATCGCAACTTGGATGTTGTGCAGCAATGCGCAGCAGTGCGAGCCGTAAAGCGCTTTGAAAGCGGCATGGTGGTCAACCCGATTACCATCGCGCCCGATGCTACGTTGGGCGATGCGCAGATGCTGATGGATCAGAACAAGATCAGCGGCATTCCCGTCACTGATGCGGACGAGAAACTGGTCGGTATTCTGACGAACCGCGATGTGCGCTTTGCCGAGAACCTCAAACAGCCCATCCGCGAGCTGATGACCACTGAAAACCTCGTGACCGTGCCGCTTGGTATTGGTCAAGATGAAGCGCGGCACTTGCTGCATCAGCGCCGGATCGAGAAACTGATCGTGGTCGATGATGCCTATCGCTGCATCGGCCTGATTACAGTCAAGGATATCGAGAAAGCGGTGAACTATCCGCACGCGACCAAGGATGAAGGCGGCCGTTTGCGCGTTGCTGCTGCAACCACAGTTGGCGATAAGGGTTTCGAGCGCACAGAAGCACTTATCGACGCCGAATGCGACGTTGTGATCATCGACACCGCGCACGGTCACAACAAAGACGTCGCGCGTGCAGTCGAGCGAGCGAAGAAGCTATCCAGCACGGTGCAAGTCGTGGCCGGTAACGTTGCGACGGCAGAGGCGACCAAGGCCTTGATCGACGCCGGCGCAGACGCCGTGAAAGTCGGCATCGGTCCCGGCTCGATTTGCACCACACGCATTGTCGCTGGTGTAGGCGTTCCTCAGCTGACGGCGATTATGGATAGCGCCAAGGCCGCGTCCGATGCGGGTGTGCCGATTATTGCTGACGGCGGTCTGCGGACTTCAGGCGATGCTGCCAAGGCGATTGCCGCTGGTGCATCGACAGTGATGGTCGGATCGATGCTGGCTGGCACCGCCGAAGCGCCCGGCGAAACGTTCCTTTATCAAGGGCGCAGCTACAAGAGCTATCGCGGCATGGGCAGCGTTGGCGCAATGGCGCGCGGCAGTGCGGATCGCTATTTCCAAGCGGACGTATCGGCTCTCAAACTGGTACCGGAAGGGATCGAAGGCCAAGTGCCTTACAAAGGCCCAGCAAAAGATATCGTTCACCAACTCGTCGGTGGGGTTAAGGCGGCAATGGGCTACACCGGATCGGCAACCATTCCCGATCTGCGCGAGCGGGCACAGTTCGTGCGGATTACCGGTGCTGGTCTCAATGAAAGCCACGTCCACGATGTCGCGATTACCCGCGAAGCCCCGAATTACCCGACGCGTTAGGACCACAGATGATCGAAATCATCCCCGTAATGCTATTCATCCTTGGGTGGCATCCTGACAAACCAGGGGAGATTGATCTTCAGCGTCCTGAAGTGGTGTTTATGTCGATGACGGAATGCGAGACCGCCGGAAAAACCATGGCGGACCGAATGACCGAGGCCGCCGCCGATAAGAGCGGTGCTCGTTATCAATTCCGATGCGTGACAATTCCGGACCAATCCGAATTCGAGAAGGCTTTCCGTGATATGCGGGAAGACAGTCAATGACACCTGCAGCCAGAGTCCAAGCCTCAATCGAGATTCTTGATACGATCATCGACAAGGCCCGCATCAAAGGCGCTCCTGCCGACCGGATTATCGCCGAGTGGGCGCGCGGGAACCGCTATGCTGGTTCTAAAGATCGCCGCGCTATTCGCGAGCTTGTTTACGGCGCGATCCGCGCCTGTGGCCCAATTCCAGACACTGGCCGTGCGGCAATGTTGCGGCTAGCTGAGATCAATGCCGATATTGCGCCATTATTTGACGGCTCCAACTACGGCCCGCCAGCGATTGGTCCGAAGGAAGTGCCCGCCAAAGGCGGTATCGCGCATTCGGTGGTGAACAGCCTGCTTGCCGCATCTGATATTGTTGGTGCCGAAGCTGGTGCGCTGCTCGACCGTGCGCCGCTCGATATCCGGATCAATACGCTGAAGGCGAGCCGTGAGACACTCGAATTGCCTGAAGCGGGCGAGGAACTGTTAGCGCCAAATGCGCTGCGCTACCCCTCGGGCACGCAGGTAGAGCAATGGCAGGCCTATCGCGATGGCCAGATCGAAGTACAGGATCACGGAAGCCAGTGGGCCTGCGCTGCGGTCGATGCAAAGCCGAGCGAGACGGTGATTGATCTATGCGCCGGTGCGGGAGGCAAGACGCTTGCTCTCGCAGCGGCCATGGAAAATCGCGGCACACTTATTGCGGCAGACACCGACAAGCGCCGTCTCGGTAATCTTCCGCCGCGCGCTGAACGGGCCGGTGCGGGCGTGGTAGAAACGATCCTGCTTGATCCGGGCAAAGAGTTGGAAATCCTCGCCGATTGTCGCGGCAAGGCCGATGCGGTTCTGGTTGACGCTCCATGCTCCGGCGTGGGCACTTGGCGGCGCAATCCGGAGGCACGTTGGCGGCTTGACCGTTCGGCGGTGACCGACTTTGCACATCTGCAATCGCGCCTGCTTGGTATCGCGGCACAGTTGGTCAAACCTGGCGGCCGGATCATCTATGTGACCTGCTCGCTTCTGGACGAGGAAGGGCTAAGCCGGATCGACGCATTTCTAACCTCTCACCCGGGCTGGCAGGCCGAACCACTCGACTGGCCGATCGGGCGGGAGCATGGAAAAGGAAGGCGTCTCACACCGTATCACGACGGCACGGACGGATTTTTCATCGGCCGTGTCACTTCACCCGCATAGCAATCGCTGTTAACTACCGTGGCCATGGCAGATTCGACACCTTCACAGAAAGCTGCCCTCAAGGAGTTAATAATGCGCTTTGGACCGCCTGCTGCTGCCCTTTCTTTGGTTTTGGCCATCACGGCCAGTATGGGTGTTGCACAGGATCGAGAACCCAATCCGCGCGCAGCGATGCTGATCGCAGAAGGCAAGGCGGCACTGGATGCCGGCCAACCGCAACGCGCCATCGACAGTTTCGAAGCCGCATTGGCGGTTGATCCCGGTTACACACCTGTATTTCTCGCGCTGGCAGAGGCTGCACGCCGCGAAGGTTTGCAAGGCAAAGCCATTACCTATTACCGCGAAGCGCAAGCGCGCGAGCCGGGAAATGTCGCCGCAATCTCAGGCGAGGGTGAAGCTCTGGTTGAGAAAGGCGCGGTAGAGAAAGCCCGCAAGAACCTTTCCAAGCTGGAAGAGCTATGTGGTGATCGCTGCCCCGAAACACGCGAATTGGCGAGGGCCATCGCCCGCGGCCCGCAACCGCAAGTACTGCGCGCAGAGGCAGTGATGCCCGATACGCAGGTTACGCAGAACTGAGTTAGATCAGCTCACGAAACTCTTCTAAAACAGAGCGATAAACGTGCTTTTTAAACGGCACAATCACGTCTGGTAGCTCTTCAGGCTCCAACCATTTCCATTGCGCAAATTCAGGTGGATCATGCGCTTCTAGATCGATATCGGCATCTTCACCTTGGAAGCGGGCTAGGTACCAGACCTGTTCTTGCCCGCGATATTTGCCTTTCCAGAGCTTGCCGATCAATTCTTCGGGCAGGTCATAGCGGATCGGCTCGCTGACTCTCGCGAGGATTGTGACCTTGTCTTCGCTGACCCCGGTTTCTTCGGCTAGCTCGCGCAACGCGGCTTCCTGCAAATCCTCGCCCTCATCGACGCCGCCTTGGGGCATCTGCCAGAATCCTGCGGTGTGGCCGGTGCCATGACGGCTATCGAGCCGTTCGGCGACGAACACTTTCCCGTCGGTGTTGACCAGCATCACACCCACGCATGGGCGGTACCCCAATTCGCTCATTTCAACGTCCCCTGATCCAATTAACGGCAGCTTGGTTCGCGCTCTAGCGATGTCACCGCGCTTTTCCACTCGACTTTTTGCCAATCTAGGAGAAAAACTTCATTGCGAGAGATGGGTGTGACACCTAGGTGGCGCATCAAGACTGAAAGGTCACGATTACAGAGCGCGCTGCATGCGCGCACGAGAAGGAAATTTGATGGCTACGCAGGCCAAAGACACTCCCCAGGATACCGCTCCAGACTCAGTCGTAGTCCGTTTCGCCGGAGATTCTGGTGACGGGATGCAGCTAACCGGTGGCCAGTTCACACTATCGACCGCGCTGGCAGGTAACGATCTGGCGACATTCCCCGATTTCCCCGCCGAGATCCGCGCCCCTCAAGGCACGTTGTTCGGCGTGTCCGCGTTCCAGATCAATTTTGGCAGCCGCGAAATCAACACAGCAGGCGATGCGCCTGACGTTCTGGTGGCGATGAATCCGGCGGGCCTGAAAGTCAATCTGGATGCGCTGAAGCCCGGCGGTCTGATCATTATCGACACAGGTGAGTTTACCAAGCGCAACCTCGACAAGGCGAAATATGATGTTTCGCCGCTGGAAGATGACAGCCTTGCGAAATGGGATGTGCTGGCATTCGATATCTCGGCGCTGACGGTTGAGGCGGTCAAGCCGTTCGGCCTTGGCAACAAGGATGCGTTGCGCTGTAAGAATATGTGGACTCTCGGCCTTGCGCTGTGGATGTTTGATCGTGAGCGCGGCCCGCTTGAGGACTGGCTCAAGAACAAGTTCAAGAACAAGCCCGAGATTGCCGACGCCAACATTGCCGCGCTGAATGCCGGCCATGCTTATGGCGAAACGGCTGAACTGTCCGGCCCGTTGCAAAAACTGCATATCGATCCGGTTGAAGCTGAGCCGGGCCTGTATCGCACAATCACCGGCGCGGAAGCCATTTCGCTCGGCTTGGTGGCGGGTGCGCAATTGGCCGAGCTGCCGATGTTCTTCGGCGGCTATCCGATCACGCCTGCCTCGGCGATTTTGCATCACCTTGCACGTCTTAAAGAATTCGGTGTCACGACTTTCCAAGCGGAAGACGAGATTGCGGCAATTTGTGCTGCAATCGGTGCGTCCTATGCAGGGCAGTTGGGCATCACATCCTCGTCTGGTCCCGGCATTGCGCTGAAGGGTGAGGCAATGGGCCTCGCGATTATGACCGAGCTTCCACTGGTCATCGTCAACAGCCAACGCGGTGGCCCCTCGACAGGTCTGCCGACGAAGACCGAGCAAAGCGATCTTTATCAGGCAATGTATGGCCGCAATGGCGATGCGCCGATGCCGATCGTGTCCGCATGCAGCCCCGGCGATGCGTTTGAAGTCGCTATCGAGGCTTGCCGTATTGCGACCCAATATATGACGCCCGTGATGCTACTGACTGATGGCTATATCGCCAACGCGGCGGAGCCATGGAAAGTGCCCGATCCGGATACTTTCGAGCCGTTCCCTGCCAAATTCCTGACCGAGAAAAACGGCGAAGAATTGCTGCCTTACAAGCGCGATTCAAAAGGTGCTCGCCCTTGGATCAAGCCCGGAACGCCCGATCTGATGCACCGCATCGGCGGGATCGAGAAGGCGGTCGATACCGGTCACATCGATTATGCGCCGGATAATCACCAAGCGATGACCGATGCGCGGGTGAACAAGGTTCTGAACGTCGAAGTGCCGGATCAGGAAATCGCCGCAGGTGAAGCGGGCGGTAAGCTGGTCGTGGTCGGTTGGGGATCAACCTACGGCCCGATCCGCCGCGCAGTCGACAATTCGCGCGCGAAAGGAATGGATGTCAGCCATATCCATGTCCGCCATATCTGGCCGCTGCCGAAGAACCTCGGCGATCTACTCAACAGCTATGACAATGTGCTGGTGCCCGAAATGAACACCGGCCAGTTCAAAACCGTGCTGCGCGACCAGTTCTTGGTCGATGCGAAGCCGCTGACAAAGACCAGCGGACAACCATTCAGCATTGTCGAAATGGAAGAGGCCATCGACAAATATTTCGATGGCATTCCTGACAATGAAGGCGGGCAGGTTGAAGTGAACGATACGCAGCTGCCGAGTTCGGAGCAGTGACGTTGAAGGGAGTCTTTTCTCAAGTTGTCGCTCTGGCGTTGATGCTAGGATTGATGCGTTTGGCAGCGCTATCGAATTCGCCTTACGTTATGTTTGTAGCCGGTTTCTGCGCAGCCGTGGGTATCAGCATCTTTGCTTGGAAGGTTTCCAGCAAGGACGACTTCAGAGTTAGTTATTGGGCTGTGGGAATCGCTGGCGCTTTGTTTGCGATTGCGACCTTTATCTTTCCCAAGGGTTACTCGAATTACCTCGGCTATATATTCGTTGGAGGACTGGTCGCAGGGGGCATTACGAGTTTTGTCGCAACTGCTGCGATTGATTTTAGAAAGAACGGAACTCATGAACGCACCCGCTAAATTCGAAACCACGCTCAAGGATTGGGAAACCGATCAGGAAGTCCGCTGGTGTCCCGGCTGTGGCGATTATGCCATTCTCAAGGCGGTGCAGCGCACTTTGCCACAGCTCGGTGCTGATCCGTCGAACACGTGCTTTATCAGCGGTATCGGCTGCTCCAGCCGCTTCCCGTACTACATGGAAACATACGGCTTCCACACGATCCACGGGCGTGCGCCTGCGGTGGCGACCGGTGTAAAGCTGGCCAATCCGGATCTCGATATCTGGCTGGTAACCGGTGACGGTGACGGCCTGTCCATTGGCGGCAACCACATGATGCATGTGCTGCGCCGCAATGTGAACATGCAGATCATGCTGTTCAACAACGAGATTTACGGCCTGACCAAGGGCCAGTCCTCGCCCACCAGTCGTGAGGGGACAAAGAGCCCATCGACTCCGATTGGCTCGTTCGATCACCCTGCAAATCCATGTGCCTTTGCGTTGGGTGCGGGTGCGCGTTTTGTCGGTCGTGGCTTTGATGTGTCGAAGAATCTACCCGACGTTTTGAAAGCGGCACACGCCCACCAAGGCGCGGCGTTTATCGAGATCTTCCAGAACTGCATCGTCTACAACAAAGACGTGTTTAACGACTTTGCTGCGCCAAAGGGAGCAGGCGACCGTCAGCTATGGCTCGAAAACGGTAAGCCGATGCTGTTCGGTGATCCGAAGGCAGGATTTGACAAAGGCATCGCTCTCGACCGCGATACTCTGACGCTGAAAGTCGTTGAAGCGACCGAAGAGAATTGGGAAGAAGCGGGCGTACTGGTCCATGATCAAACTGACCGCACAATTGCTCACTTGCTGATCGAAATGCCGTTCGGTCCGTTCCCGATGGCGCTGGGCGTTCTCTATGACGATCCGCGCCCGACATTCGAGACGGCTGTGATCGAAGAGCGCGCCAAGTCCGCTGCGGGCAAGGAGGCCAATCTGGCGAAACTGCTGGGCAAGGGCCAGACGTGGACTGTGGAACCGAGTGAGGGGCACCCGACGGATTAGATCAGGGCAAGGGAGGGGCGAATGGTTCATTTTGTAATAGGTGACACGCTTCTCCGCGCCAGCAGAGGTGACGATCTGCTAATTCGCGAGAACCCTGAAGTAAGCCTGATGGGCCGCATATTCGCTGCGCTTGGCGGTACTGCTTTCCTCGCTGCAGCGATTTTCTTCTGGCAGATGCCAGTCGAAGATACCGGCCAGGATGTGACATGGATACGTATAATCCTATGCGGCGGGATGGCAGCAATGGGCGCTCTTCTGGGATGGAGCGGGCTGTATCCGCGCAAGTCAGTGACGCAACTGGAAATGGATATGCGCAAGCGGGAGTTGGTCATTTCCAAAGTGAAAGTAGATAGAGAGACTGAAGGGTCGCCTAGTACGCAGCACACCGTCGCTTTCGCCAATATCACACAGTTTTTCTCCGGCTCTCGCGCGACTGCCGGAAACCAACAACGCGGAGGCGGTACATGCCTCTACATCGAAGCTGTTGGCGGGCCGCGAAATGGTGCCGTGCTAGTCGGGTCTGTCATAGAAATTGAAGAACTCGCCAGTGAACTGAATACACTGCTGCAAACGGCGCCTGACACTGTAACGACCGGGCTGGAAAGTCCTCCGCAGCCTCGCTCTGGCCGCTTCGGGCGGCGGGGATTGTAGACTATGGATAATCTAACCCATTCGCTGGTCGGCGCTTTGCTTGGCCAGACAGGTCTTAAGAGGAAGACCGGCTTGGCGATGCCTGCGCTGATTATAGGGGCGAATTTGCCCGATGTGGATGCAGCGTGTTTCTTTTGGCTTGAAGGCACGGAGCATCTCGGCTTCCGGCGCGGAATCACGCACGGCCCGCCAGCGCTGGTACTACTGCCGCTAATATTGGCGGGGCTGCTCTATGGTTTTGATCGATGGCAGGCCAAACGCGGAAAGCGGCCAGAAACGCGGCTGCCGGTCAGTTTCAAATGGCTGTTCCTGCTGAGCTTTATCGGTTGCTTGACGCATCCTGCTCTGGATTGGCTCAATGTCTATGGAATCCGTCTGCTCGAACCGTTTTCGAGCCAGTGGTTCTACGGCGATACGCTGTTCATCATTGATGTGTGGCTGTGGGCACTGATGGGCTTCGCCACATGGTTCTCCCTGCGCCGTGAAAAACGAGGCGGAGACTGGAAGAAGCCTGCGCGCGTGGCGATGGCCGTGGCGGTCGCATATATCGGGCTGAATGGAGCGATATCATCGGTAGCAGTGGACACCTATTCCTATGCTCCAACTGGTTCCGAGCAGGTTATCGCAAGCCCCGTTCCCGGAAACTTCCTAGGGCGTGAAGTAATTACCGGTGGAAACGGCCTGTACGCGATCAATGGCACCGCGCTGCCTGGCGTGCCGTTGGATCGCTGCAATCTGAACGAACTCCGGGCGAACAATCCGCAGGTTGATTCCTTTCTGTTTTGGTCGCGGACGCCCTTTATCGAACCGGGTGAAGACGGCGTTTGGAGGCTGCGCGATGCGCGTTTCTATGACCCCCGCGCGCGGGACAGGTTTACCGCCGTCCTGACGGGTTTGAAGTGCGTGGAACCTTCGGCGGAGTAGCGTCGTTCTCCTCGCATGACCAAAACACAAATTGTCTGGCTCCGCCGTGACCTTCGCTTAGCTGACCAGCCCGCATTCTTTGCCGCCGCGCAAGCTGGTCCGGTTATTCCCGTCTATGTGCTGGATGATGAAGCGGCGGGAAGCCATGCTTATGGCGGTGCGTCGCGCTGGTGGTTGCACCATTCGTTGGAGAGCCTCTCCAAGTCGCTTGGTGCAAGGAATTCGCGGCTCGTTCTGCGGCGCGGCGATGCGGTTGAGGAGCTGACCAAGCTTGCTGAGGAAACCGGAGCGGAAACGGTTCATGCGATCCGGCACTACGAGCCATGGTGGCGTAAGGCTCAGGGGAAGCTTTCGGAAAAACTCGACCTCCAACTGTATGATGGCAATTATCTGCTCCCTCCCGGAGCGGTTACGACCGGATCGGGCACGCCGTACAAGATCTATACGCCGTTCTCCAAAGCGACGCTCGAACATATGCCCCCGCGCGATGTTCTGCCGGAGCCGGAAACGCTCTCGCATCCCGACACTTGGCCGCGAAGCGATGCGCTGGAAGAATGGAGCCTGCTCCCCGAACGTCCTGATTGGTCCGGCGGGATCGACGCATTCTGGAATGTTGGTGAAGCTGCTGCGCATGAGCGTTTGACCGACTGGGAAGACGACGTCGCCGACTATGATGATGCGCGCAATATGCCGTCACAGGATGGCTCATCACGCCTGTCACCCCACCTTCATTTTGGTGAGATTTCACCCGCGCAGGTGTGGCACGCACTGAAAGGGCGGAGTGGGAAGGGTTGGTATGTCTACGGCAAGGAGCTGATCTGGCGCGACTATGCGCAGAATGTGATTTGCCAATTTCCCGCTTATCCCAAGCAAGGATATCGGGAGGCGTTTGAAGACCTCACATGGCGCGATCCGGAAGCCGATGAACAAGCTGCGGCCGATCTGGAAGCATGGCAAAAGGGCCAAACCGGCTATCCTATCGTCGATGCCGGAATGCGGCAGCTATGGCAGACAGGCTGGATGCATAACCGCGTGCGGATGATCGCAGCGAGCTTCCTGATCAAGCATCTGCTGATTGATTGGCGGCACGGTGAAAAATGGTTCTGGGACACGCTGGTCGATGCCGATTACGCGCAGAACGGTACCAATTGGCAATGGGTCGCCGGGACGGGTGTGGACAGCAATATGTTCGTGCGGATCATGGCGCCGCTCAGCCAATCGGAGAAATTCGACGCGGCGAGCTATATTCGCGAATATGTGCCTGAACTGGCTGATCTGGACGCCCCTTACATCCACGATCCCGAAGAGCATGGGTGCTTGCCAAGTGACTATCCCGTCAAGATTATCGGCCACCGCGAGGCTAGGGAACGAGCGCTTGCGGCATACAAGAAAATGAAGGGTAACTAGGTTTGCTCCGGGCTTGCTCCTCTAACGCCTGCGCGGCATAGAGCAGCGCATGAGTGCGGAGGGAGCAAGTGGAGACCTGAGAAGAGGGCAGGGACTTATTGACGGCGCATCGCGTTTCGAGCGCAAGTCTCATGGACTCTCGGGCTTTTTTGCCCGCCTAATCGCGCCCAGCTTCCACAAAATCCTCGACCAAATTGATCGCGGGTTGGAGCGCGGGGTGATGCAGGTGCATTTGCCCGACGGAACCACGCGCTTGCTTGGTGGCCGGAGCCCCGGGTTTGAAACGATTGTCGATTTGAAAGATTGGCGCGCGTTGATCCGGCTTGCAACGAACGGATCGATTGGCTGGTATCAGGCGTGGGAAGCAGGTGAATGGGACAGCCCCGATCCGGTGCAGGTTCTGGCGATCTTCCCCCACAATGCTCGTTCTCTTGGAGCGACAGGCCGCGCGAAGGGACCGTTTCGCTTGGCGGCAAAGGTTGCGCATTGGCTCAACCGGAACAGCAAGTCCGGTTCGGCGCGCAATATTCATGCGCATTATGATCTGGGCAATGACTTCTATACGCAATGGCTCGACCCGACGATGAGCTATTCGTCAGGGATTTTCGCAGAGGGCGACGATCTGAAAGCGGCGCAAAAGCACAAATGGGCGCGATTGTCCGAACGTGTGGGCAATCCCGTTACGCTGCTGGAGATCGGCTGCGGATGGGGCGCCCTGGCGGGGCACTTTGCGGGCGAGGGTGCACAGGTCACCGGTATTAGCCTGTCTGATGCGCAGTTGGCGTGGGCGCGCGAACATCACGATCAATCCATCGAATTCCGCAAGCAGGATTACCGCGATACCGAAGACCAGTATGATGCCATTGTCAGTGTCGAAATGGTTGAGGCGGTCGGGCGCGAATATTGGCCAAGCTATTTCGATTGTATCGCCCGCAACCTCAAACCCGGTGGCCGCGCGGCTCTCCAGTTTATCACTATCGATGATGATCTGTTCGATGCCTATGCGGCCAGCGCGGATTTCATTCAGGCGTATATTTTCCCGGGCGGTTTGCTGATCCGCAATAGCGAGTTTCAGAAACTGGCCGCCGAGCGCGGTCTGGAATGGCGCGATCAGGAATTCTTCGGACTCGATTATGCCAAGACACTGAAACTATGGCGTGAAAACTTCGACAATGCCGCCGAGGCAGGCAAATTGCCCGATGGTTTCGATGAACGCTTTATCCGGCTGTGGCGCTTCTATCTGATGTATTGCGAAGCGGGTTTTCGCGCGGGCAGCATTGACGTGAGCCAGGTGACACTGGTCAAAGGCACATAATCAACGCAACAATCCGCGTTCAGCGAGAGGCACGAAAATGAAGAAATGGATCATCGGAATATTGGTTGTGCTGCTTGCGGGCGGGACGATTGCCTATGCTAGCTTGGACAAGGATCAGCGTGCGTTGCTCGCCAATCTGCCGACTGATCGCAATGTGTTGTTCTGGTCTGACGAGCAGCGGGAGATCGCGTTCCGCACGCTTGATGCGATCCCGATATTGGCCGATGCACGCGTGATTGAATCGGGCGATACCATCCGCAAACTGCCGGATGGCGCGGCGCTTTCAATTCCAAGCGATGTCGATGCTTACATGGAGGAGCAACGAACCGCGGCGATTGTGATCCTGCTCGACGGCAAGCTGGTCTACGAACGCTATGGGCTCGATTTTGATGCTGACGGTAAATGGACCAGCTTCTCGGTCGCGAAAAGCTTCACATCGACTCTGGTCGGCGCTGCGGTGAAGGACGGTTATATCAAGAGCCTCGACGATAAGGTCACTGACTACATCGAAGGGCTCAAGGGCTCCGCTTATGATGATGTCTCGATCCAGCAATTGCTGACCATGACATCAGGTGTCCGCTGGAATGAGGATTACACCGATCCGCAATCGGATGTGGCGCTGTTCAACGAGCATCAGGCGGAAGACGGAGAGGACGTCACCGTCAGCTATATGAAAACGCTCCCTCGGGATGTGCCCGCCGGCGAGAAGTGGGTGTATAGCACCGGTGAGACGAACCTGATCGGCGTTTTGGTTAGCGAAGCGACCGGCAAGAGTCTCGCCGACTATCTCTCCGAGAAAGTATGGGCGCCATACGGGATGCAGCAGGACGCCACGTGGTTGCTTGGCTCGACCGGTCATGAAATCAGCGGGTGCTGCATTCAGGCGGCAACGCGCGATTATGCGCGCTTTGGCGAATTTATACGCGGCGGAGCGATGGTGGACGGCGAGAGCATTGTGCCCGCAGACTGGTTGGCGCAGGCCACAACCAAGCAAGCCGATATCGGCGCACCAGGCTATGGTTATGGCTTCCAATGGTGGACTTATGACGATGGCAGTTATGCCGCTCAGGGTATCTTCGGACAGGGCATCTTTATCGATCCCGCGCGAAATCTTGTGATTGCATCCAACAGCAACTGGCCCAACGCCTCGGGGCAGGGTGCAGAAGGCAAGCAGCGAATGGAGTTCTACGGATCGGTCCAGCAAGCGGTTGATGCGCTGGCACCAACCGAGGATGCCCAATCCGCCGAATAATCCACTCGATAGTACAAACACAAAAACGGGCCACTCTTGGGGAGCGACCCGTCTCTGGGCGTTCTAAGGATTCTGGTCTTTGGGGGACTTGGTTCCTTAGAGCGTGCTGCGATACACCGTGCTCGGACTATATCGCTGCAGAATATTGTCGTGAACAATCGGGCTCAAAAGCTCCGAGAATGCGCAACCGACGATGGAACTGTCCCACCAGACCACTTCGGCCTGAAGCGATTCCAAACCGGGCAACGTGATCCAGCAGAGCTGGCCTTCGCGCATGCGGCTAATAGCCGCACAGGAGAAACCCGAGATCGACAGGTCGTGGACGACTGTCTGGAAGGCACGGCCACCCGACGCGCGCAATTGCGCGGGGATGGTAAGCTTTGTGCGAGGCGAGCAGCGATCTTCTTGGGCTGCAAGCTCGTATGAATCGTGTGTTTGAGCCAGCATTTACGGGCATCCTGTAGGCTTGAAGACTAACCACACCTTTCCGGGGTATTTCCGGGCAGGCTTTGTACTTTCTGCACCAAGCTACTTTCTCAGGAATTACCGAGGATGGTTAAGAAGGTTTTACCACCCGCTCTCGGTGGGAGGTTGCAAAATCTTCAACCAACAAATGAATGATCCGGTCGGCGACAACGTCTGCTGTCTTAACAGTTTCGGGATCTTCGCCGGGATAGGCCTTCGCTCGCATTGCCGTGCGAGTCGCGCCGGGATCGACAATCGCGACCTTTACGCCGCCGATTTTCTCGACTTCCTGTGCATAGCTGTCGAGGATGGACTCAAACGCCGCTTTGGTAGCGCCGTAGGCGGCCCAATAAGCGCGAGCGTCGGACCCTACCGAACTGGTCAGACCAATCACCCGGCCCGCGCCGGCCCGCTTCAATAGCGGATCGAACGCTGCGAGCAGTGCTTGCGTTGCGAGCACATTAGTGGTGATTGCAGTACTGAATTGCTTCTGGTCGATCTGGGTGACAGGTGTGAGGCTTGGCAGGTAAGCTGCAGAGATCACGAGATAATCAAGCTTGTCCCAGCGCCCGGCAACTGCCGCCGCAAGACGCGAAATAGCATCGGGCTCGCCCAGATCAAGCGGCGCAATTGTCGAGTTGCCGCCGAAATCGTGAATCTCGTCTTCGACAGCTTCAAGCGCTTTGACGTCGCGGCCGGTCAGGATAACATGTGCGCCAGCTTTTGCCAGAGCCTTCGCCGTCTCCGCGCCAATCCCGCGACTTGATCCTGTGACCAGAGCCAGCTTGTCGGATAGCGGTTTATCGTCGGACATCAGGTGACCTTATCAAAGGAAAGTTGCGCGTCTTTGTCTTCGCGCTTGGATTGGTCGGTCAGCGGGGTCGGATACTCGCCGGTGAAGCATGCATCGCAATATTGCGGGCACGCGCTTTCGCGCCCTTGCAGGCCAACGGCACGGTAGAGACCGTCAATGGAGACAAACGCTAGGCTGTCCGCTCCGATATGCGCGCGCATCGGCTCGGTATCCATCTTCGCAGCGAGCAGTTTCTCGCGCTCGGGCGTGTCCACGCCATAGAAGCAGCTATGCGCGAAGGGCGGGCTGGCAACGCGGAAATGGACTTCGGTTGCACCGGCATCGCGCATCATCTGCACGATCTTGATGCTGGTTGTGCCGCGCACCAATGAGTCGTCAATCAGAACAATCCGCTTGCCTTCGACCAGCGCGCGGTTGGCATTGTGCTTCAACGAAACGCTGGAAGTGCGTGCTCCTTGCGTCGGCTGGATAAAGGTCCGCCCGACATAGTGCGACCGGATGATGCCCAGCTCGAACGGTACGCCTGCTTGCTGCGCGTAACCGATTGCCGCAGGAACGCCGCTATCGGGCACAGGCACAACCAGATCGACATCTGCTGGACTTTCAATGGCCAATTGCTCGCCGATTGATTTGCGCGATGAGTAGACCGATTGACCGACAAAGATACTGTCGGGACGGCTGAAATAGACATGCTCGAATATGCATGGGCGCGGTTTGATATTGCCGAACGGGTGGAGCGATCCCATCGACCCGTCAAAACCGATGCGGATAAGTTCACCTGGCTCGACTTCGCGAACGAACTCGGCACCAATTACGTCGAATGCAACGCTTTCGCTGGCAAAAACTGTGGTGTCGCCCAGTTTGCCCATAACCAATGGGCGGATGCCGAAGGGATCGCGGCAAGCCATCATACCATCCGGCGTCATTACAATCAGCGAATACGCGCCTTCGACCATCCGCAACGCATCAACCAAACGGTCGATAATCGTTGGGTAGCGGCTGGTTGCGACCAGATGGATGATTACTTCGGTATCGGATGTCGATTGGAAAATTGCACCCCGGCTGACCAGATCATCACGCAAAGTCCGCGCGTTGGAAATATTGCCATTATGCGCGACTGCGAAACCGCCGCTAGCGAGATCTGCATAGAGCGGCTGGACATTGCGCAGGCCCGATCCGCCAGTAGTAGAATAACGGACATGGCCTGCTGCCATATGGCCGGGTAGTTCGGCGAGCGCCTCTTCAGTCGAGAAATTCTCGGCAACATGGCCTGTGCCGCGCACCGAGTAAAAGCGGTCGCCATTGTAGCTGGTAATGCCGGCGGCTTCTTGTCCGCGATGCTGCAATGCGTGAAGGCCGAGCGCGGTGACGGCTGATGCTTTATCAGCGTTGATCGCGCCAAACACGCCGCACTCTTCGCGCAGCTTATCTCCGCCTGCGTCAAAAAACGGATGATTGTGCGTCATGGTAGAGCCTGTCCGATGCCTGCCAGATGATGCTTCTCGGCGAAGCAAATCGTGGGCGCTCAATGGCGCTGTTACAGGTCAATTACAAGAGGCCGCTGGGGATTATACGCGTAGTTTGGCAGATTTCATTGCAGCGACAGGAAAGCCTGCCTAAACGGTGCGGCAAGTCATAACGGAAAAAGCACCTTTATTGTGTTTCTGAACCCCTTCGAATGGACGATCACCAAGCGGTACATGCTGCCCGGTAAAGGGGAGGGCTTTATTGCGCTTGTCGCCGGGATCAGCGTTGGCGTGGTGATGCTGTCAGTTGCGCTGCTGATCGTCGTGATGAGCGTGATGAACGGATTTCGCGGCGAGCTTCTCGACAAATTCGTCAATCTGAATGGCCATGCGATTATCCAAAGCTTCAATGGGAGTTTGGACAATTGGGAAGAGATTCTCGAGGAAGTCCGCGCGACGCCCGATGTGGTGAGCGCGTCTCCTTTGATCGAGCAACCGCTGCTGGTGACGTTTAATGGCCGCGTGAAGCAGGTAAGTGTTCGTGGTAACACGCAGCAAGATATTGAAAAACTGGGCGAAAATCTGATTGCAGGTAATCTGTCGGAACTCGAGCCCGATGCAGGCCGGATAGCGATCGGCTCCCAGTTGGCGATCAATCTTGGCGCGCGGATCGGCGACAGGATTACGATCATTAATCCACTCGGGCGATCAACGCCGTTTGGCACCGTTCCCCGTCAGGTTGCTTATGATGTGGTGGCACTGATCGAGACGGGTGTTTATCAGTTCGATGAAACTTTCGTAGTGATGCCGATCCGCGATGCGCAAACACTGCTGCTGACCGGCGACACCATTGGATTGATCGAAGTGACAACATCGGATGCCGAGGATGTCGGGCGAATCCTCCAACCCTTGCAGCCCAAGCTTCAAGGCATTGCCCAGATCAATGATTGGCGGTCGATCAATTCCAGTATCTTCGAAGCCCTTGAGGTCGAACGGGTCGCGATGTTTTTTGCATTGTCGCTGATCGTGCTGGTCGCTGCTTTTAACATTCTGTCGTCACTGGTGATGCTGGTGCGCGCCAAAACGCGCGACATCGCGATCTTGAGAACCATGGGCGCGACACGGCGCAATATCCTCAAGATATTTGTGACCACTGGTACGACTATCGGGGCATTCGGCACGATTACCGGAGTGATCCTCGGCTTTATCATTCTCTACTTCCGTCAACCGATCTTGGGCTTCCTCAATTTCGCGACTGGACAGGATATTTGGGACCCTCAAGTGCGACTGCTTACTGAGCTGCCAGCGCGGACCGATCCAATTGAGATTGTTGGCATTTGCGTGTTGGCCATCGGCCTGAGCTTTCTCGCGACCCTTTATCCCGCAATGAAGGCGGCGAAGACGGATCCGGTGCAGGTGCTGCGTTATGAGTGATCCGGTCGTCAAACTATCGGGGTTGACTCGATCTTTCGAACAGGGCGGTGTGCGCATCGATGTGCTACGCGGCGTGAATCTGGAAATCCAGCCTGGCGAGATTGTCGCGCTGCTCGGCCCGTCCGGTTCGGGTAAATCGACAATGCTGCAGGCGGTAGGACTGCTCGAAGGTGGCTTTGGTGGCACTATCGAGATTGGCGGTATTGATGCGAGCGCATTGCCATCTGATGGGCGCACGGAACTGCGCCGGACGCATATGGGTTTTGTCTATCAATTCCATCACTTGCTGCCCGACTTTAACGCCGAAGAGAATGTGATACTGCCGCAATTGGTTCGTGGTGTTGATCGCGACGTAGCTTCCGAACGTTCGCGTGAATTGCTGACGTCGCTGGGTCTCAGCGGTAGGCTCGATCACCGTCCAAGCCAGCTTTCGGGCGGTGAGCAGCAGCGTGTCGCTGTCGCGCGCGCTTTGGCGAACAGTCCGCAATTGGTGCTGGCAGATGAGCCCACCGGAAATCTGGATGAGGCAACAGCCGACAAGGTACTCGACCAGTTTCTTGCACTGGTGCGTGGCGAGCGCAGCGCAGCGCTGGTTGCTACGCATAATGAGCGACTGGCGTCACAGATGGACCGTGTGGTACGGTTGCACGAGGGCACACTCGATTAGGCGGCCCGGTGCGGAAGTATCCGTAGAAAGGGTTTGCAAATGCTAGTTTCGTTCCTCGCTCTGATATTGGCTCAAGAGTCAGTCGCGCAAACTGAGGCTCCGCCGCCTGCTACGCCTCCTCCAGCACCTACCTGCGAAGGTGAAAACTACGACGCGTTCGACTTTTGGGTAGGCGAGTGGGATGTCTATGTCACTGGCGCCGATAGACGCCCTGATGGCTCCCCGCGTATTGTAGCACAGAGCAAAATCGAAAAACTCTACAATGGCTGCGCAATCCGTGAAAACTGGATGCCTGCACGGCCAAATCCCGGTGGCAGTCTCAGCGGGTATAATCCCGAAACAGACATGTGGGAGCAGACATGGATCGGCTCCTCTCCCGGACAAGTCTATTTTAAAGGGCAGGGTGTTCGCACCGGCATGGTGCTCACCGGTTTGTGGCCCAATGTGGGTGGACCGGGACGCGACGGGTTGATCCGCATGACCTACACCCCAAATGAGCTGGACGGTTCGGTGCGCCAGCGCGGCGAGGTCTCCTACGACGAAGGAGAAAGTTGGGGCCCGAGTTTCGATTTCACTTACAGACCCACGGCAGATGCCGGGCAGAAAGATACAGAATGACCACGATTGCCGATTTCAGCGTGAAAAAATCCGACGGATCGGATCTCGATCTGTCCGATAAGAAAGGCAAAGTCCTGCTGGTGGTCAATGTCGCCAGCAAATGCGGATTTACACCGCAATATGACGGTCTCGAGGAACTGTATCAAAAGTTCGGCGATCAAGGCTTTGAAGTTCTTGGCTTCCCTTGCAACCAATTCGGCGGTCAGGAACCCGGAACGGCAGAAGAGATCGACCAGTTCTGCAAAATCAATTTCGGACTGACATTCCCGCTAATGCAGAAGGTTGAAGTCAATGGCGGAGGCGCGAGCCCGCTATTCGATTGGATGAAGGCCGAAGCACCTGGCTTGATGGGTAGCAAGAAAATCAAATGGAACTTCACCAAGTTCCTGATCAACCGCGATGGCGAAGTTGTGAAACGCTACGCGCCGCAGGACACACCCGCGCGGATCGAGAAGGATATCGCGAAATTGCTGTAACCATTCTTGCTGCACGGGCGAATGACAGGCCAAGAAATTAGGAGGGCACAATGCTCGAATCGATCAACCAATGGTTCCTGTCGCTTGGCGCGGAATATGGCGTGAATCCGTATATTTTTGGCGGCATCTACGTCGCTGCCATCCCGTTCTTCCTGCTGTCGATCGGCTGGCTGGTGCGCAATGCCAAAGCAGGCAAGTCGACGCTGCTGCCGACGATGGCCGCCGGTTTCTTCTTTGTGTCGGCGTATCTCTATCTGGCATTGGTAGGGAATAACATCCCGGTCTGGGTGTGGATTTTCCTCGGTGTCCTGATTGTCTACGGCGCATGGTCGAGCATCCGCGATACGCGCAAGAAGATCGCCGCAGCGAAGGCTGAAGATCAAACGCCTTCCGGTTGACACGTTGTCATTCCGGCTTTCACGGCAATGACGAATAGGGGGGTAACTCCCACCTGTCTCCTTCACTTTCGCTCGCTTTGACCACATACTTATAGAATGGCTTTCGCTCCCTTCGTTCCTCTTCGCGTTCTGTCGTCTTACTCGATGCTTGAGGCGGCGATTGATCCGAAACAGATTGCCAAATTGGCGAAGGAACGCGGTTTTCCGGCGATCGCGATTTGTGATCGAAACGGTCTCTATGGCGCAGTCATGTTTGCCAAGGCGTGCTTGGATGAGGGCATTCAGCCAATAATCGGCACGCTGCTAGGTATCGCGCGCGATGCAGAAGGCAAGCAAGTCGACTATCTGCCGCTCTATGCGCAGGATGCGACGGGTTATGACAACCTCTGCCATCTCGTCAGCATGGCGCATCTTGACCGCCCGCTGGAATTTGAACCCCATGTTCGGCTGAGCAATCTTGAAGGTCATACTGATGGTTTGATTGCGCTGACAGGTGCAGACGAGGGCGCTTTGTCGCGATTGTTGGGCGAAGGTCAGCAAGATCATGGCGAAGCGCTGCTCGACCGGCTGCAGGGGCTGTTCCCTGACCGGCTTTATATCGAGCTGGCACGCAAATATGATGCGGTGCAGGATGCGGCCGAGAAGGCGTTGATCGATCTGGCCTATACCCGCGATCTTCCGCTGGTCGCGACCAATCCCGCATTCTTCGCCGAGCCGCATGTCTTCGCGGCGCACGATGCTATGTTGTGTATTGCCAACTCATCCCAAGTCGATGCGGATGATCGCCCCCGTTCCAACCGCGAGGCATATGTAAAATCATCCGCGATGATGGAGGAACTGTTTGATGATCTTCCGGAAGCAACCGCCAACACGCTGACCATTGCCCAGCGCTGTGCCTATGCGCCGCCCAATCGAGATCCGATTCTGCCCAGCCTTGCAGGTGATCTGGAAGGTGAAGCCAAAGCGCTTGCCGACGACGCGCGAAAAGGTCTCGAGGAGCGTCTCGCACCCTATGGTGAGATGTCGGAGGAGGAGCGCAAACCCTATTTCGATCGACTCGATTTCGAAGTCGATGTGATCGTCGGGATGGGTTTCCCCGGGTACTTCCTGATCGTTGCGGACTTCATCAAATGGGCCAAAGACAATGGCATTCCGGTGGGACCAGGGCGCGGTTCGGGCGCGGGCTCTGTCGTCGCTTGGGCGTTGACTATTACTGATCTTGATCCACTGAAATTGGGCCTGCTGTTCGAACGTTTCTTGAACCCCGAACGTGTATCAATGCCTGACTTCGACATCGATTTCTGCGAAACGCGACGCGGCGAAGTGATCCGCTATGTGCAGCAGAAATATGGCAGCGATCACGTCGCTCAGATCATCACATTTGGTAAGCTGAAAGCACGTGCTGTGCTGCGCGATACCGGCCGTATTTTGCAGATGAGCTATGGTCAGGTGGACCGGCTTTGCAAGATGGTGCCGAACCATCCGACTGACCCATGGACTCTACCGCGCGCCCTAAACGGTGCCGCGGATTTCAAGCGCGAATATGACAACGATAATGAGGTGAAGCGCCTCGTCGATCTGGCGATGCAACTGGAAGGCTTCCCGCGCAACTCCTCGACCCACGCTGCTGGCGTGGTGATTGGCGATCGGCCGCTGGCGAAACTTGTGCCGCTTTATCGCGATCCGCGTTCGGATATGCCGGTGACGCAGTTCGACATGAAGCATGTCGAGAGCAGCGGCTTGGTGAAGTTCGACTTCCTTGGCCTGAAAACGCTGTCGGTGTTGCGCAAGGCGACCGACCTGATGGAAAAGCGCGGGATCGAGATTGATCTGGGCACTCTCGCTTGGGATGATCCCAAGGTCTATGATCTGCTGAAATCAGGCAATACCGTTGGGGTGTTCCAACTTGAATCCGAAGGTATGCGGCGCACGCTGTCGGCAGTGAAGCCGACCAATTTCGGTGACATTATCGCCCTCGTTTCGCTCTATCGCCCAGGTCCGATGGACAACATTCCGCTGTTCGGAAAGCGTAAGAATGGCGAAGCGGAGATCGAATACCCGCATCCCAAGCTGGAAGGCATTTTGGCCGAGACATACGGGATTTTTGTCTACCAAGAACAAGTGATGCAGGCCGCGCAGATACTTGCGGGATACTCACTGGGCGATGCCGATTTGCTTCGGCGCGCAATGGGTAAAAAAGACCAGAAAGAAATGGATTCGCAGCGCGCGCGTTTCATCGAAGGCTGCAAAGAGCTTTCTGGGATCGAAAAGCCCAAGGCCAACGAACTGTTCGATTTGATCGACAAGTTTGCCGGTTACGGCTTCAACAAATCGCATGCGGCAGCCTATGCTTTACTCGCCTATCAAACGGCTTGGTTGAAGGCGCACTATCCCGAGGAGTTCTACGCTGCTTCGATGTGCTTCGATATGCATCAGTCCGAGAAGCTGGCGCTGTTTGTCGATGATGCGCGGCGGCATGGTATCGAAGTCGCGCCGCCCGATATCAATCGTTCTGAAGCCGAATATTCGGTCGAGCAAACCGATGATGGCTATGCCGTCCGCTATGCTCTCGCCGGCATCCGCAATGTCGGTGAGAAAGCGATGGAGTCGATCGCCGCAGAGAGGGAGGCGAATGGCTGGTTCGAAAGCCTGAATGATCTGTTCGAACGCTTGCCGCCCGGTTCAATGAACCGGCGTCAGTTGGAAGGGCTGATCTGTGCGGGAGCGTTGGACGAGCTTGAACCCAACCGAGGGAAGCTGTTTGGCAATGTCGAGCTGCTGCTTGCGGTAGCCGATGCGGCGACGCGCGAACGGGAAAGTGGTCAGGTGGCGTTGTTCGGCGGTGAAGATCAAGCCGAAGACACGCTGCGGTTGAAAGAGATCGATGACTGGTCGCGGCCCGAGCAGATGGCTAAGGAGCGCGAGAATTTCGGCTTCTATTTCTCTGCGCATCCGGTCCAGCAATATTGGGCAGTTGCTTCCGCAAATGGAGCGAGGACTTTTCAGAGTCTGATGGAGGCTGGTGCGCCTCCGGGTGGTCGCCAAGCCGCAGTTATGGCGGCAATGGTAGAGAGCGTGAACAAGGGCAAGACCCGCAAGGGCAAGGACTTTGTGCGCGCTGACTTCTCCGATTCCACCGGTCAGTTCAGTGCCGCGTGTTTCGAGGAATCACTGGTCGAAAACTTCCAGAACTGGGCATCGGAAAGCACTTGCATACTATTGAATGTCGAACTGGATTCTCCGAGCCCCGATGAACCACCGCGCGTGACTATCCGTGGAGGCAGGCCCTTGGAGGAGATCAAAGGCGGTTCGCGGATGATGCTGCGGATGGAACTGAGCGATGCTGCTGCGTTGCACGATCTGAAATTGGAACTTGCTCCCGGTGCTCCCGGCTATGGCGAAGTATTGGTGCAGCTAAAAACAGGCGGTGAGGTTGAACCGCTGATCAGGTTGGGCCGTGATTACGCTTTGGATGGCGAATTGGCCGAGAGGTTGGCACTCATAGAAGGCATCGACAAAGTCGCTCTTACGGCGCGGCGCGGTGCGTCAAACCTCCGCCTCGTCGCCTGATTCTTCGCCCTCGGGCACAATTGCTGCGCGTCTCTCAAACACGCTGCTAAATCTGGCCAGCACGAAAAGTAGCGTGGGGGCGAGCATCGTGTTCCAGATGTCGTGCCAATGACCGCCCAGAAGAACACGCTTTTCAATAGTGATGGTGTCGCGGATATCGATGATTTCGCCGATGACAACCACCGCCAGAACTAATGCCAATGGTTTCCATTCGGATGCGCGCCAGCGGAAGATAAGGCACGCGCCGAGGAACACAATCAACGCGACATAGACATGCAGCGCATCTTTCGCGAGGCCGCTGAATTCGACGATGAAGTTTTTGATGTCATTGAGCGGGCTCATGATGCTTTCTTAGACCGATTGCGCAATCGGGCAAGCATAGGCATGGTGGCAAAAAACAACCGGCAATCTTGGAGAGGATAACAATGTCAGCAGCAAATCTGGGCGCGATGCAACATGATTGGACCATGCGCATAACCCATGTGATCGATCATGCAGCACGCGAATCCGGCGCTCGTGAAATCGTAACGCGCTGGGCTGATGGCAATGAAACACGGACCAATTGGGCAGGCATTCGCACAGATGCGCTCAGAATGGCGCAGGCGCTTCAAGCGCTTGGTATCAAGAAGGGTGAGCGTGTGGCCAGCCTTGCGATGAACCATTCGCGCCATCTGGTGAGTTGGTACGGCGTCGCCGGAATGGGCGGGGTGCTGCACACGGTGAATCCGCGCCTGTTCGAAGACCAGCTCGAATATATCGTCAATCACGCCGAAGATAAGGTGATGCTGTATGACGCAATGTTCCAGCCGATCATCGACAAGATGCGCGATCGCTGGACCACCGTTGAGCACTATATCTGCTTCGATTCCGCCGAGCATTCGCCTGCCTTCGAAGATTGGATTGGCGACCAGGACGGGGACTTTAACTGGATCATGGGCGAAGCCACAGATCCATGCATGATCTGCTATACCAGCGGAACGACGGGCAACCCCAAAGGCGTCCAGTATGAGCATGGCTCAACCGTGCTGCACGCGGTATCGGGTCTTCAGCCATCAACGTTCAACTTCAGCGCCGCCAGTGTCATGCTGCCCGTTGTTCCGATGTTCCACGCGGCCAGTTGGGGACTGCCCTATGCAGGCGCGATGGCGGGGATCAAGTTCGTATTCTCCTGCAGTAACGAGCCCGCAGTGCTGCACGAACTGATGGAGCGCGAAGGGGTGACTGACAGCGCTGGCGTGCCGACCGTTTGGCTTGCGCATTTCCAATATTGCGACGCGCAGGGCATCGATCTGCCTAAGCTAAAAGCCGCGACAATCGGTGGTTCTGCCTGCCCGCGCTTCATGATCGAGCGACTGATGAAAAACGGCACCCGGGTGCAGCACGCTTGGGGTATGACCGAGACGTCGCCCATTGGTACCGTTGGCGGACCGACTTGGGATTGGGACGATCTGAGCTTTGAAGAGAGAGTCGACAAGACCGCGATGCAGGGGCGTCCGATCTTCGGTGTCGAGCTGCGCACCGTCGATCTCGATGATTGGACCAAAGAACTACCGCGCGACGGTAAAAGTTCGGGCGCGCTGCAAATCCGCGGGCCATGGATTATCAAGCGATACTTCAAGGCAGAGGAAGATTGCGTCGACGAGAATGGTTGGTTTGACACTGGTGATGTTGGAATCCTCCATCCAGATGGCACGCTGCAACTGACCGACCGTACGAAGGATGTGATCAAGTCTGGCGGCGAGTGGATTAGCTCGGTCGAGTTGGAAAATGCCGCCGTGGGTCATGCCGAAGTGGCCGAAGCCGCAGCAGTTGGCATGCCGCATCCTAAATGGGATGAGCGACCCGTATTGTTTGTGGTTCGTAATGAGGGATCTAATGTCACTGCCGATGATATCAACGAGCACCTCAAGCCGCTGATCGCCAAATGGTGGATGCCCGATGCGGTCGAGTTTGTTGACGATATTCCGCACACAGCGACCGGCAAGATATCGAAGAAGGATCTGCGCGACCGGTTCAAGAATTATAAGCTGGAAGGGTGATGGAATGACAACGTATATCGACCCGAGTCCGGTCAATTTTCAGGCGTTCAAAGACCTACTTCGCGACCAGCCGATCCATATGCTCAACCTGTTGCAATTCCGTGAGTCCGCGGAATATCCCGAGGGGCACGAGCATCACGGTAATGGCTGGAGTGGCAAACGCGCCTATCAGGAATATGGCAAGACAAGCGGACCGATCTTTCAGCGCGTCGGCGGCGAAATCGTGTGGCGCGGTGCGTTTCAAACGATGGTCACTGGACCCGATGCGAAGCAATGGCATGAAGGCTTCGTCGCGCAATACCCCAATAGCGGCGCGTTCTTTGAAATGATCAAAGACCCGGAATATCAGCTAGCAGTGGTGAATCGCACTGCGGCGCTGGTCGATAGCCGCCTTATGCGGTTTGAGCCGGGAGAGGCTGGCGGCGGGTTCGGGTAAAGACCGCTTGACCTAAATATTAGGTCGCATCCGCTCCGGCAACCTCACCACGCTCGACTTCCCGTTTGCTGACGACGTAGGCATAGGCCAATCCAACAATCAGAACCACGCCGCTTCCGCCTGCGACGAATGTCGAGTTGAAGAGGGTTGCGATTACGATCAGCAATACTGCTGCGACTAGAGTTCCTTGGATTGTCTTCGACATATCAGTGCCTTACTTCTAAAGCTTCAACGACCTGTGCCCGCTTTCTTAGCGAACTACTTTTGAAGAATTATGCGGTAATCGTTAATAAAAGGTACCCCGACGCCCGCAGAGCCTATGTGGCGTTACTCACATTGATCGAGCGACACCGTTCAAAGCAACCGCATTTGCCCGCCGATCTCCGGTTTGCGAAATTGCGAGCAATCGAGTTCAAATTTTGGGTCGTTGTCGAGACTGGTCAGGCCCGCGCGTTTGCAGGCAAGGCGGAAGCGCGAGCGGAACAGGTCGGCCCATACGCCTTTGGGTTTCATCCGCGTTTTGAAGTCGGGGTCATTGTCCCGGCCTTTCCCGTTTTTGGCTCTGATCGAGCGGACGATGCTCATCACTTTGCCTGCGCGATCTGGATAGTGAACGTCGAGCCATTCGCGAAACAAAGGCGCGACTTCATGCGGTAGACGCAGTGGGATCCAGCCAGCTGACCGCGCGCCGATTTCTCCAGCTTGCGCTATGATCTGCTCCATAAAATCATCCGTTATAGCCGGTATGATGGGCGACACTGAGCAGTGTGTCGGCACTCCTACAGCGGCCAATCGCTTGATTGCGGCAAGGCGCTTGCGCGGGGCTGAGGCGCGGGGTTCCAGAAGACTGGACAAGCGTGGATCGAATGTCGTCACGGAGATCGACACAGCGGTGAGATTGCGTTTTGCCAATTCCTCGAGCAGATCGATATCGGCCAGGACGCGGTCTGATTTTGTGGTGATTGTCACCGGATGCCGCGTGTCGAGGCACAGCTTCAGAATGTCCCGAGTGATCCGATAACTCGCTTCGATTGGCTGATACGGGTCGGTGTTGGTCCCCATTGCAATCCAACGCGGTCGGTATTTTGGCTTTGCTAGAGTGTCGCGCAGCAGTTTCGCCGCATTGGGTTTGGCGAACAGCTGTGTCTCGAAGTCCAAGCCGGGTGAGAGATCATGATAGGCGTGGGTAGGACGCGCGTAACAATATACACATCCATGCTCGCACCCGCGATAGGCATTGACCGAGCGATCAAACGGAATGTCAGGTGATTGGTTGAAGCTGAGGATCGTTTTGGGATGTTCTTCAGTGACGGTTGTGCGCAGCTTTACCGGCGGACCGCCGTCCTCTTGGGCAAGCGCTTCCATCGCATCATGCCAGTCACCGTCCAATTCTCTTTCCGCTAAGCCAAAGCGCTGAGAGACTAACGCGGATTGCGCTCCGCGACCCTTGATAATTTGAGAACCCATGGAGAGAACATAAGCAGAACAATGGCTAAAGGAAAGGCCTCAATAAAGACCGAGTTCTGCCTTTGCTGAAGCGATGCGCTTGAGAAGTTCCGGATTGGCGGCGCTTCCGACCGCGCTGAAAACCGTGCCCAGCTCCTTGCCCATTTCCTTTGTGTCGAACCATCTCAATAATGCTTCAAGGCCCGGTAGCGCTTCGTTGATCAACGCACGGCAACTTTCTTCGTCGGCCGTAAAATGCACATACTCGAAATGCGAAACGCGATAGGCATGTTGCATGCCGTCCAGATGCCAAAGTGGGATGAGCCGCATCACCTTAGCTCGATCCTCGAATTTGGTTGCGGCAAGAGTAGGCAGGTTTTCGCCGAAACTTTTGTGCGTGCCCCATGCTCCGCTAATCGAAAAACTGCCGCCATACTTCGCTGGATCAATCGAGATAAATTGCATTGCCGTGCCGGTATCGCGGTGCCATTCGGAATACTTTCCGGTGAAGCCGGCCTCGGCAATACGCGGCTCAAGCAGCTCGCGCTGGGCCTTGCGGATCTGACGGGTGCTCGGCTTCTTAGCCAAATTATTGTTCCCTCAATCTCGGCATAAGATCGACAAAATTGCAGGGCTTGTTCCGGCTATCGAGTTGCTCCGCCAGAATACCGTCCCAGCCATCCTTCACCGCGCCATTCGAACCGGGCAGAGCGAAGATATAGGTCCCGCGCGAGAGAACAGCGCATGCCCGGCTCTGCACGGTGCTAGTGCCAATACTTTTCAAGCTGAGATAACGGAACAGCTCGCCAAAGCCGGGGATGTCTTTCTCTTTGACGCGGTCCAAGGCCTCTGGCGTTACGTCGCGGCCGGTCAATCCAGTACCGCCGGTGGTAATGATCGCATCGATCCGGCTATCATCGATCCAGCTGTTCAGACGGTTTGCGAGAACATCGGCGTCATCTTTTTCGATCACGCGTGCCGCAAGTATGTGCCCGGCACCTTTGATCCGATCCGCCAGCAGGTCGCCCGAACTGTCTGTTTCCAAAGTCCGCGTGTCGGAAACCGTAATAATCGCGATATTGATCGGCTTGAACTGAAGATCTTCTTTGATTGGCATCAGCGTGCGCGGATCAATCCCGCACGCTCAGGCGTACGCCGTTGGTGCTAGAGCTGTTGGAACCCATTCCGGGGAAGGTCGGCCACATGCCTTGCGCCAGCGCTTTGCGGCTTTCGGATGCGCCGCCTGCTTGGCGTTCATACATCCAGTAATTGCGCATCACGATTGAAACGTAACCACGCGTTTCCCAATAGGGGATGCTCTCCATGTAGAGAAGCGCGTCGCCCTGATCGCGGATTTCGCTGTTCCAGCGCGTAACCGGCGTCAGGCCGGCATTATAGGCCGCCATAATTTTGGGCAGTAGCCCTTGTGTCGCGCGGCTATCACGCAGCATGTTCAGGTGTTCTTGACCGAAGGCCAGGTTGATCTCGGGTTGAGACAAATCGCGTGCATTGCCTGCAACGCCGAGCTTGCGGCGGTGGTCCTTGGCTGCCGCGGGCATAATCTGCATCAATCCGCGCGCACCGGCTGGGCTAACGACTGCCGGACGGAAGTTCGATTCCTGTAGCGTGTGAGCATAAGCCAGCGCTGGATCGACTTTCCAACCGTTCACTGGTGTCCAGCGAGGGGCAGGGTACTGCAATGCTGGCTCTGCTCTCGCACCGCGCGGGGCATTGTGCGCCATCCATAGCTGCGTTGATGGCAGGCCGAGTTCGCGTGCCAGACGCGACAATTCGCCGTAATGCTCGGCGTCACCTATCTTCGCCTGATGACGCAGGACTTCGTCGGCTAGGTTGCCGCGGCCAATTTCGGCAAGGCCAACGGCTGTGCGGACATTGTCGACGCTGCGGATTTTCTGCCAATCTTCCAGATCAAAATCGGCGGTCGAGTGCGATTGCGGCAGTGCTTGGCCGAGTTGTTCGCGGGCCAGCATTCCGTACAGCGTTTCGTCAAGATCAGCGGCTGCGCGCAGTTGTTCAGTCACTTTTTCCGGCGCGCGGCAACGCATGTAGGAGCGGGCGGCCCAATAGCGTGCAGCGGCGGTGAGTTCGATATTGGTTGAGCCAATGGCCGCTTGCTCGAAATAGACCGCGGAGCTGCCGCAATCCTTCATCCGCCATGCGGCGAGACCTGCGACCCAATTACCTTCGGCGACCCAACCGCCAGTGCCTTCGTTGACGGTCTGTGCAACGGCGAATGCCGCAGGATCATCGTTTTCGATGTAATAGCTAAATGCAACGCGCTGACGCCATTCGGCACGGGCAGCGGAGCTCAGGCTCGCATCGATACCATCGAGCAAAATACGGGCGCCATCGGGATCGTCATTCTTAATCTTGTCGAGGATCGCGCTGCGGATTGAAGCAGGCATTGTGCCATCGCGCACGGTTTTGGGCCGGATGCGCTTTGATTTGTAAGGCTGGCGCACCAGTGATTGCGCCTGCGGTAAGCCGTAAGTTGCGTTCAGGCCGCGTTTCTCGCCCAAACGGGTCAGTTGCTCTGCATGCGGCAGATAGCGACCTGACGAGAGCCAATTGGCGATCTGGTCGCCTTCAACACGCGGGCTGTTGGCGTGAAGATAATATTCGGCGAGGGCAACTTGGTGCAGAGGGCCATCATCGCGCTGGCTGAACAACGATTGGACACGGTCCCAATTCTGGCCGTCAATTGCATCGAAAAGGCTGGAATAATATTCGCGGTCGCGGCGGCTCAATAGCTCGGGCACGTTGGTGGAGGATGCGCGGTCGCGGAAATATTCCGCCGCGCTGCTATTCGCCACAACTGGTGTGGAAACACCGCAAGCGAGAGCGCCTGCGAGCATCAACACGGCCTTCTGAATTCCGCCAAACTGTTTCAAATTAGCTATCCGTCCATTCGAGCCAGCGCTGCCAGAACCTTTGACGTCTTCCTGCGGATCGCAGCAATTCAGCCAGGGAGCCGACACCCATTGCGGGTATGCTTCCGCCTTCATGGTTAAAATTCGGTAAAATTACAGTGCCCTGCGCCGTATCGTTCCCGAGTAGCGGCGGAATGTTACGGCCGAACGCTAGGATCCGTTTCGGCGCAGCGAGAGCGATGTGGTGTGACAGGACTTCGCCAATGCCAGCGCTGCGCAAAGCCTGCCAATCGGGCATCGGCGTGTGACGGCGCAGCACGGTGGCGAGATAGATATCGTCATCTGATATTGCAGCGGCCTGCATAATGCCCGCTAGCAAACGCCCTTGCGGCCCGGCCAGCAGATCGTCGCTGTCGTTTTCCTCGGGCTCTGGCAAAATAACCATCAGTTCTGCACCTGCGGAACCGCGCGGAGCGATTGGCGGAAATGCGCCGCCGCCGTCTAGTTCCTCACTGCTGACGAGCCATTGTTGAAAGGCAGCAAGCTCTGCTGGCCAATCCTCGCGCGCGCCGCCAATTTTCTTTGGTGGAGGCGGCGGGGCAGGTTCGGCCTTTTTCTTCGGCTTAGGCTGATGTTCTTGCTGTGCGCTTTGAGCCTCCGGCGCGACCAGCCAGTCCGTAACGTCATCGGCGAAATCATGATCGACGCCCGCGTCGCGCCACCAGTCCAAAGCTGCTGCAAATTCGTTAGCTAAAGTAGAAGGTGAGGGCTCGGTCATCGCTGGCACGGGTCTTGACCTGCTGCGCCGCAGTATTCAAGGGTTTCAGCGACTTTAGACGCAGCTAATTGATAGGGAATAGAGCCACTATGAGCGCCGAAGCGATAGAACGCGAATCAATGCCGTGTGACGTAGTGATTGTGGGTGGTGGGCCAGCAGGCCTTGCAGCGTCAATCCGTCTTAAACAGATCAATGAAGATCTTGAGGTTGTGGTGCTTGAAAAAGGCTCCGAAATCGGCGCGCATATCCTGTCTGGTGCGGTTGTTGATCCAAAAGCTTTGGATGAACTCTTGCCTGATTGGCGCGATATGGATTGCCCGATGGCCGAAACGCCGGTCACCGATAATTGGCACTGGGTTCTGACCAAGGGCGGTAAGTACGGAATGCCGCATCTGATGATGCCGCCGTTCATGTCCAACCATGGTTGCTACACCGGTTCGCTGGGCAGCATGACACGCTGGCTGGGTGAGCAGGCAGAGGCGCTCGGCGTAATGGTCTTCCCCGGCTTCCCCGCTGCCGAAGTGATGTTTGATGAGAATGGCGCGGTGCGCGGCGTTGTGACACAAGATATGGGCATCGCCGAGGACGGGTCGCACAAAGGTGATTTCGCACCCGGTATGGAAATCGAAGCGAAATACACGCTGTTTGCAGAGGGTGTTCGCGGCAATCTGACCAAGGAAATGAAAGCCAAGTTCGATCTGGAGGCTGATTGCCAGCCGCAGGTTTACGGCCTTGGCATTAAAGAGCTGTGGGACATTGATCCTGCCAAGCATGAGCCGGGTCGGGTGATCCACACCCAAGGCTGGCCTCTCAGCGAGACTGATACATGGGGCGGGGGCTTCCTGTATCACCAAGCAAACGGTCAGGTAGCGCTCGGTTTCGTGACCGCGCTCGATTATGAAAACCCTTATGTCTCGCCGTTTCAGGAGTTCCAGCGCTGGAAAACCCATCCGGTCATCAAGGAATATCTCGAAGGCGGAAAGCGCGTTGCCTATGGCGCGAGAGCCATTAACGAAGGCGGTTGGCAATCTGTGCCGAAGCTCGCATTCCCGGGCGGCGCGCTGATTGGCTGCGCAGCTGGCTTCGTGAATGTTCCTCGTATCAAGGGCAGCCATACCGCCATGAAGAGCGGCATGCTGGCGGCAGAAGCGGCGGCTGAGGCCATTGCAAGTGGTGCCGAGAAAACCGAACTGACCGATTACGAACCGAATTTGCGTGAAAGCTGGATCGCCAAGGAGTTGAAGCAGGTTCAGAATGCTCAACCCGCCATTGCCAAATTTGGAGGCGATTACGGCACAGTTATCGCTGGCATCGATATGTGGATGCGCCAGCTCAAGATTGGCTTGCCGATCACGATGAAGCACGATCCCGATTATACCAAGCTGGGCCGCGCCGATCTGTATCGCCCTATCGACTATCCAAAGCCCGATGGAGAGATCAGCTTTGACCGCCTAACCTCGGTATCGTTCAGCTACACTAACCATGCCGAAGACCAGCCGGTCCACCTGAAAGTGGCCGATCTTGACCTGCAGAAACAGAGCGAGTTGGGCGTCTATGCTGGCCCGTCAACGCGCTATTGCCCGGCGGGTGTTTATGAGTGGTTGGAAGACGAGAGCGATGGTTCGATGAAATTCCAGATCAACTCGCAAAACTGCGTTCACTGCAAGACCTGCGATATCAAGGATCCGAACCAGAACATCAACTGGACCACGCCCGAAGGCGGCGGCGGTCCGAATTATCCGAATATGTGATGCGCAGTCACGCCGATACATTGTGATCATTAACGCAGCTAAGGCAGTTGTGGGTCGGCTAGCAACTTTGGCCGCAATTGTTGCCAGCGCAGGTGTCGTTGTGCGGATGGCTCCGGTGGATCGCTCCGCTGGTGAGATTGCTGAGGCGCTACAGAAGCTGCTGGAAGGTCGTTGGCTGCACGTCGAATGGGCTGGATTTATAACTCAGCCGATCAGCGATGCCGCTTTGGAGAGCATTCGTACGAGAGCGGTAGCTATTGAACTCCCGCTCACTGATGATGGCCGGTTTACCATTCAAGAGCTGTTGAATGAGCTTGAACGCCTGGATGGCGCCGACAAATAATGGCTCACATCCAAACCGCCTACGCCAAGATCAACCTTGCGCTGCATGTTCGTGCGCGGAGGGATGATGGGTATCACGAGCTTGAGACGTTGTTTGCGTTTGTCGATCAGGGCGATGTTTTGACAGCAAGTGCGGCGGAGCAGGATGAGGTCACGGTCGTTGGCGAATTCGGCACTGCGCTGACTGATCCATTCGACAACATCGCTACCAAGGCTCTTGGAAAATTACCACGTGCCAATGGCTTGCGAGTCATGCTTGAGAAGAATTTGCCCGTTGCGGCTGGCCTTGGTGGCGGGTCTGCTGATGCCGGTGCGATCTTCCGGATTGTTCGCGAAATTCATGGTCTGCCCGATGATTGGCAGGCACGCGCTGCGGCGCTTGGGGCTGATGTTCCTGCGTGTGTCGAGAGCCTGACGTGTATCGGGCGCGGCACGGGCACCGAACTGGAAACCATCGAGAGTAATCTGACCGGCACATCGGTTCTGCTTGTCAATCCGCGCATTCCTTTAGCCACAGGGCCGGTGTTTAAAGCGTGGGACGGCGAAGATCACGGACCAATGCCGACTGGCACGGCATCGCTGATCGCTCAGAAAGGTCGCAATGATCTCGAAGCGCCCGCGATCAGCATCTGTCCCGAAATCTCAACAGTGCTGGAGTCCCTGAACGGAACAGATGCTTTTCTCAGCCGTATGTCGGGTTCAGGTGCGACGTGTTTTGCGCTATATCGCAGTCATGACGTCATGCGCGAAGCCGCAGAAAAGCTGGCATTCGACCACCCAGATTGGTGGCAGATGCCCGGAACGCTGAGATAGGAAATTCACTTCCATGATGATGGATGATCTACCATATCGCCAAGTCGGCGAACCCCGTCGCGGCGGGATTGTGTGCGTTGCCGACCATGCAGCGAACTATGTGCCCGATGATATCGAACTGGGTATCGCCAAGGGCCTTCTGGACACTCACATCGGCTATGATATCGGCACCGGCGGCATTGCCGACCGGATGGCACGACGTCACGATGTCGCAGCGCATATTGCCACTGTCAGTCGCTTGGTCTGCGATCTGCACCGGACCGAAGATGCTCTTGCAGTTGTTCCAACCGAGAGCGACGGACATGTAATTGCGGGAAATATTGGCGCGGATGTGGAGGGGCGTTTGGACCGTTTTCACCGCCCTTATCACGCGGCGCTTGCAGATTGGCTGGACGAGGCCGATCCCGAACTGATCGTTGCATTACATAGCTTTACACCGAAACTTGAATCCAAAATGGAGGATCGCCCATGGGAAGTGGCGCTACTCTACAATCAGGATGATAGCGCCGCCCGCCATGCGATCCGCCTGTTTGGCGAAGAAGGGCTGAATGTCGGCGACAACGAACCCTATTCGGGCAAGCAACTTAATGCGACGATGGATCGCCATGCGGAGGCGAAAGGCCGGAAATATATTACCGTTGAGATCCGGCAGGATTTGATCGGCACCAAGGCGGAACAAGCTCGTTGGGCGTCGCTGGTCACCGATGTTGCCAACCGTGTTGCGCTGGCTCTCAAAGCGGAAACCTAAGCGCACGCAAGATTTTCTGTTTCGGATACGCCTTCCGGTAGGGTAGCATTGCTGGCACAACATACCGCACATTCTTCCAGAATACCGGAGTTCTCAATGCCCGCCTATCGCTCCCGCACCACCACCCATGGCCGCAATATGGCCGGCGCACGCGGACTATGGCGCGCCACGGGCATGAAGGACGGCGATTTCGGAAAGCCGATTATTGCGGTGGTGAACAGCTTCACGCAGTTCGTACCAGGTCACGTCCACCTCAAAGACCTCGGCCAATTGGTTGCGAGGGAAATTGAGGAAGCGGGCGGTGTTGCCAAGGAATTCAATACGATAGCGGTCGATGATGGCATCGCGATGGGCCATGACGGGATGCTCTATTCGCTGCCGAGCCGCGACATCATCTCAGACAGCGTCGAATATATGGTCAACGCCCACTGCGCCGATGCGATGGTGTGCATTTCCAATTGCGACAAGATCACACCGGGTATGCTCAATGCCGCGATGCGGTTGAATATTCCGGTTGTATTCGTGTCAGGCGGACCAATGGAGGCCGGCAAAGTCGTGATCGATGGCAAGGAAAAGGCGCTCGATCTAGTTGATGCGATGGTCGCCGCTGCCGATGATAGCTACTCCGACGAGGAAGTTGCCGATATTGAGCGTTCTGCCTGCCCGACTTGCGGTTCGTGCTCGGGGATGTTCACGGCTAACTCGATGAACTGTCTGACAGAGGCGCTAGGCTTGTCTCTTCCCGGCAATGGATCGACTCTAGCCACCCATGCTGATCGAAAGAACCTGTTCTTGCGCGCTGGCCGCCTGATCGTGACCTTGGCCAAGCGATATTACGAGGAAGACGACGAGAGCGTTCTGCCGCGAAGCATTGCCAGTTTCTCGGCATTCGAAAATGCCATGTCGCTCGATATCGCGATGGGCGGTTCGACCAACACAGTGCTCCACCTTCTCGCCGCCGCGCACGAAGCGGGCGTCGATTTCACCATGGAAGATATCGACCGGCTCAGCCGCCGTGTTCCGTGCCTTTCCAACGTCGCTCCGGCGAAGGACGATGTCCATATGGAGGACGTCCACCGCGCGGGCGGGATCATGTCGATCCTAGGACAACTAGACAATGCGGGACTGCTCAATACCGCGCTGCCGACGGTGCACAGCCCGACCATGGCCGATGCGCTGGACGATTGGGACATTAGTCGCACGCAGAACAACAAAGTGCATGAATTTTACTCAGCCGCTCCGGGAGGAGTGCCGACACAAACCGCCTTCAGCCAATCGCGCCGGTGGGAATCGCTAGATACCGACCGCGAAAACGGCGTGATCCGCAGCGCAGAGAATGCATTCAGTCAGGATGGCGGGCTTGCCGTGCTTTCCGGCAATATCGCGCTTGATGGCTGCATCGTGAAGACCGCAGGCGTCGATGACTCGATCCTGACCTTCACCGGTCCCGCGAAAGTCTATGAGAGCCAGGACGATGCCGTGACCGCTATCCTGACCGATCAGGTTGTTGAGGGCGACGTGGTCGTGATCCGCTATGAGGGTCCCAAAGGCGGACCCGGTATGCAGGAAATGCTCTACCCCACCAGCTACCTGAAATCGAAAGGGCTGGGCGCGGCATGTGCCTTGCTGACCGATGGCCGTTTCTCGGGAGGTACATCGGGCCTGTCCATCGGCCATGTTTCGCCTGAAGCAGCCGAGGGCGGCACAATCGCTCTGGTCGAGGATGGTGACATCATCGAAATCGATATTCCAAACCGCACGATTTCGCTGGCGGTTTCTGAAGATATGCTCGCAAAACGCCGTGCTGCTGTTGAGGCAAAAGGCGAGGACGCGTGGCAACCTGCCAAAGACCGACCGCGTATGGTGTCACAGGCGTTGCAAGCCTATGCCGCGATGACCACGAGTGCGGCCAAAGGCGCTGTGCGCGATCTGACCCAATTGAAACCCCAATCGAAGCGAGGTTGATGTGACTGTCACTTCCCGAATTCTAACCGTTTCGGCTTTGCTGGTCGGTGCTAGTGCATGCTCCTCTCCTGATGTGGATCAACCACAGGCGGAAGAGGGCGCTCAGATGGTCGAATGCGCGCTGGGCGACGGTAGCCAGTTCGGTCCCGACTGTCTGGTCGAGCGAGAAGATGTGGATGGTCAGAAGCAGCTTATCGTGCGTCATCCAGATGGCGGTTTCCGGCGTTTTGCGCAGCTTGATGACGGGCGCGGCCTGATTGAGCTGGATGGCGCTGACCAGATGACGCGGATGCTTGATGGCGATATTCTGGAGATCAGCGTTGGTGCTGATCGTTATCGCTTTACTGCCAATGTCAGCGGCCAGGAAACACCAGATGCCGGTGCGGATGAAGCGGCCGAGTGAGCCCGTACTCACCGCCGCGCAGATGCTCGCGGCGGAACAGGCGCTGATCGATGCGGGATCAAGCGTCGATGAATTGATGCAAATTGCTGGCATTGGTGCAGCCGAATGGGTCTGGCGGATTGCCGCCGGGCGGTCTGTGACGGTGCTGTGCGGTCCCGGTAATAATGGCGGCGATGGCTATGTAATTGCTGAAGTTTTGCGCGCGCGCGGCCTGCCAGTGAATGTCGTCGCGCCGATGGCACCAAAGACACCAGCGGCAATGAATGCGCGGCGGGCTTACAAAGGCACGGCAGCCACCTCGGGAAAAGGGATCGACGGTGCGGTTCTGGTCGATTGTCTGTTTGGCTCAGGCCTTTCACGACCTCTTTCGGCAGAATTGCTGTTGTTGCTGCGCGATCTTGCCTCGCGGCATCGGTATAGGATTGCTATTGATCTACCCTCTGGCATCGCAAGCGATAGCGGTGAGACCCTGAATGATAACCTGCCTGAGAACACGCTGACACTGGCATTGGGTGCATGGAAATATGCCCATTGGACGATGCCGGCCTGCGGAACCATGGGCGAGCGCAAGCTGGTGCCAATCGGTATTACCGCCCCGACCGAGTCAGCCGCACTGGTTGGCAGGCCGGTGCTGGCGGCTCCCGCGCCGGACGCACACAAATATACGCGAGGGCTGTGTGCGGTTGTTGGTGGTGAAATGCCGGGTGCAGCGTTCTTGTCATGCAAAGCAGCGATGCATGCCGGTGCAGGCTATGTGAAGCTGTTGAGCGAGCGGATGGAACGTGCCGTGCCTGCAGATCTGGTGGTTGATCGAAAGATTCTGGACGTCGCGTTGGGCGACAAACGGATCGGCGCAGTTCTTGTAGGCCCGGGTCTCGGCCGCAGTGATGAAGCAAGCGCGGCGTTGCGGACTACGCTGGCATGGTGTCGGACAGCGGTCCTCGATGCCGATGCGTTGACAATTTTGACGCCCGATATGTTGCGCGAGGATGGAATCTACATCGCGACACCACATGAGGGCGAACTGGAGCAATTGTGCCGATCATTCGCGGTGATTGCGAAAAGTAAGCGCGAAAAAGCCCAGGCACTGGCCAAAGCAAGCGGGATGGTAATCGTGGCCAAAGGACCGGACACGATCATTGCCGCGCCCGATGGTAGAACAGCCCTGGCAAGGCCAGCGTCCAGTTGGCTCTCGACTGCTGGCACAGGCGATGTCCTCGCCGGAATTGCGGTGAGCAGGCTAGCTACCGGCGCAGAACCGTTCGAGGCGGCCTGTCAGGCTGTGTGGCTCCATTCGGAGGCGGCACGTCTATCCGGAACAGCCTTCACTGCGACAGAGCTTGCCGGAAAGGTAGCAGACGCCTACGCGGCCTGCCTGTGAGTACTTCATCCGAAATCGTCCGTATCGCTGCCAAAGGCGATGGCATTACCGCCGATGGCCGCCACGTTTCCGGGGCAGCGCCGGGTGATATCCTGCAAGACGATGGCACTTTACAGCATGGCCCGCATCATATCGCTCCAGCATGTCGCCACTTCGGCAAATGCGGCGGCTGCCAGTTGCAGCATATTGACGAGGAAAGCCTTCGCGATTTTGTGACGTCGCGCGTGGCCAACGCCGCCGAGGGGCAAGATATTGCTGTCGGTAAATTGCTGCCAACGCATCTGTCGCCGCCAAGGAGTCGTCGCCGCGCCACATTGCAGGCGCTTAGCCAGGGCGGGAAGCCGCTGATCGGCTTTCGTGAGGCCGGCTCGCATAAGGTGGTCGGTCTGACTGAATGCCATATCCTGTCAGAAAAATTGTTTGGGACTGTTGAAGCACTGAGAGCAATCCTGGCGCGCCGCAAAGGCAAGTTCGCGGTCGATATTGAACTGGCTGAAACCGACCAAGGCGTCGATTGCTCGCTCAAGAACCTGCCAATTGAAGGGCTCGAGCAGACTGAAACGATTCTCGACTTTGCGCGTGATCAGAGACTGGCGCGGCTAACGCTGGATCAAGGCTATGGTCCCGAGACATTGTGGGAGCCTGACCCCGTTACCGTAACCCTATCAGGGGTTCCCGTCGGTTTTCCGTCCGGCGGTTTCTTGCAGGCAACGCAGGATGGCGAGGATGTGCTTGTCGGCGACGCCAAGGCATGGTTGGCCGATGCGCACACGATGGCCGATCTGTTTTCCGGGTTAGGTACCTTTGCATTTGCTTTAGCTGGTAAGACCAAGGTGCTTGCGGCGGAGGCAGCGCGCGATACGCATATGGCCTGTCTGATGGCAGCGCGCGTTACGGGTAAGCCAGTCCATTCGATCCACCGCGATCTGTTTCGCAACCCGCTACAATTGGAGGAACTCAACAAATTCAGTGCGATATTGCTTGATCCTCCCAGGGCTGGCGCTCGCGATCAGATCGAATTGCTGGCCGAAAGCACAGTGGAAAAAGTAGTCTATATCAGTTGCAACCCATCAAGCTGGGCACGCGATGCCAGAAAGCTGATTGAGGGTGGATATCGGCTTGAGAAATTGCGTCCGGTCGGTCAATTCCGCTGGTCAACGCATGTTGAGCTTAGCAGTCTGTTTGTCCGCTCAAGCGCGTAGCACTTCCAAAATTTGCTGTTCCAGCCACTCGCGAGCATGTGGCTCAACATAGGCGTGAGAGGCACCCTCGCAGCTGCGGATGCGCGGATCATTGGCGTTCCAATTTTCCAGAAAGACTTGAGCCGTCCGGTCGCTGCTGGCCAGAAGAATGCTGACGGGTTTGTCGTAGGCAGCAATGCCCGCCGCCATATCCTGTGCCAAACCGGTGGTCTCGGACGAACCACTTGCAGCTTGTTTGAGACCGCCAAACAGTTTTCGCAGATCAACACCGCCAGTGAGCAGCCGCCAGATCTCTTTGGGGTTCTTGAGTTTTTCGACATAGCGAGACCGCACTGCGCTCGGCGGCGGCGTATCATCGCTTTCATCTTCGATAGTCCACGGGTTGGACAGGATCAGCCCGTCCAGATCGGTACCACCGGCCAGCATCAACGCGCTCGCTGCATCGCAATTGCCGAAGCCAATAACGCGCGTCATTTGCGGATTGATTGCGCGGAATGCCTCGATAGCGGCGGCGATGTCTTTCCGGCTCTTCGTGAAACCGCGATTTTCTCCGTCGCTGTCACCAATCCCGCGTCTGTCAAAGCGAAAGACCGGGAAGCCAGCGCCTGCAAGTTTCGCTGCCAGCTTGGCTTGTCCGGAGAATGTACCAGCGCGCACTTCATTGCCGCCTGACACAATCAAGAGACCTGTGGTACCGGGCGCAGTGTCGAACGTCCCGGCTAGGCAACTGCCTTGGCATTCAAAGGTGAGCGAAAGGCGGCTCATGATTCGGACAATGCGATCGCGATGATGGCTGCGATGGCGTCTGATTGTTCCGGATCTTCGTCCGGCTCCGCGCGGAGCCAAAGGCCAGCGCCGGGTACAGCATCGCTTGGAATATCTGCTAGCGTTTCGCTTGCGGGCGTCTTGGAGTCCGACAGAGCAGAGAACAGTTCTGCACCTAATTGCCATCCTGCCAGCTCAATGCCATCAGCTCGGCCAGTCGCATCAAGGTCTGCGATGGTTTCCTCGCGACCTGCTTCGCGCGCGGCGATGGTGCGGGCGCGCAGCATTGATCGTAGCAATTGCTTACCGCCATGCGGTGCATACCGCCAGCCGGGTAACCCACCGGGTGCGAGCAAAGCGCCGCTGCGAATAGTCAGCAGGTGCGTCGCGTCAAAATACTTGGCAGCAGCAACGGCTGTTTCGCGCCAGCTCTCAAGCGTCTGCGCTTCAAGTGGCTGGGCACTTTCATTGCAACCGGGCAAATCGGGCAGAAAACTGTCGATGCCCGATAGGTCCAGACGGTGCATCACTTCCACTGTCTGCCGCCGCAGCTTGTTGGCCTCATCGAATAAAGCAGGGAGAACCAAGAGCCGCTGCTCGCGTCCCTGATTGAACGTCAGCGCTTGCTCTTCGCTTGTGCCACCGCCCGATAGTGGGGCGGGCCATTGTGCGAAGCTACGCACTGATCAGCCCTCGATGACTTTGGCCTCGGCGAAGGTAAGCAGCCCGCCATAGGTTTCCAGCATTTCACCATCGACATCATCATCTTCGATAATGATATCCATCCGGTCTTCCATCTCGGTCAGCAAACCTGCGACTGCCATGGAATCGAGCTCGGGAAGGTGACCGAACAGGCCGGTGTCGTTGTCGAATTGCTCGACATCATCGCTATCGAGGCCAAGCACATCGCATAGGATTGAGCGCAATTGTACATCAATCGCATGGCGACTGGGCGCGAGGCCGCTTGGCGCTTCGCTGTCTTCGGTCGGAGTATTCTCGGTACCGTCTGTCACGGGCTCGCGATCCATATGCGTGCTTTCCCCTGCAAGTGCGGCGCTGCCCTTAGCTTTCGGTGCCACCGCGTGCAAGCCGGGTAACTATTCGTTTGGCGAGGGAGGGCCATGCCTTTGGTTGGCGCGGATCAAGGCAGTCTATCCGGAAGCGCGGGCGATCCTCCTCCATCCAATCGCGTTTGTAGGGATCATTACCTGTGCCAAAGTCGATTAGACCGACTTTGTCTTGGTCCATAACATGTTCGAACAAGGCCGCGCTGAGCGTCGTTCCGGCAGATAGCGCCTTGTGCTCTTCGAGATGTGAGAGTTTGTGAATGTAGGCGATACCATCCTCGACCGTCCAGAACTGGGCGGCGACAGCTTTGCCTTCATGGCGCGCTATAGCGAGGCGAATGCGGCCAGCAGCGCCTTCCTGCTCGGCAAAGGTTCGCAGAAGCGCTGGATCACCTTCCTCGGGCTTCCAACTATCCTCATAGACCGCTTCGTATTCGGCCCAAGCATCTGCACCGAAACGCGTTAGCAACTCGACATCAACCTTCTTGGCTTTGCGCTTCAGCGTCGTGCGCATTCGCCCCGGGCGTTCGGCCCAATAGTCTGCGAAACTACGACCTTTCACTTCCAGAACATGGTTGTGATCACAATGCTCGCGCAGGACATTCCACCCTGCGCCGCGAAAAGCTGTTTCGATTGCCGCCGCGCTGCCATCGTCATCGGGGACGGGTGACATCACAATCCGGTGCGTTTGGCTGCGCAATCCTCTGGCGACCGTTTCAAGGAGTGCTGGATCGTGCGAATGGAGCGGCCGCCATGTAAAATTGTACCAGTTAGCTAGGGCTTCAAGCCTGTCATTATCCCGCATCAAGGGGAGCGCGACTTTGGTATCGCCGTCTTCCGCAACAGCAATCAGTGGCTCGGCACCAGACTTCGCCAGCAGTTCCAACCATTCAACCCGGTCAAAAGGCCCTTGATTCAAGTCACGCGATTTTTCAATCGTCCCTTGCAGAACATTAACCGTGTCGTGATAGCTGACGCTCAACACAAATGCCGTTTCCCTTGCTGGAGCCACAATTGCCCAATTTGCCCAATCCAGATCCAAAGCCGCTGGATCACCTCGCCGAGATTGGCGCTGATGATAGCCCGGCGCTGGTTCTGCGCAACCGGACGCTTAGCTTCAAGGACTTAAGGGACCGTGTTGCCCTTCTTAGTGGCTGGTTAAGAGATCGGGTGCCTCAGCAGGGCGCGCGGGTCGCGACGTGGGCGGCAAAAAATGAGCTAACCTGCCTGATGCCGCTGGCGGCGGCGCGGGCGGGGTTGGTCCATGTACCGATCAATCCGCTGCTTAAGCATACGCAGGCTAAGCATATTCTGGCCGATAGCGGTGCCGCTATGCTGCTCGGTACTAAGGCGCGTTTGGCTTCGCTTGAGGATGGCGACTTGCCGGTAGGCTGCGAAGCGATTGACGAGAATGATGTGCTCGACGCGCTAGATGACGTCGCTGAGCCGATGTCAGCATCGAAGGCCAATACCGACGATCTGTGCGCTATCCTCTATACCAGCGGCTCAACAGGGCGACCCAAAGGCGTCATGCTGAGCCATGCCAATCTGTGGTTGGGAGCCGTCAGTGTGGCATATTATCTCGGAATGGAGCCGGATGACGTCACGCTGGGCGTGCTGCCACTATCTTTCGATTATGGTCAGAACCAACTTCTAAGTAGCTGGTATGCGGGTGCTTCTGTTGTACCGCTCGACTACCTGTTCCCGCGCGACGTCGCGAGAGCATGCGAAAAGTATGGTGTCACAACGCTTGCTGCCGTCCCGCCGCTTTGGGTGCAATTAACCGAACTGGAATGGCCTGCCGAGGCCAGTGCACCCCTGCGCCGTTTAACCAACAGTGGCGGTGCTTTGACCGAAGAACTGGTCGAAGATTTACGCGACATCTTCCCGCAGGCACGCTTGTTTCCCATGTACGGTCTGACAGAAGCTTTTCGTTCGACCTTCCTTGATCCCGAATTGGTTGAGAGCCACCCGACGTCTATGGGCCGTGCCATCCCGTTCGCCGAGATCATGGTCATCGATGACGATGGCAATGTCGCCGATCCGGACGAAGAGGGTGAGCTAGTGCATTGCGGGCCTTTGGTTGCGCAAGGGTACTGGCAGGATAGCGAACGGACGGCAGAGCGGTTCAAAGCTTCGCCGGAAAGTTCAGAATATGGCGGAACAGCAGTATGGTCCGGCGACCGGGTCAAACGCGAGGCAGACGGCTTGCTCTATTTTGTCGGGCGCCGCGATGCGATGATCAAAAGCGCAGGCAACCGGATAAGCCCGCAAGAGATCGAAGACGCAGCGCGGGCAACTGATCTTGTGGCAGAAGCGGTAGCGCTGGGTGTTACAAATGATCGGCTTGGTCATGCGATACACCTTGTCGTTCGCGCTGCCCATGATGCAGAGGATGCTGAGGCGCAATTGCCCAAAGCGCTGGCTAAGGAGCTTCCCAACTTTATGCAGCCCCATGTGATCCACTGGAAAGACGCAATGCCGCTAAACCCGAATGGAAAGCTCGACCGGACGGCCCTTGCCAAAGAGATAATGGAAGAGATCGGGGCATGAAACCGAAACCGCTCGGCCCCATACCTGCAGGCTATGCCATCAAGGATGGTCAGCTAAGCGTTGGCGGCATGACCGCGCGTGAATTGGTGGAGCAGGGCGGGGCAACGCCATTGTTCGTCTATTCGCGCGAGCATCTAACCAAGCGCGTCGCCGATTTGCGCGCTGCCATGCCCGATCGGCTCACCATCAACTATGCTATTAAAGCCAATCCTTTCGCACCTGTTCTCGAACATATGGCCACGCTGGTGGACGGCTTCGATATTGCCTCAAGCGGCGAGCTGACCATGGCGCAAATGGCCAGTCTTGACCCCACCAAGATCAGCTTCGCTGGCCCAGGTAAGCGTGATGACGAGTTGGAAGCTGCTCTGCGTGCAGGAGTAACGCTTAATCTGGAGTCCGAAAATGAAGCGCGCCGGGCGATTGCTATCGCTGAACGTATCGGCGCGGTCCCGCGAATGGCGATCCGGGTAAACCCTGACTTCGAACTACGCGGCTCGGGAATGAAGATGGGAGGCGGCGCCAAACCATTCGGCGTCGATCAAAAGCGCGTACCTGCGCTGGCGAAGGAGATCATTGCTGCAGGTGCTGAGTGGCGCGGACTGCATATCTTCACTGGCAGTCAGGCGCTGAGCGCTGATGCGATTATTGAAGCGCAGGCAAATGTGCTCGATCTCGCGGATCAGCTTGCGACTGAAATCGGCAAACCTCTGCCGAAGCTCAACATGGGCGGTGGATTGGGCATCCCGTATTTCCACGGAGATGAACCCATCGATATCGCGGCAATTGGCGCGGCATTGGAAGAGCGGTTCGCTGACCTTCCAACAAACCTCACCGAGACCGAGTTGTGCATCGAACTCGGTCGCTACCTCGTTGGCGAAGCGGGTGTTTATCTGACTGAGGTCGTTGATCGCAAAGTCAGCCATGACATGACCTACTTGATCACCGACGGGGGATTGCATCACCAACTTGCAGCGTCAGGGAACTTTGGCACGGTGGTGCGCCGCAATTACCCATCGGCAATCGCAACGAAATATGATTCTGAACCTTCCGAAGAGGCCAATATCGTAGGGTGTTTGTGCACTCCACTCGATCGTTTGGCTGACAAAGCGCATCTTCCAAGAGCCGAAGTTGGTGATTTGGTCGTCGTTTTTTGTGCGGGCGCATACGGGGCCACCGCATCGCCATCCGACTTCCTCGGACAGGGCGCTGCCCGCGAGATTCTGGTCTGATTTTGACCGAATCACTCGAATTAACGTTTTGTTTCAATGTGTCCCGCTTTGGGACTGCAACATCCTAAACAGCCGTAAACGCAAAAAGGCTAACGGTATGTTCACCCTTTTTCGCGAGAAGCCATCCTCATATCCGCGGGTAGTGGTAGGCCGGTAGCTCCGACCTTGCGCTGAATTGCCCGCTCAACGGCAAGGATGCGCATCGATGCCCAGTACTAAACGTTTCTCGAAACTGCTCGCAGGCAGCGCTTTGGCTGCACTCTCACTAGCAGGCTGTGCCGCCGGTGGCGCGCAGCTTCCTCCAGCATCAACCGTGACCGCTCAAGATCAGCCCGGCGAAGAATATCTGATCGGTGCTCTGGACGAGCTGACAATCCATGTATGGCGCAACCCTGAACTGGGGGCCGAGAAAATTCAGGTCCGTCCTGATGGGCGCATCACTACACCGCTAGTTACGGATATGCCTGCCGTGGGTAAAACGCCGTCGATGCTGGCGCAAGATATCCGTCTGCAGCTTTCGCAATATATCGAGGAACCTCTGGTCTCGGTCATTGTGACCAAGTTCGAAGGTGCAATCAGCCAACGTATCCGTATCATCGGCGCGACCGAGCAGCCCGCATCGCTGCCATACCGTGCCAATATGACCGTGCTCGACGCGCTGATCGCCGTTGGCGGCCTGTCCGAATTCGCAGCGGGCAACCGTTCGAAGCTGATCCGTCGCAACAAGTCGACCGGCCAGCAAGCTGAGTACTCGTTGCGCCTAGGCGACCTTCTGAAGAAGGGCGACAGCCGCGCGAATGTTCTCCTCCAACCCGGCGATGTGATCATCATCCCGGAAAGCATGTTCTGAGGGATCGGCACACAGCATGAACGAAGTATTTGAAGATCTGCGCGCAGCGCTTTTCTCGGTCTGGCACAGGCGCTGGTTAGCGCTCGGCGTGGCTTGGGGCGTGTGCGTTCTGGGTTGGCTGGTGGTCGCGATGATCCCCAACTCCTACGAATCGGAAGCACGGATTTACGTGCAGCTCGATGATGTTTTGTCCGATCAGCTTGGTATCAAAGGTGCCGGCAAGCAGGATATTGCCCGCGTTCGCCAGACATTGGCAAGTAAGGTCAATCTGGAGAAGGTCGTCCGTTCAACCAAGCTGGGCGACGAAGTTAAAACGCCGCGCGACATGGAAAGCGCTATCGAAGGGCTTACCGAGAAAGTTACCGTGAAGAGCGAAGAGGACAATCTCTTCGAACTGAAAGCTGAAATTGGCAAAGGCGACCTGTCTGATGGCGAGAACGCTGCTCTGGCACAAAGCGTAGTACAGAAGCTGATCGATATTTTCCGCGAGGAAAACATCGCCGGAGCGCGCGGCGACGTAGCTGAAACCATTGTGTTCCTCGACCAGCAATTGGAAGAGCGGAAGCGTGAGCTAGAAGCCGCGGAGCAGCGCCGCTTGGCTTTTGAAGCGGAAAACCCCGATCTGATCGGTGGCAGCGACACGCTATCGAACAAGCGTCGACAATTGCGCACCGAACTGCGCGATGTTGAAGCTGATCTTGCAGCTGCACAAAGCGCACTCGCGGCGATCAATGGTCAGTTGGCGGGAACGCCGCGTACCATCACAACCCCTGGCGCGGTTGGCGGAGCGCGCCAAGCGCTTTCCAACGCGATGTCACAACTCGCAACGATGCAAGCGAGCGGGAAACGTGAGAGCCATCCAGACGTCATAGCGATCCAGAAACAGATTGCGGCTTTGCGCGTGCAGGCGGCCAATGAAAATCCGAACAGCGTTGGTTCCACTAACCCGGCCTATAGCTCGTTGATTGCCATTAAGGCGGACCGCCAGGCTAATGTGCAGGCACTTCTCGCGCGTCAGGCAGCGCTCAAATCTGAAGAGTCGAGTTTGCTGGCCAGCGCGGCCAACGAGCCCGCGGTTGCTGCTGAAGCGAACCGCATCAGCCGCGACTACGAAGTGCTCAAAGACAAATATGACGAGTTGCTTCAGGACCGCGAGGAAATGAAGCTGCGCGGGCAGGTCGACAATGAGCGCAGTTCGTTCAAATTTGAAGTGATCGATCCGCCAACTATGCCGCGCGTGCCATCGGCACCGAACCGGCCTCTATTGCTGATCGGCGTACTGATCGCAGGCATTGCTGCCGGTGTTGGCGCTGCCTTCGCCATCGGTCAGCTCCGTTCGACATTCGCGACCACCGGCAAGCTTGAGCGCGCGCTTGATCTGCCGGTGCTGGGCGCGATTTCACAGACAATGACCGACACCGCGCGCGAGTTGCGGACCAAGCGCATGCGCATGTTTTACGCCGGCAGTGCGGGCCTAGCGGCCTTGTGCGTCGTCCTACTCGCGGTGGAATTTGTCCAGCGCGGAATGGTGGCGTGAGGAGCAGGATATGACCGAACATAAGAACATCCCACTCCCGAAAGACGGCGAAGGCGGTAGCACTGACGGCTCGCTGTTCGAGCGTGCCAGCGGCGCATTCGGCTTTGATCCGTTCACGGCAGCACCAATCAAAGGCAAGTTGCCCGAACGCGAGATGAAGCGCGCCAAAGTTAAGGTGAAAGACACCGAGCCTAAGGAGCAAGCGGAAAAGCCCGCAGCAACAGTTGAAGCTGCGCCAGCTGCGAAACCCGCTGTGCCGACCGAATATCAGCCCGAACCTGAGGTAAACCTACCGGTTCCAGCGGCATCGCGCGAGATCGTGGTTGAACCGGAAGTTTCCGCCATCACGCTGTCAGGCCCGAAATATGAGATTGATCGCGAGCATTTGCGCGATCAGGGCATGATTGTGCCTGAGGGTACGGTCACCGGCTTGATCGAAGAGTTTCGCATCGTGAAACGCCAAGTGATCAAAGCTGCGCGTGAAAAAGGTACGGGGCGTTCACGCCGCGTGCTGATCTGCTCGCCGCATCCGGGCGAAGGCAAAACCTTCTGCGCGACCAATCTGGCGATTGCCATGGCGGCTGAGCGCGACAGCGAAGTGCTGTTGGTGGACGGCGATTTCGCAAAACCATCGATCCTCTCGACTCTTGGATTGCCCAAAGGGCCGGGCTTTATGGATTGTCTTGCTGATCCAGACGTTCACGTGGAAGATTTGGTGCTAGGCACTGATATTCCTGGCTTATGGGTGCTCCCATCGGGAAGCAATACGACATCGGATAGCGAATATCTGGCCAGTGAACGCACCGCCGAAGTGCTCGATCGCCTGACGGTCGGTGCGCCTAACCGCATTATTATCTTCGATTCTCCGCCTGCTTTGGCTGCATCACCGGCAGCCGAGCTTGCAAAGCATGTGGGGCAAGCAGTGCTTGTCGCACGGGCGGATAAGACCGGACAAAGCGCTTTGGAGGATGCTTGCCAGCTCCTCTCCGCATGTCCGGACATCAAGTTGCTGCTTAATGCAGCGCATTTCAGTCCAAGCGGCCGGAATTTCGGCTCCTACTATGGATATGGGGAATAACCCGTCATGAGAAAACTCGCCCTTAAACGCACAACCGCCTTGGTCGGTGCACTCGTAGCGATCAGCGCGGCTTCGCCTGCCCTGGCGCAGGATTCTAGCGATGAAGAAGGTGACTCGCGCACTCGCGCAGTCAATGTCGAACCCTATATCGAAGTCTCGCAAATCGCGATTGCAGAGTTGTCCCCCGGCGATGAAGTGGTGACCTACACCCAAGTCGCTGCGGGCGTTGATGCATCGATCACAGGGCGCAACAATGGCGGCTCTGTATCGCTGCGCTACGAACGCAACATTGGTTACGGTGATGATAGCGTGGACAGCGATACTATCAGCGGCGTCGCGCGCGGATATGCCTCTATTGTTCCGCAGGTATTGACCGTTGAAGCAGGGGCACTTGCGGCCAAAACCCGTGTTGACGGCAATGGTGCATCCAACCTTGCATCGCTCGATGATCGCGGAACCGATAGTCAGATCTATTCTGCTTATGCAGGTCCGACTTTGAGCACTCGCGCTGGCGATGTCGAAGTCAATGCGAACTACCGTATCGGCTATACCCGCGTTGAAGCACCGGATGGTCTTGTTACCGCACCAGGCGCAACGCCAATTGACGTTTTCGATGACAGTGTATCGCAGAGCGCGAAAGTGCATCTCGCAACCCGTCCGGGTGAACCATTGCCAGTGGGCGTTGGCGTCGGTGCCGGGTGGAATCAGGAAGATATTTCCAATCTCGATCAGCGATTTCGCGATGTCTATGTCCGGGGTGATATTTCGCTGCCGGTCACTCCATCGCTCGCGCTGGTTGCCGGTATTGGATATGAGGATGTCGAAGTATCAAGCCGCGATGCAGTGCGCGATGTAAATGGCGATCCGGTGATTGGCCCGGACGGGCGGTTCGTTACGGATACTAGCCAGCCGCGCCAACTTGCCTATGACGTTTCAGGTCTGATTTGGGATGCTGGTGTAATCTGGCGTCCAAGCAGCCGCACTTCGTTGACGGCGAATGTCGGTCGTCGTTACGATTCAACAAGCTATTACGGTAGCCTGTCATATGCGCCGAATAGCCGCAGTTCATTGGCTGTATCGGTCTACGATACTGTTTCCGGCTTTGGTAATCAGTTGAACACCGCGCTCGCCAACCTTCCGACTGAATTCACCGCCGGTCGTAATCCGCTTACCGGCGGTTTGGGTGGCTGTGTCTCGGGTCAAGACGGTGCAAACTGTCTCAACGGTGCGCTTGGCTCGGTTCGCTCGTCGATTTTCCGTTCACGCGGTGTCGCCGTAAGCTATTCGACCAATATCGGCCGTCTAAATGCAGGTGTGGGCGCTGGATATGACCGCCGCCGCTTTATTGCGACGCCGGGCACCGTTCTGGCCGCAGCAGATGGTGTGACCGATGAGTCGTATTACGCAGCGCTGTTCCTGTCGGGCGAAGTTGGCCAGCGGGGCAACTTCAGCACCAACGCTTATTACAACTACTTCAATAGCGGGTTTGATCTCGCTGGTGACGTGACTGCGATTGGCGCATCCGCAGCTTATAATCACAGCATTTCGTCACGTTTGTCGGCACGAGCGGCGATCGCCGTCGACAGCCTCGACAGCGACGTTTCGGCTGAAGACTTCACCGCAGCATCGGCCCTTGTTGGCTTGCGCTTCGGCTTCTGATCCTAGGGGACCATTTCAATGTTTGATGAATTTTACGGATTAACGGCGCGACCGTTTCAGCTGACCCCTGATCCGAATTTCTATTTTGAAAGTGCAACGCACCGCAAAGCACTGTCCTATCTTGGATATGGCATGGCGCAGAGCGAAGGCTTTATCGTGATCACCGGTGAAGTGGGCGCAGGTAAATCCACGCTCGTTGCGCATTTGATGCAGAAGATTGACCGTGAACAGATGACGGTGGGCCAGGTGGTCACCAGCAATCTGGACGGCGAAGAACTGGTTCATGTCGCGGCGCAAAGCTTCGGTCTTGAGGTTGAAGGCAAGGACAAGGCGAGCGCGCTGGGCGCTATCGAAAACTTCCTGCATGATGAGGCCCGCGCGGGTCGGCGCACCATGCTGGTCGTTGATGAATCGCAGAACTTGTCTGTCGAAGCGCTTGAAGAGCTTCGGATGCTGTCGAACTTCCAGCTCGGTTCGCATCCCTTGCTGCAAGTCCTGCTGCTGGGTCAGCCTGAATTCAAACAAGTTCTCGCGCAACACGCGGCGCTTGAGCAGCTGCGTCAGCGGGTAATCGCTGCGCACCACCTCGGTGCGATGGAGCCAGCGGAACTCAAGCCCTATATCGAGCACCGCCTTGGCTGTGTTGGTTGGGATGGTAATCCTGAATTTGACGATGCAATCTTTGCTGAATTCTACGAAGCAACGGGCGGTGTTCCGCGCCGCGTGAACCAAGTAGCGACACGTTTGTTACTGCTCGGCGCGGTTGAACAACGCACCAAGATCGACAGCGCGATGCTGGCTTCTGTGGTCGAAGAGATGCAAGGCGACAACGCTGTTGCTGACGGCGACAATGACGTCGGCTCGGCCGCAATGCCATTGTCCGGCCCGGTCAAGCATGTAGCGGCTGTTCAAGCGGCACCGGAAGCTGTTGCAGCGCCTGTGATGCAGGAACTCGCGCAGGGTCAGATCGACGCGATTTTGGCTGAACGCGATTCCCAGATCAAAGAACTGCAGCAAGCTGTTGTCGAACTGTCGCGCGCGGTTGAAGCGAAGTCTGGCGAGGTCGAACTTCCCAAGGAACTGGTCGAGAAAATTGCCGGTATGGATGCCCGCCTTGATGAGCAAGAGCGCACTGTGCGCCATGTGCTTACCATGATGATCGAGTGGATCGAAAGCGAGCAGCCCGCTCGAGTGGAAGCCGCCTGAGAGGAGCGTTCCGGATGGAACATTCGCCGGTAAAACCAGAGGCGGACACTGCGGTCATCAATGGCCTGTCGGTTGACGTTGAAGACTGGTTCCAAGTTGGCGCGTTCGAAAATGTTATCGACCGCGAAGATTGGGATGGCTTGGCGCTGCGCGTGGAAGACAATGTCCTGCGCATCCTCGACATGTTCGGCGAAGCCGATGTGAAGGCGACGTTCTTTACGCTGGGATGGGTGGCGAAGCGGCATGGTCCGCTGATGCGACGCATCGTAGAAGCTGGGCACGAATTGGCCAGCCACGGTTATGACCACGCACGCGTATTCACCTTTGACCGTAAGGAATTCGGCGAAGATATCGCCAAGGCACAGGCGATCCTCGAGGATGCTTCTGGCGCGAAGATCGCCGGGTATCGTGCGCCCAGCTTCTCGATCGATCAGCGGACGCCATGGGCCTACGAAGAATTGGCGGCGCAAGGTTACACCTATTCCAGTAGCGTCGCGCCGATTGCACATGACCATTACGGATGGCGCGAAGCACCGCGCTTTGCATTCAATCCGCTGGAGGGTTCGGACTTAGTCGAAATTCCGGTTACGACCGCAATACTCGGCGGGCGCCGCGTTGCTGCTGGCGGGGGCGGCTTCTTCCGTGTGCTGCCTTACGCGTTCTCACGCTGGGCCATTCGCCAAGTAAATCGTGAGGAGAACCGCCCAGCGGTGTTCTACTTCCATCCTTGGGAAGTCGATCCAGATCAGCCAAGGGTTCCCGGCGCACCGATCAAATCGCGGCTGCGCCACTACACAAACCTGAAGAAGATGGCACCCAAACTTCGCGAATTGATCGACGATTTTGCATGGGGCCGAATGGACGAAGTCGCCGAGCGCGAGGCAGCGTTTGCCAAAGCTCTACAGGATGAATGGGCCGCATGAACGCGCCGTTTCCTCTTTCGGCGGAGAGCATTTCGCTTGTCCAATTGCGCGATCCGGGTGAGTTCGCGCGGATAGAGAGTTTTGTCTCCGAGATGGGCGGAACACCGTTTCACCGCCCTGCGTGGCTGCGAGCGGTGGAGACGAGCACCGGTCAGAGAGCGACTGGCCTCGTTGCTGAGAAATGCGGGAACGTTACGGGCTGGCTGCCACTCAGCGAAGTGCATTCGCCGCTTTTCGGCAGGGCCTTAGTCTCGAGCGGATTTGGTGTCGGTGGAGGAGCGTTGGCGAGCAGTGCCAAGACTGTGGTGCAATTGTGCCGTTCAGTTGAAGAACTGGCGATCCGGAAGTCTTGTCCGACAATTGAATTGCGCGGTGGTGATGCACCACGAGACTGGCATCATTGTGATGATAGCCATGCGGGTTTCGTTACCGATTTAGCCGAGGATGACGAGCAGCAATTGCTCGCGATTCCGCGCAAGCAGCGCGCGGAGATCCGGAAGAGCCTGAAGCTCGATCTTGAAGTATCTGTCGGCGGCGGCGAAGAAGATCGGGCGGCGCACTATGCCGTCTATGCAGAGAGTGTCCGCAACCTCGGCACTCCGGTTTTTCCGCGCGCACTTTTTGATGCTATGCTCGATGAATTCGGCGCTGATGCTGATATTCTAACTGTTCGCCATGAGGGCGTTCCTGTCGCCAGCGTTCTATCATTCTATCATGACGGCGCAGTCATGCCCTATTGGGGCGGTGGAACATTCGCCGCGCGTCATCTGCGCGCCAACGAACGGATGTATTTCGAGCTGATGCTCCACGCGCGCAGACGCGGTATGCAGCGGTTTGACTTTGGGCGTTCGAAGACCGGCAGCGGACCTTACAATTACAAGAAGAATTGGGGCTTCGAGCCGCAACCGCTCAGCTACGCCAGTTGGACTGCGCCGGGACATGCGAAGCGCGATATCAATCCCAATAGCGAAGCCTACTCTGCCAAGATCGATCTGTGGAAGCGCTTGCCGCTGAAAGTCGCGAATATCATCGGGCCGGTTATTGCCAAAGGACTAGCCTAATGGGCCATATCCTGTTTCTGGCGCACCGAATGCCGTTTCCACCTGATCGCGGGGACAAAATTCGTTCACATCATTTGCTGAGGGCGCTGGCTAAGTTCGCGCCCGTTCATGTCGGTTGCTTTGGCGATACTGACAATGATTTTGAGCATGAGCACCTGCTTGGCGAACTCGCAGAAAGCTATTGCTTGCCGCGTCGTTCAAAATCCATGGCTCGGGCCGGGATTGAAGCGCTTGCAACGGGAAAGCCAGTCAGCCTGACTGCCTTTGAAGATGCCGCTCTGGCCGACTGGGTCGTCAAAACAATTCAAGAGCGGAATATCCAGACGATCTTCGTATTCTCGGGGCAAATGGGGCAGTACATTCCCGCCTCGTTCGAGGGAAAGGTCGTAATCGACCTTTGCGATGTCGATTCCGCCAAATTCGAAGCCTATGCCGAAGACGGTAAATTCCCGCGCAAATGGATTGATGCACGTGAAGGCGTGATGCTCGCGCAAGTAGAAGAACAATTGGCACAGCGAGCCGACTGCACATTGTTTGTCAGCGAGGCTGAAGAGGCACTTTTTCGTTCGCGCGTTACGTCGCACGAGAGCTGTGAGACCGGTGCTGTTCGCAACGGTATCGATACCGAATTTTTCGACCCGTTAAATTGCGAGCCGCATCCTGACCTTGCGCGATCCAGCGGCCCGAACTTTGTGTTCACTGGCCAGATGGATTACGCACCGAATATTGGTGCTGCGTTGCGGGTGATGGATCGACTGATGCCGCAAATCCGCGCGGTGCATCCCGAGGCTAGCTTCCATCTCGTCGGTCGGGCTCCGGTCAGTCAACTGACCAAGCGAGATGGTGAGCCGGGTATTCGTGTGTGGGGCGAAGTTCCCGATGTGCGGCCATTTCTCGCGGGCGCAGATATTGTGATCGCGCCGTTGGAAATAGCCCGCGGTGTACAGAACAAAGTGCTCGAGGCGATGGCGATGGCCCGGCCCGTGTTGCTCTCTCCCGAGGCTGCAACAGGCATAGATGCAACCAATGGTGAGCATTTCGCGGTGGCCAATACCGATGAGGCGTTAGTAGAGCGTGCATTGGATATGCTTGCTGATAGACCATCGACATCGTTGATGGCTGCTGCTGCGCGCCGCCATGTGGTCGAGCAGCAGGGCTGGGAGGCCATGTTGGCACCTCTAGCGGAGTTGTGCGGCTATCCCCCACAATCGGGTCAGGCGAAGGGCCGCCAACGCGATGCCGCGTAGTCTGTCACTTGGAACCGCAGGCGAGGGAAAGTTGCTGCAGAGCATCCCCGATCACTGGCGTTTACCGCTAGGCCGGTTAGCGCTCGCGTGGCTGGCGATCATCGCGCTCACCTTTCGCGATTGGCTTTCCATGTTCGACCAGTGGTGGAACATCTCGACCTACAATCACATTCTGCTCGTACCATTCATAGTCGGTTGGCTGATTTATGATCGGCGCGATCAGCTGCGCCACCTAAAGCCTGTCGCGTGGTGGCCGGGTCTGTTGGCAGTTGGCATAGCATTGTTCTTCTGGCTAATCGGCTCGCTCGCAGGTGTGAACACGGTAAGCCAACTTGGCGCCGTGCTGGCGCTGCAGGCCAGCACGTTGGTATTGCTAGGGCCGCGCATTGCAGCCGCAAACCTGTTCCCGTTGACCTACATGCTGTTTCTGGTGCCGTTCGGTGACGAGCTGGTGCCAACGCTGCAAATGGTCACCGCTGATCTCGTTATCGCGCTGACCGAATGGAGCGGTATTCCGGCAATTATCGACGGCGTGTTCATCGATACACCCGCAGGCTTGTTCGAAGTTGCCGAGGCATGTTCGGGTGTAAAATTCCTGATCGCTATGATCGCGCTTGGCACCCTTGTTGCTTACAGTTGTTTCAAAAGTTGGAAGCGCCGGGCCGCCTTTATGGCGGCGGCAATCGCATTGCCGATCCTTGCCAATGGCGTACGCGCATGGGGAACGATCTACATCGCGCAATCGCAAGGCATCGAATTCGCTGCCGGGTTCGACCATGTGTTTTACGGCTGGGTATTCTTTGCGCTGGTTGTTGCCGCGTTGCTGGCGGCATCGTGGCGCTATTTTGATCGTGACCCCGAAGACCTTGGTATTGATTTGCCGGCTATCGAGACTCACCATTGGTTCAAGAACCTGATTGCTGCGACTATCGGCGGGAACATGGCCTTTGGCGTGGTAGCGGGTATGCTCGTCCTCTTCGGCGGTTGGAATGCGATGGCATCGCAAGTGGAAGCTGCGGTGCCTGCATCGATCACTTTGCCGGAAGTGAACGGATGGACACGCGTAGACTACGCACCACTTGTCGATTGGTCACCCAAGGCAACAGGCGCGGACCACCGCTTGCTCGGGCGTTATCGCAGTGAAGCTGGCCAAGAGGTAGACGTGTTTCTCGCACTCTATGCCGCTCAGGAAGAAGGCCGAGAGGCCAGTGCTTACGGTGAGGGCGCATTGTCGACAGAGAAAGAGTGGCGTTGGTTGGCCCCGGGCGAAGCGGTGCCGCAAGCAGTAAGCGATTACCTCCTCGCCAACGGGCAAGTGAAGCGCTTGGCGCAGACATCGTTCCATCACGGCGATATCCTCACTGGGAGTGCCGCCAAGCTGAAGCTCGCCAATATGCGTGACCGGCTATTGCTCCGCGCTCAGCCGACGATGATGCTGATCCTATCGGCAGAAGAGACCGAAACGCAGAAACCAGCTCCTTCTATCGCAGCTTTCCGCCAATCTATCGGCAATGAAAGCGAATGGATGGACCGCATCGCGGGCCTACGTTAGGGCGCAGCCGATGTGCGGAATTGCCGGCCTTTTCCATTGCGGGACACCCAAGCCGGTCGATCCGGCGCGTATCAAGCGTATGTGCGACGCACTGGAGCATCGCGGTCCTGACGGCGAAGGCGTATGGACCGATGCTGGCGTGGGACTGGGGCACCGCCGCCTGTCGATCATCGATATCGAGGGTTCACCCCAGCCGATGCATTCGGCGGATGGTAATGCGGTTCTCGTATTCAATGGCGAGATCTACAATTTTCGGGAGCTTCGGCGCGAGCTTGAGGGGCAGGGTGCAACTTTCCGGACTGACGGCGATAGCGAAGTTATTCTGGCCGCATGGCAGCGCTGGGGCGTAGATTGTCTGGAGCGGTTGCATGGTATGTTCGCTTTCGCTCTTTACGACCGTAACCGGAAAGAGTTGCTGCTTGCGCGCGACCGGTTGGGCGTGAAACCGCTATTTATGGCACCACTGAGCGATGGCAGCTTGGCATTCGCGTCCGAACTCAAAGGCCTGCTGGCGCATCCGCTCCTACGCCGCGAAACTGACCCGTTAGCGATCGAGGACTACATGACATGGGGCTATGTGCCCGATCATAGGTCGATCCTGAAGGGTGTCGAAAAGCTCCCGGCTGGCCATTTCCGCTTGTTGAGGCACGGTCGGCCTGCCCAGCCGCCGCGCCAGTGGTGGGATGTGAGCTTTGCCGACCGCAAGAAAGGCAAAGATGCGGACCTTTCCGTAGAGTTGCTTCATCATGTGCGCGAGGGCGTGACGTCTCGCATGGATGCTGACGTACCGTTGGGCGCGTTTCTATCTGGTGGTGTGGATTCATCCAGTGTGGTCGCGCTGATGGCAGAATCACACCGCGATCCTGTGACGACCTGCTCGATTGGCTTCGACGTCGCCGCGCTCGATGAAACAGGTTATGCCGAGAAGGTAGCCGGCCTGTTCGGTACCAATCATTACAACCGCACCGTCCAGCCCGACGATTTTCAAGAGATCGACCGGCTTGTCGGCATGTTCGATGAGCCGTTTGCCGATGCGTCTGCACTACCAACATGGCGCGTGTGCCAGTTGGCCCGCGAGCATGTAACTGTCGCGTTGTCGGGTGACGGCGCGGACGAAGCATTCGCTGGGTATCGCCGCCAAATCTTCCACGCTCGAGAAGAGCAGGCGAGGGCAATGCTTCCTGAGTCCCTCCGCAAACCCATATTCGGTGGATTGGGCGCGGTTTGGCCGAAAGCAGATTGGGCTCCGCGGCCCCTGCGAGCCAAATCCACTTTGCAGTCACTCGCTCAAGATGGAGCGACGGGTTATGCGCGGTCACTCTCGGTTATTCCTCCTGAACTACGTCAGAAGCTGTTCTCGGACGATCTAAAACGTGAATTGGGTGAATACCGCGCAGAGCAACCACTAATCGATTTGATGCGCAATGCGCCTGCCAGGTCCGGATTGGACCGTGCGCAATATGCTGACCTTAAGTTCTGGCTACAGGGTGATATCCTGACCAAAGTCGACCGCGCCAGCATGTCGGTAAGCCTCGAGGCACGTGAACCGCTGTTGGATCATCGCCTGATTGAATTCGCAGCCCAGTTGCCGCACCGCGCCCGCGTACGCGGTGCTCAGGGCAAGTGGCTCGTGAAACACACGATGGAACGCTATCTTCCGAACGATATCCTTTATCGGCCGAAGCAGGGATTTGTTACGCCGATTTCTGATTGGTTCCGTGGTCCGCTTGCTGGTGAAGCGAAAGCTATTAGTTCGAGCGCAGGATTGGCGCGTACCGGATGGTTCAACCCGCGCGCCTTGGCCAAAATTGCCGATGATCACATAGCCAAGCGTGCCGATCATGGCCGCATTCTTTGGCAATTGCTTATGCTTGAGCGCTCAATAAAGCATCTGCAGGTCGTGCGCTAAGTCTAAGAAAAAGAGTCACAATTACTTACCAACTGGCCATTTTCGGGACGTTGGAAAATTCAAGCTGGAAAATAAGTGTTTGCCAAGCGAGTCACCATGGCTGTAGCAAGGTGGTGATCAGTACACCGCATTCATCCTAAAAAGGGGTCGCAATGGATCGGATTACGGCTGGATCGGGAAGGGTAACAGAAGACGTGGACAGCGTCTCGAGAACCGTTATGCCCCTTGGGGAAGGTGATGAGCATCTGCTTGATCACGATCTTTCTCACACAGAAATTCCTGACGGACTTCTGGCTCTGAAAGAGCTCGACGTTATGTATCAGGAAGATACCCAGACATTGTGGACCTATATGCGGCCCGAGGGCCGCCCGAGCTTTACGCGGACGATGCTGAGCGATTTTGAGAATTGGCAGAAGTTGATTTCGCAAGGCTTCGGTCCCGATAAAGTACCGCTCAAATATCTTGTCCTTGGCAGTCGTGCGCCGGGCGTATTTTGCTTCGGTGGCGACCTCACCCTGTTTCAAAATTTGATCCGTGAGCGTGATCGCGAGGGTCTCGAACATTACGGCCATCGTTGCTGTGAGATTTTGCACAACAACATGAATACGCTAGACATTCCGATGCTTACTATCGGTCTCGTCGAGGGCGCTGCATTGGGCGGCGGCTGGGAAGCGTTGATGTCATTCGACTATATCGTGGCAGAGCGTGATGCGACATTCGGACTGCCAGAGATCATGTTCGGCCTGTTTCCCGGGATGGGTGCGCATGCATTCCTCTCGCGCAAATTGGGAAGTGCGATGGCCGATCGGCTGATCGTTTCCAATGAGACCTACTCCGCTGAGCAGATGTACGAGCTTGGTTTGGTTCACCATTTGGCCGAGAAAGGCGAAGGGCTGAATGTGTGCCGCGACTTCATCAAGAAGTCGGATCGGCGCCATGCCGGGCTGGTCAATGCTCGCCGGGCGATGAAACTGTCTTGGGATTTGCAGCTTGATGAGCTTAACCGTATCACCGAATTGTGGGCCGACGCGGCTTTACAGCTTAGCGAACGTGATCTGAAGGTAATGTGCAGGTTGGCCTCCGCCCAGAAGAGGCTGGCAAACGCCGCTTAGTGGCTAGTCACTGGGGCCATGACCCAATGCCATATACTCGGCGCTTTGCATTTCCATCAGACGGCTGACTGTCCGCTCAAATTCAAAGCTACCATCGCCGGCTTGATAGAGTTGTTCTGGTTCAGCAGCGGCGGTCACGAACAGTTTCACGCGGTGCTCATACAGTGCATCAATTAGAGTGACGAAGCGTGCCGCCTCGTTACGGTCCTCGGCGCTCATGACCGGAATCCCGACCACGATGACCGTGTGATAAGTTCTTGCGATCGCCAGGTAATCGCTCGCGCCGCGCGCTTCCTTACAAAGACGCTTGAAGCTGAACACCGCTACGCCTTTGAGCGATTTCGGCACGTAGAGCATCCGTCCACCGCCGACATCCAGTTCTCCAGAAGGCACATTTTTGGCATCTTCGGGTGCGTAGTCGGTGAGGCGAAAGAATGCTTCGCGTACCTGTGCCGTGGCTGCGTCTCCAAGCGGCGAGTGCCACGTATCAATGTCGCCTAACCTGTCGAGGCGATAATCCACCGGCCCGTTGAGCGGCAGCACATCCAGACGATCTTCGATCAAGTCGATGAACGGCAGAAAATGCTCACGGTTGAGCCCGTCTTTATACAGATCGGATGGAGGCCGGTTGGAGGTTGTCACTACCGTTACCCCCTCATCCACGATCAGAGAGCGGAACAGGCGGCTCATAATCATCGCATCAGCGGAGTTGTTGATCACCATTTCGTCGAAGCACAAGCAGCGGACTTCCTGCGCAATGTCGTGAGCGACTTTTGGAATGGGATCGCCAGGATCAGCTTCGCGCCAGGAGCGGATCATTTGATGCACTTCCTGCATGAAAGCATGGAAATGTACGCGGCGCTTCTGATTGATCTGAAGCGCTTCGTGGAACAGATCCATCAGCATCGATTTACCGCGCCCGACACCGCCCCACATATAGATCCCGCGCGGAGGCGGTGGCGCCTTCCCAAACAGTTTGCCGAGAAAGCCGGTGGGTGATTGGGCCGCGAGTTCCTGTCGTAACAGTGCTAGACGCCGGGCTGCGGATTTCTGTTCAGGATCAGGCTTAAGCTCGCCGGCAGCGACTAGCTCTTCGTAGCGCGATATCGGCGTTTCCGTCATGCTTTTGGAGACGCTTTACGGACGAGTCCGGAATATGCAGCCACCAGATGATCGCCTTGTACAACTTCGCCGCGCATGAACATCAATCGCCCTGTTTCGCGCATAACTTCGACCACCGCATCCATTGGCTCGTCCGGTTTGCCGCCACCGATAAACTGCGTTGAAAGCTCAAGTGTTACCGCCATTCCGGCTTCGCTCTTGCGCAGCACATGCATGGCAGAAAATAGCGAGATATCGATCAGCGACAGAGTGGTCGCGCCGTGGATCATATCTTGCAGATTGGTGTGTTTGTGCTCCGGAAACATGCGCAGGCGGCATTTGTCGCCCTCCTGACGCACCCTCATTGCGCCCATTACTTGCGTGTTGAAGCGCGAATTATCGGCCATATCCCAAGTATACCAGCCGGGTTGGCCGGGAACCGGTTCGTAAGTGAAGAAGTCGGGTGGCTCGCGCATTGGCTTTGCCCCTACACCAGCAAGCGTTTAGATTGACCGTTCGGCCATCATCTTCTTGGTTTCGGCGATTGCCTTGGCCGGACTTAGACCCTTGGGGCATACATTCGCGCAGTTCATGATCGTGTGGCAGCGATACAGGCGGAAGGGGTCTTCCAGCTCGTTCAAACGCTCACCGGTCATTTCATCGCGGCTATCTGCCAGCCAGCGATAGGCTTGCAGCAGAATAGCAGGGCCAAGGAACTTGTCGCTGTTCCACCAGTATGACGGGCAGCTGGTCGAGCAGCAAGCGCACAGGATGCACTCATACAAGCCATCAAGCTGTTCGCGCTGCTCGGGGCTCTGCAGCCGTTCCTTGCCGCTTGGTGTCGGCGTAACCGCCTGCAACCAAGGACGGATAGAGGCATATTGCGCGTAGAAATGGGTGAAGTCAGGAACGAGGTCCTTGATCACTTCCATATGCGGCAGTGGGGTAATGCGGATCTCGCCCTTCATGTCCTCAATCGCAGAGGTGCAGGCGAGGCCGTTCTTGCCGTTCATATTCATCGAGCACGACCCGCAAATCCCCTCGCGGCAGGACCGGCGGAACGTCAGCGTCGGATCAATCTCGTTCTTGATCTTGAACAGAGCGTCCAGAACCATCGGCCCGCAATTGTCGAGGTCAATTTCGTATGTGTCGTAACGCGGGTTTTCGCCCGTATCGGGATCGTAGCGATAGACTTTGAATTTCTTCACACGCCCAGCGCCATCGGCAGAATGGGTTTTCCCTTTGCCGTTGATTTTGGAGTTTTTGGGAAGAGTGAAGGTCGCCATGGAGAGAAATTCCTGATCTTTCTAGTTGCTGCCTATGTAACGATTCTGCCGTGTGACACAAGCGTTTGCGCGCCGGTTTCGCCCGTAATTCCTACAGGATGGAACACATGGAACAGGGTTCTGATGAACAATATTTCACGTTCATTGCAAAGGATTGAACGAACAGTGGAACGAATGGGGGAACGAGCGAGCCATTCGCCCGTCTAACCGACATGAGCAATGTAGGATATGACAAAGCCGGAAAGCCGGGCTGCGCGGTGATCTTCGGGGCTTCCGGCGGAATCGGGGCGGCGCTGTGCGAGTCATTGGCCGCAGATGGCACCGGAACAATCTTCGCCGGATCACGAAATGGTGACGCGGTTGCGGGAGATACTACCATCCCGTTCCGCTTTGACTTGCGTGACGAAGACAGCATCGCTGCTGCTGCTACGTTGGTCAAAGAGCATCAGCCTGATCTCGCGCCCGATCTCGTAGTCGTTGCCACTGGTGTTCTGACCTTGAGCAATGGCACTGGACCGGAGCGCAGCTATCGCGCGCTCGATGGCGCCTCGATGGCTGAAGTGCTGCACCTGAACACGATCGGTCCGGCAATGATTGCCAAGCACTTCCTGCCGTTGCTGCCGCGTGACAGGCGGGCAATTTTTGCTGCGCTGTCTGCGCGGGTCGGATCGATCAGTGACAATGGCTTGGGCGGGTGGCACTCCTATCGTGCTTCAAAAGCGGCGCTGAACATGCTGATCAAGAACTTCGGCATCGAGCTTGGCCGGACACACAAGCAAGCTGTGGTCGCCGCACTTCACCCCGGCACAGTCGATAGCGATTTGTCCAAGCCATTTCAGAGCAATTTGCCCGATGGTCAGTTGACCAAACCCGTGGCCGCCGCGCGCAATCTGCTCCGCACGCTAAATGGCCTTACGCCAAGCGATAGCGGCGGGTTGTTTGCATTCGATGGCTCACGGATCGAGCCGTAGTCGCCGATTACTCAGACGCGGGCTTGTTAGACTCCGGCCATTTTCGCCGTGTCGAGAATTGCGCCGACGAACCCTTCCGGATCATCTTCTTGAATAAAGTGTCCGCCCTTTAGAGTGCGGTGCAAGTCGTGTTTTGCTCCGGGAACGCGTTCTTGAAATGTCGCAAAACCGCCGCGTGTGATTGGGTCTTTGTCGCTAAAGCAACAGGTGAAGGGCTTGTCGAATTGCTCGAGCGCTTTCCACGCTTTCAACTGATCGGGCACCGCCACATTCTCGCCCAGCGGGACGAGGGCGGGGAATATCCGTGCTGCGGCCTTGCTACCGCGCGTATCGTAAGGAGCGTTATAGGCAGCGACCTCGGCATCGCTTAGTTCGGATGTCGTTGCCTTCTGGATGATTCCGCCAATCGGGAAGATCGGACTCATTTTGGCGAAAGTGCGCCACTTTGCGAAGGCTGGCGGTGGTTCTTGGCCTGCGGGCAAACCGCCATTCGATAGTACTACCGCAGAAAATTTGTCGGGCATTGCAGCAACTAACCGCAATCCAAGCAGCGAACCCCAGTCCTGACAAGCGAGGACAACATTGTTCAGCCCCATCGCTTCGAACCACTCGCGCATCCACGCGACGTGACCCGCATAGGAAAACTCGCTCTTTGACGTCGGTTTGTCTGATTTGCCAAAGCCGATGAGGTCGGGCGCCAAAACTCGATATCCTGCGTTGACCGTAGGCCCGATCATCTTGCGATAGAGGAAGCTCCAGCTTGGCTCACCATGCATCATCAGGACGGGAGTGGCATCGCGCGGGCCCTCGTCAACATAATGCAGCCGAAGCCCATCTTTGAGGATGTGATAGCGTGGATCGAAGGGGTAGTCGGGGACATCTGCGAAGCGTGAATCCGGTGTGCGATGAACCTTGGCCATGAATTATCCCCTCAACGGTTATTTTTCGGGTATCATGCCGCCGGGGCACGCAATTGGGAAGAGCGAAAATGGGCATTGTAAAATGGTGGGATGAGCACGGCGTGCCGCGCGTAATCAAGCTGGCCTGCGGCGCGCCGCAAATTATGAAGTTGCGGTCACAGCTCGTACCTATGGCCAGAGGCGATGTGTTTGAGATCGGCTGTGGCGGGGGGATCAACCAGCAATTCTACAATGATGCTGCGATCACCAGCTATGCGGGGATCGATCCGGGCGCGAAGCTGCTAGAATATACCAAGTCAGAGGCTGAGAAGAAGGGCTGGAAAGCCGATATTCGCGACGGGATTGGCGAGGCAATCCCGTTTGAAGATTCCAGCTTTGACACCGTGGTGTGCACTTACACGATGTGTTCGGTTCAAAATCAGGCGCAGGTCGTCCGTGAAATGCGGCGCATTCTGAAGCCGGGTGGGAAGCTGCTCTATTTGGAGCACGGCCGGGCGCCTGATGCATCCGTTGCAAAATGGCAAGATCGGATCGAGCCGATCTGGAAACCGATTGCAGGCGGTTGCCATCTGACGCGTCCGATCACCACCGCTGTGCGCGATGGCGGTTTCGAAGTCGAGCAATTGGGTGAGCGCTACACACCCAAAACACCGAAGCCTGTCGGGTGGATGGAATGGGGCGTTGGCGTGAAGGCGGCCACCTAGACTTTCCTTTCGTCAGAAAAGCCAAACGCCACCCCTGCTTTCACAAGAGTGGCGTTCGATTGTTCTGGAGAGTTAATTACTCGCCGAAAGTACGCTGCCACCAGCCGCCGCGCTTCTTGGCGGGCTGATCTTCGCTGGCGGTTTCGTCAGCTTTAGCAGATGATTTGGCTTTCGCTGCCGGTGCGGGTTTCGCCGGATCGGCAGCCTCGGTATCGGCTTTCTTCTTGCGAGGAGCGCGCTTCGGCTTTTCCTTAGCTTCCTCGGCAGATGCGTCAGCAGTGTCAGCCTTCTTCTTGCGTGGAGCACGTTTGGCTTTGGGCTTTTCAGCTTCTTCCGCCTTTGGTGCGTCTACGTCGGCCTTGGGAGCATCAGCGTCAGCCTTCTTCTTACGTGGAGCCCGCTTAGCTTTGGGCTTCTCTTCAGCCGCCGCTTCTTCAGTGGCTGCGTCATCCGCCTTTTTCTTGCGAGGGGCACGCTTCCGCTTTGGCTTCTCTTCGGCTGCAGCTTCCGCGGTTTGCGGTGCATCATCCGGACCAGCAACGACCGCCATGTCCTCTTTCACCTGCTCCGACACGTTATCGAGGTTTTTGGCGTCATCTGCCGTTACCTCATTGTCGTCACCGTTATTGTCACCGTTTTCGGCGCCATTATTGTTCCGGTTACGGCCACCACGGCGACCGCGTCCACCACGGCGGCGGCGCTTTTTCTTAGGCTTACCGTCTTCATCGAGCTCTTCATCACGCTGATGCCCGCGCTGGTCGGATCCGCTTTCATCGCTGCCATCGGTGTTTTTCTTGCGGCCACGACCGCCGCGACGACGACGCTTCTTCTGCGGACGATCATCTTCGTCCTCATAAGCTTCTTCTTCGATGTCATCATCATCGTCATCATCGACGATTGGTTCGAATTTTGGCGCTTCGGTCGGACGAGGGCCGGAGCTTGCGACCGACATTTTCGCGCCTTCGTCTTCACCCTCGGGCATGACTTCGACGGTCACATTGTAGCGATCTTCGATTTCAGTCAGTTCGCTGCGCTTGGTGTTGAGCAGATAGACAGCCGCCTCGGTGCTCGCACCCAGTTGGATGACAGTGCCCTTACCTTTGGCTGCTTCGTCTTCGATCAAGCGCAGGGCCGATAGACCGGCAGACGATGCGGTCCTGACAAGGCCGGTGCCATCGCAGTGCGGACATTCGCGAGTCGATGCCTCGAGCACGCCGGTGCGGAGGCGCTGACGGCTCATTTCCATCAAACCAAAGCCCGAAATACGCCCGACTTGAATGCGTGCACGGTCGTTCTTGAGCGAGTCCTTCATCGCGCGTTCGACTTTGCGGACGTTGGAATTGTATTCCATGTCAATGAAGTCGATCACGACCAGACCGGCCATATCGCGCAAACGCAGTTGACGGGCGATTTCGCGCGCGGCTTCTACGTTAGTGGCGGTCGCAGTTTGCTCGATACCGTGCTCTTTGGTCGAACGGCCTGAGTTGATGTCGATCGAAACCAAGGCTTCGGTCGGATTGATAACCAGGTAGCCGCCCGATTTGAGCTGGACCACGGGGTCATACATCGCGCGCAGCTGATCTTCCGCTCCGTAGCGCTGGAACAGCGGCACCGGGTCTGAATAAGCCTTCACCCGGCGCGCATGGCTGGGCATCAGCATCTTCATAAAACCCTTGGCCAGCTTGTAGCCGTCTTCACCCTCGACAATCACTTCTTCGATCTCACGATTGTAAATATCGCGGATCGCGCGCTTGATCAGGTCGCTGTCCGAATGGATCAGGGCAGGGGCGCTGGAGCCAAGCGTATTGTTACGAATTTCGTCCCATAGGCGGGCAAGATAATCGAAATCGCGCTTGATCTCGGTCTTGGTGCGGCTGAGGCCGGCAGTGCGGACGATCAGCCCCATCGTCTTGGGCAGCTGAAGATCACCAACGATTTGCTTCAGGCGTTTGCGATCCTGCGCGCTGGAAATCTTGCGGCTGATACCGCCGCCGTGGCTGCTGTTGGGCATAAGCACGGTGTAGCGACCGGCAAGGCTAAGATAGGTGGTGAGAGCAGCGCCCTTATTGCCACGCTCTTCTTTTACGACCTGGACGAGCAGAACCTGACGGCGCTGGATAACGTCCTGAATCTTGTAGCGGCGACGCAGCGCCATACGCTTGGCGCGAACCTCGTCTACTTCTTTTGCACGGCTGCGGCCTTTACCGCCACCTTGGCGGCGACCTTTGCCATTGCGACCCCGGCGTCCGCGACCGCGACGGCCCTTGGGTTTCTCGTCTCCGTCGCCGTCTTCGGAAGTATCTTCTTCATCGTCCGAATCGTCATCGTCACTGTCATCATCGTCGCCATCAACATGGCCTTCTTCGATGGTCGCGACTTTGTCTTTTTCGGATGTGTCGATTTCTTCCATGCCGTCTTCGGCAAGGTCTTCCGCTAGCGCTTCGGAGGATTCGTCATCGGCATCATATTCCTCACCGGGAACATTGCCTTCTTCTTCCTCTTCAGCGCGCAGGCGCGCCTCTTCCTCAGCGGCTTCAGCTTCTTCAGCGAGCAGCGCTTCGCGATCCTCTGTCGGGATCTGGTAATAGTCTGGATGGATTTCGTTAAAGGCAAGGAAGCCGTGGCGATTACCGCCAAAGTCGACAAATGCCGCCTGCAACGAGGGCTCGACCCGCGTAACTTTCGCTAGATATATATTACCTTTGATCTGCTTGTGTTCGGCAGATTCAAAGTCGAATTCCTCAATCCGGTTGCCTTTTAGTACCGCCACCCGGGTCTCTTCCGAGTGGCGCGCATCGATTAGCATGCGCGTTGCCATTGAATTGTCTCCATGCGCCGCCGGGCGGGCCCAAACACGGGTTCAGTCCTACCGATGAGTGACGCAAATATGTGTGAAAACCGCCGACCATCTTGGTCGCAGCGGTGTTATAAAACCGGCCGACGCGTTTCTGCGCATCATGCCGGGGTGATGTGTCTGCCGAGAGGAGAGTGCGCATTGTGTGCGCTGCCCGGTCCGTCCACGCTACGCCGCAGCGCTGTGGCTGCTGCGAGTGGATCGGGGAGAGGCTTCTCATGTCTGCATCAACCTGTGAATGACTTGGGCGATTGCCCGAGTTCTTGTTGGTGAGTTTCTTAATTCTAAGCCGCTGAATTTCCATCCTGCGGAGTGAATAAGGCGAACCCGTTCCAACGCAGCGATTGCTAGCACCGTGGGTTTCTTACCGCAACCATATTGCGCAATGTATACGCAAGACAGTAACAAAGGCGCGCAATGTCGCTGCGTATGCAACTTTGGCTGATTTTTCTGGCACCTGTTCTGCTTATTGGCGGGCTCTATGCGCTCGGACTATCGATTCCTGTGCCGCATTTGGGGCGCGACTATGTCATTCGTCTCGCGTTGCCGGAGGCTGGCCAACCGGTTGATCTGCCCGAGATTCTGGGGCCGGAAGACCGTTCGCGTCCGCTTGTCGTCATTGATGCTGGGCACGGTGGGCATGATCCGGGAGCGATTGGCGCAGGTTACCGCGAAAAAGACTTGGTGCTGGGACTGGCACAAGCGTTGCGAGATCAGCTGGTTGAAGAGGGTGGTATTCGCGTAGCGCTCACACGGGATGACGACACATTTCTGGTTCTCGAGGAGCGCCCCGAGATTGCCCGCAGGTTGGATGCCGATCTGTTCATTTCAATCCACGCCGATTCGTCTGGTGAGGTCACCACCGTGAGCGGTGCGAGCATTTATACGCTGTCTGACGAAGCATCGAGTGAAGCTGCGGCGCGATTTGCCGAACGCGAGAACGAAGCGAGTGCGCTAAACGGTGCCGTTATCGCGGGGCAAAGTCAGGATGTTAGCAATATTCTGGTCGAATTGTCTCAGCGGCGTGTGCAGCAAAACTCGGATGAGTTCGCGCGTTTGATAACCCGCGAAGGTAACGGCATTCTCAAATTCCACCCTCAACGCCGCCGTGCTGCCGCGTTAGGGGTTTTGCGCGCTCCTGACGTGCCTGCGGTGCTATTCGAGTCAGGCTTCATCACCAATCCCAGCGATGCGGCGCGCCTATCGTCCGAGAATGGGCGCCAGCAATTTGCCGAAGTTATGGCTCGCGCAATCCGTATATATTTCGCGCGGCAAAGCACCGAATGAATCGGTAGGTAAGTGACCGAATTATCACCATCACCAGCGAGAGTGCAAAACGCTCTGGCGCTAGTCAGAATCGCCATGCTAGAGGTTTCCGCAAATTATGGCTGAGACATCGACATTTGAGAATTTGAGCTATCGCATTCGCCGCGACGCAAGCGGCGTTTGGGCTTGGTGCAAGAACAGCTGGCGCGAGAAGCGCTGGTTCCGTTGGGGCGCGGTTGCGCTCGGCATATTCCTCGCGTTGTGGCTGGTTCTTTGGATCATACTCGCTCGCAATCTGCCTGATGCGGAAACGCTGCTCGACTATGAACCGCCATTGCCAACAGTGGTGCGCGGTATTGAGGGCGACATTGTTCACTCCTATGCGCGTGAACGCCGCGTGCAATTGCAATATTCTGATTTTCCGCAAACGCTGATCGAAGCCTATCTTGCTGCGGAAGACAAAACCTTCTTCAGCCATGGCGGTATCGATGCCGGCGGTTTGGCTGGCGCGGTAATCGACTATGTCAGTAAGTTGGGGTCGGATGAGCGTGCGGTAGGCGGTTCAACCATCACACAACAGGTCGCGAAGAATATTCTGCTGACCAACGAATATTCGGTCACGCGGAAATTGAAAGAAATGATGCTGGCGCGCCGCATCGAAGGCGTGCTGACCAAACAGCAAATTTTGGAGCTTTATCTCAACGAGATTCCGCTGGGCCGCCGGAGCTTCGGCGTGCAGGCTGCATCGCGCGCTTATTTCGACAAGGATGTCGGCGATCTGGAACTGCATGAAATGGCGTTCCTCGCGATCTTGCCGAAGGCACCAGAGGTCTATGGCCGTGCGAAGAATGCCGAGAGTGCTCTGACACGGCGCAATTTTGTTCTCGGGCAAATGGCAGAGAACGAATTTATCACAGCAGCAGAGGCGGATGCCGCCAAGGCTCTCCCGTTGGGCCTGGTTACACAGCGTTCGCGTACCCGCTCGGTCGATGCAGGTTATTTCCTCGAGGAAGTGCGACGCGAGCTGATCGGTCAGTTCTGTGAAGCTGCGGATGATTGCAAGAACAGCGTCTATGGCGGCGGGTTGTGGGTGCGCACTTCGCTTGATCCGGAAATGCAGGATGCAGCGCGCAATGCTCTGCGCCGCGGCATGGTCCGCTATCACGGAAATCGTGGTTGGGGTGGTCCGATCGCAACCATCGATATGGATGCAGGCAATTGGAGCGGGCAGCTTGCCAGCTCATTCCTGGGCATAAATTACGAGGGCTGGCGTGTCGGTGTTGTGACAGAGCGAGAAGGCGGTTCTGCGAAAATCGGCTTTTCTGATGGCGAGGAAGCGCCGCTGACTAACTTGCCAAACGCGTTGAAGGCTGGCGATGTTATTGCGGTCGAGCAATCGGGCAATAGCTTCCGCGTGCGTACGCTTCCCGGCGTGTCTGGTGGCTTCGTCGCGCAGGACCCGCAGACTGGCCGCGTGCTGGCCATGCAAGGCGGTTTTGATAGTCGGCTTGGTTCTTTTAATCGCGCAACCCAGGCCAACCGCCAGCCGGGCTCGACGATTAAGCCGTTCGTCTATGCGACGGGTCTTGATAATGGGATGACTCCAGCGAGCGAAATCCCCGACCAGACCTACTGTTACTATCAAGGTTCCCGTCTCGGCGAGAAGTGTTTCCGCAACTCAGGCGGTGGTGGTGGTGGTCTCCACACTATGCGTTGGGGGCTCGAGCAATCGCGCAACCTGATGACCGTTCATATCGCGATGGAATCAGGAATGCCCAAAGTCGTCGATATGATCGAGAATGTCGGTATTGGCAGCTACGAACCTTATCCGGCGTTCGCGCTGGGTGCGGGCGAGACTACTGTGATGAAGATGGTCAGCGCTTACTCTGCGCTCGCCAATCATGGGCGTCTCAACCAGCCGACGGTTATCGACTATGTGCAAGATCGCCGTGGCAAGGTGATTTACCGCGCGGATAAGCGGGCCTGCAATGGCTGCAATATGCCCGAATGGGATGGTGGAGCCATGCCGCGTATAGCACCAGGCGGCGAACAAGCGCTCGATGCGCGTACCGCGTTCCAGACCGTGCATATGCTCGAAGGTGTTGTAAAACGGGGCACTGGCACAGCGCTACGTAGCCTTGGTCTTCCAATGTTCGGCAAAACCGGCACGACCACAGGTCCAAAGGACGTTTGGTTTGTTGGCGGCACGCCCGATGTGATTGCAGGCGCCTATATCGGCTATGACACACCGCGTAATCTGGGCGGCTATGCGCAGGGCGGCACGGTCGCTGCGCCGATTGTTCGCCAGTTCTTTAGCGAAACCAAGGAGCGCATGAGCGGTGATCCGTTTGTAGCGCCCGCCGGTGTGCGAATGGTGCGCGTGGACCGTATCTCGGGCAAGCGTGTGTTCGACGCGTGGCCCGGTAGCGATCCCAAAGCGAGCGTGATTTGGGAAGCTTTCAAGCCTGATACCGAACCACCGCGGATTACTCGCCGTGATGAGATCGAGAGCAAGCGCAAAGAAATCATCGCGCTGATCAAGCAGGGCTCTGCAGCGCAGGGTGAGCAGGCAACGGCGTCTTCTAGGGAAGAAGCGCCGGAGGACTTTGTCGAAGATCAAGGTGGTATCTATTAGCCATCCTGTGCCCCCGCTTACTGTGCTGCTTAACTTTACAAACCTCATCTGTCCGCTAAGCGGACCGCGAATGCTGGGCCTACCCTTGGGAGAATAATGTCATGCGTGCCGAAGGGCAGGCCAATATCGAACGGATCGAAGCTGCGCTGCAGTTGGTGCGGATGTCGCTTGATTGGGAGCGCGCTTTGCGCCGCTTGGACGAGCTTAATGCGCGTGTCGAAGACCCGACTCTGTGGGACAATCCGAAAGAGGCCGAGAAGATTATGCGCGAGCGCCGCGTGCTCGAAAGCGGTGTCGGCACGGTACGCGAAATCTCCTCCGAAATGGCTGACGCGATTGAATTCATCGAAATGGGCGAAGCTGAAGGCGATGAGGACATCGTCGACGATGGTCACGCCAGCTTGCAAAAGCTTGCCGACCGTGCTGATGCAGACAAGGTTCAAGCACTGCTCGCGGGCGAAGCTGATGGCTATGACACCTATATCGAGATTCACGCAGGTGCCGGCGGTACAGAAAGCCAGGATTGGGCCGAAATGCTCCAGCGGATGTATTCGCGCTGGGCCGAAAAGCGCGGCTACAAAGTCGAAATGGTTGACTACCACGCCGGCGATCAAGCTGGCATCAAATCGGCAACTTTGCTGGTCAAAGGCGAGAATGCTTACGGTTATGCCAAGACCGAAAGTGGTGTTCATCGCCTCGTTCGGATCAGCCCATATGACAGCGCTGCGAAGCGGCACACGAGCTTTAGCTCGGTCTGGGTGTATCCCGTCATCGACGATGATTTTGAAGTTGATATCAATGAAGGCGATCTGAAGATCGACACTTACCGCGCCTCGGGCGCGGGCGGACAGCACGTCAACACGACCGACTCTGCGGTACGGATAACGCACCAACCCACGGGCATTGTCGTCGCCAGCCAGAATGACCGTAGCCAGCATAAGAACCGCGCAACCGCGATGAATATGCTGAAAGCGCGTCTCTACGAAAAAGAGATGGCTGAGCGTGAAGCGGCTGCGGGTTCGGAGTACGAATCCAAGACCGAAATCGGTTGGGGCCACCAGATACGTTCCTATGTTTTACAGCCTTACCAAATGGTCAAAGATTTGCGCACTGGCGCGACTTCAAGTTCGCCGGGCAATGTCCTTGATGGCGAGATTGACGAATTTATCTCGGCTGCGCTGGCGCAACGTGTTACCGGTGAAACGGTAGACGTGGAGGATGTGGAATAATGCGCGGCGCGGTTGTGGCATTGTCGATTATTGTGGCGGTTGCTGGCTGCAAGCCGACCGTCGACGAGAGTGATCGCCCAGAAACTGCGCGTGCGTTCCCTCTGCCAGATCGCCCGGTATCCGATTTGGGTTCGAATGAATTCTCGACCGAGACCGCGCGTGATGCGGCGGGCGAAGCGGAAACCGTTATGGACCTTGCGGAGATCGAACTCGGCACGACTGTCGCCGACATCGGCGCAGGCGAGGGGTATTACACCGTTCGTTTGGCCAAGCGGGTCGGCGCAGAAGGCCGTGTGCTTGCGCAGGATATCGATGAGGACGCGCTTGAGCGCCTCGGTAACCGGGTCGAGAAAGAGCGGTTCGACAATGTCTCGATAAAGCTAGGCGCGCCTGACGATCCGCGACTGCCCGAGAAAAGCTTCGACCGGATTTTTCTCGTCCATATGTATCATGAGGTGCAGGAGCCCTATGCGTTCCTTCATCGTCTATGGCCCGCGCTGAAAGAGGGCGGCCAAGTGATTGTGGTCGATGTTGATCGGCCAACCGATCAACACGGTATCGATCCGCTGTTGCTATCCTGCGAGTTCGAGCGAGTTGGTTTTGAGCTGGTCACATTTAAGGACCGACCCGAACTGGCTGGCTACTATGCCCAGTTTAAGGCAGCGGCCACAAGGCCGGAACCACAAGACATCAAACCTTGCCGTGGGCCAGAGCTTGGCGCTGCGGATGGAGCAAGCAACGTAGCAAAATAGGCTGTGTGAACGAAATCAACCTAAAATGGCTGTGCGTTCTTTCCCTCCTGAATGCACGGTGCTAGTCGCAATCACGCGTAATTCGTTACAACCAAGGAGTAATGCCGGGAATGACCGATTTTCCAACCAGCTTTGACCGCGAGGACCTGTTGAAATGTGCGCGCGGCGAGTTGTTCGGCCCTGGCAATGCTCAATTGCCCGAACCGCCGATGCTCATGATGGACCGGATCACCGATATTTCAGGCGATGGGGGCGAGCATGGCAAAGGCCATGTCGTGGCAGAATTTGATATCAATCCCGACCTCTGGTTCTTCGACTGTCATTTTCCCGGAAATCCGATCATGCCCGGCTGTCTCGGATTGGACGGCCTATGGCAGTTGACTGGCTTCAATCTCGGTTGGCGCGGATGGCAGGGGCGCGGCTACGCGCTGGGCGTCGGCGAAGTCAAACTGACCGGTATGGTACGCCCTGACCGAAAAATGCTCACATATTTCGTAGACTTCACCAAAGCGGTACAAACCCGTCGTTTGACTATGGGTGTGGCCGATGGCCGGGTCGAGGTCGACGGAGAAGTCATCTATCAGGTCAAAGATATGAAAGTCGCCCTTTCCGATGCTTAGTCGGTCAGGGGCGTGAGAGAAACTATGCGTCGCGTTGTCATCACTGGGCTGGGGATCGTATCCTCGATTGGAAATAATCAGGCGGAAGTGCTTGCTTCGCTTAAGGCGGGCAAGTCGGGTATTACCTTTAACGAGGATATGGCCGAGCATGGTTTCCGTTCGCAGATTGCAGGCGCAATCGACCTCGATATTAAAGAACATGTCGATAAGCGTACCCTGCGCTTCATGGGCCCAGGATCTGCATATGCGCACATCGCCATGGGTCAAGCAATCGAAGATGCAGGCCTTGAAGAGCAGGATGTCGTCAACCCGATGACCGGCGTAATTGCTGGGTCCGGTGGCCCCTCAACCTCGGCAATGCTCGCAGCGCACCAAATCGTTCTTAAAACGGGTGCGACCAAGCGTATTGGACCATTTGCGGTGCCAAAGACGATGTCCTCGACCGTAAGCGCCAATCTGGCGACCGCGTATAAGATCAAGGGCATGAACTTCTCGATCACCTCGGCATGTTCGACCTCGCTTCACTGTATCGGGATGGCCGCGCAGCAGATTGCACTGGGCAATCAGGATGTGATGTTTGGCGGTGGCGGCGAAGAGTTGGATTGGACTCTGTCTTGCCTGTTCGATGCGATGGGCGCGATGTCGAGCAAATATAACGACACGCCAGAGAGAGCCTCCCGCGCGTTCGATGCAGACCGTGATGGATTTGTCATCGGTGGAGGGGGTGCGATCGTGGTGCTGGAAAGCCTCGAGCACGCACAAGCGCGCGGTGCCAAGATTTACGCGGAAGTGACTGGGTTCGGTGCCACTTCTGATGGCGCTGACATGGTTGCCCCATCAGGAGAGGGTGGTGAGCGATCAATGCTCAGTGCGCTTCGGACGCTCAGCGAAGACCGCACAATCAGCTACATCAACGCGCATGGAACATCTACGCCGGTTGGCGATGTCGGAGAGATTGAGGCGGTACGCCGCGTCTTTGGTGATGGCGCGACTCCTCCGGTCAGCTCGACCAAGTCCATGACCGGGCACAGCCAAGGAGCAACTGGCGCACAGGAGGCTGTCTATTGTTTGCTGGCGCTGCAAAACGACTTCATCATTCCGTCAATCAATGTCGAGACGCTTGATCCGGCGTTGAAACCGCAAGAGATCGCCACTGCACTGGTTGAAAACGCAGGGCTTGATACGGTGATGACCAATAGCTTCGGCTTTGGCGGGACGAATGGGACGATGCTGTTGTCGAGATTCCATGGGTAGAACGTAACCCGATTTTGAGGCCAAAGTGCCGCTATGTGAGGTGTTGCAAGATGGGCGTGTTATCGGGAAAACGAGGCTTGATCATGGGCGTTGCCAATGATCGGTCAATCGCCTGGGGGATAGCCAAGGCTTGTGCTGAGGCGGGAGCAGAGCTCGCATTCACCTATCAGGGCGACGCTTTCGGAAAGCGTCTGGAACCACTCGCGCAAAGCATAGGCTCCGATTTCATGGTCGACGTGGATGTGACCGATGACGCCTCGCTGGACGCAGCCTTTGGTGCGTTGCAGGAGCGGTGGGGGAGGCTCGACTTTCTTGTCCACGCCGTGGCCTTTTCGGATAAATCTGAATTAACCGGGCGTATCCTCGATACGTCGCGGGCAAACTTCAAACAATCGATGGATATTTCTGCATATAGTTTCATCGAAGTGGCGCGCCGCGCGCATCCGATGATGGTCGAGAATGGCGGGACGCTGTTGACGCTAAGCTATATGGGTTCAAATCGGGTGACGCCGAATTACAATGTTATGGGCGTTGCCAAGGCGGCGCTGGAATCGGCTGTTCGCTATCTTGCCAATGATCTTGGTCCTGAAGGCATCCGCGTCAACGCGGTCAGCCCGGGTCCGATGAAAACTCTCGCAGGGTCGGCCATTGGCGGTGCGCGCAAAACGTGGAAGCATACCGAAACGAACGCGCCGCTGCGTGCTAACGCCACGCTGGAGGCAGTGGGCGGTACTGCGGTCTATCTATGCAGTGATGCCGGTGCATGCACCACAGGCGAGATCATCCGCGTAGACGGCGGTTTCCACGTACTGGGTATGCCACAGCACGACAATTTGTAGACTGGCAATTTGTGAAGGCGCCGTCGCTAAGATACTCGCTTGGAGAATTGCTTGCGGTGCCGAAGGTTTTGGTCACGCCGTTCAGACGGCCGGTCGCCGCATCGAAAATTGCAGATGGCGAACCTGCGCTGGTCATCCCTGGAATGATGTCAGGCGATCAGGCAACCGCCCTGTTGCGCAAATCGCTTCGCAAAGCTGGCTTTGATGCCCAAGGTTGGGGCGTTCGCGTGAATACCGGCATCAGGCAAGACTACATGGCCTGCGCTGAACAGCGACTGGTTGAGATGACCGAGCACTGTCCAGCGATGATCATCGGTTGGAGTCTTGGTGGAATATACGCTCGCGTTCTGGCGCAACGGCATCCAGAATTGGTATCAATGGTGGTGACGCTCGGTTCACCGTTCTCCGGCAATCGACATGCAAACCGCGCTTGGCGTCTCTACGATGCGATCAACGATCACACGGTTGAAAATCCGCCATTCGACGAAGACCCGGCTCAGAAGCCATCGGTTCCGACCGTTGCAATCTGGTCGGAGCATGACGGTGTTGTTGCTCCCGAATGTGCACGTGGTCAGGTAAGCGAGTCCGACCGGCGATATGCGGTCTCGGCAAAGCATTTCGAGATGGGTTCATCGCGCAAAACGGTGAAAGAAATACTGGCCATTATCGCCGATGCGCGAGCGCAATTGGCTAGCTGACCAACGCGTCCAGAACCTGATCCGGCGGTCTGTGCCCATCGGCCCACATACGGATGTTGGCGATGACTTTCAGGCCTGAGGCCTCGCGACCTTCGGCGGTTGCGCTACCGATATGGGGGAGGGTCATAACATTCGGGTGTGCTAGCAAACGTTTGTCGACCTTCGGTTCGTCAGGATAGACATCCAGACCGGCGCCCGCCAGTTTGCCGCTTTCAAGCGCTGCAACCAGCGCTTCTTGATCGACCAGATCACCACGCGCTGTGTTGATCAGGCAGGATCCGTCCTTCATCAGATCGAACCGACCGGAATCGTAGAAACCGATGGTCCGCTCTGTCGCAGGGCAATGGAGTGTCACAATGTCCGATGCGGCGATCAGTTCGTCTTCATGCTCGAAGAATTCTGCGCCAAGCATGGTTTCGACGGCGAGCGGAAGCCGATGCCGGTTGTGATAGGCAGTTTTGAGACCGAAGGCGCGGGCGCGGTGGGCAACCGCTTGGCCGATCCGGCCCATGCCGATGATACCCAGCGTTTTGCCGCCCAGTTGACGGCCCAGCATTCCAGAAGGTGCCCAACCGGTCCACTCGCCGCGGCGGACCAATGCAACACCCTCACGCACCCTTCGCGGCACGCCGATGATCAGAGCCATGGTGAGGTCAGCGGTATCGTCGGTGAATACGCTCGGCGTGTTGGTCACCATAATGCCGCGATCGCGCGCAGCCTTCAGGTCGATATGATCGGTTCCGGCACCGAAGCTTGCGATTAGTCCGAGCCGCTCACCGGCTTTGGCAATCAAATCGGCATCAATACGGTCGGTTACCGTCGGCACGATCACATCGGTGTCCTGCATCGCCTCGACGAGCTGCTCGCGAGAAAACGGAGTATCGCCTGAATTCAGCGACGTATCATATAACTCGACCATCCGCGCTTCGACCGATGGCATCAATTGGCGAGTGACGACGACCTTTGGAGTGCCGTCGACCCGCCGCGTCGCTGTGTCATTACTATTGGGCATACTGAAGTCGCTAGGACGGGGCAGGGCGAAGCGTCAAGCGTGAAGCATTCCGAAGGTTAAGATGACTGCTTGTGGCATGACCTGCGAACGCGTTAAGAAGCTATCATGAAGTTTCGGATTCTCCCTATCATTATGGTCGCAGCTTTGGTGTCCGTTCCTGGGCAAGCGCAAAAGCGCGAAACGCCGTATTGGGCTACCATCGACACGTCGGAACTGAACATGCGTGTCGGACCCAGCCGTGAGTATAAGATCGAGTGGGTTTATAAGCGTGACGGATTGCCGGTGAAGGTCGTGCGCGTGGCTGAAGGTTGGCGTCTTGTGCGCGATTCCGAAGGGACTGAAGGTTGGGTCAGCGGCAACCTGCTCAGCGCCAATCGCGGTGCTGTTGTTGTCGGAGAAGGCGTGGCGGCGATGCGTGATGCGCCCGCTGATACTGGCAAACTGAAGTGGAACGCGGCCGTTGGTGTTGTCGGTTCGCTTGGCAATTGTTCAGCCGGATGGTGCGAGTTCGACGTGGGCGGCCGAGAGGGCTGGATCAAGCAAAACAGGATATGGGGCGCGGGTGAACCGTAGGGTTCTGTTTCAATCGTTAAAGCACAAAAAAGGGCGGCAAAAGTGCCGCCCTTTTCGTAGGTGGTTGAAGCGCTAGCTTATTCAGCAGCAGCTTCCTCAGCGCGCTTCATAACAGTCACTTCGGTGCCGTCATCAGCGGTCGCTACCCAGCTGCCGTCTTCGGCTGGTTCGCCATCGGTATAGCATACAGGAGCAGAGCCTTCTTCAGCCGAGTTGAAGCAGGTTTGATCGTTGACCATTGCAACCGTACCGCGGCCAACTTCTGTTTCACCATCATAGTTCACAAAGTTGCCGTCGGCGTCGATGGTGGTGGTGCGCTTGGTGCCATCGGGATAGGTCGCATCATAGGTTCCCGCCATGCTTTCTTCTTCAGCAGGTGCCTCTGCGGTCACTTCGGCATCAGGCTCAGCAGGGGCTTCACCTTTTGAGCAAGCAGCAAGAGCGACACAGCTAGCGAGTACGATCAGTTTTTTCATAATATTCCCTCCATGAAACGAAGCGCGCTAGGTACCACCAATCAGTCCGGTATCCGAATCAAAACCGTAAGTGGCTGGTTCTTAGGCCATTTCGACAGCGATAGCGGTTGCTTCTCCGCCACCGATGCACAAGCTTGCCACGCCGCGCGTCTTACCCTGCTTCTTCAGAGCATTGAGCAAGGTCACGATGATCCGTGTCCCGCTGGCGCCGATGGGGTGTCCCAGAGCCGTGCCGCCGCCGTTGATATTGATCTTGTCATGCGGGATGCCGATGTCGCGCATCGCGAACATGGCAACACATGCGAAGGCCTCGTTGACTTCCCAGATATCGACATCGTCAGTGGACCAGCCAGCTTTTTCCAAGACAGAATTGATCGCCCCGATTGGCGCGATGGTGAACTCTGAAGGCTCCTGAGCGTGAGCGGCGGTCGCGACGATGGTGGCAACCGCTTCCTGACCTTTTTCTTCAGCAACACTCTTGCGAGTCAGAACAACCGCGGCAGCACCGTCCGAAATCGAGCTCGAAGTGGCTGCTGTGATCGTCCCATCCTTGGCGAAAGCGGGGCGAAGTGTCGGGATCTTATCCGGACAACCGCGACCTGGAGCTTCGTCGGTGTCGACCACTGTGTCGCCGCGGCGGGTACTGATCGTCACCGGAACAACTTCGTCGGCAAACGCGCCGCTTTCGATGGCAGCATTGGCGCGGCGAAGCGACTCGATCGAGTACTCGTCCATTTCCTCACGAGTCAGTTGATATTCGTTGGCGGTATCCTGAGCGAAGGTGCCCATTGCGCGGCCTTCTTCGTAAGCATCCTCAAGGCCGTCTAGGAACATATGATCATAGGCAGTGTCATGCCCGATCCGCGCGCCCGAGCGGTGCTTCTTGAGCAGGTACGGCGCATTGGTCATGCTCTCCATACCGCCTGCGATTGCCGTGTCGATGGAACCAGCAGCCAGAGCCTCTGCGCCCATGATGACCGTTTGCATGCCCGAACCGCAGACCTTGTTGACTGTGGTGGCTTGAACTGACTTTGGCAGACCAGCCTTCAACGCAGCTTGGCGGGCAGGGGCTTGACCCAAACCGGCAGGAAGCACGCAGCCCATGTAGATGCGGTCAATTGCATCGCCCGATACGCCCGAGCGCTCCACCGCAGCCTTCACCGCTGTCGCGCCCAGTTCTGTTGCCGACGCATCGGACAATGCGCCTTGCATGCTACCCATCGGTGTACGGGCATAGGACAAGATAACAATTGGGTCGGCGGCAGAGAATTGGGTCATGGGATGCTTTCCAGTTAGGGGTATCGTTGCCAAGTGACCTAATGTTGCAGCGCATCAAAATCAATCGACATAGCTATGCGACGGATTCACTTTGCAAGTCAGCGTGGTCATTCGGGCTTGTCATTCGCTGCACACTCCGCGACAATCGGTGGCAAATAGATACCAATGGAGAGAGACATAATGGCCGCCGACAAAAAAGCTGAAATGGAAGCAATCCTGAAACTGCAGCGCGATGCTTTCACCGCCGCGCGCCCGGAAGATATCAGCGTGCGCAAAGATCGCATCAAACGCGCCATGTCTTTGGTAAAAGATCACGGCGAAGAGTTGTGCAAAGCGATGAGCGCCGATTTCGGTAATCGCAGCGTAGATATGGGCATGATGACCGATATCGTCAGCTCGGTGAATTTCGGCAAATATTGCCTCAAGCACATCGACAAATGGTCCAAGGCTGACAAGCGTAAGGTTACGTTTCCGCTGGGCTTGCTGGGCGCTAAGGCAGAGGTTCGTTACGAGCCCAAAGGTGTTGTCGGTATTCTCAGTCCGTGGAATTTCCCGGTTCAACTGACATTCAATCCGCTGATGCAGATTTTGGCCGCCGGCAACCGCGCGATGATCAAGCCTTCGGAGTTCACTGAAGCGACTTCGGCAATGATGGAAAAACTGGTCGGCGAATATTTCTCGCAAGATGAAGTCGCGGTCATTACCGGTAGCCCCGAAGTGGCTCAGGCGTTCTCATCACTGCAATTCGATCATCTGCTGTTTACCGGTTCGACCGCAACGGGTCGCAAAGTGATGGAAGCTGCGGGCCGAAACCTAGTGCCTGTAACGCTTGAACTTGGCGGCAAATCACCGGTCATTTTGGGGCGTAGCGCTGATCTGGAAAAAGCCGGTTCGCGCGTAGCGATGGGTAAAATGATGAACGCCGGGCAGATATGCCTTGCGCCCGATTACATGATCGTACCCGAAGACAAGGAAGAGGCTGCCATCGCTGGCGTCCAGCTTGGCGTACACGAACAATACCCGACATTGCTCGACAATGAGGACTATGCCTCTGTCGTCACCGACCGCCATTTTGACCGACTGCAAGGCATGGTAGCGGACGCAAAGGCGAAGGGTGCGGATGTGATTGAGGTCAATCCGGCAGATGAAGACTTCTCCAACTCCAACGGCCGCAAGATGCCGCTGACGATCCTTCGCAACGTCACCGACGATATGGAAGCGATGCAGGAAGAGATTTTCGGCCCTGTGCTGCCCGTCAAAACCTACAAGGATGTTGGCGAGGCGATTAATTATGTGAACCAGAACGATCGCCCGCTTGGCTTGTATTACTTCGGCGAGGACAGCGGCGAGCGCGAGCAGGTCTTGAAACAAACAGTTTCCGGCGGGGTGACTGTGAACGACGTGATCTTCCATATCTCGATGGATGATCTGCCGTTTGGCGGTGTCGGACCCTCGGGCATCGGTTCCTATCATGGGCCGGAAGGCTTCAAAGAGTTCAGCCACGCGCGGTCGGTCTATCAGCAACCCAAGATCGATGTGGCGAAACTGGCGGGCTTCAAGCCGCCCTATGGCAAAGCCACCAAGAAAGCGATTGCGACGCAACTGAAATGATGCGTGCGGCGGCAGGCATCGCAGGCGTATTGCTGCTGTCAGCATGCGCCTACGCACCGCCGCCTAAGCCGGTTTCGGCCGCAGGCGCGGGTTCGACGGTTTCGCCCGCCTCTGTCTGGCGCAAAGTTGATGCTGAAACGGGCAAGATTGCCGACCTAGCGGGCCTGCAGGAATTGGCGGAAGCGTTTCCGGATAGCTCTTCGGTCCGGCTGAGGCTGCTTCGACATCATGCCGGAGCCAAGAACATCGCCGGTGCCGTGAAAGAAGCGATGTGGCTTGCCGAAAGGGGCTACTCGTTCAGCGATGCGGCGCGCGCGCAAATCCTGGAAATGGCAGGTGATACCGCTATTGCCGCAAAGCTGGGCAGTATGCTGGACCGGAATTCTGGTCCAATTGCCGCAAGCTCCTTGGCGGCTACCATCCCTGCCGATGCCCTCTTGGTGGAGGGCGTCGCGATTGATCCACAGACAGGTTTACTCGACGCCACCTCGGTTGTTTCGCGAAAACTCCACCGACAAAGCGCCGATGGCTCGTGGGGCGTAAAAGATCTGTCCAGAAATGGAAGATTGGAACCACAGAGCTTAAGCGGGATAGCATTTGATCCGTCGGGTACACATCGCTGGATTGCAGCCGGAGCCCTTGGAATGACGCCGAAAGAAGGTGCCTACCATGTCGGCGCCTACCATACGGAGCGGCACGCCGAAACGACGACAATTTCCCGGCTGCGCGCACCGGAAGACGTCAATCTTTCCGACGTGACAGTTGCCGATAGTGGCACTGCATATTTCAGTGATCCAGTAGGTGGAGGCGTGTATTTTGCAGAGCCATCGTACCGCTACATAAACACTTTGATTGAGCCCGGACAATTTCGTTCGCCGCAGGGTCTGGCCACGAGTATCGATAGTAGCAAACTCTACATCAGCGATTATCGTTACGGTATCGGCGTGTTTGATTTTCAGACCATGTCGGTTCACCGGCTGTCGGCACAAGCCCCAATGATTCTAGACGGCATTGACGGGCTTTGGCGGTATGGCAACCGGCTGATAGCTGTCCAGAATGGAACCAATCCAATGCGGATTGTCTCGATAGAATTATCGCCAGATGGAATGAGCGCGACCAATCTCACAGTTCTGGAGCAGGCCCATCCTGCTTGGACCGAGCCGCTTGGTGGTAGCATTCACGACGGTGCGCTGTACTACGTCGCGAACGGCCAATGGGACCGTTTTGGCAAAGGCGGCGCCCTCATTCCGGACAAACCGCCAATCCCGACTCAAATACGACGACTGCCGCTCGATTGACACATTGTGCAAAACGCACGGGTTTTCGCCAATTTTGCACCTTATGCCCCCTTGCGAAGCGCGGGGCAGAGGACTAGGGCGCGGCTTATCTTTTGAAGCTGATAGAGTGTGGCGCTTTGTTCGACCCCTTGGAATATCTTCCGATCCTGATCTTCATGTTCATTGCATTGGGAATCTCGGTGCTTTTTGTGTTTCTCCCAATGGGCGTTTCGCGCCTTACAGGTGTGCACGAGCCGACCACCGAGAAGAACAGCGAGTATGAGTGCGGCTTCCCCGCTTTCGAAGACCCGCGCAGCCCGTTCGACGTGCGTTTCTATCTCGTTGCGATTTCGTTCATTCTGTTCGACCTTGAGGCAGCGTTCCTGTTTCCTTGGGCGGTTAGCCTTGAATACACCGGCTGGGCTGGCTGGACGGCAATGATGGTATTCCTCGGCATTCTGGCCATTGGCCTTGCCTATGAATGGAAGATGGGGGCTCTGAATTGGGAATGAGCAATCAGCAGATACCTTTAGCCGAGCAAAGCTCGCTGCTTCCGACGGCACAGGGTGGTGAAGTTCGCCAGCCCGACGCGGATTATTTCAACGCGCTGCAAACAGAAGTGAATGACAAGGGTTTCCTTGTCACCAGCACTGAGGACCTGTTTGAATGGGCGCGGACCGGTTCATTGTGGTGGATGACTTTCGGCCTCGCATGCTGTGCGGTCGAGATGATCCACGTGAACATGCCGCGCTATGATATGGAGCGGTTTGGTGTGACCCCGCGCGCTTCCCCGCGTCAATCGGATGTGATGATCGTCGCCGGTACGCTGTGCAACAAGATGGCACCGGCGCTGCGCAAAGTGTACGATCAGATGTCCAACCCGAAATATGTGATTTCGATGGGCAGCTGTGCCAATGGCGGTGGCTATTATCACTACAGCTACAGCGTAGTTCGCGGATGTGACCGGATTGTGCCGGTTGATATCTACATTCCGGGCTGCCCTCCGACAGCAGAAGCTCTGCTTTACGGTGTGATGCAGTTGCAGCGGAAAATCCGCCGTAGCGGGACGATTGAGCGCTAAGATGGCTGTCCTTCACTCCGCTCCGAAATATGCCAGCAATGATGGTATGCTCGATACGCTTTCGAAGGCGATGGGCGTGCATCTGGTTGATGCCGCCGAAGCGCATGGCGAGTTGCTGTTCACGGTTAAACGCGACAGTATCGAAGATGTGCTGCGTTTACTGCGTGACGAGCATCAGTATCAGCAACTTATGGAAATTGCCGGTGTCGACTATCCGGATCGTGCAGAGCGGTTCGAAGTCGTTTATATGCTGCTGTCAGTCACCAAGAACCACCGTCTGATGGTGAAGCTTTCGACTGACGAGAGCACCGCTGTGCCAACCGTCACAACGCTATGGCCCAATGCCGGCTGGCTCGAGCGTGAAGTGTTCGACATGTATGGCGTTCTGTTCGACGGCAACACCGATCTTCGCCGCATTCTGACCGATTACGGTTTCGAAGGGCATCCCTTCCGCAAAGACTTCCCGCTCACCGGCTACACCGAGCTGCGTTATTCCGAAGAGGAAAAGCGGGTGGTGTATGAGCCGGTCAAACTCGCGCAGGATTTGCGCCAGTTTGACTTTATGAGCCCGTGGGAAGGTGCGGAGTATGTGCTTCCGGGCGATGAAAAGGCGGAAGAACCACCGGTTGATACGCCAAAAACGACGGACAGTCCGAAAGACACTGGCGCCGGTAAAAAGGCGACGAAGAAAGCCGCCAAACCATCAGGAGACGCGAAATGAGCATGCAGCTCGAAGAATCGCTGACCACTGACGGCGAAGTCATCTCCAACTACACGATCAATTTCGGTCCCCAGCACCCTGCGGCGCACGGCGTTTTGCGGATGGTGATGGAGCTTGATGGCGAGATCATCGAGCGCGTCGATCCGCATGTGGGCTTGCTTCACCGCGGCACTGAAAAGCTGATTGAGCATAAGACCTATCTGCAGGCGCTGCCCTATTTCGACCGTCTCGATTACTGTTCGCCGCTCGCGCAGGAGCATTCCTATGTGCTCGCGATTGAGAAGTTGCTCAATATAGAAGTGCCAGAGCGCGCGCAGTATCTGCGCGTGCTGTTCGCCGAGCTGACCCGCATCTGCAATCACATGCTCAATATCGGTGCGCATGTGATGGATGTCGGCGCGATGACGCCGAATCTGTGGGTGTTTGAGCTGCGCGAGGATTGCCTCAACTTCTTCGAACGCGCGTCCGGTGCACGAATGCACAGCGCGTATTTCCGGCCCGGCGGTGTCCATCAGGATGTGCCGTTGAAGCTGTTGACCGATATTGGTGACTGGGTCGATGGCCGCCTGCCGGAACTGTTCGGCGATGCGATGAGCCTCGTGATCGACAACCGCATCTTCAAACAGCGCAATGTCGATATCGCTCTGGTGAGCAAAGAAGATGCGCTGGCTTGGGGCTTCTCCGGCCCGCTGATCCGTGCGGCGGGTATTCCATGGGATCTGCGCAAATCGCAGCCTTACGAAGTGTATGACCGGATGGATTTCGACATTCCGGTTGGCACCAATTCCGATTGCTATGATCGTTTCATGGTTCGCGTGAAGGAAGTGTACGAGAGCGCGAAGATCATCAAGCAATGCCTCGCAGAAATGCCCGAAGGCCCGATTGCCAGCGATGATCGCAAAGTCTCCCCGCCAAAACGCGGCGAGATGAAGCAGAGCATGGAAGCGCTGATCCATCACTTCAAACTCTACACAGAGGGCTTCCACGTCCCGGCGGGCGAAGTCTATGTTGCGACCGAAAGCCCCAAGGGTGAGTTTGGCGTCTATCTGGTGAGCGACGGCAGCAACAAACCATACCGCTGCAAAATCCGCCCGACGGCCTTCAGCCACCTGCAAGCTATGGAATTTATGAGCAAAGGCCACATGCTGCCTGATGCCACCGCGATTCTTGGCGCGATTGATGTGGTGTTCGGGGAGTGTGACCGGTGAGTTTGCTCGCGGCTCTCATATTAACTTCGGTGGCACATAGCTCTGATCCACAAATTGCAGCTGCGGAGCGGTTGGTTGAAGCTATTGTCGGTGGGGTCGAGCTGGAGGTTTCCGACTTCACCAAATCTGCCAGCGGCGAGAGCCGTGGTGCGCTCGAGAAGTTTGCGTCTTGCACGCCGCGCAGCCCGTTTCGTGGGGCAAGCGATCCGTCCACAGTCTACATATTGTGGAGCTGTAAAGGTGTTTCGCGTAGAACTCCGCCCGGTATTTCGTTGTCATTCAAAGGCGAGAAGATTTCGTTGATTACGTTACATAACGCTGATCTGATTGGACATTCCGATGGCTGATCGTCACATCGCACCCGATACGCCGGAACTGCGCGAGCGCTGGGACTCTTTTGCTTGGACAAAAGAAAACGCCAAGAAGGCGGACTGGCATATTGCCAAATACCCTGAAGGTCGCGCCAAATCGGCGGTGATGCCGCTGCTCGATCTGGCGCAGCGCCAGGTGGGTGAGGAGACCGATACGCAGGGCTGGTTGCCGCTGCCGGTGATCGAATATGTCGCTGCCTATATCGATGTGCCGGTTATTCGCGTACTCGAAGTCGCGACCTTCTATTTCATGTATAACCTTGTTCCGGTGGGTAAATTCCACGTGCAAGTGTGCGGCACCACGCCGTGCATGCTACGCGGATCGGACGACATTATCTCTGCCTGCAAGAAACGCGGGATGGAGAAGGGCAAAGTGTCCGAAGACGGCCTGTGGACGCTGACCGAAGTCGAATGCATGGGCAATTGCGCGACTGCGCCAATGGTTCAGATCAATGATGGCAATTACGAAGATTTGACCGTCGAACGCCTTGATGCGGTGCTGGATGCACTCGCTGCGGGCGAAGAGCCGAAAGAGGGCACGCAAGAGCCCGGTCGTCACACATCCGAGCCTTCGGGCGGGCCGACTACGCTCAAAGAAATGGTCGACGCCAATCACGATTATCGGGGAGACTGGTAATGAATGGCGGCATTCTCGCGATACTTTTTGCGGCGGTCTTATCGGTCGCAATCGGTGCATATCTGTCTTTCGGAGAAGGGCAGTCTAGCGGCGCAGTGTTTATGGGCGTTGGAGCGGTGTTTTTCTCGCTGGCTGCTATTCGTATGTCGAAAAGCAAGGGCGCGTGATGGGCATCCGCACCATCCTCTACGCCATTTGCGGCCTCGCGAGTTTCCTCATCGGCGCATATAATGCGTCAGCTGGTGAGCGGACATTGGGCATCGCGCTGATGGGTATTGGCTTGCTGTTCCAAGTGCTCGCACTGCGCGGGATCAGAGCGGCCCGTCACCAAAGCTCACCAGGGGACATGTGATGGAAATCGGCACGATTATCATCGCCATTATTCTGGTCGTAATTGCGTGGAAGGTTTTGATGGGCCTGATCAAATTCGGCGTCATCGCATTGATCGTGGTGGGCGCCATTTACTTCGTTTCGCAAGGAGGGCTGCCACTATGAGCCTTCAAGACAAAGACCGCATTTTCACCAATCTGTACGGCTTCCAGGACGCTGGCCTTAAGGCTGCGAAGAAGCGCGGCGATTGGGACAATACCAAAGCGCTGATCGCGCGCGGCAATGATGCTATCATCGACGAGATGAAAGCATCGGGTCTGCGCGGGCGGGGCGGGGCTGGTTTCCCGACCGGCCTGAAATGGTCGTTTATGCCGAAAGAGAGCAAAGACGGTCGGCCGAGCTTCCTTGTCATCAACGCCGACGAATCCGAGCCGGGTTCGTGCAAAGACCGCGAGATTATCCGCCATGATCCGCACAAGCTGATTGAGGGCGCGTTGGTCGCCGGTTTCGCGATGCGTGCGCGGGCTGCCTATATCTACATTCGCGGCGAATATATTCGCGAAGCTGAAGTGCTACAGAAAGCCATTGATGAGGCAAATGCTGCCGGTCTGATCGGCAAGAATGCTAGCGGTTCCGGCTACGACTTCGACGTGTTCATGCACCGCGGTGCAGGCGCTTACATTTGCGGTGAAGAAACCGCGATGATCGAAAGCCTTGAAGGTAAAAAAGGCCAGCCACGCCTGAAGCCGCCATTTCCGGCGGGTGCGGGCCTCTATGGTTGCCCGACCACAGTGAACAATGTCGAGAGTATCGCGGTTGTGCCGACGATCCTACGGCGTGGCGCAAGCTGGTTCTCAAGCTTCGGCAATGAAGGCAATCACGGCACGAAACTGTTCCAGATCAGCGGCCATGTCGAAAAGCCATGCGTCGTCGAAGAGGAAATGAGCATTCCTTTCCGCGAGCTAATTGAAAAGCATTGCGGCGGCATCACTGGCGGGTGGGACAATCTACTGGCTGTAATCCCCGGTGGCTCTTCGGTTCCGTTGGTTCCGGCGAAGGATATTATCGACGCGCCGATGGATTTCGATGGTCTGAAGGCTGTCGGGTCTGGCCTCGGTACTGCAGCGGTTATCGTGATGGACAAATCCACCGATATCGTCCGCGCGATCAGCCGGATCAGCTATTTCTACAAGCACGAAAGCTGCGGCCAGTGTACGCCATGTCGTGAAGGCACTGGTTGGATGTGGCGGATGATGGAGCGCCTGCGCACTGGTGATGCAGCTATCGAAGAAATCGATATGTTGCAACAGGTTACCAAGCAGGTTGAAGGTCACACAATCTGCGCACTTGGCGACGCAGCCGCATGGCCGATCCAGGGCTTGATCCGGCATTTCCGCCCTGAACTTGAACGACGTATCGAAGAGCATAACGCGCAATTCGCGGAGGCTGCTGAATAATGCCTAAGCTAACCGTAGATGGACAGGAACTCGAAGTCCCTGAAGGCGCGACTGTCCTTCAGGCTTGTGAGCTTGCGGGCAAAGAGATCCCGCGCTTCTGTTATCATGAACGGCTGAGCATTGCCGGCAATTGCCGCATGTGTCTGGTCGAAGTGAAGCCTGGACCGCCTAAGCCGCAGGCTAGCTGCGCGCTGCCGGCTGCCGAAGGCCAGGAAATCCGTACCGACAGCGAGATGGTGAAAACCGCGCGCGAAGGCGTGATGGAATTTCTGCTGATTAACCACCCGCTCGACTGCCCGATTTGCGATCAGGGCGGCGAATGCGACCTGCAAGACCAGTCCATGGCCTATGGTCGCGGTGCAACGCGCTATGACGCAAATAAGCGTGCGGTGACCGAGAAATATATGGGCCCGTTGATCAAGACGGTTATGACCCGCTGCATTCACTGTACTCGCTGCGTTCGTTTTAGCGAGGAGATCGCTGGCGTGGACGAAATCGGCGCGCTGTATCGCGGCGAAGATATGCAGATCACCACCTATCTTGAACAGGCTGCGGCGCACGAACTGAGCGCCAATGTGATTGATCTGTGCCCTGTTGGTGCGCTCACCTCGCGTCCTTACGCATTTGAAGCGCGTCCGTGGGAGCTCAAGAAGACACTGAGCATCGACGTGTCCGACGCGGTTGGCGCGAATATCCGTCTCGATAGCCGTGGGCGCGAAGTTATGCGCGCGCTCCCCCGCATCAATGATGATGTGAATGAGGAATGGCTCAGCGACAAAGGCCGCTATCAAGTCGATGGCTTGACCAAGCGCCGTCTCGACAAAGTTTTCATGCGCAAGCGTGGTAAGCTGGCTGAATCCAGCTGGGACGAGGCGTTTAAGGCCATCGCCAAAGCCAAGCCGGGCAAGAATGTCGCTGCAATTGCGGGCGATATGGTCGATTGTGAAACGATGTTCGCGGCCAAAGCGCTGCTGGGCGCGATGGGTAGCAAACTGCTCGAAGGCCGCCAGACCGGCATGGATTATGATGTGTCGAACTTGGCTGCGGTCAATTTCAACACGACCTTTGCTGGTATCGAGACCGCTGATGCGATCCTGATCGTGGGCAGCCACGTTCGCTGGGAAGCGGCGCTGGTCAATGCCCGTATTAGAAAGGCTGTGAAGAACGGCGCACAAGTGTTTGTGGTCGGGCCTAAATGGGAAACCACATATCCTGCGACCTTCCTCGGCGAAGATCTGTCTGTCCTAAACCGTATTCCCAAAGCGCTTGGCGATGCGATGAAGAAGGCTGAACGGCCGGCGGTTATCCTCGGCGGTGCTGCACTGGCGCAAGGTGCGCTCGGTGCTGGCCTCAAACTCGTCGATAAGTTCAAGCTCGTCAAAGATGGCTGGAATGGCTTCAACGTGATGCACTTCTCTGCTGCACGGATGGGCGGGTTGATGCTCGGCTACGCGCAGAAAAACGGCATGGCGGATGTCGTCAAAGCGAAACCGAAAGTGGTGTTCTCTCTGGGCGCGGATGAAATGGATTTCGAGCCATTTGTCGACGCGCTGAAAGTCTATATCGGCCACCACGGTGATAAAGGCGCGCATGCCGCGGATATCATTCTGCCAGCGGCGTCCTATGCCGAGAAGGATGGCACTTACGTCAACACTGAAGGCCGCGTGCAATTTGCCGAAAAAGCCGTGTTTGCGCCCGGCGATGCGCGCGAGGATTGGACTATCCTGCGCGCGCTGGCGGATGCTTTGGGCGTGAGCGTTGGTTTTGACAGCTTTGCCGAATTGCAAGCCGCGATGATCAAAGCTGTGCCTGCACTGGGCGAAGAAGGTTTGGCCGATTTTGGCGATCTTCCGAAAGCGGACAGCAAGGCCAAAGCGGAAGGAACGATTGCGGCCTATCCGATCAAGGATTTCTATCTGACCAATCCCATCGCCCGCGCCAGCGCGACGATGCAGCAATGTTCTGCAGAACTGATCCACGGTGAAGAACTGGCGGAGGCGGCGGAATGAATGTGCTGATACTCTTTGGAGGTGCTTTGGCTTTCCTTATTGTCTTGATGCTGCTGTCGACGTTCGCTCCATCTTTCATGGGAAAGTTGGGCCGGGGGCCGAATTCTGAATCGTCTAATGGCGGTGGCGGCTCGTACAGCGAAGGCGGGGACTGCGACTGATGACCGAATATTTCCAATCCTTCGGCATGAGTTACGAATTTGCGTGGTTCACTGCGACCATCGCAGGTATTCTGCTGATTGCGCTGCCGCTGATGCTGGCAGTTGCGATGATTATCTATGTCGACCGCAAGGTTCTCGGCGCGATTATGATGCGGCGCGGGCCCAATGTGGTTGGTCCGTTCGGTTTGCTGCAAAGCTTTGCCGACGGCTTGAAAGTCTTCCTGCAGGAAACGATCATTCCCTCGGCGGCGAATAAGGGCCTTTTCCTGCTCGCGCCGATTATCACGTTCACCGTGGCACTCGCTGCATGGGCGGTGATTCCGTTCAACTCCGGAGCGGTGCTGGCGGATATCAATGTCGGATTGCTCTACGTTCTCGCGGTGAGTTCGCTGGGTGTATACGGCGTGGTTATCTCGGGCTGGGCGTCCAACTCCAAATATCCGTTCTTCTCCGCGATGCGCGCCGCTGCTCAGATGATCTCCTATGAGGTCTCTATCGGCTTCATTCTGGTGTGTGTAGTGCTGTGGGCAAACTCGTTTAATCTCAACGATATTATCGTGGCGCAGAAGGGGCACGGGCTGGGCTTCGTGAATGCCTTTGCGTTTAATCCGCTGCTGTTCCCACTCTTCGTGATGTTCCTGATCTCTGCCATGGCAGAGACGGCGCGTGCACCATTCGATCTGACCGAGGCTGAGTCCGAACTCGTCGCCGGTTATCAGACCGAATATAGCTCGATGTCCTTCGCACTGTTCTGGCTCGGCGAGTACGCCAACATTTTGCTGATGTGCGCGCTATGTGCGATCCTATTCTTCGGCGGGTGGTTGCCGCCGGTCGAGTGGGAACCGCTCTACGCAATACCGGGCTGGATATGGCTGTTCGGGAAGATGTTTGTCTTCTTCTTCATCTTCAGTTGGACCTGGGGAACCGTGCCCCGGTACCGCTATGACCAATTGATGCGCCTTGGCTGGAAAGTGTTCCTGCCGCTGAGCCTGCTGTTCGTATTCCTGATCTCCGGATATCTGATGTTGACGAGGTATGCGCCGCTATGAGCATTCTCCTAGCCACAGCCGCAGCTGCTGCGATGTCCGGCACGACATTCGATTGTCGCGCTGAGACAGCCTATCTGACTGTGTTCGCACCTTCCGAGGAAGCTACTGCGGCACATCGCGGCAATGTGTTGACGCTATACAAAGTTACCGGCGATGGTGAAGTGTTGGCGAAGGACCGCAAGATCGCACAGGTCTTCGATTCTCTACCGACCAACCTGTATATAAAACTGACCGCACCCGAGTTTAATGTCGATTTGGACATTAGTGATCTCGATACAGACGCTGGTACAAGTTCCATTGCGATCAAGGGTACCACGCCTGATGGCGAAACTATGGAAATCAAGGGCACATGCTCCGTGGCAACAGCCAGCGGAGGCGAGGCATCATGAGCACTCTAGCACATCTCATTAAATCGTTCACTCTGTGGGAAATCGTCAAGGCGCATATGCTGACCTTGAAGTATTTCTTCAAACCCAAAGTGACGATCAATTATCCGTTCGAGAAGAACCCGCTTAGCCCACGTTTCCGCGGTGAGCATGCGCTACGCCGCTACCCCAATGGGGAAGAGCGCTGCATCGCCTGTAAGCTGTGTGAGGCGGTGTGCCCGGCGCAAGCGATCACCATCGAGTCAGAACCGCGCGATGACGGTTCGCGTCGCACCACGCGCTATGACATTGATATGACGAAGTGCATCTATTGCGGTTTCTGCCAAGAAGCGTGCCCAGTTGATGCCATCGTCGAGGGACCGAATTTCGAATACGCAACCGAAACACGCGAAGAATTGCTGTACGACAAAGCGAAATTGTTGGCCAACGGGGACAAGTGGGAGCGCGCACTGGCCGCTAACCTTGAAGCCGATGCGCCGTACAGATAGGGGCCGCGCGTAACAATGATCCAAACACTCGCCTTTTACCTGTTCGCGCTTCTTGTGATCGCCAGTGGCGTGTTCACAATTACCGCGCGTAACCCGGTGCATTCCGTGTTGTGGCTTATCATGGCATTCTTCAATGCGGCAGGCCTGATGGTCCTTGTTGGCGCGGAGTTTATCGCGATGCTGCTGGTCATCGTTTATGTCGGTGCAGTCGCGGTGTTGTTCCTGTTCGTAGTAATGATGCTCAATATCGACTTCGCCGAGATGCGGGCCGGTTTCATCAAGAATTTCCCACTAGGAATCGCGATTGCGCTGGTGCTTCTGGCCGAGCTGGTACTCGGTATCGGAGCTTACAAAGCAGGTGCCTTGGAACTCGGTGTAGCTGACGGGTCTGCTGCACCGATGATTGGCGAGAGCAATATCACCTCGCTCGGTACACTGCTCTACAGCAAGTACATCTTCCTGTTCGAAGCTGCTGGTATCATTCTGCTGGTGGCGATGATTGGCGCGATTGTGCTGACGCTTGAGAAAAGCGCTGCGGATGTTCGCGGCCAGCAAGACATCGGCAAACAGAACCGCCGCCGTCCCGAAGACGCGACCGAAATGCAGAACCCCGAAGTGGGCAAGGGGGTCGAGCTATGACCAATCTAGGTGGTATCGCTATCGAGCACTTCATCGTGGTCAGCGCGATCCTGTTCGTGCTCGGCGTGTTGGGCATTTTCCTCAACCGGAAGAACGTGATCATCATTCTGATGGCGATCGAGTTGATCCTGCTCGCGGTGAACATTCAATTGGTCGCTTTTAGCGCGTTCTTGAATGATCTGACCGGGCAAGTGTTTGCGATGTTCGTGCTGACCGTCGCTGCGGCAGAAGCGGCTATCGGGCTTGCCATTCTCGTCATCTATTTCCGTGGCCGCGGCACTATCGCGGTCGATGATGTCAACCGGATGAAGGGATAAGCACCGGTGCTCCACACTTCGATACTGCTTATCGTATTCCTGCCTTTGCTCGCCGCAATTGTCGGCGGGTTGGGCAACCGTGCGTTTGGCAATACAGTCGTCAAAACGATTACGACCGGTTCGCTGTTCGTATCCTGCTTGCTCAGCTGGCCGATCTTTTACGGCTTTATATCAGGCACCGCTACGGCTGAAGTCGTTCCGGTTCTGCAATGGGTCCAGTCAGGTAATCTGAGCTTCGATTGGGCGCTGCGCGTCGACACGCTCACCGCCGTTATGCTGGTGGTGATCACCACCGTGTCTGCGCTCGTTCACCTGTATAGCTGGGGCTATATGGACGAGGATCCGGATCAACCGCGCTTCTTCGCCTATCTGAGCCTGTTCACCTTTGCCATGCTGATGCTGGTGACCGCCGATAACCTCGTCCAGATGTTCTTTGGCTGGGAAGGGGTAGGCCTCGCATCCTATTTGCTGATCGGTTTCTGGTTCAAGAAACCAACCGCCAACGCAGCGGCGATCAAAGCCTTCGTGGTAAACCGAGTGGGTGACCTTGGCTTTATGCTGGGTATCTTTGGCACATTCATCGTGTTCGGCACGACCAGCATTCCCGAAATTCTCGAAGCTGCCCCTACGATGAGCGGCGCAACTATTGGCTTCATGGGCTACCGGATGCACACGATGGATATTCTGTGCATTCTGCTGTTCATCGGCGCGATGGGTAAGTCCGCGCAGCTTGGTCTGCATACTTGGCTGCCCGACGCGATGGAGGGGCCTACACCTGTTTCTGCCCTGATCCACGCTGCGACTATGGTGACCGCGGGCGTATTCATGGTGTGCCGCCTCTCGCCAATGTTTGAGGCTGCTCCGGTAGCTCTCGCAATGGTCACATTCGTCGGTGCAGCAACCTGTATCTTCGCCGCGACAATCGGTACCACGCAGTGGGACATCAAGCGGGTTATTGCGTATTCAACCTGCTCGCAGTTGGGATATATGTTCTTTGCCGCTGGCGTAGGCGCTTACGGCGTGGCGATGTTCCACCTGTTCACCCACGCATTCTTCAAAGCGCTGTTGTTCCTTGGTGCCGGTTCGGTGATCCATGCGATGCATCACGAGCAGGACATGCGGTATTATGGCGGCCTGCGTAAGAAGATCCCGATCACATTCTGGGCGATGATGTTTGGTACGCTCGCGATTACTGGCGTGGGTGTTTATCACCTCGGCGCTGGCTTTGCCGGCTTCTGGTCGAAAGATGCTATTCTCGAAGTTGCATTTGCGCGCGGAACCGGCCTCGGCACCTTTGCATTCTGGATGGGTGTGTTCGCAGCGTTGCTGACTAGCTTCTACAGCTGGCGACTGATGTTCCTGACTTTCTGGGGCAAGCCACGCTGGATCGAAAGCGAGCATATTCAGCACAGCGTCCACAAGACACCGGAAGGAGCTGGCGAGGACACAACTGGTGGCTATCAACCACACGAAAGCCCGGTTTCAATGCTGGTTCCGCTTGGCGTGCTGTCGCTCGGTGCGATTTTTGCCGGACAAGTGTTTGCGCCAAGCTTCCTCGATGATGCTGCGTTCTGGGGCAGCTCGATCTTCTTCAACGCAAACTTGATCGATGCGATGCATGCGGTTCCGTATTGGGTGAAATACTCGGCCTTTGTGGTTATGCTGCTCGGCCTGTTCGGCGCGTGGCTGGCCTACATCAAGGACACTTCGATCCCGGGCAAGTTCGTCGACCAGTTCCGCTATGTGCACCGGTTCGTGTTCAACAAGTGGTATTTCGACGAGCTCTATAACTTCTTGTTTGTCCGTCCGGCATTCTGGCTGGGCCGGAAATTCTGGATCATTGGTGATCAAGGTATCATTGACCGGTTTGGTCCCAATGGCGCGGCGTGGGTCGTCCAAAAGGGCACCGTCGCGGCGAAGAAGATCCAGTCGGGCTATCTTAATTCTTATGCGCTGGTGATGATCCTCGGGGTTGTTGCGGCGGTGACATGGGTGCTGATGTAATGGGCGGTTTTCCCATCCTTTCTACTATGCTTGCCGTTCTGGCCGTTGCAGCGGTTGCGTGTCTGTTCGTTAAGGCAGAGGCCGCACGTGTCATTGCTTTGGTCGCTACGCTGATCAATCTAGCCTGCGGCATTCTGCTGTGGGTCAACTACGATATTGGCGGCGCTCAGTGGCAATTTACCGAGCGGGCAGAGCTGTTCGCAGGCTTTAGCTATGCGTTGGGCATCGACGGTATCGCGCTGATGCTGATTGTGTTGTCTGTATTCCTGATGCCGATCTGCATCCTCGCAAGCTGGGAATCGATCCAGAAGCGTGTGGGCGAATATATGGCAGCGTTCCTGTTCATGGAATTGCTGATGATCGGCGTGTTCGCCGCGCAGGATATGTTCCTGTTCTATATTTTCTTCGAGGCAGGTCTGATCCCGATGTATCTGATCATCGGCATCTGGGGCGGCGATAACCGGATTTACGCTAGCTACAAATTCTTCCTCTACACGCTGCTCGGTTCGGTCCTGATGCTGATCGCGATGCTGTGGATGGTGAATGAAGCGGGCACGACATACATCCCGACGCTGATGAATTACGATTTCGCGCCAGAGGCACAAACGTGGCTATGGCTCGCATTCTTTGCCAGCTTCGCCGTAAAAATGCCGATGTGGCCGGTGCATACTTGGTTGCCCGATGCGCACGTTCAGGCGCCAACGGCAGGCTCAGTCATTTTGGCGGGTGTTCTGCTGAAAATGGGCGGTTACGGCTTTATCCGTTTCAGCCTGCCAATGTTCCCCGAAGCATCCGCGCAATTCGTGTGGCTGATCTTCGGTCTGTCCATGGTCGCAGTGATCGTCACCAGCCTGATTGCGCTGGTGCAGCACGATATGAAGAAGCTGATCGCCTATAGTTCGGTCGCGCATATGGCGATTGTGACTGCGGGCCTGTTTGCGTTCAATGTGCAGGGCCTTGAAGGCGCAATGATTATGATGCTGAGCCACGGTTTGGTGTCGGGCGCATTGTTTCTGTGCGTGGGCATCATCTATGACCAGCTGCATACGCGAGAGATTGACCGTTATGGCGGCCTTGCGATCAACATGCCGAAATATGCGCTGTTCTTCCTGCTGTTCACGATGGCCAGCATTGGCCTGCCGGGTACTAGCGGGTTTGTCGCGGAATTCCTCAGCCTTGCGGGTGTCTACAAGGTTTCCAGTCTGACGACCTTTGTGTTGACGACGGGCATCATCTTGGGTGCTGGTTATATGCTGTATCTTTACCGCCGGGTGGCCTTTGGTGAGCAGAAGAACGCTGACGCCGCCGCGATGAAGGACTTGTCGCTGCGTGAGTGGATCATGCTCGGCCCGATTGCTGCAGCGGTTCTGTGGATGGGTGTTTATCCCGAAAGCTTCCTTGCACCAATGCGTGCTGACATTGCAGCGCTGGATGCGCGGCTTGCTCGTGCCGCTCCTGAAGGGGATGCGAAACTGGTAGTCGGCGAACCGCTAGAAGAGGCTGCCAACGCAATGCCTGAGATCGACAAGAAAGCAGAGGGAGCGCACTGATGGACTTCCTGCTTTCATTCCAATTGTCCGCGCCTGAAATTATTCTGGCGGTCGCCGGTCTGGTCCTGCTGATGGTTGCGGCCTTCGCAGGCAACAAGTCAGCCCAAACGGTCACCTATCTCGCAATTGCTTCGCTTGTAGCTGCAGGAGCGGTTGTGGTGGAGCTGTTCACCAACGACGCCCTGTCGCAAGGTGCGGATGCGTGGAGCGGTCTCTACCGCATGGATGCGTTTGGTAATTTCACCAAGCTGCTGATCTATTTGGCGACTATCGGCTGTCTGATCGTCACGCCCAAATTCTTCGATGCGAAGGGCGAGTATCGCCCTGAATATCCAGTGCTGATGATATTTGGTGCCGTCGGCATGGGGATCATGGTATCCGCCGTTGATCTGATGACACTTTATATTGGCCTCGAGCTAAGCAGCCTCTCATCCTATGTGCTGGCCAGCTACAGCCGCAGCGATGAACGCTCTGCAGAGGCTGGTCTCAAATATTTCGTCCTCGGCGCATTGGCGAGCGGTATTTTGCTCTACGGTATGAGCCTTGTGTACGGCTTTACCGGTTCTACCAGCTACCTTGGGATCCGCGCTGCTTTGGCCGATGGAATGGGCACAGGCGCATTGTTTGGCGTGGTATTTGTCCTCGCTGGTCTTGCCTTCAAGATTGCCGCTGTGCCGTTCCACATGTGGACGCCGGATGTTTACGAAGGCGCACCGACACCCGTCACCGCGTTTTTCGCGACAGCACCCAAAGTTGCCGCGATTGCGATCACGATGCGGATTGCGCTTGATCCGTTCGGTGCGCAATCGGATGCATGGCAGCAGATCATTATCTTCGCCGCATTGGCCTCGATTGTCGTCGGTGCACTCGGGGCTATCGGGCAAGAGAATATCAAGCGCTTGCTCGCCTACAGTTCGATCAACAATGTCGGTTTCATTCTGGTCGGTCTTGCGGCGGCGACCGAAGCAGGCGCGGCTGCGATGCTGGTCTATCTGGCGATCTATGTGGCGATGTCCTTGGGTAGCTTCGTCGCTGTGCTGATGCTTCGGGATAAAGATGGCAATCAGGTTGAGAATATCTCCGATATTGCCGGGCTGTCCCGATCCCACGGTCTGCTTGCGCTATGTCTTGCAATCATGATGCTGAGCCTTGCCGGTATTCCGCCGTTGTTCGGTTTCTGGGGCAAGTTTGTTGTATTCCAAGCTGCTGTCCAAGCGGACATGATTATTCTGGCGGCGCTGGGTATTGCAGCGAGTGTTATTGGTGCGTTCTACTATCTCAAAATCGTCAAGATCATGTATTTTGACGATCCTGCTGATGTCGTGGAAGCCAAGGGCGAAACGTCCCGCTGGGTTGTACTTCTGGTGACGACAATCTTTGTGTCGCCGCTCGGTTATCTGCTGACACCATGGCTTGGTGATCTCGCAGCGCGCGCCGCGTCGGCGATGTTCTTCGTCATTTGATCGAATACGTTTCAGAAACCGGGTCGACCAACAGCGATCTGGCCACGCGTCTAAGCAACAATGAGCGTGTGCCTGAGAGGCATTGGTTGGTTGCTGACCGACAGAGTTCGGGTCGCGGCAGGCAAGGGCGCGATTGGTTTGATGGCTCCGGCAATTTTATGGGCTCGACCGTCGTTCATATCGCTCAGTCGGATCCTCCGGCATCGACCTTGGCATTGCTGACCGGGTTGGCGGCATACGAAGCATGTTTGTCACTTGTACCGGACCCTCATGCTCTCTCGCTTAAATGGCCCAATGATCTGTTGATTGGTCGCGCGAAGCTCGCTGGTATCCTGCTCGAAGGGCAGGGGCAGGCGGTAATTGTTGGTATCGGTGTAAATCTTGCGGTGGCGCCCGACTTGTCTGATCGGGAAACCGTATCGTTTGCAAAGTTTGGCCCTGCACCCGACCGCAATGGTTTTGCGGAAAGGCTAGCTGTCCAGTTCGACACCGAATTGGAGCGCTGGAGGACCTATGGCTTGGAACCGTTGCTAAGGCGTTGGACCAATGCTGCCCATCCCGTTGGAACGCCTCTGACTTTCCACGAAACTGAAACAGCCACGCAATCTGGCGAATTTGCCGGTCTTGCTGATGATGGTTCTCTGCTACTGCGCTTGGCGGATGGCTCAACCCGTGCCATCCATGCTGGCGATGTGATGCTGGCCTAGAGATATTGGCCTGAAGATATTGGCCTAAAGGAACGAAACTATGCTGCTTGCAGCCGATGTCGGAAATACCAACGTTGTCTTCGCTTTGTTTGAGGGCGATGAAATCAAAGCACGCTGGCGCATTGCCACCGATCCGCGCCGCACGGGCGATGAATATGCGGTTTGGCTGATTCAGCTATTGAGAATCGAAGGCTTCAAGAAGGAAGATATCACACAGATTATCTTCGCCTCGGTCGTGCCGCGTGCTGATCACAATCTGACTGTTCTTTCGAAGAAGTATTTCGGCCTGACGCCATTAATCGCAGGCAAAGGCGACACGCCATGGGGCTTCGAGATCGATGTCGATCATCCGGAGTCTTTGGGCGCAGACCGTGCGCTGAATTGTGTCGCCGCGCATGAGAAATATGAAGGCGATTTGATCGTTGTTGATTTCGGCACTGCGACCAAATTCGAAGCGCTTGATTTCAATGGCACCTACAAGGGCGGAATCATTGCACCGGGTATCAATCTCTCGCTCGACGCGCTGGTTGGAAAGACTGCCAAACTTCCGCGGATCGCTATCAAAGCACCGAGCACCAAGAGTGTAATCGGGCGGAATACCGAGGATCAAATGCTGATCGGCGTGTTCTGGGGCTATGTAGCGATGATGGAAGGACTGATCCAGAAGATGCGCGATGAAATCGGGCGGCCAGCGAAGGTCGTTGCGACCGGCGGGCTTGCGATTCTGTTCGACGATAACACTGAGATTTTCGACGTGGTTGACGCCGATTTGACCATTCAAGGGTTGGCAATTCTCGCCAATCGGGCTGCTTCGTGAAGAAGGACTTCACCCCCGAAAAAGAGCTGCTCTTTCTAGCACTTGGTGGCTCTGGCGAGATCGGGATGAACGTCAACCTCTACGGCTGCGATGGCCAATGGTTGATGGTCGATCTCGGTATGACATTCTCCGGCAACGAATATCCGGGTGTTGATCTGGTCTTTGCCGATTTGGAATTCATTGAGGATCGGCTCGACGATCTCGCAGGTATTGTCCTGACTCACGCGCATGAAGACCATATCGGCGCGATCCCCTACTTCGCTGCTGATATCGGCGTACCGCTTTACGCGACACCATTCACCGCCGAACTGATCCGCCGAAAACTGCAAGAGGCTGGAATATCCAATCAGGTCGAGCTCAATGTAATAGAGGGCACTGACAGCTTCTCGGTCGGGCCATTTGATATTGGCTATGTCCCGCTGGCGCACTCAATTGCCGAAGGTAACGCTTTGGTGATCGACACGCCGTATGGCCGGATATTCCACACCGGTGATTGGAAGTTGGATGAGGACCCAATCATCGGTGAACCCACCACCGGCGAAGAGTTGACGCAAATCGGCGACGAGGGCGTCCTTGCTATGGTGTGCGATTCCACCAATGTGTTTAATCCGAAGCCAAGTGGTTCTGAAGGCGCTGTGTATCAGGGGCTGATGGAAGAAGTCGGCAAGCACGCTGGCAAGCGGGTGCTGGTAACGACTTTCGCATCCAATGTCGCGCGCTTGCAGACACTCGGCGAAGTGGCAAAAGCACACGGGCGCCAGGTATGTGTCGCGGGGCGATCATTAGACCGTATCCTCGAAGTATCGCAATCACACGGCTATCTGCTCGATTTCCCCGATCCAGTGGATTTCGACACCGCAATGCGGCTGCCGCGCGGTGAGGTTATGATTGTCGCAACGGGCGGGCAGGGTGAGCCGCGCGCTGCTCTCTCCCGGATTGCCGAGTCAAATCACCGGCTCGCACTCGTTCGCGGGGATGTAGTGCTCTTCTCCAGCCGTCAGATACCAGGCAACGAAATCTCGATTGGCAAAATCCAGAACAAGCTCGCGGATAGCGGAGTGGTGATGGTTACTGACCGTCAGAGCGAGATCCATGTGTCCGGTCATCCGGGACGGCCGGAGCTTGAGGAAATGTACTCTTGGTTGCGGCCCGAGATACTTGTTCCCGTACACGGCGAAATCCGCCACATGCAGGAGCAAGTGCGGGTTGGCAAAGCGGCGGGGATTCCCGAGAACGTCTTCCAGAAGAACGGCGATATCGTGCGGCTTGCTCCTGGAAAGCCAAGCCGGCTCGCGCAGGTCCACACGGGCAGGCTTGTCCTTGATGGCGACATCATTGTTCCGGCCGATGGCGAATCGATCACCATGCGGCGGCGTATCGCCTACAACGGCGCGATCGTTGTGGCGCTTGATACCAAGGGTAGGGCGAGCATTGAGTGTTTCGGGTTGCCGTTGGATGAAGATTACGCGGATTTTGTGAACGAGACTCAGTCTGACATCTCTAGCGCGCTCAAGAGACTCAAAGGCGCTGACCGCAAGGATGGTAAAGCCATTGCAGAAGCGACGCGATTGGCAACACGCCGAGCCGCCCAGCGCTGGAGCGGGAAGAAACCGCAGGTCAGAGTTATGCTGGTGGCAGAGTAAGCAACATGAAGATCACATCAATTGTCGCGATCTACGCATTGGTCTGGGTTATGACGGCATTCGTCATGCTGCCTTTCGGCGTCAAAACGCATGACGAAGCGGGCATTCCCAAAGTGCCCGGGCAAGCCGACAGCGCTCCGGCCAATTTCCGACCAGGGCGACATGCGCTGCGTGCGACCATCATCGCAGCAGTTCTAACTGCGCTATATATAGCAAACTACACCTACGGATGGGTCGGTGCAGATACGATCAATCTGTTCGAGGAATTGCTCGCCGAGCCTTCCTAACAGCTTAGTCGCGAAGCCGCTCGATAGCTTGCGCAAGCGCCACGTAGAGCTTGCCCATATCGGAGCTCAGCAGGGTGACACTGAGCGCGTTGCCGTCACGGGTTGAGAGCATGCTGCGTAGCATACTCTCGAAATCGTGAATGTACCGGCTGACGTTCTCACGGAAGTCCGGATCTTCATCATAGACCTCGGCGATATCACGCGCCTCGGTACTATCGAGCAAGCTGACTGCACGGCGGGTAAAGATGCCACGATCACCGCGCAGATATGACGCCCAAGCCGTATCGGTCACATCGCTCGACATTGCCTTGGAAATGTCGATAGCGTTCGAGTTAAGGCTTTCGGTGATCAGAGCCATCCTGCGTGCGAAGTCGTTACCGACTTGCTCTTCAGCTTGCTCACGTGCCCTTGAAACGCGAGTTTCAAGGTTTGCGGCGAGTTCGTTGACCTTGGATAGCTGATCACGCAGTTGGATAGCCGCATCACGACTGACACCGCTGGCCTTTGCAGCGGACTCTTCGAGCTTGCTGATCGACTCTTGTGAAGCGCTGTGGAGTGTCTTGTCGAGCACTTCTCCGGCGTCCTGGCCAAGCTTGCTCGCAACGGATTGGACACTTTCCTTCAGGCCAGCTTCGATAGTTGAGGGCGCATTGCGTGCTGCTTCTTCAAGCGCAGAAATAGCCTCTCGCAGTTGGTCCTGTGCTTTGGACGAAAGCAAATCGCTTTCATCGTTCAGTTTGGACAGATCGCTGGTCAGCAGCGTGATCGCTTCATGAGTTGCTGCATTGGAACCGGCAATACGGTCACGGAGCGCATCAACTTGCTCAATCGATGCATGACCAGTTGATTGGGCTGCTAGGACATATTCGGAAAGCTCCTGGCTCTTATCGCCAGCCTGTCCGATCACGCCTTTGAGTTCTTCTGCCTGATCGCGAATTTCCTTCAGGCGATCTTCTGCAGTCGTCAACGCTTCGGGTAATTCGACACCGCTATGCTGCGCACTGGCTTGGATAAGCTCCAGCAAGCGCACGCTCGCCTCCGTAAGGTCCTTGACCGCCCTATCCGTGGCTTCAATGGCTTCTCGGCTATTGTCGAATGTAGACACCAACTGCTCGGCACTGCGTGCCATGCTTTCCTCGGTACGTTCGCCAAGGTCTGAAATGGCGACCAGAGAGGCTCTTAAAGTGTCAATGCGTGCGGCAATTGCTTCGCTACGTCCGGCAAGACGTTCCGATTGGCTTTCCTGCGCTTCACGGCGCGCTGCAATTTCACTGTCGAGCGTTTCCAACCGCGCAGTCAACGCTTGAATGGCTACATCCTCATTTTCCCCAAGCGCTACCAGCCGCGCCTCGACCTGTTCGACCAATTTGCCGTCGCGTTCCATAATATGGGCATCGACCGCTTCGGCCTCTGACCGGAGAGCGTCAAGCTTAGCGTTGGCAGAAGCGAGCGCGGCCTCGTCAATATTCTGAATCTCGACAATCGCTTCATTGAGTTGCTGTTTCAAAGCCGCAATCCGTGCCTGCCAGCTTTCGAGCGCGTTGGTTTCGCTTTCCTGCACTGAATTGCTAACGGTGCTAGCTTCTTCACGCATCGCCGTCAGACGCGCACGGAGCGAGCGAAGTGCTTCCTCTTCTTCGAGATCCAAACCTTCGCGTGATTTGGCGAATTCATCGGCCAATGCTTCCGCGCGGCGGCGCATTGCTGCCAAGGCTTCGACTTCGCGGCCATCCAATTCGGTACGGAACTCATCGCTCTTGTCGCGCAGCGCGGCAAAGCGGGTTTCGGCGAGTTCTTCCATCTCTTCCGTTTGGTTTTCGAAAGTGGTCAACGCCGCTTCGATTTTGGTTTGGATGGAATCAACCTGGCTCTCACTGGCTTTGCCGAAGTCGTTCAGCCGCTCAAACCCGGCGACCAGTTCGGCAATTTGACCATTCGCAGTCCGGCCAGCGGTACCAATTTGATTGGATACATCCTTTGCTGAGTTCGCGACAACCGGCAGGTCGTCGCGCAATTTACCCATGTTTTCCAATGCGGTAGCGCTGACACTTGCGATGGCATCAACTTGACTGCCATTGTCCGTGATCAGGCTTTGCAAGTGGTCGGCATGCTCTGACAAGCGCTCACTAGCGACACGGCCAAGCGATTCTAACTCCAGCGATTGTGAACCGAGAAATTCACGCGCCAAGCTCAACTCGCGGTTTACCGTGGTCAAACGCTGCTCAAGCAGGGCTGACTCTTCCGACAGCATGTGCGCCGTTGCGCCAAATTTAGCCGCTTCGCGCGTGCTATTGCGCATAGCCAGCAGCCACAGCGATACGATCAATAGAGTAGGAATTGCCCAGCTGGTGATCCAACTGGTCCATTGCTGCGGAGTGCCGCCACTCAGTATCTCTGATTGGTGTGCCCAGCCAAAAAACCCGGTCCAACCGGCGATGGCCAATACCGCGAGAGTGGGTGTAATCCACCCTAACTGCAGGCTTTTGGGTTCTTCATATTCCCAATCGCTCTCGTACTCATCGGTAAGCGAAAGGGTGTCCTCCGCTTCCTCGGATATGGTTTCAACCTGCGCTTCCTGCGCGTCTTCTGGGCCTATCGCCCGGATGTTTGGTCCTCCGGTCATGTGCGGAATCTAACATGTTTTCCACAGGGGGAAACCTCATTTTAACTTTCGGGGCCGTATTTGATGAGATGATGTTGTATGAAAACGGCACTCTTGATGCTACTTTTGCGGCCGCCGCAGGTGAGGATCCTGCGCTCCTGGCGGAGTTGCGCCGTGCATTCGCAGAAAGCGTAGAGCGTCAAATCGACCTTCTAAAGCGGGCGCGATGCGACGGAAACTGGGAAATGGCGGCGCTTCGCTTGAAAGGCCTGGCAGCCAGTTTTCATGCCGACGAGCTGCTCAAACTGTCAGCAGATGCGCTGGAATCCGCGCCCGGTGAGCCGACCATCGTGCGCAAAATTGAAGCCTTTTATATGGATTTCGTCGCGTAACGAGCGCATCGCGCAGATGCCTTGCCGAATATCGGCGCTTGGCACCGTCTCCTACCCAGCCTAGACACGTGCTCCCTTTCAAGGAGCATACGAGTGCGGGTCGCACTGTTATCGTCAGTTGAAGAGTTTTCCGGTGGTGAAGGGAAGCCGCGGGCTTTTGCTCGTGTTGGTGGCCGAAGGATCTTGCAGCGGCAGATCGATTTCGCAATCTCGATGGGGTGTGAGCAAATCGCATGTCTGTCGGACGGACTCCATCCCGAACTTGTCGAGCTACAGCAGGCCGTTGAGAATGCTGGTGCGCAGTTCCAGGTCATCCGCGATGCGCGCCCATTGTCTGGTTTAGTTAAGGCTGCCGACGAGTTGCTGGTCATTGCCGACGGGCTCGCATTTGATGAGGAACTGGCCTCTCAGCATCTCGATGGCGGGAAGACGGTTCTTACTTTGCCAGCGGAGAAGGCTGTTGCCGAGGGCTTCGAAAGGCTTGATCGTGAATTTGCATGGGCAGGCATTATGCTGGCCAATGGTTCACTCGTGGAAAAATTGGCCGACATGCCTGCTGATGTCGATCCGCAATCGAGTTTGCTCAGGCTTGCTCTGCAATCCGGCACAAAAACGGGTGAGATCGCCGAGAGCGCCTTATCTGATCATCATTGGGCAATCCTCCGCGATGATGAGGCTTTACAGGCATTTGAGAACAATTGGTTGGGCAATATGTTCAGCCCGGCCGCACCGATTGCACCGGTGAGTGCTGGTGCAGATTACGCAGGGCTAACAGTTCTTAGGAGGCATTCTCATCCGGTGAAGGCTGCACAAGCAGTTGGCGGTTTGGGTTATGCCCTGACCGGGGTCGCGGTATTGTGCGGCTATCTCGGATATTCTGCTGCGGGTTTTGCGTTAGCAGCAATCGCGGCGTTTGCGTTTCGCTTTGGTGGAGCGATCTCGGGTATTTTGAAGGGACGTATTGCTCGAACCGGTGTTCGCCGGATATTGTCGATATTGCCTACGGTTTTGCTTGATGCTGCGCTCATCGCGCTGGCTTGGTATTCCGTGGTGGAGAGCGTGCAAGTTTCGGCACTATTTGCTGTCACAATTCTCGTCGGGTTGCTGCGATTGGCTGCGGAACAGCACGGTCCAGATGGATCGAAAAAATTGCAAGATTTGTTCGAAGATCGCGGTGTTCTGGCGATTGTACTGGGAATTGGCCTTGTGGCCGGTCAGTTAGTACCAGTTATTCAGTTACTTGCTGTCCTGGTGCTGATATTCCTTTTGTTTCAAACTTACTCGTTGAGGATAACGCGGGCTTAACCATGCTGCGGTAGGAGCAGGAGATGGAAGAGACGGCGATGAACCAAACAACTGAAATACCGGTAGAAGCGGTTCTGCGCGACGAGCTTGCGCATGGCGACGCCGCGCTCGGCACAGTTGCGCCGATTTTGGGGCATTTGGTGGTCAGCCCGGACAATACATTGTTTAGCGACGAGATCGTAGCACAGGTTCGCGGAATGGCTTCCAGCGTAGCAGGGCAGATGCTCGGCGTTCAAGGACGTGAGGCCCGTGACGACAATTTGCCCGAATTCGTTGAACAACATTCCGAAGAACTTGTCGGCCACTTGCTGACCAATGCCGGTTTCCTGTCACACTGCCATGCTCTGTCGATTGAACGTCAACTGGCGCAACGCCTGCATGATCGCAGCGCGATTGATTTGGTTCTTTCACCTCTGCTTCAAGCGCTTATCGCGTCAGATGATCCGGATGTGTCCAGTAACGCGATGGCGGTGCTGACGGCGCAAGCGCGCTTTATCCAGCAACAAGGCCGGATGGAGCTGCCGCTCAAAGAACTTCCTGGCGACCTTTTCCATGCGGCTGTGTTGACTTGGCGAACGCATGCCGGCGAGGGCTTGGATGAGATTACTGCAGCGGCGGAAATGCATCTGAGGGCGGAATATGACGAGGGCGCTAGCCGACTTGGTCTAATGTCACGCCTAGTTGCCGGATTGGGTAATGGGGCGATGGCGGCATTATCGGCTGCGCATGCAGGCGTAGCAATCTTCCTAACCGCTTTGGCGGCCGCTTCGCAGCAAGATCGCGATCTCGCCGTGCAATCGACCAATGACCGGCAATTAGGTCGCCTAGCGTTGGCGTTGCGCGCTGGTGGTCTCAAACCGAACGAGGTTGAAGAGCAGTTTGTGGTGATCCACCCGAACGTCGCGTTGCCCGATGGCTTTGACTTGCTACGTCGCGACCGCGCTGCGGAGATATTGGCGGCATCCAGCGGATTGGCTGCGGGCTGATACGATGGCCTCGCTTTCAGGATCCTTTTTGGCTCGTGCGCGCACTGACGCGGCAAACCTGCTGGTGGAATCGCAAGAACCGTTGGCAACGCTGCAGCAGCGGTGCGGCGGCGTCATTCCCGGGGAAATCGCTATTCCTGAACTGCGCGAGTTGATCGTAAAGGTGCAAGAGTCTGGGCTGCGACTAGCGCGGACGATTACAGCGTTCGACGGCGAAGAAATGATCACAGCTTGGGTGGAAGCGACACCGACTGGTCGAGAAGGTGGGGGGTGCTTTATCGGCGTGGCTAACTGGCAGACGGCACCGCAACCCGATCCTTCTGAGGCGGTTAAGATTGCTCGTAAGAGGGATATTGATCAATCGGTTGCCGAGTTAACCGCCCGCTTAGACACGAGGCAAGGCGTATTGACCGTTGAAAGCGAGGCCCGGGATCTGGCCGATTTGACTGCCCGGATGCGGCAGGCGCGTGGGCATCCATGGACCGAGTTCGTTACTTTCCCGGGCAATAGCCATGAGCAACCGCTTCATTGGCGTTTGCTGGATGGTGCGGAATGCCATGTCGAAGGCTCTGAACGTATCTGGACCGCAAGCTTAATCCCGCTGGGGCAACCTGAACCGGGCAGCAATGGTTTCGACCTTTATCTCGTGCCAAATCGTCCCTTGGTTGATCGGCGTAAAGCGAGCGCGCCGCCAAAGCCGGAGACTATGCATTCCATCGGGCGGGATCTTTCGCCAGTGCTACGCCAGCCAATTGCGCGCATTATCGCCAATGCGGAGACGATCCGTTCCAAAATGGCGGGCCCGCTAGCGGAAGAATATAGCAATTATGCATCTGACATTGCCGATGCCGGGCAGCATTTGATGGCACTGATTGAAGACCTATCGGATTTGGAGGTCGTTGAGTCTGCAAGTTTCACCACGGCACCTGATCAGATCGATGCGGCAGATGTCGCCCGGCGCGCTGTCGGCATTTTGAATGTTCGCGCTCAGGAGAACCGGATCAAGTTAATTGCACCGGGTCCGGAAGAAACAGCGCCAGCGACCGCTGAATTTCGCCGCGTATTGCAGATTCTGCTCAATCTGGTGACGAATGCGATCCGCTATTCACCTGAAGGGTCCAGCGTCGAGATTGCCGTTGCGCAATCGAATGGTGGTGTCAGCGTTACCGTGACCGACCAAGGCAAAGGCCTGACCGAAGACCAGCAAGCCGTCGTATTCGAGAAGTTCGAACGGTTAGGCCGCACCGGTGATGGCGGTTCCGGCCTTGGCCTTTACATTTCGCGCCGAATCGCGCGTGCGATGGGCGGAAACCTGACGGTAAAAAGCGCGCCCGATCAGGGAGCGCGCTTTATACTCGATCTACCGGTAGCTGAAGCCACCGAGTAGCGATTACCGCTTGTCTACGGGCACATAATCACGTTCTGTCGGGCCAGTGTAAAGCTGACGTGGGCGACCGATGACCTGGCCTGGATCAGAGATCATTTCGTTCCACTGTGCGACCCAGCCAACCGTACGGGCGAGGGCGAACAACGCAGTGAACATAGTGGTCGGGAAGCCGATCGACGAGAGAATGATCCCTGAATAGAAGTCCACATTCGGGAACAGCTTCTTCTCTTTGAAGTAGTCGTCATTCAGCGCAAGCTCTTCGAGGCGCAATGCGGTTTCGAAGACCGGATCACTCACTTCCAGTGCATCGAACACTTCGCGCAGAGTCTTCTGCATCACGGTCGCACGCGGGTCGTAATTCTTATACACGCGGTGACCGAAGCCCATCAGGCGGAACGGATCGTTCTTGTCCTTTGCGCGCTCGATATAGTGCGGAATGCGGTCCGGAGAGCCGATTTCCTGCAGCATGTTGAGCGCCGCTTCGTTAGCGCCGCCGTGGGCTGGACCCCACAGACACGCGATACCGGCAGCAGTGCAGGCGAACGGGTTGGCACCCGACGAACCGGCAAGACGTACCGTTGACGTTGATGCATTCTGCTCATGATCGGCGTGGAGGATGAAAATCCGGTCCATTGCCTTTTCGATCGCCGGATGCACTTCGTAGGGTTCAGCGGGCACACCGAAAGTCATGCGCAGGAAATTACCGGTGTAGCTCAGCGAGTTATCCGGCTGCATCATCGGCTGACCGATGGAATATTTATACGCCATTGCCGCAATGGTCGGCATTTTCGCGATTAGGCGGTGGCTGGAAATCTTGCGGTGCTCTGGGTCGGAAATGTCAGTGCTGTCATGGTAAAACGCAGACAGCGCACCAACGACACCGCACATGATTGCCATGGGGTGGGCGTCACGGCGAAAACCCTGATAGAATTGGCGCAGCTGATCGTGCAGCATTGTGTGGCGTGTGATGGTATTGTCAAAATCGGCAAGCTCGTCACCGCTCGGCAGTTCGCCGTTAAGCAGCAGATAAGCGACTTCCATGAAGCTGGAATGCTCGGCCAATTGGCCAATCGGATAACCGCGGTGCAGTAGCACCCCTTCATTGCCATCGATATAGGTCAGCGCGCTTTCGCAGCTTGCGGTCGATTTGTAGCCAGGATCGAATGTGAATGCACCCGTTTGGCCATAAAGCTTACGGATATCAATTACATCGGGGCCAACGCTACCTTGCAAAACGGGGTAGTCGTGATCGTTTCCGTTCAGCGTCAGCTTTGCCTGTTTATCCGCCAAATTCATTCTCCTTTGCCCGGTTTAATCGCGCGCCCGTCAGTCCTGACTTGGCGAAACTGCCTGCGCGTCAATTCGCGCAAGAGCCTCGTCTCGTCCCAAAAGGACCAGCACATCGAAAATCCCGGGTGACGTTGTCGTTCCGGTTAGCGCGGCTCGCATTGGCTGCGCCAGTTTGCCGAAGCCCAGCTCGAGCTCCTCTGCAAGTGCCTTCGTAGTGGCTTCGAGAGCCTCAATTGTCCAGCTATTTTCTGCTTTCAGACGGGCCGAGATTACCGAAAGCAACTCTTTCCCGTCGTCGGTCAGCAATTTTGCAGCTTTGTCGGTCATGGATAATGGTACTTTCGCAAACAAGAAGCCTGCGCCATCAGCCAGTTCTTCGACGCTTTTGGCTCGCGTTTTCATTACCGGCATAGCTTGTTCGAGCAATTCCGGATCGGCTTCATCGCCTAGCTTTGCGGCGACGATTTCTGCCAAGCGGGCATCGTCAGCCTCGCGGATGTAGTGGCCATTCAAGTTCTCGAGCTTTTTGATATCGAAGCGTGAGGGGCTTTTGCCGACACCGTCGAGGCTGAACAATTCGATCGCCTCTTCGCGGGTGATCTCTTCCTTGTCACCATGCCCCCAGCCAAGCCGGAGCAAGTAGTTGAACAGCGCCTCGGGCAGGATGCCCATTTCATCGCGATATGCCTCGACGCCCAAAGCACCGTGGCGTTTAGACAATTTCGCGCCATCGCTGCCATGAATCAACGGGATGTGCGCGTAAGTCGGATCGGACCAACCGCCTTCGATTGCGTCCATTGCGCGGTAGATCGGCAATTGGCGAAATGCATTGTTCAAATGGTCATCGCCGCGAATAATGTGCGTGCAACCCATGTCATGATCATCGACCACCGCTGCGAGCATGTACGTCGGCGTGCCGTCGGCACGGAGGATGATATAGTCGTCAATCTCTTCGTTGCGAACTGTCACGCGGCCTTGAACAAGGTCATCAATGGCAGTTTCGCCATCAATTGGCGTCTTTAGGCGTACGGCAAAGGACGCACCCTCCGGTGCCTCTGATGGGTCCCGATCACGCCAGCGGCCATCATAACGCATGGGCTGCTTGTTCACGCGCTGCTCCGCGCGCATTGCTTCGAGTTCTTCGGGCGTCGCGTAGCACCGATATGCATGACCATTGTCGAGTAGCATCTGAGCCACTTCGGCATGGCGGTTGGCCTGCGCAGATTGGAACGTTGGCTCCTGATCATAATCGAGTCCGAGCCAATCGAGGCCGTCAAGAATTGCATCAATCGCTTCTTGGGTTGAGCGTTTGCGATCAGTATCTTCGATACGCAACAGCGCCTTCCCGCCGTAACGACGTGAGAAAAGCCAATTAAAAAGTGCAGTTCGTGCGCCGCCGATATGGAGAAATCCGGTTGGTGACGGCGCAAAGCGGGTAACAACTTTTTGATCGGTTACGGCTCTATTGCTTGCCATAAGTATTCGTTTCCTATCCAATAGTCTTGATGGCCAATGGTGACGCTCTTGTGCCCCATAATGATGGGCAGGATGACGCGCCAGAGACTGCCTCAGACACAGAATATGCTGCAGTGCAGCGCACTTGGCGGGTTGGACCGCGATTGTCCAGCATTGCTGACCAAATCAATCAATTCTTGAGCGAATCCGGCTTTGATAAGGGGCCGTGGCTGACGGTGTCTTTTGCTGGCGGGATTGCTGCTTGGTTTACGCTGGATAGCCCATGGCAATGGTCTGCGGCGATTGGAGTGTGCTTGCTGATTGCGCTCGGCGCTCTGTCCATGGGGCGGCACAGTGCAGGCAGCATTGATCTGAGTAGAGCTGCAATTGCCGTGAGTCTGTTGGTTGCGCTGGGCGTCGCTGTTATCTGGAGCCGCTCGGAGATTGTTGGTGCAGAATCTATCGAACGGCCGCAAGTGATGATGCTGCAAGCACGTATTCTAGAGCGCGACGAACAGCCTGCTAGGGACCGGGTACGTTTGATTCTGGCTTATCGCGATGCAGAAGTGGGTACCGCGCGGAAAGTTCGCGTCAACGTGCCGATTGACAAAGATATGGCTGGATTGTCGGAAGGCGCAGTGATCCGTTTGAGAGCACGTTTGATGCCGCCGGCTCCGCCGATGTTGCCGGGGGCTTACAATTTTGCCCGGTCGGCATGGTTTCAAGGCTTCGCCGCTACTGGCTCGGTCTTAGGTGAGATTGAAGTCATTGCACCAGCGGCGAAGGAAGAAGCGTTGGCGTCGACTCAGCGCGCATTGGCCAGCCATGTCCGAAGTCAGCTGGGAGGATCCGCAGGCTCCATCGCAGCGGCGCTCGCTAGTGGCGACCGCGGTGGTATCAGTGACGCTGACGAGGAGGCGATGCGCGATGCCGGTTTGACGCACCTGCTATCGATCAGCGGATTGCACGTCAGTGCAGTTATTGCTGCTGCCTATTTGCTTGCGATAAAGTTGCTCGCGCTTTGGCAGTGGCTGGCATTGCGCGTTCGTCTACCTTTAGTTGCTGCGGGTGTCGCGGCTTTGGCTGGTGTCGGATATACACTGCTGACTGGCGCTGAAGTCCCCACTGTTCGCAGTTGTGTCGGAGCAATTCTGGTCTTGATTGCTTTGGCTTTAGGCAGAGAAGCGCTGTCCCTCCGAATGGTGGCGGTGGCCGCCATGTTCGTATTGTTTCTGTGGCCGGAATCGCTTGTTGGGCCAAGCTTTCAAATGAGTTTTGCAGCCGTGCTAGCCATTGTTGCGTTGCACAATTCTGCCCCCGTGCGAGCGTTCCTGGCGCCGCGCGAGGAGAGCTGGGCAACGCGGCTAGGGCGGCGGACGTTGATGCTGCTTGTTACTGGCTTCGTGATCGAGATCGCCTTGATACCGATAGTGCTGTTTCACTTCCATCGTGCAGGGGTTTACGGGGCCTTCGCCAACGTCATTGGTATTCCGCTCACCACTTTTGCATCTATGCCGCTGATCGCGCTGTCGCTGTTGGCGGACCTTGTCGGGGTGGGCGCGCCGCTTTGGTGGCTGACAGGCAAGTCGCTCGACTTGCTCATCGGCATTGCACATTTCACGGCCGATCAACCAGGTGCCGTCAAGCTGATGCCTGAAATGGGTGGTGCGACTTTTGCGCTGTTCGTGATTGGTGGGTTGTGGATCGGGCTGTGGCGGGGGAGTGTGCGCTTGCTTGGTTTCGCTCCCGCAGCACTGGCCACTTTGTTGTTTCTTACCAAGGCTGCACCCGATATCCTGATATCGGGCGATGGCCGTCATGTCGGGATCGCAGGTGAGAGTGAGGAATTGCTCGTTCTTCGAGAAAGTCGAAGCGATTATGCCCGCGACAACCTGCTCGAACTGGCGGGCATGGATGGAAAGCCAATCCCGCTTGATCAATGGCCAGATGCATCGTGCAGCGCTGACTTCTGCACCATCCCGCTACGCCGAGATGGTCGTAATTGGCAGGTGCTGATGGCGCGAAGTAACAATCGCGTTGAGATGCGCGCATTGGCGGCCGCTTGCGATAGAGCGGATATCGTAGTCGCTGACCGTTACCTGCCGCGTTCCTGCCAGCCGAAATGGCTGAAAGCCGATCGTAACTTGCTGGAGAGAACCGGCGGCCTAACCATAAATCTATCCGACGAGAGTTTTGACGCCGTAGCCGACTCTCAAGGAGAGCACGGATGGTGGCGCGGGGAACGCCGTTAAACTCTCGCCCGCACATCAAAAACTTAGTGGTACCGCCGCAGAAGGCCCGCAAGCTTACCTTGAACTTCCACCTGCCCCGGCTGATAGACTTGCGCAGAGTAGCTCGCATTCGCAGGGTCGAGGCGAACCATCGAACCATCGCGATGTAGGTATTTCAGAGTGGCTTCTTCGTTGTCGACCAATGCAACGACAATCTCGCCATCGCGGGCCGTCGTGGTTCGTTTGATCAGTGCGAAATCACCATCAAAAATACCAGCCTCAATCATCGAATCGCCAGATACTTCCAGTGCATAATGGTCACCGGGGCCGAGTAGGGCAGCCGGAACCGGCAGACTGCTCTGACCTTCAAGCGCTTCAATAGGGGCACCCGCAGCGATGCGGCCATGCAAAGGAAGCTCGATCACGTCATTGGCTGGTTCAGGTTGAGCAACTGGCGGAGCAGTTGTCCGCGCGACCACGTCATTGGCGGGCTTCGTTATCGCACTCGGCAGTACATCTTCAGGATTCTTGAGCACTTCCAGCGCGCGTGCCCGATTGGGTAGGCGGCGGATAAAGCCGCGCTCTTCCAATGCAGAAATCAACCGGTGGACGCCTGATTTACTTTTCAGATCGAGTGCGGCCTTCATCTCCTCAAAAGAGGGAGAGATACCAGTCTCTTCCAGACGTTGCTGGATAAAGCGGATAAGTTCGTGCTGCTTTGCCGTCAGCATTGCAAAATGCTCCTTAATCGCATCAGTTGCATCGTTACCGAATGGTGAACGAATGCGGAACAAGTAGGCAACTTAATTCAGAAGGTCAAGCAATACCGCCATTTTCGATTAGGTAGACCGGAACAGATGTTCCCGCTCTCGTCTCATCGCAATGCTCTGCGCGTTCGATCAACACATTGGCTTCGGCAAGGGCGCCCAATGCGCCGCTACCTTGTTGAGCGATGGGCGTGACCTGTCCATCGGCAAGCGTTGCGCGCATAAAGGTCCTGCGGGGGCCTACTGCGGGTAGCGCTTCGGTGCAGGGGATATCTATCGGTCGCGGCAAGCAATCCGTTGCGCTCAGCATCTTGCGAAGCGCCGGCAGCATAAACAGGAATGCAGTGACAAAGCTCGACACGGGATTGCCCGGTAGGCCGAGAATGATTTGCTTGCCGCGCGTTGCAACCATCAGCGGTTTTCCCGGCTTCATTGCAACCCGCCAGAAGTCGATGGTCGCGCCGAGTTTCTTCAAAGCCGGGCGCACCAGATCGTGGTCGCCAACCGATGCACCGCCGCTGATTACTAGCAATTCATGATCGGCATGGGCGTCGATAGCTGCGGCCAATGAGTCTAGATTGTCTGGAACAGGCGGAACAGTTGCTGCTGTTATGTTCTCCAAGGAAATCATCGCATTTAACATCGACCCGTTAGTGGCGGGAATTTCATCAAAGTTGCACATGTCGGGTGTGTAGGAAAGTTCGTCGCCGCATTCGAGAATCGCGACTTTCGGTGCCATATGAACTGTTAGCTCGGCATGGCCCGCCATTCGCGCCAGAGCGATCCGTGCTGGGGTGATCCGAACGCCCGCGTCGAGCAATTGTGCACCTATTTCGAAATCCGATCCGGCGCGTCTGATATGGCGACCGGGTGTCGGCTTCTCGGTTGCCGTCAAGCTGTCGACCGTGTTCACTTCCGCATCTTCAATCAGGACGATGGAATCGGCGCCTTCGGGCACATGTGCACCGGTCGAAATCCGCGTTGCTTCGCCCGATGAGACAAAGCCACCAAATGGTGCGCCGCAGCGGCTCTCGCCGATGACTTTCCACGGAGCTTCGCCGCAAACGGCAAAGCCGTCCATTGCCGAGAGATCAGCCGCAGGTTGAGTGCGTTTCGCGATTAGCGGATCGGCCAGATACCGCCCAAGAGCATCTTCGCAGCGAACTGCCTCCGTTGCAGTCGGCCGCACCAGATCGAGTAGTCGTGCCTGCGCTTCGTGCAAGGGAATTGGCGGGTTCATTCCGCTGCGTGCCAATCGCCGGATTTGCCTCCGGTTTTGGTTAGCAGCCTGACGCCCTCAATCACCATGCCTTTGTCGAGCGCTTTGGCCATATCGTAAATTGTCAGCAGTGCGACGGAGGTTGCTGTAAGCGCTTCCATTTCAATGCCGGTTTTGCCGACCAACGATGCGGTGCTCGTCGCGTGAACCGCCCCGTCCTCTATCGCAAAATCAACCGTAATCGAATCTAGCCCAAGCGGATGGCATAACGGGATCAGTTCGGCAGTCTTTTTGGCCGCCATAATTCCCGCTATCCGCGCCGCCGCGAGCACATCGCCCTTGGGCACATTCCCGTCACGAATGGCAGCAAGGGCATCATCGCTCATCGTGATCCGCCCCGTAGCAGTCGCTGTGCGAGCGGTTTCCGCTTTCGCACCGACATCGACCATGCGGGCTTTACCGTCATCATCAAGGTGAGTGAGTTTACTCATCCGTTGAGTAACTCCCGCGTTGCGGCGGCAACATCTGATTGCCGCATTAGGCTCTCGCCAACCAGAAATGCTCGGACACCGGATTGTTCAAGCCTCCGGCAATCTTCGTGCGTTGTGATTCCACTTTCGCCCACTAGCAGCGTTCCCTCGGGTACCAGCTTCGAGAGCCTTTCGGTCACACCCAAATCGGTCACAAACCGCTTCAAGTCGCGATTGTTGACGCCGATCAGTCGTGATTGGAGCTTGGTTGCGCGTTCCATCTCAGCCTCATTATGGACTTCGACCAATACATCCATACCGTATTCGATGGACGCGGCTTCAATCTCCGCCATAACACTGTCTTCCAGCGCGGCGACAACGATCAGGATTGCATCAGCGCCAATCGCGCGCGCCTCGGCTACTTGCCACGGATCAACCATGAAATCCTTACGCAGAGCAGGAAGGTTACACGCTGCGCGCGCTTCAATCAGGAAGTCCTCATGTCCTTGGAAGTAAGGCGCATCGGTCAGTACCGAGAGGCATGCTGCGCCGCCTTCCTCATAGGCCTTAGCGTGTTCGGCAGGCCGAAAATCTGCACGGATCAGGCCTTTGGACGGGGAAGCTTTCTTGATCTCTGCGATCAGTCCGTAGCCTGATTGCGCTTTCGCTTCCAACGCGGCGCGAAACCCGCGCGGTGCGCTTTGTCCGCTCGCTTTGGCGTCCAGATCAGCGAGCGTTGTCTTTGCCTTGCGCTCTGCGACCTCGTCTCGCTTGGTCGCGCAGATTTCATCCAGCTTATTCATTGCGTCATCGCGATCCAGCTTTGCAGCAGTTCGCGCGCTTTGCCGGAGTCGAGTGACTCGCGAGCTTGGTCTGCTCCTTCGTTCCAGCCTTTGGCTGTGCCTGCGACGATTAGCGATGCAGCCGAGTTGAAGATCACTGCGTCGCGGTATGGGCCAGGGTTGCCGTCCAGCAGCGCTTTCAAAGCCGCAGCGTTGTGCTTTGCATCATCGCCGCGAATGGCTTCGACAGGAGCATTGGGAACGCCAATCATAGAGGCATCGACGCGCTTCATTTCAAACTCATTGCCGCGCACATCGGCGACTTCGTTGCCACCTGCGAGGCTGAGTTCGTCCAAACCTTCATCACCCGAAACGATCATCGTACGATCGGTGCCGAGCGCGGCCTTGGCCGCCGCGTAGATCGACACATAGCCAGGGCGCGCGATGCCAATCAGTTGACTCTTGACACCTGCAGGGTTTGAAAGCGGGCCCATTAGATTGAAAATCGTCCGCCGCCCAAGTTTCAGCCGGATTGGTTGGATACGACCCATGGCAGGGTGGTGGTTCTTGGCGAACAGGAAGCAAATGCCGAGTTCGGCCAGTGTCTTTTCGGCAGTCTCACCCGCGACATCCATATCCAGCCCGAGCGCTTCGAGAGTATCAGCTGCACCAGATTTAGAAGAGGCTGCGCGATTGCCGTGTTTGGCCACCGGGACGCCGGTCGCAGCAACGACCAGAGAAACGGCAGTCGAGACGTTCAATGTATGGTGTCCGTCTCCGCCCGTGCCGCAAACATCGATGGCATTTGCAGGCGCTTCAATCGGAATGAGCCGAGCCCGCAAGGCGCGTGCTGCGCCTGCGATTTCGTCAGCGGTTTCGCTGCGTTCGGTCATCGCCAGCAGGAAACGTGCGATTTCTTCTTCGCTTGCTTCCCCGTCTAGAATCCAGCCGAAGACCTCCTCGGCCTCTTGCGCATTCATATGCGGGACTTCGAGCGGGAGCGTCTTCATTACAGGTCTTTCGGTTCGATCCCGCAAATGCGCAGGAAATTCGCCAGCAAAGCGTGACCATGCTCGGTCGCAATGCTTTCCGGATGAAATTGCACGCCGTGGATTGGTAGTGTCTGATGGCGGAAGCCCATCGCGCAATCGCCCTCGAGCCCCGGCGTGTCGCTGCGAGCATTCACGGCTAGAACATCAGGAATATCCTCAACAATCAGCGAGTGATAGCGCGTTGCGGTGTAGGGTGAGGAGAGGCCTGCAAACACGCCCGTTCCATCATGTGTAACTGGCGAGGTCTTGCCATGCATCAATCCGCCGCGAACGACTGTGCCACCAAAATGCTGACCAATCGACTGATGGCCCAAACACACGCCTAGCAACGGCTTCTCCGCATCCGCACAGGCCGCGACCAAATCCAGACTGACACCGGCCTCGTTCGGCGTGCAGGGGCCAGGAGAGATCAGAAACCCCTCTGCACCCGTCGCAATCGCATCGGCCGCAGAGATCGCATCATTGCGCTCGACCTGCACCTCTGCACCCAATTCCATCAGATAATGGACAAGGTTGAAAGTGAAGCTGTCGTAATTGTCGATGACGAGGATCATGGGAGTGCCTTTGCCTGTCTCCGGCGCGCAATCAAGCAAGGAAAGCTCGCTTGCGTGTCAGGCCTTCTTGCCAGCGAATTCGTCGGTTGCCCGAACCAGCCCGTCGATAATGCCCGGTTCGCCTGCGCTATGGCCGGCATCGTGCACGATCCGTAGGTCTACTTCGGGCCATGCTTTCTTCAGTTCCCACGCCGATGTAGGCGGGGTGCAGATGTCATGGCGGCCCTGAACGATGATGCCGGGAATATGTTTGATTGTGTGCAAATCGTTCACGAGTTGCGCCTCTTCCAGATAGAAATCCTCGAGGAAGTAACGCGCGCAGATACGGGCAAAGGGCAGCGCTTTCGATGGATCGGCAAATTCTTCCAGCAAGCCTTCGTTGGGCAGCAAAGTCGCAACCGTACCTTCCCAAAGAGACCATTCGCGCGCGGCGGCTAGGCGGGTTTCCTCGTCATCGCTGGTAAGACGGTCATGATAGGCTTTGACAAGGTCGTCGCGCTCGTCCTCGGGAATAAGACCGATAAAGCGATCCCATTGCTCGGCCATGATCTGACTCGCGCCGAAGCGGTAAAGCCATCCCTTCTCCTGCTGTCGAGCCAGAAACACACCGCGCAGGATAATCTCCGTCGTACGGTCCGGATACTTTTGAGAGTAAGCGAGGGCTAGGGTGGCTCCCCAGCTGCCGCCGAACACTTGCCAAGCATCGTGCCCGCACATTTCGCGCAGCCGCTCAATATCGGCAACAATGCGCCAAGTGTCGTTGTTCTCGATCTCTGCGAATGGTGTCGATTGTCCGCAGCCGCGCTGGTCGAACAGCAAAACGTCATACAGTTCCGGATCCCATTGCTGGCGGTGCGATGGTGCCATCCCGCCGCCCGGTCCGCCGTGCAAGAACACCGCCGGTTTCGCGCCGGGCGTGCCGACGCGCTGGTAATAGATCGAGTGCCCTTCGCCGACATCGAGCATTCCGGTCTCATAGGGTTCGATGGGCGGATAAAGCGTGCGGTCGTAAGTAATCATGTCATTCCTTCGCTTCGACGACGATCAGCGGGCCAAGTGCCGCGCCCAGATCAAGCCGGTCATTTGCAGGGTCCCACAATGCAGAGACGTTGCCGTCCAGAAATAGCGCATTGGGCGTTTTGAGTTCATCGCGGTAAAAACGCGCGAGTACGCCGAATGACAGCGGCTTGTCCGAAATGACGAAATGCGCGCGGCCTTCGCTGTCGACGCCCACGCCATTGCGGATTGCTTTGGACGGGCCATCCTGCGCGATTTCAGGGTGGAGTTTGCCGTCTATGACCAGCATTGGTCCCGATTGTGTCCCAAACTCGGGCCGATCACCAACATTCGAATAGAAACCATCGCTGGTGCGGATGCTCCATGTGCTGCCCGTGCCGTAAAATACGCCGTTGGGCTTGAGGTGGAAATTGCCGGGACCATCGGCGCGGTTCAGTTCCTTTGTCCGGTCCTTCCCCTCAACATAATAGCCGATGGGTTTGCCGTCCTCGTCAAACATTCCGCCATTCACCGCGAACACGACAAGCGGCGCGTCGGGTGCACGGCCAGCGGCCAGATTGGCGAGGCTGCGATAGGGCGCTTTGCCGTCCGGACCGAGCGCGGTTGTGATCCGGTGCTTGGCCGGATCAGCGATGCAATGCGTTAGCGGGATTGTCTCGAATGTGACCGAGCGGCAGGCAGAGTCGCGCCTTAGAGCTTTGGAAATATCCTCGGCCACGCCGCTACCGATCTCTGTGCGAAGGACCGGCTCGCCTTCCGGTTCGGGATTGCAGGCTGATAGCGCCAGGACAATCGCGGTCAGTGTCAGCGCTCTCATTGGCCGAACCCTGGTTCGCTCGCGACGCGTGCGGCCTCATTTGCCGCCGCGATCAAGGCGCTGGCTTTGGCTTCGCATTCGCGCTGCTCATAAGCGGCATTGCTATCGGCAACGATACCTGCGCCTGCTTGTACGTGTAGCGTTCCGTCTTTCACCACGCCGGTACGCAGCACAATGCAGCTATCGACCGAGCCATCGGGCGCAAAATAGCCCACGCCACCGGCATAAGCACCGCGTGTTTCCGGTTCCAGCTCCGCAATAATTTCACACGCGCGAATTTTCGGCGCGCCGCTGACCGTGCCAGCAGGGAAGCCAGCGAACATGGCATCAAGCGCGTCGTGTTCCGGCGACAGCTGACCGACGACATTGCTGACGATGTGCATCACATGGCTATAACGCTCGACCGAGAAGCTATCGGTGACTTCGACGCTACCCTGAGACGCCACGCGGCCGACATCATTGCGGCCAAGATCAAGCAGCATCAGATGTTCTGCGCGTTCCTTCGCGTCGGCGAGCAGACTAGCCTCGGCCTCGCGGTCGGCAGCAGGCGTTTCGCCGCGCGGGCGGGTCCCGGCAATCGGGCGAATGGTCACTTCTCCATCGCGAACGCGGACAAGAATCTCGGGGCTGGACCCGACCACTGCGAAGCCGGGCAGGTTGAGGAAATACAGAAACGGTGACGGGTTTACGCGGCGCAGCGCCCGATACAGCGCCAGCGGTGGCAGCGGGAAGGGGCAGGTAAAGCGCTGGGCCAGTACAACTTGGAAGATGTCACCTGCCTCGATGTAGGACTTCGCTTTTGCCACCATCGCAGCATAGTCGTCACCAGCCATAGTCGGATTGAGGGCCATATTTGGCAGATCAACTGCGGTTGCAGTGCTCGGGCTGGGCTGGGAGAGGCTACGCAGCACGTCGTCAATGCGGTCACCCGCTTGTGCGATCACGCGATCTGTATCGCCTTGACCGGCCCACAAAGGCGCAATGGCAAACAGTTCTTCGGTCAGCCCGTCAAACACCAGAATGATGGTTGGACGGACGAAAAGCATGTCGGGCAGATCGAGCGGATTCTCTGGCGCGCGCGGTAATTTCTCGACGAGACCGATAGTCTCGTAACCAAAATAGCCGACCAGGCACGCTAGCGCAGGCGGCAACTCATCCGGAACATCAATCCGGCAATCCTGCACCAGTTGACGCAGCGCGGGCAGACTGTCTTCAGCGCAATCCTCAAACGCTTCGCGGTTATGCTTCCACGCTGAGTTGATTGCGGCGTCGGTGCCAGACGCACGGAAAACCAGATCTGGGTCAAGGCCAAGCAGGCTGAATCGCCCTCTGACTTCACCGCCTTCAACAGACTCGAGCAGAAAGTCGCCGCGTCCGGGCTCAATCAGTTTGGCAGCAGCGCCAACGGGTGTTTCGGTGTCGGCAATGATTTTACGCCAGACGAGCGCGGGCTGCCCAGCGTTCAACTGCGTCCGCGCGGCATCGGCGTTGGAAAGAGTGGTGCCTGAACTTTGGGTCATCGGGCGATCAAATCGCCCCTCATTGCTCGCCGGTAAGCTGCTTACGCACCGCCTCGATAGCCGCTTCATTGGTTTCCGAACCGATTTCAGCCTTGATTGCAGTGCGAAGTTGCTCGCCGAACTCTTCCTGAAGAGCGCTGGAGATTTGCTGCTTGGTCTGCGCGAAGATCGGATCGCCCTCGGCTACAGTTCCTGCTTCGATATCGTCCAAGCGCACAACAAACCAACCGGCGTTGCGTGGCCCTTCAAGTTTCTTAGTCGTTCCCTCAGCCATGCTGAACAGCAAGGCGAGCGGGGCGGGAACCTGTTGGCCAGCTTGCGCAAGCTGCTCGCGGTTCATGTTGATTGAATCAATCGGCGGCAGGGTCACATCCTCTGCCGCGACTGCGGCGTTGATGGCCGCACCGCCTTTGATGCGTTCCATGATCCGGTCCACCGCTGCTCGCGCTTGAGATGACCCTTCGGACAACTTCCAGCCAACGATTGCCCGATCACGAATATCTGCAAGTGGCGCCACTGCAGAACGTGTAATCTGGCCTACTTCAAAAACCAAGAACAGCTGCCCCGGCACAATCGCTGCAAGCTGTGGCTTGCCCTCTTCCATCTGGAACGCGGTTTGCAGAGCAGGGCCGAGAACTTGCGGAATGGTTTCGCCCTGACCCTCATACACTGCGCCATCGCCGGTGACCGGTCGTGTCGTCGCGATGTCAACTCCCAGTTCCTGCGCGATGTCAGATAGCGCGATGCCACTATCAACTTTCTCTTCGATATCCGCTGATAGGTCGGCGATTGCTGTCTGACGTTTTTCCTCGGTCAAAGCAGCGGTAATTTCGGCGCGCGCTTGATCAAGTGACTTGCCAGCGGTGCTGGTAACATCGTCAATCAGCACAACGTGGAAACCAAGGCCGCTGCGCGCTGGTTCAGCGACCGTGCCCTCAGCGGCGGCGAAAACGGCGTCGGCCACAGTAGAGGAAGAGATTTGCGCCGCATAGTCCGCTTGCGAGATTGGCCCGATCTGCGCAGTTTGCAGGCCGGCCTCGCGGGCCGCAACGGCTAGAGAGCCGCCCGAATTCACCCGGTCCCGGATCGCGTTGGCTGCTTCCTGTGTAGAGACAATCATCTGAGTGACGGTACGCTGTTCGCTCGCCGCAAAGGCTTCGCTATTCTCTTCATAGCGTGCGGCGACTTCTTCCGCCGTTGGTGTCGCAAGATCACCGACAACACTGTCGTCAAAGCTCAGGTAGCGAATGGTCCGGCGCTCTGGTCGAATGAAGTCAGCCTGATTCTCGTCGTAATATTCCTGAAGCTGCGGATCAGTTGGATCATTCTCGGGAGCAAAGGCTGGGGCTGGGAGCAGTGCGATCGCACCACTGCGTGTTTCCCGCAGCAGCGATGCATATTGGACAGCGAACTTGTCGGGCGCAGTTGCACCGTATGATGCCGGTAGAAGAATTTGCTTCGCAAGCAGTCCATTGCGCAATTCGTCACGAACCGAGGCGTCGGTTAGTCCGCGTTGTGCCAGTGCCTGGCGGTAGGCATCTTCGTCGAAATTGCCATCTGCTCCGCGGAACACGGGGATCGACATGATTTCACTGTTCACCAAATTGGTACCGGCACGCAATCCGTACTTCTCGGCGAAGCCGCTAATGGCGGTTTGTTCAAGAAGCTGATCGAGTACCTGTTGTAGACCGCCCTGACCGATGAATTCTTCTGTTGAAATGGTCGGATTCTGCTGCCGCATGCTGTCCACAGCGTTGCTGGCGGCGCGGCTCAGATCGGATGTGCTGATCTTTTTGTCGCCGACAACAGCAACACGGTCGCCTCCGGATACGCCGCCGAATGTACCAGTGCTCGAGACATCTGCGCTAGCGAAAGCAAAGGCGATCAGCCCCAAGAACGCCAGTGTTACGGCGATACCGATCTTTGATTGGAAGAACCTGCGGAAAAACGTGATCATGGTGTGCTGTGCATCCGAACGTTGGTGGGGATTGGATTCCCGAGGGAGGTAATATTTGCGTGAGACCCTTTATCGGTCCTGCGACCTCCCCGCAACAGGTTGGAAAGTCTTTTGACCTTATCCCAAACTGCGTCTAGCGGACCGGACCCTTCGCCCCCATAAAGGGGCAACAGATTCACAAATTCCCTTTTTTGGTTTTCAGGAACAATGAAATGGCCGAGCGGCCCTATATTGTAGGCAATTGGAAAATGAACGGCACGCGCGCCATGCTCTCTGAAGCGCGCGCGATTGACCGTTCGTCACAGCGATTGATGAAAGTGGAGGTTGCTCTGGCGCCGCCATTTACGCTGATTCACGCCGTTCACCGTGAGGTTGAGCAAATTGGCGTTGGCGCACAGGACTGTCATTCTGGCACGGAAGGCGCAAACACCGGCGATATTTCAGCCTCCATGGTCGCCGATGCTGGCGCGAAGTTCGTGATTCTTGGCCACAGCGAGCGTCGCCAGGATCATGCCGAAACCAATGCGCTGGTCCGGTCCAAGGTCGAATCGGCATTGGAAGCGGGCATCCGTGTCATTCTGTGTTGCGGTGAAAGCGAAGAAACCCGTGACGAGGGTAAGGCTGAGAGCTTTGTCGCGCGTCAGTTGAAAGGCTCGCTGCCCGAATCGCTTGATAATGCAGACGAAGTCCTGACCATTGCCTATGAGCCGATTTGGGCTATTGGCACCGGTCGAACACCGACAGTCGAAGACATCAGCGCGATGCACCGCTCGATCCGGGCGTTACTGGTAGAGCTCTACGGTGAAGAAATGGCTGCACAAGTTCGCATTCTTTATGGCGGGTCGGTCAATCCGGACAACGCCAAGGAATTGCTTGCAGCTGATGAAGTCGGCGGAGCGCTTGTTGGCGGTGCCAGCCTGACGGCGGAAAGCTTCCTCGGTATCGTTCTGGCTGCCGCCGAGGTTCAAGAACAATAAGGTACTGCTCCAAACCTTGCCCTCGGGCATGGGCGCGCCTACATGCGCCGGACACAATTTAGAGAATTTATATGTTTCTGTTTTTCACCATCGTCCAATTGCTGGTTGCAGCCGCTCTGGTTGTTACCATCCTAATGCAACGCTCCGAAGGGGGCGGCCTTGGTATTGGCGGTAGCCCCAATGGCATGATGAGCGCGCGCGGTGCAGCAGACTTTCTCACGCGTTCGACCAAATGGTTGGCTGTGGCATTTGTCGCTCTGTCGATCACTCTGGCGGCGCTGGCGGTTCAAGAGACTGGCTCAAACGAGATTACCTCGACCGTTGATCGTGATGTTGCGGCTGAACCCGTAGCACCCGCAGCACCGGCAGGTGATGAGGTTCCTCCGGCAACCGATGGTGCACCTGCTGAGACACCTGCAGATGATCCGCTCGCTGACTTGATCGGTTGAGCCACTTTACGCATTAAAATCGGCAGAGCTGTGGATTGCGGTCAATCGCCGCACCATTCTGCTTGCCCCGACTCCGGTTTCGGCCTTAAGGCCCAACTCCCATGGCGCGGTACATTTTTATCACCGGCGGCGTGGTCTCCTCGCTCGGCAAAGGTCTCATGGCAGCTAGTCTGGCAGCATTGCTGCAGGCGCGTGGCTACAAGGTTCGGATTCGTAAGTTCGATCCCTATCTGAATGTCGATCCGGGAACGATGAGCCCCTATCAGCATGGCGAAGTCTATGTGACCGATGACGGTGCAGAGACTGATCTCGATCTTGGCCACTATGAGCGTTTTACCGGCGTCTCTGCGCGGCAAAGTGACAACGTCACCAGTGGCCGTGTCTATCAAGACATTATCGCGCGCGAGCGGCGAGGCGACTATCTCGGCGCAACCGTGCAGGTGATCCCGCATGTGACAGACGAAATCAAAGCCTTCGCGCTTGCCGACACGGATGATCTCGACTTCGTGTTGTGCGAAATCGGCGGGACCGTCGGCGACATCGAATCGTTGCCCTTTATGGAAGCGATCCGTCAGCTTCGGAACGAACTCGAGCCATTCCAAACGCTCAGCGTCCATGTGACGTTGGTGCCGTATATTGCCGCGGCGGGCGAGCTTAAGACCAAACCCACGCAGCACTCGGTGCGCGAACTGGCAGCATTGGGAATCAAGCCCGACGTATTGCTATGCCGTAGTGAGCACGAGATTCCAGAGGGCGAGCGAAAGAAAATCGCTCAGTTCTGTAACGTCCGTCAGGAATCGGTCATTCCGGCGCTAGACGCGCCATCAATCTACTCGGTGCCGCTTCAATACCACCAGGAGGGCCTCGATAGCGAAGTTCTGCGGGGCTTTGGCATCACCGATGCGCCCGAACCCGATTTGGCGCGGTGGGATGATGTGACAGACCGTTACTTCAACCCTGAAGGCGAAGTGACGATTGGCGTGGTCGGCAAATATGTCGGCCTGCAGGATGCCTACAAATCACTCAACGAGGCGCTTGTGCATGGCGGCATGGCCAATCGAGTGAAAGTCAACATTCAGTGGATTGATGCCGAGGTGTTCGAGCAGGAAGACGCCGACATCACCGCGCAGCTCGAACCGCTGCATGGCATTTTGGTGCCCGGCGGTTTTGGTGAGCGTGGCTCCGAAGGCAAAATCGCGAGCGTTCGCTTTGCCCGTGAGCGCGGTGTGCCGTTCTTTGGCATATGTTTGGGTATGCAGATGGCCTGCGTCGAAGGCGCGCGTCTGGCTGGTCACACAGCGGCGTCCTCCACCGAGTTCGGCGAAACCGATGAGCCTGTTGTGGGTATCATCACCGAATGGATGACCGAGGAAGGTCTGCAGGAGCGTGAAGCAGGCGGAGACTTGGGCGGAACAATGCGTCTCGGCGCATATGATGCGAAGCTGTCGGCCAACAGCCATGTCAGCACAATCTATGGCGGGGCAACGGAGATCTCCGAGCGTCACCGGCATCGCTACGAAGTGAACGGTGCCTATAAGGACGCGCTTGAGGGCACTGGTCTGGTATTCTCCGGCATGTCACCTGATGGTTTGTTGCCGGAAATCGTCGAGCGGCCCGATCACCCTTGGTTTGTCGGTGTGCAGTTCCATCCTGAGCTAAAATCGCGGCCGTTCGAGCCGCATCCGCTGTTTGACGGATTTATTTCTGCGGCATTGACCCAGTCACGACTGGTCTGAACGAAGCCGCGTAACTCCACGAAAACAAGGGGTTGGGGTTCGAAATTATCGTGATGGCTCCAATCTGCGCAATTTTTGCTAAGCCACATCAGTCTTTTTTTGAAACACACAGGGGTGCTGCCCTTTATTTTTTCAGTGTTTTCAAGCAAAGGGGTCTCGCTTGGCGACGGATGGTGGGTCGTGACGCCTTGCGATGAGGATTACAAAAGTTTGTGGGTCAACTCTTTATGAGCTTGTCCCGGATTTGATCGTCTTCTGCGACCCGGATGCTCAAATCCGGATAAGGCGGCGTTTTACGCCGCGGGGGTAGATCTTCGGGTCTGCCCCCTTTTGATTTATGGCCTTTTATCTCACGCGGATACAAAACGGCCCGAACCGCACATGCGATCCGGGCCGGAATTTTCTTGTTGTCGCCAACTAATTAGGCGGCGTTGGCATCATCATCGTCATTCTTGACGACTTCCAATGTGGTCTGACCGTTTACGGCGATCTTCTTTGGCTTCATCGCATCGGGCACTTCGCGCACCAGATCGACAATTAGCAGACCGTCTTCCAGATCGGCCTTCTCGACGCGGACATAGTCGGCGAGTTCGAAGCGGCGTTCAAATCCGCGATTGGCGATGCCGATATGCAGCATATCTCCGTCGCCGGAATCTTCGCGCTTCTTGCCTTGGACAGTCAGCAGGTTCTGCTGAGCAGTAATATCGAGATCGGCAGGTTTAAAACCAGCCACGGCCAGCGTGATGCGGTAATTATCCTCACCGCGGCGCTCGATATTGAAAGGGGGGTAATTTTCGCTCCCGCTATTGCGCGCTTGATTTTCGAGCAGGTCGAAAAGGTGGTCGAAACCAACAGTGCTGCGGCGATAAGGGGTGAAATCTAAACGTGACATAATACAAATCCTCTTTGAGCAATTTGAAATGGCGAAACCTGCATTCGCAGCGTCTCACCGGTTGAAATCCCGGCCCATTGTGGCGCTCGGAACAATATCTATCTAGTGTGCAGATAAGTGCTTTCAAGGGTTCGCATTGTGCGGAACAGCACGCCAGTTTGAGGAACACCAATGTCGAAGCTAACCGTTGATATTTATACCAAATTCACTTGCGGCTATTGCCACCGCGCGAAGCAGCTTTTGTCCAACAAAGGCGTGAAGTTCAACGAATTCGATATTTCGATGGGCGGGGCTGACAAAGCAAAAATGCTCGAACGCGCACCAGATGCACGGACCGTACCGCAAATCTTCATCGGCGATACGCATGTCGGCGGTTCGGATGATCTTGCTGCGCTGGAGCGTGACGGGAAACTAGACGCAATGCTTGCAGGCTAGGGGCTGCATTTGACCCGCATCGCTGTCTTGCAGATGACTTCGGGCATTGATCCGGAGGCGAATTGCGCGGCTATTGTCGACGCGCTGAACGAGGCAGCGCAGGGCGGGGCGGCTATGCTGTTCACGCCGGAAATGTGCAGCCTGTTGGACCGTGATCGAGCGCGGTCTGCGCAGCATATCGTTGACGAAGGTGCGAACGAGCCTCTGCAAGCGATCCAGGCGGCCTGTCAGCAGAATGGTATTTGGGCGGCACTTGGTTCGGTTGCAGTCGCGGGTGGCGCGGGCAAATCGGCAAACCGATCGATGGTCATCGACGATCAAGGTGTCATCCGGGCGCTCTACGACAAAATGCACATGTTCGATGTGGATTTAGACACGGGCGAAAGCTGGCGGGAATCGAATGCCTATCAGGCAGGCGATGAGGTCGTCGCGGTCGAAACGCCGATAGGAACGTTAGGTCTTACCATTTGCTACGACATCCGCTTTCCGGCTTTGTATCAAGAGCTTGGTAGGCACAGTTGTGATGTGATTGCGATCCCGGCTGCGTTCACTGTGTCGACCGGTAAAGACCACTGGCACGTCATGCAGCGAGCTCGTGCGATTGAGGCGAGCGCCTATGTCGTCGCTGCGGCGCAAGTTGGTCAGCACGAAGACGGTCGGGCTACCTATGGCCACAGCCTTGTCGTCGATCCGTGGGGGAAAGTGATTCTAGATATGGGCGAAGATGCGGGCCTCGGTTTTGCCGATATTGATCCCGCGCGTATCGTAGAAGTGCGGACGCAGCTACCCAGCCTTGCCAATCGCCGCGATATCCCTAAATCACCGAAACAATGATTGTTTTCGATCTGTCCTGCCACAACGACCACCGTTTCGAGGGCTGGTTCAGCTCGTCTGACGATTTCGCTTCGCAGCAGGAGCGCGGCCTTGTCTTATGCCCGCATTGCGGTTCGGAAGAGATAATCAAAGCGCCAATGGCTCCCGCTGTACCAGCCAAGGCGAACAGGCAGGCGGCCGAGTTTGTGCAGTCGGAAATGGATAAACCCGTTCGCAAAGCGCCGATCACCAATGGACCGCTTCCGCCGGAAGTGTCGCAAGCGATGAAAAAGCTCGCCGAAGTGCAGGCCAAGGCGCTTAAGGATAGCAAATGGGTCGGAAAAGACTTCGCCGAGAAGTCCCGCGCGATCCACTATGGTGAAGACGACAAAGAGACGATCCACGGCGAGGCGACTTTGGAAGAAGCCAAGGATTTGCTCGACGAAGGTATCGCGGTGTCTCCTCTACCGTTTCCCGTCAGCCCACCCGAAGATTTGAACTGATTGCATCACGCCGCGCTGCGGATTAGAGGCAGGGTTGGTCGCGCCCGTAGCTCAGGTGGATAGAGCATCAGATTCCTAATCTGGGGGCCACAGGTTCGAATCCTGTCGGGCGCACCACCAGAAGAGCCATCCCGGTGAGGTGGCTCTTTTGGTGATGGGTCACGAAATGTTCGAACTTCGGAGCCGAAGCGAAAACGGGTGAACGGTCTTCGCAAGAAGATCGTTTGCCCAATCCTTTCAGAGATTGGCGTTTGCGGCTCTCGCTCTCACCATCTGCGAATAACTCAACCCTACAATCGCAATCGACATCGCTAAAGCCAGCCCGGCATTGCCCGTCCAACCCGCAACATCGTAAGACGCAGTCCCAACCCAACTCGCAAATCCGGCACCTAGGAACATCAGCATGATGTAGCCTGTCATCAGCCGCGTGCGGATGTCTGGTGCAAGCGATAACGAGGTCATCCTGCCGGCAATATCGATCCCGGGCCCGACGGTGTTCATGATAACGATTGGGACAATCAGTAGCCAAAGACTGTTCCCGAATGGCAGCAACAGCGCGACCCCGATCATTTGCACAAGCGAAAGGCGGAACCGCGCTTTTTCCGGCCCGATCCGGTCGGCCAATGCGCCGAGCTTGGGCGTTACAACTATGGCAACAATCGCAAAGCCTGCGAGGTAACCGACAACATCGACGCCGTACCCCATCTCGGCGCTGGTGAGATGCAATGCGAGACCCAGCCAAACCGACAGGAAGATGCCGAAGTTCAGCGCCTGAATTATGCCTGAGACGATCACTTGCGGATGCGCGCGCATTAGCGGGAATAGCGATGTGACCAGCGTGCCATATGTCTGCTTCGCTTCAGTAACTCCGGTTTGTCGCCGTCCTTCCATCACAAGCGGTAGTGCAAGAGTCGTCAGCAACATCAGTCCCGCCGCGATCGCGTACACCAAGTGCCAATCATAATATTGCGCAATCCACCCAGCGCCCACCCGGGCTATTAGAATGCCGACTATTGTTCCGATGGTAAGGGTGGCGGTCACCGATCCCAAACGCTCGGACCTAACGCGCTTTGATGCGTAGGCTGGCAGCAAATACGGCGCGATTGTAAAGAAGCCGAGGATTGTCGAGCCGATCAGGAACCCTACGAATGACGGCGAGAAAACCATCAATGTAAGCGATACGGTCTGCCCGATCGCAAAAATGATCGACAATTGGCGGTTGCTAAACCGATCGCCCAGCGGAAGCAGCAGGAATATCCCCAAGGCCAATGCGATTTGATTGAGGGCAGGGACCAGACCAATCGTCGCTGCATTCACACCAAAATCGCCGGCGACCTCAGCAATGATAGGGTGGATATAATAGGCATTGGCAACCATCACCCCGCCGGCCGCTGCCAACGCAAACTCTTTGGCCCGCGTCAAGTAAGGGCCGCTGTCATTGGCTTTTGGCATTGCAGCCTTTCAGGAGCGCTTGCAGGTGGCGGCGGTTTAGCTGTCGCTCTTGCCGCCTAGTGGAACCGCTTCCTTAAAGGTGTGCGTGACATAGGGGAATGGAATTTCGATTCCCGCATCGTCCAGGCCGCGTTTGATGGCGCGGATAACTTTGTCGCGGCTTTCATGGCCATCGCGCGGTTTCGATCCGGCCCACCAGCGCACTTTGAAATCAACCGAGCTCGAGTTGAATTCGCACGCAAAGACATCGATGCCTTTTTTTGTCAGGACTTCGTCGACGCTCTCAACCGCTGTCCGGATAACATCGGCGGCTTGATCGAGGTCAGTGTCGTAGGAAACACCAGCAAGCACCTCATGGCGACGCTCAACTTTGTCCGTCAAAATCTCTACAGGGTTTTTGAACAGCATCGAGTTGGGCACGAGTGTAACTTCGCCCGAGAGTTTGCGGACATAGGTTTCACGCAGGGTGATGTGTTCGACTTTGCCAGTAATACCGTCGCATTCGATGACATCACCGATGCGCATCTTCTCGCGCAGCATGATCAACACACCAGCCAGAAAATTCTCGAAGATATCCTGAAAGGCGAAGCCTATTGCGACGGCACCAATACCCAAGCCCGCGATCAGGCTAGCCGGAGTCAGCCCGGGCATAATTACCGTCAGCGCAATCATCAGGCCGACGAGCCAAATTGCCAGTTTTACGAAGGTATCGACCAGGTTCTTGAGGCTCGGTCGCATCTCGGTCTTACCGATGATTTTGTCGGCGATCCGAACGGCGAATTTCGCAACGATCCACGTGACAATCAGAATAACAAACGCGATCGCCATATCAGGCAGAGCACGGATTAGACCTTCGCCCATCTCAAGGAGCTGGTCCTGTAAAGTTGCGAATGTATTGAGTGTTTTATCGAGTTCGGTACGTGTCGGTGAAGCTAGTTCGGCTTGCATGGTATCCCCTGTTTAGCCTTCCAACGAGCGGATTGCCGCATCGTTCCGAACACGCAATCTCGTTCGCTCCACAAGCCCGAAACTCAATTCGTTTTCAGGATATAAACTGGGCCGACATCGACGGATTTTAGTGCTCCGCCGAAGTGTATCGCGAGTTGCCCTTCGCCAGCGGCGAGTGCGCGTGTCGCTTTGGTCTTCACTCGGATCAATCGCCATTTCTGGCTGACCGATATCTGATTATCACCAAAGCCATCATATGGCGGCTTCGCTTCTTCCAGGCGCAGACCGACTTGTGCTTCAATCGCTTGACCCTCTGCAGCGACGCTTCGTGCCGCGACCGCAATCAACAGCTCATCACCCTCGGCAATGGCGGTATTCAGAGGAACAGTGGCGAACAGATCGTTTGGTCTGCTATCAGCCTTTGTGGTTGTGAAACGTGTTGCAACTGTGCCGAAGATAAACACATCCTCCAGCGTCGCGTACTCGCCTGCGCTGCCTTCAAAGTACCAGTCTGCTTTCGATGAATCGTTCAGCAATGTGCCGGCGCCTTGCAACGATTTCGGCATGGAAGGTTGTGGAACGGGCTTCGGCGCGGGTGCGGCAGGCTTTCCTGCAATCGCCGAAGCGCCCTTAACAATAATTGTTTGCCCGATTTGGAGGACTTGCTTGGTCCGTCCGAATTGCACCGCAACTATGCCGTCTTTTTTGCGTAGTGCACGCTCGGCCTTGGCGGTCACTTCGTACCATTGCCAATCCTTGCCGATGCTCAGTGTCTTTTCGCCAAAGCCGGGATAGGGTGCTGCATTCTGCTGGAAGCGGATCCTGATTACGCCGTTGCCATCATCCGAACTGGCCTCGATTGTGCGGGCATAGAAACCGATCGTTACGTCATCGCCAGCGTCAACGCCTTTGACCAGCGGCATGTTTAGGCCTGCGGTATATATATATTCGGTAGCGTTACGGACATCGATTTGCAGGGCTGCGCCGCCACCCGGAATCGATTGATCGATCACCGGTTCAGAGCTCACCTCATTGCCGTACACTTCCCAATCAATGCGCGTAGGATCGTTGATCAGATCTCCGGGAAGCTGCTCGTCGAGAGCCTTCAATTCAGCAGACATAACCTGTGCAGTCGCTACCGGCGAAGACACGAAAATCAGCGAAGCCGTGCAGAGCGCGGCCAACGACCTAGAACCAAACATCGAAAATTCCCTCTACCCAAAGTCCCGTGATGGTCGCGTCCGGAACCGTGGCAGAGCAAGGCGCTCCCCAGCCGTCGCAACTTCTATGATAACGTTAACAATTGGGCGGATTGTGCGCAAGCCTGCGACGCACATCCGTGACATTGATTACGTATTCGCGTGTTCTGCTCGGGCAATCTCGTGCAGCCAATCCGCATGGCGCGGAGCCTTCTTGGTTTCGCTCCACTCATCCAGCATTGGCATCGCGACTTTCTTGAGCTCGGTATATTGCTCATCCGTCCCGATATCGGCAGCTAACTCAACGCGGTGACCGTTGGGGTCGAAGAAGTAGATCGATTTGAAGATGCCGTGATGGGTAGGGCCGAGTACATCGATACCTAGACCTTCCACATGATCCTTCGCGGTCAGCAATTCTTCTTCTGATCCCACACGGAAGGCCAAGTGTTGGACCCATGCTGGGGTATTCTCATCCCGTCCCATTTCAGGTTGGTTGGGCAGTTCGAAAAATGCGAGTATATTGTTGTTACCCGCATCCAAGAACACGTGCATGTACGGATCATAGGCGCCGGTTGATGGCACATGGTCCTCGGAAAATGCGGATGTATATTCCATCCCCATTACCCGCTCATACCATTCGACGGTCTCTTTGGCGTCCTTACAGCGATACGCCGCGTGGTGGACGCCGCCCAATTTGATCGGATGGGGTTTGATTGGGTGAGCAGTCATTCTGCAGGCTCTACTTCGTCTACTTTCAGTGCCCCGCGATTGATCTGGTCGCGTTCCATGCTTTCGAACAGCGCTTTGAAGTTGCCTTCACCAAAGCCATCATCGCCTTTGCGCTGGATGAATTCGAAGAACACTGGTCCGACTTGTGCTTCTGCGAAGATCTGTAGCAACAGACGTGGCTGACCGCCTTCGGTTGTGCCGTCCATCAGAATGCCGCGCATTTGCAACGCATCGACATCTTCACCGTGGCCGGGAAGACGCTCGCTGAGCATCTCATAATAGGTCGAGGGCGGAGCAGTCATGAAGGGCACGCCGAACTTTTTTAGACGATCCCAACAACCTACCAGATCATCACAGATCAGCGCGATGTGCTGGATGCCTTCGCCATTGAACTCTTTCAGGAATTCTTCGATTTGGCCTTTGCCGCCTTCGCCTTCTTCATTGAGTGGGATTTTGATCTTGCCGTCTGGTGCGGTCAGCGCTTTCGAAGTCAGGCCGGTATATTCGCCTTTGATGTCGAAGAAGCGGATTTCCCGGAAGTTGAACAGGCTTTCGTAATAGTCCGCCCAATATGCCATCCGGCCGTTGTAAACATTGTGAGTCAAGTGATCGATGATGTCGAATCCTGCGCCAACCGGGTGCGTTTCGACACCGGGCAGATATTCAAAGTCGATGTCATAAATCGATAGATCAGCGTTCCCGTCTTTGGCGCCGGTTTTGCCTTCATAGCGATCGACGAGATAGAGTATCGCGCCGCCAATTCCGCGGATGGCAGGGATGCGCAGTTCCATTGGGCCTGGTTCATTGGCTACCGGTTCTGCGCCCTGCGCGATCAGATGTTCGTATGCTTTGACCGCATCTTTAACGCGGAAGGCCATGCCGCAGGCGCTCGGGCCGTGTTCGCGGGCAAAGAACCATGCGGCAGAGCGGGGCTCGTAATTGGCGATCAGATTGATGCCGCCTTGGCGCCAAAGATCGACATCTTTGCTGCGATGCTTGGCAACGTGGGTAAAGCCCATAGCGGTAAAGACAGGTTCCAGCTTGCCGCGTTCTGGCGCGCAGAATTCCACAAATTCAAAGCCATCAAGGCCAGCGGGATTTTCGAATAGGTCTGTCATTTACGGCTCCATCTAATATAGTTTCATCTGTAACCACTTTTGTGCGAGGGGTCAAGATGCGCCGGTTGCGGCTGCCCGTCCGGCGTGCTTCCGATCCCGCGTTTGGCACGCCCCACGCAAATAAATGAAGATAAAGCTTGAATCGGTGAATCAACTATGATTCTAAGGGAATTATGACGGTTGAGGGACATAAGATTGCACTGCCGAAAGAGCAGATGACGCAGGGGCTGGCGCTTGCCTTGCTGCTTTTGCTTATGGGCCTTGCGATCGCCGGGCCGAGCGGCTTGTTGGCATGGGGCGAAAACTCCCAACTGCTTGATCAACGCAATGCACAGATCGCCGCGCTTTCCGAAGAGCGCGACGCATTGAAGAACCGCGTTGATTTGCTTCACCCGGACCATGCCGATCCGGATCTGGTTGGTGAAGAACTGCGCCGCAATCTGAATGTGGTGCACCCGGACGAAGTCGTAATGACTTTGCCGAAGTCTGACGGCTAGGTTCACAAAGCCCGCTTTTCCGTAAAGGATTTCGTATGCAGGTGTGCAGCAGGCGTTGCACGCGATGCTCAGTTGCGCCTATAGGCTGGCCCAACGCGCACATCGCGCAGCCTGTCCCTTAGGTTACAAAACAATCGAGGATTATCCGCTTTGGCAAAACCCGCCCGGACCCGCAAAACGACTGCAAAAAAAGCTCTTGCGAAGAAAGCTGCAACCAAGAAAGCCTCTGCAAAGAAGCCGGCTGCGAAGCCTGCAGCTGGTGACGAAGATTTCGTGCTGCACAGCCTACAAGACGCGCATGAGAAATCGCCGCGCTATGATGCAAGCGATGATGAACTGATGAAGTTCTATGAGCAGATGCTGCTCATCCGGCGTTTTGAAGAGAAGGCCGGCCAGCTTTACGGCCTTGGTTTGATCGGCGGTTTTTGCCACCTTTACATTGGTCAGGAAGCGGTCGCGATTGGCCTGCAAAGCGCACTCAACAATGACACGGACAGCGTGATCACCGGTTATCGCGATCACGGCCACATGTTGGCTTACGGCATTGATCCCAATGTGATCATGGCCGAACTGACTGGTCGCCAGGCCGGTATTTCAAAGGGCAAGGGCGGGTCGATGCACATGTTCTCGACCGAGCATAAGTTTTACGGCGGTCACGGCATCGTTGGTGCGCAGGTCGCGCTAGGTGGCGGATTGGCGCTGGCCCACCAGTACAATGAAGATGGCGGCATTTGCCTCGCTTACTTTGGTGATGGCGCGGCCAACCAAGGTCAGGTCTACGAAACGTTCAACATGGCGGCTTTGTGGAAGTTGCCGATCGTGTTTGTGATCGAGAATAACGGCTACGCAATGGGTACTGCGGTCAAGCGCAGTTCTGCTGAGACCGAGTTCTATCGCCGTGGTACTGCGTTCCGCATCCCCGGTATGGATGTGAACGGCATGGACGTTCTTGAAGTCCGCAATGCTGCTGAACTTGCATTCGAACATGTTCGTGGCGGCAACGGGCCGGTTCTGATGGAACTCAACACCTATCGCTACCGCGGCCACTCCATGTCCGATCCAGCGAAGTACCGGACTCGTGAAGAGGTCCAGGAAAAGCGCGACCATCATGATCCGATTGAAGGTATCAAAAAGACATTGCTAGAACGCGGGAAGACCGAGGAAGATTTGAAGGCAATTGATAAGGCAATCCGTGCGCGGGTAGCGGAATCGGCCGACTTTGCCGAGAATTCACCCGAGCCGGAGCCGTCCGAACTCTACACCGATGTCTTGGTGGAGGAGTATTGAGCCATGGCTATTGAACTCAAAATGCCCGCGCTTTCGCCCACAATGGAAGAGGGCACACTAGCCAAATGGCTCGTAAAAGAGGGCGACGAAGTCTCCTCTGGCGATATTCTCGCTGAAATTGAAACCGATAAGGCAACGATGGAGTTTGAATCCATCGATGAAGGAACTGTTGGTCAAATCCTGGTGGCTGAAGGCACTGAGAATGTTGCTGTCGGTACCGTGATTGCGATGCTTGATGGCGAAGGCGAAGAAGCAAGCGCCGCGCCGGCGCCAACGCCCGCTACTGAGGCAGTTCCAGCGGAGCCTGCCCCTGCGCCTGCACCTGTAAAGTCCGAGCCTAAGCAAGATCCGGAAATCCCGCACGGTACCAACATGGCAACCGTGACTGTCCGCGAAGCGCTTCGCGATGGTATGGCTGAGGAAATGCGCCGCGATGAGCGCGTGTTTGTGATGGGCGAGGAAGTCGCCGAATATCAAGGCGCTTACAAGGTTACGCAGGGGCTGCTTGACGAATTTGGACCGAAGCGCGTTATCGATACACCGATCACGGAATACGGTTTCGCTGGCATCGGGACAGGGGCCGCAATGGGCGGCTTGCGTCCGATTGTCGAGTTCATGACTTTCAACTTCGCGATGCAGGCGATTGACCACATCATCAACTCTGCCGCGAAGACCAACTATATGTCGGGCGGCCAGATGCGCTGTCCGATTGTGTTTCGCGGTCCCAACGGCGCTGCAAGCCGCGTGGGAGCGCAGCACAGCCAGAACTATGGCCCGTGGTACGCCAGCGTTCCCGGCCTTGTGGTTATCGCTCCATATGACTCGTCAGACGCCAAAGGTCTGATGAAGGCAGCGATCCGCTGTGAAGATCCGGTCGTATTTCTTGAGAACGAGCTGGTCTACGGACGCAGCTTTGAATTGCCGGAACTCGATGATCACGTTCTGCCGATCGGTAAGGCTCGGATCATGCGCGAAGGCTCTGATGTGACGATCGTCAGCTACTCGATAGGCGTTGGCCTTGCGCTGGAAGCAGCGGGGGAATTGGCGGGCGAGGGCATTGATGCCGAAGTCATCGATCTGCGTACATTGCGTCCGCTCGACAAGCAGGCAGTGCTCGATAGTCTGGCGAAAACCAACCGCGTTGTTATCGCGGAAGAGGGCTGGCCGACATGCGGCATCGCATCAGAGATCACCGCGATTTGTATGGAAGAGGGCTTCGACCATCTTGATGCTCCGGTAACCCGGGTCTGCAACGAAGATGTGCCGCTGCCCTATGCAGCGAACCTCGAGAAGCTAGCGCTGATCGATACACCGCGCATTGTCGAAGCGGTTAAGAAGGTGTGTTACCGCGCCTGAGGCGCAAACTTAGTTGTGGCAGTGATAGCCATCTGTTGCGGTGGTATGGCATATGCCCGCGGTTCCATTGTCGCTGTAGCCGCTGCCCCCGCCGCTGGAGCTGTTGTTCCCGCCGCTGGAGCTGTTGTTCCCGCCGCTGGAGCTGTTGTTCCCGCCGCTGGAGCTATTGTTCCCACCGTTTGAACTGTTGCTGCCGCCACAGAATAATGGGAACGTCCGGCAGAACCAGCTGTCACGCTCAGCTATTTCACCATCTTCGGTGCCGCCGCCAGAACCGCCTGAACTTGATGAGCCACCATTGGCAGCGTCGGGACTATCGCTGAAGGTCCAATCCCACCCTCCGGTGTCTTGTCTCGGTGGCGGAGCGATCTCCTTGTAGGAATCATAGATGTCGCAGCGAGCGATTTCATCCGGATCCGACGGGTCGCGTTGATAGATTTCGGACAAGTCACGGCTGCCTCGTACTTGGAAGGAAGCACGGCTGTGTATTGTCCGCTGCGCAAGAAATGCATCAGTTACAATCGGGCCGTAATCGTACTGTATCTCGACGAACATGACGGCATCGCCTTCTTGCGCGGCCACCTCTTCACCTGGCGGGCCCATGCCGACGAATGTCGGGTCGTTCTTGCCGGTATCTTGCTGGCCGTAGCTGGAGATTGTGCTCTTTTTTCCCTTGCAGCGCTGCCAAGCGATATATTGTTGGTCATCGGCGCTGCCGGGAACGACTTGTAGGCTGCTGATGAATACACGACCGTGCTCATATAGGTCGATTGCATCGCCTGCTTGAACATCCGAGCCGCGAAGCAGATCGTTGATGTCGTTCTCGTAGATTTTCTGGTTGGATAGCGTGGACGTGTCGCCAATGCGCGAGGCATTGTCAGCGATCTGCATCGCAACCTGATTGACGCGCATGTTCATCAGCGCGAAGTTTGCTGTTTCAAGCCCCCATAGACCGGCGGTCAGGACAAGCGGTGTAGCCAAAGCGAACTCGGTCATGGCAACCGCACGTCGATCGTTGCGCAACCGAGAAGCGAACTTGTTGAGCGCCGTCATACGCAATTCCCGGTCGTTGCACGATCGACCTGGCCATCAAATGGCTGGTTACGAAGCACAGTGGTGGCCGTGGTTTCGTAGAACGGAGAAATGCCGATAAAGGGAGCAATCGGAAGAGTGCGCGGATATCGGATAGTGACTTCATAAAGTACCGCGTCTCGCGCACCGCCATTGCCGGCTTCACCTTGGTCTGGATCCCAAATACCGTTTCGATTGGCGTCTTCGAATGGCTCGCCATCGTTGCACCTGCCGTCATTGTTGATGTCGGTGTAATGCTCTTCCTGCGCAATGGCAGAGAAGCTGGCATAAGCTTTGCGGTTGAAAGTCATTTCTGCGCCGCCAACCACATCGTGAACTGAAGCAGTAACTGCGGCATCAAGGGCCGTCTCAGTTGCGCCTTCCAATGTGGAGTCGCGTGCAGCCTCTTGCACAGCCCCATGCAGCATTTGGTTCGCATACATGTTGTAGGTCATGTCGAACATGCCCAGCAACATCATGCACAACAGGGGGGCGATCATCGCAAATTCGACAACCGACACGCCTTCTTGATTGTGGCGCAGTTTATAGAAAACCACGGCAATCATTCCGAGATCCTCAAGTCACCAATCGACTTGGCAATTGCGGAAAATGCATTGTTGAGCTCTTCGGCGTTACTCGCTTCGAAATATTGGCCGTTGCCAGCGCAATCGAGCATCGCCTGATTGAGGAAGGTGCCAAAGGCGATGACCCACACCGTGACGTTGCGCTTTTTCACCTCGGCACAAGCGACCGAGAAACGACCCTCGACCGTTTCAGCCAGGCTCAATGTAGAGGAACGGTTCCAGCGCCTTTGATCAAGCCCTTCAACTCCATAGGCACCATAGGCGAGATCGTAGGGCTCGGTTTGACCGTCGGTTAGGAAGATCAGGTGACGGCCGCGCTCTTGGCCGTCTGTATCTGCATTTTCGCTGGCGAATAGGCCAGTCGGCGATATCAAACGACCGCCCCAAATCATCCCGATATCGTGGTAAGTCGCGCCATATGGAGCGAGCGTGGCGAGATAGTCGTCGATCGCGTCGCTATCCATCTCTTGGAGTTTCTGGGCTTTCGCCGGACAATCGGAAAACCACCAAGTACCTGTTGTCGCAAAGGTGTTTGACGTCTTCACGGCCTCCGTCGTGAAAGAGCCCGAACCGTTAGAATAAAATGATCGCGCATAGATCGCAGAGGGGTTCGATGGGCGCCATTGCGTGGTGGGATCACCCGGCGTGGGGAGCGTATCGAGATCCAGATCTAGGTTCTGTGTGATGTCGACATTTGCGAAATCCGTGATCTCGGTTGTGGCGCGTTCCTCAATGCAACCATCAAAATCAGTACGCCAATTGCTGACATCGAGCGCAACAGGGCGATATTCATAAATCGAGTTTGTCGTCTCATCCTGACTTGTGATCCGGTCATAGGTTCTGGTGAAATCGGTATATTCTCTCGACCAGACGACACATTCTTCGCCTTGGACCGCTTGCCAATATTGTTTTCCGTTCTGAACCAGCTTGTACTCGCGTGTGATGACCTCATTGCCATTTGCATCGGTTGTAGTTTCGGTAGAGACAAGTTCCGTGTTGGAGTCGTAATTGCCGGTTGGAAGGGCTTGCGAGCACGTCCAACTACCGTTGCTACTGTCACCCGTACCGGGCGTGAATGTCGCTGCATATCGGGACTCTTCGGTGGTTGATGAACTTTCACCACTTACGGTCTGCCAATTTCGCGTAACCGTGCGCGGCTGTGTTGTCGTTTCCGTGCTATCGACGACGCGCGATTGATACGTCCAATCGCTGGTTACCCAGCTGTCCTCTAACAAATGGCCGACATTCACATTTGTCGCGTAGGGCACAAATCCATAGCGGATTTCGTTATCGGGCGCTTTTGCGTTTTCGAGCTGGGCATGGAAGCTGCGGATGACCGATTTGAGGCTGTCTATCCGCGATGCTGAATCGTCAGTGTTCGAGTGCCGCATCGATCCGGTGACGTCGAGCACCATCATAACATCCAGATTGCGAACGCTGAGCAACGCTTGGCAATCGACTGCAATCGGTATTTCGGAAAAACCGAAAATCATCATGATACTGGTTGGGACACTGACTTCCGCATCGCCTGAAATGGCGTAATCATCTTCGAGAGTCATGGTGAACTCACGATTCTCGGATCCGTAGGCGCCTGAGCGAAAATTAAGGTTAAAAAACCGTTGCCCGATTTCCGCCACTTGCGGCGATATTGCACCGGTTACTGCTGCCTCGGTGCCTAGTTTTTTTCGGGCGGCGAGAACGCCTGCATCGCACGCAGCCTGCAGTCGGCTCGATGCGAGATATGCACGACCCATGTCGATGCCGCTGCCGACCATGCCGAGCAATGGCACAATTGCCGCCGCAATCAACGCAAGCGTATTGCCTGACCGGTCTTTGGCGAGCCGGTGTAGAAAGTATGCGGCATCGCTTTTAATGGCGTTTTGATCGAACATTGCCGTGCGACTAGCGCCTAGGCGTAGAGGTGCGGTAAACGCGGATGGTTAATTCGTCGTCAATTATTCCGCGTGATTTCAATCTTATCCGCGTTTTAGATTTTATTAATCGGTTGGCTTTAGGCCGCTTGCTCTATGCAACGGGGCCAAATCTCTATGTCGAAAAAGAATGTACCGCATTCCGCCACTGGGGTTCTGCGCTTTCTTCATGATGCTCGCGGAAACATCATGCCAATGGCGGCGATCGGCATGGTTACAATGGCCGGTTTGGTTGGCGGCGGCGTCGATATATCGCGCGGATATATGGTGCAAAACCGCCTCCAGAACGCTTGCGATTCCGCGGTTCTGGCCGGACGGCGCGCAGTTAGCGATGATGGCTTTGACACGAATGCGCAGGCGCAAGCGAATGCCTATTTTAATACCAATTTCGATGAGGCGGGCGAGGGCACATCAAGCACCTCGTTCACTCCGGTGTCAGTAGATGGTGGCAATCAAATTGATGGCACCGCATCGACGAAACTGTCCACCGCAGTGATGCAACTGTTCGGCTTCGACGAGATGACTTTGTCCGTTGCCTGCTCTGCCTCCATGTCGGTGGGTAACAGTGACATCATGATGGTTCTCGATACGACCGGATCGATGGATTGGACTATCTCGGGATACAGCACAACGGATGACTCGCTAAGACGTATCACATTCCTTCAAGACGCGATGAAGGACTTTTACGATACTGTGAACACGGCGACCTCAGCCGGCAACACGCGGGTGCGGTATGGCTTTGTACCCTATAGCTCATCGGTCAATGTTGGTCGTTTGCTCAATCCGGCATGGCTTAGAGACACCGTAGATATCCAGTCGCGGCGAGCGCTGTTCACGACTACAACAACAAGCACTGTTGTGGGTTATGAGCCACCGGTCATTACCAATGATTCCGGAACTACCTCTACCTACAGTACCAATTGGTCCAACTATACGGGCACCCGGTATAGCAGCGAAAGTGCGTGCCTAAACGCGTTGCCGAGCAACACCGACTGGACGGACTATGGGTCATCCAGCTCCACGAGCAACACATATATCAATGGTGCAGATCAACGGATTACTGAAGATCGCGTAGAACAGGGGCAAACACGGACAAGGTATCGGTGTCGGTATTCCCGCAATAGAGGTAACTACCGTCGGCAGGAACGCGATCAATATCGCTCAACCTACACCGAAACCGTTTCGACTGAAGATCCGATTTACAACACCACAACTACCAGCGAGTTTGATGACTGGTATTACGAGCGGATCGACGACATCGACACGTCAAATTTCAAACTCTTCAACCCGGTAACGGTGGCAAATGGCACCGACGGTGCCAATGTAAGCTATACTTGGGAAGGATGTATCGAGGAACGCAGCACCACAGCGGCTTCTAGCTTTAGCTACTCCTCGCTGCTGGGAATGACACCGGATGTGAATGATCTTGATCTGGATACAGCGCCGACGACGAACGAAGACACACAATGGGCGCCTCTTTGGGGTCAATTGTCCTACCGTCGCGGCACAAACTACTACATATATAATGAAGATGCGGGATATGACGGGTACAAAACGCCATATTTCTGCCCTTCCGCCGCACAACAATTCACAACGATGACGGAAACTGAGTTTGACGCCTATGCAGATGCGTTGAACCCTGAGGGCAACACGTACCATGATTTGGGGATGATTTGGGGAGGGCGCCTCAGCTCACCGAGCGGAATGTTCTCAACGAATGTAACCGCGGCTCCAACCAATGGCGGCGCCGTTGCACGTCACCTGATCTTCATGACCGACGGCTTTATGCAACCGAGCTACAGCACTCACTCGGCGTATGGCACCGAATATTACGACGAGCGGATTACGGATGATGGAATCACCGACATCACCGATAGGCACACCAGCCGCTTCCTTGCAGTCTGTGAAGCGGTGAAGGCCAAAGGTATTCGCGTATGGGTTATCGCGTTTGCTTCTGCGCTCACAGACGATTTAACCGCTTGCGCGTCGGATGACAGCGCCTTTGATGCCGACAGTTCGGATTCGCTTAACAACGCTTTCCAGGAAATCGCTAAGAATGTTGGCGAATTGCGGGTGGTCCAATGACCTCTACCAATCAGCCTGAGACAGCGATCTTGCGGGCTATCGCGGATGATGAAACCGGTACAACGGTTATGGAATTCGGGTTGATGATCACCGTTTTCATGACTTTGCTGCTCGGCCTGTTTGATCTCGGCCAAATGACATACGCAAACGCGATTTTGAAAGGCGCCGCACAAGATGCTGCGCGCTCCTCGTCATTGGAAACGGGCAATACTACGCTTGCCGATGCAGAAGTGGCTGATGCAGTCAGCGCGGTTGCCGTTGGCGCAACGGTCACATCAAGCCGCGTGAGTTACTTCGACTTCGAGGATGTGGAACGTCCGGAGTCATGGAACGATGCCAATGACAGCGGCTCCTGCGATAATGGCGAGATCTACACCGACGAAAACGGTAATGGAGAATGGGACGCTGATATCGGCCAGTCAGGCAATGGTGGCGCCGGTGACGTTGTTATTTATACGGTAAACGTATCCTATCCACCGCTGTTTCCCAATCCGTTTCTGCCGGGCGGAAGTGACGCCCGCACGCTCAGTGCCTCTGCGGTGAAGAAGAACCAGCCCTTTGCCGATCAAGCAACCTATGGCGCGGCTGCCGGGGTGTGTGACTGATGCCAAGCGCGCTTTCAAATACCGGCTTAGTGAAACTGCGGTCAAAACTGCGCGCGATGCGTGAGCTATTCGCCAATCGCGACGGCATATCGATTGTCGAGTTCGCGCTTGTTCTGCCAGTATTGCTGACAATGGGGCTGTTCGGAACAGAGATTGCTCGGATGGCAACGGTCAACATGACGATTAGTCAAATCGCACTGTCATTGGCGGATAACGCCTCACGTCTCGGTCAAACCGATAACAGCGGTGTGACCCCGACAATTACCTATGACAATGTTGATTCGGTGCTGGCCGGTGCTTTGCGCGATGGCGAAAAGATCGATCTTGAAGAGAACGGTCGTGTTATCCTTTCCAGCCTGGAATATAACGCCTTTCAAGACAAACAATTCATTGCTTGGCAGCGATGCCGCGGTGATCTGGTCGTCGATTCGGACTATGGGAACGATACCGACAAGAACGGTATAAATGGTCCGGTTATTGCCGGAATGGGACCGGGCGCGACGCAGATTACGGCCCAAAATGGCCAAGCGGTCATGTATGTTGAGATCGAATATACCTATTCGGCGTTGTTCGAAAATCCGTTCGGTTCGGGTGATAAGACGCTGCGTAAAGAGGCGGCTTTCTTGATCCGCGACGATCGCAATCTGGGACCGGGGCTTACAGGCACCAATAGTGGTGATTCCGACTGTGCTTGAGGCTTGCTGTCTCAATACAGCGTTCCACAATCAACCGGTAGTTTGACAACAATTCGGTTGTGCATCGCGCGCGAATCAACCAGCCTGTTCTGCGTGAAAGACTTCGAACTATCTCCTGCACCTAAGCTGGCAACCTATCACGCTGTTGGTGATCTTAAACCAATCCTGCTCGCATTTCTGCAGTTGGATACCCGTTTGGCTCAGTTTGTCAGTCAAGCGAAGGAACCGATGCTAACGCAGATGCGCATTGCATGGTGGCGAGATCAGTTGGGCAAACCTGCACCGGAGCGTCCAAACGGAGATCCGGTTCTCGATAGTTTGAGCAAGCATTGGCTTGGCGAAGAAACCGCACTCATCGCAATGGTGAATGGGTGGGAAGGGTTACTTGCCGAGCCGCCATTACCTATCAGTGCGGCATTGGAATTCGCCGAAGGGCGCGGGAAATGCTTTGCTGCGATGGCACGGCTGACGGCCTGTGGTGAGGCGGCCGACGCCTCTCAGGCGCTTGGCGAGGCATGGGCTCTTGCTGATCTGGCCGCCCGTATGAGTTCTGCTGAGGAACGGGAGTTTGTTGTGGAGGCTGCGCGTAAACGGCCCAATGTCATTACGCCAGTACCGTACAAACTCCGTGCGCTCACAATCTTGGGCAAATTGGGGGGCAGGGCTCTGCAAGATGACGGACGACCCTTAATTCGCGACCGCAAAGACCTGTTGCTGGTTACCCGGGTTGGCTTATTTGGCCGGTGATATAGTATGCGCTCTGAAAGAGGCGTGAAATGAACCGGATATTACTTGGCGGATTGTTGTCTTTATTGATGGTGGGGCTCGGACTGTTCTGGTGGCAGGGCAGGGCCCAAGTTGAAGAGGGCGCGCCTCCCCCTGAACCATTGCCGATGGTTTCGGATTCAGCTGAACCTGAGATTCCGGCTTCCGATGCCGGTGATATGCGCGGGCCAACACCGCCAGAGGCAACCGAATTGACGCGCGAGCAGCGGCGTTTTTACCGCTATGACCGCAATCGCGACCAATCGATTACGCGCAACGAAATGCTGTCCACCCGGACCGATGCATTCCGCAAGCTCGATAAAGACGGCAATAATCTACTGACTTTTGAAGAGTGGGCCGTCGCGACATCGAACCGTTTCGAGAAAGCGGATAGCAACAGTGACAAAGAACTCAGTCCCGAGGAGTTTGCTACAACACGGCCGAAGCGCAAGAAAAAGCCCGCCTGCAATTGCTAAGTCAGGCGGGAACGCTTTCCATCGCATTTAGCCAATTCCCGAAGGCCGCTTTGCCGCGCGAGGTATACGCCTCTTTCCGCTCCTTCTTCTTGACCGTGTGGAGCGGCGGGAAGAGCCCGAAATTGACGTTCATTGGCTGATAAGTGTCAGCCTCTGCACCAATTGTGATATGTGCCAGCAACGCACCCATTGCTGTTGTCGGTGGTGGCGATTGCCAATCCTGTCCGGCCAGCTCTGCGGCGGCCATCATGCCGGTTAGCAATCCGACGGCAGAGCTTTCGACATAGCCTTCGCAGCCGGTAATCTGTCCGGCAAATCGGATGTGACCGGCTTCTTTCAAGCGCAGCTGGCGATCCAACACGAGCGGTGAATTGATGAAAGTGTTCCGGTGCAACCCGCCGAGCCGTGCAAATTCAGCATTCTCCAAACCCGGAATAGTCTTGAACAGCTCGGTCTGAGCGCCGTATTTCATCTTTGTTTGGAAGCCAACCATGTTCCAAAGCGTGCCGAGTTTGTTGTCTTGCCGCAATTGGACGACCGCATAGGGCCAGCGGCCTTGTGGAAATTCGGGTGTTGTATCACGCGGATTATCCAGCCCGACCGGCTTCATCGGACCGTATCGCAAAGTGTCGATCCCGCGTGATGCCATTACTTCGATGGGCATACACCCATCAAAATACGGCGTGTCCTTTTCCCAATCTTTGAATTCGGTTTTCTCGCCATCCAACAGTCCCTGGTGGAACGCCAGATACTGCTCTTTGGTCATCGGGCAATTGATGTAGTCGCCGTCTTCGTTGGATGCTTCGGTCTTCTTGTCCCAGCGAGACTGGATCCAGGAAATGTCCATGTCGATGCTATCGCGGTGGACGATGGGGGCAATAGCATCGAAGAACGCCAAGCGGTCCTGGCCGGTTGCACTGACAATGCTTTCTGCCAGATTTGCCGCGGTAAGCGGACCGGTTGCTACGATAGTCAGGCCTGCTTCCGGCAGGGTATCGACTCGTTCGCGCACTATGGTCACGTTGGGATGGTTTTGGAGTGCTTTCTCAACTTCGGCGGAGAACAGATCACGGTCTACCGCCATCGCTGATCCTGCCGGTACGCGGGCAACTTCACCCGCGCGCATCACGATAGAATCCAGACGCCGCATTTCGTGGTGAAGCAAGCCAACAGCATTGCGTTCATCGTCATCGGATCGGAAACTGTTAGAGCATACGAGCTCCGCCAAACCGTCCGTCTGGTGGGCGGCTGTCATTTCTCCACCGCCGCGCATCTCGGACAGACGAACTTTGAAACCACGTTGGGCCAACTGCCAAGCCGCTTCGCTTCCCGCCAGCCCGCCACCAATTATCTGCACATCATGAGTCATGCGGCGCAGGTAGTGCCTAACGTGGGCGCTCGCAAACTCTATCCATCACAATAGTTGGAAGATTGGACAAAAATGGCCTAGAGCAAAGGCGAATTCAGGGGATACCGCTTTGCCGCAACGCGCGCTAACCGAAAGACGACCATGGCTGCTCGCTAGTTTGGCGGCGGCAATTGCGTACTTCTTTGTGATGGACGGACCATACGGCGAGATATGGTTGATACTGCTGAAAGGTGCCGGTGTTGCATTTTTGGCAGTCTACGCGCTGCTGCGACATCATAGTTCCACGGCGAGACTGCTTGCCCTCGTGCTTGTACTGTCTGCGTTTGGTGACATGCTGATCGAGCTGAGTCTGCAATGGGGCGGGGCGACGTTCTTCTTGTCTCACGTCGCAGCAATATCGCTTTATCTCGCCAATCCGCGTGACAGTTCGACACCAAGTCAGAAAGGACTGGCCGTTGCGCTCTTATTCCTGACACCGCTGATATGTTGGCTGCTGACCAGAGACATCAGTATCGCGTCGTATGGATTGGCGCTTGGCGGAATGGCGTCCACCGCTTGGATGAGCAGGTTTACGCGCTACCGGGTTGGACTGGGTGCGGTCTTGTTCGTAATCTCCGATTGGTTGATCTTCTACGGTATTGGCGACCGTCCATATGGCGCGACAGCCTCAATGGCCGTCTGGCCGATCTATTATGCAGGACAGTTCCTGATTGCGACCGGCGTTATCCAAACCCTCCGCCATGAGTTGCCTCAAGCGACGTAGACAGTAGCCTAGGCGGCAGCGATAGTCGTGCGATGTAGCTCGCGCCGGTGCCCGTCATAGCCGCCTGTAGCTCTGTGAAGCACGCTGCTATTGTCCCAGATCACCAGCATGTTGGGTTCCCATTGATGCCGGTAGATAAACTCTTCGCGCGTTTGCCATTCAAGCAACTCGGATAGCAAAGTGAGCGCTTCTATTTCCTCCATGCCTTCGATTCCGACGACATAGCTAAGGCTGGAGAAAATGACCTCCTCACCAGTTTCGGGATGAGGCCGGATGAGTGGATGTGTTTGGGTTGCGAGTGCATCCTTGCCCGGACGAATGGCCATGGACCGACCTTTATCATTGTCTCCATACAATCCATCAGGCGCGTAACCGCGCTGTGCTGAATGGATCGCAGTGAGGCTGCGCAGATAGTCTTTGCGATCATTGGGAAGGGCGGCAAATGCGGCCGCTTGATCAGCGAACAGAGTGTCGCCACCAATTGGCGGTATTTCTACGGCTAGCAGGCATGTTCCCGAAGGCGGTTTTCTTAGAAAGCTCCAATCGCTGTGCCAACTTTCAGCGAAGAGCGGCGATTGCTCGTCAGCTTCGCGCAGGATTGCTGCGACATTTTTGCGGCCTTCGATGGGATCGAAGAACGGGTCTTCGCCAAAGCCACCCATGGCAAGTGTAAGCCGTTCCAGTGCATCGTCATCCATCCGCTGATCAGCGAAAGCGAGAACGCGATGTTTGAGCCATGAAGCACGGATTTGCGCAATTGTGGCTGTGTCGAGGTCGTCGGTCAGATCAATACCGGTGATGCGTGCACCGCATGTCCGACCGAGACGCTCGATCTCCATCGCTATTCTTCGGTGCCTTCGTCGGTATCATCACTCGCTGGCGACGGTGCATTGTCATCACCTGCAGAAGATCCACCATCAGCGATCTCTTCCGCGACAGCTTCTTCAGCCTCGTTCTCGGGCGCTTCATCTTCGTCAATCAACGCGACACCAACCACTTGTTCTTTATCCGCTACGCTGAACAAACGAACGCCTGAGGAACTACGTCCAATAATCGGCAGGCCGAGATTATCTTCGTATCCATTCTCCAACAGATGGCGGAATTCAATCGACAGACGGATCAGTTTAGCCTGATCGGTTACCAGCATGATCTGGTCACCATGCGTAACCGGGAAGCTGGCGACAACCGGGCCATTGCGATCCGGATCGCTTTCAGGCGAACCGATATTGACCACGCCCTTACCGCCGCGACCGATGGTGCGGTATTCGTAAGCTGAGGAGATTTTGCCGTAACCATTGGCGCAGATTGTCAGAACGAATTCCTCTCGTTCTGCCATTTCAGTCATGCGCTCTTCAGAGAGTTCTGAGGTATTGTCACTCGTTTTCCACGGTGCCGCGCGAAGGTAAGATTCACGCTCCTCCGCAGTCGTGCCGGTGGTGTTGAGTACAGCCAGCGAGACGACTTTAATGTCGCCTTTTGGCCCCATGCCTTGAACACCGATGCCGGTCCGGCTCTTTGTCTCACGTGCATCCGTCGCGGCAAAGCGGATTGCTTTGGCGGTATCGCTGGCGAGGAACACTTCCTGATCTTCGGTCAGCAAGCGAACGCCAATCAAGCGGTCATCCGATCCTTCAACAAAGCCCATCGCGTATTTGCCGTTAGATGGAACGTTGGTGAACGCATCCATCGAGTTCCGGCGCACCATGCCAAGCTCTGTCGCAAAGATGATGTTGAGCGCATCCCACTCGTCCTCGTCCTCGGGCAGAGGCAGAACATTGGTCACAAGCTCGTCATCACCCAAAGGAAGCAGATTGACCATCGGACGACCTTTGGTCTGCGGGCCACCTTCGGGTAGTTTCCAGACTTTGAGGCGATAGACGCGACCGGTGTTGGTGAAGAACAACACAGGCGTGTGCGTGCTGGTCACGAACAATTCGACGATCGCATCTTCGTCTTTCGTCGCCATACCGGCACGGCCTTTACCGCCCCGATTTTGTGCACGGAAAGTCGCGAGTGGAGTCCGTTTGATGTAACCGCCATGCGTTACCGTCACGACCATTTCTTCGCGCTCGATCAGGTCTTCGTCGTCGAGACCATCCCAGGCGGGTGCAATCTCGGAGACGCGCGGCGTTGCGTAATTCTCGCGGATTTCGGTCAGTTCTTCGCGCATGATGCCGTAAAGCTTCACGCGGTCGGACAGGATCGAAAGATATTCCTCGATAGCGATTGACAGCTCTTTCAGTTCATCGCCGATCTCGTCACGGCCTAGCGCGGTCAGACGGTGCAGGCGCAGTTCAAGAATTGCCTTAACCTGACGTTCCGAGAGACGGTACGTGCCGCCTTCCTGGCTTGCATCGGGCTCAATCGCTTCAACCAGCTTGATATACTGCGCGATGTCGCCAATCGGCCATTCTTTGGCGAGCAATTTCGCACGCGCTTCCGCAGGGTTCGGCGCGCCGCGGATCATCGCAACGACTTCATCAAGGTTGGAAACCGCGACAACGAGACCGAGCAAGATATGCGCGCGGTCACGTGCTTTGTTCAGTTCAAACTTGGTCCGGCGTGTAATGACTTCTTCGCGGAACTGGATGAACGCCTGAATGAACTCGCGCAGCATCAGCACTTCTGGACGGCCGCCGCGAATGGCGAGCATATTGGCGGGGAAACCCGACTGTGCGGGCGTATGACGCCAGATTTGATTGAGTACGACATCAGCCGTTGCATCGCGCTTCAGGTCGATAACGACACGTACGCCTAAACGGCTTGATTCGTCACGGATATCCGAAATGCCTTCGATGCGTTTGTCTTTTGCCGCTTCTGCGAGCTTTTCGACGAGACCGCTTTTGCCGACTTGATACGGAATCGATGTCAGAACGATTGATTCACGGTCACCGCGTTTGGTTTCAATCTCATGGCGGCAACGCTGCAGGATTGATCCGCGCCCTGTTGTGTAAGCAGAACGTGCGCCCGATTGACCGAGAATGAGCGGAGCAGTCGGGAAATCCGGGCCGGGAATAATCTCGACCAGTTCTTCTGATGTAATCGCGGGGTTGTCGATAAACGCAAGACAGCCGTCGATGACTTCACCCAAATTGTGCGGCGGGATATTCGTCGCCATGCCGACCGCGATACCGCCGGCACCATTGACCAGCAGGTTAGGGAAGCGAGCAGGGAGCACTTGCGGCTCCTGACGCGAGCCATCGTAGTTTTCAGTGAAATCGACCGTGTCCTTGTCGAGATCGTCCAGCAACGCATTGGCTACCTTGGCCAAGCGTGCCTCGGTATACCGCATCGAGGCCGGTGGATCGGGGTCCATCGAACCAAAGTTACCTTGACCGTCAATCAGCGGTACACGCAGCGACCAATCCTGCGTCATCCGGGCTAGCGCATCGTAAATCGCGCTATCACCATGCGGGTGATAGTTACCCATCACGTCACCGACGATTTTGGCTGATTTCCGGTAAGGGCGACCTGCAACGAAGCCGCCTTCCTGACTGGCGAACAAAATCCGGCGGTGGACCGGTTTCAGTCCGTCACGCACGTCGGGAAGAGCGCGGCTCACGATCACGCTCATCGCGTAATCGAGATAACTCGTCTTCATTTCATCGACAATGTCGATGCGCCCAAAATTCTCTGATGGGGCAGGCGGTTCGTGAGTTTCGTTATCGTCGCTCAAGAGGGCTCTTTTCTAATGCTTTCGACACAAGGTCTGTTGAGTTTCCGATGTACGCTATCGCCCCCAATTCCGCCACTCTGACGGGTGTCCCAGGGCACCAAAACAGCAGGTTTTCCACACCTTGCTCTGCGTTGTGAGCGATTGCGGCTGAAACCGCAGAATTGCGGGCGTTCAATGCCCATTCAGGGCGTTTTTGGTAGAACGATTTGCAATACGGGACACATAACGGCACTAGCGCGTTATTGAGACGTAGCTTCAGCCGAACAGGCTTATTTATTTCAATTATGGGAGAGACCCAGAATGTTTACTCGCAACCGTACCAAAGCAGACAAGCGCATTGGTTCGAACATCGCTTTCGCTGTCGCTTTGATGTGCGGCACCGCACTAACTGCAGGAGCGCTTGAAGCGCCCGCACATGCGCAGAAAAAAGATAAAGAACGCAAGACCGAGTATTCGGAAGCGTTCGTAGCGGCCTACACACCTGTCGATGAAAAGACCAAAGGCTTGGTGGCCGACACGGAGGGCGCGAAAGCCGGTATCCCGGCAATGGTCGCCGCCATGTCGACACCCGATGACAAGATGGCTGGTGGTCGCTTGATCGTGAATATCGGCGTTGCAGCTAAGGACGTGCCGCTCCAACGGCAGGGCTATGAATTGATGATCGAAAGCGGTCTTGCATCACCGACGGATGCGGGCAGGTTCCTGTATAATTCAGGGCAACTCGCTTACTCTGACAACGATTTCGATACCGCACGCACGCGCATTCTTGCGGCAAGCGCTGCCGGTTTTACGGTGCCAGATCTGGAGAACACTATTTCCGGTCTGTATTTTGCTGAGGATCGTTATCCTGAGGGCATCGCCTATCTGAAGACTGTGGCAGATGCCGCGATCGCAAACGGCCAAATGCCTCCGGAGAAGATCATCACGCGGGCCTTTTCCGCAGCCTATAATAACGAAATTCAGGACCAAGCGCTTGAATGGACAGCGATGCAGGTCAAATACTATCCGACCGATGCCAACTGGACCAACGTAATTGCGCTTCGCCGCGAGTATTTTGACCTCGACAGCAAAATCATGCTGGACCTTCTGCGATTGCTCGATCGTACATCGGGCCTCGCCACCGACCGCGACTATGTGAACTACATCGAAGCGGCAAATGTGCGGTTCCCGGCCGAGACGCAGCGGATTGTCGCTGAAGGCCTTTCCTCCGGTGTGTTGAGTGCAGATCGCGTCATCGTCCAAGAGGCGCGAAGCGGCATTGTCGCGCGTGTTGCTGGCGTGCGCGAAGACATGCCTGAGCTAGAAGCCGATGCGCGTGCCGCAGGAGCAGACGGCGTCGATGCGATGGCTGCCGGCGATATCTATTTGAGCCTTGGCGAACCCGCCAAAGCAGAGGAAATGTTTGCTATCGCTGTAAACAAGCCGGAAGTTGATCAGAGCCTAGCCTACATGCGGATGGGCATCGCCCAAGCCGATTTGGGCAAGGCGGAGGCAGCCAAAGCAAGCTTTGCGAACGTAACCGGCGACTATAAGCATGTGGCCGATTTATGGGCCATCTATGCCGACACAAACGCTAGTGCAGCAGCAGCGGCGATGTAACCGCTACACAAACCTGACTATTTGGAAAGGCGCGAGTTTCGGCTCGCGCCTTTTTCATTAGTGCAGACGCTTCACGTAGATTTGACCGTCATCACGCCGGTCGATCTGAAAGTTCGGCAGAGAATCGAATAGATCAGACAGGCTCTTGAAACCGTAATTGCGGACATCGAAGCTAGAGCGATTGCCTGCAATCTGACCAACCTGCTGAAGCTTGGCGTAGCCCTTTTGATCACGTTTTGCTTCGTTGTAGGCTGCAACAATAAGCTCCTCCAATTGCTCGTCGATAGAGGGCGCATCTGTTTGCTTCGCATCGCCGCTGGCCTGGTTTTGCTGCTTGTTGGCAGCAATCAGCTTGTCGATGTCGATGAAGCGCGTGCACACCGAGCGGAAGGACTCCGGCGTTTTTGAGCTTCCGAAACCGTATACGACAATGCCATCCTGCCGCAGGCGGGTGACCAGCGGGGTAAAGTCGCTGTCAGATGTCATCAGGCCGAAACCGTCGACTTTGCCTTGATTGAGCAAATCAATTGCATCGATGGTCATCGCCATGTCGGTGGCATTTTTGCCCTTCGATACATCGAATTGTTGTTGGGGTCTGATCCCGAAGCGGTTGGTGATTTTATCCCACTTCGCAAGATTGCCTTTGGCAAAGTTGCCATAGGCACGGCGGATATTCACTTGGCCAAGCTCGGCCATCACCGTGAGGACGGGATCGATACCTTGAGGTGTTGTGTTGTCTGCATCGATAAGCAGAGCGATATTTCTGAGTGTTTCTTGAGACATAGTCCTATTGATAGGACTCCTTGCGAGCCGCGCAACCTTGGACGCCTATTCTTCCGGTATGAACTCGCCGCTTTCACGATCAAGTACGTGCAACACGCCATCAAAAATCGCGAAGAACGTACCGCGTAGCACTAGGTCACCTGACGCTTCGCGTTCCTGGACGCATGGGAAAGAGTGTAGATTCTCCAGACTGACCCGAACCGCTGCCAATTCCATGGCCCTCTCGGCTTCGCGTCCCTGTGTGCCGTGCTCATCAACGACCGGGCCTCTCACCTCGTCCAACTGGCTGATCCAATTGGCGACAAAGCCGCCTTTACCGAGAGGCGCTCCGTGCAATTCTTTGGTCAGCGCGGCTTTGCAGCCTCCGCATTTGCCGTGTCCCATTACTACGATTTGACGAACCTTCAGAACGTTCACTGCGAATTCTAGCGCTGCGGAAACGCCATGCATCCCTGGCGTCGTTTCGAACGGCGGAACCAGCGCGGCGACATTCCGCACGACAAATATCTCGCCAGGATCGACATCGAAAATCTGCGCTGGGTCGACACGGCTGTCGGAGCACGCAATGACCATCAGCTTGGGTGACTGGCCGTGTTCCGCTAACCGTTCGAACCGGTCGCGCTGGGTCGCGTATCCATTTTTACGGAAACGCCGATAGCCCTCAAGCAATTGCGCAAACTCAGGCATCAGAAGCGCTCACCGCGGATGACTTCGACATCCCACATTGTGAGCAACAGGCCGTGGCTCGATAGGATCGGGGCAAGCGCTTCGGACAGTTTCTCAGCGCGTTCCTGCGATGCTACTGTCAGGATCAACGATTTGTCCGAGCCGGTCACGCGTTCTTCCCGCCAAGCGCCATCACGCCCACTACCCGATTGCACAGGCAAAACGGTCCAACCGGTAATTCCAGCCTCGTCGATTGCCTTGGTGACCACTTTCACCAACGGCGTATCGGCCAATATTTCGATTCGTTTGCGAATCACAGTTTCGATCATGGTAAAGCTCCAGCAGGACCGGCAATCGCTTGCGCAAACGCAGTGAGCAATCCGATATTGATCAGGATATTGAACGGGAACGTAATGCTTAGCGACATCGTCAGGTAGACCCCCGGATCGGCTTCTGGCAGCGCCAATCGCATCGCGGCCGGGACAGCGATGTAGCTGGCACTTGCACACAATACTCCGAATGCGGCGGTTGAGCCGACATCAAGGCCGATGGCAGTACCCACAAGTACGCCCAAAGCGCCATTAAAGACTGGCAGCAATATGGCGATGACAGTCAGCCGCCACGTTATCGAACGTGATGCCATGATGCGCCGGGCGGCGATCAAACCCATGTCGAGCAGGAATAGGCACAGGACGCCTTTGAAACCCGCTTGGAAGAACGGTGATACTTCAGCAAATCCGCTAGGCCCTGCGATCATTCCGATACCGAATGCACCGAGCAACAGCACAACCGATGCATTGAGGAATACTTCGCGCAGCATTTCACCGCGATTGCCTTTCTCCCCGTCGTTCCCGCCTTTGGCGAGCATCAGTCCGCTCAAGATCGCTGGCGTTTCCATGGCGGCGAGCACTGCCACCATAAAACCGGCAGCGGGTAGGGCGGACAGTTCAAGAATTTCAACCGCGGTGACATAGGTCACGACGCTGACCGAACCATAATGCGCAGCCACCGCTCCGGCGTTCAGGCGATCAAGCTTTCCGAAGCCTTTCAGTACAACATAAGCGATCAAGGGCAGCAAAAAGCTTGCGACGATCCCTGCAAGCAAGGCGACGGCGACGAGAGGGCTAAGGCCCGACTCGGCCACCGCCACGCCGCCTTTCAGACCAATCGCAGCCATCAGATAGAGCGACATGCCCTTTGCGATGGCTTCAGGGATGGCGAGGTCGGAGCGGACAAAGGCCGCAAACAGCCCGAGAATAAAGAAGAGCACCACCGGCGAGGTAAAGGTCTGTAATGCAGAAACGTCCATGGATGTTTTCTAGTCCGTCAGTGCTTGCGGAGCAATGCGCGGTACGTTTCATCCACGGCAATGCATAGGCGCCGATCCGCGAATAGGTTTCCATAGGTGACGCTAGCATTGCGGACAGTGCGCAACGCCCCTAAATGGCGCTCATGAACGATCTTTCGTCAACACCATCGCCAGAAGGCGAACGCCCCGCGCGCCAACGCAAGCCCGATTGGATTCGGGTGAAAGCTCCTGTCAGCAAAGGCTACCACGAAACGCGCAAGCTGATGCGCGAGCTCAATCTGAACACCGTTTGTGAAGAGGCAGCCTGCCCTAATATCGGCGAATGCTGGACGAAGAAGCACGCGACAGTGATGATTCTCGGCGACGTCTGCACACGCGCTTGTGCATTTTGTAACGTCAAAACCGGTATGCCTCGAATTGTCGATCCGATGGAACCGGAGAACACTGCGGTTGCAGCAGCGAAGATGGGTCTCGAACACATTGTAATCACCTCGGTTGACCGTGATGACTTGCCTGATGGCGGTGCAGGGCAGTTCGTCAAAGTGATCAAGGCGCTTCGCCGCGAGACACCGAACACCACTATTGAAATTCTCACTCCTGATTTTCGCGGGAAGATGCGACCTGCGGTTGAGGCGATCTGCGAGGCGGGGCCGGATGTTTACAACCACAATCTGGAAACCGTACCCCGGCTTTACCCTACGATCCGACCAGGTGCCCGCTACTACGCTTCATTGCGCTTGCTCGAAGAAGTGAAGAGCCACGATCCGATGATCTTCACCAAATCCGGGATTATGCTCGGCTTGGGTGAGCAGCGGCTCGAAGTCCACCAAGTGATGGACGATATGCGTACCGCGGATATCGATTTCATGACCATGGGACAGTATCTTCAGCCGACGCCGAAGCATGCCAAGGTCGAAGACTTTGTTACGCCCAAAGCCTTCGATGCGTTTGGAGCGATTGCTCGTGCTAAAGGCTTCCTCCAAGTGGCCTCCACACCGCTGACACGGTCAAGTTATCACGCAGGCGATGACTTCGCTGAAATGCGCGCGGCGCGCGAAGCCAAGCTGGCCAAGCAAGCGGCTCGGCAAAACGCCTAGTGCCGGGCATCCGCGAGAAACGGGTGCTTCCCTATAGTTGCGAACAGATGTTCGATCTGGTCGCCGATGTCGGGCGCTACAAAGAGTTCCTGCCATGGGTGGTTGCAACCCGCGTAACATCAAACAGTGATACTGAAATGGTCGCCGATATGGTGGTTGGCTTCAAATCGTTGAGAGAGAAGTTTACCTCCCGTGTTTTGAAGGAACGCGCCACATCAATCCAAGTTCACTATGTTGACGGTCCGTTGCGCGATCTCGACAATCGTTGGACGTTTGCACCGCTGCCTGACGGTGGATGCGAAGTCGACTTCTGTGTAGATTTTACATTCAAGAATCGCGTTTTCGAGGCTCTGGCCGGACAGTATTTTGACCGTGCGTTCCGTAAAATGGTTGCGGCGTTCGAGACGCGCGCGGATGAGCTCTACGGAAGCAGTAACTCCAACGCGCAGAGCGTAGCCTGACGGCGTACTTCCGCGCGTCCTAGGTCGCCAAAACTTTTCAATTCACCTTCTGGCTCGCCATCTGCCCCGCGGATAGCACGTGCAAAAACAACGGTACCCACTGGCTTGAGATCGGTTCCGCCGCCAGGTCCGGCAACCCCGCTAATCGCCACTGCTACATCGGCTTTGCTGTTCCGCAGGGCACCATCGGCCATTGCCCAAACGCAGGCGATTGATACAGCGCCGAAGGTCTCGATGATGTCACTAGCAACATCAAGATCTTCCATCTTTGCTTCGTTGGAATAGGTGACAAAGCCGCGTTCCAACACTGCTGAGGAACCGGGTATCTCGGTAAGTGCAGCGGCAACCAATCCGCCCGTGCAACTCTCTGCCACAACGATCTTCCGACCGGCGTTGGCATTTTCTTCCACTACCCGCTTGGCGAGTGCGTCAATATCTGCGGGGAGGAGGGTGTCTGTCATTGTTCTTCCGAAGAGCAGACTTTTGGCTCTCTCTTGCCCGGCACCAGTTCGAAAATTCTTGCGACCAGTAAGCCGAAGTTCTGCGGAGGAAGCGGAGCGAGAGGTTCCAATATACCTTCTATCTTGTGGCAGTCTTTGACTTTGATTTCCTTGGCCAGCTCCAACTTGATGATTGCATCGAACAGCGGTCTCACTGTGTCGGGCGGCATCGAGTCGAACAATTGCGCCATTTCGTCACCCTTCTTTCCCTTCTTCGCGAAGGTACCAAAGAACCGAAACGCACCATCCCACTTTTCGTCCTGTAGCGCGCTATACTTAGCGACGAAGGTGTCGCCTTCTCGTGCAACGAAGCCCTCCGGTTTGAGCGTATCCGCACATGTTTCTCTATAACTGTCAAAGGCGATCGGCATCAGGTAGATCATCGCGTCACTCAGATCATCTGGCGCGATGCAATCTTGCGCCATTGCAACTTGAGGCTGCATGAGAGCGAGCAATCCAGCCGCTGCGGCGAGCTTTTTCTTCAGCATATCAATCTTCCTTCAAGACAGTGGCTATCGCCTGCGCAGCGATACCTTCACCTCGGCCAGTAAAGCCCAATCGCTCCGTTGTTGTTGCTTTGACGCTCACTTGCGCGGTGTCAACGCCCAGTAGCTCGGCAATCGTCCGTCGCATTGCGTCGCGATGAACCCCGATCTTTGGAGCCTCGCAAATGATCGTAAGATCGACATTGCCGACGCAATATCCCGATTCCGCAACAAGCGTGGCTGCATGTTCTACAAACTTGTCTGACGATGCACCTTTCCATCGCGCCTCGCTGGGCGGGAAATGCTCGCCAATGTCGCCCGCACCGACCGCCCCGAGGAGAGCGTCAACTAGAGCGTGAAGCGCCACGTCCGCATCGCTGTGACCAGACAGGCCCTTGTCATGATCAATCTTGATACCGCCGAGCCACAATTCCTCACCTGCAACTAGCCGATGCACGTCATATCCCATGCCAGTTCGCACGGAGGGTAGATCGATCATAAAATCCTCTGCGAAAGTGAGTTTTTTGAGTGCTTCGTCGCCCTCTACGTGAGCAACCTTGCCGCCTGCCGAGAGGAGTATTTGCGCATCATCCCCGGCGTTGGGTTGGCTCGACCATTCGTGGTGTGCGCTCATAATCGCGCGGTAGTGGAATGCTTGTGGGGTTTGCACCCGCCTCAGCGTTTCTCGCTCGGCTGACCCAACCATCATGCCGTCTGCATCGACAGCTAGGCTATCCACCACAGGTAGCACCGGCACAGCGCCGCTATGCGTGACCAGCGCCGCTAGTAAGCGCTCAATAACTAGCTCATTCAGGCCAGGGCGAGCGGCATCATGGATGAGCACGTTTGCAACGGCATCACCCTTAAGCACTTCAAGCGCCAGACTGACCGACGCTTGCCGTGTTGCGCCGCCAGTAACCAAACGCACGTTGTCTATGCCGGCTAAGGCGCTGCGAGCCAGTTCATCGCCATTCTCGGGAATGGCAACGACAATCGGGTTCGCACCCGCTTCGGCCAGCATTTCCGCAGAGTGACGCAAGACCGGCTTTCCGCGCCATTTGGCAAACTGTTTGGGAAGAGGCTGACCGGCGCGCACGCCTTTACCAGCGGCAACGATGATCGCTGCGAAAGCGGGGAGTGGTGGTTTGTCCGCCATAGAGTGATCGCAGCTAGCTGCTTGCGCCCCATGCTGCAATGCACTATGCGCTGCCTAAATTTTAGGCATATGAGCAAATGACTACGCTTCCGACTCCTCCAACACTGAAACCGATTGAAATCGGACCTGTCCGGATCGACTGTCCCGTTGTGCTCGCGCCGATGACCGGTGTGACCGATCTTCCGTTCCGTACATTGGTGCGCCGCTACGGTTCGGGCCTTAACGTCACCGAGATGATAGCGAGCCAGGCAGCTATCCGCGAGACACGTCAGTCGGTGCAAAAGGCGGCTTGGGATCAGATCGAAGAGCCGGTGTCGATGCAGCTTGTCGGCTGCGACCCTGTTTCGATGGGTGAGGCGGCGCGCCTTAATGAAGATCGCGGCGCGGCCATCATCGATATCAATTTCGGTTGCCCGGTCCGCAAAGTGACCAATGGTATGGCCGGCTCCGCCTTGATGCGCGAAATTCCTTTGGCGACCAAGCTGATGGAGGAGACAGTGAAGGCTGTTTCTGTTCCTGTGACGGTCAAAATGCGGATGGGTTGGGATCATGCCAGCCTCAACGCGCCGGAACTCGCGCATATTGCGGAAGATCTGGGCGTAAAAATGATCACGGTCCACGGCCGAACGCGTAACCAGATGTATAAGGGCTCGGCTGACTGGAGCTTTATCAGCAAGGTGAAGGAAACGGTGAACATCCCGGTGATTGTGAACGGAGATATTTGCGGGATCGAAGATACAGCCACGGCTTTGGAGCAGTCAGGCGCCGATGGTGTGATGATCGGCCGCGGCGCATACGGAAAGCCGTGGTTGCTTGGTCAAGTCATGCACTGGCTTCAGACCGGCGAACGCTTGGACAGCCCGAGCTTCGATGAGCAGTACGAAGTGCTGGTTGAGCATTATAAAGGCATGCTGGCACATTATGGCAGCGAAGTCGGCTCCAAAGTCGCGCGCAAGCATTTGGGCTGGTATACCAAAGGAATGCACGGTTCAGCCGAGTTTCGTAACCACGTTAATTTCATCGATGATCCGGAGCAGGTGCTGGGCGAGTTAGAACGGTTCTATACGCCCTTTATGAACCGCCGCGCCGCTTGATCATGGTCAACGAGCGGTCTAGCGCGCGGCCTGACGCGCAGGCGCAAATTTCCGGCTTTCTCTTCGCGATGCTGCTGCTCGATAATGATTTGGTTGTTAGCGAAGCCAATCATGCTGCTGAAGATATGCTTGGCAGGAGTGCCAAGCGTCTGGTTGGTTCGAAACTGGATGATCTCATCGACCTGTCCGAAAGCGGAGTTGCGGGGAAACTGGATGATCATGATGCGCAATTGGTGGCGCGCGGTGTGCCCGCATTGATCGGTGATCAGACGCGCTTTCTGAACGTCACCGTGTCGCCGCTGCCAACGCACGTAGGATGGCGAGTGCTGACACTGTCTGACGCAGGGCAAGACGATATGAAATCGTCGGACGAGCCCGACGCTTCTCTCAAAGCGCCTGCGATATTGGCACATGAAATCAAGAACCCGTTGGCCGCAATACGGGGTGCCAGCCAGCTAATCGCGCGCAAATTAGACGACAAGGATCATGGTCTAACCACGATCATCTCTGACGAGGTGGACCGGATTGCTGGTCTGATCGACCGGATGCAAGAGCTTGGTAGCAAAAGTTCGGAACCGGTCGAAGCTATCAATCTTCACCACTCGATCCGCAATGCGATGGCCAGCGTCCGGGCAGCGGCCAAGGATAGAGCCGAGTTGGTCGAAGAGTTCGATCCATCGCTGCCGGAAGTCTCGGCAAGCGGCGGTTCGTTAGAGCAAGTCCTGATCAATCTATTGACCAATGCAGTTGATGCGTGTGCCAGTCAGGACGAACCCAAAGTCACCGTCCGGACGCGCTTTGTGAGTGGCTTAGCATCTAACGTTTTTCGCCTAAGCAGGTCGGTCCGACTTCCAATAGAGGTCTCGGTGGCGGACAATGGTCCCGGTTTCGACAAAAGCTTGGGCGACCATATTTTCGAACCCTTCGTCACATCGAAAACGAATGGACAAGGACTTGGCCTGGCATTGGTCAAGAAGTTGGTCACCGACATGGGCGGGCGAGTGAGTTGTAAACGCGACGATGCCTCTGGCGAGACCGTCTTTCGTTTGCATCTGGCCGTGGCCGACTGAGCGCAGAATAGGAATATGCAATGAGTCACATCCTGTTGGTCGAAGATGACAACGCAATCGCCACGGTGGTCAGGGCTGCTCTTGAGGAAGAAGACTTCGAGATAACGCACTGCACCAGCATTGCGGAACGTGATGCGGCGCTGGCGGCGCAGAAATTTGCCGCAATGCTCACGGACATTATGTTGACCGATGGCGATGGTATCGAAAGCTTGCCGTCGGTGCAGCAAGCGCATAGCGATATGCCCATAATCATTCTGTCGGCGCAGAATACGCTCGATACCGCGGTAAGGGCGACCGAAACTGGCGCTTTTGAGTACTTTCCCAAGCCGTTCGACTTGGAAGAACTGGTGCGCGCAGTGGTCCAAGCGGTTGCCTCGAATGCCGAAGCATCTGTCGATATGGACGAGCCCGGTGACGGGCTTCCTCTGGTCGGTCGCAGCCAAGCGATGCAAGGCGTGTACCGGATGATCACTCGCGTATTGCGGAACGATCTGACGGTTTTGATATTGGGGGAATCGGGCACTGGCAAAGAGCTCGTCGCTGAGGCCATTCACCAGCTCGGCCACCGCAAGACGGGTCCATTTGTCGCGGTCAACGCAGCAGCGATACCGGCTGATCTGATCGAAAGTGAGTTGTTTGGCCATGAGAAGGGCGCATTCACCGGTGCAGTTGCTCAGGCGATTGGTAAGTTTGAACAAGCCAATGGCGGTACGCTGTTCCTCGACGAAATCGGTGATATGCCGCTGGACGCGCAAACTCGGCTTTTGCGCGCGCTTCAATCAGGCCGGATCCGGCGGGTCGGCGGACGGCAGGAGATCGCCATCGATGTGAGGATCGTTGCCGCTACCAATCGCGACCTCAAGCCGATGATTGCAGCGGGTTCGTTCCGCGAGGACTTATACTACCGGCTCAATGTGGTCCCGATCGAACTGCCGCCGCTTCGTGAACGGCGTGATGATGTAGAAGCGCTTGTGACCCATTTTCTTAAACTGGCGACGACAGAGGGCTTGCCTGCGCGCCAAATTGACAAACCTGCGCTGAAATTGCTCAAACAGCACGATTGGCCGGGCAATGTCCGTGAGCTGCGCAATGCTATGTACCGACTAATCGTTCTGGCGCGGGACGAGAACATTGATCGCGCAAGTGTGAGTGAAATTCTCGACCAAGCAATCGCTCCGCTGTCAGAGAATAACGCTGGCGGTTTCGCACCAGTTTTGCGGGCTTGGCTTGAAGTGGCCAATCCAGCTGACGGTACTGTTTATCACGCAGCGCAGGCGGCATTTGAGAAACCGCTATTTGAATGGGCTTTGCAGCGGACCGACGGTAACCAATTGCAGGCGTCGAAAATGCTTGGGATTAACCGCAATACGCTGCGAAAACGGATTGTCGATCTGGAAATCGATCCGGCGATCTATGCCCGTGGATAGCACAGACTGACGGCCTGAAAGCCACAAGCCCATCCCGCTCGCTTCATTTATTTCTTGCATTTTTGCAACACTACCGTTGTAACAATACAACGATGGACGGTTCGACCCTGACCATACCCCGCAAGAGCCCGCGATGGTGGCGTCGTTTCGTCGTCACCTCACGGCGTGCGAATTTCTTTCTCGTACTCGAGCTTGTAGCGGTTCTGGCGTTTGTCACGATGACAATCGCGACCTATTTTGCCTTCGCCAACGCGCCACCTGACGGTCGCTTGCTGCCGTCCGGGCAAGTCGCGACATTGCTGATCGGTACGCTGTTGCCAGCTATGGGGCTGTTGGTCCTGTTCGGTCGGCGTATGGCAATCAGACGCGCAGAAGGCAGCACTGCACGCCTCCATACCCGTTTGGTGTTCTTCTTCTCTATGGTGGCGGCAGTTCCGACACTGCTCGTTGCTGCATTTGCCGCCGTTCTGTTCCAGTCCGGTGTCGACTTCTGGTTCTCCGACAATTCGCGCGGTTTGATGGAGAACGCGAATGAGCTGGCGCAAGGGTATTACGAGCAAAATCAGGTTCAGGTGCGCGATCACACGATCACAATGGCAGACGATCTTCGTCTCTATTTGCAGGCGGCCACCATCTCGGACGATGATTTCGTCGACTGGTACAACTTCCAAATGCAAGGCCGTGAACTTAACGAGACGGCGATCTTGCAGCGAGTGCCGGACGGATCATTTCGTACTGCAATTGTGATCAATCTAGACGAGGATAACCTACCTGCTGACTACGCAAAAACCGAGGTCTCTCGCTTAGACGCGGGCGAAGCAGTAGTGGTCGCTGCCGATGCCGCGCGTATCGAGGCGTTGACCGCAATTGACGAAGACAGTGGCATCTACTTGTACAATGCACGCAATTCCGAGGACGGACGGTTCCAGCAATGGGAGCGGGCCAAGTCGATTTCGGCTGCCTACGATGTACTGACATCTCGCGCGCGCGCTCTTCAACTACGCTTCAATCTTGCGCTGTTTTTCGTATCTTTGGCATTGGTAGGATTGGCTGTCTGGTTCGCACTCCGCTTTGCGGACCGTCAAGTCGAACCTTTGACAGATCTGGTTGCTGCAGCGCGCAAAGTCGGTGCGGGCAACTTCGCTTTGCGCGTCGAAGGACGTACCGGGGCCGATGAGATCGGTATGCTCAATCGCGCCTTTAACCGGATGACTGCGCAAATCGAGAAGCAAACCGATGATCTGGTCGGTGCAAACGAGCAGCTAGACCAACGCCGCGGCTTTATGGAGACGCTGCTAGAATCCACTTCCGCCGGAATCATCTCGACCGACAAGGATGGCCGGATTTTGTTGATGAACAGCACAGCTCAGGATGTCCTGTTGACCGATGGTCAAAGTGATCGCGCCGGATCGCAGCTGCGCGATATGGCGCCTGAAATATCCGCCTTGGTCGACGCGAAGCTGTCTAGCGGGATCGTTAGCTATAACCGCGATGGCGACCTGCTGACTTTGGCAGTGAAGTTGACTGAAACAGCAGGCGCGATGGTCATAACATTTGAAGATATTACCCGCCAATTGCTCGATCAGCGGCGAGCTGCATGGTCTGATGTTGCGCGGCGTATCGCTCATGAAATCAAAAATCCGCTAACGCCAATCCAGCTGGCGACCGAGCGGCTTAAGCGTCGCTATCGTAGGCAGATCGAGAGCGATGGCGAGCTGTTCGATGATTTGACGAGCACGATTGTGCGTCAGGTCGCACAGCTTCGGACCATGGTCGATGAGTTTTCGTCGTTCGCGCGCCTGCCAAAGCCGGTATTCCGGGTTGAAGATGCGCTCGATCTCGTACGTCAATCTCTGTTCCTCCAAGAGGTCGCGCATCCCAGTGTAGACTTTGACATCAAGAGCACTGCGGAAGGCCCGGTGTCGATGGCGTGCGATCGACACCAAATCGGGCAAGCGATGACCAATATTCTCAAAAACGCTGTCGAAGCGGTTGAGGCGAAGGCAGCGTCTTCGGAGCCGGACTTTCGCGGAAAAATCGCCGTCGAGCTATCGGCGGATGAGGACAACGTCACTGTCGAGGTTCAGGACAACGGGGTTGGCTTACCACAAGACCGCGAACGGATTGTCGAACCCTATGTGACCACGCGCGACAAGGGCACAGGGCTGGGCCTCGCGATCGTGAATAAAATCGTCGAAGAACACGGCGGCGAAATCACTTTTGCTGCGGCTGAAAGCGGCGGGACGAAGGTTATTCTTCGTTTTGCGCGCGATCCGCTCGTTGATGGGGGGCAGGACGACCTGCCGGGGGATTCCGAATGACTCAAACCAAACAGCATCAAGCTGGAAAGGAAGCAGCGCAATGGCGCTAGATATCCTCGTAGTCGATGACGAACGTGATATTCGCGATCTTGTATCCGGAGTGCTCAGCGATGAGGGCTACGACTGCCGAACGGCGGCCGATAGCACCACTGCGCTGGCTGCGATTGATGAACGCCGGCCAAGTCTGGTGCTGCTCGATGTGTGGCTCCACGGCAGCCAAATGGACGGCTTGGAAGTGCTCGATGCGATCAAGCAGCGGGAGCCTGAACTTCCGGTCATTATCTTTTCCGGCCATGGGAACATCGACACGGCTGTTTCTGCGGTGAGCCGGGGCGCGATGGACTTTATCGAAAAGCCATTCGAGGCGGAGCGTTTGCTCCTGCTCGTTGGTCGCGCAACCGAAACAGAGCGTTTGCGCCGAGAAAATGACCGTCTGCGCAAAGGCTTTGCGCGGGGTGAGGAATTCACCGGTAACTCGACGGCAATCAATCAGGTTCGTGCTACCCTAAAACGCGTTGCCAGCACGGGCAGCCGCGTACTCATTACTGGCCCTGCAGGCGCAGGTAAGGAGGTGGCCGCTCGGTTGCTTCATAGCTGGAGCGCGCGCGCCGAAAACGCATTTGTAATCGTCAACTCAGCAAGGATTACGCCGGAGCGGTTCGAGCAGGAACTGTTCGGTGAAGAATCCAATGGCAAGATGATCCGTCCAGGGCTGCTAGAACTGGCGGACGGAGGCACGCTGTATCTCGATGAGGTGGCGGATATGCCGCTATCGACGCAGGCCCGTATTCTGCGCGTGCTCACCGAACAGAGTTTTGTTCGTGTGGGCGGTTCGCGTCAGGTTGGTGTTGATGTTCGTGTGGTGTCTTCGACCGCCAAGGATCTCGAGCTTGAAATGGAGGAAAAGCGCTTCCGCGAGGACCTTTTCTATCGCCTCAACGTGGTTCCGGTCACGATCCCGTCGCTCTCAGAACGGCGTGACGACATCCCGGCGTTGGCGGAGCATTTCTTCACCCGCCATGCAGCAGAGCAGGGTATACCTGCGCCGGGCATTTCGGAGGAGGCGCTCGCTGCGCTGCAATCCTATGATTGGCCGGGCAATGTCCGTCAATTGCGCAATGTCGTTGAGCGGACGATTATTCTGACACCGCGCGATGAATTGCAAACCGTTGAACCTTCTATGCTACCCAGCGAAGTCACCGGGGGGAAACTGGGTGGAGGCGGCGGCATCGCTGCTTTGATGGGCGTGCCGTTGCGGGAGGCGCGGGAGACGTTTGAGCGTGAATATCTGAGCATTCAGATACGGCGTTTCTCGGGGAATATTTCTAAAACGGCCAGCTTCATCGGGATGGAGCGTTCGGCTTTGCACCGGAAGCTGAAACTGCTCGGTATGGGTGATCGAAAGAATAATGACGCTAGCTGACATCTTTTGTCATAGAACCGGCGTGTTTTTCCAATTGTAAATCTGCGTCCGAGATCATAGCTTGCAATTGAAGGTCGGCGCGTGTGGCCCCCAGTTTTCCATGCGCTAGATTGCGCAGGGTATAGTCCATGCGCCAATAATGGAGATAAGAATGTCCGAAGGACGCACCCTTTCTGCGCGTGTTTCAGCGAAAAAAGCGGAACCAGAGACTGCGAAATCATCGAAGGCTGCAAATCAGGCGAATTTGCAGGATGCATTCCTGAACCTGCTTCGGAAGAACAAGATTCCTGTCACAATGTTCCTTGTGAAAGGCGTGAAGCTGCAGGGTATCGTGACATGGTTTGACAATTTCTCGATCCTGCTGCGCCGTGATGGCCAGACCCAGCTTGTCTACAAACATGCGATCTCGACCATCATGCCCGGTCAGCCAATGGATGCGAGCCAGTTCTCGAGCACCGAAAGCAACCGCAAGCAGCGGTTGTTGCAGGATGTATTCCTGAGCAGTGTTCGCGATGAAGACGCGCAAGTGACGATGTTCTTGGTGAACGGCGTAATGCTGCAAGGTTCGATAGCGGCATACGATCTGTTCTGCATGCTGCTGGAGCGCGATGGCTTTGTTCAACTTGCTTACAAGCACGCTGTGTCGACGATCCAGCCCGATAAACCAGTCGACCTTTCAGGCGATTGGGAAGGCGAAGACGACTGAGTTTTGACGATGATCTGATGGGCGAAGTCTCGCGCGGTGCGCGGGCTATCGTTGTGTGCCCGGACATCCGGTCGCAAAGCTACGATCTCGACGCCGAGGCGCGGCTTGAGGAAGCGTGCGGCCTGGCGCTGGCTATCGGCATTGAAGTCGTGACGTCACAGATCATCCCGGTGCGTGATGTAAAACCAAATACTTTGTTCGGCTCCGGGCAAGTGGACAATATTCAGGCCGCTTGCGAATTTGAGGAAGCAGAGCTGGTTGTTGTCGATGGTGCATTGTCGCCGATCCAGCAGCGGAACCTTGAAGATCGCCTCAAACGCAAAGTGATCGACCGTACGGGTCTAATCCTAGAGATATTTGGCGAGCGTGCGGCGACGGCTGAAGGGCGTTTGCAGGTTGAGCTGGCCCATTTGGATTACCAACAAAGCCGCCTTGTGCGCAGTTGGACTCACTTGGAAAGACAGCGTGGTGGCTTTGGTTTCCTCGGCGGGCCCGGTGAAACGCAGATTGAGGCCGATAGGCGGATGATCCGCCAGCGTATGGGCCGGTTGCGCAAGGAACTGGAACAAGTGCGCAAAACGCGCGCTCTACACCGTGAACGGCGGGGAAGGGCGCCCTGGCCGATTATTGCACTTGTTGGCTATACTAACGCAGGAAAATCAACGCTGTTCAATCGGCTCACTGGCGCGGAAGTGATGGCCGAAGATCTGCTGTTCGCTACGCTTGATCCAACGATGCGCGCTGTGCGGCTGCCCGGTGTAGAGAAGGCAATTCTGTCGGATACGGTGGGCTTTATCTCCGATCTCCCAACACAGCTCGTCGCGGCATTTCGTGCGACATTAGAAGAAGTCACCGCTGCTGACGTAATTGTGCACGTCCGCAATATGGCGAACCCGTCTGCTGCTGCGCAAAAGAACCAAGTGCTTGGTGTGCTGACCGACCTCGGCGTGATTGACGGCGAGGATGGTGTATCCCAAATCCCAATTGTCGAGGCATGGAACAAATGGGATCTGCTCGATGACGAGAAGCGCGCCGAGTTGTCGGACGTGGCGGCCAAAGACGAGCTGGTCATTCCACTTTCGGCAATATCGGGCGCGGGTCTCGAAGCATTCGTGACAGAAATCGACGACCTGCTGACCGCCGGAGCACGTGAGTACCATCTGGTGCTCCCGGCTGCAGAAGGACAGAAGATCGCATGGCTGCACGCACACGGTAATGTGCTGCACGAAGAGGATGCGGGCGAGGGTGAAGATGGCCCGCTTCGTGCGATTGACGTGAAGCTTACATCGAAAGAGTTCGGGCGCTTCGAAAGCCTTTGATCACAGCGCCTTACTCGGCTTTTTTAACATCCTGCCAAAGTGCCTCTTGCTCATCCAGCGATAATTCATTGAATGAGCCAGCAGCCCTCTCTTCCATCGAGCGAAAGCGCCGCTCGAACTTTAAATTCGCCTCCCTCAACGCGTCCTCGGGTGCAATTCCATAGGCCCGAACAAGATTCACAGCCGCGAAGAGAAGATCGCCGGCCTCCTCCAACTTTTTGTTGGTCGGTGCTTCTGTGAGCTCCTCGGTTTCTTCAGCGACTTTGGCGGCAGGCCCTTCGGTATCGGGCCAGTCAAAACCGGTTCGTGCAGCACGTTTCTGGAGCTTTTCCGCGCGGAGCAGGGCGGGCAGTGCTTTCGCCACACCGTCCATAGCGCTGGTCGCGCCTTTCTTCGTTCGCTCGACTTCTTTGAGCGCCTCCCATCGGCGCTCGCCCATTTGGCCACCTTCGCCGCCAAAGATATGTGGGTGGCGAGCTTCCATCTTGTCAGAGATTGATCGGGCGACATCTTCGAACCTGAACATATCTGCTTCCTCAGCCATCCGCGCATGAAATACGACCTGCAGCAGCAAATCGCCAAGTTCGTCACGCAGATCATCCATTTCGCCGCGCTCAATTGCATCGGCCACCTCATAGGCTTCTTCGATCGTGTAAGGCGCGATGCTCTTGAAGTCTTGCGCCAAATCCCATTCGCATCCGCCATCCGGATCGCGCAATGTGGCCATTATCTGGAGGAGGCGGGAGAGTTGCTCGGTCATGTTCCGGTGTCAGTGCTGGTTTAGAGCTCTCCCTGCAGTTTTCAGCTCGGACTCACAAGAGGGATCAGGGGAAAGGCCAGCCTCAAAGTTGCGCATCGCAAGTGCTGAGCGTGCGCTGGGGTTGCAATATTAACTCTATTAGAAAGGCATGTCCGAACTAATGAGTCTATTCATTTATTATTCGATGCCTGTGCAACACTCTTCAACAATTTATTTGTCTATGATATGATCTACCTAGGAGGAAGATTATAACATGGCGTATGACACTCACGACCTTCTGAAAATGTCTCAGGACGAACTCGATACTTTGTTCAAGGAGAGCGAGGCAGGGCCGATACCGGATGGCGAGGCTGACGGTACTGCGATCATCGCCCCTGGCACAAGCTTCAGCGACGAGATTGCTAAAATTATTAGCATCTTTGCATGGCAGGGAAAAATATTCGATGCCGAGAAGGGCCTGCTCCGCAACGAGATTTTGCCATTTGGGATCCGCGCTATTGTCGCGAAAGTATACAAAGAGCCGAGCTGGCTTGATCAGAAAGAATGCATCGTTCTTGACTACTCGGATACGTCAATTCTGGCCTCCAGAGTGCGCGATGAGATCCGTTTGATCGCTCCGAACTTCTATCTGGGCAAAGTCTATTGGAATGACACGCGCTTGATCGATTTTGCGCTCAAATTTGATCAATAGATCAACGATGCGCGACACTTAATCGGTGCCTAGGCAGCAGTTCTTGATCGTAGGCGCGCCAATCGCGCCGCAGCATCGCGAGCAATTGCGAGAGCGTTTGGCAACGATGAATGCGGATATCGGCCTAGCTGATCCCGACAATAGCGTACTGCCCTTTGGGAAGTTCGATGCGCTGCATACTGCGCGCTTTGTGATGATTGAGGATCCTTCGCTTGGGGACAGGATTGAACATGCGCGATCCTATCCGGTTCATGAGCCGGACTGGTTGATCTTCCTTGCGGTATGTGATGGCTCTGCCGATCGTCTTATCACTGATATGGAGCGGTCAGCGTCAAAGGGCCTCGCATCCCTTTTTTGCAATTGTATCGGCTTTGATCCTGAAATCCCGATCGGCCAGTGGATGAGCGAGCATCGCCTCAAACCGGATGCGAGCTATCGCAATTGGCCCGGTCGCAGCATGGTACAAATTCGCGAGGAAGCAGCCTTGCACCACGCACTGCTCAAGACGCAACTCGCAAACAGAGAAGCGAGCTTGGGTGAACTTAACCAGCGATTGCGAGAGGTCGGTCGAAGCGTTCCTCTCACGCCTATCCCTAGGCCAAGCATAACCGAGAGAGTGGCAAATTGCCTGAGCTTCCTATCACTCCCAGTCGCGGCTTTGCTGCTTGCGCCCATCTTGCTTGTCCTATTACTTCCCTTCCTGATTATCCTTCGACTGCGGGAGACGAGTGACCCCGTCCTTGCACACAAAATTGATCGGGAGCGCAATAATGCGCTGATGGCGCTGGAGGACCATGACATTACCAACCCTTACAGCGCCGTCGGGTCGCGCAAGCCCGGGCCATTTTATTTCATGTTTAGCAAAGTGGCGTTGTGGGTCATTAATTGGGGCGCGCGCCATATTTACAGCAAGGGCCGTTTGGCGCGGGTGAACACCATCCATTTCGCCAATTGGGTCTTTCTGGACAGCAATAGAAGGCTCTTCTTTGCGAGCGTTTATGATGGCAGTCGCGAAGCTTACAATGACGACTTCATCAACAAAGTCGCCTTTGGCCTGAATCTGTCTTTCACAAGCGCTTTGGGATATCCGAGAACCCGCTGGGCCTTGTTCGAAGGCGCGCGGCACGAGGAAGATTTCAAGCGTTATCTCGCGCATCATCAGGTACCGACTCAAGTCTGGTACAAAGCCTTTCCCAATCTATCGACTTACGATCTGGCGCGGAATGCGCGCATCCGCGCTGGACTGGAAAAGCCGCTCAAGGGCACCGCCTTGCGGCGCTGGATCGCTGAAATATGACAGAGCGCGCGAAAGACGAAGCAGCCGATATTCAAGGGCTCGTCCGTACCGGCTACGGTTCGCTCAAAGCTGCGCGATATATTTTGCTGCGCATCGAAGACAGCAATGCGGCCAAGCAATGGTTGAGCTCGCTTCATTTTACGAGCGTTCAGGATTGCCGCGAAAGCAAACAGAACCAAGCTCTGCAAATTGCGTTCACGGCGGCCGGGCTTGCTCAGCTAGGTCTGAACGCGGATGCACTTGAACATTTTTCGCCCGAATTCGTCGATGGAATGGTGCATAACGAGAGCCGTTCAAGGCGCTTGGGTGACGTAGGTACCAATGCTCCGGAACATTGGGATTGGGGCGCTGGGGATCAGGAGCCGCATGTTCTGCTGCTCGCATTTGCGCGGCCTGAGAAAATTCAGGCGATCGAAGAGACGCTACGAGCCGAAATACAGGCAAATGGTTGCATTCTTCTGCGGTGCCAGCCCAGCAGCGATATGGACGGGCGGGAACCATTCGGCTTTCAGGATGGCATTTCACAACCTAAAATGGACTGGGATGGCGCCCTGCAGCCGGGAGGAGCGAAAGATCGCGACTATCGCAATCGTATGGCCGCTGGCGAAGTGTTACTCGGCCATAGCAATGAATATGGGTTCGTTGCCGACTATCCGCGCGATGGGGATATTGGCCGCAATGGTAGCTACCTCGTCTACCGCCAGCTTGCGCAGGATGTAACGGGCTTTTGGCAATGGCTTCGCGACGAGACGGGACCGGAAGAAGCGAAAACGCTCGCTGAGACAATGGTGGGGCGAACCATCGATGGGCAACCACTATCTGGATTGGCCAAAATGGAAGGCTCACGAGGCCGCAACGCCTTTGACTTCAGTGGCGATGTTGACGGGGTGGTCTGCCCAATCGGGAGCCACATACGGCGCGTAAATCCGAGGCTTGGCGATCATCCCGGTGGTAATATCGACTTTCTCGGCAACCTTATCGGATCTCTCGGACTTGGAGGAACCGCGAAGCATGATGCTGTCGCGTCGAGTAGGTTTCACCGGATTTTACGCCGGGGGCGTCCCTACGGCAAAACAATGCCGTACGAACAGGCAATGCAACCCGGTGCCGAGCAAATGGAGGCGGGGCTGCATTTCCTCTGCCTCAATGCGAGTCTCGCTCGCCAATTTGAATTTGTGCAGGGCGCTTGGATTGCGAGTCCTGCTTTTGCCGGGCTCGCGGGTGAACAAGATCCGATTCTTGGCGACCGGGACAGGGAGGCGAGGGGGCATGACTGCGATCAGTTCAGCTATTTTGATGAGGACCGCGTCCCGCGGAGGATCGATCAAATTCCTCAATTTGTAAATGTGCGGGGCGGTGCGTATTTTTTCCTGCCTGGGCTCAATGGATTGCGCGAGATTCTGAAGTAATTATCCGTACTGGATGCTAGCAACCGCTCTATTCGAAGATCTCACTTCCGGTTGGCTCAATATGCGTTTCACTGTTCTTCATTTGCCGATAGCGCGACATTGTATGATACATGCGTTTGCGCGCGCGGCTTTGGTTGCCAAGCGGTCTGTGCTCGGGCAGGCAATGCCACGGATTGATCGTTAGTTGACGCGCAAATTTAAACTGTGCCTCTGACTGGAATTCTTGCTTCGGAATAGTGATAGTTGCGACCGGGATGCGGGGTGACAAACGCTCGTCCCACAGCACCGCATTCTGTTCGACCGGCATTAGGAACGGATCCTTTTGCAAAATCACACGCATCTCGAACTTCACATCCCCCTCGCTCAGCGCCTTGGCCATATTGTCGCGCAGGTAATTCTCCGGAGGATTGGCGGGTAGGCCTGGAATATTGGTCGGCACGTCGCTCAACGGATGGAAGCTGTACTGCATCGCTTGATCCGGCCCCAGGAGATAGGGAACACAGCTGAAATATTCGGTAGCAAACGGGCTTGAGAGGGTCCTGTTCCACAGGGCCTGCATGATGAAATCGCGGATGTGCGAGTGCCGAAGATTGATGAAATACCAGATCGGCAGATGGCGACGGCTCCAATATTGCAGTCTCGCATTTTCGCGCGTGTCCGGTGTGACGAAAGTGATCGTCGAGATCGCGGTGAAGTCCTGTGTAAATTTCTCGTCATCCATCAGCTTTTCGCCGGGGACATCCATCAGCTTCACCCCGATACTCCCGAAGCCAACATCTTCGATATCCGGTGTCACATGCGGGCCAGGATTGGAAAAACGGAGCCAAGCTGGAAAGTTACGCTCTTCCGCAAAGATCCCGCGCCGTAAATTTTCCGGCAGGTTTGGGTTAACTTCGAAAACGGCACGCACAACACCGTGCGTTTTGGTGTTTCCGGCTCTCTCATAATTGCCGGGCGTGAAATCGATATCCAGATGCCGAGACATTTCCGCGATGATCGTATCGAGGCTTTGCTCTTCATCATCCGCTACACGCTCTTCAGCGATACCTGGAACATCCCGGCTGCGCGTAATGTTAATTGTCCAGTTGAAGAACCGAGTCAGCGGCATCCGCAGCAAACGGTCTAGGACCGGCCGGAAGAAGGGCTCGAAACGGCGTTCTAGCTGCAACCCAAACTCGAGCAATCGATGTACTGCACGCAGCATTTATGAAGCCTCCCAACACAGAAATGAATATTCGAAGTAACACAGATAACCTAGATATATAAATCAAGCGATGTTGAATATGATTGGAATCTTCGCTGTGATTAGCGCCTGAGATTAATAAGTAACATTAATCGGCGATCACGAACTGTTAACACCGCATGGGTTCATCGATGTATTTGGGGGAATTGATAAGAATCCGCTTTACTCAGTAGAAAATGAAGCACAGATTGGATTGCTGTAGTTTTGTGTTACAATCGCGTCGTGAAAGAGTTGCGCAAGAAGCTCTACTCTGGTCGCAGCGAAACACAGCGGAGGTGGTCATCAGATGTCGGACGTGAATATTGAAACGAGGGGCTGCCCGTTCTCTCAAGCTCACAATCAACAACCTGACCTTAATTCTGCTGATCCGTTGGATCAGATCAACGCCGGGAATTTCTCCGCCGCCCTCGATCGCTATAACGAGCGGCACGAGCACGGGACTGCAACCGCAGCGGATTATGCTCTTGCAGCACATGCTTCGCGCAACACCGGAGAGTTTGGCGATTCTGCCGATTGGCTTCAACGCGCTATCGACAAAGAACCTGACCATAAATTCGCGAAATCTTGGCAGGATCAAATCAAGGCAGACCGGATCAGCGCGAAAAATGGTGCGGCCACGCTTCGCCTCAACGGTCTAACCAAAGAATATCTGACACTTGATCCGGCAGAGGCATATAAGACGAACCCGGCAAGCTGGGTGCTCTGCAACGATTTTCAGCGGCCGGGAGATATTGTTCCTAGCAAGTCTTTGCGTGACCATCTTCGCAACTTCAAAGACTCGTTGGTCTCGCTTGCGTTGGGGCCAATCGGTAGTTTGGCCAACAGAGGGGCTACACCGGGCAATCCCGGGCGTTGGACCCAGCATCGCATCGGCATATTACAGCTTGCAGCATTGTCAGACGGACGAAACTGGATGGCGAAAAGAGAGCGTGATCCAGATGGTGAGCGCCATGATATCGTTGGGCAACTCAAAAAGGGGCAAACACCAAAATGGGCGGATTCGGGCTTCACGCCCGATGGTGCGCATCTAGACACGCGATTTGGCCCGGGAGAAGGCCGCGTCGGACAAGAGTTCGTCGATCACGGAATGCCAGTCAATTACCGCCCGCAGGACCAGTCGAACAATCCGAACCTGCCGAGTGAAGCGGAGGTCGCCAAAGTATTCGGTTATCGTAATGGTGAAACCAAGGAGGCATTAACCGCAAGCTTTCACGCTGCGGCGCATTTGCAGCAGTTGGTCCATGATGTCGCACAGACAGCACCTGACAATGCGTTGAAACATGCGATTGAGATCGATCCAGACAGCGAGCTGGCTGAGTTAGGTGTAACGCATAAATGGAGCCGCTCAGATGCTCCGAACGCTTTGCGTGATGATGGCGAGGGAATGCATGGCACCACCGTCTGGTGGGACATGAGCCACATCTATGGCAGCGACATTGAAACGCTCGCCGCAATTCGGTCGTTCGACGATGGTACGCAAGTGCCGGGCGGCAAGATATTCCTCGAGGGCATGGACAAAGAGGGCAATGGCGGCCTGTATCTGCCGGTCAGGGACGTCGAAAGCGGAAAGGACGGGCAAAAAATTGGTCAGATTGTGACGGGCTTTGGCCGTAACATGACCGCTCCACTCGAAGCGGAGCACACACTTTACGCCCGTCACCACAATTGGGCGGCAGGCATTCTGAAGGAGCGTTACGGTCACTGGTCTGACAATCAAATTTTCCAGATTGCCCGCCGTGTCGTGACAATGACCTACGTCAAAATTCACACTGGTACTTGGACGCATACGCTGTTCGCGAATGAGGCCGTGGTGAATGGTCTGAACGCAAATTTGTTTGGCCGCGCGGAGCGTAAACTACCGCATTTCGAGAAGAAGATTTATCGTCCCGAGCAGGGAAGAGACCCGATTGCCCACGGCATCGCTGCAGGGAAAGTCGATAAGGACAAGCCAGAGATCAAGGGCAACTTTTTCTCCAAAGCCTATCGCTTCGGGCATCAGATTTGGGTTGATGAGTTAAAGTGCCCGCCAATCGGTGAGCCGGTTGGCGACAACACCCACAAAGAAAACATGATGAATCTTCGCGAGTTGGATGGGCATGAGTTCATCCGCAAAAAAGGTCTGGGTGCGGTGTATTATTACATGATGCACACACGGCTTGGTGCTCCGGTTGCAGGAAATACAGCCGACTTTTTCAAAAACATGGCGACTGAAGAGGGCGTGATGGACATGCTCGAGCAGGAAATCCGGAAGGATAGGCAGCGCGGCACACCTTCTTGGACCGATTACCAGAAGGCACACAACATTCCGCCGAGCGAGAAGTGGGAGCACTTGTTTCTAGACCCGTCGAGTAGTGCGTCGCAGGAAACAATTGGAAAGCTCGAGGCGCTTTATCCCGGCGGTATCGACACGCTGGACGCGGTCATCGGTTTGACTCTGAACGAGCACCGACCGGAAGGACTGGCGATCACCAACGAAGGTTTCCAGACCTTTGTTCAGGAGGCGACAAGTCGCATTCGGAAGAACCCGTATCTTACCGAGAAATGGCGCCCCGATGAGGTCAGTTGGACGGCAATTAATGTGGTGGAAGCAGTCGACAAAGAGAAGCTGCTCTACCTTCACTGCCCCGAACTCAGGGAATGGTTAGAGAACCGTCAGACGGTCAACACCTATGAATATGCGGGGACCAATGCGCGCGACAATCCCGAGGAGCATCCGCTTGAGGCCAACGGTATTATCGAGTGGGGCGATCAGAATATTCGCGACATGGGCCTTGGCGATGCTTGGAAACCTGAGCATTTTGCCGATGACGTCGCAAACCGGATGATCCGATTAGAGCACGCCGGAACGGTATATATCGTCGATCTGACTGACGAAGTTGTTCTGGCTGATACGGAGAATAACAACCGCATATTTGGCCGCGATGTTCTAGCGGACGATCCTGATGGCGTATCGCGCAAAGAATTTATCGAGGCGGCAAATGCGATTTGGTCGGAGAAGAAATATCCGTGGCCAGGTTATCGTTCGCCAGCATACCCGGACTTCGCCAGTGGCTGGATGCTGAACCAGGATGAAGTCAATCGATTGAAGAAATACAGAGGTGATGAGGACAGAAAGGGTGTGAAGCTGCGCCTGACGGATATGGAAGCACATGTTCTACCGTTCAATCTCGGCAAAGACATTTCGCGCGTTGGGTTCTCAGAGAACCACAAGGCTTGGAAGATATTCGAAGCTAGCGGCCTGCGTGCGCTGTACCTTGCGATAGGTTCGACCTTTAAGTTTGGCGGGCTCAAGAACCTTCTTCTAGGCAAAGGCATCCCGATGTCGGAAATGGCCAAGCGTCGCCCGAAGAAGCGGACGATGATCTATGATCAAAATGGAATGGTCGATGAGAAGCAACTGGCAGAGTATGTGCATGCGCTGGAAGAACTCGCCGTGCAACATGATGGCGGACTGATCCCAGAGGCGCAATTCATGGCCCTTTTGAAAGAGAAGGATGCGCTCGATAGCCTGACGGAGAAGCAATGGGGTTCGTTCTTCCGATTGCTCAGCCGCAGGGGGCAAGGCAACGCAATCACATCGGAGGATTTCGAAGCATTGTATCGGAATACTCTGCTGCCAGAGATGTTTGAGAAGCTAGAGGGAGCCGACGGCTAATCCATGAAAAAGGTACTGTGAGCAAAATCACGCTCAAACAGTGTGCTGGCTGACATGAGCCGGCTTCGGGTCGCAATGGGAGAACCATCCGGGGGCTAAGCATGACGGAAAAGAAGCAGAGCAGTGCAAAGGGCGGGCCCATGCCACGCGCTTTACGTGTGCTCGGTGCATTTCTGACCGTCATGACATTTCTCGGCCTCGCATTCTTCCTAATTGTAGTCGAGGCGCGAGATCGTGAGACATCGGTCCGCAGAGATGTTGCATACGGGGAATTGAAGCGCATCGAGCACGCGCTGCGCGATATCAGCGATGTATCCCGCGCCAAAGCATGCTCAGAAGTTACGCAGCAAAGTGCGACAACGGAGACGACTGAACTTAGTGACGAACGGGTCGAGGGAACGGTAGTAGCGGCTGTGTCCCAAATCGGGGAGGATGCCGAAGCAGGAGCCACCAAAGCTAAGAAATCGACGTCTGCTGACGCACAAAAGTGCTCTCTCAAGAACGTAAAACTGACCTTCGAAGGACAACAGGCGCGGGATCGTCGGACTGTCTTGTCAACTGAGGCGGACGGGCCCTCACGCAATCCCAACGATGCCGATGCAGACGGCAAAGATCAGTTTGAAAAGATCAATGAACGGCTCAGCGGCAACGCTGACACATTGGCAGTTACCGATATTGCGATCATCACGCGCGACTGGGACTTTGCGATCTCGCTACGCGGGGACGCGGCATGGCCGGCAAATTTGCAGTCGATTTTGGAATCCGGCGAACCGATCGGTTGGGATCCGCAACCTCAGACTATCCTGATCGACGAAGACGCCAAAGGAAAGCAACGTGAGATTCAACCTGAGACTTTGTCGCTAGGCGGGCCAGTCAAGGTCAACATGGGCGGCGCAGAGGTCGTGGTCCATGCAATTCCCCTCAACATCCGCCGAGCGTTGTTGGTAGGACGAACGGGTTTCAAGTCAGAAGGTCAGGTTTGCCCACCCCGTGAATGTTATCTGGTGGGGATTGTTCGTGATCGGGGTTTGATGTCCGACATCTCAAGCCTTTCACCTTTGACGAGGGCGAGCTTTGTAGCCGCGATCGTATTATTGCTCTTACTTGTCCCCATTGGCAAACTCTGGCTGATCGACAAAAGGTCGAGCATGAACTGGCCCGATGTCGCGGCGATAATTGCTTCAGTACCGCTCGCTATTGCGACTACTTTCGTCATCTCGATCGTATGGGCGCAGTGGTTGGAGTTACGCCAGAATTTTGACAGTGATGCCCAAGGGCTAGCAACGCAGTTGGCGGCGGATTCTGATCGTGAGATCAGCGAGACGAACTCGACGCTGATTGACCTGGTAAAGAACGGCAGTTCGGGCACTATCGACAGCGGTGGTGAACCCAAAACGCTGCGCGATGTGCAAGTTTCAAAGGGCATGGAGAACGTTTTTGCGGTCTCCGATCAAGGTGCATTGCTGTATCTTTATGGAGATGCGACGAATGTCCTGAGACCCGCCCCAGAGAACTGTGAGCCTGAGGCGTGCTGGACACCCTTGTTCAACTATCTGATCACGAACCCGCCCAGCAAAGGGGTGGCAAGTCGCCGCTATTTCCGCCGAGCTGCCGAGCGAACATTCCTCGAAATACCAGGTGGCGATCGTGGGGTGGAAAATTACGTAGCCTCGGTAGTTCCGTCTCTGGTGGAGGGAAACTCCACTCTCATTTCCATGCTACAAGTCGGCTCGACCGTGGCCACCGGCGGCGACGGGGATGGTGCGGAGAACGACTGGCGAAGAAGGGGATCGTTTGACCCAGGCCTATGGCGGCCATCGCCCGGCACCTCGAACCCTGACGTCCAGTATGTTTTGGCCAACCGCCAGCCATTTTTCTCGCGTGATGTACCATTGCCCGAAGGGTACTCCTTCGCCGTGCTCGATACGGAGACGCTTGAAGTTCTGCAGCATAGTGATCCAAGCCGAGCTGGCTCGGAACGCTGGGGAGAACGGGTGGATGATGTCCCACTCCTGCGCCGCGTGCTCGATGAGACCATGCGTACTTGCTCAAAACCGCAACAGGTGAGCAACGAAACCAGAGAGGTGATGTCGCCCGCTGCAAGCAAGGCTTTCACCATGCGGTACACCGGGCGTGAAGTTCGGCTGAGCGCGGCGCCATCATGCCGCGGTAACTGGGCCATTGTCGTATGGTACCCGGCTGAAATGGCGGAGCGATTGGCTATCACACCTGCCGCGTTGTCTGTCGGTCTGATCCTGTTGATTGGCTTTGTAACCGCCGTATTTGCCATCGCCCTTGGGATGATCGATCGGCAACGATTGGTTGCGATATTCTGGCCTGACGTGCGCCGGATACAATTTGCAAAGATGAACGGTCGAGTTGGCCGTATCGGCCAGCTGGATGTGCTGGCGGTCTGCATCTTGCTCGTTTTCGTCTCGCTGCTCCAGGTCACGTTGCTCCGCGGCGATTCGTCCTTCTGGCAAATCTTTGCGATGATCTGCGCGACGTTGGGTATTCAGTTGGCACTTGCCAACACTCCGCAAAATCCGGAGTCGCAGAAAGATGACCTGGCAGATGGGCAGGGTAGCGAAGATTGCGTTGCGGCGGAAGTTGGAAGCGATCCTGAAGCTGAGCGGCGCGCTGCGCGGAAGGAGCGGATTTTACGCCGCCTCACGATGGTTTCGATCGCAGGGTATTTGATATTCTCTGCCCTTGCTTTCTCTTCACTTGGATTCGCTCAAACGCACAGTAAGATTCTCTATCTGGTGCTTACCCTTGTCGGCGCCGGATTGTTGATCGCGTTGCTTAATTCCGCATGGTTCGAACGTGCTGGTCTCGCACGCGTGAGCAAGCCAATGAAATGGTGGTTCTCCAAAAATGTGGGCCTGAAACCGTCAATCTTCCGACAGACCGTAACTCAGGGGCTTATTGTCACACTGGTCACAGTGATCCCGTCAATTCTCGCATATCGCACGGCTTCCACCGTTATTTTCGAAGAGTTTCTTGCGCAGGACGTTGTTGCCGTTTCGCAAGTAACCGAACGTCGCAAAGATGTCTTTGAGGATCAATGCAGCAGGATCGCAGGCGAAATGCCAGGCGCAAGCGCTGCCAGCGCAGAGTGCGTGCGGTTTGCCTCCGGCCTTGGTTCCGGCGGCATCGACAGAGCGCTCAAGCGGATCAGTAGACATTCCCATTTCGGCGTAACGCCTGCTCAGGGTGAAGGTGATGCGACTGCACGGGCCCTCGTTCCGGAAGCGACCAACTCCCGCCAATTGCTTCAACGCGCTGTCGGACGCGCAATCCTGGCGCTGGATCAGCCCCGGGTGAACGCCTTACTCAGCGAGTCCGACACCGGATACTCCGCGCACGGCGGACCTAGCGAGAAACGAGATATCACGGCGGAGGTGCTCGAGGGCCGAATTGCAGACATCGACAAAATTGACGGAGTCGGCACGGGAACGGACATCGATAAACGAGCTGCTGCGACGCAGAAGGTTTTCGATTCTGCCCTGCGTGTGTCTCTGCAAGTCGCGCCGTTTATCGTCTTCGGCCTAATGGGGCTCCTAGGATATGCCTATTTGTGTCGCGCTCTTTTCGGGATGGGCCTGTTCGAATTCCGCTCGCTCCATCCTCGGCCCGAATTCGATCGATCAGATATCGACAAGATGTCCGATGTTCGTCCTGGTGGGCCACCGCCTCTACGGCTCTATGTGAACTACCCGTTCGATAAGTTCGAACAACTCAAGGGCACGTTGGAGGGGATCGGCGGATATAATTACGTGGACCTAGCGCGCGTTGACGATGCAGAATCTCAGCTGGCATCAATCCGGACACGCAACCGCCCTTGGATTGTAGTCGGCTTGATGCGGATTATCGGAGTGCCAAGCCTTCGGCGCGATGCGCTTGATTTCCTGGAGCGGCTGCTCGGTGTCGAAGGCGTTCAGGTTCATTTCTTTTCCGAAATGTTACCGATCGAGCGCTTGCAACAGGTCCGTGAGTTGGAACGACTTACGCATGTCGGTGACACCTTGCAGCAGGACATCGATAGCATCGATGAGGCGCGTCACTGGGCGTTGCTGCTCGCGCAGTTTGTTACTGTCCGTTGGGATTCCTATTGGGAATTGAGGCAGTCGAGTGTGCCGGGAGCCAGCGATAAGGATACGCCGGACCCGCGGTGGCTCAGGGAACTGATCAGGACGGAATTCGAGGCGATCCCCAACGATCTCGTACGCAAGCAGCGCGAGTCTTTTCTTGAAGAACTGGAGGTTAAATCAGGTGATGAACCCGGCGCACCCAAGCATGGGCATAATCCTGCTTTGGCCTACCGCACCTACGCCGCAGATGATCAACCATTACACGAGCAGGTGATCGAATATCTCGCGAATGTGCTCAGCGACTATTACCAAATGAAGTGGATTGGCTCGACCCGTGAAGAGCAGATCCTAATGTATCATCTGGCGAACAACCGTTTCGTCAAAACGACCGATTTTAGGACTATAAACAGCCTGATTAACCGTGAGTTGATCAAGCGTGATCCGAACCCGATGCTTATGAATGAAAGCTTTGCTTTCTGGGTGCGGACAAATGAGAATCCGGAGACATTCCACGCGTACCGTCAGATGGTGGAGCAAGCATCGCCATGGTCGCAATTGCGCCTGCCGATGCTGGTGTTCGTGGTCGTGGCGGCAGGTGCGCTCGCTTTCCTCGATCAGGGTACGGTCGGGTCGGTTATATCCCTGATCCCGGCCATCGCCGCAGCTATCCCGGTATTTGCCTCACAGGCGAGCAAATCGCGCAGTGTGGCCCCCTCATGAGTGCGCAATGGCATCATAAGTTTCCGAACGCAGGAGAAGCAGAATGACTCAGGACATTACTCAATTGGAGTTCGTCTATCGCCAATTCGGCAATCAGACGCAGGAGTTTGCTCGCACTTTGGCAGAGGCGAGCGCGCGCACCACGAGCGGCGATCCTACGGCTAACCTTGTCATCGGCCCCGACGGTGTTGAGCCAGGCTGCATCAGGCTGAAAGAAGGAAAGGGGAAAGGGGAACGGCTCTTTCAGATTGCGGTTTGCGTAGAGGGTCTCGATCCAAAGAAATCCAGGCTGGCCAAGTTCATCGAGGCCGAGGTTGCTTTTCGTCTCGGAACGAGCGGAGAAATGCACAGCTTGGCTGAGCCGAAAGAAGACCTGCGCGATACGCTGAAGGAATGGTGTGATCTGGCGAGTACTGGCCAGTCTGCCACCCGCAATGCCGTTGCGCCCTTACCGGTTATTGTAACTCGCCCGGTCAAGCGCTCATCGAGGGTAAACACGCTTCCGCCTGCATTCACGGGAAGCCCTGAGCAGCTCGAAAAACTCCAACCCCATGTGATCAACATGAACCACGGCCAGCTATCTGATAGCGGCATGATGCGGATGACGGAGAGCGATCTCGATCGCGTAGTTGATGGCATCGTTAAAAACTGCGTTGAAGGGAACCGGACACTGATGATGCACGCCCATGGCGGGCTCAACAGTGAAGAGGTCGGTCTGTCCAGCGCTTGGGACTATCACAGATGGTGGCTCGATAACGGTGTTTATCCGCTCTACTTCGTATGGGAGACCGGCGCGCTTGATGCCTTGTGGCATGTGATTGCTGGCGAGCGCCGCGTTCAGGCCCAAGCACGCGGGATCACTGACTGGACCGATAGAATAGTCGAGAAAACCACACGAAAGATCGGCCGTGTCCTGTGGAGCGAAATGAAGCGCAATGCGCAGCGGTGTGCCAGCAGGGGCGGGGGTGCTGAACTGTTTACCCGCAAGTTGCTCCGCCAAGTCGATAGCGATGAGTCTGGCAATAAGACATTGCGTGCGGTGGCGGTCGGCCACAGTGCCGGTGCGATCTTCCATGCGCATTTCCTGCCGCGTCTAAAGTCGGCAAATGGCGTGAAGTTTGACCAGCTTCACCTCTTGGCGCCCGCGCTGAATCAGACTGATTTTGAAAAGACGCTGGTGGACGTACTTGATACTCGCAAACCGCAAGTCACGCTGTACACGATGACACGCAAGGCAGAACTGGCCGACAATGTCGGCGGGGTTTATCGCAAATCACTCCTCTACCTTGTCCGAAACGCATTTGAGGAAGGGAAAGACCCTCAAATTTCCGGACTCCAAGAAAGTCGGGAGGATACTGCGATTTTCCGCAAGTACATGAAGGAAGTAGTGTGGTCACCGACTGTCGATGGAGCCGGTTCTCCTAGAAGCCGTTCGTGCTCCCCAACCCATGGCGGGTTCGACAATGATCCAGCGACAATGGAATCGGTGATGAGGCGTGTGCTGGATCTATCTGACGATCTACCGCTGCCCGCAGGCTTCCCGACCGAACGCTCTCGCGCCGCACCGCCCGAGCCAGTCCGGCCACCGAGCTTCTATGGCATTCCGTATCATCTACACGCCGATTTCGTACCGGGCGGTGCGTTATCTTCTCCTTCTGCACCTCTTGCCGGTCCTGCGCTTCCACCTCCGCCACCCGACGCGTCTGGCGGCGGCGCAGTTCTGCAACCAGCAACACCCGCTGGACGGAAGAAGATAGCGCTGTGCATCGGCAATAATGCGTTCCGCGGACAGCCGTTGCTGCACGGTTGCATCAATGATGCAGAAGAATGGAAGCGGGTATTCGAAGCAGTAGGTTTCCAAGCCAGCGTTGCAGCCGACTGTACCGCCGATCGGATGCGCGACGAAATCCGCCGATTGACCGGAGCGGCGCGTCCCGGCGATGTCATCGCCTTGCAGATTTCTTCGCATGGAACCCAAATACGCGATCAGGATGGCGATGAACTCCGTGACGACGAGCGCGCAGACATGCATGATGAGGCGTTGATAGGGATCGATGCTGATCGCGGCGGTCTGATTATCGATGATGAATGGGCACAATTGCTTGCGGTGCCTGCGGGCGTGCGTGTCATCCGATTCCATGACTTTTGTTCTTCGGGACGGTCCAGTCGCATGGCCTCACCACCGGGCCAGCGCGTGCGCTTTGCACCGCTCACGCATGCACAAGAAGGTGCAGCGTTGGCGCAGCTAGCCGCCAAAGGCATAAAGCGGGCCTCGACTGGTGCGACGTATAATGAACAATTGACCGACCTGACATTCGTCGCCTGCGAGCCTGATAAGTTTGCATATGAAAGCGGTGGTATGGGAGACTTTACCAAGGCGGCAACGCGGATCCTCAAGGGTGCAGGGCAAACTATGTCAGCGCAACAACTGATAGAAGCCGTCAGAACGGAAATGGCGGGTGGCAAGCAGATTCCTGATCTGGAAGGACCAGCTCATCTTCGGAGCGGCGGCATTTTCGAGCCGTTAGTATGAGCATTGTTATCTCACCGCGCGCTATCGGCGAGACCGCCGATAGTCTGCCTCCGGAAGTAAATGATACCGGTCTGCGGCGATTCTCGATCTTCGCTAGTGCGCCTGGTGATGCAATGCGAGATGGCGGAATAGTCCCGTTGGAACTCGCTTTCGAAACGTTGGATTATGCACGGTTAGGAAGCGGTGAAGGGGAGCCAGGCGATTGTGTGATGCTCCGCGCGAGCAGATTGCAACTCCATTCACCCTATAGCGCTTGGATGTCAGATCAGGTTGATCCACCAGACAGCGGTGACGAACTGAGTACTTATAGCGATTGGCTCAAAACTCCTGAGAATGAAGAGCAGGGCGCACATGTTGAGACCTTCCGTAATCTGCAACGCGGTTTTGCCTCAATCGACTTCGAGAACCGGCATGTTCTGGTCGATGGCGGGTACCCACCATCGTTTGCGGAACCTAAATTCGTAGCTCAGATGGTCTTTGGCGTGGTGACTACCGTGAAGAGCAATTTCGAACGAGCGCTCGGACGGGAGATCATCACGGGCCTCGACCGGACAGATGGCGGCCGCCCGGGAGTACTGACGCTCAATCCGTGGTCCAGCATGGAAGCGCAGGCATGGTATGATCGCCGGGTAAATACACTCAATTTCGGCCTCTATGAGAGCCGCAGCGATGCACATGGCTATTCGCAGGGGTCAATTGTCTTTACCGGGCTGTCACACGATGTCGTGGTACACGAACTCTGCCACGCGCTGCTCGACAGTGTTCGGCCAAACTTGATGCTACCGGTCAATATGGACGTTGCCGCTTTTCACGAGGCGTTTTGTGATATTGTTGCGGTGTTGCAGCGCTTTTCCTATCCGGATCTGGTGATTGGTGAGTTGCGTAATGAAAAGGGAGAGATATCCGGGTCAAACATGCTCAACACGCTCGCGCGTAGTTTTGCCGAAACTGCGGGCCATGGACCGACCGTTCGCGATATTGTGGGCACTGACACATATGACACCGCGCCTGCTGATCCGCATGGACGGAGCGAAGTGCTTGTACAGGCTATTTATCGTGCGTTTCTAAACGTGGCGAAAGGCCGGATAGCGAACGTCATTAGCCTTGCGAGCAATGGCACAGGAATGTTGCCTGAAGGGAACTTGCCGGAGTCGTTGCTGAAGGCAATGAGCCGCCAGGTGCGGAAGACCGCGCAGATGTTCCAGATGATGCTCATTCGCGCGTTGGACTATTCCCCGCCGGTTGGCATCGAATTCTTTGACGTCCTGCAAAGTGTTCTCGCGGCTGATCGTGAACTGGTGCCAAACGACGATAGCGGTGTCCGTAGAGCTTGGATCGACGCGTTCCGCGAAAGTGGCATCTTCGCGCCGAGCAGCGAATATTACTCTGAGGAATCGCTTGTTGCCGAAGTAGAGATTGAGCCGAGCGAAAAGCTTACTCTGAGCGCGCTGAGTTTCGGTGAAACGCGTTTCCGTTCAAGTCCGGGTAAGCCGCTAGCACTGGGTCCGGCGACCGAACAGATCCGGGAAGTGGTGGAAGAGCTCCGCGCGGCGCACTGGCTGGATGCGATTTTTGGCAAGGATGCGAAGAATTCGAAGATCACGCTGATCTCGCTTCGCAGTTTCGCGAGACCAGGCCCATCAGGAATGACTCAGTTCGGAACATCGATAGAGTTGCTTCGCGAACCGTTGGACGGGCTGTCATCCCGGTTTGGGCCGCTGGCGATTGACGGCGTTACTCTCGTCTTCGACAGTGAAGGGCACCTAACCGCCCGATGTCGCCGCCGTTACGACGATGCGCATCTGGCTTGGTCACGCCAATATGCAGAAAGCTCAGCCGGAAAGGCGTTCTGGACGATCAAAGATGATGAGTTCACGGTCCGCAGCAATTACCAACGACGTATGTGTATGCTGTAAGCTGTAAACGCACGTGTTCACACGATGAAATGTAAGAGCCCCGCCGCCGCAGTTTCGCGATGACGGGGCTCAAATTTTGTAGGCTCAGCCTCTACATATCACTGCGACATTGCGCCATTGCGAAACCATCAAAAACCGATGGTGATTCGTGCCATTGCTGCGTGATCTTGCGACGCATCGCCGAAGATCCCGTCATAGGATACGCCGATTGAACTATTCTCGGAGAGTTTGAACACACCCTCAACCTGAACGAAGCCGGCATCGCCCGATTGCGGCGCACCGGCCACTGTGAAGGCCGATCCGGTTCCAAAGCGCGCTGTCGAGCTGGATGTCAGCTCGCCAAATCCATGCTGCCAGCCTGCCTTGCCGCGAAGGCGGAACGAGGACTCTTCCGAGGTGCCGAAGCGAACGCCGACCGTTGAAACCAGCGAGTTCTCGAGCGCGCCATCCAAGCGGAGTGCTGCCGTGCCGCCATTTTCAGCAACGACATCGGTTTCAGCTTCGATGAATGCTGCACCGACATATGGTTCTGCATAGCCGGAACCGAGATCAACCCGGTGACCAAGCTCTGCGAAACCGAACAGAACCGAACCGTCATAGTTCGCAGTGAGCGTGTCAGTGAAGGTATTGAAGGCGACCGACCGGTTGGTTGTTGCTTCGCTAAATCCATAACCACCCCCTGCGCGAAGGTTTACGCCGCCAAGATCTACGCCGAGATAAGCCAACACGTTGAACGTTTCGACTGTTCCGGCACCAAGGTTGTTCGTGCCGGAGCCGGCGCGCTCATCCAGATCAATGTCCGTTTCGGTATAACCCGCTGCCAGACCAAGGCTGCTGCCTTCGCCCACCGATACATCTGCACCGAACAACAAACCGAAGCCGTCACGTGACAGGCCTGCAGCGTTGGCATCGCCGTCACTATCACCGCGGACACCCCAGGCATCACCCCAGATGCTACCGCCGGTGTTCTCTGTCAGATGGTCAAGCACAGCGTTGCGAACCAGACGATTGTCTTCTGTCATCACGGTACGGACCGTCGGATGAATTTCACCCGAAAGCTGATCAAATGCTCCGCGTGCAGTTGCAGCATCCAGATTGACGATCTGATTGCCTAGAACGCTGTTGCCTTGGCTTTGGATCGCGCCGCCGACTGCTACTTGGTTAGCCGTTTGACCGACTGCCGCGAATGCCACATCGTTACGCGTCAGGTTCAGCATAACTGAATTGGCATCGTAGCTAAGCGTTGGTGTCAGGAAGGCAAGGTTGCTATTCACGCTATCAAACGTACCGTTCACTCCGCCACCGGCGGTCAGGATCGTGTAGTCGGTAGAGATGTTGTAGAGTGTGCCACCCGCCAGGACGTTGACGATACCGCCATTGATTGTCGCCACGCCGGTAGCTGCGATCAGATCAGATGTACCATCAGGCAGAACTTCAACATCATATTGCGAACCTACAGCAAAGCCGATGTCACCGGCGATGTTCAGAGTGCCGATGCTATTGCCCGGTGTGATTGTGCCGGTAACCGTAAGGCCGCCGACTTGACCGGAACCGCCAAGCTGTCCGCCATCATTGACGGACACGGTAGAGGCGATGCTGCCATTGACGACAAACAGGCCGCCATCGACGATTGTATCACCAGTATAGGTGTGGTCGCCGTTTAGGATCAGCGTGCCGCTATCGAGCTTGTTGATACCACCAGTGCCGCCAATCGGTGCTGAGATGGTTGCAGTAACGTTCGGATCTACCCGAACCGTCGTTTGCGCGTCTGTAATGGTCAGTGCGCCGCTACCCGATGCGATGGTGTAGCCATCGGTCATGAATTGCAGGCCCGTGAAGGTAATTGCGTCGTCAATGGTCACAGTACCAGCAGAGCCTGCAAAGACCGCGAACTTGCTATTCCAAGCTGCGTTTGCGTCACCTTCAGCATTGGTCCAGTTGGTGTCCGTAAGGTTCCAACTGCCGCTGCCGCCGTCGATGTTTTCGTCAGCCATGGTGTCGGCGCCGTCCCAGAACTGAATGTCTGGAATGTTCGCCGCTACGATCAGGTTCACCTGACCGCCAACCGAAGTCTGCACCGTACCGGCTGCGGTGTCGAAGCCCATGGGCAGGGCGCCTACAACCAAGCCGTTGTCAGTCAGACCGCCAGTATAATCGATAAGGCGGTATACGCCGATACCGAATCCGCCAACGTCGTTCGCCGTCAGCGAGCCATCGAGCGTTAGATCACCGTTGACTTGCAAGCGGTCGCTTGAGCCGGGCGTATCAGGTGCGCCCATGTCATATTCAAGCGTCGACAGTGAAGACAGTACCAGATTGCCGGTCGTGAGAGTGCCTACGGTGCCATCACCACCCGGTGCAATCGTTCCGCCATCCGCGACAGTGACTTCACCCGCCGCAGTACCGGAACCCGACAGAGTACCGCCGGCCGCCACGCTGGCGTCGCCCACGATACTGCCATCGAGTACCAGCGTTCCACCGACTGCCGTGTTGCCAGTGTAGGTGTTCACACCCGACAGAACCAACGTGCCGCTATCGAGTTGATTGATGGCACCCGTGCCGGTAATAGCCGCCGCGATTGTCGCGGTTACGCCTGGATCGACACGCACATTGGTCGCTGCATCGGTGATTGTAAGTGCTCCGGTTCCGTCAGCGAGCGTGTAGCCGTCGGTCATGAACTGCAGACCGGTGAAGGTAATCGCTCCATCAACTGTGACAGTGCCTGCGGTCCCGCCAAATACGGCGAAGTTATTGTTCCAAGTTGCGTTCTCATCACCCGCCGCATTGGTCCAATTGGTCGTTGTCAGATCCCAGCTGCCATCGCCGCCATCGATCGCCGAATCTGCTGCCGTATCGCTGCCATCCCAGAATTGAACATCGGGGATAGGGCCGACCGCTTCCGAGATTACCAAGTTTACTTGGCTGCCGATCGAGGTCTGTACTTCGGCTTGGTCGTTGCCGAAGCCCATTGGCAATGTACCGACTTCAAGGCCATTGTCGGTGAGGCCGCCAGTATAGTCGATAATCCGGTAAACGCCGACACCAAAGCCGCCTGCATCCGACGCGTTGAGCGTGCCGTCCAACGTTAGATCACCGTTTACTTGAAGCCTATCGCTAGCACCCGGAGTGTCCGGGGCACCGAGATCTACATTGAGCGTAGAGTCGGAAGACAGCGCTAAGCCGCCGGTTGTGAGAGTGCCAACTCCGTCATCACCGACTTCTAACGTGCCGCCGTCCGCTACTGTGAGTGTACCCCCCACCGTGCCCGTGCCGGCGAAGGTTCCACCATCATTGACCTCGGCATCACCTGATGTGACACCGAGCAAGGTCAAAATACCGGCGTTGACGGTGATCCCCTGCTCAAATCCAGTCGTGCTCGCGCTCAGCGTAAATGCGCCACCGTCTGCGGTCAGCGATTCAAAATCTTGAACTTGCAGAGTGCCCCCGTCTCCCATGCCAGACAGGTTAAGACGATCTGCCGTGCCAGAGCTGCCATCGAGAATGCCGGTGATTGCCGCACCAGCTTCGATGTTCAGTGTGTTTAGGCCGGTGCCTTCAAACAACACTGCATCGCCTGCGCCCTCGGTCGTGCTGCTAGCGCCGAGTGTTACTGTCGCGTTCTCATCGCCGGTGAAGCGGATCGCTTCGCTGCCCGTTCCGGTAATGGTGCCATTGTTGGTCACGGTGCCGCCCGACGCAGAATCGAAACCTCGGTCACCGGTGATGGCTCCAGTATTCGTTACCGTCGTGTCCTTCGCATTGGCGCCAATGGAAATGGCGTCCTCACCACCGCTGATCGTACCGGCGTTGGTGACGACAGTGCCCGTTGCAGCCACGGCCACGTCATCAAGGTTCGAAGGGCCGATATCGATGGTGATAGTAGTACCCTGAATCAGAATTCCTTCATCACCCCCGGTGATTGTGCCACCTGCTTGGTTTTCGACTGTGACACCAGCGCCCGAAATCAGGATTCCGCTGCTGGACGTGCCGGTGATTGTACCGGCATTGGTAATCGTAAGGTTATGATCGGCATGAGCGCCGTTAATGTTGATGGCGTTGCTACCACCGGTGATCATACCGCCGGCCTGGTTTAGAATGGTACCGCTGATTACCGCGTCTTCTTCGACCCGAATTGCTGCATTTGAACTGTTGTCACGCGCGGCGGAAATGGTGCCGCTATTGGTGATGTCGACTTCGACCTGACACAGGATACGGTTACCGTTATCCTCCAAGCAGCCGCGTGCTTCGCCGCCAGTTGTTCCGGGATCACCGTTAAAGTGGATCGCATCGGCGTCGCTATCGGTGCCAGTGTTTGAAATGACTCCGGTGTTAGACAGTGTGAAACGGGCAATGCCTTCTTCATCGCCCACGGTGCCCGATGAGGGGTCAGTACCAAGCAAAGTGTCGATGCCAACCGTCGCACCGCCAACGGACGTGATCGTTCCACTATTGGACAGCGAATTGACCACACCGTCTGCGTCCCGGTCAAAATAGACAACCGCTTCAGTCGCTTCGCCAGTACCTTCGATGAGTCCGGCATTGGTAATAACCGCTCCGTCGCCTTCGTAAAAGATAACGCCGTCTAGGCCCTGCAGCACGCCGGTGGCGGCGATATTGATGATCACATCATCTTCGGAGTTATCGACGAAAATCACGACATCTTCATCGTCGCCATCATTGTTAACGTGCGTACCTGCCAAGGTGATCATAGTATCGTCGTTGGTATTGTTCTCCAACTCGATGTTATCGCCGCTGTTGACCGTCTGGGTAACGCCCGCCGCAGATGTAACGGTCTGCCCACCAGGGTTATCCACCGGTGTGTCATCGACGATAACGATTTGGGCTTGCACAGGTGCCGCAAACAGACTTGCAAAGGCAATGCTTGAGACCGATGCACCGCGGAGCAGGCGAGAGAAGCCAGCTGATTGTTTGGTCATAGCCGGTTCGGAATTCGCCGTCGGCGCAGTCGTGTTCAAAGGCATTTGGTATCTCCCCACTTGATACAGTTCGCCTTCGCGGCAAATCTGAAGATGAGACACCTTATTGCGCCCACTAGAAATAGCAAGCCACTATGTCGGCCATTAGGAATGCCAATGTGGTTATTTTGTCATACCAATCGGCTATTTGGCAATCCTGGCCTAGTTGTGGGTGTTGCTCAGCCGATAGAACGTCGCCTGATCAAAATCGGCGGCATCGCCAGTGTTGTTCTGCGTGTAGACACCCGCCTTGAAATAGTTCCATTCATCGGTTGTATCGTAGCCGCTATTTTCAACGGTCATATCGACAAAATTGTGCCCGATTATCTCTCCGTCCTGATCTCCACGCCGGATGATCACATCAATCCGCGCGCCAGCATTGATGATTTCATAGGAAAACACCTCGTTCAAGGCGATCCCGTTCAACGGATCGGCTTGTTCAACAGGCGAGCGATCACGGTCTGTGATCTCGGGCCCGACCACCATGAAATAAATGTCATCGGCGCCGCGGATTTCATGCGCGAAATAGACATAACCGCGAACGTTCCCCGGGAATTTCTTATAATACAGCCGGATCGGCTCATCGCTTGATGCGTGAATTTGCCCGAACACCATCCGGCCAATATGCGAATTGCTGCCGGTGGTGGAGACGTGGTTGATCGCCAGCGTTCCCTTGAGGACACCGCCGCGCCCGCCAACTGTTACTCCCGGGTCAGGCTGATAGCCCAGCAACCAATTGTTTTGATTTACGCCTTGAGTGCTGATGCTACGATTTCCGCGCCGCAGCATCTCGCGCAGTTCCGATCGGGTAAAGGTCGAATTCGCGGACGTTGTCGCCCCGTCAATGGTGGAACGGAATACCATCCCGCCATCCGATGCGGTAAAGAAGTACTGGTCTGAAAAATTTGCTAAATCAACGTCTTGGGTGCGCTGGGCAAAGCCATCCGACGGATCTACGGCCGGTGTATCGAGCGCCCAGTCGATCAGCTCAAAGTTCTGTCCCGGCGCGACGTTGGGGTTGAGTCCGAAAGCACTAGTATCAACGGGCGTAACGGTCACAGCGACTGCGTTTTCCGAGCAACCAAATAGAGCCGCCTCGACAATGCCAAATGGGTTCCCGTCAGATGTGCCAGTGCCCGAAATGCGCACAAATCGTGCGGATGTATCCGCTACATCATAACGTTCGTAACTCAGTGTATTGCCGGCTGATTGAGTAACACCCTGAAGAGAAATGAAGTTTGTCCCGTCGTTAGACACTTCCAGCGTAAAGGATGACGTGCGTTGATCGCCCAGATGCCAAGCGATCCCGACTTCGCGGAGGAGGTGTTGCTGTCCCAAATCAAGCGTTAGCGCGGCAGGAATACCCGGTGCACTCCATCTCGACGCGTCATCGAGATTATCATCGATAGTGTTCGCCGCGACCAGACCACCGCTAGCTTGATCCGAACTCGCCTGCGCGATTTCGAGCAGGTTCAGTCCGCTACATGACTGTGTTGGGGTAGGGGTGGGCGTAGGAGTAGGTGAGGGTGATGGAGTCGAAATGGGCGTCGAAGTAGAGCCGCCGCCTCCTCCACCACCGCAACCGGTCAGCAAAAGGGCTGCAACAAGAGCAGAACTCCCGGCGAATTTTGGCTTTGGCCATGAGACTTTGATGTCACCCAAATCAGATGCCTTTCGCAACAAGATGATGATTGGTCAGACACTTTGGTACATTAGATTAGGCAGGAATCAACCTGAATTGGCAGCATGGTTGTGCGTGAGATTGAGGCCGATCTCTTGACCTAGGGATCGATGATCGCTGCTGGTGCTTCTCTCGGCCTGCAGGATAGCGAACTGATGCATGGTTCCGAGCGAGCCGAGTGACGCGCGCAACTTCGATTTTTGGGTAGGCGGCTCGATCGGTGAGTATCGTTCGTCGATCAAGTCAGAATGATAATATATATTATGTTAAATATAGATCATGCACTCTGGCTAATCGTGAGTGCCCTCAAGCGACAATCTCGAGCCCATCGTAGCCCACAATCACATTCTCCGGCACTTCAGCAACCAAGCTCGCATAATCCATCGACTTGTCCAGATGGCTCAGTACGGTCGTTCCGGCGTTGGTACGTCTTCCAAGCTCAATTGCCATCGCAAGATTTGCGTGAGTAGGATGCGGATCGCGCCTGAGGCAATCCGTTACCAGAATGTCGGTTCCATCCAGCAAATCGACCATCTCGTCAGTAATAGCGCTAAAATCAGTGGCATAGCATATGCTTTTGCCGTCAGCGTCGAAACGGAACGCTGTGGATTCCGTGGGACCATGCGGCATCTGGCACCATTCGACGCCAAAGCCGGCGCACATCCGCATCCGGTCTAGCGTGTCTAGCTTCACAATGGTTGGATAGCCGTGCTGGCCAGCGAAAACATAGTCAAACCGCTGGCGTAATCGCCGGACGGTCTCGGGCGAACCATAACCGGGTATTGCGTCTTTTCGGCCGTATCGGAGCACGCGTAGATCATCGATCCCGTGGCAGTGATCTGCATGGTCGTGAGTCCAAAAAACGCCATCGATGCGGTCGATTCTATTGGCTAGAAACTGCTGCCGCATATCGGTGGAAGTATCGATAACTAAACGACTTCCAGAATCATTCTCTACGAGGATGGAGACGCGGGTACGCCGGTTCTTTGGCTCGTTCGGGTCACAATCGCCCCAATCATCGCCGATCCGCGGAACACCGGTTGATGTTCCGGAACCCAGCATAATGACTTTCATGCTGCAGCCTTGGAAAATAGCTTGAAGAAGTTTGACGTCGTGGTTGCCGCGAGCTCTTCAACAGTGACGCCGCGAAGCTCTGACACGAATTCTGCTGTGTTACGGACGAATGCCGGCTCGCAGGTCTTTCCGCGATGCGGAACCGGCGCAAGGAATGGACTGTCCGTTTCGACCAATATCCGGCCTTCAGGCAATTCTGCTGCGATTTCCTGCAGTTCCTTGGCATTCTTGAAAGTCACAATACCCGATAGCGAGATTGTCAGACCAAGATCGAGCACCTTGCGGCCAAACTCGGATGACGCCGTGAAGCAGTGGATCAGGGCCGGGAAGGCCCCCCTCCCCAACTCGTCTTCCAGGATCGCGGCGGTATCATCCTCGGCGTCGCGTGTATGGATAATCACGGGCAGACCCGTCTCGCGCGCGACCGTGATATGCAGGCGGAAAAGATCCTGCTGAATTTTCCGGTCCGACTTATCGTAATAATAGTCGAGACCAGTTTCACCGATCGCAATGACGCGCGGATGCGTCACAGCTGTTCGCAACGCATCAATATCCAGCTCGGCGTGATCATCTGCATGATGCGGGTGGATACCAACGCTGGCCCAAACGTCTTTTTCACGCGCTGCGGTGCCAACAACTTGGTCCCATTCGCTTTGCTTAGTCGAGATATTGAGAAATCCCTGCACACCAGCGCTGCGAGCGCGCTTGAGCACTTCGCCCTGTTCCTCGATCAAACCGTCATATTCGAGGTGGCAATGACTATCGATCAACACTAGGCGGCCTCCGCTGCTGGCATATCAAGGCGAGGGAACACCCCTTCAGGCTTTTTCAATGGCACGCCAGTCGCCACACGGCGATCGAACCAGTCCGTATCGGTCAGATTGGCATAGTCGCGCTCGTTGGCGGGAATGCCCAATTGATCGAGCAGTTTATCGCTGGCGACAGGTACGACCGGACGCACCGCAATGGCCAGCGTGCGAACTTGCTTGAACAGTGTCAGCAACACAGCCTTCATCCGCTCGGGATCAGTTTTCCGCAATGTCCACGGCGCTTGATCGTCGACGTACTGATTGCAGGCAAAAACGCCTTTCATCCATGCATCCAGGCCATCGCTGAACGCGAGGTCCGCAAACTTGATCTGTAAATCCGCGCACGCAGCGTTCACAAGATTTTCGAGCTCGGCATCGGCGGTGGACGAGGCAAAATCAATTGAAAGAGAGCCATCCATATTCTTGAAAATCATGGACAAAGTTCGCTGTGCCAGATTACCAAAGCTGTTTGCGAGTTCTGCATTGCAGCGTGTGACGATGGCTTCAGGCGAGTAGCTGCCGTCCTGACCGAAGGCGACTTCACGCATCAGGAAATAGCGTAGATTATCGACCCCAAATTGCTCGGCCAGCGCAATCGGATCGGTCACATTGCCAAGCGTTTTGGACTCTTTCACGCCGCGATTGAGAAGAAAACCGTGCCCGAATACATGCTTAGGCAGCGGCAAATCCGCGCTCATCAGGAATGCAGGCCAATAGATCGTGTGGAACCGGACAATATCCTTGCCGATCAAATGCAGATCGGCCGGCCAGAACTTGCCCATATCGCCGTGCGTATCAGGATAGCCAAGGCCAGTCAGATAGTTGGTCAGCGCATCGACCCAAACATACATGACATGCCCATCAGCACCGGGTACTTTTACGCCCCAATCGAAGCTGGTGCGCGAAATGGATAGATCACGCAGTCCACCTTCGACAAATGCGATCATTTCGTTGCGGCGGCTGTCGGGCTGCAGAAACTCGGGCGTTTCTTCGAACAGTTTCAGCAACGCGTCCTGATATTTGGAAAGACGGAAGAACCAGCTTTCTTCGACCGTCCATTCAACAGGCGTGCCTTGCGGCGAAAGCCTCTCATTGCCCTCGCCTTCAATCAACTCTTTCTCGTCGTAATAGGCCTCATCGCGGACCGAGTACCAGCCTTCATAGCGGTCCAAGTACAGATCGCCTTTGGCCTCCATCGCTTTCCAGATTGCCTGGCTAGCGGTGTGGTGATCATCCTCGACAGTGCGAATGAAACGGTCATGACTGACATTCAACGTCTCGCACATCTCTTGGAAATAGCCGGACATTTCGTCGGCCAACTCGCGTGCGGTCTTACCCTGCTCCTCCGCTTTGCGCGCCATTTTCAACCCATGCTCGTCGGTTCCGGTCTGGAAACGCACATCGCGGCCTTGCGCGCGCTGGAACCGCGCGATGACGTCAGCGGCAATCGCCTCATAGGCGTGGCCGATGTGCGGGCGTCCATTCGGATAGGAAATGGCGGTGGTGATATAATAGGGTTCAGACATTGGCTCGCTCCCTATTCGGCGCGGCAGAGGCAAGCAAGGTGCCAATTTCGGCGACGAGTAAGCCCGCGTCAAAATTGTAGGTTGGCGCTTGGCTGGTCAGTGTGACCAGTTCGGCATGAGCCTCGACGATTGCGGGATAGTCTGCCGACGAAGCCTGATCGACGGCACCCGAAACAACCGAGCGTGCGAGGTCCAGCGTCGCCTGAATACGCTCGCGATTGGGCCGTGCACCGATAGTATCCGCAAGTCGCCCTCGCAGCATGAAATCGGGATCGCCGTTCGTGATAATATCCTGCATCAGTTTGAACAACGGGCCGAGATCACGCTCGACAAAATCCAATGCTGCACCGGGCGAGCCATTGGCTGCGACAATTGCAGCCTGTTGGGTGGCTGGTTCCGTGTCCGGTGCCTGTGCGGAAAGCAACCTAGCCATATCTTCATCTGCAATCGTTGGAAAACGCACAATCCGACAGCGTGAACGGATAGTAGGCAGCAAGCGCGCGGGTTGATGAGTAACCAACAGGAAGAATGTGCCAATTGGCGGTTCTTCGAGGCTTTTGAGAAGAGCATTGGATGCCCCCTTCTCCAAATCATCGGATGGATCGATGATGATCGCACGACGCGAGCCCAACGTTGGCCGGGTATTCAGACGCTGCTGCATTGCGCGAATCTGGCTGACCGCGATATTGCGCTTTGTTTCGTATGGCTTGCCGTCGGCGCGCTTTTTGTCTTCTTTGTCATCTTTGGGAAGACGCTCGAGGACAATGATATCAGGATGTTGTCCATCAGGTTGCGGAACGCCTTCCTCCGCAACTAACTCGCGCGCCGCGGCCATAGCGAAGTGCATTTTTCCCAGCCCACGCTTTCCTGCGAGCATCCACGCATGGTGCATCCGGTCGCCGACCAAAGCGTCGCGCCATTGCCGCCAAGGTATTTCGTGGCCAAGCATTGTCATGCTTGCTTGCCCAAAAGCGGCTCAAGAACGGACAACACTCGCTCGTGTACGTCGGCGGTGGTGCCATCACCGTCAATCACGCGGAATCGTTCCGGTTCGCCCTTGGCCAAATCAAGGAATGTCGTACCGACAGCAGCGTGATATTCGGCGCTACGCCCGCCAATTGCGTCGCTGGTGTCGCCGTCGCGCTCCGCAAGGCGTTCTGCGACCGTTTCTGGCGGGACGTTGATTAATATCGTCAGGTCAGGCCGTAAACCGCTGCTGCCTACTTCGTGCAGCGAGAGAACAGCATCGTCACCTACGCCCCCTGCCCCGCCTTGGTATGCTCTGCTCGAGTCTAGGTAACGATCACAGATCACCCATTCATCCCGTGCGATACGCGGTTTGATCAGCTTCTCGACATGGTCTGACCGTGCGGCGGCAAACAGCAAGGCCTCTGCGCGTGCTCCCCAGCCATCGCCCGGTGGATCAAGCAAAAGACCGCGAATAGCCTCGGCACCCTCGGTTCCACCCGGCTCGCGGGTGAGTGCGGCGGCGATATGCTGGCTTTGCAGATACTCTACCAGCAGGCGGGCTTGTGTGGACTTGCCCGTCCCCTCCCCGCCTTCAAATGCGATAAACTTACCAACCATTATCCGAACCAACTCTCAAATGCATTGGCGATCCTTTGGAATGTGCCTGCTTCGGCAACATCCTCGGACGCGCTCAGCGGAACGCGAGCGCTCGGTGATCCGGCAATATCGATCTGCAAATGCGCCACGGTTTCTCCTGCCACTATCGGGGCCTGCAACGGTCCTTCGTAATGAATGGTGATTGACGCAAGCTCGTTTGTGCCAGTTGGTACTGCCAGATTGATCCGGTTCGCCACTTCCACCTTGATGCTGCTTCGCTCACCATTTTGCACGCGCAGCGAGCCTATCTGCGCACCGGATTCAAACAACGTTCGCCGATCAAAGCCGTCAAAGCCCCAATTGATCAGATCACGCGCCATTTGCGCACGTTGCTGCTCAGTCGTGACCGCACCCAAAACCATTATCAGTCGCGTTCCATCGCGCTCGGCACTTCCGAGAAAGCCGTGGCCCGCTTGACCTGTATAGCCCGTTTTGATCCCGTCTGCTCCGGGCACAACGCCGGAAATCGGATCATGATTGGCTTGGGCGAAACCATTATGGCGCATGCCCTCTTTGCCGAAATATTGGGCGTAGAGCTGAGGGTGGCGACTCACCAGCGCCCGCGCAAGCTTGGCCAGATCATTGGCTGTGGTGAATGTCTTCCCCTCGTCCGGCCAGCCATTGGGAGTACCGAAATGGCTTTGCGCCATGCCAAGATCACGCGCGGCTGAATTCATCCGTTCGACCCAATTGTCGATGGACCCAGCCGCACCTTCAGCTAGCACCGCGCTCGCATCATTCGCCGACACTGATGCCATTCCGCGTAGGAGCAGGTCGACTGACACTTTTTCGCCGGGTTCAAGGAACATAGTAGAACCGGTACGGTACCAATCGTCAGCCACACTCTCGCTCATCACAAACGTCTGGTCGCTGCGAATATCGTCGGCTTCCAGCATTTCAAACGCGACAAAGATACTCATCACTTTTGTGATAGAGGCGGGAATAAAGCGGCGATCGGCGTTATCGGCGTGTAAAGTCTGTCCCGATTGCAGATCGACTAGCAGTGAGACGGGCGCATCATATGTGATGGTTTCAGCTTCGGTCTCGCACGCGCTTGACGCCGTCGAAACGAGCACCGCACAGGCTGCAACATTGGCTAGAAACCGTTTCACCATCACTCCCGCACCGGGCGGGAGCCGGCAGTCTATCCCGCAGTAAACACTCGCGCATCGCTATAGCCCGCTGCGCGGACCTTTGCGAGCGCTGCCTCTGCCTGTCCACGGTTGGTGAACGGGCCGGTGCGGACGCGATAGAACCTGCCCGACTTCTGGATAAAGCCGTTGATCGAGTTCGCGGCGCGTTTGGCGTTTGCCTCGCTGGAAAATGCGGCGGCTTGGACCACGAATGCCCCGTCAGTTGCAGGTGCAGATCGAGCGGCCACGACAGGTGTTGGTCGTTTCGGTGCTACGCGCGTCTCCAGCGGCGCAACGACAGGGCGATTTGGTGTCATAGCCTGTGCGCTGCGTACCGGAGTTCGCGCGACAGCTCGCGGAACCGTTACTGGTGTTCCGGCCGACGTAGCGAAGCGCGGTGTCCGCGATAGTGGCGCAAGCGGATATGCTGTCACTGCCTTACGCTCTTCCGTGAAGGCCTGAGCAAAAGACGCAGCCGTTGCTTTCGGAACCGAGGTTGATGCTACACGGGAGACGGGCGTTGTTCGGGTAGGCGCGCTAGCTACTGCCGGCAATTCTTTCGAAGTCGCCGCTACCACTGACGGCGCAGCGTTCGGTTGGGAAACGGCCAGATTCGCCGAGCCAGTCTCTGGCAATTTCCGTTTCAGAACCGCCAAGAGCGATTTCGGCGTATTCATTCGGGAATCGACAGTCTGCCCCATGCGCAGCTTTGCACGATCTGATTCGGGTGGATTGGTCCGTCGCACTCGGATTGAAGCGCCGCTTTGGATGCCCAGTTGCGTCAATGCTCCCGGAGAGAGTGCTGCGACATGGCTGTTGCTCATCGGTCCGCGACGCTCGGCTCTTGCCAAAATTGTCTTGCCAGTTTCCAGCGATGTCACCTCGACATAGCTCGGCAATGGCAGCGTTTTGTGCGCGATCGACACGGAATTGCCGCCATCGCGATCGAGCACGGCATAGCCCACTTCGTCGAAATTCATCGTGTCCAGAGGCGTGTAGAGCTGACCGTCCACTTGATATGGCTCACCAACAACCAATGGATAGTCGTCTTGCGGGCCGGTTGCAGCTGCAACGACCGGACGATCTGCATTCGTCGCCAACGGAGGCAGATCACCTCCACTAAATCGGCCACAGGCCGCCAGCATTACGGTCAGGCCCAAGACGCAAAAGCGCTTCAGGGCACGGGTTCGGACGTCAGTTGGCAATCTCATCTGCAAGCAATCCCACACTCATTGCGTAGTAATTCGAGCAGTTATATTCGAGGATAACCCTATAATTTGCGGTTAAGAGCCATGCAGGTTTTCCTGGTCCGTCGGGTTGGAAGAATGACGCCATGACGTCATCTGCCAGGTATTTCTGCGGCTGAACACCCAATTTCCGCCATTCTGCGACTGTTTTCCATTGGCTATGACGCTCATGAACGCGCGAACAGACTGGCGAGATAATCTTGTTTTCGATTGCAGTTCGGTTGAGATTCGCTGGAACAGACGCGCGAACGCCCCAAGGCTGGCCCGTTCTCCAGCCCGAATCGTTGAAATAGCGCGCGATCGAGGCGAGCGTGTCTGCACGATTATTGAAGATGTCCGCGCGGCCATCGCCATCACCGTCGGTCGCCAGGCGCAGATAGACGCTGGGCAGGAATTGCGGATTGCCGAAGGCGCCCGCCCAACTACCCACCAGCTGTGATCGTGAGTAGCCTCTGTCGGCGACTTTCAGAAGCGCGATCCATTCACTCTCAAAGAGATCACGGCGGCGCCCTTCCCAAGCTAGCGTTGCAAGAGAGCGCGAGAGGTCAAAATTGCCTTTAAAGCTGCCGTAGTTCGTTTCGTGACCCCAAATCGCCATCAATATCTCGGACGGAACGCCGAAGCGTTGCTCGATGCCGGAATGTAAACCGCGCGTTGCGGAGTGCATCTCTTTTCCTCGGCGTATGCGGGTTGGGTTTACGTGGGTGCTAATATAAGGGGCAAGCGCGGGATAGCCTGTGCGCGTTGGTGTTCCGGGCTGCCCCCGATCCAGCCGGATAACCCGTTGGTTCGGTGTCAGCCCTGATGTCATCCGAGTTATCGTGCGCTCGGTCACACCCTCGGCACGGGCTTTGGCCATCATGAGCTGCAGATATGCATCGAATGAGAGATCTTGTGAGGCGGCCGGTACAGTAGGCGACATCATCGCAAGAGCGGCGGCGGCAAGCAGTGTAACGCGAATTTTCATGACCTAGTCGTGTCACATTTAACCTTAATCGCAAGTGCATATCGATAAGCGGATGTGAAAAAGTCCTCGTAACGCGCTTTTTATCGCTGGATCATGCGTCTCGCGGAATTTGCCTCTTTACCTGCGAAAAAACCGCACCTAATGCGCTGTCGGGCAGTTGGCAGAGTGGTCGAATGCACTAGTCTTGAAAACTAGCGAGGGTGCAAGCCCTCCAAGGGTTCGAATCCCTTACTGCCCGCCACTTTCTACAATGCGTTTTTGAGCAAAGCCTCATAGTCATCACGGCACGCGTCCGCCGTTGCGGCATAGTCACCAGTCAATTCAGGCAGCGACCCGGGTGACGGACCGAAGCCGGTCGAGGCGTTGACCTTCTCATACCAATGCTCGCCCCAGATACCGTCATCCGGATGCGGCCCCTTTTCCCAGCTTAGCATTTGCTCCGTCCATTCAATATCGAGTGCGGCGCACAGCTTCTGTAACATCGCCACAGGGGCAGCCATGAACCTGTCGGCATCGAAAATTGCGGGTGTGCTCCCGCTTCGTTCGGTCTCAAAAGCAACATATCGGCGAATATCGGAGAAACCGAGCACTTCTGGGCGGCGCAGCTCGTTTTTTGCCTGATAGCTGGCGACGACACGTTCCGGCGCGCGGATCAGGAAGACGTGGCGGTGGTCAAGCATATCTTCGATCCCGACGGGCCCCACCATATGGTGGGGCATATGCTTTTGATACCAAATCGGTTCGCCGCCAGATGGAGCACCGGACAAAGTCGCAAGCACTGATTGCCAGTTGCAGTCCATCGAATCGATGGTTTCACGCGCCATAGGATGCGGTTCACCGCTGTCCTTCAGGAAAGCCCCATAAAACGGCTCATCGCTGACCGCGCAATCGCTGCGCGCACCGAAACTGCGCATCATAGCAGTTGAGATATTACGTGGTCCGGACCACATCGCGATCCGGGTTGTCATGCGCCGCTCACATCGGAGTGAAGGCGTTCAAGATAGAGCTTCTGCAAACGCTCCACCATCGGGCCACGTTCAATGCCGATTTCACGGCCATCAACGGTGCCAACCGGCGCAAGCCCCGCGAAGGTTCCCGTGGTGAACGCCTCGTCCGCACCATAGACGTCAATCAGAGAGAAGTTCCGCTCGTACACCGGAATGTCTGCGTCGCGGGCGATTTCGATCACCATCCCGCGTGTAATGCCGTCGAGGCAATAGTCACCGCTGGATGTCCAAACCTCGCCATTCTTGACGATGAAGAAATGCGTCGAATTGCACGTTGCCACAAAGCCATGCGGATCGAGCATCAATGCTTCGTCAGCGCCTGCTTGGGTGGCTTGAATGCAGGCGGTAATGCAATTGAGTTTGCTATGGCTGTTGAGCTTCGGATCCTGCACATCAGGATAGCCACGCCGAACATGAACCGTAAACAAGTTCAGCATGTTAGTGGCGGTTTCTGGAACGGGATCCTTCCATTCAGGGATGATCACAATGGTCGCAGGCGAAATCACAACACGCGGGTCCTGGTAAGGTGTCGAGCGAATACCGCGCGTCACCATCAGACGGATATGAACGCCGTCACTATTCATACCGTTGGCTTCAAGTACTCCGTAAAGCCGATCAATCATCTGCTCTTGAGAAATACCGATATCCATCGCGATAGCTTTCGCACCACGATAAAGTCGTTCCAGATGCCGGCTCAGAAACGCAATACGCCCTTCGTGAACGCGCAGTCCTTCCCAAACGCCGTCACCCAGCATGAACCCGCTATCGAAGACGGACACCTTCGCATCAGGCCGCGCGAAATGCTCCCCGTTCACGTCGATAATCACGTTGTCATTGCGCGCATCGGCAACGTAGCTGTGCGTCCCCTTACCCATCTTCGTCAGCCTCTTTTCAGAATATCGTCCATTTGTTCGCGCAGGATCGGATCCCACTCAGCGCGGAGCTCTTTGACCTTTGCAATCAGCGGTTCGTTCTCGTCGAACGGCACGTCCATGTCATACAACTCCGCGACTTCAAACATCGCTCTACGGTCCATTTCTTCGAATGCGTCCTTGGCTGCTTCGGCTTGCTGACGATCCATTCCCAGCGCCTCGTAAGCTGAACGCCCCATGCGTAGCGTGCTGTCATAGGTCTCGCGAATGATATCGCGGCAGCCATAGGCCCACAGTTCATAGACGTGATTGCGGTCAACAGCGCGCGCGGTGACGTGCAGGTCCGGGAAGTGTTTGACGGCGTATTTTACCAGTGTGTCGATCTGCTCGCGTTCGTCGAGAGCAACGACCAACAGCTTCGCTTTTTCGATGCCGGCTGCATGGAGAAGGTCTGGCCGCGTCGCATCGCCGAAATAGCTGCGAAAGCCGAACTTGCGTCCGATTTCTAACTGACGCGAGCTGTAGTCAATGACGGTCGTGCTGAAGCCAGCGGCCTGCAGCATACGGTTGACGACACCGCCAACGCGGCCGCTACCGGCGATAATGACGGGGTTTTCCTCATCGATATGGTCGGCGTCTTGCTGATCATTTCCGCTGTAGTGCGGTGCGATCACTTTCTCATACAGGATGAAAAGTAGCGGCGTGATAAGCATCGTCAGTGCGACGATCAACAGAAGCAAATCAGCCAATGCCGTATCGAACACAGCATTGGCAACCGCGAACGCAATCAAGACAAAGGCAAACTCGCCCGCTTGAGGCAGACTGAGACAGAAGAGCCAAAGCGCCTGCTTTCTCAAACCGTAGAACCAGCCGACGCCTAGCAGAACGAGGAATTTCGCCACGATTGTTACGACCGCCCAGAACACGACATCGCGCCACATCTCGGATGCAAGGACGAAGTCGATACCGGCGCCGACGGTAATAAAGAATAGACCCAGCAGCAGCCCTTTGAACGGGTTTATGTCGCTCTCAAGCTCGTGGCGGTATTCGCTAGTAGCGAGAACAACACCTGCCACGAAAGCGCCAAGCGCTGGCGACAATCCGACAAGCGACATCAACACGGCTATGCCGATCACAACAGCAAGCGCTGCCGCGGTGAACAGTTCGCGCAAATTTGCTGCAGCAATGTACCGGAACAGCGGTCTGATGGCGTAAATGCCGATTGCCACGACCGCCGCGACGGCACCAATCCGGGCCAATGCGGCGAGCCATATAGGCAAGCCTGCGGTCAGGTCTAAGCCGCCATGTCCTCCCTCGCCTCCATGGGAACCACTGATGTCATAAAGCTCAGGCATTGCTAGCAACGGAAGCAGCGCAAGGATTGGAATGACCGCGACATCCTGCACTAGCAAGACGGAGAAGCTCGCCTCCCCACCTTCTGATTTGAGAAGCTTTTTCTCGGTCAGCGATTGGATAATAATCGCGGTCGATGATAGTGCCAGCACCATTCCGATTGCCAGCGCGGTTTGCCATGGGTTGGAATTAAGCAGCCCGATCCCAGTAATCGCCAAGGTAGTGAGCAAGACTTGCCCACCTCCAAGGCCCAACAATTTACCGCGCATTTCCCAAAGACGTTTGGGCTCAAGCTCAAGGCCCACGATAAATAGCATCATCACGACGCCAAACTCGGCGAAAATCTGCATCGCTTCCACATCAACGTCGAGAAGCGCGAGCAAAGGGCTGATTGCCATTCCCGCGAGCAAATATCCGAGAACCGAACCAAGGCCGAACCGGCTTGCGAGTGGCACGGCGATAATCCCCGCGACGAGGAGCAGAAGGGCCAAGATCAGGAACGATGTCATATCATCATCCCTGCCCTATATAGTCAGATGTGCAAAGCTTTGCCGTACGCGCCAAGCACACTTTCGTGCATCATTTCGCTCAGGGTTGGATGCGGGAACACGGTTTGCATCAGCTCAGCCTCGGTGGTTTCGAGCTGCTTGCCGACGGTATAGCCCTGAATCAGTTCGGTCACTTCCGCGCCGATCATATGTGCGCCAAGCAATTCGCCGGTTTTCGCGTCGAATACGGTTTTGATAAAGCCTTCCGCTTCACCCAGCGCAATCGCCTTGCCGTTGCCGATGAAGGGGAAGTTGCCGACTTTGACCTCGTAGCCTGCTTCTTTCGCTTTCGCTTCGGTCATGCCGACGCTGGCTATCTGTGGGTGGCAATAGGTGCAACCGGGGATGTTGTTGCGATCCAGCGCATGCGGATGCGCGTCTTTGTTGCCCATTTCCTGAGCAATTGCTTCGGCGGCGGTCACGCCTTCATGGCTGGCCTTGTGCGCGAGCCACGGGCCAGGCGTGCAATCGCCAATCGCCCAAAGGCCCTTTGACTTGGTCCGGCCGAATGGATCGATCTGGATAAATCCGCGATCCATCTCGGTCAGTTTATCCAGCCCGATATTTTCTGTATTGGGCTGGATACCGATGGCGATGATCGCGTGGGTGAACTCATCGGTGGTGACCTTGCCGTCTTTTCCTTTGATCTTCGCAGTCACACCTTTTGCCGTCACTTTCAGATCTTCGAGGCCGGTGCCGGTCAGGATATTCATGCCTTGTTTCTTGAGCGACTTCTCAAGGAAGGCAGACACTTCTGCATCCTCTACAGGAACCAGCCGATCGAGCATCTCAACCACTGTAACATCACTGCCCATATCATTGTAAAAGCTTGCAAATTCGATACCAATCGCGCCGGAACCAATGACCAGAAGTTTCTTCGGCATTTCGGGTGGTGTCATCGCGGTCCGGTATGTCCAAACGCGCTTTCCATCTGCCGGCGCGAATGGGAGATCGCGCGCCCGCGCGCCGGTAGCGACGATGACATGCTTGGCGGTGAGTTTCTCCTCACCTTTCTCGCCCTTCACCGTCAGTGAGGTTGGACCGGTTAGGGCCCCCTCGCCCATATGGACGGTGATTTTGTTCTTCTTCATCAAATGCGCGATACCGCTGCTAAGCTGTTTCGCGACGCCGCGGCTACGCTTCACAACAGCGTCGAGGTCAGCCTCGATGCTCTGCGCTTTCAGGCCGTAATCGCCCGCATTCTGCATATAGTGGAAGATTTCGGCGGACCGCAGCAGCGCTTTGGTTGGAATACAGCCCCAATTGAGGCAAATTCCGCCAAGATTCTCGCGCTCTACAATCGCGGTCTTCAACCCCAATTGCGCGCAGCGGATTGCCGCGACATAGCCACCAGGGCCGGAACCAAGGACGATAACATCGTAAGAGGAAGCCATAATTATTCCACCAAAGTTTCTGTGAGTTGTGGGTCTTAACCCGCTACTAACTCGATATATTTTGCTTCGACCCAGCCATATTGACAGGGGCCACTATAGGGTTCGGGTTTGGAAACGCTGCTGCTGACGCGGCAGTCGCCCAATTCTTGCTTGTCACCCGACGGATAGACCACCCCTTGCCAGCCCTCGTCAGCCTCGCACAGCCAGACCAGCGATCCTAACGGAAGCTCATATTTGTGCTTCCCTCCTTCATGCGCATCGAGATAGACCCGCATGAAATCGCCCTTCTTTGGGGCAAAGCGGGCAATCCGGCCGATCCCTGGGCAGGCGTCCGTTTCAGGACCTTCCATGCCTACGTACGGCACTCGGCCTTCATCCTCGATACCATCACTCGTTGTCGTGGCGGCAATCAGCGTAGTCGAGAGAACAAATGCAAGCGTGTTCATGCTCTTACGCCAGCAATCCTAGCGGATTCTCCACCAGTGTTTGGAAGGCCTGCATAAACTGCGCGCCGTCTGCGCCGTCGATTGCGCGGTGATCGAAGCTGCCTGTTGCGCTCATTACCGTGGCAACAGAAAGTGCGCCATCGACCACATGCGGGCGTTTCTCGCCGGCACCAACCGCCAGTATCATCGCCTGTGGCGGGTTAATCACTGCGTCGAATTGCTTGATCCCGAACATGCCGAGGTTCGAAAGGCTGGCCGTTCCGCCCTGATATTCGTGCGGCTGCAATTTGCCGTCGCGGGCTTTGCCGGCAAGCTCTTTCATCTCGGTGGAAATCGCTGAAACGGTCTTGTCGCCTGCATCGACAATGATCGGCGTTATCAATCCACTTGGTGCAGCAACGGCTACGGAAATGTCGGCTCTGGAGAATGTGCGCAACACGTCACCGCCAAAGCTGACATTACATTTTGGCACTTGGATCAATGCTTTAGCTAGCGCTTTGATCAGCAAATCGTTGACTGATAGCTTGATACCTTGCGGCTCCAGCGACGCATTGAGTTCCGCGCGCAGTTTGAGCAACTTATCGAGCTGCACATCAACCGTCAGGTAAATATGAGGAATGGTCTGTTTCGCTTCGGTCAGGCGGCGCGCAATGACCTTGCGGACATTGTTGAGCTTCTCGTCCTCATGCGGGATGCCGAAGTCTGGCAGATCAGATGGAGCAGCGGGTGCTGTCGCAGCACTTGTGGACGCAGACGAAGCCGCGGGCGCTGCTGTGCCTGGCTTAGCGTCTTCAACATCGGCTTTGACGATCCGGCCATTGGGACCGCTACCGGTGATTGAGGCGAGATCGACGCCTTTTTGCTCGGCAATCCGTTTCGCTAGCGGTGAAGCAATCACGCGGTCGCCGGCCGGTGCAGCAGGTTTCGCTGCTGCCGGAGCGGGCGTTGGCGTGGGAGCTGGAGCCGGTGCGGCAGCCTCTTCTTCAGCTGGTTCAGGCGCTGGTGCTGCTTCCTTGGGCGCTACTGCAGCCTCCTCCGGATCCTCGTCTTCGCCAGCTAGTGTGGCAATTACAGTGCCGACCTGAACGCCCTCAGTTCCTTCTTCGACTTCGATTGCGACAATTACGCCCTCGTCGACGGCTTCGAATTCCATCGTGGCTTTATCGGTCTCAATTTCGGCCATGATATCGCCGGAATTGACGGTGTCGCCCACTTTGACGAGCCATTTGGCGAGAGTACCCTCTTCCATAGTTGGCGAGAGAGCGGGCATCTTAATCGGGGTTGGCATATCGGTCCGGAAATCCTGTTTTGGCCTACGCAGTCTCTCTGGCCAATTTGCGCGTTCCGGGCAAGGTTCTTGCGCCGAATACGTTTTCACTAGATATAGCTACGCGCAAATGGCCGACCATATTGGTTGTCGTAAGGGAATTCGGGTGCGGACCTATCTGGTAATCATGGACGAGACCGACGAAGCGCGCAAAGCACTGCGTTTCGCGTCACGGCGGGCATTGGCCACAGGCGGCGGCGTGCATATTCTCGCATTGGTCGCAAAACAGAATTTCAACGCATTCGGCGCTGTGCAAGCGACCATCGAGGAAGAAGCCCGCGACAGAGCGGAGGTGCTGGCGAGCAGCGCCGCCGGTAATCTGTTTTCTGAAAGCGGGAAAATGCCGACGATCTCGGTTAAAACCGGCGAAGGTCAGGCTGTAATCAAGGAATATCTCGGCGAACACCCCGAAGTGGCGGCCCTGGTGCTGGGTGCAGCCGCAGAGGGGCAACCCGGCCCGCTGATCGCACACTTCTCCGCACATTCCGGAGCGCTGCCCTGCCCACTCTATATCGTTCCCGGCAGCTTCTCGAATGAAGAGATCGACCGTCTGACGGCTTAGCGCTTTTTCTTGCCTTGGTGACGGATATTGCCCGGCCTGCCGCGCTTACCCTTCGTATATTTTTTGTGCTTCGGTTTACCTTTGTGGTGGAATGCAGAGCGGTTGCCGCGCGGTTCAATCGGGTTTCCGTCAGAGTCTAACGGCACAAATTTGAGCGCACCGGTTAGAGCGTTTGCTTCACCAAGCCGCAACTCCAGCCGGTCGCCAGACGAATAGCTGACACCGCTACGCTCACCGACAAGCGACTGTGCCGTTTCATCGTAGCGGAAATAGTCGGAGCCTAGTGTTGAGACAGGCACCAATCCGTCTCCACCGAGTCCTTCGATTGTTGCGAAGAAGCCGAAGGACTGCACGCCGGTGATGCGCGTTTTAAAAGTCTCACCAACACGGCCCGAGAGCCATGCCGCGACATAGCGATCAATCGTATCGCGTTCGGCTTCCATTGCGCGGCGTTCGGTTTTGCTGATCGCATCCGAGATTTGGCCAAGATCTTCTCGGTCCTTGTCGGACAGTCCGGACTGTGGCGGCAAGTCGGCTTTGGGCTTGGGTTGCTCAAGCTGATACGAATCCACCAGAGCGCGGTGCACCAGCAAATCGGCATAGCGGCGGATTGGTGAGGTGAAGTGCGCATAGGACGCCAACGACAGGCCAAAATGCCCCATATTGGCTGGACCGTAATAGGCCTGCGTCTGCGTGCGGAGGACGGCCTCCATCACTTGCGCTTTTTCGGACTCTTCGGTGACATCTTTCAGCATCCGGTTGAACAGGCTTGGCGTGATCACTTGCCCGAGAGCGAGCTTCTTGCCGAAGGTCTCGAGGTAGTCCTTCAGCGCGACCAGCTTCTCCCGCCCAGGAGTTTCGTGAACACGGTAGACGACGGGTGCTGTCTTCTTCTCCAACGCTTTGGCGGCCGCGACATTGGCGGTGATCATGAATTCTTCGACGACGCGGTGCGCATCAAGCCGTTCACGGACCGCGATCTCGGCAATTTTGCCCTGATCATCGAGCATTACGCGGCGCTCTGGCAGATCAAGCTCCAGCGGGTCGCGAGCAGTCTGAGCAGCATCGAGCACCTTCCAGCAGGCCCACAGGTTTTGCAGATTTTCGGACGCGTGTTTGTCGTCAATCCGACGCTGCGCTTCTTCATAGGCGATAACCTCGTCGATCTTCACGATAGCGCGAGTGAAGCGAGTGGAAGTGATCTTGCCCGTTGACGAAATGGTGACGTGGCATGCCATTGCGGCGCGGCCCTCGCCTTGCCGCAGCGAGCATACATCTGCGCTGAGAATTTCGGGCAGCATCGGGACAACGCGGTCGGGGAAATACACCGAGTTGCCGCGTTTGCGTGCTTCGCGGTCTAACGCTCCGCCGGGACGAACGTAGAAGCTTACATCGGCAATCGCGATGACTGCTTTGAAGCCCCCCTCGCCATCAGGTTCGGCCCAGATGGCATCATCATGGTCACGCGCATCGGATGGATCGATGGCGACAATCGGCAAGTGACGTAAGTCCTCGCGCTTCTCGTCGCTCAAAGGCAGTTTGGCCGCAAGTTCGGCTTCCGCCAGCGTCGACTCCGGGAAAATATTGGGGATACCGTGCTTGGAAATTGCGATCAGGCTGAAGCTTTTCGGAGCGAGCGGATCACCCAGCACTTCGACAACTTTGACCCCCGCCCGCGGACTACGTCCAGCAGGTTCAGCCATCACGAGTTGGCCCTCTTCAGCACCGCCAAGGTCAGCAATTGGTGATGAATCGCGCACGCGCTTATCGACGGGAGCAAGCCAGCCCTTTCCGGCACCGTCCAGCTCGACAACGCCCATCAAGCCTTCGGTCGGGGCCGGCAGCTTCTTCATGATATGCGCCTGCCACCCGCCGCCAACTTCTTCGTTGCGTGCGAGAATACGGTCGCCGATCTTCAGCGCGGCATGGCGAACCTTCCCGCCTTTCTTTTCGATGATTCGAATGCGCGGCGGCGGTGCGCCATCATCCGGTTCCCAAGCATCGGGGATCGCAAACGCCTCACCATCTTCGATATCCATGACCTTGAGAACGGTGACTTTCGGAACGCCGCCCATCCGGTGATAGGCCGTCCGCTTGCCGTCGATCAGGCCTTCCTCGGCCATGTCCTTCAACAGCTTCTTGAGGGCGATCTTTTCCTGACCTTTCAGGCCGAAAGCCTTCCCGATCTCCCGTTTCCCGACAATACTGTCGGCAGATTGGATGAATTCGAGAACCTGCTCACGCGTAGGCAAGCCTGGAGGTGGACGTTTGGTAGGTCGTTTGGACATGAGCGGCCTATGGACGCGGTAGAAGCCCGTGTCACTCGAATAGGCGGCTTAGCCTAGATTGCCGTCAAACGTTGGTCGGTCCGTCGGCATATTGGTTCGGTGTTTGTTGCGATTTGATCAGTCCTATAGCGACGATAATCAGAACAACCATCCAACCGATCAAATCTTGCGCAATCATTCCGGCTTGTACTTCCGGCTCGCCGCCGGCCTGTGTGGTTGCGACAGCATCGCGCAGCGTTTCGCTCAAACCGTCGAGTTGACGGTAGGAGAAGTACATCCATACCAATTGCAGACCCAGCGGAATCGCAAGAACCAACCCTGGCAGGCCGCTATCATGCGCACGGCGGACCAATGCGGCGGCCATCAGGACAATGTTGAGAATGCCGAGCCAGATACCAGTGCGTACCAGTGTAGCCGGCAGACCTTGCTCCATCATAGCATCAAGAGCTGCGGCTTCGACTGCTACCGTATTGCTGGGGTCGGCCACCGCGCTAGCTTCGGCAAACACTCCCATCAATCCAGGGATCGTGGCGCCGATAATGACGGCAATATTGAGGAAGACAACAAACAGAAAATACCGCCAGAAGACGCCACGCCCATCGCGGCCCTTGAAATCAAACAGGCGTTTCAGATTATATCCGATGGCGGCAATCATGACTGGGTCTCCTGATCCTTAATACGCACGAGCAACATAGATGCGCTCAACGGCAACCTCGCCGGTAAAGATGCACGGACTGTCATTCGGCTCAGCGTTCATAGGCACATTGCGAATGGTCAGTTTGAGCGCTTTTAGCTGCTCGACCACTTGTTCCAGCGCCGGGCCGGTCGGCTTCGACCACTGCACTTCCACCCAACCCGGGTATTGTGCGTTGTCGTTATAGAACTCCGTCAGCTGATCCATTGTCGCAATGTCACGCGTGATATTTGCATCGCGCCGATCACGGGCTTCAGTGAACAGTTTAGTCTGAATTTCTTCAAGAATCGCTGGAATTTGTTCGGCAGCGTCTGCTTTCGAAGGTGCGTGGAAGTCAGGCTTGCCACTCTCCGCCCACAAGGCATCGCGGCGCAGTAGGCTGACCACACCATTGTCCATGTCGCGGCTGCCGACTTCGACAACAATCGGCGCGCCCTTGCGGACCCAGTTCCAGCGTTTGGCAGCAGCTTTCCCGTGGCTCTTATCAACCATGGCGCGAACTTTTTCACCGCAGGTGATTGCGCCTTCCAGCAAGTCCTTCAAGCTGTCACAATAGTCGACGATAGCCGCATCAGCATCTTCATCTTTCCCGCGCAGCATGGGCAGGATCACAACCTGCCATGGTGCAATCGTTGGCGGCACGCGCAGGCCGTCATCATCGCCATGCGTCATGATGACGCCGCCGATCATACGAGTTGAAACGCCCCAGCTTGTTGTATGACAAAGCTCTTGATCGCCGTCTTTGTTCTGGAACTTGATGCCAGCAGCCTCGGAGAAATTCGTGCCGAGATAATGCGACGTTCCAGCTTGCAGAGCCTTGCCATCCTGCATCATCGCTTCAATTGACCATGTCTCAACCGCACCCGGAAACCGCTCGTTTTCGGGCTTCTCACCGGCGATCACAGGCATCGCCAGATCTTCTTCAGCGCAAGAGCGATAGACCTCAAGCATCCGCAAGGTGTGCTCTTTGGCTTCGGCCTCTCCGTCATGCGCGGTGTGACCTTCCTGCCAGAGAAACTCACTCGTGCGCAGGAACATCCGTGTGCGCATTTCCCAACGGACGACGTTGGCCCATTGGTTCATCTTGAGCGGCAGATCGCGCCAGCTCTGAATCCAACGCGCCATCGCGTCACCGATAATCGTTTCCGATGTCGGACGAACCACCAAGGGTTCTTCCAACTTCGCTTCAGGATCGGGCACCAACCTGCCTTTGCCATTCGTTATCAGCCGGTGGTGTGTAACCACCGCCATTTCCTTGGCAAAGCCTTCAACATGCTCAGCTTCACGCTCGAAATTCGACAGCGGAATGAATATCGGGAAATAGCAATTGTCATGGCCGGTATCTTTGATCCGTTGATCAAGCAGATACTGCACCCGCTCCCAAATGCCGTAGCCCCACGGCTTGATCACCATGCAGCCGCGTACGCCCGATTCCTCGGCCATGTCGGCGGCGGAGATGACTTCTTGATACCACGCTGCAAAATCGTCAGCGCGTTTCACCGTTAAGGCGTGGCGGATGTTAGACACAATAATTCCTGCTTTGTCTGATGTGACGTTACGAAAGTAGCGGAGGCTACTTACCGATTTCGTCGAGCTTTTTTTGCATCTCTGCCATTTGTTTGCGCAGAGCGTCGATTTCATCATCCTGACTTGGCGGCGTAGCTTCTGCGCTGTCCTTGTTACCTGGCAAGATAGCTTCACCAACCGCGCGCATCATCGCCATGTTATTCTCGTGGATCTTGGCGAATGGATTATTGCCGAGGCCCTGCTTGAAGGCCTCTTGAATTTTGGTCTGGTTGGCGCGGAAATTTGCCATCGACGCTTCAAGATATTGCGGCATCATCGATTGCATCGAATTGCCATACATAGAGATCAGATCGCGCAGAAAGCCGACCGGGAGCATCTGCTTACCGTTGGCCTCTTCATCCATGATGATTTGCGTTAGAATCGAATGTGTAATGTCATCGCCGGACTTAGCATCAACAACCTCAAATTCGGTTCCGTCACGAGTCATTTTCGCGAGGTCTTCAAGCGTGATGTAGCTAGATGATGAGGTGTTATAGAGCCGCCGGTTGGCGTATTTCTTGATCGTGACCTTGTCGCCGGTCTGCGCGTCGCGCTTGGCCATGGATGAGCCCTTTATGTTGCAGTTGATGCTGCGTTAGCACCCGCAGCATGTGCAGCGCAACATATGTGGCACACTTACCCCTGATTGTGGAAGCGTTGTCCCAAAATGGTCAGTAGCTCATATTGCGATAGACCGCTGACTTTCGATGCTTCCGGTAGGCTGTAAGGCACATTGAGCCAATCGCCTTCAACGAGCTCCGGTGCATTTGTGAGATCGACGACAATCATGTCCATCGATACTTTACCTAGGAGTGGTAATTGGCGACCGTCGTTGCGCAAAAATCCGTTTCCGGCCCAACTGCGTAGGAAGCCGTCAGCGTATCCGAGTGACACGACTCCAACGCGCATATCGCGATCAGCAGTAAAGGTCGCATTGTAGCCGACTTGATCACCGGTGGAGAGTGCACGGACCTGCATTATTGCGGCCTCTGGATATGCGACCTGCCGGATCACGTCAGACAGTTCTGACCTAGGCACGCCTCCATAAAGGGACAGACCCGGTCGCACGACGTCGAAATGGTAGTCCAACCCCAATGCAACGCCTGCACTGTTTGCCAAGCTTAGTTGAGAATGCGCAACCTCAGATCGACATCCCTCAACCATGCGTCGCTGCGCTTCATTCATCGGGCTATCTTCATCGGCACAGGCGAGGTGAGACATTAGTATCTGCACGCTCAGCGCTTGGATTGCGGGATCAGCAAGATCGCTCGGGCTGACACCAAGCCGGTTGATCCCGGTGTCGATCATTAGATGACACGCCTCGCCCCCTGCATCGTTCCACGCCCTAGCCTGTGCAATCGAATTGATAACCGGCAGTACGCCAAGTGCTTTTGCGTATGCGGCATCTTCGCTCGTGATCGGTCCGTGCAGAACTACTATCTGCTCGGGAGGAACATGCCGCGCAACGGCGGCGACTTCGCTCCAATGCGCGACGAAGAACAGCTTGGAGCCTGCATCGCGCAATACAGGCACGCAGATATCTACGCCAAGCCCATAACAGTTTGCCTTCACGGCGGCTCCGGCACGCGCAGAGCGCGCCATATCATCCAGGGCACGCCAATTTCTAGCGAGCGCTTCGGTATCAATACGAAGCCGCAGCGTTGGCGGAGGCGCGTCAGGCATTCTCTTCAAAGTCGCGCGGTGGTCCGTCGGGCAGACCCCACCATGCAACCATCAGCGCGATTGCGGTGAATATCCACGTGTACCACAGGCCCGCATAGGCATCACCCGATTTGGCGATGATGTAACCCGCGATGAGTGGCAGGAACCCGCCAAAGTAACCGGCACCCAAATGGTATGGAATCGACATCGAACTATACCGAATTCGGGCCGGGAACATCTCTGAAAGCAACGCGGCCACCGAACCATAGGTCAGCGCGGATAAGCCTCCCAGGACAAGCAGCACGGCGATAATGCCAGCTAGATTTATGAATGGCGGGCTCTGCACCGAAAAGTCATAACCTGAACTAGCGAGACCGTCCTCTAGAGCAGCACGACGTGCAGTGGCATCGTCCCAATCATAGCCATCCAGAGCGATTGGTGATGCACCGGCAGCCAAAGAGAGTGTGCCGCCCTCGTTCAACGTATAGGGAACACCAGCATCGGTCAGATCTTCCAGCAGTTTGCCGCATTGCGTTTCCTGACTCTCGGCAAACGGGTCGTAGCTACAATCCGGCCCGCTCACCACGATTGGTGCAGCGGCGGCGGAGGCGTTGAGCGACGGATTGGCCAATGCACCGATTGCCCAGAAACATGGGAACAGCAGGACAAGCGTGAGGATGTTTCCGATGATGATCGGTTTCTTACGCCCGACCCGGTCCGACCATTTGCCGACAATTACAAAGAAGCTCATCGCCAGCAGACCGGCAATGAAAATGATGATCTCGGATGTCAGCCCATCGACCCGCATCGGACCCTTCAGGAAGGAAAGAGTCGAGAAAAACGCGGTGTACCAGATCACAGTGAGACCGACCGCTACGCCAAACAGAGCTACAAAAATCCGCTTCTTATTGCCGGGATAGGTGAAGCTCTCGACGAACGGATTGGCGGCCATTTCGCCCGATTCCTTCATTGCTTTGAAGACCGGACTCTCGGACAATTTCAGCCGCATCCATAGAGAGATCAGCAGCAGGATAATCGAGAGCAGGAATGGAATGCGCCAGCCCCACGCCGCGAACTCCTCAGCCGGGATCAGCGCGCGGCAGGTTAGAACGACGGCAATACTCAGGACAAACCCACCAACAACGCTGGCTTGAATGAAACTGGTATAGAAGCCGCGCTTCTCCGGTGGAGCATGTTCTGCGACGTAAATCGCCGCGCCGCCATATTCGCCGCCTAAAGCAAGGCCCTGCAGAATACGCAGACCGATCACGATAATGGGCGCGGCAATCCCGATAGAGGCAGCGTTCGGAATAAAGCCAACGCCCGCCGTCGCGATACCCATCAATGTCACCGTTACGAGGAAAGTGTACTTTCTACCAAGCTTGTCGCCGAGGTAACCGAAGAGCACCGCACCCAGTGGTCGGAAACCAAAACCGACGGCAAAGCCCGCCCATACCAGCAGCATCTGCAGGGTCGCATTGTCCGATGGGAAGAATGCCGCGCCAATTAGTCCGGCAAGCGCACCATAAATGAAGAAATCATACCATTCGAAAATCGTACCCGCCGATGATGCGGCGATCACAAGTCTGATTTCTTTCTCACTCGGCTCGTGAACTGTCGGTGCTGCGGTTTCGCTCATGGCGCTGTGACCCTCCCCAAGAATCCTGAAGAGCGGCTTCTAGCCGTCTGTTTCGCCCTTGGAAAGCGCCGCAACCGCTGCTCTCCACGGGAGCATGATCGCTTCATGTCGCGCGGGATAGGCTCTCGCTTCTGTAAGTAGCGCTAAGCTAGGCCAGTCACACAAATCCGATCCATTCGCCAACCAGACCTCTAGCGAACGCATTGCTCGCTGCAGATCGGCTTTGGTCGTTCCTTTTGCGGCCTTGGCGAAGATAGCTGCTGAAGCTTGCCCAGTTGCGCACGCAGATACTTGTAAGCCGATGGACTGGATCGACGAGTCTTCACGAGGTTCGATTGCGATTGCCAACGTGCTACCACACGACCGCGACCGGACATTCGCCCGCAAAACCTGTTCTTCGGTTATCGGATAATCCGCAAGCTCTACCGCCAACCCGAGAATTTCAGGGGTATAGAGCCGCGCCGCGCCCTGGCTGGCGGTCAATTGGTTTCTTCTGCTTCTTGAATGCTCAAGCTGGCGCGCCGTTGCTCGATCATTTGAACCAGACCATCCGCACCAGCGTTGACCACAGGGTATGTTCGCGCGGTGGTTATCCAACCCGGTCGACCAGCCACGCCCCATGCCGAGTCATAGCCGAGCACCAGCACCGAGAATGCGATAACCACAATGAGTGCACCTTTGATCGCACCAAAGCCAAAACCTAGCACCCGGTCAATCGGTCCGAGAAGCGACGCCCGGGACGCTTCACCAGCCCGCCCCGCGATCAGCTTCATACCGGCATAAGGTATAAGCAGCAGCAGGGCGAAGGCCAGAATAGCCACCGCCGTGTTATATTCGAGATATTCGCCCAATGCTTGGTAGAGCGGCGTATGCAGATAATGGATGGCAAAAATCGCCAACAGCCATGCGGCTAGCGACAGCATTTCCTGCACTAACCCGCGCAGAAAGCCACCAACCGCCGCGACCCCGACGATAATCAGCACAATGATATCAAAACCGGTCATATCGGCCCGTAGGATTATTCAGATGCGACCACTTGGTCAACGAGGTTAGCAAGCTGTTTGACCGCCCGATAGTTAAGACCAGGTGAATTTTCCACATCTTGCGGGCCCGCGCCCGACGTGAATCCCAGTTTTGCTGCTTCGCGCAACCGTAAACCGGCATGTGCCACGGGGCGTATCTCTCCCGCGAGAGATACTTCACCAAACCAAACGCTCTGTGTCGGCAACGGCTTGTCAGCCAGTGCCGAGACCAGCGCGGCCGCAACTGCTAGATCAGCAGCGGGGTCTGATAAGCGGTAACCACCGGCCACGTTCAAATAGACCTCTGCCGAGCTGAAATTAAGCCCGCAGCGCGATTCGAGAACAGCAAGGAGCATCGCTAACCGGCCATTGTCCCAACCAACCACTGCACGGCGCGGGGTCGCGCCGCTCTGCAACCTGACGATCAAAGCTTGGACCTCGATAAGCACAGGCCGCGTTCCTTCCAAAGCCGGGAACACCGCGCTGCCAGCTAATGGAGTATCGCGGCCCGAGAGGAACAACATTGATGGGTTGGAAACCTCTTCCAAGCCTTTGCCAGCCATTGCAAACACGCCGATCTCGTCGACAGCACCAAAGCGATTTTTGAGCGCACGGAGGATACGGTATTGATGGCTGCGCTCGCCCTCAAAGCTCATCACCACGTCAACCATATGCTCGAGCACACGCGGGCCGGCGATATTGCCGTCCTTGGTCACGTGTCCAACCAATACCAGCGCCGTGCCGTTTTCCTTGGCATATCGGATCAGCTCGAACGCGCAGCCGCGTACTTGGCTGACCGTTCCAGGAGCGCCCTCAATAGTGTCCGAGTGCATTGTCTGGATCGAATCGATCACAAGCAGCTTCGGCGGTTCCATCGATCCAAGCGTTGTCAAAATGTCTCGCACGGAAGTAGCTGCAGCGAGTTTAATCGGCGCATCAGCCAAGCCGAGCCGCGAGGCACGCATGCGGACTTGCCCGGCCGCTTCCTCACCGCTGACATAGACTGTTGAGCGTCCGTCTTTTGCGATTTTGGCTGCCGCTTGCAGAAGCAGAGTCGACTTACCGATGCCGGGGTCACCGCCCATCAAAATCGCCGAACCGGGCACCAATCCACCGCCTAGCGCGCGATCAAACTCGTCGAGACCTGTCGGTTGACGAACCAGTTCTTCGCCCGGGGCGTTCAGTTCTACGAACTCAACCGCCCTGCCCCCACTTGATAGATCATGTTTTTGGGAGAAAACTGTGGCCGGAACATCTTCGCTTAATGTGTTCCATTCGCCGCAATCTGGGCATTGGCCCTGCCAACGATGTGAGACCGAGCCGCAAGCCGCGCAAACATAGCGTTTCTTTGGTTTTGCCATGGCTCTCCATAATTGGAACAAAATAAGAACTCAAGCGCGGAATTCACTGCCCGTTCATTGCGATGGAGAATATTTGCCCGATGACTATACAGCAGACAATCCGACGGCGCGAATTCATTGGCGGATTGGCGCTGAGTAGCGTGCTCCTCTCATCTTGCTCCAAAGCGAGCACCGCGATCGCGCAGAGCACTGAGGATACTCCAACCGAACGTGCCGCGAGATTGATCGCTTCTGCCCGCGAGCAAATCGGCGTGACCACAGCTTACGATCCCTCATACACGGGTCTACAGTATCCCGGCGGCGATGTGCCGCGTTCTCGCGGTGTCTGCACCGATGTGGTCATTCGCGCATACCGTGACGCATTGGGCCTCGATCTTCAGAAGCTCGTCCACGAAGATATGAAAGCGAATTTCTCCGCATACCCGAACAATTGGGGGCTTCGTTCTACTGACCGTAATATCGACCATCGGCGCGTCCCCAATCTGCAGACTTTTCTGAAGCGCAACGAAGCTGCCCTACCCATCAGCACCGATCCGGATGACTGGCAGGTCGGCGACATCTTCACCAGCAAGGTTGGCGGCAGATTGCCGCATATCGGCATCGTATCAGCGCGCCAGAGTGATGGTACATTGCTGGCAGTGCACAATATTGGGCGCGGTGCACGCGAAGAAGCAGTGGTCTTTGCGCACCCGTTGGACGGCCATTTCCGCTGGCAAGTTTGAGATATCCATCAAACATTTGTGTTTGCGCTTGCTGCTATCGGGCGCATTTGCCACGCTAAACCCATGAGGCAGAAGGAACTCCGGATTGCGCTGGTTTGTTATGGCGGGGTGAGCCTTGCCGTTTACATGCACGGCGTCACAAAGGAGCTCTGGAAGCTAGCCAAGGCGAGCCGTGCGTTTCATTCGGGCGAAGCTCGGTCTGAAGGCGTGCAAGGCGTTTACCGCGATCTGCTCCAGCATGTTGAGGACGAAAACGGCCTCCGTCTTCGTGTCCTTCCGGACATCCTGACCGGTGCTAGCGCAGGCGGGATCAATGCAGTCTTTCTGGCACAGGCCATTCATTCCGGACAATCGTTAGAGCCGTTGACCGATTTGTGGCTGGATATGGCTGATGTCGATCAACTGGTTGATCCAGATGCCCGCCCGATGTGGCGGTTCGCGAAGTTCTGGGCGCAGCCGATCGCCTCATGGATATTGCGGCGTCCGGGCAATGTTGTGACTGAAAGCGTAGCGCCGGAAACGCGCGACGAGGTCCGTCGCAAAGTCTCGCACCTCGTGCGCGGCCGCTGGTTTGAACCGCCTTTTTCGGGTTCAGGCTTCTCCAAGCTGTTGCACGATGCGTTGGCAACGATGGAGAGTGCACCGCTGGAACAACCGCTTCTGCCACCCAGCCATCCGGTTGATCTGTTTGTGACCGCAACAGATTTTCACGGACATTTGGAGTTGCTCAGACTGAACAGTCCCAAGATTGTCGAGGAAAGCGAGCATCGGATGCCAATCAGTTTTTCTTCCGCGACACCTGCAAATGCCGGAGCGAATCTTGCAAATCTTGCCGAGCTCACATTTGCAGCGCGCGCAACGGCCAGTTTCCCCGGTGCTTTCCCGCCGCTGCAAGTTGCCGAAGTCGACCAGCTTTGTGAGTGTACTTCGATTGAATGGCATGGCAGAGAGCAATTCCTGCAGCGCATTATGCCGGTTCATAGTCGTACGGATGACGTCGCCAACGTTGCGTTGATCGATGGTTCTGTGCTGGTCAACGCCCCGTTTGGCGGCGCGATGGACGCTTTGAAAGGTCGCCCTGCTCAGCGCGAAGTTGACCGGCGCTTTGTTTATATCGATCCGCGCCCAGACCGGTTTGGGGCCGAAACGGAGCAGGAGCAAAAGCCGGTCGGGTTCTTCGCCGCGATATTCGGTTCGCTTTCCACGATCCCGCGTGAACAGCCAATCCGAGACAATCTGGAGCAATTGGACCAGCAATCGCGCGAGGCTGAAGCGCTGAGGCGTATGGTGACGGGCCTTCGGCCTGAAGTCGAACGCGCCGTAGAGAAACTCTTCGGCCGCACGCTCTTTCTAAACAAGCCAACGCCGAAACGGCTCGTTGCATGGCGCAATAAAGCGCAGCAGGCGGCAGCAGAATATTCCGGCTTTGCCTTCAGCTCCTACGCGCAAGCCAAATTTACAGGCATTGTCGATAAACTCGCGCAGCTGACATTCGAAGCGGCACCAGCATCTGGCCTTCCCGACGCTACCCCCATTGCTGCGAGCTTCTTTGCTGAATTAGAGAAACGGGGACTGAGTTCGCTCTCCGATCCCGATGGCGGTGCGAGTAAAGAGGCCATCGCCTTTTTCCGCGCGCATGATCTCGGCTTCAGGATTCGCCGGTTGAGGCTGTTGGCAAGGAGGCTTGCACGCGATTGGGAAGCTGATCCTGATATTCCGGATGATGCTTTAGAAGCCGCTCGCAAATCGATCTACGAAATCCTCGCGCTCTATTTTGATCAAGAGAAGCGCGGCGATGCCGATGCTGAGTTCGGCGAATTGGCGGCAAATGTCTTGCAGCAGCCCGGCGCAGTTCTCGAATATTTAGCGGCTAAACGTTTGCTGCCCGAGGTCGACGAGCAAGCCGAGATCATATTGGCCGCAGCAATGCAGGATATGCCAAAGGACCTGCGGCGGCGGATGCTGCTGACCTATCTCGGTTTCCCGTTCTACGATGTCGCGACGCTACCACTCATGCGAACCGAAGGTCTGACGGAATTCGATCCAATCAAGGTCGACCGCATTTCTCCCGATGATGCCAAATCCATTCGTGAAGGCGGTACAAAGGCCACCTTGCGCGGGACCGAATTCTACAATTTCGGAGCGTTCTTCAGCCGGACTTACCGTGAGAATGACTATCTGTGGGGCCGCCTACATGGCGCCGAGCGGATGATCGATCTTGTCTGCTCTACGCTAGAGCATCCCTTGCCCGATGCCGCCTGTGCGCGTTTCAAACGTCAGGCATTCCTAGCTATTCTGGATGAGGAAGAGGACCGCTTAACTGCTGATCCCGACCTGCTGGTTACCATTCGTAAAGAGGTACTTGATCGCCTGAGCTAAGCGCCGAAAGCGTCTTTTAGCTTGTCGAAGAAACCGCGACTTTCAGGGCATTCGTCACCCGTTTCGGTCTCGCGGAACTGCTCCAGGATTTCTTTCTGGTCTTTGGTCAGCTTGGTCGGCGTTTCGACTGCAATCTCGACGATCAGATCCCCGCGCCCACGACCCTGCAGTACCGGCATACCACCGCCGCGAACGCGAAGCTGCTTGCCCGATTGGATGCCGGCAGGGATGTCGACATTGTTGGTGCTACCGTCGAGGTCAGGAATGTTTACGCAGCCACCCAAAGCAGCGGTCGTAAAGCTGATCGGAACGCGTGTGAGAAGCGTTGTGCCCTCACGCTCGAACACCGGATGCTCTTTGATGTGGATGAAGATATAGAGATCACCCGGAGGGGCTCCACGTGGTCCTGCCTCGCCTTTGCCGGATAGCCGGATGCGAGTGCCGGTATCAACGCCAGGTGGGATTTCCACATCGAGCGCTTGAGCTTTGTCTACCCGGCCCTCGCCGCGGCATTCGCGGCACGGCTCTTCGATGACTTCACCGCGTCCATGGCATGTTGGGCACGACCGCTCGACCACGAAGAAACCTTGCTTCGCGCGGACTTTACCATGACCGTTGCATAGATTGCACCCGCGGGTGCCGGTGCCGGGCTCGGCGCCTGAACCGCCGCATGGTTCGCAGCCTTGCGAAACTTCGATTTCAATCTGTGTGTCTTTGCCGTGGAAGGCGTCTTCTAGGCCGACTTCCATGTCGTAGCGCAGATCGGCACCTCGTCGTGCCTGCTGACGGCCACCGCCGCCACCAAATCCACCACCGAAGATGGTTTCGAAAATATCCCCGATATCGCCAAAGTCACCTTGCGGTCCACGACCTCCGCCGCTTCCACCCATGCCCTGCTCGAAGGCTTCGTGACCAAAGCGATCATAGGCCGCGCGTTTTTGCGGGTCTTTCAGCGCTTCGTAAGCGCCGCCGACGGCTTTAAACTTGGCCTCGGCTTCTGCATCACCCGGATTGCGATCAGGATGATATTGCATCGCCAGCTTACGGTAAGCCGATTTAATCGTCTTATCATCCGCGTCGCGGCTAACGCCAAGAAGTTCGTAAAAATCGGTCGAAGACATCAGGTCCATCCCAAACATGTGCCGCCACCGACGCTATTGGCATCGGTGGCGGTCATGCATTCCATCAGAGCGTTAGCCCTTCTTTTCGTCTTCGCCTTCGGCAGCGTCATCGGCATCGTCGCCAACTTCGGAGAATTCCGCATCGACCACGTCTTCATCTTCGGCCGAGCTGTCAGCACCACCGGCGCCAGAATCACCTTCAGGGCCGGCATTTGCCTGTTCCTGTTGGTAGATTTCCTGACCCATCTTCATTGCGACTTCGGTCAGTTCTTGTGACTTGGCATTGATCGCGTCGAGGTCATCGCCTTCAAGCGCAGTCTTGGTTTCAGCCAATGCGGCTTCAACGTCAGACTTCAGATCAGCGCTGATCTTGTCGCCATGCTCTTCAAGCTGCTTTTCAGTTGCGTGGACCAAGCTGTCTGCCTGGTTACGCGATTCAGCTTGTTCGCGGCGCTTCTTATCTTCGTCAGCGAACTTCTCGGCATCCTGAACCATCTGGTCGATGTCGGAGTCGGAAAGACCACCAGATGCCTGAATGCGGATCTGCTGTTCTTTGCCTGTGCCTTTGTCTTTAGCAGAGACATTCACGATGCCGTTGGCGTCGATATCGAAGGTCACTTCGATCTGCGGAACTCCTCGCGGTGCGGCCGGAATGCCAACAAGGTCGAACTGACCCAGCAGTTTGTTATCAGACGCCATCTCGCGCTCGCCCTGACCAACGCGGATTGTCACGGCCTGCTGATTGTCTTCAGCGGTCGAGTAAGTCTGCGATTTCTTGGTCGGGATTGTGGTGTTGCGGTCGATCATGCGAGTGAACACGCCGCCAAGCGTTTCAATGCCGAGCGAGAGAGGTGTCACGTCGAGTAGCAGAACGTCTTTGACATCGCCCTGCAGAACGCCGGCTTGAATAGCAGCACCCATTGCAACCACTTCATCGGGGTTCACGCCAGTGTGCGGCTTCTTGCCGAAGAACTCTTCAACGACTTCGCGCACTTTCGGCATACGGGTCATACCGCCGACGAGGATCACCTCATCGATGCCGCCCTTGTCGACACCAGCATCGGTCAGAGCTTTCTTACAGGGCTCCAGCGTACGTTTAATCAGATCACCAACCAGCTTTTCCAGATCGGACCGGCTGATGGTTTCGACCAAGTGCAATGGAGTGGACGCGCCACCTTCCATGCGAGCGGTGATGAACGGCAAGTTCACTTCGGTAGTGGCCGAGCTCGACAGTTCAATTTTGGCTTTCTCAGCGGCTTCTTTCAAGCGCTGCAGAGCAAGCTTGTCTGTCTTAAGGTCCATGTTCTCCTTCTTCTTGAAGGCTTCGGCGAGGTGTTCGACAATAGCATTGTCGAAATCTTCACCGCCGAGGAACGTGTCACCATTGGTCGACTTAACTTCGAATACGCCGTCACCGATCTCAAGGACCGAAACGTCGAACGTACCGCCGCCGAGGTCATAGACGGCGATGGTCTTACCATCGTCCTTATCCATACCGTAAGCGAGCGCTGCCGCAGTCGGCTCGTTGATGATGCGGAGAACTTCGAGGCCAGCGATCTGACCGGCGTCCTTAGTTGCCTGACGCTGCGCATCGTTGAAGTATGCAGGAACGGTAATTACCGCCTGCGTAACAGTTTCACCGAGATAGCTCTCAGCGGTTTCTTTCATCTTTTGCAGGATGAAGGCGGACACTTGCGACGGGCTGTAATCTTCTTCGCCAGCTTTCACCCAAGCATCGCCGTTCTTTCCTTTGACGATAGTGTATGGAACCAGGTCCATATCTTTCTTTGTCATCGGATCGTCGAAGCGGCGGCCGATAAGGCGCTTAATCGCGAACAGAGTGTTGTCAGGATTGGTCACTGCCTGGCGCTTGGCCGGCTGACCGATCAGACGCTCATCATCTTTGGTGAACGCAACGATAGACGGCGTCGTGCGCGCGCCTTCCGAATTTTCGATAACTTTCGGTTTGCCGCCGTCCATTACAGCGACACACGAATTGGTGGTGCCGAGGTCGATACCGATTACTTTAGCCATGGTTTCCCCATTTACTCTTCATGTTGGACGCTGCTCTGTGTGTTCCCCTTGCTTGGCGGAACAACTCGGCAGCTCAATTGTGAAGCGGATATAGGTGCGGTTTTAATTGGCACAAGGGATTGTGGGCGCTAGAATTGTGACATATCCCCTCCCCCAAGCCCCCGATGGAGAAACACAAGTGAATTCAAGAATTTTGGCGAGCGCTGCATTGGTGCTTAGCACATTCGGTCTGGCTGCCTGCAACAATCAGAGCGCTGAGGAGGTGGCCGAGGCACCCGAGGGCATTACCGGTCTGACCATCGAAAATGCCCGCATGATCCTACCCGCCGTTCCGGCCAATCCGGGCGTAGTCTATTTCGACCTGTCCTATGCTGGCGAGACACCGCAAACACTGAGCGCTGTCGATGTGGCAGGTGCCGAGAGCGCTATGATGCATGACAACATCAAGGAAGGCGATGCGATGAAGATGGTACCGCTTGAGCCAGTCGAACTTGCCAAAGGTGCGTCAGTTTCTTTTGCTGCCGGGGGAAAGCACGTTATGGCGATGAATGTATCTCCAGAACTGTCTGCGGGCGGCAAAACCGAAGTCACTTTGATCTTCGCCACGGGTGACAAGCAAACAGTGAACGCCGACATCCGCGCACCGGGAGATGCCCGCTGAGCCTTCCACCGACTTCAGCCGACGATCACTTCTGTCCGGTCGGCGGTGAACGCCCGCTAATGCCGGGCGAAGTGGAGTTGGCGCGGTCTGTGTTTGGCACGGCAATTGACTACTCAACGGTCAAAATCCGCCGCAAGAAATGGATGCCCTTCCAACCGCGCAAAGTCGTGATGGCACCAAGGGGCCATATTCACTTCCATCCATCGGGAAATGGCTATTGCGATGATTTTTCCACTGAAAGTCTAACCCGACAAGGTCTGTTCATTCACGAGATGGTCCATGTCTGGCAGTCCCAAGTTAAGGGCAGCTGGTGGTTAGTATTCCACCGCATGCCATGGGCCGCCTACGACTATAGCCTACGGCCTGGATGGGCCTTGGAAGACTATGGGATCGAACAACAGGCCGAGATCGTCAAACACGCCTTCTGGCTGCGCAACGGCCTGCGTGTTCGCGGCATTGGCGACGCAGCGGCGTATGATTCGCTCGTGAACTTTCCCGGCGCGGCCTAGTCAGGTTTCTTCGCCACACCCACCATTGCAGGGCGCAGCAAGCGGTCCTTGATCATAAAGCCGGACTGCATTTCTTGCACGATTGTGCCGGGTTCGTCCTTATCGCTCGGCACTTCCATCATCGCCTGATGCTGGTTGGGATCGAGCGGAAGACCCATTGCCGGAATACGAGTGATGCCGTGCTGGCCAAAGACTTTGTCGAGTTCCCGCTGCGTCGCTTCGATACCGGCAACGAGGCCTTTGAACTTCTCGTCCTCACGGAGCTCTTGCGGCACAGAATCAATGGCGCGGGACAGGTTGTCGGACACTGAGAGAATATCACGAGCGAAGCCGGTTGCAGCATAGGCGCGCGCATCGGCAACGTCCTTTTCCATCCGGCGGCGGACATTCTGCGTTTCTGCGCGGGCATAGAGTACTTCTTGCTTGGCAGCATCCAGATCACCGCGAAGCGCTTCGAGAGCTTCCTCTACACCGCCTACATCCTCTGCGTCGTCTGCTTCACCGTCATCGAGAAACTCCTCAGGCACGCCCTTCAGTTCCTCTTCAACTGCGTTATCTTGGTCTTCGGCACCCTTTGGATCCGGCTTCTTTTCATCAGTCATGGTAGTTCTTTATCCGATCAATTTTCCGAGCGAGCGGGCTGTGAAATCAACCATGGGGACGACCCGCGCGTAATTCAACCGAGTGGGGCCAATCACTCCCAAAACTCCGACAACTTTTCCTTCGCGGTCGCGGTAGGGCGATGCGACAACCGATGAGCCGGATAAAGCGAACAGACGATTCTCCGCGCCAATAAATATGCGTGTTGAATCCGCCGTTTTGGCGTCCTCCAATAGGCTCGCGACCGATTGTTTGTTCTCAAGATCGTCGAGCAGTGACCGTACCCGCTCCAAATCTTCCAACGCGCTGTCATCCAACAGGTTTGCCTGCCCGCGTACAATCAGCACCGGACGTTGCTCCGTATCCTCGCTCCATACTGCAAGGCCGCGCTGGACAAGATCGCTACTCGCATGATCAAGCGCCGATTTGCCCGAAGCAATTTCCTGGTCAATCTCGGAAATGGCTTCGGGCAAAGTTTTGCCGGCTATTCGCGCGGTCAAATAATTGGAGGCCTGCTCAAGCGCCGAGGGATCAGCACCATTTGTCATATCAACCACGCGGTTCTCGACATGCCCGTCCTCGCCGACAAGCACTGCTAATGCACGGTTGGGTGCCAGAGAAACAAGGCTGAGTTGGCGCAAGCGGACATCGCGCTGAGGCACCATGACCATGCCCGCCGCGCCAGTAATGTCAGACAATAAAGTGCTGGTTGCCTCCAGCGCATGTTCAATGGGCCCCGGATCATTAAGACGCTGCTTGATCGTTGCGCGCTCTTCTTTGGTTGGCTCTGCGACCTGCATCATTCCGTCTACGAATAGCCGCAAACCCGTTTCAGTAGGCATTCGGCCTGCGCTCGTATGCGGCGCGGCAAGCAATCCCACCGATTCCAAATCTGCTAGCACTGACCGGATCGATGCTGGAGATAGGTTGACGCTGCCCTCGCCTGCCAACGCCTTTGACCCGACTGGCTGCCCGTCATTTAGATAGCCCTCAACGACAAGGCGAAAAATCTCCCTCGCGCGGTCGGTCAGATCGGAAATTGGCGGGTTCATTCTTTGACGATCTTTACTTCACCGAAAGTCATGTAGACCAGCGTCGTCCCTAAAGGACCGCGATAAGCCCCTTGTGCCTCTGCAAGGTACGAGGCCAACGCCGTGAATTCCCACGCCTGATCTTCGCTGATCTCTACTTTCCGCGTTGTTAGCAGTTCGAGCGCATGCTTCTTGCCAAAACCGTTCACAAGCTTGGCATGTTGGGCGACTGGTTCTGATACTGACGGATGATCCCATCCCCACAGCCATGTCTTGTCCAGCGTGTTGTAGGTGCCAACCACTTGCACAGGCGCAGTAATCGTCCAGCCCTTATCATTCGTGAACTCAATGATGCCTGTTTCAAGATCAACTGCCCAGGCCGCTTCCCCTAGACCCCACAAAGCATCGTGCGCCTCGGTCTGAAGTTTGAGTGAGTTCATTGCTCGGACGAAGCTACATTCGGGTTCCTCCATCACTTCACCTTCATAAGTGCCTTCTTGGCCTGCAAAAGCAGGTGATACAAACACCAAGCCAAGTGCCAGTATGAAAGCACTTGCAAGAGTGGAGAGACGTTTCATTTGTTGGCCTTGCCGCTTGTTTAGAACCGCTACTTAGCTATGCACCGCCGCAACACCAAAGGAGAATTTCATGCGACCATCCGGACGTGCGCCCGACGAAATGCGCCCCATCACTATCGAAACCGGTTTTACCAAGCATGCAGAGGGCTCTTGCCTGATCAGCTGCGGTGATACGCGGGTACTGTGTACTGCCAGCGTTGAAGAACGGATTCCACCATGGCTGCGCGGCAAAGGCGAAGGTTGGGTTACCGGCGAGTACTCCATGTTGCCACGCGCCACCCACACACGCGGCAGCCGCGAAGCAGCACGCGGCAAACAAAGCGGACGAACACAGGAAATTCAGCGCCTTATCGGACGTTCCTTACGCGCTGTTGTCGACATGAAGAAGCTCGGCGAGCGTCAGATCACGCTCGATTGCGACGTTATTCAAGCAGACGGCGGTACACGTACCGCCTCAATTTCTGGCGCATGGGTTGCGCTGCGTCTCGCCGTCAATTCACTGATGAAAGACGGTTTGATCACGCATGATCCGATCGAGAAGCAAGTCGCTGCGATCAGTTGCGGGATCTACAAAGGCACGCCTGTGCTCGATCTCGATTACCCCGAGGACAGCGACGCCGATGCTGATGCCAATTTTGTGCTGATCGAAGGCGGGCAGATTGCTGAAGTGCAAGCGACTGCCGAAGGCGCGACCTATGATGAGGAAGGCCTTTTGCGCCTTCTCCGTCTCGCCAAGATCGGCTGTGACGGCATCTTTGAAGCACAAATCAAAGCCACACAGTGAGCATTTTTGGATGACAAGACGTCTCGGCTCCGGATCGCTGGTTATAGCGACACATAATGCGGGTAAGTTGAAAGAGATTTCGGCTTTGCTGGAGCCGCATGGCCTGAAATGCCTGTCGGCGGGATCGCTAGGTCTACCTGAACCGCCCGAAACCGGGACAACCTTCGTCGAGAACGCGCTAATTAAGGCGCGTGCTTCGGCGGAGGCATCGGGCATTGTTTCGCTCGCCGATGACAGCGGAATGGGTGTTGCAGCACTCGATGGACGTCCGGGTGTGTACACTGCCGACTGGGCAGAACGGCAATGGTTTGAAGGAGAGGCGGGCCGTGACTGGTATATGGCAATGGGCAAGGTTGAGGGTATGTTGGCCGAAAAAGGGCCGGATGCTCCACGCGATGTATGGTTCTCCTGCGTGCTTGCGATTGCTTGGCCTGATGGCGAAAGCGCCGTTTATGAAGGCCGGATCGACGGAACGCTTGCATGGCCACCGCGTGGAACGCTCGGTTTTGGCTATGATCCGGTTTTCGTTCCCACTGGCCGCGATCAAACTTTTGCCGAGCTTGACCCGGCAGAAAAGCACGCGATGAGCCACCGCGCGGACGCTTTTGCCAAGCTTGTCGCCGAACAGTTTGGCTAAGCCACGCTCTGACTGGTAGGAGCATCTTGTGGCGCGCGCTCTCTACATCCACTGGCCCTTTTGCCTGAAGAAATGCCCTTATTGCGATTTCAATAGCCATGTCCGCGACACAGTTGATCACGCCGCATGGGAAGCCGCGATGCTGCGGGATATGGAGCATGAGGCGCTTATCGCTGGCGACGAAGCGCTGGAATCGATCTTCTTTGGCGGCGGCACCCCATCATTGATGCCACCAGCGCTGGTCGGGGCGCTTCTCAACCGCGCGCAGCAATTGTGGGGCTTCGCGCCCGACATAGAGATTACGTTGGAAGCGAATCCTTCCTCAGTGGAGACCGCCAAGTTCGCCGATCTTGCCGTCGCGGGGATCAATCGGGTCTCGTTGGGCCTGCAGTCACTGGATGATGAAGCCCTAAAATTCTTGGGGCGGCTGCACAGCGTCGACGAGGGATTGGCCGCGTTGGATGTTGCGCAGAATCATTTCAGCCGAGTCAGCTTCGATTTGATCTATGCCCGTCCCAATCAAACCGAATCGAATTGGCAGGCAGAACTCACCCGTGCGCTCGGTTTCGGGACAGACCATCTTTCGCTCTACCAGCTGACGATCGAACCCAATACGCGCTTCGCTACCGATGTTCGACGGGGCGTATTCAATCCGCTCGACGACGATCCTGCGGCAGACCTTTTCGAGGTGACCCACCAACTGACAGAGGGTGCTGGAATACCGGCCTACGAAGTCAGCAATCACGCGCGGCATGGGCAGGAAAGCCGCCATAATCTGACCTATTGGCGCTATCAGGACTATTGCGGAATTGGCCCCGGTGCGCACGGTCGGCGCGGCGATCAGGCGACGTTGCGCCATAAGAAGCCGGAGAACTGGCTTTCGGGCGTGGATGAACATGGGCATGGCTTGCGCAAGGAACGTGCCCTGTCTCGCCCTGAGCAAGCCTCAGAAGCATTGCTGATGGGACTGCGTTTGGCCGAGGGCATTGCGTTTCCGATGCTGTCAGAACGCTTCGCGATCCCGTTTGACAGGCTGATCGATCAGGATCGGCTGACGATGCTCCGCGATCTTGGCTTTGTTTGGCAATCGAATGAGCGGATTGGTGTCACGTCGCGCGGGATGCCTGTGCTCGACGCGCTGCTGGGTGAATTGGTCAATTCGGAACTCGTGACGGCATGAACAAAGCCAATCTACTTGAGGAATGGAAAGCGCATCTGGAGCAAGACCGTCGACGGTCGCCACATACAGTGCGGGCCTACCTTTCAGCCGCCAATTTGCTTATCGAGCGCCGCGATTTAGATAGTTGGCAGAAGTTGGCGGAACTCGACAGTGGTACGATCCGCTTACATCTCGCCGACCGCCGCCAAGATGGGCTTGGCAACAGTTCCACCGCGCGTGAATTATCGGCTATCAAGGCACTTATTAAATTCGCGCTCGCGCAGACCGGAGCAAGCGACGCCAACGCGCCGCGGATTCGCGGTCCGCGCATCAAGAAAGGCCTGCCGCGCCCCGTAACGCCTGATGATGCCACGAATATCGCCGATCTGGTTGAAGCGACTGCGAGCGATGATTGGATTGGTGCCCGGGACCGTGCAGTCTTGCTGCTGCTTTACGGCGCAGGTCTCCGGATTGCTGAAGCGCTGTCTCTAAAAGGTGGCGATATTCCTCTGGAAACAACGCTCTCAGTAACCGGCAAGGGCAACAAGCAGCGGATCGTCCCGATACTCCCGATCATTCAGGAAGCGGTCACTGAGTATGCAGGACTTTGTCCGTGGCCAATCAAACAGGATGAAGCGCTATTCCGAGGCGCAAGAGGCGGTCCACTCAGTCAGGGAATGGTGCAGAAGGCCATGGCCAAGGCGCGCGTGGCGCTCGGACTGCCTTCTACGGCCACCCCGCATGCATTGCGGCATAGCTTTGCAACACATTTGCTGGGCGCGGGCGCGGATTTGCGCAGCCTGCAGGAATTGCTCGGCCACGCCAGTCTTGGCAGCACGCAGATTTATACGAAAGTTGATGCGGCTACGCTACTAGACACATACCGCGATGCGCATCCGCGTGAGAAAGATTAGTTTGCGAGCCTTCGCTCAACTGCATCCAAAATTTTGCCAGCGGTATCGGTGCCGTTGAACGCATCAATAGCGACAATGCCGGTTGGCGATGTCACATTGATTTCGGTAAGCCATTTGCCGCCAATCACATCGATCCCGACAAAGACCAGCCCGCGCTTCTTTAGCTCCGGCCCCATCGCAGCGCAGATTTCCTCTTCGCGCTGAGTCAAACCCGCTGCTTCGGCATAACCGCCTTGCGCCAGGTTTGAACGGAACTCACCCTCACCTGGCTTGCGATTGATCGCACCCGAAAACTCGCCATCGACGAGCACGATCCGCTTATCACCTTCCGACACTTCGCGCAGGAAAGGCTGAATCATATGTGGTTCCGGCCAAGTTTGGTTAAACATTTCGAATAGTGCCGAGAGATTGGTTCCGTCTTCATCCACTTTGAAGATCGCTTTACCACCATTACCGTGCAGTGGCTTCACCACGACCGAGCCATGCTGTTCCTGAAAGGCCCGCACATCATCCAACTCGCGCGCGATCAGAGTTGGAGGCATGAATTGTGCGTAATCCAGCACAAACATCTTCTCTGGTGCATTGATGACTTCACGTGGATCATTGGTGACCAGCGTAGTCCCTTTCAGCCGGTCAAGCATCAAAGCTGCACTGATATAGCCGAGATCAAACGGCGGATCCTGCCGCATAAAGATAACATCAATGTCACCCGCCAGATTGATCCGGCGGCGCTCACCCGTCGTATAGTGATCACCCTCCACGCGTTGCACCGTCACTGGTGCGGCATGGGCTGTCAGCGCGTTTGAGCCAGTGTCATACGACAATGTCCGCACATCATAGTGCCACAACTCTGCACCGCGTGCTTGAGCCGCTAGCATGATGGCAAAGCTAGAATCGCCAGCGATATTGATCGAGTCCATCGGGTCCATCTGAACCGCAACGCGAAGGGCCATTTTCACTTACTCCAATTCGGCAGACCTATGGCTGCCATGCATTGACGATGTGGCGAGGGAATGCGCCCGGTGCAAGGAGCATAACGTCAACGCGGATATCTTCGCCATCTTTGGCATACTCATGCGCAACGCATTCAACAGCCGCTGCAACTCGTTGCAAGCGGTGTTCATCAATCGCATGATCGAGATCGGCCTTCTGCTTGCGCCACTTTACCTCGATGAACGCAACAATGCCGCCTCGCTTTGCAATCAGATCAATTTCACCGAGCGGTGTTTTGATCCGCCGGCCAAGGATCGACCAACCCTTGAGTTTCAACCAGATCGCGGCTCTGCGTTCGCCGTCGCGGCCGCTTTTCTCGGCAAGCTGCCGCTTCATTCGCTGCGAAGTGCCATTGCTCGGGCGTAAAGCGTCTTGCGATCAAGCCCGGTAGCTTTGGCGACCTTCCCGGCCGCCTGTGAAGCTTTGTCACTCTGGAGTGCTTCTCTCAGTAGAGTGTCAACTTCGACCTCACTCGCGACGTGCCTCGCTGGCGGTCCGATCATCAGCACAATCTCTCCCTTCGGCGGGCTTTCCGTGTAATGCCTGATCAGAGAATTTGGAGTATCCGTTCGACACTCCTCAAACATTTTGGTGAGTTCGCGCGCAACCGAAACAGTTCGGCCCGGTAGCGTCGTTCCAATGGCCTGAAGCGACTTTGCAAGTCTCGGGCCGGTTTCATAAAACACGAGCGTCGCATCAACCGACGCAACTTCTTCCAGTGCCCTCACCCGCGCTTGCTCTTTGCTCGGGAGAAATCCAGCAAACAGAAATTTGTCATTGGGAAGGCCAGACAAGGTCAAACCAACAACTGCCGCACATGGCCCCGGTAAACTGGTAACCGGCACGCCAGCCTCGCGTGCATCTTGCACCAAGCGGTAGCCCGGGTCAGAAATCAGAGGTGTCCCGGCGTCGCTCACCAGCACTACAGCGCGATCCAGCATTGTTTGCACCAGTCTCGCCCGATCGCGCTCCTCGCTATGGTCATTGTATCGCCACAGCGGCTTGCCAATCCCCAGATGTTTGAGCAATTTCCCGGTCACTCGCGTGTCTTCACAAGCCACCCCGTCACACCGGCTGAGCACATCAACCGACCGCATTGTTATATCGCCAAGATTGCCAATCGGCGTGGCGACGATATAGAGACCCGGAGAAAGAGGCACTTCGGGGTTCTCTTCAGAGGAAGTTTGGGTGGTTGATTGGGTCACAGGGCCTTCATTGACTACGGGAATAGGGATCGCAAGGATGAACCGCATCAAATTGAACCGTTTTGCAATCGATCGGCGCAAGCTGTTCGTTATTTGCGCGACCGCTGTGCTTGCAGGCTGCCAATTGGTGCCCAAGAGCCCAACCTCAACGACTCAGACACCGACCAGCGGCCCCACGCCGGAGCCGACTGCCACCGGGCTGCCAACTGACGAGACACGCCACCGGATTGCTTTGCTGGTTCCGCTTACCGGCGATAACGGCGCTGTTGGTAACTCGATTGCCAATGCCACGACCATGGCGTTGCTCGATACCAATGCCAGCAATCTGCGGATTACGACCTATGATACCGCCAAGGGTGCCCGTGCGGCTGCTCGGAAAGCCGTTGCGGATGGCAACAAGCTGATCCTCGGCCCGTTGACCGCGAACAATGTGCCGCAAGTGCTGGCTGAAGCCCGCCCAGCGGATATTCCGCTGATCTCTTATTCCAACGACACGACTGTTGCTGGCCCTGATGTGTTCGTGATGGGGCATATTCCAAGCCAGTCGATTTCGCGTACAGTCGGCTATGCTCGCCGGAATGGCGCGCGCAACTTTGCGGCGATCATTCCAAACGGTGAATATGGCAAGCGCGCAGAAGACGCGTTGTCAGCCGCAATTCAAGCTGGTGGCGGTACTTTAGTGGCAACCGAAAGCTTCGCGCGCGGCAATACTTCGATTGTCAGTGCAGCACAGCGCCTAAATCAACGCGGCGGTTTCGATACTGTATTGATCGCTGACGGAGCGCGCTTGGTTGCTCTTGCGGCCGGTGAATTGCGGCCCGATGCCAACAGTTCAACCCGCATTCTGGGCACAGAGTTGCTCAGCGGTGAATCTTCGGTCACCCGCGCGTCTGCCCTGCAGGGAACATGGTTCTCCTCCGTGTCGGATTCGCGGTTCAAGCGTTTCTCCGATAGCTACAAAGGTCGCTTTGGGGGACAGCCCTATCGGATTTCGACACTCGGCTATGACAGTGTTCTGCTGACATTGCGGGTTGCTCAGGATTGGCGCATCGGCCGGACCTTCCCGATTTCCCGCCTGCGTAATGAAGACGGCTTCCTAGGGTTGGACGGTGTGTTCCGGTTCCAGCGCAGCGGCTTGATCGAACGCGCGATGGAAGTTCGCGAAGTGCGCGATGGTAAGGTGATTATCGTCTCACCTGCTCCATCGAAGTTCTAACCCTTTGCTTTGGGCCTGACGATAAGATCATACTCCTGCTTGTAAGCGCGTGAATCGCGGGCTTATAGCAGGCGCATGTCAGACGATCTTTTTGAAGGTACCCCCGCGTTCAGCGGCGACTACGATTCCTCCTCTATCGAGGTGCTGGAGGGACTTGAACCCGTTCGGCGCCGGCCCGGTATGTATATCGGTGGCACCGACGATCGCGCGCTGCATCATCTCGCGGCAGAGGTTCTCGACAATGCGATGGATGAGGCCGTTGCTGGTCACGCAACGCGGATCGAAGTCTCGCTGGAAGACGGTAACCGGCTGAGCATTGCCGATAATGGCCGCGGTATTCCGGTTGATGAGCATCCGAAGTTTCCGGGCAAATCAACGCTCGAAGTAATCCTTTCGACCCTTCATTCAGGCGGTAAATTCTCGGGTAAAGCCTATGCTACCAGTGGCGGTCTGCATGGTGTTGGCGTCAGCGTAGTCAATGCTCTGAGCAGCGATACACGGGTTGAGGTCGCGCGCGATAAGAAGCTCTACGCTCAGAGCTTTTCCAAAGGCCTGTCGCTTGGTCCGATAGAGGAGCTTGGATCAACGCCCAACCGGCGCGGGACTACGGTCAGCTTTACGCCCGACACAGAAATTTTCGGCGACCGCCAATTCAAACCGCACCGGCTGTTTAGGCTCGCGCGCTCGAAAGCGTACCTATTCGCAGGTGTCGAAATCCGCTGGAAATGTGTTGAGAACCTGTCGTCCGAAGATGTACCGACCGAAGCTACCTTCAAGTTCCCCGGAGGTCTAGCCGACCATCTGGCCGAACAAGTCGGAACGCGCGAATGCGTCACTGCGGAACCCTTTGCGGGAACTCAGGACTTTCCCGAGGATGACAGCGGCACCTCGCAGGGACGCGTCGAATGGGCCTGCGCCTGGCCGCTCTATTCGGACGGGTCGACCAGTTGGTATTGTAACACCGTCCCTACCCCTGACGGCGGTACGCACGAGCAAGGCCTGCGGGCAGCGCTGACCAAAGGCCTGCGCGCGTTCGGTGAATTGACTGGCACCAAAAAAGCAAAAGATATCTCTGCCGATGATGTGATGACCGGCGGTGAAGTGATGCTCTCCGTCTTTATCCGTGATCCGCAATTCCAATCGCAGACCAAGGACCGGCTCACCTCGCCCGAGGCGGCGCGGCTAGTCGAAAATGCGGTACGCGATCACTTCGACCACTTCCTGACCGACAATATGGATCGGGGTAAAGCGCTCCTCGGCGAAGTTATGGAGCGGATGGACGAACGCCTCCGCCGCAAGCAAGAGCGTGAGATCAAGCGCAAAACCGCAACCAGCGCGAAGAAACTCCGCCTGCCGGGCAAACTCACCGATTGTTCGGGAGAAGGTGACGGCGAGACCGAATTGTTCATCGTCGAAGGCGACTCAGCGGGCGGCAGCGCCAAACAGGCGCGCAACCGCAAGACGCAGGCTATCCTGCCTATTCGCGGTAAGATCCTTAATGTCGCCAGCGCAACGGTAGAGAAGATCAACGCAAACTCAGAGATCGCTGACCTTGCACTCGCAATGGGTTGCGGAACGCGCAAAGATTGTGATGCGGAGAACCTGCGCTACGACCGAATTATCATCATGACCGATGCCGATGTCGACGGCGCGCATATCGCGACATTGCTGATGACATTCTTCTTCCAGGAAATGCCAGATGTTGTGCGCAAAGGGCATTTGTTCTTGGCGCAGCCGCCGCTCTACCGTCTGACTGCGGGCAAAGAGAGCCGCTACGCCCGCGATGACGCGCACCGCGCCGAGTTGGAAGAGACAGTATTCAAAGGCAAAAAGGTCGAAGTCGGTCGCTTTAAAGGCCTCGGTGAGATGAACCCTGCCCAACTCCGCGAAACGACGATGAACCCGGAAACGCGGGGCCTGATCCGCATCACCCTACCGCCGGAATTTGAAGACCGCGCGGCGGTGAAGGAATTGGTCGACCAACTGATGGGCCGAAATCCGGAACACCGCTTCAACTTCATCCAAAACCGTGCGGGTGAAGTGGATCGAGATTTGATCGATGCCTGACAAAGACCACGAGTACCCCGACCCTAGAACAGAGGATATCATGGCCGGAGATCGCCGGATATCACGACCTGATTCCTCATTGCCTGACTGGTATATCTCCGACGCCACCTATCGGCCCATCCCGATAGCATGGTTCGCGGGCGCGCTAATCCTGCAAGTCATTGCAATGCCCGCGATCTATTTTCTTATGCTCGGCTTCAATGGGCTATTCACGATTGCAGTCGCTGGTTTGGTATCCGCAGTGATCGGATTTCTCACATGGGAGCGCGGAATGTCGGAAGCGGCACTAGGCTGGCGGATTGCGACAGCTACAATGCTTGCGACGGTTTTCGCGCTAGTCTTATTGGCGACATTGCCTCGGCTTTAGCCCGATCATTCCGTATGAATATGCAAATGCCCTTCCAGCGTTTTATGCACCGGGCACTTATCGGCGATAGCGATTAGTTTCACGCGCTCCTCATCGCTTAGATCGCCATGGATTTCGATCGCGCGGTGGAGCGCTTGGACTTCCATGCCGTCCTCTTCCATTTCGTGACCTAAATCCTCCTCGTGATTGCGTTCGTGAGTCACGTGGATAGTGGTGCCTTCGAAGGCCATGCCTTTGCGGTCGGCATACATTTTCATGGTCATTGCAGTGCAGGTACCAAGCGCTGCCAAAAGCAAGTCGTAAGGTGTTGGTCCGGTGTTATCGCCGCCATATGATGTAGGTTCGTCGGCTACGAAACGATGACTGCTTGTGTGGACTTCAGTTCCGAATTTCCCATGGCCGGTACGGACGATCACGCCGTCTTCTGGCGCCAGAGTGTCATCGCGTTCTGGCAGATAGCGGTCTGCCCAGCTTGCGATCATTGCGGCGGCAAACTGGGCATCATCCTCTTTCAGTAGCAGGTGATCTGCGCCGTCGAGGCTCACAAAACTCTTAGGGTGCTTGGCCGCGCCGAACAGTTTGCTTGCGTGCTCGATACCGACAATCGCGTCAGTTGGTGAATGCATGATCAAGATGGGCGCACGCAGTCGCTCGACTTCGCTGAGCAGGTTGGCTTCCTCGGTCCGCTCGATAAAATCACGGCTGAGGGAGAACGGACGACCGCCAATCGTGACTTCACCCTGCCCTTGCGCCTTAATCGCCGCGATATCGCCGTCGATCCGTTCCAGCGCATGCGGCACATCGGACGGAGCGGCAATGGTTGCGATACCGGCGACATGCTCGAACCCCAGATCGTCTGCAGCTGCCAGAACAGCCGCACCGCCGAGGCTGTGCCCGACCAGAAGTATCTTTGATCCAAACCGATCGAGCAGGTTCTGCGCAGCAGCCACTAAATCAGACACGTCGGTGGCAAAGCCTGCACGGCCGAATCGCCTTCGCTTCCGCCTAATCCTGTGAAATCAAACCGCAGCGTGGCGATCCCATGCGATGCCAGCGCCCGAGCCGTAGCTATCGCCGCCCTACTCTGCTTGGTGCAGGTGAAGCAATGCGCAAACAAGGCGCCGCCGCGCACCAGGCCGGTTGGTAGCTCCAACGATCCGGACAGAATGTGTCCTGCCGCGGCAGTGATGGTGACAGTCTCGGTGGGCATTTCTGGAACTTTCAAAAGGGTTGTTTGATCAGTTTTTCGCTCGGGAAGACAAAAAAGTTTCGTACATGCTGTAAGAAAATCGCTTGCTCGTCCACTAAAGGAATATGAGCGGGGATCAGAACACACTCTACAAACAGGCGGACGCCGAGTTTGCGCCCGCCATTGCCCGTTTGGCCCGCGCGATGGAACGTGATCAGGAAAAGGCGCGCGATCTGGAGCAAGACATCCATTGCGAGCTTTGGCGCAGCTTCGCCCGGTTCGACGGCAAGTGCGCACTATCAACGTGGGTTTACCGCGTGGCGCACAATGTTGCCGCCGACCATATTGGCAGCACGACCAGGCGCCCAGATGCCGTAGCGCTCGACGAAATTGAAGATTTACCGATAGCGGGCGACGCTGAAGATGAAGCGGCGGAAAATCACGCCATTGCACGCATCCACGCGCTGATCCGACAGCTGCCAGCGGTTGATGCTCAAGTTATATTGCTATGGCTCGAGGGTCAAAGCGGAAAAGAAATTGCCGAGATAACCGGCATAAATCTGAACGCAATCAATGTCCGGATTCACCGGATTAAATCCATGCTGACAAAGGAATTTGAACAGCCCGAACCGACAGGAGCAGACCATGAGTGATTTCCCAATCGCCCAGTGGGGCGCCCTCGAAACTAACGCAACGTTCACGCAGCCAACGGAGAGCACCATGCGCCTTACGCAGTTTGAAAGGAAGATCCGCCGCCGGAATATCATCGAATATACTGCGGGCCTACTCGTCATTGCCGTGTTCGGATGGGTCGCATGGCTCAGTGCTAATGCAGGCGAATATCTGGTCACGGCAAGTTGGTTGACGTTGATCGCAGGCAACATCGTCGTGATGGTCAATCTGCGCCGCTTGGCATCCAATCTGGTGCGTTCACCGGAAACGGATTGTCACAGCCATTTACGTGCGCAGATGGTGCATCAAAGGGAGGCGCTGCAGTCAGTCGCAAAGTGGTATGTCGGACCGCTGGTTCCAGGCCTGCTGCTGGCAATTGTTGCGATGGCGATCATGACAGCGGAAACTGCCGGATGGCTGGCCGCAATGGTGGGTCTTTTCATTCCGGCGCTATTCGTAGGCGCAATTCTTGCCGGTGTGATCTGGCTCAACCGGCGAGCAGCGAGGACACTTTCCGACAAGATTGCCGAAATGGATCGGCTCGTAAGCGCTTGATTCCAGATCGCGCGACGCACAGAACCTTCCTCGATAAGGAACTTCACTATGATTTCTCGTTTTGCCCCTATCTGCCTCGCTCTTGCCCTTCCTGTGGTATCACTGCCTAGCGCAGCTTCGGCACAAGAAGCGGCACAATCACCGTTGGAGATGCGCGCTGACGATGCCGCAGAGGTAATCGCGGGCACTAAAGAGCCGGAAGACATCTTCGCACCGGTCCTGCTGGCAGCGGTTCCACCGCCACAACTTAAGGCGATCTCGGCGCAGCTAATTGCTCAACATGGCGCGATGCAGGGCGTCGACAGTGTCGCATCGGTCGACGCGTCGACCGGCAATGCCGTGCTGCGCTTCGAGAAAGCGCTGGTGACCATAGCCTTGAGTATCGAGCAGGCAGAACCCCATTTAATCGACGGAATGCGTATCACCAATGTGGAGACGCTCGATGACTCATTGGAGAAGGTCAGAGCGGAGCTGGAAGCGCTTCCCGGCAATATCGGCGTACTTTTCGCAAAACTGGACGGTTCCGCTGCGCCGACTTTGGCTCTCAACCAAGACAAGCAATATGCGATCGGATCAACATTCAAGCTCTACATTTTGTCTGCTCTCGCCAAGTCGATAGAGGCCGGTGAGCGAAATTGGAGCGATGTGCTTGAGCTCGATCGTCGGTCCTTTCCGAGCGGCAGGATGCAGAACTGGCCCAAGGGCGCGCCGGTGACGCTGCAGACGCTCGCGACGATGATGATCACGATCAGCGACAACACTGCGACCGATATGCTCCTGTATGAAGTCGGGCGCGATGCAGTTGAAGCGGAGCTGCGAGCAAGCGGACATTCTGATCCGGATCGTACATTGCCATTCCTGAGCACTCTCCAGATGTTCGGGCTCAAGGGTAGCCCGGGAAACCTGGCCAAATACATTGCGGCGGACGAAGATACGCAGCGCTTTATCCTTGCAGATTTCGAGGATGACGTCGGCGGTGACCCGACCAAGATCACCCCGCCCCGTTTCGTCGAGCCAACCGCCATCAATACAGTAGAATGGTTTGCCAGCGGACAGGACTTGCAAAAATTACTTGGCCGGATTGTCGATCTATCCGATCCGACTGCTCGCGACATTATGGGCATCAGCCCTGCACTTCCTGGCCCGATCACGCAAAAGTGGGACTATGTCGGCTATAAAGGCGGGTCAGAACCCGGTGTCCTGAACCTGACTTGGTTGCTGCAGGACAAGGCGGGCGAATGGCTTATGCTCTCGCTCAGCTGGAACAATCCCGAGGCTAACGTTGATGAAGCGGCATTAAATGCCCTGGCACAGCGACTGATCGCGCTTGCAGGGTAATGTGTTCCAAGCGCAGCTTACTCTTGCCCTGACGCGCTGACTTGCTTAACGCGCACGTAAAGTATCAGTTGCACAGGAAAACCCATGACAGATCAGGCTCCAAAGCGTTTTGACGGCACCCAAGACTATATCGCAACCGATGACCTAAAAGTTGCGGTTGATGCCGCGGTTACGCTGCGCCGTCCGCTTTTGGTAAAGGGTGAACCAGGCACGGGTAAAACCGTGCTGGCCCATGAGATCGCCAAAGCCGTTGGCGCGCCGTTGATCGAGTGGAACGTCAAATCGACCACGAAAGCGCAGCAAGGTTTGTATGAATATGATGCGGTTGCGCGCTTGCGCGACGGCCAGCTCGGCGAAGAGCGCGTTCACGACATTCGCAACTACATCAAGAAGGGTAAATTGTGGGAGGCTTTCACCTCTGAGCAACTGCCTGTTCTGCTGATTGATGAGATCGACAAGGCCGACATCGAGTTCCCGAATGATCTGCTGCAAGAACTCGACCGGATGAGCTTCGATGTCTACGAAACACAGGAACGCATTTCGGCCAAAGAACGTCCAATTGTGGTGATTACCTCGAACAACGAGAAAGAGCTGCCAGACGCATTCCTGCGCCGCTGCTTCTTCCACTACATTAAGTTTCCTGACCGCGACACAATGCGCTCAATCATCGAAGTGCATCATCCCGGTATCCAGAAGATGCTCGTGAGCAAGGCGATGGACGTGTTCTACGAAATTCGCGACGTGCCCGGCTTGAAGAAAAAGCCGAGTACATCAGAACTGCTCGATTGGCTGAAACTGCTTCTCAACGAAGATATGCCGCTCGAAGTGTTGCAAGACAAAGATCCGAGCAAAGCGATCCCGCCGCTCCACGGTGCGCTGCTGAAGAACGAGCAGGACGTGATGCTGTTCGAACGGCTGGCCTTTATGTCACGCCGTCAGACGTAGAAACTAGGCTTTCGGCCAAGCGCTGTCGTCAAGAATATACGCGAGTTCGAGATCGCCCCAACGGGTATCATCGACATAGAGTGGCATATAGATCGTGCGGACGATGTAGAAATCGACGCCGTCACCTTCTTGTCGATGCGCTGCCATCATGTACGGCGCGTTGTTCGCTTTCGCACGCTTTTCGGACGGTCCAAACATTATTCGGCCGTTGCGACAATAGAGCGTATCATGCCTGATATCGCCGGTGGGTTTGAGCGAGCGCTCCGAGACGTGCGTTGGAAAGAAGCCGTTACGGTCGGATACTGCCAGCATCTTGATGGGGCGGCCCATTGCAAGGCAAGCATCAAGAATGGGGCGCCAGTGATCATCCGCCCAGTCCGATAAGCGGGTTCTGAACTGTTCTGGATTGGTGCCGTCAACAAGTTGGTAGTCATCATCGAAGAAATCGGATTTCTTCACGATTCCGGATTCTAAACCGGCTTGCGCTGCATCCGATATTTGCGACGCATACTCACGTGCGATCTCAACTATCCGGCTATCGTCTGCGGCCAGATCTGCATGGACCACACGATCAAATAGTCCACTGGCAGTGTCTTCGAGGCTAGTGACATAACGGCTGGCGTCGCTCAGTTTTGACTCGTTCTCCAGCGTGGCAGAGGTGAACTGTGTCAGGGCTGACCCAAGACCGGCACTGTGCGTATCGATAGTACCCGCGGCACCGGCTATCTGCTCGTTTTGCTTACCCACTTCATCGACGAGTTCAACGACGCCATTGATCGTATCTGCGATGCTGTTGATCGATGATTTGGCGCTTCCACTGGCTTCGGAGCTGTTGCCAATCTGTGAAACCACATTGCTGGCGTTCCGGTCGAGATCGTCCACCGTCCTGTAAATTTCATCAGTCGCCCGTCTCGTCTCACTGGCCAATTGCTTTACCTCATTGGCCACCACGGCGAAAGTCCGGCCTGTATCGCCGGCCCGCATGGCCTCGATCGATGCATTTAGTGCGAGAATATTGGTGGTCTCGGCAATCTGGTTAATGTCGCCGGCACTTTTGCGCACTTGCTCCATTGCCGCTGCAAAACCCGTGACATGGCGCGTCAGCGAGTCAACCAGCTCAACAAGCTGTCCGATTTGACCCAATGAAGAGCTGATAAGAGCAGTCCCTGACTGCAGCTTATTGATTGCTTTTTCGGAAAGCAGTTGAGATTCATCGCATGCATCTGCGACCTTACTTTGATCTTCTTCCAAACGCCGGATGGTCTCGTGCAACAGTTCATGTTCGGCACGCAGCGTTTCCGATGATTGGCACACCGCATTCACTATCCCGCCGACTTCTGACGAAACCAGCGCGACTTCACCACAAGTGTCAGCAATGTTGGAAACAGCACCGGTTGTTGCCGCCTTAATCGGAAGAACTTCCAAGAGCTTGTCCCCTCCGGCTGCAGTCAAAATCGCTTAGTCGTCGAACTTATATGCGACTTCGAAATCACCCCAGCGGCGGCCGTTCACGTAGAGCGGGACGTACACATTGCGCACGACGTTGTAGCTCTTGCCATCGCCTTCCTGGCGGTAGACGGCCATCATATATGGCGCGTTGCTACGCTTGGCTTTTTGATCAACTGCTTCGAGCAAAATCCGGCCGTTGCGGCAATGCTTGGTGTCATGCGCCAGATCGCCCGTTGGTTCACGCGATGCATCTGTCGTATGTGTAGGTAGGAAGCCCTTCATATCTGCCTGCGAGCACATGATGAACGGAGCACCCTCAGCCACAACCCGATCAATGACAGGCCGCCAATTGGCATCCGCCCATTCGGTTAGGCTAGTCCTGAACCGCGGCGGATTACTGCCCGCGATCTGCTGATAATCCTGGTCGAATAGATGATCTAGGCCGAGATCACCCGCAGCAATCGCCTTCTCGGCGCGCTCTGCGACTTCTTTGGCCAGCGCCTGCGCCCGCTCAACAACCACGCTGTCTTTGGGCGAGAGGCCAGCCTTGACGATACCGTCGAACATTTCGCTCGCGGTTAACTCAAGATCTTGCATCCGGTGATGGGCGTTCTCAAGCTTGTTTTCATTGGCAATGGCCGCGCTATCGAATGACGCGAGAACGTCTTGCACACGGTGGACATGATCGCTGATTGTGCCCGTCGCCCGTGCGATTTGGTCGTTCTGGCGATCCACCTCTTCAACCAGTTCAGCAACGCCGCCAATCGTGTCTTCTATCTGGGCCACCGATGCTTTGGCATTCTTGCTGGCTTCAGCACCGCTTTCGATCTGCTCGATAACGCTCTCTGCCTCACCGCCGAGAGTATCGATGGTACGGCTAATTTCTTCGGTCGCACGGCGCGTATCGCCTGCAAGGCTCTTAACCTCGTTTGCCACGACCGCGAATGTCCGGCCCGCATCACCTGCACGCATCGCTTCAATGGTGGCATTGAGCGCCAAGATGTTGGTGGTCTCTGCAATCTGGTCGATATCCTGAGAACAGCGGCGCACTTGCTCCATAGCTGCCGCAAAACCGGTCACATGCTGAGTAAGCGTCTCGACCAGTTCCAGCAGGCCCGAGATTTGACCGAGTGAGGATTGAATCAGCGATGTGCCCTGCCCCAAGCGCTCAATCGCGCGCTCCGATAGCAAGCGCGCTTCATCGCTCGCTTCGGATACTTTCTGTTGATCGGCTTCGAGCTCCGAAACTGTGCCTTGCAACGCACCATGTTCTGCGCGCAGCTTCTCCGACGATTCAATGACGGATTGAACGATGCCGGCAACATCAGAACAGCCAACGGTTACCTCACCGCAGCTCTTCGGGATCAGATCGATCGATTGCTGCTGGTTAGCGTCATCAAATACGGCATGTTTCATTGGCTGCAGAGCCCCCTAAAAATCTGTTGCTGCCGCCATAGGGGTCATATGGTTACTTTTGTTTTAACGATTGGTGCGGAAGATGGTCGCACAATCGCATCTAGCGTTGCCCGAAATGGCGCGTTAGGGACCGTGCATGTTTTTCGACTTCATAGATGAGCTCCGCGCGGCCGGTATCCAAGCATCCTTCAAGGAGCATTTGACGCTGCTCGAAGCACTGGATCGTGATGTTATCGAGCAATCGCCCGAGGCGTTCTACTATCTCAGCCGAGCGACCTTTGTGAAAGACGAAGGCCTGCTCGACCGGTTCGATCAAGTGTTCAACAAGGTCTTCAAGGGCATTTTGTCCGATTACGGGCAGGATGCGGTCGATATTCCCGAGGATTGGCTCAAGGCCGTTGCCGAGAAATTCCTCTCGCCTGAGGAAATGGCTGAGATCGAGAAGCTTGGCGACTGGGACAAGATCATGGAGACGCTGAAGGAACGGCTCGCCGAGCAGGAAAAGAAGCACGAAGGCGGTAATAAGTGGATCGGGACTGGCGGCACCAGTCCGTTCGGCAATTCGGGCTTCAACCCTGAAGGCGTCCGCATCGGCGGCGAAGGTAAGCACAAGAAAGCGATCAAGGTGTGGGAGAAGCGCGAATTCGCCAATCTCGACAACACCAAAGAACTCGGCACCCGCAACATAAAAATGGCGCTACGTCGCCTGCGCCGTTTCGCACGCGAAGGATCGGCCGACGAGCTTGATCTGGATGCAACGATTGACGGAACCGCCAAGCAAGGTTGGCTCGATATCCATATGCGCCCAGAGCGGCACAATGCGGTCAAGCTGCTGCTGTTTCTCGATGTTGGCGGGTCGATGGATCCGTTCATTAAGCTCTGCGAAGAATTATTCAGTGCTGCAAATAGCGAGTTCAAAAATCTGGAGTTTTTCTACTTTCACAACTGCCTTTACGAAGGTGTGTGGAAGGACAATCGCCGCCGCTGGCAGGAACGGACCAATACCTGGGACATCCTCCACAAATACGGCCATGATTACAAAGTGATCTTCGTGGGCGACGCGGCAATGAGCCCGTACGAAATTACCCACCAAGGCGGCAGCGTTGAGCATATGAATGAAGAAGCCGGCGCAGTGTGGATGCAGCGCGTGGCAAACACCTATCCCGCGACCGTATGGCTAAACCCGGTGCCAGAGAAGCAGTGGAACTACTCGCAGAGCACCAAGATGCTGAAGCAATTGGTCAATGACCGGATGTATCCGCTGACGCTAGACGGGTTGGATGACGCGATGCGGGAGTTGAGCCGCAAACAGGGGGCTTGATTGGATAGAGTTGGGACAACTTCCCGATTGCGATCCTTGACAATATTGGACCATAGGCTTCGACTTTTGGACCCTCGGTTGGGAGAGGTTGATTGAAACCAAATCACTGTTTGTTGGCTCTGTGCACTCTGGTCACCGGCTGTTCGCCAGAAAGTCAACGAGAGGATTCGGACGCCTTCTCCAACCGCGCCAATCATTCTCCCGCTCCTGCTGAAACGCGGGAAATTGGCCTTGTGGATCGCACCAAGGAGATAGCGGCGCTCACACCGGATGATTGGGCTCCAATTTCATCTCGTGGAGCGCATGCGCGTTTCGCAGTGGTCATCACGGACGGAGCGTCTGGCAAAACAACAGGTGCTCTCGGCTACATCTCACTGGACGGCTCTTTAGAACATCACGCTCAGCAACTTGGATACGCGCCAGCAGCGGAAAAAACGGCGAAAAAGAAGTATCAGAAAGAGGCTGAGTCATTTCCTGCTGTGACCGGCTACAGCATGTACGCTTCTGGCAAAAAGTTCGGATACGATACGCTACTGAACATGCCACTGCTTCGCGCACGGTATGTAAATCGCGAGCTGGGCATTTTTTGCAGCATGAACCGGCCCGGCGAAGCACATTGCATTTGGGGCAATGACAGCGTTCGTTACAAATTGAGTTTCGATTCACTCAAAACTGAGTCTGTGCTGCCCTACTTACTCAGGAAAGCAAAAGAAGGTATTTGAGCCAACTGATTGTTGCTTCCGATCTTTACGCCTTTCCCCCTTTTCAGCCATTTTCCTACAGGTCTGCAATTTGCTAGCGTTTGCGGCGTTCTTTGAAATCGTCGAGCCTAGAAGAAGGAGCGAGTTTCCGTCCGTCCGACACCTAGAAAATCACTTAAACTATCAGTATCATGGGATTTTATCTTTCCGCACAAAAGTTACACGGTGTAACCTTTGTCCGGCTGTTTCCGGCATTTCACCCGATATTTCGGTAAAGTGATCAATACAACAGCTGATCGCGGGTTGCGTCGCGCCATTTCGTTTCATCAGCCAAACCGCCTATATCGAGGTCATCGGGCCTACTACTTGTATCATCCACCCACTCGCGCAGTCCGGGGCCGCCATTGATCACATCAATCGCTAGTACATCATTTGTGTACTCGTACTGGAAGTCCTTGCCGCGCCACAGCTCGTAGTCGGGATACAGATTGCGGATCGCTTTGAACGCCAGCGCTTGCAGCCGCCATGGTTTGAACTTCGCGTGATCGTAATCCGGACCCTCAGCATGGACCATCAGCGCGCTGCAGAGCTTGCCTACATGCTTATGGAAGGTCGGTTCGAACCAGCATTCGCGCAGGACGCAACCTTCGATCCACTGCGGAGCGAAACGGCGCATTTCAACGTGGACCGCAGCCGCATCAATATCGGGCGCGCCGAACAAAACTTCTAGCGGCCGCGTGGTCCCCCTGCCCTCACTCAAGGTTGCGCCTTCGATCATCACCGTGCCGGCATAGGCGCGCGCCATGTTGACGCTCGCGGCGTTCGGGCTCGGATTGATCCATACCCTGTCCAGCGGCCAGCCATGGCCCGGGCCGTCAGGGTCCCAACCTTCCATCTCTACAACGCGGTATTCCACATCGAGATTGACGTGCTCGATAAACCAATGGCCCATCTCGCCCATTGTCAGCCCGTGCCGCATGGGCATCGGTGCGGCGCCGACAAAGCTCTCATTGCCGGGAATCAGCAGCGTGCCCTCGACCGGGCGCCCTGCTGGATTGGGGCGATCGAGGACCCACACTTCTTTGCCGTGCTTTGCGGCCTCTTCGAGCAGATAAAGCAGCGTTGTGACGAAAGTGTATATCCGGCAACCAAGGTCCTGCAGATCAAACAGGAATACATCTGCCGTCGACATCATTTGGCCGGTTGGTCGGCGGACCTCACCATACAGGCTGAACACCGGGATATTGTGGACCGGATCCATCTCATCCTCGGTCTCGACCATGTTGTCCTGTTTATCGCCCTTCAGCCCATGCTGCGGACCGAAGGCAGAGGTGACGTTCACACCCGCTGCGATCAACGCATCGAGTGAATGGGTCATGTCCTGCGTCACACTTGCGGGGTGCGCGACGAGCGATACGCGACGACCGTCCAACCGTTTCAGGAGTTGCTGGTCCGAGAGGAGCTTTTCGAGGCCGAATTTCATTGCCAATCGGTGCGGCAAGGACGCTTCAAATGCAACGGATTTTGTGCCTTCACGATTGTGCTGGCCGCATTGCCACGTGTCCCTATAGTGCAGCGATGGAAACATACCCCTTGATAATCGCAATCGCTTGGGCCGTGATCCTCGGCGGAGCTGGCGGTCTACTGACGGAGATTGGTCCTTGGTACCGCGATTTGGACAAACCCAGTTGGCAACCGCCTGACTGGCTATTTGGACCGGCTTGGACGATTATCCTCGGACTTGCGGCTTGGGCATTCTACTTGTCGTGGACCGCTGCAGGAACTCAGCAAGATCGGCTGCTAATAGGTAGCCTCTATGCAGTAAACTTCATCTGCCATCTTGCCTGGTCGCCGCTGTTTTTCAAATTCAAACGTCCCGACTGGGCGCTATTTGAAGTCGTGTTTCTGTGGTTGTCGGTGCTGTCGCTGTGCATATTGCTGCGCCAATATTCGGTCGCCGCGAGTTGGATGATCGTGCCGTACTTGGTGTGGGTCAGCTTCGCGAGCATATTGAATTGGCAGATTGTTAAGTTGAACGGCCCGTGCGGTCGCCCTGCCTGACGAGATAGCTCAGTCCAAGGTGATTGCGCGGCAGACGGTGCTATGGAACTCGGGCTTGCCTTCAGCGAAGGCCAAGGCCCAGAACTGGATATTGCCGTCGTAATCCTCGACAATCGCATTCAATGCGACATCTGCGGGCAGTGGTAGGTCTGTCGCGATGCTCGCTTCCAACACCAACTCTCCATCGTTGTAAGAGCAGGCAATCGAAATGGCGTGAACCGGTGCATCGGTGCTGTTCTTGCGAAAGTCATCGAAGTCGTAGCAGGCCCAACGGCTGGACGGAGACAGATTGAATTCGCGATAATAGGTCCCGTCATGCGGTTGCCAGAATATCTCGAAGCAGGTTGTCTTCCACAGGAAGTCCGTCCGCTCGCTATGTGCATGAATCGGAACTTTGATTTTATCGATATCACCTTGAACGCGGAAACGCGCACGGCATCCCCCATCCGTAGCTTCAATATCCGCGCTGACGGCCTTAATCGGCCCCTCTGCGCAATCGGGATGGAGAATGAGCGAATGCATCGCCGTTCTATTGCCGACCATAAAAGGTGTCGCAACCCACTTACGAACCACATTTTTCGTTGCTAGGGGCACTCCACTATGAGCGAATTTCAATCCGACCTTCTCCGCCTGCTCGAAGAGCGTGGCCATATGCACCAGATCACCGATGCCGGGGCGCTCGATGCGCTGGCAATGAAAGAAGTCGTGACGGGCTATGTCGGTTTCGACCCCACCGCGCCTTCATTGCATATCGGCAACCTTGCCTCGATCATGCTACTCAAGCGTCTGCAACAGGCCGGGCATCGTCCAATTGTGATTATGGGTGGTGGTACGGCGAAGGTCGGCGATCCGTCGGGTAAAGACGAAACACGCCAGATGCTGACGGAGGAAAAGCTCGCGAGCAATATTGAGGGCATCAAGGGCAGCTTTGAACGGATACTCCGATTTGATGATAGAGAGAGCGGCGCGCTACTAATCAATAATGACGATTGGCTGAGCAAGCTTGGTTATGTCGAACTGCTGCGCGATGTTGGCCAGCACTTCACTATCAACCGGATGCTGACATTCGATTCGGTGAAGACCCGGCTCGACCGCGAGCAGCCGCTGACCTTTATCGAATTCAACTACATGATCATGCAGGCCTATGATTATCTGGTCTTAAACCGGGAGCATGGCTGCCGCTTGCAACTTGGCGGCAGCGATCAATGGGGCAATATTGTCAACGGTATCGAACTGACCCGCCGGATTGATGGCAAGGAAGTCTATGGCTTTACTGCGCCGCTCATAACGCGCGCAGATGGTGCAAAAATGGGCAAGTCGGTCGACGGAGCGATCTGGCTCAATGAAGATCAATTGCCCGCCTACGACTTCTGGCAATACTGGCGGAACACTGACGATCGTGATGTCGGCAAGTTCCTGCGCATCTTCACCGATGTACCGCTTGACGAAATCGTTCGACTCGAAGCGCTTGAGGGTAGCGAGATCAATGATGCCAAAATCGTCCTCGCCAACGAAGTGACCAAGATGGTTCGCGGCGAAGCTGCAGCAGTCTCTGCCGCAGCGACCGCGCAGCAGACCTTTGCTGGCGGCGGTGCAGGCGATGATCTTCCGACTCTCTCAGTGGGTGCGGAAGGCATGCGTATTGGTGCTGTGTTGACCGAACTCGGCTTCACTGCATCGAATGGCGAGGCGAAGCGCAAAATTGTTGAGGGCGCCGTTAAGTTAGACGATCAACCAATCGGAGAACCCGGTTTTCTGGTGGAAGTTGCTGAAGGCAAAGACTTAAAACTGAGTCTGGGCAAAAAGAAGCACGCCATCGTGACGCGCTAAACTTCAATAAAAACAACATTTTGTCCCGTATTGGGACAGAAATTTTTACAAAATATCAGGCTTTCCACTCCATTAGGGTTGTTCGTACTCGAACTTTGGAGGTCGCACTATCATGGGTGTCGGAGCACAATTATCAGTAACCGATTTACGGCGCGCAACGCGTCATCCCGTCGACCATCCAGTGATCGCAGAACACCACGATCGCGGTGATATCAAGCTGCATATCTGCAACCTTTCGGCACATGGCTTCATGATTGATGATGGCACTGACCTTAATCGGGGTGACCGCGTGATCATTCGTTTGCCAGTGGTTGGCCGCATCGAAGCCTATGTCATTTGGACCAAAGAGGAACGCAGCGGATTCCAGTTCGAAAGAATCATCCGTGTTGATGATTTTGTCGATATGATCGACGCATTGCAGCCAAACCCACGCCTCCGCCGCGACCGCTAAGGCCGCCTTCCAAGGTTTAGTTGCCAGCTACCAAAACGAGCAGACTTCACATTGACCGCTAGCGGTGCCAATGCACCGCTGTGTCTGAGCAAACCTCTCCGTTCAAAATAGCGAATTTCCGCGCCTATTGGGTGTCGCGTCTGTCAATGACATTGGCGCAATATGCGATGTTACTCATCATCGGGTGGCAGACCTACAATATCGCCCGCGATGATGGGATGGCTGTTCCCGAAGCCGCTGGGCAGCTCGCGCTGATCGGGCTTCTCCAGTTCATACCGCTGTTCTTGCTTACGCCCTTTGTCGGGCTCGCCGCAGACAGACTAAACCGCCGCAATGTTGCGCGGGTGATGGTACTGCTCCAGCTCGTCTGCGCAGGCACACTCGCCTATCTCACTTGGTTCGGGCAGATCAGCATTTTCAGCCTGTTCTGTGTAGCAGTTGTGCTGGGCGTAGCGAGAGCCTTCGCTGGACCGGCTCTTTCCGCCCTCGCCCCCAACCTGGTACCCAAAGCAATCTTGCCCAACGCCATCGCGCTGTCATCAATCGCATGGCAGGTTGGAATGATCGTTGGCCCCGCTATTGGCGGGTATTTCTACGCCATTCTGCCCGCCTTGCCCTACATTGTCGCGAGCGGATTATTTGGCGTTTCGATCATTGCATTGAGTTTCATCGGCAATGTCCCTCGCACCCCCATCGCCGGTGCGCAGCGCCCGATCGGTCAGATTGTCGACGGCCTACGCTATGTTGTGCGCAACAAGATGGTCCTTGGCGCAATCACGCTGGATCTGTTCGCAGTTTTCCTAGCCGGAGCGACCGCACTGTTCCCGGTTTACGCCCGCGATATTCTGATGGTCGGTGAGGAAGGCTTGGCACAGCTAGCCATGGCTCCTGCCGTCGGCGCAGCGATAACAGCGGCGTTCTTCTCCTTCCGCCCGCTCAAAACCAATGTTGGGCCGAAGATGCTAATCGCGGTCGCGATATTCGGTTTTGCTACCATTGCGTTTGGTTTCTCGACATGGATGCCGCTCTCGCTAGCGATGCTGTTCATTGTCGGTGCGGCGGATATGTTCTCTGTCTACATCCGGCAATCACTGATCCAATTGCATACGCCCGACGACAAGCGCGGACGCGTCTCATCCGTCTCACTGCTGACAATCTCGGCATCGAATGAGTTCGGTGATTTCTTCTCCGGCACGCTCGCTTATCTGATCGGGCCTGTGCTGGCAGTGGTATCGGGCGGTGCCGGTGCAATTATTACCGTAGCGATCTGGAGCCGCCTATTTCCGGTTTTGCGCACTACGCGGACCTTTGATCCGCCCGAAGAGTTACTAGATACAGATACAGAAACCAAAATATCGTCATCGAAACCATCGGGAGACACCACATGAAAGCCGATTCCGTCCTCGCCACCATTGGCAACACACCGCATATCCGCCTTGCGCGGCTGTTCCCCGATCACGATGTCTGGATCAAATCGGAGCGATCGAATCCCGGTGGTTCGATCAAGGACCGGATTGCACTTGCGATGGTTGAGGCTGCCGAGGAGGCTGGCGACCTGAAAGAAGGTGGTACAATCATCGAGCCGACCAGCGGCAACACCGGCATCGGTCTTGCGATGGTTGCTGCGGTCAAGGGCTATAAGCTGGTTCTAGTCATGCCCGAATCCATGTCACTTGAACGTCGCCGCTTGATGCTGGCTTACGGCGCGACATTCGATCTGACGGACAAAGCCAAAGGCATGAAAGGTGCAATTGAACGCGCGACCGAGCTGGTTGCGCAGACCGACGGCGCGTGGATGCCCGCTCAGTTCGACAACCCTGCAAACGTGTCGGTGCATGTGCGGACCACCTCTCAGGAAATTCTCAAAGACTTTGCCGACAAGCCTGTCGATGTGATGATCACTGGTGTTGGCACAGGCGGTCACCTCACCGGCTGCGCCGAGGAACTGAAGCGCCACTGGGCCGATATGAAAGCTTATGCAGTGGAGCCCGAGCTCTCGCCGGTCATCTCCGGCGGTCAGCCCGGCCCTCACCCGATCCAAGGTATCGGCGCGGGTTTCATTCCGGGGAACCTCCACACTCAAGCCATTGATGGCGCAATCCCGGTGGATGCAGAACAAGCCAAGGAAATGGCGCGCAAATGTGCCGTGACCGAAGGTCTTTTGGTCGGCATTTCCAGCGGCGCGACGCTCGCCGCGATTGCCAACAAGCTGCCCGACCTCGAAGCCGGTACGACAGTTCTCGGCTTTAACTACGACACTGGCGAGCGCTATCTCTCGGTGCCGGAGTTCCTACCGGAAGCCTAAACGCCGAATTATACAATTCAATCTCCCTCATTCTGGGCAAACTAGATGCGTTCAGGAAGGAGATTGAGCATGAGGTTTTTGAAATTGCTTTCGGGCCCGTTGGCGACTGCATTGGCGGTCACCCTTTGCATGCCCGCAAGCGCGCAGTCAGCCAGCGCGACAGAGCCTACCGAAGAGGAAAAGCTCGCCAAAAAGCGCCATGACGAATGGATCGCGGCCCAGAAGGCGCGTTGCGGTGCTGAGTCGCTTGAATCCATCCCTGGCAAGGAATGGATGGATGCGTATGGCTGGCGCTATGCGACTGAGAGCGAGGCCAAGACCGCCTATGTCGATCTGGTCAAGAACACTCCGCCATGGCCGAGCTACATGTTGCCGAGCGTTGCCCGCTTGCAGCCTGGCCGCCGCTTTCAAATGGCGTTCTCGCCGGGACAAGCCGATGACCATCCCGGCGGATTCGGCACGTTCGACAAGATCGACAGCGTTGAAGAGGTTCGCGAAGATCTGGCCGTGCTGTTCACGTGGAAGGAAGATGTCGACCGCGTTGTTACCTTCGAGATTACCAAACCCACTTTGGTCTTGGTCGGGCCCATCGGTCCGCAAGTCGATCCGGTGAAGTGCAAGCTACTCCACGGGCGTTTCTCGCAATTCCAGCTGTTGATGGCTCCCGGCGAGCGCAAAGATTACATGAAGGCCATTTCCGAGATAAAGCTGGCACAGCCACTGCAGCCGGCAATGGCAAAACCTGATTCCTGATCGAAGTCCGAACCTGAAAAGGGGGCGGGAAGCGGCCAATAAGGGGCGCTCCCCGTTTCTGTATTACCTAGGGTTTCTTCTGGAGCACAAAGCTGCAACCCAGTGTTAGGCAGCAGTCTGGAACGCGTCTGCATCCAATGCCATCATGCTGTCCGCGCCGGCCTCAAGCTTGCGGCGGAGAGCGCCGGCATCAGGCAGGAAGCGATCACCGTAGTAAGCGGCAGTCGCCAGCTTCGCTTCGTAGAAAGCGTTGTCCTCAGTACCTTCAGCCAATTTGGCATGGGCGACAGTTGCCATGCGCAGCCACATCAGGCCGAGCGAAACGATGCCCATGATGTGCATGTAGTGATGCGCACCAGCTCCCAGATGATCGGGGTTTGCCATCGCGTTTTGCATGAACCACATAGTCGCAGCTTTCTGCTCACCGAGAGCTTTTTCCAGCTTCTCTGCAAATGGTGCCAGCGCTTCGTTGTTCTTAGCTTCCGCAATTTCCTCATCGACAACCGCGAAGAATGCCTGGATCGCTGCACCGCCATTTTGTGCGAGCTTCCGCCCGCAAAGATCCATTGCTTGAACACCGTTGGTGCCTTCGTAGATCATCGCAATCCGGCTATCGCGGACGTACTGGCTCATGCCCCATTCTTCGATGTAGCCGTGGCCACCGAAGACTTGCTGCATGTTAATTGCAACGTCGAAGCCTTTGTCCGTGCCGTAACCTTTGATGACGGGTGTCAGCAGGCTGATGATTTGGTCAGCCTTGGCTTTGTCTTCATCTGTCGCGCCCTTGTGCGTGAGATCGACTTGCAAAGCGCCCCACAGCGCCAGCGCGCGCATGCCTTCAGTATAGGCTTTCGCATCCATCAACATCCGGCGCACATCGGCGTGGACAAAGATCGGATCGGCCTGTGCTTCTGGTTCAGCCGGGCCGGTCAGAGCACGGCCCTGACGGCGGTCGAGAGCATAGGCGACCGCGTTTTGATAGGCGACTTCTGCTTGCGCATAGCCTTGGATACCAACGCCGAGACGCGCCGCGTTCATCATAATGAACATAGCGGCAAGGCCCTTGTTTTCCTCGCCGACCATCCAGCCTTTGGCACCGTCATAATTCATGACGCAGGTCGAGTTGCCGTGGATGCCCATCTTCTCTTCGATAGAGCCGCATTCAAGCGTGTTGCGCTCACCGAGCGAACCGTCTTCGTTCACTAGGAACTTAGGCACGACGAATAGCGAGATGCCTTTTGAGCTATCCGGCGCACCCGGTGTCTTTGCCAGAACCAAGTGAATGATATTCTCAGCAAGATCATGCTCGCCGGCCGAGATGAAAATCTTGGTGCCGGTGATCGCATAGGAAGCATCGGCTTGCGGCTCTGCCTTAGTGCGGATCATACCCAAATCGGTGCCGCAATGCGGCTCGGTCAGATTCATCGTGCCGGTCCACTCATTGGCAATCATTTTGTGGACGTATTTCTCTTTCAGCTCGTCCGAACCCTTCGCAAGAATTGCCGCAATCGCACCGCCGGTAAGCCCGGGATACATCGCAAATGCCTGGTTCGCAGTGCCGACGAATTCCTCGATCAGCATACCGAGAACGTGCGGCATGCCCTGCCCGCCAAATTCTTCCGGTTGCGAAATCGTGCCCCAACCCGATTCGCGGTATTGCTCGAATGCTTCCTTGAAGCCTGTTGGCGTCGTTACCGAACCATCATCATTGCGGGTACAACCTTCTTCGTCACCAATCCGATTGAGCGGCGCGAGAACTTCCGAGCAGAACTTACCCGCCTCATTGATCACCGTGTCGATCATATCGGGCGTCGCGCTCTCGAAACCCGGCAGGTTGTTGTAACTGGTCAGATCGAGGACTTCATTGACAAGGAAGCGCGCATCGCGCGTGGGGGCGGTGTAGGTCGGCATGGAATTTCCTTTTAGGGTATCTGGCTTTTCGAGGTATCAGGAGTTTGGACCGGGCAGGTCCATATCTTCAATTTGTTCGATGAAGGCGGTCAATTCCTTGATCGATGAATCGATATCGGCTCGCTGGCGCTTCAGTTTAGCGACGTGAGTCCGGCATTTCTCAACCGTTACACGGCGTTGTTCAACGCGGCCATCGTCGAGATCGTAGAGGTCGATCATCTCGCGGATCTCTGTCAGGCTAAAACCGACATTCTTCGCTCGCATGATCCATGCGAGCCGCGCACGATCACGCTTCGAATATACCCGAGTCAGACCAATACGCCGCGGTGCGACGAGGCCCTCATCTTCGTAAAAACGAAGGGCGCGCGCAGTGCAATCGAATTCGGTGGTCAGATCGGAAATACTGAACTGTTCGCGTTCAAGCTTATCCGGCCTGTCAAGGTGTGCGCCAGCATGCGCTTCGCGGCTGGCAGTTTTTTGGGTTGCGTTTGCTGCAGATGACATGGCAGTTTCTATAACTGCCCTTTACGTAAACGTCAATCAACAACTGACTCGAGACGATCATTCTCAAGCACGCGGTAGAAACAGCTGGTCGCACCGGTATGACAGGTTGGCCCTGCGGCCTTGCACCGCAACACTATCGCGTCCTGATCGCAATCGACCAAGATCGACTGAACGCGCAGCACATTCCCCGAGGTCTCACCTTTCTGCCAGAGCTTACCACGCGACCGCGAGTGGAAGTGCGCCAAGCCACTGCTCCGCGTTGCCGTCAAAGCCTCAGCATCCATGAACGCCACCATCAGCACATTCGAAGTCGTATCGTCGATGACCACTGCGCTGAGCAGCCCCTTATCATCAAATTTTGGCAGAAACTCGTGGCCTGTTTCGAGCATTTTTGATTGGGATGGATCGGTTGTCATGACGTCAGTTGGGCTTTCTAGTTTGTCGGCGACACTGCCGCGCAATATTTGTTGCACGATAACCACAGATTGTGATCAAAATCTATTCAATATGGAGTTCACGCTTTCCTGAAGAGCGCATGAATGGAATTAGGCCTTGGTGGTTCGCAAGAGCCGCTCACCGGAACATCGGTACCGTTAGAGTGCCAGGTTCAGGGGGTAAGGACGCTGCCAGCTTTTTGCCAGGCGCTCCTAATGAACGATGAGGGATCGGATCCCGGCAACCATCAAGGGGGAGGTTGTCTACGCCGCAAGGTGGATCCAAATTTATTCGTCACGTGGCGCCCGAGGTTTTCGAACCTCGGGCGTTTCGCTTTCTGGATGTCGTCCATGCTCCAACGCCTCATCTAAAACGCGCGCGAAACAGGCGACAACCGCTCTGCTTACTTTGGCTCGTTTCAATTTCCTCACGCACATATCGCTGGTCGCGCCGCTCGTCAGCACATCATCGACCAACAGGACTTGAGCGTCTTTGAGCCGCTCCTTGCACGCCGGATTGATAGTGATCGAGCCGGCAAGTGCTCGCTCTCGCGCCTTTTGCCCCAACCCACCGAGAGATTCCGTGCGCTTCGTGCGGATCAAACCATCGACTACCAGTCCATGCCCTGTAGATTTTGACAAGTTCTGCGCCAGCAATCCTGCTTGATTGAAGCCGCGCGACCATAGCCGGGTCCGATGCAGTGGCACCGGCACAATCAGCCAATCCCCGTCAAGTTTTGGCAATCGCGCCTCAATCAATTTTGCTAGCATGTCTGCCAACGCGATGCGGCGGCCGTGCTTGAACGCCAGAATCAACTTTCGCGATGCGTCGTTATAGAGTGTGCCGGCAGCAATCCCGTCATGTCTAGGGGGATTGGCGAGGCACGGGGCGCACTGAACCTCGCCGCCGAGCATGCTATCACCCAAAGGTCTTTGGCAAGTCGCGCAACTCGGCTCGCCTGGAATCACCAGCTCGGACCAACATGACGCGCACAGCCCTTTCTGCTCCGCAATCGCATCGCCGCATAACGGACACCTTGGCGGATAGACGAGATCAACCGCAGGTTGGACAATCTCAGCAAGGCGCTGTTTTACGGACATGTTCGCATACTGAGCCGCTTGCGATTTTTCCGCAAGCGCGGCACGGAGCGTGCATGGATAAAGCGCCCCCCACTATCTTCTCGCGCCAGCGAAGCGCGGCCAAGTGGCGGCGGGCATTTAGCCGATATAAGTCCGGCGCTGCGGCGTCTTTTCTCCTCGATGACTTAACCGATGACGTGATCGAGCGGATTGGTTTCATGCAACTTCAGCCGAAGAAAGCCCTTGTGGTTGGCGATTGGTCGAGCGCGGTCCCGACATTCTTGGGCGGTTTAGGCAGTAAGATTGCTGTAGGACAGCTCGGCGATTTCAATGAGGAACTACCTGCGCCGGTCTCCGATTATGATCTGATCGCACATCTCATGGGCCTTGGCATGGTCAACGATCTTCCCGGGGCCTTGATCCACGCCCGTAACGCTTTGGCTAAGGACGGCATATTCATTGCAGCCTTTCCGGGTGCAGGTAGCCTTTCCGCGCTTCGGACCATTACCCTAGCCGCGGATGGCGACCGCCCTTCCCCGCGTATTCATCCAATGATCGACACCTCCGCCGCCTCCGCGCTGTTGCAACGCGCCGGGTTCAAGCGGCAAGTGGTTGACAGCCATACGCTTTCGGTGCGCTATCGCTCGCTGGAACAGTTAGTCAGTGATCTACGCGACCATGGCCTGACCTGCTCACTCCAGCGCGGCTCTCCGCCCTTCACCAAACAGGCGTTTCAACGGGCCAAAGACGCCTTTGAAAGCCTGCGCGATGACGAAGGCAAGGTCACCGAAACATTCGAGATGCTGAATCTAACCGCCTGGAAATAGATTACTTTAACGAGGATTGCGCCGCTGCCAATCGCGCAATCGGCACGCGATATGGCGAAGCGCTGACATAGTCCAAGCCAACCTTATCGCAGAACTCGATACTCGCCGGATCGCCGCCATGTTCGCCGCATATGCCTAGCTTGATATCCGGGCGCGTTGCACGGCCGCGTTCCGCAGCCAATTCAACCAATTGTCCGACGCCTTCGATATCGAGGCTCACAAACGGATCACGCTCAAAAATCCCTTGGTCGGTATACGGCGCAAGGAAGCGAGCGGAATCATCGCGAGACACACCCAGTGTGGTCTGCGTAAGATCATTGGTGCCGAACGAGAAGAAGCGTGCTTCCTCCGCAATCTTGTCTGCCATCAATGCAGCGCGCGGCAATTCTATCATGGTGCCGACAAGATAGTTGATTTCGGTGCCTTTTTCGGCAAAGACATCTTTTGCGGTTCGGTTGATAAGTGCGCGTAATATCTCGAGTTCTCGCTTGGTAGCGACCAAAGGAACCATCACTTCGGGCACAGGTGCTTCACCCGATGCCTTCGCGACGTCACACGCCGCTTCGAAGATTGCGCGCGCCTGCATCTCGTAAATTTCTGGGTAGGTTATGCCAAGGCGACAACCACGGTGACCCAACATCGGGTTGAACTCGTGCAATTCCCCTGCGCGACGCTTCAAATGATCGACGTCATGGCCGGTGACCTTCGCCAATTCGGCAAATTCAGCATCACCATGCGGCAGGAATTCGTGCAGTGGCGGATCTAACAGGCGAATTGTGCATGGCAGTCCGACCATAACTTCGAATATCTCGCGGAAATCGCTGCGTTGCTCTGGCAGTAGCTTAGCCAGCGCATCGCGGCGCCCCTGCTCGCTTTCGGCAAGGATCATCTCGCGCACGGCACTGATCCGGCTCGCGTCGAAGAACATGTGCTCTGTGCGGCACAGGCCGATACCCTCGGCCCCAAACTGACGCGCCATCCGGCAATCATTTGGTGTCTCGGCATTTGTACGGACACGCATCCGGCGGTATTTGTCGGCCCACTCCATCAGCACGCCGAAATCACCCGCCATTTCGGGCTCGATCGTGCGGACTTGGCCAGCCATGACTTGACCGGTTGCGCCGTCTAGCGTGAGCGTATCACCTTCATTTAACTCGCGATTTCCGATACGAAGACTTCTTGACGTCATATCGATGGAGACAGCCGAGGCACCTGAAACACAGGGCCGCCCCATTCCACGAGCAACCACCGCAGCATGGCTCGTCATGCCGCCGCGCGCAGTCAGAATACCCTGCGCGGCGTGCATGCCGTGAATGTCTTCAGGGCTGGTTTCAACGCGGCAAAGAATGACCTTCTCGCCTGCGTTGGACAATTGTTCGGCTTTGTCTGCGTCCAGCACAATCGTGCCAGACGCCGCGCCTGGCGACGCAGGCAAACCGGTCGTCAGAATATCGCGATGCGCCTTGGGATCGAGCGTCGGGTGGAGCAACTGGTCGAGCGCCATCGGGTCGACGCGCAGAATAGCTTCCTTCTCGTCGATCAAACCCTCACCAGCCATATCGACCGCCATTTTCAGCGCAGCTTTGGCGGTGCGTTTGCCGGAGCGCGTCTGCAACATCCACAATTTGCCGTCCTGCACGGTAAATTCGATGTCCTGCATGTCGCGGTAATGCTTCTCGAGCAGCTCGAACACAGCAGCCAACTCGCCATAGGCAGCGGGCATTGCCTCTTCCATGCTCAGCGGCTTGGCGTTGGCTTTTTCGCGCGCGGCTTTGGTCAGATATTGCGGTGTGCGAATGCCTGCGACGACGTCCTCACCCTGGGCATTGACCAGCCACTCGCCGTAATAGGCTTTCTCGCCCGTCGCGGGGTCGCGGGTGAACGCCACGCCGGTCGCGCTGGTGTCGCCCATATTGCCGAATACCATCGCCTGCACATTGACTGCAGTGCCCCAATCCGCCGGAATATCATTCAACCGGCGATAGACTTTCGCCCGGTCGCTATCCCAGCTGTCGAACACTGCAGAGATTGCGCCCCACAGCTGCTCATTGACGTCTTGCGGGAACGGCTGACCGAGCTCGTCCTGTACGATGCCCTTATATTCCGAAACCAACGCCTGCCAGTCTTCAGCTTCCATCTCGGTATCGTTGTAGAAACCCTTGTCTTCCTTGGCGATTTCGAGGGCTTCCTCGAACAGTCCATGATCGACTTCGAGAACGACGTCAGAATACATTTGGATGAACCGGCGGTAGCTATCCCATGCGAAACGCTCGTCGCCGGACACTTTGGCAAGGCCTTGCACCGTGGCGTCATTTAGTCCCAGATTGAGGACCGTATCCATCATACCGGGCATCGACACCCGCGCCCCCGAACGGACGGACACTAACAGCGGATCATCATTGTTGCCCAATGACTTACCGACCGCAGTTTCGATGTACTGAAGCGCCGCCGCGACGTCACTACGCAGTTCCGCCGAGAAGTCTGATCCGCCTGCGAGGTATTTTACGCACTCTTCGGTGGTGATCGTGAAGCCGGGAGGAACCGGTAGACCGATCTCGGCCATTTCGGTCAGGTTTGATCCCTTCCCTCCGGTTATGGTCTTATCCTTGGCGCGCGGATCATCGTTGATCGCACCGCCGCCGAAATTATAGACTGTCTGGACCATATCTACCTCGGAAAATCCTACACGATGGAACACATGGAACAGGGTCCATGCGCTAAAATTCTATCCCTCGATACGAGAGAAATCGGCGACCTGATGGACAGCGTTGCGGAACCTGAGCAACAGATCGAGCCGCGCCGCACGTTTATCCGCATCATCATCATTGACCGTCACATCCTCAAAAAACGCATCGACCGGCGCGCGCAGGCTGGCAAGCTGCACCATTGCCGTTTCGAAATCTTCGCTTTCAATAGCTGCGGCAGCTTTGGGCTGCGCAACATCAAGCGCGTCGATGAGCGCCTTCTCTGCGGTTTCGGGAGTGTAGGACACAGAGTTGTTCTTGGCCTCGGTCCACTCTTCCTTCTTCAGAATGTTGGATGCACGTTTGTAGCCAGCGAGGAGGTTGGTGCCGTCTTCGGTTTCCATGAAGGCTTGGAGAGTGTGGACGCGGGCTAGAAGGCGAACGAGGTCGTCTTCGCCGCCCAGAGAGAATACCGCGTCGATTAGATCGTGGCGGACGCCCGCTTCGCGTTGCTGGACTTTGAGACGTTCGACTAGGAATGCACTCAGCCCATCGTTAGCTGCTTCAATGTCGAGCGACAGATTCTTTGCAAACTGCCTAAAACCAAAGACGACATCGGCTGTCACTCCGTATTCCTCATCTTGGTCTGGTTGGGAGGGCCAACGATACGCCTCTAGGCCTTCCGCGGCCGGACCAATGCTAGTCAAAAGGTAAGCTAGGTGAATTTCATAAAGTTCTTCAGAAGCCGTCGAGAAAAGCTTCGTCCAGCCGACGCGGAGATTGGCAGACTGCACAATTCGCACTACTCCCAGCATTGCCCGGCGAAGTGCGAATGGATCTTTTGATCCGGTGGGACGCTCATTAACTACGAAAAAGCTAGCAAGGGTATCCAATTTATCCGCTAAACTCACCGCGACCGTAACCGGAGCGTTCGGAACGTCATCACCCTGCCCGACTGGTTTGTAGTGATCGCGGATCGCGTCGGCGACGGCATCGTCTAGACCCTCAGCGCGGGCGTAGTAGCCGCCCATCAGGCCTTGCAGTTCGGGGAATTCTCCGACCATTTCGGTGACGAGGTCGGCTTTGCACAAACGCGCGGCCTGTTCGGCTTGATCCGGGTTGGCGCCTTTGACGATCCCTTCCTCGACCAACCAGCGCGCCAGCTTGGCAACGCGCTCAACCTTGTCAGCAACCGTTCCCAGCTTCTCATGGAAGGTAATCCGCTCAAGGCCCTTGGCGTGTTCCTCAAGCGACTTCTTCCGGTCCACATCCCAGAAGAACTTCGCATCAGACAGACGCGCGGCGAGGACTTTGCGGTTGCCCTCGACCACCACAGCCGGATCATCGGCTTCGATATTGGCGGTGCAGATGAAGGCGTTGGCAAGCTTGCCGTCCTTCTCACACACGAAATACTTCTGGTTCACTCGCGCGGTAAGCTGGATCGTTTCGGGCGGCACTTCGAGGAAATCATCCTCAAACCGACCGAGCAGCGGCACAGGCCATTCGGTCAGGCCCGCATTTTCGACAACAAGGCCTTCATCCTCGACCAGATCGAGGCCGGCGCCTTTAGCAGCAGCCGCTGCACCTAACCTGATCTCATCTTCGCGGTGCTTGTGGTTCACAATCACATGCGCATTGGCAAGCTTGCGCTGATAGTCATCGGCATTGTCGATTTCGATCATGCCATTGGCGTTGAGCACAGTCGGGTTTTTGTCCTTGAAAAACTCGATCGGTAGCCCGAAATTCCGCGACTTCGCGTCGGATTTCCTGATCCCGTGGAACCGGTGCCCTTTGGTCTCGCGGCCACTCTTGATGCCATGCACTTCGCACTCAACAACGTCAGTGCCGAGCAAAGCCACAATGCCAGACAGCGGGCGCACCCAGCGCAGGCTTTCCGTGCTGATCGACGCAGCACCCCAACGCTGGGACTTAGGCCAAGAGAAGTCGCGGATGATCGCGGGGATGGCTGCGGCAAGAACATCGGCAACCGCCCTGCCTGGTGTGTTGATCACGGCGAAATATGTCGGACGGCCTTTGATGTCGCGAACTTCAAGCTGATCGCGGGACAGGCCAAGCTTGCGGCAGAACCCGTCGACCGCCTGATCGGGAGCGCCCTCCGGCGGCCCTTTGACTTCTTCGCTAACCGCCTCAGTCTTGGTCGGTAGATCGCGTGCAATCAAGGCGAGACGGCGTGGAGTAGACCAAATAGTGATATCGCCGCCAAGTATGGATGCTGCTCCAGCAGATTCAAGTTGACGCAAGAACTGATTTTTCAACTCGGCCCGCGCGCCCTTTTGCATCCGCGCGGGAATTTCTTCACTTCTCAACTCAAGGAGAAAATCAGCCATTAGCTATCCTCCTTCGTCATTCCCGCGAAAGCGGGGATCCAGGGTTTCGGAGTGCTGACTTGTCCACTCTGGATTCCCGCTTTCGCGGCAATGACGATAGTGGGCGTGGCGCTGTACATATTCATGCCGACCACTCCGGATATTTCTCCGCCCAACCGGCTTTTTCCTTCTCCATATGCGCTTCGCAAGATCCGCGCGCGAGGTCGCGGACGCGGGCCATGTAACTGGCGCGTTCCTGTACGCTGATTACGCCGCGCGCTTGAAGAAGGTTGAAGATGTGGCTCGCCTCGACCGCTTGCTCATAGGCAGCGACCGGAACTTCGTTGGCGAGTGCATTTTTGCACTCGGCCTCCGCCTTGTTGAACAAATCGAACAGTGCATCGGTGTCGGCGACTTCGAAGTTCCATTTCGACATTTGCTTTTCGTTTTCGAGAAACACCTCGCCATACGAAACCCCGTGACCATTGAAGTCGAGGTCGTACACATTGTCGACGCCCTGAATATACATTGCGAGGCGCTCGAGCCCGTAGGTCAACTCGCCCGCGACAGGCTTGCAGTCAAAGCCGCCCATCTGCTGGAAATAAGTGAACTGCGTGACTTCCATCCCGTCACACCAGACTTCCCAACCAAGGCCCCAGGCGCCGAGTGTCGGGCTTTCCCAATCATCTTCGACAAAGCGGATATCGTGTTTGAGCGGATCGATGCCGATCACTTCGAGGCTTTTGAGGTACAATTCCTGAATGTCCGACGGGCTCGGTTTCAGGATCACCTGATACTGGTAATAATGCTGTAGGCGGTTCGGATTCTCGCCATAGCGCCCATCAGTCGGACGGCGGCACGGCTGGACGAATGCAGCGTTCCAAGGCTCAGGACCAAGCGCGCGCAGAGTGGTCGCGGTGTGGAACGTCCCCGCCCCCATCCGCATGTCATACGGCTGCAGTATCAGGCAGCCATTCGCGCTCCAGAAATCATGGAGTGCAAGGATCATATCCTGAAACGATTTGGCCGGGTTTCGCGTCGGCACAGATGGAGCAGTGGTCGCCATGCGCGCGGCTTTGGCGGATGCCCCCAAATGCGTCAATGCCGCACTGCACCATATGGGCACAATTTGGGCGCGATATGGGCATCAATATTGAATTTAGCGCGGACCGGCGGTTGACAAAGCACCCAAAAAGTTACGCTATGCGGGTCCTTGCCCGTTAACGGACGTGTTTATGAAATTAATTGCTTCCTGCATCACTCTCAGCGCTCTGCTCCTGGCACCGGGAGCTATCGCACAAGATTGTGATAATCAGGTATGCAAAAGCGAATGGCGCGCGCTCAAGAAAGAGCAGAAGAAGGCCCAAGCAGGCGAAACCGCCGGACTAGCCGAGCAAGTCGCCGCCCGGCCCACTCCGGTTCCCGTTGTCCAGAATTACGAGCCCAATCCCGCAATCTGGCGATTGGCCGACAGCGATACGACAATCTACATGTTCGGCACGTTCCATGTGCTGCCCGAAGGTTTCGAATGGCGCAGCGATGCGTTCAATACGATCGTTGGTGAGGTAGACGAGTTGGTCGTCGAAACCAGCGACGATGATGGAGAGGCAGCGGTCGGCAAGTTCGTTGCCGATCTGCTGGTAAAAACCATGAGCGACGACCGCGTCACGATTTCCGAGCGGCTGTCCGAAGCCAATCGCGAGAAGTGGTTCACCATTGGCGATGGCGTAGACATGCCAAGAGAATTCTTCGATCGCATGCCGCTCATGCTCTCGCTTCTTGGTGCAGGACTGAGCTTTGGAGAGGCGCAAGGCTCCGTATCCGAATACGGCGTCGAGACGGTGCTGGAGGCTGAGTTCAAAGCCGCTGACAAACCGATTGGATCGATCGAAGATAGCAGCGTCGTAATGGCTGCATTGCTTGGTATCGACGAAGATGGTCTGATCAAGGAACTCGACGAAGAACTCAGCAAATGGGACGGCAAAAATCTCGCCGACTTCTTTGAAGATCTGGATGGGACCGCTGCTGCCGGGGACGGCACCGCAGTGACCGAAACCGAAACACGCGATCCGTTCTCATCCGAACATAGTTGGGCGCAGGGAATACTCGAAGATCTCGGTATGGAAGAGATGAAAGAATCCGAGTTTGGGCGGCAGGTATATCAAGTGTTGCTGACCGATAGAAACCGCGCTTGGGCTGAGTGGTTGGAGAACCGTCTTGGTCAGCCCGGCACGATTTTGCTCGCGGTTGGTGCCGGTCATTTCGAAGGCAATGATTCGGTCCAAAAAATGTTGACTGAGCGCGGACTATACGCCGAACGCCTCCACTAAACCGACAATTTCCGCAGAATATTAATCGTCTAAATTGAGAGATTTAGTCGTTCTTAAGTCGTGTTGTTGCGACATAATGTCAGGTGTTGTTGACATTGGAAGCGATTCTCGACATAAAGTAAGGGTAACCTGACACAACGTCATGAACTATTGACAAGGAGCATTCCATGTTGACCCGAAACGAGTTGCGCGAACGCGCCCCGCAAATGCTCGCAAGCACCACTTTTCTGCTTGCCGGATATGCAATCGGCGACATCGCTACTCAGCTGATTAAGCTGGTGTTCTGAGCCATGGCAAAAGCAATCAACCGCGACCGCCAATTGCTCAAAGCCGATATCAGCTTCGCACTGCTTGGCATCGTTTCTATTGCTGGTACATTCGGCGAATTCGCCGGCAGCGCCGAAGCCATACCTGAAGTCGCGCAACCGCTCTTGATGACCGGGATTGTGGTCGGCCTGATCCTGATCCTAGGCGCCATCATTTCGAAGGTAGCATCTATCGATCGCGACCATTCGGAAGAATACACCTTCCAACTGCTTTCCCAAGGCGCCGTAGTCGGTGTGATGGTAACCTTTGTGATGAACGTGCTGTGGTTCGACATTTTCCTCGGCAGATGGCTGGGGGAACTAAGTGCCGACCACTTGCTGACCATTTTGATGGGTGGCTGGGCGTTCGGATATTACTTCCACCGCATTCGGGGCGTCGCCTGATGAACAATCGGCTCAAAGTCCTGCGTGCTGAGCGCGATTGGAGTCAGGCTGAACTGGCGGTGAGGCTCGATGTCTCGCGCCAGGCGGTCAACGCAATCGAAACCGGCAAGCACGACCCTTCACTTCCGCTCGCCTTCCGGCTGGCTCGCCTATTCGACATGCAAATCGAGGAAATTTTCGATGACGGACAATGAAACACAGAACGTTGATGAAAATTCACCGCTCAATGATCGCCTTCTAGCTATTCTGGCTGGCATTGCTGCGCTTTTCATATTCGGTGCGCTCACCGGTTATACCGCTCAAGTCGTTGAAGATGGAAATCTGCGCGCGATTGATGGCGCGATCGTCTTTGGCCTCATCATAGCGATGGTGTTGGCCGGCAGTTTCGCTTGGTCGAAATGGCGCAAAGTTGCAGCAGAACCCGAAGCGACAAGCGCTCGCAAATCGCGCAATATCTACATCGGCGCGACAATCCTTGGTGGTTTCCTCGGCGCATTCATAATGGTTGCTGGCGGTCCTGATCTCGACACGATGTTCTCCAACGACCCGATCTCGGGAGCGGTCGCCGTGATCTCAATCATGATTTGGGCGATAGGTGCACCGCTTATTACAATCATATGGTGGCGTGTTACCGACGAACATGAAATCGCCGCCTATTCCAAAGGTGGCCTGCTCGCCTTCCATCTCTACGTTTTCCTCGTGCCAAGCTGGTGGATGGCGGCCCGTGCTGGATGGATCCCGCAGCAAGACCCGATGATCATCTGGGCGGTTACTATGGTCCTGTGGTCAGTCGCTTGGCTCTACAAAAAATACGCCTGAGATAACGCCAATCACTTCACCAAATTCGTTCACGGGCCGGTCAGGCCCCAGATAAGAAAGACAGCCCCATGAAACATACACTCAAGAACCTCACACTCGTCGCATCCGCGCTCGCTCTAGGCTTTTCGTCGACTGCATGTGCGCAGCAACAGAAACCAACACCCGTCGCACCAACCCAAGTTGCTGTCGAACAGGTCGAGCTTGACGGCCCCGCGCTTTGGAAAGTCGCCGATGAGGATACGACGATTTATCTGTTCGGCACGGTTCACGCGCTGCCAAAAGATGTCGACTGGTACAAAAGCAGCATCGCTGACGCGCTGAGTTCATCAGACAAACTGGTTACCGAGATTTACATGAAGCCCGGCACCGAAGCGCAGGCTCAAGCCGCGTTCATGACTGAAGGGATGCTGCCCGAAGGTCAGAACCTCCGCGATCTGCTGAACGAAGAACAGAAGGCTAGCTATGAGGCAGCGATGACTAAGCTTGGTATGCCGGCAGCAGCATTTGACCGGTTTGAGCCATGGCTTGCCGGAATCAACCTCTCCATGCTGCCGCTGTTCAAAGCGGGTTACACACCAGACGCGGGTGTTGAAAAAGTGCTCGAAAAGAAAGCTGGTGAAACACCGCGCGGCGCGCTCGAAACAGTCGATTTCCAAGTTGGCGTTTTTGACGGCTTGCCCATGGACTCGCAAATCAAATTCATGATGGAAGCTGCCAATGGCATCGATGAGATCGTGCCAATGCTGGATTCCATGGTTGATGAGTGGGTCGAGGGCGATGCCGCCGGACTTGCCAGTTTGATGAATGGAGGCCTGACAGACCCGGCTCTGGCTGAGGCGTTGCTCTATGCACGCAACCGTACATGGGCCGAGTGGATTGACACCCGCCTCGATACACCTGGAACGGTTTTTGTCGCAGTCGGGGCCGGCCACCTTGCCGGCGAGCAAAGCGTGCAGGATGCATTGGCAACGCGCGGGATTACTTCTACGCGAGTGCAATGATACTGCTGATTGAAATCAAGCGGAAACTTATGGGGCTGGCAGCGCTTGCGTTGCTGGCCTCATGCTCGTCACCCGCTGAGGATTTCCCTCCACCCTCGCCCGCTCTTTGGGAAGTAACGGGCAGTGACGGAACGCAGGAGGGCTGGCTGTTTGGCACCATTCACGAGCTTCCGGACGGTGTGAATTGGCGCACTGATGTGCTGAACAAGGCGCTTGGTCGGTCAGACTGGCTGGTCGTCGAAGTGAGTGATCTGGATGATAGCGGCAAGCTATCACAGATATTCGCCGATCTTGCGATGTCGGTCGAGCAGCCTCCTTTGGTTGAACGCGTCGACGAGCAGCATCGCGAGCGGCTCAAGGCACTGATGTCTGCAGGCGACTTCAAAAATGGTGACTTCACGCAGTTAGAGACATGGGCCGCGGCGCTCACGCTCGCCCAGACCTTCAGTCAAGGTGAACCTGAGAACGGCGTTGACCGCGTTCTTATCTCGGAATTCGCCGCTAAGATCGAACTGGAAGGTGCGCGAGCCCAACTCCGCATATTCGACACGCTTGCCGAACAAGATCAACGCGACCTGCTTGAAGGCATCATTCGCGAGAGCGAGAAGATCGGCGAAGTTCCGCGCTATCACCTTGCAAAAAGCTGGCTCAAAGGCGATCTCGATGATCTTCTCGAAGGCGGTGCGGACACCATCTTGTCCGACCCTGAGCTGCGCACGGCATTACTAACTGATCGGAATCTGGCTTGGGTCGAGACAATTACCCAAGAGATGCCGCAAAAGGGCCCTATGATGATTGCGGTGGGGGCGGCCCATATGATCGGCGAAGAAGGCCTCCCCGCCCTGCTCCAGCAAGAAGGCTACAGCGTGACGCGAATTCAATAGGCGGTTTCGCTTGCCAAATACGCCGTTACGCCTTAGAGGCGCGCGCTTCCGCACCCTATGGTCACCCTGGAGGCGTAGGGCGGATGATATCTTTTTAATGCATTTCGAAAGGCACATACCATGAGCGAAGCTCTTACACTGCCGGCTGAGACGCGCGAACGGGCTGGCAAGGGAGCCTCCCGTGCACTGCGTCGCGAGAACCGGATTCCTGCTGTTATTTATGGCGGCAAGGAAGAACCTGCACTGATCCACGTCGAGCAAAAAGAACTGGTTCGTCAGTTAATGACCGGCCACTTCATGAACTCGATTGTGATGATCGAAGTCGATGGTAAGAGCGTACGCGTCCTGCCTAAGGATGTGTCCTTCCACCCTGTATCAGATGTACCAACACACGCCGACTTCTTGCGCCTGTCGAAAGACGCGAAGATCGAAGTCAGCATCCCGGTTGTCTTTATCAACCAGGAGGAAAGCCCCGGCCTCAAGAAGGGCGGCGTTCTCAATGTGGTTCGTCACGAGCTCGACCTTATCTGTATTTCGGACAAGATCCCCGACGAGATCGAAATCGACGTCACCGGCAAAGAAGTTGGCGATTCGATCCACATCAGCAGCATCGAGCTGCCTGAAGGGTCGGAAAGCGCGATTACTGATCGTGACTACACCATCGCAACACTTGTTGCTCCATCAGCGCTCAAATCTCAGGATGATGAGACTGAAGAGGGTGAAGAAGGTGCAGAAGGCGAAGAAGCTGAAGGCACTGAGGGCGAAGGTGAAGGCGAAGAGAAATCGGAAGATTGATCTAAGCGTCACAGCTATTCAAAGAAGCGCCGGCCCACGAAAGTGTGGCCGGCGTTTTTGTTTCTACTGCCACTTGCCCCAATCCGAACACCCGCTATCTCGCAAGCATGCAAATTTGGGCAGGCCTTGGAAATCCCGGTCCGCAGCATGCGATGCAGCGGCACAATATCGGCTTTATGGCGATGGACGTCATTGCCGAGATGCACGGCTTCGCGCCCATCCAGAAGAAGTTCCAAGGCTGGACGCAAGAGGGACGGATCGGCGGCGAGAAGGTATTGCTGCTCAAACCAGCAACCTATATGAACGAAAGCGGGCGGTCAGTTGGTGAAGCGATGCGCTTTTATAAACTTGAGCTGGATGCCCTCACCGTGTTCCATGACGAGCTCGATCTCGAGCCATTCAAGATCAAAGTGAAGCGCGGTGGTGGTCATGCAGGACACAATGGCCTGCGTAGCATCGACAAGCATCTAGGCGCGGATTTCCGGCGTGTGCGTATTGGCATTGGTCACCCCGGCCACAAGGACCGGGTCCATGGCTATGTTCTGGGAAATTATGCCAAGGCAGAGCAACCGATGCTGATCGATATGCTCGGCGCGATTGGATCCGAAGCGGACTGGCTGGCCAAAGGCGACTATCCGCGATTTATGAACGATATTGCGCTTCGCTTGCAGGGATAAACTGCTACCGCGTGTGCAAAACTTAGGAGAGAACTCATGCCCAACATCAATCGCCGCACCCTGCTGGGTGGAGCCGCCGCAACGACTGTTCTAGCCGCTGCAGCGACCCATGCTCAAACCGATATGATGAAGGCTATGCCTGATCTCAAAGGCAAATCCATATTGATTACCGGCACCTCGTCAGGCTTTGGGCGCTTGGCTGCGGAAGACTATGCCCGCAAGGGCGCAAAAGTCTTCGCCACTATGCGCAATCTGCCCCGGGCAGAAGCCGCCGAACTAGAAGCTATCGCGGCTGCCGAAGACCTAGACCTGTACGTTATCGAGATCGACGTGACCGATGATGCACAAGTGGCCTCAGGCGTTGCAGAGGCAGAGAAAATCGCTGGCGGTGCCATCGATGTTCTCATCAACAATGCCGGTATCTCCACCGCTGGCCCTGTTGAAATTCAGGATATGGAAGCGACAAAACTGCTGTTCGATACCAACGTATTTGGCCCGCAGCGGTTAATGCGCGCGGTGCTTCCCGCTATGCGGGCGGCAAAATCGGGGCAGATATTCAACGTTACATCGCAGCTCGGCCGGGTCATCGTCCCTTCATACGGCCAATATTCGCCCACCAAGTTCGCGCTGGAAGCGATGAGCGAGCAGATCGCTTACGAACTCGTCCCGCACAATATCGACGTCACGATTATCGAACCGGGCGGCTACCCGACAGAGATCTGGGCCAACGCCAATGCTCTGACACAGAAGCTGCTGGAACGCGCTGATGCCAAGCATCTTGGCGGATACACAGCGTTGATCGAACAAATGCGCTCTGGTTCAGGCGGCGGCGGATCAACTGATCCAATGGATGTCCCCAACGCGATGGCAGAGATCATCTCCATGCCGGCTGGCACTCGCCCGCTGCGCAAAGAAGTGCACCCCGGACCGAAACCGCAAATCGCAATCAACGAAGTGTCCGCAAAGGTCCAAGTCGGATGGCTTGGCGAGTCCGGCTACGGTCCATGGATCAAAGCGGTCAACAACGTATAGCTAGTCAAGCAAGGGCCGCCTCGCTAAAGGGCGCCCCTTAGCTATTTACCGGAGTTTTCGATGGGTTTCCGTTGCGGGATCGTCGGGCTGCCCAATGTCGGCAAGTCCACTTTGTTCAATGCACTGACAGAGACGCAGGCCGCGCAGGCTGCGAACTATCCGTTCTGCACGATTGAGCCGAATGTTGGTCAGGTCTCCGTGCCAGACGAGCGTTTGGACAAGATCGCCGCGATTGCGAACAGTGCGAAGATCATCCCTACCCAGCTGGCATTTGTCGACATCGCAGGCCTCGTGAAAGGTGCAAGCCAAGGCGAAGGTCTCGGCAATCAGTTTCTCGGCAATATCCGTGAAGTCGATGCGGTGGTGCATGTCCTTCGCTGTTTTGAAGACGACGATATCCAGCATGTTTCCAATAAGGTCGATCCGGTCACGGATGCCGATGTTGTTGAGACTGAGCTGATGCTTTCCGATCTCGAAAGCCTTGAGAAGCGGGTTCCGGCGGCTGAAAAGAAAGCCAATGCAGGCGATAAGGAAGCCAAAATCCTCGCGAGCGTTCTCGGCCAGGCGCTGGAACTGCTCCGCGACGGCAAACCCGCTCGCTTGACTGAACCAAAGGATGATGAAGAAGAACGTATCTTCCAGCAGGCACAACTCCTGACTGCAAAACCAGTGCTCTATGTCTGCAACGTTGCGGAAGAGGAAGCGGCCACCGGTAACGCTCTATCCGAAGCTGTTGCTGCCAAAGCCGCTGCTGAAGGAGCGCAATCAGTCGTGGTTTCCGCCGCCATCGAATCCGAACTTGTTGGCATGGATGAAGAGGATCGCGGAGAGTATCTGGCAGAGTTGGGCCTTGAGGAAAGCGGCCTCGCCCGGGTTGTTCGCGCCGGTTACGAATTGCTCCAACTTCAAACCTATTTCACTGCAGGACCGAAAGAGTCGCGCGCGTGGACATTCCCCAAAGGTGCGAAAGCTCCGCAAGCTGCTGGTGAGATTCACACTGATTTTGAGCGCGGCTTCATCAAGGCCGAGACTATCGGTTATGATGACTACATCGCATCGAACGGTGAAAGCGGCGCGCGTGAAGCGGGTAAGCTGCGCCAAGAAGGTAAGGATTATCTGGTCCAGGACGGTGACGTGCTGAACTTCAAGTTCAACGTGTAATCCTGTCACAATTCGCTGCTACATCCGCAACTCAACGATGGAGCCCGCGCATGATCCGACATATCCTGACAGTTTTCTGCCTGATCCTTTCCGGGGAGCTCCCGGCGCTGGCGCAGGAGAATATCGAAGGCACAGCGCGTGAACCCGTTACCATCCTTATATCGATTGATGGTTTTCGGCCCGACTATCTCGACCGCGGTATTACTCCCAATCTGAATGCTTTGGCGAAGGCCGGAATCGAGGGGCCGATGCGCCCCAGTTTTCCGACCAAGACATTTCCCAATCACTATACTCTGGTCACCGGCAAAACGCCCGATGGCCACGGTGTCGTCGGCAACAGAATGGAAGACAAGGCCCGTCCGGGTGAGCGGTTCACTATGGCGAGCAAGGATCCATTCTGGTGGGATCAAGCCGAGCCGATCTGGATAACGGCCGAGAAACAAGGCGTCCGCAGCGCAACGATGTTCTGGCCAGGCTCGGAAATTTCGTTCGGCGGGGTACGACCGTCCGATTGGTGGCCTTTCTCAGAAGCACTATCCAATGACCGCCGAATCAGGGCTGTCGTTGACTGGATGCGCCGTCCAGCAGAGAGCCGGCCGAAATTGGTGACGCTCTATTTCGATACCGTAGACACTGCTGGCCATTTTTATGGCCCTGCTCCATCAGACAAATTGCACGACGTCATCCAAGCGATGGATACCGGCATCGGATTTCTCCGATCTGAGCTCGATGCGTTGGGCCAACCAGTCAATTTGGTCATAGTTTCCGATCACGGGATGGCAGAAGTGGGTCCCGAGCGAGTCATTCGATTGGATGAAATCTACGCGCGTGATCAATACCGGTTAGTTGAAAGCGGCAATTACGCGGGCATTGAACCACTCGGAGACGATACAAGCGCGATTGAAGCCGCGTTCCTGAAGCCGCACCACAACATGCAATGTTGGAGGCGGGAGAACATCCCCGCCCGCTTTGCCTACGGAACCAACCCGAGGGTCCCGACTATCTTCTGCCTGCCCGAAACGGGCTGGCTCGTTTATCAGGATGTACCCGAATGGCTAACCCGTACTGGCGGTGGGCACGGCTATGACAATTTCGCCCCCGATATGACCGCGCTGTTCATTGCCAGCGGCCCGGGCATTTCGGCCGGCGGCAGCGTAGATATATTCGACAATGTCGATATCTACGCACTGGTTGCACATCTTTCCGGGGTTCGTCCCGGGCCAAGCGACGGCAGCGTCGAACATTTTTTGCCCAAGTTTACGCAATGATCCTTGCGCGGGCCTGAGCCTTCGATCACACGAAAGCATGCTATTCTACGAAGATATCGCAGTCGGTTCGACACACGCGTTTGGTCACTATGAAGTCACTCGTGAAGAAGTTCTGCAGTTTGCCGAAACCTATGATCCGCAGCCTTTCCATCTGGACGACGAAGCCGCGGCTCAAACCCACTTTGGGCGTGTCTCTGCCAGCGGTTGGCATACCTGCTCGATGAGTATGCGGATGATGGTAGAGAATATGAAGAGCCGCAAACAGGCGGGCCTTGGCTCTCCCGGCGTCGACCAGTTGCGCTGGAAGACACCGGTCTATCCCGGTGATACGCTGCGGATGGAATCCGAAATTCTCGAGAAACGCCGTAGCAAGTCGCGGCCAGAAATGGGCATCTTCAAGTCACAACTGAAGACATTCAATCAGAATGACGAGGTCGTACTAGAAATGATTTCCAACGGTTTGATCCGGGTGCGCGAGCCTGAGGCACTTTTCGACTAAGAGTTAGTCCTCGTCTGGATAGTGATGCGAGAACGGGTTGGTATCAACCGGCGCTTGCGGCAATGGCTCGTGCGGCAGGGTCTTCTCATCATTCGCCGCCGCCAACAACATCCCCGCCATTACGATTGATGCCTGGCGCAGATCGTCGGGCCGCATGTGATCCAACGTGTCGGCATTGGAATGGTGCAGCCGTGCACCGTAATCAAGCGGATCCTGAATAAACTGGAAACCCGGCAGGCCAACAGCTTGGAACACGATGTGATCAGTGCCTCCAGTTTTGCCCTTCACCACCGAGGTTGCGCCTAGCGCGCTGTAGGGTGCCATCCATTTGCGTAGAAGCGGGATCGCGCCAAGATTTTCCTCCGCATGGATACCGCGGAACTTGCCCGAGCCATTGTCCATGTTGAAATAGACCTTCATGTCCTTGAAGCCGGACTTTGGCGTGATCGGGAACAGGCCGTCCCATTGGCCAAGCAACTCGCTTTCCGACAGACCTTGCTCACCTTCGCGGCTGACAAGATATTTGCGAACATAGGCGCGCGAACCGTACAGGCCCTGCTCTTCCGCGCCCCAGAGAGCCACGCGGATTGTCCGCTTCGGTTCCACTCCCATGCTCTTGAGGATCCGGATGGCCTCCATAATAGTCACAACACCTGCGGCATTGTCGACCGCGCCGTCGGCGCCGTGCCAGCTATCGATATGTGCGCCCGCCATGACGTATCCGGCGCTCGGATCGCTGCCCGGAATATCGCCAATGATGTTGTATGATTTGGTGTCACCATCGACGAAACGGGCCTGTGTATTGATCATCAAACGCGGCGCCGGACCGGTTGTGGCGAGACGAGCGAGGCGGCGGTAATCCTCAGCAGCGATTTCCAGACCGGGCAGTCTAGGGCTCTTGCCAACCTCGTGAGCGTATCCCGTTCCGTGCAGCAATTTCCCGTCGCGGTAGGATATTTTGGCCCAAGCGACCGCGCCCTCGCTCGCCAGAAACTCGTCGAGTGCCAACGGGAAGTCTTTGACCCGCTCGATGAAGCGTTGCAGGCCGGTTTTGCCGCCTTTGGTGTCGTGCTGCGGCACAGAAATTTTGTCACGGCTGTTGATGTCGGATGAGTCCAACCGGCGGAATGGTACTCTCGACGGTTCATCGCCGGTACCCGGCAGCGATACGAGCACGATTTTGCCCGCAAGCTTGCCACGATAGGCCTCGAAATGTTCGGGCTTGGATATCGGTGCGACGATAATTTCCGCTTCAATCGGTCCGTTCGTTCCGGGCGTCCATGCAACCGGTATTGCCGTCAGCTCAAGCGGGCGTGGACCAAGCATCTGCACGTCGGAGCCGCCAAATTCCCAGCCTCGGCCGAATTCGAAACCTTCCTTGCGAACGTCCTGCATGCCGAGCTCGCGCAGCTTCTCTACCGCCCAATCCTCGGCAATGCGCATATTGGTCGAATTGGTGATCCGGGGGCCGATCTCGTCCACCAGTTCGTGGGCCATTTGCTGGACCTGAGAGCGATTGAAACCCTCATCCATGATCCGCGCGGTATCGTCAGTATCCTGAGCGACAAGGGCAGCAGGACTGGCGGTAAAAAGCAGCGAAGCACCAGCCAGCGCAAAGCGTAGAATTTTCATTAGATTGCCCCTTAAATTCGCATCACTTCAGGATAGCATCGAGCTATTCTTGTTCACTCGACCTCTGCCACTGTTTAATCCCGCTGTCAGCCAGTGCTTTCCCGTCATGCGAAACAAGCGCTGTGATCGCGGGGTCGTTGTTCAGATCGATCAGCCATGTGCGGAGTATTTCCAGGCGATCAACATCCTCCGGAACCATCAGATAGCTGTAAATGAAGCCCTTGCCGCGGTTGTTCAACAGATCATTTTGCGAGTTCGATATATCGCCGCTGAGCAGCCAGAGTTTACCCTCGACAGGAATAGCAAACATCGTGCTTCCGGGAGTGTGGCCACCAAGCGGATAAATCCCAATACCCGGGAACTCGGCAGTTGTCCGACTACCGTCAGTCAACTCCGTTTGGTTTACGCAGGCGCTGTCCGTGAGCATCGCCGATTGTTCTTCCGTATGCAGGTTGTGCTTCGATATTTGGTCGGGCGTGTGCAGAGCCGCAATTGACGCCGCCCGAGCTTCACAGATTGGTTCGATTCCTTGAACATGATCTTGATGAAGGTGTGTGAAACCTATGCCTCGGACACGATCCAGATCATCGCCCATGATTTCAGGAACCGTTCCAAGAGAGACCGCCGGATCGGCCCCTGCAACCGTTTCAAACAACGCCCCGAACTCGACTGCAACCGCCGCATCCATGCCGAGATCAATAAGCAGAATTCTTCCATCCTCCCATTCCACAACAAAGGTCGAATGAGTTAGCGAAAGCTCCGCAGATTTTTGCGTCGAGGTCTCGAAATAGCTGATCTTGGTCGGACCATTTGGATCATCGGCAAGTGCGAGCAACTCTGCTTTGGTGGGTAGTTCGGGTTCAACGGCCCGGATCTGCAGGTGAGCCGGCACAAGGATGAACGCGAGTACGACAACTCCAATCGCAAGCACTGCGCCAATCGCCAACAGTATCTTTTTTAGCATCGCAAATCCTTCAAACTTAGTGCCGCCCAAACAGCTTCTCGACATCATCCATCGAGAGCTTCACCCAAGTCGGGCGCCCGTGATTGCACTGACCTGATCTTGGTGTGCGTTCCATTTCGCGCAGAAGAGCATTCATTTCGGCGACGTTTAGTGCGCGCCCCGCCCTGACTGATCCGTGGCACGCCATTGTGGCGAGGACGAGGTCAAGCTTTTCGCCCAACAGGATTGCGTCACCATGCTTGGCTATATCGTCGGCGATATCCTGCAATAGCTTATGCGGGTTAGCATTGCCCAGCGCGTGCGGAACTGCGCGAACGAGCATTGCGTTCGGACCAAAGCGCTCGATGACCAAGCCGAAACCCGCCATTTTGTCGATGGCCTCTTCCAGTCGGTCGCAATCGACCTCTTCCAACTCGACAACTTCGGGCATCAGCAGTGCTTGGCTGCGTTTGATCGCTTCCTCGGCGCCCGCTGCGCGCAGACGTTCCAGGACCAAGCGTTCGTGAGCGGCGTGTTGATCAACAATCACAAGACCGTCGGCAGCCTCGGCCACGACATAGGTACTGGCGACCTGCCCGCGCGCTATCCCTAGCGGGTACTGCTCTGCATCTTCGGGCAAAGCGTCGGCGACTTCTGCCCTGCCCTGCGGAGCGGCCAAACCCTCGTCATTACCACGATATGCTTGCGGCGTTTCTGCGACGTAGGAAGGTTTGCTCTGCCCCCAATCCCGGCCTTCGAATATGGAGCGCAAGGCTGGTGATGGTTCCTCTCGCGCCGGTTCGCTCTGCCAACGCCCCATAGCGGCGGCATCGGGTGATTGTGCACTACGCCGGTCCCCTGTTGCTAGCGCTTTCCTCAAGCCGGACACAATGAAACCACGAACGGCCTGACTATCGCGAAAACGAACCTCAGTCTTTGCCGGGTGCACGTTTACATCGACATCCTCGGGCGGGATTTCGAGAAAAAGCGCCAGCACCGCATGGCGATCGCGTGCCAACATATCGGCATAGGCGCCGCGCACTGCACCAGTCAGCAGCCGGTCCTTCACGGGGCGGCCGTTGACGAACAGATATTGATGATCCGCAACACCGCGATTGTAAGTTGGTAAACCAGCAACGCCGGTGAGGCGCATCGTACCACTGGGCGTAGGACGCTCCAGATCGATCAGAACCGCATTGTCAGCGAGTTCACGCGCGATGATCTCGGCAACGCGTGTCTGTACGGTTTCATCGGCTTGCAGCGACAGTACTTTGCGATCGCCATGCTCGAACGATATCGCGATATCAGGACGCGCCATTGCGAGACGGCGAACGACATCGAGACACGCACCGTATTCACTACGCGGAGTGCGCAGGAACTTACGCCGCGCAGGCACCTTGCCGAACAAGTTCTCTACCCGAACACGTGTCCCGGGAGGCAGAGCAGCCGGACCATCTTCCACCAAATCGCCATGATCGACCACTTTGCGCCAGCCTTGTTCGGCATCGCGCGGCCTGCTTTCGAGCGAGAACCGCGCCACACTCGCGATAGAGGGCAATGCCTCCCCGCGAAAACCGAGCGTAGCAACTTGCTCGATAGCTTCGTTAGGCAGTTTAGACGTTGCATGGCGTTCGAGAGCCAGTTCCATCTGATCGGGCGAGATGCCGCAACCATCATCGGTCACTTCGATCCGAGAAAGCCCACCATCGATGATTTTGATCGCGATCCGGGACGACCCGGCATCAATCGCATTCTCAACCAATTCTTTCAGCGCCGCCGCTGGACGTTCTACCACTTCACCCGCAGCGATACGGTTAACAAGCGCTTCAGGAAGACGCCGAATGTTTGGGGGAATTTGCGGCATTTTTCTGCCCTAGCGGCGAAGCGGCCTAAATTCGAGTTTGACCGTTAAAAAGCTAGGGAAAAAACTAGCGCAAGAGTGCATAAATTTTTGGCCTTTTTCGCCGCCATTCGTTAAGGGGACGGCATCCCTGTCATAAATGGGCCATATCTATCGCAGCTTCATGCGGTAAAGGCCCCAAAACTATACGGAATTGACACCCAATGAGCTTCTTCTCGAACCTCTTCAAATTCGGCTCGCAAAACATGGCCATCGACCTCGGCACTGCCAACACGCTGGTCTATGTTCAGGATCAAGGCATTATCCTGAACGAGCCTTCGGTTGTGGCCATGGAAACCATCGGCGGCTTTAAGAAGGTCAAGGCCGTGGGCGACGAAGCAAAGATGATGATGGGCAAGACGCCCGACAGCATCGAAGCGATCCGCCCGCTTCGCGATGGTGTCATCGCCGATATCGAAATCGCCGAGAAGATGATCGAGTACTTCATCAAGAAGGTCCACGGACGCAATACGATGTTCCGCTATCCCGAGATCACCATTTGTGTTCCGTCAGGTTCGACATCGGTTGAACGCCGCGCGATCCGCGATGCGGCCAGCAATGCAGGCGCGAGCGAAGTGTATCTGATCCTTGAGCCGATGGCTGCTGCGATTGGCGCCGATATGCCGGTGACCGAGCCTGTGGGTTCGATGGTTGTCGATATTGGCGGAGGCACAACTGAGGTTGCAGTTCTTTCGTTGCGCGGCCTCGCTTACACCACATCTGTCCGCACCGGCGGCGACAAGATGGACGAGGCGATCGTTTCATATGTCCGCCGTCATCACAATCTGTTGATCGGTGAGTCCACGGCTGAGCGGATCAAGAAGGATTACGGCGTAGCGATTGTTCCCGATGACGGCGTGGGCGAAACAATCACGCTGAAAGGCCGCGATCTGGTCAACGGTGTACCCAAAGAAATCACGATCAACCAAGCACATCTGGCTGAAGCTTTGGCCGAGCCTATCGGCGCTATCGTAGAAGGCGTTCGCATCGCCTTGGAAAACACGGCGCCAGAGCTGGCAGCAGACATTGTCGATCAGGGTATCGTTCTAACCGGCGGCGGAGCATTGATCCGCGGCCTCGACGAGCATCTTCGCGAAGAAACCGGTCTGCCGGTCAGCATTGCTGAAGATCCGCTATCTTGCGTTGCTGTCGGCACCGGCCGCGCAATGGAAGATCCAATTTATCGCGGCGTGTTGATGACTGCATAAGCACCTAGGGGAGAACCGCCATGGCGTCTTCCAACCGGCGCTCCAGCAATTCGCGTCGGGCACAATACGGGGTTTTTACAGGCTATGTGCTCGCCGGGATTGGCGCGCTGATTGGTGCTGTGTTGCTCGGATTGTCGTTGTGGAGACCGGCAAGCTTTGATGGGCCGCGCGGTGTCGCGCAAGATGTGGTTGAGCCGGTTGGTACCGTTTCTGCAGAAGCACGTACAGGCGGCCAAGGATTGATCGATTCAGTCGCAGGCTATTTGCAAGCGGGTAGCCAGAATGCGGAATTGAAACGCGAGGTAGAACTTGCACGTATCCGCTTGGAAGAAGCGAAAGCTATCGAACAGGAAAACATTCGGCTCAAAGCATTGCTAGGTTTGGCAGAGCAGGATGTCGAACCGCTCGCCGTGACCAAATTCATTGGCTCCACAGCCACTAGCACTCGCCGCTTCGGCTATATCGGCGCGGGAGCAAGCGATGGTATCGAAGTGGGCATGCCCGTGCGTAGCGAGCGCGGGGTCGTGGGCCGAATCCTTGAAGTCGCATCAAGCACGTCGCGCGTATTGCTGCTGACCGACAGCCAAAGCGTCTTGCCTGTTCGCTTGGCAGATGAGGATGTTGTCGCCTTTGCTGAGGGTCGCGGCGACGGCTTGTTGCAAATCCGCCTGATCAATCTGGGCATCAACCCGCTGGAAGCTGGCGATATCATGGTGACCAGTGGAACCGGCGGCTATTACCGACCCGGAATCGCCGTCGCGATTATTTCCGAAGTTGTTGATGACGGCGCTGTTGCGCGGATCATCAGTGACCCCGCCGCAACCGATTTTGTTTCTGTCGAGCCGATCTGGCAGCCCGAGGCTTTAGATGCCTCGCAAACGCCGGATGATACGGCGCTCACCGAAACCGGATCCGAGTAATGGATCAACTCAATCCTCATGCACGGCATGATGAATATGGGAGCCGGATAAACCGTGCCCACTCGCCGGTTTTAGTCTACTCGATCCCTACATTTACAATTCTTCTTGGCTCAATCGTCGCCAATATACCGATTGCTACGGCACTCCCGCTCATGCCACCGCTCGGTTTTTTACTCCTGATCGGTTGGCGATTGGTCCGTCCTGGATTGTTTCCAGTTTGGATCGGATTCCCGCTCGGCCTGTTTGACGATCTGTTCAGCGGTCAGCCATTCGGTTCGGCTATTTTGCTGTGGTCAGTAGCAATGTTGGTGATCGAAGCGGTGGATGTGCGTTTCCCATGGCGTAGCTTTATGCAGGATTGGATGGCGGTTGCCGTCGCAATTTCCAGCTATGTCGCCGCGGCAGCGATACTCTCTGGCGCTGATCTCAGCTGGGCGGGAGCATTTGCTTTGATACCGCAAATCTTGCTGTCAGTGCTGATCTACCCCATGGTCGCGCGGATGGTGGCACGACTGGATAGATTGCGATTAATGCGCGTTAGGACCATTCGCTGATGGCCCGCAAGAAGCGTAACCGGGCGCCGATCAACTCCACCACTCTCAAAAACAGATATAGCCGCCGCAGCTTCGTTATTGGCGCCATGGGCGGCGGTGTTGGTCTGCTCCTCGCCGGGCGCATGGGCTACATAGCGATTGCCGAGAACGAGAAATACGCGACCGAGTCCGAGAGCAATCGTGTCAATTTGACTTTGATCCCGCCGCGTCGAGGCTGGATTCTGGATCGCAACGGCGCACCGCTGGCTTCGAATCGCGCCGATTTTCGGGTGGATATTATTCCCGAGCGCATGCCCGATCCGGAAAAAACTATCGATACGCTCGGCGATCTACTCGGCCTCAATGTAGCGCGTGTACAGGATTTGAAAGCGACCGTCGAAGATGTGCGCGGGTTCCAACCTGTTGAAGTCGATACCGGCCTGACATTCGACCAGTTCGCTGCGATCAGCGTGCGGCTGCCCGACTTGCCCGGTGTGGTCCCGCAGCGCGGTTTCTCCCGCTATTACCCAACAGGAGCCTCTGTCGGTCATCTCATTGGCTATGTTGGACCTGCGTCCGCGGAAGAGTACGAGATCGACCGCAATCCGCTGCTCGTCACTCCAGGGTACAAGATCGGCAAAGACGGGCTTGAGAAGCAATTCGAACAAGAACTGCGCGGTACCCCCGGTGCTCGCCGGGTTGAAGTGACCGCGTCGGGCCGGATCATTCGCGACCTTGATACCAGGCAGGATATCCAAGGCGATCCGGTCCAGCTCACTATCGACGGTCCGCTGCAGGATTATGCCGCGCGGCGCATTGGCCTTGAGTCCGGATCGGTGGTCGTCATGGACTGCGAGACCGGTGATTTGCTGTGCATGGCCTCTATGCCCAGCTTCGATCCCAATTCCTTTTCAGACGGGATCGGCAGCATTGAATATGCAATGCTGCGTGAGGATGATCGCGTTCCGCTGCGCAATAAGGTTTTGAAGGGGCTTTACCCGCCAGGTTCGACTGTAAAGCCAATGCATTGCATGTCATTCCTGAAGGAAGGCATCGACCCTCAGGAAACAATTATCTGCGGTGGTGGGCGCCGGATCGGCAACCGCTTTTTCAATTGCTGGAGCAATCATGGCCGCGTCGATATGGCCAAGGCGATTTATCAGAGTTGCGACAGCTACTTCTATCATTTCGCACAGCAAATTGGTTTCGACAAAGTCGCAGGAATGGCCCGTGACCTCGGGCTCGGCAAACAATATCCGCTGCCCGTGACCAGCCAGTTCTTCGGTACTGTTCCTGATCCGGCGTGGAAGCTTGAAAAATATGGCCGCGAATGGGCGTCATTCGACACCGTCAACGCATCAATTGGCCAAGGTTATTACCTGACAAGCCCATTGCAACTGGCGGTTATGAGTGCGCGCTTGGCCACCGGCAAAGTGCTCAACCCGCGTTTGGTGCTCGACGGTGCGATGCCGGACCCCAACAGTTACAATTTCAACAGCGACGAGATTGCCTATATCCGCCAAGCTATGAGTGATGTCGTCAACGGACCGGGTACTGCGGGTCGAGGTCGTCTGCCTTTCCCCGATATCCAGATGGCAGGAAAAACCGGAACTGCTCAAGTCGTATCGCTGAGCGTATCGGACGGCCGCTCAGGACCATGGAAATATCGCGACCACGGATTGTTCGTGTTCTTCGCACCGGTTGAGCAGCCCCGCTATGCTGGTGCTGTAGTCATCGAGCATGGCGGCGGGTCTGCCGCAGCCTATCCAATTGCGCGGGACGTAATGACGTTCCTGTTCGACCCCGCAAAAGGAATGGACGCGTTGCGTGCGATGGAGCGCCAGTGGGGCGGAACAGCGCAGGAGCGTTTGGACGCGAAATACGCCGCCTATGCCTCCACCAGAGGCGAGCAAGTTGTCGCGCGACCACGCCGTGATGAGGACATTTTTGAGCAAGTAGAAGCGGAAGCGCGCATAGCGGCAGCGCAGTCCGAAGCAATCGCCAGCGATGCCATTGCCCCTCGTCCCAATCCGGCGCAGTCAGGCGGCCCTCCGCCAGACGCTGAAGCACCCGATAGCGGATCGGACGCGACACCGTGAACTCGATCATCCCTGCACCGATAGCCCGCCAACCGTGGCCAATGCTGATCCCGCTATTTCTGCTGGTTGCGTTTGGAGCAGCAGTACTCTTTTCCGCCGCTGGCGGGAATTTCCAACCGTTTGCCGCTTCTCATCTGATCCGCTTCAGTGTGTTCCTGATTATGGCTTCGATCATGGTGCTCTTCACTCGTGATATGGCGCGCTTCCTTGCCTATCCGATATACGGCTTGATTCTGATTTTGCTCGTCGGCGTCGAAGCAGTAGGGGCGATGGGTGGCGGCAGCCAGCGGTGGCTGGAACTCGGCTTTATGCGTATCCAGCCATCAGAAATTATGAAGCCGGCTATCGTGCTGGCTTTGGCCAAGTTTTACGGCACCCTGCCCGACGGAATGATAGAAAGTTGGCGCGCTCTTGTGCCCGCAGGCGTGTTGATCGCCATGCCGATGGGTTTGGTGCTGTTGCAGCCTGATCTGGGCACATCGCTAGCGATTGCGTTCGGCGGTATTGTGGTCATGTTCCTTGCTGGCTTGCCGATGCGCTGGTTTGTCGCTGCGGGCGTAGCAGCCGCTGCGGCCGCGCCGCTTGTCTACTTCTTCGGCCTCAAGGAATACCAGCAGCGCCGCGTCACAACATTCCTCGATCCCGAGAGCGATCCGCTCGGCTCCGGGTATCACATCACCCAGTCCAAGATCGCGATCGGGTCAGGCGGTTTCTCAGGCAAAGGCTTCAATGAAGGCTCCCAAAGCCATCTCAATTACCTGCCCGAGCCGCATACCGATTTCGTCTTCGCGACTATGGCCGAAGAATGGGGCTTTCTGGGCGGTCTGTTCGTCTTGATCGTGTTTGGACTGATCCTGCGTTGGGGCCTGAACGTCGCCAAGAAAGCCAAAGATCGCTTTGCCAAGTTACTCGCTGCCGGAATGGTCGCCACGATATTCTTCTACATTGCGATCAACCTTATGATGGTGATGGGCTTCGCGCCTGTTGTTGGTATTCCTCTGCCCTTTATGAGCCATGGTGGATCATCGATGATGACCAACATGCTCTGCATCGGCTCGCTGATGATGGTCAATCGCTGGAACCGTGAGCGCACCCGCGTTGGGATTGGCTGAACGCTCGCGTCCCCCAATTGGGGGACTTGAGAAAATTAACCTTATTCCATAGTTGGCCGCTCTTCGCGAAGGAGACGCGATCAACCCTGTCTCACAAACAGGAAACGACGGTGCGGTTCGTTAAAAACCGTGGCTAGTCATTCGAACATGGGAGGACAACGGAACCGCTCGATGGGCGGTGAAGCCATGGGAATTGCGTTTTGAATACTGCTACTGTGAATGCTTGCGACACGCGCGAAGACGCCATCGCATGGATTGCCAAGCATGGCGAGATTGACGATGTCGTCACTCTCGATGCGGCATGTGCCATCATCCTGAACCTCCACCGCGTTCGCGCCGAAATGCCCGAGTGCGAGGTACGGAAGTTGCACACGTTGGTCGAACTGCCACAAACCAGAGCACTGCGCGCGATGCGCCACCTTCATGTAGCCGGCATTATCACCGTGTCCGACAACCAGCATGACCCGCTTGGAGCATTTGTTTCTCTTCGCGATGATTTTGCCAACAAAGTGCAACAATTCGACAAGGCTGCCTGAGGCAAATTCCGCTAGCCCTTCTCAAGCGGAAAACAGTCGCTATATGCAGCGCTCCGCTTCGCCATGACGATTCGGAATTGCCTCTCTATAGGCAGATGGACCCTTAGCTCAGTTGGTAGAGCGTCTGACTCTTAATCAGAATGTCGTTGGTTCGATCCCAACAGGGTCCACCATTCCCTTCCCTTGACCAGCAACCGCGTCTAACGCGCTTCGCAACAACATTTGCGGAGTTATATTCAATGGCGCGGTTCCTGATTGTCGAAGCCCGGTTTTATGACCATCTCAACGATATGCTGATTGCCGGAGCGCGTGCCGCGCTGGAGGAAGCAGGACATGAAGTCGATGTCCTGACCGTACCGGGTGCTTTGGAAATACCAGGGGCTATCTCCCTCGCAATCGAGAGCCAGCAATATGCGGGCTACGTAGCCATTGGTGTGGTAATCCGCGGTGAAACCTACCACTTCGAAATTGTCGCGGGCGAGAGCGCGCGCGGCATCATGGCGCTGACCATGGATGGCATGGCCATCGGCAATGGCATCCTGACCACTGAGAACGAGCAGCAAGCCATTGTTCGCGCCGATCCAGTGCAGCTCAACAAAGGCGGCGAGGCAGCGAAGGCTGCTTTGGCGATGCTGGACTTACAGGCAAAGTTCGCGAGCTAAACTCAACCGAAGCAGCTAGCTCCAGCATATTTCGCGCTGGCGCCAAGCTCTTCCTCGATCCGGATAAGCTGGTTATATTTTGCCAGACGGTCCGAGCGTGCAAGCGAGCCTGTTTTGATCTGACCGCAATTGGTTGCGACCGCGAGATCGGCGATTGTCGCGTCTTCGGTCTCACCCGAGCGATGCGACATGACTGAGGTGTATCCAGCGCGGTGCGCGATATCGACCGCTTCGAGAGTCTCCGTAAGTGTGCCGATTTGGTTGACCTTCACCAACAGCGAGTTAGCGAGACCTTTTTCGATACCCATCGTTAGGCGCGCCGGGTTGGTCACGAACAGATCGTCACCGACCAGTTGGACTTTGTCACCGATGGAATCAGTCAGGGCTTTCCAACCTACAAAATCATCCTCGTCCATACCGTCTTCGATTGAGCGGATCGGATAGTCATTGCAGAGCGCAATGAGATAATCCGACATCTCTACGGGCGATAGCGACTTGCCCTCGCCTGAAATCTCGTACTTCCCGTCTTTGAAGAACTCGCTCGACGCACAATCGAGCGCTAGCGCAACGTCAACACCCGGCTTGAAGCCAGCCTTCTCGATCGAAGCCATGATGAAGTCGAGTGCGTCGCGGGTGCTGGCAAGATCAGGCGCAAAACCGCCTTCGTCACCAACTGCCGTCGCAAGGCCCTTCTCAGACAGCCCCTTCTTCAGCGTATGGAATATTTCCGAACCCCAGCGCACAGCCTCTGCAAGACTATCAGCGCCGACCGGCATCACCATAAATTCCTGAATATCGATGGGGTTATCAGCATGCTCGCCGCCGTTGATGATATTCATCATTGGAACGGGCAACACATGCGCCGACACACCGCCAACATAGGCCCATAGCGGCATGCCGCGCGCCGCGGCAGCCGCCTTCGCCACCGCCATGCTGACACCGAGGATAGAGTTCGCACCAAGGCGGCTCTTATTCTCGGTACCGTCCAGATCGATCATCGCCATGTCGAGGTCGCGCTGATCTTCAGCGTCCAATCCAAGCAGCGTATCCGAGATCTCGCCATTCACGGCTTCGACGGCTTTGGTTACGCCTTTGCCAAGATAGCGACCTTTGTCGCCGTCGCGCAGTTCAACCGCTTCATATTTGCCTGTCGAGGCCCCCGAAGGCACCATTGCCCGTCCGAAACTTCCGTCTTCCAGAAGAATATCGACTTCGACCGTGGGGTTACCCCGGCTGTCGAGGACTTCGCGGCCGTGAATGTCGAGAATTGCGGTCATTTTTGCAGGCTCCGTGGCGAGAGGTGTTGTAATTCGCTAACACACCACCATATCGGCTTTGAGTGACGTGTTTGCGCGGGCCTTATGCGCCGGAACAAAACCGCGCAAGTTGCGTTGCAACATAGAAGGGTTAGAAACCGTATGCACGGCTGCTAACCGGCAAATTACTAAGCTAAGGGAATACGACATGGCCACCACAAAAACCGGAACCACCGCCAAAAAGAAACCTGCGACGAAGAAACCCGCCGCAAAGAAGAAAGCTACGCCTAAGGCCGATGCGACCGTAGAAGCGAAAACACGCTTTAACGCAGCGCTTGAAGAGGCAAAGGCAGGTGCCGCGGCGTTGAAGGACGAAGCATCTTCTCGCGCAGTCGCCTATCGTGATCAAGCCAAGGACAAGTCCGAAGACTGGACTGGTGAAGCCAAAGAGCGCGCTGGTGAACTAGCGGTCGAGGCGAAAGCTAAAACCAGCGACGGTATCGCCTCGCTCGGTAAAATGATCTCCGACAGCGCCGAAGTCGTCGACGAGAAGCTCGGTGAGAAATATGGCGACTATGCGCGCAAAACATCGCGCAGCTTGCAAGAAACTGCAGCCAAGCTCGACAACAAAAGCGTTGAAGAATTGGGTGAAGATGCGCGCGAAGCCGTGCGTAAGAGCCCCGGAACCGCTATCGGCATTGCAGCCGTTGTCGGCTTTCTGGTCGCTCGCCTGTTTGGCGGTCGCCGCTAAACATACCTCGCGGGGGACTGAAACCAATGCTCGATGACGACCTGCCCGGTGACCCAGAACGCCGGCAGGATCCCTCTGATGAAGAGATCGAGCAGTTCGATCCCCCGCCCGAGCGGTCGCTGGCTGACGACGTCAATGCGCTGATCGACGATGGCAAGACCTATGTCGAAGCAGAGCTGGCATACCAGAAAACGCGGCTTTCGTTCGCGGCCGGCAATGGGAAATCCGGGATTGGCCTTGTTTTGGCTGCGCTTGGATTTCTTCATCTTGCGCTGATCGGCTTGGTGGTCGGCGGGATATTTGCCTTGGCACCCGTGATTGGCCCCGTTTGGGCAATGCTGGCAGTTGTTGGCACTTTGCTGGGTGGAACGGTAATCTTCGGTTTGATGGCTAAATCACGGTTCTCGAAAGCGGCACAGGCGTTCAAGGAAGATGACGCATGAGCCGCCGCCTCGAACAGCAAATGCGCGAGGACCGCAATTTGCGCGACGCCGCGCTGGCATTGGTCAAAGCAGATGTCAGTCATTTGAAAAATGATGTCGGCGTGAAGGGCGTAGGCGCACGGCTTGCAACCCGGATGTCGGAAGGCGCGACCGATGTCTTTGAAGAGGCCGTTGAAGTCGCGGACAGCAACAAGGGCGCCCTCGCCGCGTTGGTCGCAGCGGTGATCCTCTGGTTCGCTCGCAATCCGATTATGGAACTGTTCCGCGACGAAGACCTAGACGGCGACGAGCAACTAACCGCGGAAGCGAAAGATATAGACGAAATCTAGCAGGAGACCCCCATGTCCAGCAGTGATGGCAAACGAGCAGAATTAAAGGCCAAAATCGAAGCCGCCGAGCAGCGCAATGAAGAGCGTACCCTCGGCCAACTGGCGCGTGATGCGTCAGAAACCGCCACTGATTTCGTAAAATTGCACCCGCTGGCAACCGTTGCGGGCGTGGCTGTTCTCGGCCTTGCCATTGGCGCCATGACAAAACCCGGCCGCAGGGCAGGCAAAGCCGCTGGCTCCAAAGTCAACGAATTTGCAAGCTATGCCGCTGAACTCGGCGCAGCTTATGCGACCGGCCTATTCGATGCCGCGACCGATGCGGCGCAAACGAGCAAGGACACCATCGAAGACATTGGCGACGCCATCAATGACAATGCCGGCGCTGCAAAGCGCAAAGCATCCTTCATTAGCGGCAACGCGGCGGCGGCGGCGAAAACACTGACGCGGAATGCCGGCAAGAAAGCCGGACGTTCAATCCGCGATCTGCGCTCTCGCGCCCGCGCTTAAAGCACCGCTTCTTGACCAAGGTAATGGCGCAGCGGGCTTGCCTGCCGCGCCATTTTCTTTATTGCGCGCGCCATAGTCCCCCGATTGATAAAGGTTCCGATCATGGAAGAGACAGAATTCAAACAAACGCTGCACCTAGTCATGGGCGGCAAAGTGACCGACCCGCGCAGCATGGAGTTTCAGGACCCTGAAAGTGTCCACGTTGTTGGCGTATTCAGCGATTACGACAATGCCGTTGAAGCATGGCGCGGCAATGCCCAGCGCACAGTCGACGATGCCGAAATGAAATATGTCATCGTCCCGCTGCACAAGCTGCTGACGCCCGACGCGATCTAATTTCCGATGAATTATCGTGTCCGCGAATATGCCGACAGCGACGCGGAAACGATCCACGACCTAACCTTGGCGGCGATCAGGACGGTCGGGCTAGCCGGTTATTCACAAGCGCAAGTCGATGCATGGGCTGCTCGTCACAGCTCGGCAGATCGCCTGCGCGAACGCGTGCATTCTGGTCATATAGTGTTTGTGACTGTCGATGCAGATGACAAAGCTGTCGCCTATTCGCTGCTGGAACCGGACGGGCATCTGGACATGCTCTATTGCCACCCCGATCACACACGTCAGGGACTAGCTGACAAAGTCCTGGCACGCGCTGAATACCATGCGCGGGGTTTGGGTTTAGCCAAGCTCTATACCGAAGCTAGCGAACTCGCTCGTCCGGCATTTGAGCGCGCCGGATATGTCGTTACAGAGCGACGCGACTTCACGATCGACCATGACGGTCAGTCTGTGCCGATCCACAATTTCGCGATGGAAAAGACGCTAAGCTAAGCGCCCTCAACACCATCAAATATATTGGATTTTCTCGATCAGGTAGAACTTGTCGCCTGACGGAACCGTCACTTCGACTTCATCACCCAGATCTTTACCAATCAATGCACGGCCTAGCGGTGAGCTGTAAGAGATACGGCCCTTAGCCGCCTCAGCCTCGGTCTCACCAACAATCTGGTATTTCACCGGTTTGTCATCATCATCGAGCAGCGTGACAGTCGCACCAAAGACAACGCGGTCGCCCGACAGCGTCTTTGGATCGATGATCTGCGCGCGGGTTACCTTGCTCTCGATATCACCAATCATAGCCTCAACCTGGCCCTGACGTTCCTTCGCCGCGTGATACTCCGCGTTCTCGGAAAGGTCACCATGCGCGCGCGCTTCTTCGATCGCATCGACAATTTTCGGGCGCTCTGCACGCAGCTCTTTGAGTTCTGTCGTGAGCTTTTCGTAGCCCTCGGCCAGCATTGGAACCTTTTCCATCGTAACTCTCAATCTTATCTAAAGACCTGAACCGAAAGACAATTCAGCGCCGTGCCGCCCCATCAGGAGCGACTGATACCGGATTGAATGTCGGGAAAAGTCGTCTGTTTCTCAGCTATAATAGTCCTGAAGCGAGCGCACTTCAAGCGTAGCGGGCTTTACCAGACGAATTGCCTCTGCCGTGGCGAGTGATGCGGCGGCTGTGGTATAGTATGGAATCTTCATTTCCAGCGCCGTTGCACGGATCGATTTGCTGTCGATCATACTCTGCCAACCCTCGGTCGTATTAATTACCAGATCGACCTCGCCATCGATCATTTTGTCGACAATATGCGGCTGTCCTTCGGCGACCTTGTTCACGCGCTCGACTGGCAAGCCCTGCTCGCTGAGATAGCGTTGTGTTCCGCCGGTCGCGATGATCGTGAAGCCGCATTCAACCAGCGTTTTGACCGCTGGCACGATAATCGGTTTATCGCCCGTTTTCACCGAGACAAATACAACGCCGGCTTCGGGCAAAGTCACACCTGCGCCAAGCTGCGATTTCAGGAATGCGGTCGGGAAATCGTGGTCGATGCCCATGACTTCGCCAGTCGACTTCATTTCTGGAGTCAAAACCGGATCAGCGCCGGGGAAACGCCCGAACGGGAACACGGCCTCTTTGACCGCCATATAGTCCAGGTCGCGCTTGAATGCGGGGAATGTGTCGATCTTCTCACCTGCCATTACGCGTGATGCGACCTTTGCAACGGGCTGTCCAATGGCTTTGGCAACGAAAGGCACTGTCCGGCTTGCACGCGGATTGACTTCGATCAGATAGACTTCGCCATCTTTCACCGCGAACTGGACATTCATCAGGCCCAGAACGCCTAGACTTTTCGCCAGCGCTTCCGCCTGAACTTCCATTTCAGTGACGATATCGGCGGGCAGTGAATAGGGCGGGATCGTGCAAGCGCTATCGCCCGAGTGGACACCTGCTTCTTCGATATGCTGCATCACGCCCGCGACGACGACCTGATCACCATCGCAAATCACGTCGACATCGCACTCGATTGCGTCGCGCAGATATTGGTCGACCAACACTGGACTATCGCCGGAAACATTCACCGCGGTTTTGATGTAATCATCGAGCTGCGCCTCGCTGTCGACAATTTCCATCGCGCGACCGCCAAGGACATAGGATGGACGCAGCAGTACCGGATAGCCGATGGATGATGCGACAGCCGCAGCTTCATCGCGGCTGTATGCAATGCCGTTTTCCGGCTGTTTAAGCTTCAGCTCGTTCACCAGTTTTGCAAACCGCTCGCGGTCCTCGGCGAGGTCGATTGCATCGGGGCTAGTGCCGAGGATTGGAATGCCCTCATCCTCCAGCGCCTGCGCCAGTTTCAGCGGTGTCATGCCGCCAAATTGCACAATTACTCCGACAAGCTCGCCGGATTGCTGTTCAACGCGCAGAATTTCGAGCACATCCTCGACTGTTAGCGGTTCGAAATAGAGTCGGTCAGAGGTGTCATAGTCAGTCGAGACTGTTTCCGGGTTGCAATTGACCATGATCGTTTCGAAGCCAGCTTCGGCGAGTGCGAAACAGGCGTGGACGCAGCAATAGTCGAACTCGATCCCCTGCCCGATCCGGTTCGGACCGCCGCCGAGAATGACGATCTTGCGGCGGTCGGACGTGTCCGCTTCGCACTCGGGCTCGCCGAGAGTCGGTGCCTCGTAAGTCGAGTACATGTAGGGCGTGATCGCCTCGAACTCCGCCGCGCAGCTATCGATGCGTTTGAATACTGGCAGAACGCCCAACTTGCGCCGCAAATCGCGGACTTCGTCTTCAGACGTCGCGCCGGCCATCGCCTGCAATGCATCGTGGAGCAAGCCGGAACGGCGCGCTTGGGTTTCGCCCATGCCGCCTGCCACGCCGACCGAACGCACCGCCAAAGTGGCAAGACGTTTATCGGAGAAGCCCATTGATTTCAGCTTGCGCAGACCCGCGGCATCATTGGGCAGACCGTTCTCGGAAACGTCCTTTTCCGCCGCGATGATCTCTTCGATCTGGCGCAGGAACCATGTGTCGTAGCCTGTGATCTGGTTGATATCCTCAACACTCAAGCCTTCGCGGAAAGCCTGAGCGACTTTCAGAATGCGGTCGGGGGAGCGTTTGGAGAGCGAACCGGTCAGAACATCGCGGCTCACGCCTTCGAGTTCTGTAACCCGGTTAAAGCCGTCGAGGTCGGTTTCCAGACCGCGCAATGCCTTTTGCATCGATTCCTGAAAGTTGCGGCCAATCGCCATGACTTCGCCGACCGATTTCATCGCCGTGGCGAGCTCGTCTTTGGCGCCTTTGAACTTCTCGAACGCAAAACGCGGGATCTTGGTAACCACGTAATCGATAGTAGGCTCAAAGCTCGCCGGTGTAGCGCCGGTGATCTCGTTGGTAATTTCGTCGAGCGTATAGCCTACCGCCAGCTTCGCTGCGACACGCGCAATCGGGAAGCCGGTAGCTTTGGACGCCAATGCTGACGACCGCGAAACGCGCGGGTTCATTTCGATCACGATCAAGCGGCCATCTGCCGGATTGACGGCAAACTGTACATTCGATCCGCCGGTTTCGACGCCGATCTCGCGCAGAACCGCGATGCTGGCATTGCGCATGATCTGATATTCTTTGTCGGTCAGCGTCAGCGCGGGAGCCACGGTGATGCTGTCGCCCGTATGCACGCCCATCGGATCGACATTTTCAATCGAACAGATGATGATGCAATTGTCCGCCTTGTCACGGACGACTTCCATTTCATATTCTTTCCAACCGAGCAGCGATTCCTCGATCAGAACCTCGGTGGTCGGACTGGCTTCCAGCCCTTCGCGGACGATCCGCTCGAACTCGGCCTTGTTATAGGCGATGCCGCCGCCGGTTCCGCCAAGGGTGAAGCTGGGGCGGATAATGCTCGGCAGGCCGGTGCGCTTGACGATTTCCTGCGCTTCTTCGACCGAATGCGCGACACCGCTGCGCGCGCTTTCGAGGCCGATCTTATCCATCGCATCGCGGAATTTCTGGCGGTCTTCCGCCTTGTCGATGGCTTCGGCATCGGCGCCGATCATCTGAACGCCGAATTTCTCCAGCACACCCATGGACTCGAGCGACAAGGCGCAGTTCAACGCCGTCTGCCCGCCCATCGTCGGCAGCACCGCATCGGGGCGCTCTTTCTCGATAATCTTGGCGACGATTTCAGGCGTGATTGGCTCGATATAAGTCGCATCAGCAAATTCCGGATCGGTCATAATCGTGGCCGGGTTGGAATTGACGAGGATGACGCGATAGCCCTCCTCCTTCAGCGCCTTGATCGCCTGGGTGCCGGAATAATCAAACTCGCACGCCTGCCCGATAATAATAGGACCAGCGCCAATAACGAGGATCGAGGAAATGTCTGTTCTTTTGGGCATTAGGTTTTGTCCAAGCAATACATTATGACTAACCCAAGAATGGTAAGTGGGATCATTATCCATGCGGCTATCGCGCCGATTTTAGTCCAATCTCTCGACGGACTTGTATTAGTTTCTGGCGAAGCTTCGAGGTGCGCAGCCGCAGACTTTCCTGCTGCAGTCTGAGCAATTAGAACCAAACCAGGTCCTTCACTATCAATTACTCGTTTAGCAAACTTCGGCTCGTTCTTAGTGAGCAAAAATGCCGCACTTCGAACAGTTGCAGCTTGATTTTTCCAATCAACATCTGGCCAAATTTCCTCACTCACAATCAAGGGGTTCATTGGCTTTTGATTCGTTGCATTCCGCCGAACAAGTTCGAGCAATAGGCGGTCGCGGATTTGATTTATGTCTGGCTCACTCACCCCAAGCCTCCAACAAACTTCTCGAACAGGTAGAAGCTGTCCTGCGGGCCGGGGCTGGCCTCGGGGTGGTATTGGACGCCGAACGCCTTTTTGCCCTTCACCGCGATACCGCAATTGGAGCCGTCAAACAGGCTGACATGCGTTTCCTCGACAGCATCGGGCAAAGTGTCGCCATCGACTGCGAAACCGTGGTTCATGCTGGTGATTTCGACTAGGCCGGTGGTGTCCCCCCACCCTTCACCAACACGCTGGACCGGGTGGTTTGCGCCGCGGTGGCCTTGATGCATCTTGGTGGTCTTTGCGCCTGCCGCCAGTGCGAGCATCTGGTGGCCGAGGCAAATGCCGAATAGCGGCACATCCTTCTCGAGCAGCGCTTTGATGACCAGCACCGCATAGGACCCCGTCGCCGCCGGATCGCCCGGTCCGTTGGACAGGAACACACCGTCAGGCTTCAGCGCCATAATATCGTCGAACGCAGTCTTTGCGGGAACCACGGTGACTTTCGCGCCAGCCTTCACCAGATTGCGGAAGATATTGTCCTTCGCGCCGTAATCTATGGCGACGACGTGGGGCGTGGCATCGCGGGCGGCGCGGCCATAGCCACCCTCAAGCGTCCAATAGCCGCCTTCCCAATTCTGTTGCTCGTCACGCGTAACCCGCTGAGCGAGGTCCATACCCTCCAGCCCTGCCCATTCCTGAGCGCGCTGCAGCAATGCCGGAATGTCGAATTCTCCGTCAGGTGAATGCGCGATCACCGCATTGGGCGCGCCAGTCTGGCGGATGCGGCGCGTCAATGCGCGTGTATCGATGCCCGAAATACCGATCTTATTGTTCGCGGCCATCCATTCGGTAAAGGTCTGTTCCGAGCGGAAGTTGGCAGCCATCGTCACATCTTCGCGGACCACGCAGCCAACGGCGCTTTCGACCTTGCCCTCAACATCCTCGCCATTGGCACCGACATTGCCGATATGCGGGAAGGTGAAGGTGACGATCTGCGCGGCGTATGACGGGTCCGTCATCACTTCCTGATAACCGGTCATGCTGGTGTTGAAGCACACTTCACCCACGGCATCGCCGCTGGCGCCGAAGCCTTTGCCCCAGATCACGGTTCCATCCGCCAAAACGAGGACTCCGGTCGCGCCATCAGGCTGCGCAGGAGTTGAGGCGGCGTGGGCCATAGTGACGCTCCGAGTAAGGTTTTCCGGCGATGTTGCTAAGACACGGCGGCTATAGGCCCCCTGCGCGCGCGTCAACCTGTCCAGCGACGGAAAGTTGCGTTATTACGAATGCATCACCAGTTTACCCACGATTTTGAAAAATTACCGACAGGAACACCCCATTATGCTTCGCGACACCATCAAAGCCGTAACCATCGCTTCCATGAAAGCAGGCAACAAAGAGCGGACCGCCACGCTCCGCCTGATCGGCGCGAAGATCAAAGACCGCGATATCGAACTGCGCACATCGAGCAAGGAATTGGATGACGAGGCGCTGGTGACCGATGTTTTGCTAAAAATGGCGAAGCAACGAAAAGAATCGATAACCATGTATGTTGACGGTGGGCGTGACGAGCTGGCCGCGAAAGAGCGCTCGGAACTCGCGGTAATCGAGGAATTTCTTCCGACGCAGATGAGCGAAGAAGAAACCCGCGCTGCAATCGAGGCGATCAAAGCCGAGCAAGGCGCTGAATCCATTAAGGATATGGGTAAAGTTATGGGGGAACTAAAGGCGCGCCACGGCGCTGAACTGGATATGAGCAAAGCCAGTTCACTTGTGAAAGAGAGCCTTACATGATCCCAAGTACCACCGCATTCCGCTCACTTCTCGCCACCGCCGCCGTTATTTCCCTCGCCGCATGTTCGGCCGAGCCGGATATGGATAAGGCCGATATGGAGCCCGTCGCACAAACCGATGGCGAGGCGGCTGCGATTGCCGCTGCCCTCGATGCAGGTGACTTTATGGATTTGAGGCTGGGTGCAAAAATCGTCGGGCCTCAAGGTCCGGAAGTCAAAGGAACACTCGACACGGCCGAGGGCAGCTTTGCCGATATCCGGTCCTATGTCGCCTGTCCCGACGGGATGGATATTTGCGATCCGAAGACAGCGCCGGAGGGAACGGTCTATACATTCGTTCACGTGATATACCCGGGTGAGGACAACAATCCTGATACCGGAAGCGGGACAGGAAATGATTCCTCCGACATTGAACGTGCATCAGCGTTCAAAATGCTGCGGCCCGCGCACGGATTTACCGGCTCTGTGGGGTACTCCAAGGCAGAGGCACTCGCTGCCGTCGGCGACAAGGCGGACGTCATTGTAACGTGCAAAGACGGCGCATTGATTTGGTCGGTCAAAGCCGGTGGTGGCGGCAACCAGTGGGAGCAGGCAGAACCGATTACGTTCTATTGGCAATCGACCCTACCCCCTGCCGGACCAGCGCCAGCCTATGCAATCGACGCGAATTACACCGAGGCCAAGGGTTCAGGCCCGTATCCGGCTGAAAAAGAAGGCGTGACCAACGCCTGTTCGTAACCGCGAGGATAAGCTGGCTGTGAGGCTTGTTTTCACGGCCAGCTAGTCCCAATGATTATGCATGGCGCTTTCCCCGCAATGGCTGGATGAACTCCGTTCGCGTGTGACGCTCTCCAGCGTTATTATGCGCACGACCAAGCTGCAGAAGGCGGGCCATGAGTGGAAGGCCTGTTGCCCGTTCCACGACGAGAAATCGCCCAGCTTTACGGTCAACGACCAGAAGGCGTTTTACCACTGCTTCGGCTGCCAGGCGCATGGCGATGTTATCAGCTGGATGACTGACCAGCGCGGCATGTCTTTTATGGACGCAGTGAAAGAGCTCGCGGCAGAGGCCGGGATGGAAGTTCCCGCCGCCGATCCGCAATCCGCCGCCCGCGCCGAGCAACGCGCTGGATTGCATGACGTCATGCAGTCGGCCCAGGACTATTTCGTGCGGAATCTGCAAGGCAATGACGGATCCGGCGCTCGCGATTATCTGAAAGGGCGCGGGTTCGATCAACATACGATCGAACGCTTCGGTTTCGGTTACGCCCCGCCTGACCGGCAGGCGATGAAGGCGGCGCTGTCCGAATTTGAAGAACCGATGCTGATTGAGGGCGGTCTGCGGATCGCTGTTGACGCGAAGGAACCCTATGACAGGTTCCGATCCCGTTTGATGCTGCCAATCCAGGATGCACGTGGGCGCGTGATCGCCTTTGGTGGACGTATTCTGGAGACGAATACGAAAGCGCCAAAATATCTGAACTCACCGGACACGCCGCTGTTCGACAAAGGCCGCAACCTTTACAATCTGCATCGTGCGGGTCCCGCGTCGCGCAAAACCAATCGCGTGGTGGTTGTAGAAGGGTATATGGACGTCATCGCCCTCGCCGCTGCGGGTATTGAGGATGCGGTTGCTCCCATGGGCACGGCATTGACCGAGACACAAATCGAGATGCTGTGGCGGATGGTCGAAACACCCGTGCTGTGTTTTGATGGCGATGCTGCGGGTCAGCGTGCGGCCATGCGCGCCGTAGAACGCGCCCTGCCGATGCTCCGCCCCTCCCATTCGCTGCGTATTGTTCGCTTACCCACCGGCCTCGACCCCGACGATCTGCTCCAGCAGAAAGGCCGCAAGGCCATGGATGAGGTGCTGGAAGGCGCGGCGACTTTGCTCGACACGCTGTGGACATTCGAGCGTGATGCGCAGCCACTCACTACGCCCGAAGACAAGGCCGGTTTGAAAGCGCGGTTGTTAAGCCACACAGACGCTATTCAAGATTCCGATATTCGCTCTCTCTACAGGCGCGAATTGCTCGAGCGGTTTTCAGCTTTTGCCTATCCTCCGCGCGAGCAGAAGCCTTGGGTCAAGCGTGAGTGGAAACCTGGCGGCTTCAAGCAAGCCACGCCAACGCTTTCACCCGACGCCGCAGCGCGCCTCAAACGCAGTTCCAGCGGGGGTAGCAGAGACATTCTTGCGAATGCTGTCGTTGCAGGTCTTGCGCGTCATCCAGACCAAATTTTACGCCATGCGGACCAGCTCGAACGCTTCGCCGCCAGCGACAATCGCGTCGGCCCCGTAATTGATTCGTTGATAGAAGCTGCCGAGGTGCTTGAACCCGGCGACACATCCCCCATATTGATCCCAGACGGCATAAGTCAGGCGCCGGATGAAACCCGTTTCTCCTTCCTTCGTGAAGGAACCGATCCGAAAGCTGCCTGCGACGATCTTGCCGAAGCCGTGTCACTGCTGGTCGAAAGGCCCGCTTTGGAAGCTGCGCTTGCAGCGGCCACTGCGCGTTTCGAGACCGACCCCGAAGGTGCTTTCACCGAGCAGCAACGATTGCTCAAACGAAAGCTGGAATTTGAGCAGCGACTCGGGCAAATGGTAAGCGAAAGGGCTGCGAAAGCGGCCCAAAGTGATTCAGATCGTCAAACTGCTCAAACCGACAGCCATGACGACATAGAAACGGACTGATAAAGTTTTATGGCCTCTAAAGCTAAAGCTGACAAAGACGACGCGCCACTGATCGACCTCAAAGAGTCATCCGTGAAGAAGCTCATCACCAAAGCGAAAAAGAAGGGCTACGTCACGTATGACGAGATGAACGCCGCCCTGCCCGGTGACATGACGTCAGACCAGATCGAAGACGTGCAAACTGCATTGTCGGAAATGGGCGTCAACATCGTCGAGAATGACGAAGAGGCAGAGGCTGAAAAAGCCGAAGCTGCTGAAGTTGAAGAAATCAGCGTGGGCAAGGATGGCAAAGAAGCCAAAAAACCTGCTGCTCCGGCGAAGAAAACCGCCACTGGCGATCGTACTGACGATCCGGTGCGTATGTATCTGCGCGAAATGGGCGCCGTTGAGCTGCTCAGCCGTGAAGGCGAGATCGCGATTGCCAAGCGTATTGAAGCTGGCCGTGACACGATGATCATCGGTCTGTGCGAAAGCCCGATTACTTTCCACGCGATCATTCACTGGTCCGAAGCGCTGAACAATGAAGAGATGCAGCTTCGTGAAATCCTCGATCTCGACGCTATGCTGTCGAAGGAACCTCCCGTCGATAAGATGGAAGAGGAAAACGAGGATGATGACGGCGAGATTTCGGAAGAAACCGCCGGCGTAGACATTCGCGACGATGACGACAGCAGCGATGATGAAAAAGACATCGACGCCGAAGATGACGACGAAGAGGGTTCTTCCAAGAAGGATGACGAGGAAGAGGAAGATAACACTCTTTCACTCGCGCAGATGGAAGCAACGCTGAAGCCGGACGCGATTGAAACTTTCGCGCGCATCACATCGATGTTCAAGAAGTTTGAAAAGATGCAGGCTGACCGCGTGGAAACGCTCGGTAACGGACAGGAATTCCCGGCGGCTAAAGAGAAGAAATACGAGAAAATGCGCGAAGACCTGACAGCTCAGGTTGAAAGCGTGCAATTCCATGCGACCAAGATCGAATTTTTGGTCGACAATCTCTACGCCTTCAACCGCCGTCTGACCGCGCTTGGCGGCCAGATGCTGCGCCTTGCCGAGCGCCACAAGGTCAAGCGGATCGACTTCCTCGATGCCTATATCGGTAACGAGCTAGACGACAATTGGATGGCCGACCGGGTCAAGAAGGATAAGAAATGGGCTGCGTTCGCTGAGAAGGAAGCCGACGCGGTTGACCGTATCCGCGCTGAAATCGCCGATATCGCCAGCCAGACCGGCATGAGCCTGCCCGAATTCCGCCGCATCGTGAACATGGTGCAAAAGGGCGAGCGCGAGGCACGGATAGCAAAGAAGGAAATGGTCGAGGCGAATCTTCGCCTGGTGATTTCCATCGCCAAAAAATATACTAACCGCGGCCTGCAATTCCTTGATCTTATTCAAGAAGGTAACATCGGCTTGATGAAGGCCGTTGATAAGTTCGAATATCGCCGCGGCTATAAATTCAGCACCTATGCGACGTGGTGGATCCGTCAGGCAATTACCCGTTCAATTGCTGACCAAGCACGGACAATCCGTATTCCGGTCCACATGATCGAGACGATCAACAAGCTTGTCCGCACGAGCCGTCAATTCCTGCACGAGCAAGGCCGTGAGCCTACACCAGAGGAAATGGCCGAGCGTCTTTCCATGCCGCTTGAGAAGGTCCGCAAGGTGATGAAAATCGCTAAGGAGCCGATTAGCCTTGAGACGCCAATTGGTGACGAGGAAGATTCGCACCTCGGCGACTTCATTGAGGACAAGAACGCGATCATTCCGGTGGACGCCGCAATTCAAGCGAACCTGAAGGAAACCGTGACCCGCGTTCTCGCTTCCCTCACCCCGCGCGAAGAGCGCGTTCTTCGAATGCGTTTCGGCATCGGTATGAACACTGACCACACGCTCGAAGAAGTAGGCCAGCAATTCTCGGTTACCCGCGAACGTATTCGGCAGATTGAAGCGAAAGCTCTGCGCAAACTGAAGCACCCTAGCCGGTCGCGGAAGATGCGTTCGTTCCTCGACCAGTGATCCTATTCCGTTCTCTTGTCGCGGCGGCGTTGCTGGCGAGTCCAGTCATTTCTGCCTCCGCGCAGGAAGCGGAGGAGGAACAGGCTGACACGCTGCCTGCACTTAATCCGGAATCGGTTGCAATCGCTAATGAGATATTGCTGTTGGCGTATCCGGTGGAAACACGCAGCGCGATGTTCAACAGCATTAGCGAGACGATGTTTGAGCAGGTCAAAGACTCGATGTCTTTGCTGCCTGACAATCCGGAAGTGCAAGCAGCCCTTGATGCATTTGGACGACGGATTCTTGATAAATCGAAACCGATTATGGATCGTCATATTCCCACGCTGATGGAAGGCTGGGCAAATGCGTATGCGGATATGTTCACTACGGAAGAGCTGAATGAGCTGCTTGCCTTCGTAAAAACAGAAACTGGTCAAAAGTTCTTCCAGCTAAGCGTGGATGTACTGAAAAGCCCTTACTACACCGAACCGATGCAAGCCTATTTCGTCGAAATCGGCGAACTGCAGCGCAGCGAGCTTGATTGGTTTTTGACAGAAGTCAGGGCACTCAAAAATCGGACAGAAGATGAACCCGTTGGCAGTGAGTCTGTAGACCGTGAACCGGCGACCGAAGAGGCTGAAGCGCCCCTTCCCGACGCCTGAATTATTGCGCGTAAACCGCTACTGTATCGGCAATCGGATCAAGTCTGACCCACAGCGCAATAACCGCTGCGAGCACCAGCGACACACCTGCAACCGGGAAAACTACCCTATGCTTGACTGACGGAACCAGCATTCCCAACGCCGGTAGCATCAAGGCAGCCAAGAACGCCACAACATAGGGCGCATCGGGACCAACGCCTTGCATCAGCTGATGACCGTATTGCAGCAGGAAGCCCAACACGACCGCACCAAGTCCGATTTTGGCTGTCGATGACCAAGCACCGCCAAGTCGGTGCGATAACACACCGGCCACACCGCTGAGCAGCAAAGGCCAGACCACCACAAAAGCCGTGACAGGCGCGTAGATCTGCAGAGCGAGCGCCGCCAGTACTCCAACGATACTGCCCGTCCTTCCAGCCCATAATGGCGCAGACGCTGCAAACATAGCGATACAGATCAACAGCGCTTGGATTTCCAGCATCGGGATGGCCGCAAGCCTGTCATAATAAACCAGCTCACCGGGGCCTGCGCCGGACAGCAAATTCAATCCAAACAGTAATGCTCCACCTCCGAATATTACCGTCGCGGAAGCGCCAAGGCTCTTTAGCCACCCATTTTCTCCGCTGTTATATCGTAAGCAGAGTATCTGAAGGATCGCGGCTATCGCCAGCAAAGCCCATCCAATGGCCGTGCCGTAAGAGACCACGAACAACCCAAACACGTCGAAAAAGGTCCGGTTCTCGGATTTCTCGGGCAGCGCGTCGGCATTGGCCAGAGCGGCGGTCAGATCCAGCGTCTGCGCGCCCATATCCTGTACTGATCCCTGATCGAGCCGTTCCGGCGTTGCTTCAGGTGAATGGTATAGACCAGGTCGGCCAATGAACCCGAAATTGTAGGCTATATATTCGCGTTCCAGTGCTGGCGTCAGATCGGTATCATTTGGCAAAGCTTCATAGACGAATGTGGAGAGCGATGAGCCCGCTGGCCGCGAGACGGCATCTGCATAGAGCTTAGCCGCACCGCCATTCTCGGAGGATGTCTGGAACAAAGTGGTGCGCCCACCGCCTCCGCGTGCCTCCAGATTGATCACAGCGCCGACATTGTCCGCCATTGGATTTGACGCAAAGAACTGCCGCGCGCCAACCAAGCCGATTTCCTCGGCATCGGTGAAGAACATGACGATATCGCGCTTAGGTTGGCCGCGCGCTTGGATAGCCCGCACGACTTCAAGAATGGAACCAACGCCCGATGCATCATCGGGCGCGCCGGGCGATCCGCCAACACTGTCATAATGCGCCATCAGCAGCACTGATTTCGCATTGCGATCCGCGCCTGGCAGAACGCCAATCACATTGGTCAATTGAACATCAGCAGTATCGCCTTGCAACCAGCTGGAAAGACGGTTTGCAGAACGCTCGTTTATCGGGCCATTCGTGGTTGTGACTTCCAACCCCATCGATTGCAGCCGGTCGACCAAATACTCGCGAACCTTCGCATTGGCTGCGCTACCCGTCGGATGCGGCTCGGCAGCGATCACACGAATATCTTCCATTGCGCGCGCCGCTGAGAACTCTTCTGCGGGCGCATCAGCACTTACCGCCTCAGGCGGAGTAGTCGCGAAAATCGCCAACGCAATGGCGATCAACAACGCAAAGATCAGGTTCGAATATTTCGCCACACAGCTGTCCTTTTCACGATTTTTCTGAATGGTGACGCTGACCGATATTGGGGTCAAGTTTATCGGCGCCAGCACCGTGGAAAGTGGCCTCTTTATGGTGGTCAGCCGGTGGGGAAATGCATATACGGCTGGTTTGTATCGATTCCTCGACACCGAAGGATATCCCATGCGCCTTGCCATCGCTTCTGACCACGCCGCAACCGACCTCAAAGCCGAGCTGCGCGACTGGCTGATAGAGGAAGGCCACGAGGTTGCCGACCTCGGTCCTGAACCGGGCGAAAGCGTCGATTACCCCGACTATGGTTACAAATTGGCGGCAGTTGTCGCCGACGGCACTGCCGAGCGCGGCATTGCGCTATGTGGATCAGGTATTGGCATCTCGATGGCGGTCAATCGCAACCCGGCGGTCCGATGTGCACTTGTGTCGGAGCCGCTCTCGGCCGCACTTTCTCGCGAACACAATAATGCGAACTGCATCGCCATGGGCGCGCGTCTGACTGGCATCGAAATGGCCAAGGCTTGCCTTACCGCATTCCTAAATACCGAATTCGCAGGCGGGCGTCACCAACGCCGCGCCGACAAACTCTCCACTCCCAGCTGCTGAGACCCAATTGATGAGCACACCATCCGCACCAGACATGAACCGTTTCTGGCAAGACAGCTTGGCTGAAGCCGATCCCGATATCGCCGCAGCAATCGACAGCGAGCTTGGCCGCCAACGCGACAAGATCGAGCTGATCGCAAGCGAAAACATCGCAAGCAAGGCAGTGCTCGAAGCCGCCGGTTCAGTCTTCACCAACAAATATGCAGAGGGATATCCGGGCAAGCGCTATTATGGCGGCTGCGAATATGCCGACGTGGTCGAGACGCTGGCGATTGACCGCGCAAAAGAACTGTTCGGCTGCGAATTTGCCAATGTTCAACCCAATTCGGGGTCGCAAATGAACCAAGCCGTGTTCCTAGCTTTACTAGAACCCGGCGACACCTTCATGGGCCTCGACCTCAACTCGGGCGGTCACCTGACGCATGGCTCGCCGGTCAATATGAGCGGAAAATGGTTCAACCCCGTCGCATACGGCGTTCGTCAGGAAGACGAATTGATCGATATGGACGAGGTTATGGCCACGGCAAAAGAACACAAGCCGAAGCTGATCATCGCAGGCGGCACGGCCTATTCACGCGTCTGGGATTGGGCGGCGTTCCGTAAAGTAGCGGATGAAGTCGGCGCCTATCTGATGGTCGATATGAGCCACATTTCCGGCCTCGTGGCTGGCGATGCGCACCCTTCACCTTTCCCGGATGCTGATGTTGTAACCACGACTACGCACAAAAGCCTTCGCGGGCCGCGTTCGGGCGTGATCCTGTGGAATGACGAGAAATATACCAAGCCATTCAATATGGCTGTATTCCCCGGTCTCCAAGGCGGCCCCTTGATGCACATTGTTGCTGCAAAGGCGGTTGCGTTCCGCGAGGCATTGCGGCCCGACTTCAAATCCTATGCCGCCCGTGTCGTCGAGAATGCTCGCGCGCTTGCGGCCAGCCTCGAAGAGAACGGTCTTCGGATAGTATCAGGCGGAACCGACAATCACTCGATGCTGGTCGATCTGACAGCAAAGGACGTGACCGGAAAATCAGCCGAGAAAGGTCTCGATCGCGCTTGGCTCACTTGCAACAAGAATGGCATTCCGTTCGATACGCGCAGCCCGTTTGTAACCAGCGGTGTGCGTCTGGGTACGCCGGCGGGCACGACGCGCGGCTTTGGTCCGGATGAGTTCCGCACAGTTGGCAAACTTATAGCGGAAGTCGTCGACGGTTTGTCGAAAAATGGTCCCGAGGGTGACGCACAAGTGGAAGAGTCTGTTCGCAGCCGCGTTGAGCAGCTATGCTCGGCTTTCCCTGTTTACCCCGGCCTAAGCTAACTGGTATTAGAGATGACTGAAAAGAACAACGACCTGATCGACGACGCCAAAGAAGAATTCACCGGCATGGCCAAGGAAGGCATGCAGCATCCATCGACCAAGCCGGTTTTGACAGGCGCGGCGGTAGGCGCGGCGGCGGGTTTTGTCCTGCCCGGCCTCAGCATTGCTATCGGCGCGATCGCCGGCGCGGGCGTGATGTTTTACAACCGGATCCGCAAGTAAATGCGATGCCCCTTCTGCGCGCATGATGACAGCCAGGTAAAAGACAGCCGCCCGACAGAGGATAACACCTCTATCCGCAGGCGGCGGCAATGCTCAAGCTGCGGTGCGCGCTTTACTACATTTGAGCGCGTGCAGTTGCGCGAAGTGACGATTGTAAAGTCGGGAGATAGGAGGGAGGCCTTCGATCGGTCGAAACTGGAGCAATCGGTTTCCCTAGCATGCCGCAAACGTGACGTGTCACAGGAACGGATCGACCAACTTGTCTCCGGTATCCAACGCCAAGTCGAAACAGCGGGTGAAAGCGAGTTTGCCTCATCTCGCCTCGGTGAAATGGTGATGGATGGATTACGCGAGCTCGACAGCGTCGCTTATATCCGCTTCGCCAGCGTCTATCGCGACTTCAGCGAGGCGCGCGACTTCGAAGAATTCGCAAGCTCGGTACAGGAAGTGGCCGAGGGCGACAGCGACAGCAGCGGCGTAGGAAATGGCTGAACAGCCGATCATCGTCCTAGTCCGACCCCAGCTAGGCGAAAATATTGGTAAAGCCGCGCGGGCTATGCTCAATTTCGGGCTGACCGAAATGCGGATTGTTGCGCCGCGCGATGGCTGGCCTAACCCCAGCGCGGGACCATCGGCAGCTGGCGCCGATATCGTGCTCGATCAAGCGAAGATTTTCGGTACGACGGCAGAAGCTGTTGCGGATTGCTCCCACATATACGCTACCACAGTTCGCAGGCGGGAGGATGCCAAACCTGTCGTCACTCCAGAAGCAGCCGCATCGGAAATGCAGACACGGCCGGGACGAAGCGCCATTCTGTTTGGCCGTGAAGCCTCAGGGCTCGACACGCAGGATGTAGCAATGGCCAGCGCGATCCTGACCGTGCCAATCAATCCTGAATTCGGGTCACTCAATCTCGCTCAGGCAGTGATTCTATGTGCGTATGAATGGTCAAAATCGCAGGACTTGGTCCAACCGACACTGGACGAAAACCTTCCGCCTGCACCGCAGCAAGATCTCGACGGATTGATCGAACATTTCGAGCAGTTACTTGAGCCGAAAGGCTATTTCCTGCCCGACTCGCGCGCGGAAGCGACCAAGCGCACGCTCAGAAATGTACTGACAAAACCGCGCTGGAACCATCTGGAAATACGCACGCTCAGGGGCGTTCTGTCCAGCTTCGCCCGCAAGCCAAGAGCCTAATTCACGGCAAAGGCTCGACAAACGGCTGTTGCGTGGTTATCCAATTGCGAAACAATAATACGCCCCCAACACTAAAAATTTCGAGGTCTCCCATGCGTTTTATCGCTCCCGCCCTTATTTTGCTTGCCGTATCTGTATCGACACCAGTCGCCGCCGGCGATCCTCAACCTGCTGCACCCCAAGCAGAAGAGAGGAAAGAGGAAGCAAAGAAAGAGAAGAAGATCTGCCGCCGGATCACTTCGATGGGCAGTCGCCGGTCAGAGCGTGTATGCATGACTCGCGAGCAGTGGGAAGAGTACAACAACGGCAATTGATGCCGCTGGGGACGCGACGCTTTAGTCGCGTATTCTGTCCCACTCTACCAATTCATATGCGATCGATGTTTCGACAAGGTCATTCCAGATTTTGCCAATTTGATCCGCAGGAAGGCCTGCTTTCTCAGCAGCTTGCTCAACGGCGTTGATAACAGAAGCCTTGCGCCCCTCATCACGAACTGCGCTTCGTTCCTGTTTGATACGCGCAGCTGCACGCATGTAACCGAAGCGCGTTTCGAGCAGTTTCATCAATTGCCGGTCGGTCTCGTCAACGCCGGCGCGGACATCCACCATTGTGGTGCAATCTTCGGGAGTTTTTACGGGCTCGCTCATGTCACGGCCCACTGCCCTGCCAGACATGATTTGTCGAGTGCGGAAAGAGTGACGCCCAACACAGCTTGACGAGGGGCATATTTCTGCTATCCGCGCGCCTTCGCAATTTGGTTCCGCACCCCGGTGAAGCGGAAACCGCATCAGACAGTTCGGTCTGGTGGAGCGATACCGGGTTAAAGCGCCAGCGCTCCAACAGTTGGAGAGGCGGCGATTGTAAATTGGAGAAGCCTCATGTCGAAGCGTAAAGCCTCGAAGCATAAACTTGACCGCCGGATGGGCGAAAACATCTGGGGTCGTCCTAACAGCCCAGTCAACAAGCGTTCCTACGGCCCCGGCCAGCATGGTCAACGTCGTAAGAGCAAAGTCAGCGACTTTGGTCTGCAGCTGCGTGCCAAGCAGAAGCTTAAGGGCTATTACGGCGACGTGACCGAGAAGCAATTCCGCCGCACTTACAAAGAAGCGGCTGCTATGAAGGGCGATACCGGTCAGAACCTGATTGGCCTGCTCGAGCGCCGTCTCGACATGATCGTGTATCGTGCGAAATTCGCACCAACGATCTTCGCCGCGCGTCAAATCGTTTCCCACGGTCACATTCGCGTCAACGGCGTGAAGTGTAACGTTGCAAGCCGTCGCTGCGATATCGGTGATGTCATCAGCCTTGGCGATAAGGCCAAGGAAATGGCGCTGGTCATCGAAGCACAGAGCCTGCCAGAGCGTGAAATTCCCGACTATGTTGCCCCAGACGGCAACGATAAAGTCACTTACAACCGCGTACCGAAGCTGGACGAAGTTCCTTATCCGGTAACGATGGAACCGAACCTGGTGGTCGAATTCTATTCGCGCTAAATTTTCGGAAATCCGAATTCAAAGGGCGGTCCTGCAGGGCCGCCCTTTTCTTTTGTAGCCAACACGCTAGATGGGTTGCAAAGGAGAACTTAATGAACATCCTTCTGCTTGACGGTCACCCCGACAACGGCCGGCTTGGTACGCATTTGCTCGATACCTATCGCCGGGCATTACCAAGCGATGCACAGGTGACGCACATCGCGTTGCGCGACCTGACTTTCGAACCAATCTTGCGGCACGGCTATGCACAACGCACTGAATGGGAACCCGACATCACCAAAGTCGCCGAAGCTGTCGACGCGTGTGATCACGTCGTGATCGCATTCCCGATGTGGTGGGGAAGCGAACCCGCCGAGCTCAAGGGATTGCTCGACCGTGTTCTTCTGCCCGGCTTTGCATTTGCCTATCATGATGACGATCCATGGTGGGACAAGCTGTTGGAAGGGCGATCCGCCGACGTGATCGCGACAATGGATACGCCGCCGTTCTTCCTTCGCTTGATGTACGGGAACGCAATAATCAAGCGCTGGCGGAAACAGATTTTGGGCTTTTGTGGCTTCAAACCAGTGAGGTTTCTTGCATGCGGACCGACCAACAAAGGCGGGACCGAAAAGAAACTAGCCAAATGGGAGTCCGATATCCGTGCTCTTGCAGGGTCAATCACGCAGGCAAACCCTGCGAAGAAAGTTGCGCGGCTTGAGGCATTTCTCAAGCCAGCAGGCTAATTTTCACTCGATCATGCTTGGTAGTTGCGTCGGAAATCGGTTGCAAATGCGGCGAAGCGTTCCTCGCTAATCGCATCGCGCATCGTCTGCATCAATTGCTGGTAGAACGCGATGTTATGCTCGGTCATCAACATCGCGCCGAGGATCTCTTTCGATTTCACCAGATGATGCAGATAGGCGCGGCTGTAGTTGCTGCACGCGTCACAGGCGCAGCGATCATCGATCGGATCGGTATCTTCGGCAAAGCGAGCGTTGCGCAGATTGATCGGGCCATTCCATGTGAAAGCCTGCCCGTTGCGGCCTGACCGGCTTGGGAGGACGCAGTCGAACATATCAACCCCGCGCTCAACCGCGCCGACCAGATCATCCGGCTTGCCGACACCCATCAGATAGCGCGGCCGGTTTTCGGGTAGCTGCTGCGGCGCAAACTCTAGCGTTGCGAACATCGCCTCCTGTCCCTCGCCCACGGCGAGACCACCAATGGCGTATCCATCAAAGCCAATATCTGTCAGCGCATCGGCGCTAAGTTTGCGCAATTCTTCATCCAGTGCACCTTGCTGGATACCGAACAGCGCCGATCGCGCTGCGTGCTCCTCACCACTGTCGAAACCGTCGCGGCTACGCTGTGCCCAGCGCATCGACATTTCCATCGACTTGGCAATCACATCACGAGGCTGATCGGCACGCGGGCATTCGTCGAACGCCATGACGATATCCGAACCGAGCAGACGCTGGATTTCCATCGAGCGCTCCGGCGTGAGCATATGTTTGGAGCCGTCGAGGTGGCTACGAAATTCCACGCCCTTTTCGGTCAACTTGCGCAGATCGGACAGGCTCATCACCTGATATCCGCCACTATCGGTCAGAATCGGCCGATCCCAATTCATGAATTTATGGAGGCCGCCCAGCTTGGCAACCCGCTCTGCGCCCGGCCGCAACATGAGGTGGTAGGTATTGCCGAGGATGATGTCCGCGCCTGTCTGGCGCACTGTTCCCGTCTTCATCGCCTTCACCGTCGCCGCTGTTCCTACCGGCATAAAGGCAGGCGTGCGGATTTCACCGCGTTGCATTTGAATCGCGCCCGTGCGCGCTTTCCCGTCAGTAGCGGCAATCGTGAAAGAGAATCTTGGTCGTGCAGGCTCGGTCATTGCCACGCGCCTTTAGCACTACTCGCGCAGTCGCCAACCCGTCTTGAAAATGAATGCGATAGTTGCCACGCAGATCGCCAGGAAGCCGAGCGTCAGCCCAAGCGAGACCCAGATATTGATGTCTGAAGAGCCATAGAAGGTCCACCGCAGTCCATTCACCAAATATACAACTGGGTTGAACAGCGCGATAGTCCGCCACGGATCGGGCAACATATCAATCGAATAGAATGTGCCGCCAAGGAAAGTCAGCGGGATCAGGAATAGCGCGGGAATAATCCCAAGCTTCTCAAAACTATCCGCCCATATGCCAAGGATAAATCCGAACAGCGAGAAGCTCGCGGCGACGAGCATGATGTAGCCAATCGCCAGCACTGGATGCGCAATGGAATAATCGACGAACAGAGTTGCAGTGGCGAGGATAATCGCCGCCAGGATCAGCGATTTCGTCGCCGCTGCTCCCACAAAGCCAACCAATGTTTCCGCCACCCCGACTGGAGCAGACAGCAACTCGTAAATCGTGCCCGTAAATCGCGGCATGTAGATACCGAAGCTAGCGTTCGATGTGCTTTCGCTCAGCAGAGTCAGCAGCAGTAAGCCCGGAATGATGAAAGCACCATAATCCACGCCGCCAAGATCGGGCATCCGGCTGCCGATAGCTGCGCCGAACACGATGAAATAGAGCGAGGTAGTAAGAACCGGCGCTAGGATCGATTGAAACGCCGTGCGCAAGGCCCGCATCAATTCACGGTTATAGATCGCCAGCGTGCTGCGGAAATTGAAGCCTATCATTTGCTCTCTCCCGTGCGCTCTTCAACCAGATCGACAAAGATGTCTTCCAGCGAGGATTCGTGAATATCAATGCCGTTATAGTCGATGCCCGCGCGGGTCAGTGCTTTGGTCAGGTTTGCAACCTCTTCCTTACCCTTCCCGCTGCCATCACCACCGCGATAGCAAAGCTCTTTGCCATCGTCGGACAAGGTAACGGGATAGGTAGCAATATCATCTGGCAGCCCCGCCACAGCAGAGGGCAACGTGATAATCGCCTCAGTCCGGCCAAGACGACTCATCATCGCCTCTTTATCGTCGACCATCAGAATCTGTCCTTTGCGGATAATCCCGACTCGGTCAGCCATCTCCTCGGCTTCCTCGATGTAATGCGTGGTCAAAATGATCGTGACGCCGCGCTCACGCATCTCCCCAATCAGCTTCCACATATCGCGGCGCAATTCGACATCGACGCCGGCTGTGGGCTCATCCAGGAACAGAAGATCAGGATCGTGCGCAAGCGCCTTGGCAATCAGCACTCGGCGCTTCATACCGCCGGACAGAGCACGTATCTGTTCGTCACGCTTGTCCCACAGACTCAGTGATTTGAGGATTTCTTCAATCCGCGCCGGGTTGGGAGCCAAGCCAAACAGTCCGCGCGAGTATGACACCGCGTACTGAACCTTCTCGAACATGTCGGTTGCGAGTTCCTGCGGTACCAACCCAATCCGTGAACGTGCCGAACGCCAGTTCTTCGACAGATCTTCGCCGAACGCGCTGATCGTCCCGCCTGTTGGCCGGACCAGTCCGCAGATCGCGGCAATCAGTGTGGTTTTGCCCGCACCATTGGGGCCAAGCAGCGCGAAAATTTCGCCCCGATTGATTGCCAGATCGACTGAGTCGAGGGCTTTCAGGCCCCCTTGATAGACCTTGGTCAGGTCGCGAACTTCTAAGATCGGTTGCATAGGACGACCGATATCGCCGAGCCGTGCGAAATTGCCAAGCCTTACTTATGCACTGGCCCCAGCACTCGGCAACAGCAGCGAAGAATCTCCGTAGCTGTAAAACCGGTATCCTTGCGCAATCGCGTGGTCGTAAACAGCCATCATGCGCTCTTGCCCCATCAGCGCGCTGACGAGCATCATCAACGTCGATTTCGGCAAGTGAAAGTTGGTCATCAGCCCATCGACTGCGCGGAAACGGTAGCCGGGCGTAATGAAAATAGATGTGTCGCCATCAAATGGCTGGATATCATTGTCGTCCGTAGCTGCACTTTCGAGCAGGCGCAGGCTAGTGGTGCCCACGGCGATCACGCGATTACCGTTTGCCCGGGCTGCATTCAGTCGATCAGCCGTTACGCCATCGATCCGGCCCCATTCGGCATGCATCTGGTGGTCGTCGGTATCTTCGGCTTTGACCGGCAGGAACGTCCCCGCCCCGACATGCAGCGTCAAAGTCTCGCGAACAATCCCGCGCGCATCGAGTGCATCAAGCAGTTCCGGCGTGAAGTGCAGCGCGGCGGTGGGCGCAGCGACCGCTCCATCCTCTTTCGCGAAGATTGTCTGATAGTCCGATTTATCGCGCTCATCAGTCGGACGCTTACCAGCTATATAGGGAGGCAATGGCATCCTCCCGGCCCGTTCCAACAGCACTTCAACCGGTTCGTCGCCCTGAAAGTTCAGAGTGAAATTGCCATCTTTGTGTCGCTCCTCAGCAATTGCGCTGACGCCGGAGGAAAATTCGACTGTGTCGCCTTCTTTCAACCGTTTGGCGTTACGGATGAACGCCTGCCAACGGCGCAAATCGATCCGTTTATGCAGTGTAGCGCCAATCTTGGCCCCAATCTTGGCCTCGGTCCCCGAGCCTCCGCGCCTGCCTTCCAATTGGGCCGGAATGACCCGTGTGTCGTTGAAAACCAGCACATCTCCCGGTTGCAATATCTCCGGCAGATCAATGACGGTGCGATCAGCAAGAGGTTTATCGGCCTCAACCAATAGCATGCGCGCGGAGTGGCGCGGCGACACAGGGCGCAGCGCGATCAGCTCTGGTGGAAGCTCAAAATCGAATGCATCAACACGCATTGCGCCCAGCTAGGCTTCGTAGCTTGCGATGTGAAGACCAATAAGCAGCGTTTACTGCTCGATCGGCGCACTCAACATATCGGCAGTGATGTCTTCAATCGCGGTTGCGGCTGGTTCTGGTGCTGGAGCTGGAACCGGCTTGTTATCAGCAGCTATCGAAGCTTGCAGAATTCGCGTTGGATTCGCAGGCGGCTCGCCGCGCTCGATAGCATCTACACCATCCATTCCGCTGATTACTCGGCCGAGATTAGTGTACCGCTTGTCAAGCGAGAAACGCGGGTAAAACACGATGAAGAACTGGCTGTTTGCGCTGTCCTCCGACTGTGCCCGCGCCATCGCCAAAGTACCGCGAATATGCGGCATCGGATTGAATTCGGCTTTGAGATCAGGGAGCGAAGAACCACCTTGGCCAGTGCCGGTCGGGTCACCCGATTGCGCCATAAAGCCATCAATCACGCGGTGAAAGATGATGCCGTCATAGAACCCTTGGCGGGTCAGCGTTTTGATACGTTCGATATGGCTCGGAGCCCATTGCTCCATCAAGCGAAGATGGACTCGCTTGCCGTTTGACAGGTCAAGCACGAGAATATTCTCGCGATCTTCCTGCATATCGTAATTGATCGGGTCATAGCGCTTAGGCGGGGCGAGAGGTTCGTCCTCGACCTCCATAAGCTCTTCTGCGCTTTCGGTTTCATCCTGCGCCAAAGCAGTGACCGGAGTCAGCGCCAGCGTCGCAAACGCACCGCCAGTTACTGCGGCAGCCATCAAAGTCTTGATCATGTGTTTCCCAATAATATCGGTAAATCGTATTGCGGACCGTCTAGCCGCGTGTGGCTGTCACTTCAATGAATGATCGGAGAGAGTGCGATCGGGTGATTCAGTAATCGCCCAAGCGACCAATCTTTTCCACGCGCGCGGTTACATCTTCGCGGACGGCGTCGCTGACAAATGGAGCAATATCCCCGCCGAACAGAGCGATTTCCTTCACCAGCTTCGAAGCAATGGGTTGTAGCGAGACATCTGCCATCAGAAAAACCGTCTCCACATCGTCGTCGAGTTGCTGGTTCATACCCGCCATTTGATACTCATATTCAAAATCGGCGACCGCACGCAGACCGCGGACAATCACATTCGCTCCGGTCTTTTCGGCGAATTTCACCAGCAACGCATTGAAACCGATCACTTCGACATTGTCGAGCTTGAGATTCGCAACTTCGCGCTCGACCATTGCCAGTCGCTCTTCCGTCGAGAACATCGGATTCTTTGAAGGATTGGTAGTGACGCCGATGATCAACCGGTCGACCAGCTTCGCCCCGCGCCGGATAATGTCCGCGTGACCCAGCGTAATCGGATCGAAGGTTCCGGGATAAATTCCTACGCGTTCGCTCACCGGTCTCTCTCCACAATATAGCGCGCCAAGGCCCTTAGCAGTTCAGCCTCATCACCATAGCCAGACAAGTGGCCGACGGCCTGATCCACCAGCGCCCGTGCCTGATCTTTTGCGCCGTCTACGCCCATAAGAGTCACGAAAGTCTGTTTGCCCTGCTCGTCATCCTTGCGGAGGGCCTTGCCGGCTTTCTGCTGATCACCCGTCACATCGAGCAAGTCATCGGCAATCTGGAATGCCAAGCCAATATCGCGAGCATAGGCGCGCAGCGGTGCCCTACCCTCTGGAGCTACTTTCCCAAGGATTGCACCCATTTCGACCGATGCAGCTAGCAAAGCTCCGGTCTTTAGCTGTTGCAGTCGCGTGATGGCCTGCAGATCATAATCTGAGTCCTCAGCAGCCATATCCATCATTTGGCCGCCAGCCATACCGTTCATACCGCTGGCACGAGCAAGTGTAGTAATCAGTTCAGCGCGGGTGAATGGATCACCGCTGGTGGCTGTATCAGACAGAATTTCGAAAGCCAGATCATGCAGCGAATCACCCGCCAGAACTGCGGTCGCTTCGTCAAACTGCTTGTGCAAAGTTGCTTTACCATGGCGCAAATCATCATCGTCCATGCACGGAAGATCGTCATGGATTAGCGAATAGACGTGAATCGCCTCAACCGCGCAGCCGGTGCGGACAGCCGCATCACGGTCTACACCGAACATTGCGGCCGTCGCGGTTAGCAGTAGCGGGCGCACGCGTTTGCCGCCACCAATCGCTGCATAACGCATGGCTTCGACAAGCCGTGCCCTTGTATCATCGGGCACAGGTAACGTCATATCAAACGTCGCATCGACGTCGCGTTGGATGTCCTTGAGACCTTCAGATAGCAGATTGTCGGGAACGACGCTCAGAGCCATCTCAGGCGTCCGAATCGAACGGTGCGGTGCCGGTAGCTTTGCCGTCTGGACCGGCGACAATCTTTTCGATCCGCGCCTGCGCCGAATCGAGCCTTGCCTGGCAATGCTGCCGCAGCTTCTCGCCCTGCTCGTATAGACTGATCGATTCGTCGAGCGGGACTTCCCCGCTCTCAAGCCGTTTCACCACATCTTCAAGCGCGCGTAGCGCGTCCTCGAAGGTCATTTTACTGATATCAGAAGTTGCCTCATTCATGGGATCAAGCATTGACCGCAGGCACAGGCTTGGTCAAGTTGCGAACCACATAATGGCTCGAAGGGGATTGCGGGCCGATGGGGGATCGCATTCGATGAAATGGATTGCTGCTTATGCAGGCGCTTTGGTGTCGTTCGGCGCTTTGGAAGTGCTGTGGATCCGGTGGGCAGGACCGAACCTGTATCGCCCTGCGCTGGGTGAATTGATGGCGGACAATGCCCGCGGCGCCCCGGCGATTGCGTTCTTCCTTATCTATGCGGTTGGAATGGTATGGTTTGCAGTAAGACCCGGCTTGTCGGGCGGATTAAGCCAGGCCGCAATCAACGGCGCGCTGCTTGGTGCGGTTTGCTATGCCACCTATGATTTGACTAACCAGACAACGTTAAAAGTCTGGCCGACTTACATTACCGTCACAGTTATTGCATGGGGCGCATTCGCCACTTCCGTCGCCGCAACCGCAGCGACATTCTTGGTACAGAAACTGGGTTAAGACAGATGTTTATCGGACATTGGGCACCAGCCTTCGTGGCTGCCGCAGCAACCAAAAATGCACCCAAGCTGGGCACACTATTCATCGCCGCTCAGCTGGTCGATTGGGGATTCTTCCTCTTTGCCATCGTCGGCGTGGAAAAAATGCGGATTGAGCCGGGCATCACAGCCATGAACCCGCTCGATTTGTATCACATGCCCTTTACCCACAGTCTGGTGGGCACGCTGGCATGGGCATTCGCTTTCATGATTTTGCTCCTGCTGCTGAAGCGGCAATTTGTGACTGCCGGAATCGCCGCACTGGTTGTGGCGTCGCATTGGCTTATCGACTTGCTAGTGCATCGCCCTGATCTGACCATTGCTGGCGGTGAGGCGCGGTACGGCTTTGGCCTGTGGAACAATCCCGCTGCTGCGATCGCTCTCGAACTGGGCATGACTCTCGCCGCATTCCTCTGGTACATCGCGAGGACCAAAGGCCCGATCATGCCGCCGTGGATACTCCTCGCCTTCCTGCTGATGCTTCAATCGATCAACTGGTTTGGTCCGCAGCCGACCGAAGCCAACTTCATGCTGTATGGCATGGCGCTGCTTAGTTTCGGTCTGGCAGCGTGGATTGCATCTTGGGTGGGGACAACTCGTCGACATATGGATGATCGGGGGCTAGCGGGAGGCGGTCCTCGGCGCTAAACGCGCCGCATGGCTAACGCATCCGATGTGATCACTCCTGAAGTCGTCGAGCAACACGGCTTCTCCCCTGAAGAATATGAGCAAGTGCTCAAGAGCTTGGGCCGCAAGCCGAATATGGTCGAGCTCGGCATATTCTCGGTGATGTGGTCAGAGCATTGCTCGTATAAATCATCGCGTTTCCACCTGAAGAAATTGCCAACCGAAGCCCCATGGGTGATCTGCGGACCTGGTGAGAATGCTGGCGTGATCGATATTGGCGATGATCAGGCGGCGATCTTCAAGATGGAGAGCCATAACCACCCGTCATACATCGAGCCTTATCAGGGTGCAGCAACAGGTGTTGGCGGTATTTTGCGTGACGTGTTCACAATGGGCGCGCGCCCGGTTGCGAACATGAATGCGCTGCGGTTCGGCTCACCCGATCATCCAAAGATGAAGCATCTCGTCAAAGGCGTGGTTGCGGGCATCGGTGGATACGGCAATTGCGTTGGTGTCCCCACCGTTGGCGGTGAAACCAATTTTCACCCTGCCTATGATGGCAATATCCTCGTCAATGCGATGACCGTTGGCGTCGCTGACACCGACAAGATTTTCTACAGTGCGGCGACGGGCGTTGGTAACCCTATCGTCTATGTCGGCTCCAAAACCGGCCGCGACGGTATCCATGGCGCAACAATGGCCAGCGCTGATTTCGGTGACGATATCGAGGAAAAGCGACCGACCGTGCAGGTTGGTGATCCCTTCGTTGAGAAACTGCTAATCGAAGCATGCCTCGAACTGATGGCGACCGATGCGATTGTGGCGATTCAGGATATGGGCGCGGCGGGCCTGACATCCTCCAGCGTCGAAATGGCGACGAACGGCAAGACAGGCATTCGCCTCGACATGAACAAGGTGCCATGCCGCGAGGAGGCGATGACGCCGTACGAAATGATGCTGAGCGAGAGCCAGGAGCGGATGCTCATGGTGCTTAAGCCCGGCAAAGAGGAGATGGCTGCCGCGATCTTCGAGAAGTGGGAACTGGATTTCGCAGTAATCGGCGAAGTGACCGATACACGCCACATGGTTCTCGATTTCAATGGTGAGACTGTCTGTGACATTCCGCTTGGCCCGTTGGCGTCCGATGCGCCCGAATATGAGCGTCCCTACATCTCACGCGATGAATACAAAGCATGGGCCGGTATCGCGCCGCTCGACAAGATTGAAGCTAGCGAGGATCACGGCGCGGAATTGCTCCATTTGCTTGGCACTCCTGCCCTCGCCTCGCGCCGGTGGATTTGGGAGCAATATGACAGCCAAGTTGGCGCGGACACGCTTCAGAAATCGGGCGGTGATGCCTCGGTCGTGCGCGTCCATGGGACCGACAAAGCACTTGCGATCAGCACCGACTGCAACCCGCGTTTTTGCTATGCCGATCCGTTTGAAGGCGGGAAGCACGCAGTCGCGGAATCCTATCGCAACCTCTGCGCAGTCGGCGCGACGCCGCTTTCAGTCACAAACTGCCTGAACTTCGGCAATCCTCAGCGGCCCGAAATCATGGCGCAATTTGTCGGCTGCGTTGAGGGTATGGGCGAAGCCTGCCGCCAACTCGACTTCCCGATCGTAAGCGGCAACGTCTCGCTCTATAATGAGAGTAAAGCGACGGGCGGCGGCAGCGCCATTCTGCCGACACCGGCTATCGGCGGCGTAGGCTTGATGGACGATCACGATGTAATGGCCACCATCGCTTTCAAAGACGAAGGCCAAGCGATTATCGTGCTGGGCGGCTTCACCGACAATGGCGATGTCCTGTGGAACGCAAAATCGGGCGAGCCCGATCTGGCCGCAATGCGCGCGGATGGCGCAATCGGTTCTATCGGATCACATCTCGGCCAATCGACATGGTTGCGTGAAGTGCGCGGCAAAGAAGATGGCGCAACACCGTCAGTTGATCTGGAAATGGAACGCCGTGTCGGTGAGTTCGTCCGCGAGCTTGTTGGCAATTACCGCTGCAACACGGTGCATGACATCTCCGATGGCGGCGCAGCGGTGGCGATTGCCGAAATGGCGATGGCAAGCGGCATCGGCGCGACCGTACACACGCTGGGCGACAGCCTGCTGGACATGTTTGGCGAAGACCAAGCCCGTTATATCGTCTGCCTGCCGATTACAGAGCGGGAAGAATGGGAGGTATTCGAGGCCGAATGCGGCGAAGCGGGCGTGAGCGCCGATTGGGTCGGATTTACCGGTGGAACGAATTTCTCATGGAAAGATGACGAAGATGCAATCCTGTTCGACATTCCGGTCGAGCAGCTTCGTGAGGCCAATGAGAGCTTCTTCAAAAACTGGATGGAAGACTGATCAATGGCAGCGGGATATTCTGGAACCCCGCTCGCCAAGAAGCTGACTTTGAAAGACGGGTTCCGCGTGTGGTTTGACGCGATGCCTGATAGCATCCGTACCGAAATCGACGAGTACGGCCTCAAACTGATCGAATGTGCTCCAAGCGACGCGCCTCTGAACGCAGCGCATATCTTTGTCACAACAGCCAGTGAATTATCCGCAAAGCTTGGCGCTTTGCGTGCCCAGATAGAGCCCGACGGGCAAGTATGGGTCAGCTGGCCCAAGAAGGCATCCAAAGTACCAACCGACATTGCGCAGGCCGATGTTCAAGAGGCAGGCTTTGCTATCGGCTTTGTAGATACCAAGAAATGTGCGGTGGACGAGACGTGGTCTGGCCTCAAATTCGTGATCCGCAAGGAACTGCGATAAGCTACCGTCGGGCATATCCAATGTCGCGGACATACAATCTTTTCTGCACAAGCTCGCGCTAATCAAACACCCTGATCGCAGGGGGTGAACATGAAACTTGGTCAACCAACGCTTATATGCGCTGTCCTTTTGGGCGGCTGTGCGACAATGGCTGATGAGCCTGTGCCAGTCATGACCAATATCAGTGATGAGCAGATCATTTCAACCACATCATCGGTCGCCAACACGCTGGTCCTCGACAAGAAAACCCGGTTTGTGACCTGCACCGCCCCAGCCCCCGACGCTTCATTCAATCAAGGCTCGCAGGCATCAGTCTCAGGATTGGTCGCACTTAGCGGCGGCAATGATTCCGGCGGGGTCGGCGAAGGCGAGGAAAGCCGTGAGACGGGGCTCGGCGGACGGTCGCCTGCGGTGCTGTTCTCCCGCGACATATTCTTCCGCGCGTGCGAATTCAGCCGCAATTATGAGCTTGAGAAAAGCGAAGCCATCGATTTGTATAAGACCACGCTAGAAGCCGCATCGACTGCGTTTCAAAACGAGGCGTCGGCAACGAATGAAGTGATGACCAAGGCCGCAGACGACACCGGTGGCCTAGAAGAGCCTGATTCCGCAGCGGGAAATTAAGCCGCGCAACATCCGTCATCTTGCGAGGGTAGATTTCCAGGATCTTGGATCGACAGACCCTCGGTCTCGAATATCCGCAGGCATTCGCGATATATTTCCGGTTTACCGATCCCGAGCCGCTCGCGCGCGGCTTCGAGCGGCTCGTGCATCAACTTCTCAACATCTTCATGCGCGAGCTTAGCGGCTTCGCGGCCAAGGCGTTGGCCTTCACGAACCGCAGCAAAAATCGGGGCCGAACTGCCTGAGGCCTTCTTCATCTGCCGCGCACCCGCATAGGCGATAAACAACACGCCGGTGTTATGATTCTGTGCGTAGCTGAAGCCGAGCAGGCTAAGCTCCCCCAACCCATCGCGGCCATAGCCGGTCAGGATGTGAAACAGATCATGCGTGTCGCGCAGACGGTCATAATACCATTCGTAGAGGTCTTCCGGCCGCTGATCTTTCGGCTGCCAACTATGCGATTCCGCCACTAGCCCCGCAGCCGTTAGCCCTTCACGCTTCATAAAGCGGATATAGTTCTGCGCTACGCTATCCTCAGCACATTCAGCCCAGTTCGAATGCTCATCAAGCATCGGCGCCAGTTCACGGTCATCACGCAACATCGCCTGACCTTCGGTTGAGTGAACGAATTCTGCGGCTTGTTTAGCGGTTTTCTTGCCCTTCAGCGCTTCGATAATGTGGAAGACCTGCTCGGTGTCCTCCTTGTCGGCGATGAGTTTGCGGAAATGGCGGATTGCCTTGATTGGTTGAAAGCCGACATGCTTACGGTCGGGATGCTGCAACGGGCGTTCGATCGGGGCCATCAGGCTGCCTTTCTCATCAAGTTCAGTTCGGATATGCAACTTACCTACACTGATGTCAATAATGCGGACATTTCTAGGCTTTCCAAAGCGACGAAACTCGCCAATATAGTCTCATATGAAACCACATGATTCCGTTCCGTACTCGCTCCCAGAAGTCACCGATGCAGAAAGCATCAAGCGGGCGACCGCTTTCAGGGACAGCATCATCCAGCGCCGCACCTGCCGGTACTTCACAGAGGAGCCAGTACCGCGCGAGGTGATAGAGGCCGCCATCACCGCCGCGGGTAGCGCCCCCAACGGTGCGAACCATCAGCCTTGGCATTTCGCTGTTGTCGCATCGCCCGATAAGAAAAAAGCGATCCGCGAAGCGGCTGAGCAGGAAGAAGCTGATTTTTACGGAGCCGAGGAAGGTGATGCAAAGGCCAGCGACCAATGGTTAGAGGCTCTGGCACCGCTCGGCACTGATCAGGATAAACCGTTCCTGGAAACAGCTCCATGGCTCATCGTCGTATTCGCACAGCGCAAAGGCGGGATCGAGGAAGACGGCAAAACGCAAAATTACTACGTCAATGAAAGCGTCGGCATCGCCTGCGGAATGCTGATCACAACGTTGCACGAGGCGGGCTGTGCTACGCTAACCCACACACCCTCACCCATGGGGTTTTTGCGGGATATTTGCGGCCGTCCGTCAGAAGAGAAGCCGCTGATGATCGTCGTCGTGGGTAGGCCTGCGGCGGACGCTACCGTGCCAACTCATGCGCTGCAAAAGAAGCCACTAAGCCAAATCTCCAGCTGGCTCTGATCAAACAGACCAATCATATTCCTGGATGCCAAGCAGGCTCAAGATCGCAGTCAGGTCGCCCCGATCAATCCACCCCGAGGACGCGGCGCGGGCTTTAGGTTTCGCCTTATAGGCGATACCATAACTCGCGGCCTCGATCATCGGGATGTCGTTGGCGCCATCTCCCGTTGCCAAAACCGCTCCGCTGCCGATTTTCTCGCGCTCTTCGTTCAGCACCGAAAGCTTTGTAGCGCTGTCGGCGATTGGTCCGTCAAGCTTACCCGTCAGCTTGCCACCGGCGACCCCCAAGCGATTGCCAACCACGCGGTCAAAGCCAAGCCGCTCCGCCACGGTGTCGGCAAAATGGTGGAAACCGCCCGTAACCAGCACAGTTTTACAGCCCTGAGCCCGCAGAGTTTGGACCAAGGTCCGCGCCCCATGCATGTCGGTGATCTTTAGGTTCAGACATTTGGTGATATCGGATTCGGGTAGCCCTTTGAGCAACGCCACGCGTTCTCGGAGCGCATCTTCGAAATCGAGTTCGCCCTGCATTGCCCGTTCGGTGATGTCGGAAACCTTGTCCTTCAGACCCGCAAAATCGGCAAGTTCATCGATGCATTCCTGCTCGATCATCGTCGAATCCATGTCCGATACAAACAGTGATGGAATGGTGATATCGCCATCGCTGAAAAGCGCCGCGGAAGGTGAGAAGTGCTCTTCAATAATTTGACGCAGCTTCGGCTTGTCGCCGTCGCCGACAATCATCTGCAGGACCGCGTCACCATTGCCCGTGATCCGCGAACCGAGACCAGAGATGTCGGTCATGCCAGCAGCCTTTAATGCAGACACAGCGTCTTTAAGACGTGTTTCAAGTCCGTCCGGGTCTGCTATCAGCCGGGTGATGAGCACGAATACTTCTCCTAATTCCAGCAGTGAATTGCCGCCGCCCAAAAGGCCATTGGCGCTCATTGCAGGGCCAACCGCCAGCGGCAAGAGCGATTTGGCGGTCAAGCTTGCATTGGCGCTGAATGCTCGGGGAAAAGACGCTGCAGTGATCAATACTGACAGCGCGCAAGTCTATCGTGACTTGCAAGTGCTGAGCGCGCGTCCCGATGAAGATGAGATGCAGGGTGTGCCGCATCATCTGTTCGGCGATTGGGACGGCGCGACTGCGTGTTCCACCGCTGATTGGGCCGATGCCGCCAAACGCGTGATCACGAATTTGCACGCACAGGACGCAGTGCCAATTCTGGTCGGCGGGACTGGCCTCTATATGCGGACATTGCTTGATGGGATTTCTCCCATTCCACCTATCGATCCGGATATTCGGGCGGAGATCCGGGCGATGGAGCAAGTAGATGCACGCGCCGCTTTAGAGATCGAGGATCCCGAGGCCGCATCACGCCTAGCCCCCGCCGATACCACCAGAACTGCACGCGCCCTCGAAGTCATACGCTCGACTGGTAAGCCTATGGTCGATTGGCACGGCAACCCTGTCGGCGGGATCGGCGATCAAGTCGATCTCCACCCGCTCATTCTCGTGCCAGACCGGGAGCGGCTCTATGCACGCTGCGATTTGCGCTTTGAATGGATGCTTGATCGCGGCGCCATCACCGAAGTTGAGACTCTGATAGCTCGCGATCTTGATCCTGAACTGCCGGTCATGCGGGCCATCGGCGTACGCGAGATAGCGACGTGGCTAGAAGGCAGAGTATCGCGCGATGAAATGATTCAATCTGGACAGATGTCGACCAGACAATATGCCAAGCGCCAGTTCACGTGGTTCCGCAATCAACCTCCCAAAGGTTGGATGCGACAAGAGCCTGAAAATGCCAATATCGAAACCATATTTGAACGATTATTACGTAAATAGCCATTGACGAAACATTTTTGTGCGTTATGCAGCCTGAAATTGGCTCGGTGTGCACCCTTGCACCGGGCCATAAATTTTGAACTCAAGGGGTGAAAGGCGGAGGAAACAGTGTCTAAGCAGGAGCGCAGCGGCGCATCCATCTTGGTTCAGGGCCTAGTTGATCAGGGAGTCGAGTTCATTTTCGGCTACCCCGGCGGCGCGGTGCTGCCCATTTATGACGAACTGTTTGACGATCAACGCATTCGCCACATTCTGGTGCGGCATGAAGCTGGCGCAGCGCATGCAGCAGAGGGCTATGCGCGCTCGACCGGCAAGCCGGGCGTCGTTTTGGTCACATCCGGCCCGGGTGCCACCAACGCGGTAACCGGCATTGCTGACGCTTATCTGGACTCGATCCCGCTGGTCGTCATTACCGGACAGGTTCCGACAGCTCTGATCGGTACTGACGCATTTCAAGAAGCCGACACAATCGGCATCACGCGTCACTGCACAAAGCATAATTACCTCGTCAAAGACCCGAGCGAACTCAAGTCGACAATCGAAGAAGCATTTCGGATCGCGACCACCGGTCGCCCTGGCCCTGTTGTTGTCGACATCCCCAAAGACGTGCAGATCGCGCTATCGAATGGCGAAGCAGACGCCGGCAGCTTCGTCACATCAGAACGCTACCAACCGCGCACCGAAGGCAAGACCGACAAAATCGCGCAAGCCGTAGCCATGATGGCCGAAGCAGAATTTCCAGTCTTTTATACCGGCGGCGGCGTTATCAACTCCGGACCCGAAGCGAGCGCCCTCCTCCGCCAGTTACAGGACATTACCGGAGCGCCGGTAACTTCGACACTGATGGGTCTAGGTGCATTCCCTGCTGATCATCCGGATTGGCTCGGCATGCTGGGCATGCACGGTACTTTCGAAGCCAATATGGCGATGAACAAGTGCGACTTGATGATCTGCGTCGGTGCACGGTTCGATGACCGGGTAACCGGCCGCCTCGATGCTTTCTCGCCAGATTCCAAGAAAGTCCACATCGATATTGACCGCGCATCGATCAACAAGACAGTTCCGGTTGATCTCGGCATCGTCGGCGATTGCGCCACCGTGTTGCAGCAATTGATTGACGCTTGGGGAGATCGCAAAGCCAAGGACCTGGGCGAATGGAAAGCCCGCATCACCGGCTGGCGTGCCCGCGAAAGCCTTGCCTATCCACCCAAGAAAGATTCGATCATGCCGCAATTGGCAATCGAACGGCTCTATGCGCTAACCAAACATCGCAACCCGATCATCACGACCGAAGTCGGCCAGCATCAGATGTGGGCGGCGCAGTACTTCCACTTCTCCGACCCAAACAAATGGCTGACCAGCGGCGGCCTTGGCACAATGGGTTACGGAATGCCTGCGGCCATTGGCGCACAACTCGGCAATCCGGATGATCTGGTCATCGATATTGCGGGCGAAGCTTCAATCCAGATGAATATTCAGGAACTTGGTACGGCAAGCCAGTACCGCTTGCCGGTCAAAATATTCATCTTGAACAATGAATATATGGGCATGGTCCGCCAATGGCAGGAACTCACCTATGAAAGCCGCTATTCAAACTCTTATTCGGACAGCCTGCCTGACTTCGTTGCCCTCGCCGAAGCCTATGGCTGGAAAGGCATCCGCATCGAGGACGAAGCAGGCCTAGACGCAGGGATCGAAGCAATGATGGCGTATGACGGCCCTGTAATAGTCGATTGTCAGGTTTCGAAAGACGCCAACTGCTACCCGATGATCCCTAGCGGTGCCGCGCATACCGAGATGCTGATGTATGGTGATCAGGTCGAAGGCACGATGGACGACGAAGCCAAGGCTTTGGTGTAAGGGCGCACGCGATGCATATCAAAGAAGCAAAATCCGAACGCCACGTCCTCGCGGTTACGGTTGACAACGAAGCGGGTATTCTCGCCAAGATCGCGGGTCTGTTCACCGCGCGTGGTTACAATATCGACAGCTTGACCGTGGCCGATATCGCGGAGGATCACGCTACGAGCCGGATCACCATTGTGACCAATGGCCCGCCCGAAGTGATCGACCAGATTCAGGCGCAGCTTGAGCGGCTAGTTCCCGTTCACAATGTGATCGATCTGACCGAGGAAGGTCCGCATGTCGAACGCGAGTTGGCATTGATCAAAGTCGCCGGTGTTGGTGATGACCGCGTTGAGGCCCTGCGGCTTGCAGACGTATTCCGTGCTCAAGTCGTCGATGTGACAACATCCAGCTTCATTTTTGAGCTAACCGGTGCACCGGACAAGATCGACAATTTCATCGCCTTGATGCGCGAGCTTGGCTTGGTCGAAGTTGGCCGGACCGGCGTCGCGGGCATGATGCGCGGGGCTGAGGCCTAACAACCAATTCACCGGTGATCGCACCGGACTAATTTGAACCACAAGCCGGTCTAAACCGGATCACGTAGGAATGATTGAACATGAAAGTCTATTACGATTCAGACGCCGATCTTGATCTGATCCAGAACAAGAAGGTCGCGATCCTTGGCTATGGCAGCCAGGGTCATGCCCACGCACAAAACCTGCGCGATAGCGGCGTGAAGGAAGTCGCGGTTGCACTTCGCGAAGGCTCAGCCACACGGAAGAAGGCCGAAGCAGCCGGCTTCAATGTGATGAACAACACAGAGGCCGCGGAATGGGCCGACCTCGTCATGGTGCTTGCACCCGATGAGCATCAAGCGGCGATCTGGGCTGACGATATGGCTGGCCATATGAAGCCCGGCGCTGCCCTCGCCTTTGCGCATGGCCTGAACATCCACTTCGGCCTGATCGAACCGCCTGCAGATATCGACGTCATTATGATCGCCCCCAAAGGTCCCGGCCATACAGTGCGCAGCGAATATCAACGCGGCGGCGGCGTGCCATGCTTGATCGCGGTCCACCAAGAAGGCAGCGAAAGTGGCGGCAATGGTTACGCCAAATCGCTCGCGCTTTCCTATGCCAGCGCAATGGGGGGTGGACGTTCGGGCGTGATCGAGACGAATTTCAAGGAAGAATGCGAGACCGATCTGTTCGGCGAGCAAGCTGTCCTCTGCGGCGGCATCACGCATCTGATCCAAGCCGGTTTCGAAACACTCGTTGAAGCGGGTTACGCGCCTGAGATGGCCTATTTCGAATGTCTCCACGAGACCAAACTGATCGTCGATCTGCTCTATGAGGGCGGCATCGCCAATATGCGCTATTCGATCAGCAACACTGCCGAATATGGCGATATCAAAACCGGTCCGCGGATCATAACGTCCGAAACCAAAGCTGAAATGAAGCGTGTATTGGAAGACATCCAAGCAGGCCGCTTCGTAAAGGACTTCGTGCTCGATAACCGTGCGGGTCAACCGGAACTCAAAGCATCACGCAAAGCCGCTGAAGCGCATCCGATCGAGCAAGTCGGCGCGCAACTTCGCGGTATGATGCCGTGGATTTCGGCAAATCAACTGGTGGACAAGGAAAAGAACTAGGGCCGGCAGCAAAGGCTAGCTAGAGCGCGCCAATGAGTGACGCTAGTAGAAACGGATTGATCCTCGCTGGCTGTGCGCTTTTGTGGGTTGTCATCTTTTTCCGCAGCGCACTCGGGCTCTCTGCTCCTGATCCGCGCATGTCCACCATCTCGCAAGCCGAGGTGCAGCAACTCGCGCGCGAAACGCTCAGCGAACTGCAATTGCGCTCCTTCGCTGAGAGCAGAGAGTTCTGCGGCGTCATTTATGAAGACTACGAGGGCGAACTCAGTGTCACCCGCATTATCGGCGGCGGTGGTCACAGCTGCGCGCCCGCTTTCCTCAAGCGCCCCGGAATGCTGACCCTGGCCAGCTTTCACACACACGGCAATTACAATCCGGAGTATATTGGCGAGTTTCCGTCGCCGACCGATCTCGAGGCGGATATTGCGGGAGAGATTGACGGCTATGTCTCAACCCCTGGCGGGCGGTTCTGGCGCGTCGACGGGCAGGCGCGAGCAGCAGAGTTGATTTGCGACGAGGGCTGTCTGGCCAAAGACCCAAATTACGTATCTTGCGCCGCTGCCGCCCCTCAAAAGCAGCGTTATACGCTAGAGGAATTGGTTGGTCGGATAGAGCGCGGCAATGGTCCCTGTTGAAGTCCATAAGCCGTCAGCGTCACCTGCGCCCGTATGCAAACCCGGGATGAGCCGCTAACCGAGCAAGCGCTCAAGATTGATCGAAACGGAAGATAGCACCCCGCTACTGCGATCTTCACTCTGAATGGCTTGCGTACTGATCCTCTCATCACGTTCTGAGAGAATGTCGGAGATCGCACCGGTTTGAAGTGCAAAGATTCCGGTCAACCAGTCATTCACGAGTGGATCTCCACTGGGGCCACGGAAATCCAGATGCTCGACCAGAGGTAGAATGCACTTCGCCGGATAAAGCCACTCGCCCGTTACCCAGCGATTGGTGGTGAACCAGTTCGCCGGGACGCCATTCATATCAACAGCAAGAGCGGCAATGTGTACGACATCGGGCTGTGGCTCCGAAGCAGGCGGTGCTGACATCAAGGGCTCAGCATCATCGGCCAAGGCGCTCTTGCCGACAAGAAGATGGAAATGCCCGTGCTCGCCATTGCCGCGCGCTTCGGGCGGATGGCAGTGATAGAACCAGCGCGCTGCCAATGGTCCGTTGACGACGTCTGGATCGGGATAGTGCCGCCAGCTTTCCGCTTGCCCCCTATCATTGCCGAGTACGCGCGCCATCAGCGGGTGCCCGCTTTCAAACATCGCTTGCGTACTCTGCAGGAACAGCGACTTGGCTTTGTCAGATGTCATCAAAAACGGTTCTAACACGTCCAGCGATCCCGGTTTCGATCAGGGAGGGGGAAAGGTGAAACCGGGATGCTGGACGAAGGGGTATCGCGATTACCGCGGTGTCGCGGTATTTGAAGCCTGAGCCGGTGCGTTCGTCGCAACCTGTGCCTTGGCTTCCGCAGCAGCTTTTGCCTCTGCGTCGGCAAGCTTTTGCGCTGCTTCTTCAGCCTGACGCGCTTCTCTGCGCGCCTTGCGTTCAGCGCGTGCTTGGCGCCGTTCAGCTGCACGACCTGAATTTCCGTAGCTGCTTGAATTACCAAAACCGGACGGACCGCATGGAGCACCAGCGGCAACCGGGAGAGCCGCGACTACCGAAAGACCGCCAGCGACCATCAGCATGGCTGCAACATTCTTGGACTTCATAGATACTTCCTCTCGAACTTTATGGGGGATTGGGTCCGGACACTGGGAAGTTCGCCATCAATCAAAAGATGGTTACACTGCACGCGAATTATTTCACAAAGCCGGTGGACATCTGTGCGATCCTTTCGCATACAAAACGCAATGACACAGCGTCTCGACATTCTACTACGACTTACGCGCCCTTGGGCGTGACACTCGGCGTGGCCTGATCCGGCGCGCCAGAGCGCCCAAGGGAAAAGAGCCAGAACCTAGAACTTCTCGAGATTGCTATTCCGATGTCCATGCTCAAACAGCCTTCCAATAAATATCAGGCGTTCGCGCAGATAAATCTGCCCGACCGCCAGTGGCCAGCACGCACGATCACTGCCCCGCCCCGCTGGCTCTCCACCGATCTGCGGGACGGCAATCAGTCGATCATCGATCCGATGGATGCGGTGAAGAAGAACCGCTTCTTCGATTTGCTGCTGGAGATTGGCGTAAAGGAAATCGAGGTCGGTTTTCCCAGCGCGGGTGCAACCGAGTTTGACTTTATCCAAGGCCTTGTCCGCTCGGGCAAAGTGCCAGATGATGTCTATCTGCAAGTCCTCACGCAATCGCGCGAAGATTTGATCCGCACCAGTTTCGAGAGCCTCGAAGGCGCGCATTCCGCCATCGTCCACCTTTACAACGCGGTCAGTCCGGCATGGCGCGATATCGTGTTCCGGATGAGCAAGGACGAGGTCCGCAATATCGCCAAGACCGGCGCCCAGATCATGCGTGACGAAGCGGCAAAGCGCCCAGACACCGACTGGCATTTCCAATACAGCCCCGAGACATTCTCGACCGCAGAGCTGGATTTCAGCATTTCGGTTTGTGAGGAAGTCATGGGCGTTCTGCAACCCACACCTGACAAACCAATCATCCTCAATCTGCCTGCTACGGTAGAGGCGGCAACGCCCAACATCTATGCAGACCAGATCGAGTACTTCTGCCGCAATCTGCCCAATCGCGAGAGCGCGGTCATCAGTCTGCACACGCATAATGATCGTGGTACCGGTGTCGCAGCGGCGGAGCTCGGCATCATGGCAGGCGCCGACCGCGTTGAAGGCTGCCTGTTCGGCAATGGCGAGCGGACAGGCAATTGCTGCCTCGTCACTGTCGCGCTCAATATGTACACGCAGGGGATCGATCCCGGCCTCGATTTCTCCGATATCGACCGCGTCATCGAAACGGTCGAATATTGCAACGATATCCCCGTCCACCAACGCCACCCCTATGGCGGCGAGCTGGTGTTCACCGCATTCTCTGGCAGTCACCAAGACGCGATCAAGAAGGGCTTTTCGGCCAGCGAAACGCAAAATGACGAGCTGTGGCGCGTCCCCTATCTGCCTATCGATCCCGCCGATCTGGGCCGCGATTATGAAGCGGTCATCCGCGTCAATTCGCAAAGTGGCAAAGGCGGCTTTGCGTGGGTTCTGGAACAAGATCAAGGTCTCAAACTGCCCAAGAAAATGCAGGCAGACTTTTCCAAACACGTGCAGCATCTCGCCGACGATTTGGGCCGCGAGCTCAATGCCAGCGACATCTGGAGCGCGTTCCAAAGCGCCTACCATGTGCAGACCGACAACAAGCATTTCCAACTGGTCGATTACGAAGAAAGCCGCGCCACCGACGGCACCCGCATTTTCGCCGGTACCATTGCGGTCAAAGGCGAGGAACAACGCGTCAGCGGACGCGGCAACGGCTTGATCTCAAGCGTGCTCAGCACAATCGAAGACAGCTTCGGCCTCGAACTCAAAATCCGCGACTACACCGAACACGCACTGGGCTCAGGCCGCGATGCGCGAGCGGCGGCGTATCTGGAGTGCGAAGGTGCAGATGGTGAAACAATCTGGGGCGTCGGGATTGATGAAGATGTTGCCACGGCAAGTGTTAGAGCGGTGTTGAGCGCGGCGAATTCTGCTGTGGGGTGAATGCGGCAAGTCTTGCTACAGGAATGGCGATGCCATCCAGTTTATCATGCAGGGGCCTTTGCGGAATGTGAGAAAGGCCATCGCTGAAAGCGCAAAAAGGGGAGGTAACGCCCTTTCAAGCAAAAAATGATCACGCAAATCAGAGCGTTCAAGCTGTTCGCTAAAACTAGTGTATTGCTGGGCGGCGAGCGTTACTGCTTCTCGGGTAGATTGAAGCTGGCTCTCTAATGCGTGGACCATCCTGGCTAACTCATCGAGTTCTTCTTGTGTAGGAATCCGGTAACTCGGGATAGCAGCGACGCTCTTCTCTATCATTTGAGCAGCCGATCCCAGAATGCTCGGTATCACCATCAACTCCCCTTTGATCCCTTCTACCGTCTGGCCAAGATCTGAGGCTTCCTGACCTAGGTCATGGAACTGGTTGAAAACTGGGAGGCGAGAAGCGATGTCTCCCAGTACCTTTTGTTGGCTAACCATTTCATTCACCGTTTGTGCGAGATTGGACTTGGCTTGTTGGCGAATTGCAACAGTCTTCTCGCTATCTGCCGGTATGCTGGTCAGAAGTTGACCCGCCTCATGCAGACTGCTGGTCGCCTTGTCGGCTTCTTCACGGAATTTGAGAATAAGCTGCTCGTGAACAGGAACCTCGTCAGGCTTTTGCGCGCCAGCGTCGGGGTCGCGCGCGCGCGCAGCCTTGCTATTCTGCAAAACGTCTCGCCGAGACTCATACCAAAAGCCGTATGCGAGATAGAGGAGGTAGATGACCATGAACGTTGCAGGCATCGCAACAGGAAGCGACGCTTCAGCAAAGAATGAAAGAGCGATGTCTCCGCAGCGATCAGCAACAGAATTGCCACTCGCATCTGTCATCGTCGGCGTGATAAAAGCGACCACAAGGGCCGCCGTTGCAGCCCATGCCAGGTTCCGTTTAGCCCGGCGGAATTCCTCGGAAATCTCAACAAGCTTTGTGCCTCGCCCGGCGAATGCTGACTTCGAACGGGCAAAGGTGCCTGTTCCCCATAGCGATACTGCAGATTGAGCTCTGGTCCACTGGGTCGAAATTGATCGAACTATTTCAAAACCCGTTTTCATAGACATGCAATCATATGGCCAAGTAATGCGAACGATGTCACGTAGAATCTATACTCCGTCCTTGTACCAACCAAAGTTTCGCGTTTCAGCGTGCTGCCTATTAGAACTGCTCAGAATGTTAGATTTCATCACACATGCAAGATTAGCTACCGGATTCCCTACATGATCCGATCACGCTACATCCTCGCAATAAGTGTATGTCATTTGACAAGCATGATGGTCAACTTTTCGCGGTTGTTCATATCCACATGCGTTTTGAAAAGTCCGGAGAGTGTTTTACCCTATGAAAGTGTAACTCCATCGTCGGAGAGATTATCAAAGATAATCCCGTACTTATAGGAGGTGTGTTAGGTTACAAGCGTAACCCTAGAGTCCTATTCTTCGCGGTCACCGCACTTTCCCTTGCCAAGACCCTGTTCCATGTGTTCCATCCTGTAAGACGTACCGAGGAGAAAACTGCTCATGACTGAAACTATCCTCGAACCCGATCTGCCGATCATCGATCCGCATCATCATTTGTGGGACTTGCGGCCGATGATGCCGATGTTTCCGGAGCCGCGGCATCCTTTTATCGAAACCTTGGTCGGCGCGCCTTATTACACGTTTGATGAGCTGCTCGCCGACACGCAGAGCGGTCACAACGTCGTCGGCACCGTCTTTATGGAATGCGGCGCGTTCTACGATGCAGCGCGTTCGGAAGCCATGAAGCCGGTTGGCGAGGTTGAATATGTGAACGGCGTCGCAGCGCAAGGCGCGAGCGGGCTCTACGGCGATTACCGTCCCTGCGCTGGGATTGTCGGGCATGCCGATATGACGCTCGGCGATGGCGCGCGCGAAGTATTGGAAGCGCTGGTTGCAGCCGGCTCCTCTGGTTCTGGGGGCCGGTTCAAAGGTATCCGCCATCAAGGCGCTTGGGATGCTGATCCCGATGTACTTGGCCCTCCCTTCCACGCGCCAGAAGGACTCTATGGAAGCGATGCCTTCCGGATGGGTTTCGTCAACTTGCGCGAAATGCAACTGAGCTTCGATGCCTGGGTGCTCGAGCCGCAAATCGGCGATGTGATTGATCTGGCGAAAGCATTTCCCGATCAACCAATCTGCCTCGACCATTGCGGCACGCCGCTCAACATCGCGTCGTACAAAGGCAAGCTGGAAGAGAATTTTGACCGCTGGGCGACCTCAATCCGCACGTTGGCTGAGTGTGACAATGTCTCGGTCAAACTGGGCGGATTGGCGATGGTCAATTGCATGATGCCCGATGAAGGCCCGGCCAAAGGTTACGGTTCGGAAGAACTCGCGGCGATGTGGAGGCCATATATCGAAACCTGCATTGAGGCCTTCGGAACGAAACGTGGCATGTTCGAGAGTAATTATCCGGTCGACCGCTGGGGCGCGACTTATCCGGTACTGTGGAATGCCTTCAAGCGGATCACAGCGGACTATTCGGATGACGAGAAGGCAGCGCTTTACGCAGGCAACGCAGCGCGCTTCTATTCGGTCGAGCACATCCTTCCCTGACCTTGCGTCATAGCAGCTTACGTAACGTCACCCTCGACACGGCACTCGCTGCACCATAGATCGCCCCGAACACCTCAACGCAAGTTTCATAACGCAACGGAGCATCCATGGCCGCCCTACCCGCACCTTTTGATCGCCTACGCCTGCCGGTTATCGGCTCACCACTGTTTATCGTATCCGGTCCGGAATTGGTGATCGCGCAGTGTAAGGCAGGCATCATCGGTTCGTTCCCGGCATTGAATGCGCGGCCATCTGGCGTTTTGGACGAATGGCTTCACCGGATCACCGAAGAGTTGGCGCAGCATAATCGCGACAATCCTGACCGGCCTGCAGCACCATATGCGGTCAACCAGATCGTCCACCGCAGCAATGACCGGCTGGAGGAAGACATGGAGGTATGCGCCAAATGGCAAGTGCCGATGGTCATCACCTCGCTCGGCGCGCGCGAAGATATCTTCTCCGCCGTCAAAGGCTGGGGCGGAATTACGCTGCATGATGTGATCAATGACCGGTTCGCACGCAAAGCTATCGAGAAAGGCGCGACGGGCCTGATCCCTGTTGCTGCTGGCGCTGGTGGCCATGCGGGCACACAGTCGCCGTTCGCATTGATGCAGGAAATCCGCAGCTGGTTCGACGGGTTAGTCGCGCTGTCGGGATCGATTGCGCATGGCCGCTCGGTGCTTGCGGCGCAGGCAATGGGTGCTGATTTCGGCTATATCGGGTCAGCATGGATCGCCACCGAGGAAGCCAATGCAGACGCAGCCTACAAACAGGAGATCGTCGACAGCAAAGCAGGCGATATCGTTTACACCAACCTGTTCACCGGGGTGCATGGCAACTATCTGCGCGGCTCGATCGAGAAGGCCGGGCTTGACCCGGAGAACCTGCCCGAGAGCGATCCGAGCAAGATGAACTTCGGCTCGGGCGGCAACAGCAAAGCCAAGGCATGGAAAGACATTTGGGGTTCAGGCCAAGGCGTCGGCACTATCGACAAAGTCGGAACCGTTGCTGATCTGGTCGATAAGATTGAGAGCGAGTATAACGCCGCAAAGGATGATCTGGCCGCCAAACTGGCGTGATTCAGCTCAGCGCTATTAACAGCGTGAAACCTCGACGATATCGCCATCATACGATGGCGCCAAGCGAAGCATGCTTCCATCTGGGCCGGTAATCTCTTCGAGAACCTCGATCCGGCCAAGCAGGACCAGTTGGTTGGCGAGCCGCCAGCCAAGACGCATCGCGAGATCGTCACTTTCGACGATATCCGATGTGAGGCTCAATTCTTGCCCGGTGAAAACCGAGAGACCATGGCTTTGAAAAGCGCCGCCCGGCGAACGTTCGAAGCGGATCAGAAATTCACTCGGAAACGCTCCTCCATTCGCCCAACTTTCCGCGGCCTTCCCGAGCTGCGCGGTAGAAGCGGTGTTCAATGATGGCGGCCACCCCACGGCCAGAGCATGATGTAATTCCGTGCCCAAATGCGCGCCCAAGGAGAGCAATCCGCGAAGCACGGGCAAGATGTAAGTACCGCCAGCCAAATGCGGTCCGGGCACTATCGCGACCGCTTCTGCTGCACCAGATGACCCCGCGTGAGTGCTTTGAACAAAACTAGCCAACGGTGCTGAACTGCCCGGAGCCAAACCAGTGATGTCGAAAGTCAGACCATCAATGACGACTTCCAACCAGTGTCGTCCATCGACGTTCGCGGGCGAAGCCGCCTCAGGATCATGGCTAATTGTGACGCCATCAATTGCCGCCACCGCCTCTCGCACGGACTCAATGGCTGGTCGTTTGCCCGTCGGAAAGAGCAAATACAGTCCTGACGGCTCTGCGGCCGCTGATTGGTCCGAATGTCCGGAAATAACTCGGCGCTCCTCCTAAACAATATCAGTAGCTTGCCGAGTATTAATGCTGCCGTCGAGTCTTAGCGCGTGGATAGCTCCGAAACCGATGCAGTTGATTAGAAAACGCCGAGCGCGAGGCCTTCGCCAAGTGCGGCGCCAAGCTCGCGACATTGCTTCAACTTTTTGGGGTCAACAGCCTTTTCGGCAAGGATCGCCTCGGGAGTTTGCGCATCAAAATTCACGATCATTGGTTCCGCGACACGCCGCAAACGCCATCCCTTCGCAATACGATCAATTTGACGCTGCGCGCCCTCGCCGTCTGAACCTGCCGCAATGATCGTCGCAAAGCCGCGCCCTTCGATTTGCCCAAGGATCGGGTAGTAAGTCTGGTCGAACATCTCTTTCATCATCCCGCTCATTGTCGCGAGATTCTCGGGGCAGACGAACAGGTACGCGTCCGCGTCGAGCAAATGCTGCGGCGTCACGTCTGCTGCACCGAGTAACTTGGCGCTCTGCCCTGCACCCTCGCCCGCCGCTTCAGCCATCGCTTTGCTTGCGCCGGTCCGACTGTGCCAGATGATGAGCAGGGTCTTGTCTGGTGGAGGCATGCGAGCGAACATCACGGATAGCTGTCGATTGTCAATCACCCGCCTTTGCTGCGCGCCCGCCAATGCGGTAGGTACAGCCATGGCTTCCCGTACACTCTCACCCGTATTCGGCGTAACGCAATCGCTCTCCGGCAAAGCCTGGCACTGGCGCGGCGGTAATATGGATATCGGCGGCTCAGGTGACGGGCTGGAGAACGATATCGTCACTCAGTTGTTGCTGTCACGCGGCGTCGCACCCGACGATATAGCACGACACAAGACGCCGACCTTGCGGAGCTTCCTGCCCGATCCTTCGCTGTTTCAGGACATGGAGAACGCCGCAGAGCGCATCGTGCAAGCGATCCTCGGCAAAGAAACGATCACCATCTACGGCGACTATGATGTCGACGGCGCGACCAGCTCTGCATTGATGATCCGCTTGCTGCGGATGGTTGGATGCGATGCGGGATACTATATTCCTGACCGTTTGCTGGAAGGATACGGTCCCAGCGGTTCTGCATTGGTCAAGTTGGCAGAAGAAAGTTCCAGCCTGATTGTCACTGTCGATTGCGGCGCGATGGCATTTGAAGCGCTGGAAATGGCACGCGATGCCGGCGTGGATGTGATCGTCGTCGACCACCACAAATGTGCGCATGAATTGCCTAAGGCAGCGGCATTAGTGAACCCGAACCGGCTGGACGAGAATGACGAAGCCGCGTCGCACGGTCACCTTGCTGCAGTTGGCGTCGCTTTCCTGCTCGCTATTGCCGTGGTTCGGACATTGCGGACGCAGGGGTACTTTGAGAATCGAGCCGAGCCCGACTTGCTTTCACTCCTCGATCTGGTTGCGTTGGGCACGGTAGCCGACGTTGCCGCGCTGCATGGCCTGAACCGAGCGTTTGTTGCGCAGGGCCTGAAAGTCATGGCGAAGCGCGAAAATATCGGCATGTCCGCACTCATCGATGCCAGCAGGCTCAAGCGCGCGCCAGTTTGCAGCGATCTTGGCTTCGCACTTGGGCCGCGCATTAATGCAGGTGGCCGCGTTGGCGAGTCGACACTCGGTGTACGTTTGCTCACCACCGAAGATCATGATGAGGCACGTGAGATTTCTGCGCAGCTATCGTCTCTCAATGAGGAGCGCCGCGCTATTGAGGCTGCGGTTCAAGAGGCAGCCGAAGCTCAGATCGCCGCCCAGCATAATCGCTCGGTTGTCGTTCTCTCAGGCAAGGGTTGGCATCCCGGCGTGATCGGCATTGTCGCGGGGCGGATCAAAGAAAAGACCGGCAAGCCTTCAATCGTAATCGCCGTCGATGAAGAGAACGGAGAAGGCAAAGGCTCCGGACGTTCGATCTCAGGCGTGGACTTGGGCGCCGCGATCATCGCAGCGCGTGAAGAGGGTTTGCTTGTCGCTGGCGGCGGACACGCGATGGCAGCGGGCCTCACGATCAATGCCGACAAGCTGGACAAATTTGCAGATTGGCTCGATGCCCGTCTTGGGTCGGCGGTATCGAACGCGCAAGCAACGCAAGAATTGAAGTTGGACCTAGCCGTTGCCCCGCGCGGTCTTGCACCGTCTTTGGTAGAACGGCTTGACGAAGCCGGACCATACGGGATTGGCTGGCCCGGACCCAGAGTTGCAGTCGGCCCAGTCCATCTGATCAAGGCGGATATTGTCGGCACCGACCATTTGCGTCTGATCGTTGGTGGCGAAGATGGCGGCTCGCTCAAAGCAATTGCCTTCCGAGCAGCCGATACCGAAATGGGTCAAGCAATCCTGCACGGAGCAAAGGGGCGCAAAATGTGGCTGGCCGGTCGTGCGAAGATTGACGATTGGGGCAGCCGACCTGCTGCCGAACTGCACCTTGAAGATGCAGCTTGGGCAGATTGATACAAAAATTCGTCCAAGACAGCCGATAAAGCCGCTTCAAAACCGCGCGCGAGGCTTGACGCAGAACAATCTCGCCCCTAATTGCGCCGCCACGCCATCACTATGGCCCCTTCGTCTAGCGGTTAGGACGCGGCCCTTTCACGGCTGAAACACGGGTTCGATTCCCGTAGGGGTCACCAGTGATGGCGATTTTTTGTTCCAGCTTCACTGAAATGTGACGAACCGGATCAGAATGGCCCCTTCGTCTAGCGGTTAGGACGCGGCCCTTTCACGGCTGAAACACGGGTTCGATTCCCGTAGGGGTCACCATTCTGGTGACAAATATTACAACCCGACATAACTGGTAGCGCAGGCCAAGGTGCAACGCTAAGGCCATCAATATATGGACCGCAGCGGCACTCCCCTCTGGCCTGGACTCGCTCTCGCAGCAGCGACCTCCATCGCGCTCGTCGCTTACGGAGTGAACCCTTGGCTGACACTGGCCGTTGCGCTGGTATGGGCAGGATCTCTGTTCCTGATCGCAATCAACCCGCCGGCAGAAGAAATCATCAAGGTCGAAGACCCGTTCAGCAGCGACAACATGGCGCAGTTGGTCGAATATTCAGGCACGCCGATTCTGGTGATGGAAGGATCGCGCATTACGGTTGCGAACCGTGCCGCACGCAAGCTTCTTGGCAAGCATATCATAGGGCAAGACATGCGTGTCGCCATGCGCCATCCCAAGGCGATCAAATTGCTCGAATCGAAGAAGAATGGCGCTGCCAATATCCAAGGGCTGGTACGGCGGAGGGATGTATGGCGGATCAATCGCCAAAATCTCGGCAATGGGGTGTCGGTTGTGGAGTTGCTCAACCAAACCGCCGAGACCGATATTGCGCGATCGCACACCGATTTTGTCGCCAATGCCAGTCACGAATTGCGTACGCCGCTCGCCTCGATCCTTGGTTATGTAGAGACGATCAAGGATAGCGAAGGCAACCTTCCGCCTGAGAAAACCGAGAAGTTTCTTGATGTTATTCTCGGAGAAGGCCGCCGACTGCAAAGTCTGGTCAGTGATCTGATGTCGCTTTCGCGAATTGAAGCTGAGAAACACGATAAGCCGCGCGAAAACCTACCACTGGCAAAATTGATTGAGCGCGCGTCGAAGGATGCTGCTGGATTGGAAAGAGCAGACCGTCTCGAATTCGACATCGAAAAAGACATGACGGTATTGGGCGACGAACGGCAGCTTGAACAACTCGTCCGCAACCTCGTCGATAACGCGCTAAAGTATGGTGATACGGACGGAAAAGTCACTGTATCTCTATCAGAAACAGATAATGCGGAAGCGAAGATATCGGTGACTGATACGGGCAACGGCATCGATCCTGAGCACATTCCCTATCTTACGAAACGCTTTTATCGCACCGATCCTGGACGCAGCCGCGCCGCAGGCGGCACCGGGCTAGGCTTGGCAATTGTAAAACACATTGTGGAGCGTCACCTCGGACGCCTCGACATTGCCAGCGAGCTTGGCCAAGGGACAACAATCAGCGCACGGATTCCCGCGCAAGACACTTAGTCGGGGTGATTGTCATGTTCTTGTCATATTCGTCCAACATCGGTGAGGTCCGACAGGCTATGATTCTCTCCGAGAATTTCGTTTCTGAATGGATTTCCTCGTGCACAACCCAAACGCCGCAATCAGGCACAACACTTTAGGATCTGCTTGAGCGATGTCGCCAGCTATTCTCCTACTGCTTGCCGTTGGCCTTGGCCTTGCCGGTTGGATTGCCGCCCGTTCGCGTGCTTGGGCCTTCCGCCGCGATAAGGATGTGGGGCGATTGGCCGCCCTACCCGTTTATCATGGTTGGTATGTAGCGCTGTGGGTCATCGTGCCGCTGGCAGCGTTCATTTCACTGTGGCTCGTCGCTTCGCCTTATTTGGTTGAGCAATCAGTTTTGATGTCTCCCGCGGCATCAGATCTCCCGGCAGCCGGTTTCCAGCGTGACACTCTGCTCCGCGAGGCGCTGGCCGTTGCAAGCGGTACTTCGCCGGGCGTGTTTAACGAGGCTGCAAAGCCGCTGATCGAGCCATTCCGCGAAGCACTGTCACGTTACAATCTGATCGGCATTCTCAGTACTTTGATCATCGGCTTTCTGTGCGGCACGTGGGCGTTTCTGAGGCTGAAGCCTGATTTCACTGCGCGCACTCGGGTAGAGAAAACCGTCATGGCGGCGCTGTTGCTCGCATCGCTTGTGGCGATCCTGACAACACTTGGGATTGTCGCCAGTCTGGTGTTCGAGACGTTCCGTTTCTTCGGCATGGTCAGCCCGATCGACTTCCTTTTCGGAACGCAATGGGGCCCGGACCCGATGGGCAATCCGCAAAATCCAGATCCAACCCGGTTTGGCGCTGTCCCCCTTTTTTGGGGCACTATCTTCATTGGCGCCATTATCGCGATGATTGTCGCGATTCCGCTCGGCCTCATGAGCGCGATCTATCTTACGCAATATGCAGCCCCTCGCGTTCGCAGCTGGCTGAAACCTGCGCTGGAGATCCTCGCAGGTGTTCCAACCGTCGTATATGGCTATTTCGCGGCGCTCACCGTGGCGCCCTTCATTCGCGATTTGGCGGCCATGATTGGGATTAGCGGTGCCTCCAGCGAAAGCGCATTGGCAGCCGGTCTCGTAATGGGCGTGATGATTATCCCGTTTGTTTCATCGATGGCCGATGATTCCATTGCCGCCGTCCCGCAAGCAATGCGCGATGGCAGTCTGGCTATGGGCGCAACTGAATCGGAGACGATCAAGCGTGTGCTTATTCCTGCTGCCTTACCCGGTATCGTAGCCGGGATCATGCTTGCAATCAGCCGAGCGATTGGCGAAACGATGATCGTGGTCATGGCCGCATCGACTGCTGCCAATCTGAGCGCAAATCCGCTCGACAGAATGACCACCGTAACCGTGCAGATCGTAAAAATGCTAACCGGTGAAGGCAGTTTCGATCACCCGGCGACGCTTAGTGCGTTCGCGCTCGGCTTCGTGCTGTTCTTGGTAACGCTCGGATTGAACTTTATCGCCTTGCGCGTTGTGAAGAGGTTCCGCGAAGCTTATGACTGACGCAGTAGCCTCCGATACCAACGCGCGTCTTGCCACCCGCAGCGCAGCTTTTGAAGCACGCTTGCAGAAGCGTTACGCTGCCGAAAAGCGTTTCAGGTTTCTTGGCCTGTTTGCGGTCTTTTTCTCAGTCGCAGTGCTCGCTTTGCTCCTCGTTAATATGACAGTGAACGGGATCGGCGGATTTCAGCGCGCCGAACTGGCAGTTCCGGTCGATTTTGCCGAGGGCGGAATTGCTGCCGATCCCGCTGCTTTGGCGCGGCCCGACGCATTGCGAATATTGGAAACGCAGGGCTTGCCCGAAATACTCGAATTCTACGCTCAGGAATCGTTGGGCGAGGAAGCAGCTGCAGAACTGAGCGGCAATGCATGGCGAGAAGTCGGCCAAGACATCATCGCCAACCCCGCGCTGTTGCGAGAGAAAACGACCTTATGGCTGCCAGCGTCGGCTGACCTGGCAGGCGGATATGATGGCGAAGGCGCGCTGGAAATGCGAGCTTTGGCGGACAGACTGCGAGCTGAGGACAAGCTCGATAAGCGTTTTGATTTTGGGTTCCTCGAACGCTCCGACGCAACCGACCCGCAGGCAGCCGGCATTTGGGGAGCGCTCAAGGGCTCGATGCTCACGATGATCGTGACGCTGCTGCTCGCTTTTCCGATCGGGGTAATGGCAGCGCTGTACCTTGAAGAATATGCGCCCAAGAATCGCTGGACCGACTTTATCGAGCTGTCGATCAATAACCTTGCGGCTGTCCCATCGATCATATTTGGCCTGTTGGGACTGGCGGTGTTCCTAACGCTGTTCCCCGGGGTCCGGTCAACGCCAATTATCGGCGGTATGACACTCGCACTGATGACGCTTCCGGTCATCGTAATCTCGGGCAGAAACGCGATCAAAGCCGTGCCGCCATCTATCCGCGACGGGGCACTTGCGGTCGGTGCTTCTCCGGTCCAAGTCGTGTTCCACCACGTACTGCCACTCGCCCTGCCCGGTATTTTGACTGGTACCATTATCGGTATGGCACGTGCGCTGGGAGAAACTGCTCCGCTGCTGATGGTTGGCATGCGTTTGTTCGTGTCCACACCACCAGACGGCTTCACCTCGCCAGCGACCGTATTGCCGATGCAAATCTTCCTGTGGTCCGATGAAGTGGACCGCGGTTTCGTGGAACGCACATCGGCTGCTATCATCGTGCTACTGCTGTTCCTCCTCGTGATGAACGGTCTCGCTATCTATCTGCGCAACAAATTCGAGAAAAAATGGTGACAAAGATCCATCCCAATCTTGAGGCGACCAACGCCAAAATGAACGCGCAGGGCGTGTCCGTTTATTATGGAGACAAGAAAGCTATCGACGACGTATCGATAGAGGTTCCGTCAAAATATGTGACGTCGTTCATCGGCCCTTCGGGCTGCGGCAAATCGACTTTCTTGCGCGTTCTGAACCGCATGAACGACACCATCCCGACCGCCCGTGTCGAAGGCGACATTACGCTGGATGGTGAAGATATTTACGGCAGCAACATGGATGTCGTCCAATTGCGCGCGCGCGTTGGTATGGTGTTCCAGAAGCCTAACCCGTTCCCCAAGTCGATTTATGATAACATCGCCTACGGGCCGAAAATTCACGGCTTTGCCGAAGGCAAAGAAGAATTGGATGAAGTTGTAGAGCGTTCGCTGGTTCGCGCGGGCTTGTGGAACGAGGTAAAAGACCGCCTGACCGACAGCGGCACCGCACTATCAGGCGGCCAGCAGCAACGTCTTTGCATCGCGCGGGCCATCGCGGTCGATCCTGAAGTAATTCTGATGGACGAGCCTTGCTCTGCACTTGACCCGATTGCGACTGCAAAAATCGAGGAACTGATTGCCGATTTGAATGACAATTACGCGATTGTCATCGTGACGCACTCTATGCAGCAAGCAGCGCGCGTGTCGCAGCGGACGGCGTTCTTCCATTTGGGACATATCGTTGAATATGGCCGCACTTCCGACATATTCACCAATCCGTTAGAACAGCAGACCCAAGATTACATCACAGGGCGGTACGGATAATGAACGACCATACAGTCAAAGCGTTTGATGAAGACATCACCCGCCTACGCGGCTTAATCGCCGAAATGGGCGGATTGGCCGAATTGTCGATCCAGGAATCGCTAGAGGCGATGCTCAAAGGCGATGCCGCGCTGGCCAAAGGTGTGGTCAAGCGCGACAAGAAGATCGATGCGCTGGAATCCGAAGTCGACAAGCTGGCGGTCCGGATCATTGCTCTGCGCGCACCAATGGCCGACGATCTGCGTGAAGTTATCGCAGCATTGAAGATCGCTGGCGTGGTCGAGAGGATCGGTGACTATTCCAAGAACATCGCAAAACGCGTGAAAGAAGTCGAAGAGCGCAAGCATTTTGAGCCGCTCACGCTGCTACCCGCCATGGGCGAAATTGCCGCTGAAATGGTCCATGATGTTTTGACAGCCTATGCCGCGCGCGACCCGATTTTGGCCCGCGAAGTGATTGCGACGGATGAGAAAGTCGACGCTTTTTACAACAGCATCTTCCGCAATGTTGTCAGCTATATGGTTGAGAATCCTGCGACTATTTCGAGTGCGGCACAATTGCTCTTCGTAGCCCGCAATATCGAACGGATCGGTGATCACGCGACCAATGTTGCCGAGATGGTGCATTTCGCCGCAACTGGCAATTACCCGCCTGACGAAGACGCATAAAGCGGTGATTGTCGCCGAATTGTAACAATCTTGGCGCCGTGTAGCGTGTAACAGTCGTGTCGTGAGAATCGCGTCTGGTTAGACTCGTTGAGGTAATGTGACATGTCCGCTGCCAAGCTACTGCTCGTTGAAGACGATCCAGCCCTGTCGGAGCTGCTGGAATTCCGCTTCGAGAATGAGGGCTATTCGGTCCGCTGCACCAAGGATGGCGATGATGCGCTTGTTCTGGCTGCCGAAGACACTCCGGACTTGATTATCCTGGATTGGATGATCGAGGGTACCAGTGGGATCGAAGTCTGTCGCCAGCTACGCCGCGCTAAAGAAACAGCCCACGTCCCGATCATTATGCTCACTGCGCGTGAGGATGAAGATGACCGTATTCGCGGGCTTAATACAGGCGCAGATGACTACGTGACCAAACCCTTCTCTCCCCGTGAATTGCTTGCGCGTGTTGCAGCGGTTATGCGCCGTATCCGGCCTGTGCTCGCGGGTGAAGCAATCGAAGTCGGGGACATGCGGCTCGATCCCGTGGCACATAAGGTTGAGCGGGCAGGTACGCCAATCAAGCTTGGGCCGACCGAATACCGCCTTCTCCAGTTTTTTATGGAAAGCCCCGGACGCGTGTTCTCGCGCAATCAGCTGCTTGACGGAGTTTGGGGAACCGAGAGCGATATCGAACTCCGCACTGTGGACGTCCATATAAGGCGCCTACGTAAAGCGATTGAATTGGACGGAAAGAAAGATCTGATCCGCACAGTCCGCTCTGCTGGCTATGCGCTGGAGGGCTAAGCCCGCACTTTACCTCTGAAGGACAAACAAAAAAGGCCGCTCCATTGGAGCGGCCTTCCTATTATTGTCGCTATTAAACTCAGCTACCCAAGATTGATGGGAAAATACCCACAATCAGAATAGCCGTCAGCGCAAGTGGGCAGACCCAGCGGACCAAGAAGCGCCAGAACTGGTGCAAGCCCCCGTCGAGCCCGTTCTCTGCATCCACAAGTTGGCGATCAGCCACCCAGCCTACGAAGATAGCGGTTAGCAACGCGCCAATCGGCATGAACAACTTGGCCGTCACGCTGTCTAAGACAGAGAATACGCCTTCGCCTTCAAAGAGCGGTATGAAACCCAGCGGATGGAAATCCGAAATCGCGTTAAACGAATAAGCCGACGCAACCCCGAGCAGCAATGCCATCGATGCAACCAACGTTGCCGCCTTGGCGCGGCTCATATCGAACTTGCCCATGGTCCAGGCGGTCGGTCCTTCCATGAGCGAAACCGAACTGGTCAGTGCGGCAAAACCGACCATAACGAAGAAAGCCAGGCCGATCAGAGAACCCGCAGGCATTGATTGGAAGGCATGTGGCAGAACGTCGAACATCAAGCCAAGACCGCCATCCGAAGACAGGCCCGCAGCCAGAACAATCGGGAAGATGCACAAGCCAGCAACCAGCGCGACCGAAGTATCGGCAAAAGAAATCATCGTCGAAGTCTTGGCCAGATTGACCTCTTTGCCGACGTAGGAGCCGTAGGTCATCATACCGGCAACACCCAGCGATAGTGAGAAGAACGCCTGTCCGATTGCAGCAAGCATGACATCGCCGGTCAGCTTGGAGAAGTCGACCGTGAACAGGTAAGACACGGCCTCTCCGAATGCTCCGCCGAATGCTCCGTAAATGGTAATACCCAACAGCAGCATGAAGAACGCTGGCATCAGCCAAACCGAGGCAACTTCGATACCGCCCGAAACGCCGCGAGCGACGAAATATACCGTCACAAGCACAAACACCGCGTCAAGGAGGGCCATCAACCAGCCCTTCTCCAACAATGTCGGGAATATCTCTTTGATGCCCTCGGGTGTCATATTCTGAAGCGCACCGCCTGTTACACCGCTTTGGAACAGATCGGCGACAAAGATACCAATGTAATAGAGCACCCACCCACCGATCACGCAGTAGAAGGCAAGGATCATAAATGCGGAGAGAATGCCCAAGCCGGCAAGGCCCGACCAAGCCGTCGAGGCTTTGGATTCCTCCGCCATCTTCTTGACGCTCTCAGTCGCGGACGCTTGCCCGTGCCGACCGATCAGTGTTTCTGCCAGCATAATCGGCAAGCCGATCAGCAAAATGCAGAAGATGTAGAACAGCACGAATGCGCCGCCGCCATTGGCCGCAGCCTCTGCAGGGAACCGAACAAGATTTCCCAGTCCAACAGCGGCCCCCACCGCTGCAAGAACAAAGCCTGTGCGCGATGACCAACCGTCACGCGATGAACCGGTAGCTGCTACCATCTCTAAAAATCCTCCCAGAACGCATTGTTTGCGCTTGTCATGCCGGGCTTGTGCAATGAATTTACGCCTTAGTCGAGACAGGATTTGCGCAAATCCCCCGCTCGGCTAGAAGCATCTGCATGTCTACGACCTTCCAACTCGATACATCGACCAGCCGCGCCAACCCCACGCCGGCACCCATGAAACGCCTGACGGTGCCGAAAATCCGGCGGCGCAAAGTTGATGGGGTCACTGAAGAGCCGCTGGTTATGCTGACCGCATATACCGCACGCCAGGCGCAATTGCTCGACGCACATTGCGATATGCTTCTCGTCGGCGACTCTTTGGGACAGGTCATTTACGGCTTGCCATCGACCATTCCGGTCACCCTGGAAATGATGGCCAATCACGGTGCAGCGGTGGTTCGCGGCAGCTACCACTCGGTCGTCGTGGTCGATATGCCATTTGGATCTTACGAAGCGTCCAAAGAGCAAGCCTTCGAGAGCGCATCCTATCTGCTCAAGGAAACCGGAGCCGCCGCAGTGAAACTCGAAGGCGGCGAAGCAATGGCGGAGACTGTTGAGTTCCTGAACAAGCGAGGCATCCCCGTGATGGGTCATGTCGGCCTTACGCCACAGGCAGTAAACGTCCTTGGTGGCTATATGGCGCGCGGACGCAGCGATAGCGAAGCGGATAAGATCGTAAGCGACGCCAAAGCACTCGATGATGCCGGCGCATTTGCTGTGGTTATAGAGGGCGTTGTCGAACCGATTGCAATCGCCACTACCGAGGCGATCGGTTGCCCGACCATCGGCATCGGTGCATCGGCCAAATGTGACGGACAAGTGCTGGTTACCGAAGATATGCTCGGCATGTTCGAACGTGTGCCGCGCTTCGTGAAGAAGTATGATGACATTGCAGGTATGATCGAAAAAACGGTCGAGACTTACGCTGAAGAAGTGCGCGATCGCAGTTTCCCCGGGCCTGAACAAACATACCAACCAAAAAAGTGACGCTCTGATTGCGCGTCAGCCAAACGCCCGCTAGCAGCGCGCGCAAGCACTGACAGGGTATCCCATGGCAACGCTGCTGCGTTATTATACATTTTCGCTGGTATTCACGGCAATCTGCCTAGCGCTCGCCACCTGGTATGGCTGGGCAAGCACGGGCACGATTGGCGGCACTCTGTCGCTGCTGTGGATCGTAATTGTGCTATCGATCCTCGAAGTATCGCTCAGCTTCGACAATGCGGTCGTCAACGCGACCGTACTTCGCGAGATGGACGAGGTTTGGCAGCGGCGCTTCCTCACTTGGGGCATCTTGATCGCAGTGTTCGGTATGCGGATAATCTTCCCTATCGCCATCGTTGCCATCGCCGCGAATATTGGTCCGATTGAGGCGGTCACTTTATCGCTCAATCAGCCCGATGAGTATGAACGGATTGTATCGGACGCACATCTTGGCATTGCCGGATTTGGCGGGGCGTTCCTCGCGATGGTGGGCCTGACATTCTTCTTCGATTCCGAGAAAGACGTGCACTGGATCGCCAGTATCGAACGCGCAATCAATCGGTTCTCCAGCGTTCCCGCAGTCGAGATTGGGCTGGTCTTGCTGCTAGTTTACGGGATTTCGACGACCCTAACTGGCGAAGACGCCATCACGTTCTTGACCGCTGGTATTCTCGGTCTCGTAACATTTATCGGCGTCCACGCCTTGGGCGCGATTATCGAGCAGCGAGAAGCACGCAAACGAGCAACCGGTGAGATCGTAAGGTCGGGCTTGGGTGGGTTTCTGTATCTTGAGGTGCTCGATAGTTCGTTCAGTTTCGATGGCGTGATCGGAGCGTTTGCGCTGTCGAACAATATGATAGTGATTGCGCTAGGTCTGTCGGTCGGTGCGATGTTCGTCCGGTCAATGACGATCCATCTTGTGCGTCAGGGCACTCTCGCCCAATATCGCTATCTTGAGCACGGCGCGTTTTGGGCAATCATTATCCTCGGCGTGATCATGCTGCTCTCGGCCAAGATTCACATCCCAGAGACGATAACCGGCTTGATCGGCGCTGTCCTGATCGGGCTGTCGCTATGGTGGTCCATCCGGTCTAATCGCCGCGAAACTGCAGCTAGCGCTGACGGGCAGCCCAGCGATTAGCCAGCGGCGCGGATACGACCAACTGAAGCAGATGGTAAATCAGCAGCGGCACTAATATCAATCCTGCTTCATCGGCCGAAAACATCACCAACGCTAGCGGCGCACCCATGGCGATGCTTTTGTGAGCTCCAGCGAATGTGAACGATATGCTGTCGCCATCTGACAGCGCAGTCGCTCTTGAAACCAACCAAGCACCGAAAAATGCGAACAACAGCGCTAGCGAGACGAGCAACGTCAACCAGCCCCAAGCAACGATATCCAATCTGCTCCAGAGATCTTGTTCTACCGCGCCGGAGAAAGCGACATAGACCGCAATCGCGATGGCGATTCGATCCATCCAACCGATTGCTAGTGGGTGGTCTGCAAGAACGCCTTTCAATCGGGATTGAAGGAATTGCCCTAGTGCAAAAGGCAGCAGCAAGATCGCGAATATCTTGATCAACCCGTCAGAGCCAAGTTCGACAATTGCCCCGCCGCTAAACCAGGCAAAGATTGGCGCACTGATAAAGACACCAAAAATGTTGAGGAGCGCCGCGGAAACGACCGAGCTTGCAACATTTCCGCCTGCGAGCGAGGTATAGGCGGTAGCTGACTGTACGGTGGATGGCAGCACTCCCAGATAGAGGAAGCCCAAGGCAACCAGCGGTGGCAAGATTGCGGTACTCAAGGCCCACAGCCCCCATCCCGCTATCGCCATTGCGCCAAAGCACCAGAGAATGAGCGGCAATAACAAACGCCAGTTCCCAATGCCTGTAGCGACATCGCCGCGCGACAACCGAATCCCATTGAGGAAGAACAGAACGAAAATGCCAACATTGGACACCAACTGCGCTGTATCGCGTGCCGCCCCGGTGGCCGGCAGAATTGTCGCGAGCGCTATCGCAAGGATTAACATCCGGACCATCAGGTCTACTCCGGCGAACAGTTTGCGCATTGCGGCGCCCTTGCCCGCGAGCACGTGAAAAGTCGAGGCTAGCTGATAGCCTAGTCCGGCATCCGGTTCAGTTTGGCCTCAAGCACCGCAGCCAATGCTTCGCCGTCCTCGCGCTGGCGATATGCAATGGCCAATGCTCGTGTCGCATCTTTGCTCATGGGTTGAATCGCGTAGGCGCGTTCGGCCATCCCGATGCCGAGATCGACCTGCCCCAATCGCAATGCTATTTCAGAGCGGAGGGATAGCATCAGCGGATCGCGTGCGCGTCCATTCGCGATGGCATGATCCGCAAAAATTGCTGCATTTGGCCAGTCTGCACGCAACGCGGCAGCCACCGCCAGCAGTCCCGCAGCCTCGGCATTTCCAGGATCACCCACCAAGTGGCTAGCCAATGCAGCCAAGGCATCATCCTGTCTGCCCAATGCCAGCAAGGTCTTTACTCGCTTTCGAGTAAGCACCCACGGCCCACGAATAGCAGCAGCCTTGTTGTAGTGGTCCAGTGCTTCTTCAAAGCGCCGCGCGGTCAGACTTGCGTCACCTGCCAGCGACAATGCATCGGATGAACCGGGAAAGCGTTCCAAGAAACCTCCAGCGGCAGTTCGTGCCGCTTCAGGGTTGCCATTGAAAATTCGCGCGCGAACGAGCGCAAGAGCATCGAAGCCGGTCGATGGCCCCCTCGCCTCCGCAACATCCAATGTCGTGCCGCTTTGTACCGCCACCAGATTGCCCGAACGCCGCTTCGCGGCAGTATCGAGATATTGCGCAGCTTGGTCTCGCTGATCCAAGGCTTCATGAGAGCGGCCCACCAGTGTCCGCAGATATGGCGACGCACTGGGTCGGGACGCAATCTCACCGTAGCGATAAACCAGCTCACGATCATTGCCTCCAAGCGACAGCGCCCGCGCGAGCAATTGGCGCACGCGGCGATTATCGGGCTGCGCAGATGCAAGCCGTTCAAGCACCTGCGCCGCGCTGGCATAATTGCCGTTCTCAATATCGATAATGCCCGCAAGCAACATCGCCGCAGGCATATCGCGATCAGCCTTGCTGCTGCGCGCCAACAAGCTCTGCGCGAGCTGGAACATCCCCGCGCGTGCCGCCAGAACTGCTTGAAGATAGAAAATGCGACGGTTCGCCGGGTCAATGCGAGCGATCTTGCGAATGGTCACTAGCATATCGCGCGCGCGACCCAGTTCACCTAGCGTCGCCGCATAGTCCGCTAGCAGACCGACGTCGTCAGGATTGCGTTCCAACGCTCTCTCAAACCACGGAATCGCTGCGGCCATCCCCTCGGAATCGCGAAGCAGTTGCGCACGAAATTGCAATGCAGCGCCGTTTTCGGGATCAAGTTCAACTGCGTAGATACTCGCTTCGACTGCTTGGGACTGCTCGCCACCGCGATAACGCAGGCGGCCGATATCAACCCAAAGTTCGGCATTTTTACGCTCGACGGCGAGAGATTTGTCGAAGGCATCACCCGCGGCGGGCAAATTCCCTTCGCGCATTTCCAAACGCGCCAACATGTGAAAACCGTGCCCGCTTGTATCATCGGAAAACTCGCCGCTTTCCAGCCATTGGCGCGCCTCGACCAGTTCACCTTGCAGCAGTTCCGCTTCACCAAGAAACGCTGCCACTTCGGAGCGACTGGTGCCGTTCGCCATCATGTCACGTAATACAACCTCTGCTGCCAAGCCGTCGCCAGACGCAAGAGCTGCATTTGCGCTTTCAAGCGGCGTCAGATCGGCAGCCGTGTCACCGCAAGCCGCGAGCAACAGCAACGCTGCTGCAGCCAGTGGCCTCAGCTTGGTGAGATCACGCGTGAAGGTCATATTGCTTGAGCAGATCATATAGCGTTGGCCGGCTGATCCCCAGCAGTTTGGCAGTATTGGAGATGTTGCCTTCGCTGCGCGCCAACGCATGTCGGATAACTTTGCGATCAGACTGCTCGCGCGCGCTCTTCAGATTGAGAAGCTGCGAATCCGCCTCGCCATCACTATCCAGATCGAGATCTTCAGCACAAACCAGTTTGCCATCAGCCATAATAACGGCGCGCTTCACCCGGTTTTCGAGCTCACGCACGTTACCGGGCCAGCCCCATCCATCGATCACCGCTAGCGCATCGGCGCCAAAGCCCTTCACTTGCGGGTTCATTTCAGCGGAGAAACGGTTGAGGAATGCCTTGGCGAGCAGTGGCGCATCGCCTGGGCGCTCAGCCAGTGTAGGGATGTTGATGACAATCTCTGCAAGGCGGTAGAACAAGTCTTCGCGGAACCCCCCCTCGGCTATCATCGCTTCCAGGTTCTGATGCGTTGCGCACACAATTCGTGTGTCCACGGCAATCTGTTTGCGGCCGCCAATCCGTTCGATCGTGCGTTCCTGCAGGAAGCGGAGCAATTTAACTTGTAATGGCAGCGGAATATCACCGACCTCGTCTAAGAACAGCGTACCGCCATGCGCCTGCTCAATTTTACCTTCGGTCATTTTCACAGCGCCGGTAAATGCGCCCTTCTCATGCCCGAACAACTCGCTCTCGAGCAGGTTCTCAGGGATCGCAGCACAATTGATCGCAACAAAGGCGCCTTCTCGGCGATCACTGGCATCATGCAGTCCCTTGGCCAGCAATTCCTTACCCGTACCACTCGCACCCAGCAGCATTACGGAAACACTATTTTTCGCCACTCGCTCAATCGTGCGAGCGACTTTGACCATTTCGGGAGCGGCAGTGATGAGAGTGCCTAGAACGGTCTTGTCGTCACCAACCTGCTCGGCAAGTCTGCGGTTCTCGTCCTCTATCTGCGTCAGATTGAGCGCGCGGCGAACGATCAGACCAAGCGCTTCGATATCGACCGGCTTCTGGTAGAAGTCATACGCCCCCTGCTCGATCGCCCGCAGCGCACTTTCGCGTGCGCCGTGACCCGACGCAACAATCACCTTGGTCTCTGGCTTGAGCGCCATAATCGCGTCGAGGACGGCAAAGCCTTCGGTCGTGCCATCCGGATCTGGCGGCAGCCCAAGATCGAGCGTTACGACCGCTGGCTCTTCCGCGCGCAAAGCTGTCAGCGCGCTTTCGCGATCACCGACAATGGTCACATCGAAATCTTCATATGCCCATTTGAGTTGCGCTTGGAGCCCCGGATCATCTTCAATGATCAGCAGCTTAGGCAGTGGAGCGGGTTTTTCCTGTGCCATTATGCAACCTCGGCAGTTTGAGTGGAGTCGGAAGAATTGAGAAATTCGGCAACCGCGGAGAGCGGGAAACTGACAATGAAGCGCGTGCCCAAACCTTCGCGCGAATCGACTTCCAACCGGCCACCCATGGCGCGAACGATTTCACGTGCTTCGAATGCGCCAATGCCGAAACCGCCGTTCTTTGATGAAACGAAGGGTTTGAACAGACCGGTGCGGACAAATTCAGGACTCATCCCGACGCCCGAATCGACCACTTCGATGCGGGCGCGGACGCCGTCGGCGCTGACGTCAAGATAGACGGGAGAACCTGGCTCACTGGCATCGATAGCGTTCTGTACCAGGTGAACCAGCGCTTGCTCCAACCCTTCTAAATCAGCGCGAACTTTTGTCTTCTCGCTGCGGATCAGTGAAACTGCGTGAACGCCCTCATATTGACTGACGACACGCTGCGCGACTGTGCACAAATCGATATCCTGGTAATTTTCCGATCCGTTCGCTCCGTATCGACCAAGCCGTGCCAACAGCGCATTGAGCTTGTCCGCACTGTTACGGAGTGTGACCAGCATATCTGCGCGGAACTCAGGGTTATCGGCATGGTGTTCAGCGTTGCGCGCCAGGAGCGAGAGCTGACTCGCGAGGTTCTTGATATCGTGCATCACAAAGGCGATGCGCCGGTTAAACTCGTCGAACCGAGCCGATTCCATCAGAGCCTCTTGGCCTGATTGCTCGGCGAGATAGCTTGCGAGTTGTTGACCGACGACTTTTAGAAGATCGAAATCTTCCCAATCGAGACGGCGAGGATCCGCTGGCCGCGCCAATACAACAACACCGGTGATACGATCAAAATGCAGCAACGGGACGACAGCCCATGCGTTGGTTTCGTCTCTGATCCATTCGGGCAGCAAGCCCACTTCGCCATGCTGGTCGATGCCTTTGCGCGCATCATCAACATCGAGGATGAAACTCTCTTGCTCGAACAGCTTGATCAGCTCTGCAGAGAGCGGGTCAGACGGCACTTCGACAGTGTTCCACGCCCACTGCGCCGCCAGTTCAAAACCCTCATGCTCGGCCGGAAGCAACAAAAGGCCTGACGGACTGTCAGTGATGTCGGCAATCGACTTGATGATCCGCTCTTGCAGTGGTTCATTGGCACGATCGCCATGCCCGATGGTTTGCGTGAACCGCAGCCATTCCGCGCGATAGTCATAGCGGTGCTGGAACAGATGCTTGATAGCAATGACGCGGACCCACCCGCGCAGCCGCTGTGAAGGCAGCCAAAGCAGCGCGCAAACAACCGCGATGAAAATAAACCCGACCTGCGCCAAACGACCCAGGTCACCAACCAAAACCGACAGCGATTGTGCAATACCGGCCATCAGCAGCAGATACGCGCCGATCGCCAGCAGCGACAAGGATTGGAAGGTCACGCTGCGCGACGGCTTCAACCGCATAATCGCGTAAGAGCGCTTCGAGCCTATCGCGAGCGGGATCGCGATCAGGCCAACAACCAGCCCGCGAATAATGACCAGCTCTTGCGGGGTCGCTCCGCCAATATAAGCGGCAGTGAAGAAGTGCAGGTCGAAGGCCCACAGAGCGGCCAGACCACCCGCGCTCCACCGCAGCATCGGGCGAGCTGTAGGCGTTGCGCCGACATACAGGTTGTGCACCAGCATCAATGCGCCGACCGACACCATAATGTGGAACAACGCCGACATTTGGAACACCAACTCGTGCAATTGCAGCGTAATCGCCAGTTCTTGGCCGACAAACAGCAATCCGATTTGCAGCAGTTCCACGAAGGTCAAAACTAGGATGACCGCCCGCATCGGCTTGAGAGACTCGTGTCGGCCATCCAATGCGAACAGGCGGAACAGCACAAATATCCACGCCAGGTTGCGGCCGATCTCCACACACAGTGCAGGCAAGGATGCTGGTCCCAAAGCCGCAACTACAAGGCACCACAGTGCAGTCAGGCCGAGAGCGCCAATCAGACCCTGATGATCGGGCCGGTCCTTGTCCCCGCGCGTCGCGATCCAGACAGCCGAAATCGCGCAGAAGGCACCGCCCACCAAATAGAGCGCAAAGCCCACGAGACTAGAAAGATCCGCAACGCCGGGCATCAGCGGGCACCCTCGGGCCACAACACAACACGCAGCGTTTGCAGCAGGATCAGCAAGTCCAGAAACGGTGTGTAATTCTTCGCGTAATAGAGATCGTACTCCAGCTTATGCCGCGAATCCTCTATCGACGCTCCGTACGGGTAATTGATCTGAGCCCATCCGGTAATGCCGGGCTTCACCATATGCCGTTCGGCATAGTAAGGCAGCTTCTCTTCCAGATCGCCGACGAATTTAGGAACTTCGGGACGCGGCCCGACAAAGCTCATCTCGCCTTTCAGAACGCTCCAGGTTTGCGGCAGCTCGTCAATCCGCACTTTGCGAATGAACTTACCGAGGCGCGTTACGCGCGGATCATTCTTCTCCGCCCATTTCGCACCGTCTTTCTCAGCATCAGTGCGCATCGAGCGAAGTTTGATTAGATGGAAGTTCTGGCCGTACAGCCCGACGCGTTCTTGACGGAAAAATGCCGGTCCCTTGCTGTCGAGCTTCACCAACAACGCAAACAGAGCGATGATCGGGAATGTCAGCGCGAGCAGCAGGCAGCTTGCGACTATATCGAATACGCGCTTGGCAGCGCTGGAGAACATCCGCCCCGATGAGAAACCATCGGAGAAAATCAGCCAGCTCGGATTGACGGAGTCCAGATCGACCCGGCCAGTCTCACGTTCTACGAAACTACTGAAATCATTGATGTGGACGCCCATCGTCTTCATTCGCAGCAAATCCTTGAGCGGCAACGAATTGCGCCGTTCTTCCAGCGCGAGGACAACCTCGCTGGCATCCAGATTTTCCACGAATTGGCCAAGGTCGCGGACTGCAGCCCGCGGGATTGCGTCCTCAACAACCTGCGCGCCTTCATTCATTCCGATAAAGGAGACAATTGCAAAACCGGCACCCGGGTTCTCACCCAGTTTTTTGAGCCGCATTGCGCGATTGCCTGCGCCAAGCACCATCACCCTGCGGCGAAACGCCGATCGACCCAAAAATGCGCCAAGCAGCAGCCGATTGAGCAGCAGTAGCGTCACCGATATGCCCATCGCGTAGAGCAAAGTAGATCGCCAAAAAGTCGATCCGGGAGTTAGAAAGTCAATGAAGGACAGCGCAATGATACCGAGGCTGACCGCCACGAGCAGTCGGGCGCAAGCGAACCGCATAGAGCGCAACGCATCGCTGCCATAAACCCCCACCGAGACCATCGCCAGCCAGACAACACCCACGAATCCACCCAGAGAGAGCCCGCGCTCTCCCATTGGCCCCGGATCCATCCGGATCTGAGATGCGCGCAGCAACCACGCCAGTTCACCGCCCAGCAACAGCAGGGCAAGGTCGAACAGCGCCAACAGCATGACCGCATTCGGTATGTAATGTTTAAATAATCGGATCATCTATCCCGGTCCGGCAATCCTTCGAAGGATCACCGGAGTACGGGAAAGATATGAAATGTCGGTAAACTTTACAGTGGCGCCAAATCCAGCGTTTCAGCCCGAGTTAGCGGTTAATCGCGGCTTATTCGTTGCCGGTCACTGTATCAGCAACCTCTTCAACCGCGTCACCGGCTTGCTCCGCAGCATCACCGACTTGTTCTGCAGCATCGGCAATTGCACCATCTTTGGCCATTTCCGCGCCGCCCATTTCGGTCAGAAAGTATATTCCGGCGACGACTGCAATCAGCAGTATCACCAAAAAGACCCAACCCTTGGACCCACCATCGGCTTCGTCAGTCCGGATCACTGTTTCTGTATGCGTGTTGCCGTCGGGCGTTCTGGTCGTTGTAGTACGTTCTTCGGTCATCTGTGCCTCCTATGCAGCGAAAAACGATAGTGCGCGGCACGAGTTCCGAAAAAGCTTGGTGAATTTTTAGTCTCTACCGAATTGAAACGGGGTGACGCCGCGCGCGATACTATCAAAGCTGAGCTGGGCGCCGCGGGGTGGTAAGGAACGTTGGGTACAGCCGGGCCGGTGACAACGCGCACAGCCGAGCCCTATCGGATCGGCATCTTCAACAGTCAAATTCACGCCTCTTGCCTGCACCAGATCAGCCGCGAGCTTGGCCTCCAGACCCAACACCAGCACGAAACGCGCTTCGCCGCTCGCTCCGCTGCCTTCTACGGTTCGGGCAATGGTGAACCAGTGATCCGGCCCCGCATCGACGCCCTGCGCCACAACAACTTGCGTGCACAGGTCACCGGGACGTTCGAAGGCATGGTTGGCGATCCACAGCGGACAGCTCGTCTCGCTCTCCAGCAGAGTTGCTGCACTCGCTCCGGAAAATCGTTTGGAGAATTGTCCCGCCCGGTCGAGCCGCGCCATGAAGAATGGCAGGCCCCTCTGCCCCACACGCTGCAGTGTCGTGAGCCGGTGTGCCAATTGCTCGAAACTCACGCCAAAACGCCTGCGGAGAACGGGCAGATCGTAATTCGTCGCCTCACACGCCCTCAGGAAGCGCGAATAGGGCATCAACAATGCCGCAGCGAAATAACTGACTAGGTGGCGTTCAAACAGCCTGCGGGCTGCCTCGTCGGTGAATTGCGCCCCAGCTGCAACGCTGGTGATCTCTTTCTGGTACTCCAACTGGGCAATCTGGCTGGCAATCTGGAAATTGCGCGATGGCAAAGTCAGCATTTCGGACAATTGCAATTGGCGCGCGTGGAGATCGAGGCGCCGGATGGCATCGGGCATGATCTCTCGCGGCAGGATACGAATGGCGAGCTGGTGCTTCTCTCTCAGTCGTTCGGCCAGCCCTACGCCCAGATCGCTATGTGAAAGCCGCACCTCATCCGCCATCTTTTCCGCCAGCATATCCAGATCGGCAAAATGATTGCGCCACCGCTCAATCTCTAACCGGGCCTGCGCAATCGGGTCGTCACCGGCGGCCACGCCCTCGCCCGCCGTGTCGTAGAGCCGCGCAAAGGCAGCTGCCGCTTGCGGGGCGGAGGCCAGGAACTCGGCGATTTCATCGCGGTCGATCTCGAAGTCGGAGAAACGCTCATCGGCAAAGCGTCGGGCGAGACCATCTATCCCGCCGATAGACTCGTCCTCGCGCAGATTACGGGGATCAAAGTCGAATTGATCGACAACTTGGAAGATAACGCGCGCGGATAGGGGCCGCTGGTTGCGCTCGATAAGGTTGAGATAGCTGGCAGAGATCGACAAGCGCGCCGCCATCGCCGCTTGAGTGAGGCCTTCCTTTTTTCGGAGCCGCCGCATGGCAGGCCCAGCAAACAACGCACCGTCGGACATTTTGTAACTTTCTTTACAATATTACATTCAATAGTGCCATATATCGCTCCATGAGACAAGATAGTTTGTAAGTTTTCCTGTAAATTTACACGCCGAGGCGCAACAAGAGTGGCCAAGGCTTCCCGCCTCCCCACTGGAGAATCACTATGACGTATCAATCGAAGATCAGCGAGCTTGGCCAAACCATCAACGGTGCAGGTTCGCCATGGAATGCAATCAACGCTGAAACCGCAGCGCGGATGCAATTGCAGAACCGCTTCAACACCGGCATCGATATCGCGAAATATACTGCGAAGATCATGCGTGACGATATGGACGCGTATGACGCCGATCCCGCGAACTACACGCAGTCACTCGGTTGCTGGCACGGATTTATCGCGCAGCAGAAGATGATTTCGATCAAGAAGCACTTCGGCGGCACGAAACAGCGCTACCTCTACCTCTCTGGCTGGATGGTTGCCGCGCTCCGTAGCGAGTTTGGCCCCCTGCCCGACCAGTCGATGCACGAGAAAACCAGTGTCCCGGCGCTGATTGAGGAACTCTACACTTTCCTCAAGCAAGCCGACGCTCGTGAACTCGGCGGCATGTTCAAGGAGCTCGACGCGGCTCGCGAAGCGGGTGACGAGGTCGAAGCGAAGCGCATCGAGCACGCCATCGACAATTACGAAACACACGTTGTGCCGATCATTGCGGATATCGATGCCGGCTTCGGTAATGCAGAGGCCACTTACCTACTCGCCAAGAAGATGATTGAAGCGGGCGCTTGCGCTCTGCAAATCGAGAATCAGGTTTCGGACGAGAAGCAATGCGGTCACCAAGACGGCAAAGTCACCGTTCCGCACGAGGATTTCCTCCAGAAGATCCGCGCGATCCGTTACGCATTCCTCGAGCTGGGCGTTGACGACGGTATTATCGTTGCCCGGACCGACTCACTCGGCGCTGGCCTGACCAAGCAAATCGCTGTGACCAAGGAAGAAGGCGATCTGGGCGACCAGTATAACAGCTTCCTTGATTGCGAAGAGATTGATCCGTCGGACATCCAGAACGGTGACGTTTTCCTGAGCCGCGAAGGCAAGCTGCTTCGTCCAAAGCGCCTGCCATCCAACCTGTTCCAGTTCCGGGCTGGTACTGGCGAAGATCGCTGCGTCCTCGACAGCATCACGTCGCTCCAGAACGGCGCAGACTTGCTATGGATCGAAACCGAGAAACCACATATCGGCCAGATCGGCGGCATGGTTGATCGTATTCGTGAAGTGATCCCCAATGCAAAGCTAGTGTATAACAACTCGCCGAGCTTCAACTGGACGCTCAACTTCCGTCAGCAAGTCTATGATGCATGGGCAGAAGCGGGCAAGGATGTCTCCGCTTACAACCGCGATGGCCTGATGAGCGTTGATTATGATGCGACTGAACTGGCGGCCGAAGCTGATGAGAAAATCCGCACCTTCCAGCGCGATGCCGCTGCGCAGGCTGGCATTTTCCATCACCTGATCACGTTGCCGACTTATCACACCGCTGCGCTGAGCACAGACAATCTCGCCAAGGAATATTTCGGCGAAGAAGGCATGCTGGGCTACGTCAAAGGCGTACAGCGTAAGGAAATCCGCGAAGGTATTGCCTGCGTGAAGCACCAGAATATGTCTGGCAGCGACATTGGCGACGACCATAAGGAAGCCTTTGCCGGTGAAGCGGCTCTGAAAGCTGGCGGTGCCAACAACACTATGAACCAATTTGCGGCTGCCTGACGGCATTCGCGCGAAGCAATTTTCGGCCGCGCAAGCGCCAAACATAATTTCAAGGAGAGAATCCATGACTGATACAGACACAAAACCAACCGAACCCGGTCGCGCTCGCGCGCTGCTATCGACGGCAGATTTCCGTCTGCTCCGGACCGCGCTGGCGAGCCATGCGAAAACCACCGACGACCGTGAAGAGCTCGCGAAAATCAACGCGCTGCACCACCGGCTCGGCACCTACAGCTAAAGCCATTTTACAGTCTCCTGGGGAGGAGAATACGGCCGTCGGGGTTCCCTGCCTCGGCGGCCGTAAATTATTGTACCACGCCACACTCGCAACCTTTTGCTAACCACGTCGCCTCGCGCATGGTTAATGTCTCTTAGCTAAGGCGGAGCTATGGCACGGCCACAACAATCCCTGATCATGTTTGACGCGAAGATGTATCGTCACTTCGCGATCGTCACGATTGCTTTGACCGGTGCAATCGCACTTTTTGCCGATGGTGAAAAACGAGTGGCAGTGTCGAACGTCGCCGCCTCGGCGCAGGAATATGTGCAGGACGTTGACCTCGGAGCCCCGAAACTTGAGATTCGCAATGCAAACGCAGGCGGAAACTCACCAGGATTGGCCGGTTTCTACAGCGATGTGGGGCAAAACATCTACGGGACTGGCTTCGCCTCAAGTACCACGCATGAAAGCAGGCGGTTTGCGAAAGTCGTCAATGCAGTGACCGACGAAGAACTCGCAGGATTGGGTTTGACCAAGGATCAATTCTTGGCGCTCTCCGACAATGAGAAAGCCGAGATTCTCGCGAAATTGAACAATGGCAACAACCCGCTGGTAAGCGAGAGTGTGGTCAAAAATTCCAGTGCGGAATCGCTACGGCGCTCGGGGCGTGGAGGCCAAAGCGCCGACTACTGATCCCTAAGATTAGCTGCCCGCTTGCGGCGCAAGAATATCCAGTGTCGCAGCCGTCATCGCCTCGGTTGCGGTCGATACGATTTTCTCCGCATCGGGCGCCCAAAACGGACTGTGGAGCGACGGCAGATCGGCTTCACCAGCCTGAGCCTTGGCAAAATCCTCAGCCGGAACGCCGCCCACCCAGAAGATCAGCGATTTGATGTTGTCAGGATCAGCGCGCAGGAACTGACCGAAATCCTCCCCTCCCATCACCGATGGCACCTTCATCACGCGCTTGTCGCCAAAACGCTCGCGGAAGCCCGCCATGACGTCCTCGGTAAACTCGGGCGAGTTGTAGGTTGCCGGCGTATAGGGATCCTGCACGGTCACTGTCGGCATCTTGTCGTCGGGCATGCCGGCAGCAATCGCTTCGCCTTTGGCAATCCGGGCAATGCCATCAAGCAGCAATTGGCGCGACTCGTCGGTGTATGACCGCACCGTGATTTGCAGCTTCGCCTCATCCGAAATGATGTTGTGCTTTGCGCCTGCGCGGAAACTACCGACAGTGACAACCGCTGGGTCTAGCGGGCTGCTCTCCCGGCTTACGAGAGTCTGCAACTTCATTACGATGGCGCTACCGAGCACTACCGGGTCTTTTGTCGTATGCGGGTACGCACCATGACCGCCGATACCAGGGATCGTAATGTCGACGCTATCGACATTAGCGAGTGCAAAACCGGGTGAGTAGCCAATCATTCCCGCTGGGAATTGCGCGGCATCGTGGAAACCCAACACATAGTCGGGCTTAGGGAAGCGCTCAAACAGGCCATCTTCCAGCATCGCCAGTGCACCCTCACCCAACTCTTCTGCCGGCTGCAGGATCATTACCAAGGTTCCAGACCACTCGTCCTTGCGCTCGCTAAGCAATTGCGCTGCACCGATCCACGCCGTCATATGCGTGTCGTGCCCACATGCATGCATCACACCCGTCTCAACGCCCGATGCAGGGATAGCAGTCCGTTTCGATGCATAAGGCAGTCCAGTTTGCTCGATCACTGGCAAACCATCCATATCCGCGCGCAGCATGACCGTAGGCCCTTCGCCGTTGCGCATAACAGCCACCACGCCTGTTTGACCGACTTGTTCGGTTACTTCAAAGCCGAGTGCTCGAACCCGCTTGGCCAGCTTCGCTGCAGTCTCTACTTCTTGAAAACTCAGTTCGGGATTGGCGTGCAGATCACGATATAATTCCATCAATTCAGGCATATCGCCCGTGACAGCTTCGCGCAGTTCGTTGGCTTGAACCGGAGAGGAAAATGCCGCCAGCGCCGCACCAGTTGCCAGGATTTTCTTAAACATCGTACTCTCCCCAATGGCGATCTACCGCCAAAATCCCGTTACATTCCGTATGACATCACCAGCAAGATCGACAGTGTTGTCACCATCAGGATCACTAGTGGCACACCCGTTCGAATATAGTCCTTAAACTCGTAGCTACCCTCTGCCATGATCAGCATATTGGTCTGATACGCAATCGGCGTAGCGTAACACAGGTTGCAACCGAACAGGACGGCCAAAATAAGCGGCTCTGGAGGTAGACCCAGTTGCGACGCGATACTGAATGCGATGGGCGTGCCAACGGTTGCTGCCGTCGCATTGGAGGCAAAGTTGGTCAGCAATGTCACGAACAGCATGATAGCGGCCAACACCGCAGCCGCTGGCAGATGTTGGAGCCCCATCGACATAAGTTGCCCCAGCCATTCCGCAGCGCCGCTTTCCAGAATAATCCGCCCGATGGCGATGCTGGCAGCCACCAGCACAATAACCTTTGCTGATAGCGCACGGCCCACCCGATCAAATTTCACACAACCAGAGAGGAACATCAGAATCGCCCCGGCGAGCGCCGATATCGCGATCGGCATCTTGAGCAGATAGAATCCCTCGGCGCCGTAGAACGGGATACCGACAGAGGCGGTTGCTACTGCACCAAACATAATCGCGCCCGCAAGTACGGCCTTCGACCGCCGCGGCAATTCGCGGGCGCCATCAAGCACTAACAAGCTGTCACTACGCGCGAAATCGCGCAGGTCTTCGGGCAAGCCCATGACAAGAAGAACGTCGCCCTCGGTAATGCGCAGGTCACCGCCTTCGTTAAACTGCCGCTTCTCGCCCAGCAAACGTTCCGGCCGGTGGATACCGAGAACTGCGACTCCATAAAGATCCGCGATACCTGATGTCGGCAGACTACGCCCGATCAGGCGCGAATCCGCTGTGACAGTCATCTCGACAACGTTGATATCCTGACGGGTTTCAACAGAGCGCCGGCGAATGCGATCAGTGACCCAAGTCGGTGCCATCTCACCTTGAAGCACCCGCATGGCATCTTCCAAATCCTGATGCGTGCCAGAAAGGTTGAGCCTTTGCTCTTGCTGGATCACACCCTCGGGCGCATTCTCGAAGCGTATACCCTTCGGCAGCTTTGGTAGAATTGCTGCGATGTCATTTCCGATCAAATCGCTGTCTGATCCGATCCGCAAACGACTATAGAACCGCCGCACAGTGTCTTCGGACTCGACCCTGTTGTCATCGAGCAGGCGCGGCATAACAAGCCACAGATAAGGCAGCGCCACGAGTGCCGCGATCAGAACGATTGGCGTGTAATGGAACACGCTCATCGGCGGCATACCCAGATCGACTGCGATCGATACGACCAGAATATTGGTCGATGTACCAATAGTAGTTGCCATTCCGCCGATAAGCACCGCCGCATTGAGCGGGATCAACGTTTTCGATGCGGGCATCGCGCCTTTGTTGGCCAAAGCCACAAATATCGGGAGCAGGAGAACCAGCACTGGCGTGTCATTCACAGCCATTGAGAGGAAAAATGCTATCAACAACGATACCAGCAGACCCAGCTGCAGATTGATCTTGAAAACACCCTCAAGGAAGCGCGCGGCGGGCTCAAGCGCGCCGGTCACAACCAGTCCGCGCCCCATGATCATAAGCGCACAAATCGTAATCAGCGCGTAATGTCCAAAGCCCGAGAATGCGAGTGTCAGCCCATCAGTGGGCTTGGTTCCCTCAAGCGGGAAGAAATACAGCCCAACGGCGATCACTGCGATAGTCAGCAGTGAAACGATCTCAGTCGATAGGCGTCCACGCGCAAAAGCGACAAACATCGCAATCGTGACTGCCATCGCTGCAATCGCATGGAATGATGGGAGAGCTGTCATCGTCGGCGTAGTGAATCCCAAAGGATGCAGAGAAACACAAGCGATTTTCGTTCAAAATCGGTCAGAGAACCGCATTTAGTTCAGCCGAAGACAAAAATGGTGCCCCTGGTCCGACTCGAACGGACACTCCGTTAGGAACTCGATTTTGAGTCGAGCGCGTCTACCAATTCCACCACAGGGGCATCCTGTGCTACGTTTGCTCTCACAAGCTGGCGCGGCTTAGCGGGGCATTGCCCGCGCTTCAAGCACGCATTTACATGCTTCGGTTGCCTTACTTCTTAAGAGCGCCGGCGAGCAGTTTATGCATCTTTGAATGGAGTGCATCATTCGCGGCGAGCACCTGCTTTGAATGGATCGGTTCGGAACGTCCACGATAGTCGCTGATGAAGCCGCCAGCCTCACGAACAAGCAGACAGCCAGCCGCAGTATCCCAATCTTTCAGGCCACTTTCCCAGAAGCCATCATATCGGCCCGCTGCGAGCCATGCCAGATCTAGCGATGCCGCACCATTCCGACGGATACCGGCCACTTGCGGGCCAATCGCGTTGAAAATTTTGCTCCATTCATCGAAATCGCCGTGACCCTGGAATGGAATGCCGGTCGAGATCAGTGCGTCGCTAAGGTTACGTCGAGCGGAAACGCGCAGGCGGGCATCTTGCAGCCAAGCACCGCGGTTCTTCTCCGCCCAGAATGTCTCGTCAGTTACAGGATTGTAGACAACAGCGCCGATGATATCACCCCAGCCCTGACCGCCCGGCTTTGGTTCCTGCGCAGCAATCGAGATCGCGAAATGGGGAATGCCGTGGAGGAAATTACTGGTCCCATCGAGCGGATCGATGATCCATCGCGGCATGTCGGGTGCGCCTTCGATGATGCCGCCTTCTTCGAGTACAAAGCTCCAGTCAGGGCGCACTTCGAGCAGTTCGTCATACAACGTTCGCTCGGAACGCATATCGGCTTTCGACACAAAATCAGCTGGACCTTTACGGCTCACCTGCAGGTGCTCGACCTCGCCGAAGTCGCGACGTAAACGGTGGCCCGCTTTGCGCGCGGCGCGTTCCATCACGCGGATCAGGCCCGATAATGCTGCCATTTCTAATTCCTAAGTTACTGCGTCAGTCCAGAGCGATCTGGATCGATTTCGCAGTCAATTCAATTTCGCCCCAACCGCTCGACAGAAAGGCGTAATCGCCCTCGAACTGTGCTGAATAAATATCACTGAGATCAACGTCGCCACCTTCAGCAGGCTTGGCCTTCTTGAGGCGGAGATCGTCCATATCAGCGAACCGAATGAAGCCTTGCTTGTAGCAGCCCTCGTCGCTTTCAGGCTTCTGGTAGGCCGGATGATCCTCAAGCAGATGAAAATCCATCTCTAGCGTCAATGACTCGTCGTCATAGATCACTCCGAGGATATAGCTGGTCTCGATCTCGATCCCGGCCAGTTTTGGATGTTTGCCATCTGCCATCGCAAATTCCCCTAAAAGAGGTAGGTTTAGCTAACCTTACCAACGTAAGTGCGTTCATACACGTCGACCATTACACGTGTTCCCGCTTCGATATGCGGCGGAACCATCACGCGCACACCATTGTCGAGAACGGCGGGTTTGTAGCTGGAAGAAGCTGTCTGCCCCTTCACCACCGCATCGGCTTCAACAATCTCAGCTTCGATCTGATCAGGCAGCGCAACACTGATAGGCTTTTCTTCCCACAGCTCGAGCGTCACCTGCATACCGTCCTGCAAAAACTCCTTGGCATCGCCAAGCAGGTCGGACTCCAGATTGATTTGCTCGTATGTGTCGCCATCCATGAACACCAGCAGCTCGCCATCTTCGTAAAGATATTGGAACTCTTTCGTGTCCAGACGAACCTTCTCGACCGTATCCGCGCTACGGAAGCGGACATTGGTTTTCCGGCCATCCTGCAGATTCTTCATTTCGACCTGCATATACGCGCCGCCCTTGCCGGGCTGCGTGTGCTGGATCTTAGCGACTTTCCAGATGCCGCCTTCATATTCGATGATGTTGCCGGGACGAATGTCCACGCCGCTGATTTTCATGGTTCAAAGAGCCTTGTAATGGGAACACGCGCCGTCGAACGCCACGTCGAACCGCGCCTTTAGCCGAGCAGTCCGCTACGAGCAAGGTGGCTGGCGCTATGGCAACAACTTCCCTATCTGAATAATCGATATGACTATGAAGCCAATTCTACCGTGCGCAATTTTACTGATCGCGTTCTCTCTGGCGGCGACGCCCGCAGCTACCCAAGATCGCATGGGCCGATTAAGCACATTACCGCACGGTTACTATGAGTGCTCATTGCCGGGGGATGCCGGTGGAGCGGCTTGGACCGAATTGCCTGAAAAGAACTTCACGATCAGCAATGCCTCGACCTACAGCAATACCGAGGGATCTGGCACCTACCTACTAACCGGAAAGCGGGTGACCTTCACCAGAGGTCCGCTTAAGGGGATACGGTTTGAACGCACCGGCAAGTCCAAGCTTCAGTGGGTCGACGAAGAGGGAAAACTCGGGCGCATACGCTGTATCCGGCGCGGCGGTTCCGGCTAACGCCCAGACAGTTTGTCAGAGAAAGCCTTAATCGCGGCAACCTCATCACCGTTCCAAACGGCACCTGATACAGCGATAAAGTCCGCTCCTGCGTCCACAATCGGTTCGCAATTAGCGGGCGTGATTCCGCCGATCGCGACGCACGGTATCTCGAACAATCCGCTCCAGAATTCGAGCAATTCGATCTCTGCGGTGTGTTCGACGTCCTTCGTGGTGGTCGGATAGAAGGCACCGAAAGCGACATAGTCTGCGCCTTGCTCACCCGCTTCCATAGCGAGGTGGCGACTGCCGTGACACGTCACGCCAATCTGAGCGTCTCGGCCCAATTTTTCACGCGCGTCTGCTACAGAGCCATCCGATTGGCCGAGATGTACGCCATCTGCATTGAGCCGCTTCGCAAGAGCAATACTATCGTTGACGATGAATGCCACATCATGCGCTGCGCAAATCTCCTGCAACGGTGCAGCAAGCTCAGCTGCCGCGTGCTGTTCCAACCCCTTCACTCGGAATTGGAACGCGGTGACAGGCCCGCCCGCTGACAATACACGCTCCAAGCGAGCGGGAAAATCTCCGCCAACATCGAGCGGTGAAATCAGGTAAATCTGGGTCTCAACGCGGTTATTATCAGACATAGGAGCCGCTTAGAGCCTTGCGCCAGCGCCGCCAAGCTTAAGATCAGCCAGCGATCGAGGCTGCCTGAATTTCATCGATAGCGCTCGATAGCGCAGCGTCGAATTCCTGATCGTCCATTTGCGCGCGCAGTTCTTCGAGCAGTGCACGGCTGAAGCTGGCAATCATGCCATTGTTCTTGGCGAGCTCACGCACTGCTTCGTTGCGAGAATAGCCGCCAGAAAGAGCGACGACGCGCAGCACTTTGGGGTGATCGACAAGCGGTTGATACAAGTTCGGCTGAGCCGGAATTGTCAGTTTCAGCATGACTTTCTGATCGTCGCCAAGGCGATCTAGTTGATCTAGCATGCTGGCAAGCAGCATCTCCTCAGCTGCGGCACGACTGTCACTCGCGAGTGAAGCTTCAGGCTCAAGGATCGGCATCAAACCGTTGTCCAAAATCCGAAGACCGAAATCCATCTGCTGCCGGACATTGGCCGCAATGCCTTCTGCATTGGCTTCGTGAATGACCGAACGCATCTTTGTACCGAAAACGCCCAGCTCTCTCCCACGCGCGCACATCTCGTCGAGACGCGGCATATCTTTCATCAATTGCACGCCATTTTCAGTTTCGTGCATCCCCGCATCTACCTTCAAAAAAGGCACAATACCGCGATTGGAAAGCTGGGTCGGAACTGGTGTACCGTCATCCGTGCAACCATTCATAGTCTTCTCAAACAGGATGGCACCGACAACTTTCTCGCCATTAAAGCTAGGCGATGTGACAACGCGGCAACGCATCGCATGGATCTTGGCGAACATCTCGTCATCGCCAGAGTACTCGCTCTTCTCGACGCCGTAGCCCTTGAGGGCCTTGGGAGTGGAGCCGCCCGATTGGTCCAGCGCCGCAATAAAGCCTCGGCCGGCAGCGATCTTTGCGGTCATTTCAGCGGTATTCATGTGGTCAGTCCTGTTGTCTGTGCATACGAATGCAACGGTAATGCGTGCGCCCTTTAACTTCGCCCTGCTCCATCCGCAACGCCGCTGCGCAAATTATCGTCCGCGTTTCAGAGCAGCGACCAGATTGATCGCTATGGAAACTCGTGTGCCCCCGCCCTTAAATGGGCGAACGGCATGCTGCAGCCAGCTTGGAAACAGCACAATCATCCCTGTTCTGGGGCGAATCGCGATCTCGTTTTGCTGAGGCTGTCGATTGGCATCCACCATCCGCAAGTCTGGAGCGGTCATGCGCACCATCGGCATGCGCGGATCGAGCAATTGCAGTTCTCCGCCAAGCGCCGGATCGTCCCTGCCTTCATACCCGTCATCGATATATGCGACTGCAGACCAGAACGATCCTGGATGGAAGTGATATTGGTTGGCGCTGCCCTTGCCGCTAACATTGGCCCACATTTCGGGTACCCAATCAAAGCGGCTATCCTGCGGTGACTTGGTATCAATCGTCTGGGCATCGGCCATCTGCATAGCCTTGTAAGCAAGCGCACGGGCAGCTTCCCCACCCCAATCGATCATATTTGTGTTGGAATGCCAGCCATTTATGTTGGAAATCTGAACACCATCCGAGTCGCGCGCGTGTTCTGCCTCGATAGCCTGGCGAAGCGCAGTGATTCCTTCTTTGCTCGCGAGTCCATCAACTGAGAATGGAGTACTGAAGAAGTGCTGGGTTTCTGCCATTAGTTGCTCGCGAATTGGGTTAGGAATGCTTTCGCTATCGGGCTTTCGGCTATCTCGGCTTTCACTACGGAGTTGCCCCACCAAACCGACTCGGTGTTTGCCAGTACAATCAAAGTCAGACGCCTCTTAGGCACTTTGAGATAAATCGCCGAGTACTGCTTCTCATTCCAACCCGAGTGCCACATCAATCTTTGACCGCGCCATTCTTCCAAAAACCAGCCTTGGCGATAGTCACCGAGCGGACCGATCTCAACATCGTCTATCAACCGTTTGCGAAGTCCAGGCGGTATCAACAGTCCTGCATCATAAGCGATATCAAACGCAGCAATTGATCGAGGTGAAGCAATAATGCCCGCAGCAGCGCGAAAATCATCGTCCGGCAGCGGCTGTTTCGTCAGCCGTCCATCTACTACATGAAATGGCTCAGCCAGAAAGCGGAGCGCCGCGCCGCCTTCCGGATCGCGCCAACCTAAGGCAGCATCGCGCATCCCCGATGGCTCGGCAACACGGTCACGAACGATTGCACGCAGTGCACGCCCGCCAGCGCCGCGAATGACGCGGTCAATTCGCGCAAACGCGATTGGGTTATAGACGAAGGTCTCGGCGTTCGCCCGCATATCCAACATTTCGGCCAGAGTGGTCGGCTTCGCGCAATCGACTGGTGCAATGGAGTTGCCCAAACGATCGGCACCGCCGCCCATGAACGGGATCGGCGTGCCAGAAAAGTAATCGCAAAATTCCGCCCAATCTGCATCCGCAGTCATTGGTGTACCTAACTCCAAATCACCCGCTAGACCTTCTGCCAAGACCGCCGTTGCAGCGATTGGTTTGGTAACCGATGCGATTTTGTAGGTTGTGTCTGACGTCGTGGGCAGATCGCCCTCATCATCATATGTACCAAAGTAGCCTTCCCAAGCTATTTCGCCATCGCGAACAATGAGAGCGCTTAGCGCGGAAGTTGAGTTGTCCTTCCGGAACTGCTCAAGGAATTCCTCAAACGCTTGGTAATCTGCATCATTTGCCGAAGTCGGACTCGCCATAAGCCCCAAGCAAACGGTGAGAAGAACCCTTACGAAGATAGAGCGGCTACTCCCGGCAGTTCCTTGCCTTCCATCCATTCGAGGAAAGCACCACCTGCAGTTGAAATATAGGAGAAATCGTCAGCAGCACCGGCATGATTGAGCGCAGCTACAGTATCACCGCCGCCCGCAACGGATACTAGCGATCCTTCGGCGCTCAGCGCGGCGGCAGTTTTTGCGAGCGCTACGGTTGCGGCATCGAACGGCTCGGTTTCAAACGCACCCATCGGTCCGTTCCAAACCAGTGTCCGACAGGTTTTCAAGACGTCAGCCAATGCCTCCACTGCGAGCGGGCCGACATCCAAAATCATTTCATTTTCAGCGACTTCATGGACATTGCAAATACGCAGGCTAGTTGGGTTGGCAGCAAATTCCTGCGAAACCACGACGTCATAAGGCAAATGCACCGTGCAGCCCGCGGCGTCAGCAGCATCCATGATTGCATTCGCGGTAGCGGTCAGATCATGCTCGCATAGTGATTTGCCCACGTCGACCCCGCGTGCGGCCAAGAATGTGTTGGCCATCCCACCACCAATGATCAGATGCTGAACCTTGCTGACAAGATTTTCGAGCACGGCAAGTTTGGAGGAGACCTTCGCGCCACCAACCACGGCAGCAACGGGCTGCTCGGGCTTGTCTAGTGCAGCTTCAAGTGCCTTGAGCTCTTTCTCCATCGCGCGCCCGGCGTACGATGGCAGAATGTTGGCAACACCCACCGTGCTGGCATGTGCGCGATGCGCGGCAGAGAACGCATCATTGACGAAGAAATCGCCATTTGCAGCGATGCCTTTGGCAAAATCGGTATCATTAGCCTCTTCGCCTGTCCAAAAGCGGGTGTTTTCGAGCAGGCCGATATCACCATTGCGTAAGATACCGATGGATTGCTCGACGACAGGCCCATGAATTTCAGGAATGAACATGACTTCTCGGCCCAGCACATCCTCAACCGCATCAAGCGTCATGCTGACAGACATTGTCGAGTTACGTTGGCCTTTAGGCCTACCGAAGTGGGCCAATAGCAGGACTTTCGCGCCTTTTTCAGCGAGCTCGAGGATTGTCGGCGCCGACGCTTGCACACGCGTGGTATCGGTGACCGAACCGCCATTCATTGGCAGATTCAGATCCACACGAACCAGCGCTACTTTACCGGTGATGTCACCAAGATCATCGAGGGTGCGAAAACTGCTCATCCCGAGTTCCTTAGAGCATTCCGGCCATTACGCCCGCAGTGTCGATCATACGGTTGGAGAAGCCCCACTCGTTGTCATACCACGAGACAACGCGGCAGAGTTTGCCTTCCATGACCGAGGTTTCGAGACTGTCGATGGTCGAGCTGGCCGGATAGTGGTTGAAGTCCGAGCTCACGAGCGGCTGATCGGTATAATCGAGAACGCCCTTCATGGGTCCGTCCGCAGCAGCTTTAAGCGCAGCGTTCAGTTCCTCGGCATTCGTGTCGCGGCCCGGCTGGAACACTAGATCGACCAGTGAAACATTCGGTGTCGGTACCCGAACCGAACTGCCGTCCAGCTTGCCAGCGAGTTCGGGCAGAACCAGACCCACTGCGCGCGCTGCACCCGTTGTCGTCGGGATCATGTTCTGCGCACCACCACGGGCACGGCGCATATCGCCGTGCATCTGATCAAGCATCCGCTGATCATTGGTATAGCTGTGGATCGTGGTCATAAAGCCGCGCTCGATACCCACAAGATCGTTCAAAACTTTGGCAACGGGCGAGAGGCAGTTTGTGGTACAAGATGCATTAGAAACAATGACATCGCTTGACGTCAGGACGTCATGGTTGACGCCGTAAACGACGGTCGCGCTAACATTCTTAGCCGGAGCTGAGATCAATACGCGCTTGGCACCTGCTGTGAGATGCGGCTCGGCAGCTTCGTGTGATTGGAAGAAACCGGTGCATTCCAGCACGATGTCCACGCCCATTTCGCCATGCGGAAGATTGCCGGGATCGCGCTCCGACGTCACAGCGATTTTCTTGCCGTTGACCGTAATGCTGTCATCGCTCGCGCTGACTTCGCCCGGGAAGCGGCCATGCGTCGAGTCAAACTGGAACAACAGCGCGTTCGCCTTGGCATCTGCCAAGTCGTTGATCGCGACCAGTTCCAGATCATGGTCGCTGCGCTCAAGAATTGCACGCGCGACAAGGCGTCCGATGCGTCCAAAACCGTTGATGGCAACTTTTGTCATAGGAACTACTCCTGCTTAACTGTTCAATTTGTTGACAATTTGCGGAACGATAGCGTCCGCAGTGAATCCGAATTTCTTAAAGAGATCGCTCGCCGGGGCTGATGCACCGAAGCGGTCAATGCCGATATTGATACCGTCTGTTCCCGTGTAACGCTCCCAACCAAAGCTTGTCCCGGCTTCTATCGAAACTTTCAGCGCATCGGCGGGGAATAGGTCTGCACGATAGGCATTGTCCTGAGCGTCGAACAATTCAGTGCACGGCATCGACACCACATCAGCACCGATCCCCTGCTCTTCCAGAGCGTCAGCAACTTCAGCGGAGAGGTGGACCTCAGAGCCTGTTGCGACCAGAACGACTTTGCGATCCGCACCAGCTGCACGAAGGCGGTAGCCGCCCTTGGCACTGCGGTTCGTCGCTGAAGTCCAGTTAGTATCACCCTCGCCGCGCATTTGCGGCAAACCTTGACGGGAAAGCGCCAGAATCGAAGGCGTGTTCGGCGTTTGCAATGCAAGCGTCCAACATTCGGCCGTCTCGATCGTATCGCACGGGCGGTAGACATTGAGGTTAGGCACCAGGCGCAGGCTCATCACCTGTTCAATAGGCTGGTGCGTCGGACCATCTTCGCCAAGACCGATGGAATCATGGGTCATCACATAAATGCTGCCAATTTCCTGCAATGCCGACAGACGGATCGCGTTGCGGCAATAGTCGCTGAAGATAAGGAACGTGCCGCCATATGGCACAACGCCGCCATGCAATGCCATACCGTTCATCGCGGCGGCCATGCCGAATTCGCGAATCCCGTAGTACAGATAGCGACCCGAGTAGTCGTCCGCGTTAAATGGCAGCGTACTAGGCGTCTTGGTGTTGTTGGAGCCGGTGAGATCGGCAGAACCACCGATCATTTGCGGCAGTGTCTCGGTCAACGGGCCAAGCGCCATTTCGGACGCTTTCCGTGTCGCAACTTTCTGGGGTTCTGCGGCCAAGCCGCGAATATGGCTCTCGATTGCTCGACCAGCAGCGTCGCCAACATTCGCCATACGCGCTTCAAATTCGTCTTGCTTGCCCGAAGCAGCGAGGCGAGTGCGCCAAGCGCTGTGAGCCTCGACACCGCGATGACCGGTCGACTTCCAGTCAGCCGTGATGTCATCCGGAACCACGAATGGTTCGTGTTCCCATCCGAGTGTTTCGCGCGCCGCAGTAATCTCATCGGGACCAAGCGGCGCGCCGTGCGTTGCCGAGGTGCCTTGCTTGTTGGGCGCGCCCTTGCCGATCACTGTCTTACAGGCGACCAGCGAGGGGCGTTCATCCGCCATCGCTTCTTCGATCGCCCGGCTGATATCCGCGACATCGTGGCCGTCACAGCTTACCACATGCCAGCCAGCGCTTTCGTGGCGTGCTTTCACATCTTCGCTGGTCGAAAGATCTGCACTGCCGTCGATGGTGATGCTGTTATCGTCCCAAAGCACGATCAACTGACCGAGCTTGAGGTGGCCAGCGAGACCAATCGCCTCGTGGTTGATACCTTCCATCAGGCAACCATCGCCGGCAATCGCCCATGTGCGGTGGTCAACCAGATCATCGCCAAAATTAGCGTTCAACTGGCGCTCTGCAATCGCCATCCCAACTGCCATCGCGACGCCCTGGCCCAAAGGACCGGTGGTGCACTCGACACCGTCGAGAAGGAAATTCTCTGGATGTCCGGCGCAAGGGTGACCAATCTGGCGGAAATTGGCGATGTCATCCATCGTCGGCTGGGCGTAGCCGGATAGATGCAGCAGCGAGTAGATCAGCATCGACCCGTGCCCGGCCGACAGTACGAACCGATCTCGGTCGGCCCAATCGGGCGCAGAGGGATCAAATTTCAGATATTTCGACCACAAAACGGTTGCCACATCGGCCATGCCCATCGGCATGCCGGGATGCCCAGAATTGGCTGCCTGGACAGCGTCCATCGAAAGGGCACGGATGGCATTGGCCATAGGTGCCATGCGGGACGGATCGAGGCTCATTCGGGAAGCTCCTGCTGGGTGTATTCTGGACGCGAATTCTGACCGATTCGCCGTGTCCGAAGCCTTCGCGAACCTGCCCAGCAAGGTCAAGGACAGCACCGCGATGATCCCCGCCAATGATCCAAAATCTGAAAACCAGCGGCTCTATCGAGGTCGGGCCGGTGCGCAATTATCAACAGGTGCTATCAACTTGTCATGCCAAACCTTTGCGCAAGCATCGCAATTGCTATAATTTCGCAGCTATGAGTCAGGAACGCATCGAGTCCGCTGTCCAGCGCATTGAAACGGCACTTGCCCGCATCGCACAGGCCGCCGACAACTTGCCAAGCACTCCACCGTCCGTCTCAGCGCTTGTCGTTAAGCATGAGAGCCTGCGCGACACCGTTTCTAACTCCATGAATGATCTGGATAAATTGATCGAGGAGCTCGACCAATGAGCGAGGTCAAACTCTCGATTGGCGATCGCGAATATACGGTAACCTGCGGTCCAGGTGAGGAAAATCACGTCAGCTCGCTGGGTGCCGTCATCAATGAAAAGATTGGGCAGCTTGGCGATGGGCAACACATTGCCGAAACGCAGAAGCTGCTGTTCAGCGCCCTGTTTTTAGCCGACGAACTGCATGAGACCAAAAAGTCAGCCGAGGCCGGGAATGCTGCGCTTACTGCGCAGGGGGAGTTGAACCAGACCATCAGCACACTTACCGCCGAGCTTGATGGATTGAAGTTGGCGCAAAAAAACCATGCAAATGAAGTCGAAGAAGTCCGTACTGAGCTGACCCAACGGCGTGAAGAGTCCGAGGAGTGCCGATCTGAATTGGAGAAAGTGACGGCGCATGTTGCCGCACTGGAGCAAGAAAAATCTGCACTGACTGTTCAATTGGATGAAGCGCGCAACGCTCCTACCCAAGCGGGCTTCAGCGCTACCCTGACCGATGATCCTGACCTTGCTCCGGCACTCGAACGTTTCGCCGATTTGCTCGAAACTTGTGCAGATAAGCTTGAGGCCGGGACCGCAAGTTCCTAAGTGACATTTGACGGGACTGCTCGGCACGCGCTGCAGAACATCCCTGAGGCTATAAGCAATCCAAGGGAGCTGTCCCTGTCCAAGGTAACGTTTCGCACGGGGCCTTGATGCATACGGCGCCCACCTGACGTTTTAGGCGTCGGCGGATTTCCCAGAGAACGACCCATAGTGGTCCCGTCACTTCCGACCAAATGCGAGTATTCACCCAAAAATGACCGATAAAGCCAGCCTGAGGAAGCAGCTCCGCAAGGCGCGGCACGATCATGCTGCGTCGATTCCAGAGAATGTTCGAGCACTGCTGTTCAAACACCCACCTGCGCCATTGATGGAGCTTGTATCAGCCGATGCGATTATCGGGCTTTATCACGCGGCCGCAAGTGAAGCGCCGGCGTCGGGATACGCAAGGTTCTTCTCTGAAGCGGGCCATACAATCGCCCTTCCCGCGCTCACGGCAGATAATGCCCAAATGGTTTTTGCCGAGCACACTGATCCGTTTGGTGAAACCGATCTGGTCGACGGCCCCTTTGGCGTGCAGCAACCCGACACCAGCGCGGCGGTGCTTGTGCCCGATGTGGTGTTCACGCCTTTGCTCGGCTTCACGGAGGATGGCGAACGCCTTGGGCAAGGTGGTGGACATTTTGACCGTTGGTTGGCGAAACATACTGACGCTTTGGCAATCGGACTGGCCTGGGATGGCCAACTCGTCGCCTCTCTGCCCACAGAACCGCACGATATGCCGCTTTCTGCCGTTGTAACGCCAACTCGACTATACGGACCCTTCTAATGCGCGAAGAACCTACCGGACGAATTCCCCTTGGTATCCTTGGCCTTTTCGTCGGACTGATGATCTATGGCATCGTCTTGGCGCGATATCTGCCTGATCTGATCGGAACTTGGCCGACTTGGGGCCAAACGATCGTCTACATCTTCTTCGGCCTAGTTTGGCTGTTGCCACTCGGGCGGTTTCTGGTCTGGATGGAAACCGGCAAATGGCGTGCGAAGAAGGACTAGAAGCAGTCGATCGTAGCTAGCTAGGCCTCATTTAAAGCCGATTCGTGTCAAATGTGAATGGCTGCTATGCATGGTTGGTCCGTGGGCACAATTATTCCCTCGGCCCTAGAGGGCAATGCCATGAAAACCCGGTTCTTGATACCGACATTCGCAGCTATCTTCGCATTTTTGACCTTTAGTCTCGTTCATGCACAGACCTTTGAGGTCGATTCCGACCGGCTGGACCAAGACATCGACCGCGTAACTCTGCATGTCGATGACCCCAAATTATGCCAGAAAATCTGCAGCGAAACGGACGAGTGCAAGGCATGGACCTACACCCCGGCCGGTTACAATCTTTATGAGACCCCGCAATGCTGGCTGAAAGGCGGCGTACCGCGGGCATTTGATAGAAAAGGTGCCGTCTCCGGTACTTTCCCGGATCGTATCCAGCCCGATGATGATGTTGAAGAACAGCCTAGCAACCAAGCTGCGTCAGATACTTTGGCAATGTGCAATAGCAAGCACAACTCGGGCCCGCAGGTTGCGCAATGCATCCAAAAAGAGGCGGCGGAACAATTGAATATCGATGTTTGCGACGCGATACGGGGAACACCGCGGAACGATTGCCGAGTTATAGCAGCTTACCGCGCGCAGTCGCTGTGCGAAAACTTGGGAAGCTCCCAAGATCGATATTTTTGCAGGGTTGCTGCAATGACGGAATTCCCAGCGCCAGGAGCGTGCGATAGCGATCTTATGACTAGCAGTCAGATGGAGTGCTACATCACCACAACGCACATATCGGGTGACCGTGCGCGTTTCATGGCGAAAATTCGCGACATGCACCCGACAGAGCGGGATATGTGGGTTGCCGGTCTCGCAACAATCGATTTGGACTACGATCTGCTTGAGCTAATTGAAGGCAACCGGACACATGATCAGGCGCTTACGCTGATATCGACCAACCGTATTGGTGCGGGCAAATATGTCGAGCCGGGCGTTTGCTCTGCGCTGGTTGGTGGGTATCCAGACGCCGATGACGGCTTGTCCTCGACGGATGTAATAGGTCTTTGCCTACAAAGCATCGCCATCGCCAGAGTGTTTGACGATTGGGCAGACGGCAAGTCTATCGAAGAGATATTGGAGCTTCAGGAGCAAATGGAACAATATCTGGAGGCAGGGATAGAGGATCTAGCATATTTTCCAATGGGTTTGGGAGCACAGGTCCGCACCGAAATGGAAAAAGCAAGAGTCCCGCTGCAAGCTGCGTCAATTACACAGTCAGGGTCTACGGCTCCGGCCATCACCCCGACGCAACCCGTCGAGCCCAGCGGCCCAGTCGTGTTGCAACCAACGACAGACGGCGACGATTGCCCATTCGGACTCTGCCCGGATTAACGCGCACACCCTTTCGCGCTAATGACGTCGTTGTCAGTTTCGCTCTAGAAGTAGGGCTAACTCCCGTATAGGCTTTGCCTATGCGGAACGCTTCTCTCCTCCTCGCGATTGCCGGATTTGGCTTTGCAGCGGTTGCACTAGGCCAATCGATCTCTGAAAAACCGAACCACGACGCCCGCCCGCCCGCGATCAGCGAATATATGCCGCAACCCGCGATCCTCGTGTTCTCGAAGACGGAGGATTGGCGGCATAATGAGGGGATCGCGGGTGCGGACCGATTCTTTACTGAACTGGCGCACGAAAAGGGTATGGGCCTGTTCACGACCGAGAATGGCGCAGTGTTCAATGCGGAGCAACTGGCGCTGTTCGATGTCGTTATATTCAACAATATGACCGGCGATGCTCTGTCACCTGAGCAAGAAGACGCGTTCCAAAGCTGGCTGAAAGATGGCAAAGGATGGATCGGTATACACGGTTCCGGAGACAACTCTCACAAAGATTGGGAGTGGTACGACCGCGGGATCATCGGCCCCGAATTCATCGGTCACCCCGCTGATCCGCAATTCCAGGACGCTGAGGTCGTCAAACTGGCCACGAACCATCCTATTACAACGGACTTGCCAGATCGATGGATACAGAACGATGAGTGGTACAGCTTTGAAGACATGGAGTTTCTGCAGGGTTCAACGCCACTATTCGGTCTGGACGAAGGTACCTATTCGCCGCAGAATCTTGTCTATGGCGATCGCGAAGATCTGCGCATGGGTCCTAAGCCGGAAGATCATCCGATTGTCTGGACGCGCTGCCTGAACGGCGCGCGCACCTTCTATTCCGCCATCGGACATCTGCATACCGCTTACGACAATACTCACAACCGTGCTTTGCTGACCAACGCGTTCGATTGGGTCCGCAACACCGCAAAGACTGAACAAGGTTGCTAAGACCCTTGCGAGCCTACGCTAAGCTACGAAAAAGCCCCCGACATCCGAAGACATCGAGGGCTTTTTCAAACCATAAAATGGTGCCAAATAAATGGCGAGAGTGACGAGACTTGAACTCGCGACCTTCGGCGTGACAGGCCGACGCTCTAACCAACTGAGCTACACCCCCACATGCAAGCATGCGCTTGGGAGAGGCGCAACTAGGGCAGGTTCCAAAATCTGTCAACGCACAAAACGAGCAAAATCGGGCTAAAATTGCACTGGTGTTTGGTCACGCTTGAAACAGCGTAAGCTTAGCACGCGTTAACCATATTTTTCACTCTCGCTGTCACTGCACATTCGGGCGCTCATACTGCGCTCGTTTGGGATCGGTATTATGCGATTTGGACCTGTTGCGCTTTCCATCGGCGCGCTCTCAGTGGCGTTTGGCGCTACAGCGCGAGCACAAAGCTCCACCGGACTGACGCAAGATATGTTTGTCGAGCGAACTTCCGAAAGCGGCACGGAACGCTCGATTGAGCGTGCCGAAACTCTTAAAAAGGGCGACCGAGTGATCCTACTGGTCAAGTGGAAGTCGAACAGCCCGGATACCAGCTTTACCGTCTCCAGCGCCGTGCCAACTGAACTTGCTTTCGAGCGAAGCAGCCTGCGATCACAGGACATCTCGGTGGATGGCGGTCAAACTTGGGGCCGGATCGGCGATCTGAGCATCGATGATGGCAGCGGATTACGCAGGGCATCGGTCGAAGATGTGACACATCTGCGCTGGACAATAACGCGCGGCATGGCTGCTCGTGGCAAAGGCACGATCACCTACAGCGCGATTGTGCGCTAAGATCAATCAGTCAGCAGAAGCACTGGAGTTTCAACCAGCTTTTTGAACTCTTGGATAAAGCTCGCGGCGTCATAGCCGTCGACTACCCGATGGTCGCAGCTGATCGAAATATTCATCAGCTTGCGCTTCTCGATCCGTTCACCGCCTTTGCCATCGGGCACGAACATCGGACGCTCGATAATTCGGTTAGGTCCGATAATGGCCACTTCCGGACGATTGATCACGGGCGTCGTTGCCACACCGCCTAGCGGACCAAGCGAGGTCAAAGTGAGCGTCGAGCCGGAAAGCTCATCCGATTTCGCCGAACCATCGCGAGCAGCATTGGCCAAACGCCCAATCTCGCGGGCAAGCTGCCACAGATTTTTCGACTGTGCATCACGGATAACCGGGACCATAAGTCCGCCATCAGTTTGTGTAGCCATGCCAAGATGCACTGCGCCATGACGAGTGACGATATTCGCCTCGTCATCATACCGCGCATTGATCATCGGGAACTGCGGGATCAGCTTGCAGATGGCTGTAATAACCAGCGGCATCATCGTAAGCTTCGGTTTGGCACCGCGATTGGCGTTCAGATCGGCGCGCATTTCCTCGAGTTCGGTAACATCGACTTCTTCGACATAAGAGAAATGCGGAATATTGCGCTTCGACGCGGCCATATTTTGCGCGATGCGCTTGCGCAGGCCGATGACTTTTATCGGTTCGTCGTCGCGCTTTCCGCCCGCTGGTGTGAAACCACTGCCGGCATTGTAAGACAAAAATGCGTCGAGATCGGCGTGGCGGATGCGGCCGTCCTCTGCCGGTTTCACTTCGGCAAGGTCGATACCCATATCCGTAGCGCGTTTGCGCACAGCGGGGCTGGCGAGAACTTTCGTGTCGACCTTCATTTCGACTGGTGTGGGCGCTGGTGTAGGTGCGGGAACTGGCGCAGGCGGTGGAGGCGCAGGCTCAGATATAATTTCCTGTGCCTCCGCGATTGCCTCTTCGGCTTCGTGAATGGCAGATTCCGCATTTTCAATAACGTCGTCGGGCACTTCACCCTCGACTTCGACCACCACCAACATCGCGCCGATAGAGACCATATCGCCTTCTTCACCGGCGATCTCGACAATCGTGCCGTTGACCGGGCTTTCCATCGGAACGGTCGCCTTATCAGTCATCATATCGACGATTTCTTGGTCTTCCTCGACCGTATCGCCAAGTTTGACGTGCCACGACACGATTTCAGCTTCGGCGATACCTTCGCCAATGTCGGGCATGTTAAATGTGAATTTCGTCATGATCAGGCTTCCAAAATTCGGTCGAGGGCCTCGCCAATGCGGACAGGGCCAGGAAAATAGGCCCACTCTAGGCTGTGCGGATAGGGTGTGTCGAAACCGGTAACCCGTTCAACCGGAGCTTCGAGGTGATAGAAGCAACGCTCTGTTACCAAAGCAGAAAGTTCAGCGCCAAATCCCGCGGTTCGAGTGGCTTCGTGAACGATCAGGCATTTGCCAGTCTTCTTCACCGATGCTTCAATGGCTTCAATGTCGAGTGGAACGATGGTCCGCAGATCGATGATTTCCGCGTCCACACCCTTCTCTCGGCATACTGCTTCAGCAACATGAACCATGGTACCATAGGCAATCACGGTAAGAGCCTCACCTTCTTGTACGATGCGAGCCTTGCCGAGCGGGATCGAATATTTGCCTTCAGGAACAACACTGTCTCGGTGCTTCTTCCACGGCTCAACCGGCTTGTCATAATACCCTGTGAAGGGCGCATTGTAGATACGTTTAGGCTCGAAGAAGATCACCGGATCATTGTCTTCGATGGCAGCAATCAACAAGCCCTTGGCGTCGTAGGGTGTCGCTGGGATAACGGTCTTCAGGCCCGCGACATGTGCGAACAAAGCCTCTGGACTCTGGCTGTGTGTCTGTCCGCCAAATATACCGCCACCAAATGGCGAGCGAACTGTCATCGGAGCAATGTAGTCATTGGCCGACCGATAACGCAGGCGTGCAGCCTCCGAAATCAGTTGATCGAGGCCCGGGTAGATGTAATCGGCGAACTGGATTTCCGGCACCGGTCGTAGGCCATAGGCCCCCATCCCCACTGCGGCACCAATGATGCCACATTCGGAGATTGGCGTATCAAATACACGGCTCTTGCCGTGCTTCTCTTGCAGCCCGGCCGTCGCACGGAAAACGCCGCCGAAATAACCGACATCTTCACCCATCACGATGATGTCCGGATCCTCGGACATCTTGAGATCGAGCGCTTCATTGATAGCTTCGATCATGTTGAGGCGGCGTTCGCCGTTCTCTGCCGCTGCTTCTGGCGCGTTTTGTGTTTCGGTACTCATGACCAAGGCTCCTCACCGGGCCACTTGATCTCACGTTCTCGCTTCGCCTGCGCGGCCTGCTCTTCGAGATGCCACGGCAAATCTTCGTAGACATCTTGGAACATCGTCCGGAACGGATGGTGCAAGCCGTGGCCAAGAATGCCGTTCTTCTCGGCTTCTTTGGTTGCAGCCTTCACTTCCTCGGCACATTTCAGATCCATAGCAGCCTGACGTTCTTCATCCCATTCGCCGAGTTCGATCAAGTGGTTCTTGAGACGCGTCACCGGATCGCCGAGAGGCCACTCCTCGCGTTCCTGCGCCGAGCGATAGCCGCTTGGATCGTCGGAGGTCGAGTGCCCCTCTGCACGGTAGGTGAAGTGCTCGATCAAGGTCGGACCAGCATTGGCACGCGCACGGTCCGCAGCCCACTTCTCGGCCGCGTAAACAGCGAGCGGATCATTTCCATCAATGCGCAGTCCTGCCAGACCATATCCTAGCGCGCGAGCGGCAAATGTAGTGCGTTCGGCACCGGCAAAACCGGAGAAGCTGGAAATCGCCCATTGGTTGTTGATAACATTGAGGATAACCGGTGCATTATAGACCGTCGCAAAGGTGCAGGCGCTGTGGAAATCTCCCTCCGCCGTAGAGCCTTCACCAACCCATGTTGCGGCAATCCGGCTGTCGCCTTTGATCGCGCTCGCCATTGCCCAGCCGACCGCTTGCGGTGTTTGTGTGGCAAGGTTTCCGGAGATTGAGAAGAATGAATGTTCGCGGCTCGAATACATGATTGGCAGTTGGCGACCTTTGAGCTTGTCGCCCTTGTTCGAGTAAATCTGGTTGATCATCTCGACAATCGGATAACCGCGCGCAATCAAGATACCTTGCTGACGATAGGACGGGAAAATCATATCGTCACTAGCAAGCGCCATGGCAGCAGAGATCGAGGTAGCTTCTTCACCAGTGCACTTCATGTAGAAGCTGGTTTTACCTTGCCGCTGACCGCGGAACATACGTTCATCAAAGGCGCGCACCATCGCAAAATGGCCGAGCATTGTGCGCAGCGTATCGGGATCAAGCTTGGGATCCCAAGGGCCATGCGCCTTGTTATCGTCGCCTAGAACGCGGACCAAATCATAGCAGAGATCCGACGTTTCAATCGCATCGCACGTCTCATCGGGCCGTGCCTGCTTACCCGCTGCAGGCACCGTGATATGCGCAAAATCAACGGGATCGCCGGGGCGATAGGTGGGTTCGGGAACATGCAGCGACAAAGAAGGTTTGTTTGCCCCCTTGCCTGCGGCTTGCTCGGGCCGGTCGGCCATATGATGCTCTCCCAATGTGCCTCTGCAAAGCGAGACGCAATCTTACGTGACTGCGTTATTTTATTTCACAGAGCAATCGCGGTCAAGCGTAGCGAGCGGCCGACGCTAAACCGCAATAGGTGCCTTGAGCGTGCCCTGCGGTTCGTAATTTTCAACCACAAAATCCTCGAACACGTAATCGAATATTGTGTCGGGCTTGCGCGCGATTGTCAGTGTTGGCGTACCAGCGGGCTCACGCACCAACTGTTCCTCGACCAACTCGGTGTGGTTTAGGTAAAGATGCGTGTCCCCGCCCATCCACACAAACTCGCCTGGCTCAAGGTCAGTCTGCTGGGCGATCATCCGCTGTAACAGCGCCGCCGACCACAAGTTAAACGGCAACCCGAGCGCAACATCGCAACTGCGCTGGTACAGCGCACAATTGAGCCGCCCATCAGCGACATGAAACTGGTACGTCTTATGGCAAGGCGGCAGCGCCATTCCGTCAAGCTGCGATACATTCCACCCCTCGATGATATGCCTGCGACTGCTTGGGTTATTGCGAAGCGAGTCCACCACTTCGGCAACCTGGTTAATGCCAGGGCCCTTTTTGTAGGAACCATCCGCCTGATACCGATAGGTCGGCCAATCAACCCACTGCTTGCCGTAAACGGGGCCAAGCTCACCCCAACGGATCGCAAAGGCTTTGTCCTCGACAATACGCGCGGAAAAATCCTCTCGGCTAATCTCTTCGCCGGTTTCACGGCGATATTTATCGAGCGGCCAATCCGTCCAAATCTGGACGTTCTGCTTGCAAAGCTCCCGAATATTGGTGTCACCAGTTAGGAACCACAGCATTTCGCGCGTGGCTGTCTTCCAATACACCCGCTTGGTCGTCAGCAACGGCATGCGGCCATCGCCTAAGTCAAAGCGCAACATCGTCCCGAATACCGAGCGGGTGCCGACGCCGGTACGATCGCGCCGTTCGCTGCCCTGCTCCCAAATCTCGCGCATCAGATCAAGATATTGCCATTCCGGATGACGGATGGAAGAATCGGTGTTGGAAGCTGCGGTGGCCATGTGACCGTCCTAGCTTCCCATTCGCTCGTTTGTCACCCCAGCGGCACAATGCTGTTTGCAGTTGGGGCCATCACTCCACGACAATCTCGCCAATAAAGCGGCGATCATCGTCTTCATCGGGCACCATCTCGACATCAATCGTCTCTTCACGCTGGGTTGGCGTGCCGAAGTCACGGATCAGACGCACGGTGACAACTGACGGTCCGTTAGGATTCAACCTGTCGGCTGAGAACGTGTTCACTTCGATCCGGTATGTCCCATCAGGAGCCCTTCGGATCATGTATTCTTCAGGACCGTGCCCTTGAGTCAAATCGTGCGTATAACGCCCGCCTGCGGTTGAACTTTGATTGCTGAAACCAACGTCAGTGCCTGATGGTTCTCGAACCCAAAGATCCAAATCTGTACGCGGAGTATTCCACACCGCGACAACCCGCACATCGACCGGCAGATCAGCGATAAATTCCGAGGCCAATGTGACTCCTACCGCATCAGCGCCGCCCAACTCGGTAACCAGCGCATTCGCTTCGCCAAGCGCGATCTCGTTCACAAGTTCGTAGCGCTCGGGCCACAGTTTCAAGCCGACTTCTGCCATGATCTCCTGTGCTTGAACTACATCGGCGCGGGTATCAGTCGCCCTTCCGCGAGCGGCGAATGCTTGCGCCAATGCCATCGAGGGTTGCGGCCTGTCGCCCTCACGATCAACCAATCGCTCCAGCAGCCAGATCGCTCCGTCGAAATCGCCGTAACGCAATAATCGCTGCGCCACGATTTCGACCGTCTGGTTGTCGCGGGTCGGCAATTCGAGTGCTGCCAAGGCAGCTTTGCGCGCCTCCAATGCACGACCATTTTTGAAATGCCACTCGGCCAGATCGAGATAGAATAACGGGATAGTGCCCTGTTCTTTCTCGGTTGCTTCAACCACGCTCAGCCAATTGTCTCCAGCCTCATCCCAAGTAGCAATGTAAGGCCTATCTGCCGACCATTCTCTAACAGTGATTGACCCTAAGCCTGGTTCAGGCTCAGGAGCCACAATCCTTGAACCGGTTACGACTATGTAATCGCCACTATCTTCGTATGAATCGGCCGACACTGCCCCCACCGGTGAAACCGAAGCGCTTGCTTGTATCGCTTCCTCGGAAACTTCGGGGATCGAAACCGGAGATGGCCCAACTTCGGCCGGTGGCGGTGGCTCTGCAAGTGGCTCCTCCGCAGCGGCTTCAGCCTCCTCCGAAGCGCCCTCGGCGTACGTCGCGCGCGAATCAATCTTCCTCGCCCACCATTCCTTTCGATCTTCCCACGAACTTCGAACTCGGGCGAGATGCTCCTCTTCGCGTTCTGCTTGATCTCCGTCGATTTCCGCGCGCAGCTCATCATAATCGCTGCGAAGATTTTTGGGGTAGTTGTCCGGCGGGACGAAATCGCTTTGTGCGTAATCTTCTGGCGTTTCAAGGACGATGAAACTTACACCCGGGACCGCAATCGACCACCGCCGTGCTTCCTGCGCGAGTCCTTGAGTGCCCAGCGTGTCACGGTTCAACGCAAGATGCTGCTGCGCCCACAACGCGCCCGGTCCGCGGAATGTTTGTGGGGTACCACGCGGCGCCAAAAACTGTTCGCCATTGAGCACAACCACACCATCGACAGGCACAGGCCCGGCAATGCGGAACCTGCCGACGCTTTCGGGCAGCGATACAATTTCGATAGCATTGCCCGTGCTGTCCAGTGCCTTTGGCATCGATGAAGGGCGTAATATCGCGGCAATCGCTTCACGGTTATTCACCTGCTTCAGATCAACAAAGTCACTACCAGTCAGGCGTGCCTGTCCGCTCAGCCATGCCCGATCCACCTCTGGTCCAGATGACATTGTAACGATTCTGCATCCTGCGCTCGGCAAGCTTTCGCGATCACCGATCGTCACGCGTCCGTCGGTGAAGAGCACACACAGACCAGACGTGTCTTTGATCGCCTCTGCCAAACCCGCATAGCTTGTGCCGCCGACATAGCGCACCCGCCTTAATTCGCGCCGCAGATTCGTGGCTGGAACGGTGGCAGTCTCGGATGAGATACTGTCGAACACATGGATCGTAACCTCATCGACCCCCAATTGCGCCGCAAGATTGCTGGCGATCTCAGCCTCTCGGCGAACATCATCATCGAGACGTGAGACAGAGCGATCCCACAGGATTGTCAGCTCGGTTGTTTTATCAGGCACGGCGGGTGCAGGAGCACGGCCACTCAACTCGAAGAACTTGCCCTCTCCCGGGTGCTGGCTGACAACCAACGTATCATCCCGGTCGGCTTTGAAAGAGATGCGGCCATCAATCTGGTCAGTGCCTTCAGCCCGCCATGTTAAGCCTTCATTCTCCCAGCGAAAGCCAGTCCGACCAGCCGGTCTAACACCCGATACTTCAATCGAGTAAGCCCCAACTGCACTGTTCTCGAGTGGCAACAAATAAGACAGATCACTATCGAGCGGACTGACGAAACGCACTCTGATCGTGCGCCCATTGCGCGGTAGGATTGGGTAAACACGCGTTTCGAACTTGTCGGAAAAATCTACCTCAGCAAGGCCCGGATCAATAGCTCCGGCGACACGGTCCTCATAGGCTTGCCGCGCTTTGTCTCGCGGTTGCAGGACACCGTCAATCAACCGGCCTTCGACATCGAGGGCATAGCCCGTGACGACACTGCCCTTCGGAAGCGCAAGTACAAAGTTTCCTTCCAGCGTTTCATTGCTCGGATTGGCAAATTTGGCCGTCATTTCCGTGTATGCGAGCGAACCGTGCACAACGACTGAAACATTCAGCTGCTCAAGACGAAGCGCTTCGCTCTCAGCATCGCTCACACCGTCAATGCGTGCGCTGAGTTCCGGCGATACGCGTTCCTGAGCAAGCAATGCCCCACCCGGCACTGCCAAAACCAATGAGATCGCCGTCATTGCTGTCAATAGTCGCATATAACCCCCAAAATCATCGTCCGCGCCACATATGCGGCCTGGACTGATGGACGGATACTGATCGCAAACCAGCGTTGCATCAAGCATTTACGATCGCAGAGATAACCACTGCCGATCATTTGGAGTCCAGCATTAGCCAAGCAGGCTTATACGTTTTAAGGTGCCAAGCAATCTGGAGGACAACATGCCACTGCATTCAATTCGGCGCCACATACTGGCCGTAGCACTGCCTCTCGCTCTCATCGGTTGCGACGCAACAACCGCAGCCGGACAAGACTCTGCCAGTGTGACGAGCGCACCCGATATGAGCATCTGGGCGTCAGAAATACTAGCGGATGGACGCAGCCGCTTTCTGTTTGATGCATGGGACGGCCCCGATTTGCCGATTTGGGCCTATGTTCCTGAAGGTGTTGACCGGAAAACAGCACCGATCATGTTTTTGCTTCATGGAGCAAAACGCGATCCACGCCGATATCTCGAAGAGTGGGTCCAGTTTGCTGACGAAGACGGGTTCATTATCATCGCGCCGGAATTCGCGAAGAGCAGTTTTCCGGACTCACTCTCATACAATTTGGGCAATGTTTGGGCCAAGGGAGGCAAGACGGTAAATCCGGAAGGGGTTTGGTCATTCTCTGCGATCGAACCGGTGTTTGACCAGGTCGTAGCCAGCATTGGTAGCAACCAGAAGAGCTACACTCTCTATGGCCACTCAGCCGGCTCCCAATTCGTACACCGCTTCCTCGTAGCAAAGCCCAAAGCGCGCGTGGGCCGCTATCTTGCCGCCAATGCAGGCTGGTACACGATGCCTGACCGTGAGATTACCTTCCCATATGGACTAGGAGAGCTCGGCGTAACAGATGACGAGGTCAGGGCAATGCTGGCGAAAGATGTGGTCGTATTGCTGGGTGATCAGGATACGAACACCAAACATGACAGCCTCCGCCGCACCCCAGAAGCAATGGCGCAGGGCCCACACAGATTTGCGCGAGGGCTAAGCTACTTCAACTCGGCAAAAGCACTAGCCGAAGAAATGGGCACTGAATTCAATTGGAGTTACCGCATCATTCCTGGCGTCGCGCACTCTAATGGCGGTATCGCACAAGGTGCGCACGATCTGGTGGAGTAAAAACGTCGCCCGGCGGGCTTCTGTGCTGCCATTGGAGGCTTCCTCCAGTAGTCAATTGCAGGCATAGCGACTGCAATGCCAGATTCCAAAAAGACTGGACGCCATCGGGCTGTCCCTTCCTCCCGCCTTGGTCGCTTATCAGGCTTTGGTCGCCTTGCAGGAGGCATTGCTACAGGAATGATGGCAGAGGGCGCTCGCCGATTGGCAACAGGTGAATTGCCAAAGCTTCAGGACATGATGCTCACTCCGGGCAATGCCATGCGCTTGGCCGACCGGTTGTCACATTTGCGCGGCGCGGCGATGAAGCTTGGTCAAATGATATCAATGGATGCGGGTGATCTACTCCCTCCTGAGCTATCAAGCCTTCTCGCCAGCCTGCGCGACAACGCCAATTTCATGCCACCGCGGCAATTGCAGCAGGTACTGAAAGCCGAATGGGGCGACGATTGGCGCTCACAATTCGCGGAATTTCAAGTCCGCCCGATTGCAGCGGCGTCTATCGGGCAAGTCCATAAAGCGGTGACGCATGATGGACGCACACTGGCAATCAAAGTCCAATATCCCGGCGTTCGCGAGAGTATCGATTCCGACGTCGATAATGTCGCGACACTATTGCGAATTTCCAGCATGGTGCCGGATCACCTTGATCTCGCGCCGATGTTGGCTGCCGCGAAAGCCCAGTTGCACGAAGAGGCAGATTACCTGCGTGAAGGCGCACAAATGCAGCGCTACGCCAAGTTACTAGCCGATGATGACAGGTTCATCGTTCCTGAACTGGACGAAGAGCTGACCAGCGACCGGATCATCGCGATGAGTTATGTCCCCGGTGTTGCGATCGAGAGCCTTGAAAGCGAAAGCCAGGATTTGCGCAACGAAGTGACCCATCGGGTCGTCACGCTGGTTGCGCGCGAACTGTTTGAATTTGGAGTCATGCAGACTGATCCGAACTTCGCCAACTTTCTGTATCAACCCGAAACCGGCAAAGTGGTCCTGCTTGATTTCGGTGCAACGCGCGAGATCGATGCTGATGTCCAGGACTCGTATCGGCAACTACTCAAGGCCGGCCTTGCCGACGATATGGATGGCGTCATCGAGGCATCGGTCGCTGCCGGCTTTATCAAGCCGCTGGCTGTGGAGCGCTACGACGACAGCGTCCGGTTTATGACACAAATCATTCTCGATGAATTCGGCAGCGACGGGCCATTCGATTTTGGCGATCGGGGTTTCGTAAAAGTGCTCACAGACGAAGGCATGCGGATCGCACAAGATCGCGACGCATGGCATATGCCCCCGGTAGAGACGCTATTCGTCCAACGTAAAATCAGCGGTACAGCCATGTTGGGCGCCCGGTTAAAGGCAGTCGTGCCGGTGCGCAATATCGTCACCAAGGCGCTAAACGAGAATGCCAGCACCAAAGACAAACTGGTGCGGATTAGCAGTCGCGTTTCTGCCCTTCGATCCAACGGTTGATATGCATTTCCAGCACATCGAGCGGAACCGACCCGTTCTCCAGCACTGCATCGTGAAACTTGCGAAGGTCAAAATCGTCACCAAGCGTTTCCTCAGCCCGTGTCCGTAACTCGCGGATTTTCAGCTCGCCAATTTTATACGCCAGCGCCTGACCGGGATTGGTAATGTAGCGGTTGACCTCCGCATCGACATTACCCGGCGTCAGCGCCGTATTGTCGAGCATATAGTCAACGGCCCGCTGCTTGCTCCAGCCCTTCGAATGGATGCCCGTATCCACGACCAGCCGCGTGGCACGCCACATCTCATAACTCAATCGGCCCATCTCTTTGGCGGGCGTATCATACAGGCCCATCTCTATGCCGAGCCGTTCTGAATACAGCCCCCACCCTTCGACGAAGGCGGTGAAGAATGTTCCGTTCCGGCGCAAGGGATGGATATCCAGTTCCCGCTGCAAAGCGATCTGGTGGTGATGCCCGGGAACAGCCTCATGCACACCAAGAGCTGGCAACTCCCAAAGGGGACGCTGATCCAATTCCGTGGTGTTCACACGGTATATGCCGGGCTGTCCGGTCTGGAGCGACCCAGGCTCGTAATACGCCGTCGTATTTCCAGGAGCCGTAGCCGCCGGGATGGGCAACACAGTGTAGGGCTGGCGCGGTAATCTGCCGAACAGCTTAGGCATATGCCCGTCAATATCTTTGGCCAACGCGCTCGCCGCCATCATCAGTTCTTCGGGCGTATTGGCGTAATATTGCGGATCGGTCCGCAGATGCTCGATAAACTCCTCGCGTGTGTCGAAACCGGCTTCTGCAGCAACTTCGACCATTTCCGTACGAATGCGCGCGACTTCGGTCAGGCCTAGCGCATGGATTTCGTCAGCCGTCATCTCGGTCGTGGTGAAGCTCTTGACCAGATGGGCGTAATAGCCCTGTCCGTTTGGCGTACGCAGAATGCCCGGTTCGTCAGCGCGACAATTGGGCGCGTACTCGGCGCGATAGAACTCTGCGAAGGCGCGCATTTCGGGAAATACTACATCCGACAACGCTGATGTCGCGCGCTCTTTCAAACTGGCCCAATCTGCCTCTGAAATCGCATCCGGGCGCGCCGCAAACGGCTTCCAATAGGGCGATTTTTCGACATCATCATAGACCTGTGCATCGATCCGTTCGGCAAAGCCCTCCATCGGTTCACACGCCTGCGTCAACCCGCGCTCGATTGCTGTGAGCGTGCGCGCCATCGCATCCTGATTGACTGTGCGATACCCCTCCAGCCGCTCGATATAGCTGCGGTAATCGGCCACTCTGAAAAACGGCGATCGGTGCGGCAGCGACGCGACACCGCTGAACCAGCCGCCACGGTTGGTGAACAGAATGTACCAGTCGTGATCAAACTTTGAGGCAGCAAGAATATCACCCAGACTGCGCTTGACAATCGCGATATCCACTTTGAGATCGCGCGACAGTTCTTCTTCGTCGATTTCGTTAAGTTGGTCCAGAAACGCCTGCGCATCTTTGATACTGCGCGCGTGCCCTTCCTCCGACCAATCGCCCAGTTTTCCATCGCCGCGCCGGTCGCCAACGCTCATCGCCATGTAGGGGTTGCTATCAAGCCGCCATTCCCAGATTTCTTCGCGGATCGCCTTGTAATCTTCATTCGTTGTGGCGAATGCTGGTGTGACAGTCGCGAAGCTGAGCAACGCAGCGGCGAGCAGATGTTTCATGCAATTGGTCTCCCTATGGCGTGCAACCTATTGCGAGTGAGGCATGCGGTCCAGTAGGGTGTGCCCATGACCACCAAACCAGCCGTTTTGTTCGTATGCCTTGGCAATATCTGCCGCTCTCCGCTCGCGGAGGCGGCCTTTCGTAAAGCGGCTGACGAGGCTGACTTGAATGTCGAGGCCGACTCCGCCGGCACAGCGGCCTATCATGTGGGTGCACCGCCTGATCCGCGCAGCATAGCGACTGCCGCCAAGAACGGCGTCGATATTGCGCATTGCCAAGGGCGCCAGATCGAGCACGCAGACTTCACGCGCTTCACGCATATTTTCGCGATGGATCATTCAAACTTGAAGAATATCCGCACTGTCGCACCATCCGATGCCACGGCAAAGATCACGCTGTTGCTGGATGCCGTGCCTGGCCGCGAAGGCGCGGAAATCGCCGATCCCTATTACGATGGTGAAGAGAATTTCGCCTATACTTGGGAAGATGCGTGGATGGCTGCGCAGGCGATTATTCGAAAGTTACAAACCAAATAGACTTACCCGCCGCGCAGCATTTGCACGCCCCAATCACGTTCAAACAAATAGAGCAACATGCGCGCGGCCTCTCCTCGTGATCCGGTGAGGCCGCCATCGCGTTCCATCAGCACGCGCGCATCATCATGAGCTTTAGGTAGCAACCGTGTGATTTGCTCAAGCGACGCCACACGGAACGGAGTATCACCGGATTGCCGCGTACCCAGCAGTTCCCCGCCGCCGCGCAATCGCAGATCTTCTTCGGCCAAACGAAAACCATCCTGTGTTTCGCGCATCAACGCCAACCGCTCACGACCCGTTTCGGAGAGGGCACTTCCGCGAAGCAACAGACAGACCGATTTCTCAGACCCGCGCCCTACCCGCCCCCGCAATTGATGAAGCTGTGCCAGTCCGAACCGTTCGGCCTGTTCAATCACCATAAGCGTAGCAGCAGGCACATCCACGCCAACTTCGATCACGGTTGTTGCGATCAGCAGCCTTGCCTGACCGCTTGCGAACCGCTCCATCGCCGCATCTTTGAGTTCCGGCTTAAGCTGGCCGTGGACGAGCACGACATCGTCGCCAAACCGCTCCTTCAAACTGGCGTAACGAGCCTCGGCAGCTGCGATGTCTTCTATCTCGTTTTCACGAACCATCGGGCAAACCCAATAGGCTTGCTGTCCCCCCGCGATGTGCCGCGCGACGCCATCCGCGACATCAGATAGACGCTCCTGAGCAACCACACGTGTATCAATCGGCTGCCTTCCCGGCGGCATTTCATCGAGCCGCGAGACATCCATCTCGCCATATTGCGCCAGCGTAAGTGTGCGCGGGATCGGGGTGGCCGTCATCGCGAGCGTGTGCGGCGTATTCTTGCCTTTGTTCGCAAGCATCAATCGCTGGGCGACGCCAAAACGATGCTGCTCATCGATCACGACGAGGGCTAGGTCCTTGTAAGATACGCTATCCTGAAAAATTGCATGCGTGCCGACGACGATATCGATGCTGCCGTCAAGCAGGCCCATGAGAATTGATTCACGTGCTTTGCCTTTGTCGCGGCCTGTTAACAGCGCGACTTGTACGCCTGTGGGCGCTGCCATGGTGCGGAGCGTCTCATAATGCTGGCGCGCGAGAATTTCGGTAGGCGCAAGCAGAGCCGCCTGCGATCCCACTTCCGCCGCGACCAGCATTCCCATCAACGCTACGACCGTTTTACCCGCGCCAACGTCACCCTGCAGCAGACGCAACATGGGCGTTTCTTGTGCCAAATCGCCTTCAATCTCTGAAACGGACCGGGCCTGCGCGCCTGTTAGAGAATAGGGCAATTGGAGTTTGTCACGAAGCGCACCGTTCCCTTGCAACGGCTTGCCTTTGCGCTTTCGATTGTCGGCACGAACCAGCATCAGCGCGAGAGAATTCGCCAGCAACTCATCATAAGCGAGGCGTTCACGCGCGGCTTCATGCTCACCCTTATGCGCCAGCTTCAGCGCATCTTGCCACGCGGGCCATTTCTCCGCGTCGAATTGCCGTGGTTCGATCCATTCGGGAAGCTCAGGCAGGCGCTCCAAAGCTTGTTCTACAAGGCCCGTCACGCGCGGCTGTGTCAGCCCCTCAGACAGCGCATAAACCGGCTCGCACAAGCGTGTCAGCGTATCGTCGCTCGCTTCGACAACGTGATCGGGATGTACAATTTGGAGCATCTGTTCATATTGATCGATCCGCCCCGCGACCCAGCGTTTCTCGCCTACAGGCAGCAGCTTCTTGGCAGTATAGGACGCGCGTCCAAAATAGGTCAGCGTACAAATATTGCCGACGTTGTCCTGCGCGAGAACCCGATAAGGACCACGGCCATAAGGGCTCTTATGCTCGGTCGGTGTCAGAGCCACAACGACATGTTCGCCGACGCTTGCCTCATCCAGATTTTCAATGGCCCGTCGCGTCACAAACCGTTCTGGCAAATGGTAGGCAACATCGCGCACGCGCGTCAGGCCCAGCTTGTCGAGCGGCTTCTTCATTTTAGGGCCGACACCATCCAACGCATCGACTTCAACAAACAGGGGATTGAGCACTTCGGGACGCATGCACACGTCTATAGCTTCTTGCGCGCAATTGGCGAGTGCCCTACCCGCGCTTTCATGTCAGACGCCACCGACCTCACCGCCCGTTTTGCCCGCGCCAAATTCCGTTCTTGGCATCGCGGCACGCGTGAGGCGGATTATATGATCGGCGGCTTCTTTGATCGCTATTCCGCAGATTGGGCAGAGAGTGATTTGCAATGGTTTGAGCGTTTACTTGACGAGGATGACGTCGACATCATGGCATGGGCCTTGAAAACGCAACCGACACCCGATGAAATTGACGGGCCGCATATGGAATTGATGAAAAAGCTCGACTACGTGGACATTCCTCGCTGATCAGCGGGAACGTCTTAGCCCGCAAAAGTTTGAACCGGTAATGCCTGATCTTTCCCGCATTCTTTCAGCCACTGCGCCGCTGACGCTATCGTCGGTCGCACGCGGCGCCTTGCCGTTGGTGTTGGCCGATTTGGCGCGCTCATCGTCGGGACGCGCGGTTTATATCGCGGCGGACGACAATGCGATGCGGTCGGTCACCGACGCGGCGCATTATTTTGCACCGGAACTGGAAGTTATCGAGTTTCCGGCGTGGGATTGCCTTCCCTATGATCGCGCCAGTCCGGCCTTATCGGTCAGCGCGAAACGCCTTGCGGCATTGCATCGACTGCAAGCAGGAAACGACGGTTCCCAACTGCTCGTCACCACCGTCAACGCGCTGCTGCAACGCGTCCTGTCACCGTTCCGCATTCGCGAATCCGTTCGTGAATTCAAGCCAGGGGTTGAGATTGGCCGTGAGAGCCTATCCGCACTTCTTCAACGCCAAGGCTACTCTCGCGCGGACACAGTTGTAGACGCCGGTGAATATGCCGTGCGCGGCTCAATCGTCGACATCTACCCATCAGGATTGGACCAAGGTTTGCGGCTGGACTTCTTCGGGGATGAACTCGAAAGCCTGCGCCTGTTTGATCCCTCGACTCAAACCAGCACCGGCATCCTCAAATCGCACCTGTTGCTGCCCGCCAGCGAGGCATTACTGGACGAAGACAGTATCAAGCGTTTCCGTGGGCGATACCGCGAGATGTTCGGCGCGACGGCGACTGGCGATCCGCTATATCAGGCAGTCAGTGAAGGCCGCAGACTTGCCGGAATGGAGCATTGGCTGCCGCTGTTTGAGGACAAGCTCACAACGTTGTTTGATCATCTTTCCAGCAAAGATCAAATCATCGTCGATAACGGCGCAATCCAAGCGGGTGACGAACGGCTTAAAGATATCGCCGACTACCACCAAGCACGCGAGAAAGCTGCTGGCCAAGCCGCCGGTAGCTATCGCCCGCTGGGCGAAGGCGCGCTCTACGTCAGTCGTGATGAATTCGAGACTCAACTCACCGATTGGCCGATCCACAAGACGGTAATCTTCGCAGAACCGGACAATTCAAAATCACTCGATTTCGGCTTCAGCTCAGCCCGCGATTTCTCGCCCGAGCGCGCTCGTGGTGACAATATCTACGAAGCCGCCGCAAAGCATCTTCGGTCGATTGGCAAATCCGGTAAGAAGCCCCTGCTCGCGACCTACTCCGAAGGCAGTCGAGCTCGTATCGCTTCGATACTGAGTGAGGCTGGCACCGAAACGAAGCTCGCCGACACTTGGCAGGAAGCCCTTGGCCTTTCCGCGAAGGGCGTGCCCGTCGCCATGGTGCTCCCGCTAGATAGCGGCTTTGCCAATGACGAGTTGGAGCTGATTACCGAGCAGGACGTGCTGGGTGACCGCTTGGTCCGCCGAAAGAAACGCAAGAAGGATGCCGATGCATTTCTCGCTGAACTGTCCGCCCTCGCACGCGGTGATCTGGTCGTTCACGTCGAGCACGGGATCGGCAAATATCTTGGGCTGGAACCGGTAAGCGTTGGCAAGAGCAAGCATGACTGCGTGATGCTGGAATATAGGGGCGGCGATAAGCTGTTCATTCCGGTTGAAAATATTGATGTGCTGTCGCGCTACGGATCTTCCGAAGAAGCCGTGATGCTCGACCGGTTGGGCGGCGAGGCGTGGCAGAAACGCCGTTCGCAGCTCAAAGAACGCATCCGCGCAATCGCGGGCGAATTGATGAAAGTCGCCGCCGAACGCGCGCTGAAGAAAGCGCCCATTCTCGAAGCTGAAGAAGCCGCTTACAACCAGTTCGTCGATAAATTCCCTTGGGAAGAGACCGACGATCAGGACCGCGCGATTGCCGATGTGCTGCGCGATCTGGAAAGCGGTCGTCCGATGGATCGTCTGGTTTGCGGCGATGTTGGTTTCGGCAAAACCGAAGTTGCTCTGCGCGCAGCATTCGTTGCGGCGATGAATGGGCAGCAAGTGGCCGTTGTCGCGCCAACGACCCTGCTCGCCCGCCAGCACTTCACGAATTTCACCGAGCGTTTCGCGGGCTTCCCGCTCAAAGTCGGGCGACTCTCGCGGCTGGTCCCGCCGAAAGAAATGAACGAAACACGCGATGCGTTGGAAGCGGGAACGATGGATATCGTAATCGGCACCCACGCTATCCTATCCAAGTCGACACAGTTCAAAGACCTTGGCCTCGTTATCGTCGACGAAGAGCAGCGCTTTGGTGTGACGCATAAAGAGAAGCTGAAGCAATTGCGCGCCAATGTGCATATGCTGACACTCACCGCGACGCCAATCCCGCGCACGCTGCAAATGGCTATGACGGGCCTGCGTGAGCTTTCAACGATCCAGACGCCGCCCGTCGACCGTCTTGCAGTCCGCACTTACGTGATGGAATGGGACGAGATGGTTATGCGCGAGGCACTTCTTCGCGAGCATCATCGCGGCGGGCAGAGCTTTATCGTGGTCCCGCGCATTTCGGACATGGCCGATGTAGAGGAATGGCTGAACGAGCATGTACCCGAGATCAAATCGATCTCTGCGCATGGCCAGATGTCACCGACCGAAGTCGAACAGCGGATGAGCGCGTTCTACGAGGGCAAATATGAAGTGCTGCTTTCGACTACGATTGTCGAAAGCGGCCTCGATATCCCGAGCGCGAACACGATCATTATCCACCGCGCAGACCGGTTCGGATTGGCCCAACTCTATCAGCTTCGCGGGCGGGTCGGACGATCAAAACTGCGCGCCTATGCCTACCTAACCTATCCCAAAGATCAGCAGCTTTCCGAAGTTGCGGAAAAGCGCCTGAAAGTGCTCGGTGATCTGGATAGTCTTGGTGCTGGTTTCCAACTAGCCAGTCACGACCTCGACATTCGCGGCGCAGGCAATTTGCTCGGCGACGAGCAATCGGGCCATATTCGCGAAGTCGGGTTTGAACTTTACCAATCGATGCTCGAGGACGCGATCCTTGCCGCGAAGGCCGGCGATATGGGGCTATCCGCTGCGCAAGAGAGCTTCAGCCCGCAAATCACTGTCGATGCGCCGATTATGATCCCAGAGGATTATGTGCCGGATCTTGCCGTTCGCATGGCGCTATATCGCCGCTTGAATGACGCGAAGGACAAGGCTGAGATTGAGGCCATGGCTGCCGAAATGATCGATCGCTTCGGCCCACTACCCGATGCGACTTCCAATCTCGTGCGCTTGATCGAGATCAAACACCAAGCCATTGCCGCAAATGTCGCTAAAATCGATGTCGGCGCGCGCGGCTCTCTGGTGACATTCCACAAGGATGATTTCCCCGATGGCCCAGGCCTGATCGCTTACGTTGACCGTCTGAAAGACACCGCAAAGCTGCGTCCTGACATGAAGCTGGTTATCAACCGCGCTTGGAGCGATCCGCAATCGCGCCTCAACGGCCTGTTCCAACTGACCAAAGGCCTCAGCCGGATTGCCGAGAAAGCGCGGAAAGCCGCTGCTTAGTCGTCAGTTAGGGTGATGAAGTCCGCATTGCTCATCGGTGTCGCTCTCAAGAAACCCTGATAGAAATCGCAGCCTTCGCGCGCGATAATGACGCGCTGGTCTTCGCTTTCTACGCCCTCGGCGATTACTCCAAGTTTCAGCGCTTTCGCCATTGCGATGATGCCGCGCAACACTTCCAGATCGCGCTCGTCACTGGCAATACCGTCTATCATCGCACGGTCGAGCTTGATCGCATCGAGCGGGAGGATTTTGAGATAGCGGAAATTGCAAAAACCCGCCCCGAAATCATCGAGCGCGATCCGCATTCCATGCGCCTTCAAGGCGAGTAATGTCTTCGCGCTTTGCTCCAGATTGCTGAGCAGAACATGCTCGGTAATTTCCAGAGTTAGAAACTCCGGGTCGAACCCGCATTCTTCGACCAGCGCGGTTAGCTCGTCGGCAAAATTCGGCGATACCAAATCTGCGGGCGTTACGTTGATCGACAGCCGCAAGCCATTTGGCCATTTCGCCGCCGCACTAAGCGCCTGCTTGGCGATATTACGAGAGAGTTGCGCAACATGATCGGTCCGTTCGGCGATTGCGAATAATTGGCCTGCCCCGATCCGACCAAGCTCGGGATGTTGCCACCGCGCAAGTGCTTCCGCGCCAATAATCCTGTCATCGGCCAGCGAAACCTGCGGCTGATACACAACTTCAATCTCACCGCGATCAAGTGCAGCGAGCAAATCGGCATCCACCATCGCACTGCGTCGCCCGGGCACGGTTAGCCCGCCATCGGCCCACATCACTCTGCTGCCCTGTTTGCTGCGCGCTTCTTCGATTGTTTCGCCTAGGCGGTCGAAAATCATCGCTGGGCCTTCGCCCGGTGCTGGCCGCATCAACGCAATACGCGGCCATAGCCGCAAAGTGCCCGCATCGCCCAAGCCCGCAATCGGATGCGCGACTGCATCGGCCAGAGCCTCCGCCAGCCACTGCCAACGCTCGCGGCTACACGCCTCGTGTGCTGCGAGCAGAAATTTTCCACCACCGAGCCGTGCGACCAACCACTCGCCCACTTCAAATTCGTCTTCGGCGAAATGCAGAATACGCTTGGCAACGGTTACCAATGCGCCATCACCCACGGTCTCACCATATGCCAGATTGACGGCATCAAACCGGCCAAGGCTCAAAAGCATCGCATGAACCGGCGCGGTTTCGCCGCGTTCCACGGCGTCCTGCTGCCATGCTGCCAACGTCTCACGCGCGGCGGCCATTCCGGCGAGACCGGTCAGATCGTCTTGCATATCGGTTTCAAGATTACGTGCAGCACTGCCCATGCCCCTTCTTACCACTGACTATGCGCGGCTCGCCCGTGCATTTCAATGCGTTGCCAAATGGCACAGTGCTACATAGGGTCATATCGGGTCACAATAATGCGGCCGGGAGGACAGATTGAGTAGCAATCACGGTTTCAAACGACTGGCTTTGGCGATTTCAGATACGTCAAAGGCAGCGGAAACGGCCAAAGAGCTTGAGGGCATGCACGACTGGGTGCCTGTCGAGGAAGCCGATGCGCTTGTCGTGCTCGGTGGCGACGGCTTTATGCTACACACATTGCACGCCATGCTCGATAGCGGGCGCCTGATCCCGACTTACGGTATTAATCGCGGTACCGTAGGCTTCCTGATGAACAAGTACCGCGCCGGGGTGAAGTTGCTCGACAAGATCAACCGGTCACGATCAATCGGTATCTCACCTCTGCGGATGGAAGCGATCACACAAACCGGCGAAACTGTGGTCGAGAATGCCATAAACGAAGTCTCTCTGCTTCGTGAAACGCGCCAAACGGCCAAGCTCGAGGTCTCAGTAGATGAGCGGGTACGCATCAAAGAACTGGTTGGCGATGGTGTATTGGTGGCCACGCCTGCCGGTTCGACGGCCTACAATTTATCAGCCAACGGCCCGATCCTGCCGCTCGATTCGCAATTGCTCGCGCTAACCCCGATCAGTGCGTTCCGCCCTCGCCGCTGGCGCGGTGCAATTCTGCCAGACCGCTCGACCATTCGCTTCAAGGTCAACGAGCCGGCCAAGCGCCCGGTTGCCGCCGTGGCCGACCAGAAAGAGATTCGCGACATCGCCGAGGTCAGCATTGAAATCGCTCCCGATAAAGAGCTGACTTTGCTGTTCGACCCTGGTCATTCGCTTGACGAACGCATTGTCGCCGAACAATTCGTCGTCTGATTGGCAAGATAGGCTTGCCAAACCAAACACGCCCCCATATAGGCGCACCCCTGCCCGCGAGACATAGCGGGATATAGGGCTGTTCCCCGATAGCTCAGCGGTAGAGTAGGTGACTGTTAATCACTTGGTCGTTGGTTCGAATCCAACTCGGGGAGCCAACCTTTCTTCAAAAAATTTGATCGCTCAGAGCGGCCGGTAGCCGCTATCGTCCGGCTTGCCTTGATCAAGCTGGCTGCGGATGTGTTCGAACACCGGTCCATAGAGTGGGTATTCGAACTCGACACCGACAATCTGTTCTTTGCACCAGCGGACAATGGCCACGACTGGGCCAATCGGACCAATTTTCAAGGTGAGTTCGGCACCTGGCGCAAGTCGCCCGAAACGATCGTAAAAACGGCAGCCAGTCTCGGACATTTCGAGAATGGGGACATCGCGCGCAACACCAGAGCCGGTTCGATACCGGCCCTGCACACTGATATCAAAGCGCGGAGTACGACGTCCGTCACTCATTTCTTACCCCCAATGGGGGAGTAGTATACTATTATTGCTGCAAAATAAATACGGACTATTCAGTTAGTGCAGCCCCATGCAACCTTATGCAGCTGCGCCATGGCAATGCTTGTACTTATTGCCGGAACCACAAGGGCATGGCGCATTCCGGCTGACGTCCTGATCGGCGTAAGGGTTCTCTTTGTTAGCGCCGCCAGGTCCGACCGCCGCACGCGGGCTGCCAGCAAGCGACCCGAACATTGCTGGACGCTCCGCTGAACCATCACCATCATTGGAATTATCGAGTCCAGTAAGCGGATCGATGTGGCCGGTGAGGAAGTCCGGCAGATCGGGCAGCTCTTCTTGAACCGGAGGCTGCATCCGCAGCTCGCTCTTGATCAAAATGCCGGTGATGTCCTCACGCAGCGTGTTGAGCATCTGCTCAAACAGACCGAACGCTTCTTGCTTATATTCATTGATCGGTTGCTTCTGCGCGTGGGCACGGAGGAACACGACCTGGCGCAGCGCATCCAGCGTCGCAAGGTGTTCCTTCCAGTGGTGGTCAAGCCGTTCAAGCAAGATGCTTTTCTCAACGCGCGTCCAGATTGCAGGATCCGCATTGGCGACTTTCTGTGCCATAATTTCATCGACTTGCGTGCGAAGGCGCTCCTCGATGATCTCTGGCTCAACGGTGTCTTCCTCCAGCCACTCATCAATCGGCGGTTGTAGGCCAAGCACGTCTTCGATCTTTTCTTTTAGGCCCTCAATATTCCATTGTTCCGGATAAGAACCTGGAGGACACGCATCGGTTACAAGCGCATTGACCGTGTCGTAGCGCATATCGACTACGACATCGCCGACCTCAGCAGTGTCCATAATCTCTGCGCGCTGCTCGTAAATGACCTTTCGCTGGTCATTCATCACGTCATCATACTCGACGACTTGCTTACGGACGTCGTAGTTGCGTGCCTCAACCTTTTTCTGCGCGGTTTCGATAGCTTTTGAGAGCCATTTCGAACCGATTGCTTCGCCGTCTTCGAGATTCGAATTCATCATCCGGCTGAACAGTGTATCCGGGCCAAAAATGCGTAGCAAATCATCTTCCAGACACAGGTAGAAACGACTGAGACCCGGGTCACCCTGACGGCCCGAACGGCCACGCAACTGGTTATCGATGCGGCGGCTTTCGTGACGCTCGGTTGCAAGGACGAACAAGCCGCCTGCTTCGATGACTTTCTGGCGCTCTGCCGCAACTTCGGCTTCGATATCGGCAATCGCCGCATCGCGCTTTGCCCCCTCATCCATGTCGGCAAGCTCATCACCGATACGGAATTCGACATTACCACCAAGCTGAATGTCGGTGCCGCGGCCCGCCATATTAGTGGCGATAGTTACAGCACCCAAGCGGCCAGCCTGCGCCACGATGTGCGCTTCGCGCTCGTGCTGGCGAGCGTTCAGAACTTCGTGTTTCACGCCTTCCCTCTGAAGAAATTCAGCGAGCAATTCGGATTTCTCGATGGATACGGTACCTACCAGAACTGGCTGGCCAATCGCGTTCTTCTCGGCAATCGCCTTGGCAATCGCTTTGAACTTGTCCTGCGTGTTCTTGTAGAATTCGTCGTCCTCATCGATCCGTTTGACTGGTTTGTTGGTCGGGATCTCGACAACGTTCATTTTGTAGATGTCCCAGAACTCAGCCGCTTCGGTTGCGGCAGTACCGGTCATGCCTGAAAGCTTGGGATACATGCGGAAGTAGTTCTGGAAGGTGATCGAGGCCATTGTCTGGTTCTCGGGCTCGATCTTGACGCCTTCCTTGGCTTCAACTGCTTGGTGCAGACCATTAGACCAGCGGCGACCATCCATCATCCGACCGGTAAACTCGTCAATGATGACGACTTTCTCGTCCTTAACGATGTAGTCGGTATCGCGTTTGAACATCTTGTTCGCTTTGAGAGCTTGGTCGAGGTGATGAACCACCTGCGTGTTCTCGACGTCGTAAAGGTTATCGGTCTGGAGAAGCTCGGCCTCGATTAGCAGCTTCTCCACCTCTTCAATGCCATCCTCGGTCCAGGAGATATTCTTGGTCTTCTCATCCGCGTCATACCAGTCCTCGGGAATTTCCTTCACGATGGCATCGACCGATACGTAGAGGTCGGTTTTGTCCTCAGTGGGACCGGAAATAATTAACGGAGTCCGCGCTTCGTCGATCAGGATCGAGTCCACTTCATCGACAATCGCGTAGTTGAATGGCCGTTGGACCATCTGATCTTTGCTGTGCTTCATGTTATCGCGAAGATAATCGAAGCCAAATTCATTATTGGTACCGTAGGTAATGTCGGAACCATAAGCGTCACGGCGCTCAAACTCGCCGAGGTTCGGAACAATCACACCAACGGTTAGGCCAAGCCATTTGTAGAGCTGCCCCATCCATTCTGCATCGCGACTGGCGAGATAGTCGTTGACGGTCACGACGTGCACGCCCTTGCCAGCTACAGCGTTAAGATAGGTCGCCAGTGTCGCCACCAGAGTCTTACCTTCACCCGTACGCATCTCCGCAATTTCACCGCGGTGGAGCACGATACCACCGATAAGCTGGACATCGAAATGGCGCATACCCAGCACGCGGATCGACGCTTCTCGAACCGTCGCAAACGCCTCGGGCAAAATGTCATCCAACGTCTTGCCACCTTCAAGCTGCTCGCGAAATTTCGCGGTTTGCGCTTGCAGTTCAGCATCGCTCAGCGCTTGAATTTGCGGCTCCAAGCCGTTGATCTGATTGACGATTTTGCCAAGAGATTTAACATACCGATCATTGGACGAGCCAAAAACGGTCTTCATAAGTGCATTGATCATGTGAGGTCTTTCGAAAGACAGTATCGGGAGGTTACCAACACGCGCCTTGCTCTCTACAATAGGCGACCCGCGTGGCTAAAAACTGAAAATGTAGTGGAACGCGCTACTCGTAAGCGCGGTCAGCTCCGAACTGGATCGTCGGGATAAAGATAACAACCGGCTTGCGCGATTTGCAGCCTTTGGTCGTGTCGGCTTTTCCGGATGCGTTGCGTCGGGCTTCGCGGCATTTGCATGCCTGAACCTTGCTCGCTTCCGCGCTTTCAGAACTCGTGATCCGGTCACAAACATCGCTCGCCTGTGCCGCGGTCGCAGGCGCACCGGCGGCGACAAGGCCGGACAGGAGCGCAAGCAGGGCAAGTAAGCGACGCATGATACTTCTATAGGAAACCAATAGTCATTCGTCCACTATCAGGCGCGCGGAAAATTAGACTCTCTAGTCCACGCCTCCCTCTATCGGCTTGTCCGCGTTGTCGACCCGGCTGGTCTCGATCCGCATTTCGAATTTCAGCTTCACGCCAAGATCACTCGGCTCTTCAGTTGCCACGGGACCAAAAGTCGACTTCTGGACCCCGTTCTTCTTCGCGTTTGCACACATCTCGCCAACAAAGTTCAATGCCTTGGGAAGCTCACCCTCGCTAATCGTCCGGCATGAAATGACCGTTCCATCCGCCTTGGTCTCGATCTCAAAGCCGGTGGCTCCATTGCCGGAGAACGGAAGCCTTACTTTGCGCTGCGAAGCTCTACGTGAGACCACCACAGTCTCTTTATCCGGGAGCGTCCAACTCACATAACGTTCAATCCGCCCTGCGGTTGGTTTGCCATCAAAATCCAACGCTGGATCAATTTCGGTAATTTCTGCAGCGGCTTCGCAGCTTGCTTTGTTAAGAGCCGCATCGTCATGGGCCTCGATAACTTCGCATCCGGCCAGTCCGCCGTCAGCGCCAATCGTCAGTATAACTTTGACGCGCCCTTCCGATCCGCGCTCTAAGGCCGCTGGCGGGTAATCATTCAAGCGGCGATGATTCCAGCTATTGAAGCCAATTCGAGGCGATTGCGGAAAGCTGCTCACTCTGCGGCCCTCTACTCGAGCCACCGCTGGGGCTGGTGCACCTGTTGTCGGTGTCATCGTAACATCGAGTGTCTCACGCATTTTCCATACGACTGTATGATCAAAATTCGCCGCAATCGGAACGGCTTGACCATCGGTTGCCGGACGAAATCTGGCGCGTTGAGCCAATACAGCACAAGCCTGTTCGTCCAAATCGCCGTGACCACTGCTCACAGTCACTGCACAGTTCGAAACCCGACCACTCTCGCCGACAGTTAGCCTTACTTCGGTCTTTCCAGAGCGTTTTTCACTCGCCGCGCTAGCGGGATAGTCACGCGATCCGATCCATGAGCGAACGCTCCCAATAGGCTCAACGACCATATCGGGTCTGGGGGGCCTGTTATCGATGATCGGCGCCAAAGGCACAGGATCGGTTAGAGGTGGCCTAGCGACCGGCTGCGTAGTTTCAGCCGGTTGCGCAATTGCTTGCCCCGACCAAGCCAGGGGCACAGAAAGAGCCACAAAAAGGCAAATTTTCATTGGTTTATCTCCGATAGGCTTTGGGAACTATACGCCTAATCACTCGGCTCTCAAGCTTGCAGGGTAAAGCGTTGCGCCATAAGGGCGGAAACCATGGATATCGAACGCTCTCCGCTTGCTACACCTTTCCCGGAAATGCCGTCCATCGATGGCGTGAAGCTGCGCGTGGCACGTGCGCAGTACAAAGAATGGGATCGCTGCGACCTAACCTTGATCGAACTGTGTGAAGGCACCGCAGTGGCGGGAGTATTCACCCAAAGCGCCTGCTCCTCGACCGAAGTAGAAATGGGCCGTGAGCAGGTGAAAGCAGGCTCGGCGCGGGCGCTGATTGTCAACGCTGGCAATTCCAACGCATTCACCGGCTATCGCGGTCGCGAAGCGGTTGAACAGATCATGGCACAGGTCAGCGAAGGCCTAAGCTGCGAGCCTAGTCAGGTCTTTGTATCATCCACTGGCGTTATCGGTGTACCCTTGCCGAAGGACAAAGCACGTGACGGTGTTGCAAGCGCCTTGACCGCAACGGAATGCAACTGGGAAGATGTCGCGAATACCATTGCGACCACCGATACCTTCGCAAAGGGTGCTACCGCGTCTGCCATGATCGGCGAGACTCGTGTCGAAATCAGCGCGGTAATAAAGGGTAGCGGCATGATTGCGCCAGATATGGCCACAATGCTCGGATATATCTTCACCGATGCGGCAGTTGATCCAGCTTTCCTGCAAGAAGTTCTACAATCTGCGAACACCAAGACATTTTCCTGCATAACAGTCGACAGTGACACATCGACCAGTGATACCGTTTTGGCTTTTGCAACGGGCAAAGCAGGCAATGTTCCACTCACATCTTTCAATGATGCAGGCGCAGATGCCTTTGCCGCCGCCATCAGCGATATGTGTCGCCAGCTTGCACAACTTGTAGTCCGCGATGGCGAAGGTGCGCAGAAGTTTATCGAAATCGCAGTGACCGGAGCTGCAAGCGATGCAAGCGCTCACAAAGTTGGCCTCGCCATTGCGAACTCGCCGCTGGTCAAGACCGCAATCGCTGGTGAGGATGCCAATTGGGGCCGCGTGGTGATGGCCGTTGGCAAAGCGGGTGAGCCTGCCGATCGCGACAAACTATCGATCGGGTTCGGTGGACATTGGGCCGCGCGCGATGGGCAGCCGGTTGCCGACTATGACGAGGCGCCAGTTGCCGAACATTTGAAAGGCCAGGACATTACGGTCGAAGTTGATCTCGGTATCGGATCGGGCCGCTCGACGGTTTGGACCTGCGACCTTACTCACGGATATATTTCGATCAACGCGGATTATCGCTCATGAAGTCACTCAACGATGCAATGCTCGCCCTGCTCCAACAAGTCAGCGAAACGGCGATCTTACCGCGCTTTCGCAATCTGGAATCCAGCGAAATTGCCGACAAGGGCAAGAACGAGCTTGTCACTATTGCTGACAAAGAATCCGAAGTGATGCTGGCCGAAGGATTGGAGAAACTGATCCCCGGCCTCGCTATTGTTGGTGAAGAGGCAAGCGAAACCGATCCGTCGGTTCTGGACGGTTTGTCACAGCAATGCTGGATCATCGACCCTATCGACGGAACTGGAAACTTCGCCAGTGGCAATCCGCCTTTCGGCATCCTGATTGCTTTGGCCGAAGGCGGAATAACGCAGGCGGGATGGATCTACGATCCGCTGACGCAGCGCTACTGCACCGCACATCGCGGCGAAGGTGCATTTGTAAACGGTGAGCGCATTATTTCGAAAACAACCGGCCACATTCCGCCGGTCGCAGGTATCTCGACTTTGTTCATGCAAGACGGTCTGCGCGAGCAGATGCAGGAGCATATTGCCCCGCACTACACGTTAGTCGACATTCCTCGCTGTGCTGCCGAGCAGTACCCGCGCCTCGCGCTAGGAACCAATGATGTCACAATTTTCCAGAGAACACTGCCGTGGGATCATGCAGCGGGTGCGCTGTGGCTCAATGAAACCGGCGGCAAAGTCGCCCGTAATGACGGTTCGGATTACCGCGTCGATGAGTGGGATCGCCCAGGCCTAATAGGAGCGGCCAGCCCCGCCCTGTGGGAGGAACTGGCCGCACGAATTGTTAAGTTGGATCAGTAGCGCAGGCTTAAAGCTCGCCTTCGATCCACCCTTTAAGTGCATTCTTGGGTGCCGCGCCCAGTTTTTGCGAAACGGGCTTGCCGTCTTTGAACAGCACCATCAGCGGGATTGACTGAACACCCATCTCGGTAGGAATGCCGGTGTTTTCGACAATATCCATTTTGGCGATGGTGATCTGATCGCTCAGCTCGTCACTGATTTCCTCCAGCGAGGGGCCGATCATTTTGCACGGGCCGCACCAATCCGCCCAGAAATCCACCAGAACTGGCTTATCGGATTCGAGCACGTCGGCTTTGAAACTGTCGTCGGTGACGTTGATGGTCGCCATGAATTATCTCCTGTTGTTGCCCTCTATTTAGGGTCAATATCCGGTCACTCAACGCCTTAGGCGGGAAAGCTTTCCTGCTTTGTGGACAAAGTGGATTTGTTGGCTGCGAGGACCTCAGCTGGAATCTCGATCAGCTTCGGCGTTTGCGTGTAAAGCAGCGCCGCCTTGATCGTGCGGGCCGGATATATGGCTGCAAGCGCTGCTGCGTAAGCAGACATCTGCCGGATTGAAGCTGTGGGGACTGATGCCAAACTATCCGGTGGCCGCCGTGCAGTTTTGAAATCGACAACTGTGACTGTGTCGCCGGTAACCAACAAACGGTCAGCAATACCCGCAATAACCTGACCATCGACAGTCGCAGCAAGCGGCACTTCCGCCAATGTATCGGGCGCGAAGATTGCTTCGAAACCGGGTTCTTCGAGCACTTTCAATGCAGCCGTCAAAATCTCTTCACGTGCGGTCTCGTCCAGATCACTCGCGTGCTTGGTAAGCCAGTTTTGTGCACGCTCAAACCGTTCTGATGAGGGAACATCCGGCAGACGTTCGAGCAGACTATGGATCAACACACCGCGGCGCGCGGCAACGCGCAGGCTATCACCCGAGAGTGGTGGGTCGGCTGCTTGTTCTTCGCCCGCCGATGACGGGGCGAGAGGGCGCGGCGGGCGCGGTTCGGGCCCGATTGGAGTGGCCGCCCACTTTGGGATTTCTGGCGCATGGAACACTGGCGTTTCAGTAGATGTGAGCCCCACAGAAGGTGGACGCTGTCCGACGACGCGCCTTGCACCAAAATTGGCATCATCCTGCATGTCATCGGGAAACAGAGGTGCAAGCTGTGCATACCAGCTATCATCCGCCGGAACCTCTTCGCGCTTACCGAGCGCACCGCCGATAAACAACGCCTCTTCAGCGCGGGTCATAGCCACGTATAGTAAGCGCCAATGCTCCTGCCGTTCTTCCCGCGCAATTGTCTCCTCGGCTTCCAGAACCGGCCCGACCTTTTCGTCTTTGCGCAATGACGGAATAGGAACTGAACGTGCGGCATCTTGTCCGATCACATTCTCCGGCAACGCAACGCTGCGCACTGGCGAACTGTCCGGATTGCCGGTTGCATCGGCCAAAATGACGATGGGTGCCTGTAGGCCTTTCGATCCGTGCACCGTCATGACGCGGACCAGCCCTTCGCTAGCCCCTGCCTCGCGCTTCAGTTCGCTTTCGCCCGCATCGAACCATTGGATAAAGCCCTGTAGGCTCGGCGTATGGGCCGACGCAAACGCGAGTGCCGCATTAAGCAGCTCATCAATCGGATCATTTGCCTCACGCCCCAAGCGGGACACGAGCTTTGACCGACCCTTCCATGGTCCAATCAACATCCAATGAAGCAAAGCTTGTGGAGGTTCGTAATCCGCCAACCGCAACAGATCACGCAATCTGTCGGCAGTCTCCGCTGCCAAAGGCGCAACGGATTTGCGGATGTGATCCCAAAGATGGATTCCCTTGTCGCGATATCCATGCTCGAGGAGATCGTCCTGCGACCAGCCGATCAGCGGCGAAACGAGCAAGTTCGCCAAACTCAAATCGTCCAGCGGTTGCGCGGCAAACCGCAACGCCGCCATCAAGTCCTTCACCGCCAGCGGTGCACCCAAGCGCAGCCGATCAACGCCGGCAACGGGCACTCCCGCAGCGTGAAGCCGCGCGACAATTAGGCCTGCCAGCTCCTTCCGCTTGCGTACCAGAATCATAATGTCGCCCGGCCCAGCGTTGCGCGGTTTGTCGCCCTTCACCAGCGGATAACCATCATCCAGCCATGCGGTTACTTGGCCAGCGATCTTATCCGCCATCCGCCGCTCGGGCTCAGACAGCCATGTATCACTGCCTTCCGCGTCATCTTCATCGTCGGGCTGCGCGCTGACAGGGTTCCAGAGCACGACCTCACCGGTGCGCTTTTGGCCGACATGCTCGCCGGGATGCTCGGCGAGGCCAAATTCCTCGAATCCGATGCGATCAATCGCCTGATCAACAAAATCGAGTACCGGCTGCGCCGTCCGGTAGGACCGACCTAGGTTGAGGCTTCTGAGTGGGCGCGCGTCGATGCGATCTCGCAATCCTTCCGCATTGCCCGCAGCATCCGCCATGATCTTGGCGAAATGCTTGCGCGAGATTTCAAAGTTCTCGGGGCTAGTCCCTTGGAAACGGAAAATCGCCTGCTTGTAATCCCCGACCACAAAGATCGTGCGCAGCTTGCCGTCACGCTGCCCTTTGCCGACAAAGTAATCCTCTGCCAGGGCGCGAATGATCGACCATTGCGCTTCATTGGTGTCCTGCGCCTCATCGATCAAAATATGATCGAACTGCCGGTCCAATTTGTAGCGTATCCAGTCGGCAATATCTGCGCGGGATAGTAAAGCTGCAGCCCGGCGAATTTGATCATCAAAGTCTATCAGCCCTTCGCGCTTCTTGGCTTCATCCCAGCGCAATGCGAAGCGCCGTCCGATACGCAATGCCGGCGCGAGCCACTCCGCCAAGGTCAGTAGCATTTGCAATTCACGCACTGCTGAAAGTGATGCCATCACCTCCGCTGCCGCGTCGGCATAAAGTGGATCAATCTTCTCGAGCGATTTGACGGAGCGCGGATCTCCCTTTTGTGTGAACAATGCCGCCGCCATCTCCTCTGACAGTTCGACGCGCTGTGCTGGTTTGGCCGCCAACCAAGCGGCAATTGCATCGGCTGATTTCAGTCCGGTCTTGGTGCCCCATTCTGCGTTCACCGCCGTGCATTGTTGCAACGCCGATATCGCAAATTCACCGTCTGCACACAGAGCCGCGACATCATCCGGCCCAGCATCTTGGTCCAGGCCAATCAACTGCCGCACCCGCCCAGCCAGATCATCCTGCCAACCGGACTCGCCAAACCATACTTCGCGTGCCTCAGCACAACGCATCAGCCAACTGCGCGCGCCATCTGCGCCCATTCGGATACTGAGCATCGCCAAAGCGTCGAGCAGTTCCGTCTCATTGGAAGTTTGCCAATCGACCAGCATGTCCGCGAGCACCTTGTGCGCCAGCACATCGCGGTCGCGATCTTCCATGGCTCGCGATCCCGGAGACAGTCCTGCCTCTTCAGGAAATGCAGCCAGTAACCACTGGGCGAAAGCATGGATAGTATCGATCCGCAAACCGCCACCCGGACAGTCCAGCACGCTAGCAAACAAGCTGCGCGCGCGGCTTTGCGTGTCAGCGTCAACGGGAGCGCCAATCGCGCGCAAATCAGCCGCGAGCACCTCAGGCTTCATCCGCACCCAATTGGCGAGCACTTCACTGACGCGCGTCGCCATTTCCGCCGCGCCAGCCTTGGTAAAGGTCAGGCACAATATCTGCGAAGGATCGACATCGCGGCGCAGCAGCAAACGCAATACGCGTGCCGAAAGGACCTGCGTCTTGCCCGTACCGGCCGAAGCCGACAGCCAGACACTTTCTTCCGGATCGACCGCCAGGGCCTGGTTGTCTTTAAGCTGAAAAACCTTCCCACTCATGCCTCGCGCCCCATCCACTCATCGAGCCGCATCAATTGGTCGAAAGTCGAATAGACATTCGCATCCGGATTGAGGCGAGCAGTGAACGGCTCATTACCCAATATCCAACGGTCCAGAGCATCATCAAGATACTCTTTGGCCTTGGGCAGAAAGTCCTCTGGCGGAATGCCGCTGCGTTTGCTGCCTTCCAGAATAGGCGTCGCTACAAAGCCAAAACCGGTATCGCTTTTGTCGCTTTTGGCGAGCGACCAATATTCGAACTTGGTCGCGCTTCCGGTCAGGTTTTTGAAGGCCCCTGCCTCTGCCATCAGGCCGATAGTACCGAGCTGCAAAGCAAAGCCTTTCTCGACCTGCTTCCCGGTTGGTGGACCGCCCGTCTTGTAATCGACAATGACTAGCTCTCCGCCCTCCAGCACATCAATCCTGTCAGCCTTGCCGAAGATGGAGACGCCGCGGATGTCCATATCGCCCCATTCTTCGAACAGTGCAGGCTTTCGGCCATCCATCGACGCAATTGCGTCCTCAACCCATTCGAGCGCCTTCATCAAACGTGGTTGCCACAATGCTCGCATCAGCGGATGCGCATTCATTTGCTGAAGCACTTCGCCAGCCACTTCGGTCATAGGTCGCTGAGACTTGTGCCACTCTTCAAGAATTTCATGCGCTGCAATCCCGCGCCATGCAGCAGACGGTTCAGCATCCAACCCATCGAGTTCGCCAAGCCGCAAGATCGAACTGGCGTAGAACTGATACGGATCGGATCGCAGCCTATCGAGTGCTGTTACGCTGATCCGCTGCTTGCGCTGCTCCGCAGAAGGCATCGGTTCCGGTATCGGATACAGCGGCGCGGGTTCCGCATGATCAAGCGCTTGGGCGAGAGCAACAGCATCTGTTTCGCTATGCTTGCCGATCAAATCTGCACCGAGCAGTGCCTGAACCCTTAAAAGGAACCGCGAGGGAATGGTTGGACCCGAAATATCGCGCTGTGCTCTGCTAAGCACCACCTCTGGCGCGCCTAATGCTCCAGCAAGATCATGCGCGGCCAAGCCAATACGGAAATCCGCACCTGGCACTCCCAGTGCCCGCAATACCGGCGGTGCGAGCAATGGATCGGTGGTAGGCGATGCGGGCCAACTGCCCTCATTCAGCCCGGCACAGATCACCAGATTCGCGCGGCTCATTCGCGATTCGAGCAAACCATAGATCGCAACGCGCGGGTGCCCGCCATAAGAAGGGCGGACTGCCACTGCCTCCATCGCGTCGCGCAGAACCGTATGCAGATCGGCGCTATCTATATGCGTTGGAACGTCGGTTGCGTGGAGTCGCAACTCTTCGACAAAGCTGGCCAAAGCACGGCCATCTTCACGCGACCATAAGGCATCGCCACAGAGTTGTTCGCCAGCCTTTGCAAGTGCGCTCAATGCGGCGGCCAAGCGCTGGCCTTCGCGTACTTCCATCATCGGAGAGAGGATTGCTTCAACCTCGCTCCACCAGTCGGACACCTGCGCATTTTCGGCCTTAGCCGTTAGTTCTCCCAAGTCTGCCGCCGGGCGTGGTCCACGCAGTTTCAACTCGAATGCACGTGCCTGCGTCAGCCATGTCCCGCGATCCTGATCGAAGTGCACCAGCGGGTGTTCGAGCAGAGCCATCAGCGGGACCGGCGCGGCCCGCTCGGCCATCACTTCGGCGAGTAACAAGAACAAACGGCCAGCGGGCGTTTGCGATAGTGGGCGCCCAGCAGAATCGTCCGCCTCAATATGCCAGCGGCGCAAATGCTGCACGACTCGGCGTACCAATCCGCGATCTGGCGTCACGACGGCCACGCGTTTTTCCGGCTCGTCAATCGCTTCCCGGACAAGCAAAGCAATCGCCTGTGCTTCTTCTTCGGGATTGGCGGTTTCCATAATCCGCACGCCCGAGAGGCGGCGCTTGTCTGCGGGCAGATCGACCCAGCCTTTGCTAGCTTCGGGCGGCAGGAACAAGCTGGAAATGGCGTGCGTGCGATCGGGCGATGCCGCCGTCATTCCTTTGCGGTGCCAAGGTTGAACCTCCCCGCGCGCAATCCCCATCCGGTTGAGCAACAACTTCAGATGATATTGCGGGTGCGTAACCGCATCCCCGCGCTGGAAGGGAGTATCGTCAGCAGTTTCAGTATCGCCCGCGGTGCCAAGCTCCTCCCAAACAGGTTCGTCCATGGAAAGATCAAAATCCGGTAAGATCACACCCCCTTGGGGCAGCTGCGACACAGTCTTCAATAGACGCGCCAACGCCGGGGAAGCGCTCGTCACACCGACGGCAACAATAGGTGTCTCCGGCGGATTTTCGCTCCAACTTCTTGCTGCATAGTCAAACAGCCGGTTGCGCCGCGATGCGGCATCGAGCGCCTGTAGTTCTTCAAGCTCAACTAGCCAGCGCGCCTGCACCCTTGCAAACAGCCGCAAGCTATCCTGCCAGTGCTTGGACAAATCTTCGTCAAGATTGATGATCTTTTCAGTCAGCAGCTTTTCGGGACCGACGTCTTCGACCAGCAACCGATCCATGGTGACTGCGATGTCCTTGGCAAGCCGCAACTTGGTGGCTGAACCGGGCGCATCTTCGCCCATTTCTTCAGAAAGCAGCTGTGCCAACCGTAGCCAGCGATGCGTTGGATCGATCGCGACGGGAATGTCAGTGGCACCCAGCGGATCGAGCAATGATCCGAGCGCCTCGTCCAGATCAAGATCGCCGACCACCGCCGTGCGCGGCATCAACATTCCTTGCTCGCCTTCTGCGCCATAGTGCCGAATGAAGGCCTCGGTCACAGTTCGCACAGCGCGTGTGCTCGGCAACAACAGTGTCAGCCTAGCCAGGCCGAAATCACCATCGGAATAGCGCGGGACCAATCCTGCAACCAGCGCATCGGCAAAGCCGCGATGTGCGGCGATGGAATATACTTTAGGCCCTACCCGCTCACCCACGCCGGAGCGCTTCTTCGGTCGGTTTTATCGCCTCTGGCGTGCCGACTTCGAACCAGTGCCCGGTGAAGCTGGTCCCGAACAACCTGCCCTCCTCAATCGCGCGGTTCCACAGGATGTTGGTCGAGAATTTACCCTCGGGCGCCTCGCGCAGCAGCCGATGCGAAACGAGTTGGATGCCGGTATAAATAAAGGGTGCGATCCTGCCTGACCGCCGCCGCGATACGCGCCCATTCGCATCCATATGGAAATCGCCTTTGCCGCGGAAGTTTGCCGCGCGCGCGTGCGGAACAAGCAACAGAAGTGCGTCCATCGTATCCGGATCCCAACGCTTCGACAAATCGTGGAAAGCATCACGTGGACCGTCGAGCCAGATATTGTCAGCATTCAAGCAGAAAAACGGATCGGGAAGTTCGCTTTGCGCTTTCACCATACCGCCACCGGTTTCGAGCAGAGCATCACGCTCGTCCGAAATCACAACTTTGGGGTTACCCCGCTCACCGACATGTGCCTCGAGAGCATCCGCGAGATAATGCACATTGACCACTGCGCGCGTGACACCGCCTGCTTCCAACCGGTCCAGCGCATGATCAATCAGCGGTTTTCCCGCAACGCGAACCAAGGGTTTGGGTTGCGACGCAGTAAGTGGGCGCATCCGCTTGCCCATACCTGCCGCCATGATCATCGCAGTGTCGGATGCGAGTTTGCTCGGCACGGGTTTGCTCATTGGGGCCGCCCTCCCTTGGCATCGCGCAATTCTTGCGGAATATTGACACCAAACCAAGCTGCAACGGGAGCTAGTGCCGGATGCGCTAGATCGCGTTCCATCGCCTCCCAAACGCGCGGGATAAGGTCCAGGTAGTGCGGTTTGCCATCGCGCTTGTTCAGTCGCGTGAAAATACCGACAATCTTGGCATTCCGCTGAGCGCCCAAGCGAGCATAGTCAGCCTCGAACTCGGCATCCGGCTGCGCCCTGGCGATGTAGTGATCGAGCATCGCACGCTCCAATGCCGGCGAAACATCGCGGCGAGCATCTTGCAGAAGCGAAACGAGATCATAGGCCGGATGCCCGACAAGAGCGTCCTGAAAATCGATCAGGCCCTGCGCACCCGAACCATCCGTTGCGGGATCCAGCAGCATGATATTCTCTGCATGATAGTCACGAAGTACGGTTACACCCGGCTTCTGCCGATCAAACATCGGAGAGAGCGCTTCCTCCCAAGCAGCAATATACCCGGCTTGGTCCACCTCCAAGCCCATCGCAGGGCAATACCATTCGGTCAGGAGCGCCGTCTCGCGCTGATAGACCGCCAAATCATAAGGATTGAACGGGCCAGCGGGCTGCTGATGGAGATCGACCAATGCGTCGATAGCAGCTTGATATGCTTTCATTTCACCAGCAGGATTATCATCGAGCCAGTCGCGCATTCGGTCATTGCCGAAATCTTCAATAAGAACCCAGCCCTGCGGAGCATCGTCAGCGTAGATTTCGGGAGCGCGTTGCTGGTTGCCCGAGAGCCAGCGCGCAACACGCAGGAATGGTTTTGGATCTTCCTCTGGCGGAGGAGCGAACATCAGCATTGCCTTACGGCCCCCGTCACCGGAGCTGTCCTTGATCCGGAAATACCGGCGAAATGATGCATCACCCGGGATCGGGTCAATATCCGCTCCACCCCAACCGGCGGATTTCAGGAAAGAATCAATACCGGCAGGAAGTTCACTCATGACCAGCGGTCTACCCAATCTGCTCCAGTTTCGACAATCGCAATCCGGCCTTCATCCGCAGTTTCCAACGTGATCGAAAGGCACCCCGGCTCATGCGCAAAGCCGCCTGCATGGCTGGGCCATTCTGCTAGCAAGGCAGCACCTTCGCGGTAATCATCGAGGCCAATCTCCTCGACCTCCGCCGGATCATCAAGCCGATAGAAATCAGCATGAACCAATGGCAGCGACACCGCAGGAGGATCGTAAGTTTCGATGATCGTAAATGTCGGCGATGGAACTTCGCCTTCGTGACCCAGGGCGGCAATGATTGCGCGAGCCAAAGTGGTCTTTCCTGTGCCGAGCGTGCCGGTCAAAGCTACCACGTCGTCCGCCCTCAAAAGTCCAGCGATCTTGGCACCGAAAGCGTCCATCGCGGCCAAATCAGGTAGCGCTATGGTCACGGGATCAGGATCACCGCGGCGGTACCCTCGCCCCGCCGCGAATGGATTTCCAGCGTGCCCCCATGCGACTCAACAAGTTGACGCGCCAGCGGAATGCCTAGGCCCTGCTTTTTGGTATCATTCTGCCCGGCCATCGCGCGTTTGAGCTCGTCTTTGCTCATCCCAGCGCCATTGTCGGAGATAACGATTTGAGCGACGCCTTTCTGTTTGGACAGATCCACGAGTATCTTGCCGCCGCTCGGCGTCGCCGCGATTGCGTTGTCGAGCAACTGACCGATGGCTCGGCCCAATTGCCGTTCATCGGCCTCAATCTTGCCGCTCGCTTTATTCCCGCGCAGATCGAGCGTGATCTCACCGTCGCTGATCGCCTGCTCGCGGCTGCGGACCACGTCGGTAACGAACGGCATCAAATCGAGCCGTTTCTTGTTGAGCGGCAACAGACCGGCTTCGCTTTGCGAAAGATCGAGCACATTCTCAACCTGATCGGTCAGGCGTCCGACCGAATCGATAATCGCGTCGACATATTCCTTGCCTTGATCGGACAGATCACCCGCCACGCCAGCCTGAAGCAATTCGGCAAAGCCACCAATCGATGTAAGCGGCGTGCGGAATTCATAGGACATGTTCGACAGGAACTGGGTCTTAACCTCGTCGGCCGCTTCAAGAGCCTTGTTACGTTCGCGCAGCGCGGACTCAGCTTGTTCGTTTGCGGTCACATCCAGCACTGTAAGCAAGCCATTGCCATCGGGCAGCGGAATACCTGCGAATTCCAATGTCCGGCCATCTGCCAGCGCAATCCGCCCGCCCTGCTCTTTCCGATCGAGAGTCGCGGCACGAATAACTTCGCCAATGCCCTTGGCTTGTTTCGATTTGGCGAGATTGGGCGCGATCGCTTCAAGAAGCTCCTCTGCCGATGGATGTGCATCGAGAAGTTCTGGCTCCAAGCCCCAAGTACCAGCGAAACTGCGGTTCCAAAGCTGCAGATGTCCATCGGGCGCAAAAACGGCCAACGCTTCAAACAAACTGTCGAACGTCGCGGTGCGTGTGCGCAGCAAAGTATCGCGCGTTGCGGACAGAGCCAGTTGTTCGGTCCGATCTTCCGCTACGATCACCAGCCCGCCATCGGGCATTGGCTGCGCGACGATCCGCAAGTGGGTGCCGTCTGAAAGCGGCCATGCTTCTTCCTGTGTCTCGCCGGCATTGAACCATTCAGTGTGTTCAGCGCGCCATTCCGGGAAATCACGAACCTCGGGAGTGCGGCCGTTCTCACGGGCATTCTGTAACAACCGCTCGAAACCGACACCTTGCGACACAACGCCTGAATTGAGCGCAAACACACGGCGAAACGGTTGGTTGGCGAAGGTCAGCTTGCGATCCGCGTCGAACTGGCCGACGCCAATCGATAACTGATCAAGCATAGATCGCTGGGCATCACGGAACGCACGGAATTGGCGGCCTTGCTCTTCCATCTCCTCGATATCGACGGCGTATCCAGCGACCCCCTCTTTACCGAGCGGCAGGTCACTGACGCGCAAGGCACGGCGTTGCCCTTGGATTGTCGCGGTGACGATCCGCTCGATAGGCATCTTCTTCTCGTAGGCCTGACCCGCCACCTGTGCTGCGGTCAAACCGTCGACCGACTCGATAAGCTCCTGCTGCTCAACCACGGCCTTGTCCGCATCGACCGCGCCAATCGCGTCGACATAGGCTTTGTTGACCAATTGCAGCTTTGCATCAGGGCCACGAAACCACATCGGCATCGGCGCCGCTTCGATAATCCCGACGAGCGCGCCAAAATCACCCTTGGCCCGGGCAGCTTCTTCACGCAGGCGCGAAAGCTCGCTTTCGCTCTCGCTAAAGTCAAATATCCAGACAAGCGCGGCTCCGCCCGGTGATACTTGCGGGTCAGCCAAAACACCTCGAACCGCCAGACTGCGCTGAGAACCCGGAGGCGTTAGCGCCATTCTAAACGGAGCTGCTGTTTTCTGCGACCGCCGCACATTCTCTGTCAGTTCTTTCAGTTGATCTGCCGACAGGCCTTTACCATGATCACCGGCTTGCCCACCGTCGAGCTCACTCAAATATTCGGGCAGAGTGTCGAGCCCCAGCCATCCGGCCAATCGGTCCGATCCTTCGATCCTGCCATCCGTGCGCACGATCAGCGGAATCGCGGGTGCCTCGTCGATCATCCGCGCCATCCGGCGGGCAGCTTTCTTACTGCCTTCCGCTCCGCGCGCTTTTCCGCCAGCGGAAATCATCATCCACGCAGCCGCCACCATCCATGCCGCAAGCAGCAGTCCGATGACAATCAAGGCAGTGGGCGAAATTTGCATTGCATTTCAGCTATGCGCCGCGCGGGCATGTTGCAACGTGCTTTCGCGCTAAATCGCCAGAAGTTTGCGCAAAAACGACAAACGCCACCCCCGCAATGCGAGAATGGCGTTTGTTTCGATCTGAAGCCGCTATCTGGCGGCGTAAATCTTAGTAGCGATAGTGTTCCGGTTTGAACGGACCTTCAACCGGCACACCGATGTAGTCGGCTTGCTCTTGGCTCATCTTGGTCAGCGTAACGCCCAGCTTCTCGAGGTGAAGCGCAGCAACCTTCTCATCCAAATGCTTGGGCAGCACGTAGACTTCATTGTTGTACTCATCGCCTTTGGTGTAGAGTTCGATCTGCGCAAGTACTTGGTTGGTGAACGAACAGCTCATCACGAAGCTTGGGTGACCGGTCGCACAGCCGAGGTTTACTAGACGGCCTTTGGCAAGGATCATGATCTGCTTGCCATCGGGGAACGTCACGAGGTCAGTGCCTGGCTTCACTTCGGCCCAATCGTAATTGTCGAGCGCGCCGATTTGAATTTCGCTATCGAAGTGACCGATGTTGCAGACGATGCTCATCGGCTTCATCGCTTTCATGTGCTCAGCCGTGATCACGTCTTCGTTACCGGTGGTGGTGACGAAGATATCGCAACGCTTGGTTGCTTCTTCCATCGTCACAACTTCATAGCCTTCCATCGCGGCTTGAAGCGCGCAGATCGGGTCGATTTCGGTAACCATAACGCGCGCACCGCCATTGCGGAGGCTGTCGGCAGAGCCTTTACCCACGTCACCGAAACCGGCGACACAAGCGACTTTACCAGCCAGCATCACGTCAGTTGCGCGGCGGATCGCGTCAACCAGCGATTCCTTACAACCGTAGAGGTTGTCGAACTTCGACTTGGTGACCGAATCGTTCACGTTGATCGCAGGGAAAGGCAGCTTGCCGTTCTTTGCGAGATGATAGAGGCGGTGAACACCAGTGGTGGTTTCTTCCGAAACACCCTTCAGGTTCTTGACGGTTTTGGTCAGATAGCCGGGGTTTGCCTTCACAAACGCCTTTACCGAACGCTGCATTTCAATTTCTTCTGGGTTGGTGGGAGCAGGCATTTCTTCGCCGGCTTCGATCCGTGCGCCCCAAAGAGCGAATGCAGTCGCATCACCGCCATCATCGAGGATGATATTAGCAGTCTGGTCAGGGTCAGCATCAGTGCCCCATGAGAAGATCTTTCCCACGTAATCCCAATAATCCGCGAGGCTCTCGCCCTTGATCGCGTAGATTGGAATGCCCGCTTCAGCCATTGCAGCGGCAGCGTGGTCCTGTGTCGAGAAGATGTTGCAAGTTGCCCAACGGATGTCTGCGCCCAGTGCTGTCAGCGTTTCCATCAGCACAGCAGTCTGGATGGTCATGTGGAGCGAGCCGGTGATGCGCGCACCCTTGAGCGGCTTGCTGTCACCGAATTCTTCGCGCAGCGCCATCAGGCCCGGCATTTCGGTTTCCGCGATGTTGATTTCCGCACGGCCATATTCGGCGAGTGAAATATCCTGAATGATGTAGTCTTGTGCTTCGACAGCCACGCAAATTCTCCTGAATTCAAACAAATTGCGCCCCGATCAGGAGCGCTTCAATTCTGCGATCCACATAGCGTCGGGGCGCATGAGATGCAAATATAAAGATATCTTTATATCATCTGAGCGCGTTGCTCTGGCACTAAGTTTGAAAACGTCTCATCAGGGCGGTTTGCCGCACATTTATTGCGCAACAGAACTGCTCGTCGACCTAGTGCAGTTCTGTTGCGTGTCATCAGGACCTGCCGATTTGGCCTAGCGCCGCACTGCGACTAATGTGCCGCCCTCGGGAGCAGGCACTTGGACGGTTTGCATCGCGATGGTTCGGGCGATGACCGTCCGGGATTGTACCCGTTGTAGATCGCTCGGAATAGCCGCCGCTGGCCCTGTTCCCAGCAAGTGGTCAACTGCGGCGTGTAACTCGGCATCGCCACCAAAATCAGCCAATTCAGCCGTCGCCTGCCCCAGCTCTTTGCAATCAAGCCACGGGTGTCCCTGGCCATACTCATTGGCCATGCTGACGATCGCCCGATCAAGCGCCCTTTGCCCATGCGTTTCGCCGTGCTGCGCCACTAGCCCAGCTTTCATTGTCATATGCGCATTGCGTAATGTTGGCAGGTGCCGAGCTGCAAAACGCTGATAGGCAAGTTGAAAATCATCGGGCCCGCGTCGGCAGCGCAACGAACTGACCATCAACATAATTTTCAGCTTCTTCAACTTCTCGGCTGGCGGCGTTGGTGGCAGTTGCACCTGCACCTCCTGCACCTCCTGCTCCTCCTGCTCCAGCTTTAACGATTGTTCTTGTGCGGCCACAGGTTGAGTGGTGGTGAGCGCTATCGCGGCAGCAAACACGGCCGCCGACCCATAAATATATCGCATATCTAATCTCCCTCCGCAGGCCCCCTTGCCCGCCGGGAATAAAGCTGCGTCCAGTTCTTTACGGTTTTTTAAACAGCCAAAGTGAAGCGAGATTCACCATATATGCAGACCGCAATGGTTGCGGAAATGCCGCATAACACTATTTAGAAAGCTGATCTCTCAAACGAAGGAAATTCCGGAATGACAATATCCGTAGGCGACAAGCTCCCAGACGTAAAACTGGCCAAGGCGACCGCTGAAGGCCCAGAGGCGGTTCAGTCGAGCGACTATTTCGCTGGCAAGAAAGTGGCATTGTTCTCAGTACCCGGTGCCTACACGCCGACCTGCTCGGCTCGTCACTTGCCCGGATATGTCGAGAAGGCTGAAGAGCTCAAAGCCAAAGGCGTTGACGAGATTGCCTGCACGGCAGTGAACGATGCGTTTGTGCTCGGCGCTTGGCAGGGTGCGAACGATGCATCTGATGTAACGATGCTGGCAGATGGTAACGGCGAATTTGCACAGGCTGTAGGTTTGAGCATGGACGGATCGGGCTTTGGCCTTGGTCAACGCGGCCAGCGCTTCTCGATGATCGTCAATGACGGCGTGGTCGAGCAACTCAATGTTGAAGCACCGGGTGACTTCTCGGTTAGCTCAGCCGAGCACATGCTGGGCCAGCTATAGAATTATATTGAGGCGACCGGGTATGATGCCCGGTCGCACTCATAACCGTGGCGTCGAAGGGTTGGCCACGCAAATATCCAAGCCCGCACCGTTTAGGTGTTAGTAACCATCTTGCGATAGCCGCTTTGTATGAGCACGCGCGCATCACCCCCCATTTTTGGTAATTTTCCCAGTACGGGTGACGTATTTCGTGCTGTCCTTACTCGTAAAGTGCTTGTTCTAAGCGCACTATTCGGGCTGTCGATCAGCGTACTAACCGCAATCCTGTTACAAACAGGCTTGGTTCTGAAAACTTTCGAGTTTGGTCGCTTTGTCCTCCTCGCAGCCGCAATGTTTGTGCTTTCGGGTTGGTGCTACGTACGCAAGATCGATCCGCGGTTTGCTGATTCTGCGAATATTATCGGCGTAGCGACTATCGCACTGATGCTGTGCGGGTTGATCGCCAATACAGGCATTCGTGTAAACATGCCTGTGGCTGACGGGACATTGGCCGCGGCAGACGCGGCAATCGGCTTGAACATGGCCGATGTCGTACGACTTAGCGCCGAAACGCCGTGGTTATCCTTTGTGCTCCATTTCGCATACAATTGGTCAGCGCTGGCGGTCGTTGTTGCGGTCGTAAGCATGTTGGCTTTCAAACAGAGCGTGCGCGCATGGGAACTGGTGCTCACCGCAGTCATCGCCATGCAGGTGGTCGCGATCATATCGGTATTCTTCCCTGCCAAGGGTACCGCATTTTTCTACGATCTGATTCATCTGCAGGGCAATGGGATCCCGGCAGGAGCTGCCGTATATGCCGGCGAGACATTCGACTGGTTCTATCACGGATCGGAAACTGTAGTCGGTCTCGCCGACCTCAACGGTGTGGTCGTCTTTCCCTCGTTCCATACTGTATTGGGCTTGCTCGCAACGCAGGCTCTGTGGAACACAAAAGCACGGTGGCCCGCAGTTATCTGGAGCGCCGCCGTTATACTATCAACTGTGCCAATGGGCGGCCACTATGCGGTTGATCTAGCTGCGGGCGTGATAGTGTGGGTCGTGTCGTACAAAATCGCGCTGTGGACGCTCGACAAGCGCCAACCCGCGCAATGATTGCTTAGTAGCCCATCAGGCTCAGCACTTCTTTGCGGCTGCGCTGATCTTCCAAGAATGTTCCCATCATCCGGCTCGTGACCATACCGACGCCCGGCGTGCGTACACCGCGCGCTGTCATGCAGGAATGACTCGCCTCGATCACGACAGCGACGCCGCGCGGTTCCAAATTCTCCCAAATGCAATCTGCGACTTCGGCAGTGAGGCGCTCCTGCACCTGCAAGCGACGCGCATATCCGTGGAGCACACGCGCAAGCTTCGATATCCCGACAACGCGGTTGGTGGGCAGATAGGCAATCGCCGCCTTGCCGATGATAGGAGCCATGTGATGTTCGCAATGCGAGTGGAACGGTATATCCTTGAGCAGGACCAATTCCTCATAGCCGCCAACTTCTTCAAACACGCGGCTAAGATGGACCGCCGGATCTTCAGCGTAGCCTTCACAGTATTCTTTCCACGCGCGCGCGACTCGCTTCGGCGTATCAAGCAGTCCCTCACGGTCAGGGTCATCACCTGACCATTCGAGCAGCGTGCGAACAGCGTCCTGCACATGATCAGGCACCGGGACTTTGCCCCGCGCTTCTTCTTCTTCGGGAGTGATCTGGCTGCTCATCGAGTATTCGCTTTCAACAAAGTATCGCGCAAAGGAAAACGCGCTCCGCCCTTTCGGACAGGCGCGTCTTCAATGCAAATGCGTTTATTGCCAGTTGGTTCCGATGGAGCGCCTTATTCCTTCGCGTGTACCATCTTCTTTGGTGTAATCTCGGCGTCGGCTTGCTCTGCCGATTTCCGGCGCTCGAAAACTTCGCCCATTTGCTTTTCATCGTCTGCGGTCAGATGATCTTCAAATTCCGGGAAGTGATCATCTTCTTCCTCTTCAATGTGATGAAGATAATCATGCTTCATTTGCTTGAACTTCTGCAGCCACGCGCTGGACGACATGTCCGTTGCGGCGAGATCATCCAGCGTTTTATCAAGTTCATGGTGTTCTGCCACGGAATGACGCGTCTCATCGGTGGTTTCCGGTTTGCGCAGCATTGTCGCATAAACCGTCTGCTCTTCCGCCGCCGCGTGGCTCTTCACGTCCTTAGTAAATATCTCAAACAACTTGCGCCGTTCGTCGCTGTCGCCACTGGTGTCTGCGATACGATCCAATAGGTCGCGATGTGTGTCATGGTCTTTTTTGAGTTTGGTAAAAATTGCTTCGGCCTGAGCCATGGGTAAGCATCTCCTTTCAGATTAGTGTCTGATTTAGCAACGATTTACCCCCTGAGGCGTTCCGAAATAATGCAGAGTTTCGGTGAGTTGCGCCCCATGTTCGACGAATGCTTAGTGTGATGTCAGGCGTGCCTGGCGATCACACGCATGCGGTCTTAGGGCTAGACGAAAGATCAGCGAGAAGGATTAGCCGCACCTTCGCTCTGGTCTTCTCCGCAGCGTTGCTGCTCCGAATTCGAGAGTTCGAACCTGCATGGGCCCACAAACAAAAAGAGCACCCCGAACGGGATGCTCTTTTTGTTGGCGCGCCCGGAAGGATTCGAACCTCCGGCCCCCTGATTCGTAGTCAGGTACTCTATCCAGCTGAGCTACGGGCGCGCTTGGAGGGCGGCACATAAGGGGGCTGCGCTGGCTTGGCAATCCCCTATTGGCGAGTTTATTCGCCAGTTTCGGCAAACAGCTGCCTAGCCAAGTCGACATCGAGAGGCGGTTTTTCCAGTTTGCCAATCACTTCAGGGGTGAACCAGCCGATCTCACCGCCTTCCAAAGCGCTCGGCTCCCCTTCCCATCGCTCTAATTTGTAAAGCAGGATGACAATCTGCTTCTGACCATCGCTTGCAATCGATTGCGCGAAACCAGCGGGGCTCAATGCTGCCGCAGAAATTATTAAACCAAGCTCTTCTTCGATCTCACGAATCAACGCAATTTCAGGGGTTTCGTGCGTTTCCACCTTCCCGCCGGGAAACTCCCACAACCCGCCATGCTGCTTTTCTGCTGGCCGTTTATGCATCAGCCAGCGCCCGTCTTTCGGACCAATCGCGGCCGCTACAACGGGCATCCATGTCGGATTATTTTCCACTTCTAAGCCCCGTCTCAACTAATTGTTAAACTTTCAAACCGAAAAGCCATTCATCGGACTAGCAATGATGGAAGCCAAGATGAAACTGATGCCTATCCTAAAGCGGATCGCAAAAGACGACTCTGGTGCGACCGCCGTTGAATACGGTCTGATCGTATCCTTGATCGTAATCGCCTCAATTGGGGCATTCGATTCCGTAGCCAATGAAAATAATGGGCTTTGGGGTCGAGTTTCGAGCGAGGTTGGAACTGTGTTGGGGACTGAATAGCACTGCCGCGAGGCTTAGCAATTTATAAACCTGTCACGGTTAATACAAGAATGCCCGATCCTTTTAGACCGGGCTTTGGGTACCGAAGACTGAACCAGGAGACTACAAATGAAATTTTTCAAAAATCTGCTCGCTGACGAGCAAGGCGCGACTGCAATTGAGTATGGCCTTATCGCAGCTCTGATCGCTGTTGCTGCAATCTCTGCAATGCAGGGTCTTGGCACACAGCTGAGCAACACCTTCACCGAAGTTTCGACCAAAATGGCGAACTAAGGTCAAAGAATTTTCTTTGAAAAGAAAGGCGGCAAGGTCAAACTTGCCGCCTTTTTTGTATTTAGTGTCCGGCTAGATTGATTGCCGGACCAGGCTCAGATCTTCGACGAGGCCGATTGACCTAGCGCGCTTTCACCACCAGTTTGACCTTTTGGCCCGCACGCAACTGATCATTCGCGCCAAGCGCATTGAGAACGCGGAACCGCTCAACCTTGCCATTCGTATAGGCCATCCGGTTCGACAATGACTGGATCGTATCGCCCCGGCGTACTGTCACCACATCGATACGGCGGGGGACAATCGCATTCGCTTCGCTTTGGCTTATCCGGCGCATCGAATTGAACATCGGCGTGAAAGTGCCGGACCGGCCAGCCTGGCTAATCGTGGCGAAGTGAAACGCACGATTGTTCGAGAATTCATAAGCGTAAACCACCACATCCACTTCGCCATTCCCGCTTTTGACGCGAGCGCTTCCGGTGGCGGCCTGTAAACCGTTGATTCGTGTCCGTTGGACACTTGAGGGCGCGAGTTTCTGTTGTTCTCCACCAAGTGCTGTAAATACACCACGGACATAGGTGTCGAGATTACCATTATATGGCCCAGTGCTCATCTGCGCTTTGCCGCTTTGACCATTGATCGACACGGCACGCGATCCGTTGACCATGTAGAATCCGGATGGTGCGGTGAATGCCAAGCGGAATTCCGGGTGGATGAACTGGCTTCCTTCGATGACACCTTGTTTCGGATCATCGCCATACAGCATGCCATCGATGCGGGTCAGGAAAGTGTCGCGATTGGTCGTGCCCGTTACTTGACCTGCTTTGGCCGCCGCCGTGCGAACACGGCTTGCCGGATCAGGGTGAGTCGAGGCCCATTCAGGGACCGTGGCGTTATTTCGGCCAGCCAGCCGTGCATCGAGAGAGTTCTGCGCTGCCAGGCTCGCGAGCACTGTGCTCATCGCACGCGGATCATACCCGGCCTTGGTCAGATATTCGATGCCAAGGTCATCCGCCTGCAATTCTTGTTTGCGGGAGAAACGCAGCGTCAATAGCTGCGAACCCTGCAGGAAACCACGAGAAAGCGTGTTACCCACTTGGCTATCGCCCAGCACCGCGCCGCTCAGCACAGCCCCAAGCACGCCCAAAATCTGATTCTGCTGTGCAGCCGATTGGCGACGCTGCGAATGGCGCGCCGCAACGTGGCCGACTTCATGCCCCAATACGCCGGCCAGTTCCGCTTCATTGTTCATCAAAGCGACCAATTGGCGAGTCGAATAAATATAGCCGCCGGGTACCGCGAATGCGTTGTTGACCGAGCTGTTCAGCAGCGAAACCGTGAAGGAGTTGCGCGCATTGCCTAGCCCAGATTGCACTGCGACGTTCTTGCCGATCGATTCGACATAGGCTGCTTGAGGTCCCTGATAGGTACCGCCAAATTCTTCGAGCAATTGTGGGTGAAACTTTGCGCCTTGCGATGCTTCTTGCTGGGTAATCGGTGCTGAAGAGTCGGGAATTGAGCCGCCCATACACCCCGTCAAAGCCAGGCTGAGCGTGGCGGTTGATGCCAGTGCGAGTTTCTTCATGGTCGGCATATTCGGACTCCTCCAATAATCAGTCGCGCCCTTTGCGGACGTCTGAACTGTTGTCTATCAAACCTTTGCTGCGCAGAGAAGTTCCACGCATCCGGCATGTGCCACCGGTCAGCGGGCTTAGTTGGTACCGATCTGGAGGAAGCGTTCCTCACGCATCCGGCGAATTTCATCGGAAGACATTTTTGCCAATGCGTCGAGTTCCTGTCCAATCGCCTTGCCAAGCGTTTTGGACGCTGCTTCCGGATCGCGGTGCGCACCCCCAACAGGCTCTTTCACGATTCGGTCGATGACTTTGAGCTTCTTCAGATGTTGCGCAGTAACCCGCATTGCTTCTGCCGCATCAGGAGCTTTTTCAGCCGTGCGCCACAAGATCGACGCGCAACCCTCGGGCGAAATCACCGAATAAACGGCATGTTCAAACATCAAAACGCGCTCGGCACTGGCAAGTGCGACTGCACCGCCAGAACCGCCCTCACCCACGATGGTTGCGACCATCGGCGTTGGCAGCGCAAGGCATGCCTCGGTAGACCTGGCGATAGCTTCAGCTTGGCCGCGTTCTTCGGCTTCAATGCCCGGGAAAGCACCCGATGTATCAACCAGCGTCACAACCGGCAGACCAAAACGCCCTGCCAGCTCCATCAGACGGATGGCTTTGCGGTACCCCTCAGGCTTACCCATGCCGAAATTGTGGCGGATACGGCTCTCGGTATCATTACCCTTCTCGTGCCCGATCAAGACAACCCGGCGACCATCTAGCCGCGCAAAGCCGCCCAAAATCGCTTCATCATCGCCGTAGTTCCGATCACCGCCGAGCGGAATGAAATCATCGAAGATATGCTCGACGAAATCGCGGAAATGCGGGCGTGACGGATGGCGAGCAACTTGCGTCTTCTGCCACGGCGTCAGCGAGGAATAGGTGCTGGCGAGCAGGTCAGCGCTTTTGACCTCAAGCCGCTCCAGTTCTTTGGTGATATCAACGTCATCGCCCTCTGCCGCGCTGCGCAATTCCGCAATACGGGCTTCGAGCTGGGCGACCGGCTTCTCGAATTCGAGGTAGGAAATCATTGCGCTGCGCTAGTCCTATGTTGCGCTTGGGGCAAGGGTCTGTGTGGCCAATTACTGACCAACTACCGGTGCGATTTGGCCAAAGGATGACGCTCATTGACCAACGCCACCAGCCGAGCGCTATCGACATGGGTGTAGATTTGCGTGGTCGCAATGTCCGCATGACCGAGCAATGTCTGCAATACACGCAGATCCGCTCCGCCCTCCAAAAGATGTGTCGCAAATGCATGACGCAAAACATGTGGGCTGACTTTATCCGCGGGGATATCGGCCCGGACTGCAATCTCTTTGAGCAATTGATACAGTCTGATCCGGGTTAAATGTTTGCCGCGAGAGGGGAACAGGAACTTCGGTGCATCTGGGCGGACAGTCAGCCACTCAGACATGGCCTCTTTCGCACGCCGGCTAACCGGAACCATGCGCGCCACACCGCCTTTGCCAGTGACGGTAAGAAACGGTGCATCACGTGGTACCGCAGATAGCGGCAGTGATACCAACTCTGTCGCACGCAGACCGGAACCGTAGAGCAATTCCAACAGAGTCAGCATGCGCACGGCAGCAGGTTTGCCCGTTTGCGCTTCTAGCTCAGCACGATCAAACAACGCAGCCACTTGTTCGTGCGTCAGAATTTTGGGTAACGGCCTGCGCGTTGCAGGTCGTGGGAGCGCAGAACTTGGATCGTCCTCACGCGCACCCTCATCAATCAGGAAACCATAGAATTGCCGCAGGGTGGACGATTTTCGAGCCAGTGATGATGGCGCGAGGTCTGACCATGCCGCCCCCAACTTGCTCAACTGGACCGTCGTTGCAGCTGCTAGATCACCGATGATCTCCGAAGCGCCCTCCAAATCCCGACGATAGGCAGCGATTGTGTTTGCAGCAGCGCCGCGTTCCGCTGCCAGCATCGCCAGAAAATTGTCAATCGCGCCGGACATAGCGCCGCTCGCATTTGGGAAAGTGGGCGGTCACCCGCGTGCGACTGCCTCGGCGGCAATCATCCGTGCTTCGGCAGAGAGGCCAACGCGGTTTAATGCGGACACGATGTGATAGAGATGACGCGGCGTCATTCTGTCCCAATCGCTTCCTTGCATCCCCAAACCGGCCAGATACGCGACAAGTGCCTGATTTCGGACCGAAGCAGCTTTCGCAATCAGTTGCGACCACTTCGAACCATTGCCAAGATCTACGCCTAGCTCGGAGGCCAGGTCACCGCTCGACGACGAATCAATCCGCTGAAGGCCTGCGAGTCCAGCAAGCAAGAATTGTGATTTGCGCTGATCCGCGCTTTCATCAGAACCGACAAATAAGTCCATCTGATCCTGCGATACCGGATTTTGCCGGGTTGGCTGCGCCAAAACAAGCAGTGCCCATGCCTCGCTGCCTTGCGGCGCGAACTGCGCCCAAGTGAGCGCATCTGCATCCAGGCCAGCGGACAACATTGACGCGATCAGATCCGCAGCATCATCTGCCAGTTCTTCGCTAGGCGTCATCCGCGCAGCAGCATAGGCGGTCAGCACGATGCGGCCATAATCACGATCTTCACCGCCCCACACATCACGGATCGCCGCCATCCGCGCAGCAGGATCACTGGCCACATAAGCTTCGCGCAAACGTGCCGCCGTAAGTGAAGGTTCACCAAGGTCGGCGGTTTGAGAAAATACCTGACTATACAGATCAACTGCTGCGCCAGAGGACAATATGCCTTGCCGCGCGGCATCGACCGCTCCGGTCATTCGTTGTGACAAAGGCAGCATTGGCGCTGTTGCTGCAATCTTGCGATAATAGGGACCGGCGTCGTTGAGCAGTGCCTCTGGAATCTCAGCGCCTACTGCGGTCGCCAGAGAATAGCGCCATGGCGTTAGCTCTTCGACACCCTCCCATTCGAGATTGATCGCACGCCGACCGCGTCCTGCTGCACCAGCGTAACGCTGAGCCAGCAGCACATCGATTTCGGGCGCGATCTTGTCACGAAATGCTCGGTTGAGATTGGATTGTGACCGCGCGCCCTGCCCGGCAAAAGCATAGCAGATCGACCGCAGCATTTCCCACTGCGCATCCTCACGCTCACCGCCTTTGAGCTGGACCGCTGGACACGCACCAACAATATCCGCGGTGCCGACATATGCCTCCACCGCGCCATCGACCAAACCGTCGGTCCAATTGCCGGTATCGACATCTTGAGCCAAAGCGCGCGCGGTTTTAAATTCGCCCAATTGGTTGAGAGCCTGCACACGTAGCGCCGCAAATTCTGCGGGGTTCATTCCGGAAGGCGCTGCCAACCTGCTCGCCAAAGCGCGGCGCAACATGATGTGGCCCCACCGCGACACCATCGGCCCACGAATACCAGCAAGAGAAGCGCGGACAATCGACGCAGGCTGCTTCTCCAAGGAGGCAATTGGCAGCCCGCCTTCTTCCGGCGAAAGCACCCCGACTTGCGACATTGCACGGCGAGCCGCCGCCGGAATATCGAATTTGGGCTTTAGGCCAAGCAGTTCGTCAAGCTCGTCCGGATCAAGCTCCTCGAGTTCCTCTATGGAGGGCAGGCCGTCCGGAAGCGAAGTCGGCGCGCCAGATACGGTCCCAACGCCCGGAAGCGGTTGAATTACCGGCGTACTTCCGACGCTTGGCGTCGGCTGTGAAGGGCCAGCAGGAGCAGCTGTTGGCCTTGGTGCAGGCCGTGTTGTCGCTTGCGGTGCGGGTGTCGGAGTAGGCGCAGGATCATCAAAACCTGGTGGCAAAAGCGACTCCGGCGCATCCTGCGCAGTCACCAACGTAGAGCACAATGCCAGCGCAGCACCGCCAAGTAGCAGATAGGTTTTCGCCCTGCCCGTCACTGGACATTCTCCGGCATATCAATCGGCTGCACGATCGGGCGCAGCGGCTCCTCACCGCCGTGGAACCACGCTATACCCAGCACTGCAATTACACCTGCAACAACCATCAAACCAATTCGCTTCCCGAGCCTTTTTCTATCAATTGGCCGCTTTTCGGACATAAGCAAACTTTACGCGCCTCTAAAGAACCAATGTTGCGCCCCGCCTAGCCCATCTATAGGCGATGCGGCAATGCGTGATGATGCCCCTGCCCCCAAAGATATCGGCCTGGATAGCGCCGCGTTGCAGGCGATTGCGCGCCGGATCAAGCGCCCCATCGTTTTGATCGGGCTCATGGGCACCGGCAAATCCACAGTCGGCCGCAAGCTGGCATCTATGCTGGGCAAGGATTTTGTCGACGCAGACCACGCCATCGAAGACGCCGCTCAGCTAACTGTCGCCGAGATATTCGAGCAATATGGTGAGGAGTATTTCCGCGACGGTGAACGGCGGGTCATTGCGCGTTTGATGGAAGAGCATAACGGTGTGATCGCAACCGGCGGCGGGGCGTTCGTCAATGATGAAACCCGCGCGTTGATCCTCGACAAAGCCATCGCCGTTTGGATTGATTGCGATATCGACATTCTGGTCGAACGGACAAGCCGCAAGAACACGCGGCCGCTGCTGCGCAATGGCGATCCGCATGAGATCCTGACGCGGCTTCATAAAGAGCGCGAACCGTTCTATTCGCAGGCCCCCATCCGGGTGGGTAGCGAAGACGGCCCACATCACGAAACCGCAATGGCGATTATAGAGGCGATAGACCGATGGCTGTAATTCCTGTCGAACTGGCCGGTCGGCCCTATGATGTGCATGTTGGCGCGACCCTGCTCGACCAAGCGGGCACCCTGGCAAAAGGCTTTATGCGCAAGGCCGCTGTGCCAATTGTTGCAGACCGCAACGCATATCAGCATCACGGCGCGCGGTTGGAAGCGTCGCTCAAGGCAGCAGGACATCAGGCTACATGGTACTTTGTCGAATCGGGCGAAGGATCAAAGAGCTGGGACGAACTTCAGAAGCTGACCGGCTGGCTACTCGCACACGGCGTTGAGCGAGGCGATCATGTGTTTGCGTTGGGCGGCGGCGTTGTCGGTGATCTCACCGGATTCGCCTGCGCCATCCTGAAACGTGGCTGCGGCTTTGTGCAGCTACCGACGACTTTGCTGTCACAAGTCGATTCCTCGGTCGGCGGAAAAACGGCGATCAATGCCGATGCGGGCAAGAATTTGATTGGCGCATTCCATCAACCGTCATTGGTGTTAGCCGATACCGATACGCTCAAAACCCTGTCCGCCCGCGAAATGCGCGCCGGTTATGCCGAAGTCATTAAATACGGCATCCTCGGAGACTTTGAGTTCTTCGAATGGTGTGAAGCAAACGGCACCGACGTTGTCGCACATGGTGCCGAGGCAGTCGAGCAAGCGGTTGCACGCAGCGTGGCTGCAAAGGCTCGCATCGTGGCCGAGGACGAGCGCGAGACAACAGGCGTTCGAGCATTGCTCAATCTTGGTCACACATTCGGACATGCTCTGGAGGCCGAGACTGGTTATTCCGATACCTTGCTCCACGGCGAAGGTGTTGCCCTCGGCATGGTATTGGCGGCCCGTTATTCAGCACGGCGCGGATTGCTTTCAGGCCAAGATGCCGAGCGTATCTGCAAAGCAATTGCAGCATCAAGACTGCCGAGCGAAGTCGCCGACCTCGAACTTGCTTGCGATGGCGCGAAACTCGTTGACCATATGCGGCATGATAAAAAGATGGATGCAGGCACTTTGCCGTTCATTTTGCTGCGCAGCATTGGTGCAGCATTTTTGGATCACGAAGTCTCGCTAGACGATGTCGCGATCTTTATGGATGAACAGCTGAAAGCCAGTTGATGGGGCGTTGACGCGGGCGCTGGCCCAGTGAATGCTGCGCGGCATGACACGCTATATCGACCTCTCGATCCCGATCACCAATGATGTGATTTCCGACCCACCGGTAATGCGCCCGCAGATCGAATATGTGACGCATGAAACCAGCTGGGAACAGATCGCAATGTTTTTTCCGGGCCTGAAGAAAGAGGACTTGCCCGATGGTGAAGGATGGGCGGTCGAGATGCTGCAGCTTTCCACGCATAACGGCACCCATATGGATGCGCCGTGGCATTACCATTCAACCACGGACAACGGAGCACGCAAAGCGCCCAGTATCGACGAGGCGCCGCTGGATCGGTTCTTGCGGCCTGGCGTGCGGCTCGACTTCTCGCATATGGAACACGGCCATGTCGTTACGGCTACGGAAGTCGAAGAGGAACTCGAACGGATTGGCTACGAGTTACAACCACTCGACATCGTGCTTGTGCAATCAGGCGCAATCTACGGTACCGAAAACTTCACCGACCAAGGCGTCGGCCTAGGCGAAGAAGCCACGCTCTATCTGACCGAACGCGGTGTCGAGGTTGTCGGGACCGACGCATGGAGTTGGGACGCTCCGTTCAGCCACACCGCAAAACGCTGGGCCGAAACCCGCGACCCGAAAATCATCTGGGAGGGCCACAAAGCAGGCCGCCTCAATCCCTACTACCAGATCGAAAAACTGACGAATCTGGACGCGCTGCCCGATCACGGCTTCAGTGTGAGCTGTTTCCCGGTGAAGATCGACAAGGCCAGTGCCGGCTGGATCAGAGCCGTTGCTATGGTGGAAGACTAAATGTCAGCATCTGAACTTCAGCGAACTGGATTCCGTGTAATCTCTAAGATGTTCGACAAACTTTCTGAACTCCCGCAGCATGACCTTATCTTCCGTGGTCACGGCGACAAGAGCTGGCCCTTGGTTCCGTCCGTCTATCGCAAGGGTAAAGTCGGCATCCGCAATCGCGAGCAGCTACGAGAATGGATAATAGCGGCAGACCGGTTTGTGCAGCCACGCCCGCAAAGCGACGTGGAATGGCTGGTTTGGGCCCAACACTATGGGATTGCTACTAGTTTTCTGGACTGGACCGTGAGTCCTCTAATCGCTCTTTTCTTTGCTGCCGAAGATCAATCACATAGGAATGGCATGGTGCTTTCAGCCAGGCGAACGGCTTTTAACCCTTGGATATACCTCTCGTCGGTAAACGTCTTTGGCGACGCGCGAAAGCGAGCAGGCCTAGTTGCCGCGTCATCGATTAACGCTCGTGCTTTGGCTCAAGATAGCGTGATGACACTCCACACTCCCTTCTACGAACGCGAGCTTCCCAATAGCCGCGTAAGCAGCTTGTTTGAAGTTCGTTCGAGCGAGAAGAAAGCAGTCCTTGCTGCCATGAACACATTGGGAATCAATCGCGAGCGTGTCTATTCCGATATTACCATCTTGGTTGATCGCTTACTGGAGCACCCAATTTTTCGACGTAATTGACTAAAACAATCGCGCCCCATCCGGCACTTTCACATCGGGGGCAAACATAACAACCTCGCCCTCGCTGTCAGCAAAGCCGAGCGTCAGCACTTCGGACATTGCCGGACCGATCTGGCGCGGCGGGAAATTGACCACCGCCGCCACTTGTCTGCCTGGCAATTCATCAATCGGGTAATTCGTGACAATCTGGGCGCAGCTTTTCTTCACGCCGATAGTTTCGCCAAAATCTATCTGTAGTTTGTAGGCCGGGTTGCGCGCTTGCGGGAATTCCTCTGCCGCGACAATCGTGCCCACACGGATATCGACTTTCAAAAACTCGTCGAAGCTGATCTCATCTGATGCGGGTGCGGCCGCACTGTGCGTAACATGCACTTAGACAGCCTTGTCGATGTCCGCGCTTTTGCGGTCGGCCAGAACTGCGACATTTGCATGGCCCACTAACTCCGCAACTTTGCCCTCCGGCATATCCTCGGTCATCGAGTCATGCTCGGCGAAGATGGCCTCTACCTCGGCACGTTTTTCCAAGAGCATATGCGCGATACCGGGAGCGAGGCTGTCACCCTCACCGATTTGTCCGAGCATTGCGGCAAGATCGCTGATTGTTGCATCGGCAGGGTTCTTAAAGAAATGCCCTTTGCTATCGAAATAGCCAACGCCTCTTTGTGCCATCGTCGTCTCCTGAGACCGAATTATCGGTCGAACGGGAATAGACTGACACCGCGGGCGCAAAACGCCACGCCATCCACGGCGCAAATCCGTGGAAAAGGGCCGTCTGCGAAACTAAGTTTCCCAATTCTGTAATTTTTGAGCAGCTACTCTAGCTCAAGTATAATGGCGTCCACTGCTAAACTTTCACCCTGTTCAGCGTTGATCTTGGCAATTGTGCCTGCCTTTTCAGCGCGTAGGATGTTTTCCATCTTCATCGCCTCGACCGTTGCAAGCGGTTGACCGGGCTGAACTTCCTCACCCTCACCCACATGCAATTTGACCAACAGTCCGGGCATCGGACAGATCAGGAATTTGCTGAGATCGGGCGGAATTTTCTCAATCATATGCTCGGCGAGCGGAGCAATATGCGATGGCAGAATACGCAGTGAATGCGTTGCGCCACGGGTAGTGATGTCATAACCGGTCCGCGTTCTTGCGAGTTGGACGGTTAGATCATTACCTGCCAGTTCGAGATGGATCATCGGGTCGCCGGGGGTGTACTCCATATCGATCGCGATTGCCTCGCCATCGACAGTGATTTCCTCCTCACCGAGCGAAACATCATAGTCAGTATCACCGATCCGCACGCTCCAATCACCGGTTGGATAGGTTGGGCCATCAAGCTGCTGATCGATCCGCCGCGCACGGTCGGCATCAATCGTCGCGAGCACGCCGCCAATGGCTGCCAGCCCACGCTTCAGCTCATCAGAAGTCGCCGCGCCTTCAAAGCCGTCGGGATATTCCTCGCCAATAAAGCCTGTTGTCAATTCGCCCGAGCGGAACCGCTCATGCTGCATAATCGCACTCAGAAAATCGATATTGTGGCCAAGCCCTTCGATCCGGAACGCATCGAGTGCCTGAATTTGCAAGTCAGCCGCTTCATCGCGCGTTTCGCCCCACGTGATGAGCTTGGCGATCATCGGGTCGTAGAACATCGATACTTCGCCGCCCTCATAAACGCCGTCATCAACACGGACGCCCTCAACACCGCGACGGCCGTTTTCCGCGCCATCATCGGCCCATGGCTCAACAGGCGGTTGGTAATGCACAAGGCGGCCGGTGGATGGCAGGAAGCCGCGATATGGGTCTTCGGCATAGACACGGTTCTCGATTGACCAGCCGTCGATTTTCACATCGTCCTGCGTCATTTCCAGCTTTTCGCCAGCGGCAACGCGGATCATCTGTTCGACCAGATCAACGCCCGTAATCGCTTCGGTCACAGGGTGTTCAACCTGCAGACGGGTGTTCATTTCGAGGAAGTAGAAACTCTCGCCGCTCGGGTCCGCACCGCTTACAATCAGCTCGACCGTACCTGCGCTGTGGTAATTCACCGCTTGCGACAGAGCCACGCATTGCTCACCCATCGCTTTACGCATTTTAGGTGTCACGAAAGGCGACGGCGCTTCTTCGACTACCTTTTGGTGACGGCGCTGAATGCTGCATTCGCGCTCGTTCAAATAGACAATATTGCCGTGTTTATCGCCGAGAATCTGGATTTCGATATGGCGCGGGTTTAGGATGAATTTCTCGATAAAGACCCGGTCATCGCCGAAGCTGTTCAGCCCTTCGCGCTTGGTTGCTTCAAAGCCCTCACGCACATCCTTTTCAGAATAAGCGAGCCGCATACCTTTGCCGCCGCCGCCTGCGCTGGCCTTCATCATCACCGGATAACCGATCTCTTCCGAAATCCGCACGGCGTGCTCGGTATCTTCAATCTCACCGACAAAACCGGGCACGACATTCACGCCCGCTTCCATCGCGAGTTTCTTGGACTCGATCTTGTCGCCCATCGCCGCGATGGCGTTTACTGGCGGGCCGATAAATTCGATACCTTCCTTCGCAAGCGCCTCAGCGAAGCTGGTCCGCTCCGAAAGAAAGCCGTAACCGGGATGCACCGCCTCCGCGCCGGTTTGCTTGCACGCCGCGATAATCTTGTCCGCGATCAGATAGCTCTCGGCTGCAGGCGCAGGTCCGATATGCACCGCCTCATCGGCCATCCGCACAAACGGCGCGCGCGCATCAGCGTCCGAATAGACCGCAACCGTTTCGATGCCCATGCGCCGTGCAGTCTTGATGACCCGGCACGCAATCTCGCCACGGTTCGCAATCAGGATTTTTTTGAACATAGAGTTCCTATTGTTCGATCAGGAATTGAAGCTGTTGGGTCCGGTCTTTGGTCAATTTCGTCTTACATGTCGAGACCAACAACGGCTCCAGCGAACCGCCTCGAGCATAGTATCCCTCGCTACGGCAATGCGCGTCGCGAAAGATAATCCAAGCTCGCTGCGCATCAAGCGCAGTCTGGAAGAAACCAGGCTTGTCATCCTCAACGTTTCCGTGGCCGTCCATCCATTGCGCATCACGCTCTTTCAGAATGGCCGAGGTTTTGGACCATTGTGCGTTCAGTTCAGCATCAGCGGCGAGATAATCTTGATGCGCGCAATAGTTCATTTCCTGTTGCGCCAACGGGTCGTTGCAATTCCAATCTGGATGTGGAGCCACTGTTACGACGCGCGCGAGAAGTAGCAGTTCAACAATCATGTTCAAATCTCTCCCTTGTTCTCACTATAGGCAATAAGCGCATCTGCAAAGTGATGTGCAGCACGACGTTCACCCTCCCCATCCAGCAAAGAACTGACCGATTGCGCTAGCATGGTTACGTTCTGTGGAGACAGCGCGCCAAGCGGCGAAACATATACGCCAATCGTAAACAGGATCGCACCCGTCGCGGGCAAGCGGCGCAATGTCTGGCGTTCGCTGCGTACAAACAGCGTATCGCCTGCATTCGTCGCGTTGACATTACCGAATGCGACCTCGGGCGGTGCATCCGCGATCCAACGCAGGTCGGGAGTCGGTGCAATAAACCAGTTGCAGCGTCCGAATATCTTGCCCGGTTTGAGCTTCGTCATAAAATGATCGACACCGCTAGCCAGTTGCTCGGCATAGCCTTGGATAGGCGCGTGCATAGCGGCAAGTGGCAGACCCATTTTATCCTTGGGGTGCCAATCCGTGGGATAGGCAACCGCTGCGCCAATCAGCCGGTAGAAATCCTCATCCGCGAATTTCTTGAGCAGGCACATATCTTCGTGATGCGCTTTCGCGGCTGCCAGCAAACCACCATCGACACCGAGCATCACGGCTAGCTCTTGCCCGGGTTCATCCGAGTACTGCGTGCGTTGCACACCCTCGGGATGCTCTGCAAACGCAGTCGCACGTGCCGCCAAGTCAGGATCGGGTTGCAACCACTCCTCTTCCGATAGAGCGCACAGCCCCATCCGCAACTGCTCGCCACCCCGCGCTTTTGGAAGCAGTTCGTTGACAGAAAAACCTAAGGCCACTTCTCCCTCTACACGTCATCCCCGCGAAAGCGGGGACCCAGAGTAGAACAGAACAAACCCAGCCACTCTAGATTCCCGCTTCCGCGGGAATGACAAACAGGGGATTCCAAGCAAGACTGCCTCACTCCGCAGGCACACCCTCAGCCATCTGCTTACTCGCAGCCTGTCCACCACACGCGCGCATCGGTTCCTCACCCTGCAGGGCGGTCATACCGAGCCGCTCGAACAACGCGGCGTCGCTGTCATCGCCCGCATTGGGTGCGGTCAGCAATTTGTCTCCGGTGAAGATCGAATTCGCGCCCGCCATGAAGCACAGGGCCTGCGTCGCATCGCTCATGCTCTCTCGGCCAGCGGACAGACGCACCATGCTCATCGGCATCGTGATCCGCGCTACTGCGACCGTGCGGACAAATTCGATATCATCGATTTTCGCGAGCGGCGTATCGTGCAGCATATCGCCGAGCACTGTGCCCTTCACCGGCACCAGAGCGTTGACCGGCACACTCTCCGGATGCGCCTCAAGGGTAGCCAATGTATGTACGAAGCCAACGCGATCGTCGCGCGTTTCGCCCATGCCCACGATACCGCCGCTGCACACATTGATGCCCGAATTGCGCACGTGGTCGAGCGTTTCGATACGCTCCTCGAACTTGCGCGTGCTGATCACCCGCTCGTAATATTCGGGGCTGCTATCGATATTGTGATTGTAATAATCGAGCCCCGCCTCGGCGAGCATATCTGCCTGCTTTTCAGTCAGCATACCCAGCGTCATGCAGGTTTCCATGCCCATTTCGCGCACGCCCTTCACTATCTCGACAATCGCAGGCATGTCGCGGTCCTTCGGATTGCGCCACGCCGCGCCCATGCAGAAGCGCTGACTGCCATGGTCCTTCGCCTGCGCCGCCGATTGCAACACCGCCTGCACGTCCATCAACTTGGTCGCCTCGACGCCCGAGTCCGCCTTCACCGACTGCGAGCAATAGCCGCAATCCTCAGGACAACCGCCGGTTTTGATGCTGAGCAAAGTACAGAGCTGCACCTGATCCGGTGGATGGTTCTGGCGGTGGACCGAGGCAGCTTGGAAGAGCAGTTCGGTGAACGGAAGGTTGAAGAGGCCCGCAATTTCTTCGCGGGTCCAGTCGGTACGGACGTTAGTCATCAGCTTGTCTCTTTTGCTTATCGAGCGGAGATGCTTCTCTAAATTGCTCTGCGAATCTCTCTTCAGAAAATCCCAACTCGGGTGCGTTCTCTTTGATCCAGCCAATCACACAAGCTCTCGACTCCTCGTTGGCATTGAAGATGTCGAAAATTCCAATATCTACTCCGCCGAGGTGATCGATCCGATTGGCAACTTTGCAATCTCTGGTTTGTTGCCGAACGTGGCGCATTTCGGCAATCGAGCCAACGGCTACGCTTTCCATATTATAAATCGTAAAAGTACCATCATCGTAAAGTGGTTCGCAAACTCTTGGGTCGCGTATTGGTGCATCCTGCTCGCAGCCTATAGGGACCTCTTTCGGCGGTTCGGGCGTTGTTAGCGCAAGAAGCAAAAACTCGATCACTCCGCCGCCTTGCTCAACTCTTCACCCGCTGGCGGCATATTGTGACCGAGCAGGCGCAGCATATCGGCGCCGCATTCGACCACGTTCGAACCCGGGCCATAGATGCCTTGCACGCCAGCTTCGCGGAGGAAGTCGTAGTCCTGCGGCGGGATAACACCGCCTGCGACGACTTTGATATCCGCACGCCCCACACCTTTGAGCAAGTCAATTAGTTCGGGGATCAAAGTCTTATGCCCCGCTGCGAGCGAGCTTGCGCCAATGGCATCGACTTCGTTCTCGATGGCCATTCTCATCGTCTCTTCGGGCGTCTGGAACAGCGGTCCTGAGACCACCTCGAACCCCATATCGGTGAAAGCGCTGGCGATCACATTTGCGCCGCGATCGTGACCATCCTGCCCCATTTTTGCGACCATAATCTTGGGCTTGCGGCCAAGACGGTTTTCGACCGATTGCACGCCGTCGAGAACCTGCGCCCAGCGCTTGTCGAACTCGTAGGCGGTTTTGTACACGCCCTTCACCGGCTTCGGCGTAGTGTCATAACGCCCGAACACTTCCTCCATCGCTTTGGAGATTTCGCCGAGCGTCGCCCGGGCACGAGCTGCGTCGACTGCCAGCGCCAGCATATTCCCATCGGCCTTCGCGCCTTCGGTCAATGCTGTGAGCGCAGCCTGGCACGCAGCCTCGTCCCGGCCTTCACGGTTCTTCTTAAGCCGTGCGACCTGGCCCTCGCGAACCTTGTGATTGTCGACTTCCAGCGTCTCAATCTGCTCTTCTTCGGACAGCCGGTATTTGTTGACGCCGATGATGACATCCTCGCCCTTATCGACGCGCGTTTGTTTCGCGGCGGCGGCTTGCTCGATCCGCTGCTTGGGCATTCCGCTATCGACCGCTTTGGTCATCCCGCCGAGGCTGTCGACTTCGGCCATCAGCACTTCGGCTTCCTCGACCAGCTTTGCGGTCAGAGCCTCAACATAATAACTGCCGCCCAGCGGATCGACGACATTGGTGATGCCGGTTTCTTCCTGCAAAACCAGCTGCGTATTACGCGCGATGCGGGCGCTAAAATCGGTCGGCAGCGCGATGGCTTCATCGAGCGCATTGGTGTGCAGCGACTGCGTCCCGCCCAGCGTCGCTGCCATAGCCTCAACCGTTGTGCGGATAACGTTGTTATATGGGTCCTGCTCTTGCAACGACACGCCCGATGTCTGGCAATGCGTCCGCAGCATTTTGCTCCGTTCAGACTGCGCACCCAGATCGTCCATAACCTTGTACCACAGCGTCCGCGCAGCGCGCAGTTTGGCGATCTCCATGAAGAAGTTCATGCCGATGCCGAAGAAGAACGACAGACGCCCGGCAAAGGCATCGATATCAAGCCCGGTGGCCATCGCGCTTTTCACATATTCCTTGCCGTCAGCAATCGTGAAAGCGAGCTCTTGCACCGCAGTCGCACCGGCTTCGTGCATGTGATAGCCGCTAATCGAAATGCTGTTGAATTTCGGCATATTGGCCGAGGTGTATCCGATGATATCCGACACGATCCGCATGCTCGGCGCAGGCGGATAGATATAAGTGTTGCGGACCATAAATTCTTTGAGAATGTCGTTCTGGATCGTGCCGCTGAGCTGCTCGGTCGAAACGCCCTGCTCCTCACCCGCGACGATGTAAAACGCCAGCACCGGAATCACCGCGCCGTTCATCGTCATCGAAACCGACATCGTTTCGAGCGGGATCTGGTCGAACAGGATTTGCATATCCTCGACCGTATCAATCGCCACGCCCGCCATGCCGACATCGCCCACAACACGTGGGTGATCGCTGTCATATCCGCGATGGGTGGCCAGATCGAAAGCGACCGATAGACCCTTTTGCCCCGCGGCCAGATTGCGGCGGTAGAATGCGTTGGATTCTTCAGCGGTGGAGAAGCCCGCATATTGCCGGATCGTCCATGGCCGCCCTGCATACATGGTCGCCTTCACGCCGCGCGTAAATGGCGCGAAGCCCGGCAGGCCGGGATCAGCGGAGTCTTCTTCAGTGTAGAGCGGCTTTACCGTAAAACCCTCTGGCATTTCCTTAGTGAGATCGCGGCCCTTGGACTCTCTGTCGGCAAGGTCTTGCCAGTCAGAAACGGTCGGCCCGGTTGTATTGGTGTCGGTCATGCGAACCCGATACACACTTCGTCATCCCCGCGAAAGCGGGGACCCAGAGTAAATCTCGGAAAATGCCACTCTAGGCTCCCGCTTTCGCGGGAGTGACGCGGGGATGTAAGTGGCGCGCCCGCCTACTTACCCTTAAACTCGGCCCTGCGCTTTTGCAGGAAGGCCATGCCGCCTTCCATCGCATCCGCGCTGGCACCGGCTAAACGTTGGCCCTCGGCTTCGTTTACGAACACTTCCGGCAAAGTTCCGTCGAGAGCGATGTTGATGTTCTCTTTCATCGTGCGGAGCGCCAATGTCGGGCCATTCGCCAGTTTCTCCGCAAGCGCACGCGCCTCTGCCATCAGATCATCGGCTTCCACCGCTTTGTAGACCAAGCCCCATTCCTCGGCTTGCTCGCCGCCGATTTTTTCACCCAGCATCATCATCCGGGTCGCCCGAGCGCGGCCAATTGCGCGCGACAGCAGCCATGTGGAACCGCCATCAGGCACTAGCCCGATATTGACGAAGGCCTGCAGGAAATAGGCCGACTTGCTGGCGATGGTGAAATCCGCCGCCAGTGCAAGCGAGCAACCCACACCCGCCGCCGGGCCATTGACCGCGCAAACCACCGGGACCGGCGCGCGCAGCACTTGATTGATCGCAGGGTTGTAGTGGTTTTGCAGCGCCTGATGGCTGCCGCCTTTTGAATCGCTTGACCGTGCTGACAGATCAGCGCCTGAACAGAAGCCCTTGCCCTCGCCCGTGATCAACACAGCGCGCGCATCATCGAGATCGTAAAAGGCATTGCCAATCTCGTCTGCCATTGCCGGGGCCATCGCATTGAGCCGCTCAGGCCGGCTCAGCGTGATAATCATCAGCGGGCCGTCCCGCTCTACCTTGATAGTTTCGTAGCTCACAAAGCTCTCCCATGCGTCCGGTTACGCGTTTTCATTTGCGACTGACTTTGCCGTGCGCGCTGCCGCTTAGCAAGTCCGCTACGGCGCGCTGCGTCCAACACTCCTCGTCATTCCCGCGAAAGCGGGGATCCAGAGCCAAACAGTGCAGACCAAGCCATTCTGGATTGTGCTGCGCACGTCTTCGACTCCCCGCTTTCGCGGGAATGACGGGAGACGCTAATGCCCCTCACCCTTCGGCGTTTCCATGATTTCAGTCAGAATGCCCTGCATATCCTTAGGGTGCAGGAAGAAGATTGGCGTACCGTGCGCACCGATGCGTGTGGGGCCGAGGATGCGCTTGCCCTGCCCCTCAAACCATTCACGAGCCGCCGCAATATCCTCAACCTCGAAACAAACATGATGTTGCCCGCCCAGCGGGTTCTTGGCGAGGAAGCCATTGATTGGTGAGCTTTCATCATACGGCTCAATCAACTCGATCTGCGTGCCGTCCATTCCTGTCGGCGTCGGTGTGTTGACGAAGCAAACCTTCACCCCCTGCTCGGGCAGACCGAAGGCTGCAACAATATCCGTCGCACCCATCGTTTCACGATAATGCGCGATGGAGTCTGCGATGGAGGGCGTTGCAACACCGATATGATTGAGGCGGCCTAGTTTCATTTTTCTTCCTTCGTCATTCAGCAAGCGGAGCAAATTCGATGCTCGGATAGAGCTTGTCCTCATTCCCTAGAACATTGATCGTTGCTGCACGTGACCCATAGTAACTTTTGATCGCTGCCACGCCCATGTCAGACGAAGGAATGTAGTTTCCGTCAACCACTATTCCTCTGTTCAATTCGACAGCCAGATTAAGCAGGTTATGTCGCGGTCCGACCGTTGACGAAACAGGTCTCGGGGCACCAAACCAAGCAAGAAAGAAATCGATGCCGAAACCAAGGTCATCGAACGTTGGCTCGCCCGGATGCCTTCTGATGCCAGTTCGTTCGGACACGCTAACTTTCTCGGCGAATTCATGTCCCATCGGACACGATTTCATAATTCCTAGACGTGCCATCATATCCGGAACGGCATCTAGCGAGTTTTCGTAACAGTGTTCGTAAACACGACCAGATTCAGCTTCCTTACAAGCCAATTCGATCACGTCAGCCAATGCCCAAGCCGCACTCTCATATTTATCCATCACAACGGAATATTGTCATGCTTCTTCCACGGGTTCTCAAGCTGCTTATTCCGCAACTTGCGTAACCCCAGAGCAATCCGCCGCCGCGTGGAGTGCGGGTAGATGACATTGTCGATATAGCCGCGCTGCGCCGCTACAAACGGGTTGGCGAAGGCGTCTTCATATTCCTTGGTTCGCTCGGCGATTTTGTCTGGGTCGCCGATGTCTTTGCGGAAAATAATCTCCACTGCGCCCTTTGCGCCCATCACAGCGATTTCGGCGGTGGGCCATGCATAGTTGAGGTCGCCGCGAAGGTGCTTACTCGCCATCACATCATAGGCGCCGCCATAGGCTTTGCGAGTGATCACGGTGATTTTGGGCACGGTCGCCTCGGCATAGGCGAATAGCAATTTCGCGCCGTGTTTGATGATGCCGTTATGCTCTTGCGCAGTGCCGGGCAGGAAGCCGGGGACATCGACAAAAGTCAGGATCGGAATTTCAAACGCATCGCAGAACCGCACAAAGCGCGCGGCTTTCTTTGACGCGTTGATATCAAGCACACCCGCGAGCACCATTGGCTGGTTCGCAACCACACCCACTGTGCGTCCCTCGATCCGGCCAAAACCGCACAGGATATTGCCCGCATGGGCCGGCTGCACTTCAAAGAAATCGCCTTCATCCAGCGTCTTACGGATGACTTCGTGCATATCGTAAGGCTGGTTGGCGTTGTCGGGGATCAGCGTGTCGAGGCTGGGTTCCTCGCGATCAAACGGATCGGCAGTGGGCCGCTCCGGCACGTCTTCGCGGTTCGATAGCGGCAGATAGTCAAAGAAATCGCGCGTCGCGAGCAGCGTTTCGATATCATTCTCAAACGCCAGATCCGCAACCGAAGTCTTGGTGGTGTGCGTCACCGCGCCGCCCAATTCCTCCTGCGTCACGACTTCATTGGTGACGGTCTTCACCACGTCGGGTCCAGTGACGAACATGTAGGAGCTGTCCTTCACCATAAAGATGAAGTCGGTCATTGCGGGTGAATACACCGCCCCGCCCGCACACGGGCCCATAATCAGGCTGATCTGCGGCACAACACCGCTCGCCAGCACATTGCGCTGGAACACATCGGCATAGCCGCCAAGGCTGGCCACGCCTTCCTGAATCCGCGCGCCGCCGCTATCGTTCAACCCGATCACAGGCGCGCCATTTTTCATGGCGGTTTCCATCACTTTGCAGATTTTCTCCGCATGGCGTTTAGACAGCGAGCCGCCGAACACAGTGAAGTCCTGTGAGTAAACATAGACCAGGCGGCCGTTGATGGTGCCGCTGCCGCAGACAACGCCGTCGCCTGGAATTTTCTGTTCCGCCATGCCGAAATCGACGCAGTCATGCTCGACATACATATCGACTTCTTCGAAGCTGCCTTCGTCTAGCAGCACATCCAAACGCTCTCGCGCGGTTAGTTTGCCCTTGGCATGCTGCGCATCGATCCGCTTTTGACCGCCACCCATTCGTGCGGCTTCGCGGCGTTTTTCCATTTCGGCGATATTGGCTGACAAATCGAAGTCCCCTGAAAATCTATCCCAATCGCCTAGCGACCGCGCGCCGTGAGCGTCAAGAAAACCCGTTCAAGAACATATCATTCGTCGGAACGGTACTCCAGAATGTCACCCGGCTGGCAATCGAGTTCCTTACAAATCGCATCAAGCGTTCGGTAGCGCACACCCTGCACCTTGCCGGTCTTGAGCAGCGAGAGATTGGTGTTGGAAATGCCAATGCGGTCGGCGAGCTCTTTCAAGCTGACCTTCCGCTTGGCCATCATAACATCCAGGTTGGTGACAATCGGCATTAGACAACACTCTCGCTATCGTCCTGAAACCGTTTCCCGGATTGGAAAGCGCTGGCCGTGACAAAGGTGATCAACGCAAGCAGCATCGGTATGATCGGCGGCGAATATTCCATCCAGATGTTCTCGACGCCTTTCTGGTTCCAACTGATCGAAGGATGGATGGCGCGGTCGTCCATCGCCGGAATTGCCTCCAAAATCGCATATTGAGTCATGAAGGTGATCGATATCGACAAGACGCTTGCGGCAACAAGAAGCTTGCCGATCCGGCGCAACGAAGAGATGTTGGCATCATTGAAGACCGCCCCTTCACCAATGCAAACGAATAGTCCGCGTAACTGCCAAAAAATTCCCGCTAGAAGCGCCAATCCGACGAGCTGACCAACAAGGCGGGCCGCCCTGAGCCAAGCGTGATCATCGACCCGCACGGTCCCTTCCTGCATCTGCCACCAGGCTGCCATTCCGCCAAGCGGTTCCATGCGGATATTCTCGCTCGAAGCCGGGTAGCTCACCATGTGGAACTTTCCTTCGGAGATCGCCCCGCCAGCCCGCAGCACAGCAACAAGCGCCGCGATCGCGACCAACACCAAAAGCACATTCACAAAACGTTTCGTCCAAACAACGGTCATTATTTCCTCCAGAATTTCCGGGGGTCTAATGCGCGTACTCAAAACGATTCGCAATAGATAATTTACGTTTTACGTAAATTAAATGTCGTTTTAGAAGCGAATCATAAACTTCCGTGCGGCAGCTGGTGACACCGAGTGCATCCGTTTCAGGACCTTCACCATGCCGATATTTACCTCGTCCTTGTCGTTCTCCAGCGCCGCAATTATCTGCCGCGCGCATTCGTCGGCAGGCATCTTCTTGTTCTTGAGGCTGGCAGTCATCTGCGTGTCGACGACCGGCGGAAGAGCCTCGATGATATTGAAGTTTGCACCGCCCACCTGAGCGCGCAGAGCCTGCGTGTAACTGCGCAGGCCAGCCTTCGTCGCGCAATAGACGGGACTGCCCGCATTGGGTGCAATCGCTAGTCCGCTAGTGACGTTGATGATCGCTGCTTCGGGTCTTTTGTGCAGGCGCGGCAACAATGCGGTGATCAAGCGGATCGGCGCATTGAGATTGGCGTAAATGCAATCGTCCGCAGCATCGGGATCGGGCTTATGCTCGCGGAAATCGTGATCGACGCCCTGCCCCGCATTATTGATCAGGATGTCGAGTTCGCGGTCACCCCATGCATCAAGCAATGCATCGACGCCAGCGGCGTTTGAAAGATCGGCAGCAACAGCAACAAAGCCGTCTTTCCGCAATGCCGCCAGTCGCTCTTCATTGCGTCCTGTGACAACGACCACAGCGCCCTTGCCTTTTAGCTGCCACGCCATTTCGCGGCCAATTCCAGCACTGCCTCCGGTCAGGAGGACGACTTTTTCAGTAAGTTCCATCAGACTTTGACCACTCCATGTTCGATCAGGCTCTTGCCGCAATCAACGATACTTTCTTCCTCAGGCCGTGTTTTCCAACCAAGGCGTTTTTCTGCGTGCGACCGATCAACATGGCGGCTTTTGCCGAGTTCCGATTTGATTGAGCGAACACCGGCGTTGAAGATTGATAGGATGCTGACCATCCAGTTCGGCATAATCTTGGTCGGCACTTTCTTGGAATGTCCGGGCGGCAAGCCCGCCCGCAATGCCGCGCCCACTTCGATCATTTTCATAAATCTCCCCGCCGCGAGGAAGCGCTCGCCAGCAAGACCCGGCTCCTCGAGACACTGCACATGCAACGCTGCCACGTCGCGTGTATCCACCACGGCAAAGCCGAGGTCGGGCGCCATCGGCATTGATCCATCCAGTAGTTGTTTGATCGCTTCCACACTGGCCGAGAAGTCGCCGCTATCGACAGGGCCTAGCACCATAGACGGATTGACCGAAACGAACTCCATATCGCCGCCTTCAGCCTTCACCCAGTCGCGCGCGGCGCGCTCGGCTATGGTTTTGGATTTGACGTAAGGATAGACGTCGGGATGCGTGATGTCGGTCCAATCGCTCTCGTCGACCGTGTAGTCTTTCTCACTTCGGCCATAGGCGACCGCGGCCATAGAACTGGTCTGTACGAACCGCTTCACACCCGCCGCTTTGGCAAAACGCAGCGCCCGCAAAGTGCCTTCGCGCGCAGGAACGATCATCTCGTTCTCGTCTTTGGGTGTACTGGCGGCGATCGGTGATGCAACGTGGCAAACATGGGTGCAGCCTGCGTTGGCATCAGCCCAACCATCATCACTCATCAAATCGGCTTGAAAGACTTTCAGTGCATCACCCGGCCGGCCAAAGCGCGTTTGCAGCATCGCTTCGCTCTTGGCTTTGTTGCGCACAGTGGTGTGGACGGTCCATCCTTTTGCAAGCAACTGCTTGATAATCTCGCCGCCAATATAACCCGTGCCGCCAGTGACAAGTACCGTTCCCGCCATCGTCTCTCTCCTTGCGAACAGAGAGGCTAGCGGGAACGGTTGCTTCCAGCAACTGATAGTGGGCCTACTTCAGCAGAACAAGCTCTTCCGCCATCGATGGATGGATCGCCACGGTCGCGTCAAAGTCAGCCTTGGTCAGACCAGCTTTCACCGCCACGGCGAAGCCTTGCATGATCTCCGCAGACTCGGGTCCGATCATATGAATGCCAACAACTTTGTCCGTCGCTGCATCGACGATCACTTTATACAAGCCGCGCTCGTTCCGGCCTGCGACAACATTTTTCATCGGGCGGAAGTCTGACTGGAACACTTTGATGTTGCCCAGCTTGTTGCGCGCTTCGCCTTCGGTCATGCCAACAGCGGAGATAGGCGGATGGCTGAATACTGCGCTCGGAATGTGATCATAGCTGACCGTTTTCGGGTCATCATTAAACACGGTGTCAGCAAAAGCCTGCCCTTCGCGAATGGCAACGGGCGTCAGCTGGACGCGGTTGGTCACATCGCCCACGGCATAGATGTGATCGACATTGGTCTTCGAATATTCGTCGACCAGAATTTCGCCGATCTTGCCTTGTTCTACCCCCACCGTGTCGAGGCCCAAGCCGCTGACATTCGGGTTACGGCCTGTCGCAAACATCACGACGTCGACATCCATATCTTCCGACCCGTTCATTTCGACATGGAGCGAACCATCGTCGTTTTTCGTGATGCTTTTGAAAGTCGTGTTGAAGTGGAACTGGATGCCTTTCATCAAGCTGATTTTCAGCAAGCGATCGCTCAGTCCTTCATCATAGGACCGTAGCAATTTGTCGCCGCGATTGACGATGCAAACCTTGCTGCCGAACTCGTTGAAAATGCCCGCAAACTCATTGGCAATATAGCCACCGCCTGCGATCATGACGCGCTTGGGCAGCTCGTCCAGATGAAACGCCTCGTTAGAAGTAATCGCGAGGTCGCTACCCGGGAAGTCCAGCACTGCAGGCTGAGCACCGGTCGCGATCAGAATGTATTTCGCGGTAACGACCTTGCCGCTGGCGAGCGTGATTTCGTGCTCGCCAGTAATCTCCGCGCGCTCGTGGAAGATCGTGACGTCGTGGTTCTCTAGCGTTTCGGTGTAGAGGCCATTGAGCCGGTCGACATCGCCCAAGACTGTATCGCGTAGGCGTATCCAGTCAAATGAGGGCTCACCCTCTAGATCCCAACCGAACTGCTTGGCATCCTCCAAATCCTCGGCAAAATGCGCGCCATAGACGAGCATTTTCTTGGGCACGCAGCCGCGAATAACGCAGGTGCCGCCAACGCGGTATTCTTCGGCCACGGCAACCTTTGCGCCATGCGCTGAAGCCACGCGGGAGGCGCGAACGCCACCGGAACCGGCACCGATGGTGAACAGGTCGAAATCATAGTCGGACATTGGAATTCCCCATTCTGCGGCTCAGTGCACGACGTATCGCGCCGCGCGGACCGCTCATTCTATTGCTGTGATATGGCGTGATATACAGCGAATGCAATCACCCCTCTGACCAATGGTTCGCTCGGCGCAGGCTATTGGTTACGAGAGCGCCAATCATCATTGCGCGCAGGCTCCTGCTTGCCAAGCCGCCGTACAGTGCTGAGCGTCTGAATGATAAACAACAGCAGCAATATCGCGCCGATCACGCCGGTGAAAATATCGAAACCGGAAGTCTTACCGAACCAGCCCGGGCCGGCGCCGAAGCCGAGCATAGCCAAGGTTAGCGCGATGAGCATAAAGCGCAGCTCGGTCGGCCCGGCATTGAGGTAGGACAGCTTCATTTCGCCCAGCACCCGCACCGCCAAGAAAGCGTGCACCGAAAGCAGCAAATATCCGATCAGCGCAAACAGCGCCAAATCAAGGCTGACATAGGGTGTCAGGCCGATCCCGCCGACAATCATCGTAGTGCCCAAAGCATCGCAGCTATGGTCGAGGAAATAACCGTAGCGCGGCCGCTCAATCTTGCGGAACCGCGCCAGACTGCCATCGGTGGAATCGCCAAACCAATGCAGCACATACCCAGCGATACACAGCCACAGCCACGCCGGATTCTGATTGCTGCCGATGTACCCAAGCAGGATAATCAGCGCACCAACCATCCCGACGCCGGTTAGCATATCAGGCGTCACCCAAGCAGGCATCCGCGCGCAGATAACATTGAGCAAGCGCCGCTCATTCTTGGCGAGGAAATTCTCTTGGATGCGGTCGACCGGCTCCATCACCGGAGGCGTGGTGGTTTCTGATGTATCGAGGGGGTTATGCATTACGAACTCCGGTGTTGCCGGATTTCGCATAAAAGCGGCAAGCCAGCGCCGTAGCGTGTTCGAGCTATTTCACAAGGCCGTGATCGTTACCGCTTCCCGCAAGAGGCCTGCGCAAGCCGAAATGTGATACCTTGCTTCTCAACCAAAACACTATCGCCAACCTCACAGTCGCGAACTCTGTCATTTGTAACGTGTATTGCCCCAACAACGCCATTTGCGGTCTCAAAAGACATCAACGTCTGATTGGGCCGATAGCTTTGAGCAAGCGCAGCCGTACCAAATCCGATAATCTTCGCATCAACGGCGATCCAATGCCCGGCGCGCTGTTGCTCGCGCCACTGGAACGCCGCAACAATTGCAATCACCAGCGCAGCTAGTACCGCGTAGGCTTTCCAGCCTCTTCTTACCTCTCCTGAAATCCGCATGATTAACAGGTTATCCATGGATCAACTTAGCCCAGCTTGTCCCAACAGCGCCTCGGTACTCGCATCAAAGCTCTGCCCGCCGCCTTCAATCGCATTCGCCATTTGCTTGCCGAGCTCCACACCGAACTGATCGAACGGGTTGATGCCCATCAGCATAGCGCTGGCAAAGGTGCGGTGCTCGTGGAACGCGATCAGCGCGCCTAGGGTTGCAGCGTCCAGATCATCGCATAGCATCGTTGCGCTTGGGCGATTGCCTTCGAAGTTGCGCGCGCCGTCTTCGCTTTCCTTGCCCGCCATCAACGCAGCGCCTTGGGCGAAGCAATTGGTCAGCAAGATACGGTGATGCGCCGGGTCCAGATCATCGCCCGGTGCGATGCTGGCGATGAAGTCCACCGGGATCAGATGCGTGCCCTGATGCAGCAACTGGAACACCGCATGTTGCGCGTCAGTGCCTACCCCGCCCCATGTGATCGGCGCGGTCGGGCCCTCTACTGGATCGCCACCAGCGGTTACACTCTTGCCGTTGCTCTCCATCTCCAATTGCTGGAGATAATCGGGCAGCAGATCGAGTCGCTCGTCATAGGCGAACACAGCGCGTGTCTGGCATCCGCGAACCCGCGCATAATAAAGGTCGGCAAACGCTGCGCGCAGCGGAAGGTTCGCTCGGCCATCGGCGTTCTGGAAATGCAAATCGACAGCTTGTGCGCCCGCCAGAAATTCCTCGAACTCGTCCCAACCAATCGCAAGCGCGACCGGGAAACCGATACTGGACCAGAGCGAGTAACGCCCGCCGACAGTCTCTTCGAATGGCAGAATGCGCGTTTCATCGACGCCCCACTCGACCGCTTTGTCGGGGCTGGCCGTCAGCGCGACAACGCGGCCTGATGGATCATCGACGCCATTGTCCTCCAGCCATTTGAGCGCGCTGGTGGCGTTGGTCATGGTTTCGATGGTGGTGAACGTTTTGGAGGCCACCGCGATCATTGTGGTTTGCGGATCGCACGCCGCAAAGGCCTGCTCCAGTGCCGTGCCATCAATGTTCGACACCACGTGCACGTCGACTTTCGCGAAATCTCGCGTCAGCGCGTCAATCGCCAGCGCAGGACCAAGCGCAGAACCGCCAATACCGACATGGATCAGGTGTTTGATATCGCCCAGCGCACCATCATGGATCGCCTGAACCAGCATTTTCATCCGGGCGTGGAGCGCCATCGCCTCTTCAACCGCCGCGTCAGTGCCAACACCTCGCTGCGCCGTATGCGTCGCCGCGCGACCTTCGGTGTTGTTGATTTCTTCGCCGCCGAACATCGCCGCGCGCTTGCCGCTGAAATCCATCGCCTCGGCCAGCTTTTCAAATTCGCTCAGCAGCGCGTCATCCAAATGGGTTTTGGACCAATCGAACTGGATGCCGGCGGTCCATTGAGCACCTTCCTCGCCGAGCGTATCTTCTCCGCTCCATTCGATCCGGTCGGACAGCTTGCTCACCCGTTCGCCATCGTCAAACAGCTCCAGCAAACTGCGCTGTGGCATTGCTTTCAATTCGGTCCAGATCGCAGCTGCGGCGTCGCTCATGCAAAATTCCTTCCTATGCGGCGCTCCACCGAGTAGGGGCTACGGCATTGATTTGGAACCCATGGAAAAGCCGCGGATACGAATTTTCGCGCGCGGGGATTTAAGCTGGAAAGCACGCCTACTGTATGACTGAACCGACCACCTCTGCGGATACCACGTCACCGGAAGCCACCGACACACCCGAAGACACCGCGATCACCTCTGATACCAATGCCGCCAAAACTGAGGGTAAGCCGGAGAAAAAGGAAGACAATTTCTTTGTCTTCCTGATCAAGCTGGTGGTGATTGTGCTGGTATTCCGCAGTTTCATTTTCTCGCCGTTCAACATCCCAAGCGAGAGTATGCTGCCAAATCTGCAAAACGGCGACTATCTGCTCGCGGCGAAATGGCCCTATGGCTATTCGAAATACTCGCTGCCCGGCGAAGTGCCGCTAATCCCGGGCCGGATTTTCGCAGGTGAGCCAGAGCGCGGCGATATCGTGATATTCAAACATCCGGTCGACGGCACCGACTATATCAAGCGCGCAATTGCCCTTCCCGGCGATACGGTCGCGATGGTCGATGGGCAGGTGATCCTGAACGGAACCCCGATCCCGAAAGAGCGGATCGAGAATTTCGAGATCGAAGTGACGCCTAACACCAAATGCCACGGTCAGGCAGAGCAAGTCACCAAGCCGGACGGCACCATCGTGTGCAGCTACGCGCAGTTCCGCGAAACGCTGCCATCGGGCGAAAGCTACAATGTGCTCGATTTCGGCCCGATGCCGATGGACGACTATCCCGAATTTACGGTGCCTGAAGGCAGCATGTTCGTGATGGGCGACAATCGCGACAATTCGCAAGACAGCCGCTTCCCCGCCATGCCAGGCGGCGGAGTGGGCATTGTCCCGCAGGACCTGCTGGTCGCGCGCGCTAGCGTGATTATGTGGTCGACCGATGGCTCATCCGAATGGATCAAGCCGTGGACATGGTTCAGCGCAGCACGCGGTGATCGCATCGGTACCGGGCTATGAGTAGCAAACCGCTCGGCAAGCTAGAGAAAGGCGCGAAGTCCTGGCTCCAGAAACACGGCTTCGCCATTGAAGACGAAGCGCTGTGGGCAGAGGCTTTGACGCATGGTAGCACCGGCGAAGATCGCGATTACCAGCGGCTAGAGTTTCTGGGTGACCGCGTACTTGGCCTGACCATCGCGCATTGGTTGTTCGAGCAGAATCGCGGTCAGGAAGGCGCGTTGGCACAGCGGCTCAATGCTTTGGTCAGCAAGACGGCGTGTGCAACGGCTGCCCGCGAAATCAGCGCTTCGAAGCATATCCGCCTTGGCAAACAGGCCCGAGATGATGGTGCGGCGGAAAGCGAGAATGTCCTTGGTGACATTATGGAATCGCTGCTCGGCGCAGCTTTCATCGAAAGCGGTTTCGATGTGACTGAGGCGCTGATCCGCAAACTATGGGCACCGCAAGTCGATGGCACGGCTGGCAAGAGCAAACACCCCAAAAGCGCGCTACAGGAATGGGCGGCCGGCAATCAGCGCCGCCCTCCCCGCTACAGCTTGATCGACCGCTCTGGCCCCGATCACAAGGCAAGCTTCACCGTGCGCGTTGAAGTCCACAATGTCGGTGAGGCAGAAGCCACCGCATCAAGCAAACAAGAGGCGGAAACCAATGCCGCCCAGAACTTTATGGAGCGCTTCGGATGAGCGACGGGCAGAACACTCACGAAAACCCGAAATGCGGTGTAGTGGCCGTGATCGGCGCACCGAACGCAGGCAAATCGACGCTAGTGAACCAACTCGTCGGCCAGAAGGTCGCGATTACCAGTGCCAAGGCGCAAACCACGCGCGCGCGTTTGATGGGCATTGCGCTGCACGAGGAGACGCAGATCATCCTGGTCGACACGCCCGGCATTTTCGCACCCCGCCGTAAGCTGGACCGCGCGATGGTCACATCTGCTTGGGAAGGCGCGGAAGATGCCGATGCGATTGTCCTGCTGGTCGATCCGATCAAGCAGCGCCGCCATGAAATGATCCCGCTGGTCGAGGCGCTGATGAAACGCCCCGAGCGCAAGATTCTGGTGCTCAACAAGGTCGACAAGGCGGTGAAGGAACCGCTGCTCGAGCTGGCGCAAGAACTGAACGATATGCTTCCGTTTGAGGAAGTGTATTTCGTATCAGCCCTCACCGGTGATGGCGTGGACGAACTCAAAGACCATCTCGCAGGCCTGATGCCCAAAGGCGTGTGGCATTATCCCGAAGACCAAGTGAGCGATGCCAGCGAACGCCTGCTCGCGACCGAAATCACCCGCGAACAGCTTTACAAGCAGCTCCACGAAGAACTGCCCTATGACAGCGCAGTACGCCCCGAAAGCTACACTCAGAAAAAAGATGGCAGCGTAGAAGTCCGCCAGCAAATCGTAGTCGGCCGCGAGAGCCAGAAGCCGATTGTGCTCGGCAAAGGCGGCTCGATGATCAAGTCGATCGGCGAGGCTGCGCGGAGAGAACTCTCCGAAGTCCTAGGCCAGAAAGTGCACCTGTTCCTTCACGTGAAGGTCGATGAAAACTGGGCTGAAGACAAAGAAATTTTCGAAGAGATGGGGCTGGATTTTTGACGGTGCAGCTAGAGCCCCGAAGAGCGACAACTCTGCTTTCTGAATTCAAAAACTCTGCCGCGCTCCATCTCTGTTACTAAAAGGTCGTAATTGTCGCCAGAACGCTCAACGAAAAGAGTTATTGAACCCTCCTTGGTTGGTCGGTCCTGAAACACCAATTTTCCGTCGATCAGATGCGGCAAGACTCTCGGCGAAGCGTATATATGTGGCGCTGGATTTCGACCAAAAATGCCGAACTTGAAATCAGTGTAGATCAACTCGTCATTGAAGAACATTTGGCTGTCGTCGATCCTAACGGTCTGGCCCGGCAATTCGTGAGCCGTGTAACAACCATCCAGTATGCTGTTATCAAAAATCGTGGGTTCGCCCTTGCCGCACGCAACCAGCGATACGGAGAGACTGAAAATCAACAACAATCGCGTGACATCCATCCGGACATTTCCTTTATCTCAACTACCCTGACTTTGGTTCTAGGCAGCAGAAGAGTAAATTCGTCACCCTGGCCTTGTTTAAGGGTCTATTTCTCCGCCCGCACGATTCCGGCCATGAGTCATCCTAGATGCTGAAACGAGTTCAGCATGGCGGGTGCGAGGGAGCACTAACGCTTCTTGGCAATCGCGATCTTGTTCTGTTTCGCGAATTTCTTGGTCGATTCCTCGCTGCGGTTTAGCGCTTTGGCGATTTGTTTGAGGCCCTGCCCTTTGCCCGCCAGCAGGCGCAGCTTGCCTGCTTCCTCAGCATTCCAGGGCTGTTTGTGGCGGGTGAAGACTTCTTTGGGCATAGGGTTCGCCTTCCAATCATTCGTCATTCCCGCGAAAGCGGGAATCTAGGGTAACCAAGCGCTGCACCACACTGAATTCCCGCTTTCGCGGGAATGACGGATAGGGTCATTTTTTCGCGGCGGCCTTTTTCTTTGCAGGCGCTTTCTTCTTCGCAGCCGGCTTCTTCTTACGCTTCTTCGGCGGGCCTTTGGCGATCCGCTCGTCGAGCAATTGGATCGCTTGTTCCTCGGTCACATCCTCTGGTTTGATATCCTTGGGGATGGTCGCGTTGTTGGTGCCATCGGTGACGTAGGGGCCATAGCGGCCGGGCAGGACTTTCATCTCGCCGCCGCTCGTCGGGTGTTCCTTAAACGTCTGGATCGGCTCTGCCTTAGCCCGCGTCCCGCCTTTGCGGTTTGCAGCCTCAGCGATCAGAGCAACCGCGCGGTTCATGCCGATCTCGAAAATCTCCGCAGTATTCTGGAGCTTTCCGTATTTGCCATCCGAGCGAACCGCAGGCCCATAACGCCACAAGCCAGCCTCAATTTCCTTACCGGTATCGGGATGCTCACCGACAATGCGCGGCAGATCGAGCAGTTTCACCGCCCATTCGAGATCGAAATCGTCGAGGTCTTTGGGAATGCTAGCGCGTTTGGCGTCTTTGCCCTCGCCCATCTGGACGTAAGGGCCGAAGCGGCCTGATTTGCGTTCGATAGGCAGATCGGTTTCGGGGTGGTTGCCCATCACCTGATCCTGCGTGCCTTCATCGCCATCTGCGCCCGGTTGGGCGAAGCGACGAGTGAATTTGCACTCGGGGTAATTCGCACAAGCGACGAATGCACCGAAACGGCCACCGCGCAGTGCCAAGCGGCCACCTTCGCGGCCTTCTTTGTCGCATAACGGGCAGAAGCGGGCATCTTTGCCGTCTTCACGTTCAGGAAACAGGAAGTCTGAGAGATATTCGTCAAGCACTTCGGTGACTTCCGAAGGCTGCTTCTCCATCACCTCGTCGGTCTTGGGCTTAAAGTCTTTCCAGAACTTCGCGAGCAGCGCCTTATATTCGGCCTTACCGTCCGACACGACATCAAGCTCGTCCTCGAGTCCTGCGGTGTAATCATAGGCGACGTATTGCGCGAAGAACCGTTCGAGGAACGATGTCAGGAGCCTGCCCGATTCCTCTGCAAAGAAACGGTTTTTCTCCATCCGCACATAATCGCGGTCGCGCAGAACCTGAATGGTCGAGGCGTAAGTCGACGGGCGGCCAATGCCGAGCTCTTCGAGCCGTTTCACAAGGCTGGCTTCGGAATAGCGCGGCGGTGGCTGGGTGAAGTGCTGGTTCGCCTCCACGGCCTTCTTCGCCGGGGCATCGCCCTTGTTCATTACCGGAAGAAGGCCCGAATCCTCGTCCTTCTTGTCGTCGAAGCTTTCTTCATAAACAGCGAGAAAGCCGGGGAATTTCACGACTTGTCCGGTTGCGCGCAACTCGTGCAGCCCAGCCGGATCGCGCATGGTAACCGTCGTCCGCTCAAGGCTGGCAGACTGCATCTGGCTCGCCATCGCGCGTTTGAAGATCAGGTCATACAGCTTGGCTTCGTCGCCCATGCTGGCCTTGGCTTTCAGGAAGCTGGTAGGGCGGATCGCCTCGTGCGCTTCTTGCGCGTTCTTGGCTTTGCTCGAATAATGGCGCGGCTTCTCGGGCAAATAGTGCCCGTCAAACCGGTCCGAGATAGCTTTGCGGCAAGACGAGATCGCGCTGCCATCCATCTGCACACCATCGGTCCGCATATAGGTGATCAGACCCGCTTCGTAGAGCTTCTGGGCGCAGCGCATCGTGTGGCTGGCATTGTAACCCAGCTTGCGAGCGGCTTCCTGCTGCAGGGTCGAAGTTGTGAATGGCGGAGACGGATGCCGTTTCTGCGGCTTCGTCTCGACTTCCTCGACTTTGAACGGAGCGTTCTCGATCTTAGCTTTGGCTTCGAGAGCGCTGCCCTCATTGCCAATCGTCAGCTTGTCGAGCTTCTTGCCGTCATATTTTACCAGACGCGCATCGAAGGCGGTGCCATCATGCTCCATCTTGGCGAGGATCGACCAATATTCGTCGGCCTTGAACGCCTCGATCTCACGCTCGCGGTCAACGATGATTCGCAGCGCAACCGATTGCACACGCCCTGCACTCTTAGCACCGGGCAGCTTGCGCCAAAGTACGGGACTGAGGGTAAAGCCGAACAGACGGTCCAGCGCGCGGCGACCGAGATAGGCATCGACCAGATCCATATCGATCCCGCGCGGCTTGCCCATCGCTTCGGTGACAGCGGTCTTGGTAATCGCGTTGAATGTCACGCGGTCGACATCTTCGGGCAGAGCCTTGCGCTTCTTTAGCAGCTCCAGCACGTGCCACGAGATTGCTTCACCTTCACGGTCAGGGTCGGTCGCGAGAACAAGGCGTGTGGATTTCTTAGAGGCGTCGACAATCGCCTTCACCTGATCCTTATTGCGTTTGTCCTGATAGACTTCCCAGCTCATCGCGAAGTCATCATCGGGACGAACCGCGTCATCCTTCTTCGGGAAATCGCGGACGTGACCATAGGAGGCGAGAACTTTGAAGTCCTTGCCCAGATAGTTTTCGATAGTCTTCGCCTTCGCGGGCGATTCAACGATGACAAGTTGCATGGAAGTTTGTGCAGTCCTTACGTGTGTACGTGTACGCGCGAGGGTGACCCCGTAGTTTGCGGTTCGTCAAGCGGTCAATCGAAAACCGTACGATATTCCTCGCGATCATCGATGAGCTTGCGGTAAGCGAACACCGATACCGCTATTCCGAATACCGTACTTAGCGCAAAAACTGCGGAGTCAAGAACGAGGCGAGGAACCGTATAAGTGGCCTCTGGATCATCCGACATGTAGTCAACGCCGCCCAAGATAAGTGCCGGGATAACAATAACCAGACTAATGCCCATAAGTGCGCCGGCACTTGCATGGGTGGCATCCCAAGACTGCGTAAACGCGTCGATAATTCCAGACCGCCCACTCACTACCAGTGGAACGATTAAGTACCAGCGCGCGATTAGATAGATCCCAGGCAATACCAAGAAAACGAGGCCGAATGATATCCCGATAACTGAGAGGTAATACGCTATCGAAGCCATGCCGATGAGAGACGCATTTGAAGACCCGACGACGTGCCGGTCGATACTAGTCGGTATTAAGGACCGCGTTAGGATTGCGCTCAAAACTGCATAGGCGACATAGTAAATTGCTAACACAGCTATCATGAACCAAATAGCATCTTCTGACATCGCCTGAGACAAGACTGGTGGTAACGGGATATCACCGCGATAGTCGAACGCTAAGATCAGTTCGATGATAAAAAACGCTAAGATTCCTGCGATTGCTTTGCTTCTGAAAGCAAGCAATTGAGCCAACCCACCTTCCAGCAGTTGGCCGATTGAAAGTCGGGTTTCATTCACGAAGATAAACTTACCTTCCCAGCCGCATGCCGTTGCAACTGCCCCGTAACCTCAAGCTCCATCAATGCAAGTTGAACCGCCGCCGCGCTGGTGCCTGATTGGCGGATCAGTTCGTCGATTGCGACGGGAGCTGTCGTCAACAGACTGGCGATATCTGCGGGCTCAGTAACGGCCAATTCCTCGCCATACTCGAACTGCTGGGCAGCGGTTTCGCGGAAGGTCGAACGCGGCTGACCGTCAAAACCGGTGAGCAGTTCGACCACGTCGTCCACCGACTGTACAAGTACCGCCCCTTCACGGATCAAATGGTTGCAGCCTTGAGAGCGCGCATCGAGCGGGCTTCCGGGGATTGCCATGACTTCGCGACCTGATTCTCCGGCAAGCCGTGCGGTGATGAGCGAACCTGACTTCTGCGCAGCCTCCACCACAAGCGTCCCCGCAGCCAATCCGGCGATTATCCGGTTGCGGCTTGGAAAATGGCTACCTCTTGGTTCTGTGCCCGGTGGCTGCTCCGCTAGCAGCAATCCCTCTCTAGCGATCTGTTCCTGCAATTTGGCGTGCTGCGGCGGGTATGCGATCTCGATGCCGCTGGCGATCACGCCGATCGTCTTGGGCCCAGAGCTTAGGGCGCCTTGATGCGCTGCGCCATCGATACCCCGCGCCAAGCCTGAAACGACCGTGTAGCCTGCATCCGCAAGCCCCATCGCGAAATCGCGCGACAACTTTACGGCGGCAGCAGAGGCATTGCGCGCGCCAACCATCGCCACACAAGGCTTAGCCGCAAGCGACAGATCGCCGCGCCAAGTCAGGATTGGCGGTGCGCTTTCCAACTCACGCAGAAGCGTCGGATAGTCGGGTGAGTCGTGAAACAGATATTTCGCGTCAGCCTGTTTGGTCGCGGCTACTTCGCGTTCGATCTGCTCTCGCTTCGCCGGGCGATAGCTACGCCCGCCGCGCTTGCCGAGATCGGGCAGCGCTTCAAGTGCAGCCACAGCATTGCCAAACCGGTCCAGCAGTTGCGCGTAAGTGACTGGCCCTATGTTCGGTGACCGCAACAAGCGAATGCGCGCAAAAGCCTCTGCTTGATCGAGGCTCACGCTCTTGCTCTCAAGACTTGCTACCAACCTTGGGTTCTTCGCCCCGCATCAGCCGCCCAATATTGGCGCGGTGCTGGATCAGCACGATAGCGGCCACTGCGACCAACGGGACGATCACATGCGGATAGCCCACTGCCCATGCTGCAATTGGCGCCGCAACAACCGTTGTCATCGACGAAACCGACGAAATACGACTGATTGCCAATGTCGCGGCCCAGATCGCTGCGCAGACCAGCATCACCGGCCATGCCATGGCCAGCAAAACGCCAGCAGCAGTGGCAAATCCCTTGCCACCTTTGAACTTCAGCCAAGGTGTGAAGCAATGTCCGGCTACCGCGGCAACAGCAGCCACGCCACCCGTCCCGGGAAGGAGGTTTTCGGCGATCAAGACCGGGACTGCGCCCTTGGCGGCGTCCAGCAAGACAGTCGCCGCAGCCAATCCTTTGTTGCCGGTGCGCAGTACATTGGTCGCGCCAATACTGCCCGAGCCAATGTCGCGTACATCGCCTAGACCGGCCATTTTCGTCAGGACCAGACCGAAGGGGATCGAACCAAGGGCAAAGCCCAGTAAAGCTGCGTAAAGAGAATTCATGCCCAATCCCTATCTGCAAAGGCCGAGCTTGTCGAAGAGTTGGTTTTTCGCCATGAGCTTTTGGTAGATGCAAGGCGATACTCCGACAAGCTCAGGAAAAGCGGTTTTGCGCGAATTCGAACGGTTTTGGAGTAAGTTATGAGAGCCGAGGCACCGATCCTGATCTTCGATTCCGGTGTCGGCGGGCTGACTGTATTGGCCGAGTTGCGCAAAATTCTGCCGACCGCACCGGTGGTGTTCGCAGCCGATCAGGCTGGCTTTCCCTATGGCGCAAAATCCGAGGCGGAGATCGCTGCTCGCGTCGCCGGATTACTGGGCCGGATGAGCGAGCGTTACCGCCCTCGCCTTGCCTGCATCGCATGCAATACAGCCTCGACAATCGCGCTGGAAATGGTTCGCGAAGTATTGGAGATTCCAATTGTCGGCACCGTGCCCGCAATCAAACCCGCGGCGGCTCTAACCAAAACCGGCAGCATCGGATTGCTCGGGACCGAGGCGACGATCCGGCAGGGCTATGTCGACCGGCTCGAAGCCAAATTCGCACAAAACAAAACGCTGCTCCGTTTCGGTGCGCCCGGGTTGGTACGAGCAGCAGAGGCCAAATTGCGCGGTCAGACGATCGATGCAGAAGCCATCGCCAATGCCGTCAGCGGCCTCCGCGATCAGCCCGGCGGCGACCAGATCGACACGGTGGTACTTGCCTGTACGCACTTCCCCCTCTTGGCGGAAGAGCTGGGTTCAGCGTTTGGTTCCAAAGTAACGTTTGTCGATGGTGCAGAGGGTATCGCACGCAGAATCACGTCCTTGTGTGATGGCCAGACCTTCGCCACCGACGCACCGAGCCTCGCGATCACTACCGGGCCGCTTGATCGATTTATGCCGCTCGCTCCGCTATTTGCCGATCATAAAATCGATCAGCTTGACCAGTTTTAATCGCGAACGATTCGCAAAGATCAGGCTGGAAATTGCGGAAATCTCAGACTAAATCGCCAAGCAATGGATGCCGGATTCGACTGGCGATGACCGCAGGTTTGCGATGAATTACGACCAGATTTTCGATTCCGCGATTGATCGCCTGCATTCCGAAGGGCGCTACCGCGTCTTCATCGATATTCTCCGCAATAAGGGTCAATACCCTAACGCGCGCTGCTTCCACGGCCACAATGGCCCAAAGCCGATCACGGTGTGGTGTTCTAACGACTACCTCGCAATGGGCCAGCACCCTAAAGTGATCGAAGCGATGGAAGATGCACTGCACGATGTTGGCGCGGGTTCCGGTGGTACACGCAATATCGGCGGGAATACGCACTACCACGTAGAGCTGGAGCATGAGCTTGCCGAACTGCACGGCAAGGAAACTGCCCTGCTGTTCACCAGCGGATATGTGTCGAACGACGCAACGCTCTCGACCATGGCGAAGCTGTTGCCAGGTTGCGTGATCTTCTCCGACGCACTCAACCACGCCAGCATGATCGCGGGCATCCGTAACTCGGGCTGCCCGAAGCGGGTGTTCCGGCACAATGATCTGGAACACCTCGAAGAGTTGCTTGCTGCGGAAGACCCGGACACGCCGAAGCTGATCGCCTTTGAAAGCGTCTATTCGATGGATGGCGATGTCGCCCCGATTCACGCGATTTGCGATCTGGCGGAGAAGTACAACGCCCTCACCTATATCGACGAAGTGCATGCTGTCGGCATGTATGGCGAAACCGGTGGCGGCATTTCTCAGCGTGATGAGGCCGCCGACCGGATCGATATTATCGAAGGTACGCTGGGCAAAGCATTCGGCGTGATGGGCGGCTACATCGCAGCCGACAAAAAGATCGTCGATTGCATCCGTTCTTACGCGCCTGGGTTCATCTTCACGACCTCGCTCAGCCCTGCACTTGTGGCTGGCGTGCTTGCAGCCGTGAAGCACCTCAAAACTTCAAGCGAAGAGCGTGACGCACAGCAGCACAATGCCGCGATGCTTAAGACCAAACTTGCCGCTGCTGGCCTGCCAGTGATGATCAGCGAGACGCATATCGTACCGTTGATGGTTGGCGATCCGGTTCGCGCTAAGAAGATCAGCGACATTCTTTTGGCCGAGTACGGTGCATACGTTCAGCCAATCAACTATCCCACGGTTCCGCGCGGCACCGAGCGCCTGCGCTTCACGCCTGGCCCGGCCCACACCGAAGCGATGATGGACGAGCTGACAGACGCGCTGGTCGAGATTTGGGATAGGCTCGATCTGGAACTTCAGAAAGCTGCCTGATCGCTGCACTGATCTGGCCAAGAACCAGTTCTTAAACCGATATTAACCATCACAAGCTAGCCACAGCGCATGTATTTTGCGCAAACTTTCGTGGGTTAGGCCGATTATGGCGATGAAGAGCTTTCTTCAGGGGCTATCTAGCAAGTCCGACAACGCTGCTTCCGCTGGTGGAGGCGATTTGCGGTTGCGCATTCTCGACGAGTTCGACAAAGCCGGTGTCGGCTGGATCTGGGCAACTGATGCCGCCGGAAAACTGATCTATCTTGCCGATCAAGCGACGGAAAAGCTGGGCCGGACAACCGACGATTTGATCGACCGTCCGTTCGACGAAATTTTCGAGCTCGATGATATCAATGAGAGTGACAACAATGGTCGCTCACTCAAATTCCAGCTCAAGGCGCGCAACAAGATCCGCGATCAGATTGTTCGCTTTGCGCTCGACAATCCAAGAGAAAATGTCCGTCAAACATGGTGGTCCCTTTCCGGTCATCCCGTGCGCGACGAAGCAGGCGAATTCATCGGTTATCGCGGTGCGGCCAACGACGTGACTCGCGAATATGAGCGCAAGCTGATCGATTCCAAACTGGCCGACTATGACTCGCTCACCGGCCTTGCCAATCGCCACCATATGGAACGGCAGATTGACGCCCGGGTCGCTGCGCTCAAGACATCCAATCGGCCGTTTGCGCTGATGATGATGGACCTCGATAAGTTCAAGCGCGTCAACGATACACTAGGCCACCAAGCCGGTGACACATTGTTGATCGAAGTCGCTGAGCGGCTGCGTTCAATTGTCGGCGAGCGCGGCCAGATTGCCCGTTTAGGCGGTGACGAGTTCCAAGTTCTGATTTCCGACGAAGATGATCGCGGCAAACTCGGCGAGCTGGCCGACAAAGTCATACAAATCCTGTCGCAACCTTACCCGCTCGATGAGGGCAAACGCGCCATTATCGGTGCCTCTGTTGGCATTGCAGTTGCCCCATTCGACGGTGAAGAGCGCGAAGATATTATCCGGAGCGCCGATCTCGCGCTCTATGCTGCAAAGAATGGCGGACGCGGGCAGTTCCGTTTCTATGCCGCCGACTTGAAGAACGAAGAGCAAGAGCGCGAAAGCCTGCTCGACGATTTGCGGATCGCGCTCGAGGCGGATCAGCTGCGGTTGGAATATCAACCAGTGGTCTCGATCAAGAGCGGCGCAGTCGTGTGCCTCGAAGCGCTGATGCGTTGGGAACACCCCGAGCGCGGCGAAGTCAGCCCGGGCGCCTTCATTCCGGTTGCGGAGGAAAGCGACCTGATCAACAATCTCGGCGAATGGGCGTTGCGCACGGCGTGTGAAACTGCAGCCGAGTGGCCCAATAGCGTCCGCATCGCGGTCAACGTTTCTGCTGTTCAATTCGCAAACCCCGGACTGCCTGCGGTTGTCGCGAATGCACTTGCCCATTCGGGTCTCGAACCGGACCGGCTCGAACTCGAACTGACCGAAAGCATCTTCGTCGGCGACAGTATCGAAACCGAGCAGATGTTCGCCAACCTCAAGAAACTTGGCGTGCGCCTGGCGCTCGACGATTTCGGGACCGGCTATTCCTCGCTCAGCTATCTGCGCTCGGCTCCGTTCGACAAGATCAAGGTCGATAAGAGCTTCGTCGAAAGCTGTACCCAGAAAGACAAGAACAGCGCGAAAATCATCGCCGCTATTGTCGGTCTATCCAGCGCGTTGAACATGGAAACCACCGTCGAAGGCGTCGAAGCGTTCGACCAGCTCGAAGTGGTCAAATCCAAAGGCGCCAAGCTGGTGCAAGGTTTCATCTACTCGCGGCCTTTGCTGCGCGAAGAAGTACTCAGACGGATCGAGCAAGGTGACTTCGTGATCGAGCCTGATGGTCCCGACAAATACCGTCCTGACCGCCGGACAGTGTTCCGCCGTATCGGCGTGATCCATGAGGATTATTACTACAACGCCGTGATGCGTAACCTGTCGCGCAATGGCGCGGGTATCGAAGGCATTGTCGGCGTCGATATCGGCACGGAGGTCGTGCTTGATCTTGGTGAAGGCCAGCTTGCAGTGAGCAAGGTGATCCACACTCAGGAAACCGGATTTGGCGTGGAGTTTGAAACACAGCTCACCAGTGACGGTGCAGGCGGCCTGTGTACGCGCCACCGCGTACCGCCCTACACCATTGCTGCTGCCGGTCTGCCTGAGAAACCTGGAACCGCTGGCCCAACCGATGGCAAGCGCGACGAGTCCAAGCCGAAATTCCTCGAGATTGCGACGAGCAGCATCGCTGCGTAGCGTTCGCGCCACGGGCGACGCGCGCCCGGATTTCTAATCGCTTCAAAATCATGTCTTTCGCGAATGTGCGAAGCGTGCAACTGTCAGCTGAAAGACAGTCACTCGCATTCCAAAGGCGTATCCATCCATGAAATATGACGACGTCGTCCTCGGCCGCCGCAGCATTCGCGGCTATCTCGACAAGCCCGTTCCGCGCGAATTGATCGAAGAAATTCTAACGCTGGCCATGCGGTCTCCATCTTCGATGAATACCCAGCCTTATCACTTTCATATTATTTCAGGCGAACCGCTCGACCGTATTCGCAAAGGCAACACCGAACGTATCCTTGCTGGCGAACCTGACAGCCGCGAATTCCGCCGCGGGCACCCGTTCCAAGGCGTCCACCGCGACCGACAAGTCGGCTGCGCGATACAGCTGTTCGAAGCGATGGGCATCGAGCGCGACGACAAGGAAAAACGACAAGACTGGGTGCTGCGCGGCTTTCGCCAGTTCGACGCTCCGGTCTGCGTGATCGTAACCTATGACAAGGAACTGTCGGATAGCGACGACACCGCCTTCGATTGCGGCGCTGTTACGACTGCGCTGGTCAATGCAGCCTGGAGTCGCGGACTCGGCTGTGTGATCAATTCGCAAGGCATTATGCAAAGCCCTGTTGTGCGCGAACATGCTGGCATCCCCGACGATCAGGTTATCATGAAAGCCGTCGCCATGGGCTGGCCCGATGAGGATTTCCCGGCCAATCCGGTAAAGATTGTCCGTCGGAAAGTGGATGAAGCGGCACGGTTTTTGGGGTTCAAGGATTAGACCAATGGCCAAGAAAGCGACCGGACTATTCCCAACGGATAAATGGGTGCTGGCGCAGGCAGACACCGACACTGGGCCGATGTTTGTAAGGTATCGTGCCCACCTGCCGGCGGAAAAAGATCGCAAGAAATTCTCCATGCTGATGATCGTTCGGTGGGTTCCCACAGAACTCGGCGAAACAAACACGCGTGCCCGCACATATTTTGACCAAATGGACGAGTTCGAAAATCGAATTGTAGCCGTCTCCGATAAGGAGCGCGATTGGGGCTCATGCGTTGCAGTGATATCGGTCGGTGACACAAAGGAATGGCGTTTCTTCACGCCCGATCAAGAGGCTTTCGTCGAGGGCTTCAACAAGGCGCTAGCCGGCTACGGTCCCTACCCTCTGGCGATCCAGGCGTTTCAAGATCCGGATTGGAACGCGCTCAAGGAGTTTCAGCCCGGCGGCGGCCGCAGCGCCGTCTAGCAAGCAGTCTCCAACGCGCTTGGCTGACAGCCGTTCTTCGCCCATAGTCCGCGACGGCATAGGGAGAAGAATATGTCCCAAGATCAAACAATGGTCGCTCCAGCGGAGATGACGCTGGACCTGGCTGCAAAGCCGATTACGCCTGCAATTGGCGCAGAGATATTCGACATCAATCTGGCAGCGGACGACATTGCGGAGTCCATTCCGGCAATCCGCGCTGCTCTGCTGAAATATGGTGTGATCTTCTTCCGCGATCAGGACATGTCAGCGGAACAGCACATCACCTTCGCTCGCCATTTTGGCGAATTGGAAGTGCATCCGGCAACGCCCAAGAATCAGGACAATCCCGAGATTTTGCGTATCGCTTATGGCGCGAAAAAGAAGGGACAGGAAAATTTCTGGCATTCCGATGTGACGTGGCGGGAGAAACCATCGCTCGGCTCGATTCTGCGTGCCATCGAAGTGCCCGAAGTCGGTGGCGACACGCTGTTTGCAAACATGCACCTTGCCTATGAGAATCTCAGTCCGGAAATGAAGCGATTATGCGAAGGCCTGACCGCCGTACACGATGTCGCAAGGGTCTTTGCCAAGCGGCTGAACAAACGACCCGAGGAACTGCACGACCAATACCCACCGATGACGCATCCGGTGATCCGCACGCACCCGGAAACGGGTCAGTCAGTAATCTATGTGAACACCGCCTTCACCAGCCATATAGAAGGCATGAGCAAAGAGGAGAGCCGCTGGCTTCTCGACCACCTCTACGCGACTGCTGCCAATCCCGAAATCCAATGCCGCTTCCGCTGGGAAAAAGGCTCGGTTGCCTTCTGGGATAACCGCGTATGCCAGCACAACGCGACGAGCGATTACTTCCCCGCGAGGCGTGTGATGGAACGGGTTACGATCGCAGGGTGTAGGCCGTATTTTGGAAGGCCAAGATAGCAAAAATGGGAATGGCGCCGTGCGACGCCGTCAAGATGAAATAGCTAGAGTCTAAGGAGTACTGGCAGTTGTCACACGAAAACGCTCTATTCGGCGGATTCCTTGTCACCGATCTCAATTTTTCCACTACTCAAAGCGACCGAAATGGCGGTCGACAGTACCGCAGCCAACAATCCAACACCCAAAAGAGTTTCAATGGAAACTAACACCTTTAGATATGAACTCACTGGATGTATGTCGCCGTACCCCAGTGTGGTGATGGTGATGGTACTGAAATACAGAGCGTCGACAAACCCCTCGATCGGCCTGCTGAAAGCCTGACTATCTGCAATATAGGCTAGGCGATAAATCGCCGCAAAGAACACATCTACAAAAATGTAGATTGCTGAGACCGATGCAATCCTCGGTAGAACAGAAAGAACTTTCCCAAAATCAGCTCTGATCAGCCCAACCGCTTTTTGGATGGACAATTTCGCTCCGCCAAAAATGAATGCACCAAGAAAGAAGAGTCCGTATCCAAGCGCAATTGGCTTCCAAGATCCTGCGCCGGCTGCATCTGTCTCCAGTGACTGAGGAAAGCCAAATTCGGCCCATAAGAAATAATACGCCAACCCAGTTAACGCGTACCAAAATACCAACTCAAGAAGGTGTGGTAGCTTCCAAGCCGCCGCAAACGTTTTGTTCGGATCATCATCTCGATAGTCAATGGGAAGATAATTCTCCATTCTTCGACCAAAAACCAGCATTATGATGCTGCCAAATATAAAGGCGAGATCAAGAGCGTAGTCCCTCAGATACCAACAAGAAAAGATAAACGCATGAAACGCCAAGAACGGAATCGGGGCAAACAAGACAAGATTTTCTACAGGAAATCGAGCGCGAGGGTTTTTCAACTTTGGCTCCTAACACTAAAGATACTTACAAAAGATATCGTCTAGTCAGTTTTCAGCGTAGATGAAATATCCGTCACTGGCCTTAGCGCAAACTCACCACATTATCGCTGGCTCTCGGGTCAGCGCGGTCGCCTCTGAACAGGCTCGCCATCGGTTCGTCTGCCACATCAACTTGCTCCGCATCGCCGAAGCCGTTGAAGCCGGTTTTCATGGCTGCGCCGTAGGCGCCGAGCATGCCGATCTCAATGTAGTCGTCGGCTTTGATATCGCCGGGCAGCCAGAACGGGCCCTTCATGTAGTCGGCATCGTCGCAGGTCGGGCCGAAGAAGGCGAATTCTTCCAGCGGGTCTCGCAGATCGTCTTCCAGAGCCGCCACGGGAAAGCGCCAATCGACATGCGCGGCATCATACAGCGCGCCATAGGCTCCGTCATTGATGAACAGCTCGTCTCCGCGGCGTTTTTCCACGCGCACGATCAGTGATGAATATTCGGCGCAGAGCGCCCTGCCCGGCTCGCACCACAGCTCTGCATTGTAGGCGATGGGCAATTCGTAGAAATGGCGATGGATGACGCTGAAATAGTCTTCCAGCGGTGGCGGTTCCATATCGGGATAAATGCTGGGGAATCCTCCACCGACATCGACCATATCAATCACCACGCTCGCATCGGCGATGGCGGCACGCACGCGTTCAAGACCTTGCACATAGGCATGAGGGCTCATCGCCTGACTGCCGACATGGAAGCAAATGCCCAGCCAGTCGCAATGCTGGCGGGTGACTTGCAAAAGCTCCCCAGCATCCGCCAGATCAATGCCGAATTTGGACGCGAGCGAGAGTTCCGCATATTCGCTCGACACACGCAGACGCACCAGCAGGCGCAGATCCTGCGCAGGATTGCCCGCTTCGTCGCTGCACGCAGATACGATCTTCTCCAGTTCCTCCATCGTATCGAGGCTGAACGTCTTTACGCCGTGCTGATGGTAGGCCTCACGGATCGCACGCGCGGTTTTGACCGGATGCATGAAGCACAGCTCCGCCTCTGGCACAGCTTCGCGTGTCAACCGAACCTCTGCAATCGATGCAACGTCAAAATGCGTGATGCCGTTATCGAACAGGATTTTGAGCAGTGCTGGCGACGGGTTTGCCTTTACCGCATAGAGCGACTTGCCCGGAAACTTCTCGACAAAGAAACGGGCCGCGCGCGCGGCGGCTTGAGGGCGATTGAGAATAACCGGCTCGTCCGGCAGCAAATCGCGGACCACAGCAGAGGCATCAGGATATATATGCAAATCAAGGGCCTCCCTGTTGGAAGTTAAGGTCAGAACTGCCTTACGGTCTAATTCCCTTGGAGCATTGACGCGGCCCTATAATTTCTGTGGCTCAGTGCGCAAGAAAAAACGCATGCCACGCTAGGTTTTCCCGCGCTCAAAAAGCTACGTTGGGCACCTGATCCACAACGCCCTTTTCGCTCTCATCGAGACGATGGAAATCTGCTTCCTGAAAGCCGAGCATGCCGGCAAACAGAATGGCCGGGAAACTCTCCCGCGCAGTGTTGAAGCGCGATACAGCAGCGTTCAGCGCACGGCGTGATGCGGCGAGCTTGTCTTCCACGTTTGACAATTCGCGCTGCAATTCCTGAAAATTCGCACTCGCTTTGAGGTCCGGATAGGCCTCACCCAGTGCGAGAAGCTTATCGAGCGCAACGCGCAGCTGCGCTTCATCATTCGAGGACACGGGACCGCTAGCTGCCTGATTACGAGCGGAAATCACCGAATCCAGCGTTTCTTTCTCGTGTCCGGCATAGCCTTTGACGGTGTTCACAAGGTTTGGGATCAAATCGTGCCGCTGGCGCAATTGTGCATCGATGTCGGCCACGCCTTGATTCACGTTCTGCCGCAAGCCTACCAAGCGGTTGTAAATACCGACCACGAAAACCGCGAGAACGACCAGCACGACTGCAGAAATGATGAATGATGTCACGACTTAATCCCTTGATAGCGTCAGTCCTGTATACATACACTAAGGTAGTTAATTAAGGTCCAATTGCATGATTGAAGCTCCAGACGTCAATCGCTTGCTTGCCGGCCCCTTAGGTGACTGGCTGAAACAGCACGAAGCTGTGCGCGAAGAAGCCAAGGCAAAGACCAAGGGCCGCTACTTCAAAGTCGCGCTGGCGGCGGTTGTTGTTTTGCCTTTTCTGTTCCTGCTGGTGCCGATCGGAACGCAGCTGAAGCTGTTTCTTGCTTTCGGCGCAGCAATGGGAGGTGCTTTCTGGGGCTACATGCCAACGGCGGCCGCAAAAAAAGAAGCCAAGATCGGTATCAATGACGCAATCGCGCAATCGCTGGGTCTGACATATGAGCACGATTTCGAGCCCGGTCAGGAATTTGGACATTGCAAGCAGTATGGTCTGGTGCCGCATTACGGCAGAGCAGGCTTCGAGGACCGCTGGAGCGGATCGGTTGCAGGTCACGACTTCAGCCTGTTCGAAGCCCATCTGGAAGTGCAACGCGGGTCCGGCAAAAACCGCCGATGGGTCACCGTGTTTCGCGGCGCCATCATGGCGATGGGATATGGGAAGCCGTTCTACGGCACCACGCTGCTCCAACGCGCCGGTAAGCACAAAAAATTCTTCGGTGGCCGCAAAGACAACGTCAAATTCAAGGGTCACGAGCTAGGCCATGTCGACATGGTCCATCCCGGCTTTGAGGACCGCTTTGTAGTCTATTCGGATGATCAGGTTGAGGCCCGTTATCTGATCGATCCGACCTATGTCGAACGGTTGATCGCTATCGAAGACGCGTTTCACGGCGATGACATCCGCAGCCTGTTTATCGCAGGCCAAGTTGTGATCGCGGTTGAAAGCGGCAATCTGTTTGAAAGCGGTTCGATCAACGCCGCTGATGATCGCACGAAGATCGAAGAAACGGTCGGCCAGTTCAAAATGCTCGCCGATCTGGCAGTCAGCTTCAACGAAGAGAAGCGCTAGCCCGAAAGCCGTCAGCTAAGCCGGCCGCGGAAGTCCTGATAGCCAAAGCTCTTGATCTGCTCGAGCTGATCCGCCTCGCTATCCCACAGCCAGATCGAGGGTAATTGCACCCCGTTAAACGTGTTGGTTTTGACCATCGAATAATGCGCCTGATCCAAAAACGCGATCCGTTGTCCCGGCTCGCACGGCACCGGCAGTTGGTAGTCGCCGATCACATCACCTGCGAGGCATGACGGCCCGCCAAGCCGGACCGGATCGCCCGCCCCATCCTCTTCTTCACCCAGCATTGCTGGACGATAAGGCGCTTCGATCACGTCAGGCATATGGCAGGTTGCAGAAATATCGGCGATCGCCAGCGGCATCCCGTTCCAGTGATGGTCGAGAATGGTACCGGTTAGAATCCCAGCATCCAGCGCAATCGCTTCTCCGGGTTCGAGATAAATTTCTGCGCCCGTTTCCTCTTTCACTTCGATCAGAAACTCGACCAGAGCTTCACGGTCATAGTCGGCACGAGTGATATGATGACCACCGCCCAGATTGATCCATTTGAAATGCCCGAAATAGGGCTCGATATGCTCTTTCAGCGCGTCCCACGTATTGCGCAGCGGCTCAAAGCCCTGCTCACACAGATTATGGAAGTGCAGTCCGTCCAGAGGCTCGACATGCTCGTCTTCCAACTGGTCAACCGGAAAACCAAGACGGGAGAACGGCGCACTTGGGTCATATTTGGGCACTTCACCCTCAGGATGCATCGGATTGACCCTAAGCCCGACTTCGACGCCCCCGCCCATGGCTTTCGCTTGCTCAAGTATGAGCGCAGCGCGTTCCATCTGGTGCGGTGTGTTGAAAATCACATGGTCCGAAAGACGGCACACTTCCTCAAGCTCATCGGGCTTGAACGCAGCCGAGTAAGTCGAGATTTCGCCATCATAGAACTCGCTCGCCAGCCGCGCTTCCCACAAGCCGGAAGTACATACGCCGTCGAGATAGTCGCCCACAATCGGCGCGACCGACCACATGGAGAACGCCTTCAATGCACCCAGCATCTTTATGTCCGCCGCATCGCGAATTTCAGCAAGCACTTGCAGATTTGCGCGGAGCTTTGCGGTATCGACAACGAATGCAGGGCTATCGACACGATTGAGGTCAAATTGGGCGAACGCGCCCGGATCGCCAGCTTTGGTTTCCATAGTCATACGCCTCCTTTAGCCCAATCGTTCGCCAAGTCACCGGTCCAATGTCATCGGTCCAATCGCGGTTCGCTTGGCAATATTTCGAAGCCTGCTAAGCATGCCCGCATTGGATTGAGGGAAGTGACAATGCGGCGGCTTTTGGTTCTACTCGCGTTCGGGTTTACGGCGGCATTGCAGGCAAGTGTCCCCACGGACTCCATCGACGACTTCATCGCCAAAGAAATGCGCGAAGCAGGCGTTCCCGGCTTAGCCTACGCAGTGGTCGATGATGGCGTCATCACAAACAGTGCTGCGCATGGCGTGAAGAATACAGGAAGCGGCGACAAGGTTTCTACCGACACGCCATTTATTACGGGATCGGTATCGAAGAGCTTTACCGCGCTGGCGGTGATGCAACTGGTCGAAGCAGAGAAGATCGATCTGGACGAAAAACTATCACAATATCTGAGCGAGTTCGTCGATCAGCCTGCCGGCGCGATTAAAATTCGCCAATTGTTGAGCCACACGAGTGGATTTTCGACTTTCCAAGGGAATGTCTCTCACACGGAGGAAACAGGGGGCGATGGCGTTCTTGCGTATCAAGCCACGCAAATTGCCAAGCTCACGCCGGCCAACGAACCAGGCACTCAATGGGAATATTCAAATCAAAACTACAAACTTCTCGGCCGTTTGATCGAGGTGGTTAGCGGCACGGGCTACGTCACCTACGTCGAAACCAATATTATGAAGCCGGTAGGTATGGCGAACAGCTTTGTCTCAGACGGCGAGAGCTACGATCAAATGGCAACAGGGCATCGTCCCTGGTTCGGATCAAAACACCCAATGAGAGAAAACCCCAGCCATCTTGGTAGCGCACCTCAAGGCGGAATTGTCGCAACCGCCGCCGATCTAGCTCGCTATATGCAAATGATGATGAACGGCGAAGATGACGTTCTGAGCGCTGAGGGCAAAGCAGCAATGATGCGTCCGGCAGGCGACGTGTCGCCATCCTATGGTTTCGGCTGGTTCATAGACAGGGAGGACGGCACCGTTTCGCACTCCGGCGCGAGCCCCGGCTTTGAAGCGCTCGCAACAATGATACCCTCAGAGAACAAGGGCGTTGTCGTACTGGTGAATGCAGGAAGCGGCATAGGGTTTGGAGAGACGATCGAACTGCGCAATGGCATCACCGCAAGAGCTATCGGGCTAGACTACGCCGGCGAAGCGAGCCGTTTTTGGCAGAAGACCATGTTTGTTGGCTTGGCACTTCTCCCGATTATGTATTTTCTCAGCATGATTTGGGCATGGCGGCACCGTTCGCAGCTGCGCGCTAAGTCGGGCGCTTTCGGTCTGTTCAGCCTGTGGTTCCCGCTGCTGACCACGATAGCCGCAGCCCTATTCATATTTATGGTGGTCCCGAGACTCTTTAGCGCATCAGTAGCTACAATCCGCCTGTTCCAGCCCGATACCGGCTTGATCTTGATCGCAGCAGCTGTGGCCGGCGTGGCTTGGGCAGTGTTGCGGCTTGTCATCGCCTATTCGGGGAAAGCCGAGAACGGCTAACCCCGATTGCAAAGCGAGTTTTAATCCTCGCTTGAAGCTTCTTCTTCATCCTCAAACGACATCACCCCAAGTGATGCGGTAAATACAATTGTGATGAACGAGCTAAGCAGCATGTGACGGCCAACGTCGCCGAAAACATAGCCGAAGCCGCCCAAAGTGAAGGCATAGAGTAGAAATGCAAACACAGAAACGGCAATCGCGGGTATCTTAGGGCTGCCACCGGACTCGGGCTGCGTCGCAAAATATCGCAAAACACCAACGAAAAGAGCGATAAAGATGATCAAGCCGACCAATATAGACTTGTCTTTGTCTGCAATTCCGACGGCCAAAGGGTATAGTGTAACACCCTCCACCGGAAACAACCTGGTCAATTTATCAATGTAACCTGGCTTTTCTTTCTCTTTAGAATTTTCCGCCCCTCTGGCTTGGCCAACTTCTTGTGTCACAACACTTTTTGTAGTCATCGGCGGCCGCAACGTGCCTCTGATTTGCATAATGGTCCCCCAACTTTAGAACGATACAGGGGATCCTAACTCTTTTACTTGCCAAGGCAAGCCGTGCTCGTTCAGCATCTCCATGAATGGATCGGGGTTCATTTGCTCCATGTTGAACACGCCCCCTTGTCCATTGGCTCCAGCCCACGTCCCGCTGAGCATCATAGCGCTGCCGATCATTGCGGGAACGCCAGTTGTGTAGCTGACGCCCTGATTGCCGGTTTCTTCAAACGCGGCTTCGTGGCTGCAGATATTGTTGATGTAGAATGTCTTCTCGCCTGATCCATCCAGAGCCTCGCCGGTCGCGATTACGCCGATATTGGTGTTGCCGGTTGTGGTCTCACCCAAAGTTTCGGGCTTCGGCAAGACAGCAGCGAGGAATTGCAGCGGGATAATATCCTGCCCCTGATACTTGATCGGTTCGATACCGGTCATACCGACATTTTGCAGCACGGTCAGATGCTTGATGTACTCATCGCCAAAGGTCATCCAGAAGCGCGCGCGTTCCAATTCGGGGATGAATTTCGAGAGGCTTTCGAGCTCCTCGTGATACATCATGTACATGTTCTTCGGGCCGACCTGATCAAAGTCGAACTCGACTTTTGTGCTGAGCGCTGGCGTTTCAACGAATTCGCCGTTTTCCCAGTGGCGCGCATTCGCGGTGATCTCGCGAATGTTGATCTCTGGGTTGAAATTGGTCGCAAAAGCCTGTCCGTGATCGCCACCATTGCAGTCGAGGATATCGAGCTGCCGGATGGTCTTCAGCTTGTGCTTCTTCAGCCACATAGTGAACACGCTGGTCACGCCTGGATCAAAACCTGATCCCAACAGCGCCATGATTCCCGCTTCTTTGAAACGGTCGTGATAGGCCCACTGCCAGTGATATTCGAACTTGGCCTCGTCCTTCGGTTCGTAATTCGCGGTGTCGAGATAATGCACGCCTGTTTCCAGACACGCATCCATGATCGGCAAATCCTGATACGGTAGCGCTAGATTGACGACGAGCGATGGCTGAACCTTGCGGATCAGATTGACCATCGCAGGCACTTCCTCTGCGTCGATCTCGTAAGTCGCTACGTTCTGGCCGGTGCGCTCTTTAACCGAAGCGGCAATCGCATCGCTTTTGCTCTTGGTGCGGCTGGCCAGATGGATGTCCGAGAATATCCCGGCGTTCATGCCCATCTTGTGGACGCAGACCGAGCTGACGCCGCCGGCACCGATGACTAGGACTGTCGACATAGTAATTTCTCCGAATTCGAATCTTGCGCGCTCTTTAGGGCAATGTATGGCCGCCGCAAACGATCCGCGATTTTCCTACAACACGCCGCGAACGTAGTCTGAGCGCATGAGCCGGCATCCTTTCGAAACTGCGGATGATTCGAGTCACAGGACTGTGTTCCATGTGTTCCATCGTGTAGGACTTGCCGAATGAGCGAGACCTGTAATCCGAGCCGCGAAGGCGTGATCGAAGCAGCCCGCGAGATCGCCGCTATTCTACCGCCAACGCCGCTGCTGCCAGTCGAGATCGGTGACATTCGGTGCTGGGTAAAGGCCGAGAACCTGCAACCCATCGGCGCGTTTAAAATCCGCGGCGGTTGGCACCGGTTGAGCAATCTCACGGATGACGAAAAAGCGCGCGGGGTTGTCGCGGTATCGAGCGGCAACCATGCGCAAGGCGTGGCTTGGGCCGCGCGACGACTTGGTATCAAGGCAACCATCGTGATGCCGCGTGATGCACCGCAAGTGAAACTCGACGCCACGCGGGCACTGGGCGCGGAAATCGTTCTCTATAACCGACCAGGCGAAAACCGAGACGAAGTTGCCGCGGGTATCATCGCCGAAACTGGCGCGGTGCTGGTCCATGCCTTTGCAGATCCGTGGGTGATCGAAGGACAAGGCAGCGCTGGTATCGAAATCGCTCAGCAATTGGGCTGCGAGCCTTCTCGTATTGTCGCCTGTTGTGGCGGCGGCGGATTGGCAGCCGGGCTGTCACTCGCGTGTCCTGATGCAGAGATCGTTCCCGTCGAACCTGTCGGTTGGGACATGGTCGGGCAAGCGCTGAAAGCAGGCAAAGTTGTTCGCGCGGCAGACGATGCGCCAAAGACAATCTGCGACGCATTGCAGCCACCTGCAACAGCCGAGATCAACTTATGGGTTCTTCAAGACCGCTCCGAACCGGGCATCGCGGTTACAGATGAAGAAGTGCGCGAAGCACAACGCTTCGCCTTCTCGAAACTACAATTGGTGCTCGAACCAGGCGGCGCCGCCGCCCTCGCAGCAGCGCTCGCTGGCAAAGTCCAGCTCGATGGAAACACGGTCATCATGCTTACCGGCGGTAACACCGATGCCGAGAGTTTTGCCCGCACAATCACTGCCAAGCGCAGTCACGCAGGCTAGTTGCAATTGACAATCTAAAGACCTGAAAGCAGGGTCACCGAAATTTTGAGGGGACTTTCAATGCAAGCGCAAATTCTCGCCCCCGCAGCCGTGCTGGTGCTGTGGTCAATCGTAATGCTGTTCTGGATGGCCGGCACCCGCTTGCCCGCGATCAGCAAGGCTGGCAGCGGGCTCGGTGACGCGAAACCCGGTGGCCGTGGCCAAGATCTTGAAGGGGTAATCCCCGACAGCATCAATTGGAAAGCCCACAACTACGCGCATTTAATGGAACAGCCAACCATCTTCTATGCGACGATAGCGATCCTCGCGATCATGGGCGCCGGGGCGATCGATGTGACGTTGGCGTGGGTCTATGTCGCCCTGCGTATCGTTCATTCAATCTGGCAGGCAACGGTCAACAAAGTGTCGATCCGTTTCCTGATCTTTGTAACATCGACAATCGCACTACTGGTTCTTGCAGTGCGCGCCGTCATGGTTACCCTCTTCGCTGATCCAGGAGTACTTTGATTATGCCCGTGATTGTAGAAGCAGCAATTCTCAAACCCGTCGTCATTCTCATGGCGTGGACCATGGTGATGTGGGCGTGGATGTACGTCACGCGCATTCCGGCAATGTCGAAAGCGGGGATCAGTCCCGACGACGCTGCCGTAACGGGCACTTTGGATAAGACTCTGCCCTCCAACGTTCAATCGAAAGCGCACAATTACAACCACTTGCACGAGCAACCGACGGTCTTCTACGCAGTCGCAATTGTCCTTGCGATGGTCGGTCAGGGCGACGGGATGAACGCGCTATTGGCGTGGATCTATGTCGGCTTGCGGATCATCCATTCACTCGTACAAGCAACTGCCAACAAGGTGATGGTGCGGTTTGTACTGTTCGCGTTGTCGAGCCTCGTCCTGATCGCGCTGATATTCCACGCTGCGATCAAGGTGTTCGACATTCATATGTAGCAGATTACCGCTCCGGTAAGTACCGGAACTGGCAAGCACAAGAAGCGGCTGGTTACTCGGCCGCTTCTTTTTGTGCGTGCTGTTGGGTCGCTAGGAATCGCTCTGCGTCCAAGGCAGCCATACAGCCAGTGCCAGCGGCGGTGACCGCCTGGCGATAGGTGTGATCCATCACATCGCCGCACGCAAACACACCGGGGATTTCGGTCTTCGGTGTACCCGCTTCGACTTGCAGATAGCCGCCATCATCCATCGGCAGCTTGCCTTTGAACAACTCGGTCGCCGGAGCATGACCGATAGCCACAAACGCTCCGTCCGCTTCGATCGTGGACTGTTCACCAGAAACGGTATCGACCAGATCGAGGTGGCCAAGCGCACCATTCTCACCCGCCACGAAGGCAGACACAGTCTTGTTCCAAAGCGGCGTAATCTTGTCGCTAGCAAACAGGCGCTCTTGCAGAATTTTCTCCGACCGCAGTTCATCGCGTCGGTGGATCAGAGTCACATCATCGGAGTGATTGGTCAGGTACAGAGCTTCTTCGACAGCCGTATTGCCGCCGCCGATCACAACAACCTTCTTACCGCGATAGAAGAAACCGTCGCAGGTTGCGCAGGCTGAAACGCCCTTCCCGCCAAGTTCCTGCTCACCGTCAACGCCGAGCCATTTGGCTTGTGCGCCAGTGGCGATCACCAACGTCTCGCCAATATACTCATCACCGCTATCGCCTACCGCCCTGAAAGGCGACCCATTGGCGAGATCAACCTCGACAATCGTATCCCACATCATCCGTGTGCCGACATGCTCGGCTTGCGCTTGCATTTGCTCCATCAGCCACGGGCCTTGGATTACATCCTTGAAGCCGGGATAATTCTCGACATCAGTGGTGATGGTCAGCTGACCACCGGGCTGCAGGCCCTGCACCACAATCGGCTCCAACATCGCACGCGCGCCATAAATAGCGGCAGAATATCCCGCAGGACCCGAGCCGATAATGAGCATTTTCGTGTGATGCGTTGCCATGTGTTTATCCGTCTAGAGATTGTCGAAACCAATATGGCCCCGCTCTTAGCCATGACAAGGCTGCGGTCCAACCACCGTCGACGCTTCGCCGTGGATAGCGTGGATATCGTTACTCAATCAGATGCGCGCGCAATGCATCGCGGCGTGCTGCGTCGACATCCAGCACTTGCTCCAGAAACGCGTCGACAGTGCCGAAGTGATCGACAACCGCGTTTCGCGAGGCAGTCAGATAACGGGCGTCGACTCCCATCAGCACCTTGATGGTCGCATCATCAATATTGCCATATTTCGCACGCACTGCCTTCGCGCCAGCTGCAACGCGGGCGTCAAGATCACCAGCGGTGTTCGTCAGCAGATAGTCTTCCATCGCATCGTCAGGGTGTACGCCAAGAACATGGTGCAGCAGATCGACCGCCATGCCGGTGCGGTCTTTGCCAGCAAGGCAATGCACGACACTCGCCCCCTCGCCGTTGGCTAGCGCAGCAAAGTAACGCTTCAATATCCAATTGAGCTTGTCGCGCGTCGGAAGCTGCGAATAGAGTTGCTCCATTGCCGAATGTGCCGCATCGGCATCAATTGCATCTTTTGCCGCCTCAACATGCGGAGCCAAGCCAGCAGTTTCGCCATCAAAGAATAGCACTTGAGCCTCAAACGCAGGTCCACGCTTACAGGGATTGGCGCGCCGTTCGCTATTGCCCCGAAGATCGATGACATGACGCAGATCAAGCGCATCGATCGCCGCTAAGTCGTCGTCAGTCGCTTTGCCATGCTCGCCCGAGCGGAACAGCAAACCGCGTTTTACCCTGCCTCCGCCAGCAACCGCATACCCGCCATAATCGCGAAAATTGTGAACGCCGCTGAGCGGCAATACTCTGTCAAAGCTCATGCGCCTCGCCTGCCATTCCCTTGCAATAATCACAAGCAAAGTGACCATTTGACTAGGTATTCGTCCCAGCCCTTCATTTCATTAGGCCTTGGCTGCTGCACGCCTATCCAGATCACCCGACCAAGAACCGTTTGGAGTGACAGGCATGGCGCATATTCTGATAGCCGATGATGATGAAATGATCGCCGGAATGGCGTCTGAAATATTGATCAATGCTGGCCATGCCTGCGGTTGGGTGACCGATGGCAAGAAAGCTCTGGAACTGCTGCGGTGGCGACGGCCAGACCTGATGTTACTCGATCAGGACATGCCCCAGCTTTCGGGTGCCAGTGTGCTAAGAGCGATGCGGACATCGCCGAAACTATACGATCTGCCAGTCATTATGTTTACCGCGACAACGGGTGCAAAGGATGAGCAGCAGGCTGCGCTATCAAGGAGCGCAGGATTACATCCGCAAACCGTTTGACGAGAAATTTCTGGTCTGGCGCGTCAATCAAGTACTGAAATCACGCGCTGAACGCCCGAAGCATATGGAATTGCAAGAACTGATGGAGCGCAATGCAGGACGGTTCGATGAGCCGGTTCAAGAGGACGGTCGAACGCTGTAGATCATTCCTTACCGAGCAAAGCCAGATCGTCTGCGAAATTCTTGGTCCAGTCCTGCACGTTGTCATCGCGCACAGTTTTTATAAGCGCTTCATAACGGCGCTTGCGTTCCTTGAGCGGCATATCGAGTGCCGTCTTGATCGCATGGCTCAGATCATCGGGGCTATGCGGATTGACCAGCACCGCCTCTTCCATCTGCTGTGCCGCACCAGCAAAGCGCGACAGTACGAGCACTCCCGGATCCTCGGGATCTTGTGCCGCGATATATTCCTTCGCGACCAAGTTCATCCCATCACGCAGCGGCGTGACGAGGCAAATCTTGGCCGTCCGGTAAAAGCCGCACAGTTCAGCCAATGAATGCCCGCGGTTCACATAGCGGATCGGCACGATGTCCACTTCGGACCGGGCGCCGTTGATCTCGCCAGTCTTCTGTTCGAGTTCCTTACGGATTTTCTGGTAGGATTCGACATCCTCACGACTTGGCGGCGCGATCTGTATATAGATGAGGTCGCGCACCCGTTCTGGGTTCTGATCAAAGAACCGCGCAATCCCGTCGATCCGCTCAGGCAAGCCCTTGGAATAGTCGAGCCGGTCGACGCCGATTGCCGCAGTCCGGTGGCGCGTACTGGCGAGAAGTTTCTCACCCGCGATCTTCGCTTCTTCGGTCTTACCTTGCTCGGTCAAATGGGCGAAATCGATACCGATGGGGTAGGCTTTCGCGTAAGTCACGCGTCCGCCATATTCGACACGGCCGGTTACCTCATCGACCGTCGCGCCCAGCTCTTTTCGGCAGTAATGCAGGAAGCTCTCCAGCCATTCGCCGGTTTGGAAGCCCAACACATCATAGTGCAGCATCGTCTCTACCAACCGCTCATGAAACGGTAGCGAGACGAACAGCCGCGTCGGCGGCCATGGGATATGCAGGAAGAAGCCAATCCGGTTGTTGAGGCCACGCGCACGAAGTCGCTCGCCCAATGGTAGCAAGTGATAATCATGCACCCAAACCAGATCGTCCGGCTCGATTAGCGGCGCGGCACTTTCTGCGAAGCGCTCGTTAACCCGCTCATATCCTTTGCCAAATTCACGCTCATATTCGGTGAGATCTATCCGGTAGTGAAACAACGGCCACAGCGTCGAATTGGCGTAACCGTTGTAATATTCATCAACGTCCTGCTTGGGCAGATCCATCGTCGCGGTGGTCACGCCATCGGTGCGCTGGATGTTGATGCTGCCGGTATATTCCTCGCACTCCTCGCCGGACCAGCCGAACCAGATACCGCGATGTTCTTTCAGTGCGGAATTGAGCGCGCCAGCCAATCCACCTTGTGCCCCCGCGACGCCGCGCGCTTTGGGAACCGCCACGCGGTTGGATATGACTACCAGCTTGCTCATCGCATTTCGCTCCATGGCCGGGACAGCAGCCCGGCACAGTTTATCACTCCTACCAGCGAGTAAGTCTGCGGGAAGTTCCCCCACAGCTCCCCGGTTTCGAAGTCGAGGTCCTCCGACAGCAGGCCGGATTCGGTTGTGTGGCTGAGCATCGCAGTAAACAATGTTCGTGCTTCTTCGTCGCGGCCCGCCAAATGCAGGGCTTCAATCAGCCAGAACGTGCAGACGTTGAACGCCGTCTCGGGCAGGCCGAAATCATCCTCTGACGCATAGCGGAGCATATGCTCGCCGCGCCGCAAGGTTTTCTCGATAGCGGTGAATGTGGATTGGAAACGCGGATTATCAGGCTGCAGAAAGCGCAGTTCGACCATCTGCAGCAAGCTGGCGTCGAGATAGTCGCTTTCGAAGGATGCGCCATAATGGCCGCCTTCCTCGCTATTCTCGACCCAGGCTTCCTGCTCGATCTTGGCGCGGATGGCATCGGCGCGTTCCTGCCAAATCTGCTGGCGGTCAGCTTTGTCGATGTTCGCCGCGACTTTGGCCAAGCGGTCACACGCTGCCCAGCTCATCACCGCAGAATAGGTGTGCACTTCCTGCCGCGTGCGGAATTCCCATAGGCCGGCATCAGGCTGGTCGTGCATCTTCCACGCCATTTCGCCGACTTCTTCCAAGCTCTCAAAATCATTGTCGTCCGCCATGCGGAGCAACCGGTGATCAAAGAATGCCTGAGCAGTCGGAAGCACGATCTGCCCGTAACAATCATGCTGGATTTGCTTGTACGCCGCGTTGCCTTTGCGGACCGGCCCCATCCCGCGATATCCAGCCAAATGCGCAGCGGTCGTTTCGTCGAGCTCGCCCTGACCCATTACTGAATAGAGCGGCTGAATTTGCCCGCCCCGTGCGGAGTCCACAATGTTGCGCAGGTACCCGAGATACTTCTCTAACACGTCCAAAGCGCCCAACCGGTTGAGCGCTTGCACAGTGTAGTAAGAATCGCGGATCCAGCAAAAACGGTAGTCCCAATTGCGCTCGCTATGCGCAGCCTCGGGAATCGACGTGGTCAAAGCAGCGACAATCGCGCCGGTTTCTTCGTGCTGGCACAGCTTCAGCGTGATTGCGCAACGAATGACCTCATCCTGCCATTCCAGCGGGATGTGAAGGCCGCGCACCCAAAGCTTCCAATAGCGCGCGGTCGATTGCTCCATCCGGCGAAGTTCGGAGCGGACATTGCCAACGAATGGCTCATCAGGCCCGAGGAAGAAATGCTGGTCTGCTTCCACCCGGTAATAACGCGATTCCAGCACATAACCGACCGGCGCATCGGTACTCAGCCGCATCGCCTGCGGCCCGACCAGATAGCGGATGTGGTTGGTGCCGTTAGTTTTTTCAGCAATCGTCGCGCCATAATCGCGCATCGGATTGAGCGTGACTTTCAGGCGCGGCACACCGGAAACCGGGCGCACAATGCGAGCGAAAGCGACCGGACGGTACATCCTTCCGGACCGCTCATAACGCGGACAGAAATCGCGAATTTCAACCGCGCTGCCATCTTCAGACTCTAGCCGTGTCACAAGAATGGCGGTGTTACGTTCGTAATGCTGAGTGACTGAAGTCTGGTTTTCTAACTCGAACCGCCAGACGCCCGAATCCCGCTTCTCACCATTGAGCAGTGCGCAGAATACCGGATCGCCATCAACGCGCGGGACGCAGCCCCACACCAGCGAAGCCGACTGGTCAATCAATCCGCTCACCTGACAATTTCCAATCGGCCAGAGTTCCAGATTGGGGTCGGTCACAGCATCAGCCATTCATGCACATCCTTCACAGAATTGAGTTTATATTGCGCGTTTTGAGAGGGGCGATCGCCAACGGCAACGCCGAAGCCGCCAAATTCGGCCGCGGCGGTGAAACCATCCTCGTCAGTTAGGTCATCGCCAACAAAGATCGGCGTCGCTCCGACGAAATCATGTTCAGCCATAAAGGCTTTCACGGCTGAGGCCTTGTCTGCGCCTCTACCTACAATCTCGACGACGCATTTGCCGGTCTTTAGTGCGAGACCCTGCTGGGCAGCCAACTCGTGAGCGAATTCAACTGCCGCTTTCTCTAGCTCAGGCTTCGCGCGAAAATGCAACGCGCCGCCATGGCTCTTCGCTTCGTAAGAGATACCGTTGCTCTCAGCAAACTCGCTCAGTGCCAAAACAACCACCTTGGGTAGAGCATCCGCAGCCCTCCCTAGAGCCGAACCATCGGCTCGAAAGCGCGACGCTCCATGCGATCCGGCCACTGCAAACGGCAGGCCGCCGAGATGCTTCTCAAGATTGGCAGGCGCACGCCCGCTAACAAGCGCAAAGCGACCATCAAATCGAGCTGAAAGGTTAGCAAGGCGCTGCGTCAAATCGCTGGGTACCGAGATTGAATCTGGAGTGGGTGCAATCTCGACCAGCGTACCGTCGAAATCGAGGAAAAGCGCAATCGGTTCCTGCTCCAAAAGATCGGCCATGCTTGGCGGTTCCGGCAGGTTTTGCGAAGTCTCCATCCACAGAAGACCTTAGACGCGCGATTGTAACGGTCAAACAGCTTTTGTGCAGCGCAGCGTAGAATTCGAATTCAGACCTGCACGCGCAAGGTCAGATCAATTGATCGTTGCCTCGAACGTGATCGCCATATTATCCGCCGGACCGAGAGAGGCTGCGGTCATCGTAAGAGTAGAACCCGTTATTGATGCGCCAAACGGGTCATCTTCATCGCCTGAGTTGTCGACGTTGTTGTCGTCTTCGATCGTTGTTGCCGTGCCGCAACTGGTTCCACTTCTAATTGTGCCTGGCGTGTATGTGAGATCGGACGGAATATTGTCGGTCGCAACAACCGACGTCGCTGTGGCTGAGCCAGAATTGTTGACCAGAATACAGTAGCGAACTGTCGCATCCGGAAGCGCTTTGGCATTCGCACCGCCGACGATAGAACTAACTTTTGTAACGCTGAGATTGGTCTCAGGACCGCAATGATTGACGTCGGCAATCGTCATAAACTGGTTGCCCGGATTGGTCGGTGCGGTCGTATGGTTACCGTATTTAATCGTTACGGTGTCGACTGGCGCGAGGAATGTGACGACAACATTACCATCGGCGCTGGCGCTGCCGGAGCCGGCATCGCCAATTGCAATGTTTCCAACAACGTAATTGGCAATTCCGTTCGTCAATGTGGGCGTAACAGGTGTGCCGTCAAACGATCCGGTCACGGTCAACTTGTCGGCAAAGCTGTTATTGCCGAAGTCGATATCAAACACCGTGAATTGCATGCCTGGCACTGCTGTGGGAAGCGTCATCACAATTGTTGCTTCATCCGTTTGCAGGTTGTTGTTGAGATTGACAAACAGGCCCTGCTCTCCAGCTCCGACTCCACCTGTGTTGGTTGAGTTGATTGCAGGTGAGCCAGCGACGAACGCCGTGTCGGTGGTCAGATCATAGTTGATCGAGCCGATGCCGATCTGGGTAAAATCATTGTTGGTCGCGTTGGTCCACGGCCGCCCTTGCCAATCGAATAATATCTGATCGGTTGCCGAGCAGAATGCGTTGAGATTCGGCGGCGTTCCGGCCACGCGTGTGCCGGAAACCGTAAAACTGGCAGTGGCGTAGTCATCCTCACTTGCATTGCCATTATTCACAGTCGAATCGATGTCTGGCACAGAGCTCGCAATAATTTCAGCAACATTGGTAACTGTTGCGCCAGACGTCGCATCGACCGTGCCATTTATCACGATTTCCCTGAAGGTTCCGACCGGAACGTTCCCGACTGTCCATACACCGGTTACATCATCGTAGAGCCCGTCACCGCTCGCATTGTCGAAGTCAAAACCCGCTGGAAGTACATCGCTGACTTGAACGCCCGTTGCACCAAGTGGCGACGACGGGGCATTGGTAACTCTCAATGTGTAACTGACTGCATTACCATTAACATAGGGAGCTGCGCTCACATTCTTGGTTAGCGAGAGATCTGCGTATGGCGGCGCCGACGTCAGATACAGTTCGGCATGACGGAAAATACCATCGTCAGAACCGGTGAAGATATCGCAGATTTCGAGACGCCAGGTACCAGCACTGGCAACACCGTTAAACGCTGACAAGGGTGCGTTCGGACTGAAATCATTGTCAAAAGGCGGCGGCGCAGTTGTATCGTGATCACCCGTAGCGGAATCTGTATTGACCGTGGTTCCATGCGCATCGTCGAGCAATACATTGAGATGATCGCCACTTGTACTGTTTGCATCACCATCGACCAATTGCACGCGCGTGCCATCAGGCGATTCCAAGGTAATCCGAATATCGCCGCGCCAAGTATGCGTAGCAAAGAAGCCAAGATCGACATCCGCGACGGTAAAACTCGTTCCGCTTACCACAAAGTTGCGAACCAGCGGCGCCGCGCAGGTGGTCGAGCCATTGATCGTACCGTCGGTGCCGTTCACGTAAGTCGTTGTTGTCTGCGCACTAGCAACCTGCGCAAAGCCTATTGCAAATGCAGCAACGATCAGTCGCCACATCACCGAGAACACAGTCAAAATCCGATCTTTGGACGGCATACAACGCATGAGTTTGGAATAGCCAAACATGGTTAACCGTGCGCTAACATCTGGCGCTTGCGCGTTCGATTTTTCGTTCATCGCCCAAGACCCAAGAAGCCAAATGTATCGGCGTCGAATTTGACCCGAACGCTGGCGTAAATGCCTTTGTCGGTGTTGCGTGCGGCAGAGAAATCTTCGTCGCGGAAACCTTCGATATTGTAACCAACGGTCAGCAGCATTCCATCAGCAGGTACGAAACCGATATTCGGACCGAAGGCGAAGCTGGTCGTGTTGTCGCTAAGGTTGGCGCGAACGGTTGCAGTAGCACCCACTTCGAATTGCTCGCCGATACCGATCCGGGCATCAACACCACCCAGCGCAGTAAATCCAGCAAGATCAAACCCTTCGAAGCTATCGAAATTGTAGCGAGCACCGACGAACACGCCAAATTCGTCACGACGGCTCTGATATTCGATGCCCTCGATACCATCGAGCTCTTCATATCCGCGCGGCGACCAGTTGGTCGACAGGCTACCGATGACGCGGCGTGATTGTGCATCGCCGGTTACGGTCAGTGCGGTACGGCCAGCTGCACCGGTTTCGCCAGCGACAGCGCCTGTGACGGAGTCACTGCGGAATTCGAGTTTACCGAGCATCGCAATTTCGGATGCATCGGGACGATGAGCGAAAGCAATCGCGCCGTCGAAGATTTCGGTAGTCGCGCCATTCTGGCCGGTTGCTTCGGTCCAGGTGAAGCCGGAGCCGACAATGCTGCCCTCACCCAACTGGCGAACCGCGCCGAATGTTACGCCTTTGCGGTCAGCGAATTCGCCATCGCGATATTCACCGCGAACAGTCGCGCTCCAGCGATCCTTGCGGTAAGCAGCGCCCAGTGTGAAAGCTGTGAAGTCTTCGAACAGGCTACCATCCTGACCAAGCTGGCCGCCGCTCGCGACAGGCTGCGCAGTGTTGACGATATCGGACACTGGATCGTTTCCGCCGAGTGTGCGGCTGCCGTCTAAAGTTGCATCGAGTGTCAGCGTTGATGAAACTTGCAGCGTTTGCGCAAGGCCGAAAGCTGCAAAGCTGCGATTGCCGTTCTCATTGATCCGCTGCTGGCCGACTGTGCTTGTGAAACGGCCACCCTGCCATGGCGAAACTTCGATACCGCCGCGAACAGTGCGCGCGTCGATATTTTCACCATTGGCGATTTCATACAGACCAACCAGCTTGATACCCGGCGTAATGGCATAGCGCGCGGCGAAGCGATGCTGCGCAGGCAAATCAACCGACTCAGCCTGGTCCAGCGCAATCGCGCTGGTCGCGCTTAGCTCAAGCTTGTTATCGAACAGACGCTGAGTAACGCCGCCTTCGAGGACGGTCGACTTGTTGGTCGTGCCATCTTCAAGACGATCATTGAGGTGCGAGATGCCGAGCTGCAGATCGGTGTTGTTTGTCCGGTAATTGGCGTGAAGCTGCGCTGCATTGCGGCGGTTGCCGTCCGTCAAACTGTCATCGCGCCAGAAGCTCGTGACGACCGACAGCTTTTCGTTGAATGCGTAACGTGCATCGACACCGATTTTCCGGCGACCGCGTTCCGCACCGCTCTGCTGGCCGACACCATAATCGGCGTCGAGCGAGCGGACATATGCGAGCAGATCAACGGGACCCGCACGGTGCTCAACTTCTAGGATGTACCCGCCAGCGCTGTTGCCTTCGCTGCGGCTCATCGCGACTTCGGCGCGTACTTCGGTGCTCTCACCGATCCGGGCACGCAGATCGAGTGCACCAATATTGGTACGGGCTTCCTCGCCCTTGTCCGTGATCGCCGTTGCACCGATGCGGATTTTGCCCGACTTGTCAGTCCAAGTTGCACGCACACCGGCGTTCAGTTCACCGCCGCTCAGCGCATCGACTTCGTAATCAATCACAATGAACTGCGGGTTGAGGTCGAAATCGCGGCTCAGGACTGGCTCGCTGAATGTGACCGTGCCTGAAAGCAGATCGATATCATAATCGATGAAGCGTACCAGTTCACGGCTGTTCACGATCACTTCCGAACGCAAGCGGTCGCGTGTTTCAATCGTGATACGCTCGCTATTGGCGATGATTGCGCGGCTGCTGAGACGGTATGGGCCAGAGATGCCCTGCCCTTGAATTTCATCACGGCGGAAGCGTGTTTCGATTTCAGCAGCGAATGCTTGTGCTTGGATCGCGCCGATGCGTGCTTCCGCCTTAACACCAGTTGCGGTGCGGTTGTAGCGTGCGAGCTGTGTCTGGTCGAAGCCTGTCTGGAAATCGCCATACAGCGCATAGAAAGTCGCGGTTTCGATCCGAACATAGAGCTTTTCGCGCGATGCTGCATCGAACCGGCGGCTCGAACCGTCTGCAAACACGGTGTAGTATGCGTTTGGATCCAGTGCGCCGAGCAGGCGTTGGTCGTCACTCTGCTTCGCGCTGTCATAGGCTAGCGTCAGCAGATATTTACCGAGCACGCGGCCTTTGGCGTAGAGAGCGACACGGGCATTGTCGCCCAGATCGCTATCGAAGCGGCCAGCGCGTTCCATGTTGTCTGCAACGGTGCGAGCACCGATTGAACCTTCTGCGAGGCCAACGACAGTCCACTCGACATCGCCAGGCTCAAGCCATGTCTCAAGCTCCTGTTCGCGGCTGATTTCCCCGTCTGTGAAGCTGAAGTCGAGACGGACGGAGCCACTGATGAGCGTTGGTGCGAGCTCGATCAGCGCGATGCCGTCAGAACCTTCAACCGTCCAGCGAACACTGCTGCTGGCACCGCTACCGGTCAGCTGAAGCAATTGCTGTTGTTCGATTTGCGAAGCGCTCTGATACGGTGCGTTGATCGAGAAATTGCCCGAGATACCGCCACGGACCGGGCGACCATTGCGGTCGGTCACGCGAACAGCGATCACCGGACGTGTTTTGCCATCCGCAACCAGTTTCGATTGCTCGGGCACGAACTCGACGCGATCTGCTTGCGATACGAAGAACACTTCGCGCTCAAGCTCTTTCGAGACACCACCGAATGAATTGAGGATGTTTGCAGTGAGAACGGTTTTTTCGTTCTTCAGCGGGACACCGCGCCATACACTTACCGCATAGTGCCCGTCAGACGCCGTTTTGATACCTTCAAAAGCAAGATTGCTGGCGGGCTCGCCGTTGACGAACAGATCAGCCTTCTGTCCTTTGCGATGGCGGATCGCGACACGAATAGAAGGCGCACGTGGGTTGTGTTCTGCAGTCGGGAACAACCAGCCGTCTTCACCGTCGCCCAGCGCGAGCCAATCGATGTCGCCGATAGCTTCCTTGTCGGCCTGGGATACTTCTGTCTCGGCAGGCTTGGCAGGCTCTTCACTTTCACCGCGCTCGCGAGATACGATCCCCGCTTCCGGTGTGCCCGCGTTGGCATCCTCGACGATGGGCTCGAGAACACCCTCAGGAACCACCGCGTGGAAGTCTGCCACGAGCAGCGAACCACCCTGGCCAATCACGAAGCGTGACGTTGTGCTGCCTGCGCTACGGGTCGAGCGGTAGCAATCGATGAATTCGCTGCCTTCTGGCAAGGTTTGCTCAGCCGCCTGAACGACGTGCGTACCGGGGACTACGCCCTCGAAGTGATAGCGACCGTCAGCATCGGTAAGTGCGAAGCTGCCGTCTTCCATCATCACGCGAACGCCGGGAATTCCGACACGTGGATCGCGAATATCGCAGGTTCCGGCGGTAATCCGTCCAATGATCGTCATACGGCCGGCGATCGTATCGCGCTCGATGTCCACGAAAGCGCTAGCAGTCGAGCTGTTCCCTCTGGAATCGGTTGCTACTACGCGGTTTTCAGCTTGCCCCGGCGGTGCGTCGGCGCGGACAACCATCGCGTATGTCACGCGTGCTTCCGCTCCGCCAGCAAGGTCACCCAAGCGGATCGTCAATTGCCGACCATCAGCAGTTACATCAACGGCATCCGGCGCAGCCTGTCCATTGAGGCGGATCGAATCCTGCCTCAGGCGCAGCCAAGAAGACGGTGTATCGACCAGAGTGACATCGCGTTTGACGCGGGTCTGGTCCTGATTTCGTGCGGTTATGGTATAGAACACAGCATCACCGGGCTGCGCGGTGTTGCGCGACGCAGTTTTTGTGAGACTGACAGCAACGCTGGGCCGGTCGAGCGGAATATCAATTCGCACAGGCGTTGGATCGACGAGCGCGAAGTCTCCACCATAGGATCCATCGACGATGATAAAGCTACCACCATCAGGACGCACGAGTTGTGCGAGCTGTGCCGGTGTTGCGGTGGAAGGCGCTGTGTACGGCGAAGGCGGCTCGATCACGAGGCGATATTGCCCCAGCGGCGCCAACGGGAACCAGTACTCGCCCGGCTCCATAATATAAACATTGCCTGCCGCATCAGTGATCGGCTGACCCGAAATAACCGAGTTAGGCCAAGGTGTTACACCGTCCTCAGCAAATACGGTAGCAGGCTGTCCGGTCACCGCATCAACCAGCGATACACGTGCGCCAGTTACTGGCTCACCGGTTTCGCTGTCGAACACAAGGCCGAACGGATCTGCGAGCACATTCACCGAAGTGGAGATCACAATGTCGGTCTGTCCGACACGGGTAATGCCAATCTGGATTGTCGCGCCATCAACAAGGCTCAGACGGCAATCGCCCTGCTCTACTGAAGGCGGAATACCGATTGTTGGGATTTGACCCACGAAAATTCCGGTATTTGCGCCGGTTTCAAAGATCGTAATTTCTTCCCGATCGCCAGTGCTGGTTTCAATGATAGCGTTGAGGCTATCAACCGCAGCGGGATCGATATTGGCGGTCGGCACATCCACTTGGAAGAGGAGGTCCTGACCCACGCGAATTTCAGACGTTGGCGTCACGCCAGCGCTGATTGTCGACGTTCCACCACCACCGGGCTGCGTGGACTGCGACCCACACAAGGATGATTGGAATGTCAGCACCGAACCCGAACCGGGTGACGGCGCAAAAGTAACGATAGTCGTCGGTGCCTGAACAACATCCAGATCGATCTGGTTGGAGAGCGTTAGCTTGGCTCCAGTCGGATCGGTCCAGTCGGCCCGGGCAACGTTGGTTATGGTCTGCGCGTGCGCCACCCCTCCAAGCACGATGAAATGCAGCAGTGCTACCAAGAGCACTGCTGCACAATCGCGCAGAGAGGAAGTGAAACGCACTAGCGTAGATCCTAACTAATCAGATGATCAGTTAATCGTCGCACGGAAGTAGAGGGTGCGGGTCGTGCTAGCAGGAAGATCGCTAAGCGTGCCCGAAACCTCATCAGGTGTGCCTAAGGCGTTGTCGACAAAGTTGCTGTTCGCATTGTCGGTACCATCGGCGTTACAGTCTCCGGTTCCGTCTACGGTACCGTCGATGAACACACCGAACACATCGTCAATCTCGAGATCGACAGGCAGCGTATCGGCCACGTTTACGGCAGTCGCAAGAGCTGCACCTGGACCGTTCGTTACCGCGATACAATACTCGACAACCGCACCCGGAATTGGCTTCGGATTCGAAGTACCATTTACCGGATCGCTAATGATCGTGCTTGCTTTCGAGACGCTAACGTCCGCAGCAGCAACGACATAGCCGTCGGTGTCAGAGAATGCGCCGTCTTCGACAGCATCATCATCACCTGCACCATCTGCAAGAACCGTATCAACGTTGGCCGCGTTAACGGTTCCGTCTTCGGTATTTGCTTCAGTGTCGTCAGACGTGTTGGTTGCATCATAGATGTCGCCTTCGACACCAATAGTACCACCTTCTGCCGCCTGAGCAGTCAGGACGATATCAGCAGTTTGACCAGCTGTTGCAGTAACCGGAATATCGGCTGCTACCAGAACTTGCTGGACGCCATCGGCTGCCAGTTCGTCAAGATAGGTGACTTCTTCGCCAACATCATATTCACCATCGGCGTCGGCATCGACAAAGATGATGATGTTGGTGAGCGTAAAGTCATTACCTGCTGCCGGTGTTGCCGTCAGTACGAAGTCAGCCACGTCGTTCGACAGGTTGGTAACCTCGAACTCGATGACAGCTTGCGTTTGGTTTGGCGATACTTGCGTCCGGCCGATGTTGCCGGTCTCTGCCACGGTCAGGTCGATCTTGCGGTCGACGGTGATCGTGTCAGTATCGCTGACTTGGGTTTGGTCGAATCCACCGACTTGATAATCAACGAAAACTTCGTTGGTAATCGGCTGACCCGCCTGAGTTCCGGCCGCGTAGGCCGGAGCTGTGCTGAAGGCAATGAGAGCTACGCTACTCACCGCCCCAAGCAATTGCTTAGTGCGTTTCATATTATTGGTCCTTCTACAATGTCTCATGCTTCCCCGACTGCCCACGAGACCAGACAGTTACCATTCGCCTCTCAGCGAACGATTGCGTAAAAAGTGATTTGGCCGCTTTCGCCCGGCTCAAGGCTGGCGAGCGTCCAACGAAGATGTGTGACATCCGATGCCAAGGCAGAACGGACGGTTCCGCTTTCTTCAGTCACAGTCAGCGCACTCAGAGCGCCGAAATTCTTACCTCCGTCGACCGAAACGACTTGGTCGCCCGATGTGTCGGGCGCCAGTTGCACGGCGGAGCTGAGCGGATTGGTGACAACGAAATTCTCAACCAACTCGGCGCTGGTGTTTTCGTAGTTCGTGCGAAACAAAAGGCGGTCGCCAGGAACGACCAGATCTGGTTCAACCAGTTCTGTTCGCGGTTCTGCGCCGTCTTCATTAATCGTTTTGACAACCATCACGTCGCCGTTCAGCGCGACAGACTGGCCATTTTGCGCCATGGCAGGCGCGGAAACGAGCGCTGCCAGCGCTGCAAAAATTCCAAAAATGCGACCTTTTTTCATTGCTTTAGTCCTTACTGATCGACTGTGACGTCGAAGGTGATGGAATGGGATGTGCCGCCATTGACGGTGCCCAGATCGACCGTAATTCCGGCCGCGTCCGATGCTTCGCCAGCGTCGCCATCAGCGGCGTCGGTAAGAGCACCGCTGTCGAGCGTGAGGCTGGTCAGCACGTATGTTGTGTCTGTTGGAATAGGGTCGGTGATCAGCAGATCATCAACCGAACCGGAGCCGGTAACGTCAGCACGGATCGTGTATTGAATGACCGAGCCGGGAACCACACTGGTGCCGCCGAACGGATCGCGCACGATGGCTGATTTGACCAGATCAACTGTCGTAATGCCGACTATGATCGTGCCCAGTGCGTTGTCGTCAGCACCATCGGGGCCAACGATAGCATCACCGCCATCTACACCCGCTCCCGCAAAGGTGGTGCCAGGCGTACCGGTGCCGGTAACAGCTTCTGCGAGCAGATCGACCTGCGCTTCGTCCTCGTCGACGGCTGCCGGTGGAACGCTGAGCAGCACGAATACTGTCAGTGCTTCATCCGGATCGAGAATTTCGGTGGTCTCGGGTGATGTCAGGATGTCATCGACGCCCGGATCATAAACCCCGTTGCCATTGGTATCGACCGCAATGCCATCGACTGTCGGATCAAAGTCATTGCCGCCGACTGCCGGGTTCACCGTGAGCGTGAACGCTTCAGGGCCATTGCCGGTGTTGGTCACCGAATAAGTGAGCACTGCACCGCCAGACGATGTAGCGACCGGCCCCGCATTGAGCGATGCCACAGCAACGTCGAGAAGCTCATCAACGCGGAGAACGACAGTGTTGGAGTCAATCGTCTCCGGACCATCGCCCGCGTCATAGGTGGCTTTCGCCGTGTTCTCGATCAGCGTGCCGGCAGGCACTCCTCCAGCGAGGACGGGTGTCGCGAAAAACGGGACAGCGAGCGCGGCTGTAAGGACGGAGTATGTTCTACGTGCATTTTTCATGCCGCGATTTATGGAGAAAAAGGGTTACCAAGCAGTTAGCGGGTACGTGAAAATACGGCAGAATACCGCCGTATTTCGCGGTTAATTCGGTGTTCAGGTCGACGCACTGCCAAGAAAGTGCTGCTCACCGTAGCGTCAACCTCGGTATTTCCCCACGATTTCCATCATTTCCAATTGGTTAATGGCAGGCCGATTTTCGGCATCGAGGCACACTGTTTTGAGAACGTTCGCAAGACTGAGTGCAGTTCTCGGCGTTGAGAGACTGCTCACCTGAGGGACGAACTGTTGAGGAAGTTGGTAGCGGAGGAGGGACTCGAACCCCCGACACGCGGATTATGATTCCGCTGCTCTAACCAGCTGAGCTACTCCGCCCCTTTCAGGGCCCCGATTTCGGGCCAGCGCGGCCCCAGTTCAACCGGTGTGCCTGCGCAGGCGGCGCATTTAGGGCTGCCGTGTCGCTCGGTCAACAGCAAACGCGCACGCGGCGGGAAAACTTCTCAGCGCCCGCGAAACGGATAGGTTCGAACGAATTCCCATGGGCCATCGCGGTAGATATGGAGCGACAATCCGGTGAAATGAAACGCCCGCGGATCGATAACCGGCGCCAACTCCACCTGCAGCGCCTTTGCCTCCTTGGGATGGACTTTATTCTGAACAGTCACGTGAAGACGGGGTTTATGCCCGTCTTGCGGGATGAGCAGACCGTGGAACCGGTCGGCCAAATTGCGCCAGATATCGATCATCGCCGGACTCACGAGCTTCAGCGCGGTTCCGCGGCCCAGCGGCATCACGCCTTCAAGCTGACCGTAAACAGGCGCATTTTCAGCCGCTTCTGTCGCAAGTGCGGTCTTTACCTCGCTTGCGCATGATGGGGGCAATGCGTGGAACAGGGTGACATGCGCCGAAAGATAATTACGCTCTGGCGGGAAATGCTCGGTGCGAAGCGCAGTCGCCCATTTCGCCAGATCAGGCGGCAGTTCCGCAGTGATTATGAACGCTGCGCTAGCGATTGAGGATCACCTCTCGCCGCGTTCGCGCTGCACCGCGCGCCAACGTTCAACATTGGCATTGTGTTCTGCCAGAGTATCCGAAAATACATGCCCGCCGGTACCATCCGCGACCATGTAGAGCGACGTTGTTTTGGCAGGGTTTAGTACAGCCTCAATCGAGGCTTTTCCCGGATTGGTGATCGGCCCCTTAGGCAAACCAGTCATTGTGTATGTATTATAATCATTTAAAGCACGTATTTCAGATTGCCTAATACGCCGACCAAGTGGTTTTCCTTTAGTTATCGGATAGATAATCGTCGGGTCTGCCTGAAGTAGCATACCTTCCTTGACTCTATTTGAATAAAGCCCTGCAACCTGTTGTCTTTCCGATGAAATACCGGTTTCTTTCTCGACAATCGCAGCTAACGTCACTGCTTCTTCGGGAGAACTAACGGCAATGTCTTGCTGCCGTTTCGGCCAAGCTTCAGCGAGGAAATTGCGCATTGCAACCTGCATCCGCGCAAGCACTTTGGTGCGCTCCTCACCACGCTCGAAATCATATGTATCAGGCAGAATAGAGCCTTCTTCTGGAACGGGAATTTCTCCCGTCAGCAGTGGTTCAGCCATCAATCTTTCATGCACCATGATCGATGGCATTCCTTCTGGAATGGTAACGAAACGGCGGATCACATCGCCCTTCTGAAATGTCTCAAGAATGCGTGCGGGGCTGACCCCGGCAGACAGCATAAACTCGCCCGCCTGCACCGGGTCCCCGCCGCCCAATATCTTGGCTCTGAGCAAGAATGCGTCGGCTGAGGCGATGTGGCCATCAGCTTCTAGCTGGCGCGCGACCGATGTTAGGCTAGAGCCGGAAGAGACAACGAACTGCGTATCTTCGCTAACTTCTGAAGAGCCATACCACCCGGCGGTAAACCACCCACCCGCAGCAAGGCCTAGCAGCGCCACAATCGCGACTAAGGCGCAGCCTAGCTTACGCATGGTCAGTCAGCCTTCTTCATCACCAGACTGGCGTTGGTTCCGCCAAAGCCGAAGCTATTGTTCAGTACTGCCTTTACCTCACGCTTTTTCGCAGTCAGCGGCACCAGATCGACACCGTCAGTGCCGTCATCCGGATTGTGAAGATTGAGCGTCGGCGGCACAATCTGGTCGCGCAGCGCCAGAATGCAGAAAATCGCCTCTACGGCCCCTGCACCGCCCAAAAGATGGCCGATCGCTGACTTGGTAGAACTCATCGATACATTGCCGATTGCGTCGCCAAACAGGTTCTTAACCGACCCTAGCTCGATAGTATCCGCCATGGTCGATGTACCGTGCGCGTTGATGTAATCGATGTCTGACGGGGTCAGGCCTGCCTTCTTGAGCGCCATTTCCATCGAGCGATAAGCACCGGAACCCTCAGGATGCGGAGCAGTAACGTGGTGAGCGTCGCCTGAGAGGCCGTATCCGACCACTTCAGCGTAAATTGTCGCTCCGCGCGCCTTGGCGTGCTCAAATTCCTCGAGAACGACCACACCGGCGCCCTCGCCCATCACAAAACCGTCGCGGTCCTTGTCATAGGGGCGGCTGGCTTCTTCCGGGCGGTCATTCATGCTCATATTGAGCGCACGCGCCTGTGCAAAGCCTGCGATGCCAATCGGGCAAATTGTCGCCTCAGCACCGCCAGCGAGCATGATATCCGCATCATCGTCGCGGATCATCCGCGCGGCATCGCCAATCGAGTGTGCACCGGTCGAACACGCAGTCACGACCGCGTGGTTTGGGCCCATCAGGCCGTATTTGATCGAAACCTGGCCGGAAATCAGATTAATCAGCCGTCCGTGGACAAAATGAGGGCTAACCCGGCCTGGGCCGCGATCGCGCAGAACATGAGATTCGCTTTCGATCCCCGGAAGCCCGCCAATACCTGAGCCAATTGAGCAACCAGCGCGCAATTTCATCGCGTCAGACATCTCTTCCAGACCTGCGTCTTCCAAAGCCTGTCCCGCGGCATCGATGCCGAACACTATAAACGGATCGACTTGGCGCTGAACCTTATGATCGACGCGTTTATCGGGATCGAAGCCGTATTCGTGGTCTTTCGACTTAACTTCGCATGCGATGGTGCATTTGTGCCCTTCGGTATCGAAGTGCGTGATCTGGCCTGCCCCGCTCTTGCCAGCAAGGATATTCGCCCATGACGTTTCGACATCACCACCCAAAGGCGTGACAAGACCAAGTCCGGTTACGACAACACGACGCATTGCATTCTCCAACAGAGCGTTCAGCTCCAAAAAACAACAGGCCCGACCCAGTTAAGGGGCGAGCCTGTCAATTTCCCGCTGGCCACCCGGCCCACTCAAAAGTTTTGGGGTCAGGCCACTAAGCGAGCACAGCGGGATAGGCGCTTAGCCCTTGTGCTCATCAATATATTTGGTGGCATCACCAACGGTGGCGATTTTCTCAGCCGCATCGTCAGGAATTTCCACACCGAATTCTTCTTCAAACGCCATCACCAGCTCGACAATGTCGAGGCTGTCTGCGCCGAGATCATCGATGAAGCTGGCCTCTTGAGTTACCTTGTCGGCCTCAACACCAAGATGCTCAACAACAATCTTCTGTACGCGGTCAGCACTATCGCTCATAATTTCCCTCTCAATTTGGGGGTTAAACTTTCACCTGTCGCCCTAATGAACGGCGGCCTTGCTGGCAAGGGGGTCTTCCTGCAGGCTTGGATGAGATGTGGGTATCGCACCGCACATACTCAAGGGTTCGGCAAAACCAGTTCAGGAATTTGGTGAGCCAACTTCGGCAGCGCCGTCCTCTAATTCCGGACCATAATGCGCATCTAACTGTGTATTTGCACGCTCGCGCCGGCCAATTCTGCGCAATCCACTCTCGGCATAGTCTTTGCCCGGCTCAGCCGCCAAAGTGCGCCGGTAATAGTCGGCCGCCAGATCAAGCTCGCCTTCTCCCTCCGCGCACAGACCAATATTGAACAACACCGACACATGCTCCGGATCGCTGGATTCCAGAGCCCTGAACCCGTCGCAGGAGGCCTTGATATCGGTTTTGGTCAGCTTGACCGCACTGCGAAACGCATTCTTGGCGTCTCCCGTCATGCCCTTGCGGCTCTCGAGAACACGGATGTCTTGGTTGCGATAGACTGGCGCTAGATCATAACGCACCGTTCGGGCGAAACTGTTCACCATCCCGTCGAGCATTTCCTCGATAGAAGGTGTGGAGCTATCATCCGCGCAATAATCTTCCGAAGCGGACAAACTATCACGCTTGCGATAAATCTCGCGGCCATCGGCCCCGATCAAGCGGATTTGTGGATAGAGACGGACATCAAGCCGTGAACAGGCGTAATATGTTACCTTCTCCTTGATGCACTTCTTGTCCTTGTCCTTCTTCTCGCATTTGGTGACTTTGCGGTCATCCAATTCGGTTTCGACTGCCTCGCCATTGGCTTCTCCGCGCAATATTGCATCGGCATTCCCATCATCACTGGCGAAGATTTGGAAGTACGGCTCGCCATAGAGCACCGCACCCTCAAGCGCGTCGGATATGGCAAAGCTGAGCGAGGAGCCCTTGTCGCCGCCGAAATTTTCGATCGCGATAGAGTTTACAGACGCAGCGGCGTCATTTCCAGCTGGATAGATACCTGCCACTGGCAGAGTTTCGGCATTGGCAGCACCAGCCGACAGGCCCGCGCAAGCAATCGCTAGAAAACCAGCCGATAAACGGCGCGCAAAACTAACTGTCATCAAAAACCCCCTAAGTGCTCAGTTCCATCAAATGAGCCTCGGGCGTTTTAATCACCGCTGAATGTTTCGTTCAACCTTGTTCAGTTAGCCTTGTTCGCTTTGGGGCTTTGGCGGTTCGACAACGCGGATATGTACATCGCGCAGCTGAGCGTTTGATACGCCGCTCGGCGCGCCCATCATCAGGTCTTGTGCCTTTTGGTTGAGCGGGAACGCGATAACTTCGCGAATGTTCGGCTCATCGGCGAGCAGCATCACGATGCGGTCGATGCCTGGGGCAGAACCGCCATGCGGCGGTGCGCCCAGTTTGAATGCCTCGATCATGCCGCCAAATTCTTTGTCGACGGTCGCATTGTCGTAGCCAGCAAGCTCAAAGGCTTTGTACATGATTTCGGGCTTGTGGTTCCGGATAGCACCGCTGGACAGCTCATAGCCGTTGCAGACGATGTCATATTGCCAAGCGAGGATATCCAGCGGGTCTTGCGTTTCCAACGCCTCCATCTCGCCTTGCGGCATAGAGAACGGGTTGTGGCTGAAATCGACCTTTTTCTGCTCTTCGTCATATTCGAACATGGGGAAGTCGACGATCCAGCAAAATTTGAAGCAGCCTTCCTCGATCAGGTCGAGCTCTTCGGCAACACGAGTCCGCGCAGCACCAGCCAGCTTGGCCGCTTCTTTCTCTTTGCCAGCCGCGAAGAACAGGCCGTCATCGTCACCAAGGCCGAGCTCGTCATAGAGCTTCGCCATAAGATCAGGGCCGTGGTTCTTGGCAATCGGACCGCCGAACTCGCCGCCTTTGCGGGTGACATAGCCAAGACCAGCGAAACCCTCACCGCGGGCCCAATTGTTCATATCGTCGAAGAACTTGCGGCTCTTCTCGTTGGTCTTGGGCGCAGGGACCACACGGACCACCCCGCCCCCGCCAACGATTTTCTCAAACAAACCGAAGCCTGATTTCGTGAAATGGCTGGTGACGTCGCTGATCAACAGCGGGTTGCGCAGATCGGGCTTATCCGATCCATATTTCAACATCGCTTCCTTATAAGGGATGCGCGGAAACTCGCCTGCGGGCGTTACGCTTTTGCCGTCAGCGAATTCCTCAAACACACCAGCGAGCACAGGCTCAAGCGCTTGGAAAACGTCTTCCTGTGTGACGAAGCTCATCTCGAGGTCTAGCTGGTAGAATTCGGGGCTGCGATCGGCACGCAGATCTTCGTCACGGAAACACGGCGCAATCTGGAAGTAGCGGTCGAAACCGGCAACCATTAGCAGCTGCTTGAACATCTGTGGCGCTTGTGGAAGCGCATAGAAACTGCCGGGGTGCAGACGGCTTGGCACCAGATAGTCGCGTGCGCCTTCAGGGCTCGATGCCGCCAGAATAGGTGTCTGGATTTCATTGAAACCCTGATCGGTCATACGGCGGCGGATCGAAGAGATCACTTGGCTACGCAGCATAATGTTGTTGTGCATCGTCTCACGCCGGAGATCGATGAAGCGGTATTTCAGGCGAATATCCTCGGGATAATCCTGCTCGCCCGCAACCGGCAGCGGCAATTCGTTTGCTTTGGACTGAACCGAGACTGCACGTGCGAACACTTCAATGTCGCCGGTTGGCAGATTGTCATTGGTCGTGCCTTCGGCGCGGGCTTTTACTTCGCCATCGATGGTGACAACGCTTTCCAGCTTCAAACCATCGAGAATAGGCAAAGCAGGCGAATCTTCATCGGCAACGATCTGGGTCAGCCCGAAATGGTCACGCAAATCGACGAACAGAACGCCGCCATGGTCGCGTTTGCGGTGAATCCAGCCCGACAAACGGACAGTTTCGCCGACATTTGCCTTGGTAAGGGCTGCGCAGTTGTGGGTACGATAAGCGTGCATCTAATATCTTTCCAATTTCGCCGCTATGGCGCTAAGGGCGCGTCGTTCGCGCTCTCGCTCTAAACTCTGGGCGGGCTAACAGGGGAACCGCGGTGTTTTGTCAAGGTGACAGAACGCTGATGCGGGTCCCGAGTGGCGGTACTCCGCCCGCATAGTAAAGAATGACATGAAAATACATGATTTGATTACCACGACCGAAGCTCTCGATGATTTGGTCGCCCGCCTTGCACAATCCGAATTCGTTACCGTCGATACGGAATTCATGCGCGAGAACACCTATTACCCCGAACTGTGCCTCGTCCAGATCGCCAATGATAAAGAGGCGGCGGCTGTTGATCCGCTGGCCGATGGCATTGATCTGACCAGCCTGCTCGATCTGATGTGCGACAATGAGGAGGTGCTGAAAATCTTCCACGCTGGCGGACAGGATGTGGAGATTATCTACAATCTCACCGGCAAAACCCCGCACCCTATCTTCGACACCCAGATCGCGATGATGGCAATCAGCCAGAGCGAGCAGATCGGATATGCCAATCTGGTCGAGAGTTGGCTCGGCACCACAGTCGATAAAGGCGCACGCTTCACCGATTGGAGCCGCCGCCCGCTGACCGACCGCCAAATCGAATATGCTATTGGTGATGTTACCTATCTGTCCGAAATTTTCCCGCTGATGCTGAAAAAGCTGATCAAGACAGGTCGCGGCGGCTGGCTCAATGCGGAGATGGAAAAGCTCGCGGATCCTGAGAATTACCGCAACGATCCGAACAATGCCTGGCGTCGCATCCGCTCGCAGGGCCGCAATCCGCAAGTGCTTGGCCGCCTCAAAGGGCTGGCCGCGTGGCGCGAGGGCGAAGCACAACACAAGGATATCCCGCGCGGCCGCATCATGCGCGACGAAACGCTGGCAGATATCGCCGCTCATCCGCCAAAAAAGCAGTCCGATCTGGCCAAAGTTCGCGGGCTTTCCAATGCATGGCGCGAAAATGACATTGGCAAGCGGCTGATGAAGATTCTGACGGATGCGGAACCGCTCCCGAAAGAAGAGATGCCGGTTAAGAACAAGCGCGGCGCCCCACTCGGCAAAGAAGGCGCGTTAGTTGCTGACCTGCTAAAATTGCTACTCAAAATCCGCGCGCGCGAAATTGACGTCGCCAGCCGCCTGCTAACCAAGTCCGATGAGATGGAAGCGCTTGCGGCTGGAATTCGCGACCTGCCGATCCTGAATGGCTGGCGCTACGAAGTGTTCGGCAAAGACGCGCTCGCACTGGTCGAGGGAAAAACTGGTTTCGCGGTGGTCGACGGCAAGCTGGTAATGAGCAGCGTCGACGATATGCGCGCCGATATGATAGATGCGGCAGAAGAGGCCTCGGCGGAAGAGGCCGGTGCAGCTGCTGAAGAGTGAGCACCTACCTCCCCACAATCAAGCAGTTGCAATATCTGGTTGCCCTGCATGAGCACGGCCATTTCGGGCGTGCGGCGGAGGCAAGTTTTGTCTCACAATCGACGCTATCTGCTGGCATCCGCGAACTGGAGACGCTGCTTGGTGTAACGCTGGTGGAACGCAGCCGTCGCGTGGTGCGGTTCACACCGCTCGGCAATTCGGTTGTCGAAAAAGCGCATCGTCTGCTTCGGGAAGCGGAAGAGCTGAGCGAACTCGTTCAGGCTTCGGGCAAGCCCCTGTCAGGAGAGCTACGCATGAGCGTTATCCCGACTATCGCACCGTTCTTCTTGCCGCGCATCTTGCCTCGTCTTCGCAAAGAGCGCCCTGCCCTGAAGTTGTTTCTCCGCGAGGAAACCAGCGCGGATGCGATTGAATCTCTTCATCATGGCCGTGCAGACTGTGTGCTGTTGGCACTGCCTTTCCCGGCGGGCGAGATCGATTCCGAGCATATCGCCAACGATCAATTATTCGTGGCCTTCCCGAAAGACGATCCGCGCGATCCTCCAAAAGAAATACCGGCCTCGATGATCGACGAAGGCCAGCTGCTCCTGCTTGAAGATGGCCATTGCCTGAAGGAACACGCGCTCGCCGCTTGCAACCGCCCGGAGCTTGGTTCCAGTGCGACAATGATCGGCACCAGTCTGCATACGCTAGTGCAAATGGTCGATAATCATCTTGGTATGACCATGCTGCCCGAAATGGCTATCGATTCCGGGATTCTGACGGGCACCGATGTCATTGTCCGACCGTTGAAAGCAGTAAACCCCAGCCGCGAGATCGCACTTATATGGCGCAAAAATTCACCGCGTGCGGATGAATTCAAGCTGTTGGCACAGGAATTAAAGGCAGGTTAGACGAGCCCGCCTGCGCTTCGCGTAAGTTCGCTATTTACTCTTTATTTGTGAATACTGCGCTACGCGTTACCGGCTAGAAAAACAAAAAGCAGGGTCGGGACATGCGTTCATATAATCGCTTCAGAGTTGATCAGGAAATCGACTGTCGGATTGACGGCAAAGGCGTTGTCGCCTCGCTATACAATCTCTCCAGCGGCGGTTGCATGATCGAAACTGTAGAGGAGCATGCCCAAGAGGGCGCAGAAATCGAAATCAAGCTGACCAATAAAGTGGCCATGCCCGGTCGGATTGTTTGGCGCCTCGGCAAGAATGCCGGAATCAAGTTCGATCTGCCGTTACATCAAAAAGTTGTCGAGCATTTCGGCTATAGCGACGATGAAGAGTTTGATCGCGACGATCCGCGTGACCGCTTCGGCATTCCGCTGGTTGAAATTCGCGAGCAAGCCGCAGGAATGATCGAGTAAGGGCGTTCTACACCGGCACTCAATCCATATGTTTGAGGCCGACCCGCAAATAATCCCAACCTGTAATCACCGTTAGGATGGCAGCACCCCACAGGCTGCCTAGCCCGACCAAATGAATCCATTGCTCAGATAACGGCCGCGCCGCATTTTCAAGCAGAACCGGTGGTGGGCCATGCACAGCGCCCCCCAATATTAGCGCCCCGAGCGCCATAAGTTGCAGCGTGGTCTTCCATTTCGCGAGTTTTGTGACCGGAACCGAGACCTGCAAACCAGCGAGGAATTCGCGTAGTCCGGACACCGCGATCTCACGCATCAAGATGATCAGTCCGGCGATAATATGGAGATCGCCTACATATGGTCCACGCAGATAGCCCTGCGCGGTCAGCACCAAAATTACTGCAGCAACCATGATCTTGTCCGCAATAGGATCGAGGAAGATGCCCAATTTGGACACTGTCCCACTCGAACGCGCCAGATAGCCGTCAAAATAGTCGGTGATCGCCATCAGGCCATAGAGCACAGTAGCCAGCGCGTATCCGAGCCGCCATTCAGGCCACCATAACAGTCCCGCGAGCAGCGGAACCGCCACGATACGCGATAGAGTCAGAATGTTTGGCAGGGTCAACATTACGCCGCCCTTACCGCAGTATCGCACAGCGCAAAAGCACATGTTTGATCTTGTTCACGCTCTTAGCCCTTGTTCGAGCGCCGCAAACCTTTAGACCGGCCAAATTACTGGTTTCAGACCAGAAGCTTTTGCGCGGGGATCCATGACCACAACAACGCATCTTCTGCGTAAACGGCGCTTTTTGCCGCTATTTGTGACTCAGCTTTTCAACGCTTTCAACGACAATCTCTACAAGAACGCGATGGTCCTGTTTGTGGTCTATCAGGTGTATAATTCTCCCAGTTCTGAGGGCACATTCAGTGCCGTCGCGTCGGGACTGTTTATCCTGCCCTTCTTTCTACTGTCAGCCCTCGCCGGGCAATTGGCCGATATGCGTGACAAGGCGAAGATCATCCGCACCGTGAAAGCCTGCGAGATATTGCTGATGCTGATCGGCGCAACCGGCCTGTATCTGGCGTGGAAAGGGATCGCAGTTACTGCAATCGCCATACCTCTACTGCTGCTCGCCTTGTTTTTAACAGGCGTTCAATCGACGTTCTTAGGGCCGATCAAATATGCGATCCTGCCGCAACATTTGAAGAAGGGTGAAGTGCTGGCCGGCACCGGCCTGGTCGAGGCAGGAACCTACATCGCCATTCTTGCCGGGACTATTCTGGCCGGGTGGATCGCAGTCGAATATGCGGCGGCCGGGATCATCGTTACAGCGATCATTGGCTATTTCGTGAGCCGCCAAGTGCCCGATGCACCACCTCAGGAGGGACATCCGGAAAAGCTCGATTGGAACATCTTTCGCGCATCGGTCCATCTGATCCGCGAAACGATGCACAACCGTGAAGTCTACTACGCCATTTTGGCGATCAGTTTCTTTTGGACCATCGGCGCAGTGCTGTTCATCCAGTTTGTGCCGCTCGCCAAGAATGTTATTATGGCAGAGCCTGCAGTGGCTAGCTTATTCTTGGTTGTTTTCTCGGTTGGTGTTGCCATCGGATCGGTCGCTATCAACGCTCTACTGAAAGGCAAAGTGTCAGCCCGTTACTCACCGATCTCGGTCATCTTCATGGGACTGTTTGTCGTCGCGTTCTATTTTGTATCGGTCTTATGGGGAGCGGAAAAGCCGACAGAAATGCTCGGCGTGACCGAGTTTCTCGCTTGGCCGATGGCAACGTTTTTGTTGCTGAGCCTGCTGGGCATTGCCGTGGCCGGCGGAATGTTCGTGGTACCGCTTTACGCGTTTTTGACCACCCGAGCAGCGCCCGAACATGCTGCGCGTACAATTGCGGCTAACAACATCGTAAATTCCGGCGCGATGGTTGTTGGTTCGCTTGCCGCGATGGGCCTCAATATGGCTGGTATTTCGATCACTGAACAACTGCTGATGAGCGCGTTTATGTGCCTGTTCTCGGCTTGGTTAGGTCGCCGACTATACAAAGCTGAGCTTGAAGCAGCAGCTGCCGTCGAAGCGGAAGCTAACTGATAAAGATCGACACCGCGACAAAGCATCCAAGATAAGCGGCGACGAAACCCCGAATATCATCGCGCGTCAGTCTCAGCCCTTCACGCGCCTTAACCGGCGGCACTTCCTTCCGAATATGTGGCGCTAAAGATGCAAGGAACGGGTGACCCGCAGTTTCATCAGTGAGGACTAGTGATCTTCTCATACCAAGCGCGTTAACGCATCGCTAACCTTCACGCTGTGCTGGAATTGTGACCGTCGCACGATGGGACATTAAGCATCCCGATTATGCAAAATTCGGCTACTCTGCAGTCAGGCTCCGGCCATTTTGAGAATATGCTTCCACTCGGCCGGGCGAACTTCGCTAACCGACAAGCGCATCAATTTGACCAGTTCCATATCGGCGAGTTTCGGATCGGCTTTGACTTGTTTTAGCGTCACCGCTTTAGGTAATTTCTGCTTCGGGACGATTTTTACAGCGGCCCACTTACCAGTCGGATCGGTCGGATCAGTGATCCCGGCCACGCTCACCTCGGCAATACCGACGATCTCCAATCCAACATTGGAATGGTAAAAGAAAACCTGATCGCCGACTTCCATCGCCGCCAAATTATTCTTGGCCCGGTGGTTGCGAACCCCGTCCCAAGTACCTTCCTTCTCATCTACCAAATCGTCCCAGCTATATGCATCGGGTTCGGATTTCATCAGCCAGTATCGCGGCATGGCATTGCTCCTGTCGATTATCGATTTGCGGATCGCAGTTCCAACAGCGCTCCGTACAAGTCCTTAGGGTACCTCATTGGCCATATTAACCACTTCTTCAATGCCCTGCGACATAAGGCTCGGGTTGTCGCGCCGTAAGGGGGAATTCTGGGCATTACTTTGTCCGGATCACATATGTCGGAAAAGAGCACCAATCTCAGCAACGCTAAACGGCGTATAGAGCGTGATATTGTCGCACTCGGCATAGCTGTCGCCGCGATCTTGATGTTCATCGGCACAGGCAGTGCGGTACTCCCGCAAATCGTGCGCAATTGGATGTCGGGATCTGAAGGCCCGGACAACTTCATTATCAACGCATTGCTCCTCAATATCGCCCTGATCATATTCGGCATGCGCCGCTATCGTGAGTTAGTTTCCGAGATCGAGCAGCGCCGTAAAGCGGAAGAAACAGCGCAGACGCTGGCAGAGACGGATCCGCTAACCGGATGCCTCAATCGGCGCAGCATTATGCCAGCCACCGACGACCTCATTGCCGGAGCTGCGGACGGCCATGAAGCTGTCGCGTTCCTGATGATTGATCTTGATAACTTCAAACAAGTCAATGATTTGAACGGTCATAAAGTTGGCGATCAGGTACTGAAAACCGCCGCTGAGAGGATGCGCTCAACGCTGCCTGCTGGCGCATTGCTCGCACGGTTGGGCGGTGATGAGTTTGCGTGTGTCGTGACATTCGATCAACGCGCACCGGACAAAGTCGATCAAATCGCATCGCAACTAATCGCAAAAGTTTCAAAGCCACAGGACATCGACGGTGTTTCTGTTGAGATTACCATGTCGGTTGGGATAACAACCACTGTCGCCACGCAATTGCGCGACAAGGAAGTACCTGACGGTCAATTGCTGATGCATCGCAGCGACATTGCGATGTACCACGCAAAAGGTCACGGCAAAAACCGCTACTTCTGGTTCGAAGCGTCCATGGAAAACGAACTGCGTTTTCGCAACGAACTCGAAACCGGCATCCGCCGCGGTGTTGATGCCGGTGAATTCGTGCCATTCTACGAGCAACAAATTGATCTGGACACCGGCGAGATCGTCGGTTTCGAAATGCTTGCACGGTGGAAATCACCGGATCTCGGCCTAGTGAATCCGGCAATTTTTATCCCGGTAGCAGAAGAGATTGGCGTTATCGCTCAACTCTCCGAGCAGCTCATCGAGCAAGCTTTCGCCGACGCCAAGGAATGGGACCCCAAGCTGACGCTGTCGGTCAACATATCCCCTGTGCAATTGCGCGATCCGTGGTTCTCGCAGAAATTGCTCAAAATGCTGGTCAAACATAACTTCCCGGCGAACAGGCTTGAGATCGAAATTACCGAGAGCTGCATTCACGAAAATGTTGGTATCGTCCGCTCGATGATTACCAGCCTGAAAAACCAGGGTGTGAAGATAAGTTTGGACGATTTCGGCACTGGCTATTCCAGCCTGGCGCAGCTTCGTTCGCTGCCGTTCGATCGACTGAAAATCGACCGCAGTTTTGTTGGAGAGCTGAACGAGGAAGATGCGAGCGAGAAGATCGTTACTGCGATCATTTCGCTCGGTGATGGGCTCGAGATGCCGGTCACTGCCGAAGGCATCGAAGATGAGCGGATACTCGAGGCCCTGCGCGGCAAAGGCGCGATGAAGGGCCAAGGATATCACTATGGCCGTCCGGAAAGCGCCGACGATGTGCGCAAGCGATTGGCCGCGCACGGACTGCTCGCAGTGCTGGGAATTGCCGAAGATAGCGCCGATGATGTCCCGACCGAAGAGCAGTCCATCGATCAACAGCGCAACCGCGCTTAATCGCCTCAGCCGGTCACCGGCTACACCGCACCACTAGACGGCAGCCCCGGCGATGCATAAATGCGCTGGGTAATGCGCATTCCCTTCATCAAGATGCACGGCCTCGGCAATGATTTTATCATGCTCGATGCGCGTGAGGCAGAATTGCCAACCCTGAGCGAGCAAAGCGCAGCTGCGCTTGCCAATCGGCGCTCGGGTGTCGGATGCGATCAACTTATCCTGCTGGAACGATCAAGCAGCGCCGATTTCCGTATGCGGATATTCAACTCGGATGGCGGAGAGGTGGAAGCTTGCGGTAATGCCGCGCGGGCCGTCGCCCTACTCCACGGAGAACCTGCCAAGGTAGAAACTGGCGGTGGGATCATCGAATTATCGCCCACACAAGGCGGTGCGCGGGTCGATATGGGATTTCCTAGGTTTGAGTGGGACAGCATCCCGCTCGACTATGCGATGGACACCGGAGCGATGCCCGTGTCATGGGAAATGCTGAACAATCCCTCCGCTGTAAATGTTGGCAACCCGCATGTGATCTTCTTTGTACGTGATTGCGAAGAGATACCGCTCGATCGGCTCGGGCCAGAGATCGAGAATGACCCGCTATTTCCAGAGCGGATTAACGTGAACGTCGCTGATGTTCGTGACGGCGCGATTAATTTGCGCGTGTGGGAGCGCGGTGCGGGTCTCACCAAAGCTTGCGGAACCGGCGCCTGCGCGACGGCGGTTGCCGCGATCCGGAAGGGCTTAGTGACCTCCCCGGTGCGCGTCCGACTGCCCGGCGGGGAGCTGAACATTGAATGGGCAGACGGTGAATCGATCATTATGGAAGGCCCCGCAACCGAAGCTTTCCGTGGCTCATTCGAGTGGGCGGATTACGCGTGACAAAAGCCGCCACTGCAGAAGTGATCTCTCTCGGTTGCCGGCTCAATATTTCCGAGAGCGAGCAGATCAAGGCCATGCTGGCGGACGAGGACGATATTGTCGTCATTAATAGCTGCGCCGTGACGATGGAAGCGGTTCGGCAAACGCGGCAGACCATTCGCAAAACCCGCAAAGCACGACCAGATGCGCGTCTGCTGGTAACCGGATGCGCAGCCGATATCGAACGCGATCAGCTAAGCGCGATGCCCGAAGTTGACGGTTTAATCGCCAACACCACCAAACTTGATCCCCGCGCATGGAATGTGCCGGTCGAAACAACACCGATTGTCCCGAGCCGCACCCGCGCCTTCGTCACCGTTCAGAACGGTTGCGACCATGCCTGCACCTTCTGCGTTATTCCGCAGGGGCGCGGCAAAAGCCGGTCAATGACAATCCCGCAAGTGCTCGCACAAGTCGAAAAGCATCTGGAGCAAGGCGCCCCTGAAGTCGTACTCACCGGCGTCGATGTCACATCGTGGGGACATGACCTTCCTGACACGCCTGAATTGGGCACAATGGTCGAGGCGGTGCTTAATGCCTTCCCGCAATTGCAACGTCTGCGGATGTCCTCGCTCGACGGGATCGAAATCGATCCACTACTGGAGGAACTGTTTGCGCAGGAACAGCGGCTGATGCCACATCTGCATCTCTCGCTGCAGCATGGCCATGATATGATGCTAAAGCGCATGAAACGCCGACATTTGCGCGCCGACGCCGTTGCTTTGGTCGAGCGGCTGAAAGCGCGCCGCCCGGAAATCGCCATTGGTGCTGATTTGATCGCCGGTTTTCCGACCGAAGATGCCGCAATGCACGCGGAGAACCGTTCGATCATCGAAGCGGTCGATATCGTGCATGGCCACATCTTCCCGTACTCGCCCCGCCCCAACACGCCCGCCGCGCGGATGCCGCAGTTGGAGCGCTCTCTGATCAAGCAACGCGCGGCTGAACTCCGCAGCGATGTGGCCCACCAACGCGATGCGTGGCTCGCGGAGCAAGTCGGCAAACCACTATCAGTCCTCGCCGAACGCGACGAGACAGGCTATGCGCCCAATTTCGCGAGAGTGGCGGTTCCCGAAGGCACTGCGCCGGGCACTATTCTCACAATCACACCGACCGCCTTGGACGCTGGTTTGTTAAGAGATGGGGGCTTGCAACGATGAGCGAAACGAGCTGGAAAGACCGGCTATTCGGCGGCTTCCGCAAAACGTCGGAACGCTTGTCGACCAATCTGACCGAAGTCGTGGGCACGGCGAAGCTCGACGACTCTACACTGGATGATGTCGAAGATGCGTTGATTATGTCGGACCTAGGTCCATCGGCAGCCGCACGTATTCGCGCAAAGCTTTCCGAGAAGAAGTTCGGCCTGAACATCACCGAGACCGAGTTGAAAGAAGCTGTCGCCGAAGAAATCGCCGAGATTTTGCGTCCTGTTGCGGTTCCTATCGAAATCACCGCCTTTCCGCGCCCGCAAGTCCTCCTTGTGATCGGCGTCAATGGCAGCGGCAAAACAACTACCATCGCGAAAATGGCACACCTGTTTCAGGAAGACGATTACGGCGTGATGCTGGCGGCGGGTGACACGTTCCGCGCCGCAGCCATCGGACAGCTGGCGACATGGGCAGAGCGTATCGATGTACCGATCATTCGCGGCCCGGAAGGCGGTGATCCCGCGAGCATCGTGTTTGACGGCGTCAAAGCTGCGACCGATCAAGGAATCGACGCGCTGGTGGTCGACACCGCTGGCCGCCTGCAGAACAAGCGCGAGTTGATGGATGAGCTCGCCAAAATCCGCAAGGTCCTCGGCCGCCTGAACCCAGAAGCGCCGCATGATGTGGTGCTCGTGCTCGACGCCACAAACGGCCAAAACGCCCTCGCCCAGATTGAGACGTTCAAGGAAGTCGCAGGCGTTACCGGCCTGATTATGACCAAGCTGGACGGAACCGCACGCGGCGGTGTTCTGGTCGCAGCAGCAGAGCAATATGGCTTGCCGATTCACGCGATTGGTGTCGGCGAGAAAATTGATGATTTGCGACCATTCGATCCCGATCTGGTCGCCAAAGTGATTGCGGGGGTGGCCTGATGGCTGAAGCAGAAGCGCCAAAGAAACAGAGTTCTGGTTGGCTCAACGTCGCAGTCGATTACGGCCCGTTAGTCGTGTTCTTGGCAGTCTACAAATACTTCGCGCCCGAAGAAAGCGATGCTGTCGGCGAAATTGCTGCAGTCATCAAAGGCACTCTCGCCTTTATGGTGGCCGCCGTGATTGCGCTGGTCTTTTCCAAGGTTAAGCTAGGCAAAGTGTCGCCAATGTTATGGTTCTCGACCGCCTTGATTGTCGGTTTTGGCGGTTTGACGATCTTCTTCGGCGATCCGACATTCGTGCAGCTCAAACCGACAATCATCTACTCGCTGTTCGGCGCCGCACTGGTCATTGGCTGGGCATGGAAGGGGAAGGCTCTGCTCAAAATTCTGCTAGAGGCCGCATTCGAGGGGCTGAGCGATGAAGGCTGGCTGAAACTGTCGCGCAACTGGGGCTTTTTCTTCTTCGCCCTTGCCGGGCTGAATGAAGTTTTGCGCTATCTCTACAATGTCGAAAACGGCACATTCGAGACATGGCTATGGGCCAAGTTCTGGGTGTTTATGCCGCTGACCTTCATCTTTACCTTCACCCAAATCCCGATGCTGATGAAGCATGGCCTGGATGTTGGCGCTGAGGATGATGTGGTGAAGGACGAGCCACCGACGGCTTAATACTTCCAACCGACGTCATTCCCGCGAAAGCGGGAATCCAGGGTGGCTCAGCGATCGACTTCTCTGGATTCCCGCTTTCGCGGGAATGACGAACACCAGGTAAACCAGATCTAAATTCGCACCTGGCTTCCTAGCTCCACAACCCTGTTCGTCGGCAGTCTGAAGAACTCCATCGCGGTCGCTGAATTGCGCAGCATCCACGCGAAGATCTTCTCCCGCCAGATCGGCATGCCCGGCTTGTCGGACGGCAGCAGCGTTTGGCGCGACAGGAAGAAGCTGGTGTGCATCATGTCGAATTCACCGCCGCATACCGCCATGCTTTTCAAGCCTTCGGGCACATCGGTCGCTTCCATAAAGCCGTAATGCAACACGGCCCGGAAGAAGCCGTCGCCAAGATCGTAATACTCGCAGCGTCCGTCCGGATCGACATAGGGTATCTCGGCGATCTGGATCGTCAGGATCACCACCCGCTCGTGCAGCACTTTGTTGTGCTTGATATTGTGCAGCAATGCGGAGGGCACCCCGCCCTTGGCAGACGCCATAAAGATCGCGGTGCCAGGAACGCGAGTTGCGCTGTTTTTGGCCGATTTGGCGAAGATTTCCATCGGCAACGCAACTTCGCTCATACGTTCGCGCATCAGCTTGCGACCACGTGCCCATGTGGTGAGCAATGTAAAGGCGACTGCACCAACCATTAGCGGGAACCAACCGCCATCGGGTACTTTCGCGAGGTTCGCGGCAAAGTAGGCTCCGTCAACGATCAGGAACAGCAGTACGACCGGCGCGGCATACCACCACTTCCATTTCCACACGCCTACCAGCAGCACCGCCATCAGCAACGTATCGATGGTGACCGCACCGGTCACCGCGATGCCGTATGCCGAGGCAAGGTTGGAACTGTTCTGGAACGTCAGGACCAGCACGATGACAGCAATCATCAGCGCCCAGTTCACGATAGGGATGTAAATCTGGCCGCCTTCGGTCTCACTGGTGTGGCGGATCGACAGGCGGGGAATATAGCCCATTTGCATCGCTTGGTGAGTGATCGAGAATGCGCCCGAGATAACCGCTTGGCTGGCGATAAAGGTCGCGAAGGTGGCGAGGAAAACCAGCGGCAAGCGCCATTCCTCGCTTGCCAGGAAGAAGAACGGGCTCTGGATCGCTTCTACTGCCAACTCATTCGGTAGGCCGATAATCATCGCGCCCTGCCCGAAATAATTGAGCAGCAAACACGGCATCACAAAGCCAAACCATGATAACCGCATCGGACCGCGCCCGAAGTGCCCCATATCGGAGTAGAGCGCCTCTGAACCGGTAACCGCCAATACCACCGAACCGAGCGCCAGAAACGCCGTGAAGCCGTCGATAATGAAGAAATTCACCGCGTAATACGGGTTTAGCGCCCATAGGATGTCAGGTGTTTGCACAATCTGCCACGCGCCCATGCTGGCGATAACGGTAAAATAGACGATCATCACCGGCGCAAACAGCGCACCGACCTTCGCTGTACCCCGCTTTTGCAGCACGAACAGGAAGATCAGCAGGACCAGTGCAATCGGTATCACGTAGTCGGACAGGCCTTCATCGACCACTGTCAGACCTTCAACAGCGGACAGCACCGAAATCGCCGGCGTGATCATGCTGTCGCCATAAAACAGCGATGTCGCAAATACGCCGAGCAGCACCGCGACCCAGCCATATTTCTTGCCGCTAATATGGCTCGAAATCAGCGCGACCAAGGCGAGGCTACCGCCCTGCCCCTTATTATCGGCACGCATCAGGATGGTGACATATTGGATCGCCACAACCAGGGTCATCGACCAGAAAATCAGACTGATAACGCCGAGCACATGCGCGGTGTCGAGCGCCAGCGGGTGCGGGCCAACAAATGTCTCACGAAAGGCGTAAAGCGGACTGGTGCCGATATCACCGAACACAATACCGATCGCACCAACGGCAAGCGCAGCTTTCGAGGCGCTATGCCCCGTTTGCGAGCCCGGCGGCGGTTGAACACTATGTGTCGAGGCTTCTGCCATAAATCAGGTATCCCGATTGCGTCTAAACGGCGCGCAATCAATCACCAGTCGAAAGGCGGCGGCCACTAGCAGCTACGCTTGTGCACCGCAACACGCAGTTGGCTACTGTCCCGGCGTCACCTGTTGTTGCCCGCCCATTTGTGCAAGCATCGCATCGAGCCGCTCCAAGCGTAGCTTCATTGGCTCGACCCATTCTGCGTCCTCAGGCGCGTTCTCGATCAGTTGAGCCCAAACGCCACGCGCCTCTGTTGCCCGGCCCGACCGCAATAGGCCAATCCCAAGGAAATAGGCCGAGGCGGGGTTCTGCGGGGCGATCTGCTCCGCTTGTGAGTAGGCATAAAGCGCGGCCGGCGTCAGCGAGCCGTCGGCGTGTTCAACCAGTGCATTGCCTAGACCTACCCATGCCTCGACATCATTCGGGTTTTCGCTGATCGCATTGCGCATCCATCCTGCAGCATCCTCGAACTGCCCGTTGCGCGCAAATCCATCGGAGGAAATGACATACCGGCTGGGCAAGCTATCCATGCCGAAGAATTCCCGCCGTGCATCGACCATCGCCGCGTTGTTGGGATTGGCTTCCGGGACGTTCTCGGTCGGTGAACCTGCATAACCGGGCGAACCGTGCATAGCGTAACCTGCCAACCCGAAGAGTAGCGCAGCGCCGAATAAAGCCCAGCCGCTTTTTGGCAGTTTTAGGACGAACGCTGCCACTAGAAATGCAGCCAAAGCCAGCGCGATAACCGGGAGCCAGCTCATGATGCTTTCCTCAAACGACGCCACAGGATCAGGCCAGCAACCAGCAGCAGCAGAACCGGTACAGCAAATAATGGCCACGTAGTTTCGCTAACCGTTGGGGCGTAGCTGACATAATCGCCATAGCGCTCCACCAGCCATGCGCGGATCGCCTCAGGCTCCTCACCCGCTTGAATACGGCTGCGGACTTGATGACGCATATCGCCAGCCATCGGGGCGTCGCTATCGGCAATCGATTGGCTTTGACATTTGAGACAGCGCAGCGTTTCCATGAGCGCCTGAGCAGCCTCCTCCTGCGCCGGGTCTTCCAGTTGTTCGTATGCAAGTGGCGCGGGCGGAAGTGATTGCTGTGCGGCTAATGGAAGCGCGAACAGGGACAACACAGCCAATATTGAGGCAATTGCACGGTTCATGCCCCGGCCCCGGCCTCCGCCAATTTCTGCAGAAGCACTGGAACATGCTCCGCCCGAACATCGCCGAGATGCTGGTGCCTGATGATGCCATTTCCATCGACCACGAAAGTCTCTGGTACGCCAGACGAACCAATGCTCAGTTGGATTTCCGACAGATCATCGGCGCCGATTTTGGTGTACGGATTGCCATACTGATTGAGGAACCGCGCAACATCTTCAGGACGGTCACGGATTGCGACGCCGACGATCTCCACGCCTTGCCGCTTGAGAACGTCCAGATGCGGTGCCTCTGCAATGCAGGGCACGCACCAACTCGCCCAAATGTTGAGCAGTTTCGGCTTGCCGTCCTTCAGATCAGCGATCGACACCCCTGGAAGCTCAGCCAAAGCTGGACGCAGTTCAAAATCGGGCACCGGTTTACCAACCATAGTGCTCTCGACAAATTCATCCTTGGGTTGAGTCAGCTGATATGCCGCCACTCCGCAGAACAGCAGGAAAATCGCAAGCGGAATCCAGACTTTCAGACTGGTCATAGCGCGGCGGCCTCCTTCGCCCGGTCTGCCTGACGCGATTTGACATAGCGCCGCTTAAGGTCAGTGCGGAGCCTTCCTATCAAAGCGAGCAAACCGCCCAGTGCGATCAGAATGCCGCCATACCAGATGAAGGTCACAAACGGCTTCCACCACAGGCGTAACTGCCAACGGCCATCAGCGGCTTGGTTACCAATCACAGCATAAAGCTGTCCGTTCCAACGGGTTGCAAGCGTGCTTTCGGTTGTTTCCTGCGGCGGAGCCCAGAAGTTGCGCGATTCCGGAGTGAGTATCACCGGATCACCGCCATCATAGCTCGCCGCCAAACGCCCTTGAATAGCGGTCCAGTTCGGGCCAGCGACCGGAGCAACTTGCTCCAAGTTGACATTCCATGGACCTACCTGAGCGCTTTCGCCGACAGGTACAGCCGCCAGTTTCTCCTCAGAGAATGCAGTCTCACTCGCCATGCCGAAGAGCGCGACGGCAATGCCGAAATGCGCGATCACCATGCCCCACAGGGAGAGCGGCGCACGCATCAAATTGCGCCCTCTGAGCGGTAGGAAGCTTCCCACGGCCAGTCCCGCTGCAACGGCGAGGCCAAGGACCGGCAGCAATCCATATGACCCAAGGATCAGGACCAGTGCCAAAACTGCCAGCATAATCGCCGCGACTATCGCAACCGAGTTTTTGATCCGCGCGAAACTGTCACCGCGCCAGCGCAGCAGCGGGCCGACCGCCATAATCAGAAGCATCGGGATGGTGAAGATCGCACCGACAGGATTGAAATATGGAGGTCCGACCGAAACGCGAACGTCAAATGCCTCGGTCAGCAACGGATAGAGCGTGCCGAGCAGCACAATGCCAAGCAGCGCGCTCAGCATCACATTGTTGAACACCAGCGCCCCTTCGCGGCTTGTTACGGAGAACCGTTCGCCCTCGGAAACGGTATTTGCGCGCAATGCAAACAGCAGCAACGAACCGCCAATGTAGAGCAGCAGCAGCACTAGAATAAATGACCCACGCTCCGGATCCACAGCGAACGCGTGAACCGAAGTCAGAATACCGGAACGGACAAGGAATGTGCCCAGCATCGACATCGAGAACGCGATTACGCCGAGCATAATCGTCCACGTCCTGAGCGCATCACGCGCTGCCAACACTCCGACCGAATGCAACAACGCCGTCGCTGCCAGCCATGGCATCAGCGATGCGTTTTCAACCGGGTCCCAGAACCACCAGCCACCCCAGCCCAGCTCGTAATACGCCCAATAACTGCCTGCGGTGATGCCCAACGTTAGGAATATCCACGCGCCCAATACCCATGGCCGCATCGCGCGGGCAAAGTTCGGGTTGACTTGCCGCGTCAGCAGCGCGCCAACAGCAAAACTAAACGCCACTGACAGGCCAACATAGCCAAAATACAAAGTCGGCGGATGGAAGGCGAGCCCGATATCCTGCAGCAGCGGGTTAAGTCCAATTCCTTCCAACGCGGGCTGTGGCAGGCGTTCAAAGGGATTCGAGCTCAGCAACAAGAACGCATAAAAACCAAGACCGACAAAGGCTTGCGCAGAAAGCGTGGCCAACATCGTCTTTTCGGGTAGCCGTCGTTCAACCAGTGCAATCAGTCCACCTGCGAGTGCCATAACGGTCACCCACAAAAGCATCGAACCTTCATGATTGCCCCATGCACCAGCCAGCTTGAACACCAATGGTTTCGCCGAGTGAGAGTTTGTTGCGACCAGTTTGACCGAGAGATCGGTCACATAAAACAGCCACAGCAGCATCAGGAATGCGAAACCGGCCAACACCCCCTGCATAATCGCGGCAGGACGAACGAGACGCGCGATCTCACTCGCTTCTTTGCGCTGCGCTAAGACGCCGCCCAGCAATTGCAGCGCGGACAAAGCCGCCGCCAGCCAAAGAGCAGCAAGGCCCAGCTCTGCGATCAAGTCACAGACTCCAGCGTCTCGAGTGTCTTGTCGGGCGAATGCTGGTCCATGTCCTGCAATTCGCGCGGAACGTAATTCTCGTCATGCTTAGCGAGCAGCTCATCAGCAATAAATGTGCCGTCCGGATCCATGCGGCCATCGGCGACGACACCCGACCCCTCAACAAACAGATCGGGTAGAATGCCGGTATAGCGCACCGGCACGGTCGAGCTTTCTTTGTCAGTCACCGTGAACGACACAGTGATCCCGTCTGCCATTGTCGAGAGTGATCCTTCTTGTACCATTCCGCCCAGGCGAATGGCCTGACCCGGTGCAGGCGGATTGGCGGCAATCTGATCCGGCGTATAGAACAGGCTCGCTTCGTTACGCAGTGCATAAGATGCGAGCAGACCCGCCCCAATAATGGCAATCAGCGCAATAATGATCAGCACCAGACGCTGATGCTTTGCCTTCAGAACAGAACTCACTTGCGTTTCACCTCTTCACGGCGTTTCTCGGCCTTGCGCATCGACGCCCAACTCCAGGCGACCAGAGCGAGCACTGCCACAATACCGACAGCATATGACGCAATCACGAAATCCCATTGCGGCAAATTCTCGCGCATTATTCGCTCCCTGACGCTTTGCGGCGAAGACGCGCCTCGGTTTGAATTTCCGCAAGCAGTGCGCGCATCCGGGCCAATACTACTCCGCCAAACAGCAGCGAGAAGCCGAGAACGGCCACTCCAAGCGGAATGAGGAATGCCGGGTCAATTGCGCTTTTGCCAACGGTAATGCTCGGCGGTTGATGGATCGAATTCCACCACACTACCGAGCGGTTGATGATCGGAATATTGATCGCACCGACAAGACCAAAGATTGCCGGGATACGGCTCGACCCGCCTTCGCGGCTAACCGCCTGCGCCAGTGCAATATATCCGAAGTAAAGGAACAGCAGGACGAGCATCGACGTGAGCCGGCCATCCCATTCCCACCATGTTCCCCACGTGGGTCGTCCCCAAATTGAGCCAGTGATCAGGCATAATGCGGTAAATACCGCGCCGGGCACCGCCGCAGCGCGCGCCGCAAGGCTCGCCAGCGGGTGCTTCCACACCAGCAATACCAGGCTGGAAATCGCAATCGCAGTCCAACCGCCCATACCCAGCCAAGCGGCCGGCACGTGGATGAATAAGATGCGTACGGTCTCCCCCATCAGGCGGTCAGGCGGAACAAAGAATAGGCCCCAAACCAAGGCAATTGTCGCCAAGGCAAGTCCACTGACCAGCAGAAGCGGCGTGAGCCACTTCGCCAGAGCTAGAAAACGTTTGGGATTCGCAAAGCCGTGCATGATTTCAAGCACTAGCTTTTACAGGTGATGCTAGGGGTAGCAAGCAATGATCGACCAGTATGCTCAATGGTCGAATCCCCCGTCAGCCGCGCCCGATCAGTTTTTGCGCCATCCGGTCGGCAACTGCATCAGATGAAACGCCAGTGCTGGCGCTTTCCTGCCATATCTCTTCGAGTCGCCCCGGGATCTGCGCGATCCGCTTGCGTACCTCGTTGATATCGCAGGGTTCGCCGTGCTGCTTGCACAGATATTCCATCGCAACGCTGATGATACCGCCTGCATTGATGACGTAATCTGGCGCATAGAGAATACCCCGATCCGCAAGCTGTTGGCCATGCCCCTGACGCGCGAGCTGGTTGTTCGCCCCGCCCGCAACAATCGGCGTGTCCAACCGGGCAATTCCCTCGTCGTCCAAAATTGCGCCCAGTGCATTGGGGCTGAACACGTCGCACGAGACGCTCATTATTCCGTCAGACGCTGCGAATTCGCCACCCAACTCGCTTGCCAAGGCCTTTGCGCGATCTTCATTGATGTCCGAAAGTGTCAGCTTCGCGCCATCATGAGCTAGCAGACGGGCAACGCCGCCGCCAACGCTGCCGATACCCTGAATAGCGATGTGGACGCCTTTAACAGTATCTTTGCCGAGCTTGTGCTGCACAGCGGCTTTGATGCCGTGATAGATGCCCATGGCAGTAAATGGCCCGGGATCGCCGCCAGCGGCGTCATCGCCGGTAACTGGCAGCCCGGAAACATAATCTGTGCGCTTGGACACAGCGACCATATCGGCTTCGCTGATGCCAACATCTTCCGCCGTTACATAACGACCACCAAGCGCATTCACCGCATCGCCGAATGCTGCCAGCATTTCGGGCGTCTTTGTGCGGTCCTTGTCAGCCAAGATCACTGCTTTGCCGCCGCCCATAGGCAGGCCGGCCATCGCATTCTTGTAGCTCATACCGCGGCTCAGTCGCAGTGCGTCACGGATTGCGTCTTTGGGTTCGGCGTAGTGCCAGAAGCGTGTGCCACCCGCGCCGGGGCCAAGATGCGTTGAATGGAGCGCAATAATAGCTGTCAGACCGGAATTGCGATCGCGCACGAGCTGAACGTGCTCGTGATCATCAAAATCTGCTTCGGTCCAGAATGCCGTCATCTGCATTGCCCCAATTGCGCAGCGGTGTATCCGCGCTGGTTTTGACGGCCAAAAAGGGAAAGAATGGGGCGACCGAGGGAGCTCGAATCCCCGACCTCCGGTACCACAAACCGGCGCTCTAACCAACTGAGCTACGGTCGCCACAATTCTGTCCGCATCGTCTTTTGAAGCCGTGCTGTCGGGCCTGTTAGCCCTGCACGCCGCGCGGTCAAGCCGCTTCCGATGCGGGCGCGAGCCAATTGCATAGGTTTTGTAATTTGGGAAGCGAAAACTGCATTCCGGGACGCTTCGCGCAACATTATTACGCGGCTTGCGAAGTCGCTCTGGCTGGGTAACACTCCGTAGCATGGGATTGGCGGGCGAATCTTCGGCAGAGAAGCTGCTTATGCGTAGTGGTATCCAGCGCGTCCCCTCGCCCAAGGTCGAGATATTCCAATTGCGCGATTTCGTTACACCAGACCTATGCAAGCGCCTGATCGCACGGATTGATGCAGAGCGCCGCCCCTCAACCATCGCCGATGACAATGGCGATCAATATTTCCGTACCAGCGAAACCTGCGACCTAGCGCCCGATGCGCCTGCCGTGGTTGAGATGGAGGCGCTGCTCGCCGAGTTATCAGGAATAGACCCCAAACATGGCGAACCGCTGCAAGGCCAACGCTATGATGTCGGGCAGGAATTCAAACCGCACACCGATTATTTTGCGCCCGATGGACAGGATTTCCAAAAATACTGCTCGGTCGCCGGGCAGCGCACCTGGACTTTCATGATCTATCTCAACGATGTCGATGCTGGCGGCGGCACCCGATTCAAAGCGATCAACAAGATTTTCAAGCCGGAGGCGGGGAAGCTGCTTTGCTGGAACAATCGCCGCTCTGATGGCCGGGTCAATCCCAATACGCTGCACCACGGGATGAAAGTGCGTAAGGGCCTGAAATATGTCCTGACCAAGTGGTACCGTGAGCGGGAATGGGGATGACTGCGGCGCATGTCCTCGCCGTGGCTAAAGATGGGACTCATCGATTCTCTAAACAGGTGGTCGACGCGATTACGATTCGTGCGGGCTACGGCGTCGAAGGGGATGCGCATGCGGGTGACCGGGTTCAACACCTCTCGCGCGTCGTAGCAAATCCCGATCAACCCAATTTACGCCAAGTCCACCTGATCCATTCCGAACTGTTCGAGGAACTTGGCCGGAAAGGCTATACAATCGCTCCCGCTGATCTGGGCGAAAACATCACGACGCGCGGAATAGATCTGCTCGACCTATCGCGCGGAACGTTGCTCCATATCGGCGGGAGCGCAGTTCTTCGAGTCACTGGCCTGCGCAACCCGTGCAAGCAGATCGAGAACTTCCGATCAGGGTTGCTAAGCGAAGTGATCGAGAAATCGCCCGATGGTCTCATTCGCAAGGCCGGAATCATGACCGTTGCGATTGACGGCGGTGTCGTGCGCGCCAAAGACGTCATCCGGATTGAACAACCCGACGGTCCACATATACCGCTAGAACGCGTTTGAAGAATTAGCCCCCCAAACTACGGGCTGAACTTTCCTTCACCCGCCCACGCTGCCAGCTCAGTCCAGATGGGGCCACTGCGCTGTGCAGGTAAGGTGATATTCGTCACCGCCTGTACCCCAAGACGGTCCTCAAGCTGCTGTAGATAAAGGCTGCGCACCGCGACACGTGATCCGGCGTTTTGGATCATTCCGTCTGCTTCGCCCGGTGAAAAACTGCCATCGATCCGGTTGCCGACAATTCCAACCGCCCAATTCATAGCGAAGGGCGGTGTTTGCAGCACATACTCATCAAGCTCGCTGTTCCACAGTAATTGCTGCGCGCCCGCCCATCCGTGACCCGAGCCCGAGGTCGTACGGTTTTGAACACGGAGCAAACTGTCCTTCACATTGTCGAAAAGCGTTCCTGTCGCCCAACGATGATGAGGCCCGCTATCATTGGTGCTGTTTTCGGCGAGGCAATCGAGGAACACATTGGGACCAGTCGCGCGCGATCCGGAAGTGAAGCTGTGGCGCCCTTCACGGCTGTAGCAGCGCTGGAAAAAATTCTGCCCAGCGTCTTTGAAATCAAACGCATAATGCTGCCCGCCGACCACTTCAAAATCGGGATCAATGAAAGCCACATCCTGCATCGTGTTGAACCGCGCACCGTCGTAGAAATTGAATGCCTGGGAGAAAAAACGTGATGTCACATCGCGCACCCAGCTGTTCTCGACTTCCGCGAAAGCGATCGCGAAGAATGCCCGATCTTCGCGTGTTACATCCGCATAATCGAGCGTTTGAAGCCGTAGATTTTCAACACCAACTTGCTGCAATCGGGCGGTGGTATCCGTCCGATAGACATAGCCGCCGCCAAATTGCGTCTCGATCGCATCAGTAACCGGCGCATCGAAGGTGATTGTGTTCCCGGAAACACCCGTAACCGTGCGCTCGATCGCAAGTGCGTAGCTGCCCGTATCCCATCCATATTGCGCCATATTGACGCCGCTCGCACCCAGCCACGTGTCGTTTGGCGTCCGCACAATCGCAATCGGATCACCGGAGGCGAAGCCGCTCGCATCTGCAACGTCCACGCTGACCGTGCCTACCGGGACAAAGCTCTGCGTTATGTCGGTTTGGGCTGGGTTCGCTGCAGCGGTCGGACGCCGGCCTGACCCTTGTCCGCGAACCACGATCAGTGTGGATTGCGGTGTCGTCGTGGTCGCGGTGAGCACGGTACCATTGGCACCCTGCCCTTCGCCGCGCAGAACTACTCCGCCGGTTGTGATTTCTATCGGTCCACTGACCTGATATTCCCCCGCCAACAACAACACCGCCCCGCGAATACCGCGGCCATCGGCGGGCAAAGCAGCGACTGCATCAATCGCAGCCTGAATTGCCGCACGATTGTCACCAGCTTGCGGACTAAGCGTCTGCTGTACGGCAACACTGGCATAGCTCGGCAAAGCGACACCGCCACCGCCATATCCTGCATGGGAAAAATCAGGCAGCATATTGTCTGCGTTGGCTTGAGTGTGATTGGCATAGAGCGCGTAGTGCAAAGCACCGGTTTGCGGATCAAGGCTGGCAAGCGGTGCGCCCGCATCCGTATTAACCGCGCGACCAAACTGAAAACCGCTTGTTGTTGGCGTTGGTGTGGGGGTTGGCGTGGGAGACGGCGTTGGTGTGCCCCCAGTAATAGGCGTCGAAACGCTGGGGCTACCATCGGATCCACCGCAGCCATGAAGGACAAGCGCGGACATGCCCAAAGCCAACAATCGGTGCGATAAATGCATCAAGAAGCCCCCAAAACCGGAACCAGTTATGACCGGTTTGATCGATTTGCCAACCCCGCTAATCAGCGTCTCTGATCACTCGCAAACCCCCAAACGAAAAAAGGCGATCCCGCAGGACCGCCCTTTTCTATTTCGATCGAAGTACGATTTACTTCTTTTTGAGTGACAGACCGCCAAAGCGCTGGTTGAATTTGGCAACGCGGCCGCCTTCTTGCAGCTGTTGTTTACCGCCGGTCCACGCAGGGTGGCTGGTCGGGTCGATTTCGAGCGACAAAGTGTCACCTTCGCTGCCCCATGTGGAGCGCGTTTGAAACTCGGTACCATCGGTCATTTTGACCGTGATCATGTGGTAATCGGGATGTCCTTCGGCCTTCATGGCATATGTCCTTTATGCATTCGCCCCGGTTCCGACCGGAGCTGCAATTGAAATAAGATGCGCGCCAGTAACGGTGGCGCGAGTGTTTGGCAAGAAAATTACGCGGTGGGTGGATCAGCGATCATCGCGGTAAATTCGACCTGGCAGGTCACCTTGCCCTCCACACTAGCCACACCTTTGAATTTATAGACACGGCTGCGTTTTTGGACGAATTCGACATGCATATCGAGCAGACAGCCCGGCGTTACAGGTGAACGGAACTTGGCGTTCTCGATTCCCATGAAAAACACCAGCTTGCCTGTGCCCGCCAATTCCAGGGTTTCGATCCCCAAAATCGCAGCGGCTTGCGCCATCGCTTCGATCTGAAGTACGCCGGGCATAATTGGCGCACCGGGGAAATGCCCCTGGAAAAATTCCTCATTGAAGGACACAGCCTTCACCGCGTGAATTTTCTCGCCCAGTTCCAGTGACTTGACGCGATCTACCAGAAGTAGCGGATAGCGGTGCGGCAGAGCCTTGAGTATCTTTTGAATGTCATAAGCGGCCCCAGCATTTTCGTTGGCGCCATTGTCGGTACTCATAGCCCTGCCCCCAAGGATCTATCGTGTGTCTTAACGGCCAGTCGGCGCTGGCTGCGCCGGTGCGGCTTGCTGTTGCTGCTGCGCTTGCTGAATTGCCTGACGCTGCGCTGCGGCAAGGATAATCTGCTGAACCGCCTGATGCGTATCGACAGTATTCTGACGCGGACGGTAGCCTTGTGGCGGCGTAGTAGCGACCGCTGGCAGACGCTGATTGACGACAGCCAGAATATCATCGGTTACGTCGATACCTTCGGCGGCATATTGGAATGCTTCCGGCGCGAGCATCACTTGAATGTTCTTCGCTTGGATGACCTGCGTTTGGGCATTGCCGTAATCATTGATCAACTGCTCGATCACGTAATATTGTGCCAAAGCAATCGGTGCGCTGAGCGTATCAACGGTGGTTTGGTTAGCCTGAATTTGATCACGAACCGTCGGGTTTGCATCTACTTCAGCCTGTGTCAGCTGACCATCGCTATTCGTGTCGAGACTCTGCGTTTGTGTAGCAATCTGCTGACGCAATGTGCTGATCTGCTGGATCTGGGTCGCATAAGTTGTGTTGATCGCCGAGTAACCAGCGATACGCGCGGCGGAGCGAACCATTACGATTTCTGGCGTACTCGTTGCGATTCCAGCTACTTGTGCCTGAACGGGCGCTGCCATAGGAGCCATGACGGCCATAGCGAGACCAGCAGCAAGTGCCGGTTTAATAAGAGTTTTCATTAGAATTGAGTTCCTACATTGAAGGAGAATTTTTTGGTGTCGTCGCCCGGTTGCTTACGCAACGCGTGGGCGAAATCGATCCGGAACGGTCCAAACGGAGAGTTCCAGTTAACCCCGACGCCAATCGTGACGCGAGGTGAAGCGGAGTCGCCCAAGAACACTTCTTGGAACGGTGCAATAGTCCGGTTGAGCGGCGAAAGGGCATTGCCCATGTCATCTACCGTATCTGTGGTCGGCAAGCCTGCAGCGGTCACAAACAGCGGATTACCGCTATTGTCACGCAGTTGGAATGCCAGTCCGCCTGGGAACGGGCTCTGTTGCAATTGCGGTGTGGTCACGTTGAACAACGCACCTACATCCATAAAGATCGACGGACGCAAGCCCAACTCACGAGCCCCTGTGCCGAGCGGAATTTCAAGCTCTGCGCGGCCAAGATAGTAAGCGTTACCACCAATCGCATCGTCAGAAATCTGGTCGCGATCGGTGATAAGCAATGGATTGCCATTGCCGTCATCGCGAATTGGCTGGCGCAAAACGCGCGGACCGACGCCGCGAATATCGAACCCGCGAATCTGCGGCTCACCAAGGAAAAAACGGTCGGTCAGAAGAACATCCGCACCGCCCCAAGCGTTGATCGCACCACCTTCGGCCGAAACCGAGAAGATGAAGCCGTTGAACACATTCCAATAACGTTTCGCATTGGCGCGGTTACGAATATATTTCACCGAACCGCCCAATCCGGCAATTTCGGTAGTCAAAGATACACTGGAGCCGCGCGTCGGACGGAACCGGCTGTCCAAATTGTCGTATGCCAGTGTCACACCGAGAATTGAACTGACACGCTGACCAATCGCTTCGCACAAGAAGCGGCCTGCAATCAGTGGTTCACAGGTACGTACCCCGTCGCCGTCCAGATCGGCGAAGAACTGGTTCTCATCGAGCGTAACGTCATCATAATTGAACGTATAGCTGCCAACCAGCGACATGTACTCTGACAACGGAACACCGACGCGAAGCGAAGCACCCGTGGTCGATTGCCGAAACGTTGTATTCCGATCGCTACCGGTAAAGTTGAAGCTGTTGAAATCGCGGCGGTACAAATCGACACCGGCTGAGATGTTGCGGTCAAACACATAAGGCTCTGTGAAGCTCAGATTGAACGAGCGTGAGAAGCGCGAATAGTTGACGCTTGCGCCAACGGTCTGACCACGTCCGCGGAAGTTCCGCTGACGGATCGAAGCCGACAGAATGAAGCTTTCAATCGAGGAGAAGCCGGCCGAAAGCTGCAATTCGCCCGTCGGGTTCTCTTCGACGTTAGCCTCAAGAACAATCCGGTCAGGCGCACTGCCGTCTTTCTGCTCAATTTCGAAATTTTCTTGGAAGAAGCCAAGCGACTTAATCCGGTTGGTCGAACGCTTCACACCAATGGAGTTGAACGCATCACCTTCGGAGATACGGAATTCGCGGCGCAAAACCTTGTCCTGCGTCAGCGTATTGCCGTTCACATCAATCCGCTCGACATAAACGCGCGGTGCTTCGTTTAGGACAAAGGTGATGCCCATTGTGAGATCTTCTTTGCTCCGCTGGAATTGCGGGCGCACATCAGCGAATGCGTAGCCGAATGTACCGGCCAGTTCGCTAAGTTGCTCAACCGTATCTTCGATCAGCTTCGCGTCATAAAAATCGCCGGTTTTCATAGGCAGCCGGTCGCTCATCAAATCGCTGTCGAAATCGCGGATCTGACTGTCGACCGCCACTTCGCCGAATTTGTAGCGTTCGCCTTCCTCGACCACATAAGTGATGATGAAGTCTTTTTTGTCCGGCGTAAGTTCCGCCACCGCCGAAACAACGCGGAAATCGGCATAGCCTTCGGTCAAATAGAACTGACGCAGCTTTTGCTGGTCGAATGCCAGACGGTCAGGGTCATAGCTGGTGTTGGAACTGAAGAAGGTGGTGAAGCGCGATTGCTTGGTCACCATCTCGCCGCGCAACGTGCCATCGGAGAAAATTTCGTTGCCGATGATATTGATCTGGCGAACTTTGGATTTCGGTCCTTCGCTGATCTCGTAGACCACATCGACGCGGTTCTGGCTCAACTCGACAATCTTCGGCTCAACCGTAGCCGCGAAACGACCGCCGCGCTTGTACAGCTCGACAATACGGGCAGTATCCGCACGCACTTTGGAACGAGTGAAAATTTGCCGCGGTGCCAGCTTGATTTCGGGGACGATTTTGTCATTCTTGATGCGCTTATTGCCTTCAAGAATGATACGGTTGATCACCGGATTTTCGACGACCTCGATGATGACATTACCGCCATCGTTTCGCACGCTGGCGTTGGAGAACAACTCGGTTGCGTACAGCTCTTTCAACGCTTGGTCGGCTGCGGCCTGCGAATAGGGCTGGCCCGGGCGCAGCGTAATGTAGCTCAGGATCGTTTGCGGCTCGAGCCGCTGTGAGCCGGTAATCGCAATAGACCGGATAGTATCCGGGCTCGGTGCGGCCAGCGGAGCGGGAGCCGGCTGTTCGCCAGCACCCTCTTCTGTGGCCTGCGTTCCAGCTGTTTGCGCCAAAGCGATACTCGGCATTCCGCCCAGCATAGTTCCGCCAAGCAGAGCCAGCGCCAGCCGGCGACCATTTGTCATTGCTGTATCGCCGCGCATGTTACGTCCATTCATAGACACGGATATCCCGTCCAATAAAAATTTCGTTCTCAAATCACTCGACCTGTCGGCCAAGATGCGTGTTGCCGCCCTTGCCCGATGCAGTGCCCCCAATCAAGCGGTGTAAGAACCCACTCCCCTGCGTACATCCATCGATCTGCGCCTCAGTCCTAAATGAACAGCGACACCACATCGTTTGCCGTCACAAAGATCATCAACATCAATACCAATGCGACGCCTGTGCGATAGGCCCATTCAGTGCCGACAGGACCCACCGGTTTGCGCCGGATTGCCTCTGCCGCGTAGAAAGCCAAGTGCCCTCCGTCGAGAGCGGGGATTGGCAGCAAGTTGATGAATGCCAAATTAAGCGAGATCAGTGCGACGAAGAAGGTGAACTCGAACATCCCTAGGCTGAGCTGCTCGCCAGAATATTTGGCAATCTTAATCGGACCGCCAAGTTCGCGTACCGATCTGGCACCCGTCAATATCTGCTTGATACCCGTGACCATCATATCGGCGATCATCAAGCTTTGCGTGACCGCTAGCGAAGTCGCTTCGATTGGACCGACCGGTTCAAAGACACGTTCGAAAGGCTCCGGCGCAATGCCAATCCTGCCGACCTTGGATTCGTTGCCGAAACGGTCTTTCTCTTGGAAACTGCCAATCGTGACGGGAACCGTGGTGACATCGCCGCCGCGCGAATAGGAGATATCGACTGTTTCGCCCGGATACAGCGCGATGCTGCGCTGCAAGTGGCGGAAGTCAGTCAATGTTTCGTCATTCACTGCAACGATTTTGTCGCCAACCTCGAGACCAGCTTCGCGAGCAGCAGAGACCTCGGCGAAACTCGCGATAATATTTTGCTGTGCGGGATCAGCTGGCAGAGCCTTTCCGTAGATCATCGAGAATGCAGCAAATATGCCGAGTGCCACAAGAATGTTCGTCACCGGACCGGCCAGCACAATCAATGCCCGCTTCCACAAGGCTGCATGGTGAAAACTGCCGTCGCGTTCTTCGGGAGACAATCCTTCCAGAGCATCCGCATCGGGAATGCTGGCGGGATTCATGTCGCCTCGGAACTGGACATAACCACCAATCGGTAGAGCAGAAAGTTTCCAACGGGTGCCGTGCTTGTCCGTCCGGCCGACCAACTCTTTGCCGAAACCAACAGAAAAAGCGTCCGCCTTCACGCCGAACCAGCGACCGACCAGATAGTGACCCAGCTCATGCACGGTGACCAGTGGTCCCAAAACGAGCAGGAAGCCCAGGATCATCATCCAGATTGGTACAGATTCGAACAAGTCAGCTTCTCTCCAGAACTTCCGCAGCGCGCGTTCTTGCGTCGCTATCGACCGTCAGCACCTCTTCCAAGGTGCTTGGTGCGGCCTGTATATCGTTATTGAGGGTTTCCGCCACTATTGCCGCGATCTGCGTGAACCCTATCTGACCAGCTAGAAACGCCGCGACCGCCACTTCATTCGCGGCATTGAGTGTGGCCGGGGCTGCTCCACCCGCATGAACCGCCTCGCGCGCCAGCTTGGTCGCGGGAAAGCGTTCTTCGTCGGGCGCAAAGAAGCTGAGCTCACCAATCGCAGGCAAATCAAGCGGTTCGCAGCCGGTGCTCATACGTTTGGGCCATGCCAGGCACGATGCAATAGGCACTTTCATATCCGACGGGCCAAGTTGCGCGAGTGTCGATCCGTCGCGGTACTCAACCATCGAATGGATCACGCTTTGCGGGTGAACCACCATTCGCAAATGATCGAGGCCAACGGGAAAAAGGTGATGCGCCTCGATAAATTCGAGGCCTTTGTTCATCATTGTCGCCGAATCGACGCTGATTTTCGCGCCCATATCCCAATTGGGATGCGCGACAGCCTGTTCGGGCGTTGCTGCCTCAAGCTGCGCCTGTGTCCATTCGCGGAACGGCCCGCCGCTGGCTGTAAGCGTGATCCAGCGGACTTCCTCAATGTTATTGCCCTGAAGGCATTGGAAAATCGCATTGTGCTCGGAATCGACCGGCAGCAGCGTCGCACCATGTTTCGCGACGGCAGCTGTCATCACATCGCCCGCCGAGACCAGTGCTTCCTTATTGGCGAGCGCGATGGTGCCGCCCTGCTCTATCGCCGCCATTACCGGCGCAAGACCCGCGCAACCGACAATCGCCGCCACGGTCATATCAACTGAACGTGCAGCCGCATCGCACAGCGTCTGCGCGCCGCCAGCTGCCTCGATGGAAGTGCCTGATAGAGCCTCGCGCAGATCGGCAAGGCAGGCTTCGTCGCCCACCACCGCAATCTCAGCGTCAAACTCGATAGCCAGCTTCGCTAGCTCTGCTGCACTGCAATTCGCAGTAAGCGCCACAACCCGCCACTTATCCCGCTCCCGCCGGATCAGATCAAGCGTAGATGCGCCGACTGAACCGGTTGCACCGAGGATGGAAATTGTTCGGGTCATGGATGCATCGCCCACAGTGGCAAAGCGGCAATGGCCACGGGCAGCATCCCGTCGATCCGGTCAAACACACCGCCATGGCCAGGAATTAGATTTGAACTGTCTTTCATTCCCGCTTTCCGTTTGAGCCAACTCTCGAAGAAGTCACCACATTGAGCGAGTATAGCCAAGGTCGCACCTATGGCTGCAGCAACACCAACCATGAGTGAAAACCGTATTTCACCGACATTGTATAAGAAGAACGAGGCTGAAACGACTCCAGCCAGAATCATCCCGCCAATCAATCCAGCCCAAGTCTTGGAAGGGCTGATCTTCGGCGCAATCTTCGGACCGCCAATGGCGCGTCCGCTAAAATATGCACCGACGTCGGTGGCAATGACCACCGCGATAACGCCCAGCAGCACTGCAGGTGGCAAATTCGCCAAAGAGAAGCCTGCCAAGCCGATATAGGCCGCGCCCCCCACCACTCCGATGGTTTGCGCCGTACCCGAACCAAAAGCACCCCGAACAAGACGGATAAGCTCAAACAAACATATCCCGGCGACAAGTGCCACAAAAGCGTACCAGACCCAGCCACCAAGCCATAACGCTGCACCGGCAATCGCAACCATCACAATCGCGGACGCCACCCGCACTGGCAGGTCAGACACCTTCTTTTCTATCGCCTCACCGTCCGCCAAAGCGTCGCTCCCGGTCGGCGAAATCGTCGAGCGCTTGTTGCAGATGGTCAGGCGTGAAATCAGGCCACAGAACATCGACAAACGCCATCTCCGAATAGGCGCATTGCCACAGCAGGAAGTTCGACAGGCGAACCTCTCCGCTGGTGCGGATCAGCAGGTCGAGCGGCGGAAGATCAGCGGTGTAGAGGTTTGCGGCGATACCCTCTTCAGTCACCGGGCCCTGCTCAGCAGCCTTGGCTGCAGCTTGCACGATTTCCTGCTGCGAACCGTAATTCAGTGCGACCGCCAGAATACGCGAGCCGCCGGAGGTTTTCTCCAGCGCATCCTCAAGCTGCGCAACGATGTCGGGCGCGAGCGCCTTGTAGTCGCCGACAATCTTGAGGCGCACATCATTGGCGATAAATTCGGGCAGATCGGATTTGACAAACTTGCGCAGCAAATTCATCAAATCGCCGACTTCTTCCTCGGGCCGTTTCCAGTTTTCGGAGGAGAATGCATAGAGCGTCAGGCAATCGATCCCCATAGGTTCGACACTGCGCACCAGCTTGCGCACGGCCTCGACACCTTGCCGGTGGCCCATCGCGCGCGGCAACATCTTGCGCTTCGCCCAGCGGCCATTGCCATCCATAATAATGGCGACGTGTTTGGCCTGCGTACTCACTTTGAAAATCCCCCGAGCGATCCGATCACTGGGTCATGATTTCTTTTTCTTTGGCTTCAGCCGCGGTGTCGCATTCGGCGACGAATTTGTCGGTCAGCTTCTGGACCTCATCCTCGGACCGCTTGCGCTCGTCTTCGGAGATTTCCTTCTTCTTCTCGTCTTCTTTCAGCGCTTCCATGCCGTCACGGCGGACATTCCGGATCGCGATCTTCGCGTTCTCGGCATATTTGCCCGCGAGTTTCGCCAGATCCTTACGGCGTTCCTCGGTCAGATCGGGCATCGGCAGGCGCAATGTCTGGCCATCGATCATCGGGTTCAGGCCCAGATTAGCGTGAGCAATGCCCTTCTCAACCGCTGCCATGTTCGACTTGTCCCACACTTGCACCGTCAGCAAGCGGGGTTCTGGCGCGGACACGGTTGCGACCTGATTAAGCGGCATCATCGCGCCATACACTTCGCACACCACCGGATCGAGCAATGTCGTATTTGCCCGGCCAGTGCGCAGACCGCCAAGATCGCTTTTCAGCGACTCTACCGCACCATTCATGCGCCGCTCTATGTCGGCTTTGTCGTACTTTGCCATCTTAGGCTTCCTCTCTCACAACTGTCTGGACGGCGTTGCCATCGATCACTTTTGCTACGTTGCCTTTCTCTCTAATCGAGAAGACGACAATGGGAATGCTGTTTTCGCGGCACAGCGCGACGGCGGTCGCATCCATCACTTTCAAATTGTCATTCAGCACGCGGCTAAAGGTAATTTCGTCGAAGCGCTTGGCATCGGCGTTTTTCTTCGGGTCGCTGTCATACACGCCGTCAACGCTGGTTCCTTTGAGCAGAGCATCGCAGTTCATCTCAGCCGCGCGCAACGCCGCGCCGGTATCGGTCGTGAAGAACGGGTTGCCCGTGCCCGCTGCAAAAATAACGATACGTCCCTTTTCAAGGTGACGCTCTGCCCGGCGGCGAATGTAGGGCTCGCACACCGAAGACATCGGAATGGCTGACTGTACACGTGTAGGCACACCGGCTTGCTCCAACGCATTCTGCATCGCCAGCGCATTCATCACCGTCGCCAGCATACCCATGTAATCGCCCGTAGTCCGGTCGAGCCCGCGCGCAGCCCCCGCGACCCCGCGGAAAATATTCCCGCCGCCAATAACCAGGCAGATTTCAAGACCCGTATTCTTGGCCGCCTTCACTTCCTCAGCCAGCCGCGCGACATAGGCCGGATCGATCCCGTAATCCTGATCCCCCATCAACACCTCGCCCGAAAGTTTCAGCAGGACACGGTTGTATTTTTGGTCAGACATAGGTCAGAAGAATCCGAATGATGTGAGGTTGCCGCTGTCCTTATACGCACGCGCCCACGGGCGCAAAGGGAAAGGGGCTGTTGCACCCCTAGGCTACGCTAGGTGCAATCCAAATAACTATTCGAGTCTATCTCAATATCGCCATTTCTAATATCTTCCCAAGATAGATCGCGTTGGCCTGGCCCGTACAAATCCTCGGAGCGTTGAAAGTGCCACATCGCACGCGAATAGTGCTTCCGTGTGTCCCCCTCGATTTCATAGATGACGATAGAAATGAGGCAGAGGTTAGTATGACTACTCTCGTCCCAATTGAACGAACTACACGACAGTCCGCTTGCGGTTTGACCTCCGCTTAGTTGACGGCCAGGCATTAGCGTCAAGCCGCCGCCGGACTTTATCATGGTTCGAAACAGATCGTTAAAGTCTTCAGTAATACTCGCCCCAGTGCCGCTTCGCAGGCGCGACATGCGGTAGACCTTGGTGGCGATTGATCGGCCAATGTTACTAAAATGACTGCTTGTACTAATGAAAATTCGATCTTGAGGCCGACCTTCGATCCTGTACTCTGGCTCAATATCGATCCACGCGCGTTGGGAGGATGCAGTCAACCTGTTCGCCTCGACCATTGCCGCTGTCGCCTCGCTTGTATCCTCGACAGCCTTTAAGGTCGCATCTAACGTGCGTTTTACGAACCAGACACCAAGTGCTGTGATTATCGCTGTAAAAGCGGCAACCAACGTCATGATAGCTGCCCAAAACGTCATACCCTGTTGGGCTTTCAAGTCTTCTTGGCCCAGCCGATCGTCGAGGCTATTTCGAATTGCTTCATCAATGCAAGTCGGTAAGTTTAGAGCCTGCTGTGCTTTGCAACGTTCTCTTGCGTCTACAAGCTGCTCGTTCGACGGCGCACTGGTGAACTTATAGCGTCGTTCTTGTTCCACGCCCTGCCCGAATGCGATAACGGCCGTGATGGTGACGACAATGACGATGGCCATTACTACCGATAGAACACGGCCAATTTCACTTCGAGCTTCGGTAACCTTTTCATCCGGCATGGACCGTATCTATCACTCCTTGCATCAGTAGATGGATACACTCGCCGAGACTTGAATTTTAAACAATACGCCTCGATCATTTTCCTACATCGCAAACCCGCGCTAGCGTCGCATCCGGCTCTTTGAAAATCGCATCCAACCCAATGAGAGGCTTGTTCTATGGAACGAGCTCAACGCCGGATGTACTTCATCAACTAACTCGTGCGACTCGGACGGCAGATACAATTCGGCCGCCGAACCCGTGAAGGTCCGACGGCCGTAATTGTTAGCCGATCTTGCGAAAGGGCTTACCCGCCGACAGCAGCCGCAACCTCTGCCGCGAAATCGCTTTCTTCTTTCTCGATGCCTTCACCGAGTTGGAAGCGGACATAGTCCTTCAGGACGATTTCCGAACCGGCGTCTTTGCCAGCTTTGGCAACAACGTCTGCGATCGGGGTTTTGTTGTCCATCACGAACAGCTGGCTGAGCAGAGCGTTTTCTTTGGCGAATTTCTTCACCGCGCCTTCAACCATTTTCTCCTGCACGTTTTCAGGCTTGCCGCTTTCGGCAGCTTTCTCTGCCGCAATCGAACGTTCACGATCGAGCATGTCAGCGTCGAGGCCGTCTGCGTTCAGCGCCTGCGGGAATGCCGCAGCGATGTGCATGGCGAGTTGCTTGCCCAATGGAGCAAGAACGTCTTCGCCGGCTTCGCTTTCCAGAGCGACCAGAACGCCGATCTTACCGAGGCCGTCAGCCGCAGCGTTGTGGACGTAAGGAACGACAACGCCGTTATCGACCGAAACGGTCTTCATGCGGCGGACCTGCTGGTTCTCACCAATGGTTGCGATGTTGTCGGTCAGCTTGTCGCCAACGGTGCCGCCCGAAGGGTATGCAGCCGCTTTGAGAGCTTCGACATCATCACCATCCACGCCAAGCGCGGCAGTGGTCGTGCTGCGGACAAAGTCCTGGAATTGTTCGTTCTTCGCAACGAAATCCGTTTCGGAGTTCACTTCAACAGATACGCCTTTGGTGCCATCGACAGCGACGCCGACAAGACCTTCAGCAGCCGTACGGCTCGATTTCTTCTGTGCGGTCGCGAGGCCTTTGGCGCGCAGAGCGTCAACCGCAGCCTCGATGTCGCCACCAGCTTCGGTCAGCGCCTTCTTTGCGTCCATCATGCCCGCGCCGGTTTTTTCACGCAGTGTTTTAACGTCAGCGACTGAAATTCCAGCCATTGCTTTGTCCTTTCAAAAATATGCGCTGCCGGACCCGCTTGTTTCACCCAAGATCGGGATGCGGAATGTCCGGCGCGCTAGTTCGCGTCCATTACGGGAATGTGACGCTGAGATCGTGATTAAAGCCAGAGCTTCAAGTGCCCGGGCTTCAAGTCTTACGCTTCGGCTGGAGGCTCAGCCATTGCGCCAACATCGACACCGGAGTCAGCAACTTTGCCGCCCTTGCCCGATACAGCTGCTTCGGCAATCGCATCGCAATACATGCGTACTGCGCGGCTTGCATCGTCATTGGCCGGAACGGGGAATGCGATGCCCGAAGGATCAACATTAGTGTCGAGCACGGCCACAACCGGAATACCCAGAACGTTGGCTTCCTTAATCGCCAGCTCTTCCTTGTTGGCGTCGATCACGAACATGACATCAGGGATGCCGTTCATGTCACGAATACCGCCAAGCGAGAGTTCCAGCTTGTCACGCTCACGTGTCAGCTGCAGAACTTCTTTCTTGGTCAGACCAGACGTCTCGCCCGAAAGCTGCTCTTCAAGAGTCTTGAGGCGCTTGATCGACTGGCTGATGGTCTTCCAGTTGGTCAGCATGCCGCCGAGCCAACGGTGGTTGACGAAGTGCTGGCCCGATGCCTTGGCAGCCTCTGCGATAGGCTCTTGTGCCTGACGCTTGGTACCAACGAACAGAACCTTACCGCCCGAACGGACAGTCGATTCAACAAAGTCGAGCGCACGTGCGAACAAAGGCACAGTCTGCGACAGGTCGATAATGTGAACACCGTTACGCGCGCCGAAAATATACGGCTTCATGCGCGGGTTCCAACGGTGGGTCTGGTGACCGAAATGCGCTCCGGCTTCGATCAATTGCTGCATTGAGACGGTAGGTGCCGCCATAAGTAAATTCCTTCCGGTTGTTCCTCTGGGAAGCTGGAACCGAGCGGAGATCCCGCAATGGCACCGGTATGAGTGCTTCCCATGTGAATTTCCGCCTGTCCGAACGACCGATGATTCGACCGTCTTCGTTGCGGATGCGGCCCTTTAGCGAGGCGAAATGTAGAAATCTACCCAGAAATCACAATTCCGCCCTTCACCGAGGTGAAATAGCACTTGACTGACGAGAACATATAGTGAACATGTGCGTTTAACGGATCAATTGTGAAACCAAATCCGTTGTCGGAGCGTACTCAGTTTATCCACAGCATGCCAACAGGCACCTGTGCAAAAGATTAGGACATACAAAAATGCTCGCCTTTGCTTTGATCTCTCTATTTGCCATCACGTCGGCTGTCGTCGTGATATCGCTTAGCGACAGTTTCATTCGCGGCGCGCGCGCATTCAAACAATTGAGCCGCGCCGCGAAGTTGGAGAATCGGGATTATGCTGAGTCGGTACAAGCGGCAGCTTTGCGCCCAAGCACCGTGATCACGCGCCAGCTTGTGGCGCGCTGCAATTATACTAAGGTTTCGCGTTCGCTGCCCGTTGCCGCTTGATCCGGCTGTAACGGATTAGGCCCCAAGGCATGAGTGCCAGATAACCGATCGAGATTGCTGCAATCGTCCACCACGGCTCCAACAGCATCGCAGCAAACAGCAATCCGACAAAGGCAATCACTTCCAAACGGAACTGACGGCGCGGCCTGATCGAGGTCCAACTGAGCGTCGCAATGTTGGAAATCATCAAAAACGCAATTCCCACCATCCATATCGCGTTGACCCAAGGCAGACGGAACTCTTCCAGACCTGTCGCCATCCATAGGTAGAACGGCAAGAACGCCAGCCCCGCCCCAACCGGCGCGGGAATACCTGTCAAAAAGCCAGCCGATTTATGTGGCTGCTCGTCAGTATCGATCTGGGCATTGAACCGTGCGAGGCGCAAAGCGCAGCAAATTGCAAATGCAAGCGAAGCAAACCAACCTAGGCGCGGAAGGTCCTGCAGCGTCCAAAGATAGAATATGATCGCGGGTGCCATGCCGAAGGACAGAGAGTCTGCCAAACTGTCTAGCTCCGCACCGAAACGCGACTGCCCTTTGAGCAAACGCGCAATCCGCCCGTCAATTCCATCGAGCACACCAGCGAGAATTATCGCAAACACCGCCAACGACCAGTCGCCCGAGATCGCGAATTTGATACCAGTCAGCCCAGAACACAGTGCCGCTGCAGTAATTGCGTTCGGGACCACTGTTCGCAGCGCGAGCCCCCGGTTTGACCTTCCAGCTTCGACAGGTTCATCCTCGGCGGATTTCGGTCCAACGCGCGGGCGATCATCACTCATTGCGAAACGCCTTCGATAAGGTTCTGCTGTCCAAGTTCCGCAAGCACCGTCTCACCCGCAACGGTTTTTTGTCCAAGCAGCACTTTAGATGCAGTACCGGCCGGCAGATAGACATCTACGCGGCTGCCAAAGCGGATAAGTCCAACGCGCTGCCCCGTTGCAACGATATCGCCGGGCTTTACGAACGGAATAATCCGCCGTGCGACCAATCCGGCAATCTGCGTAAATCCAACCAGCATACCGTCGGTCCGTTCGACCAGAATATGCTGCCGTTCGTTTTCTTCGCTCGCCTTGTCGAGATCTGCGCTCATAAACTTGCCCGGCATATAGACGAGGCGCTTCACCACACCGCCAATCGGCGTACGGTTAATGTGTACATCAAATACACTCATAAAGATGGAAATGCGCGTCACCGGTCCGGCGGGCAGTCCCAGCTGCCCCGCTCCGTCATCGCCAACCAGTTCAGCCGGCGGTTCAACGGTTATAATCTGAGAGACCAATCCGTCAGCAGGCGCGACAATCGCGTTTTCATCTTGCGGTACGACCCGCTCTGGATCCCGGAAGAATGCGAAAATACCGCCTGCCAGCGCGAGCAGCGGCCAGCCAATCAATTCCAGATCGAAAAGGAAAATTGTGACGAGCGCGATACCCGCCGCGGCAACGCCGAACTTGCGCCCCTCTGGATGAATCGACGGCCATTGCCAATTCGCTTCACCGCGCCCCTGATTGTCGAGAATTTCACCTGCCATGGCGTTCACCTAGGCGGTTGCACCGATCCAAACAAGCCGCGTGCAAGGGGTCAATTAACCTTACGCACGAACACCGTTCCGGCAGAATATCCCGCTCCGAAGCTGCAAATCAGACCAGTATCGTTCGCTTTCAAATCTTTACTGTGCAGATGGAAGGCGATGATCGAACCGGCACTGGAGGTATTGCCATAGGTATCGAGCACTGTCGGACTCTCGTCCTCATTCGCCTCATGCCCCAACACACGATGCGCAATAAGCCGATTCATTCCGGTATTGGCTTGGTGTAGCCATAAACGCCGGATGGACTCCGGATCGACACCCAATCGTTCCGCTTCTTCGACAATCATACTGGCGACCATCGGGACGACTTCTTTGAAAACCTTGCGCCCTTCCTGAACGAACAATTTGTCAGCTTTGCCTTCCCCTTCAGGACTCGCCCGATTGAGGAAGCCAAAATTGTTGCGGATATTGTTTGAGAACACAGTCTTCAGCTTGGTGCCGAGAATGTCCCAATGCTCTTCCGGAGCAATTGCAGCGTCCTCGACCAATACGGCGGTTGCTACATCGCCAAAGATAAAGTGACTGTCGCGGTCCCGCCAGTTTAGGTGGCCGCTGGTAATTTCAGGGCTTACCACGAGTACCGATTTCGCATTGCCCGCGCGGATATAGTCTGCGGCTGTTTGTATGCCGAAAGTCGCCGATGAACACGCAACATTCATATCAAAGCCAAAACCATTAATACCAAGCGCTTGCTGAATTTCGATAGCCATCGCCGGATAGCCGCGTTCCATATTCGACGCCGCACATAATACCGCGTCAACATCTTTAACGTCGCGGCCAGCTGTCTCAAGCGCTTGCTTGGCGGCCCTCACGCCGATTTCTGCCATCATCGACAGCTCATCATTGCTACGTTCTGGCCAACGTGGCGACATCGTATCGATATCGAGTACTGGCTCCTTCGCCATCACGTGCCGCGCCTTGATGCCGCTGGCTTTTTCAATGAACTCGACCGAACTTGGCGCAAGCGCTTCCACTTCACCGGCTTCAATTGCATCGGCGTTATCGATATTGAACTTGGCGACATAAGCATTGAAGCTCTCAACCAGTTCTGCGTTGGAAATGCTCTCGGCCGGAGTGAACAGGCCGGTGGAGGAAATGACGGGTTTATGCGTTGCTTTCATTCGGCCTAGCTAATGCCAGCCACGGCGCGGGGCAAGACTTCTCGCCAATCCCACCCACGCAAAAAGAAAGGGCCGCCTGCGCGAAGCAAGCGGCCCTTCCTGTGTTTTGTTGGCGCGAAGCTTAGAACTTCGAACGCAGCGTCACACCGTAGCTGCGTGGTTCCTGAGGGAACGCAGACCGCGAACCAGAACGCAGCACAGTGTTAAAAGTAACACCGCGCGTAATTTGGTTGGTCAGGTTCGTCGCGAACACTTCAACTGCCCAAATGTCATCCTGAGCGCCGATACCGGCACGCAGATTGATCTTGGTATTGCTGTCCTGAACATCGAACGGAACCAGCACTGGGTTGGCCAGACTTGCTGGGTCAATTGCCTGTGTCGAGGTCCGGCGGTCATCTTCGAAACGGATCTGACCCGAGAGGAAGAAGTCAAGGTAATTACCCAGATCCTTCTCATACGTCGCGCCCATGATCGCCACAATTTCCGGAGCGTTGGTCAGCGAGTTACCGCATAGCGATACAACGTTGAGCGACGTCTGCGTACCTGCGCAATCCTGCGGATAACGAGCACGTGTGTAAGTCACGCCGCTATTGATCGTCAGATTATCGCTAGGACGGACAACCGTCTCAATTTCGACACCAGTCGAGTTCGCTTTCGGCACGTTAAACGTAGTGAACTGCGCACCCGTGAATTCGAGAACTTGGAAGTTCTGGAACTCTTCGCGGAAGGCCGCAATGTTCAGAGTGACAGCACGATCAAGGAAGCGTGCCTTCAAACCAATCTCGTAGGCATCGACAGTTTCCGAAGCGAAGCGCGGATCAGCGCCGCCTGCGGCAGCCGTTGAATCGAGGTTAAAGCCGCCCGATTTGTAACCGTGCGTAAAGCTCGCATAGACATTCACCGGATCGGCAAATGCATAGCTGACTTTACCAGTGTAGATCAGTTCATTGTCTTCAAATGAAGAGTTGAACGTCCGCGGCAGCGGGAATACTGCTGCTTGCGGAAGATCTGCTGGTGCGGTGAAGGCGAAACAACCTGTACCGAACACATTGTTCACGAGAGCCGCCGGTACATTACCTGCGCCAATCGACGCGAGGATCGCCGGACACAGCGGATTGTTATTCGCACCTTGGGCGAACGAACCGTCCTTACTCTCATCCGAATAACGCAGACCAATGGTCAGTGCCAATGAGTCGGTAATGTTGAACGTGTTGTGCGTAAATACCGACCAGCTCTTGCTGTTCTGCGTGTATAGGTTGGTATTGGTTACACCGGCCGGATCAACACCGCCTGATAGAACAGTCAATGGATTGGCGCCAAAGGCGCCGCCTGTTGGCGCGAAGAACAACGCACCGATTAGCTCACCGTAATCCTGACCAAGCGAGAAATCGACCTGCTGGGCGATGTCTTCTTCAGAATAATATGCACCGACCAACCAGTTCAGTTTGCCGTCCATCGCATCGCCTTGCACGCGAAGCTCATGAGTCATTGTTTCGATGCCGACAATACCAGCGTCGACGTTGAACACGTCAATGCCAGAGAAGTCAGAATCGTACCGCTCGAAAGAGTCATACTCGCGGTAGGAACCGATATAAATCAGATCGGCATTCTCACCGAGCGGGATCTCGATCTCACCAGTGATACCCCATTGTTCCGAACTCGTAACCGGTTCGAAATTGGCAGTTGCAGTAAGATTGTCGATTGATGCTTCGGCTGCAGCGTTATCAAACGGATTGGTAGTGGTCCCGGGGACAGCCATGCCGCCTGTGGCACCCAAGCCGACTGCTGCAAACAGCCCAGCTGTTTCAACCGGCGATTGCAGAACTTCGATGGCTGCACCGAACGGTGCTTTGCTCTCAGCATAGTCAGCGATGATCCGACCACGGATGCCGCCTTCTGTTTCCCAGCCAAGCTGGCCACGAAGCAAATACTGATCAGAACCGTTCGATTCGCCAACACGGTTGCCAGCGCCATCGACGATTGTGACAAACCCGTCACGCTCACGATAAGCACCGGTTACGCGCAGCGCCAAAGTGTCTTGGACAAGCGGAACGTTGATCGCGCCTTGCAGGCTCAGCAGATCACGATTGCCGTATGTACCATTTACGAACCCGCCGAATTCGGAAAGATCAGGGCGAACATTGGTGATGTTCAAAGCACCAGCCGATGTGTTGCGGCCAAACAGAGTACCTTGCGGACCGCGAAGAACTTCAACCCGCTCTACATCAACAAATTCCGACAGAGCTACGCCGGGACGCGACTGATACGCACCGTCAACGAAGATACCAACTGCGCTTTCGAAGCCGATATTGTTCGATGTTGTACCAACACCGCGAATACGCAGCACGACCGAGCCAGATGATGTTTGTGCGTTCGATGTCGAAAAGCTCGGCGACACCTGAGTAATTTCCTGAACGTTCACGACGCCCTGCCGTTCAAGTTGAACCGGGCTAACCGCGGTAACCGCGATCGGAATATCTTGCACGTCTTCTGCGCGGCGGGTTGCCGTAACAAGGATCACATCCTCATCAACTGCACCTTCTTCCGCGCCATCGGTGTCATCCTGCGCGTGGGCAGTTCCGGCCATGCCGAAAGCGAGCGCAAATGCCGTCGAACTCAGTAGAGCTTTTTTCATCCTCTTCCCTTTTTATCACGCGCCCTATGTTGAGCGCTTTTTGTTCAAGAGCCATTTCCGCAAAACGGACCCAACTCATGTAATTATCAGGTAAAGCACAACCACATGACGACATACAACGCAATGCTGCAGTTTCAGCACGCAACTTTGCAACCGAGTGGCCAAAATGCATCAGTTTTTGCATTCGTATGCGTAGATGGCACTATCTAACGATAAGAACCGGCCAATTGTCGGGCTGCAAGCGCCACTGAGAAGGTGCCATTTTATGGAAGAGGGCAAGTGGTGGACAGGATAGGATTCGAACCTATGTACGCTTGCGCGGGCAGATTTACAGTCTGCTGCCTTTAACCACTCGGCCACCTGTCCACTGGCTTGCCTCTGGCGGGAAATCCCGCCGTGCTGGTGATCTCAAATACATGAGCTAACCTGCCGAGAGGCGCCCCAATGGCGAAGCTGCGCTTGCCTGTCAATGGGCCTGCTGGCATGGCGCGAAAATCAAACGATTTTACCCAATGTTTTCCCGGTGTTTTCCCGGTGTTTTTAAGGAAGTTCAATGGCCAAAGGTGGCGGAAAACGCGCATTACGAGGCCGCGCAGGCCGGATGCAAGGCGGACGCGGAAGTGGACGCGCCAGCAGCGGTCAAGTGCGCTTCTGGGGCCGACACGCGGTCGAGGCTGCTTTGCAGAACCCGGATCGCAGCCACCACAAGCTATGGGCGACGCGCGAAGGCATCGCTTCGCTTGATGGCGAATTGCCGGACAACTTCCCGGTTGAATATGCCGAGGTTGCCGATCTTGGCCGGCTGGTATCGAAGGACACTCCGCATCAAGGCCTCGTGCTCGAATGCGCACCGCTGGAGGACATTCATCTTGATGATGTTCTAACCACTGCTGACGGCAAGCCTTTGGTCGTTCTCGATCAGGTAACCGATCCGCACAATGTCGGTGCAATCTTGAGGTCCGCTGCGGCGTTCGGTGCAGCAGCAATCGTTACTCAAGACCGCCACGCCCCGCCCGAATCCGGTGTCGTCGCAAAATCGGCGTCCGGCGCGTTAGAAACTGTCCCATGGGTGCGCGTCGTCAATCTCGCACGCTCGATGGAGCAAATGGCCGAGGCGGGATATTGGCGCATAGGCATGGCAGGCGAAGCTGAGACAACCTTGGCCGAAGCTCTCCCTGCCGCAACGCCTGTTGCGCTGGTCATGGGCGCAGAAGGGGACGGAATGCGCCACAATATTGCCGGCCACTGCGATGCCCTCGCCAAACTCCCGATAAGCAGCAGTATAGAAAGCCTCAACGTATCCAATGCGACGGCCATCGCGCTTTATGCTATCGCCACGCGTACAGATTGAGTCACAGATCAAGGAGCCCCTATGAAACTCCCACCTATACGCCGTATCTCGGCCACCTTGCTCGCAGCCCTTGGCGCAGCGATGCTTGCAGGTTGCTTCATGATACCCGGCAATTTCGACGCAAAGCTCGATCTTCGATCAGACGGGACATTCACCTATTCCTATAACGGTGAGATCCGTTTCCTCGGTATGACTGAGCTGGCGCAGATGTCACGGAACAGAAACAGCGTCAAAGAGTGGGACCCTGACTCGCAAACCTGTTGGGGAGAGGTTTCTGTGGAATCTGTAGAGGCGGTGGAAGCGGTCGAGGCCGTCGTCGAAGAAGATGCTGCTGAGGCAGCCGCGGAACGCGCCGCTGAAGGGCCTCCCCCACCAATTATTGTGGCCACGGCGGAGGATGCAACCACTTATGACGATCGTGAATGCACCGAGGAAGAGCTTGTGGAGCGCAAGAAAACCTTCGAAGAGGGTCAGCAGCGCGCACGCGAACGTCAAGAGCGCGAAGCCAAGCAAATGCAAGCCGTATTCGGCGGTATCGATCCGAATGATCCGAGCGCTGGGCAACAAATTTCCGAGCGTCTGGAACGTCAGCGTGGCTGGAACAGCGTCGAATATCTTGGCGAAGGTCTGTTCAAAGTCGATTTTTCGATCACCAGCCGGATCGATCATGATTTCACCTTCCCGACCATGGAAGGGATGAGCTCTGGTCAGCCGTTCCTCTATGCTTTCCGCCGTGACGGCGACACCGTGCGGATCGAAGCCCCCGGCTTTGCGCGGGGCGGCGGCAGTGGCGCGCTGAGCGGTGGATCGATGAACTGGTTGATGCTTGCAAGTATGGAGCGTAGCCGCAACTCGAGCGACCCGGACCTGTCGGAATTGTTTAAGAACACCAAGGGTACTTTCACGATCACCACCGATGGCGAAATCCTGGCCAACAATACTGACGAGGGATATCGCGACACCGCAGCAGGCCGCACGTTGCAATGGCAGATTGATAGCGACAGCATCGATAGCGCCCCGCCAACTGCACTGATCAAACTGCCGCAATAACGACCGCCGGTTCATACAGGACAAAAGAAAGGCCCCGTTTGCTCCAACTGCAAACGGGGCCTTTTCTTTCGGGTCCAGTCCGACCCGATATCAGCAAGTGATCAGTTGACCGCGTCTTTGAGGCCTTTGCCGGCTTTGAACTTAGGCTGGTTCGATGCCTTGATCGTCATTGGCTCACCAGTGCGCGGGTTCCGTCCAGTCGATGCTTTACGCTTCGCAACCGAGAAAGTGCCAAAGCCAACCATGCGCACTTCGTCGCCGCTCGACAATGCCTTGACGATCGAATCGAAAACACCCTCAACCGCGCTAGCTGCATCGCTCTTCGACAGGCCGCTTGCGTCCGCGACTGCACTGATCAGATCGTTTTTGTTCATCCTTGAACCCCCATAAAAATTTTGCGCCGCGAGGCGCAGGAGGCGCCTCAGCGAAGATGCTGGATAGAAGGGATTTTTGCGGCTGCTGTCAAAGGCAATTCTCGCTTGAACGGCAAGAATTGAGATAAAATACGATAAATTGCGATGAATCGCTGACGCTACGGCAAGTATAGACTGCTGCTCGAAGTGAAACAGCGCAGCGACCCTTTCCGAGTCGCTGCGCTGCAACAATCAATGCGCAGTACGCGGAACCACATCGCTCGCCGCTGGTGCACCAGGCTGGCTTGCCAGATCGTCGGCCTCTGTCCATTCGATAGCGACCGGTGCCGATGTTAGTGCGGTTTCGAGCACCTGATCGACATGCCCGACGGGAATGATTTCCAAACTGTCCTTCACATTGTCCGGAATTTCAGCGAGATCTTTCACGTTATCTTCTGGAATCAGAACAGTTTTGATCCCGCCCCGCAGTGCTGCCAGCAGTTTCTCTTTGAGTCCGCCAATCGGCAACACTCGCCCGCGCAGTGTAACCTCGCCCGTCATCGCCACATCGGGCCTGACAGCTATGCCCGACAGTGTCGAAACGATTGAGGTGACCATGCCCACACCCGCGCTCGGGCCATCTTTTGGCACCGCGCCTTCGGGCAAGTGAATGTGGATGTTCTTGCGCTGGAAGATCGATGGCTTGATCCCGTATGCAGGCGCCCTCGCCTTCACAAAGCTGAACGCCGCCGCGATGGATTCGGTCATAACCTCGCCCAGCTTACCGGTCGTTTTGACTTCGCCCTTGCCGGGCGTGGTCACGCTCTCGATGGTCAGCAATTCACCACCCACTTCGGTCCATGCAAGGCCCGTAACCGCACCGACCTGTGCCTCTTCATCGGACATGCCGTGTTTGAATTTCCGAACACCGGCAAAGTCACCGAGATTGTCTGGTGTAATCACGACACTGGTGACGTCGCCTTCAAGAATCTTGCGCAGGCTCTTGCGGGCTAGCCGGGCAATTTCGCGTTCCAACGTCCGCACACCGGCTTCGCGGGTATAGAAGCGGATGAGATCGCGCAGCCCAGCTTCGGTCAGTTCGAACTCGCCCTCTTTGAGACCATGCGCATCGACCTGTTTGGCCAGCAAATGCCGCTGGGCAATTTCGACTTTCTCGTCCTCTGTGTAGCCCTCAAGCCGGATAATCTCCATCCGATCGAGCAGCGGCTGCGGCAGGTTGAGACTGTTCGCCGTCGTAACAAACATGATGTCTGACAGATCCAGATCGAGTTCGAGATAGTGATCCTGGAATTTCGAGTTTTGCTCAGGGTCGAGCACTTCGAGCAGTGCCGATGCCGGATCGCCGCGGAAATCCTGACCAATCTTGTCGATCTCATCGAGCAGGAACAGCGGGTTGCTGGTTCCGGCCTTCTTGAGATTGGTCACGATCTTACCAGGGAGCGAACCGATATAGGTCCGGCGGTGGCCGCGGATTTCGGATTCATCGCGAACGCCGCCAAGCGACTGACGCACGAATTCGCGCCCGGTTGCACGCGCGATTGATTTACCGAGACTGGTCTTACCCACACCCGGCGGGCCGACAAGGCACAGGATCGGGCCTTTCAGCTTATTGGTCCGCGCTTGCACCGCGAGATATTCGATGATCCGGTCTTTGACCTTTTCCAACGCGTAGTGATCCGCGTCGAGAATTTCCTGCGCTTTGCCGAGGTCCTTCTTAAGCTTGCTCTTCTTGCCCCATGGCAAGCCGAGCAGCACGTCGAGGTAGTTACGTACGACAGTCGCTTCGGCGCTCATAGGCTGCATGCCTTTGAGTTTCTTGAGCTCGCTGTCGGCTTTAGTTTTCGCTTCTTTCGATAGCTTCAGTTTTTCAATCTTCTCAGCAAGCTCGGCCATCTCGTTGGCTTCTTCGGCTTCACCGCCGAGTTCGCTCTGAATCGCTTTCATCTGCTCGTTGAGATAATATTCGCGCTGGGTCTTCTCCATCTGGCGCTTCACACGGCCGCGGATTTTCCGCTCAACCTGGAGCACCGACAGTTCGCCCTCCATGAAGGACATGACCATTTCCAAACGGCGCAGCGGATTATTCTCTGTCAGCAACGCTTGCTTGTCGGAAACTTTGGTATTGATCGCGGCAGCAATCGCATCAGACAAAGCGCCTGCATCGTCGATCTCGCCAATGTCATCGCTGGCATCTTCACCCAGCTTCTTGTTGAGCTTGGCATATTCACCAAATTGCTCAGTGACCGAGCGCATCATAGCGGTGACTTCGCTGCCCGATGCCGTGGCGGGTTCCACCACCTCGATATCAGCCATCACATGCTCGCCCTCGGCACGCAGCTCGTTAAGCTTGGCCCGCGATGTGCCTTCAACAAGCACGCGTACAGTACCATCAGGCAGTTTCAGTAGCTGCAGAACCTGCGCAACCACGCCGACATCATAAAGGTCATCTGGCTGCGGATCGTCGCAACCTGGATCCAATTGGGCCAGCAGGAAAATGTCTTTGCTACCCTCCATCGCCACTTCCAGTGCGGCCACCGATTTGTCGCGGCCCACAAATAGCGGCACGACCATGCCGGGAAAGACCACGATGTCGCGAAGGGGAAGAAGGGGGTATTTGCTCATACTATCGTCCGTTGCATCCGGTGCGCCCAAAGATTTAGCGCTACCTGTATGACAGAGATATGGGAAGCGGTGAGCCACCCTGCAATGCTCGATTTGGAAGAAGCTGTGGACCGGCGGCCCCGTGCCTTACCCGCTTACAACTCGACAGTAACAGTCAATGTGTCGCGGTAGACGCCAGCAGGGTTGAAAGTGCTGACATTGGGAATGTGTCCGTAGACGTTGAATGTGCCCTCTGCGGGGCCACTCGCGCGGAAGCGTACACCTTGGCTGCCGAGGCCCCATGGCCGTGTGCGGGAGGCATTGAGATAGACATCATAAGCAAGGTAATCGCCATCATCATTGATCATACGCCGTTGTGTACCGTTAGGGTTCTGGCCATAGTCGATCGTAACAGTGAAGAAGGTGAAGCGGGTGCAGCGCAAATGGATTGTGCCAGACGCTTCAGAATCGCCACTTGTCCCGACATTAGCGATCTGGAAGCGCAGCGGCGTTGCCTGCACATCGCAGCGTGCCCGCACTTCGCCGGACACAGGCACGGCCGCACTATCGGAAGCCTGCGCGTAGGCCGGTCCCGATATCAAGGCTGCAGCCGCAAGGCCCAGCGCGCCAGTAATTCTGCGAAAATTCAAGTGTGCGATCCCGGTTTTCTTAACCAAGACCGAGTAGCCAAAGATGGCTTAGATTAGGTTAACGCCCAAGTGCTGATCGACGGATCTGGACCCATCATACTCTTGCTTAGAAACTGACAGTGACCACTATGTTGTCGTAGTAAGCATCGGCTGCGTCGAACGTCGTCACCGTCGGTATCCGCCCATAAGCGGTAAAATTGACCGCGCCGGTGCCAAAGATCAGTCCAAGCCGCCCGCCGAAGAAGCCTTGTCCCCAGCGCTGCGTGCGGGCTGCGTTCTTGTAGATTTCGTAGTTCAGCGTGCCGCCATTGTAAGCGCCGACCATGCGGCGCTGATTGCCTACAGCGTTCTCACCATTATCCAATTCCACCAAAAAGAACGAGAATGCAGAGCATTCGACACGGACAGTGGCCGAGCTGTCGACATTGGTATTTGCCCCGGGATTGGCGACAGTGAACCGCATCGGCGTCGCAGTGACGTTACACCGCTGCACAACTTCTGCAGACATAGGCATAGTGGCATCGGCGGCCTGCGCGAAGGCCGGTCCCGAAATCACTGCGCCGGTCATCAGACCCAGCACGCCTAGAATTCCACGAAAGTTCAAGAAAATTGCGGCCCCGTTTTGGTATCGTGCGTGATTAACGCGCGTGGGCCTGCAATTGGGTAATGAGATCCGGTTAACGGAATCGGGCCAGAATTAACCTTTGCCGATAAGTATCCTTGGTGATTGCGATCAGAAACTGACGGTGACAGTCACAGTATCCTGATAGCCGCCAGATGGCGTTGTCAGATCGACGGAGTTGATACGACCATAAGCAACCAACTCAAGCTCGGTCGGGCCCGCGTCGCTGGTAACGCCCTCGCTAAATACCCCCCATTCGCGAGTGAGCGCTGCATCCGAATAGATTTGATACTCAAGGAAATCACCGTTTTCGCTCACCATCCGGCGTTGCTCTCCGGCGGGATTTTCGCCGCGATCCATATCGACCGTGAAGGCAACCGGAGCGGTGCAATCCACACGGATCCGCGCGGCACTCTCGACGCTCGCCGAGCTGGTTACTATGCCACCGGCAAACGCCATCGGAGTCGCTGCCACACTGCAGTTGGTTTGGACCACTGCAGACACACCCATCGTCGTGGAGCGCGTTTGAGCGAATGCAACCGATGACGCCAGCGTCGCAAAAGCGGTTATCAGGACAGAAATGTAACGACCGAAGATCATGTGGTCAGGCTAGCCGACCAGATCAACAGCGACAGAAATTCCTCAGCATTGCGCTGAATTGGCACAATTGCCGCGCCGAAGCGTCAGCCCATACCGGGAAGTTCAAAACCCGGTGGCAACCCCATGCCGCCTTGGATGTTCTTCATTTCCTGCTCGGAGACACGGTCAGCCTTTGCCCGCGCATCATTGAATGCGGCAGTCACCAAATCTTCGACCATGTGCTTTTCTTCAGGCTTCATCAGGCTTTCGTCGATGTCGACACCCAGAATGCGGCCTTTCGCTGAACATTTCACTTTGACGAGACCGCCACCAGCAACGCCCTCGACTTCGATTGCGTCGAGTTTCGCTTGGACGTCGTTCATTTGGGTCTGGATGGTCTCTGCCGCTTTTTGAGCAGCCTGGATCATTTCTTCCATCGATTTCATGCGCGTTTACTCCAATTTCGCTGGCCCTGGGGGTGGGCCGTATCTTCTTCAACCATTTCGGCATCGGGGAATGCTGCAAATGTGGCCTCGACCAGCGGATGCTTCAAGAGCGCATCTTTCGCCAGTTGCTGCTCCGCCTCCTGCTGTTCGACCAACGAGGGCTCACCCTCTTCCGAACACTCTTCGACCGTCCAGCGCTCACCAGTTGCCCCCATCAGCGCATCGCGCAATTGCGGACCGATATCGTCTTTAAACTGGCCGGGTCGAGAAAAGCGCAAAGTGCCCGCTTCAAGCGACACCACGCGCACCTGCAATTGCATGATGCTCGCTGCGAGGTGATTGCCGTTGGATTGAACGCTCTCCACCAATTGCTTCCAACTCACATTGGTTTTCGCGGCACCCGAACCAGCTGCACCGCCCGCACTATCTGCTGCTGGAGCGGCAACACCCGTGGTTGCCAAATGTTCAAGCTTCTTCGCCAGCTTACCCGGATCTGGAAGATCGGCAGCGTGAAGCGCGCGCAATAGTGCCATTTGTGCTGAAACAAGCGGATCCGGTGCTTGGCGCACCTCGTCATGCCCTTTCAGCAACATCTGCCACAGCCGGTGCAACTGGCCCGGCGACAAACGCCCGGCCCAATCCTTCAGGGCGTCACGCTCTTCACTGGTCGGCGCATCTGCTTCGCCGCCACTGACTTGGGCGACGGTAATCCGGTGCACCAGATCCATAATGCCGCGCATCAACGCGAGCGGTTCGACGCCGAGCGAATATTGCTCGTCAATGGCGGCCAGCATGCCCTTGGCATCGCCTTCGAAAAGCAGCCCCAGAAGCCGGCGCTGCGCGCCTTTGTCGGCCAGTCCCAGCATGTCTTGAACGCGAGCGGCAGTAACTTGCCCCTCCCCGCCAAGATCAGCGTGGGCAATCGCTTGATCCAAAATCGAGAGGCCATCCCGCACCGATCCTTCGGCGGCGGCCGCGATCATATTGAGCGCTTCCTCTTCAGCCTCAACATTCTCGAGGCCGCAAATCTTGCCGAAATGCGATTGCAGCAAGTCTGTTGGTATCCGGCGCAGATCGAAACGTTGCGTCCGACTGAGCACTGTCACCGGCAGTTTGTCGACTTCGGTCGTAGCGAACAGGAATTTCACATGCGCTGGCGGTTCCTCCAACGTCTTGAGTAACGCATTGAAAGCATTGCGTGACAGCATGTGAACTTCGTCAATGATGTAGATTTTGTAACGCGCCGAAACCGCAGCATAACGAACCGCTTCGATAATCTCACGCACATCATCAACGCCGGTATGCGACGCAGCGTCCATCTCGATCACATCGATATGCCGACCTTCGGCAATTGCTGTGCACGGCTCACACTGGCCGCACGGATCAATGGTCGGACCGCCTTGCCCATCCGGTCCGATGCAGTTCAGAGCCTTTGCAATCAAACGTGCAGTCGAGGTTTTCCCGACCCCGCGAACGCCCGTCATCAAAAACGCATGCGCCAGCCGGTCCCGCTCAATCGCGTTGGCAAGCGTGCGCACCATCGGTTCCTGACCGATCAATTCGGAGAATGTCTGAGGCCGATATTTCCGCGCGAGTACGCGGTAGGGCTGATCAGTATCGGCAGGCGCCTCGACTGGCTTCGCTGACGCTTTCGGCTCAGGCTTGGCCGCAGGCGGCTCTTCCGAAGCACCGCCAAACATAGAATCCTGACCCGCAGCTTCCAGTTCGGCTGCTGTCGGTGCGGCCTCCTGCTCCTCAGTCTCCCATGGAGGGTTGCCCGAATTGTCTGGTGAATCACCCATGCATGTTTGGTAGGCGCTGCCGATAAGATTGTCATGCGCCTGATTGCACGAATATGTATAGAAAAGGAGCCGAGCGACCCGTCGCAAATCGTTGTGGCTGCTTCCTTCCGGACCTGACCAGGTTGGCGAACGCAAACGTCCACCCGACTCCCGGACGGGCATATGGCGTCGGGGCGGTGCAGAATCAAGCAGCAATCGTGAGCCATTGCGCGCCGCCACAATGCAGCGCCGCCTATGGCAAGCACCAGAAAACCTGATAGTGCTGTCCGGCATATCCACTTCTGGAGTACCAAATGCTGTCACGTCGCCGCAAATTTCTTCCTTGTCTCGCCATTCTCGCAATCGCAATGCCGCATCCGGTGATCGCGCAGGAAATAGACTTCGGTGACGATAGCAGCCGCTACGCCAATGATGGCGAATGCGACGACAGCAGGTTCTCCGGATCGGGAATGACCAGCACCGTTTTGCTGGACTCCGACATTGGCGCAGATGCGAGCGATTGTTCGGCAGCCTATGAGCGCGGTGACCTGACTTTTCTAGCCAACATACCGCGCTTGTCTGTAGAAGAGATCAAATGGGGTGACGATAGCGGTGAATGGGCCAACGACAGCGAGTGCGATGATGTACGATTTGTCGGACCAGCTATGGCCGATGCTCTGCTCGTGGACGGTGTTGGCAAGGATGCCAGCGATTGCCGTGCGGCCTATTCGGCGAAGAGCATCAGTCTGAACCCGTTCTTCAATGCTCCGGCGGACGACAAGAAAATCATCTTCGGTGACGATACCTCTGCCTTCGCCAAAGATGGGCGGTGCGACGATATCCGTTTCACCGGCGATTATGCGTCCGAAACCATATATCTGGTTGACGACATCGGGCATGATGCGACCGATTGCAAAAGCGCTTTCGAGTCCGGAGAGGCCATTTGGCAAGCCAATGATTTGCCAATCAAGTTAGGTGAGCTTCCTGACGAGGACGCCAGCTAAAATCGCGCTAGTTGCTAGCGGAAATTATCCGCATAGGCCTGAATTTTCAGGGTCTTCTGCGGCGTAGAATGCACCCGCGCAGAAATGCCGTATTTCTCAGCATAAGCCTTCGCCGCATCCTTGTCCGGGAATGACAGTTGCACCTGCGCCTGCGTGTCGGCGCTACCAGTCCACCCCATAAGCGGATCCGCTTTGCGGGCCTCGGATTGCTCGAATTCAAGAATCCATTCGTCGGTCCGGGCTTTGCCGGATTGCATCGCGCTTTGCGGGCGTTGGTAAATTCGTGCAGCCATGAAATCTCCATTGTTTAGTTCCATGCAGAAATCAAGATTTCCTTTGGAACACCCTCAGTCGCCAAGCGCAGCGCATCCGCGCCGCTTGGCTACCTCGCATAAGCTCGGGCGGCCGGTCGGCCTTGCGGTCAACTGGTAGTTGACCGGATTCTTAGTTTTTGCCGCGTGAAAAGGCGTTCTTCGTTTTAAGGCTCGGCTTTTCCAACCACGGCTGTTCAGGCCAACGATGTTTTGGATAGCGCCCCTTCATATCTTTGCAGACATCCCGCCAGCTACCGCGCCAAAAACCGGGTAGATCGCGAGTCGCCTGAATCGGTCGGCCAGCTGGACTTGTTAGATTGAGCAGTAGTGGTTTGCTGCCAATCATCGGGTGTTGATCAAGGCCGAACAGCGCCTGCACTCTTACCTCCACTGACGGAGCGCCTTCCCCTACATAGTCGATCGTGTGGTGCGTATTGGCAGGCGTTGTGAACGCGCGCGGAGCCAGCGAGTCCAACTTTTGGCGATCATTCCAATCCATTTGGCCAAGTATTGAATCAGCCAATTTGCTCTTGGGCAGTGTCAGATCACGGCGCCCAGAGAGCAAAGGTGCTAGCCAGAGCTCAGCGTTCTCGATCAGTTGGTCCTTGAAATATCCGAGCCCGATGAACCGCGCACGAGCGACCAACTCTGCCGGCAATATCACATCAATCTGATCAAGCGCTGTTTCCATCAGCAAGTCCTGCATAGCGGCAGGATCAGGCTGAGGATCGGGTCCGCTGGCAATCGTAATTTCGCCAAGCTTACGAACCTGCCTCGCCTCAGCGCGTTCTTCTTTGGCATTCCAACGCAAAGTGGATTGGCGTTCAATCAAGTGGCCAAGATGTGCCTCGACTTCGTTTGGATCGAGCTTTGCCGCGGCTGTTATCCGCGCGCCCTTAGCCTGCCCTTGCGCATCGCCAATGACCAACCATTCGGCAGAGCTAAGCGGTGATGCAGGATCAAGAAAGTAGCCCCGTCCGCCCGCTGACACCCAGTTTTCGCCAGCGGTATCGCGCCGTTTGGCGATATTGTCCGGTTTGGCAAATGCGAGGAACAAGGCCGGGTTAACGGGTTCAGGTTCCTTACCCGAAATCAAACGTTCCGCCCGCTGCGTCCAGCGCGCTGCCAATTTGCGTGAGGCTTTGGCGCGCGGTGAATTGTCGCCGTTCCACCGATCCAATCGCTGGAGTAGATCCTCGCTCCTGCCACCAAGGCCACGCTCTTGTAACAACAGTGCCAACCGCGCCGCGGGCTCCGCCTGACCGGCTTCGGCACCGTACAGGATCATTGCGGCAGAGGTCGGGTCCATCGGCAGAGAAGCCACTTGGTTACCAAACGGGGTAATCGCATTCGCTTCATCCAGTGCGCCCAGCTTGCGCAGCCGTTTGCGTGCCGATGCAATGGAAGCAGCGGGCGGCGGATCAATCCAAGCGAGCGATGCCGGGTCTTCCGTGCCCCATTTGGCAAGGGACAGCATCAACGGTGCCAGATCGCTGGTCTCAACTTCAGGTAGATCGAATTTGGGTCGTCCTGCATGGCCTGCCCCTTCCCACAAACGGTAGGCCACACCTGGTCCCAATCGTGCCGCGCGCCCTGCCCTTTGCGCAGCGGCTGCTTGGCTCGCACGCACAGTAATCAGGTGTGTAGTCCCCGCAGCACGATCAAACTCCGCCCGCCTCGTCAGTCCGCTATCGACAACCACGCTGACACCGTCGAGCGTCAGCGAAGTCTCGGCAATAGCAGTCGCCAGCACAATGCGCCGGAGACCGTCACGATCACGCTTTATCGCAGCGCGTTGTCCAGCCGGATCAACTTGGCCATGCAATGGGAGCACGGGCACATCGGGCAGCTTGGCAGTCAAGCGTTCACGAACACGCTCGATCTCTCGCACACCCGGCAAAAATGCTAGAACATCGCCTTCTTCTTGCCGCCATGCGGTTAGAACCGCTTCGGTCATGCGATCCTCGATACTCAATTCCGCGCGTGAACCCAGCCATTCTATCCGCAGCGGATGTGCTTTGCCTTCGCTTTCGATCACCGATGCTTTTGACCCAAGCAGTGCAGCAAAGCGCTCGCCATCAATCGTCGCCGACATCACACAAATGCGTAAATCCTCGCGGAGAATGGCGCGGGCCTCCAGCGCCAGCGCAAGTCCGAGATCACTATCGAGATGCCGCTCATGCGCCTCATCGAACAAAACCGCGCTGACGCCCTCCAGTTCGGCATCTTCAACAATCCGGTTTACGAAGATTGCTTCGGTCATCACCAAAATGCGCGTTTTGGCTGATTGCTTGCTATCCAACCGCGTCAGGTAACCAACCGTCTCGCCCGCCTTTTCGCCGAGCATTTCTGCCATGCGTTCCGCCGCAGCGCGCGCGGCAACTCGCCTAGGGCTGAGCAATATGATCTGGCCGGTGCACCAGTCCTGATCCAGAAGCGTCGGTGCAACCGCAGTGGTCTTACCAGCACCCGGCGGAGCGATCAGGACCGCTGCGCCTGCTTTGTCGAGCGCTGACAGCAAGTCAGGCAAAACTGCATGAATGGGAAGATCAGCCACGCATTAGTTCTAGCGCCAACACGAGATCTACGAAAGCTGGTATCGCGGTTTAGTACCCCCGCGCGACGGCAAAATTCGCCGCTTCTGCCATAGCTTGCCGGGCATTGCTGTCGGGGAAGATAGAAATCGCATCGATAGCGCGATGAGCGAAATGGCGCGCACGTTCGCGGGTATCTTCGACAGCATCATATTTCGCGATCAGCGCAATGGCTTCTGCGAGCGCACCATCGCCCGAGATCACACCCGAGATCGCGTCTTTCCAGAACTTACGCTCGGTCTCGGAACCGCGCGAATAGGCCAGGATAACCGGAAGCGTCATTTTGCCTTCGCGGAAATCGTCGCCTTGGTCTTTGCCCATTTCAGCAGCGTCTGAATCATAGTCGATTGCATCATCGACGAGTTGGAATGCGACCCCCAGATTGCGACCATAATCATCGAGCGCGCGTTCTTGCTGCTCATCGCATTCGGCAACTACTGCGGAAATACGGCTGGCTGCTGCGAACAGAGCGGCGGTCTTGGCACCGATGATGTTTAGATAGCGCTCTTCGCTCGTTTCGATTTGCCGCTGTGCGGTCAATTGATCGACTTCACCTTCGGCAATGATCGCGCTGGCGCTGGAAAGTATTTTCAGCACTTTCAAACTGCCGTCCTCGGTCATCAGCTCAAAGGCGCGGCTGAACAGATAATCGCCGACCAAGACCGTTGCCGGATTGCCGAAAATGATGTTCGCTGCCGCCTTACCGCGACGCAAATCAGATCCATCGACAACATCGTCATGGAGCAGCGTGGCGGTATGAATAAACTCCACTGCAGCCGCCAATTTGTGGTGGCGATCACCGGTATATCCGACCAGCTCTGCTCCGGCGAGTGTAAGCATCGGACGAAGGCGTTTTCCGCCCCCTGAAATCAGATGACCAGCCAATGCCGGTATCAGCGGAATCTCGCTATGCATCCGGTCCAGAATAACCGCATTGACCGAGTTCATACCGGGCGCGGTTAGCGCCAGCATCGGATCGAGTGTTGCCCGCTTGCGCGGCATTGGAATGACCTTGGCGCTCATGAATTAAGCTCATGGCCGCGCCTGAAAACGTTTGCAAGACGGAACCGGCGTAGAAACGTTGCAAAGAGCGTGATAGATGCTTGCATGATGAGCAACAGTGATCCTGACCAACAACTCGCCGCTTTCCGTCGTAGCATCGACAATATCGATGCCGCGTTGATTCACATGCTCGCTGAACGGTTCCGGATTACGCAGGCTGTTGGCGAGTATAAGGCGAAGGCCACACTACCGCCCGCCGATCCCGACCGCGAGGCACGGCAAGTTGCCCGCCTGCGCAAACTTGCCGAGGAAGCGCATCTCGATCCCGAATTTTCGGAGAAGTTTCTGCGCTTTATTATCGACGAAGTGATCCGCCATCACGAGAAGGCGGCAAGCGAAAACACTGGTTCATAATTGGCAGTTGGCGCTGCGGCAGTTCAGGGCGGCAGTTCAGGGCGGCAACTTAGCAAGGGTGCTTCGACTTGCGTACCGGTGTTACAGTTTCACGCTCTCGACGCTCTTCAACCTGCGGTTTGCTAGCCGGCACAGTTTCCGAAAGCTCGGGAGCACCCGGACCATTAGCATCGCCACCTTTACCCGGCTCTGCCTGACTCACGAAGATAGCACGCTGCTCTCGTTGCTTCTTCCAATAACGGCGCTCTCGATGCGTCATCTCGCGGCGATTTCCAAGCCCATCAAAAACCACATTGCCTTTGCCCGGATAAAAACGCCCCTCGAACCAGCCGAATTCGCGGCCAGTCACCGGTCCAGCATCGGGTGCTTGGTAGGGGTTGTGAAAAACAGTTCTGACACCGTTGAAAGGATCAGCGGCAGTTGATCCGCAAGCAGTTAAACTACCCAGCGGCAATGCTCCGCCTAGTATCCTGCCAATCATGCCCGCCCCTGCTCTTAGCCACTTTCACTATGCGCCATCATTAGCAATGCGTTTGAACACCATCTGAATACGCTTCGCGTTTACCGGACATTATGGTTTCCATCGTATTAACCATGAATGGCCAGTGCAGCCCTCGATCTTTCGCCCGTCTTCGGAAGCGATTCAATCCAGCCGGATCAACGTGCGGCGGAACGATTTCGTGTGCTTATGCCCGGTTCGATTACTCTCCTCGATGGCGTTTTTAATTGCGCGATTGAAGACATTTCGCTCTCGGGAGCGCGCTTCATTACCGATGTACCTCTGAGGAAGGGGCAGGAGGGCATCTTGTTGTGCTCTCCTTTGGAAGTCCTGTTTTCAGTCGTTTGGACCGATGGCAATATCGCTGGCGTGCATTTTGAAGAAGAAATCACGCTTGGAACCGTGCGCACACTCCGTTGGCATAATGACCGGTTCCGCAATCAGCATGATGCCGCTCTGCTCAATCTGGTGCAAGAATGGGCCAGCGAAACGCCGGACAGCTGAGCAGCTTAACGGGCTCTTGGCAGGCTGAGCTTGACCAATAATCCGCCGAGATCTTCGCTCTCGTCGAGTTCGACGCCGCCACCGTAAATTTCCGCGACATCGCGCACGATAGCGAGGCCGAGTCCCGTGCCCGGCTTACCCGTATCCAGACGCGCACCACGATCAAAAATCTCGATCCGTTTCTCTTCGGGAATACCCATTCCGTCATCCTCAACCCAAATAACGCATTGCGTGTCATCAGGTTCAGCATCGACGGTAACGAACACGCTACCCCCGCCATATTTCGCCGCATTTTCGATCAGATTACCCAGGATTTCGTCGAGATCTTGCCGTTCGATCGAGACGAACGCCTCTTTGCGGCCATCCAGATCAATCCGTACCGCAGGGTAAAGCCGCTCCACAGCGCGCAGCACAGCGCCTGCGCTGTCGGATACTTTGGTCCGCGCGAGTCCAACAGCGCGCCGCCCCACTGCCCTTGCCCGTGCCAAGTGGTGATCGACATGGCGGCGCATCGTGGTTGCTTCACGAATGACGGTGTCTGGCAAATCGGGTGCTCGCGCGGTCGCAGCATTGTTCACCACAGTCAGCGGTGTCTTCAGTGCATGGGCCAGATTGCCCGCATGTGTGCGCGCTTCTTCGGCTTGCTTCTCGGAGTGAGCGAGCAACATATTAAGCTCATCCACCAGTGGCTGAACTTCCAATGGCAAAGGATCGGTGACACGGTTGGTTCCTGTAGTCCGGATGCGTTGGATCGCCATCCGGACACGCCGTAGAGGCCGCAAGCCGTAAAAGCTCTGCAATGCCGCCATCACAAACAAGCCAAGGCCGAGGACGGCAAATGACCAGATTAGAATGGAGCGAATGCGCGTTATCTGCGCGTCGAGCTCTTCCCGGGCTGATGCGACAGCAAATGTCCATTGCGTATCGCTTTCAGGAAGTGTGAGCGACCGTTCGGCAATGCGAAGTGGCTCGCCTTCAAACTGGTCGCTATCGTAATAGTGGACCTCATCATCGACATGATCGAGATTTATCTGAAGCGTGCGATCCCACAGACTGCGCGATGGCCAATCTTCGTGGTCTTCTCCGCTGATCTGCCAATAGAGACCACTATTGGGTTCGAGGAAACGCTGATCCCCAAGCGGGCGATAGTAAAACACTTCGCCTTCCGGCCCCACCTCGGATGAGGCAATCATGCCAGTGAGCAAATATTCCAGCTGATCGTCAAAATTATCCTCGACCAGATCAACCAATGCGCGGTCCAATGCGAACCCGCCTGCAAACAGCAAAACCAGAATCCAGCCAGCCGCGATTACCATCATGCGGCGGCTTAAACTGCCGGTATGAGGCGCAGTTTCGCCCGTTTCGTCCGCTGAAACGCGCGTTTCTGCCACTAAATCTGGTTCAGGCGCGTTCATTGCAATTTAGGAAGCGCGCGGCGCTTCGTCAGGATCGTCGAGGCTGTAACCCAGACCGCGAATGGTGGTGATGACTTCCGCACCCAGCTTCTTCCGAATGCGCGTCACAAACACTTCGATTGTGTTCGAATCGCGGTCGAAATCCTGATCATAAATATGCTCGATCAGCTCGGTCCGGCTGACGACTTTGCCCTTGTGATGCATCAGATAGCTGAGCAGCTTGTATTCCTGTGCGGTCAGCTTCACCGGCTCACCCCCAAGTGTGACTCGGCCCGAACGCGTATCAAGACGCACCTGACCAGCAGTCAATTCGGAAGACGTATTGCCCGATGCGCGGCGAATAAGCGCCCGCAGGCGAGCGATCAGCTCCTCCGTCTGGAATGGTTTAGCAAGATAATCATCCGCACCGGCATCCAGACCTGCAACCTTGTCCGACCAGCTGTCACGCGCGGTGAGCACCAAAACCGGGAATGTCCGGCCTTCCTTGCGCCACATACCCAGAACGGTCAGTCCGTCAATTTCCGGCAAACCCAGATCCAGAATCACTGCATCGTAATCCTCGGTCGAACCAAGGAAATGGCCGTCTTCACCATCGGTAGAGAGGTCCACCGCATAGCCATTCTGTTCAAGCGTTGATTTGAGCTGTCCGCCGAGTGTCGGTTCGTCCTCGACAATTAGGATGCGCATAGTGGTATAATCCCCAGAGTTTCGTTTGTTTGCTAAGTGGTCTTTTGTTGCAAACGCGTCAACTCACCAGCGGTTTATCTATCGGTGTTGCAGGTTCTCTATTGGCTGCGACGTAAAACCCTATTGGTCCGCGCATCCACATCGATGAAGATCATTTTGCGATCGCGGATAAACCGCAAGCGATACGCCATGGCTGTCGAGTCGTAGGCCGGTCCGACATATTGGTAGCCCTTGGCCTCCATCGGATTCACATGTCGGCTTTCGATCTTGCTAAGCGGCAACACATTGCCCGCACGCATTTCTTTGCGTGCTTCCCCTTGATCGGTGCGCGATTGCGCAGCCGCAGGCATCGAACCGAAACCGGTCGCGACAAGTGTACCGGCAATAATTGAGACGAAGAACCGTTCCATAATGCCTATGTGCCTAAGCCACTTGGATTGAACAAGGTCTGAATGTGGATGCCGCGGCGCGTTCAGACGTTACTGCGTCATTTCATATTTGACGGTAACAGTTACGCCTGTGCCGACCATTCCGGGCTGGACCGGAGTGGCAGCAAGCTCCGCAGGGGCGTCAGCAGCAAATCCGCGCTGCATTATTACAGGCTGGCTGCGCGAGACCGCCTCGCTAATTTCGAGCAATTTTATCCCCGAGTAGCCAGACCAACTCGCATATTCCATCGCACGTATCTTGGCCGTTTCCATCGCCGCCTTGCGTGCCTGCGCCTTTGCCGCAGTGTCGTCATCTATGGAGAAGCTTGGGCCGCCAATGTCCGTGGCGCCAGCAGCAACCAAGGCATCAAGCACTTCCCCGGTCTTCTTGACCTCACGCAGCGTCACGCTGACGCGGTTGGAGACTGCGTAGCCGCGAAAAACCTGTTTTTGCGTCTGGCGATTATAGTCGTATTGGGCATTCAAATTTATGCCTGACGTCTGGATGTCTGCCTCATCAATGCCGAGTGCCTTAATCCGCGTGATCACCGCAGTCATTTCGCGCGCATTGATCTGCATTGCTTCCACTGCAGTGCGCGCTTCGGATGTGACGCCAGCGCTAATGGTCGCGAGATCAGGGGCAGCCTTTACGGTTTCAGTAATCGACAACTCCACAACCGGACCGGCAGCTTGAATCTGCACCTCAGCAGCCGCAAGCGGGCCAGAAATCGCGGTTGCAACGAGCAATGGAATGGCAAAACGTACCATAGAAATTCTCCTTATTTGGTCCAACATATAGCCCAGCAGGCTTGCGCAGGTCTGAACCGGCGCTAGGCTCCTTGCCACAACTTTGAGGGGCCACCACACAATGCTGCGAATTCTTCTGCTTTCCATTGCATCGCTTTGGGCTGTTACCGCTTCCGCGCAAAACGGGATGGAGCCAGTGCCTGCACGGACCGCATCGGAAGGCGAAGGCCCCTACGATACTGTCATCGTGCGCGGCGCGACAATGATCGATGGAACAGGAGCCCCGCCAGAAGGGCCCGTCGACATTGTTATCGAAGGCAATCGTATTTCAGCAATCGCACGCGGCGGCGTTCCAGAAGCTACTCTCGAAGAAGCGACCCGCGTAATCGATGCGCGCGGCATGTATGTAATGCCAGGCTTCATTGATGTGCACGGCCATAATGGTGATCCGCGCAAGGCCCCGCAGCCGTCTTACGGATACAAGCTATGGCTGGCGCATGGTGTGACATCGGTTCGCGGCGTGTCATTTGGTTTCGGCCCAAGCACAAGCGATCTGGACGACAAACGCCGTAGCGCCGCCAACACCATCGTTGCCCCGCGCCTGTTCGCCTATGCCGTGCTGGGCGACAAATGGTCGAAAGGGCCGGTCGACTCACCGGCCAAAGCCCGCGAGTGGGTCCGCTGGGCAGCTGCTACTGGCTATGACGGGATAAAATTCTTCAACACAGATGCGCCCGATGTGATGGCGGCTGCTTTGGATGAGGCAGAGAAGCAGCAGCTCGGCACGGTTGCGCATTTGGGGCAACGCGGTGTTGCGCAGGTCAACGCAGCAAAAGCAGTCGAAATGGGCCTCGACGGAGTCACTCACTTCTACGGCCATATGGAATCGCTGCTGAAAGATGGCGCACTGCCACGCTATCCCAACGACTATAATTACCTGGATGAGCAATCGCGCTTCTCCGAAGTCGCGCGGCTTGCGGATCAGATCGTCGAACCGGGCAGCGACAAATGGAATGCCTATGTCGACCATCTGGTTGAAAGCGGCGTCACACTTAGCCCGACATTCAACATCTACGCCGCATCGCGCGATGTGATGCGTGAACGGAACGCTGACTGGCACGCAAAATATACACTGCCGTCATTGATGGACTTCTACGCGCCAAGCCTGACAAATCACGGTTCTTATTATCACGATTGGTCAACTGCGGACGAAGTTGCCTGGCGCAAATTTTATACGCCGTGGATGCGACTGACCAACGAGTTCAAGAATAGGGGCGGCCGCGTCACTGTCGGTTCCGATCCCGGCTATATCTACCAGACATGGGGCTTCGCCTATATCGGCGAGTTTGAAATGTTGCAGGAAGCCGGCTTCGCGCCGCTCGAAGTCATCCAGGCCGCAACGATGAACGGCGCTGACGAGATTTATCAGGCCAAACGTACGCCCGCCCCGTTCGGCACGATCAAAGTTGGCAAGCTTGCAGATCTTGTCATCGCACCTGAGAATCCGCTTGCCAATTTCAAGACATTGTATGGCACAGGTCACTTGCGCTTGAACCGCGAAACCAACGTGCTGGAGCGTGTCGGCGGTGTTCGGTGGACGATCAAAGACGGCATTGTCTACGACGCCCATGAACTGCTGAAAGATATCGAACAAATGGTCGCGGCACAGAAAGCCGCAGCGGAGTAAGCCACACTGCTTGCGGCCCGGCGCATACACGCCTAACCCGCGCGACCTATGGCACAGCCACCAATCCTCAGCTGGGAAGGCCTCGGCCTGCAACAAGGCGGCCGCTGGTTGTTTGGTGGTCCTGACACCAATGGCCTCGACCTGCATATCGGCCCGCGTGACAAGCTCGCTCTGATCGGGCGCAATGGTGCGGGTAAAACTACGCTGTTTCGCATGATCAATGACCAGATCGAGGCTGATCGCGGCGAGCGTAAAGTCAAACTTGGCACGCGCATTGTAGTGCTTGAACAAGAACCCGATTTCACGCCGTTCGATACGCTGATGGACTTTGCTTTGGCCGGCGAGAATCCGCCTGAGGCTTACGAAGTCGAAGCCATCGCCGGTCAGCTTGGTATCGATATGACCACGCCGGCAAAGGGTGCTAGCGGCGGCGAAATGCGCCGCGCGGCAATTTCCCGCGCCCTCGCCCAAGATCCCGATCTGCTGCTGATGGACGAGCCGACCAACCACCTCGATTTGGCGGCGATCGAATGGCTCGAAAGTTGGTTGGAGCGTTACAACGGCGCGTTTATCGTTATCAGCCACGACCGTACTTTCCTGAAACGCCTGACCAATGCGACTATCTGGCTCGACCGCGGAATTATCCGGCGGAAGGATGTCGGCTTCGGCGGGTATGAGGCGTGGGAAGAACAAGTCTATGCCGAGGATGCCCGCATCGCGCACCGGATGGACGCCAAGCTGAAAATCGAAGCCCGCTGGCTGGAACGCGGCGTAACCGCTCGCCGTAAACGCAACCAAGGCCGCTTGGAAAAACTGTGGCAAATGCGCGCGCAGCGTGCCGCGTTGATGGACCCGACCGGTACTGCCAAACTCGGCCTCGAAAGCGACGATAGTAACAAATCCAAATCGGTAATCGTCGCGGACAAGGTCTCCAAATCCTATGGCGCCGGGGAACAAAGGCGCGCAATCATCCGCGATTTCTCCCTGCGCATCCAGCGCGGCGACCGGATCGGTGTGGTGGGTGCGAATGGAGCGGGTAAGACAACCTTGCTGAAATTGCTAACCGGTGAGCTGGAACCGGATGAAGGCACTGTGACAATCGCCAAAACGCTGACCGGTGTGAAGATCGATCAGCAACGTGCTTTGCTCACACCCGACAAGACCGTGCGCGATGTCGTGGCCGAGGGAAGCGACTGGATCGATGTGCGTGGCACTCGCAAGCATATCCAAGGCTATCTCAAGGAATTCCTGTTCGATCCAGGTATCGTCGATACCAAAGTCGCGACAATGTCTGGCGGCGAGCGATCCCGCCTGCTATTGGCACGCGAGTTCTCCCGCAAATCGAACTTGCTCGTGCTGGACGAACCGACCAATGATCTCGATCTGGAAACGCTCGATCTGCTGCAGGAAGTTATCGCGGATTACGACGGCACCGTCTTGATTGTCAGCCACGATCGCGATTTTCTTGACCGGACAGTTACGCTTACACTCGGACTCGATGGCAGCGGTTTCGTCGATATCGTCGCCGGCGGTTACGAGGATTGGGAAAAGAAACGCTCGCAGCGAAGTAAGCCTGCAAAAAGCAAGATAGCGAAACCTGCTTCCGATGCCCCCGCTCCGCGCAAATCCGCAAAGCCAAGCAGTAAATTGTCTTACAAAGACCAGCGAGATTACGAACTGCTCCCGGCACGGATCGAAGAACTAGAAGCTGCCATCAGCAAGGGTGAGACGATCCTTTCCGATCCCGGCTTGTATACCAGCGATCCGCAAAAATTTACCGACATCACAAAGGGCATTGAGAATGCCCAGTTGGAAAAGGACGCCGCCGAAGAGCGTTGGCTTGGGTTGGCCGAGAGAGTCGAGGAATGACACCGCTACATCGCGATATTGCTGCATGCACTATCTGCGAACCGCATTTGGCAGATGGCGTTCGCCCGGTGGTTCAGTTTTCCGACACAGCGCGGCTGCTCATCATCGGTCAAGCGCCCGGATCAAAGGTCCATGCCAGCGGCATTCCGTGGGATGATGATAGCGGCGGCAGACTGCGCGAATGGACCGGGCTGACCAAGGATCAGTTCTACGATCCCGCGAAAGTCGCGCTCGTCCCGATGGGGTTTTGCTATCCCGGCAAAGCGAGCGGCGGCGACAAACCGCCCCGAAAAGAATGCGCGCCGCAATGGCATGATCGTGTGATAGAGACGCTGCCGAAAGATCGCCTGACATTGCTCGTCGGCACCTATGCACAGGCATATTATTTGCCCCAGACCCGCAAGCTCTCTTTGACTGAACGGGTACGACGCTACGAGGAGTTTTTGCCCGACGTACTGCCCCTGCCTCACCCAGCATGGCGCAGTCGGATCTGGATGGGCGGAAATCCGTGGTTCGAGGCGGATGTGTTGCCGGTGTTACGCAAGCGGATCGGGAACTTACTCAACTGACTCGATAGAATTGGGCCACGCGATCAAGCGCCAGTTTCAGAACAAGCTTCCCGCTGCGCGCTGGCCAGGTCAGTGCCTTCTCTGCGTCTGGAAGACCCTCACCGGCACAAACAACACGCCAGAGAATATCGGACAAGCCGCTGCCCGCTTCTGCAATTGCGGCATCGAAGCGTGCTTTGGCGGCTATCTGGCGTTCGGTGGTGGACAAACCGCTATCCGCACCCTTTCCTTTCATTCGCACAGGCTCCCAGCTCATTGTGACAGTCGCGCCCAATTGCGCGCGTTCGTAGTCGGCACGCAGCTTTTCTCCCGCGGCAAACAGGCGATCATCGATGTGCCCCCGTGCATGGAGCCATGACAAAGGCGATTCCGCCAAATTGACCGTTGCGCTGCGCCGTCGCGCCCGGGGTTTGCTATGCTTTGGGCTATGTTTCGGGCCTTCGCTGGTCAGTTCACGTTCGACTAAATGGCGGCGCATTGAGTTCTCCCTATTGATCCAAATTGTAGGTGCGAATCACTACTTGCCAAAATGGTGCATCTGTAGGAAAGAGAAACCGATATGGTTCGCTTGAATCTAGCTTCGGGAAATCTCTATGATCAACCGCATTCGTGATATTCGCAAAGCCAAGGGCTGGACCCTTGCCGATCTGGCGGAGGCCTGTGACCCGCCGACGACTGCGCAGACGATTGGGCGGCTTGAAACCGGAATGCGCAATCTGTCGATCAAATGGATGGACCGGATCGCAGATGCGCTGGAAATTGACCCCGAAACACTAGTCCGTTCGGAACAGAGCGCAGCGCCGCAAGTTGTCGCGACATTGACTGCAAACGGTGCAGAGGCGCTCAAGTCGCCCGCCGAAGCAGTCTTGCCAACCGAACTCGACAGCGGCAGCCCGCTGATGGTTCTCTCCATTGCGATAAGCGCAGGTGAATACCGTAGTGGCGATCAGTTATGGATGCGGCAACTTTCACCTGATGATGCAGGAGGCGCGATCAATCGCGACGTTCTGGTCCCACGCCCTGGTGGCCGGTTCGCGTTCGGAAGGTTGATCGACCGTCAAGGGTCGTTGGTTGGCGTGCTACCACCTGGGATTGGCGAGAAGCAGCAGGTCGTGGATAATCCCGCATGGATTGCGGTCGCCGAAATGCTGGTGCGCCCCCTATGACTGCGGCAATTAGCGACACAAAGCGCGTTCTGTCGCTATCGACGCTCTACCCCAATGCGCACACACCGCGCTTCGGTACGTTCGTTGCGCGATCGCTGGAGGCTCTGGCAAAGCGCGATGATTGGGATGTAACGGTCATCAACCCGATTGGCATACCGCCGATAGCGTTTGGCAAATACAAGCCCTTGGCCGCAGCTGCGGTTGATGGTGTCGAAAATGGCGTCAGCGTCCATCGCCCCAAATTCACTCTGATCCCGAGTTTGGGCGCACGTAGCAATCCGGGCGTAATCGCGCGCAAAGTGTTGCCACTGGTGCAACAGCTTCATGCTGAGCAACCGTTCGATATTGTCGATGCGCAGTTCTTCTATCCAGATGGCCCGGCGGCAGCATGGATTGCGCGTGAAATGGGTCTACCCTGCTCGATCAAGGCGCGCGGCTCCGACATCAGTTTCTGGGGAACCAAAGGCTTTGCGCGCGAGCAAATGCTCGAAGCTGCGGAACATGCTATCGGCCTGTTAGCAGTATCGGAGGCACTGGCCCGCGACATGTCCGATCTGGGCATGCCCTATAGCAAGATATCGCTGCATTATACCGGGCTGGATCGTGACCGCTTTCGGCCTCGCGCCCATGATGGACTCCGCCTTCAACTGGGCAAGACACTCGGCATTGAATTGCCTGAGAACAAACCGCTATTGGTGTCTGTAGGCGGTTTGATTGAACGCAAGGGTCAGGACTTAGCGATAGGCGCATTGGCCAGTATTCCTGATGCGCAATTGCTGCTCGTCGGTAAGGGACCGGACGAGAAACATCTGCGCAATCTGACGCGGGATATGCGGGTAGACGAGCGGGTGCATTTTCTCGGTTCGGTCGACCACGACTTGCTTCCGATCATTCTATCGGCTGCTGATGTGATGATGCTTCCCTCTGCTAGCGAAGGACTCGCGAATGCATGGGTCGAAGCGCTCGCTTGCGGTACACCGATTGTGATCAGCGATGCAGGCGGCGCACGTGAATTGGTGACCAGCGATCACGCGGGGTTTATCGTAGACCGCAATCTCGATGCGGTCGCAGGCGGGGTCAAAGCTCTGCTCAAAAACCCACCCACAACACAGCAAGTCACGGCGATGGCGAGCCGCTTCAGTTGGGAGCACAACGCCGCCCAGCTAGCAGACTATTACGACCGGTTAATCGCCGCGTAATTGCGAAAATTACATCTCGCCGCGAGCGAGCTTCTCTTGCTTGTCGGCGACCGTCTCTTCCGGAACGAAGCTGTTCGAATTCACGCCCAGCCAGATCAGGATCGGCGCGGCCATATAAACCGAGCTGTAAGTACCAACGAACAGGCCAAGGGTGATCGCCGCGACCAGACCGAACAGACTTGCCGGACCATAAAGCAGCAGCGGCAGCAACGCGACGAGCAGCGTCAGCGATGTCATCACGGTCCGCGCCAAAGTCTCGTTCACCGACAGATCGAGCAGTTCGGGAAGCGGCATCTTACGATACTTCTTCAGGTTCTCGCGGATACGGTCGTAGACGACGATAGTATCGTTCAGTGAGTAGCCAATAATCGCCAGAATCGCGGCAATGATCTGCAGACTGAACTCCAGTTGGAACAGGGCAAAGAAGCCGAGCGTTAGCGAAACGTCATGCGCCAGCGCGAAGAGAGCGCCAACACCAAACTGCCACTCAAACCGGATCCAGATATACAGCGCAACGGCCAGCATAGCGGCCACAAGCGCCCAAACCGCATCATTCCGGAATTCGCCAGAAACCTTTCCGGACACCGAATCCACGCCATCAATCTGAACGTCAGGATGTTTCTCCTTCAGCGCATTCGTGATCGAAATCGCCATTTGGTCGGCGAATTCGGGTACACCCTCTGCCTCGGGTGGTAGCTTGACCCGGATCGAAACCTGATTTTCTTCGCCAAAGCGCTGGATCACAGGGTCTTCGACAGCTTCGAGTGCGCCGACGGTGGTACGTAATTCGGCGATTGGAGCGGTTTCCTCACCGACAAATGTCGCGCGAATTTCCTGCCCGCCAGCGAAATCTACGCCGTAATTCAGGCCCTGAGCGTAAACGAGCCCCCAGCTCGCGATCATCAGAGCAATGCTGATGACGTAAAACGGTACACGCCACCTGAGGAACCTGATGTTTGTGTTCTCGGGAACGAGTTTAAGCAGTCGCATAGTCGTTCTCCTTTAGACGTTAAGATCTTGTGGCCGCGCTTTGCGGAGCCAACCAGCGACCCACATGCGGGTCAAAAATACGGCGGTAAACACAGAGGTCGCGATGCCCAGTACCAAGACCACGGCGAACCCCTTGATCGGACCGGAACCGAACTGGAACAACAGCGCACCGGCAATAATGTTGGTGATGTTGGCATCATAGATCGCGCGGCTGGCTTCTTTGTAGCCATTCTCGACGGCGGCGATAACGCGCCGCCCTCGCCTTCGCTCTTCGCGTATTCGTTCATTGATCAGTACGTTGGCGTCAACCGCCGCGCCGACGGTCAACACGAAACCGGCAATACCGGGCAGCGTTAGCGTTGCGTTGAGCCCGGCCATAATGCCGAGCAGCATCAAAACGTTAATCCCCAGAGCAGCAGTGGCGTAGACGCCGAACCGCCCGTAACTGGCAACCATCAAGGCAACGACTGCAACCGATCCGATCATCATCGCGATCAGACCTTTGCGAATTGAATCGGCACCCAAGTCGGGTCCAACTGTCCGTTCTTCGACAACTTTCAGATCAACCGGCAATGCGCCCGATTGCAACGCAATGGCGAGCTGGTTCGCCGTCTCCGGCGTGAACCCGCCCGATATCTGCGCACCGCCACCTAGGATCGGTTCGTTGATATTGGGAGCCGACAGGACTTTGCCGTCAAGAATGATGGCGAATGGCTTGTTCACATTTTGCCGGGTCAATTCAGCAAATTTACGGCCGCCTTCGGTATCGAAAGTGATCGAAACAATCGACGAATTGTCCTGTGGATCTACCCCTGCGCGCGCATCGCTGAGGTTGTCGCCCTTAATGCCGTTCAATCGTTGGACCGCAAGGAACTCCCCTGCTCGTGGTGAACTGTCCGCATATGGAAAAATCTGGCTGCCCGGAGGCGCTACGCCTGCAGCTACCTCAGTCGGCAATGCGTTCAAATCGACCAGCTTGAATTCCAGTCGGGCAGTCTTGCCGACCAGCTCCTTAAGCTCGTCAGAATCTTGCAAGCCAGGCACCTGCACCACGATCCGCGTATCGCCTTGACCCAAGATCGTCGGTTCGCGTGTGCCGAGCTTGTCGACACGGTCCCGAATGACGTCCGCGGCGGCAGTCATCGCCTGCGTGATGGCGTCTTCAAGGCCCTCTTCTGTTTGAGACAAAACAAGCCGCGTTTCATCTTCAACGCGAAGGTCCCATTCGCGAACGAGGCCTGGACCATCCAAGACTTGGCGTAATTCTTCGCGCGTCCGATCCACATCTGCGGTGCTTTCGAGCATAAAGCTCAACTCGCCGCCGCGGGTGGACATGTCGCCGAACCGGATAGCCGGCTCTGCATCATTTAGTTCAGCGCGAACCGATTCTTCCATATTTTCGAGCCGCTGCGCAGCAACTTGCTCGGGGTCAGCCTCCAGCAAAAGGTGGCTACCGCCCGCAAGGTCGAGGCCGAGATTAACGGTCGGGCTGGGAAGCGCTTCGGGCCAGTCAACATTTGCGACCGAAAACAGCGACGGCAACGCAGCGATGACGGCAACAAGCGTGAGCCCCCAGAGCCAAATTTTACGCCAACGTGGATATTCAAGCATTACCGCAACCCTGTTTCTATCAGCCCGCCGCCAAAATCATTGACTGCCGAGCTTAGTCGCAAAATCAATCGTTTGCAGCCGCTTTGCCAGCAGGCGGGATGATATCACCGATGGTGTTCTTTACCGCTTTCACGCGAACGCCCTGCGCCAATTCGATATCGGCATACTCGTCATCCACTTTGATGACTTTGCCGATCAGACCACCGGCAGTCACGACCTTGTCGTTCTTTTTGATCGCTTCGATCTTTTGCTGGTGCTCTTTCTGACGGCGCATCTGCGGCCGGATAATCAGAAACCAGAAAATCAGGCCCATACCGACCAGCGGGAGGAATTGTATCCAGGCCGGTGGCGCGCCAGCGCCTGCAGCAGCAGAAAGAATGTTGAGCATCGAGTGAACCTATACCCTTTTAGAAATCCCAAACCTCAGGTTGGCAGTCGATACAATGCGTATCCCGGCTACCCTTCGGCAATAAGTGGGCGCGGTTAGCAGCATTGCAAGAGCAGAGCAACGCGCGCTGCCAGTGATTTATGAGCGAATTCGGCCTCAGCGGGGCACAAGTGTGGTTGCCTTACATCACACCCGCTTCTATAGGCGCGCCTTCAACTGCTTGGGCCACTAATCGGGACGTGGCGCAGTCCGGTAGCGCACTACACTGGGGGTGTAGGGGTCGGAGGTTCGAATCCTCTCGTCCCGACCAGTGGCCCAAGCAGCAGAAATCTCCCCCACCGCCAAATCTCCGCCATTGCGATGCGCCGCGCCGCGCCCTAACCCTGCGCGTGAAAAGGAGTTTCGTAATGCCCACCGCCGCCCATTTCAAAGCCCGTTCCTGGCTCTTCGCACCGGGCGATAGCGAAAAGAAGATGGGTAAGGCGGCAGATAGCGAAGCAGACATTGTACTTCTCGATCTCGAAGATTCGGTAATGCCGGAAAACAAGCCGGCTGCACGTGAACTGGTGCGTGATTTCCTTACATCGCGCGAAGGTCGAGAGCGTCTGTGGGTACGGATCAATCCGCTGTCAGGTGATGAGGCGACAGACGATCTCGCCGCAATTATGCCTGCCGCACCTGGCGGATTGTTTCTGCCCAAGGCCGAAGGGCGCAGCGATGTCGAGATGCTCGACACGATGCTCCGTCACCACGAAGTGGCAAATGGCATTGAAGTCGGCTCGACCAAGGTGGCAGCACTAGTCACCGAAACCGCCAAAGCGATGTTTCACACCGGCGACTATGCAGGCACGCCGCGTTTGGTTGCGATGAGTTGGGGAGCAGAAGATTTGTCCTCTGCCCTAGGCGCTCGCGTGCAGTTCCAACCAAACGGCGCCTATATGCCAACATACGAACTGGCGCGAAGCCTATGTCTGCTCGGTGCAGCGGCAGCTGGTGTTGCCGCGATCGAAACAATCCAGTCCGATTTCCGCGATCTGGACGGATTGCGCGAGCGAGCCTTGATGGTGCGCAGCCAGGGCTATCGCGGGATGCTCGCCATTCATCCTGCCCAAGTACCCGTGATTAATGCAGCCTTCACGCCCAGCGAAGAAGAATTGGACGAAGCGCGCGCGATTATCGCGGCATTTGACGCCAATCCGGGTGCAGGCACCGTCGGCCTGAATGGCGCGATGCTCGATCGCCCGCACTTGGCACTGGCACAGGCGCTCCTGGCAAGCGCCGACGAGTAACGGTTAGAAGACTTTCCTACACAAACCAATTTGGTTAGCTGAGGCTTGAATCGTAAACCAACGGAGCGCATTCATGCCACTTCTTGACACGCTAATCGGCCCGATCACTTCCATTATCGACAAGATCATTCTGGACAAGGAAGCCCGCGCCAAAGCAAAACTCGAACTGCTCAAACTAGAAGGCTCGCAAGAGCTACAATCCATCGAAGCACGCCTTTCCGCCATCGTCGCAGAGGCCAATTCCAAAGACCTTTGGACCAGCCGCGCGCGCCCTAGCTTCCTCTATGTCATGTATGTGCTACTGCTGTGGGCGCTCCCCATGGGCGTCTTAGCAGCCTTCAACCCGGCGGCAGCGAAAGAGATCGGCGCGGGTATGAACGCGTATCTCGCCGGACTGCCAGACTCGCTGTATGCGCTATTTGGGACTGGTTATCTAGGATACACCGCCGCGCGCCAGTGGGGTAAGGTCAAGGGGACGGATCGGTAGGCGCGCTTGAACGGCTCTCTATCCACGCTGCACCCGCGACTCCGACGATGACACAAACACAGAGCGCAACAAACCAGAAGATTTGGAATAGTAGAGTCAGAATCGCAAAACCGGATACCAAAAGCGATCCCGCAATGAGAACTGAGGTAAGAGAGGGAGGCTTAGTCGTCATCGAGCTGTATCTCTCTTTTTCCACGGCCAGATCCACCAAAACCTCCACGATCGGCGGGATTCGGGCTGGGGTTGCTCGGTTGTCCAGGATAAGTTGGCGCCCCTCCTTGGAAAGCGCTCACGATATTGGAATAGTTCGACACACCTGCTAACGTCGCAATACCGGCGAGACCGCCAAAAAACCAATCCTCTGCATCCCATTCAATCCTGTCTGGGCAAACAACTTCCTCGTATTGAGCTCTTTGGTCAATTGAACAAAACAATTCCTCACCGGCATCGGCTATTCCAATTCCACAACTTAGAACTGACAGAAACGCAAAGGGACCGATCCAGTATTTCTTTGAAGACATTTGGTTCTCCTGAGTAATGGATCTCTGGCCCAACGGACAAAAATAGACAAATGATCAACACCATCTACGTCCTCAACGGCCCCAACCTCAATCTCCTCGGCACGCGGGAGCCGGATATTTACGGCTCCGAAACGCTCGATGATATCGCCGGAATGCTGGAGGATCGCGGGCGCGAGCTTGGTCTCGAAATCGACTTGCGACAGTCGAATCACGAGGGCCATCTGGTCGACTGGTTGCATGAGGCGCAGGCAGAGGGTGCGAAGGCTGTTTTGCTCAATGCTGCGGCCTTTACCCACACCTCCATTGCCTTGCTCGACGCTATTCGCGCAATCAGCACGCCGGTGATCGAAGTGCACCTCTCCGACCCGACGACGCGTGAAGAATTTCGGCATATTTCCTATGTCGGAATGGCTGCCACAGAAACCGTACAAGGTCTTGGCGCAAAAGGATATCTGGTCGCGCTGGACGCTGCGGCAAGGCTGTAAATCCGCCGCTAGCAAGTGCAATCAACCCTTGCCCTGACGGCGCTGGGCGAATAGGCGGATCGCTTAAGCACATACTGCTCACACAAACATGAGGCATATATGGCCGCCACAAAGGGCACTACCGGCAAAAAGTCCGGTATGAATGTAGATACGAAGCTGGTTCGCGAATTGGCTGAAATGCTCGGAGATACCGGGCTTACTGAAATCGAAGTGGAAGATGGCGAGCGGAAAATCCGCGTGTCGCGTGGTGGCGGCGTTGCTGTTGCAGCGGCCGCTCCTGTTGCAGCGGCTCCGGCACCTGCCGCGCCAGCCGCAGCTCCGGCGACGGCCCCCGCTGCTGCTGAGCCAGCCGCACCAGCGGAAGACGCAGCTGATGCGATGAAATCACCGATGGTCGGTACCGTCTATCTTTCGGCAGAGCCCGGCGCAGCGCCATTCGTCAATGTCGGCGACAGCGTGAAAGAAGGCGACACACTGGTCATCGTCGAAGCGATGAAAGTGATGAACCCGATTGAGGCCGACAAGTCCGGTACGATTAAGTCGATCCTGGTCGAGAACGCGCAGCCGGTCGAATTCGGTCAGCCGCTCGTAGTCATCGGGTAAGCGCGCAATGGGTATTTCCCGCATATTGATTGCCAATCGCGGCGAGATTGCGCTGCGGATTCACCGTGCTGCGCATGAAATGGGTATCGAGACAGTTGCGGTCCACTCAACCGCCGATGCGGAAGCAATGCATGTCCGCCTCGCCGATCACGCAGTGTGTATTGGCCCGCCCTCTGCGACCGACAGCTATTTGAATACCGCAGCGATTATCTCGGCAGCAGAGATTGCGCATTGTGACGCGATCCACCCCGGCTACGGCTTCCTCTCCGAGAACCAGCAATTTGCTGAAATCGTCGAAGCACATGATATCGCATGGATCGGCCCCAAGCCCGAACATATCGGCACAATGGGCGACAAGGTTGAGGCGAAGCGGACTGCGGGTAAGCTAGGCCTGCCGCTCGTTCCCGGCTCCGACGGAGCGATCAGCGAAGTCGCAGAAGCCGCAAAAATAGCGGATGAAATCGGTTATCCGGTCATCATCAAAGCCGCATCTGGCGGTGGCGGTCGCGGGATGAAAGTGTGCGAAAGCGAGGACCAACTTGAATCACTGATGCAGGCTGCCGGTAACGAAGCCAAAGCCGCATTTGGCGACGCGACGGTTTACCTTGAGAAATATCTCGGCGACCCACGCCACATCGAATTCCAAGTATTTGGCGATGGCAAAGGTAACGCGATCCATCTGGGCGAGCGCGATTGTTCGCTGCAACGCCGCCATCAGAAGGTTTTTGAAGAAGCGCCCTCTCCGGTTCTTTCAAGTGAAGAACGTAACCGTATGGGTGATATATGCGCCAAGGCAATGGCCGATATGGGCTATCGCGGTGCAGGCACGATCGAATTCCTGTGGGAAAATGGCGAATTCTACTTCATCGAAATGAACACCCGCCTTCAGGTAGAGCATCCGGTCACTGAAATGATTACCGGCGTCGATCTGGTACGCGAGCAAATCCGCGTTGCTGACGGCAAGCCGCTCTCGGTCAAGCAGGAAGAGATCGAGTTTAACGGCCATGCCATTGAATGCCGGATCAACGCCGAAGACCCCTTCACCTTCGCCCCCTCACCCGGCGAAGTCACATCATACCATGCAGCAGGCGGCATGCATGTCCGCGTCGATAGCGGGCTTTATGCCGGCTATAAAATCCCGCCTTATTACGATAGCATGATCGCCAAACTGATCGTCTATGGCCGCAACCGCGAAGGCTGCATCATGCGCCTGCGCCGCGCGCTGGAGGAAATGGTCATCGAAGGCGTGAAGCACTCGGTCCCGCTGCATCAGGAGCTGATCCGGCAGGATGATATCCTGAATGGCGACTACTCGATCAAATGGCTCGAGGAATATCTGGCGAAGCGCGAAAAGGGTTAAGCCTCTTTGCAAGCCAATATTGTCGTGTTTTGCCAACTTTAGCAGTGGCTTATCGACTACTATGTGGGCCTAAAGTGCTGCCACATGTGGTACAGCTCAGCCGAAGAGATTTCTCGATGTTCAAAGCCATTCAATCATGCCTGACTATTGCCGCGCTTTTCGCAATGGCAAGCCCCTTGGCTGCACAGCGTCAAGCACCCGCTAAAACAGATGAGAGCAGCACTGCGGCGGAAGCTTCTGCAGACATGCCTTGGCACAACAAAACCGAGAAAGATCGCCGGTTCACCTTTCGCGCGCCCTATGGTGATCTCGCATCAACTCGGCATCTCAAAGCGAACTTCGATTGGTATGCGGCGTCTGATGATCTGTCCGAGAAGCCGGGCATGTTCAACAGCTACCACATGTATATTGGCGTGACCAAAGAGGGACGCCATGAGGGCATTATCTATGATGTGAGCGTGGCCGGTGCAGTCAAACCGGAGATCGCCGTGTCCTTGTTGAATAAAATCAGCGGCCTCACGCTTTCTGCAGAGGGCGGAGAGGGCTTGCTGGTCGATTTGAGCGATGTCAAAAGCGCTACAATTCCCAGCAAGAAAGATCCCTCGAAGACCGACAAAGTGCATTTCCGCACCTTTAGCTTTCCGCAGAAATCCTACCGGATGATGGGCGCTCTCCCTGAAGAGAACCGCATGCGGTTTCTCTACCGCAAGCCCGACGGCAAGGTTGGATACTTTGGCTATCACTCACGATACAATGGCGATGACCCTTGGGCCTATTCAATCGGTTACGCCAAAGAACTTAGCCAAGGCGCATTGAAAGCGGCCCAGCAATGAACTGCAATAATGCCCAACCCACGCGCTTACGTGTGCCCTGAACCTGCATCGCGCCTAGCAACAGCTAAGCAGCCAGTGATTCCAAAATCGCATCAATTACCGGTCCTATTGCCTCAGAAGCGGCCGCCCGGTCATCGCGTTTCTGGAGAGCAACCTCTCCGATCATTGCGTTTATCAGCCGTACCGCAAGCTTGGGCTTTGGGAGGCTGATCTCTCCTGCAGCGTTTGCTTGTTCCAGAATCTGCTCAAACAACTTCAAGCTAAGTTCGTTCTCGATTTCGATCACGCGACCAAGACCCAGTGCAGTTGGACCGATATTGAGGACAATGTGTGCAACTTCCGGCTGCTCCATTTCCTTTAGCCAAGAAGTACAAGCGAGTTTTAGCCGTGTGGTCGCGGACAAAGACTCAGGGACTTTCGCGACTGCACGGCGAATAGCGCCATGCGATTCTGCGCGATAGACAGCTTCGACGATTTCATTCTTTGAACGAAAATGGTGATACATCGCGCCTTTGCTCAGGCCGGTAGCGGCAAGCACGCTGGCTGTCGTGGTCTGCTTCAAACCATTGTCCAGCAGAGATTTTCTGAACGCCCCGCACAATAACATGCGCGTCGTATCAGACCGTTTCTGCTGCGTGACCATGACGCCGCTTTACACACGTTCACACGGCCTGTAAAACAAACCGACGGTCGGTTTATATCAGGAGAAGTCCAGTGGACGCCAAATTCGAGAATCTTGAGAAGATGATGCTCATATGGAATTCATCCGATGCGGCCGAGATTGAGCGCCTGACCAAAGAAGCGTTGGAACATAACGCTCACTTTGTCGATCCGACGCACAATATCATCGGCCACGATGCCTTCGTTGCGATGGTCCACCGGACGCACAAACGCATTCCAGGTGCGACTTACTCACACGCGTCAGAGATCGACATGCAAAACAACTTCTGCCGCTATCATTGGAAGATTGATCTCGACGGCAAGCGGCTCATGGATGGGTTCGACGTCACCGAGATCAACGACGCCGGTAAAGTGGTGAAAGTGATGGGATTTTTTTGGTTGTTGGAGCGGGATGGCTGACCGCAATCAGCCGCTCAGCATCTCCAAATAGGTCCTCGAGACACAATCATCTTCACCACCCTCTATCGAGTGTTGGCACCGCCAGCCGTAGTGTCTCGCAAGGTGAGGATATAGGCACTGATCTCGTCAGCGTCTTTATCTGAGAGCTCCAGGTTCATCTGGTTCGGAAAACTGTAAGAGTCATGCAGGAAGTTCCCCAATGTCTCTTGCGTGACCTCATCACGATTGGCGATAGCTACGAAACTAGGCGCTTCTGGATTAGCGGATATCTCACCCGCGGCCACTGCGTGACATCCCGAACAAAGCGCTTCGGCTAGATATTCACCGTTAGACTGTTCCGGACTCAGACTGACTGGCTGCGGTCCAGAGGTCCGTTGATCAGTCGGGGTTTGGCAAGCCGCAATCGCGAGAGAACAAACTGTGACGATGATCAAGGCGCTGCGCATAGTCTTCTACCTCACCCCAGTGGCACACCCGGCTCGTGCTTGGCAGTCCGGATCGTCAGCGATGTCTTCACGCTGTCGACATTGGGTGCGGGTGTCAGCTTGCTTGTCAGGAATTCTTGGAAGCTCTGCAGATCGCGGCTGACGATTTTCAGAATAAAGTCGATTTCGCCGTTAAGCATATGTACTTCGCGCACTTCGGGCAGCGCGTTCATATGGTCCTCGAACTCCCGCAACGCGCTTTCTGCCTGACTTTTGAGGCTGACCATCGCAAAGACGGTGATAGCGAAGCCGAGCTGCGAGGCGTCAAGCTCAGCGTGGTAACCACGAATAACGCCTTCTTCCTCTAACGCCCGAACACGGCGTAAACATGGAGGCGCGGTAAGGCCCACACGCTGCGCCAAATCCACGTTTGTGACGCGACCTTCATCTTGCAATTCCGCGAGCAAATGCCGGTCAATTTCGTCCAGATTGGCCATCCTGTGTGCCCCTATTATTCTGCGCACTTGCAATAGTGCGAACACGCGTAATGATTGCCGTGTCGTCAAGTGCTCACGGCTAATATTATTGTTTCTGCCAGCAATTGTCCCGCTTTGCAACGTTCCCTCGCTGGCCTGTTCCTTCGCCAATTGAATCGGCTAGACCCCAAGCTCGCCCGGAGTGTTTCTGGGCCCGAACCTGTGCAATCGCCCCTCCCGGAGACAAGCTTTACCGCCATGCATTTCGATGACCGCCTTGCCACCGTGTTGCGCCACCGCGCAGCGGGCGACCGTGCGGCACGAACACAGTTCCGGCAGTTGCTTGATCTGCTGGGGAGCAAGCCGAGGCCGCGCGAAGGGGAACGCGACGAGAGCCTACTTGCGGCAGCATGGCTGCGGCTGGGCGCGCTGGGTGAGGCTATTCCCGCAGACGAACGCGCCGCGATGATCCGCGATCCCGGCTTGCGCTTTCGCAGCGCTGAATTGGCCGCTCATCTCGCAGAGGACGAACCCGAAGTGGCTGCGGCTGCGCTAGCCCGTGCAGACCTCTCACAAGAGGACTGGGACGCTCTGATACCGCGCCTGCCCGTCAGAGCGCGCGGCTTCCTGCGCCTCCGGCGCGATCTGCCAGATTCGACGATCGAAACGCTCGAGCGCTTAGGCATCTATGATCGCGGCTTGCCTGTGCCAGACCGAACAGATGTTGCGGCTGATGCCCCAATCTTGATGCCAAAACCTGCATCGTCAGCGGTCGAAGAACCGTCCTCACGAACGCTTGAGCCGGCCCCCGAACCAGCAAATGACGTGCTGACCGAGGACGAGATGCTCCCCGACACTGCCGATGAAACGGCGATTGGCGCGCTGGTCAAACGGATTGAGGAATTCCGCAAGGCACGAAGCGATAACTCCGACACTGCAGACTCGCCGCGTCTCCCGCTGGGCGAGCAGGTTGCTGATGGCCGTGCGCCGCTTGAAGCCTTTGCCTTCACAGCCGATGCCAGCGGTAAAATCGAATGGTCGGACCGCGAAGTCGCGCCGATGATGATCGGGATGATCCTCGACAAGAGTGTGGCCGGAACGGCGTTGCGTTATCGCCAGCCTATCCAAAAGCGTCTGATGACGCTCCATGGCGCGCCCACAATCGCGGGCGAATGGGTCGTCGATGCCCGCCCGCGCTTCACCAAGCCTGATGGGCGCTTCTTCGGTTATGCTGGTATGTTCCGCCGCGCTAACCCGGCGGATGGCACCAGCAACGAAGAGCAGGATTCCAGCGAAGCAGATCGCCTGCGTCAATTGCTGCACGAGCTGCGTACGCCGGTCAACGCGATTCAAGGTTTCTCCGAAGTCATCCAGCAACAATTGTTCGGGCCAACGCCCCATGAATACCGTGCATTGGCCGCCAATATCGCCGGTGACAGCGCACGAATGCTGGCGGGATTTGATGAACTGGATCGCCTCGCCCGGCTGGAAACCGGTGCGCTCGATATGACCGCCGGTCAATGCGACTTTGGGACCATAGTCCAACAACAGCTTATGCAATTGCAAAGTGTACTGAAGCCCCGCGCCGCCTCGTTCGAATACACATTGTCAGAAACACCGCCGGTCGCGCTGGACGCGCAGGAAGCTGAAGCATTGGCGTGGCGCTTACTGGCAACTTTGGTCGGCACTATTGGCGCAGGTGAAAACGTACAGATCGAGCTGGCGGAACAAGATGAAGCTGCGCGCCTGTGTTGCGAACTTCCCGCATCACTGGTGTCGGAAACCGATATCTTCGCCGCAACCGGCAAACCGCAAGGCGGCGCGATCAGCGCGGGCATGTTCGGTGCAGGCTTCTCGCTTCGCTTGGCCCGGGCCGAGGCGCGGGCAGCAGGAGGCGATCTGACGCGTGTGGATGATTGGCTGCTGCTGACCCTGCCGCTCTTGACCGCGCCACTGCCCGAACCTAGCCACACAGGCTCCGATAACGCGGCCTAAGACAACTACTGGCTGTATCTGAGCAGGGGAGTACCGGCCTTTGTCCCGGTCAATGATCCAACCACCCCCAAAAGGGGCCAACGTGCGGTTTGCGCCTTCATTTGGCCAGCGATCGCTCCTGACTGTCGATACCGAAGAAGAATTTGACTGGAACAGCCCGTTCAGCGCGAGCAAGCACGGGCTCGATCACGTCCCTCGCTTGCGCAAATTTCAGGAATTCTGCGAAGGGATCGGAGTGAGCCCGGTCTATTTGATCGACTGGCCCATCGCGACGTCAAAAGAGGCGATGGATATTCTCCGCGAGCCACTAGCCCAAGGCAAGGCCGAGGTCGGCATCCAGCTTCACCCATGGGTCAATCCGCCCTTTGATGAAGAGGTCAACGCACATAACAGCTATGCGGGAAACCTGCCGCCCGATCTGGAAGAGAAGAAGTTCCTCAATCTGCGCGACACTATCGAGAAAAATTTCGGCGTCGCACCGCAAATTTACCGCGCCGGTCGCTACGGTCTTGGTTCCTCAACCAGTCGGATCATGAAGGACGCGGGCGTCGCAATCGACAGTTCGGTGCGGGCCAATTTCGATTACACACCCGGTGGTGGCCCCGATTACAGCAAGCACCCGCTGGAGCCTTATTGGGTCGATGATGAGAAGCAACTTCTCGAACTGCCACTGACCACAGTCTATTGGGGAATGCTGCGCAAGCAGGGCCGCGCGCTTTACCCTGCATTGGCGCGTATTCCGCGAATGCTCGGCATCGCATCAAAAATCGGGATGCTTGAACGTATCTCGCTTACACCGGAAGGTGTGACTGCTGATGAGGCCTTGCGCGGGATCGACATGGCGATTGACGATCAATTGCCGCTGCTGGTGCTGTCATTCCACAGCCCCTCGCTCGCGCCCGGATACACACCCTATGTCCATACAGAGGACGATCTGGACGCGCTGTATGATTGGTGGCGGCGGATATACACCTACCTTGATATGCGCGGGATTCGCTCGACTACGGTGAAGCAAATCATGCAATCGGTAGAAATCTGACAGATATTTTGCATTTGCAGCAAACTGCTGCTTGCAAGCGGGCGTCGACGCCGCTAGGCGCTTGCCGCTGCTCAGCGATAGCTGTGTGGCACACCGCTAAGGCATCCTACGGGCCTGTAGCTCAGTTGGTTAGAGCTGGCCGCTCATAACGGCTAGGTCGGGGGTTCGAGTCCCTCCGGGCCCACCGGATGCCAACCGAGCAAACACCGTTTGCCGTTTGCGGTAAGTATGATCGAGTCGGGGAGTGGCGCAGCCTGGTAGCGCACCTGTTTTGGGTACAGGGGGTCGCAGGTTCAAATCCTGTCTCCCCGACCATCATACATCAGACCGGTGGAACGCCCGGGCCCATAGGCCAAGCGACAATCTGATACGTTTTGTGACCTGACATTCGGGTTCTGTGGTATATCCCTATGCGCCATGACACCTACAAGCATCGCCTGGAACCGCTTTGGCCTTGGCGGCCGCCCGCAAGATCAGCTACCCGATGACCCGCAGCGCTGGCTGCTTGATCAGCTTGATCGCTACGATCCAAGACCCGCTGGGATCGCTAGCCAACCAAGTTCAACTGAAGCGATCGAGGGCTATCTCAGCATCCGCAACATCCGCCGGATGGCGCGCGAATCGAACGCCGAAGATCGTGGTCGGGAGCAAGTTCAAGAAGTACGCCAAACTGTCAGGCGCAACTATCTTCAGGCAGTCGCCGCGCGCGGTCAGCAAGCAATTGAAAGCGACGCCCCTTTTGCCGAACGGATGGTCCATTTCTGGTCCAACCACTTCGCAGTCTCGGTCCAGAAGAACCAAGTCCGCGGGATGGCCGGTTCACATGAATTCGAAGCGATCCGACCGAATGTGATGGGCAATTTCCGCGATATGCTGCGCTCCGCTGTGCTGCATCCTGCGATGTTCATCTATCTTGACCAATTCCAATCTACCGGCCCCAACAGTCAGGTCTCAGTGAGGCGCCGACGCAGGGGTCGCGACGAGGCTGGCCTTAACGAAAATCTCGCACGCGAAATTCTGGAGCTGCACACGCTTGGCGCGCAAGGTGGGTACACTCAAACAGATGTGACCGAATTTGCGCGCGCGCTGACGGGTTGGACTGTAGCAGGTATCAGCCGCGCCCGGCGCGCTCAAACGCTTCCAAATGGTTCGGCTTGGGCGAACTATCTGCATGAGCCCGGCTCACGCACAGTGATGGGCCAAACCTACCGTCAGGACGGGCACGAGCAGTCGCTCGCTATCCTCGACACAATAGCCAAGCACCCCTCCACTGCAAAGCATGTCGCGACCAAGCTAGCGCGGCATTTTGCTGGCGACGAACCGCCCGAAACAATGGTCGCAAGACTTGAGAAAACGTTTCTCGAGAGTGAAGGGAATCTACCCTCGCTGTACCGTGCGATTGTAGAATCACCCGAGGCTTGGACCGTTGAGCCAGTGAAGTTCCGCACACCGTGGGAATGGTCGATTGCTATCTTGCGCGCCACCGGTGGAAGCGGGATGAATGCGCGGCGCTTCACAAGAATGCAGCAAGAGCTCGGCCAAGTTCCGTGGGGACCGCCTTCCCCACAAGGCTATCCCGATACCGCAAACAATTGGGCGGCCCCCGATGCACTGATCCGCCGTGTCGAAGTAGCAGCACAAATCGCTGCTCTATCGCGTGAAGGCGATGTACCCGCCCTCGCCCGTCACCTGTTCCAAGACGGATTGAACGATTCCACTGCGACCTGGATCAGCCGTGCCGAAAGCCCCGAACAGGGACTCGCGCTGCTGCTATCCTCCCCCGAAATGATGCGGAGATGACCATGCTGAACCGCCGTAACTTTGTTCTCAGTTCAATTCTCGCTGGCGGCGCAACGCTAGCCCTCCCTCATAAGGCGCTTGCCCAAGCGGCAACCAGCAAACGCTTGCTATTCGTTCTGCAACGCGGCGCGGCTGACGGCCTTGCGACATTGGCACCGGTCGCTGATCCGCAATTCGATGCTCTGCGCGGTGCATTTGCAGAGGACTACGACGGAGTAGGCCTGATTGATGGCCTGTTCGCGCTTCACCCGTCCTACGAAAAAATCGGCGCACTTTTCCAACAAAAGCAAGCGCTGTTCATTCAGGCAGTCGCCTCCTCCTATCGCGAGAGATCGCATTTTGAAGGCCAAAATGTCATCGAATCGGGCGGTGCCAAAGCCTATTCAGTCCGCGATGGCTGGCTCAATCGGCTGCTTGGGCTGCTCCCGGCCAATGATGTGCGTGCGCTCGCACTATCGCCGTCAATTCCGCTAGCGATGCAAGGGCCGCAATCAGTCTCCAGCTATGCCCCAACCTCGCTTCCCGGCGCGGATGAAGACTTGATGGCGCGTGTTGGCCGGATTTACGAAAGCGATCCCGAACTGGGCGCTCTATTTGCAGAGGCGCAGAAGACCCGCGCGATGGCTGGCGACACCCAGATGCGCAATTTGCGCGATGCCGAGAAGGTCGGCGGATTGGCCGCTTCTCTGATGAGCGGTGCGGATGGCGCCAGCGTTATGATGATCGAGTCCAACGGTTGGGACAGTCACGCCGGTCAGCGAGGACAGTTCAGCCGGCAAGCCCGTCAGTTGGACGCGCTACTCGCTGCCTATCAGCAAGGCATGACCAACGAATGGAAAGACACGCTGGTCATCGTTGCCACCGAATTTGGCCGCACGGTCAAATTAAACGGTACCAATGGCAGCGACCACGGTACCGGCAGTGCAGCACTGTTGCTGGGCGGCACGGTCGCAGGCGGTAAAGTAATCGCCGATTGGCCGGGATTGCGGCAGAGCGACCTATTCGAAGGTCGCGATCTCAACCCCACGGCCTCGCTTGAGTCCGTGCTGGCAGGTGCCGTGTCAGGGCATTTCGGGCTCGATCCTGAATTGGCAATGCGCACTCTTTTCCCGGAGCGCACATCACCAGCCGCCGAGGGTCTTATTCGCCTTTGATTGGGCCTTTGATCGAACCCTCGTAGTTCGCAAGAATACCCGTCACCTGCGTCCATACTGCGACATTCTGACGCAGTTGGGCCGGATCAATCTTGTCCAGCGTGTCATCAGGCGTGTGGTGCAATTCGAAATAGCGCGAGCCATCTTGTTGAAGGTCAATAATCGCGGTTTTCTGGTCGCGGGCGATATTGATATCCGCCCCGCCCCGCGCGACGATTGTCGAGTTCGCCACACCGAACCGCGCGACTGACTTGGCCAGCTTGGTGTGCAAGTCCGCATTAGTCTCTCGGAAATTGCTTTCGAAGCGCCAGATGCGGTCGGCACCGAAATCGCTTTCGTAAGCAACGCCGATAGGCTCATCGATATGCGCTTTGGAATAGGCGACACTGCCGTGGAGGCCCACTTCCTCGGCGCCAGCCATCAACACGCGGATTGTGCGCAGTGGCTTGCCTGCTTTCGATACGTTCAACGCAGCCGCAGCCGCAATTCCGCACCCCGCGCCATCATCAAACGCGCCCGGCGCATTCCACCAACTGTCGATATGACACGCAAGCAAAACCGGCGGCAGCGAAGGATCGCTTCCAACAATTTCGCCCACAACATTGCCGCTTTGCGTTTCCCCGATCCAGCGCGGGGTAAGCGTCAACTTCAACGTGATCGGGCCGTCCGCACGGTCAAACATCCGCTCCAGATTGGCCGCATCGGGCAGCGTCAATGCGCCAGCCGGAATGGGATCAACACCGTCAGGAAAACGGATCACGCCAGTATGCGGGTTACGGTGCTCATCGGTCCCGATGGACTTGATGACAATCGCCACAGCACCCTTTTGCGAAGCCAAGCCCGGCCCAACAAAACGTGCTCCACCGAAATAGCCATAATGCGATCCATCCTGCGATGGTGCCATGGCATGCGTCACGTAAGCAATCTTGCCTTCAAGACTGCCATCGGGCGCTTCCGCAAGCGCGTCGACACTCTCGAACTCGACGACCTCAGCAGTAATTCCATCAGCGCCGGTTGAAGGCGTTCCGCCAAGCGGCTGCACAACCAACGGTTGCGGGAACGGGCTTACGATCTCAGCCTTGTGAACTTCACCCGGCACCCAAGTATTCATCATGAAAGGTTCGTCAGCGACATTCTCGAAGCCGTGTGTGTTGAGCCAGTTCATCGCCCATTCGCGGGCGCGCTTTTCCGCCTCGGTGCCTGCCTGACGTGGTCCAACTTCAGTGGTGATGCCCTCCACGAAGTCCCACGCAAATTCATCACCTGTCAGGGCATCATCAGCCTGTTGCTGTGCAGGATATTTGTAGACACCACCTCCGGGAACTTGGGCAGAGAGGGGAAGCGAAAGTGCGGCGAGCGCTATGACGTATTTCTTCATAGCAGCGACTGCTATCGGCGCGCGTCTGCCAAGTCCAGCGCTGCGAGGCTCTTAGGCGCGCAGACCCGACAAATACTCCACACGCCCGCCCAAACGCACTGCGGACAATTCCATATTGCGCATCCGGTCAGCGCTGAAACTGCAATGAACCCAGCCCGGCTCGCCAAATTCATAGATCAGCTGATCATAATTGAGCCGGCGCTCCATCCACCGACACACCTCCAGATTGCTCACGCCGGATACGGTGAAATCAGCGGCCTCCCCCAAACAATGCTGGCTGGTTCCCGATCCGCCAATCGCGCGGTTGAGGCGCGGAGAACGAAAGCCGCTGCTGACATTGACCGGCTTGCCGAAATGATCACGCACGGGTTGGAGAACATTCTCACAGAGGATCCGCAATGCAACCACTTCCCGCGACCCCGGATTGTTCGGAATACCGCGGCGGCTCGCCTGCTGCGAACGGACCATCTCCGCCAGCGTGAAATTGTCCGTCAGCTTAGTCACAATACACCTCCCAGCAACGGCTTACACTGCGCGTTAAACGTACAATGTAAATCGTATGCCGAATGCTATCCCCGACGGCCTGTTTTCAATCCTAGTTGGCGGCAGAATCGACAATCGCAGTCAGCGTGGCAGATGGTGCTCCGTCTTGCAGGGCCTGGATGTAGCAGTTCGATCCGCGAATGGACTGCCACTCAACCCATACAGGGAACGGCTCTGGATCACCCAATTCGACAGTTCCAGTGATCGAAACCGGCACGCGCCCATTTTCGCTGGGCACCCAATTCGTGAACGCTCCAGCCGCTACCACGAGCGGGTTACCACCACGGCCTTGATGCTTCATTATCCTGAAACCAGTACCATTGGCGTTATATGTATTAGTGCAATAAGCGTATGGCGCAGTAAACGTAACGAGCGCAATATTACCCGCTCCCGCAGGCTGAATATTAACTCGCAAACCTTCTATTTCAACCCACTCGCCATCTAGATCAGGGTTAGTAATATTTTCTGTAATTTTAGTGTGATATATGGACATTTTCAATACCTGTCGGATAGGATGATTTCTTTGTGTACTTAATATTATATTGCGACTCAAATTAGAGTATCACTATTGATATAGGGAGTCGAACTAATATATTTGACTGCAAATATCCGAGTAGCGCGCAACCTAAAATTTGCTGCAATCTATTCACGACGCCGTCATCCCACGATGATTCGAAAAGCTACCGAGCCGCCTTGCCCCGAGGGCATTCACCCCCTATCTGCGCACCACATTCTACAAATTTGAAGACTTCTCGAAGGACACGCCAAATGGCCGCGCAATACGCATATGTCATGAAGAACATGACCAAGACTTTCCCCGGTGCGAAGAAGCCGGTTTTGTCGAACATCAATCTGCAATTTTACCAAGGCGCGAAAATCGGCATCGTTGGCCCCAACGGCGCGGGTAAATCGACGTTGATCAAGATCATGGCGGGCCTCGATACCGACATTACCGGCGAAGCATGGCCGGGTGAGAATATCACTGTCGGCTATCTGGCACAGGAGCCGGAGCTGGACGATAGCAAGACCGTTCTCGAAAACGTCAAAGACGGCGCGCGCGGCATTGCCGACATGGTCGACCGCTTCAACGCGGTGACTGCCGAAATGGCCGAGCCTGATGCCGATTTTGAAGCGCTGGGCGAAGAAATGGGCGAGCTTCAGGAGAAGATTGACGCTGTTGACGGCTGGACGCTCGACAACCAGCTCGAAATCGCGATGGAGGCACTCCGTTGCCCGCCATCCGACCACTCGGTTGAGAACCTGTCGGGCGGTGAACGCCGCCGCGTCGCCCTCACCCGCCTGCTGATCCAAAAGCCGTCAATCCTGCTGCTGGACGAGCCTACCAACCACCTTGATGCCGAATCCGTCGAGTGGCTGGAAAACCACCTCAAGGAATATGCCGGCGCCGTCCTGATGATCACCCACGATCGCTACTTCCTCGACAATGTCGTCGAGTGGATTCTGGAGCTCGATCGCGGGTCGTACTATCCCTATGAAGGCAATTACTCGACCTATCTCGAGAAGAAAGCCAAGCGGATGGAGCAGGAAGACCGCGAGGATTCCGGCCGCCAGAAAGCGCTGTCTGAAGAACTCGAATGGATCCGTCAGGGTACCAAAGGCCGCCAGACAAAATCGAAAGCACGTATCCGCAAGTTTGAACAGCTGCAGGAAGCGCAGCAGGACCGCAAACCGGGCAAGGCGCAGATCGTTATTCAGGTACCCGAACGCCTCGGTAGCAAAGTGATCGAAGCCAAGGGTATCTCCAAAGCCTTTGGTGACAAGCTGCTGTTTGAAAATCTCGACTTCATGCTGCCACCGGGCGGTATCGTCGGCGTAATCGGGCCTAACGGCGCAGGTAAATCAACGCTGTTCAAAATGATCACCGGTCAGGAACAACCCGATAGCGGCACCATCGACATTGGTGAGACAGTGCATCTGGGCTTCGTCGACCAAAGCCGCGACGATCTGAACCCGAAAAACAACGTCTGGCAGGAAGTCAGCGACGAGCTCGACTATATGAAAGTCAACGGCCACGACATGAGCACACGCGCTTACGTGGGCGCGTTCAACTTCAAAGGCGCGGACCAGCAAAAAGTCGTCGGCAAACTGTCCGGCGGTGAACGCAACCGCGTGCACATGGCGAAGATGCTGAAAGAAGGCGGCAACGTGCTGCTATTGGATGAGCCAACCAACGATCTCGACGTGGAAACCCTGCGCGCGCTGGAAGACGCCATCGAAAACTTCGCCGGCTGCGCCGTGGTAATTTCGCACGACCGTTTCTTCCTGGATCGGTTAGCAACGCATATTCTGGCTTTCGAAGGCGATTCACATGTGGAATGGTTTGAGGGCAACTTCGAGGCATATGAGGAAGATAAGCGGCGGCGCCTTGGTGATGCTGCGGATCGACCTACGAGGTTGGCTTATAAGAAGCTGACTAGGTGATCGGTTTGGGGAGCGAATTCTGGGCTGCGATTGTCGGGGCTATTGTAGGCTCCGCCGGTAGTGCCATCCCAGCCTATCTTCTGGCACGAAATGCTTCCAGAGAAGAAACCGAAAGGAATCGTGACGAACGTAGACATCAGAAACGGCTAGTTGGGATACGGTTTTATGCGGTTCTAACAAGTGTCGTAAACGACATACTTTCAACACGACAACAGATCGATCTAATGATCGATACACGCGATGAATCGAAGCTGCACAAGAGGCTTTCAGCGCTTGCCGGAACTCGAACGGACCTAAAGAACCCGTTTGCCTATTTGGAGCTCTCCGCTTTTGCCGATGAGACAGGCATTGATCTCATTAATCGCATAGATTTGCTTGGAAGACCCTACGAAACACAAATCGCCTTGTTGCAAGAGTTCAAGATAAAGAAAGAACGGCTCTCTGAGATTTATGAAGGTGCAAAAGAGCGACATGAAGGTCCCGATGGAAAGACAACCTACCGGATTCCAGGAGATCAGCAGGTAATGCTTGCCGACCGTGAGGCTCAAGCGGAAACAATTGCCCAAGGTCTGGTCGAGATTGTTCGCGAGAACTCCGGTCGAGCATATCGAGCAGCCAAAGCTTACGACGAGTTGGCTGTGGGAAAGCTTGTCGAACTTGACCTCCCAAGGGTAGACCTCAGTAAAGCGCTGTTGAAGTTTGACGACTTAGAGAAGGTCTAGCCTGAGACTAACCGGATGGAATTAGGCTCCTCGTGATTCCCGCGAAAGCGGGGAAGCGAAGCTATCCAAAGGACAATCTAGGGTGGCTTCGTGATTGGTTGCTCTGGATTGTGCTTCGCACGTCTACGACTCCCCGCTTTCGCGGGAATGACGAAGTTTGAGTCTAGTTCTGCTGAGCCACCTTAACCCAACGCCTCAAACCCGTAATCCTCGGCCAGATCGCGCCACGTCGGATTGTCCTTCTCGACCAGCTCAATCTTCCACGCCCTCCGCCATTTCTTGATCCGCTTCTCGCGCAGGATCGCATCCTCCATCGTTCCGTGAAGTTCGAACCACACAAGCCGTTTTGTACTATGGTCAGCAGAGAAACCGGCGATTGCGCCTTCCCGGTGCTGAGCTACGCGCTGCAACAGATGTGAAGTCACGCCAGTATAAAGTGTCCCGTTTCGCGAGGACGCCATGATGTAGACGCAAGGTTGAAACTCGTCATGCATGCAGAGTCCATATCACGCCCTCCCCACTCCTGCGATTTTCCTACACGCGCATCCCTTGCTAGCCTCTCATCGGCTCTTTGAAATGTGAATCCGGCAATACAAATGTCCTGTGGCGCATAATATGCCCGTCCCGGGATGTACTTTGTCAACTAAACCCATCGTCACGCTGCGACTCATCCCTAACCCGCATCCTTACCGCAAATTAACCCCCTCCTCCTATCGCATAGCCGAGGACTATCAGGAGACCCGCGTGAGCGAGGGAGTTCAATCACTACTAACGCCGCTGACCGCGGCAGTATTTGCGATCACTTTCTTCATTTTATGGAGCCGTGACCGCACGCGCCAAGCGACTCTCGCTATGGCGCTGGGGTACACGTGCCTTTCTCTTGGCTTTTTCATCTCGCAATTGACGCCCGTCAGCCTGGGCCGCGCCAATGTGAGCTTGACCAACATCCCGTACACAATTGGCTGCATTTTGATGGTCTGGGGCATCCTGAACCGGGTCAGCATCCAGGTGCCGATGCGCGCGCTGACCGGTATCGCCGTGCTTGGCGGGGGATTGGGAATCGTATCGCTGCTGTTTGGCAATAACATCGAAGCAGATCTCTACATCGCCAACACCACCTATGGCCTGATCTTCGGCGTTGCGGCGTTGCTGATTGCACAGAAACCCAACAATGATCTGATCGAAAAGGTCGTGATGTGGGTGATCATCGTCAACGTCATGCAATTGTTCATGCGGCCGCCGCTGTCGTTCATGTTCTCACCGGATATTGGCGTGAGCGACTATCGCGAATCTGTTTACTACATCGCGTTGACGCTGGTGATGGGGGTTGGCTCCATGGTCTTGGGCCTGTCGCTGATCGCCGCTTGCATCAAGGACCAGTTTAACGCGGTGCATGAGAATTTTGCGCATGACAAGCTTTCCGGTCTGCTGACGCGCCCCGCATTCGAAGCGCGGGTTGAGAAGGCAATCGCAAAGGCCCAGCGCCAAGATGTGCCGATTGCTCTGATCATCGGCGATATCGACCACTTCAAGCAGGTGAACGACATTTGGGGCCATCAGGTCGGCGATGATGCAATTGAAGCGTTTGGATCGTTGGTGCTGGATACAGTCCGCGACACCGATATCTGTGGCCGCGTCGGCGGTGAAGAATTCTGCATCTTGATCTGGGATGCTGACAGCAAGGTCGCACGCTCTTTGTCAGAACGGCTGCGCATTGGGGTAACCGGCATACGGGTCAATGGCATGGGTGATAGCACCCATCTGACCGCCAGCTTTGGCGCCACCGATTTCGAAGCGGGCGATACATATGGCGAATTGTTCGGCCGCGCTGATAAAGCGCTGTATCAGGCCAAGAATTCGGGCCGCAATGCGGTCTGCATGAGCAATGATGAGGTTGTAGCCCCAGCGCGGCGTAAGACTGATCTGCCCACTGCAGAGGACACGGCGAAGGTAGCCTAGGCGGAGCGCGACCGGTCAGACGCACCCCGCCACAGACTTACCTCAGCTTAGATCAAAACGCTTTCTGCCATCCGACGGTGAGCATCCAATCTCCGGCCATCTGCGGACCATTGAGGTCCTGATAGACAGGCTTGCCAAGCTCGATGCCCAGCCGGTGACCGGCCAGCGCTCCATGTGTGCCCACGAAGTTCACGCCTGCAAGCAGGTCCACCCGATCGCCCCCTTGAAAATCAGGATTTGCGGTTTGGACCGGGCCGACAATGAACGGATCAATGCCGTCAACCTGCCCCATCGTGCGGGCTTTGACCCGGCCTGACAGACTTACCCATTGCGCGGGCCGGTAGCTGACCCAAGCGGTGCCCTCATAGACATCGCCGAAGCTATAGCCTTCATCATTGGTGCCAGTGCGGATCGAAGCGCTTCCCTGAACGCCAAAGCCCATTTCACCGCGCCGCGCTTTGTAAGTCAGCGCTGGTTCCAAGTCCCACGTACCCGTACCAAGCTGCATCATATACGGCACCCGCACCGTCGGATTGCCGCCCATCGGGGTCAGAATATCATCGGTCTTGGTGGTCGATCCGGTCGGAATGCTAATGCCGGCCTTGAGCGTAAGCTCATCGCGTACATCGTCCGTCGGATCGGGATGACCCAGCAGCGGAAACAGAGCCGCGACCTTCACATCGCCTAGGCCTTTGGGGTTGGTGGTAAACGCACCAAGCTGCGTCGTGCCAATGACGCCTTGATAGGTGATATGGTCAATTTCCTTCTCGATATAATTGCCCATCACCATCAGCGTAACGCTATCAGACGGCGCATACATCGCGCCAAGCATATACATATCAGTGCGCATTTCGGTCGGCACGATCCGCAATGTTGGTGGCTGGCCAAGAACACCAAAGAAGCGGTTTGGAATTGTGGTCACGATAGTGTCTGGCGTGACCGAGTCGGTACCAATCTGATTGCCCTCCATCTCCATATGCATCGCGCGAAGGGAAAACATGATCTCGCCCTTTTTGTGAGCATGATCTGCCATCACCCCGATGGGTGCGTGGTCGTCTGCATAGACATCATGCGCCTGCGCGGCGGTGATAGGATGCAGAGCGGTGGCAAGCGCGATTGCGCCCGCAAAAAATGTCGTCGTTCTCATGTGAATTTCCTGATTGAATCAAAAATGCGGGCGCAGATCGTCGTCGCCCGGAAGCCGGTTCTTCAGGAAAGTGGCGGCCCTGTTGAAGGCGGCAGGCCGCTGGGAAAGATGCCCGTCAGCGCCGTAGCCGTATGCTGTGCGGGCAAAGAGCACGCCATGCGCTCGGCACCGGCATCTTTTGTATCCAGATGCGCCAGTGAGGATGGCCCTGTATCGCATGGTTCATCATCTGCTGTATCATCGTGGCCATCGCGCTGCTGCTGGCTTTGCAGCAATGCTTCATAGAGCGGATGGTCAGACGCAATCGCAGTGCCACCGCTGCCTTGGCTGTTACAAATCCGGATGGTCACGCTGCCATCTGCAGCCTGCACGGCCATATAGCCGGACGGGACCAAAGCGGTCACGCATAGCGCCAAACAAGCAAAAAGGGCGGCGATCCGATTCACGCGATACTCATTGGCTCACGCACCCTTGAATGACAAGACAATCGGTCAACTAGTGAAGGCATGGTTAATGCCGCCGCAACACTTTGTTTCCAATTCATCAAGCAATTTCATCTAGCACCACTGTCGAAGTCAGAGGCGCAAACAATGATAGATGTCGAAATCCAGAACGAGACCACCCAATCGCACGAGAGACTGAAATTCTCCGTCGTGCCGCGCATTGGCGAAGGTGTCCGATTACAAGACCAGAGCGGGTTCTGGGCTTCCTACGACATTCTCGATCTGTGGTATCAGAAAGCCGAATATGGTGATGTCTGGGTGCCATACCTCCACGTCCGCAAGACTGCCGGTGAGCAAGAACTCGCCGGATCGGGCCACGGTAGCCAAGAACATGGCTCCGTTCAAGGGGAGGTAGTCCCATTCACAATCTGATCAAACGCCGCAATATGCCCGAGCATACGTCCGAACAGGGACAGCCTGAAGGGCGGCCAACCGCTGATGCGAAGTCTGCCGCTCCGATCGCGCCCGAGGCAGAAGCTCCGGCGGAAGTTCCGCCGCAGGCCGACAACGCGCCTTCATATGGTCGCCGCGTTGCGCCGCCGAAACCAACCGCAGTTCAGGGTGCTACGCAGAAGGCACGCTATTGCCTGCTGGTCGACGACTCGCGGATGATCCGCAAAGTCGCGCGCAAGATCGTGGAAAGTCGCGGCTATGTGACGGCAGAAGCAGAGAATGGCGAAGAGGCTCTGGAGAAGTGCAAACTCGCCATGCCCGATCTCATTATCCTCGATTGGGATATGCCGATCATGACCGGTATCGAGTTTCTGGCCGAATTGCGCGCGCTCAACCATGCTAAACGGCCGAAGGTTGTGTTCTGTACCACGCATTCGAGCGTAAAGGATATTCACCAAGCCGTGGATGTCGGCGCGGATGAATATGTGACGAAGCCATTCGATGAAGCGAGCCTGCTGGCTAAGTTGGAAATTATCGGCGCTTCCTAAGCCGCGTTAGGGAACAAGCCAGTTCCCGGCTAACTTACCGTCCTCCCCAACCACAAGCCGCGCGCGGCGGTGCCCACTATTCGCCAGATACAGCCAATCATATTCGGCCACGTCGATCATCAGGATCGCAAAGCTTGCGCGTCCTGATGCGACCTGATCATCAGTTGGCGCAATACCCTCGGCCCATTCGGGGAGACCCGAAATGGGTTGACCAGAGACGACACCCGGTGCCTTCTCTGACAAATAACACCGGCGGGCAAAGGCCGTCGATTCTAACCAGGCCGAATCGGTTGCAGGACTATCCGTTTCGATGCGCCCTGTCCCGCGCATTCGAATCTGTACCTTAGACGCCGGATCATAGGCCAGCACGCTGACCTGCGGGTTCGCCCCCACAGCCCTAACTTTCGGACTACGACCGTCAGTATGAAAACGTAACGTGTTCGCCACGGGATCAAATTCACGCAGAACCATGACGCGCAGATCGCCGTCCGCTGTTCCAACCACGGGCGTATGCATCGCCGATTTGCGTTTATTCGCACCCGTTTGCAGATGATTGGCGATATTATCCGCGATAGTCTCTAACGAGATGTCCATACGCCCTATAGCCATGCTTGAGCGCTATCGGTCAATCGAAACTCTTTGAATATGGATGTTCAGCAAAAACGCACTCAACATTAACAAGAACCTTTACCTTTTGTTCAGTTTCGGGTCAGCCAAGCTGAACTAAAAGACAAAACATCAACAGGGCCGCATGGTGGGCGCGGCATTCTAAATGGAGAGCCGTATGACTATCAAACATCTACTGACCGCAGGAAGCGCGTCGGCCCTCGCTATGGCGATGGCCCTGATCGCAGTTCCTGCTCCGGCAGCGGCTGCTGCCGAATCGCAACGTGCGGAACGCGGTGATCCTGATCGCGGGCAAGCTCGCCAAAATCGCGGGCAACGCCAGCAAGCGCGTCAACAGCGCCGTTCAAACCGTGCCACGCAAGCGCCACGCAGCCGGCCTCAGGCAGAAGTTCGCGAAACACGCGCCAATAACAACCAACGCCGTCAGACGCGTCAGGTAAGGCAGGAGCGCCGCACCAATCAGGCACGGCCAACGCGTCAGGCGCGCGAGCAACGCCAGGTCCGCCAGAATCGCCGTGTTGATAACAGGCAAGAACGTCGGGCTCGCGGCCCAGCCATTGCACCGGCTCAGGCACGGCAACGTGCAGAGCGTCAGCGCAATAACCGGGCAGACCGGCGTCAGGATCGCCGGGTCGAACGCAGGGTAGATCGGCGTCAAGATCGCCGCGCTGACCGCCGTCAGGATCGCCGGCAAACAGAGCGCAGAGCGCAGCGTCGGGTAGATCGCAATCACAGCTACCGCGACAACCGCAACCGGAGCTATCGGGACAATCGCCGCGGCGCCTATCGCAACGGATACCGTGATGGTCGCCGTGCGGATGCACGCCGGGATCGCCGTCAGGCACGACGTGATTATCGCCGGTGGAACCGCAATCAATGGCGCAATAACAAGCGGTACAATTGGCACAATTACCGCCGTTATAACCGGAACATCTTTAACCTGGGCCGGTACTATTCGCCGTATCGCGGATATCGCTACAGCCGGATCAGTGTCGGGTTCTTCCTCGACAGTCTGTTCTACAGCAACCGGTACTGGATCAACGATCCTTGGACCTACCGTCTGCCCGAAGTTTACGGCCCGTATCGCTGGGTCCGGTACTATGACGACGTTTTGCTTGTGAATATCTACACCGGCGAAACAGTCGACGTGATCCACGACTTCTTCTGGTAAGTCACAGCCTATTCGCCGGAATGAGTGGCCGGTGAGAGGTTGGAAAAAGGAACCCCCGACAGAGCAATCTGGCGGGGGTTTTTTGTTTCGCTGGGCGAGAGCGCAATCAGGCCCTTGGTGTGCCCCACGGTAGCATCCGCCAGAGATTGCCGTCCTTATCGATCAGCATATGCTTGAGCGCACCGAGAATGTGCAAGCCGACCAGATAGACCAGCACGCTACCTCCGGTTTTATGCAGGCCGATGATCGCCTTGCCCGTCTCCCGCGATTCGCCGACGGGTAATCCCGGCACGGTAAACAGGCCCCATATGTCGATGCTGCCACCGAAGTAAGAGCTGGCCAGCCAACCGCCGATTGGCAGTCCGATCAGCATCACATAAAACAGCACGTGCAGCGTGCGTGCCAACAAATGCTGCCATGCTGGTGTTGTGCTCGCTTTAGCAGGCACTGCATGGGTAAAACGCCAGATCAGCCGCGCGACAGTGAGCACCAGTATCGTGATACCCAGCGCTTTGTGATGATCCATCCACCACCCCTTATCGGGGCCTTCCAGATGCTCTGCGGTCTCAACCACCCGCCAAGTGACAATCACTAAAATTGCGATGATCCAGTGGAACCACATCGCTCCGGTTGAATAGCGTGTTTGCCCTTCAGCACTCATAGTCCATCTCCCTGAATTTGCCTGCAACCTAACATTCAGGGCGCTCTCGGCAAGTCAGCGGCTTGAAGCGCGCCGATTGGATGCTAGAAAACCGCCATGGCCAAGACCCCAATTCCCCCTGACAAAGACGCGCTAAAACGAGTCGGCGATTCGGTTCGCAAACGACTCGATGCCAATCCCGATGCCGAACGGCTCGATACCGGCGACAAGGCTGATATGTATGCAGTCAGCCATTTCCTGAAGGGCCCCGAATGCCAGAAGCTGCTGGCGATGGTTGATGCCATCGCAAAGCCAAGTGAGCTGTTTGATCAGGATTACTCGACCGGTTTCCGCACATCATATTCGGGCGATCTCAATCCGCATGAGCCGTTTATGGCCAATATCTCTAGCCGAATTGACGATTTGCTTGGCTTGAAACCGCAGCTTGGTGAGGCGATTCAAGGACAGCGCTATCAAGTCGGACAGCAGTTCAAGCCGCATAACGACTTTTTCTATCCCGATCAGGAATATTGGAAGATCGAGCGCAAACGCGGCGGGCAACGCAGTTGGACTGCGATGGCATTCCTCAATCCGGTCGAAAAAGGCGGCGCGACGCATTTCGTCAATCTCGACCTGCGCATCACACCGCAACCCGGCGTACTGCTGATCTGGAACAATGCTGATCGCGAGGGCTTGATCAACGAGAATATGCTGCACGCGGGAACACCGGTGGAAGCGGGCGTCAAATATGTTCTGACCAAATGGTACCGGACCCGCCCGCTCAACCACAAAGTGCGTTAAGCGCGCTCCAGCGCCTCGGCGATCAGTTTGCGTGAATTCTCGACGCCGTAAAGCGCGATAAAACTGCCCATACGCGGCCCCTGATCGCTGCCCAGCAACGTCTGATACAGCGCCTTGAACCAGTCGCGTAGGTTCTCGAAACCGAACTGCTCCTGCTTGCCGATTTCGTAGACCTTGGTCTGCAGATCTTCCGCAGACATATCCGCCGGAGCCGATGCCAGTTCCGCATCCAACGCCCGCAGCGCAGCCGCTTCATTCTCGGCGGGTGCGCGCTTGCTCAACGTCGGGACGATGAAGTCGCGCGTATAGGCCACCGCAGCGTCAATCATCTGCTTGAGCTCAGGGCTATTGGTCGGCTCACCGATATAGCTGTCGAGATACTCCGCAACGTTTTCACTTGTCGCTTCTGCGCCCAGCACGCTTGCAAGATTGAGCAGCAAACCAAACGTCACCGGCACCGTATCACCCGCACCCGGCGCATCCGGCCCGTCATGCTTCTCTTTCGCACGCAGCAAATGCCACGCAGGATTCCCAAGCTGCTTGTCGAGCGGCTGCTCGGTCAAACGCTCGCGGAACTGCCAATAATCATCAACCGCACGCGGAATCACACCGACATGCAACTGTTTCGCGCTTTTCGGATTGGGGAAGATGTAGAAGCCAAGGCTCTCCTCGGTCCCGTATTCAAGCCATTGCTCGATCGTCAGACCATTGCCTTTGGACTTGGAAATTTTCTCCCCATTCTCGTCGAGGAACAGCTCGTAAATTAGGCCCTCCGGCTTACGCCCGCCCAGCACTTTGGCAATCTTGCCCGACTGGATCCCCGTATCGGTCAGATCCTTGCCGTACATTTCATAGTCGACGCCCAGCGCCACCCAGCGCATCGCGAAGTCGACTTTCCACTGTAGCTTGGCCTGACCGCCCAGAGCAGATTGCTCGATCACCGAACTATCTTCATCGGTGAAGCGGATCGTGCCCGCAGCTGCATCAACGACATCAACCGGCACTTGCAGTACTGCACCCGTGGTTGGCGAGATCGGCATGATCGGCGAATATGTCGCCGCCCGCTCCGCTCGCAAAGTCGGAAGCATAATGTCGAGAATCGCCTGATTATGCGCGAGGACATTCTTCAGAGCGTCGTCAAACGCGCCCGCATTGTAGCGATCCGATGAAGCGACAAATTCATACTCGAACCCGAACCGGTCGAGGAATTCGCGCAGCATCGCATTATTATGCGCGGCGAAACTCTCATACTTTTCGAAGGGGTCTGGAATGCGGCAGAGCGGCTTATTCAAATGCTCGGCCAACATTTCCTGATTGGGCAGATTCGTCGGCACTTTGCGGAAGCCGTCCATATCATCGCTAAACGCAATCAGCCGCGTTGGTGCGCCGGTCATCGCTTCAAAAGCGCGGCGCACAAATGTCGTCCTGAGCACTTCCTGAAAAGTTCCGATATGCGGCAGACCCGATGGGCCATAGCCTGTCTCGAATAGCACAGGCGATCCGTCAGGTTTGACCCCGTCCGGATAGCGTTTCAGCAAGCGCTGCGCCTCCTGAAAAGGCCATGCTTTTGAATTGCGCGCGGTTTCCATGAGTGTGCTGTCAGTCATGGCGCAGCCTTTTGCGGTTTTGCGTCCATGTTGCAAGCGTATGTTGCAGGCGCGAAGAGAGCTGCTGCTAGCTAGGGGAGTATGTATCGACCCGCGTGATCTTCCCATTCGCGACAGTGAAGGACGACAGCGAACAACAGATGTCCGTGCCATCGGCTAGAACATATCCCTCTGACAACACCACTTTGCCGTCGCGCATTTCGCTTCCGGCGATATAGATCGTCGGGGCTCCAGGCTGGAAATTCGTCGAGTAAGCGCGCCGTATCTGGGCTTTGCCGACGAAACGCTGGCCATCATAGGTCAGCACAGCTCCAGCGGCGAAGGTGTTCATGAAGGCATCAATATCGCCCGCACGATACGCATCTACGTGCGCCTGAACCACAGCCGCTGGGTTTTGCTGCGCTGACGCTGGTGTTGCAGCGCAAGCTACCGCAGCGAAAGCTAATGCGAATTTCCGGCCAATATTCATCGATCCCTCCAATGTTCGAAAAGATGCTAGCTTGCGGCGATTAACAAACTGCTGATCCACCAATCCTCGGATTTCTCGGTAGCTGGCTTGAATAGCGTTTCGCATTGGTTCTAACGCGGTAAAGTGCCCCAGCCGCTCCCCCTTGCTGCACTCCACGCCTCGCATGCCGGTACATGGCTGCGCGATGCCAACGGCAATACACGCGGGCTGTCCAAGGGCGAGGCGATTATGGCGGCGGCGGATACGCCGGCGTTGATGCTCAATGCCCCGCTGGTCGCCACGCGGCTGGGCTATCCCGATCTTTCAGGGCTTGATCTGCTGGAGCTCTTCGCTTTCGTTTTCCCGGCGCGCTTCTGTGTGCCCACGCCAAAGGGCTTGGCTGATGCGCTGGAACTGGATGAACCGACTAGCGACGACACTGTACCCGCCCTGCTTCAACTCGCCGCCGGAAAAATCCTCGAGCATTGTGAGAGCGAAGAATGGGCCGAACGCGATGGCGCGTGGTCCAGCCTCCAATCGCTCACCAAGATGCGTTGGCCATGGGCGCAGATATTGGCCCCACATATCCGTAGGCCTGAACGGGCGGAGAAGTGGCTGTTCGCCAAGCTGCCAGAATGGGAAGAAACGCCCGAGCGCCCGCAACCCGCGCAGATATCCATTCCCGATGACACAATAGAAGCGCAACTCGACCACCTGACCGGCGATGGTGCTGAAAGGCGGCAAGGCCAGCGCGATTACGCCAAGGCTGCTGGCAAGGTCTTCGAACCCCGCGACAAGCGCGATATGCCGCATGTTCTGCTTGCACAAGCTGGCACTGGCATCGGCAAAACGCTGGGCTATCTGGCGCCTGCCTCTTTGTGGTCGAACGCTGCGCGCGGAACAGTTTGGGTGTCGACTTTCACAAAGAACTTGCAGCGCCAATTGCGGTCAGAAAGCCGCCGCGCTTGGCCGGAACAACGCCCTGATGGCAGTCGCCCGGTTGTCGTGCGCAAAGGCCGTGAAAACTATCTCTGTCTGCTCAATCTGGAAGATGCGATGCAAGGCGGCTTTGGCGGCCGTCCAGCGATCCTCGCGCAGCTTGTTGCGCGCTGGGCCAGTTTTTCCCGCGATGGAGATATGATCGGCGGTGATCTGCCCGGTTGGCTCGGTACGCTGTTCCGCAAACGCGGCATTTCTGCCCTCACCGATCAACGCGGCGAATGCGTCTATGCGGGCTGCCCCCATTATCGAAAGTGTTTTATCGAGCGCTCGGCGCGGGCCTCGGCTCAGGCTGACCTAGTGATTGCCAATCATGCTTTGGTCATGGTCAACGCCGCCAGAGGCCGCGACCATGCACAGCGCCCCAGCCGCATCATCTTCGATGAGGGCCATCATGTGATGCAAGCTGCGGATTCGACCTTTGCCGCCGCACTCACCGGGCAGGAAACAATCGAACTGCGCCGCTGGATCATCGGGCCGGAACGCAAAAACAAAGGTCGCAGGCGCGGTCTGGCTGCGCGGCTGGCCGATGTTGCCAGCTATGACGAAGCGGGCGGAGAAGCGGTCGAAGCAGCGATCAAGGCAGCGCAAACGCTTCCAAGCGATGGCTGGTTGCAGCGATTGAACGATAACGAGCCTTGGGGGCCGGTCGAGAGCCTACTCGCTGCGGTTCGCTCGCTCACGTACGCGCGCGACGAAAGCGGCGGACAGGAGGCTGGCTACGGCATCGAGACCGAGGCTGCGCAACTTCCCGGCAATTTCGTTGAACTTGCTGGACAGGCAGAAAGCGCTCTCGCCGCAATCCGGCATCCGCTCATCAAGCTCGGTGTAAGACTGGAATCGATCATAGAAGACGCGCCCGACTGGCTCGATGGCCAAGGTCGCGCGCGGATCGAAGGCGCACGGCATTCGCTGAGCTGGCGTGTGGATTTGCTGGCGGCGTGGGAATCGCTGCTCAACCGGATGGGCGGGCCAAGTGACCCCGAATTTGTCGATTGGCTGTCAGTCGAACGCTCCGAAGCGCGCGAGTTTGATATCGGCGTCCATCGCCGTTGGCTTGATCCAATGAAACCGTTTGCCAAAGTCGTTTTGGAGCCATCGCATGGCGTGATGCTGACCTCGGCGACGCTGCGGGACGGCGAAGATTGGGAAAGCGCCGTTGCCGCCAGCGGTGCGCCCTATATCGAGGTCCAGCCGCAACTATCCTCGGCTGAAAGTCCGTTCGACTATGCGAGCCGAGCAGAGGTACTGATTGTCACCGATATCAAGCGCGGCGACCTGCCCGCATTGGCCGGCGGCTATGCGCGCATGATCGAGGCAGCGGGAGGCGGTGTGTTGGGCCTGTTCACTGCGATCAAACGTTTACGCGCGGTGCACGGACGAATTGCAGACCGGCTGGCGCGTGGCGGGCTTCCGCTGTTTGCGCAACATGTCGATCCGATTGATACCGGCACGCTGGTTGATATTTTCCGCGATGATCCGCGGGCATCACTGCTTGGTACTGATGCACTGCGCGACGGAGTCGATGTCCCCGGCGAATCGCTGCGCTGTGTCGTGATGGAAGGTGTGCCCTGGCCCAAGCCCAGCATCCTGCACCGCGCGCGCCGGGCAGCAGGTGGTGGCAGCGCCTATGACGACCGGATGATCCGCGCGCGATTGGCGCAGGCTTTCGGGCGATTGATCCGCAGCAAAGACGACAAAGGTCACTTTGTTGTACTATCGGCTGCCTTCCCCAGCCGCTTGCTCAGCGCCTTCCCGCCGGGCACGCCTGTCATACGGTTGACACTGGACGAGGCTTTACAACGGGTCTCAGAAGGTGTTTCGGGTAAAGCACGCCAGCCGGAAAACCCTGGCATCACTCTGGACGAGGATAGCATTCCCTTTTGAAAACGAGCCTTTCTTGAAGATTTTGGGTATCCTTCGCCACGCAAAGTCCGATTGGGATGATATCGGCACGCGCGATTTTGATCGCGGGTTGAATGATCGCGGGCGCAAAGGTGCCAAGCTGATCGGGCGTCATATTGCCGAGTATGGGGCTGAACATGGCACCAATTGGGATGTGGTGCTCGCCAGCTCTGCAGAACGGGTGCAGCGGACGATGGAAGCCGCAATGCCTGATGCTGAACCGCATTGGGACAAGCGACTCTATCTCGCCAGCGTCGATACGATTTTCGATGTGGTGCATGAATTTGGCGGTGATGCGGAGACAGTGCTCGTCGCGGGCCATAATCCTGGGTTGCAAGAATTAGTCTACGCGCTGGTGGCGCCGGCCGCTGAGAATGCTTTGTTTGACTCCGCTGCGACCAAATTTCCAACGGCAACATTCGCTATATTCGAATTGGATATCGACGATTGGGCCGATTTGAAGAAGGATTGCGGTAAGCTGATCCACTTCAAACGCCCGCGCGATCTTGACCCGCAATTGGGGCCGGAAGGGCTTTAGTTCTGCAGAACGTGACGCGGTCCTGAACCGCCCTCACCCGCGCGGTCATCCTTGTTGTAAAGCTGGCACTTTTTCAGACTCAAGCAGCCGCAGCCGATACATCCGTCAAGCCGGTCTCGCGTGCGTTCGAGCAGTGCGATCTTGGCATCCAACTGTTTGCGGATCGAAGTGCTGATCTTCGCCCAATCACGCGCGGTCGGATTGCGGCCTTGCGGTAATTTAGCAAGCTCATCCTCGATCTCTGCCAGAGCAAGACCAAGGTTCTGCGCGATCAGAATAAAGCTGAGCCGGCGCAGATCGGATCGCAGAAAGCGGCGCTGGTTCCCGCTCGTCCTGAGCGACTGCACCAACCCCTTCTCTTCATAGAAGCGGATAGCAGAAACCGACAATCCGGTCCGGCGCGCGATTTCCCCGATCGACAGAAAGTCCTTTTTTGTCAGCGCTCTTCCCAAGATATCTTTCCTTCAAATTAGATCTTGACCTCACCTTAGCTTGAGGTTGCAGAATTACCAAGCATCGTGATTCGCACATGCGTCACACACGCAAAAATCGCTAACTTCAAAACAGGAAAACCCAATGCCCCAAGCCAAACTCGAACACGCCAATCTAACCGTCACTCATCCACAACGCAGCGCTGCATTTTTCCAAAAGCTGTGCGGCTGGCACATCCGCTGGGAAGGCCCATCAATGGGCAATGGCTACACCATCCATGTCGGTAGTGAGACCGACTACCTATCGCTCTACACCAACGAAAGTGTGAAGGGTGGTTTCACAAAAGGCCAGCCGCTCAATCATGTCGCGTTGCAAGTCGATGATCTGGCAGCAGCCCGCCAAATCGTCGTTGATGCCGGACTGGAGCCATTTAGCGATGGCACATACGATCCCGGACCAAGCACGTTCTACTTCTTCGACTGGGATGGCGTCGAGTTCGAGGTGGTCAGCTATGAATGAGATCATCCTGCGCCGCCCAATGTTTGGCGACCCACCAAAGCGCCAAGAACGCAAACGAGACCTTAAGGAACGACCGAAGAAAAGGAGCGAACGCCCGTTCACAACCACGTCGCACTCTGTATGACGGGGCACTATCAATGAAGGGGACTATCATGCCGAAGTTATCTCACCTGCTATGCGCCAGTGCACTGGCACTATCGGCTTCCCCTGCACTGGCGGAGACGGTGTTTATTTCGGCTGACCGACTGCTTGATGTCGAAACCGGCGAATACGTCAATGCCCCCCTCATCACCGTGGTTGATGGCAAGGTAACCGAAATCGCAACCAATAGCGCTGCACCTGCAGGGTCGCAGGTCATCGATCTAACCGGCCATACATTGCTACCAGGCCTAATTGATATGCATGTCCATCTCGATGGTCGGCCCGAATATGGCGGCTATAGCGGGCTGCAATTCTCTGATCGGTTCTGGACCGCTGTTGCAGTCGGCAACGCCAAGAAGATGCTCGATGGCGGTTTTACGACTATCCGCAACCTTGGCGCATCAGACTACAACGTAGTCGGGATCGATCAGGCAATCGAAGAAGGCTGGATCGAGGGGCCGCGCATTGTCGGCGCAGCACATGCTCTTGGTGCTACCGGTGGCCATTGCGACGAGACATTCCTGCCGCCCAGCTTCGAGGCGAAAAGCCCCGCTGTTGGTGACAGCCCGGATGAACTGCGCAAACGCGTCCGCGAGCAGCGCAAATATGGTGCTGAAGTGATCAAGGCCTGCGCGACCGGCGGCGTATTCTCGCGCAATACCGCGCCGGGCATCCAGCAGCTCACGCTCGAAGAACTCACCGCGATCGCTGATGAGGCCCATTTCTGGGGCCTAAAGGCGGCCGCTCATGCGCATGGCGCAAAAGGGATCAAAGCGGCGATCCGCGCGGGCTTCGATACGATCGAACATGCTAGCCACATTGATGATGAAGGTATCAAGCTCGCCAAGGAACGCGGGACATTCCTGAGTATGGATATCTTCAATACTGAATACACTTTGTCGCAGGGCGCTGCGAATGGCGTGCTTGAGGAAAACCTCAACAAGGAACGTGCGCTAAGTCAGGCGCAACGTGACAATTTCCGCAAAGCGCACGAAGCCGGGGTGAAAATGGTCTTCGCATCGGACGCGGCCGTGATGCCGCACGAGCTGGTCGGTGGACAGTTCCGCGTGATGGTGGAGTATGGAATGACACCCCTAGAAGCGATTCAGGCAGCAACAGTGAATGCTGCCGATGCTCTGGGACAGGAAGGACAAGTCGGCGTAATCAAGCCCGGTTCGTGGGCCGATATCATTGCCGTCGATGGTGATCCGCTAGCGGACATCGGTGAGCTCGCCGATGTCGATGCAGTGATCAAAGCCGGCAAGCTGGTCGACTAATTTTGCGAGCTAAGCACCCGCATTGCCAACCACGAAGCATGCTGCTGCCATTAATGCTCCGGCCCAGCGGTTGGACCTGAACCTTTCGAGCGGGTTTTCAGGGTCCTTTGCGTCCAGCGTCGTGACTTGCCACAGCAAATGGCCAGCGACCGGGATCAGCGTGAGCAAAGCGATCCAATCCGCCCGAAGCAGCCAAAAGGCCAATGCCCACAACGCAACTGCACCGAGGTAGAATGCTGTGACGCCACTTTTCACACTCTGGCCCAGTCGTAGCGCGCTGGAACGAATGCCGACCAGAGCATCATCCTCACGATCTTGCAGAGCATAAATCGTATCGAAACCGATCACCCACAGCACCGCGCCAGCATAGAGAGCAGCTAGCGCATCAAGATTGTCCGAGCGGATTGTCACCCAGCCAACCAAAACGCCCCACGTAAACACCAGCCCGAGCCATGCCTGTGGCCACCATGTAATCCGTTTCATAAAAGGATAGGCCGCCACCATTGCGAGACTACCGAGAGCGACCAATTGCGCTTCCCACCGGATTTGCAGCAAGACTACAAAACCGATCAAACTAAGCATCAACAACCAGAACCAGGCAGTTTTCTTCGAGACGCGCCCACTCGCAACCGGCCTTACAGCCGTGCGTGCGACTTTCCTGTCCAGATCTGCATCAACGATGTCGTTGTAAACACAACCAGCGCCCCGCATCGCGATACTGCCGAGCAAGAACCATGCGAGCAGTGCCCATTGGAAGCCCTGCCCCGCCAGCCATAATCCCCAAGCGCAGGGCCAGAACAACAGCCACCAACCGATAGGTCGATCGAACCGCGCCAGCTGCGCCAGATCGCGTGGCAATTGCGGCAAGCGCCCTACGAGACTGCGGTGCTCGCTATCAGGGACAATTTGGTCGCTCATTCAGGCGCTACACGCCAGCCGTGCCAACACAGCAGCAGCATGATGGTGTTCCCCACGAAATCGATCAGCCCAATTTCAGTAAGTACAGGCTCGACGAAATAGTAGTGATAGTTGAACCAGAAAAACGGCAGCAGAATGATCCCGTAGCTTAGGAATGTGATCTTCCGAAAGCGCGCGGTCATCGCGACTATCCCGAAGATACATGCCTGCGCGCCGAAACATGCCATCGCGAAGGTCGCGAGAAAATCGTCGCTTCGATATTCAGGCCGGATCGCCAATTCGATCACTGAAGCTGGAGCAAACAATGCCCAACCACCAAGGGTCAGGAAAACTGCGGCAATTAGCCGCTGGGTTGTGAGTGCAGTCATATGAAAGGGCGACAATCGGGTGACAAAGGCGACACCCTGTCGCCCAAATGAAATTCAAATTTACATCTGCTTTTCATAAGCTTACACTAAAACTGTATCTGCGACACCAAGGTACCATCCCGGGGGCTTACGACAATTTTGACCAATTCGTCGGGCGGAACCTGCTGTTATTGTGCTGCCACACTATCGACAAGTAGGAAAGAATTCTTCTTATCGGATGACGCAGCACCGCCAAACTTGTAACACACGCATATGCCCGCCACACCCGCTTGGCCGCCCCGGAGCGCATCGCGACTATTTGTCGAACAGCGGCTGGAAGCAGGCTCACATATAAAGCTCGATGGCAATCACGCGCATTACCTGTCGAAAGTTATGCGAGTTGGTGTCGGAGACGCGGTAATACTCTGCGACGATCAAACCGGGGAGTGGGCCACTCGGGTTGAACAAAGCAGCAAGCGATCTGTTTCGGTCACCGTGGTAGATCGACTGCGAGATCGGGAGGAAGTACCTGACCTCTGGCTGTGCCCTGCTCTCCTGAAGAAAGATCGTTTTGATCTGGTCCTTGAAAAAGCCACCGAATTAGGTGTGCGGCGGATTGCACCGATCATTACACGCCGATGCGTTGCGAATAAACTGAATAGGGACCGCGCTCAGGCAATTGTAACAGAGGCAGCAGAACAATGTGCGCGCACCGCCCTGCCCGAACTTGCCAGTGTCGAGAAATTCTCCGCGATTATGACGCAGTGGCCGGATGATCGGACGCTGTTCTTTGCCGATGAAATGGGCGGGCAAGCGGCAGCCTCTGCGTTCGAAGAAACCACGGGGCCAGCGGCACTAATCACGGGTCCCGAAGGCGGGTTTGACGACGAGGAAAGAAAAATTCTCCTTGCACATCCAAATGTGAAACCAATCAGCCTCGGCCCGCGAATATTACGAGGTGAGACAGCAACAATCGCAGCGATATCCCTGTGGATGGGTGTAGCTGGTGATTGGGCCGGAGATTGGGCCGGAGATCAGTCAAGTGGGGGTTCAAATGGTTCATAATTTCTCTGGTAACGCAGCCTTCGGTTGCCTAATGCAACTGACATGAGCACGCGCGACACCTCCGGGGCAGCAGACCCGATTATCGAAAGCCGCGACCAGCTGGTTGCGCCGATGCAAGCTGGCGAGAAGCCTAAGAGCGATTGGCGCATCGGCACCGAGCATGAGAAATTCGTTTATAAACGCTCTGATTTTCATGCTCCATCGCATGCTGAGGAAGGCGGAATTCGCGATATCCTCCTTGCATTGCGCGATTTCGGATGGGAACCGATCGAAGAGAATGGCGAGGTTATCGCCATGGGTGGCCCTGACGGAACCGTCAGCCTAGAGCCTGCCGGCCAGTTGGAACTCTCAGGCGCGCCATTGGAAAATCTGCACGAGACCTGTGCCGAAACCGGGCGCCACCTGGAGCAAGTGAAAGCTATCGGAGAGAAATGCGGCGTCGGCTTTATCGGCCTCGGTATGTGGCCCGACAAAACGCGTGAAGAGCTACCGATCATGCCCAAGGGTCGCTACGGTATTATGCTGCGACATATGCCCACGGTCGGCGATCTCGGCCTCGATATGATGCTGCGGACCTGCACCATTCAGGTCAATCTCGACTATTCGTCAGAGCAGGACATGGCGAAGAAGTTTCGCACCAGTCTGGCGCTACAACCACTAGCGACGGCATTGTTCGCAAACTCGCCTTTCACTGAGAACAAGCCCAACGGTTTCCTGTCCTATCGCAGCCATATCTGGTCGGACACTGATCCGCATCGCACAGGCATGCTACCCTTCGTGTTCGACGATGATTTCGGTTACGAACGCTATGTCGACTATATGCTCGACGTACCGATGTATTTCGTCTTCCGCGACGGCAAATATATCGACGCGGCAGGCCATAATTTCCGTGACTTCATGAAAGGCGAATTGGCGGTACTGCCGGGCGAGAAGCCGCGCGAAGGCGATTGGTGGGACCACCTCTCGACTGCATTCCCTGAAGTCCGCCTTAAGAGCTTCCTTGAGATGCGCGGCGCTGACGGCGGTCCATGGAGCAGGATTTGCGCTCTGCCCGCATTTTGGGTCGGTCTGCTTTACGATCAAACCGCGCTCGATGCGTCATGGGATCTGGTCAAAGACTGGACGATGGAAGAACGCGAGGCGCTACGCAATGCGGTTCCCAAACTCGGCCTGGACGCACCCATCCCCGGCGGCGGCAGGCTGCAAGACCTTGGCGTGGAAGTGCTGAGAATCGCCCGCGCAGGCCTGTCCGCTCGTGCGCGCCTGAACACCAGCGGTGACAACGAAACCGGCTTCCTCGAAACTCTGGAAGAGATCGTCGCAAGCGGCAAAGTTCCAGCACAGCGCCTGCTCGACAAGTACAATGGTGAGTGGGACGGCGACATCAAACGCGTTTACAAATACAGCTTCTAACCCCCGCAGGAGAGACCGCATGATTACTGTCATTGGGAAAATCAGATTGCCCGTCGATCAAGTCGAGCAGGCGCGCGAGGCGCTGGTCAAAGCGGTCGCCGCAACCCGCGCTGAAGAAGGCTGCATCGAATACAATTTCGCAGAAGACGTGACCGAGCCCGGCGTGCTACGGATTAGCGAGGTTTGGGACAGCAAAGAGCGACTGGCCCCGCATTTCAAATCCGCACATATGGTTGAATTCATGACTGTCGCGGCGACATTGGATGTGACCGAACGCGAAGTGACTATGTATGAAGTGAGTGGCAGCACGCCGCTCTGAAACTGCAAGACGCGGTTTCCGTAGCGTCGCTCATGTCGCACTTTGTAACGATATGTCTCAGAGGCGTATCGACATGAAAATGTTCACTTAGCATTCACCGCAAAAAACCAATTTCCGCTCTCTTCTTAAGTCAGTGGATGGGACTGAATTTGCGAAAACTAACAGCACAATCGGGTGGATCGCTTGCCTTGGCGATTGCCCTTGCAACGCTTGTCGCAAGCTGCGGCGGCGACTCGTCAACCACCAATAATGGTACCGGCGTCACGGTCACGCCGACTCCAACGCCAACGCCGACACCAACCGACTCGGTCGCGGCGGCCAATGCGGTGGTTCAGCAGTTTCTCCAGATCGATCTCGCCAGTTTGCAAAACTACGCCAACCCCACGCTGCCCGTCTATTACGACAACACCGTCCAGCAGATCGACAACACGCCCGCCAATGACCCAGTGAATGATGCGATTGCCACGTTGGGCCGTGTGCTGTTTTACGATACCGCGCTGAGCGTGAACGATACAACGTCCTGCGCAACCTGCCATCAGCAGGCTGTCGGCTTCGATGATGATGAGCGATTCAGCGAAGGCTTCAACGGCGGCCAGTTTACCGATGCCCATGCGATGCGGCTCGGCAATATCCGGTACTATGAACCGGGTGATATGTTCTGGGATCGCCGTGCAGACTCGGTCGAGGACCAAGCCACACAGCCGATCCTCAATGTGGTTGAGATGGGGTGGGATAATAATGGTGGCCTGCCTGCACTGATCACCAAGATGGACGCATTGGAGTATTATCCAGTCCTGTTCGAATTCGCATTCGGCGACAGCACAATCACAATGCCAAGGCTAGAGCGTGCGCTGGCCCAATTCCAACGTTCGATGATCAGTTCCGACAGCCGATGGGATCGTGCCTATGCGCAAGTGTTCGGGGCGGGAGCGCCCAACCGCGCATTGGATGAGGCTCTGCCCGGTTTCTCGGCCTCGGAGCAGCGAGGGCGTCAGCTCTTCATGAACAATCCGGGCAATGGCGGTGGTGCGGGCTGTGCACGGTGCCATGTTCCGCCAACCTATGCACTGACCGCGAATAGCAGAAGCAATGGCTTGGATGCTGGCGAGACGACGATTTTCAAATCGCCTTCACTCAAGAATGTCGGGAAATCCGGCTTTTTCATGCATGATGGCCGTTTCACCACCCTACTCCAAGTCGTCGAGCACTATGACAGCGGTGTCGCCGCGGGTCCGGCATTGGACAACCGCCTCACCCAAGGCGGCAATGCGCCGCGCAGGCTCAATTTGTCAGCTGCTGACCGACAGGCGCTGGTCGACTTTATGCTAACGCTCGATGATGAAACTTTGGAAACAGACGCTCGGTTTACCGATCCATTTATCCGGTAACGCTTACTCGGCTGGCTCAGCCTGCATTACCGGCCCCCGCGGGCGAAGCTTCTTCTTGAGCATCGCTAGCGGCCGGGTCAGCAAGCCATTCTCTTCCATCCATGCGTGATATTCGCGGTACTTCGGATCTTCTTGCAGCAAGTGCTTTTCTTCAGTCTTGGCGCGCCAGTAATAGATTGCGCTGACACAACCAAGGAAGAAGGTGTTACGGATCACGTCGACCATCGAATAGCTAGTGACGAGAAACGGCATTGTCGCACACCACCAGAAGATGTTCTTCGACAGATAAGCGGGATGGCGGGTATAACGATACGGCCCGTTGGTCAGCACACCGCGATAAGTCAGATTGGAGAATCGCAAGCCGAAAGCAATCGTCGCCCAAGCGTAAATTCCGGTTAGAAAGATCAGCCAGAACGCCCACGCGTATAACGCTACACCATTGCCGGCGAACCAATGCGTCCATCCTGCGGTATTCACCTCATAAGCGATCATTCCGTCTGCGCCCATGAAGGCGAATACGAGTGGTGGGTAACAGATGAGTGCAGCGAGCCAGCCCGATAAGAACGGATTGCCGCTGCGAATTTGTGCATCCAACGGCCGCAAAGTGACCAAATAGCCAACCGTTCCGATCTGTACATCGATCACGAACAGCAGCTCGATCATTAATATGCCGAAGCGAACGGGATCATTGACGATGTCGGTGAGATTAGTGTTGACGATAGCTGCAAAGCCGCCCGGCAGAATGGAGATCATGAAAGCACCAAAGAAACCTTTGATGATCCACGCGCGCCAGTGCTTCTTCACCTCTTCAGGGTCATAGGCCTCACGGCCCAGAAGCATTGCACCGAAATGCCAGGCGTGGTCGCGTTGATTGACCATCACACGGTCAACCCAGAACACATAGGGGATCGATAGGACGAACATCGGGAGCGCCGCAGCGCCGATCACTTCCATCGCGAACAGATATTGGCCGGACCAGTACCAGCGCGCGACGCAGTAGAGAAAACCGATGATGATCCAAGTGGTCCAAAGACCCGTCAGCTTGGTGAGCGAGGCTTTGCGAATTTCACTAAGCTTGCGCGGATTGTCCCAATCAATGCCTGTCGAAGCCCGGCGGTGCACTTTGTCGACAAACACCGACCATAGGATCATCGGCACGCTGGTGAACAGCAATGCTGCGAGCGCTGCATATGGTCCGGACATCGGTTCGCGCGGTCCCGAGAGGTTGAATGCCTCTGCGAACGCACCGTAATTCCGGCAGAACATGATCCACGCGAACAGGCCGAACAGACCAACAAAACCGACCGCCGCAGAGACGTCACTCTTAGGCAGGGTTGTCGCACTTGCAGCAGGTGCAGAGGCTTCGTTCGTGCTCATGCCCAAGCGCATAGCGCGAAAGGGTTAAAAGCTGGGTAACGCTTGAAAGCCGCGTACCGCTCTGGTGCAGTTTCTCAGCGGGAGGTTAACCCGCTGAAATACAGCACTTTATCGGAATGCGTGAATCCGTCCGTTGTCGTCGAGGATATACAACGTTTGGTTGGCAACGATTGGTGGAAGCGAAACGGGTGTTTTCAGGTCGCGATAGAGGCTGGCTGATCCCTCACCCACACTCATTTTGTAAACCTCACCCTCAGTACTCGCTGCCCAAAGATTACCGCCTGCTAGAACCGGTCCGGTCCAGAAAATCGGACCCTCTTTATCTTCCGGATCATCATATTGTGCCAGTTGCGATATCCACCGGATCTTGCCCGAAGCACGCGCAATCGCGAGCATCCGCGCATCATCGGTCAGGGCGAAAATCCACTCGCCCGCGATTGCCGGTGTCGAGATACCCGCAACGCGGATTTCCCAGATGCGCTGGCCAGTTACCAGCTCGTAAGCTGCCATCCGGCCGCCCTGACCCAGCGCGTATACGCGGCCATTGTCGATGATCGGGTCAGCGTCGATATCCGTCAGCGCGCCAACCTCGGTCGAGATGGAGGTGCGTGCCAGTGCGTCGGACCACAGAATGCGGCCATTCTCATAGCGATGCGCAACAAGCTCGCCCGAACTGTAACCGGCAATGATCGAACCTTGACCGGCGGCAGGCGCAGCTACGCCAAATACGCCGGCTTGGGTGCTTGATCCCGATTCCTGCCAAAGAATGGCTCCATCAGCCGTGTTGAGCGCCAGGATTTGGTTGTCCTGTGTCATCACAAATGCTGCGTTAAATGCAATAGTTGGAGCACCGCGTAGCGGGCCACCCGGCTTCACTTTCCACTGCTCGGCACCAGTTTCGGCGTTCAGCGCCGCAACCTCACCCACACCATTGGTGGCGTAAACCACGCCCGATGCGTAGGTTGCGCCGCCGCCAAACGCTGATTTCTCGAGGCCACCGCCTACGTCCATTCTATGCGACCAGCGCTTGGCGCCGCTTTGCGCATCATAGGCATGCACTACGCCGCTCGTATCAACCGCAATCAGCATTCCGCCGCCGACAACGGGGGCGGCTGCCAAACGGCGACGATTGGTCGAACCAGCAATTTGTGCCGACCATGCCAGAGTTGGATTGTCCGAAAGTGCCAGATGGCCGTTCGACTTCGCGGCATTCCCGCCAGCTTGCGCCCATTCGGCATTCGCCGCTGCCGGCGGAAGTACGACAGAGATGCTTGACAGTGACGGATCGACGGTTGCGCCGCTTTCAATGCGCGATAGCACCGGAATACGCTCACCAATGGTTGGCGTATCCTTCTTGTCGCCACCACCAAACAGACCGCCGCTACATGCAGCCACGCTACCGAGCAAAATCACGCTCGCTGCTGCGCGGCCAAGGTGCGAAAATTTCTTACCAATCATAGGTCAATTCCTGATTATCTCTCTCGTAGAGGATTATTCGGCCGTGGGCGCGACAGTTTCGCCGTCAGCGTCCAACTCTTCCAGAACCTCGTCAACATCTTCGATCGCATCAACACCGAGCACACCAGCCAATTGACGCGCGCGGGAACGCAGGCTGTCAGGCACATCGTCGGCTTGAGCGATCTGCGCGAGCAATGCGCCCGCTTCGGCGCGCTTACCCTGCTCCAGATAGGCTATCGCGACCATTTCGCCCGCACTACCGAAATAGGCGTTTTCAGGCACCGCTATCGCGCTCAAACGAGCGATCACATCTTCTGGGCTACGCGAGTCAAATGTAGCAGCGACTTCGCGCACCGTTGCAAGATCCCGAAGGGTTTGCGGAGCGTCACTATCTGCAGCAACTGCCGCAAAAGCTTCGGCGGCTTCGGCAGACTTACCTTGCTGCATTGCGATCCCTCCCTGCAACATTTTTGCCGCTGCCTTTCCGCCGTCACTGCCTTCGCTCGCGAGCGGTTCCAATGTCGTGCTTGCCGTATCGAGATTATTCACTTCAAGCTGATCCATCGCGCTGATCAGCGTCTCGGATTCCTTCTCCATCGCAGCTTCTTGCTGTGCGTCCCAATAGAGATAACCCGCAAATGCGGCGAGGCTGATGACAATCGCAGCGATCAGCGGTTTGCCATATTTTTCCATGAAGTTGGAAAGCTCATCCTGGCGGACGGCTTCATCGACTTCACGCATCAGGACATCTTCCTGTGCAGCCTCGCGCTGTTTGCGCTTATCGGCGGGACTTTCTGCGGGTGTTGTAGGGGTGCGGGCCACTTGTGGCTCATCCAATCTGCTTAAAAAATAGGGTTTCGCGTCTTTAGCCGATGGGCGCAGTGATGCAATTCATGATTGGGGGCAGCCCCCAACAATCGCGAGGTCATGGCGCCTCAATGACGAAAATATCGGGCGGAAACGCCCGCTGGGAAGGCTGGTTGCCTTTCTAAGGGTGGTTGCGTTCGAGATCGAAGTCATTGAGACGTCCTTTCAGGATTTGACCAATTGGCCTGGTTGCAGCGTCGCAAAAACTTGAAAGTGCGATGCACTTCCCGCGCTTCTGCTCCTTCCAAAAAGGCCAATTGATTCAAACCGTGATCCACGTGATTGTTGGGGGCTGCCCCGTGCTGTGTCCCCCACAGCGTGAACCGCGGGTTAAGCGCCCAATGCACGAAGGATCATCGAGGAATTACCTTGCCCATCGCAGAGCTATATAGCCTTCGATAGGTGTCGATCATGACCTTCTGGTCATACTCAGCGAGGGCTTTCACGCGGTTTGCCTCTCCAACCGTTTTGCGGAGATTTGCGTCATCTGCCAGCTTTTTCAGAGCATTAGCCAAGTTAGTATCATCGCTTTTGGACACGACAAATGATGCATTAGCATCACTGACCATGTCAGCGACATCGCCAACATCGGTTGACGCGACCGGAATTCCCGCCGCCATCGCTTCAACCACCGATATCGGAAATTGCTCTGTGTCGGATGACAACGCGAATATATCGAATAGACCTACATAGCGCGCTGGATTGGCGGCAAATCCCGGCAAATGAACCCTGTTGCTGATATTCAGGCGAACCGCTTCTTTGCTGATGGCTTCCTGTTCTGGCCCCTCACCCACAATCACCAGACGCCAGTCCTCAGGTAGACCAGCAAATGCGCGGACCAGACGCGGTAGATTTTTTACCTCGCGCAGCCCAGCCAATGTTCCGACCCATTTCTCGCCCGTCTGTTTCGTAACACCAGGCAAAGCACTGGGTTTTGGTTTCTTGGCAAAAGCAAGCGTGTCGATCCCATTGGCGATGCGTTTTACGCGCCCTATCGGCTGATCCCACACATCCAGCGCGATCTCCTCCAACTGCTCGGATGGAACCACCAGTGCTGTCGACGTGCCAAGCGCCAACCGGCGGAACCAGTTGCGCTTACCTTTCAGCTTTTCTTGCTCGTCCTCATTGAAGCCATCTTCGTGATGGATCAGCGGAGGAAGTCCCATCGCCTTTCCGAAAAGCGTATGCGCCATTACCGCGTCCATTGATCCCCAATTGTAGGTCAGGATGAGATCATATGGTTTCATCGCTTTCGCTATTCGCATAAGCCGCGGCGGCAAGGGTTTTCCTTGAAGTGACGGAAATTTTGTAGGGTAAGCAACTGGAAGGCTTGACGAAATAAGCCTCTGCGCCTCCATACTTTCGGGCACAGCCGAGACAATATCGTGGCTGAGCTTATGACCAAAAGCATTGATTAATTGCGCACAGCGGACCTCTTTGCCACCCGCAGCGAATGTAGAGTGGAGGTGTAACATGCGCGGACGCATGTTCGTGCCGCCACCCTCATTGTCGTTCACGGAATCTGCGCCAGTAACGCATCAATTGCAGCAAGCGCGGGCGCTTCCTCCAGCAGCGGCGCATGGCCGACATCCGGAATTGTAACCGCCTGTGCATCTGGCAATCGCCGTTGCATCTCTGCCAATGTCTCAACAGTCAGTAAGTCTGACAGTGCTCCGCGAACGAACAGTAATGGTCGCCCTGCAAGTGCTTCCAATGCAGGCCAAAGATCAGGCGGTGCAGCGCCATCATCATCCTGAAACGGCTCGGCTATTGTCATATCGTAATCGTAGGCGATCCGGCCATTTTGCTGCACGACCATGCCGCGCTTTGCCATATCGAGCCATTCGTCGATCCCGAATTTCGGGTGTGAGGATCCGTGAACGTCCTGCAATGCTCGCGCTGCATGCATCCATGACGGATAGCTGCGTCCCTGCCCCACATATTCGCGAATCCGGTCAATGCCGCCGGGATCAACCACCGGGCCGATATCGTTGAGCACCGCCCCTGCAATCTTGCTGGCATCCATCGCGGCCATAAGCATTGTCATCAGACCGCCCAACGAAGTGCCGACGGCAACGAATGTCTCAATCTCTTCCTGCGCGAGCAGAGCCAGAACATCACCGACATAGGTCACAGGGTTATATGTCGCGGAATCCTTCGCATATTCGCTTTCACCACGTCCGCGCATTTCTGTGACGATCACGCGCCGTGTTGCCGAAACATGCTCAGCCAATGCCGCGAAATCGCGAGCATTGCGAGTGAGGCCGTGCATGCACAACACTGGTATCTTGCCAGCAGCGTTTCCGTCGCGTGCGGGATAGTCGCGGAAATGCAATTTCAGGCCGTCGGGGCTATCCCAGAAACGGTCGACATACGCTTTGGTCATGGTAATGCGGCTTTTCCCGTAACTATTCCAAGCACGGCTTGCGAAGTGCACCGCGCCAGCGCACTATCGCGCGATGACGGCAGAACCGCAAGATGTGAGCTACATACCCGATCCCGCAATCAACACTCTTGCCGATTGGTTAGGTGTGCCGGTTGAATCTGCTGATTTTCCCAAGGTACAGATTCGGTATCGAAATGATCGAGCGGCCAAGTCAATCGGACTTGAGGGGCTGACCGATGCAGAATGGGCCGATCATTTTGGCAGGTTTGCTCCGCTGCCCCACAATCTGCCCCAACCCCTCGCTTTGAAATATCACGGGCATCAGTTCCGGCACTACAATCCCGATATCGGTGACGGGCGCGGTTTCCTGTTCGCCCAGATGCGGGCGAGCGATCACCGCTTGATGGACCTCGGGACCAAGGGTTCGGGGCAAACGCCATACAGTCGCGCGGGCGACGGTAGGTTGACTCTGAAAGGCGGAGTTCGGGAGATTTTAGCGACCGAGTTTCTCGAAGCATTGGGCGTCAACACGTCCAAAACCCTTTCGATCGTTGAAACCGGCGAAGAACTTACGCGCGGTGATGAGCCTTCACCTACTCGATCATCGGTGATGGTCAGACTGAGCCACGGTCATATCCGGATCGGCACATTCCAGCGGCTTTTGGCGTTGGAAGAGAGCGACCAGATGGAACAGCTCGTCGCATACTGCCTTGAACATTTTTCCGGTCCGATGCCCCCGGATGATGCACCTGGCCGTGATGATCCGGCGGTTCAGTTGATGCATCAAGTGGTCGAGCGGTTAGCTGACCTCGCGGCAAGCTGGATGGTCGCGGGCTTCGTCCATGGCGTGCTCAACACCGACAACATGAATATCTCAGGTGAGAGCTTCGATTACGGTCCGTGGCGCTGGTTACCCAAGTGGGATCCGGGTTTCACCGCCGCCTATTTTGATCACAACGGGCTCTATGCCTTTGGCCGCCAACCAGAGGCGCTGCATTGGAACTGCGGGCAATTGGCGGTAGCTTTGCGTTTGCTATCCGACGCGCCGCCTCTGATTGCGGCCATGGAGCGGTTTGGACCGCTTTACATGCAAGCGATTGCGCGGCGTTGGTGCTGGCGAATGGGTGTGCAGTCACAAGGCGAAGAGCGGGACGCCGCTTTGGTCGCTGCAGCTGAAAAAGCGATGCGCGACAGCGGCGAGCAACCCGATGCGTTTTTCTATCGCCATCGGGGCGGAGCGAACGCCAAGGGTGATCTGGCCGATGCACTCGACGGGTATGTTCCGGTCGAAGACGATCACCCTTTTTGGTCAGAGGGCATGCCGCAATCGATGCTGATTGATGAGGTCGAAACCATCTGGTCAGCGATTGACCAGCGCGACGATTGGCAACCTCTCAACGACAAGATCGGAGCAATCCGGCGGTGCGGTGAAGCACATGGCAAACCGCCCGTCCCGAGCGGCCATGTTATTCAGCCTTAGCCGGGCGCGCGTTCAACCATCTGTGCGGGCTGAACATCAATTCCGGCCAATTTCCACCGGCCTTGTTCCCATTGGAAATACATGTCGAAACCGATCGCAACCGGGCGTAACTGGAAAATCCCCTGAACGCGGAATACGCCGTCCTGAATGACTTCGGGCGCGCGGGTATATGTTGGCGGGACCAGGAAGGCATTGGACAGATCAATCTGCGAATTACGCAGTCCCGTGAAAATCTCTGTCAGACGCGCAGCGTTGTTCTGTATCTGGAAGCCCTGCGAGGAAATATCGCGCAGTACGGAATAATTGCCTGAGCGGTTGGCATGATCGACCGCCGCAATGGTCGACCAAATCATCTTGGAAAGCTCCAACTGGCTAGGTGTTGGGCGCACCGATGGCGGCGGCTGCACAGTGGGCTGCACCGCCTGTGGTTGCGCCTGAGCCATAGCCTCCGTCGGGGCGACTAACGCTGCGATTGACGCAGCCACAAAAAATGCCGGAGCAAAACGCCCCGGCATTTTTTTTGTCTTTGTGATCATATTCATGACCACATGTGTAGCGGTTTACCAGGCGACTTGGAAGCCACCGCGTGCACCGACTTCGCCGCTGTCGAAACCGACACCGACACCAGCCGAAAACGCTGCGTTTTCACCGATACGAGCGGTCATACCGAGCGTACCTGCACCTTGGTTTTCGAAGTAACCAACGCCGCCCGAGAGAGCGAAGTTCGTGTCACCTGGAAGCATTGGCGATTCCATCGCCAGCGCCATTGCGACACCTTCGTTAGCCCGGTCGATCGCCGCAGTGTTGGCCGCAGTCTGGCCGAACAGAGTGTTGATCTGCGTGGTATGCGTTGCAGTCAAAGTCTGCAGAGCAGTGATACCAGTCGCGTTCGTACCAATCGCCGCGGTGTTGGCCGCGATGTTGGTCGAGTTCGTACCAATCGCCGTGGTGTTAGCCGCGATGTTGGTCGAGTTCGTACCAATTGCAGTGGTGTTGGTAGCGATGTTGCCCGTATTGGTCATGATGCTGGCCGTGTTCGCCGCGATGTTCGTGACGTTCGTTGCAATACCAGCCGTGTTCGTCGCAATGTTCGTAGTGTTCGTTGCGATGTTAGTGGTATTGGTCGCGATGTTCGTCGTGTTGGTCGCGATATTACCAGTGTTGGTTGCGATGTTACCGGTGTTAGTTGCCACGTTGGCATTGGTCATCGCCAGAGCAGCGTTGGTCGCCAGTGTGGTTACATCTACGCCCTGACCAAGAGTGCCCGAGGCATCCGTGGTTGCAAGGAAGATTGTACCCGTCTGCGCGGCCGTGCTTGCAGCAATGTCACCAACAGTGACCGAGCTACCCGCTCCGCCAAGCTTAACCTGATTGGCACGATCAGTGGTAGCACCCGCGCCAACTGCTGTTGAACCAGCGAACATCGCGCTGGCGTTAGCACCGAATGCAGACGCATTGTCACCGACAGCCATCGCCTGCGAACCAAGTGCAGTTGAGTCAACGCCGTTAGCATTCGCACCGTCACCAATCGCCGTCGCACCAACACCCGTGGTAGTCGAATTTTGTCCTACAGCAGTGTTTTCGGTGTCGTTTGCAGTCGATGTATTACCGATAGCAACCGAACCTCCTGCTAGCGCGTTGGCGTTGTTACCCATTGCAACAGAATTCTCACCGCTTGCAAATGCGGCTTCGCCGACTGCAGTCGAGCGTTCGCCGGTTGCATTGGCAAGGTGACCAAGCGCTGTCGCACGTGCGCCGGTCGCGTTTGCGCGCCAACCGAATGCCGAAGTACCAGGCATTGTTGCGGAGCTTTCCGCACCAACCGATACCGAGTTGAGGCCGGAAGACAGAGCACTTTCACCGACTGCAACGCCATCGTTGCCCGAAGCGCGCGAATCGATACCGATTGCGACACTGGTTTCACCATCGGCAAGCGAGTCTGAGCCAACAGAAACGGAGCCTGCTGAGATAGCCTGTGCATTAGAACCCAAAGCAGTTGTCTGATCGGCTGACGCCAAGGCCAGACGGCCAATGGCTGTCGCCAAAACTGCAGATGCGTTGGCAGATGAGCCAATGGCAGTTGCAAAGTTATCAGTCGCTTGTGCACGTGCACCAACAGCCGTTGATGAAATGCCCGAAGCATCCGTACTACGCCCAACTGCAACACTTTCACGCGATGCTCGGGCCGTATGACCGAATGCCGTAGCACCAGCTTGGTTCGCTGTGGCATTTACACCAACTGCTGTAGTTGCAGTGCCGTTTGCGCCTGCGTTGTTTCCACATGCCAAAGAACTCGGATCAGTGCCGCTCGCGCCGCCAGTGGTGTCAAAACCGTCAGCGATCCCCGGTAGGAAACCATCATCCAAGAGACACTCTTCAGCTGCCACAGGTGTCGCGGTAAACGCACCCATCGCCAGCGCAGTTGCCGACGCGGTTGCCGCGAGGCCTGCCAGTTTGTTCAACTTATAACGCATAATCTACTACCCTCTTTGTTTATCAGGCGAACGCCCGAACTCGTCGCGCCGGGAAACATCCCGGCGTTAATTTCATGTGCGACCCAGAGGGGGGAGATCAGTCAGGCAGAAGCCGCCAGCCGATCGAATATTTTGCCCCCATCGATGACTTTTCAGCCACCTGTTTTCGGATTTGGTTTTTCGTCCATCAATCGCTAACCAGCGGCCATTAAATTGACCTTGGAGCGACTCGGACTACAAGCCCCCAATCCTTAACGTGGCTTAACCATAGGGATTTGAGCTAAAACCTCAAATCAAAAAGAGAAAGTTTTACGGCGTGTCCCAGACAGAGATCATATCCTTCCAGCCCGCGACGGGTGACGAATTGTGGCGTGGCAAGGTTGATGACGTCGATAAGGCCGTCGACCGCGCGCGTCGTGCGTGGCCTGCTTGGGCTGCTCAACCACTCGCATACCGGATCGAGGCTTGCCGGCGTTTCGCCAATGAAGTGCGCAAAGTTTCGGACAAAATGGCCGAGCTGATCTCTAAAGAAACCGGGAAGCCGTTGTGGGAAGCACACACCGAAGTCGAAGCGGTGATCAACAAGGTTGATATCTCCGTCACCGCCTATGCTGAGCGTACCGGACAGAAAAAGCTCAACAGCGCGCTACAAGGCAATGCTGCAGTCCGGCATAAGCCACACGGCGTTATGGTGGTCCTGGGCCCTTATAATTTTCCTGCGCACCTGCCCAATGGACATATCGTTCCGGCGTTGATCGCGGGTAATGTCGTGATCTTCAAACCAAGCGAAAAAACTCCGGCAGTCGGACAATTGCTGATGGAATGCTTCAACAAAGCAGGCATTTCCGCGGCGGTTGCCCAGTTTTTCGTCGGCGGCCCTAACGAGGGTAAAGCGCTTGTCGCACATCGCGGTATTGACGGAGTATTGTTCACCGGATCGGCACAGGCCGGCATCGCAATCAACAAGAAACTGGCCAACAATCCGGGCAAGATCGTCGCGCTCGAGATGGGCGGCAACAATCCGATTGTCGTGATCGATACTCCGAAGGTAACCGATGCTGCGACGTTGATCGTGCAATCCGCTTTCACCTCCGCCGGACAGCGTTGCACCGCCGCGCGCCGCCTGATTGTGACCGAAAGCATGTATGATTCGATCATCGACGAGGTGAAAACACTGGTGAGCCGCGTGATTGTTGGCGAGCCATTTGCTGACCCCGCCCCTTTCATGGGGCCAGTGATCGACAATGCCGCTGCTGAGCAGCTGGTTGAGAGTTTCCTCTATTTTCTTTCCAATGGCGGCAAAGCAATCCGCCATATGCGCAGGCCGGACGACGATCTGCCATTCCTGTCGCCAGCGATCATAGACACAACCGATATGGGCGACCGGCCCGATGTCGAGCTATTCGGACCGCTCCTGCAAGTCATCAAGGTCAAGGATTTCGATGCAGCTATCGCCGAGGCGAACCGCACGCGCTTCGGCCTATCCGCATCGCTGATTGGCGGAAGTCCACAAGATTACAATAGGTTCTGGGCCAATGTTCGCGCGGGAATCGTCAATTGGAACCGGCCAACAAACGGCGCGTCATCGAATGCGCCATTTGGCGGACTGGGTCTGTCAGGCAACCACCGTCCGGCAGCGTTCTACGCAGCCGACTATTGTGCCTATCCGGTCGCCAGTACCGAGATGGATCAGCCACGCGCAACCATTGGCGTTGGCCTCAGCCAAAACTGATTTCACTGACTTCTCAGTCAAAGCCCGTTGGTGATCAGGTCAACTTCGGTCAGACCTGATGACAGGCGGCGCGCATACACGATATAGGATGCTCCGCCTTTCACGCCGCTGACAATCGTGTCCTGATCGGCGACAGCATATTCAGTTGTGTATCCCGCTGTTTCCGCACGGCTGTAGTAGAACGTCAGCACTTCCTCCATCGGCACTGGTGTAAGGAAAGTGATCGCACGAAGCGCACAATCGCCAGCGTCGGTGCCAGCCGCCTCCTTCGTGGTACCGCGCGGGTAAACCGGGAAAATCGCTGGCAACTTCGCTGCCCATGTTGCTGAATATTGGGCATTTTCCGCGCAGTTCGTGCCGTCTGCTGTAATCGATGCCTTCGATGCGGCGGTCAAAGTTGCGGTCTCTGGAATGGGATAGGCGTAGTTTGTAGGCTGAGGCAGCTCTTTCAAGCCATCGCTTCCGCCAACCAAGGCATAGGCGGCGTCGCGCGCGGCCTGGATCGCTTCTGGCGTCATATTCTCTGGTGGAATTGATTGATCGGTGCCGCCTGTAAGAGCCGCGTTGGCCTCGTTCTGGTTGGCCAGATCGGGGTCAACCATGATCTGTTCGTTAAGTGCTTGCTCGGTCGCAGGATCCACCTCGCCGCCCTCACTGTCAGCGGGGCTATCACCGCAAGCGGAAAGCGCCAGCAATGGTACGAGAGCAGTGGTCAGAAGAAAACGATTGGGCATTGCGAAACTCCGCATGTCGAGGGCTGAATAGAACTATGCCGCTCGCTCTCTGCGATCAGAGTTAACGAAATGCTGTAAAACAGGGTTAAAATTTTGGGTGTCCCTATTAGGGAAACTCTCAGTGCAATGATTACCCACGAAATTGGGCGCCTGACCGCGGGTTAGAACGATCAGACGCCCGTCACGGCTCGGTGGAACCGCGCCGCAGCTGCCGGTGGGGACAGCTGAAGCTTGGAATGTGCGTCAACGGCAGCGCGAGTTGCTGCGATCGATTGCTCGACCGAGAATGGCACCGCCTGCTGCACCCAGAATTGCACCGAGCGTCCGATCGCCACGTCCGGCGATCTCATTCCCGATAAGGCCGCCAACTGCGGCACCGATCAGCAAGCCGGTGGTGCCGTTTTCTTTGCGGCAATAGTAGCGCCCGTCACGACCGCGCCAGATACGCGTGTCGCGGTAAACCGGTTGACCGCGGTAGCGGTTGTCACCGCGATACTGGTCGCGATGATAGCCGCGCCCACGTTTGTACCGATTGTCACGATCGCGATGGTGCTCGGCGATTGTCTCGCTTTGGATTGTCACGAACTGCGTGTGCGAAGAGCTCGGCGCAGCAAGTGCAGACGCGGAGGCCGCCGATGCAGGTGTTGCGAGGGCAATACCCGGAATTATCAGGGCGATGGCGGCGGTTTTGAATGTCTTCAAAGTCATAATGCGTTCCTTTCCCAATGTTTTGCGGGCGAAGGGAGGAAGTCGATTCGTCCGGTGAATTCATAAATACGGCGACTTTTCTGAACGGACTGCAACATCCATGTCAGAATTTGATTTTGACGACGAGACGAGCAATTTTCACCGATGAAACGCTGCTTGCGAGGATATTTCGCTGGGCCTAAGGGCCGCTGATGAGTGAAAAGGAACCGCACCAGACGCCTTCGGGGCTACCCGCTGCGCTCGGCGCCTACATCATGTGGGGGTTGCTACCGCTCTATCTGATTCTCGTTGAAACAGTACCGCCATTTGAGTTCGTGGGGTGGCGGATCATATGGACGCTACCGTTCTGTCTGATCATTGTCGCGTTTCGAGAGCAATTTGCGGAAGTGCTGGCTGCACTACGTTGCCGCAAAACGATGCTGACGCTGGCTGCGAGTTCGGTTCTGATCGGCATAAATTGGCTCGTCTATATTTGGGCGATCCAAAACGGGCATGTCTATGCCGGTAGCCTTGGTTACTACATCAACCCGTTGCTCAATGTCTTGCTCGGCACGCTGGTCCTGGGCGAGAAATTGAGCCGCCGCCAGTGGATTGCAGTCGGTTTCGCTGCATCGGGCGTTGCTATCCTCGCCGCGGGGGCTTTGACGACTTTGTGGATCAGTCTGACCTTGGCTTTCAGTTTCGGCACCTACGGACTGCTGCGCAAGCGAGTTGCGGTCGGATCATTGCCGGGGCTGACGATTGAATCGACTATTCTGCTGCTACCCGCCGCTGGTATCGCGCTCTACTATGCTGGCCTGCCGCAAGGATCTGCTTTCACTCAGGATATGACGCTCAGCCTCTACATTATGCTGGGCGGCGTATTCACGGCTGTCCCGCTGCTGCTTTTTGCAGTCGCTGCACGCCGCATGGATTATTCGACGCTCGGCTTCATCCAGTTTCTCGCGCCCACACTAGTCTTCTTGCTTGGCCTGTTCGTGTTCCAGGAAGAGCTCAAACCAGTGCAACTCGCTTGCTTTATGCTCATCTGGATCGCGCTCGCGCTATTCGTTTGGGATATGTGGTCACGCCGGCAGAAGCCTCCAACAACCAAGGTCTAATCTGCCTCGGTCAGCGCCCAGCTTAGCGTATCGCCCGCATGAAACGGAACAACGACCGTGCCATTGGCATCGATTGCATCGGGCACATTGACCTCCCGCTTGCGCAACGTCACCGTGCCTTCATTGCGGGGCAGACCGTAGAAATCCGGGCCGTTCTCCGACGCGAAAGCCTCGAATTTGTCCAGAGCTCTCTCCTCTTCAAACACCGCCAAATAGCTTTCGAGCGCATAAGGCGCGTTGAAAATACCCGCACAGCCACACGCGCTTTCCTTGTCGTCTTTTGAATGCGGCGCGCTGTCGGTGCCGAGGAAGAACTTCTTTGACCCCGATGTCACGGCTTTGCGCAAAGCAAGCCGATGGGTTTCGCGCTTGGCCACCGGCAAGCAATAGGCATGCGGCCGCATTCCGCCGACCAACATAGCGTTGCGATTAATGTGGAGATGCTGGGGAGTGACAGTCGCCGCAACATTCGGGCCAGCCTCGCGAACGAAGGTTGCAGCATCGGCTGTCGTTATGTGCTCGAATACGATCTTCAGCCTGGGATAATCAGCCACCAATTGCCGCATTGTCCGTTCAATAAACACCTTCTCACGGTCGAAGATATCGACATCATGATCAGTAACTTCGCCGTGGATCAAAAGTGGCATCCCGATGTCCTGCATTCGGTCCAGAACCGACCCAAGTTGCAAGATATCGGTCACGCCATTTGCAGAATTGGTCGTCGCATTGGCGGGATAGAGCTTTGCGGCAGTGAACACATTTTGCTCAAACCCGCGCGCGATTTCATCGGGATCGCTCGCGTCGGTCAGATAACATGTCATCAGCGGCGTAAAATCGACACCGTCAGGCACCGCCGCAATGATCCGGTCGCGATAGGCGCTGGCGCTCGCCACATCGGTCACCGGCGGCGAAAGGTTCGGCATCACAATCGCTCGCACAAACTGGCGCGCCGTATGCGGCACAACGCCGCGCATAATGTCACCATCGCGAAAATGCAGATGCCAATCATCGGGCCGACGGATGGTAATTTCGTTCATACTTTAGAGCGCTCTACTGAATCGATGGAACACATGGAACAGGGTCCAAGGAGGAAATAAGTGCGTTGGCACTCGCTTTGGAAACACGATCTCGCGATGCACAATCAACGATATCCGAAGCGAATGTCATAATGCAGCCCATGGCATAAACTGACTGCTTAGGACAGACTCTGCTGACCGCTCATCAGACTTGACTAGCACTTGATTTGCACCGGCAAAGCGCCACTTTGAGGCTATGCCCAACTCACGCCTGTTCGACCGCGCAATCATCCGCCTTTCCCCACTCGATGATGACGAGAATGTTGCAGACTTCCTGCAGGGCCTCGTCACAAATGATGTGTCGGGCCAATTGCCCGTTTGGGCAGCATTGCTGAGCGCGCAGGGCAAGGCGATGTTCGACTTCCTGGTATGGGATGGAGAGGACGGCGCGCTACTGGTCGATTGCGAGGCAGCGCGGACTGATGATTTGGTCAAACGTCTGTCGCTGTACCGCCTGCGCCGGAAGATCGCGATTGAGCGCGATGACAGTATGGGCGCGTTTTGGCAGCCAAAGCTTGGCGTGGGCGGCATTCCGGACCCTCGACTGGCAGAGCTTGGCCAGCGCTGGCTTGGGCCAGTGTCAGATGAGGACATCCCCGCTGATAAAGGCTGGCGGACCCATCGCCTTTCACTGGGCGTGCCCGAAGGACATGCCGAGCTTGGCGATGTCTTGTGGCTTGAAACCAATGCGGTCGATCTTGGCGGCGTAAGTTTTGAGAAAGGCTGCTATATCGGTCAGGAGAACACTGCGCGGATGAATTGGCGGCAGAAGGTCAATCGCCGGTTGGTGGTGGTTCCCATCGATCAATCGATAGAAAAGCGGCAGAAAGCCGCCTATCCTGAATTGGGCTTAGCCGTGGATCATTTGCGCGTTGCCGATATTGATCCTGCAATAGCGCCCGACTGGATGAAGCTCACCTCAGGCGAGGCTTAATCGCAGCACTCTTCTGGTGCGCGAGCAGCGATAGATTCGGTCAACAATGCCTCGGCCCGATCACGCGCAGCACTATCAGGTAAGTTGAGAGCCCGCGCCAAGGCTTTGCCCATCAACGCATCGCCCAGTGCCAACAGTACCAGTGTCAGCGTGTTTTCATGCATCGCCATTACACCGCCGTGATCTTCGGCCTCTTCAGGCGCAAGCTCGTCCACGACTTGATGGATTGTTTCGATAATCGGATCGAGTGCGTCCTCATTGCCGGTCAGCAGCATCCAACTGGCAAGGCCCCCTGCCCCTTCCTTGTCAAATGCGTCGAACGCCAGATCGACCACTTCACGCGGGCTACCCAACCCGGCCCTGCTGGCGCGAACGGCATCTTTGATCGTTTCACACACAGTTGTCGCCAAATGCGCGGCGAGTGCTTTCTGCAATCCGGATGCTGACCCAAAATGGTGCAGCAGGTTAGCATGAGTCCGCCCAACTCTTGCCGAAACAGCCTTAAGAGTTACCGATTGCGGTCCAGTTTCAATAAGTAACGCACGCGCCGCTTCTAAGGCGGAACTGCGCGACTCTTCGGGGCTTAATCTTTTGCGAGTTGCCATTAACACTTATGCCTAGTAGATTCTTAACATGAACAAGCAGACCTCTATCGACCTAGAACGGTCCGAACCGCTCGACAAGTCGGCTAGCAAGCCCGCTACCGGAATTTCCAGTTCGACACCCGAAGAGCATGCGCTGATCGTCCGCAATCGCCGGTTTGACCGCGAGCACAAAACCCCGCGCTGGTGGCATTCGGGCGATCCAGTGGCGACCGCTTGGTACAATTCTGTTTCTGCCAGCCTGCCGCGCGGCGAAGCGTTCTTCATCGACACAATGCGGATGTTCCGCGACGATGTTCCCGAAGATATCGCGCGCGAGATGAAAGTGTTCATCACGCAAGAAATCAATCATACGCGCGAGCATGTGGCGTTCAACCGGCTGGTGTCGGATCACGGTTATAACGTCGAGAGCATCGATCAAGGCATCCAAGCGATGCTCGAACTGACCGAAGGCCGGCCCAAGGAGTTCAACCTTGCGATTACCATTGCGCTGGAACATTTTGCTGCAATGATCAGCCATCATCTGCTCGCCGATCCGCGCTATCTCGCGGGCGCAGATCAGGAAGCAGCGGATATCTGGCGCTGGCATGCAACGGAAGAGATCGAGCACAAAGGCATCACCTATGATGTCTGGCTGCATGCGACCAAGGATTGGAGCCGGTGGAAGCGTTACCGCGTGAAAACGCTGATCGCGATGCTGATTACGAAGAAATATTTCGGCAACCGTATCCGTGATGCGATTGGCTTGCTGGAGCAAGATGGCTTTTCCCGGCGTAAGGCCAAGTGGAAGCTCTACGCATTCCTGTGGTGGAAACCCGGGATGATGCGCCGGATGTTCTGGGAGTGGTCGAAGATCTTGATGCCGGGTTATCACCCGTGGAATCTCGATGATCGGGCACTGATTAATAAGCCCGATAGTCCCTATGCGGATGCGGCGCTGCCGGCTGAATAATTCTCAAAGCTCCAAGGTAACGATTCCTTATTGACACTGATGTAAGTAAAGCATACTTACATTGATGTTAATAAGCTATGGAGCCTGCCGTGAACGCCCCCGCCAAAGTCGATCTTGCTGCAACCGAAGCGCGCAGCAAAGGCAACCCCACCCCCGACGATCTTGATATTGTTGTGCGTGACGAGCGGTTTAACCGTGGCAACACACCCAAACGCTGGTGGGCCGGCGATGCGTTCGGCACCGCTTGGCACAATGCCTTATCGGCGACCTTCCCGCGGGGCGAAGCATTCTTTATCGAAGCCGTTAAGGCGCATCGAGAAGGCGCTCCACCCAAGCTTGCCGCCGAAATCCGCGCATTCGTAAAGCAGGAAATCAACCACACGCGCGAGCACATTGCCTTCAATCGCCTCGCTGCAGATGCCGGATATGACATTGCAGCAATCGACAAGCGTGTGGAGGAAATGCTCCTCCTGACCAAGGGCCGCCCGGCGATTGCCAATCTGGCCGTAACAATGGCGCTCGAGCATTACACTGCAATGATGGCGCATGAATTTCTCGCCAACCCCAAGCACTTCGAGAATGCCGATGCCGAAGTTCGCGATATGTGGCGCTGGCACGCGGTCGAGGAAGTCGAGCATAAGGGGGTGGCTTACGACACCTGGAACCATGCAACTAAAGACTGGTCAGGCTGGAAGGCCTGGAAAGTCCGCAGCTTGGTTATGCTCACCGTTACGGGACGTTTCTTCAAGAACCGCTGGACCGACTCGATCAATCTGCTGGCGCAGGATGGTATCACCGACTGGAAAGCACGCTGGGGCCTGTTCAAATATCTGACGGTGACGCCGGGTGTAGTGCGACGGATTTTCCCTGCATGGTTGTCCTACTTCAAACCGAGCTTCCACCCGTGGGACCACGATGATCGTGAGTTGATCAAAATTTACGAAGGCGAATTCAGCGATGCGCTGATGCCTGCAGAGTAAAAGCTCACTCAACCAGAACACAAAGCGGGCGGCCCTGTCAGGCCGCCCGCAATGATTCTGTAGAGTCTAAACTGAGCGCATAGGCTGTCGCTTGAACTTTCTCGCCGCGCCCCAGGCACATTCGCGTTTCGGTCTGTCCGGTCGGTAGGAAACCCAGCTTCCTCAGAACACGGCCCGATGCAGGGTTATCGATATAGTGGCTCGCCACCATCCGCGCGTGACCCATCATCCGCGCAATCTCTAAGACCGCCTGCCCTGCCTCCGTGGCAAAGCCCTTCGCCCAATGCCTACGGGCGATCCAATAACCCATCTCGATCTCGCCCTCATGCGGATCAATACCGATACAGCCAACCACTTCACCTTGGTCGGCCAATGTAATCAGCCATGTGGGGCTTGCCGGATTATGCGGTAGACTTGCCCAATCACGCGCATGTTCCGGCTTATACGGCCATGGGGCTCGCGCCAGATTGCGCACCACGCTCTCGTCGCAGATACCTTTATAGACAGCTTGCCAGTCTTCGGGCCAAGCGGGCCGTAAGAACAGCCTCTGTGTACGATGGAACATGATGCATTCTCCTCAAGCCCCGCATCGCCCCGATAGGACCAATGCGTGACATTCCCGTGGCAGCGAAAGCACTTTTCGCTGTTTTGAGAGGGAGATACGACAAGAGGGAGACTGGATGACCCAATCTCCCTCTGGAGTGCCGATCAATCGGCTGGACCATCCTGTCGGATAGTCCTGTCAGTGAACTATCCAGTTATTCTGCGGCTTCGGCTACCATATCCACGGACACATATTTGCGTCCCTGTTTGCCACCGTGGAAGCGCACTCGGCCGCCTTCTAGGGCGAATAGAGTGTGGTCCTTGCCCATGCCGACATTGCTGCCGGGATAGAACTTGGTGCCGCGCTGACGCACGATAATGTTGCCTGGAATCACTTCCTGGCTGCCGAACTTTTTCACACCAAGGCGGCGACCGACTGAATCGCGACCGTTGCTGGTTGAACCGCCTGCTTTTTTATGTGCCATTGTCTCTTACTCTTCGAAAAATCTGTGTTGTCAGCTTCGGAAATGCTTATTTCTTAGCGGCGGGCTTTTTGGCTGCTGCCTTCTTAGGCGCAGCTTTCTTAGCTGGAGCTTTCTTAGCTGGAGCTTTCTTGGCCGCGGCCTCCTTCTTTGGAGCGGCCTTCTTGGCTGCTTCTTTCTTAGGAGCGGCCTTCTTAGCCGGTGCCTTCTTCTCTTCAGCAGCCTTAGGTGCAGCTTCCTTCTTCGGAGCAGCGGCCTTCTTAGCAGGTGCCTTCTTACCCGAACCCACATCGGTGATGCGCAGAAGCGTCATCGACTGACGGTGACCCGCTTTACGGCGATAATTGTGACGGCGGCGCTTCTTGAAAACGACAACCTTCTCGCTGCGGGCCTGCGCGATGATTTCAGCCGAAACCGAAACCTTCGAAGCGTCAGCAATCGAATCGCCTTCACCTGCGAGAAGAACGTCACCCAAAGTAACGGTATCGCCGGCTTCGCCAGCCAGTTTCTCAACTGCGATTTTGTCTCCAGCGGCAACCCGGTATTGCTTGCCGCCAGTGCGCACTACTGCGAACATGGTCGTATCACTTTCAATTTATCTGCAGTGCCGTTCTCATTGTAAAAACGGCGCACCCGATGACCCGCCTGAAAGGCAGTCCGCCGGAAAGAAGGGAGCCGATAAGGGAATGCCCCGCCTAAGTCAACGTTCTGCCCGCGTTTTTTGGGATTGTTTTTTGACAAATTGCCGCGCGATATTTCACCTAAGGCGGGCTTCAGGCTGGAAAGCCGCTTTTACCGTGCTAAGGCGAATGCAATGCGAAACAAAGCCCCCCTTATCCTGATTGCGGCTGGCAGTCTCATACTGAGCGGCTGCGCCTCGTCCAACAAGACCTACCCGTCGCTGGCGATTCGCGATGCCGAGCGAGTCAGCGGATCGTTCGCTGTGCCCGAAGCAATCGAGCCTGCGCCACTACGGGCAGAAATTGCCAACCAGCTCGGTCAGATCAGCGCAGACGCATCAGAAAGTCATCGGGCATTTATGGCCGCCGCGCCCGGCGCACGCAGTGCCGTGACATCGGGAGCCGGAGCCGAGGTAACCAGCGACGCATGGGCGGCTGCACAGATCGCCATGGCAGACCTTGATTCGCTGCGAAGCGTGACTGCTGTGGCACTGGCTGATCTCGACTTACTCTTCGTAGATTCTACTCTTGCCTTCGAGCAACGAGAGGCTGTTGCAGAAGTCCGCGAGGAAGTTATCGGCTATTTGCGCGAAGAAGATGCCGCATTGGCTCGGCTAAGAAACAGTATCGGTCAATGAGCCTCGCCTGTGACACCTGCCCTGTGCGCGACCGTGCCGCATGTGCTGTTCTGACCGACGAGGAAAGAGCCTCTCTCGCCTCCGCTGGACGCAGCGAGTCTCTCAAGCGCGGCGACACTCTCTTCCATGCCGGTGATAGCGATAGCGCCTGTGCTACATTGCTCTCGGGCGCTCTCAAAGTCACCACAACGGACTACGATGGCACCGAACGGATCCTTGCCTTGATCCATCCGGCAGGCTTTGTGGGTGAACTATTCCGACCCTTTTCCGAATATGATGTCGTCGCATTGGCCGATTGTGACCTGTGCGTTTTCGCACGCTCGTCGATGGAACAGGCACTCGACAAGCACCCTGCACTCACGCAGGCGCTCTTTCGGCGCGCGCAAGAGGATTTGCACGCCTCCCGTGCATTGCTGGCACTAACCGGGAAGAACAGCGCCAGCGAGAAGGTCGCGTCGCTTGTCCTATCGCTTGCACAAGCGGCGAGTGATTCGCCGTGCCACCCTGCCCGCACATTCGATCTCCCGCTGACACGCGGCGAGATTGCCAATCTGCTTGGCATCACGATCGAAACGGTCAGTCGGCAATTGTCAAAACTGGAAAACAGTGGTGCCATTCGCCGAAATGGTTCGCGCGGGATCGAACTGGTCGACCCCGCGCGGCTGCAGCTTGCAAGTGATCCGCTCTCCTAGTCAGACCAGCGCAGCGATAGTGACGACCGTCAATCCCCAAATGACGATCAGCACCGGAAGAAGCAGCATCTGAATGACCGCGTCCTTCATAGCGAGACGGCCTGTCAGAGTATCGATGCCGCGCGACCGGAATTGGCTCCAGCGAATGATTTTTGCTTTTGCTGCTGGATCGGTTTTCACAAACAAGGCGGCAATCCCGAAAAACGCGATCATGAAGACCACGAAGATTGCCATTGGCAGGACCATCTGCGGCGAAGAGAAGCCTGCTGCCAAGATGCCCAAGAATGCGAAGTAGAGCCCTGCCTTCATGACATAGAGCCCAGTCGGCAGATTGAAGCTGCGATCAGCCTCGGGCGTGACAGTCAGTGTATCTTGAACCTGCGCATGCTCGGCAATAATCTGACGGGAAATGTGCTTGGACATGATGGTCTCCTTGCTGTTGGAGTCCTGACTAAGTGCCAAGCTATCGGGCCGCTTTGATCGCGATCAAATCCGGCAATTATTCCCAGCGAGCCAAATCAGCATGATCCTCAGTTCGCGGTTCGATCCAATGCCAGCGGCCTGATCTCTTTTCGCGTTTCCAGAACCATGCTGCGCTTTTCAGATGATCCATGCAGAAATCGACCGCTTCGATGGCGGCTCTGCGGTGCTTCGCCGCGGCTGAAACACAAACAATCGGTTCGCCGGGATAGAGTGTACCGATCCGATGCACCATCAGCAGGCCCATCAAGTGGAATCGTGCAAACGCGGCGTCTGCTAACTGGTGCATTCCGGGCTGCGTTAATGGCTCGTAGTGGGTTAGCTCGAGAGCCTCTACACCGCCCTCTCCGCGCACTTCGCCAACGAAGGTGCAGATGCCGCCCAACCCGGGATTGGCGTTGGAGAACGGCCCGATCAAACTGCCCGGAATAAACGGTTCGGTCAGAAGGCGAATATCGCGCATTGGTTAGCCACCACTAACAGGTGGGAGTAAGGCAACTTCATCACCATCCCGCGCCAACAAATCCGTTTTGTTCGCCAACACTTTACCCGCACAGGCGACGTTGATCCGCTCGCTCTGCAATTCGTCAGTCAGCGCATCGCTGACCAACGCCAACAAGCCCGCCCAATCAAGCGGTGTCTGCGCTTCTATCTCTGGCGTTCCCGCCAAATCACCCAGCGGCCCCAAGAAGAGAATACGCACGGTCATATCACCCTCCGGTCATCGACATATGGCGCGGCTGCGCAGGTTCTGCCCCCGCCTCGTCAATGCGGAAATGATGCCGTTCCGGCTTGATCCGCATCGCTTCGTCGAGCGCCATCGCGAGATTGGCGTGCGGATCATCAGACCGCATCGCCGCGCGTAAATCGACTCGTTCTCCACCGCCCAAACAAGGATAAAGCTGACCGGTCGTCGTAACCCGCACACGATTACAGCTCGCACAAAAATTATTGGTCAGCGGCGTAATAAGACCAAGACGGCCACCCGTCTCAGCCACATCGTAATAGCGAGCAGGTCCGCCCGTTTTGTAATCCGATGGAATCAGTCGCCATCGCACTTCCAGATCATCCTGCACAACTGTCAGCGGCAAATAATGGTCGATCCGGTCCTCATCGACTTCGCCCAACGGCATCGTTTCGATCAGCGTAATATCGCAATCACGTTTGTGCGCCCATGCAATCAAATGCGGAATCTCGCGATCATTGATGCCCTTCAGCGCAACGCTGTTCAACTTCACCCTAAGCCCGACCTGCTGCGCGGCATCAATCCCCGCAAGCACATTCGCCAAGACATCACGGCGTGTCAGCTTAGCAAAGGTCACAGGATCAAGGGTATCGAGCGATATATTGACGCGTCTGATGCCTGCATCTGCGAGGCCCTGCGCATACTCAGCCAATTGTGTCGCGTTCGTCGTCACGGTGAGTTCGTCGAGCTCGCCACCGATATGCCGGCCAAGCCGCTCCACCAAGATCATCACATCACGACGCACCAGCGGCTCACCCCCGGTTAGCCTGATTTTGGTGATCCCGCGCTCCATAAAGCCGCGTGATAGGTCGTAGAGTTCTTCCAGCGTCAAAACCTCTGCCCGCGGCAAAAACTGCATCCTTTCCGGCATGCAATAGGTACAGCGCAGATCGCAGCGATCCGTAACCGACAAGCGAAGATAGGACACTCGTCGTCCTAACGTATCGATCAATGGCGCGGCGCTATCCATCGGCGTGTGCACCAGCGTCTAGCGGCAGATATTGGCCCGTTACGCCCTCTGCATTGGACAGATACTCGACCGATGCGTCTACAGCGCCATCTGGGCCAGAAGTGATGAAATTCACTCGAACAGGAGCATAAGCGCGCGCCAGATCGCGAACCGCAGCCCGGCGCCAATCAACATGGTCGTAAGGCGCTTGAGGCAGGATCACGACCAAGTGCTCGTCCTTGGACAAGTGATCGCGGATTGCCGGCAGCCAATCTGACGCGAAAGATTGCGCCGCATCCAGCGCTGCATCGGGCAAGGTCTTGATGGGTAAGACCGCTTGCATGATGGTCAGCGCCGCTCGCGCGTCATTGTAATGCCGATTTTCTCGTTAGCCTCTGCAATCGCCAGTTTCACGATTTTGACAGTCACCGCTTTGATCCGGTCATCCTGCACCAGCAGAGTTTCACAAATATGGTCGGCGAGCGACTCGATCAGTTTGAAATGAACCCCCTCGGGCAGCGCATCGGTCGCCGCGAATTTCAGGTCCATGTAGTTCTTACTGGCCTCCAGCGGGGTATCGGGATCATACCGGTCCGCGATTTTCATTTCGGCTTGAATAGTAATGCGCAAAGGCTGCGGCTTGCCAGTTTCTTCCGAGTAGATGCCTGTCAGGACATCATGCTCAAGATCAGCAACTTCCAAGATCAACGAATCGGCCATGAGGTTCCTTAGCTTGGATTCGACCAACGCGCGAAGATTGCGGTCGGCAGTAGGCGACCATTTGCCTCACCTCCAACACCCTCTTCGCGAACAGCCAGATCGCCATGCTCGATAATGCCGGGCATGTCGGCAAACATTTCCGCTAGCAGGCCCGCAAGCGAAAGGCTCGACATTCGCACCGCATAGACAGTCAGGAACAGGAACTTGCTATTTTCATCCAGCAGATCGCGGCAATCGGAAACAAGGTCCGCCAGCCCTTCTTCAATCCGCCATGTCTCGGCCTTGGGGCCTCGACCGAATTTGGGCGGGTCGAGGATTATCCCGTCATAGCGGCGACCGCGGCGCACCTCGCGCGCGGTGTACTTTGCCGCATCATCGACCAGCCAACGGATCGGCCGATTCTCCATTCCCGCGAGTTCGGCATTCTCGCGCGCTTGGGCGACAGACTTCTTTGACGCATCAACATGCGTGACCCGCCCCGCTTGCGACAGTGCGAGCGACCCGACACCGGTATAGCCAAACAGGTTGAGCGTTTCCGCGTTGGTCTTGCCGTCGAGCTGTTTCAGCATCCAGTCCCACACCGGTGCCATATCAGGGAAGAAGCCGAGGTGCCGAAATGGCGTACATTTCGCAGTAAATGCCGCATCGCGCCATTTCAGCGGCCATCCGGCTTGTGGAACCGGCTTGTCATATTGCCACCGGCCGCCACCATCTTCGTCGGAGCCGGGAACGAATTCGCCATGCGCATCCCAATTGCCGAGGCGCGGTTGCCACATCGCTTGCGGTTCGGGCCGGATAAAGCGGTAATCGCCGTAGCGCTCCAGCTTGCGCCCATTGCCGCTATCGACCAGCCCGTAGTCGTCCCAAGACGAGCCCGCGAGGATTTGCGGTTCTTCGCGAAGCTGCGCCATCAGCGCGACTCCGTTGCACGCTCGGCGACGTAGCGAGCGATGGAATCGTAATCACCTACCAGCTCGTCATACCGCTCTTCACGCGCGAACAGGTCGCCGACCCGGGTGGGCAGGCTTGGCCGCGTGCCGGTTGCACGCTCGACCGCATCGACGAATTTCGCCGGATGCGCTGTGGCAAGCGTTACGACAGGCGTATCCGCTGCAACATCGGCCTGCCGCGCGGCGAACAGGCCAATCGCGGTATGCGGATCAATGATCTCGCCAGCGGCTTCATTTGCCCAACGCATTGCTGAAGCCATATCATCGGCATCGGCGCGCGCACTAGCGAACAGCCCGGCGGCACCATCGCGCTGAGCATTGGTCAATTGCATCGCCTTGCTAGCTTCGAAGCCGCGCATTTGCTCAGCCAGCGCAATGCCGTCACGCCCGCCGCAATCGAACAGCAATCGCTCGAAGTTTGAGCTAACTTGAATATCCATCGACGGCGCAGCAGTCGGCGTAACCGTGCCTGCCGAATAATCGCCATCGGTCAAAGCGCGGTGGAGAATGTCGTTCACGTTAGTAGCAACGATCAAGCGCTCGATAGGAAGGCCCATTTGCGCGGCGACATAGCCCGCAAAGACATCACCAAAATTGCCTGTCGGAACCGAAAACGCCACTTTGCGCTTGGGCGCACCAAGTTGCAGCGCAGCGGCGAAATAATAGACGACCTGCGCCATCAACCGCGCCCAGTTGATCGAGTTCACCGCGCCAATGCGGAAGCGACCGCCTTTGGACGAAGCCATGGCTTCATCGTTGAACATCCGCTTCACCGATGCCTGCGCATCATCGAAGCTACCGTCGATCGCAATGTTGTGGACGTTGGGCGCAAGCACTGTGGTCATTTGGCGGCGCTGGACATCGCTTACCCGGCCTTTGGGGTGCAGCATGAAAATGTCGATCCTCTCGCGACCAGCCACAGCATCAATTGCCGCCGAGCCGGTATCGCCGCTGGTCGCACCGACAATGGTCAGGTGCGCGTCGCTGCGAGAGAGGAACTTCTCAAACAGCAGGCCCAGCATTTGCAGTGCGACATCTTTGAACGCCAGCGTTGGACCATGAAACAGCTCCAACAACCATTGCTGCTCGTCAAACTGCTTCAGCGGAGTCACCGCCGCATGAGCGAAGCGCCCATAAGCGGCATCGCACAATTCGCCCAATTCATCCTGACTTAGCGAATTGCCAACGAAAGGCGCCATGATCTTCGCAGCCAGCTCCGCATAGGGCATCCCGGCCATCTCAGCGATTTCCGCTCCAGTGAAACGCGGCCATTCCTGCGGCACATACAGCCCGCCATCACTGGCGAGACCGGCCAGCGTGACACCTTCGAAATCAAGCGGCCCACTTGAAGGGTTCTGGGCACTACCGCGAGTAGAGATATATTGCATCGTCCAGCGCGGTTAGCCGTGCAGGCTCAGCAGGGCAAGCGAGGGGAACTAGCGCGCCGTAAGGTTATCCTTCACGTCCTCCTCCAAATCGTGCTTCAACCGCGCAAGCGCAGTCGATGCGGCAGCAGCATGGGGACCAATCCACCGCTGGTGGATTTCCTCTATCGGCATCGCATCGAGATAATTGAACCGCTCCCGCCCTTTACGCACCGGGATCAGCAATCCGGCGTTCTCCAGCACTTTCAGATGCTGCATCACGGTGGTTCGATCCAATTCGGGGAAGCCGGCACTGAGTTGTTTCGTCGTAAGCGGGCGCAGTTTCAGCTCATCACAGATCGTGCGCCTGACCGGATTAGCCAGCGCTTTGAACACCAGATCAATATTGTCATCATTTGACATGTTATATTTTTATAACATATTAAAAGGCGAATCAAGTTGGGAGTGCACAATGGAAATCAAGTTCAGAGTCGCAACCCGTATCGCCCGTCCAGTCGAAGAAGTGTTCAAGGCGGTGGCCGAACCGGACCAGCTCTCTCAATATTTCACTACTGGCGGCGCACAGGGAAAGATGGAGCCCGGCGCAACGGTACAATGGGATTTCCACGACTATCCCGGTGCATTCGATGTCGACATTATCGAGGTCGTTCCCAACAAACGGATCGTGCTGCAATGGCCCGCCTATGAAAGCACCCCGCCGAATGTCGACGGGACCGAACATAACGAAGACGCCATCGCTGACTACAACACCACTGTCACTATGACGTTCAGCGAAGTCGAAGGCGGAACAATGGTCGAAATTGCCGAAGAAGGCTGGCGCGATACCGAGGCAGCGCGTGGTGGATCCTACGGAAATTGTCAGGGCTGGTCACAAATGCTGTGCTGCATGAAAGCCTGGATTGAACACGGAATCAATCTGCGCGAAGGCATGTACAAGCCCTAACCGCCGCGCGCGACACGGAGCAAGTAAGCCGTGCCTTTCGCAGATAGACTTCAGCTACCTTTAGCATGGCCGCGCAGCACGAAAATATACATGATCAGCGCTGTCAGCGCGAAAAAGAACCACTGCCCTGCGTAGGCCAAATGATTGTTCGGCAGGTCGCGCGGATCGGGCGGTGCCAGTTGCTGCAGGCCAAAGGTTGGCGGCGATGCGACCAGCCTTGGCCCTTCTTTCGATGGAGCAACATAGCCGGTGACCGGGCCGCCTTCCCACAGGCTGTCGAAAGGCCGCGCAGTCCAGCCAAGCATGATCTCAGCCTGACCGCCACCCGCAAGCTTGCAGAGTGCAACTTGCGCCAAACCGCTGGTTCCGTTGGGATCGCGGGCAGCCGTGCTTCGGGTCGATAGAACCTGCGTGCAGTTGACTTGGCTCCGACGGTATAGCGCGGCATCGATGTCGGCTTCCACACGCGGGAACGGTACGACTTCGTTCTGTTCGCGCACCGCCAGAAAACGCTCGACCATCGCGTCTTTCTCATCCGCGCGGCTCATCTGCCAAAAGCCCAAGGCAATCATAATTGCAATCGCTGCGGCCACGATGATAGTTGGCATGATCGGGAGAGAACGCAGCTTCATTTCTTCAAGCCTGCCTCGCCAGCATCACGGCTATATTCGGCATAAAGCAATGCCGCCTTTGCCGCACGAAGGCCGAGGAATACAGCCGCAACCGTCAATGGCACCCACAGCACGGCATGAACCCAGAATGGCGGCATGAAGCTGACTTCGAGCCACAGCGCCAACCCGACAATAAGCGCGCCGATTATGATTGTGAGAAAACGGGCCGGACCATCGCCGACGTTAAACTTGGAATAATCGAGCTCGCACGATGTGCATTTGGGGGCGAACGCAGCGATCCCGTCAAACAGCGTGCGCTCTGCACATTTAGGGCACAAACCGAAAAGGGCAGCCGCGGCGATACCGGGCTGCCCTTTCGTTTGGTGTTTGTCAGTGGTCATCCCGCGTATACGGGAGCACCCCAACCGCCCCATACATAGATGGCGACGAACAGGAACAACCACACCACATCAACAAAGTGCCAATACCACGCTGCCGCTTCGAAACCGAAGTGTTGGCGCGGAGTAAAGTGGCCTTTGTATGTCCGGAACAGGCAGACGATCAGGAAGATCGTGCCGACCAAGACGTGGAACCCGTGGAAGCCGGTCGCCATATAGAAGGCCGAGCTATAAGGATTGCCGCCAAACGCGAATGGCGCGTGATCATACTCATATGCCTGCACTGCGGTGAAGACCAGGCCGAGCAGGATAGTCGCCCACAGACCTTTCTTCAGACCTTCACGGTCACCGTGGATCAGCGAGTGGTGCGCCCAAGTAACGGTTGTGCCCGAACACAACAGGATCAGCGTGTTCAGCAGCGGAAGGTCAAATGCGTCGAGAACCTCAATGCCCTTGTGCGGGAACTGGGTGATGGCCGCAGCACCGGACTCGCCGAACATGCTGATCGTTTGGCCGTCGATGATTTCGATTGGCTGCGGGAACAAAGAAAAGTCAAACCAGCTCCAGAACCAGCCAACAAAGAACATGACTTCCGAGGCGATAAACAGGATCATGCCATAGCGCATGTGCAGTTGAACAACCGGCGTATGATCGCCGCCTTCTGCTTCCCGTACAATATTCGCAAACCAGCTAAAGAACGTCGCGATCAGGCCAGCGATACCGAGGCCCAGAACAAGATGCGCATTGGCCATCTCGTTCATGTAGAACACCATTCCAGTGGTAAATGTGAGTGCTGAAATCGAGCCGATCAGCGGCCAGATATCGGGTTCCAGAATGTGGTAATCGTGGTTCTTAGTGCCAGCCATGAATATTCTCTTCTTGTCGGATCGTGTCCGTCTGAAATTTGGGTTCAAACCCTAGCGCCTGCCCTTAATCATACGCGCGCCTCAGGTCCAGCCTTACGAAGCCGGTTTTTCCGATGAATCCTCGTTTGGATCGTATGCTTTGTGAAAGGTGTAGCTCAATGTGATCTGCTCAACATCCTTAGCATTCTCGTCCTGCAAGATCGCTGGGTCGACATAAAACAGCACCGGCATGCGGACTTCTTCGCCCGGTTGCAAAGTTTGCTCGGTGAAACAGAAGCACTGGATCTTGTGGAAATAGATGCCTGTCTGCTCCGGCTCCACGTTGAATGTCGCCGCACCGGTGATCGGCACGTTGCTGTCATTGCGCGCCGTATAGAACGCCAGATCGCGCTGCCCGATCTTTACAGTCTGTGTCGGCTTCTCGGGCTTGAAAGCCCATGGAACGTCGCGCGCAATGGAGGCATCGAAGCGGACCGAAATTGTTTTGCTAGCTGCGGTTGCTGCTAGCCGCTCAGCTTCGGCAGCTTCGGCTTCCGTCGCGACCTGTGTGGTTCCGCCAAAGCCGGTAACACGGCAGAACAAATCATAGAGCGGGACAGCAGCATAGCCGAGGCCCAGCATCGCCAGTGCGCCAGCGAAAGCGAACAGGCCGGTTTTCAGATTCTGTTGTTCAAGAGTCGCGCCGGCCATCGTCAGTCACCCATGCGGACAATTGTGATGGCGTAAAACAGCACAACGAAGAACAGCAGCGTTGCGCCAACAGCCAAATTGCGGCTCTTGCGGCGGCGTTCAATTTCGGTTTGCTCGTCAGGGGTCATGATATCCATCCTTGGTAGAATGCGACGCGGTCCAGCACCAATGCACCAAACAGTACGAAGAGATAGATGATGCTATACGCAAACAGCCGTTTCTCCGGCTTCAGCGTATCGCCATCGGTGATTTTTCGAAACGTAACTGGCACTGAAAGTGCAAGGAAGATGAGCGACAATACAAGTGCAGAGATGCCGTAGAGCGCAGTCGTTCCACCAATGAACCAAGGACTCGCTGCAATCGGCACAAGCAGAATACTGTACGCAAAAATCTGTTTACGGGTCGATGCTTCGCCCTTCACCACCGGCATCATCGGGATACCAACCTTTGCATAGTCACTCTTCACAAACAGCGCGAGCGCCCAGAAGTGCGGCGGCGTCCAAAAGAAGATGATCGCGAACAACAGCACCGGCATGGCGGTGATATCGCCGGTTACCGCGATCCAGCCAATCATCGGTGGGAAAGCCCCAGCACCACCACCGATAACGATGTTCTGCGGCGTATTGGGCTTAAGCCAGATCGTGTAGGCGACCGAATAATAGACAATCGCAAGAGCCAGAATGCCCGCAGCGAGCCAGCCTATGGCGATTCCCATAATGCCTACCGAGGCCGCTGACAGGAAAATTCCAAAATTGCGCGCATCGTCGCGGCTCATACGGCCTGCTGGCAGCGGACGTGCAGAGGTACGCTTCATCCCCGCATCGATATCAGCTTCCCACCATTGATTGAGCGCCGCAGAACCGCCCGCCCCCATTGCGATGCAGAGTACGGCAGTGAAACCAATGACCGGGTGAATGCTGCCTGGCGCAGCAAGCAGGCCGCATAGGCCGGTAAAGATCACCAGCCGCATCACGCCCGGCTTGGTTAGCGCGAAAAAGTCGCGCCAATCGGTGGGCATGGCACTCTGGGCCTGCTGGGCGTCTGCCGCCTGAGGGGTCGGTCCGGATGACATTTCTAAATCGTGTGCGGTCTCGAAAGACTTGCTCCTATAAAGGGGGGCGCACCGTTTCCGATGCGCCCCTCCCCATGTTCATGTGTGTGGCTACGTGGAAGGTAGTTCCGCGCAGCGTGGCGAGTGCTTACGCGCTCGCCGGACGGTGATCGTGATAATCTGCATTATCGTCGATTACCGGCAGAGTTTCGAACTGGTGGAACGGCGGAGGTGAAGACAATGTCCATTCCAACGTCGTCGCGCCTTCGCCCCATGGGTTGTCGGCGGCCTTCTTACCCATTGTGTAGGCGTAGATCAGGTTGACGAAGAAGATCAGCATCGAACCGGCCATAATCATATAGCCCATCGACGAGATCTGGTTCCAATATTCATAGGCCGCTGTGTAATCTGGGTAGCGACGCGGCATGCCTTGGATACCCAGGAAGTGCTGCGGGAAGAAGATTACGTTCACGCCGACAAAGAAGGTCCAGAAGTGCAAGTGCGAGAGGAACTCGCTGTGCATCCGTCCACTCATTTTGGGGAACCAGTAATAGAAGCCCGCAAAGAGCGAGAACACTGCACCCATCGACAGCACGTAGTGGAAGTGAGCCACAACGTAATATGTGTCATGAAGATTGTCGTCGATGCCGCCATTGGCCAACACAACACCAGTCACACCGCCAACGGTGAACAGGAAGATGAAGCCCAGCGACCATACGAGTGGCGATTTGAATTCAAGCGAACCGCCCCACATGGTTGCGATCCAGCTGAAGATTTTCACGCCGGTCGGAACCGCGATGACCATCGTTGCTGCAGTGAAGTACATCTTGGTGTTTACGTCGAGGCCGACCGTATACATGTGGTGTGCCCACACGATGAAGCCGACAACACCAATCGCGACCATCGCATATGCCATGCCGAGATAACCAAACACTGGCTTGCGGCTAAAGGTCGCAACAATCTGACTGACCATACCGAAGCCCGGCAGGATCATGATGTACACTTCAGGGTGACCGAAAAACCAGAACAAGTGCTGATACAGAACCGGATCACCGCCACGCGAACCATCGAAGAAGGTGGTGTCGAAGTTACGGTCTGTCAGCAGCATTGTGATCGCGGCTGCGAGCACTGGAAGCGCAAGAAGCAGCAGGAATGCCGTAACCAGCACCGACCATACGAACAGCGGCATTTTGTGCAGAGTCATGCCTGGCGCACGCATGTTGAAAATGGTGGTGATGAAGTTGGTCGCACCAAGAATGGAGCCCGCACCAGCAAGGTGAAGCGAGAAGATAGCAAAGTCGACCGCGGGTCCGTTAGCGTAGGTCGTCGAGAGCGGTGCATAGACCGTCCACCCCGTACCAGCGCCCAAACCGGCCGCGCTACCCGGTACGAACATAGAGAACATCAGGCTCATGAAGCCAGCGACGGTCAACCAGAACGAAATGTTGTTCATCCGTGGGAACGCCATATCCGGCGCGCCGATCATCAACGGCACAAACCAGTTACCGAAGCCGCCAATCATCGCCGGCATAACCATGAAGAAGACCATGATCAGACCGTGCGCGGTAATCAGCACGTTCCACATGTGCAGGTTAGCGTCGAACGACGCCTCGCCGCCCATGAAATCTACCCACCAGCCGAGATACTGGATGCCAGGTGCAGCCAATTCCATCCGCATAATGCCCGAAATCGCACCGCCGATAATACCGGCGAAGATCGCGAAGATCAGGTAAAGCGTACCGATATCCTTGTGGTTGGTTGACATGAACCAACGCGCAAAGAAGCCGGGCTTATGATCTGCATCATGCCCGTGATCGGCGCTCTGACCCTCTGGGATCGGAAGTGTTTCGGCGGTTGTTGCCATGGCGTTTCTCTAACCTTGAATTAAATAGGCGTTATAATCGGTATCAGGCTTATTCAGCCGGTGCTGCTTCTGCAGCATCTGCTTCGGCAACACCTTCAGCGTCACCAGCTTCCGCGGCATCTTCAGCCGACTCAGCATCTTCAGCAATTTCTTCTTCATCGCCGACAGTACCACCCTGTGACAGCACCCAGGCATCGAACTGCTCACGCGGAAGCGCTTCAACAGTGATCGGCATATAGCCGTGACGTGCACCGCACAGCTCAGAACACTGGCCGTAATAAATGCCCGGCTCATTGATCGTCAGCAGGCGCTCATTCAAACGGCCCGGTACGGCGTCCATTTTGAACCACAGCGACGGCACGGCAAAAGCGTGGATCACGTCAGCAGCCGTTGTTTGCAAACGGATCGGCGTGTTAGCCGGAAGGACCATGCGGTTATCCACTGCGAGCTGCGCAGGCTCGCCGCGCGCAATTGCTTCGTCTTCAGGCAGCATGTTCGAAATGACTTCGAAACCGCCATTGTCGGGATAGGTGTAGCCCCAATACCACTGATATCCGGTCGCTTTGACCGTAACAGCATCCTCAGGCGGTGTTTCGTACTGGCGCGCCAGCAGCGAGATCGAAGGTATCGCGATACCGACAAGAACCAGAACCGGTACCAGTGTCCAAACCACTTCGATGAAAGTGTTGTGCGTAGTTTTCGACGGCTCTGGGTTTGCGTTGCGGCGGTACCTAACGACAACCCAAAGCAGTAGACCCAGCACAAACAGGCTGATCACAGTAATAACCGGCATCAGCAAATATGTGTGCATCTTATAAGCGAACTGACCGTCGTCCGTATATTGCGGCTGAAAATCGATGCCGCCATCAACCGGCTGACCCTTGATCCATTCTGGACCGAGCGGTGTGTAGCCCGATGTTTCCGCGGCAGGCGTTTCAGCTGCCGCTTCCACTGCAGCAGGAGCTTCCGCTGCTTCGTCCTGAGCAACCGCTACCTGCGGCGCGAGAGCCAGCAGAGCCGCTGCCCACAGTGTTGTTACAATCCGAAGAGTCCGACGGGACCAATCACCAAGAGCCATTATGTTGACGCTTTCCGTTCGTTGTTTGGAGCCACAATGCGCAGCCCAGACCATCCCCGATGGGGACTATTCTGCCGCGCCTATACGCATGGTTGCCCACTGCCTCAAGCGCTTCTAGGAGAAAAATCCGCAAGTCACGTTGCTTAACGGGCAACCATCAACAGGAATACCAGCGTTTCATCATGACAGAAGACGAAATTCTCTCCGAATTCCGCGCCAGCGAAGCACTGCTCGAAGGCCATTTCAAACTGTCCTCGGGGCGGCATAGCGGGCATTACCTGCAATGCGCCCGGGTACTTATGGACCCGATGCGCGCCAGCCGACTCGCGGCTGCACTCGCGGCGAAACTGCCGCGAGAGATTCGTTCTGCGATTGATGTGGTGATCTCACCAGCAATGGGCGGGATCATCATCGGCCACGAGATGGGCCGCGCACTCGGCAAAGAGGCAATGTTCCTCGAGCGGCCCGATGGCACATTCGGCTTGCGCCGCGGATTCGCAATTGAGCAAGGCGCCAAGGTCATTGTGGTTGAAGATGTTGTGACAACTGGTTTGTCCTCAAAAGAAGCAATGAAAGCTGTGGAAGAAGCTGGCGGCGAAGTCCTCGCGCTGGTTTCCGTGGTCAACCGGACCGGCGGTGATGTGAGCTTCGACGTGCCCTATCACGCATTGGTCGAGATTACCTTCCCCACTTACGCGGACGATGAAGTACCAGCCGAACTCGCAGCCGTTCCCGTTACCAAGCCTGGAAGCAGAAAATAGTCAGCCACCTACACACCGTTCGTCTCGAGCGAAGTCGAGAGACCGATATTCGGCACTGGGCCAATGTGCCTCGACTTCGCTCGACACGAACAGATAAAAGGCACGTATGATCAACTCTCTCCGCCTTGGCGTAAACATCGATCATGTCGCAACAATCCGCAATGCGCGCGGCGGCGATCACCCTGATCCGGTGCGTGCAGCAGAGATTGTCGCTTCGGTCGGTGGTGACGGAATCACGGCTCACCTGCGCGAAGACCGGAGGCATATTCGCGATGATGATCTGCAACGCATTCAAGATGCGACCAATCTGCCGCTCAATCTGGAGATGGCCGCGACTGATGAAATGCTGGAAATTGCACTTCGTCACAAGCCGCATGCCGCATGCATAGTGCCCGAAAAGCGAGAGGAACGGACCACCGAAGGCGGGCTCGACGCCGCTGGTCAACATAATCGTATTGCACCAATCGTTTCGCAGCTAACCGACGCAGGTATACGGGTTAGCCTGTTTATCGAGGCTGAGGAGCGGCAATTGGATGCGGCATTGCGACTCGGCGCGCCTGTGGTGGAATTCCACACCGGTGAATATGCCCACGCGCATCTCGACGGCGACCGCGATCTCCTCGCGTCTGAACTGAAACGGATTGCCGACATGTCGGCTCTTGCTGCCAAGAACGGGATCGAGCCGCATGCCGGCCATGGCCTGACGTATGAGAACGTCCAACCCATTGCCGCGATCCCGCAATTGGCGGAGCTCAATATCGGGCATTATTTGATGGGCGAGGCGATCTTTGTGGGGCTGGAGAACGCGGTCCGCAAGATGCGCGGCCTGATGGATGATGCGCGGTGAGCAACGCAACGGCAGAACTAACGGGCGCGCAGAAACGTTGGGGGTTTGCTGCCGCCGCGATCTTCGTTCTGTCAATCGGCTTTCTCGGCTATGCGCTCAATGCGCGGGTGTTGGTGACGTTCGCTATCGGCTGGGTCGCGTTGCAGATCTTCGGTTATGTTGGATCGATCAAGCGAGCCAATGGCGACTTCGCTCACCCACTGTTTAAGAGCCAGGTGATGCTTCATATCATTGCGCTCGGCCTGCTTGTTGCACTTATCCTCAGGGGGCCTGCATGATCATCGGTCTAGGATCAGATCTCTGCAATATTGAGCGTATCGCCAAAGCGCTCGACCGCCATGGTGAACGCTTCGAGAAACGCAGCTTTACCGAAGTAGAGCGCGCGAAAGCGGCGAAACGCCCCTACACGCGCGCCGGAACATATGCGAAGCGGTTCGCAGCGAAAGAGGCTTTCTCTAAGGCGGTCGGCACCGGCTTCTATCGCGGTGTCTATATGAAGGACATCGGCGTCGTGAACGCCAAGTCGGGCGCGCCAACCCTCGCCCTCACCAATGGCGCAGCCGCGCGGCTTGCGGAATTGACGCCGGATGGGCATGAGGCTGTCGTTCATCTTACTCTCACCGATGACCATCCATGGGCGCAGGCATTCGTGATTATCGAGGCCGTGCCCAAAGCATCCTGAGTCCCAAACCGACCTGAACCCAGAACCATTTTAACCAATGAGCACTGACACCCCAATTGTGACCGAACGCACCGAAACCGATCCCGGCGAAAAGGCCGAAAAAGTAAACTGGCTCGCCGAATTGCGCGGTCTGGCGTTGATGCTGCTTGCAGTTCTGGCGTTCCACAGCTTTGTCGCAAAGCCATTCTACATCCCCAGCGCGTCAATGGTGCCCAATCTACTCGAAGGCGACCGGCTGGTGGTCAGCAAGTACCCCTATGGCTGGTCATGGGCATCCGCATCTTTCCATCTGCTGCCGCGCAGTGAGACACGCATCTGGGCCGATACGCCAGAATATGGCGATATCGTAATCCCGGTTCATCCAGACCGCGACGAAGACTATATCAAGCGCGTGGTCGCGCGTGCTGGAGACCGTTTCGAAGTGCGCAAAGGCCAGATCATTCTCAACGGCATGCCAGTGAAGCAGGAAACGGAACCACCGCTTCGCATTCCTATCGATGCCAATATGCCATGCAATTTCGGATATAACATCGAGAATGGCGCACCATTTGACTACAAGGTGACTCTGCCGGACGGACGGATTGTCTGCGAACCACCGATCCTGCGCGAGACGATGCCCAATGGTGCGTCCTATCTGATAATCGACCATAACACCCAGCGGCTGGATGATTTTGCCGAAATCACAATTCCTGAGGGCCATGTGTTTGTGATGGGTGACAATCGCGATCACTCTGCGGACAGCCGCGACTTCACCGGCAATGGTCTTAGCGGCCCGATCCCGCTCGAAAATATCGGCGGCCGAGCTGAGTTCATCACCTTCTCGCTCGACGGCAGCACAAGCTGGAACCCGATCAGCTGGTGGACATCTTTGCGCGGCGGGCGGGCGTGGACCACTCTGCGGCCAGCCATTGCGGATGGAGCAGATCAAGAGTGAGCAGCAAGCGCAGCCGACCAGACGAAAATTTGGGCACCAGCCCTTCGCGCATTTCCAGCCCGGAACTCCGCTTCGAGGCGCAGCGTGCGTTTGTTTGGGCTGCGGTTATCGGCTCGGTTGTTCTGGCGCTATATATATCACAAGCGCTGCTGATCATTTTCGGTGCGCTGGTTGTCGCTTCTATGATCGACGGCGGTGCACGCCTGCTTGCCCGCATATTGCCGATCCCGCGCGTCTGGCGTGTATCGTTGGTGTTGCTGTTCATGGCAGGATTTTTCTACTGGCTGATAACATATGCCGGGTCGCAAATTTCCCGCGAGGCAGCGCAGTTCCCGGCGATTATCCAACAACAAGCGGGTGTCGCGCTTGATTGGCTGCGTGGGCAAGGATTCGCGGTAGATGCACCCGATTTCCAGGCACTCTTGACCAACTTAATGAGCGGTGTCGGAACCGTAACCCGCGCTATCAGCGGTCTTCTAGGTTGGCTCACCACACTATTGTTGGTCACGATCATCGGAGTCTATCTGGCGTACGAACCGCGTATGTACGAACGCGGCGTCGCATGGATGTTGCCCGCGCATCGCCGGAGTCAGTTCTTCAAAACCGCTTCACAAATGGGACGGACAATGCGCCGCCTTATGGCTGGCCGGTTGGTCGGCATGGTGTTCGAAGGGGTCTTTACATATGTGATGCTGGCAATCGTCGGTCCGCTGGTCGGAATTGGCGCTGTCCCGATGGCGGCATTGCTCGCAATCCTGACCGGGCTGCTCGCGTTCATTCCCAATCTCGGCGCGATCTTGTCGGGCGTATTGATGGTTCTGGTCGGCTTCTCTGGCGGGACCGACATGGGGCTGTACACGATCTTCGTGTATTTCTTGGTCCAGAATTTCGACGGTTATATTGTGATTCCGATGATTGCGCGGAAGACGGTTGATCTGGCGCCTGCTCTGGTGCTGTCATCGCAGCTCATCATGGGTGTACTATTCGGAATATTGGGCCTGTTCCTCGCCGATCCGCTGCTCGCGATGATTAAAGTCGCGCTGGAGCGCCGCGCAGAGCAAAACCAAACCGCAGACGAAAATGCTAAGGAAGCTGCCGATGGCACGTAAATTTCTCTATTTCATCGCTTTCTTGATCATACTGGCGATTGCGGGGTTCTTCGTTCTGCGCATCTGGTCGCAAGAGTTGACAGAGTTTGTGTTTGTGCCGCGCGAGGAATTTGTTGAGCAGGCACCGCTCGAACAAAACGCCTATCAAGACCCCGCCATGTGGTTTTCCCGCCCGGGGATTGGTGTGAGCGACCCAGCCCGCTGGCAACCCGCGACACGCGGTCAGGAACGCTCAATACCAAGTCCTGCGGAACCAAAGACGGACTTCGCAGTGTTTTTCATCCACCCGACAAGTTTCCTCGATGGATCGATGTGGAATGCGCCGCTTGATGATGCGGAATCGCAGCGGATCGCCAAAATCTATGTTCGCGGAATGGCGAGTCCATTCAATCAGGCGTCTGAAATCTGGGCGCCCCGCTATCGCCAAGCCACAATGGGCGCATTCCTGGCGGATTCAGAAGACGCAGCGCAAGCTATTGAAGCAGCCTATGCAGATGTTAAGCAAGCCTATGACTTCTTCCTCGCCACCGTAGATGCGGACACGCCGATTGTGCTTGTCGGCCATAGCCAAGGATCGCTTCACTTGCTGCGATTGCTGCGAGAGGAAATTGCAGCTTCGGAAGTAAAAAGCCGCCTAGCCGCAGTCTACACCATTGGCTGGCCGATCTCGGTCGAGCATGATCTACCAGCGCTTGGCATGCCACCTTGCGCCACGGCGCAGCAATCGGGTTGCATCCTAAGCTGGTCGAGCTTTGCCGAACCGGCTGGACCGAAACAGGTTCTTGATAGCTATCGCCTTTCGACCGGCTTTGACGGCGAGTTGCGTGGCGACAGCCCGATCCTGTGCACTAACCCGCTCACCGGCAAAATTGGCGGTGAGGCAGCGAAGGAGCTGAATGCAGGTACCCTTGTGCCGGAGGACAATTTCTCGACCGGCGAACTGGTCCCGGGTGAAGTCCCTGCGCGCTGTGACGAGCGCGGCTTGCTACTGATCGGTCCGCCGCCGGAAATGGGCAATTATGTGCTGCCCGGTAACAATTATCACGTCTACGATATCCCGCTATTCTGGAAGAATGTGCAACAGGATGTCAGCCGCAGAGTGGAATCATGGACCACAGCGCCCTGATCACCGACAGCGCCGCTGAATTGCGGGAGGCATTGCCCGATGGCGGGGCGTTGCTCGCGCTTGACCTTGGCACCAAGACTATCGGCACCGCGACATGCGATGCCGGATGGCAGTTCGCGACGGCTGGCAAAACGTTGGACCGGGGCAAATTTGGTCGTGATCGCGAACGCCTTGCAGAGATCATACGAGAGCGTTCTGTCCGTGCGATTGTGATCGGCCTGCCGCGTAATATGGACGGCAGCGAAGGATCGCGTGCCCAAGCCAGCCGCGCCTATGCCCGCAATCTGTCCGCCGCATTTGAACTGCCCGTGCTGCTGTGGGACGAGCGCTGGTCCACCACCTCGGCTGAGCGCGATATGATTGGGCAGGATATGAGCCGCCGCAAGCGCTCCGAACGGATCGACAGCCATGCCGCCGCAGTGTTCTTGCAAGGCGCGATTGATGCACTGGCAGGCGGGATTCTCTAGGCGAGCGCCGCGCGCCGCTGTTGCGCTTCATGTGTGAGCAAACGGCTTCCCGATAGCTCGGCCTGCCGCCACAATGTGTCCTCCTGCTGAGCATCGTCGCATAGCAAACTTCGGGCTTCGAATGATGCCAACCGCAGACGATCACTCCGATGCATCCGCCCGAAATTCTCGGCCAAATCCAAAGCGTTCTCTCCGCCAAGGCCCACGGCCAGCCTCAAATAGACTTCGGTGGAGGTTGGATTGAGCACACCTGTTATCGTATCTGCGTCAGTATCGAACACATATTGGTCACGCCAAGCCTGCCGCGGATCAATCGCCATGATATTGAGCGACACGGACATACTATCCGGCGGTCGCTGACCGTGAACATCCAAATGCGCGCGGTAGTGCATGATCTTACCCGGATCGAGGGTCGAGCGCTCGACGAACCGCAGTCCTGCCTTCTCGCCAACGAAGCCAGCAACTGCATCGTGATCATATTCGTAGTAATCGCTGGCATAGCCAGGCCCGAAATAGCCCAGTGTCAGAAAGTCGAAATTGTGATCATGCGGGGTACCGTAAGAGAAACTATGCCCGCCACTGGCTTGGAAGATCGGGTCATTTTTCGCTGGCCAGATATTGGCGCGCAGGAAAAAGCCGTGGCGTGCATCGCTCAGCATAATCGCCTGCGCTCCGTATGCGCTATTGGTGAGATCATTGCCGCCCGTCGTACAGAGTTGATCGATCAGGATATCACCAAGAAAATCGCGATCATTACCCAGCCGACAAAGGTAGCTAGCAGCGCGATCGACGCTGTTTCGATCACCCGGTTCGAAACCATCTGCGGCGATAGCGTCAACGCAATCGCCGAGAACGAGAGTCGAGTTGTCCTCGCATTGAATCACGCGGGGCATAGTTCAACCTCCACCTTCGACAATTCGGGATACGCTGCCAGCAATTGCGTCCGCAAAGCGCCAGCCTGACCAGCCAGACTATCCTCCGACATGTTCGCCAATGTGCTTAGGGCTTGGAAGCCCTTCCCACTATCTAACGCGAGACAATTGCGCAAAGCCTGCCAGCGCAATTGATCGCTGCCATGCCGCGTCAGCTCGGCCAGCGCTGGCGCGGCATCTGTGCGCTCCATTGCGCCAAGCAACGCTGCAATCATTTCCTTCCGGCTTTCCGACGGATCGCCCGATGCACGGTGAAGAAGCTTCCCGTCCGCCAATCGATATTCACGGCTCTCTTGCCGACTTGAGGGCGTCCGGCTGAGGCGCAGTACAACCATGGATCCACGGACCGATTGCATTTGCTTGGCCTTGTTCGCGCCGACAATCGAGAGACATTTGCCCGGCAAAAGCTGCACCGCAGACGAGCTGATATCAGCGGGACGGTCACAGCGACTTTCCAATTCAAGAACCTGCGCGGTGCCCGTTCCGGCTAGTACAAGCTCATGACAATCGGTGTCGGTAAAGCAAACCGACTGCGGGGGCGGTTGATTTTGCTGCTCATAAAGGACCAGCGATAGGGCCGCATCGCCTGCAGCAACCAGTTGGAGTAAACCGATGCCGTGTTGATACTGGTGGCGAAACGGCACCTGTCCCAACGGGTTCTTATTTAGCGAAAGACCAATGGCGTCGAACAGCGCAGCCAAAGCGTCGTTCGCCGCGTCCTTGGACCGAAGCAATCGTTTCAAAGCGAGGCACTCATCGAAAGCCACACCCGAGTCGAAAAGCGCCAGATCGGCTTTTACCGGAGCTATTGCGCCCGCCAGCCAATAGTTTTTCGCCGTTTCCAAAGATGTCTGGGCCAAGCGCTGCGAGACACGATCATCCCGCAGCGCATTTAGGCTTTCGTCACGTCCCATCAGATCACAGCAAGCTCTCTGGCGGGAACATTTCATACACATATACCATGATGACGACGATCCGGTCATCGGTATGCGCCGTTGCCAAGTCTGACAGGCTACCAAATATACCTGCTGCGGACTCCAGCCCGGGCAATTCAGTGATATCAAGTGATGGAAGATTCATCGGACAACCCTTTGATTACGAACGGCAGAATGCGCCGAACAGGATGAAAGCTGAGCCTCAAATCTCCCTCTGTTAAATTAAAAGATTGAAATGGGTTGGGAGACCTTACAGAGCACTCTTATGGCCACTGAGCTCCCTCCTTTTGACCCAGCAAAGACTGCGCAGTTCATGATGCGGCATGGCCATTCGGCGAAGCTGGGATTGAATTTTCGCGACAACGGGCCTGATTGGGTCGAGCTGGAACTTCCATGGCGCGATGATCTGGTTGGCGAAGTGGAGCGCGAAATTCTGGCCTCCGGTCCAATCATCAGCATGCTTGATATGGCATCGGGCCTGTCGATCTGGACCAAGCACCGTGCTTTCGTTCCTATCGCTACGCTGGATCTAAGAGTGGACTATCAACGCCCCGCCCGCGAGCGTAGTTCGGTATTCGGCAGAGTCGAATGCTACCGGCTAACACGATCAGCGGCCTTTGTTCGCGGGATCGCCCATGATGGCGATCCGGATGACACTGTTGCGACTATGGCAGCGACATTCATGTCTATCAGTCAGGATCCGCGCAATGTCTGACGCCCCGCTGACACCATACGCAAAGTCGCTGGGAATATTCGTCCACGGCGATGAAGATGGCACGCCCGTGCTTGGCTTTGAATTCGGCAGCGATGTCGAGGGCCGTCCGCAGCATCTGCATGGAGGCGCAACCAGCGGATTGCTGGAAACCGCAGGTTATGCGCTGCTCCGCAAAGAGCTGCAGAATTTAGGCCGTGAGCACCGACTCAAACCGATCAATATCACCGCGCAATTCTTGTCGGCGGGCAAACAGAAGACGACCTATGCCAAAGCACGAATTATCAAGCTGGGTCGACGCAATGCGAATGTCTCGGTCGAAGCGTGGCAGGATGATCGAGAGCGGCCGATTGCAACCGCGATCATGAACATTTTGATGGCGGAGCCGGACGTCTGATACCCGCTAATCGGGCGTATCGATATTCAGCCCGTCTTCGTCCAGCCGGATATCTATCGGAACCCCTTCAATTTCGGTTGTGAGCGTTACGCCCTCTCCTTCGCGAACGCGCAGCCGCGTGCCATTCTCGCCAATCGGAATATCCTCCAGATCAGGCACGTCCTGAGGCTGAACTGGACCCGAGGGATTGGCTTTTGGTGTTGGACGGGAGCGCTCAGGTGCGCCCAAAGCCTGCCGCATAAAGTCGCGCCAGATACGTGCCGGTATCCCGCCGCCGGTTACTCCGTCGAGCGGCGTATTGTCGTCATTGCCGACCCATACGCCAACCACCAATTCATTCTCGCCCTCTCCGGCATAGCCGACAAACAAAGCATCCCGATTGTTCTGTGTGGTACCGGTCTTGCCATAATTCGGTCCGCTAAGCATTGCCGCACGCCCGGTACCCTTGTTGACCGCAGCGCGGAGCATTTGCTCAAGATCGTCATGGACAGAGCCAGACAGACTACCCGAGGAACTCCACAGCCAGTCGAACCAGCCCTCCTCTTCCGCCTCGAATGCACGCGGTTCGACCGGGAAACTATTGGCAGCAATACCCGCATAAGCAGCAGTCAACTCTAATAGAGTTACTGTCGAGGATCCCAATGCAACACTCGGATCACCGGCGGGCAAGGGCGAATTCAAACCCAGATCACGCGCAGTATTTCTGACTGCCTCATCGCCCAGCTGATTGAAGAGGCGAACAGCCGCGACATTGCTCGATTGTGCGAACGCTTCTTCAAGCGTCAGCGAGTCCGAATAGTTTCCTCGAGAGTTCTTTGGGCGGTAACTTCCTGCAACTATCTCTGTGTTGTCGACCGGATCATCCGGCTCCATCCCGGCTTCTAACGCGGCCAGATAGACAAACAATTTGAATGTCGACCCCGGTTGGCGCTTAGCCTGCGTCGCCCGGTTGAATGGCGACTTGGCGTAGTCCTTGCCGCCGATCATCGCGACGACTTCACCATCCGGTCGCATGGCTACCAATGCCACCTGCGCCTCACCCAGTTTGGCACGCCCGGTAACCCGCCGAGCAATCGCTTGCAGGCGCGAGTCGAGCGTCGTTGTGTAAGTCTGGCTGGTATATCCGGCATCCGACAGCTTTCGCACCTCAGGCAAGGCCCAGTCCGCGAAATATGTCCCCGTCGGCACATCATTCTTGGCCCGCGCATCGATCACAGGTTTGGGCATGGCGTCGGCTTCAGCCTGTGTCAGATAACCCGCCGCGACCATCGATTTGACCACCAGCTGCATCCGCTTTTCTGCGCGATCATAGTGGCGCGTTGGTGCGTAGCGCGACGGCGCTTGCACCAAGCCCGCCAACATTGCTGCTTGCTCAGGCTTCAAGTTCTCTGGCTTGCGGTAGAAATAGTGCAGCGATGCTGCACGCAGGCCGTAAACATTGTCGCCAAAATAGACGTTGGAAAGGTACCGCTCGAGGATTTCTTCTTTAGTGAGCCACGTTTCCAACCAAAACGCGATCAGCGCCTCACGCGCCTTACGACTCAGACTGCGCTCAGGGGTGAGGAAGCTGTTCTTCGCGAGTTGTTGCGTGATCGTGCTTCCACCGCCAACCCCGGTCCACATCGCGCGGGCAATCCCCCGAGGATCAACGCCCCAATGGGTGAAGAACCGGCGGTCTTCGATTGCGATAAAGGATTCGACAACGTGGTCGGGCAGAGCCTCAAGGTCGATCGGCTCATCGGTAATTGCCCCATTGCGCGCAATTGGCGTACCATCGGCAGCCAGCAAGGTGATCTGTGGCGCTGCAATCGGTTCGAGCGATTTCGACAGCGGGGCGGTAATGGCAAGCCACGCAACAATAGCGATGAAGAGCGCAAAGATAGCCGCAACGATGCGCACCGCCCACCAACGTTTGCGGCGCTGCTTCCAATAACGCGGCTGCCACCAGCGCTGCTTGCGTCGTTCTGCATTGGCGACCTTGCGGTCGACTCGATCAAGCTGCGAGTCCCACGCATCGTAGTCAGGTGTGGGAGTGCCCGACCGATAGACCAGATCGTCATCATCGTCTTCGTCATCCCACGAGCTGCCGTAGGGTTCCTCAAGCGCAAAGTAGCGATTGTCCGATGGATCCGTCTCTGCGCGAGACTTGCGCCCAAAGGGCCAGAATCTGGAGAACCGCGAAGCCATTACTTACTGTATTACATAAACAACACAGCTTTGGCGAGCGATTTTCGCAGCGATAATCTTCCACGCAAAACGAATGTCGTGATTTTACAAGGTCCTGCGCCGGTTCGGCCGTTACGCTCGACGCAGTCGAGATCGAGAGGGGTCATCACATGAAATATCGTTCGCTCAAAGCCGGTTCCTTAGCCATTGGAATTCTAGCCGGATGCACCGCCATCGGCGTTACCGCTACACATACCGCAGCGGCACAAGATGCAGCGGTCGAGCAAAGTCCTATTGCTGAAATCACCGGCCAGTATGCAGGAACTTTTATTTGCGGCTTTGGCGAAGTCGGGATGACGCTATCGATCGAGGACGCTGGCCCCGCCCCGTTCGATGCGCTTCCGGGTTCATGCAAATCCGGTGCCGGACCCTGCAATGACGCCCGCGCAATTCGGCTTGCCAGCCTGCGATCAATCAGCGGCGTTCTCAATTTCTTCCCTACAGCTGCCAATCCCGATGCGAAAGCGGGGGCCTTCAAAGTGAGCGGCCTTGCCGAAATAGCGAATGCACCAGCCTATCAAATCGAACTCAAACCGGGCGAGTGGATCGACAAGCCCGAACGTTTTGGTGCGTCGGCGATGGAAGCAACCATTGTCGATGGGGAGATGGTCGGGAAGCCCACGGCACCGGGATGCTATACATTACGGCTGCGCAAGCTGAGCGGAGTATAACGTCATGACACGAATGGTCGCACTCGCGCTTGCATCACTGATGTGTGTTTCAGTGCCAGTTGCCGCCGAGGAAATGCCACCTGCCGATGACTTTATTGAGTCCACCAACCTCGCCGCTGGTCTTATGGCCTTCGACAAATTCCAATACGATACGGCGGCAAAAATTTTGAAGCCGTTGGCTGATGAGGGTCATGCCGAGGCACAATACCGCGTCGCCTACATGTATTATCTCGGCCAGGGTCTGCCCGAGTCCCCGGAGCTGACATTTACCTATGCGCTAAAAGCGGATGCTCAAGGCCATATGGGCGCACGTCTGTTACTAGCCGAGGCGTATATCCAGGGTAACTGGATCGATCAGAACGTCGACAGGGGTATCGAGCTGCTGCGCTCGGTTACCACCGCGCAAACTTCTACAAGTGAAGATATTGCTGAAGCACATCAGACGTTAGCTGCAGCGCATGAAGAAGGCATAGGCGTCAAGAAATCACCCAAGAAGGCAGTCGAGCACTACAAACTTTCATACAATGCATACGCAGATGAATTCACTTTATCGTACCTGATCCGTTTGCTCGATACAGGACATGGCGGCAGCTTCGAGCAGGAAGTCGATTGGTATCGCAAACTTGCCGCATATGGCGACAAGAGCGCGTTCACCAAGATCAAAGCACACGCCGACGCAGGCGATGCGCATTCGCAGTATGTCGTCGGCAATGTCTATTTTGGCGACCAGACCTACGGTATTCGTAACCGCACCAATATCGGTGACATTCAGGCGAACGGCCAGTTGAATTGGGAATATTGGGAGCGCGCAGCGAAAGGTGGAATTGGTGATGCGGCGGTCGAAGCAACCGCCGCTTTTCAGAGAGGCTTCCCAGATGCCGAGCGCTTCGCAAAGGCCGCACACTGGATCAAGAAAGCGCCGATGATGGACTTTCTGGACGAGAAGATGCGTGATCGCGCGCATATCAATCTTGGCGACGCGTATTTCAAAGGGATGGTGAATCTTAAAATACTGCGCGATCTGGACAAGGCCGAACAACATTACCGCGCCGCGAAGTTTGGGGACGGGCTGAACGAAGTAGCCAAAGTCTATCTAGACGAGAAATATGAAGCGACAGACCTGCCAAAAGGCGTCGCATTGCTAAAAGAGTGCGCGGAATTGCAGAGCTTCAAATGCCAGTTCAATCTCGGCGTGAGTTATGTCTATGGCAAAGGCATCGAACGATCATACGAGAAAGCTCTCGCTATGCTCGATCGCTCTCACGCCAACGGTTTCCAGCGCGCAAAGACATTTGCAGATGAGTTGCGGCGCTTAGGCAATCTGCCGGACGTCAAACCCGATCAGTTGCAAAGCCGATAAACGCGGCTCCTCGCCACATCAAAAGGAAAATCAACGTGAAAAAGGTGATCTTCGCAGCATTGGCATTAGCCATATTATCGAGCCAATCCGCATCTGCGCAAGAGTTGCCGATCTGCCCCAAAGGCGCTGTCGGTGAATGGGAATGGAACGCGACTGCAGAGCGCACCCGAATTTATTACAAGAGAGGCACGTGGAACTTGGGGCCAGATGTTGATCTACCTCAGGAGCAAAAGCCCGTCATCGAACTGACCGAGATCGCTGAAAAAGACCGCGAGCCACGGGCATATTTCAACATCAGATTCTATCCCAACGGACTGACCGTGCCTCTGAAAGGCCAAGAGTATCGGGTGTTCAGCGACAAACCACACCCATACCGGATCGGCATTGCGCCACAGGGTGGCAATATCGCAATAGATGTCACAACCGACTGGAAAACCCTGAGCCGGTACTCGCTAGGGCTCTTTGGCGATGGCGCGACTGTGAAGGGAGCCGACGGCCCCAAGATCCTGAAAGACCTGCTAAAAAGACCCGGCATGTCGGGCCTCTTTGTGTTCCCACCCGCCGACGAAGGCGTAGATGAGGAGCCGATCGCGTTTTTGGTCCTGCCCGAAGATGGGCGTGCCGCAGCGTGGGATGCAGCGGCAGTAGCTCACAAAACACTATCAGAAACGGTCGATAAAGGTCCCGGTTGCAAGATGTCCTGAACCAGCTCAGTTCTGGCCGACGACGCTTTCCGGCAATTCAGTGCCAAACACGCGCTGGTAATATTCTGCCACCAACATCCGCTCCGCTTCGTCACATTTGTTGAGGAAGCTGAGGCGGAAGGCAAAGCCGACATCGTTGAAGATCGCGGCGTTCTGCGCCCAAGTGATCACTGTACGCGGGCTCATCACGGTTGAGATATCACCGTTCATAAATCCTTGGCGCGACAGGTCCGCGACTTTAATCATATCTGCAATCTGTTTTGGATCCGCTTCAGGGTTCTTCGCCGCAACGATGTCTTGCTCGACCTCGGCCGGTAGATAATTCAGCGCAGTCACAATGTTCCAACGGTCCATCTGGCCTTGGTTGATCGCTTGCGTGCCGTGGTAAAGGCCGCTGGTATCGCCCAAACCAACTGTGTTGGCTGTCGCAAACAGACGGAAGCCGGCGTCCGGACGGATCACTCGGTTTTGGTCGAGCAGTGTGAGTTTACCCTCTGCTTCCAGAACACGCTGTATCACGAACATCACATCAGGACGGCCCGCGTCATATTCGTCGAATACCAGCGCAACAGGATGCTGCAGTGCCCAAGGGAGCAGGCCTTCGCGGAATTCGGTAACTTGCAAGCCATCGCGCAGCACAATCGCGTCACGCCCGACCAGATCGATCCGGCTGATATGCGCATCGAGGTTGATCCGGATACACGGCCAGTTGAGACGCGCGGCAACTTGCTCGATATGCGTCGATTTACCGGTGCCGTGATAGCCCTGCACCATCACTCGGCGATTATGGGCAAAGCCCGCAAGGATCGCCAGTGTGGTATCCGCATCGAACACATAGTTTGGATCGAGATCCGGCACGCGCTCATCCGCCTCGCTAAAGGCAGGTACTTGCCAATCAATATCGACACCGAATGTGTCGCGCACGTCGACAGTTGTGTCAGGCGCGGCGAGTGATGTCTTGGAGGTCGGATCGAAGGTCTTATCTGTCATATCGAGTGAACGCCTAGACGCGCATCGGGGTCCCTGCAAGCGCCGAAAGAGTAGTTGCACGCAGGAATTCTTGTGGCGGTATCAGTCGGAGAATTAGGGTGCCGTAACGTCAGTCAAGTGACCGGTCTTGATCCACACACGAGCACCATTTTTTCCGGCCTGCGCGTTCAGCGTATCTCCGGGTGGGATTCGCAGCCAGCTATGCTTGCCCAGCTCTTCACCACCGAAAATCACCAAACCGTCCAAAACCAGCAATTCAGCGCCGCCTGGAGCATCGAAGGAACGCTTGGCATCGAACGCCCATTTCTCGACCGATACCGTCTCTCGCTCGTCCTGATGAATGGTCGAAGCCGATATGCCTTTTTGGCCTTCAGCCGGCCCTAGCGTCTCAGCGTTCAAATCGACTGAGAATTGGTTCCGGTCATCCGGATCGAATTGCCATAGTTTCACGAAGATGGTACAGCCCGGTTCTGATCCCGGCACATGATGGGTCGTCGGCGGGTTGCGGACATATGTGCCGGCGGGATAGTCACCATGCTCGTCCTGAAACACGCCCTCCAGAACTATGAATTCTTCACCGCCGCCATGGGTATGTTCGGGAAAGCTGCTGCCGGGCGCGTAGCGGACGATTGAGGTCGCCCGCGCCACCTCCCCACCGATCCGGTCCAGCATTCGGCGATCAACACCGGCCATGGGTGACGGCACCCAATCGATCTGATCGCTATGCACGATCACGCGTTGGTCGAAATCGGCGTTGATCTTCATCACATTGCTCCATTGCCCTCAAAACCGAATTGGCGACTTGAGCGCGTGAATTCAACTTGGCGGTTTCAAGTTAGTACCGCATAACAAGCTGGTGCCACGCCCCAGCCCATCCGAATTTGTTCGCAACCGATTGGTCGGCCGCGTTCGCGCGGTGTTCAATGATGTCGAAAAGGGACAAGAACCCGTCCCGCCATCAGATGATGCACTGTTCGCCAAAGACTCGCCGATCCGCCTCGTTCATGCAGACGCGGTGTCGATGACGGTCGGTGGTATTCGCAGCCTGCTGTTGCAGATGTTGCATCCGCCTGCACTGCACGGCGTGCTCGACCACTCCAATTTTCGCCAAGATATGCATGGCCGATTGCGGCGCACTGCGCGGTTTATTGCGATCACAACATTCGGTCACCGTGACGAGGCCGAGAAGATCATTGGCCGCGTCAACCGCATCCATGCGCAGGTGGGCGGCACATTGCCCGATGGCACGCCCTATTCCGCACAGGACCCGCGCACTTTGGCATGGGTTCACGTCGCTGAAGCGCTCAGTTTTCTGGAAGCTTACCTACACTATGTGAACCCGGCGATGACATATGCCGATCAAGACGAGTATTTCCGCCAGTTCGCCGTAATCGCTCGCAAGTTGGGCGCCGATCCCGTGCCCGAAACGAAGGCTGAGGCGGAAGCGTTGTTCAACGAATTTCGCGATGATCTGACAGGCTCCACCGAAGCGCGCGAAGTGGCCGATCTGGTTCTCAACCAGCGGCCAAAAGGCACTCCTCCCGGGGTCCAGACAATGCTCGGCACGGCAGCTGTCGATTTACTGCCATCCTTTGCGCGCCCGATGCTCGGTCTTAAGCAACCCGGCCTGTCGCTGCTGCCGACGAAGATCGCCACACATACCGTCGGACGAACGCTGCGCTGGGCCTTCAAACAATAGCCACATTCTTCGCGCATGCTGCAACCCACACGGGATAGGAGTAGTGCAATGTATGTCAGCGGATTTGTGATCGCCGTGCCAGAGGCTAGCAAGGACGATTATCTTGCGTTGGCTAAGGCCATGGGGCCAATGTTTATCGATTATGGGGCACTTGAATGCGCCGAGAATTGGGAAGCCGATGTGCCAGACGGTGACAGCACCGATTTCCGCAAAGCGGTACAAGCTAAACCCGATGAGAAGATCGTCTTTTCATGGATCATCTGGCCCGACCGCGAGACCTGCGACAAAGGCCACAAGGACATGATGGAGGACGAACGGATGCAAGGCCATCCAGAAATGCCGTTCGACGGAAAGCGGATGATCTTTGGCAGTTTCGATGCCATCTACACATTGGGGCGCGATTGAGGAGAGAGACAATGACCGACAAACGTGGCGATTTCGTTTGGTATGAGTTGATGACACCGGACGTCGACGCGGCGCAAAAATTCTATGGCGGACTGCTTGGTTGGGAATTCGCCGATGGCGGACAACCGGACATGGAGTACCTTCTCGCCAGTAAGAACGGCACCGAAGTCGCTGGGTTTATGACGCTCACCGACGAGATGACCGAAGGCGGCGCGCAGCCGCTATGGGCGGGTTATGTCGGTGTCAACGACGTCGATGCATCGGCCAAGGATGTCACCACGCTGGGTGGCACAGTGATGTTAGAGCCTCAGGATATCCCCAATGTCGGTCGTTTCGCCTTTCTGGCCGATCCCCAAGGTGCACCGATCTATCTGATGAGCCTAGGGGAAGGGAGCGAGGCTTTTGCAAAGCACGACCCGCGCGATGGTCATTGCGCATGGAACGAACTCGTTACCGACGATCCCACTTCTGCCAAGGCATTCTACACTTCCCTATTCGGTTGGGAGAAGGACAGCGAAATGGATATGGGCCCGATGGGTCTATATGAAATGTTCAAAACAGATGACTACGCAGTCGGCGCGATTATGAAGAAACCGGAAATGATGCCCGCATCGCTATGGGTCTATTATTTCCGCGTGCCCAATATCGATGCAGCCGCCGACTTCGTGAAGGCCAGTGGCGGGCAAGTGCTGACCGGGCCTATGGAAATCCCCGGCGGCGACCACATCATTAATGGCATGGACCCGCAGGGCGCGTTCTTCGCCCTGATCGGAAGCAAAGGCTGAGGGACCAATATGGCTGACTACACATTCTTCACCAACCCGATGTCGCGCGGGCAGATCGTTCGCTGGGCGCTGCATGAGGCAAGTGCCGACTACGAAACCCAGCTGGTCGATTGGACGAACAAACCCAAGGGACTGCTCGATGCCAATCCGATGGGCAAAGTGCCGACGCTGGTGCACCATCATGGCGATCATGCGCATGTGATCACCGAGGCTGCCGCGATTTGTGCGTATCTCGCCGAAGCCTCCGCACCAGAGCTACTCCCGACCGCCGAAGAGCGCGCTTCTTACCTGCGCTGGATGTTCTTCGCTGCAGGGCCTTTGGAACAGGCAGTTATCGCCAAATCGATGGGTTGGGATGTTCCCGATGGTAAAGAGGCAATGGCTGGCTTCGGTACGTATGACCGGACAGTGGAAACGCTCATATCGGTATTGTCATGCAAGGACTTCATCTGCGGTGACCGCTTCACCATGGCGGATGTCTATGTCGGCAGTCAGGTCGATTGGGGCATTATGTTCAAGTCTTTGCCCGACGATCCGGTGTTCACTGCCTACGCCGAGCGTCTCCGCGACCGCCCCAAATACAAGGAAGCGAAAGGCATCGATATGGCTCTAATTGCGGAGGCTGAAAGCAATCGCTGATAAACTGGCGATTTGTCTGTGGTTCGAGAGCGGGGCTGAAGATGCTGTTCGTTTCTACTGCGACCTTTTTCCCGAGAGCGAAATCCACTCCATCAATCGTTCGTCGACCGATTGGCCGGGAGGCAAAGCAGGCGATGTGTTGACGATCGATCTGACGTTGCTTGGCACGCTTGCGATGGCGATGAACGGCAATACCGATGACAGCTTCACCAATGCGATATCACTGCAGGTTTTCACCGACACGCAGGAAGAGACCGACCGTTACTGGGATGCTCTGCTCGGCGAAACAGGTTCGGAGATGGCCTGTAGCTGGCTAACCGACCGCTTCGGCATTCGCTGGCAAGTCGCCCCACGGGTCTTGATGGAAGGGCTCGGGCATGACGACCCCGACGTGAAAGGACGGGTATTCGGCGCGATGATGGAAATGGTCAAAATCGATCACGCCAAGATCGAGGCAGCCATCGCTGGAAAATAGGCGGCTAGCTAAATGCCACGCTTTTCCGCAGTAACTGATACGCCTCGACCACCCTGCCCAGCCGAGCTTCATGGCTTCGGTCGCCGCCATTGCGGTCCGGATGGTATTGGCGAACAAGCTGTGAATAGCGGCGGCGAAGGCCCGCACGGTCAGTGTCGGTTTCCAACCCCATTTCGGTAAGCGCTTCCTGCTCTCGCGGAGTGAAGCGACCATAATCCGCCACATTACCGGCCGCGCGTTTCTTGATACTGGCGGCGCGCCCGCTGATTGCATCGAGCGGATCGTCAAAGTCGGCCCAGCGCGGCATTCCGTCGACGCCTGCATCTGCCCGGAATGTGCGATTTTCTGTACGCCAGCCGGCCAAGGGAGATTGCGCGGCGAAAATCTCTTCCGCGTTCATTCCTTCAAACCAATCGTAGCCCGCGTTGAATTCGCGCACATGGTCGAGGCAGAACCACAGATATTGACCCGGCCCGTCAAATCCGGAACCGCGCGGCCCGGGTGCCCGAAATTCACCAGGTTCGGTGCAGCCGGGTGCACGGCATTCTTGCCCCGCACTCTCAAACCGACCATGGAACCTGTCACCGCGCATAGCGTCCTAGAATGGGGACGCCCGAGCAAATTGCAAATCAGGAGAGACTGCCCGTGAGTGTTAATTTGAGAGTGGCTGGAGAAATGGAGAGCCTGCTGACAGAGGCTTTTGCTCCAACGAAGCTCGAGATCATCAACGATAGCGCATCGCATTCGGGGCACTCGGGCGATGACGGCAGCGGCGAATCGCACTTTACCATCGTTATCGAAAGCGCCGCCTTTGAAGGCGTATCGCGCCTGCAACGCCAGCGCATGATCAACGCGGCGCTAGGTGATATCCCCGGCCAGCGCGTGCATGCTCTTGCGCTCAAAGCATCAGCACCGGGAGAAAATTCATGAGCGATATGGTTGTTTGGATCACTGGCGCATCATCGGGCATCGGCGCGGCATTGTCTGCGGAATGGGCCAGACGCGGTGCCAAGATTATTCTGTCAGGCCGTGACGAAGCACGGCTGGCGGAAGTTGCGGACAGCCTCGATACCGAAACGCTGATTCTGCCATTCGATGTGCGCGATGATGCGGCTCTTGCCGATGCAACGAGCAAAGCAATCGCGTGGACTGGCAATGTCGATGTGTTTGTTGCCAATGCGGGCGTTTCGCAGCGCAGCCGCGCGGTGAAAACCGATATGCAGGTCTATCGCGATATTATCGATATCGATCTGACCGCACAGATTGCTGCTACGCAGGCATTGCTGCCACATATGAGTGAGCGCGGATCGGGTAAGCTTGTATTTATCTCATCCATCGCGGGCAAAGTCGGCGTGCCGATGCGGACCGCCTATTGTGCCGCCAAGTTCGGGCTAATCGGCTACGCTGATGCACTGCGCGCGGAAATGTCAGTGAGCGGTGTCGATGTGCATGTGATTGCGCCGGGCTCGGTCGCCACCAATGTGTCACGCAATGCACTGTCCGCTGATGGCACCAAGCGCGGCAAGAGTGACGAAGTGATCGACAATGGTATCCCACCAGAAGAAGCGGCCAAGACAATGGTCGATGCTATCGAGGCGGGCGAGCGGGAAATCATCGTAGCGCGCGGCATGGAAGAGGCGATGGGCGAAACCCGCAAGACACCCGACCAAGTATTCGATCAAGTCGCTGCGATGGTCGCTGCGGGCTATATGGAAAAGCTGGAAGCGGACGGCTGAGTATGAGCGATGCTATGAAACGGGTGACGCTAGCTTCCGGCATTGAGCTGGATGTGGTTGATGAAGGACCACGCGATGGCGAAGTGCTCATTTTCCTGCACGGCTTTCCGGAGTCACATCGCACTTGGCGGCACCAGATTCCGGCATTCTCAGACCGTTATCGCTGCATCGCGCCCGACCAACGCGGCTATCGCGGATCGTCCAATCCGCAGGATGCAGCAAGCTACACGCCAGACCAGTTGATCGGCGACATCTTCCAACTTGCCGATGCGTTGGGCGTAGGCAAATTCACGATCGTCGGTCACGATTGGGGCGGCGCGATTGCGTGGGGCGTTGCCATTGGCGGGCAAGTGCAAAGGGTCGAACGCGCGATTATCGCCAACGCCCCGCATCCGGCGATTTTTCAGCGATTGCTCTACACTAACCCTGCGCAACGCGCGGCGAGCCAATATATCCGCGCCTTCCGTGATACCGCGCATAACGACTTTATCCGCGAGGCAGGGCTTGCGGTGTTTCTCAGCCGCGAAGCCGAGTGGGAGAGCGCCTCTGTGATGACAACCGAGGATCGGGCGGCACAGCTCGAAGACTGGGCAGACCCGGACACGCGGATCGCGATGCTCAATTGGTACCGCGCCAGTCAGATGGATGTGCCCGATATGGATGCGCCGTTCGAATTACCAGCCGGGTTTGAAGGACCAACACTCCCGAATTTGACCATCCCCACACTCGTCATCTGGGCAATGGACGACATGGCCTTACCGCCAGAAAACCTCGAGGGCATGGATGAACTGGTTGACGATCTGACACTGGTGCAGGTGCCCGATTGCGGTCATTTCGTGCCATGGGAAGCTTCTGAGAAGTTCAATACCGCGATGGAAGAGTTCTTGGCCAAAACTGGCGGTTAGTCGCCAAACCACTCTGCCCATGCGCCATGTGGGTGACCGCATCCGAGCAGAACTTCCTCGTCTCCACCGGGCCAATATCGCACTTTCAACTCATGCCGGAATGTCGCGCGATTGGTTTCCAGCGCAATCCATGCAAGCGGCTTTTCTTTGGTTGCCTTAGCGCCAGCCTCTTCCATCGCCGCTTCGATGTCCGCACGCGTGGCTTCGGGAATATACTGCCAGACAATAGAGTGGCTGAGTACGCGCGTTACGCCCTGTTTCTGTGGACGCTCCAGCATCTCCGCGACGAAATCACCCGCGTCTTGCTTTACCAAATCGGGAACTTGCTCGCTGGCGAGCTGAATGGCGGCTTCAATCCTGCCCATCCGCGCCGTTGCCTCAGGCCAGACATAGGACTTCAATCGCAACGCCGCTTCGGGATCGGACAAGTCCACAGGAGCCTGATCACACCCGCGAATAGCCGCAATCTCAACGGGAGAATCCGGCGGCGGCGGACCGCGCCATTCGGGTTTGATCTGCATCGGCGAGGTAGCTGGTCCGGATGGCACGCCGCCCAGATCGAAGTGATAGCGATCCATCATCGTATTAACACCGGCACTTGCGCCCAATTCATTGATCTCGAACTTTGGTCCCAACCGTACAGACAGCCACATCAGCGCGCTCATAAACCCCCAAGACCGTCCGGCCTCATTCGTCTGCGGCGGGCCATCGAGCCATGGCAGCAGCCGAGTATCGAAAGTCTCGACCAGATCGACGACAAGCGCATCAATGGTCGCCTGATCGGTCGTCAGTCCCGCATAGACCGGCTCCAACCGCCGATCCGCACCGGTCAGCAGCAAATTGTGCAATCCGCCATTGATACGTAGCGGCATTGCATCTTCAAGACTCAGTCCTTCCCACGTCGCCATCCTGCGGCCAACAGCCGTGTCGCTGTCCAGAACCGCAAGCAGAGCACGCACTACTCGTCCGGTATTTGGTGCCCCGGCCTCCTCCGCATGGGTTGCCTGCCATTCGATAGCCTCAGGCACATCGACGATGTTCATAATTCCATTTGCAGCCACACAATCTCCTTTTCGTTGCCCTTTCGAGCCCTAGTGCCTATTTGCCGCGCATCATGACAACCCCGCTAACCTTCGCCGTGCCCAAAGGGCGCATTCTGGATGAGGCCCTGCCCGTTATGGCGCGCGCCGGAGTGGTTCCGGCAGACGCATTCCATGACAAGAAGGATCGCTCGCTCAGCTTTGCGACGACCCGCGAGGATATGCGGTTGATCCGTGTGCGTGCTTTCGATGTCGCAACCTTCGTAGCACATGGCGCGGCCCAAGTGGGAATCGTGGGCAGCGATGTGATCGAAGAGTTCGACTACTCAGACCTTTACGCGCCAGTCGATCTCGATATCGGCCATTGCCATTTGTCGGTGGCTGAACCGAAGGAAGGCGCGGAAAGCATCGACGGTGCAAGCCATATTCGTGTCGCGACCAAGTACCCTAATATCACACGCCGCCACTTTGAGGCGCAGGGTATTCAGGCCGAATGCGTCAAATTAAACGGAGCGATGGAGCTTGCACCCAGCCTTGGTCTGGCGGGCCGGATTGTCGATCTGGTTTCTACTGGGGCGACATTGAAGCAGAATGGCTTAGTCGAAAAAGACAAAATCGTTGAAATTACCGCTCGGCTGATCGTGAACCGCGCTGCGCTAAAGACCGATCCGCGCGTTGCCGCATTAGTCGAAGCATTCCGCGCGAACGCCGCACAGGACGCCGACTGATGCAGCGCATGTCGATCAATGATGCCGATTTCGAGCGGAAGTTTCGCCGGATCGTAGAGGATCGCCGCGAAAGCGGTGGTGATGTCGCGAACCAAGTCAGCTCTATTCTGAGTGACGTTCGTGCGCGTGGTGACGCTGCTTTGGTGGATATGACGCAGCGCTTCGATCAACACGCTCTGACCAGCGACGATGATTGGGCAATCTCGGCTGATCAGTGCAAAACTGCATTTGACGATTTGGAACCAGGCCTGCGCGATGCGTTGCAATTGGCGGCGGATCGTATCCGCACATATCACGAAGCACAGCTCCCCGAAGATCGCGACTACACCGACGAAGCGGGTGTCCGGTTGGGCGCACGCTGGCAGGCAGTGGATGCAGCCGGGTTGTATGTGCCCGGCGGACGCGCGGCCTACCCTTCCTCGCTCCTAATGAATGCCATTCCCGCGAAGGTCGCAGGCGTTGGGCGACTAGCCGTCGTGACACCAACGCCGAAGGGCGTGGTCAACCCGCTCGTACTCGCCGCCGCGCACCTTGCAGGCGTTGACGAAATTTGGCGCGTTGGCGGTGCACAGGCTGTTGGCGCGCTGGCTTACGAGACAGACCGCATAAAGCGCGTCGATGTCATTACGGGACCGGGCAATGCCTATGTCGCCGAGGCCAAGCGCCAGCTATTTGGCGTTGTCGGCATTGATATGGTCGCCGGACCGAGCGAAATTCTAGTGATTGCTGACGGACAAAACGATCCCGATTGGATCGCCGCAGACCTGCTTAGCCAAGCCGAGCATGATCCCAATGCGCAATCAATCCTGATTACCGATGATGAAGGCTTCTCCCGCCAAGTCGCCGACCGGATCGATGTGCAATCCGCGATGCTCTCGACCAGCGCTGTCGCCCAGCAAAGCTGGAAAGATCACGGCGTTGTGATTGTGGTCGATGATCTGGAGCAATCCATCGAACTGGCCAATGATCTTGCCGCTGAACATGTCGAGCTGGCGGTCGAAGACCCTACCCCGCTGTTTGAAGGCATTCGCCACGCGGGCAGTATCTTTATCGGTCGGCATGCGCCCGAGGCTATTGGGGACTATGTCGCAGGACCAAACCATGTGCTGCCAACAGGACGTCGCGCGCGCTTTTCCAGCGGATTGTCGGTGCTCGACTTTATGAAGCGCTCCAGCTTTATCGAACTGGACGAAACCGCGTTAAACGCTATTGGCCCCGCAGCCATGGCTCTTGCGGAAGCAGAAGGTCTGCCCGCACACGCCAAATCAATCGAAAGCCGTCTCAAATGAGCAAGCCCAAATGAGCAAGCACAGTTCACAAGCACGTTCCGCAGCGCGTCTAGCCGCGGTGCAGGCGCTGTATCAGCAGCATATGGAACAGACGAAGCTCGCCAAGCTGCTGGACGAATTCCACCAGCACCGTTTGGGCCGCGAGATTGAAGACGATCAATATGCCGACGCCGATGTCGACTTCTTTGACGATGTCGTGAGCGGTGTCGATGCACAGCGCGACGAGATCGATGAGAAGCTGACCGAGAAGCTCAGCGAAAGCTGGACCATCGCGCGGCTCGACAAGACAATGCTGCAAATTCTGCGAGCTGGCTCTTACGAATTGATGGCCCGCAACGACGTGAAAGTGGGCGTGGTCATCAACGAATATGTCGATGTCGCCAAAGCGTTCTTCGATGACAAAGAGGCCAAGTTCGTGAACGGTGTCTTGGACGCAGTCGCCAAGAGTGTCCGCTGACTGGCGAAAGCGCCTTCATCGATAGCTTGCGGGCACTAGCCACGCATCCCGCAGCGCGCGGGCTGGAAGATGATGCCGCCGTTCTTGAAGTAGGCGGCGAAACTCTCGTGCTTACACACGATACTATCGTCAGCGGCGTTCACTATCTTCCGTTTCAAGATATGGCCGATGTGGCGTGGAAACTCGTCGCGACCAATCTGTCCGACTTGGCTGCCAAAGGCGCTGAGCCAGTCGGCATCTTGCTTAGCCATATGCTCTCCACAAACGATGATCGGTTTGTTGAGGGTCTGACCGAGGTTCTCGAAACCTATGAATGCCCACTGCTCGGCGGCGACACCGTGTCGAGTGATGGACCGCCCACATACGGCGTCACGGCAATAGGTCGCGCCGCCCATTCGCCCGTGCCATCGCGCGGCGGTGCGCAAATTGGCGATGGTTTGTATATCACCGGTGCGGTGGGGGCCGCGATGCTCGGCTTTGAGGCACTGCGCGATGCCACAGGGGCGGACACTTCAGCCTATTTGCGGCCCATTCCGCTTCTAACAGAAGGCCAAGCACTTGCGCCGTTAGCGACTGCAATCATGGATGTCTCGGACGGATTGCTTCTGGATGCCAGTCGCATCGCCCAGGCAAGCAGTGTCACGCTGGATATCGACACAGCTTCTGTGCCCATTGCTACGAGCGAAGAACGCCGCGACGAAGCGCTCCGTTGGGGTGACGATTACCAGTTGCTGTTCACCGCTCCGATTAACGCCTCGTCGCCCGTGAATGCGGCGCATATCGGAGAAGTTATCGAAGCATCCGATTCGCCAATCCTCCTGAATGGCACCGCCCCAGAACGCAGCTCACCACTGGGATATAGCCACTAAGCACATGGAATCCGGCTCGACTCGTTGATTTCTGCCGCTTGGGGCTTGCGCAGCCCATACGCGCCCCTATAGCCAACGCACCTTTTTGGACCCGCAATAGCGGGCCTTTTTGATTCTATGCATACGTATGGGGGTTCTCGTGGAACTAGTATTTATCTCAATTGGACTGGGATTGCTGGCCATTGTTTATGGCTTTGTAACCAGTCGCCAAGTTCTCGGCGCTAGCGCCGGGAATGAAAAAATGCAGGAAATTGCCGGCGCTATTCAGGAAGGCGCACAAGCCTATCTGAACCGTCAATACACTGCCATTGGTATCGTCGGCGTTGTCGTCGCTGTCTTGGTCGGTGTGTTTCTTGGCATGATCCCAGCAGTCGGCTTCGTCATCGGCGCTGTGCTTTCGGGCATCGCCGGCTACATCGGCATGAACATCTCAGTTCGCTCGAACGTTCGGACAGCCGCAGCCGCTGAAACCAGTTTGCAATCAGGTCTGACAATCGCGTTCCGTGCTGGTGCGATCACCGGTATGCTCGTTGCAGGCCTCGCTCTTCTGGCGATTGCGGTGTTCTTCTATGTGCTTGTTGGCCCGATGGCTCTCGAACCGAACAGCCGCACAGTCATTGACGGCCTCGTTGGCCTCGCTTTCGGTGCATCGTTGATTTCGATCTTCGCGCGTCTCGGCGGCGGTATCTTCACCAAAGCTGCTGACGTCGGCGCCGACCTGGTCGGTAAAGTCGAAGCGGGCATCCCCGAAGACGATCCGCGCAACCCGGCAACCATCGCCGATAACGTTGGCGACAATGTCGGTGACTGTGCTGGTATGGCCGCTGACTTGTTTGAAACCTATGTTGTTACCGTTGGTGCGACCATGGTTCTTACCGCGCTGCTGCTAACCCAGTTGGGCGATCTGCTGATGCCATTGATGGCATTGCCACTTTTGATCGGTGGTGCGTGTATCGTTACCTCGATCATCGGCACGTATTTCGTTCGCCTTGGCGGCGGGAAGAACGTGATGGGCGCGATGTATAAGGGCTTCCTTGTCACTGCGGTACTGTCCGTTCCGCTGATCTGGTTTGTCACGCAATATGCTCTTGGTAGTGTCGGAACCGACATGAACACCGTTCTCAACGCTGGGACCGGTATGGTCGAGTTCACCGGTATGGATCTGTTCTGGTGCTCCTTGATTGGCCTCGTGCTGACTGGTGTCATTATCTGGATCACCGAGTACTACACCGGCACCAATTACCGTCCGGTCCGGTCGATCGCGAAGGCATCGGAAACTGGCCACGGCACCAACGTGATCCAAGGTCTGGCTATCAGCCTGGAGTCAACCGCTCTGCCGACCATCGTCATCATCGCAGCGATCATCGGTGCGTATGAGCTGGCTGGCTTGATCGGTCTGGCTTACGGTGCGACTGCAATGCTGGCACTTGCCGGTATGGTTGTTGCACTCGACGCTTACGGTCCTGTCACTGACAATGCCGGCGGTATCGCTGAAATGGCGGGTCTGGACGAAAGCGTTCGTGAGAAAACCGATCTGCTCGACGCGGTTGGCAACACCACGAAAGCTGTGACCAAAGGTTACGCAATCGGTTCGGCAGGCCTTGCTGCTCTGGTGCTGTTCTCTGCCTACACTGCTGACCTCAACGCCTTTGCCGACAAGCTCGGCCTAGACGTGGTTGACGGACGTGCGGCTGTGAACTTCAGCCTCGAGAACCCATATGTCATCGTTGGCCTGCTCCTCGGTGCTCTGCTCCCGTACCTGTTCGGTGCGATGGGTATGACCGCTGTTGGCCGTGCCGCTGGTGATGTTGTGAAAGACGTTCGCGAGCAGTTCAAAGAAAAGCCAGGCATCATGGATTACTCCGAGAAGCCCGACTACGCCCGGACAGTGGACCTCGTGACCAAGGCTGCGATTAAGGAAATGATTGTTCCTTCGTTGCTGCCGGTTCTTGCCCCAATCGTGGTGTTCTTCGTGATCCGCGCAATTGACGGACCAGCCAGTGCCTTTGCGGCTCTGGGTGCGTTGCTGCTCGGCGTGATCGTCGGCGGCCTGTTCGTCGCGCTTTCCATGACCGCAGGTGGCGGCGCATGGGATAATGCGAAGAAATACATCGAAGATGGCAATCATGGCGGTAAAGGTTCGGAAGCTCACAAAGCTGCCGTTACCGGCGACACAGTCGGCGATCCTTATAAGGATACCGCTGGTCCAGCCGTGAACCCGATGATCAAGATCACCAACATCGTTGCTCTGCTGCTTCTCGCGGCTCTGGCACACTGATCTGACCCAATAGCCTAGGCTATCAGAAGCCCCGCCGGAAGCGATTCCGGCGGGGCTTTTTTGTGTGTGCAGACTGCGAAAACTCGCGACTTCGTTAAAACCTTATCAGCATTCACCTGCTAACCGCGCGGTGCGGCGCACTTTGCCGCGCGATGTAAAGGTTAATGCATGGCGAGCATCTCGCTCAGCAAAGACAGCTTCGACGGTGCAGCTTCGGCAGCGCCTGAAGGTGTACGCGCAGGGCAGATTCAATCGGCAAGTTGGCAGAAAATCGTCGATGATAGCTTCATCGAAGAGTGGAACGCCCTCACCCAAATCGCCACCGAACCCAATCCGTTTTTTGACAGCTGGAACCTGTGCCCCGCGTTCGAAGCATTCGATCCCAAAGGGGCGGTCGAACTTGTAACGTTCCGCCAAAACGGCGTGCTGTGCGGTCTGCTCCCTATCGAGCGAGCGATGACCTATTACGGCTACCCGGTCCCGCATATTTCCGCATGGTTACATGACAATGCATTCTGCGGCGTACCGCTCGTCGCAAGGGGAAGCGAACGCGCATTTTGGCAGGCAGTGTTAAATTGGGCATCGGCGACCACACGCTCAGCCCTGTTCCTGCACCTGATGCATTTGCCAGAAGATAGCGTGCTCGTTGATGCGCTATCGTCTTCCTTGGAAGTGAAACAACCAGCCGCCGTTGTCCACCGTGAAGAGCGGGCAATGCTTCGTTCCGATCAGACGTCGGATGAGTATTTCACAGCTTCCATGAGCGGCAAGAAACGCAAGGAATTGCGCCGCCAGCACAACCGCCTGTCCGAACTGGGCACTGTCACAATAGAGCGACAATCCGGATCCGCCGGCATCACACGCTGGATCGACACTTTTCTCGCCGTCGAAGCTGCCGGTTGGAAAGGCAAGGAAGGCTCCGCCCTCGCTTCCAACGCAGATACCGAACAGCTCTTCCGCCAATCGCTGGCGGGTGCTGCCAAGAGCAGCCGTTTGGAACGCCTGTCTCTGACCCTATCCGGTAAGCCGATTGCCATGCTTGCCAATTTTGTCAGCGCGCCCGGCGTGTTTTCGTTCAAGACTACGTTCGATGAGGCTTATGCCCGCTTCTCGCCCGGCGTTCTGCTCCAGCGCGAAAACCTCAAGCTTCTCGACGATCCTGCGATTGATTGGGCGGACAGTTGTGCCGCAGCGGACCACCCGATGATCGAACGTATCTGGCGCGAAAAACGCTCGATCGTGCGGATCAATATCGGCCTTGGTGGTGCATTGCGACAGGCCGCATTCAAACAGATGATCCGCGCGGAAAGCGGTTCGGAAGACTTTGGACAATGATGATGGATAGCCAGCACAATTTTCACGATCATACGCCCGATTTGGACGAGGATAGCGACTACACGGAACGCAGCGTGTTCGGCCAAGCAGCCCGCGCCCATTTTGCAACGCACTATCCGGAGAAACCGCATATTCTTGATCATCAGATGTCGGACCATTCGGCACTGACGCTCGATGCATTGGCTGATCTGGCTGGCGAGCTTCCAGAAAACTCAATTGAGTTTAATAGCGGCGATCTGCCGATTGGCGTGGATGGCAAACCCGAAGCGACAGGTCTGTCGATCCAAGACACGATCCGGCATATTGCGACCAGCAACAGTTGGGCAGTGTTGAAGAACATTGAACAATCACCAAGATACAACGCCTTGCTGCTATCGCTGCTCGACGAAATCAAGCCTCAGATCGAGGCCAAAACTGGCGCAATGTTGCGTCCGCAGGGCTTCATATTCATCTCTTCACCGAACGCCGTCACTCCTTACCACTTCGACCCCGAGCACAACATTCTGCTCCAGCTCAAAGGGTCGAAAGTGATGACTCAATTTCCCGCTGGCGATGCCCGCTTTGCACCGGACCAAGTGCACGAAGGATACCATTCCGGCGGTGCCCGCGAACTGACATGGCAGGATGAATTCGCCGAGCACGGAACCGAGCTCGCGATCACGGCAGGACAGGCTCTGTTCGTACCCGTCATGGCACCGCATTTCGTGCGCAACGGCCCAACCAGTTCGATTTCGCTGTCCATCACGTGGCGCAGCGATTGGAGCTTTGAAGAGGCCGATGCGCGCGGGTTCAACCGTATTCTACGCAAAGCTGGCCTGAACCCAACCGCGCCCTCGCGCTGGCCCGGATCAAACAAGCCAAAAGCATACGCCTTCCGCGCGCTCAGAAAGCTTGGGCTAGCAGGCTAAGTATCGTTGACCTGCGCTGCACTGCAACGCAGAACGGTTTCATGAGCGAACCTAAATCCCCGCAAGAGCTGGTCGCTGGCCTCGTCCGCTTGCTGACCGTCACCAAGAACAGCGACGACAATTATACCGGCAATCCGCAAAAGGGCGGCGTGGGCCGCGTATTTGGCGGGCAGGTGATTGCGCAAGCGTTGATGGCTGCACAGGACACTGTGCCTGATGAAAAGGGCGCGCACTCGCTTCACGCCTATTTCCTGCGCGGCGGCAAAGAAGGACCGCCCATCGATTATCAGATCGCACGCGATTTCGACGGACGCAGCTTTTCCAATCGTCGGGTAGTGGCCAGTCAAGCCGAGGAAGACGGTCAGCTGCGCCCGATCCTCAACCTCACCGCCAGTTTCCAGAAGGCGGAAGATGGACTGGAACACGGTGACTACACCATGCCTGATGTCGCCCCGCCAGAGGATCTGAAGTCCGATATGGAGCTGCGGCGTGAGATGATCGCCGAGCAGCCTAATATGCCCGAGGTCGCAAAAAAGATGATGCTGCGCCCGCGCCCCATAGAAATGCGCACCATCGACCGCCTGCATTGGATGAACAGCGAGAAGAAAGAGCCGAAAGCACATAGCTGGTTCAAAGCAGCCGCACCTTTGCCTGCTGATCCTGCCCTACACCGCGCAATCATCGCCTATGCGAGCGACTTCACCCTGCTCGGCACCAGCGCCCTGCCACACGGACTCAGCTGGATGCGCGGCGAACTCAACGGCGCCAGCCTCGACCACACGATCTGGTTCCACCGCCCCGCCAAGGCTGACGAATGGCTACTCTACGCCACAGACAGCCCTTGGAGCGGCAGCGGACGCGGTTTCAACCGCGGCCGTATCTTCAACCGCGGAGGAGAATTGGTCGCCAGTGTCGCGCAAGAAGGCGTGATCCGCCGCCGCACACCCAAAGCCGTCGATTAGTGCGCGAGCACCAGCGGTATCGGCGGATTTTTCAACATCCGGCGCGTGACGCCGCCAAATACCATCTCGAACAGTCGCGCATGGCCATAGGCACCCAGCACAATATAGCCGGCATCGCGACTGTCCGCGGCTTCAAGCAGGACTTCCGCTGGATGCCGTCCAAGACACGGCAGTTCGACGATCTCGCAAGAGATACCGTGCCGCGATAGGTAGGCTGCGCCATCCACCGGCGGCAGCGCGGACCGTTTACGATCATTCTCGTCGGTCACAGTCGCCAGAAATACAGACGTCGAATGCTTCAGCATTGGTAGCGCCTCTCGCAATGCGTGCGAGGCCTCGCGCGAACCGTTCCACGCGACCAGAGCGGGTTTGGTCGGGTCAAATCCCTTGGCATCCTTGGGCGCAACCATCACCGGGCTTCTGCCTTCAATCGCTAGTGTCCCTGCAAGGCGCGATGGCTGCGTTTCAGACCCTTGCGGCGCCAAACAGCCGACCAAGACCAAATCATTGAGCGCAGCATGGCTCATCAGCATGTCATCGGCCATGCCGGCCTCCTGCACCCAGTCCCAGCGCACGTCCTCGTCGGCCAACCGGGCTTCGATCACCTGGCGCAGTTCGTCGGCCTGTTCCTGAACAACCGGCATCATTTGTGCGGTGATCGTGCCGGTGTAGTCGCCGGGGAGCACGATGGGTTGCTGCACGACCTGCAGAAAGGTCAGATGCGCATCGTAAGATCGGGCCATATCCAGCGCGACTTGCAGACGCGCCTCAATGCCGGGATCGTTGTAAACGTGAACTAAGATAGATCGCATGATCGTGACTCCTTCCAGTCAGAGGGAGCGTCATGAAATCGGGGGCTGCGCTCCCTTGCGAGTCTTTTGCGTCGCGCCGTAAAGTCGCGCATTGATCTGGATCAAAATTGGCGCAAACTCGCTCGTGCTTCCGGAGCGCTTGCGTCGTGACCGCCATGCGCTACTCTCAACTCTGAGAGGAACACCCGAATGCAGATCACCCGCCAACCGCCGGTCAAAACCACACTACAGCCGAGCAATCATCCCTATCTCTCCGGCCCTTGGACACCGCTGCATGAAGAAGTGGACGTCGCCGAGTTGGAAGTGATCGAGGGGGAAGTTCCTGCCGACATCGACGGCATCTATCTGCGCAATACCGAAAATCCCGTACACCAGCCGCTCGGCCGCCATCACCCGTTCGATGGCGACGCGATGGTCCATCAGGTGAGCATTTCGAGCGGCAAAGTCAGCTATCGCAACCGCTTCATCCGCACACACTGCTTCACGCAGGAGCAAATTGCGGGTGGCTCGCTGTGGGGTGGCCTCATGGACCCGCCAGGCACATCCAAGCGCCCTGGTTTCGGCGCGCATGGCGGGCTGAAAGACACCGGCAGCACCGACATTATCGTCCATGCAGGCGTGGCCTATGCGACTTTCTACCAATGCGGCGAGGCATGGATGCTTGACCCCGAAACGCTGGAGAATCTGGGCAAAGCCCCGTGGGGACCAATCGATGGCGTATCGGCGCATCCCAAAGTGGATGAGGCCACCGGAGAGCTGATGTTCTTCAATTACAGCGTCCACGCGCCTTACATGCATTACGGCGTGGTCGACCGTGCTGGGAAGCTGGTCCACTATGTCCCGATCCCGCTGCCCGGCCCGCGCCTGCCGCATGATATGGCGATCACCAAAAACTGGTCGATCCTCAACGACATGCCGCTGTTCTGGGACGAGAAACTTTTGAAACGAGACCTGCACGCCGCACGGATTCATGAAGGGCTGCCGACCCGCTTCGCGCTTATCCCGCGTCACGGCCAGCCCGAAGAAATCCGCTGGTTCGAGGCTGACCCGACATATGTGCTCCACTGGACCAATGCTTGGGAAGAAGGCGATGAGGTGGTGCTCGAAGGCTACCACCAAGCGAAACCGATGCCCGATCCGCTGGAAGAAGCCGGTCAATACAGCCACATGATGGCCTATGTGGATGAGCACAGCTTCCAAAGCCGCCTGCACCGCTGGCGCTTCAATCTGAAAACCGGCGAAACCACCGAAGAACGCCTGTCCGACCGGATTGTCGAGTTCGGCATGATCAATCCCGGCTATCTGATGAAGCCTTCGCGCTATTTGTGGTCCACCACCACCCGCCCCGGCTGGTTCCTGTTCAACGGCTATGTAAAACACGACACCCAAACGGGCGAGGAGCAAGTCTTCGAATTACCCGAAGGCATATATGCAAGCGAAAGCCCCATGGTTCCGCGCAAAGGCGCGGCTTCAGAGGATGACGGATATCTGGTGACGTTCCTGATCGACGAGAACACCGGAACCAGCGAATGCGCGATTATGGACGCAAGCGATGTGACCAAAGGCCCGGTCTGCCGACTGAAACTACCACACAAGATTAGCAGCGGCGTCCATACGTGCTGGGTTGAGCGGGAGATGGTGGCTGCAAATTAGCTACAAACCGGTGAGTGAGACTCAGATAAGAGCTGAGGTAAATCTCCATGATTATTCTTCAACCAAGCTAGAAAGGTTGCCGAAAATGGGCCTTTGATGTGCTGACCAGCCACTGACAGCCATTTTTTATACTCGTCAATTGGCAAGCACATAGCCGCGATGAGAGCCGCCGGTTTATCCCACTCGCTCAAAGTTCCAAGTTGGGTCTTCAAAGCCCGAAAATAGGCTCGATCTTTCGCTATACCGCGAAAAAAGAAATGCGAACGTCGCTCAATAATGCTCTGGTTGAAGTCATAAGATTGCCAATCGGTCATTTTTAACTTTAGACTGCCATCAACAAAAAGATTTAGGAGCCAAGCTCTTACGTATGCGAGGTCAGAAAATGGTGGTTTGACTAGGAGTTCACGGACGCGCTCCGAGACTTCGTCTTGTTTGAAGTCATCTTGCTTTGCCGCTGCACTAAGCACGAGGCAAAATTCTCTGGGCACATAGTACAAGAGCTCAGCGTGTTTCTTTAGCAACCGGATTGCATCGATATCGGGCAAAAAACGAAGTGCTCTCAGAATCGCTTTGAAAACGGAGAGGTCGACCTGCTTCTTGTCAGCAATTTCATCCAGCCGATCCATCAGAAATTCAGAAGTCAGGAAGGGATTCGCAATAATGTCCTCTTCACTGTCGTCATCGTCATCGCCGTAACTCAGCTTGATAAATGCCTGCATCTTCTCCATTTCAGCCGAAGTGAAGACGTCTCCCAAGCGATTTTTTGATCGCTCCTCGATATCATTCACCGTCGTTAGATTGGTCTTCGAAACATTGAGTGATAGGCCTTCCGTTCGCATCAAATGCTCCGCGAGCTTGCACAACACAGAGTGGGCCTCCATGCCCTCTGGAATCGCTATTCGGAAGTCATCCACGTAGCGACTAAATCGCAAACCCATATTCTTCAAAAATACATCAGTATCGTTCAAAATGCACTCAGCGATGATCCGCGATGCCGTACTCCCTACAGGTAGACCGTAGGACTGGTTTGCCCGAACGGCCTTGATGACCTTTTATACTAGTTTGGCGGGCTTGGATGGACAATCAGCGTCCAAAAGAATGTTCTCGACGCGATGGAAGTATATTCGCTGATAGAAGTCAGATATGTCCGTTGCGATAGCTGGTCGATTTTCAGCAAACGGATCGTCGGTGCCACTGAATGCAGCTAGATGCGCCAGCCATTGATGGTAGCTTCTTGACGGCTGAAATATCTTCAGGGAGCTTCCAGCTTCAAACCGATATGCAAATGCTTCATTATCCTCTGCAGGCAATCGCGATGCCTCTAGAAAAGGGGCACAATCCAAAATTGCGGCCAGTAAAATGATATTATCAGCTGCGGTCATTTGGTGAGCTATTCTAAAGCCCAACCATGACTTCGGAGTCAGTGTTTCTAGTGCCCCTGCAGGCTCGTATTGTCCTATATTGAGGTTGTCGCAGTCATCAGCGATTTCTGACGCGCAATCGAGATAGCAGCGCATTTCCGGCAGGCGAGGAAAGAGATCAGTATCACCAAACGCACCAATGTGATTTATTGCCCGCTTTACGCTAGATCCCGAAATCATAATCTCTCACCTCTTTATCAATACTTGCTTCTTCTACACAATTTCGTCTCCAGCATGATAAAAATCGTAAACCGTCTGTGCGACTGATCCACTAACCCCCGGCGCGCGTTGCAGGTCTTCCAAACTCGCCGCCCTCACCTTTCCGGCTGTGCCAAAATGCAGCAACAAAGCGCGCTTTCTCGCCGGACCTACGCCCGGGATTTCGTCCAGCGGTGATGCGGTGATGGCGCGGCTGCGTTTGGCGCGGTGGGCGCCGATGGCGTAGCGGTGGACTTCATCGCGCCAGAGTTGGAGCTGGAACAGGACCGGCGAATTGGTCGGCAGCATTTTTTCGCGGCCATCGGGGAAGTGGAACACTTCGCGGCCCTCGCGGCCATGCCCCGGCCCTTTGGCGATTGCGATCAGCGGCACATCCTCGATACCCAATTCCTCCAGCGTATCGCGAACCGAACTCATCTGTCCTTTCCCGCCATCGATCAGCACAAGATCGGGCCATACCGCCTTTTCACCACTGGTTTCGCGGTCAGGATCGTCCTTCATCGCGCGGGCAAAGCGGCGCTCCATCACTTCGCGCATCATCCCGAAATCGTCATCGGTCTGCGCGCTCTTGATATTGAATTTGCGATACTGGTTTTTGATGAAACCTTCGGGACCAGCGACGATCATCCCGCCGACAGCCTTGGAACCCTGAATGTGCGAGTTGTCATAAACTTCGACGCGCTGCGGCACCTCCGGAAGTTCGAGGAATTCGGCCAGTTCGCGCAACGTCTTGGCCTTCGTGCCGCGCTCAGCCAGCCGCCGGTCGAGCGCTTCTTCCGCATTGCGCTGCGCCTGCTTCATCAGGCTGCGCCGGTCACCGCGTTGCGGGATAGAAATATCAACCTTGTGTTCGGCAGCAGCGGCAAAAGCCTCTTCGATCAGCGCTTGCTCGGGCAATTTGCGGTCGACCAGAATGGTGCGCGGTGGCGGCACTTCCTCGTAAAACTGCGCGAGGACATTGGCGAGTACCTGATCCTCCTCCACGCCCTTTGTATGGCTCGGGAAGAACGCGCGGTGGCCCCAATTCTGCCCGCCACGGATGAAGAACGCCTGCACCGCAATCTGCCCGCCTTTGCTAGCGAGCGCGAACACATCGGCATCGCCCACACCGCTGGCATTGATCGCCTGACTGCCCTGAATAAAGGTCGCCGCACGTAACCGGTCCCGCAGAATTGCGGCAGTCTCAAAATCCAAATCCTCCGCCGCTTTGGCCATCTGCTTTTCCAGATCAGCCTGTACCGCGCCGGATTTTCCGCCAAGGAAGTCCTTCGCCTGCTTGGTCAGAGCGGCGTAATCATCCGTAGTGATCCGGTCGACGCACGGGGCCGAGCAACGCTTGATTTGATAGAGCAGGCACGGCCGGTCACGGCGGCTGAAGAAACTATCGGTACATGATCGCAGCAGGAATAGTTTTTGCAGCGCATTGATCGTGGTGTTGACCGATCCGGCACTGGCAAACGGGCCATAATAATTACCCTTCGCGCGCCGCGCACCGCGATGCTTCATAATGCGCGGGAAGTCATGGTCGGACCGCAACAGGATAAAGGGAAAGCTCTTGTCGTCGCGGAGCAGCACATTGAATGGCGGACGAAAGCGCTTGATCAGCTGCGCTTCCAGCAGCAGCGCCTCAGCCTCGCTATTGGTGGTAACGATCTCCATCCGCCGCGTTTGGCTGATCATCCTGAGCAGGCGCTGCGGCTGCCCCTTTGGCTGCGCGTAATTGGCGACGCGGTTTTTGAGCACCCGCGCTTTACCGACATAGAGTACATCACCGCGCGTATCGAGCATCCGGTAAACGCCCGGTACCGGCTTCAAAGTCTTCACCGTATCGCGGATGGCTTCCAACCCCGCATCCAGATCGGGCGTGGCCGACGCGACCGTGTATGTCGCCTTCTCCTCATTGAATCGCTCCGCACCACGAGGATCATGCGGACTGCCAGCTTTGGAGGGTTCACGAGGGTTGGACATGATTCCAGCATAGCCTCGAAAGCGTCGAATGAAAGCTACTCAACTGATTCAAAAGATAGAATCTTTTCGCACCCCATTTGTCTCAAAACGAGAATCGAATTTACTTGTGGATAACGTGTGAATTGGCGACACTATTCGCCTTTCCCCGAGTCGCGCGCTGATCGGCATCGAATGGGTGAAATCGAGTTTTGGGGCTGTGGGGACACACATGAGCTTAGAGAATACCGGACGCGTTTGCGATGGTGAGCATCCCTCGGTAGTTCTCGCCGACATCCGGAATCGTCCGGAAATTTCCGCCCGCGTTATTGTATTCGCCAATGAAAAAGGCGGCGTCGGCAAATCCACCCTCGCCTTCCACACGTCAATTGCGCTGGCCCGCGCCGGGCACAAAATTCTCGCCATTGATCTGGATAAGCGCCAACGCTCTTTTGACCGCGCGCTGGAGAACCGCGAAGCAACCGCGCGCAGTTTAGGTGTCACTTTGCCCACCCCGAAGCATCTGGTGCTGTCACACCAGAGCGGCGCGATGCTGATGCAGGAAATCGCGCGCAGCGGCCAAGGGTGCGATACGATCATCATCGATGTTGCCGGGCATGACTCGCCGATTGCGCGCCGCGCGATTGCTCTGGCGGATAAGCTGGTCACCCCGGTAAATCCCAACTTCGTTGACCTCGACTCGGTCGCCAAATTCAATGTCGGTACAATGAAAATGACCGGCGCTGGCAGCTTTGCCGATCTGGTGATGCAGCTTCGCGAGGAGCGTATTGCAAATGGCTATCAGCCGACAGATTGGATGCTGATCAAGAACCGCGTTCGCCGCGCTGAGAAGGTTCAGCTCGAGCGCTTCAACGCGGCAATCGCCCAACTTCCCGAGAAGCTGGGTCTCCGCGTAACTAGCGGCTTGGCCGAACGCGTTGCCTATCGCGAACTGTTTCTATTCGGACTCACCCATGCCGATTGCCGCGATCTTCCGGGAATGGCAGGTATGAGTGTTCGCAGTTCGACCGGAATTACTCGCCTGATCGATGAAATGGGCCTCCTTGAGACGGCGGACGATAGCATTCCGCCACTGGTCCAATCGCGCAAGCCCGCCCGATCGATGAAGCGCTATCGCCAATCACTGCGGACCTATATCGGCGCGACCAAGAAGGTACCGACCCACGCCTGATGGCCAGCTTGGCGATCTGCAAGGCATGATGATCCAGCCCTCGCGCTGTGCATACATATGCACCGTCGGCATTGACGGCAGGCGATTGTGTGTTACGCCTGCATTACGCTTCAGACCCGGCCGATGATATAAAAGACCGGGATGAGGGCAGAGAGGAAGTCGAAACTTGCGCCAACTCCAAGGTATGGATGCGTCCTTCGTCGCGCTGGAAACACGCAATTCGCCGATGCATATCGGCTCGTTACTCATTTATAATCCGGAAACCGCCCCTGGCGGATTTGTCCGCTACAAGGACATTCTGGGCTTTTTCGAGAGCCGGATGCAGCTTTCGCGCACGATCCGGCAGCGGCTGGTCAAAGTGCCATTCGATCTTGATTATCCCTATTGGATAGAGGATCCAGACTTCGATCTGGAATATCACGTCCGCCATATTGCACTGCCAAAGCCAGGTGATTGGCGGCAGCTATGTATCCAAGCCGCACGCATTTTCGCCCGCCCACTCGATTTGGAGCGCCCACCTTGGGAGTTCACCATTGTCGAAGGGCTGGACAATATCCCGGGCGTGACCCCCGGGAGCTTTGCAATGGTGACCAAAGTTCACCACTCGGCAATTGACGGAATGAGCGGTGTCGATCTGCTTGAGGCGATGCACACGATTACGCCAGATGCACCGCCACCCAACACTCCTGATGAGTGGAAACCGGAAAAGATACCGAATGCAGCCGAACTGCTCGGCAAATCCTATCTTAGTGCGCTGACCAATCCGCTTAAACAGCTCGAAGTAGCCGCTAAAGCCGCACCCGGTATCGCCAATGCGATCAAGGGTTTGGCGACAAAGGACTTCAAAGTCAGCGCTGACATGGTTGCACCGAAATGCCGCTTTAACCGGACGATTTCTCCCGCCCGTGTCGTCGAAGGACGCAGCGTTCCGTTAGCCGATATCAAATCGATCCGTGCGCTTTCGCCGGGTTGCAAAATCAACGACGTATTCCTTGCCATCGTTGGCGGAGCAATGCGCCGGTACTTGCTGAGCAAAAACGATCTACCGGGACGTACTCTTACAGCGATGGCACCGATTTCGGTTCGTTCCAAAGACGAGAAGGGCGATATGGGTAACCAAGTCGCCGCGATGGTCGCCCCGCTGGGTACACAATTGGAAGATCCAATCGAGCGCCTTGAATTCGTTCATGACAAAACTGCCAACAGCAAGGCCATGACGGAAGCAATGGGCGCGCGGAACATGACCGAGATGAGCAAGGTCAGCCCCGCTCTGTTTATGGCGCTGGGCGCGCAGCTCTACACCCGCCTTGGCCTTGCCGACCGGCTTAGCGCGCCGTTTTCTACGGTGGTGACCAATGTTCCCGGTCCGCCAGTGTCGATTTATTCCAGCGGCGCCCGGCTAGAAAGCCAGATGGGCCTCGTGTGCCTGACCGACGGAATGGGTCTGGGCCATGTGGTGCAATCGTATGTCGACGAGGCGACCATTGCATTCACCGCATGCCGTGAATTGATGCCCGACCCTGAATTTTATGCCGAGTGCATTCAGGAAAGCTTTGAAGAGTACCGCGATCTGGCGGCGGGAGCTGCCGCTCCGGCGAAAAAGCCCACTGCCAAGAAGGCGGCACCCAAGAAGGGTCCGGTGAAAAAGAGCACAGCGAAGAAGAAGGCGCCCGCCAAGAAAGCGGCACCCAAAAAAGCCGCTGCCAAGCGCGCCAGCCCAACGAAATCCAAAGGCGGCAAAACGACCGCCGCAAAACCAAAAACAACCCGTCGCACGGCGAGAGGAAAAGCCAAGAAATGACTACTGCAACAATGAACGCAGCACCGGCCGCTCAAGCCGCCAGACCGCCGCATCGAATTTTGACATTGTCAGAGCCTGGGCGCGCAATGGCGGAATTCGCCAGCTTCCTCGCACTGCGTCCGGCAATGGGCATGGGCGCATTGCCCAAAGGCGACGGACACGGTGTACTGGTTCTGCCCGGTTTCATGGCGACTGATGCCTCAACGCGTCCGATGCGCTCATTGCTCGATCGACTTGGATATGAGACCGCTGGCTGGGATCTCGGCCGCAATGTCAAAGTTGATAATGAACGGGTCGAAGCGATGGCCCGCTGCGTTGAAGAACTCTACGAACGCACCGGCGGCAAGATCTCGATCGTAGGCTGGAGCCTGGGCGGTGTATTTGCGCGAGAGCTTGCCAAAATGGTCCCCGACATGGTCCGGATGGTCATTTCGCTTGGCAGTCCGATCAGCGATGATCGCAATCACAGCAATGCACGCATTCTGTTCGAATATCTCAACGGCAAAGAGCCGGAGCCTGTTAAAGCTGGTAAATTCACCGGTCTGGATGAAGCTCCACCTGTTCCAACGACCTCAATCCTGACCAAAGGCGACGGCGTCGTTCACTGGCGCGGTTCAGTGCAGCATCCGTGCAGCCATGAGAACACCGAAAACATCGAAGTGATCGCCAGCCATATCGGCCTTGGCGTGAATCCCTCGGTGATGTTCGCGATTGCGGATCGGTTAGCGCAACGAGAAGGTGAGTGGAAACCGTTCGAGGCGAAAGGCCTCTCGAGCCTGCTCTTCCCGAAAACGCGGCTGCACTAAACTCCGGACTAAAAAAGCTTTCGGACTTCAAAACCCAGATAACGGCCCGTTGGATCAACCAATAGCGGCTGGAAACTGATCGGGATATCACCGTTGCTGTCGCGCACGATGCGGCGGCTATCGAAGATATTGTCGAACCGGAATGACAGGCGCATTCCTTTGAACAGGCCTTCGTCTTTCTTCAAGACTCTTCCCAGATCTGCGAACAGACGCAGATTAAACGTCGCAAGATCGTCCACGAACAAGTCGGTGCTGCCTGATGTACCGTTGCCATCGATCCGCGCAGTACCGGTGTAACGAACGGACAAACGTGTACCCAATCCATTGCGGAACGCACCAGCCTCGATCCGCGTACTATGCCGCGGTGTGCCGGTGCTGCTAAGACTGTCGCCATTGAGCAAATCAAGCAGCGGTCCGCCTGGTGCAATCAGTACTTCACGGTTGAGCTCGACCGAGTGATTGGCGTTGAAGAAAAACCGTCCGCGTCCGTCGCCGCCTCTGCCGAAGCCCCCGCCGCGCGCAACAGCAGGACGTCCACCGCCCTGCCCACCCGCCTGCGGTTGTCCGCCGGGAGCGCTGCACATACGCTCGCGGAACCGGCCAAGCCGCTCGGTATTGATGCTTCCATCGTCATTGCGCAGCCGCGCCATTATCCGTTGAGCCCGTTCAGGATCAAACACGGCAAGCTCTTCGGGAATGTTCCCGTCTTTGGTCGCCTCGACCAAGCGAGTCAGAACCGCTTCGCCATCATCGGCGCATATACGCTGCCGGAATGCTATGAAGGCCGTGCGCTGTTCTTCGCTCATATTGGCAAAGTCGGGGCGCCCGCCTCGTCCGCCTCCCGCTCCGCGACGTCCCGGCGGGCCATCGGTGCTACAAATACGCGTCCGGAATTGCTTCAATCGTTCGGTATCAATGGTGCCGTCTTCATTGCGCAAGCGGTTCAAAATCCGCTCTGCTTGAGCCGGATCAAACTCGGGGAACTCCTCCAACTTCTCACCACGATTGGCGGCATCAACCAGCCGCGAGAGAAAGTCTTCGCCGTCATCCGCGCATACGCGTTCACGGAACTTCATGAAGACAGCACGCCGACCCTCTGCGTCAGACTGGTCCTGATCTGCTCCCGGACGGCCGCCTCCGCCTCCGGAAGTGCCTTGTGGTCGCCTGCCCTCTGTGCGCGCACCTTCTGGACCAGCGCCTGGTCTCCGTCCGGCTTCGCCACCTTGTCCTTCCGGCTGCGGGCGCCTCTCGCCGAACGAACCCCTCAGGTTGAGGCCAAACGTAACACGCTCGGTTCGGGTCTCGAAATAATCAACGGGCCTGCGATCCAAGGCGACCAGCGTGCCGCCCGCATCGCGGGTTACGCGCCCCGGAAATGCGGCCTCAATCTCGGGCGTCAGGAACGGGAATGACGAGGACACATCACTGGAGGTATTGCGCGAATAGTCGATCCGGAACCGCGCATTATCGACAAATTCCCAATTGGCCGAGAAGCTCCAATCGGATTGCGTTTCGGCCTGAAGTAGCGGATTACCGCCAGATGTCACCGACACGAGCGACGTATCGCCAGTTGCAAAGTCAAACGTCGGTACATTCAGTGTCGTGATCTGCGGGTTACCAAGCTGACTGAGCGACGGCGGAACTTCACGCCAAACGTAAGTTGCTTGCAAGTTGAGACTCTTAACTGGCGACCAGGTAACGCCCCCCGTCAGCCGGTAAAGCGTGCCGAAGTCAGAATGGTGGTTGAAGCTCGCTCGTCCATTGAGGTTGATCGTGCCCAGCGCATCCCACACCTCGTCGCGCGCGCTCGTGATCGGAATACCGATGTTGAACCCGCCCGAAAGATCGCCGCGCGTCAACGAAATGGCAGAACCAGCTCTAGAGTCTTCGCTATCTATCCGGTTCCAGTCGTAACCGAGATCCAGGGTCGTCGAGAGCTCGCCCGCCGGTAGCTCAAGTGGGGAGCCGCGAAGCGTGAGTTTGCTGTTCCCGGAATAGGTTATGCTATTCGCCTCGTCGAAGCCTGCATCACCCTGCACCGGGATGACACCATCAATCGCAAAATTGCCAGCTGCAGCATCAGCAACAAGCGCGGTGACATCGGCGCGGCGACCAATTTGCGTGCGTGCATCGGTTATGCTGCTATCAGCAGTTGCTGTAAGTTGGAACGGTCCGAGGCGTCGATTGTAGCTGGCCGATGAAGAGAATACATTGGTGCGTTGGAGCGTCGTCAGAGGATTATCTGCATCGAATGTCCGGATTGCCGAGTTCCCCGCGCCATCGACTAAGGTCACAGTGTTCAAGCCTGAAAGATTTAGTCTGTCCGACCGATTAAACGTCGCATTCAAGCCGACCGAACTGCCCGTTTCCAACGATGATTTGGCATAGTTCGCCGTCGCTTCAATCTCACGCGCATCGGAAATCAGCGTGCGAAACTCAGCCGGATCGGGGTCCGTCGCAACATCAGGATCGCTGCCGGACGTCTGGGTGATGTCGCGCTCGCTTTCTGTCAGCGAGGATACATCGCTCAACTCAACATTCAGATTGATCCGGCCCGTTTTGGTGATCTTGAGCAGAGTGGCCTCCTGCTCGGTACGCGAATAACCGCCGATCGATGGTTCCTCATATTCGGCCTCTGCCGTGATCGCGCTGAAGTTTTCCTTCATGATGAAGTTCACAACGCGTCGATCAGGCGGGAAGCCGAACTTCTGTGCGGTCTCCTCAGGCAAGACCTCTACCTTGCGTATTGCTTCAGGCGGATACGATCGAAACTCGCGAAAACTACCAACCCGGACGCCGTTGATCAGAAATACCGGCCGACCACCGCCGCGCCCGCGTGTCGAACTGGTTTGCGGTTCAATTGCCGCCAAAAGATCGGTGATCGAATTCGCACCGAAGGCGGCAATATCTTCCTCTTCCAGCTCCAGTATAGGCGGCTGATCGGTCTCGACCTGACCGCGCAGACGCTGGCCTACAACCACGATCTCGTCACCTTGACTGATCGTCGACTGCTCGTCGTTCGTCGGCTGCGCTTCTACCTCTTGCGCAGCTCCGTTGGTGGGCAAGGCAAGTGCGACCGCAGCCGTCGAGCAAAGAAGTGTCGGGAAACGCATAAAAAACCTTTTTGCGAGATAGCGCCCGGGGGCAAGCGCCATTCGGTATCAAAGTGTCGCAATTTTAAGACAAAACAGTGAAAACTTGATCCCATACGCCTTAGGCTTCCCTTTTGTTCCGCCTGCTTGTATGGGCGCGCAACAGCAATCGACGAACTGCATAGGTAACGGAATTATATGGCTAAAGAAGAACTCCTCGAAATGCGCGGGAAAGTGGTTGAACTGCTTCCAAATGCGATGTTCCGGGTAGAGCTTGAAAACGGGCACGAAGTGCTTGGCCATACCGCTGGTAAGATGCGCAAGAACCGTATCCGCGTGCTCGTGGGTGACGAAGTTCTGTGCGAACTAACCCCCTATGATCTGACAAAGGCGCGTATCACCTACCGCTTTATGCCCGGCCGTGGCGGTCCTGGCCCCGGGGGCCAAGGTGGTCCCGGCGCCCCTACTGCTTGATTGCTGCGTGCGGCTATGACCGCGCCTGCTCTTATCCTAGCATCGGCCAGCCCGAGACGGCGCGAATTGCTCGCTCGGCTTGGTGTTGAGCCCGCACAAATCGCTCCAGCGGATATCGATGAGGACCCGCTGGACCAAGAATTGCCGCGTGATTATGCGCGCCGGATGGGGCGCGAGAAAGCTCTGGCCGCCGCATCGGCAAAGGGCCACGTTCTTGCCGGTGATACGGTTGTGGCTGCGGGGCGGCGCATTCTGCCCAAGGCTGAGGATGAAGCGACCGCACGCAAATGTCTGCAATTGCTATCCGGTCGTCGTCACCGTGTCTTGAGCTCCGTGGCACTGCTCGCGCCTGACGGTACGCTGCGCGAAAAGCTCAACGAAACTATCGTCAAATTCAAGCGTCTATCGGATCAGGAGATCGCGGGATATCTCGCCAGCGGCGAATGGGATGGCAAAGCAGGCGGATATGCCATTCAGGGCGCCGCTGAGGGCCTTATTGTGAGCATTCAGGGCAGTCACTCGTCCGTCATGGGCCTTCCGCTGTTCGAGACACGCGCACTACTCAAATCGGCGGGCTTCCTCGTTGGCTGAATGGCTGATCGAAGAAGGTATCGGCGAGCATCGCGCTTTGCTGGTCGACCAGGATCAGGTGATGGCTGCCCGGATCGATTGGCCCGGATCAGCCGGTGTCGGATTGATCGAAGACGCCACTCTGATTTCAAGAACAAAAGGCAGCACACGCGGCACAGCCCAGCTTGCCAGCGGCCAAGAGGTTCTCGTCAGCAAGCTCCCTGCGGATGCGCAAGAAGGTGCTCCGATCCGCATAGAAATCACGCGCAGCCAAATAGGTGAGAAATCGCGCGTCAAACGGGCGCAAGGTCGTCCTACCGATCTCGCTGTACGCTCGGCATTCAGTCTGACCGAAGCGTTCGCGGCAAACGGAGAAGCGGCGCGGGTCGTCCGCACACTTCCACATGACGAGTGGGAAGAAATCTGGGACGAAGCTTGGTCGGGAATATATGATTTTACCGGTGGCTCGCTCCACTTCTCTCCCACGCCAGCAATGGCCCTGATTGACGTTGATGGCCACGGTTCACCGCGCGAACTGGCTTTGGCAGCCTGTACGCCCATCGCTAAGGCTATCCGGCGGTTTGATCTGGGTGGATCCATCGGGATAGACTTCCCAACGCTTGCCGCCAAAGCGGATCGCAAGGCAGTGGACGAAGCACTCACAACAGCGCTCTCAGATTGGCCGCATGAGAAGACCGCGATGAACGGCTTTGGCTTTGTCCAGATTGTCGCCCGGCTGGAGCGCCCTTCACTGCTCCACCGGCTAACCTATTCGCAGACTGGCGCCGCTGCCCGGCGTCTGATGCGCCGCGCGGAAGCCATCTTCGACGCTGGTGCAATCCGGCTAACCTGCCATCCCGCGATCAAAGCCAAACTCACCACAGAGTGGCTTGCCGACCTTGCCAAACGTACCGGTAGAGAGATCAGGATAGAGATTGATCCCACCCTTGCTCTCGAAGCCGGTTTCGCGCAGGCCGTGCCATTATGAGTGCGAAACGCAAACCATGCCCGATCTGCAAGAAGCCGCGTAGAGAAGAGTTTCATCCCTTCTGTTCACGCGGATGCCGGGACCGTGATTTGAACCAGTGGTTCGGCGATGGATATGCCGTTCCGGGCCGCCCCGCTTCGCCCGATGAGATCGCCAAACAAGACTGGGAAAAGCAGGACTAAACTTCGGCGCGAATACCCCTTGCCAAGTCCGTCCAGCTTCGCCATACGCGCGCTTCCAATGCGGCGTTTGACAGTGTAAAACTCTCAAATAGACGCGATGCCCGAGTAGCTCAGTTGGTAGAGCACACGATTGAAAATCGTGGTGTCGGTGGTTCGAATCCGCCCTCGGGCACCACTTTCCTTGCGGAATTGGTCCTTTCTCGACAGAATTGGCTCTCAAAGCCCGCTTTCGGCGGGTATGAAGGTGCTTTGGCGCGTCCTTGCCGCACCAACTGCCCCGGACGCAAAAAGCGGCCTGAGAGAGGGAGGTCTCTCAGACCGCTTTCTAATCGGACCACGAAGGCCCTATTTCAGATCGCTATTACGTCTGATCGAATGATCAGAAGTTCAAGCGTGCAATCAAGTTGAAGCGGCGGTCATTGCGGAAGAAGTTCCGCGGCGCTTGCAATCCGCTTGCATCGATTGTTTGAGTCGTTTCGGTGATATCATCGAGCAGGTTAACCCCTTGGATGCCCAGTTTAAATTCTGGGGTAATATTATAGAACACCGATGCATCCAATTGGCCGGTTGCCTTCTGATAGATCGAAGCGAACGGGAAGATCACATCACGGGGGGTCAGCTGGAAGCTGCTCCGCCAGTTATATGCGAGACGACCTTCAAATCCGCCCTTCTCGTACAGACCGATCAGGTTGAAATTGTGCTTTGAAATGCGTGGGAAGACATCTGCATCCACCGCAAAACGTGCAGTCGGTGGATCATCACTGTTCAAGTTCGGATCCAGCGTATTCGCGACGCCCTGCGAATCGATGTAGGTGTATGTCGCCTGCATCCCCAGCCCGCTCAGGAAGCCTGGCAGGAAGTCGTAGAATTGCTGGTAAGCAATCTCGAAGCCTTTCACTTCACCATTCTCGTCCGAGTTGACCTCAGAGTTGCGCAGCAGGGTTAGACCCGGGACCTGCGCTGGAATTTCGATCGGTGCGAAAGCGATGAAATCATCGACGTTCTTATAGAAACCGGTGACGGTGATCGAACCGGCGTCATCAAAATACCATTCCCAAGAGAGATCGAGATTGGTCGAGATTTGCGGCGTCAGCGTCGCATTACCCGTAGCGTTGGCAGAGAAACCGCCAAACGTTCTTGGCGCGCCAACCGCTGCTTGCGTGTCAGGCAGAACGTTTACGCGGATACGTTCGTTGAGCTGGCTCACACCCGGCCGTGTCATTGTGCGTGAGGCTGCAAAGCGAATGACATGTCCACCGCCTGCCTCAAGCTTCATGTTGAGGCTCGGCAGCCACTCATCATAGTCAACATTGACTTGCTGTTCGAGGATTTGACCATTGCCAAACTGAGCAAGCAATGCTGCCCTATTCGCACACGCAGCCGGTTCCACGAAGGTCGGATTTGCCCGCCCTGCGAATGCCGGATCACATTGGTTGGTCGTCGGATCACCTGGCGCAGCGGTGTTCACCAAAGCCGGGAACAAAGTCGCGAAGCTATCAACGGTCGTCGTCGTATCAACCGAACGATCAGTACGCACATAGCGTAGGCCGATATTACCCGACAGTTCGCCGCCGAAGAAATTGTCCGAACCGAAATCGACGCGAGCGTAGGCAGCCCATGTCTCACGTTTCACCGAACCGATTTCACTCGGCAAGAACGGTGTTCCAGCCACTACGCCGCCGCGCTGCGTCAATGGTGTCCAACCACTCGGGCTACCGCCAATTGCGTTGATGACGTTGCCCCAAGCTGTCTGCCAGCCATCAAAGTCGTCCGCGCCGGGACCAACATATGTCGGCACCGGCCCCGTGAAGCCTGTCCCGATTCCGCGCTGATAATTGCCATAAACGAAGGTATCGAACAAAGGCGCGACCACTGCATCAATAGCCGGGTCAGCATTACCTTCAGGCAGAATCAGCGGGGTCGTCCCGCCGCCATTGGCAGCGAAGTTCCGGCCCGTCCAAACCTCTGAGATGTTACCCCAGTTGAAGTCCGATTCGCGGATCAGGATATCTTGGTCCGAATAGCGCACACCGGCACGAACCGAACGCAGCCAGCCATCATCAGAGAAGTCATATTCGACATCACCGCGGAAGGAGAGTGCCTCAGCTTCGTTCTGGGTGGTGTGGTCCATCGCAGAACGAATGAACGCATTGCGCGGATCGGTTGTGAAACCAACCAATGGCACTGAACCAACCGTCGAGTCGATAACTACCGGCGAGAAGAAGCTATAGTGATTGGTAAGGTCAAAAACCTGCGCCGTTGAATCGATATATTGCGCATCGAAGTTGAAGCGCAGACGATCCGTCGCCGAGAATTTCAGGTTGAAGCCGTAATCGGTTGTTAGATCCTCTTCCAAGCGATTGCGGTACAGGCCGATCTGCTGACCGCCCGTTGGTGACAGATTAGCGGAAGCCGCATTCGGGCCGCGCCACTGTGTATTGTCGCTAATCGTTCCCGATTGGAAGACACCGTTGTCATCAAATGTGAAGTCCGAACGGTCAAGTGCAGGCCGGCTACGCGGTGCCCCATCGAGACCTGTCTCAATGACATTTTCGCCCCAGTTGAGTGTGGAGTCAGAGCGAAGGAACTGAGCCGTCGCCAGCCACCGACCGTCATTGCTCTCAAATTGAGCAGCAGCGGCAATCGAGAAGCGTTCACGGTCAAATTCTTGTACACGGACCGAGCCACCACCCGGAATAAACAGTGGCTGACCATTCGCATCGGTAATCAGATTGTCATCTGACGTATCGTTTGGCGTGCCGCCATCATCGCGATCGCGATAATCACCGATACCGGTACCATCGCCGCGCGATTTCAAGCGGTTGTAAGAGATGTTACCGAGAATACCGAAACGACCCGCACCGGTTTCCCATTCGTTCGAATAGAGGAACGAGCCAGCAGGCGTCGCTTCGTTGGCAAGGTCAGTGAATTGCAGCTCACCGCTCAACGAAATGACTTGGCCCCGCTGATCAAAAGGAAGGCGTGTACGAAGGTCGATTGTACCTGCCGCACCGCCTTCAATAAGGTCAGCAGTGGAGTTCTTGAACACGACAACGCTGCCGAGAAGTTCGGGTGAAACATCTTCAAAACCGAGCACCCCGCCGGAGTTTGCCGCGAACACGTCACGGCCGTTCAGTTCCGAGCGGACAAACGGAAGTCCGCGAATAACAACGCCGCTACCCTCAACCGCAAAGTGATCCGGATCATTAGGGCCAGCGAAACGCAGTACCGAAACACCAGGAACACGCTGGAGCGCTTCCGAAACGGAACGATCAGGCAGCGAGCCGATATCGGATGCGGTAATCGCATCAACGAATGTATCGGAATCGCGCTTCAAATCTTGCGCTGTCTCAAGCGATGAACGGATACCACTGACAACGATTACATCACCGTCCTCGATATCTTCTGCAGCTGGTTCTTCGCCTGCTTGCTGCGCCATCGCTGGCGAAGCCGCCAACAAACCAATGGTTGAAACACCAAGCAGAAGCGACTTGGATGCAGCACCGAAACGAACTTGAGACCTGTCAGTCATTGATCCTCCCTTGCCGGCCCTTTTGGACCGCACGTTTTATAATCCCAGCTTGGTTTGACCGCAAATTGACAACCTTGTCAAGATTTATTGCCGAGTGAAGCTGTGGGGAATTCACGCCGCCAAAAAGTGTGACATTTTTAAGACTCTTTGCTCGGTGCGCGCCTTGGGCAGGCCAATCTAGCTTACCGCCTTACAGTTCTTGTCGATGAAAGACTGGTGCGCAGGCATAAAATCTGCAGCGGCATCAATTGTCTTACCAATGCTGGCGAGAACACCGTCGATTCGCTTAATGGGCATCTTTTCGATTAGCGGGTGATAGGATTGCGGCCGGTAACCTTGACCGTACAGCACTGCGAGCCAACTTGCGGTGCCGAAGATATCGTTTGGCTCCTCGAATATTCTGCCTGTCCCTTCCCACTGTGCAATGCGTCGTTTCAGATCGGCTGACGGCTCAATTATCTTGCAGTGACGCCAGAATGGTGTGTCGTCACGCTTGGTCGCCGTGTAATGAAGCACAAGGAAGTCGCGGACGAACTGATACTCGCGCAATGTCCGCGCATTGAACGCATCAATATCGGTTTGGTCGAAGCGCTTGTCCGGGAAGTGGGTAAGCAATCGCGCAAGACTTGTCTGGACCAGATGGATACTGGTCGACTCAAGTGGCTCCATAAAACCAGCCGCTAAGCCGAGCGCCAGAACATTCTTGTTCCAAAACTTCTTCCGGTGCCCGGTCAGGAAACGCAGAATTTTAGGATCTGCGATCGGCGCGCCGTCAAGGTTGCTCAACAGCGTCTCCGTGGCAGCCTCATCTTCCAGAAAGTCGCTGCAATAGACATAGCCATTGCCGGTGCGGTGCTGCAGCGGAATGCGCCATTGCCACCCTGCCTCGCGCGCGGTCGCACGCGTGTACGGAATAGGATCACCAACCTTCTCGCACGGAACAGCCACTGCGCGGTTGCAGGGCAGCCAACTGCTCCAATCTTCGTATCCTGTTTCCAGCGTTTGCTCGATCAGCAGGCCTCGAAAGCCCGAGCAGTCCACAAAGAAATCGCCTTTCAGTTCGGCGGCCTTATCAGTTGTCAGTGTGGTAACATGTCCCGTATCCGCGTCCTGATCGACAGTGACGATCTTACCTTCCACGCGCTCAACGCCGCGCGCTTCTGCATGTTTGCGCAGAAATTTGGCATAGAGCGACGCATCGAATTGAAACGCGTAGTTGATCCCAGCCAGCGCAGAGTCTGGACGATCCTTCACCGGCCGCATGAACTTCTGGCGGCGGCATGCCTCGACCATCAGCGAATAGGAAAACAGATCGTCGTCTCGCCCCGCCAGACTGCTGCGCACCCAATATTGGTAGAACGGGATCGCATCGAAATCCGCACCGAAATCGCCGAAGGGGTGGATGTAGGAATGCCCTTTCTCGAACCAATCGACGAATTCAATTCCGAGCTTGAATGTGGCGTTTGTCTCACGAACGAACTCGTCCTCGTCAATGCCGAGCATATCATTGAAAGCAATGATCGGCGGGATGGTCGCCTCTCCGACACCGACCGTGCCAATCTCTTCGGATTCAACCAAAGTGATCTTGGTTTTCGTGCCTTGCATCAGGTTCGACAAGGTCGCCGCTGCCATCCAGCCTGCAGTTCCGCCGCCAACGATAACGATGTGATCGAGCGCGTGGCTGGTCATGTTTTCTTCCGTTCCCAGCTGACCGGCTCAGCCTTGCTATAGCGATCGATGAACGCCTGATGTGCGGGCATTGCGGTGACAGTTTTCTGGAGCACACCGCGCATATTCGCCAGACTGCCCTTCACGTCACCATCGGACAAAGCATCTGCCATTGGATTGTAACCCTCAGGCCCCCATCCCTGCCCCGCTGCTACGGCGAGCCAACTGGTCAAATCAAACAGCTCGGCATCATATTTGAAAAAGCGCCCGTGCGAGCGGAGCAGATCCATCTTGCGCTCCAAACTATCGGGGATATCCATCGTGCGGACGTAGTTCCAGAACTCAGAATCATCGCGCGCCGTCGCTTTGTAGTGCAGGATCAGGAAGTCGCGAATGTGATCGAAATCATCGCTCATCAACCGGTTATATTCAGCACGCTCAACCGGAGCCTCTGACTGTGATGGAAACAACGAGATCAGCTTTGAAATTCCTGATTGAATCAAGTGAATGCTGGTCGACTCAAGCGGCTCAAGAAAACCCGATGAAAGACCAATCGCAATGCAGTTGCCGGACCAAAACTGGTTCCGTCGCCCTGTTGTAAAACGCAGATGATTGGGTGAAGTCAGCGCTTCACCTTCCAACGATTCAAGCAATTCGCACTCGGCGGCTTCGCTACCCTTAAACTTATCGCAATAGACGTGGCCGTTGCCCGTTCGGTGCTGCAACGGAATGCGCCATTGCCAACCGGCATCGCGCGCGGTGGAGCGGGTATAAGGTTCCGGATCGCCATCCCGGCGGCAAGCCACGGCAACGGCGCGATTGACCGGGAGCCATTGGCTCCAGTCCTGGTAGCCCGCCTCATACACGCCCTCGATCATCATCCCGCGAAAGCCGGTGCAATCGATGAACAGATCGCCCTCGATCCGCTGCCCATCTTGCAGCGCCAACGCTTCAATCAAACCGCTTTCGCTGTTCTGTTCGACATCACCGATCAACCCTTCGATCCGGCTTACACCTTGTTTCTCCGACAGGCGTCGCAGGAAAGCGGCATAGAGCCCCGCGTCGAAGTGAAACGCATAAGCAAGCTTGTTCAAAACCGGCCCGTGATCCTTTTCAGGCCGCATGAACTTCCCGCCATAGCCAGCCAGTGCATTAAGCGAATATGCGTCGAGCGAATGGTCTTCACCCGCTTGTTTTTGCCGAGTCCAGAAATGGTGGAATTCGATCCCTTCCAGATCGAAACCATAGGTGCCAAACGGATGGAAATAGCGTTCGCCCAACCCGCCCCAATCCACGAATTCGATACCGAGTTTATATGTCGCCTGCGTTTCCCGAACGAAGTCGTCTTCGTTGATGCCTAGGTGATCGTTGAATTTGCCAATAGGCGGGATCGTCGCTTCACCCACACCGACAGTACCGATGGCTTCGGATTCAACCAGCGTGATATCGACGCCAGATCGACCGCAAAATTTGGACAAGGCGGCAGCGGTCATCCAACCGGCGGTTCCGCCTCCAGCGATAACAACACGTTTGATTGCGTTCTCACTCATGCGGCTGCCTCAATCTGCTTTTGCAGCTCGACAACTTGCGTGCGCAGATTGCCAAGCCATGTGTGGAGTTCCGCCTCGGGCAAACGCTCTGCCAATCGTTCGGGCCGTTTTGGCAGATATCCCTGCGCCATGAGTGCCGCCAGCCATTCGCATGGTTGGAACACTTCGTAATCCTCGCTCGGAATACGTCCGCAGGCGCTGAACACATCGATTTTCCGGGCCAATGCCGGGCGCGCCCTCATTGCGGCCTCGTCACCTTCTATCAGGCAAGCCATATCGGTGATGCGCTGCTCCTCGGCAAAGTAGATACGATTGAACTCGGCACTGTCGGCAGCAACGCTCTCATGAGTGGGCACAAGGCTAGCGAAGCGGGATACTGCCCGTTGCAATCGAAAGAGCTCAATGCCGGGAATATTGCAATCGCCAGCGATCCAAAGACAGCGGTTTGTCCAGCCGGATTGCCGTCGGCCCAATGCCGTCGCGGCAGCGCCATCACTGGTCACATCGACCACAAAATCTGCGCCGATTTCGCTATCAGCAATCGTGATGCGAAGCGGCCACTCAGCGCTATCACTCGCCAAGATTCCGTCAAGCGCGCCGCCCGTCCCAAGCACACCAAATCCCATCGCGGCATTCACAAGCGATTGTGCGTAGGCTGCGCGGTCTAACCTCAGTCCAAAAGGCATTTTGAAACTCGCCGCAGATTCGAATGCCAACCCGCGTTTCGCTTCGTGGAATGCAAGCGGCAACGAATAGTCAGCGAGCTGGTTCGCCAACCCGTTTTGCGTCGCACGTAGCCAGTAGTGATGAAAATCGACACCGTTGTTCGCAATACCTGCGGGCGCGAATGGTAACAGGACCGGACCGGCACCTCCCTGCACTTCAACCGCAAATAACGGGCTAGCGATGCCCTGTTTGCACAAGGTCACCGGATCAATCCCAAGCTCTGCATTGAACCGCAGCATGTCAGGCCGCGCGACCACATCGCCTGTCTGTCCCGTCTCACGTGCAGAAATGACCACGACTTCAGTGCCAGCAGGCCCGCACGCCTTCGCTAGATACGCAGCCGCCAATGCAGCAGGTAATCCATCTCCCGCAATCGCAATTCGGCGGAAAGGCTGATTGCCGCTCATGCTGCGCTCATCGCCAAACCATTGGTGGAGAGAAACTCGCCATGGTCATCCATGCCCGATGCCGCTTGGTCCATGTGCGTTCGCAAGCCGGCCAGGTGCCGACGAATTTCATCCGCATCAAGCTGATCGACACGCCAATCATAGCCGGTCGGTTCAATGCGCTGCCCTAGCAAAACCGCGATCCAGCTTGGCACCAGGAATAGCCCGTGATCATAGGACGCGATCCGTCCGCTGGCCCGGAACAATTCCATCTTCTCGGTGAGCGATGCAGGTACTTTCATTGTCCGCATGTAGTTCCAGAAATCGGAATCATCGCGCTCCGTCGCGTGGTAGTGCAAGATCAGGAAGTCGCGAATACGCTCAAACTCCAGATCCATCTTGCGATTATATTCCTCGGCCTCAACTGTGAAATCAGAAGTATCAGGAAACAGCTCCAGCAGTTTGGTGATACCTTCCTGGATCAGATAGATGCTGGTCGATTCCAGTGGCTCCAGAAAACCACCTGACAATCCAATCGCAATGCAATTGCGGTTCCACAACTTACGTCGTTTACCAGTCGCGAAACGCAATATGCGCGGGTCCGCCAGCAACTTGCCATCCAAATTATCAACCAATGCCTGCTGCGCAGCATCGTCAGAAGTAAATCCGCTTGAATAGACGTGTCCGTTGCCGGTCCGGTGCTGCAATGGAATACGCCAGCGCCATCCCGCCTTGTCGGCAGTAGCGCGCGTATACGGCAGCAACGGCCCAGCGCTTTCGCAGGGTACAGCGACAGCTCGATCGCAGGGTAAGAAGTCCGACCAGCTTTCGTAGCCAGTCTCCAGCGCCTTCTCGATCAACAGACCGAAAAACCCGGTGCAATCGACAAACAAATCGCCCGCTATTTGCTGGCCGTCCTCTAGCGTGACGCTCGTAATGTCGCCGCTTTCGCTATCCTGATGAACGCCGGTGACTTTACCTTCAATCCGCGTCACTCCGCGTGCTTCACCGTGTTTGCGCATGAAGGGGGCATATTGAAGCGCATCGAACTGATAAGCGTAGCGATATGTCGAGAGAACCGAGCGCGGATCGTCGGAGGGCCGCTGGAACTTGCCCTTGCGGCAGGCAACAACCGGCAGCGAGTATTCATCAAGCGGTCCGACATCCGGATCATTCCGCATCTTTGACCAATATTGATGAAACGGAACGCCTTGATTGGCGAGGCCAAATTCGCCGAACGGGTGAATGTAACTGTCACCCTTGCGCGCCCAATCGACAAATTCGATACCAAGTTTGAAGGTCGCTGAGGTTGCAGCCATGAACTCGGCCTCATCCACACCGATTGTGTCGTTGAACAGCTTAATATGCGGTAGTGTAGCCTCGCCCACCCCAACAATGCCGATGGCGTCCGATTCTATCAGGGTGATCTTGAGGCCGGTCGACCCAAGCATGCTCGCGAGGCCCGCTGCGGTCATCCACCCAGCGGTGCCACCGCCAATGACGACCACCTGCTTCACCCGCTTTGCAGAGCCTGCTCCGCTCAAAATGATCCCTCCCCGACTGATCGCAAGAATGGCACGATTACCGCTCCGATCATACCTGCGACGTGTTGTTTTATCGACTTTACCACCACGCTCTCTTGACGCCTCTATACTATTAGTCATATCTGATTGACAACGTAAGACAAGAATTTGGACGGGGATCGCTATTTTGGCACGGTTCGAGCGCGTACGAATGGGTATGGTCGGTGGAGGCGATGGCGCTTTCATCGGGGCTGTTCATCGCATGGCTGCCGCGCTGGATGGCCGGATTGATCTCGTCTGCGGCGCTTTCAGCCGTGATCATGACAATTGTCGGCGAACCGGCGAGTCGCTCGGGCTTGAGGCGGATAGATGCTACGAACGTTATAGCGAAATGTTCGCCAAGGAAGCCGCGCGCGCAGATGGTACGAAGATGGAATGCGTCAGCATTGTCACGCCCAATCATCTGCATGTCCCGATTGCCAAAGCCGCGATAGAGGCAGGCTTCCATGTCATTTGCGACAAGCCAGCCGGCATTTCCTTCGACGAAGTTGTCAATTTGGCCAAAACCGTCGAACAAACTGGCGCCCATTTTGCGCTAACGCATACTTATCTTGGTTATCCGCTGGTATGGCAGGCACGGCATCTTGCTGCACAGCCTGAGTTCGGATCAATCCGCAAAGTGCTGGTCGAGTATCCGCAGGGATGGCTCGCAGGCGATGCCGAGAAAAGCGGTAGCAAGCAGGCCGCATGGCGCGTCGATCCACAATATTCGGGCCCTGCCGGGGCGATGGGTGACATCGGTAGTCATGCGCATAGCTTGGTCGAATTTATCACCGGATCGCGCATGGACACAGTCGCCGCGCGGCTACGCAGTCATTTTGATGATCGGGTGCTCGACGATGACGGTGAGGTCAGCTTCACTCTCGCGAACGGTGCAACCGGCACGTTGATCGCCAGTCAAGTTTGCGTTGGGGAAGAGAACTCGCTTTCGATCCGTGTATATGGCGAGCATTCCAGTCTGACATGGAAGCAGATGGAGCCGAACACGCTGACCGAACGACGTGCCGACGGTCTCATTCGCATTCATCGTCCAGGGACTGACAAACCGCTTTGCGATGAGGCGCTCGCCCGGTGCCGCCTGCCTTCTGGTCACCCTGAAGGCTATCTGGAAGCATTCGGTAATCTCTACCGCGATTTCGCCAATATCATCCGCACACCGACCTACAGCCCGACAACGCCACTACCCGGTATCGCCGAGGGTTTGCGCGGCATGGCATTTCTCGAAGCGGTTGTGGCGAGCAGTAAGAACGGTGCTGAATGGACTGAACTTGCACCCTCGCCCGAATTCCGCGGTGTCTTAGGAGCATTGCCATGAAAGAGATAAAAGGCCCAGCCATTTTTCTCGCCCAATTTATGGGTGACACAGCGCCCTTCAACAGTCTCGACAGCATTGTCGAATGGGTCGCCAGCCTTGGCTACAAAGGCGTGCAAATACCCTCCAACGATCCGCGCTGCATGGATCTGGATCTTGCGGCGGAAAGTCAGGATTACTGCGACGAGTTGATCGGCCGTTGCGCCGAGCATGGCGTCGAAATCACCGAGCTCTCGACTCACCTGCAAGGTCAGCTCGTCGCGGTACACCCTGCCTATGACGAATTGTTCGATGCGTTTGCACCGCCAGAAGTCCACGGCAAACCGGCAGAGCGGCAGGAATGGGCCGTCGATCAGATGAAGAAAGCCGCGGTTGCCTCGCGGCGACTGGGCCTGAAGGGTCACGCCAGTTTTTCCGGCGCGTTGATGTGGCATCTGGTCTATCCATGGCCGCAACGCCCCGCAGGACTTGTCGAAGCGGGTTTCGCCGAGCTAGCCAAGCGATGGACACCAATTTTAGACGTGTTCGAAGATAACGGTGTCGATGTTTGCTACGAAATCCACCCGGGCGAAGACCTGCACGATGGCGCGAGCTTCGAACAATTCCTTGACGCAGTGAACGGCCATAAACGCGCCAACATTCTCTACGACCCGAGCCATTTCATGCTCCAGCAGCTGGACTATCTTGGCTTCATTGATCGCTATCATGACCGGATCAAAGCTTTCCATGTGAAAGATGCAGAATTCCGTCCCGATGCACAGACGGGGGTCTATGGCGGGTACCAGAATTGGGCAGACCGTGCGGGCCGCTTCCGGTCGCTGGGCGACGGTTTGATCGATTTCCGGCAGATTTTCAGCAAGCTGACCAAGCACGGTTTTGACGGTTGGGCTGTGCTCGAATGGGAATGCTGCTTCAAACATCCAGAACAAGGCGCTGCCGAAGGCGCACCGTTCATCGCGGACCACATCATCCGCCCCACGGAATACGCATTCGATGATTTTGCAGGCGGGTCGACCGACCCTGCACAAATAGCACGAGCTCTCGGGATCGCGAGACGTTCAGAATAGGCCTTAGCGCCGGACGATCAAAAGATCGGCGGCCATCAGGAGAGGGAATAATGGAAGCAATCGAATATCAGCGCACACGCCTGTTTTGGATCGGCGTGTTGGCGCTTTTCATTGCGGCGATGTTATTCGCCCTACGCACAGGCCTGATTGGTGAAATGCGAGTCGAGGTTTACGCCGGATTGTCCAATCCGGGCGAAGCCATCGGTGCAGCATTTGGTGCAGCTTTCTTAGGCTTCGGATTTACACTTTTCCTCGCCAGCCCGCTCCTTGACAATCTGGGCATCGGAAATGTCCTACGCGGTGCCGGTGTGTGTTTCGTAGGCGGAACGCTCCTTGCCATTCTGGGATCAGCCACTGCCGACGCTGAACAAGCACGCAGCCTGTTTTGGTACGGGATGCTGCTGCAAGGGATCGGCTGGGGCGCGACCGAAGCGGCGATCAATCCGATGACCACCGCGCTCTATCCGGAAGACAAGACGCACCGGCTCAATGTCCTTCATGCTTGGTGGCCTGCGGGTATCATCATTGGTGGTTTTATTGGCTTCGGAGTCAGCACATTCGAAATGCCATGGCGTTATGCAATGGCAACGGCGCTGCTGCCGTCGCTTGTTTTGATTGTCCTGCTGCTTGGCGTGAAGTTCCCGCCGACAGAACGCGCAGCCGATGGTGTGTCATTCAAAGATATGATGCTGGAAATTGTTCGCTCTCCTGGCTTTCTGATCTGGTTCGGCGCGATGTTGCTGACCGCATCGATCGAACTCGGCCCCGGCGCGTGGATCAACGCTGCCCTATCGGCCAAAGTTGGTTTTAACGCCGTCCTGCTGTTGGTTTACGTCGCTGGCCTGATGTTTGTGGTGCGCCACTTCGCCGGGCCATTGGCAAAGCGGTTCTCCAACGTCGGTCTGCTATGGATCTGCAGCTTCCTTGCAATGGTCGGACTTTACCTGATGGCCAAGGCACAAAGCCCCGTCATGGTTGTCGCCGCGACGACGGTGTGGGGCATGGGCGTCAGCCTGCTTTGGCCCACAATGATGGCATCCGTATCCGAACGCTATCCGCGCGGTGGCAGCTGGTTTATCGGTCTGATCGGTTCAGCCGGGGCATTGGCGATTTACTTCCTGCTGCCGGCTTTGGGCCGGATGTATGATGCATCCATGGCGGCGAAAGCGGGTGGCAGCGACGCACTCAATGCACTGCGCGAAGCCGGAACCGCCGATGCAACTGCACAACTGACAGCCATTGAGGCGCAGGCCGCACCTGAAGCATTCGAGGCCGTCGCCCTGATGCCAATACCATTGCTGGTCGTGTTCGGAGCCATCTGGCTGCTCGATCGCCGCAAAGCCGAATCCAGCGGCGATGCACCAGCCACTCCAGCAGAATGACAGGACATAGTGCGATGAATTCTCCAACCCAGATACGCATGGATCGGCGTTCCGCCTTGCGCGGGATCGTGACCGTTTCGGGGGTTGCAGTTGCACTCCCGCTGATGGGTTCGCTTGCAGGTTGCTCCAGCACAAATGCGGATCTCTCGGGCAAGGCAGAGCTGATAGATGCGGTCACCAATCTGACTATTCCGGAGACTGACACACCCGGTGCTCGGGCCGCTGGTGTTCCCGCTTATATCAAGGCGGTTTTCGTCGACCACTTCACTGAAGAACAGCAAGATGACTTCGCGGTGGGTCTAGCGGCCTTTGACGAGATGGCAGTCGCAACAGGTGCAGCCGACTTCGCTGCTGCGTCAGAGGACATCCAGAAGCTGATCCTGACCGAGCTCGACAATGGCGCGAATGATATGTCCGGCAAAGCCACGTGGCAGCAGCTGCGCGATATGACGATCTTCGGATTCTACACATCCGAACAGGCGACAGAAGAGCTGTCATTTGAGGAAATACCAGGCCGGTATGACGGCTGTCTGCCGCTTGAAGAAGTGGGCCGTGCTTGGCTCGACCGCGGCGTCTGAGTTCATCGTAAGGGAAATTGAATAGTAATGTCTGAAAACACACCTTTCGATGTCATCGTTGTCGGTTCGGGAATGTCCGGCGGTTGGGCGGCCAAAGAGTTCTGCGAAAAGGGCATGAAAACCCTCGTTCTGGAACGCGGTAAAATGACCGAGCACAGCGTCGATTACGCTGGCGAGAACCAGAACCCATGGGACATGAAACATCGCGACAGGGTCGACCCGAAACTCGCGAATGAAGAATATCCGGTGCAGCAGACATGCTACGCTTTCCGCGAGAGCACGCGAAACTTCTTCATCAACGACAAGGAGAACCCGTTCTCGGTCGAAGATGGCAAAACCTTCGCATGGCTACGCGGCGATCAGGTCGGCGGAAAGTCATTGATGTGGGCGCGGCAAAGTTATCGCTGGAGCGATACCGACTTCGGCGCAAACAAAGCCGACGGCCATGGTACTGACTGGCCGATCCGGTATGCCGATGTAGAGCCATGGTATGACTATGTAGAGAAATTCGTCGGCATTAGTGGCTCGGCAGAGGGTTTGCCGCAATTGCCCGACAGTATCTTCCAGCCCCCTATGGAACTGACCTGCGTCGAGAAGGACGCTAAAGCCAAAATCGAAGCAGCTTTTCCCGGACGCAAGATGATACCGGGTCGCGCGGCGCATCTGACCAAGCCGACCGAAGAGCAAATGGCGCTCGGTCGTGGCTCATGCCAATACCGCAACCAATGCGAGCGCGGATGTTCTTTCGGCGCGTATTTCTCGAGCGTATCAGCGACGCTTCCTGCGGCGAAAAACACCGGTAATATGACTCTCGTCTCGGACTCGGTCGTCGAACGGATCCTGTATGATCCGGAAACCGGCAGAGCGACCGGTGTGCGGGCAATCAACCGCAAAACCAAGGAAAGCACTGACTACCAGGCGCGCGTCATTTTCATGTGCGCATCGACCATCGGAACCGTGCAAGTCCTGCTTAATTCCAAGTCTGACAGTTTCGAAAATGGCTTCGCTAATTCGAGCGGGACACTCGGTAAGTATCTGATGGACCATCACACAAGGATCGGCGCGGAAGGCGAATATCCCGGCTTCGAAGATGACTATTTTGCCGGACGCAGACCGAACGGTATTTACATCCCGCGCTTCGTCAATTTGGGCGGCGACACGGACAAGGACTTCGTTCGCGGCTACGGATATCAAGGCAGCAGCTCGCGCAGTTCATGGACGAGAGCGCTGGGAGGGCGCGGCTTTGGCGAAGACCTGAAGAATGAGTTACGCCAACCCGACGGGACGTGGCGCCTGCGAATTCAAGGCTTCGGCGAGATGCTTCCGCGTGAAGAAAACCAAGTCCGCCTCCACCCGACCAAGACCGACGAATACGGCATTCCGCAAGCGCATATGGACGTCGATTGGTCCGATAACGAAGCAAAGATGCGCGTCGCGATGAAAGCCGATGCAGTCGCTATGTTGGAAGCGGCAGGATGCACCAACATAACGCCATTCGAAGGCGAAGCGATACCGGGTCATTGTATCCACGAGATGGGTGGCGCACGCATGGGCCGCGATCCCAAAACCTCGGTCGTGAACGGGCGCAACCAATGCCACGACGTGCCCAACGTCTTCATTACTGATGGATCATCATTTTCGTCGGTCGCGTGCCAGAACCCCTCGCTGACCTTTATGGCACTGACCGCCCGCGCAGTGGACTTCGCCGCAACACAAATGAAACAGGGATTGCTCTGATGGATCTTCCGACACTTAACCGCCGCCGTTTTCTCGAAGGCAGTCTCGCGAGTAGCGCAGTGCTCCTAGCGGCCTGCAATGGCGCTGCACCATCGGGTGCGGCGGCAGTGGCAAAGCCCTACACCGATAAGCTCGGTATCCAGCTTTACACATATCGCGAACTTTTCGAGAAGGACTATGAAAGCGTTCTCAAAACGCTCGCCGAGATTGGTTATAAGGATCTCGAATTTGCCGGATATTTCGAGCACGATCCCAAAGCAGTCAAAGCGACGATGGATGCTCTAGGACTGGTGAGCAATTCCACCCATGTCCGCGTCGAGCAATTCCGCGAAGGGTTTGACGAAGCCATCGAAACGGCTGCGTTAATGGGGCAGACAAAATTGATCCTGCCATGGCTCGCGCCCGAAGAGCGCAATATGGACAATTACCGCGCGATTGCAGATTTGCTCAATGAGCGTAGTTCCGCAGCAAAAGCCGCAGGCATGACGGTTGGCTATCACAATCACGAGTTTGAATTCGAAACTCTCGATGGCGAAGTGCCGTATGACGTTTTGCTCGAGCGCACCGACGCCGATGCGGTAACCATGGAACTCGACTTTTTCTGGGCGCACAAAGCGGGCGTCGATCCGATTGAACTCTTCAAAATAGCACCGGGACGTTTCACGGCCTGCCATATCAAAGATTCGTCAGCCACTGGCGAAATGGTCAATATTGGTGACGGCGTTATCGACTTCGCGGCAATCTTTGCCGAAACCGAACTCGCTGGTCTCGAGTGCTTCTATGTCGAAAACGACGACACCACCGATCCCGCCGCCTTCGCCAAAGCCAGCTTTGACTTCTTGAACAGTTAAGCGGCGCCGTCCTAGTCCGTCAGCGCACGGAGCATGGGCTCGTCCCAGCCTTTTTCGTCGGTATAGAGCCTGAAAGTGTTGCCATAGGCCCATAGGCACCACGGGATATCTGCGCCTTCCAACGCCTCGGCAACCGCATCGTTGAACTTGACCCGTTCGCCTGCATCGACCGGATCATTTACACCGAACTCGCCGACAAAGACCGGGCGTTTCACCGCGTCGCGAAAGGCAACAGCTGTCGCGACATCGGCAGCAAGTTGTTGGCGATCTTCGCTCGACCCCCAACCACGTTTGCCCTTTGGCATATCGTCACCCAGCCACGTCGCTTGCTGATGGGTAAAGTTGAAAGGGTCGTAATAGTGATAGGTGTACACGACATTCGGATCGTCTGTGGCCGCATTGGAGCCCAGCGAGCGAATGCCCGACCAGTCCTCACCGCCGAAAATCACAATCCGCTCCGGATTCTTCGAACGGATAATGGCGAGCGCAGCAGTTTGTGTCTGGCGCATCAGCTTGCCTTTCAGATTCTTGTTCGGCTCATTGAGCGTTTCAAACCACACATTGTCCGGCGCGTCGGCAAAGGCCGCTGAAAGCTCTTTCCAAAGCGCGATGTAACGCGGCATCTGCTCTTCCGGCTTATCCATGATCTCCTCGAAATGATGGATGTTCATAATTACATTGAGATCAGCATCGAGCGCAGCTTGCACATTCGCTTTGGCAAGCTTCATAAAGTCAGGGTGGATGCGATATTCCGGAGCCGGCCCAGTGTAAGCACTCCAGCGGATCGGAATGCGCACTGTGTCGAAGCCTGCCGCGGCGATGCGCTGGTAGTCCTCAGGTCCATAGAGACCGCCCCAACTCACTCCGTTCGGCGTCTCCAGCGCATTGCCCATATTGACGCAGCGCTTCATCTGAAATGCCTGCTCTACGGAAGCAGTTTCGCTAGAAGGTTCTTGGCCGACAGCCGCTGGAGCGGCCATAGCTGCAAGCAAAGTTGCAAGGCCGATTGGTGCGCTTATGAGTTTAACCGACATCGTTGTCACTCCTATACTGAACTTGATTCTTCCGCAGTTTTCTTCGCTGCGATTAGATCGTTTTCTTACTTATTCTTGGGCGCTGCGGTCGTATCACGCAGAACGAAATTGTGATCGAGAACAACGCGCCGTGAACTGCCCGTACGCTTGTGCTGGAAGCTATCGATCAAATTTTCAATAGCTACCTCACCCAACTCATGCAGAGGCTGATGAATGGTGGTCAGCTCCGGACGCATACGCGTGGCGACGGCTGAATCATCATATCCCACTACAGACAAATCACCGGGCACGGAAACCCCCGCCATAGTCGCAGCGGTGACCAGTCCTGCGGCCATATCATCGTTAGACGCGAAAACCGCTGTCGGCGGGTTGGCATGTGCCAACAATGTTTGGCCGGCTGTCATCCCCGAGCTGAAATCGAACGAGCCGGGAACGACAAGTTCTGGGTCGACGGTTAGACCCGCCGCATTCATCGCCATCGAGAAACCTTCGAAGCGAACATGCGTCGCACGTTGATTCTCCAAGCCGCGAACAAACGCGATGCGCTTGTGCCCAAGGTCGATAAGATGCTTGGTCAGTTCGATCGAAGCGTTGTAATCGTCGATCTCCACCAAAATACCATCAGCAGTCAGATCGACGGGGCCGATCCGGACAACATCGATGCCCAGTTCTTTGAGCGCAAAGGCGATCATTCGATTGCCGGCATAGGGGGCAACCAACATAATACCGTCAGGCCGATGTTGATGCGTTAACTGCTCTAACTCAGCCTTGATTTCATCAAAACTATGGTTGTGGAGATCCTCGAGCAAGCTGATCGACAGTTGATAACCAAGCTTCTGACAGGCAATAACCGCACCGAACTGGATCGCGTTGATGTAGCTACTGTCGCTCGCATGGCAGAGCAAATTGATGTTGTAGGATTTGTTCCCGCGCAGGGACCGTGCCGATTGACTGGGCACATATTCCAACTTCGCAACCGCGTCTTTCACCTTGTTACGCAGCTTGTCCTGCACATGCGGTTCGTTGTTAAGCACCCGTGAGACAGTCTTGATGGAAACGCCCGCAAGATCGGCGACGTCTTTCATCTTTGCCGTCTTGGGTTTGGATTCTCCGGCCATCAACTACCCCCTTATCTCGAAAGTTCGTCCACGATCCGCGCATGGATATCGCGGCTCAATGGCATTTGGTAAAGTGCAAAGGAAGCCGCAATCATTAGCGCGGCGGGTACAACCGCAATGAAATCGCTCAATTTCATTGCGGTTTCCGCCGATTGAACTTCCAGGTCCGGCTGATAGCCGATGCCCGATAAAACAAAGCCCACCATCAGTCCGGTAAGAGCGCCCGATGCCTTTTGCACAAATAGACTGGAGCCAAACACAGCCCCTTCGTCACGCCGTCCATATGCAAATTGGCCATATTCGACGGTATCGGGGATGATCGCCCAGATGATGACTGCAGAAGCAGACCCAGCGAAGCCGAACAAGACTATCTGTAATGGCACGCCGTTGATCAGGAACGGGCCAAGGAAGAGTAGCGACAGTCCGACCAAAACCATCCAGCCAGTGGCGATGTACCAGCAGGTCTTCTTTCCCCAATTGCGCGCTACAATCGTCCAGACCGGTGTTCCGGCCAAAGTGGCGAATGCGTAGAGGGACATCACCACCTCCTTCCGCGCGAACTGCTCCGAGAAGGATTCGAGATAGAATGCCATAGGGATCAGCATACTCGCACCGCTGGCCGAATTGATAAAGAGGACCAGCAACAGCACACGCAACGCACCGTTGCGCCGCAAACTATCAAAATAGCCCCGAAAGTAGGGCGGCTCGCTTTCGGGACGCTTGCCTAACGGCTCGTTCTCTTCGGTAAAGAAGAAGCACAGCACCAATGCCATGGTAGCAACGCAGGCCCCGATTGCAGCAGTCACGAAAAAGCCGCCAGCGTCCTTGTCGACGCCGCCAGCAATCTCACGGCTAAGCGGGAAGAAGAAGCTGGTAACACACAACATTCCGCAGAAGGCAAAGATCATCCGCACGCCCGAAAGCTCGGACCGCTCTACACTGCTGAAGGTCATTCTCGCCGACAGCGCAGCATAGGGCACCGCGACTATAGTATAACACGTCCTGAAGATGATCCCGGCCCCCAACAAGGCAAAGAACAGCAACCATCCCTCAAACGGAGGCGACCAGAATAGCAGGCAAAATGACAGGCCAAGCGCAAAGCTGCCGAACAGGATAAAGGGCCGGTAAGACCCGTATTTGCTGCGGCTCTTGGCGCTGAATGACGCGACCAGTGGGTCAGACACGGCGTCCCAAAGCAGTCCGAAGAAATAGATCATCCCGGCTTGCTTCGGTTCTAGCCCAACGACTTCCGCATACCAGAAGACCAGTATCAGAGAGAGGCTGTGCCAATAGATATTGAGGCCAAAATCGCCCACGCCATAGCCGGCCAGTCTGCGAAATCTGTTCATCGCAGGAATGCCCGATTAGGAAGCAAAGTGACTGATCCGATCAGAACGCGCCTACTCCAGTCGCCTTGGTACTGATCCGGAGTAGCCGGTCCTGTGCGGTAATAAACAGCGTGCTGCCATCCCCGCCAAAGGTGCAATTTGCGGTCGCGCTGCCTGTGCCAATTCGTCCCAGGCACTTGCCCGATGGATCGACCAGCAGCACGCCGCCCGGTCCTGCTAAAAACATATGTCCGCTGGTGGCGACCGCCATACCGTCGGGAAGGCCCGGAGTGCCTTTTGTATATGGTGCCACGTCGAACCACACTTCGCCCTTCATATCCCCGTTTAGATCAAACCGCTCCACCAAAGGCGCGTCGGGATCTGATTGCGCGACATAGAGGTAACGCTCATCCGGAGACAAGGCAGCGCCATTGGGGAACGTCATATCATCAACGATCCTCGCGACAGTGCCATCAGGGTCGCGGCGATAGACTCCGTTCACGGCCATTTCTTTGAGCGGAGATTCGTTCAGTCCCTCAAGCCCGTAAGGCGGGTCGGTGAAGAATAGGGTGCCATCGCTTTTCTCGATAATGTCGTTGGGACTGTTGAAGGCTTTCCCTTCAAATCTATCAACCAGCACGGTCCGTTCACCGCTGTCGATATCCAACTCTTCGACAGCGCGGCGGCCATGATTGCAAACCAATAACTTGCCGTTGCGCCCAATCAGCAAACCATTGGCACCCGCTTCGCGAAAGCCGGCAGCATTGTCTGAACCAACACCTGAAGGGTCAAGGAAGGTTTTGACACCCTCACCCTCTTTCCAGACATAGGCGACATTGCCGGGCACATCGGTGAAATAGAGCTGGCTACGTTTGGTGTCCCAAGCCGGACCCTCGGACCATTGATAGCCATCACCCAGCTGCTCCAGCTGCACATCACGCGCCACCAGATCGAAAAAGGCCGGGTCAAGAACTTCAAGGAAGTCCGATTTCGCACCGGCCGCTGCATCATCAGCGCCGCGCCCACTGCAGCCAATCACCGCCAGTGCCGTACTCGCAACCAGCATTGTCCTACGCGTCAACATCACAATCCCCTCACCAACGGTCTATAGCCGCAAAACCCTGAAAATCCTATATTGACAACCTTGTCAAAATTCTCTCGAATGTCCATGAGAAAATTCGAATCTGGCGGGAATCAACATCGCTAGGTCGGTACACGGGACGGGTTATTGATGACACGAGTACACAAATTTGTCGGCGGATTACTGAGCGTCACTGCACTTACGGCATGTGCCGCGACAACCACCGCGTCAGAGCCTATCTCGGCAGGCAGTGCTTCAGTTGAGCAAACGGAAGCCTCACAAGCCGGAGTAATCCATCCGGATATCTGGCCTGAGCTAACACCAGCCCCACTCGACCCGGCGATTGAAGCACGCATCGACACAATTATGGCGGCCATGAGCGTGGAGCAGAAAGTCGGTCAAACCATTCAGGCCGATTCAGCCTCGGTCACACCGGAGGAAGTGAAGAAATACCGCCTCGGCTCCGTGCTCAGCGGCGGCAATTCCGCACCAGGCCCTCTGCCCTATGCCGATACGCAAACATGGCTGGATATGGCCGACGAATACTACGCCGCCTCGGTCGATCCGGAGGGCGTTGAAACCGCCATTCCAGTGATCTGGGGCATCGACGCTGTGCATGGTCACGCGAACTTGCTGGGCGCGACAATCTTCCCACACAATATCGGACTTGGCGCGGCAAATAATCCCGAACTGATCGAGCAGATCATGCAAATCACCGCGCGCGAGCTCATTGTGTCCGGCCACGACTGGACCTTTGCCCCCACCCTCGCGGTTCCGCGCGATGATCGTTGGGGACGCGCATATGAAGGGTTTGCTGAAACACCCGACATCGTCGCATCCTACGCCGACCAGATTGTAGAAGGCCTGCAAGGCGAATTCGGTACCGATGACTTCATGTCCGAAGGCCGGATAATTTCCTCTGCCAAGCACTTCATCGCCGACGGCGGTACCGAGAACGGCGCCGACCAAGGCGATGCCAAGATCAGCGAAGAGGAACTGCGCGACATCCACGCAACCGGCTATCTGCCTGCACTTGACGCTCAGGTACAGACGGTGATGGTCTCTTTCTCGAGCTGGCAGAACATCAAGATGACCGGCAACAAAGCGCTGATCACAGATGTGCTGAAGGGCCGGATGGGCTTCAACGGTTTTGTCGTCAGCGACTGGAACGCACATGGCCAAATTCCCGGCTGTACCAATCTCGATTGCCCTGAGGCATTCGATGCCGGAATCGATATGTTCATGGCACCCGACAGTTGGAAAGGCCTGTATGAAAGCCAGCTGGCGCATGTGAAATCGGGTCGCCTGTCGATGGAGCGGCTTGATGATGCGGTTCGCCGGATCCTGCGCGTAAAGCTACGCTATGGTCTGTTCGAACGCGGTGCACCGAGCACGCGGCCCGGAGCGGGTAACGCAGCGTTGCTGGCACAAGACAGTCACCGCGCGATTGCGCGCAGCGCCGTTCGCCAATCACTGGTGCTGCTGAAGAACAACGAAGCAACGCTGCCACTGGATGCGGGCAAAACCGTGCTCGTCGTAGGCGACGGGGCTGCGAGTATCGCCAAAGCATCAGGTGGCTGGACGCTATCCTGGCAAGGCGGGTCACATAGCAATGACGAGTTTCCGAACGGCCAATCGATCCTCGACGGCATTCGCAAAGCAATCGAAGCTGACGGCGGCACGGTCATCTTCGACCCCGAAGGTACCGGCAATCACCAAGCTGATGCAGTGATCGCAGTCTATGGCGAGGATGCCTATGCCGAATTCCAAGGCGACCGCGACAATGTCGACTTCGAACCCAATGGCTTCGACACGGCCAAGCTCGCCGATTTCAAAGCGCGCAACATGCCGGTGGTATCAGTGTTCCTATCTGGCAGGCCGCTGTGGACCAATCCTGAAATCAACGCTTCAGATGCGTTCGTCGCCGCGTGGCTTCCAGGCAGCGAAGGCGGCGGTGTAGCGGATATGCTGTTCCGCACCGATCCGGCATTCGACTTCACCGGCAGACTATCTTTCTCGTGGCCCAAAACAGCAACGCAGGCTGATCTCAATGTCGGCACTGCCGGGTACGATCCACTGTTCGCTTATGGCTACGGACTTAGCTACGGCAACAAGGACAACCTCGCCGCACTGTCCGAAATCTCTGGGATTGATGCCAATGCATCAAAATCCGCATCGGTCCTGTTTGCAGGTGGGCAACCGCAGGGTCGCTGGTCACTCTACGGCCGTGTCAACGGCACACAGACCCGCATGACAGATCGCGTTTGGAATGGCGGCGCACTTACGCTCGCACCAATCGACCGCGTTGCTCAGGAAGATTCGATGCGTGTCACTTGGCGGGACGCAGGCCCCACGCTGTTCCTCGGCACGCATGACAACGCCGATTGGACGAGGGAGAGCAACGGCGCGATGGAACTGGCGTTTCGCGCGCGCGGGGGTGGCACTGCACCCACAACGATATCGGTCGGAATGACATGTCCCGACGGTGAAGATTGCGTAGTCGATTTCCCCGTCACAATATCCGCAGGCGAGTGGCAGGATTACCGGATCAGCCTGTCCTGTTTCGCAGATCGCGGTGTCAATATGGCGTCCATCAGCGGCGGATTTACCGCACGTAGCAACGGTCCGGCGCAGGTCGACCTCTCGGATATCCGGCTCGATTCCGACACAGACGCGACCAAAACCTGCGGCGACTGATGACTACATCGCAAGCCATCGTTGTGATGGGGCCATCGGGTTGCGGCAAATCGACCGTCGGCAAGGCTTTGTCCGCCAAAACGGCGTGGCCGCTGGTTGAAGGGGATGACTTTCACCCGCCAGCAAACATCGCCAAATTGACCGCAGGTGCTGCACTGACCGACCAGGATCGCGCCGCGTGGATCGACGAACTGGTATCGGTGATGGACAGTCTTTCTGCGCCAACGATCGTCGCGGCCTGCTCAGCACTGACGCCCTATGTCCAGCGGCGGCTGGTCGACGAAAGCCGCCGCGATATCCGCTTTGTGATGCTCGAACTATCGCGCGAAACCTTGGCGGAGCGTGTCAAAACACGCACCGACCACTTTATGCATCCAGAACTAATAGACAGTCAGATCGCCGCGTTGACGGTGCCCGATGGTGCTTTGATCCTGCATGCGAGCAAGCCAGTCACCGAACTGGTCGACACTATTATCGGCAAACTAGCCTAATAGAGCCATCAGCAGGATCAGAGCGAAGCCGACGACTCCGACCAATGTCGAAGCAACCGTCCAACTGCGCATCGTCTCTGCCATGCTCAGCCCAAAATAGCGCGACACGAGCCAAAAGCCCGAATCGTTCACATGGCTGAGCACACTCGCGCCTGCAGCAATCGATATCGTCAGCAGGGCTAGGCCATACGCGTCCATACCTGCCGCGCTCGCTAATGGTGCAACTAGGCCGGCTGCGGTCAACATAGCAACAGTTGCGGATCCTTGTGCCACCCGCACGATTGCAGCCAATGCGAAGCCAGCAACCAACGGCGTCAGACCGATGCCCACGGCGGATTGCGCCAACGCATCACCTGCGCCCGTGTCGATCAGCACCTGCTTGAATGCGCCGCCCGCGCCGGTCACCAAGATGATCGCTGCAGTTGGTTCAAACGCACGTTCGATGGCATCACGCAACTTGCTTTGATCTGCTGCCTGGTCCGGCTTCAGCAGCAGCGCAGCAAGGCCGCATGCCATCAGCAAGGCGACAAAGGGATGACCAAGAAAGGCAATGCTCTGGGCCGCGAAGCCGGCACCCTCTTCATTCGATCCGACGAGGGCCGCAGCCACGATCAGAACAATCGGAAAGGCGATGACTGAAAGCGCTTTTGCAGCGAGGCCTGGCGTGAATTGTGCGGTCTCTTCGTCGTCAGTGTCTGGAATCGTCCCGAAGGCGAGCCAGCCTCGCCGCTCGGCAAAGCCGGAATAGATTGGTCCCGCGACCAGCATTGCCGGTATGCCAGCAGCCAGACCACACAGAATGACAAGGCCGAGCGGCGCGCCGAGAATGTCTGCCACAGCCACCGGCCCCGGTGTGGGCGGGATGAAAGCGTGCCCGGCAGCCAGTCCGGCCAGCAGCGGCAAACCAAAGGCAATCGCCGGTTTCGCGGCGCGTTTTGCAATAGCGCGCACCAATGCGATCAACAGGATCAATCCGACATCGAAGAACACTGGTATCGCGATCAGGATTCCGGCAAAACCCAAGCCGTAACGCGCGACGCCCGGCGAACGCTCGGAAATGATCGAGCGCGCCAGTGCCTGCGCGCCGCCGCCAGCCTCAAGAAATGCGCCCAGCAATGCACCCAGCCCGACAATGATCGCGATAAAGCCGAGCACCCCGCCCATCCCGCTTTGAATGGATCCGATGACTGCTTCCGGTGAAAGTCCAGCCGCAAGGCCGGTTAGCAATGCCGACAATAGTAGCGCAGGAAATGCGGGGAATTTCCGATGCAGAATGAAGAACAGCAGCGCGGCAACTCCCGCCACCGTTGCCCAAAGAGCGCGTGATTCCGGCGCGATATCTAACAATGGCTGCATGTTATCCCCTCACTTCGTGCGCCGCGCCAGCATCACCCAGTCGCGATCTTCAGAAGGCGGTTTTCCGATGCTTGATGTTCCTGTCACGCTGGTCACGCTCCCGGACTGCAAATCACCGCCTGCGACCGGATCAAACCAGTGGATTTGCCAGCCGTCGCCGTCGCCATCCAAAGTGAAAGAGCCGATCTGATCGGGCCGGAAGTAGACGGCAACGACTTCACCCGGTTTGGCGTAACAATAGGGCTCTACCCTCTCGCACGGTATCATCTCCCAATAGGGTAGATATTGTTCGAAAAACTCGAGAGCGTTCCGGGTCTGCTTCCACAATTCCGCGCGCGATCGCCAGTCTTCAGTGGTCAGATCATTGCCCTTTTGGCGAGCACCGAAGTACCATTCGACGCCTGCCGAGCCAGCCAGCAACGCCCCCCACAAAGCATGGCGGCGCATGACATCATGCGTCGGATCATCGACGTCAGCCTTTGCGCCGGTATGCCACGGACCAATCTCGTCCATCGTGATCATCCATGGGCGGTCACTGGCGGCCGAAAGCGCCAGCCACTTGCGTGTTTCAGCATTGACCAATTGCGGATCGGACACCTGAAATGACAGCCCATCAAGCGAAGCATGGCCGAGCAGCGGGGTGAGAATTTCATCCTTGTCGGCTTGCTCAGCATGTGTGTGGAGCAGGATCGGATTGTCGTAAGGATCATGCCGGTCGATAAAGTCCGCCATCGCCATCCGCTGTGCAACGTCTTGTCCCTCAGGCCGCCAATGGACCGGGCCATTCTCCTCGCCTAAATTCCACGTCAGCGCCGGATGATGCGCGAACCGCGCGATCAACTCACGATAGTAAAGTTGCCGCATTGGGCCAGTATCACCGCCATCGAGCATCAGCTCGTTCTCGGTCTCCTGCGTGACCAAATGCACCATGATCCCGCGCTGCTGCATATGCGTAAAAACAATGTCCCACTGCGCCAGCTTGCTGACATCAAAGCGCGTGGGATCGTTTGGTTCGCGCCATGGCCAAACATCGTTGCCATCACCCTCGACATTCATCGTCAGCAGATAGACAGCATTCATCCCTTCATCAGCAAGGTAGTTCAGAGCGCCAATCAGTGCCTTGCCTTTCCCGCTCTGCCATTGCGGATCACCCGCGCGCCAATCGCGCAAATGCGGAGCGTATGTGTGAAGTTCTGAGCCCGATGAGGCTTCACCATCGCGGGCCTGTTCAGCCTGCCGGTACGTGCCGTCTATATCGCCATAACCGAACAGGTTCTCCGGGCTGTTTGCGCCGCCCTTGAGCCAATATTTGTCGCTGCCGGCAAAGCGAAAATGGCGACCATTTTGGATGATCCGGCCACGCGTGCGGAAGTCGTCCGAGGCGGTTTGAGACTTAGTCACGGTGAAGGAGCCACCCGCATTCCGCATGGGAACAAGCCTTCCGGCCGCATCATCATCCAACAGGGCGATCTTTGCGCCCGTTCTTAGTTCGGCACGATAAGACCACTCACCTGGCAAATGCGGTGCAAACCGCACCCGCCAGACATTGCCGCTATCCGCGCTTGTCTCCGCAGCTTTGCCATCGGCCGCGTAGAAACCGCGAATGACCTTCGTGCCACTCTCGTGCATAAATGTGACTTGAAGGCGGTAGTCCAGAAATGGGTTGATCGCTGCGCCTTCGCTTGTCTGGGGGCCAGCAAAGTCGATCACAACCGGGTGCCACTGCTCGAACACCGGCTCTGTCATAACCGGCTCAACGTGCACCACGACGGGCGGCTTTTCAGCGAGCGCGCCTGTGCACGCGGTCAGCAAAGCCGCGGCAATTAGGCTTGCCCAATTCTTCAAGCTGCGGTGTCTTTCGGCTGGGCCATCATTCGATAATCATTTGGGTTCTGGCGGCGTTTCCATGCCCTTGGAATTCCACTTCCAGAACACAAATTTCAACGTGGTGTCACCGGTGTTCCTAATCCCGTGGCTGTCCCACGGTGCAGCGTAGAGCATGTCGCCAGTCTTGGCGGCGAATGTCTCAGTTCCGACCGTCCATTCACCTTGGCCTTCGAGCACCATCAGGAACTCTTCCTCGGCATGGGTGTGCGGCGGATGAATCTCCATACCGGGTTTAATCTCTGCGGTGCCCGACAGCAACTCGCGCGTTCCGCGCGTTTCGCCCTCGTAATATTTGACGAACTCGCCCCATTCTTCAGAGGCTTTTTCGGCTTCATCCAGCGTCAGCACTTGTGTCCCGATGGCTGATGCCCCGTCACTCTCTGCAGCTGCCGCGCTGTCGCTTTCAGGCGCCGTGCAAGATGCAAGCAGACCAGCAGCAAGAATCATGGAAATTGCGTTTTTCATAAAGCCCTCCTTACAGGTAACACTACTCAAGTTGATAACGTTGTCAAACACGCGATATGCTGTGCCAGATAGAAAGTCCGTGCGATCGGACTAACTAGCCCGGTCGGCCTTGTCCTTGGCGTTGGTGCCCTTGATCATATTGCGCATTTGCTCCCACTCGGCATCACCCAGCGGCGCGAGAGTCTGGTAAAAATTACCGCTATTCGCCTGATAGCCCGCGCCGTCGATGGCGATGGTCTGGCCATTCACCCATTCGGCGCCCGGCCCCATCAAGAATACGGCTAGATTGGCAAGTTCGTGCATTTCGCCGTGACGGCCCATCGGGTTCATCCGGTCATTCGAATTATCACCGCGCCCTCCCGGTGACAGCCGCGCGCTCATACCGTCAGTTGGGAATAGACCAGGAGCGATAGCATTGAAGCGCAGGCCATAGCGCCCCCACTCAACCGCAAGGCTTTGAGTCATGGTGTTGATTGCCGACTTCGACATCGCGGAGGGGACAACAAACGGCCCCCCATTCCAAACCCATGTAGTCAGGATAGAGAGAAAACTGGCTGATTTCTTCTCTGCGATCAGACGTTTGCCGATATTATGCGTCAGATAAAATGTCCCGCGAAAGACGATGTCCGAAATCGCGTTGAAGCCGTTGATCGACAGATCTTCGGTCCGGCTGATGAAGTTGCCCGCCGCGTTGTTGACCACACCGGTCAGCGCGCCGCCATCTGCCCATATCGCATCGACCATCGCATCAATCGCCTCGGCATCGCGGATGTCGCAGGCATGACCAACCACACTCCCACCATGAGCCTCCATCAACTCCTGCGCAGTTTCATCAAGCTTGTTCTGACGTCTCCCGCAAATATGCACCGTGGCGCCGAGCGTCAGAAATGCTTCGGTCATTTCGCGACCAAGGCCGGTGCCCCCACCGGTCACCAGAATGCGCTGACCATCCATCAGACGATCACGATACATCAGCTTTGATACGTCCATCGGTCTCTCCTAATCGGTGAACTTCGGTTTGCGCTTCTCGACAAAAGCTGTGGTACCCTGGGCGAAATCATCGCTCTCGAAAGCCGCCGCAAACATGTCGCTTGTCGCGAGATCTTCTTCCGTTTGACCATCGAGAATCCGGCGCAGCATCCGCTTCATTGTGCGGTTTGATCCGCTCGAATTCGCTGCGATAGTCTCGACAACGCCATCGGCGCTATTGGCAATAATCTCGACCAAACCGATCCGCGCCGCTTCCTCCACGTCGATCAATTCGCCGGTGTAGAGCAAGCGCTTCGCCTGCCCGGGGCCAACCAGATCGGCCAGCAGTTTCACGTCGTGAAAGGGATAGACCAGGCCCAGCTTCGCGGGTGTGATTCCGAGCCGGGCAGTTCGCGTAGCAATGCGAATGTCGCACGCCAACGCCACTGCACAACCGCCGCCAATGCAATCGCCCTCGACAAACGCGATCGTCGGTATCGAACAACGTGCGAGCCGGTGCTGCGCATCGGAAATCGCCGCATGATTGTCTGCCAACCAAACCGCGTCACCCTTGTTGGCAAGCATTTCGCGAATATCCGCACCGACGCTGAACGCACCGCTCTCTGCGGCCCTAACAACAAGAGCGCGCAGACCTCTCTCTCCTTCGATCTGATCAAGCAAGGCAGGGATTGCCTGCCACATCGCCAGAGTAATCGCATTGCGGCGCTCCGCACGGTCAATCAGCAAGGAGCCGATTGCTCCGTCGCGTTCAAATCGAATTGTCATTGCACCGCAATGGCGCGCATGGCGCATCGCGGCAAGCCAATCCTCACGGTGGAAGACGAAGCGGCTCTAATCGCACCCTGATTGCGCCAAGCTCAATTCGCTTGTAAGACGATGCAAACGCCCCGGCACTATCGCAGTCCGCCGGGGCGCTGCTATTTTGAAGGAACCCGCATGTCCCGTCGTCGCCAAATCTATGAAGGCAAGGCCAAGATCCTTTACGAAGGCCCAGAGCCGGGCACGATCATCCAATATTTCAAAGATGATGCAACGGCTTTCAACGCTGAAAAAAAGGGCACGATCAACGGCAAAGGCGTGATCAACAATCGCATCAGCGAATATGTGTTCACTCGCCTCAGCCACATCGGCATCCCCACTCACTTCATCCGCCGGTTGAACATGCGTGAGCAATTGGTGCGGCAGGTAGAGATTGTTCCGATCGAAGTGGTCCTGCGCAATGTCGCTGCGGGTTCGATCTGCAAACGACTTGGGCTGAAAGAGGGTGACCAACTACCGCACACACTGATCGAGTATTACTACAAAGACGATGCGCTGGGCGATCCGCTGATCTCCGAAGAACATATCGCCTGTTTCAACTGGGCCAGTCAGGAAGAAATGCAAGACATTGCCAGCATGGCGATCCGCGTGAATGATTTCCTGTGCGGCATGTTTGCGGGAATCGACATCCGACTGGTCGACTTCAAGCTCGAATTTGGCCGCCTCTATGATGGCGATTTCAGCCGCGTCATTCTGGCGGACGAAATCAGCCCTGATGGCTGCCGCCTGTGGGATATGAACACTAACGAGAAGATGGATAAAGATCGCTTCCGGCAAGATCTTGGCGGGATCGAAGACGCCTATCAGGAAGTTGCACGGCGTCTCGGTATCCTCAACAATGACGATAACAGCCCGGGCGAAGTTCTCGATATGAGCGCTCACCGCGGCAAGATGCGCGGAAAACCTGCGAAGAAGTAACCCAGCTAGATGCAGTAAGTAAGATTGAGCCCGCTGGGCGCGATGGAACCCGTTCCATACGGCATAATATCGCCATCAATCTGCAGCGGTATAACCGTCTCTTCAAACGAAATACGGCGTACACTGCGAATTTCGCACAGGCCGAGTTTACCGACAGGTAAACGAACCGCTGCAGCGGCGCTGAATGCCATCGCGGAAAACCGTGTCGAGCGGCGGATTGTGATCAATTCCACGCTGTCACTTCTCAATCCTGCGGCTGGGCTAAGACGAAAAGGGCCAGCATAGAGTGCGCCGCGTGAGAGAATCATCATCTCTGCTTCGCACGCAAAGGGCGTACCGTCGGCAAGTTCGCCCGTAAGAGCCATTGGTTGGCGCTGCCAACGATACATTTGCCGCATCGCCGAGACCACATACGCATACCGACCGATGCGCCGCTTCAACGCCGGCTTGATTCCCGCAACAGCCGCGCTATCCGGCCCGACACTCATGCAGGAAACGATAGGCGTATCGCCCAGCCGGTAAAGTGGAGAGCGGGTCCAGCTCTGCGGTCCGCGATCCCATGCCGCGCGTATTTGCCCGGCGAGTTTTGTGGGATCCTTCGCATAGCCTAGTTCGCGCGCGACGAGGTTGATCGTACCGGCAGGTGCAATGCATAGCGGTACCGAACTTGCGCGCGCGCGCAATGCCTGAACCGTATCGCGCAAAGTCCCATCGCCGCCATGAACGCAAACACAATCGGCATTTGCCGACAGCGCAACCGACCCGATCGCCGTTGCTACCGGTCGCGCGTCGATATTGTGCAAACGGAATGCTTCGATCAGCGCGGCCAAACGCCCTTCGTGAAAGCTGCCCGCTGTAGGATTGTAGACAAGGTCCATGAGCATGTCGGCACATCTATCGCCAAGCTATTGAGAAATAGCCAACGCGGTCCGTCATTGCGGGTTCAGCCAGAGTTCGCCATGAGGCGGGGATGATTTCCCGTTTCTCTGCGCGCGCAGCGCTTTCGCTTCTTCTGACAACCGCCCTTGCCACTCCCGCCCTCGCGCAGGAGGAACAAGGCACCAGCGTGGTCGTTCCTGCGGACGAAACTAAGCCTGTCGGATGGGATCCCTTAGACTGGGATCTCGAAGACAGCGAGTTCACGCCCGAAGCAGGCTGGCATTTCGGCAAGCTCGACAACGGAATGCGTTACATTATCCGGCGAAATAACCGGCCGGAGAATACTGCGCTGGTCCGCATGGAGGTGGACACAGGATCGATCAACGAGCGCGACAAAGAGCGCGGCTTTGCGCACTATGTCGAACACATGGCATTCAACGGATCGACCAATGTACCAGAGGGCGAAATGGTCAAGCTGCTGGAACGCAAAGGCTTGGCATTCGGTGCGGACACAAATGCCAGTACCGGTTTTGAGCGGACACAGTACAAGCTCAACCTGCCCAAAGCCGATCCCGATTTGCTCGATACCGCGCTGATGCTGATGCGCGAGACGGCCAGCGAACTGACCATCGCGGAGGAAGCTGTCGAGCGTGAGCGTGGCGTAATCCTGTCCGAACGCCGCGTGCGCAACAATTACAGCTTGAAGAATGTCGTCGATAGTCTGGCATTCGGTTTCCCCGGCTCGCATCTATCGCAGCGACTGCCCATTGGGACTCTGGAAACGCTCGAAGCTGCTGACGCAGCCGGTCTCCGCGCCTTCTGGGAACGCGAGTATGTTCCGCAAAATACCGTGCTGGTTGTTGTTGGCGATTTTGATCCTGGCGTGGTCGAGCAAAAAATTCGTGCGCGGTTCGCTGATTGGAAAGCCGCGCCGATTCCAGAGCAGCTAGAAGCTGGGCCGGTCGATATTTCCCGAACTGGTGAAACCGATATTTATCTGGATCCAGCGCTGACCGAGTCTGTCTCGATCTTCCGCCATGTGCCGTTCGTTGATGAACCGGACACACTTGAAAACCGCCAAAAAGCTTTGCTGCTACGCGTCGGCAGAGGTGCGCTATCGCGCAGATTCCAGCGATTACAGCGTAGCGAAGATCCACCATTTCGCAGCGTTGGCTTTGGCGTGAACGAGTTCTTCGAAGAGGCTGATACTATCCAGGTGTCAGTCAGCACCGAAGAGGGTGGTTGGAAACGCGGTTTGGATACTGCCGTTGATGAGTTCCGGCGTGCTTTGCAATTCGGCTTCAGCGAAGCGGAAATCACCGAGCAAGTCACCAATATGCGCACCGCTTACGAGAATAGTGCAGCTGATCTCGGCACACGTAGCAATGGCCGCTTCGTTGGCAGCGCATTCACGATGGCGCGGGGCGATCGTGTGGTTTCCGGGCCGAAGGCTACGCTTGATAGATTCAACGCCTTCGCCGACCAGATCACGCCCGAAACGGTTATCGAGGTGATGCGGTCAGAGTATTACGAGCTTGGTAACCCGCTGATCCGATTTAGTGGCAAGACAGCGCCGGAAGGCGGTGCTGAAGCGCTTCGAAACGCGGTGAATGAAGCATATGATCGTGAGTTGGTGGCGCCTGAGTTCAAAGCCGCAGCCGAGTTCGCTTATACCGACTTTGGTCCGCCAGGCCCCATCGCTTCTGACACAACCTCCGACGATCTCGGTATCCGAACGATCCGTTTTGCCAATGGCGTGATGCTCAATCTCAAGCGGACCGATTTGCAGGACAATGCGATCAATGTCAGCATGTCTATCGATGGCGGGCGAATGCTGCGGACGCGTGATAACCCATTGGCGGTAGAGCTTGCGGGCCTGCTCAGCAGTGGCGGTTTGGGCAAGCATAGCACCGACGAATTGCAATCGATCCTGGCAGGCCGTTCGGTTTCCGGAAGCTTTGGTCTTGGTAGCGATATCTTCGTCAGCCGCGCACGCACGACACCGCGCGATTTCAAACTGCAAATGTATTTGCTTGCGGCGTTTGTCACCGACCCTGGCTACCGCCCAGAGGGTCTTGGGCCATGGCGGAAGAGCCTCGACGATTTCTTTGCCCGGCTTGGGAAAACACCTGGCTCGGCCTATTCGGAAGCATCGCGCGCAATTTTATCTGACGGCGATCCGCGCTTCACGCGCCAACCGGTCGAGAACTATCGCGCGCTTGAATACGAAAAATTGGCTGAAACGATCAGCAGCCGGCTTGCCAAGGGTGCTATCGAGATCGCGATTGTCGGTGATATCGATGAGGAAGAGGCTATCGGTCTGGTTGGCGAGACGTTTGGCGCATTGCCCCGCCGCGAAGACGCTTTCAAACCCTATGATGACGAACGCCGCATGCGTGCGTTCACCGGGAACCGCGGATTGCACACCGTCACTCATGCCGGCGAACCCGATCAGGCAATGATCAGGCTGGTTTGGCCAACGACCGACGATTCAGATTGGGAACTGACCTCACAATTGAACATGCTTGCACGAGTGACACGCTTGAAGCTCACTGAAAAACTGCGCGAGGAATTAGGGCAGACCTACTCGCCCAGCGTCGCCAGCAGCCCGTCGAGCACCTACGTAGGCTACGGTACATTCTCGATGGGTGCATCTGTCGATGTCACCCAGCTTGATGCAACCAAGGCCGCGTTGCTGGAAGTCATCGAAGATCTCATTGCCAACGCGCCTGATGAGGATCTAATGCAACGCGCGCGCCAGCCGGTCCTCGAAGCATTGGAAAACCGCCTCAAGAACAACAACGGCTGGATGAGTCTGGTCAATCGGGCTCAGAGCGATCCGGATGACATCAAGCGCTTCCAGACCGCTACCGATCGCTACACCGCAATGACGGGTGAAGAATTGCAGGCTCTGGCCGTGCAATATCTCCAACCCGGCGATGCTGTGGAGTTTCGCGTAGTGCCAGAGGAACCCGCCCCGGCCAGCGAATGAACCGCTTTTCCGACAGCTAATCGCGCTTGCCATCTTGCCCCGCGCGCGGCTGCGCGGCATAGGCTGCGCGCATAGTCTAAGCTGCGCCATTCCAAGCAAAGGGCACCGCCATGAAAGTCCATATCCACGTTTCGCTGAAACCCGGAGTGCTCGACCCACAGGGCCGTGCAATCCATCATGAACTCGAAGCGCTCGGCTTTTCCGGCGTAAACGATGTCCGTGCGGGCAAACTGATCGAACTGGACGTGGCCGATGGCACATCGGATGATGATCTCGACCAAATGTGCCGCAAGCTGCTGGCCAATATGGTCATCGAAAATTACCGGATTGAGAAGTTGGAGCCCAAGAGGGAAAACGCGTGATGGGTTTCCGCTCCGCAGTTATCACTTTTCCCGGATCCAATTGCGACCGCGACATGGCGGTGGCTCTTGAGCAGGTATCGGGTAGCGCGCCGATCCGTGTATGGCACGGTGATGCCGACTTACCCGACCGATTGGATTTTATCGCGCTGCCCGGCGGATTCTCTTACGGTGATTATCTTCGCTCAGGAGCGATGGCTGCGCGCAGTCCTATTACGAAAGCGGTGGTCGAAGCTGCGGGCAAAGGCGTACCGGTGCTCGGTGTGTGCAACGGCTTTCAGGTGCTAACCGAAAGCGGGTTGCTGCCTGGCGCTCTGATGCGCAATGCCAGCCAGAACTTCGTGTGCCGCGATGTTCCGCTGAAGGTTGAAAACAACCAGTCGCTGTTCACTGCCGGCTACGAAGCCGGTGAGACAATCCATATCCCGGTTGCCCATCATGACGGTAATTTCTTCGCCGACGAAGAGACCCTTGACCGGATTGAAGGCCAAGGCCGTGTGGCATTTCGCTATCTCGACACAGTCAATGGATCGCGCCGCGATATTGCGGGCGTTCTCAATGAAGCAGGCAATGTGCTGGGCATGATGCCCCACCCCGAACGCGCCATCGAAGAGACGCATGGCGGCAGCGACGGTCGCGCGCTGTTTGAAAATGCTGTCAAAGGGCTGGTCCGCGCATAAGCGAACAGACCAACTAAGCGCGGCGTAGGCCTTCGCGGACAAACACCTGGCGCGCTTCGCTGGCTGGCATAGGCCGCCCGAAGTAGTAGCCCTGGATTTTCTTACAGCCGAGCTTGCGGATAAATTCTGCTTCTTCAGCGTTCTCAACGCCTTCAGCCGTAGTCGACATCTCGAGGCTCTCGGCCATGGCAACAACAGCATTAATGATCGCTAGGCTCTCAGCGCTGCCCTGCACCGCGCCCTGAACGAAGCTACGATCCACTTTGATGGTAGAGAAGCTCAGTTTCCGCAAATACCCTAGCGATGAGTATCCAGTACCGAAGTCATCCAACGCAACCGTGCAACCGAGCGCGATCACCTGCTCCAACGCAGCGCGCGCGATATTCGCATCGCGCAGGAAGATGCTTTCAGTCACTTCGATCTCAAGCCGGTGCGCCTCCAGTCCGCTATTGGACAGCGCACGAATGACGGTCGAAGCAAAATCGGGCTCGATCAGCTGTTCGCCCGAAACATTCACGGCAATCCGGACATGTGAGGGCCAATTGCAGGCTTCGATACAGGCTTGCTCCATCACCCACGTACCAATCGGAATGATCAGGCGGGTATCCTCGGCCAGCGGAATGAACTTGTCCGGACCCACAAAACCATGCTCTTGACTGTTCCACCGGACCAGTGCCTCAAAGCTGACAACGGTCTCGTCATTCGCATCAACAACCGGCTGGAAATTGAGCGACATTTCATTGCGATCAAGCGCGTGCCGTAGCGAAGCTTCCAGCTTGCGCCGTTCTTCGGCATGGACGTGTAATGTTGGCTCGTACTGGCAATGCGCACCGCCGCCTTCATCCTTCGCACGGTAGAGAGCGAGGTCTGAATTGCGCATGATTTCTTCAACGGTTTTACCATCACGCGGCCCAACAGCAGAGCCGACGCTGGCACCCACATAAAGTGTGTTGCCGTCGATATCATACGGCTTCGACAGGCTGGCGATAATGCGCCGCGCCAACGCATCCACGCTGCCTTTGGTCGATGCATCGCGGATTACGATCCCGAACTCATCACCGCCAAGGCGGCCGCACATGGCGTTGTCGCCCATCAGTTCGGTCAACCGTCCGGATACTTTAGCAAGCATCTTGTCACCGACCTGGTGCCCCAGTGAATCGTTGACCGCTTTAAACCGGTCGAGGTCGAGCATCAGGAATGCACAGCGTGTACGCCATTGCTTCGCATAGCGCATCGCATCGCGCAGTGCTTCGTTGAGCATCAGCCGGTTGGGTAGTCCCGTCAGAGTGTCATAACGCGCAAGATAAGCGATCTTCTCGCTCGATTCGCGTTGTTCGGTTACATCAGATCCGACACCACGGAATCCGACATAGACTCCGTAATCATCGACCATCGGTGTGCCTGATAGTTCCCACCAACGCTGCTCGGCATTTATCTCAACCTTGATAATCAGGTTGGAGAAGTTCTCTTTCTCCTTGAGCCTATCAGCCAACTCATGAAGACTGGGCGAGAACTCTCCGCTTTCCCATGCATCACCGGCAAGTATTTGGAGGAACGACTTACCTTCGATCTCCTCAAGCTGTTTGCCCAATGCAAAAGCGAAACGCGGTGAAACCGAGCGGATACGTTTGTTCGTATCAACCTGCCACAGCCAATCGGCTTGGTTCTCTTCGAACTCGCGCAGAAGCAGTGAAACAACTTCGCTCTTCTCTGCCATGCCGTCCTGAGCGATCCGCGCGGTGAGATATGTGCGCGCCGACTCCACAGTGCCTTGGCAAATAATTGCAATCGTAACGACAATGATCACAGAGGTCTCGTAAGCACCGAAGATCGCTGCCGAGATCGCTGCCGCTAGACCAGTCAGTATCGCGAAGATAACCGAGCCGAGCGGTGCGGCTGCAACCACCAACACCAACCCGACAATCAACGCCGATAGCGTAATCCAGAGTGTAAGGAGTTCGACCAGCGTGCCTTGGACGGCAAAAAATAGAAGCGGAACCGCCCACGTCAGGCCCATAATCGTAATGGCAACGATCCGTCTCCGGAATTCCTCTTGCGTGAGCTTTCGATTGTCCGCGCCGGCAAATGCCTTGTCACATTGCGTGATATACACGGTTGCACAAAGCAGAACCGCGAGCCACGCGCCCATCACCGGTAGTCCGACGACATCGAGATATAGCCAGACCACCATAATCGCGACGATGGCTTGAGAGAGCAACCGCATCAGCACATTTTCGGACAACCGTGAGTATTGCAGTCCGCGCAGACGTGCCCAATCAGCCTCGCCAGGGCTGCTAAGCCCTAGCACAGCGAGTGCCGGAAGGCGCTCGGGTAATACCGGCAGACTGGATTGGTTCTCACTCACGCGAGTGTCGGTAACCAAAAAAGGTTATCGCACAGTAAAGCGTGCCAACGAAAATTGATCCATGCCCTACGTGCCAGTTCAGAGATTATATCTCTTATTTACAGCAGGTTGAAACGAAATTTTCCAGCCTAACAGAGCAATCTACCAGTTACTCAACCGTTACGGACTTAGCCAAGTTCCGCGGCTGGTCGACATCGGTCCCTTTCACGCAGGCAACGTGATACGCCAACAACTGCACCGGAACCGCGTAAACGAGCGGTGCGATGAGCGGGTGCACTTTGGGCATTTCGATGGTTGCGATGCAGCCTTCCCCGGCTTCTTCCAGACCTTCGCGGTCGGAAATGAGAACGACCTGACCGCCACGCGCGCGGACTTCGTGCATGTTGGAAACGGTCTTTTCAAACAACGGCCCAGACGGAGCCAAAACAATCACAGGAACCTCTTCATCAATCAACGCGATCGGTCCGTGCTTCATTTCACCCGATGCATATCCTTCTGCGTGAATATAGCTGATTTCCTTGAGCTTTAGCGCACCCTCAAGTGCCAATGGGAAGTCAGGACCTCGGCCAAGGTAGAGTACATCGCGCGCCGGGGCGATCAGATGCGCCATGCTGGCGATATCTTCGTCATGATCGAGCGCAGCATTGAGTGCGGCAGGCGCCTCGAGCAAATGGTGGACGACGTCTTGCTCCTCCGCACGGTCCATCTTGCCTTTCTTGACCGCCATATGCGCGGCCAGCGCGGCAAGGACGGCTAGCTGGCAAGTGAACGCTTTCGTCGACGCCACGCCAATTTCGGGCCCGGCATGGGTTGGCAACAACAGATCCGCTTCGCGCGCCATGGAACTGGTCGGAACATTGACGACAACGCCGATTGTCTGGCCATTCGCTTTGCAATGCCGCAGAGCGGCGAGCGTGTCAGCGGTTTCGCCAGACTGGGAGATAAACAGGGCCAACCCGCCCTCCTCCAAAACCGGATCGCGATATCGAAACTCGCTGGCGAAATCCAAGTCGACTGGGACACGGGCAAATTGCTCAAACCAGTATTTTGCGACCATCGCCGCGTAATAGGAAGTGCCGCAGGCCACGATTGTGATGCGGTTAATCTTGGACAGATCGAAATCGATTTGCGGCAATGCAACCGTCTCATCTGCCTGGCGGACATAGCTGCTGAGAGTTTGCGCAACTACGGTAGGTTGCTCAAAAATCTCTTTCTGCATGTAGTGGCGATAATTGCCCTTCTCGATCGCCGCAGCCGACGCACCGGATGTGGTAACTTCGCGTTCTACTACATTGTTTTCTTGATCATATATGGTCGCACTGTCCCGCGTGATGACCACCCAATCGCCCTCTTCAAGATAGGCGATTTTCTGCGTCAACGGAGCCAATGCCAGCGCATCGGACCCAAGGAACATTTCACCGTCACCATAACCGACAACCAAAGGTGACCCGAGCCGAGCGCCGATCAGCATATCGGGATTTTGGCGGAACGCGATTGCCAGCGCAAACGCCCCACGCAATTGCGGCAACACGGTCTTCACCGCATCTTCCGGGCTCGCGCCATTCTCGACTTCTTCCGAAATCATATGCGCGACCGCTTCGGTATCAGTCTCGCTTTCGAGCTTCCGGCCCTTCGCTTGCAGCGCATCGCGTAGCGGCTTGAAATTCTCGATGATGCCGTTGTGCACCAGCGCTACTTCGTCTGTGGCGTGCGGGTGTGCATTGTGCGCAGTCGGTGCCCCATGGGTGGCCCAGCGCGTATGCGCGATGCCAATATTGCCCGGAGCAGGATTACCGCCAAGCTCTGCTACAAGATTGCCAAGCTTACCCTCGGCGCGGCGGCGAACAAGTTGATCGTCCTTGATGGTGCACACGCCCGCACTGTCATACCCGCGATATTCCATCCGCTTAAGACCATCGACCAGACGATCTGCAACGGGCTGAGTGCTGACGATGCCAATAATTCCGCACATTGGAGTGGTGCCTTCGTTCTAAATTGTTCAAATTTCGCGCGCGCTTTGCGCACAAAAGCTTTGCATTTCGTGTAGCGCGTATCGCCTATGTTTCAATCGCTGATTGGTTGCGAAGCACGCTTTGCTGCTCTCCGGACGCGCACCGCGCCGCAGGATTGACCAAAATCTTTCAGGACGTGGTTTACACTTCCTTAAAGCCTTCGCTGCCAAATCACTCCGACGCGCGCGGTTTTGCGTGCATTTGGGGGCCAAACTAAGCCAATGACCAAGCTAATTGTCCAGATACCGTGCTTTAACGAGGCGGAGGACCTGCCCGCAACGCTGGCTGCGATTCCGCGCCGGATCGACGGGATCGATACTGTCGAAATCCTGGTGATCGACGATGGTAGCCATGATGGTACGTCCGAAGTCGCAAAACGCTGGGGTGTGCATCACATTGTCCGCCATCGCCGTAATCGCGGATTGGCCGCAGCATTTCGGACCGGCATCCGCACCGCACTGGATGCCGGTGCAGATATTATCGTCAACACCGATGCCGACGGCCAATATGTCGGTGAGGACATCGCCAAACTTGTCGCACCAGTTGTTGCCAGAGAAGCAGACGTGGTCATCGGCGATCGCGGTGTCGCAAACAACGCCCATTTCGGCCCGTTCAAACGTCTGCTGCAACGCTTGGGTAGCACTGTCGTTCGCAGGCTATCGCGGACCGACATCACCGATGCGGTCAGTGGATTCCGTGCGATCACACGCGCCGCCGCACAGCAAATCAACATCACCACCGATTTCAGCTACACCACCGATATGTTGATCCAATCGGGCCGCAAGCGCCTTGCGATCAAGAGTGTGCCGATCCGCACCAACGAGACAATGCGGCCTTCGCGCCTGTTCACATCGATCCCGCGCTTCATCATCAATACCGGCATCACAATTGCCCGAGCCTATACCACGCACAACCCGCTGCGCGTGTTCGTCGGTAGCGGTGCTCTGATCGCGTTGATCGGCCTCGCACCGATTATGCGGTTCATATGGTTCTACGCGACCGGCGCTGGCGACGGTCATATCCAATCGCTCGTCATAGGCGGCGCATTGCTGGTGCTCGGGACACTGGTCGCGATCATGGGAGTGCTCGCCGATTTGGTTGCGTCGAACCGCAAGCTGATCGAAACCAACCTAGCCGAAACACGCGAATTGCGTGATCATATCGTTATGCTGTCTGTGCCGGCGGAAGATCCGGTCGACACCCCTTCACACGAGCAAGATTCCAAAAGAACCGCGACCGGTACCTAACGATGACCGAAGCGATCATACAGCCTCAAAAGGTGAGAGTGCCACTCTCTACCAACCAAATGCTCCGCTATGCATTGGCGGCAGCGATCGTGCTGCAGGCAGTCATGATCTCGCTCGTCGCCGTTAACTGGGATGAGTTTTTCTTCTACCATCAGGTCTGGCAGTTCGCCCAAGAAGGCGTTCTAACAAGCGCAATCCAGACATTGCATGTTCGGCTGTTCGGCTGGATCACTTGGCTTCCGGGCGTCTCGGTCGATCACATAATCATCGCGAGATACGTAATGTTCGCGTTTGAGCTGGTAACACTGGGATCCATTTACGCGCTGGCCCGGCGATTCAGCACTCAAGATGCAGCACTTCTATGTGCTCTTGCCTATGTTTCGTTTGGGTTCGTCTTCATGCATGGATTCTCATTCCGCACGGATCCAATGGCGGCGGCATTTTTGTCGGGTGCGCTGGCTCTCTTCGCTTGGAAACGCCTGACTACACTATGGATCATAGCGATTGGCTGCCTGACAGCGTTGGCGTTCCTGACCACCATAAAGAGCATTCTTTGGGCCCCCGCGTTCGCAGGCTTAGCGTGGTTACGTTGGGCCGACGAAGGATATGATACGCGAGCGGCCATACGGCTTGTAGCGGTTGCCGCCGCCGTCACGGTGGCTGGCGCGTTCTTTTACTGGTTGCACAGCCTCGCTCTAGAGGCTGATCACGTCACCAAAACGGGAAATGCGGGCAGAAGCGCTGCGAGAAAAATGTTCTCATTAGGCATCCAGCCTTACTGGAACGTCATACCCAAAGCCATCACAACCGGGTTCGTCGGCGCTTTGTTGATCGCCTTTGCACCTTCCACTTGGAAGGCCACAGCTGCCGCCAAACGTATAGCTTTGATCGGATTGTGGCTGCCAGTTACTACGTTCCTGTTCTATCACAACACTGCACCGTATTTTTACGCGTTCATTCTGCCGCCTGTCTTCGTGGCCTGTGCGCCCGTCGCGAAACTCGCACTCGAAAAATACCGTCCCGCATTGATCGTCGCGGCAGTGACCATTGTATTGCCGATCCAGTTCTTGCCAGTCGATCATCGGGCAAAAGCCAACCAAATCGCGCTTATCGAAACGGCTGACAGAATGTTTGATCAACCCGTCCGATATTTCGATGCCAACTTTATGCTGGCTGGATTCGATAAGAAAAACGGATTCATGACCCCTTGGGGGATCGAATCATATCTGTGGGCGGAGAAGCGCGTTTATCGAGATGGGATGGCCAAAGAGACAATCCCATTGGTGGTCGAAAATGATAGCGCTTGGACACGGTTGCTCACGACCGATGAACCGGCTGGTGAATTTCTAGCCGAAGACGCCGCCGCAATCCGCGACACCTTCATCCACGCATGGGGCCCATTCTGGCTCGCGGGCATTGAACTTCCTGTGGGTCAAACCCGGAATTGGACCGTTCGCGTGCCGGGCGAGTATCACGTCCGGCAAGGCACGATCCAAATTGACGGGCAGACATATCGTGAAGGACAGATGGTTACGCTTGATAGAGGCGTCACCTCAATCACATCTGCCGGATCAACCAACGCTGAACTCATGTGGGCGGATGGTGTCACTATGCCCGAGGCCCCCATGCCACCGGGCCCGATCTGGACGTATTTCTGATGAGTACAGATGCCGACTTTCTGTTTGTGACGCGCAAATGGGCGCCTGCAATGGGCGGCATGGAGACATGGTCGCTCAAGTTGGCAGAAGGCCTAGCGAAGTTGCAGGCGATCGACCTCGTGGCACTACCAGGCAGGCGCAACGGCATGCCGGCTTCCGTGCTCGGCCTATTGCTGTTCCCGCTCACCGTGTTCCGAAGATACTGGAGCAGAAAATCAACGCCCTCGACATTGCTATTGGGCGATATGGCCATCTGGCCGCTGGCCCTGCCGCTTGTGTTCAGAAGCAAAGCGACCACCGTCCTAATTGCAGCACATGGTACGGACGTTTCTTATCATCGCAGAGGCGGTGTCAAAGGGCGGCTTTATGGCGCCTATCTGCGGTTGGGTTCACGCCTGCTTTCGCGCGCCAGAATCATAGCGAACTCCCAAGCTACTGCACAGGTTGCGAGCGAAACCGGATGGCGCAATTCCGCCGTTATACCATTGGGAACACAGCATTTTCCAACCCCTAAAAACAACGAGCATAACGGCCATATTCTATTCGCCGGTCGCTTGGTTCACCGTAAAGGTTGCGGCTGGTTCACTCGTGAGGTCCTGCCGCACCTGCCCGCCGATATCCGATTGCAAATTGCCGGCACCGGCTGGGACGCAAGCGAAGCGCATGTGATCGACGATCCACGAGTCGACTATCTCGGTTGCCTCGAACCCGACCAACTTGCCCTAGCATATAGTAAGGCACTGTGCGTTATCGTGCCGAATATCGAACCGGAGAACGGCGAGTATGAAGGGTTCGGTCTGGTCGCTCCGGAAGCGGCTGCCGCTGGTGGGATAGTACTCGCGGCCGATCACGGCGGGCTGCGTGATGCAGTAATCGATGGCGAAACGGGGCACTTGCTCGCTTGCGGAGAGGCGTCGGCGTGGGTTGATGCAATAGATGGCGTTGCGAAACTGTCGCCAAACGCAAGATCGGAATTCTGTCACGAAGCGCAAGCGGCTGCGCGCGAACACTTCAGCTGGGATCGCGTGGCCCCTGCGGTACTGTCGCTCGCCGGAACAAAACAATGAAATCCGTGATATCCGACCTCGCGCGCAAGGGGCGCACGCTTGCATCAGGTCCTGTAGCAAAAGCTTCGATAGTCAGTGTCGCGATCAAAGTAACTGGTTTGGCGCTATCTTTTGCGCAAGCGGTTATCGCCGCACGCCTGCTTGGTGTGGAGGGATATGGCATGGTCGCGGTCGCCCTTTCTGCAGCGCAGATCGGGGCTACGCTGGCTCTGTTCGGCTTTGGGTCGCTCGCAGTCCGTGAAATCGCCGGTTGGCTGGCTAGCAAGGCGACGCATCTGCTTGTGCCGTTCGCACGCCGCGCGGCGGCTCTCGTGCTACTACTGTCCGCGGTTGGAGCTACGATCGTCATCGCCATCGCGGGCTTTTGGCCTGAATATCGATCGGTCCTTCTGATTGGTGCAGCCATTATCCCGGTGCTAGCATTTATCCAGTTGCTGCGCGGGATCGCGCAGGGTTTTGGCGATGTCGCCGGCGCGCAATGGCCTGGTGAAATCATGCGTCCATTGCTACTGATCGGGCTGATTGGCCTTTCATTGACCTTTGCCCCGCTGGAGCCATCCGCTTTTCTCATTCTGTTCGCCGTCGCTGGTTTCGGCGGCGTGATCGCAGCTGCCTTGTTGGTGCGCATACATCTTATAACGCACAGTAGTGCGGTCGTTGCCCATTTCGCCAAACCACGATGGCTTGGCAAAGCAGCACCATTTTTCGGCCTGTCGCTTCTCGCGATCGTCCAGAGTGAGTTCGCCACGCTGATGTTGGCTTTGCTGGCGTCGCCCGAGCAGGCTGGCCTATACCAGCCGATTGCCCGCCTCACGCCGATAATTGCCCTTCCTGCGAGTGCCGCCGCCATGCGCTATGCCCCGCGCATTTCGGAGCTCTGGAATTCCCAGCAGCTGCCACGCTTGATCGGTGTAACGCGCGTCTACACACTCGCCACAACTGGTTTGACGACCCTCGCGACACTCATCCTTGCCGGGCTTGGCACATGGATATTGCAAATTTTCGGCGCGGATTTTGTGAGTGTAGCCGCCTTGTTGTGGATCGTGGGTGCGGGGCAGATTTTCAACACAGCCTGCGGCCCGGTTGGCTACCTTCTGACGATGACTGGTCACACACGCATCGCCACCATTGCCAAAGCCACGGGTGTCACCATAGCCTTGAGCATATCGGCGTTACTGATCCCTTATCAAGGCACTGCCGGCGCAGCGATAGGTGTTGCGGCAGGGCTCGTCGTCTGGAACATAATTTCGCTTGGAGCGGTCCGACGTGCGTTGGGTTTCGATCCCTCGTTATTACAGTTCATTACGGGCAAAAAGCAAAGAGCATGAGTACACCGTTCCCCAATCTCTACCTTGCTGGCGCTCCAAAATGCGGGACAACGTCATTTTATGACTGGCTTGCACAGCATCCCAGTATTTACGCGCCGCAGTTGAAGGAGCCGGTTTACTTCGGTTCTGATCTGACCTCCGGATCTGGGCGGTATAGCGAGCAGGACTACCTCTCCGCTTATGAGAGACGCACAGATGAGCAATACGCACTCGATGGGTCTACGCACTATTTCTATGCGAAAGAGGCGCCGGTCGAAATTGCTGCAAAGTCGCCTGACTCAAAGATAATTATCGCTCTCCGTCATCCCGCAGAGGCAGTGCACTCAATGTTTCATCAACTCCGCTTCAACGGCGCTGAGACCTTGGACGACTTCCAAAAATCGCTTGAAGCAGAATTCCCCCGCGCGGCCAATCCCCAACCACTGCGCCGCGGATTTCCCGAAAATCTGCTCTATTCGCGCGTCTATGCCATGCGTGAGAATGTCCAGCGGTTCGTCGCTCAATTCGGCCGAAACAATGTGCGCGTTATTCTGCTTGATGATTTGAAATCAGACGCTGAAGGATGTCTACGCGAAACATACAAGTGGCTTGGACTTGATCCTTCAATAGCCGCTTCAACTAATCTCGCGACCAAGAACGGTGCCAAGCGCGCGCGATCGCGCATGATGCAAGATCTTGCCTCCTATCCACCAGGATGGATCGGGAAGTTCACTAGGCCACTTTTCAAGCCTGAGACACGGTACCGAATCAGATCATGGCTACGGCAGAAAAATATTGCCGAAGCCGCAAATCCGCCAATGGATGATGGATGCCGTGCTATGCTCGTTGAACGTCACGCCAACGATGTCCTGTGGCTCGAAAGTTTTCTACAACGTGATTTATCACATTGGAAACAATAGTTTTTAACCAAACCAACGATCAAGTCGACCAAGGTTTGTAGCCAGTCCCAAAATACATCTGCCTGCGAATAAATGCTGCCTAAACAATATTGCCAATGGTGCGATCAACGCGAATATCACCGTCTTCGAAACAGCTTTGATAATACCGACGACACTAGAGGGATTTGCTGCCGCAAAGTTGCGTCCTATCCGCATTTGCCGCTTGAAGGCCCATTTAAGGCGCATTTCATCTTCACTGATTATGTGGCGCCCTGTCCCGGCGGGTACATGTAGAATACCTCCATCGACGGGTGCCATTTGTAGCGCGATTTTAGTGTCGAGTCCGCCAGTGACTTTTGTTTTGGTTGCGCCCAGATTGGAAGATTTCTCATCAAATCTGACTGCTCCCAGCGCGCTTCGCCGGATGGCAAAATTTCCACCTTTGACGTCAAGCGCCGAGTAAGGGCCATAAGGCGCTTCAGGGTTGGTGCACCCGCATGCTTTTCCGATATTCGCCATGGCAACCAGCCATTCGGGAGGATTTCCAACCCAATCCGGTCTTAATTGCCCAGCGAGTAAGGATGCTACCGGTGAGTGTTCGGCACCACGTCGATACGCTTCTAACCACCCTGGGCCGACCAGAATATCATCATCGATGAAAACCAACCAATCGCCCGCCGCACTCTCTATCGCAGAGTTCAGTGCATAAGCCTTGCCCGGACGCGATTCGGACAGAATCTGAGCATCCAGCGCCGCGCAATACTCCTGCATGATGTCAGGCGTTGCATCGGTGCTCGCATTATCTACCAGTAGCACCTCAACGCTCGGGTCAATCCGTATCGCTTCAACAAGTGCGGACAAACAGCGCGGTAAAGTGTCTGCGCCATTGCGCGATGCTAGAATTATCGACCATAGTGGCGATGTCACAAAGCGCTCCTGCAGATGTCCAACTTTATCCGGATAAAGATGCCCGAACCTGTCCCTAAAATCACTGTACTAATGACGGTTTTCAACGGCGGCAGTTATCTTGTCGAGGCCGTGGATAGTATCCTGCAGCAAACTATGTCCGATCTCGAGCTGATCGTGGTCGATGATTGTTCGACAGATTCAACCGAAGCTGTGCTGGCAGACTACATGCAACGTGATGACCGGGTTCGCGTGATCCGGAACACTGAAAACCTTGGTCCCTACCCCAGCGCGAATAAAGGCCTGCAATATGCACGCGCGCCGCTTATCGCACGTTTGGATGGCGACGATATCGCACAGCCCGATATGCTACAGCGCCAATTCGATTTTCTCAACGCGCACCCCGACTGCCTGATAGTCGGCGGCGGTTATCGATCAATCGAGGCTGATGGATCGCCGAGATACACACGGCATAATGCGATGGATTTCAACACATGTGCATTTGTTGCACGGATCCGGATGCCAATGATCCATTGCTTTTGCTTCCGTGCACGAATGCCCGATGGCACTCCGGTTAGATATGATGAGAATTTACCAATCGCAGGCGATTACGGGCTGGCCGCCGCATTGGCTTCTTCAGGTCTGGGCGCATCGCTTAGCGGAATACTAATCCAGTACCGGATGCATGCCACCAACATTACCTCTACCAAACTGGATCGCCAACGCCATTTCGCGCACGCAATCGCAAGTGCCGCAATCGGCCGCCATTATCCAGCGAATATCACCGATGATTTGGCTGCTCTTCTGGATGTATTTTATCGGCGAGAAGAGGCAACCACTGCGCGATTCCGACAGGCACTGTGCGGGCTCGACAATGCGATCGCATACGATCTGGGAAAAGGTGGCAATCCTGCCATCAAAGAACGTGCCGCCGGTATTCTGGCCGAAGCATTTGCAAAGGCACTACCGCTGCAATTCGTCTGCCGCGCTCCGCATCATCTTCTCCCGTTGGCAAAGCGTTTTGCGAGGTTAAGGAACATCCTCTCACAGCGCAGCATCTAGCCAGAAAATTTACCCCACAACCATCCGATTGCGTAAGGCGGTACATAAAGCGGCGCGAGTAACCAATCAGCATTGGTCCGTTTCCCACCCGGCGATGGTGCTCCGCCCATTTTCGCGCGGCCATGGCCGGCATAGACCAGCCGCTTTGCAATCCAGCCGAGCCCGGTACGTTCCGGCTCTATCAGATGGGTAACAACTGCACTGCCGACATACAGCGAACGATATCCGAGCGCGCGTGCCCTAGTCGTAAAATCGCTCTCTTCGCCGCCGAATAACCGCCCGTCTCGCCGACCCAAATTCTCATCAAAACGAAAGTCACGCGGCAACTTGCCCATATCGACGCCGAAACCCGCTCCAACCACACGGTGATAGGGCTGCGTGGAACCTCCAAGATCGAGCAATGAATATTGGTCATATACTGCGCGTGCCTTGGCCAAAGCAGGTGGATTTCCCGGCCATTGCGGGACGATGCGTGCGCCGGCAACCGCAACATCGTCATTTACAAGTTTTGCCGCCAATTGAGCCGCGTAGTCAGGTGCAGCAAGCGCATCAGCATCAAGGAACATGATCAAGCCGTGTCGTGCTTCATCAAGTGCCAAGTTGCGCGCCGCAGATAAGCCAGCGAGTTTTCTTCTGACAATCCGCAATTCCAGTTTCGCGCCCGGAAAATCGTCAGCAGTGATTGCGGAATCGACTTGCTGCTCAACAAAAACGACCTCACCGCTTACACCCTCTTGCGCAAGTGCATGCGCCAGGGATTGGCGCACCAAGGAATCAGGCTCAGCAAAACGAGTCAATGTAAGCGTTACAGCGCGCGGTTTGTCGGAACTCATCGGGATCCTCTTAGCAATTTTTTAGCCAATAACCGCAAGAACCTCGCAAGGCTTTAGGAAAAAATAAGGTTTCCGCCCTATTCACCATTTCTGATCACAGGTGCTTGGGTCTCTTGGTCCAGCGCTGAACAATGAATTTCGCGGCTCCAAACCAATGGGCTGCATAGAGGGGACGCGACGATGAGCGCTTTCGGACGTAAGAATGGACCAAGCGGGATGAAACCCGGCGCACGTCCCTCTTTCGGCGTAGCCCGCCCGATGAAGGGCGGCGAAAGCGCCGCGCCTGCAAAGGAAGATGTTCCACCTCCGGGCGGTGAACAATTCCCGCCTCTACCAGGCGAAGATCCAACCGCGCCTGCAGAGCCGGCACCAAGCGGGCAGCCGAACAAAAATGATGCAATGACTCGCCTTGCCGACCGCGCCAATGCGGTAATGGAAGGCAACGCAGAAGTTGGCGGTTTCGAAGCCAGCGTTCACAAGATCAAGGAGCAAGTGCTTCCGCGCCTGCTTGAACGGGTTGATCCAGAGGCAGCGGCAACGCTGACCAAGGAAGAACTGTCCGAAGAGTTCCGCCCAATCATCATGGAAGTGCTGGCCGAGCTTAAGGTCACGCTGAACCGCCGTGAGCAGTTTGCTCTCGAGAAAGTCCTGATCGACGAATTGCTCGGTTTTGGTCCTCTCGAAGAACTACTGAACGATCCTGATATCTCGGATATTATGGTCAACGGCCCTGACCAAACATATATCGAGAAAAGCGGTAAACTGGTGCAGGCACCGATCCGCTTCCGCGATGAGAACCATCTGTTCCAAATCGCTCAACGTATCGTGAACCAGGTTGGCCGCCGCGTCGACCAAACCACACCGCTTGCCGATGCCCGCTTGAAAGACGGTTCGCGTGTGAACGTCATCGTTCCACCGCTGTCGCTCAAAGGCACTGCGATCTCAATTCGTAAATTCTCCGAGAAACCGATTACGATCGACATGCTCAAAGAGTTTGGCTCGATGAGCGACAAAATGGCCACCGCGCTGAAAATCGCGGGTGCATGCCGGATGAATGTCGTTATCTCGGGCGGTACGGGTTCGGGTAAAACAACCATGCTCAACGCCCTTTCGAAAATGATCGACCCGGGTGAACGCGTTCTGACGATTGAGGATGCTGCCGAGCTTCGTCTGCAACAGCCACACTGGCTTCCACTCGAAACACGCCCACCTAACCTTGAAGGCCAAGGGGCGATTACCATCGGCGACCTTGTTAAAAACGCCCTGCGTATGCGTCCTGACCGGATTATTCTGGGTGAGATTCGTGGTGCAGAATGTTTCGATCTTCTCGCCGCGATGAACACGGGCCACGATGGCTCCATGTGTACGCTTCACGCCAACTCTCCTCGCGAGTGTCTTGGCCGTATGGAAAACATGATTTTGATGGGTGACATCAAGATCCCAAAAGAAGCCATTTCACGCCAGATTGCCGAATCGGTCGACATCATTGTGCAGGTGAAACGTCTTCGCGATGGCTCGCGCCGTACAACCAACATCACTGAGGTGATCGGGATGGAAGGCGACGTGATCGTTACGCAGGAATTGTTCAAGTTCGAATATCTGGACGAGGATGATGACGGTAAGATCATCGGCGAATATCGCGCGTCGGGCCTACGTCCTTATACACTCGAGAAATCGCGTCAGTTCGGTTTCGATCAAGCGTATTTGGAGGCGTGTCTCTAAAGAGACCCGCAGCTCAGTCGCCGGGCCGCGGCGCATCCGCGTTGCTTGGCTACCTGGTATAAGCTCAGGCGCTCGGTCGCGCTTGCGATGCCCAACAGCATCGGAATTAGTCTGGTATCTAACCGCGACTACTCGCCGCTGAATATTCCCTTCACTGCGAGGGCGATCAACCCTGCGCCGATCATCGCGCTGAACATAAATACACTCGTCCACGGAACCCAGCCGATCCGGTCGATCCGCGCGACTTTGTTGCGGCGTTTCTCGGCGAACAGCGCAAAAATCGCAACGCCGATCAGCGCCAGCCCCCAAAGGCCGACAATCTCCGCCTCGCTGGCAAACGTCCAAAATCGTTCGATCTGATCAGCCCATGACATAGCCTGCGCCATATGGGAGCGTGGACTATGCTTCTCAATAGGAGAAGTGCGGTTGATCGGCACTCTACTTGCCCTAAGGCCGCGCAATGGACGGTTCCGTTGCTTCTCCGCGCCCAATGTTGGCTTTGGGTGTGCGCCTGCTAACGGCGCTGACGCTTGCGACAATGGGGGCGTTGCTGAAGCTGGCCGAACAGCGCGGTGCGCATTTGCTTGAGCTTATATTCTGGCGGCAAGCTCTAACAGTCCTGTTGGTTGGTGGCTTTCTGCTGCTGATCGGTAAGATCGCGACTGTTAAAACCCAACGCCTATCAGCGCATATCCGCCGCGCCGTATACGGCATTACCGGCATGGTTTTTGTCTATGGCGCGATTGTCCTGCTTCCTTTGGCAGAGGCCACGACGCTGAGCTTCACAACGCCTATGTGGGCAGTGATCCTGTCTATGGTGTTGTTCCGTGAGAAGATCGGCTTCTACCGCGGCGCAGCAATTGCTTTGGGCTTCGCCGGCGTGCTGATCGTGATGCAGCCAGGCGGCGATATGCTCAATCCGGCAGGTACAGTTGTGGGATTGATTGCTGCCTTCTTGGTCGCTTTGATCTCTATCCAAATCCAAGACTTGAACACGACCGAGAGCCCTTGGGCGATTGTGTTCTGGTTCACTGCACTCACCGCACCGCTTGCTGCCCTCGCCATGCCATTTGTCGCCAGCGCCCATGATCAGACAACGTGGCTGATTATCCTCGCGATGGCTTTGTGCGGCGCGACTGCGCAAATGCTACTTACCACCAGTCTGCGCTTCGGTTCGGCTGCCACGATCATCATCATGGACTACACATCGTTGATCTGGGCGACATTGTTCGGTTATTTCATCTTCGAGCGCGTCCCGCCGGCTACGCTGGCAATCGGCGCTCCACTCATCATAGCTTCAGGGCTACTCGTCGCATGGCGCCAGAGGGTATTGTCGAAACAGACGCCCGCCCCGACCGAAGCTTAGGGAACCGCAAACCACTCCCCGCGTTTTTACTTCACATGCGAGCGCAACTTGCGCGCAGAATTTTGGAGTAGAGATCATGACCCGCAAGGTATTTATAGCCATCGGTATCGCCGCAATGTCGCTCACTGCGACGGCGTGCAATACGGTAAAAGGCCTTGGCGAAGACATCCAATCAGTCGGTCAAACCGGTGAGGATGCCATCAATTAATCAGTAACACCCGCAAGGGTCGCAGGGTTTCGCCCGTCCGATCAACCGGGCGGGCGTTGCTCTACCTGCGGTATACGAGAAGCAAATTGTTGGCCGGCATCGCATGGCGAGCGATACGGCTAAGCCCATGCTCATCCGCTAAAGCATCCAGTTCGGCAACATTCCGCAGGCCCCACTCCGGATCGCGCGTTTTCAAACTTCGATCAAAGTCGAGATTGGACGGGGCGGTCAGTACATTGTCCTCAATGTAAGGGCCGTATGTAATCAAGGAACCCCCTTCTGTTAGGACATGTCCAGCGTTGCGAAACAGGCCAGCAGTTGCCGCCCACGGACTGATATGGATCATGTTGCAGCACAAAATCGCCTCGCAACTCATCTCTTTCCAAACGATCGATGCGTCCAACTCAATTGGCGGAAGGATGTTGGTCAACTTGGCTTCGACAGACCAAGCGGAGATTGATGCCAATGCATCGTCTTCGTAGTCACTGGGTTGCCAGATCAGATCAGGGAACCGCTCGGCTAGATATATCACGTGCTCACCAGAGCCGCTGGCAACTTCCAACACCGTTCCTCGAGGCGGAAGTTCACAGCCAAGCACGTCAGCAATCGCCTCTCGATTGCGCAATGTCGCAGGAGCGTGACGCTTCATCGAAGTGCTCGATCACACATTGATGCGGTTGCGTTTCCAGCCGAAAGTCCGCGCACGACCTTCACGGATAATAAGCCACAAGAGCAAGCCAATCGGGCCGAGCATGAAGGTGAGCAACAGGATAGGTGCCTGCAATACCCGCGAGAAATATTTCGCATCGGCATCGCGTGCTATCCAAAGGCCGACAAACAGATCGAACGCAAGATAGTGAACCCAGCCCACTGTCAGGCCACCATCGGATGCGAACAATGCGCGCACGCCTTCAATACTGGTGAAGCCACCCTGCGCGTCATCCGGTCCGACCGGATCAACAAAACCGCCGATGATCGAGATCATGCTAACGGAATACACTAGGCAGAGGAGCGCGACGCCCAGATACATTACCGCGCTTAGTGTGATTGGCTTACGCGGCAACAGGATCAGTACAAACCACGCCAGCATCGCCAGAAAATTTGCCGACTTGAATACAAAATCCCACATGGCTTTCCCCTGTGCTACCCCTGCAACTGCGGGAGGCTATGGGCCGCCCGCAAAATTGCATCATTGTCATGTTTGAACTTGCCTGCCGCTTTGCGCATCGACAGCGCCAGTGCAGCATCAGCCACGTCCTTCACCGAGGTCGAGCGGTATTTACGGTATTTTCCGTGCAACAGCAGATCGGTCAGCGGACTAAGCAAGATACCCAGCCTCTCCGCTGCCCGGCGATCATTGCTGCGCTCCCCGCGCAATAGGCCCGGCCGGAAGATATCAACACGGTCAAAGCCAATCTTGAGTAGATCGCGCTCGACCTCGCCTTTGACGCGGAGATAGAAGCTCTTCGATCCGGTATCCGCCCCAATCGAACTTATCGCGATAATCCGTTTCACACCGTGATCATGCGCGGCCTTGGCAGTATCGAGAACTAGGTGCTCATCAACCGCGCGAAAGGCTTCTTCGCTCTTGCCAGATTTGTTCCACGTTGTGCCCAAAGCGCTGACCAGAACGTCCGGTTTGATTTGCCCGATCACTTCTCCCCACTGGCTAGGATCGGCAAGCATCAGCTCCATCCGCACGCCCTTCGGCAACTTCATTTCGCGGCGGGCAACGCCGATAATACGTACATCCTCACGTCCGGTGGCCTGCTCGATAATCGTGCGGCCAATCAGGCCGGTAGCCCCGACAATCGCAATCTTCACAGGGTCAGACATTGCTCAACCCATCGGGTGCCGAACCATAAATCTTGGCGCATTGATCGATGGCGTAGCGGTCAGTCATACCAGCGATATAGTCCGCAACGTGACGGCTGCGAGCAGGTTCGCTTTCGGGCAAAGTCGCGTACCAATCGCGTGGTAGAAGCGAAGCATCCTGCTCGTAAGCGGCGTATATCCGCGACACGACATCGCGCGCTTTCTCCGCCGTCGAAAGCTGCTCAGGATGGTAATAGAGCTTCTCATACATGAAGTTCTTCAGCTTCCTTTCCGCCTGGGCAAAGCTGGGCGAGAAGGTCGCGAGCACCTGCCCGGCCTCGTGCACATTATTCAGCGTTTCGATACCGCCCATCGCATTGCGCGTATGTTCAATCACATCATTGACCATCAGCCCGATTTGCCCACGGACCAACTCGCGCAACTGACGCTCTCTTTGCGCGCCGGGGAAGCGGTTTTCGACCATTCGCCACTGGTCGGCGACGAAATCGATTGTGAGCAGCTCATCCAGATCGATGAAGCCGGCACGCAACCCATCATCAATGTCGTGATTGTCGTAAGCGATATCATCCGCGATCGCTGCGACCTGCGCCTCCAGTGATGGATATTTGCGCAATGCAAGCGGGTAGTCGGCATCAAGCTCGGATAGCGCCCAACCGGGTTCCTCGACCGGGCCGTTATGCTTGGCCAGCCCTTCGAGCAGTTCCCAAGTCAGATTTAGCCCCTCATGGTCGCAATAGGGGCTTTCGAGCCGCATCAGCGTGCGCAGTGATTGCGCGTTGTGGTCGAACCCGCCATGTTTCTCCATCGCCAGTGATAGAGCTTTCTCCCCCGCATGCCCGAATGGCGGATGGCCGATATCATGCGCGAGGCACAGCGCCTCGGTCAGATCTTCGTCCAGACCCAGTGTCCGCGCGATCACACGGCCGATCTGTGCGACTTCCAGACTATGGGTCAGACGCGTGCGATAGTGGTCACCATCAGGCGCAATAAACACCTGCGTTTTGCTACGCAGACGGCGGAAGGAGATCGAATGGATAATCCGGTCGCGGTCGCGCTGGAATTCACTGCGCGGACCACGCGTGCCACCTCTGTTTTCGGGGAATTCACGGCCGCGCGAAGCGGTCGGGTCAGCGGCATATGGGGCGCGTGTCATCGGTGAGCGCGGCTTAGAGAAAGCGGTGCCAACCGACAACGGGAACAATCTGGCAACAGATCAATCGTCCTGTTCTTCTTTACCGAATATCCAATCCACCGCCGCCTCACAATGGATGCCAGCCGAGTCGAAGATCGGCAGGACATTGGCGTTGATATCGACCACCAGTTCCAGCTCGGTGCAGGCTAGGATGATCGCAGTAGCGCCGCGTTGCTCCTTTTGCGTAATAATCGTTTTGAACAGCCGTTCCGCATCGCGGCTAGCTTTGCCGGCCATCAACTCTTCATAGATGATCTTATCGATCAGCTCGACATTGGCCATCTCGGGCGACATCAAATCAACCCCATGCGCAACAATCCGTTGGCGGAAGAAGCTCTCTGTCATAACGTTGCGGCGGCCGATCAGCGCGACGTTGGTTTTGCCTGCCTTTGCAACCTTCGCGCCAATGCAGTCGCCCGCATGAAGGATCGGAATATCGACTGCCTCGGAAATCGCCGCAAAGTCCTTGTGCATCGAGTTTGCGCATATCACGAGACCCTCTGCACCTGCTTGTTCCATCCGCTTGGCAGATGCGATCAGGTGCTGGGTCGCCGCATCCCAATCGGCATCATCCTTCAGCGCATGCAACGAAGCAAAGTCGAGGCTTTCCATCAGCAATGGCGCGGTCGTTCGAGGCGTAGTCCGGCGCTGGACAAGCCGGTTGATTTGTTCAAAATATGTCCGGGTAGAGACCCAGCTCATCCCACCAATCAATCCCAATTTGCGCACTAACGAACGTCCCTGCTTAAACCCCGCGAGCATGATCGCGACGCCGCAGCTTATGCAGGAGATCGGCCCGCGTCTATAGGGCTGCGTTAACCCCTACTCAGCACCAACTTCGGTGGTTGCTGTCAGATTTTCCATGAAATTTCTGACATCCATCGCACTGCGAACGGGCGCTTCTTCCATCGGCATGTGACCAATTTCTCCATAATTGGCCAAGGTCGCATTGGGCAGACGGTCCATATACCAGCCCGCTGCCTCGTATGGGATCAGCGAGTCCTCCTCACCCCACATCACGAGTGTTGGCACGGTAGTGGCACGGATTTTGTCCTCATCAAATGCCTGCCGCGGCGTGGAGAAACGCTTGAGCGTAGCCTGACGGTTGCCCGGATAGCGACCCAGCTCCCAGTACCGATCAATCGCCTCATCGGTGACAATATCCTGATTGAAAACGCTTTGGGACAGGCTTGTTTCCACCATTGAGCGCGGCGTTATCTGGCCCATAACCTTGTTGATTCCGGGCATCGCAGCGAGCGTGAACAGCAAGTTCCCGCCACCTTCGCGTTTGATATCGGCACCGCCTGCGTCAACCAGTATCAAACCGTTCAGGCGCTCTGGATGCTCCAGCGCATAACCCATTGAAATTGCGCCGCCCATAGAATTTCCAGCAAGCACGAATTTCTCAATCTCAAGCGCATCCGCAACATCGTTGATGTCCGCAACGAAAGCTTCGAGCGCATAATTATCGTCTTTCGCTGGTCCGGTCAGTCCATGGCCAATCTGGTCGAACCGGACGACGCGATAATCTTGCTTGAGCGCTTCTGCCCACGGCTGCCACGTATGAATGTCCGCGTTCGAGCCATGGAGCAGCATAATGACCGGAGCATCTCTCGGCCCCTCGTCGCGCAGATGGACTGTCAGCCCATCGGCCATCTCAACAAATTGCGATGGCTCGCCGCCATATTTGGCGCGCATCTCTGCGGGATCGGTATCTGGCGTGCGCAGGAACAAAAACGCGATGACCAGCAGCGCGAGGATAATCCCGACGATTCGGAGAAGCCATTTCATTTCAATTATCCTTCATATTCACCGGCGAAACCCTACACGATGGAACACATGGAACAGGGTCCAAAGTGAGAAATTCAAGCGCTCAATCGATGATCATTCTCGCCCGCAATTCTCGTCCAATGTCAGATCCTGTTATCATTCGCCGAAGTTAGCAGTCCCGAGCACCTGTAGGACAGCATGTCCCGCGCAACGCCGGGTCAGAACGTCTTCTCCGGCATCGCATCAATCCAGCGCGTGATAACGTCGACTCCATCCTTGTCGACGGTGGTCTTACCGAGTTCTGGCATCGCGACGCCGGGATTATCGCTGCCCATCCGGTGTACCATGATAGAGCGCGAGGAATCCCCGGGTACAATCGAGAAGTTCAAGCCGCCCGAACCGCGTCCAGCGGCAACAGGGCGTTTGCGAATACCCACAGATGTCGGATCATCCTGCTCCCATCGCAGATCGAGGCCGGAGTTCGAGGCCTTGCCTTGCGGCTGGTGACAATGCGCGCAATTCACATCGAGATAGGCCCGGGCCGTATCGTTCAGATCCGCTTCCTGACGATGCTCCCAAACCGGCAGCGCGCCAGTGCCCTGCGGCATCGCATCGACATGGCCAGCCTTGACCATTGCCGCCATCCAGTCGCTCGACAGGTTCCGCGCTTTCGGACCAATCGGTACGACAGTATCGTCAATGCTGTGGCACTGCTTGCACTGGTTCTTGTTGGGCACGCGGTAGCTAATCGTACCGTGCTCGGGCGTATCGACATCGAGCCGAGCACCAACCAATGCCAACTTCGCCTCGGTCTGCTCGTCATTCCATTTGTAGGGTAGCGCTAGCCAGCCATCGGCGCGATGCAGCAAAACGCGGGTTTCAATCAAGCGCCGGTCTTCGCCCTCGCCATAAGCGAACGTCTTGATCAGCGCGCTGCCGACAGGGAACTTCAGCAGCCCTTCTCCATCGGCCACCGCCTGCTTGCCCTTTGGCACATAGGCGAAACGTAGTTTGCTGGCGCTATCCGTGTAGAGCGGCGTGTTCAGCCGGTACGGCGTGACATTGGCACTGGGAATCTGCCCTGCAGCATCGGTAAAAAAGCCATAGTCCGAAAGCGCGCGCGGCATCCGCGTTTCGAGGACTGCCGTATCATTGACGACCGTCACTTCGATGGCAGTCGCTTGAACCGCGATCGCCGAGCCTGCGGAAAGCGCCGCAGCACCAAGAATGGCGAGGCTAAGCCGCTTCATTGCTTGACGACGGCCTCCATCGCCTCGGGCAGTACAATCGGCTTAAGCATCAGTGGCTTGTCGGCATCGCCCGAAAGATCAACGACGCTAGGCTGCGCCTCAGTGAACGGCTGTGCAGGCTTGGTAAAGCCGAGTGACAGCACCGGCACACCATCCTGCACCACAATATCACTGCCATTGCCGTCATGCGTCACCGGCGGGATAGTCCCGCCGAACGCCGCTGCCAGCATCTCGCCACCGCGCATTGCCGGTTTGTATCCGGCGCGGCCCTGAATATTGTCTTTCACCAGAATATTGACGGGCAGCGGGTTGTAATCCGCATCCTCGGTCTCGTTAGGATAGGCAGTGATCAGAACATTGCCGGTCGCATTTTCTGCGAAAACGTTACCGAAAACCTCCACGTTGAAATGGCTCATCACCATCACGCCCATGCCCGACGGCACGCTGGCCACGATATTGCCTTCCGGCGCGAAATTGCGGGTGTTGTTGTCGACCACAATGTTCTCGAACACACGCACATCACGCCCGCCCTGCTGCGGAATGTCGGGCAGATCGAACACCAGAATTCCGCCGGTATTGTTCACCGCAAGGTTGTTATAGACATCCGCACCGTAGCTGTTTTCGATCTCGATTCCTGCGACGTTGTACTTTGCCACCGAGTTGCGGACGATGATGTTTTTCGATTGGCCGACATAGATGCCTGCGTCCGATGCGGCGATGGTGGTTACGCTATCAACCAGCACGTTCTCGCTCTCGACCGGATAGATCGCGTAGGCACCGTTTTCTTCATGCGGACCGCGCGTCCATTCAACGCGGAGCTTGTAATAAACGATGTTGTCAGCGCCTTTGGATTTGATCCCGTCGCCTTTGGAGTTCTCCATGCCAAATTCGCGCAGCACGACATTATCGCTGGTCACCAGCAGTCCCTCGCCCGCACCCATCTGGTTTGAGAAGTCGAGCACGGTCTGATCCATGCCCGCACCGCGCACGGTAACACCATCGACATCCAGACTGAGACCGTCAGTCAGGGCGAAACGGCCAGCTTCCAGGACAATCTCGTCACCCGGTTCGGCCAGAATAAGCGCTTCCTGCAATCGTTCCTGCGCGCCATCTCCCGGCGCAATAGTGATTGTTTCGGCCCATGCAGGCTGCGCGGCCAGCAGCAAAGCACCGGCGGCAAGACACATGCGGTTCAGCTTATTCATTCTACGTCTCCCTTTGAAACCCACCCTGCGCCAAAATTGATATGAAACCAAGTCGCAGTTTCCAACGTATCCATAGAGAGCTATAAAAAGAGGATGCCAAACATGACACCTGCCCGACTGATCCTGCCTGCAATCGCAGCGGTTACTTTTGCTGCGCCTGCACAAGCAGCGCCCGCCTCTATTGTGGGCAATTGGAAGACCGATGACGGAAAGTCGGTAATCCAGTTTTACAGATGCGGCAGCTCGATTTGCGGCAAAATCTCCAAGTTTTTGGTCAAGGAACCAGCGGGAGGCGCACGCGACACGGAAAACCCGGACAAAGCGAAGCGCTCACGCAAATTGCTTGGTCTACCGATTTTCTGGAACCTGAAAGCCGATGGCACCAAGTTCAAAGGCAACGGCTATAGCCCTGAAGATGGCCGTAGCTTCAACGCGCAGGTTTGGCGGAGCGGCAGCACTCTGAAGGTCAAAGGCTGCGTGGTTGTGTTCTGTAAGACGGTGAACTTCACCAAATACTGAAATTGACTTAGCCGATCCCCAGCTTGCACAAGCCAGCTGAGCTAACTGTAACCGCCACGACTTCTGCATCGCCAATCCGGCGCACGCGCTTGATATAGTCACCAATGTTTTTGGGGCTTTCCGGCTCGCCTTCACGCGGGGCCATGCCGTCGCGCAGTTTGAGTAACTGGGTCACCGTCAGCCGGTCCGTCATGCGCGCAGCCATGCAGGTTGCCCGTTTCTCGGAAAGGCCAGCATCCATCAGCGCGGTTTCAACGCGCCATTCGACAACCTCATCCACACCGCCCGTGCTGATCGCGAACGCGACGACACCTGCGACCAAAGCAAGAAAGATGAGCAGCTTTTTCATGTTTTAGTCGATGCTCTTGACGATCTCTTCGACCATTTTCTTCGCATCGGACAGCAGCATCATGGTCTGGTCCATATAAAACACGTCATTGTCGACACCTGCATAGCCGACACCGCCCATGCTGCGTTTGATGAAGAACACCTGCTTGGCCTTGTCGACGTCAAACACTGGCATACCGTAAATCGGTGATGACTTATCGGTTTTCGCAGCCGGGTTCACGACGTCATTCGCGCCAATGATGAAGGCCACGTCAGCTTGCGCGAATTCGCTGTTGATGTCTTCCAGCTCGAACACCTTGTCATAATCGACGCTGGCTTCAGCGAGCAGAACGTTCATGTGGCCCGGCATTCGCCCTGCAACAGGGTGAATGGCGAACTTCACATTGACGCCTTTCTCTTCCAGCAAATCGCACATCTCACGCAGAGCGTGCTGCGCCTGCGCCACTGCCATACCGTAGCCCGGGATGATGATGACTTTCTCTGCCTGCTCCAGCATGAAGGCGGCGTCTGCTGCGCTACCCTGCTTGTAAGGGCGCTGCTCGCGCGGTTCGCCATCACCGCCCGATGCCTCTGCACCGAAGCCGCCCGCGATAACGCTGATGAAGCTGCGGTTCATGGCCTTGCACATGATATAAGACAGGATAGCGCCCGAAGAACCAACCAGCGCGCCGGTAATAATCATCGCGGTGTTGCCAAGCGTGAAGCCCATAGCCGCTGCGGCCCAACCCGAATAAGAGTTCAGCATTGACACCACGACCGGCATATCCGCCCCGCCAATTGGGATGATCAGCAGGAAGCCGATAATGAAGGCAGCAACCGTGATCCAGATGATCAACTGCCCCTCGCCAGCGCCACCAGCACCGGACACAGCATAGGCCGCGATCATTCCAAGGATTGCAACAAGTGTCCCCAAATTGATCGCATGGCGTGCGGGCAGCAGAATAGGATTGCCGCTCATGCGCCCTGACAATTTCAGGAATGCGATGACCGAACCCGAGAAAGTGATAGCACCGATAGCGATGCCCAAGCCCAGCTCAATCCGGCTAACAAGCAGGATCTGCCCGGTTGCATCTGTGATCCCGAACGAACCCGGGTCCAACCAAGCAGCAAGTCCAACGACCACTGCTGCAAGACCAACCAGAGAGTGAAAGCCCGCAACCAGCTCTGGCATAGCCGTCATCGCAATTTTTCGCGCTACGGTGACGCCGATGATGCCGCCAAGGAACATCGCAATGCCAATCTCGGCGATGTTCGCGATATTGTGAGTCACCAATGTCGTGACGACCGCAATCAGCATACCAATCATGCCGTAACGGTTGCCCGCACGACTTGTCTGCGGCGAGCTCAGCCCGCGTAGAGCGAGAATGAAGAGGACGCCTGCGGCAAGATAAGCCAGCGCGACCCATGCGGGTATCTCGGTGCCAGCGACGCCGGAAGCGAGGAGAGACATCATCATTTGCCCTCCTTCTTCTTATACATTGCCAGCATCCGCTCCGTGACGGCGAAGCCTCCGAAAATATTGATGCTTGCCAGCACGACCCCGAACAGCCCCAGCCATTTCGCGGCGGGGCTTCCAGCCTCTGCCGCCGCGATCAACGCACCGACGATAATCACAGAAGAAATTGCATTGGTCACCGCCATCAGCGGCGTATGCAGAGCGGGCGTCACCGACCACACGACGTAGTAGCCGACAAAGCAGGCCATTACGAAGATCGAGAGTATCGAGATAAAGTCCACGTGCGGCCTTCCTTCAGGTCAGTGAATTACAAATATTCGGCGCGATGATCAGATCATCCCCGCCATTTTTTCGAGAACCGACAGACGCCGGTTCAAATCTTCCAGCTCGGCATTGAATGCCGCCATGCCTTCTTCGGTATCGGTCGGTCCGCATTCAGCTGTGTTGACGCTCCAGAAATGCTGGAAGCGCCCTTCCACAATCGCGAGATCAACGGTGAACGGTGTGTCCGCAACCCAATCGCGCAACTTCTGAAAACGTTCCGCTGGCTCAGCGTAGCGCGCGAGCTGGTTGGCATCCGCAGTGTACGGACAGACCGGGTTCAGCTTCGCATAAACTTCAAACGCCTCGGCACGGAAACCCGCACCGGCAATCGCCTCATCGCGGCCGTAGTCTGCTCCGCTTCCCGTCATCTGAGAGCAGCCAGCCAAAGCAAGAAGCAAAAGGGGAGCTAGCTTGTTCAACCGAGCAACCTCTCGTTCACGACCTTACCGCCTTGCGTCAGCCGCACAGCGTCGCCAATCTCTTCATCAAGAACGGGCTTGCCCTGCTCTTTGTCCCAAAAGGCCGAGAGGAAATTGTAAAGGTTGCGCGCAAACAGCGCGGATGCATCCGCCGCCAAATGACTGGGCGTGTTGGAGAAGCCCATAATCTTCACGCCATGCTTCGTGACGACTTTGTCCGGCTCGCTGCCTTCAACATTGCCGCCTTGCGCAACCGCAAGATCGAAAATCACGCTGCCTTGCCTCATTGTCGCAATTTGCGCGTCAGAAATCAGGCGCGGGGCTGCGCGTCCCGGGATCAGCGCAGTGGTGATCACGATGTCTTGTTTGGCGATGTGGCCTGAGACCAGTTCGGCTTGTGCCTTCTGATATTCCTCGCTCATTTCAGTGGCGTAACCGCCGCTGCCTTCGCCTTCGATGCCTGCAACATTCTCGACGAAAATCGGTTTCGCACCGAGTGACTGAATCTGTTCTTTGGTGGCGCTGCGCACATCGGTTGCGGAGACTTGTGCACCTAGCCTCTTCGCTGTCGCAATCGCTTGCAAGCCGGCAACACCGACACCCATCACAAAGGCCCGTGCAGCTTGAACTGTGCCAGCAGCCGTCATCATCATCGGGAATGCACGACCATATTCGTTCGCAGCAGAAACCACTGCTTTATAACCAGACAGGTTGGACTGGCTGGACAGGACATCCATGCTCTGTGCGCGGGTGATGCGCGGCATAAATTCCATCGAAAGCGCTTCAAAACCGGCCTTTGCATAGGCGTCAACACGGTCTTTATCGCCGAATGGATCGAAAGTCGCAGCGACCCATGCACCTTTTGCAGCACCTTTCAGCGCCGCAACATCGGGTGCCTGCACGCCGAGGACAATCTCCGCGCCGGATACAGCCTTGGCCGCAGTCGCAATGGTCGCGCCTGCCTCTTCATAAGCGGCATCAGAAATCGACGCGGTTTCGCCAGCACCTTTTTCGACAGTCACCATGGCCCCCAGCGCGATGAACTTTTTCACCGTTTCAGGAGTGATCGAGACGCGCGCCTCGCCAGAAGCGCGCTCTTTCAGGGCTGCGATTTGCAAAGCGGCGATCTTAGTTGGAAATCAAAATGACGACGATGGCGGTGATGACCGCAATCAGGGGCACCGTCCATTTAAGGTTGGAAATGAAGGAGCTGTAGGTTTTCTCCGCCGCTTTCATGTCATTTGCCGAAGCCATTTTTCGTATTCCCCAATCAATATTTTCGAAACAATTTCGGGCACTGGCCCTCTGTGGAGTGGGTCTATAGCGCGGACACGGAGGCATCAAGTGTCGAAAACGTATTCTTAGCCTTAATTAGACCTTTACCGGTTCGCTCTAAATGCAGGCTCTGTACCGCAACGGGACGGTTTTGGAGACTATGGCAGAGAGCGAATCGCGCCTTTTAATGCTGATCGATGATGAGCCGGCGCAAAGCCGCCTTATCACTGCACTCGCCGCGCGCGAGGGTTGGCGCACGCTTGTTGTCGAAGATTCCGAGACCGCGATTGCGATGCTTGGAACGCGGCAAGGCATGCAATGCTCCGCGATTATTCTCGACCAATGGGTGCCAGGGGATGACGCCTGCACCTTGATCGAAGAACTCAAAGCCCGCCGCCCGGCGATGCCAATTCTGATGCTGACGACCAGCGCCAGCCCGCTTCTCGCGGTTGAGGCGATGCGTTCGGGTGCGACAGATTATCTGATCAAGCCGGTCTCACCCGACCGGCTGATGCAGGCACTCCGTAGTTCGACCAAGCAGGAAGCGCCGAAAGACGAACTGCAACCGCTTACCGAAAAAATGAACACCGTGCTCGATTTCGACGCGATGATCGGCAACTCGCCAGATTTCCGCTCGGCATTGGCCAAAGCTGCCAAAGCTGCACGCGGTCATGGACCTGTCTTGATCGAAGGCGAAAGCGGAACCGGCAAGGAAATGCTGCTCCGCGCGATGCATGCGGCCAGCCCGCGTGCCAAAGCGCCGATGCGCCTTATCAATGTGCGCAGCGTTGCCGCCAATTCTATCGAGTCTGTCCTATTCGGACATGAGCAAAACGCCTTCCCCGGTGCATTCGACCGGCAAATCGGCGCGTTGCAGCAATGCGACGGCGGTACACTGATCTTGGACGAGATCGACCGTCTCAACCCTGATCTACAGGCCAAGCTGGCCGAAACAATGTCGACCGGTATTGTGCGTCCGGTTGGTGCCAAGCATGGCTTCAAGATCGACGTGCGATTGCTCTGCGCCAGCAATCTGCCGCTGACCGACTTGATCGATGAGAAAAACAATATCGGGCATTTCCATCCGGACCTGCTCAGCGAAATTTCGCAAACCAAGATTTCGCTGCCTCCCTTGCGCGATCGCCAAGGCGATATCACCGCATTGTCACGCCACTTCCTTGCCCGCTTTGGCGAGCAACCGGGAATGGTCCAGAAATCGATTAGCGATGGCGCGCTGACTTTGCTGGCAGCCTATGATTGGCCGGGCAATGTCCGCCAATTGCAAGCCGTCCTGTTCCGCGCAGCCGTGTTCTGCGACAAGGAAACGCTGACTGCGGAATCTTTCCCGCAATTGTCCGAAATTCTCGGTGAACTCGACGATGCGATCAATCCGCTGCAAGAGGGTGTCGGCGTTATGCTCTACACCACAGACGGGAATTTGCGCCCGCTGGAAGACATCGAAGCAGATGTTATCCGCCTCGCTATTGGTCACTATCGCGGGCGTATGACAGAGGTCGCACGACGCCTCGGCATCGGGCGCTCTACGCTCTACCGGAAGCTGGGCGACCTTGGGATTGGCGACGCTGCTTAAATCCGCCTAGGCCTTGGCAGCTAGTGCTGCTACGCGCGGCTCCATGAAAAACGATTTCGATTTTAGCGGGCGCTCCGCCCTTATCACCGGCGCAGCGTCTGGCATTGGCGCGGCATCCGCAAAATGGCTGGATGAGCGCGGTATCGGCACGCTGATCTTGATCGACAAGGATGCCGATGGACTCGCCGCATTGGATCTATCCTGCGAAACCGAACTGCACACCGCCGATGTCGGCGATGAGAGCTTCTGGGATGGACTCGATGCCAATCTGAACGGTCTTGATCACGCCATTGTAAATGCCGGAATCGGCGCTTTTGCACCGATGGCTGATCATACCTTCAGCGATTGGCGCAAAGTGATGAGCGTCAATCTGGACGGAGCATTTCTGACACTGCGTTCGGCCTTGCGCGCGATGAGGAAATCCGGCGGTGGGAGTGCTGTTCTGGTCGCATCAATAACTGGTCATAAGGCGGTACCTGCAATCGGTGCCTATGGCGTCGCCAAAGCTGGTGTATCGCATATGGCGCGCATTGCTGCTGCAGAAGGTGCAGAGCAGAACATTCGCGTGAACGCTATCGCGCCAGGCGGGGTCGATACCGCCATTTGGGACGCTGGTGAGGCTTTCCAGAAGATGGTCGAAGAGCAAGGTCGCGACGCCGCTTTGCAAGCGCTTGCAACTGGAACACCGCGTGGAAAGCTTGCCACATCGGACGAGATCGCCGGAAATATCGGCTATCTGCTGAGCGACGCCGCCGCCAACATCACCGGAACGGTGCAAGTCAGCGACGGCGGTTACTCACTCTAGGATCAGAACCGGAAACGGACCCCAGCCAATACGCTGACAGTCTCGTAATCGCCGCTGACATCCGCGTTGAACGCATCGTTTGTGCCCGCGATGAAGCGGCGCTCGAAGTCTAGTCCGCTCACTCGCTGATAACGGACGCGGGTGTTGAGGTCGAAATTGTCGTTGATAACAAAAGTCAGGCCTGCATTGCTGTGGAGCGATAGCGCTTGATCGCTGCCAGTGACGGCGAAAGTCGGTGCGGTTGCGCCATTGTTCGGGAAATACTGCGCATTGGCATCCACATCAGCGATACCAATACCGCCGCCAAGGAACGGGATGACGCGCTGATTGTTCGACCAGCGGATATCCGATTGATAGTTCACCGAATAGGTGTTCACATCGAAATTGCCGCTGAAGGTCTGACTTCCGCCATTGAACGAACCGTTCGAAACATCCGGCGATGTGCGACTGAATTCGACTTCGATGCTCGGTTGGAAGATACCGAAAACGCGTTTTGGAATGCGGTAACCAAGCGCGACTGCGCCGTAGAATTCCTCGTCAAACCCGACATCGACTGATGCCGGGGCGCCTGCTGTTCCTGGTGACGGAGCGACCGGTGCTTGGACGCCTTCAAATTCGTTGTCGCTCGGCGATGTCACGCCGGCCAGAACCGAAACATAGACGCCGCCTTCGGGTTCAAATTCGTCGCCCGATTGGGCCAAGGCAGGCGATGCTGATGCCAAAATAGCCACAGCAGAAGTTGCTGCGGAAATGCGCGTTAGGCGGCTGAGTGGATATGTCATGTGTTGTCTTTCTAACTGTGTTTCTCTCCGCCCATGCTGCTGTTCGCAGCTACAACCTCATCGGTTACAAACTTGCGATATTTCGCCATTTTGACGCGATATTAAGGCTTATCACGCTAGTCTTACTCTCCATCGATTGGGCCAGTTGCGATTGGGCCAGTTGCGGCACGATCCAGCGCAAGGACCACACATGGCACAGGACGAATTCCAGCAGGTTTGTGACCAGTTTTCGAGCGTTGTAGATGATACGCAATTCGAGCGGTTCCGCTGGGACCGGGACGAAGCGCCCAAACTCGCGCGCTTGGTCGAGCTGGTGAAGGGATCATTTGAAGGTCGGCGTGATTTCGAGCTTGCTGAAGAAGGCGCGACATCCGACTTCAAGCAATATGTGATCAAGGTCCACAGCATGCGCACCGTGGCCATTTCGGTGAAGCTGCAGGATGGAAAGGCTGTGCTGGGTTGCGATACTGTCAACCGAAGCGCCTACACGCTGACTTCCAAAGAGCCTGTCGCGACCGACTATGACAATGTCGACGAACAATGGATTGCCGATGCACTCAAGACACTGATCGGCCGCGCGCGCGCTCCACAATACGCCAACGATTCCGAACCTACTCTGTCGGAAGATCAGCCCCAAGATCAGGCCCAAGAGCAGCCCCAAGATCAGCAAAGTCAGTAAGCGCCGCATCGCGCATTCCGCGCCACACATTGCGCGCCTGAATCGCAGGCGCAACATCGTGAACGCGGTGGAGTTGCACTCCGGCATTCATCCCCGCAATCGTCAGCGCGATACTGCCACCAAGGCGCTGCTCTGCTGGCGCTTCATTGGATAACGCGCCGATCATCCGCTTGCGGCTTGCACCCAGCAGCAGCGGCTGACCCAGTGCATGGAACAGCGGCAGTGCATTCATCAGAGCAAGGTTTTCCGCGAGCGATTTGCCGAAGCCGATACCGGGATCGAGGATGATATTGGCGCGCTCGATACCGGCCGCAATTGCGCGGTCACGGGCGGCTCTAAGCCAGTCGAAAACGTCATAAACTACATGGGCGTAGTCAGCATTCGCGTGGAGGTCTTCACCTTCTCCGGGAGCATGCATCAGGACAATCGGGCACCCACGCGCTGCCATCAGTTCCAGACTACGCGGATCATGCCGGAGCGCCGACACATCATTGATAATATGCGCGCCTGCATCGAGCGAAGCCTCCATCACGGCCGGACGCCGTGTATCGACACTGATCGCCGCGCCCATCGCGGAGCAATATTCGACCGCCGGCAAAACGCGCTCCAGCTCGTCACCTTCCCAAGTCGCAGGCGCGCCGGGCCGCGTGCTTTCACCACCAATATCGACGATTGCTGCGCCTGCTTCGAACATGGCAGCAGCATGCGCGCGGCCCGCATCGGGGTTATCGAGGAAATCACCGCCGTCAGAGAAGCTGTCGGGCGTGACGTTGAGAATGCCCATAATCTGCGGCTGATCGAGCGCAATTGTCCGGTCGCCCAATTGCAGAGGCGCGTGCGTAGCAGCCAGCGCCGCCCACTGCTCTTGCGCCTCACTCGCCAGATCACCCGGCAGCTCGCAAAGCACATCGTCCATGCCCGACGGCGCTGTCAGCCACCGCTGAACTGTATTGCCTGCACTACGATGCGACACCGCAAACCGATGCGCGTAAACCATCCCGCCAGCCAGCCGGACAGTATCGCCCTCCTCGCTTTGCGGGCTTTCCGATAGCCCGATAGGGCGAATATAAATTTGATCAGTCATGCGAGGTTCTCCCCTCGGTAAATCCTACACGATGGAACACATGGAACACGGTCCAAGAGAAGGAATCGTGGTAGGTCGGAAAGGGTCTGGTCATGCGGCCAGTTTAGCGTGTTGGAGAGCCGTAGGACAGACGCCGCTGTGCTTATTCACTGCGATCCACAGTCACCCGGGCGATATGGTTGGTCCCGCTCTGATGGATCAGCAATGCTTTTCCATCCAGCGTGGTGCGCATGTGGCGCAAGATACCGCCATAGACAGGGCCAGAAGGGATCGGCCAACTCTGGAATGTCTCGGTCTCCGGTTCGAACCGGACGAGCATATCAGGGCGGACGCCGCTCTCATTATACCAAACAGCGTCATCGAATATTGCGATAGCGTAGGGGTGCGATTTAGGGCCGCTGGGGGATGCCCATTCTTTGATCTCGCCACTTACCGGATCATAGCGCCCCAAACCGCCCAAGCGGGAATTGACCCACCAGATTACCCCGTCCGGATCGATATCGAGCCTCCGTACCGTTGTCCGTTCCTGCGGCAAGGTGATTTCCGTGACGTCCATGGTCTCCGGGTTGACGCGCAACAGGCAGTTTGCGCCATTGCAAGCCACCCAGATGGTGCCATCCTTGGCGATCTTTACGCCGTAAGGGCGCGACCTCTCGCGCGGACTAGGGACGAGTTTCACTTCACCTGTCGCCGGATCCAAACGGCCGATCATATTGCTGCCCTGCAGACTGAACCACATGATCCCGTCAGCATCGAATTCAGCCGTGTGCGGATCGCGCGCGGCCTCATCTGGCATTGGATATTCGGTGATTTCACCGGTCGCGGGATCGAACCTGCCGATAGTGGCATTTTTATTGCCCGTATACCAGGCAAAGCCGTTTGGACCGATATTGACCGAATGCGGCTTGGCCCCTCTCGGCAGCCGGGCTTCGTCCATTTTACCAGTGCGTGGATCGAGCCGCCCAAGAATATCGCCCCACTGGCCCACCCACCAGATATTGCCGTCCTTGTCCTCAACCGGATCGCGCGAGCGCTGGCCCAACGTAGGCACCTGCCACTCCTCAAACCGCAGCTTCAGCGGACCCACAACAGGCGTTGCCGCACGATTATCGCTGGGCGGGAAATTGGCCGCGAGATAGTCGAGAATCTTGCCCTCGGTTTCCGGGTTGTTCGACAAGTCAATCATCGTCGAGGCGAGAAACTGCCAATCGTCCCGCGAATAGCCGGAGCTGCGCTCGATAATGCTCGCCCGGTGGCAGGAACTGCATACGCCTTCGACCAGTGCTTTGCCGTCGCCCTCGGGCAAGGCGAATGCCGCGGATGGGAGCATTAGTGTGATGAGGACTATGACTAGGCGGGTTGGCATGGTTCAACTTTCGGGCATGGTGGTGATGGTTAAACTGCCAAGGCAAACCCAACTACGCAAGATGCTTTGAGCCAGGCCAACCAGTTGGAACATTGCCCAAAGCTCGCATCAATTCCCTCTCCCCAATCATCACAAGTCCATATATTGACAATATGTTGTCAATTTGGTTACACGCTACCAATGACGATTCGAACTCTCAATGGTGAAGCGCTTACGCAGCTTGTGTTGGAAGTCTTTCGGCTCAATGGCGAACTGCTCGGTGCCGGTAACCGGATAACCGGGCCCTTCGGGCTGACCAGTGCACGCTGGCAAGTGCTCGGCGCAATTGATGAGGAGGGGCAACCCCTTACCGTTTCCCAGATCGCCCGCCGTATGGGTTTGGCACGGCAAGGCGTGCAGCGGATCATCAATGATCTGCTGGAGCGCGATCTCGTCAGCAGCTTCCCCAATATCGACCACAAACGCGCCCCTCTGTTCGATCTGAGCAAAGAGGGCGAAAAAGTCATGGCCAAAATCAACGCGGCACAAGCCGCATGGGTCAACAATCTGTCGGAAGCTCTGTCGGCAAAGGAGGTGTCGCGTGCACTCAAACTGCTGCGGACCATCAGCGAACGATTAGAAAATTCGAATTAAGAGAAGGAACACAGAATGCCGCAATTAGTTGAAATGAACAGCGAAACGAGCCTGATGGACCAAATGCAGGTCAATGAGGATGGTTCGGTCGTGCTCATCAACGTCTTTACTATCGACCTCGCTGATGAAGATGCTCTGATCTCAGCCTGGGCACATGATGCCGAGTTTATGAAAGAGCAGCCCGGCTATATCTCGACCCAGTTGCACAAAGGCATTTCGGGCAGCGCTACCTTCCTGAATTATGCTGTCTGGGAAAGCATGGCCAGCTTCCGTGACGCTTTCACAAACCCCGAATTTCAAGCTCGTATTGCACGCTATCCCGATAGCGCGACGGTTTCGCCTCACCTCTTCAAAAAACTGGCTGTCCCCGGCCTCTGCGTCGATTGATTGGGTCTAACCCGATGAAAACGCGCATTCATGCGATCGCCGGAGCGATAGGCTTTCTCACGATTTTGACGTTCTGGTCGTCAACCGTGATTTCCGAACTATTCGGCAGCCATTCAACAATCGCATCGGTTAAACAGGCAGTCCTTTATGGGATGGCTCTCCTCATCCCCGCCCTGATGATAACTGGCGGGTCGGGCATGTCTTTGGGCGCCAGACGCAAAGACCCAAAGACGCTGGCCAAGAAGAAGAGAATGCCCTTCATCGCAGCCAATGGACTGCTGATACTGGTTCCATCTGCGATGTTCCTTGCCTCGAAGGCAGATGCCAGAGCGTTCGATGGTTGGTTCTATGGCGTACAAGTCCTCGAGCTCGTTGCTGGTGCGATCAACCTCACGCTGATGGGTCTGAACATCCGCGACGGGTTGATGATGACAGGGCGAATCAGACGACAGAAGTGAGAATTAGGCCGAGAGACCGCTGCAACTGATGTCGACTGCTGAACCGTTAGTCCTCAACCGCCAGCAGATAGTCCTGCCGCGCTGCATCAATCGGCTTCACGTCGCCATCGACCTCATAGTGCCAGAAAGTCCAGCCATTGCAGCTCGGGGCATCTTGCAACTCTTTGCCCAACCCGTGGATTGAGCCGGCTTGTTTGCCATGCGTGACTGACCCGTCTGCACGGACTTCTGCGATCCAGCGGCGTTTTTTGTCGAAGATTTTGGTGCCCGGTGTGATGTAGCCGTTTTCGACCAATGCGCCGAACGCGACCTTCGGTGCGTTGCGCCCCGCCTGCATCGTTTGCAGTGCGCTTTCGTCTAGCGGGAGTTCTTTCTCGATCCGCTTGAGAGCCGCCTCGGTATAGACGCCTTCGCGCTCGCAGCCGATCCAGTCGCGGCCCAGACGCTTGGCAACCGCGCCGGTGGTGCCGGTGCCGAAGAACGGGTCGAGCACGACGTCGCCCTTCTCGGTCGTAGCCAGCATCACGCGGTACAGCAGCGCTTCGGGCTTTTGTGTCGGGTGCACTTTGGTGCCGCCCTCTTTCAAACGCTCTCCGCCGCCGCAGATGGGCAACACCCAATCGCTGCGCATTTGCAGTTCGTCATTGAGTGTTTTCATCGCACGATAGTTGAAGTGGTACTTCGCCTTCTCACCCTGGCTGCACCAGATCAAAGTCTCATGCGCATTGGTGAAGCGGGTGCCGCGGAAATTGGGCATCGGGTTTGATTTGCGCCACACGACATCGTTCAAAATCCAGAACCCCAGATCCTGCAAGATCGCGCCGACGCGGAAGATGTTGTGGTAGCTGCCGATGACCCACAGAGCGCCATCGGGCTTCAGAATGCGCTTTGCTTCGGTCAGCCAATCGCGGGTGAAATCGTCATAGATTTTGAAGCTGTCGAACTGGTCCCAATCATCGGTAACCGCATCGACTTGTGAACCATCGGGGCGGTTGAGATCACCACCCAGTTGCAGATTATACGGAGGGTCTGCGAACACCAGATCGATGCTGGCATCAGGGATGCTGCGCATCGCCTCTACACAGTCGCCAGACAGGATTTTCCCCAGCGGCAAATCAGCCTTCTGGACTTCTACTTTTTTAGCACGGGCCTTGGTTGGTGCGCGCTTTAGTAAGGTCTCTCGGACCCCCATACTTATTCCCCCGATTGAAGTTATCCACAGGGTGAGTCCAAGCGGACTCCACGTCAAGGAAAGAGTTTTCGCAGAACATGGTTAACAGACCGCTAACCATGCCGGAACCAAGAGAGAACGAAAAGAGTCCCCCACAACATATTGAGTCTGCTTAGAATTACAGACTCGATATGGTGGGGTGTTGCGCGAAAGACTCTCTTGCTGATTTAAGTGGTGATTTACGTGAGCAGCATCACGTTGAATGCCGCGAAGCCAAGCAAGAGCGCGCCGCCGAGCAAGCGATTGATCCGGTTTGCGAACCAGCAGAGCAACAGCAACATCAGCGCTGAGCCAATCACGAGCGGCAACTCTACATCAACCAATTCAGGCGGAATCGGGAACGGTGCGATAGTCATCGTAACGCCGCCGATCAGCAGCAGATTGTAGATGTTTGATCCGACGACATTACCCAGCGCGAGACCCGATTTGCCGCGCAAAGCCGCAGCGACAGATGCCGCAAGTTCGGGCAGCGATGTACCGATGGCAACTACCGTTAAACCGATCACGGTTTCACTCAGACCCGCAAAACGCGCGATATCGACTGCACCATCGACCAGCAATTTGCCGCCGATAATCAACGTGACCACGCCAAGGATAAAGAACAGGATCGCCTTCCATAGAATGGGCGGCTCTTCATCCTCTTCCTCGTCATCAGGACGCGGGTGGCGGTAACGCCATACAATATAGATCACGAGCAGAACCAGTAGGCCCAAGCCAAGCAGCGGTGATGCAATACCCTGCCATGCAAGCACCCAGATCAGCACCGATGCCGCCAAAGCCACCACCGCGTCGCGCCGCCCTGCCCCGGTCAGAACAATCGGTGCCACCAATGCTGCAGCACCAAGGATAAGCAGCGTGTTGGAGATATTCGATCCGGCGATATTACCCCAGGCAATTCCCGGCGAACCGATCATGGCCGCCTGAATGCTGGCAACCATTTCCGGCATGGAGGTGGCGGCGCCAACAATCACCAATCCCGTAACGAGATTGGATATGCCCATCCGCTGCGCAATCCCCACGGAACCGCGCACCAGCCATTCGCCGCCAAATCCAAGTCCGATCAGGCCCGCAAGGACCAGCAGTGCCGCTGTTGTCATGCAGCAGGTTTACTCGCTGCGCGGAGAATGAACACCCCGCCCAGTGCAGCGACCAGCGATCCGCTCAGGACACCCAGCTTCACAGCGGCAATCTGCTCCGGCGATGCGAAGGCAAGGTTACCGATGAACAGGCTCATGGTGAAACCGATACCGGCGATCAATGACAGACCCCAGATCTGCATCCAGCTGATACCTTCGGGCAGACTGGCAATGCCGGTCTTTTCCGCAATCCATGCGAAGCCAACGATGCCAACTTGCTTACCGACGATAAGACCCAAAGCGATGCCCAGCGGTAGCGGTGCCAAGAGGGCCGACATTTCGATGTCGAGCAACCCAACGCCAGCGTTAGCAAAGGCGAAGATCGGGACGACAAGAAACGCGACCCACGGGTGCAGACCATGCTCCATATGCTCGAGCACTTTCTCGCCATTGCGATCGGTCAGCGGAATGGTCATGGCCAGGGCGACGCCTGCCAGCGTGGCGTGGACGCCCGATTTCAGAACGAAATACCACAGGATCACACCGAGTATGACATAAGGGATTCGCGACCCGATACGCGCACGTCCGATAAGCAGCAGCGCTACAAATACCACTGCAGCTGACAAGAGCATGTCGGTCTGCACACCCGGCGTATAGAACAGTGCAATAATCGCAATCGCACCGATGTCATCGATAACGGCAATTGCGAGGAGCAGCGCCTTCAATGCAACCGGAACGCGGCTGCCGAGCAGCGCCAGAATACCCAACGCAAACGCAATGTCAGTAGCAGCCGGGATCGCCCAGCCTGCCAAATTCTCGGGCTCATTCCAGTTGATGCCTAGGAAAACGAGCGCGGGAATGGCCATTCCGCCAATCGCGGCGAACAAGGGGAGAGAGGCTTGCTTCCAGCTCGATAGCTGGCCGGTCAAAACTTCGCGTTTCACTTCCAATCCAACGAGGAAAAAGAACAGCGCCATCAGGCCGTCATTGATCCACAGCAATGCGGATTTTTCGATACCAGTTCCGCCAACTGTAAACACGACCGGCGTGGCCAGCGTGCTCAGATACCAATCGGACAGGCTGCTATTGGCAACCACCAATGCCAAAAACGCCGCGACCATCAAGACGATGCCACCGGCGCTTTCCGCTTTCAAAAAGTCCCGCAAATATTTGCCGGTTGTCTCAACCGCGTTCTGAACGACCATAATTCTTTGCCCCTTAAGCAAGCCCTTTGCAGGCCTCTATAGCAAACGGCGCCGCGGAATATACCGCCAGCGCCGCTGCTAGGTCTCTGTAATGTTTGGGGCGACGCCTGGTTCCTCGGGAGGAGGGGATGAGGGAGCCGGACGTCGCCCTTACCGATTTATTGCGGAACAGGCCGTCTGCCTGCCTGCACCTCGGCAATTCGATCTTTAAGCTGCAAGCGGATACGCTTGAGGACTTTCACTTCGTCCTGCTTGCCATATGACTTGCTGGTATCGATCAAGCGATCGATCCGGCGATGTCTCTGGCGCAATTTCTTGAGATAATTCTTCATTGAAATCTCCTTTTGCTGCCCTGTTGGACACTATATTGCAGCGGACGCTCGATAATTCCAATTGTATGTATTAGTTATTTTTGATAGATTTTATCTATCATGCCAACACTACGTCAATTGCAATATCTGGTCGCTATCGAGGACACCGAACATTTCGGACGCGCCGCCGATAGCGTGCACGTCACCCAGCCCACTCTCAGCCAGCAACTAAAGGAGCTGGAGCTGCGCCTCGGCACCAAGCTTGTGGAGCGCGGCAGACCCGTGCGCCTGACGCCAATAGGCCGCGAGATAGCAAGCCGCGCGCGCAAGGTGATGCGCGATATGGAAGAGATCCGCGCGATTGCCGATCGCGGGCAGGATGGCATGGCGGGGACAATCCGGCTGGGGGTCTCGCCGACGATCGGGCCTTATCTGATGCCGCACGCCGTGGTCCGCCTGCACAAAGACTTTCCCGATTTGAAACTCTATATCCGCGAGGGCATTCCAGCCGACCAGTTCACCGAATTGCGTAACGGCCGGCTAGATATGATGCTCGCACCGATGCCGGTGATCGGATCCGAATTGCATAGTGAGCCACTGTTTCGTGAGCCGCTCCATCTGGTCGGGGCTCCGGACAACCCATTGTTCAAGAACCCCTCCCTCACGACCGCCGACTTTGCCGGACAGCCAGTGCTTAGTCTGGACCGGCGGCACCCCTCGCACCAGCAAGCAGAGGCGATTTGCGCAGAGATGGGAGCCGAATTGCTCCGCGATTACGAAGGCACCAGCCTCGATAGCTTGCGGCAAATGGCCGGATCTGGCCTCGGTTTAGCAATACTGCCCGAACTGTACTTGCGCTCCGAGACAGGCGGCGAAGACATGGTCGGCAGATTCGAGATCGAGGGTTGGTCACAGCAACGCTCGATCGCCGCTATCTGGCGTGAAGGTGCAGCCTTTGCCGATAGCTATGCGGCCATCGCAGACGTCGTCGCCGCCGAAGCACGCGAGATACTCGCCTAAATAGGGGCGGGTTAGATAAGAGTAAGCTGCGCGACTGGCGCAACACTGCGGCGATGCAACGGAGTTGGTCCGTGTTCGTGCAGAGCTGCCATGTGATCCTTGGTCCCGTAACCCTTGTTCCGTTCCCAGCCATAATGCGGATATTCTTCGGCGGCTGCGCACATCACTCGGTCACGCCATTCCTTGGCGACAATCGAAGCGGCAGAGATCGCTGGCTCAAGCGCATCGCCGCCGATGATAGGCCTCCCCTTCCCCCACACATCGGTCCGCCAATCGTCGCAGCGCCCCGAGGGCGACAGATTGCCATCGATCAAGATCGCATCGGGTGTGCTGCCCAATAACTGTGTCAGCCGCCCTACAGCCTGCGTCATTGCTAGCATGGTCGCCCCAAGAATATTGAGCGCGTCGATCTGATCAACATCGACCACGCCCACTGCCCAAGCACAGCGCTCCCGGACGACAAGATCCAATGCCGCGCGCTTCTTCGCGGTCAGTTTCTTAGAGTCATCAAGACCAACAGGATGCGGCTTGCAAAGCACGACTGCTCCCGCCACAACGGGTCCGGCCAGCGGGCCCCTTCCCGCCTCATCAACGCCAATTTCGTAGCCCTTGGCACCAAATCCGTTTTCGGGAGTTGCAGCTAACATGATGATCTCAAAAAAATCCCTTATCGCCCTTTCGCTATCGCCTCTCGCGCTAACTCTCACAAGCTGCGGCGCCGCCGCATCGGTGGACAGCGCAGAGCAAACGCAAGCTGTTGTCGCGACAGCGGAAGCAGAAACAGTGGGACCGTTCACGGTCACAACGCATGGCGAGTATAATGAACCATGGGCGGCGGCGATTGAACCGGGCAGCGGTAAGGTCTTCGTCACCGAGAAATCGGGCGCTCTGAAATTCTTCGACCCTGCGACTGGTACTATCGGTTCCGTGACCGGCGAACCCGAAGTCGATTATGGAGGTCAAGGCGGGTTCGGCGATGTTGCCTTTGCGCCCGATTATGAAACCAGCAAGATGATCTATCTTAGCTGGGCAGAAGCCGGTGATGGCGACACCCGCGGCGCGGTTGTGGGTCGCGGGACCTTATCATGCGATACTGCGGAAAGCTGTGCGATCAACGATTTGACTGTCATCTGGCGTCAGGGACCAAAAACGAGCCGTCGCGGGCATTATGGGCATCGTATCCGTTTTTCTCCTGACGGCGAGCATTTGTTTGTTTCTTCGAGCGATCGTCAGGAAATGGCGCCCGCGCAAGACAATACCAACAATATCGGCACAATCGTACGCCTCAATCTCGATGGCACGCCTGCAACAGGCAATCCGATGGCCGATAAAGGCGGCGCAACTGCAGAAATCTGGTCCTACGGCCACCGCAATATCCTCGGCATGGATTTCGATGCGGAAGGCCGGCTGTGGGATGTCGAGCATGGCCCGAAAGGCGGCGATGAATTCAATCTCGTCAAAGCGGGTGCCAATTATGGCTGGCCGGTCGTTTCGGACGGCGTACATTATAATAACGACCCGATCCCCGATAACGATACACGTCCGGACCTCGCGCAATCGGCAATCACATGGACCCCGGTTATTGCACCGGGAGGCATGACTTTCCTCAGCGGCGATATGTTTGCGGATTGGAAAGGCACAGCACTGATCGCGGGTCTGTCCAGCAACGCCTTGGTTCACGTAAAAATCGACGGTGAAGGCGCAACCGAAGCGGCACGATACGATTTCGATGCGCGTCTGCGTGGTGTGCTGGAAGCACCCGATGGCGCACTATGGGTCATCGAAGACGGTGAAGACGGGCGCTTGCTGCGCCTAACACCGGCGAACTGACCTCCACTAGCTGAACCACGTCCCGCAATAGCGGAAATTGATCGACAGCCTTGCTGGCGCGCCCTATCGGCTCGCCCGCAATGCCTACAATTATTCCTCTCGCCAATGTCGATGCCGATCTGGTCGAGCAATTGCTTGATCGTGCTTTCGGCGAAGGCCGTCAGGCGCGCACAGCCTATCGCATTCGTGAGGGCGTGGAATGGTTGGAAGCGTTGAGCTTTGCCGCGCTCGATGATGACGAGTATCTCGCAGGCACAATCCAATTGTGGCCAGTGGCTCTGACCGATCCCGATGGCCGCAATCACCCGTTGATTATGGTCGGCCCCGTGGCGGTGCTGCCCGAGAAGCAAAGCGAGGGCTATGGCAAGGCGCTCATGCTGGCAGCCCTTGGCGCAATCGACGCGGGTGCGGCCCTACCGCAAGTGATGATCGGCGATCCTGACTATTATGGCCGCTTTTTCGGATTTGCCTCCGAAGCAACGCAAAATTGGCACTGCCCTGGCCCGTTTGACCGCGACCGCTTGTTGGTGCGCTGCGACAATGCCGCGATCCTTCCGGAAGAAGGAATGCTTGGCCCATGGCCGTCGGCGTTGAAGGAATAGTCCAAGTCTGGCATCGCTGCCGCAGCAATGCCTTACACACCTCCTCCAGAACTGGCTGACCTCTCGCTTGTACAAATCGCCGAGCAGGTGGCGCAGCGTAAACTGCCGCCGGTCGAACAGTGGGATCCGCAAAATAGCGGCGACAGCATGATGCGGATCGCCGCCGACGGAACGTGGTTTCACAATGGCGGTGAAATCACACGTCCCGCAATGGTCCGTGCCTTTGCCAGTCTGCTAATGCGCGATGAATCGGGCACCTATTGGCTGGTCACGCCATTCCAGAAACTCTCGATCGAAGTCGATGACGCAGCCTTCATTGCCATCGATGTTGCCGAACGCGATGGCGGATTGGGCTTTCGCTTGAACACCGATGAGCTGGTCGTGGCTGGACCGGATAATCCGCTAATCGCTCGCGGCGACACAGACACGCCGTCGCTTTATTTGTTGGTCCGTCGCGGATGCGAGGCAAAGCTCAACCGCAGCACCTATCAACAGCTCGCAGATATCGCGCTGGCATCGGGTGACGACTGGACGGTCGAGAGCCAAGGCGCGCAATTCTCATTGCTGCCAAACCAAATAGATCGCCCATGAGCGCGTTGTTCGACCGGCTGTCCGACCTGTTCGAACGTGGCCACCAAGAGGATATACCCGATCTTATCAGCGATGAGCGGTTCGCCGTCGCGGAGCGCACCGCGGACGCCGCCGTGCTGATCGCTGTTACAGATCGGCCAGAGCCGGGTCTGATCCTGACCCAGCGACCAACGACAATGCGCGATCATCCGGGGCAAGTCGCTTTCCCCGGGGGCAAAGTGGATGGGGGCGAAACCGCTGTCGAGGCTGCCTTGCGCGAGGCTGAGGAAGAACTGGCGCTCGACCGCAAACATGTCCGCCTGATCGGCACAACCGACAGATATCAAACCGGCACCGGCTTCGACATTACGCCTGTTTTGGGTGTGGTTCCTGCCGATCTGCCCCTTGTCCCGCACCCTCGCGAAGTCGAGGCGTGGTTCGAGGTTCCCGTCGAGCAGGTGTTTAATCTGTCGAATTGGACTGAGAACGAGGTGTTCTGGCGTGGCGAAATGCGGCATTATCTGGAAATGGACTGGCAAGGTTTCAGAATTTGGGGCGTAACTGCGGCGATCATCGCCAATCTTTCACGCCGTATCGCGGTGGAGGAATTGCTCCATGGCTGACCTCCTGCCAGCAGCGGAATGGACCAAACGCGAAGACCTCGCGCAGCTTGTCGCCACGCTCGGCGCGGACAATATCCGCTGGGTTGGCGGTGCAGTTCGCGATACCCTGCTCGGATCGTCCGTCGAGGATATTGACGCAGCGACACCGCTCACGCCAGACTTGGTTATTGATCGCCTGAAGGCAGCGGGAATAAGCTCTGTGCCAACCGGAATCGATCACGGTACTATCACGGCAGTTCTGCCCGGCGGACATGTTGAGATCACAACGCTCAGAAAGGATGTCTCGACTGACGGCCGCCGCGCGACAGTCGCCTTTGCAAGCGAGTGGCGCGACGATGCCGCCAGACGAGACTTCACAATCAACGCGTTATACGCGCATCCGGAGACTCGGGTAATCTCCGACTTTTTCGGCGGGATGGAGGACCTAAGTGACCGCCGAATTCGCTTTATCGGCGATGCGCGTGAAAGAATTCGGGAGGACCACCTACGTATCCTCCGCTATTTCCGCTTCCAGGCGCGATTTGGTGCGGATTTGGATCGGGAGGCAGAGGAAGCCTGCGCTGAACTGGCCGAAACCCTGAAGGAGTTGAGCCGCGAGCGTGTGGCCAAAGAACTGCTGTCTTTACTGGCCCTGCCAGAGCCGCACGCGACCGTCACACGAATGCACAAGCACGGCATCTTGCCGGTCATCCTGCCCGAGACAGGCAAGCATGAACTTGAGTGTCTGGACGCCTTGATTTCTGCGGAGAATGCACAAAATGTCGCAGCCGATCCGCTCCGCCGTCTTGCTGCGCTGCTGCCAGCATTGTCACCGGTCGCCGAAACTGTTGCATCACGGCTCCGACTCTCGCGGGCACAGCGCGAACGCCTTTCCTGCGTTGCGGCGCGGAAGCCGCAGGACCAATATGCTTCGCGCGCCTTAGCGTACCGGAAGGGGCGCGAGTGCGCAGTCGACCGTGTGTTGTTGGCCGGCGGTTCGCTCAACAAATTGTCTGGTTGGGAAATCCCCGAGTTCCCGCTCAAAGGCGGAGAGATAGTCGCTCGGGGAATCGAAGCAGGGCCGAAAATCGCTCGCATCCGTTACGCAGTCGAAGATCGCTGGGTGGAAGAGCAGTTTCCAGATCGTGCCCGTGTGGAGGCGATACTGGATGAAGAATTAGCGCAACGAAACGCGTCTGAGACGTAATTTCATTGCTTATTTAGCTTTGCGCTCCTACATCCCCCTCAACGTCCGGCGCAGAAATCGTCTGCGAAATTGGTTGTGAGCGTGAACTTCCCCTTCAAAGCAAGGGCTTAGTCCCTCAACCAATGCACGGAATTTGCGTTAATCGCATGCTTCCCTTTTCACGCTTGGGTCGCCGTAAGGACCTACTTGCGCGCGGATTCTCGATGTTTTTGGGAGTCCGTCTGGCGCACATTTGAAAGTTATTATGTCTTATTTTGAAAAACTCGGCCTGGCTGAGCCTATCCTCCGTGCATTGAACACGAAGGGCTATACCGAACCCACCCCTATCCAACGGGATTCGATTCCTGCTCTGCTTGATGGCCGCGATCTGATCGGTGTTGCACAAACGGGTACCGGCAAAACCGCCGCGTTCTCGCTGCCGTCGCTTCACCGCCTCGCGCAAAATCCGCAAGCGCGGAAACCGGCTTCATGCCGGATGCTGATCCTTTCGCCCACGCGCGAACTTGCAGCGCAGATCGCTGACAATATGCGCGACTATTCGCGCTTCCTCGATCTGAGTGTGCAATGTGTTTTCGGCGGCCTTCCAGTGCGCCAACAAGCACGCAAGCTGGTTCCTGGCTGCGACGTCCTCGTTGCGACACCGGGCCGTCTGATCGATTTGTGCGAGCAACGCGCGCTGTCACTCAGCAATGTCGAGATCTTCGTTCTCGACGAGGCTGATCAGATGATGGATCTCGGCTTTATCAAGCCGCTCATCCGCATTGCCAACATGCTGCCCAAGCAGCGTCAGAGCCTGTTCTTCTCCGCAACCATGCCAAAGAGCATTGTCGAGCTTGGCAAGCGCTTCATCAACAACCCTGTCCGTGTCGAAGTTGCCCCGCAATCGACCACGGCTGAGCGTGTTGACCAGTTCAGCACCTATATCGACCAGAAAGAAAAGCAGGCGCTGCTAACCATCAGCCTGCGCAAAGGTATCGAGAATGGCGATATTGAAACCGCGTTAGTGTTCACCCGCACAAAGCATGGCGCAGACCGTGTTGTGCGCCATTTGGTCGCCGCTGGTATCAATGCCGGCGCAATCCACGGCAACAAGTCACAGGCACAGCGGACCCGCGCGCTCGACGGGTTCCGTCGTGGTAGTGTGCCCGTTCTGGTCGCGACCGATATTGCCGCGCGCGGGATCGATGTCCCCGGCGTTAGCGCAGTGTTCAACTTCGAAATTCCCAACGTGGCGGAGCAATATGTCCACCGTATTGGCCGGACAGCACGCGCCGGTCGCAGCGGGCTAGCAGTAAGCTATGTCGCACCTGACGAGCGGCCCTATATTCGCGATATCGAGCGGCTGACGGGTGTAAAACTCACTCCGGCTCCGATCCCCGAAGACTTTATCGCCCAGGCCAAGGGATTGCCTGCTCCGGCACGCAAAGGCTCTGGTGCAGAACGCAATCCCGACGACCGCAATGCTCGCTTTCGCAAAGGTGGCGGCGGTGGTCGCGGCAAGCCCCAGAACAAGCCAAAGAATAAGAAGCCTCAGCAACCGCGCGACCGCAATTGGCGCGATGCCGAAGGTCGCAGTCCCGACCAGGGCAATTATCGCAGCCGCGAAGATCGCGATCAGCGCAATCGTGGCAGTGAAACACGCGACGAACCGACTTATGGCCGTGCAAAGACCATCAGTCACAAGAAGGGGCCGGTTACCAAGCCTGTGGTGAACGCCAAACGCCGCGATGATCGCGGCGGACAAGGCGCAGGCCAAGCCGGAGGCGGGAAACCGCGGCACCGCAAAGGTCCATCGAAAGGTGGCCAAGGTGGTGGCAATCGCCCTCAACGACGTCGTCAGTCGTAAGACATAGATGAATAGCAGGCTGAATTATTATTGCTTCAGCTTAGCTTAATAATGCTTCCCTTAACGTAAGGGTCAATCAGGAAATCCCCGTATCGGAACCGCCCGCTGCCGCTTCCTCCCTCTTAAGGTGGTGGCGCGGTTCCCGAATGCCTGAAGTGCTTCTGCGGCCGTGCCATCACGCGGCTTCAGAGACCTTCGGGTCGCGGAAGAGGGTCAGGAGCGAGCAATCGCACTTGGCCCTCTTTTTCGTTTTTAGAACCTATTGTCAGAAGCTGTTATCTCGGGGGAAACCCTGCGGCGGCAATCGGCCAGCCGCACCGCGTGCGACCTTCCATTGCCATATCTCGGCTTCAGTACGGGTCCGGTCGCCCTTGCCGCCCATCGCCCAGCTGAGGCCATCCTCCAGTGTGAACGTCGTTGCATCGGACAGGCCGCCATCGCGGTACCGCTGCAGCATCACGCCCTGCCCGCGCCCCAGGATCGGCAATTCTTCAAGACTAAACACAACCAGTTTCCGGTTATCGCCAACCACGGCAATATGGTCATGCTCTTTGGCAATCTCGCGCATCACCGCGAATTTAGCATCGCCTTTCAGATTGACGACTTGCCGGCCCTTTTTGGTCTCGGCTAGCATCTCGTCCATTTCGGCAGCGAAGCCTTTGCCGTTCGATGCCGCGAGCAGCAGTTGCCCCTTCGGTTTGTAAACGACGATACCGACAATCTGCGTCTCGGCATCGATGTCGAGTGTATTGCGGATCGGCTCACCAAAGCCGCGCGCACCGGGCAATTTGTCACAACCGAGCGTGAAGAACCGGCCATTGTCCACCGCGATCAGCAGCTTGTCGGTCGTCTGCGCATGAATTGCATAGGCTGCTGCATCGCCTTCTTTATATTTGAAGTCGCCCTTGCGATCGTCAGTATCCAGATCGACATGACCCTTCGCGCCGCGTACCCAGCCCTTTTGCGACAGCACGACCGTGATCGGTTCCTTCTCGATCATCGCATCCATGCTGAATTCGACAGTCGGAGCAGCTTCGGCGATGGTCGTCCGGCGGCGGCCAATATCGGTGTCTTCGCTATATTCCTTGCGCAACGCCCCGAGATCGCGCTTCAGGCGCGTACGCTGGCGCGCGGGTGAACCGAGCAGTTTCTCAAGCTCGTCCTGCTCCATAAGCAACGCGTCTTTCTCATCGCGCAGCTGCATTTCTTCCAGCTTACGCAAGCTGCGGAGGCGCATATTGAGGATAGCTTCAACCTGGCGGTCGTTGAGGCCGAACTCCTTAATCATCACCGGTTTCGGCTCATCCTCTGTCCGGATAATCTCGATCACACGGTCGAGATTGAGGAAGGCGATGATATAGCCTTCGAGCAGTTCCAGCCGCGAAGCAATCTTGTCCAAACGGTGCTGCGTGCGGCGGCGCAGGATTTCGATCTGCGCAGTTGTCCAGTTCTGGAGAAGTTCCTTCAGACCCATCACCAGTGGGGTACGCGTGGCATCAAGCACATTGAGATTCAGGCCGAAACGCGTTTCCAGATCGGTTAGCTTATACAGCGATTCCTTGAGCAATTCGGGATCGACATTGCGGTTCTTCGGAACCAGCACCAGTCGGATATTCTCGTCGCTTTCATCGCGGACATCTTCGAGAATGGGCAGCTTCTTGTCGGCGATCAGCTGCGCGATCTGCTCGATCAGTTTGCCCTTTTGCACCTGATACGGGATCTCGCTGATCACGAGCTGATATTGCCCGCCGCCGAGCCGCTCGATACCCGCGTCTTTGTCTTCTGCCTTCTCAGCTTCCTCCGCATGGAAGCGCCCGCGAATACGGAAGGACCCACGCCCGGTTTCGTAAGCTTTGGAGATGATCTGCGGGCTATCGACAATAAGGCCGCCGGTCGGAAGATCAGGCCCGTGGAACAACTCCATCAGCCGCTCATGCTCGACATGCGGATTGTCGATCAGTTCCAGCGTCGCATCGATAATCTCAGCGACATTGTGACTCGGCACATTGGTCGCCATGCCCACTGCAATCCCGCTTGTGCCATTGGCGAGTAGGTTAGGAAACAGGCCCGGCATCAGCTCGGGTTCTTCTTCCTCGCCATTATAGGTCGGGATGAAGTCGACAGTGCCCTCGTCCAGCCCCTGCATCAGATGCATCGCGGTCTTGGTCAGACGCGCTTCGGTGTAACGATAGGCCGCAGCATTATCGCCATCGATATTGCCGAAATTACCCTGCCCCTCGACCAGCGGATAACGCAGCGAGAAGTCCTGCGCGAGCCGAACCATCGCATCGTAAGCCGCCGTATCGCCATGCGGGTGAAATTTACCGATAACCTCACCAACGACGCGGGCGGACTTTTTGAAGGTGTTGGACGGGTCCAGCTTGAGTTGCCGCATCGTCCACAACAGGCGCCGGTGAACCGGCTTCAACCCATCGCGCAGATCGGGCAGCGAGCGCGCGGTAATCGTCGACAAGGCATAGACCAAATACCGTTCCGACAACGCAGAATCGAACGGTGCATCGACAATCGCGTCGAAGGGATCAGAATCGGAATTTTTAGTATCACTCGCGGCCATGGCCGCTCTCTAGCAAGGCGCCTCAACGAGAGGGAGAGGCATTTCCACAGGGAAATGCCCAGTCTCAGCGATTATGTCCGATTGTGAGGTGGGAAGCGGAATGGCAACTCATGGAAACTGAGGTGCGAAGGTGGACATTCGATTGCTGGGGATCAGACACCTGCTTACAGCCAGAATCCTGACAAAAAATCACGAGAATCGCAAATGCTGACAGCGGTCATCTGTCCAGCGTGAGGCTTGTTTGTGATTGGTCAAGCAGACGCTCGAAGACGTTCCGTAGACGTTCCAGTGAACGCGCATCTTCGAGCGCCGGTGTATCGGCTAAGACGGACCTCTGGATAATCACTGCGCAGAGCCCGTGGACTGCAATTCCGATCTTGGTATGCCACGACGCAGCAGCATTTTTGACTGCATCCGCAAGCTCAGCCGCGTCACTTTCGCTGGCCGCTTCCGCCACGAAAACAAGAATCGATTGTCCCGATGAATCCGGAGCCGGATCAAAGGCCAGTGTACCATGAATGCTGACACAGCCCGAGAGCTTCCCAATTACTACGTCTTCAGGGCTGCCCAGCCACACCTTGGGCAGATCGGTGGCGACCTCTAAATCACTGATCTCGTATCCATTACTCTCCAACGCGACGGCACATTTGAACGCGAGTCGAATAAGGTCTGCCGCCGGCGAAAAGTTTTCATATCTGGAATGGAACAGAGCCACGCCTTCAGGTGTGGTTACTTCCTGATAGCCACATTCTGTAGCGAGATTGATACTTGCGGTTCGCCGCTGCAGCAGGGCTTGGGCAGTCTTCGGCTCAGCAAGTTGCATCGATCTCTTTAAGATGGTTGGGACAGGCGCTCCCGCCTTCTCGCCGGCGTAAACAAGCAGACCGCTCGCAACCACAATATCGCGCCAATCGATCCTTTCTAGATCAATCATGGCTAACGCCATAAATGCGCGCTCAATCCTGCTGGCATTGCCATTCCGTAAAGTCGAAAGAGCGCACCGGTGAGCGAAAGTCAAAAGCGTATAGAAATCGTCCATGGAGAGACTGTCTCGCATCAAGGTTCGATCTGCTTCTTCTGACCCTGAGAAGATCGCTACAATTGATTCTATCGAGCTGTCGATGGGCGAACTCAGCCAGCGCCAAAGTCGGCATTCTGCGTTCGAGTAGCGAAGGTCCGACAGCGGGGAATCCTTGCCAATTTGAGCCCGCTCATGGAGTTTCTGAGCTTGTCTCGCTTGCGCAATCTCGGTTCCAATCACCAGCTCCTCCGTGGAGCTGGTGATTCCGGAAAACGTCTTGAAAAACGCAGCGACGGTCCGGACCAAGTTCATTCGACAATTCTCCTGACTTGGGGGCTAGCACGATTGGTACCTAGCTGCGACCGGTTTGCCCCTAGCTTTTGTCATGCCGAGGTGTTGAAAACTCTGCCTGCCTGGGAGAAAGACATCATGGGCGCTAACATCCGAAATTGGGTCGTAAGCGGCCAACCCTACCCCGTCGGCAACCCAACCACCGCAATCCGTTTGCCGTCGGGGCTGACGGCGATACGGTTGGCGGACGCGATGCCATGGTCGGAGAGATCAGCAATCACCTCCCAGCCCTCAGCACCATCACGCCAGCGGTGCACCTCGGTCCCCTCGATCTGCAGGATCGCGCCGTTCGGGGTCCAGGTGTAGTTGGCGTTGGAGCCCACTATCGGAGTCAACGGACGGATAGCTTTGGTCTTGGGGTTAAAAGCCTTGATCCAGACTTGTTCATTGGTCTGGCGGTGGACGAAGCTGATTTCTTCGCTGCCCGGGATGACGTGCGGTGTTGCTGGCACAGCATGGCCGCTGATGAAGTGATAGGCGGGTTTGTCGGCGCTGGTCAGCGCGACGTTGAAGCCATAGCGCGACCAGTAGAGGATGTCGCCGGTCGTGTAATTGCGCGCGAAATAGCCAACCGGTTCAGTGACTCCGGCGGCTTCCAATGACCATTTGGGAGCTTCAGGCGCGCTGCGGCCCAAATGCCAGATCGAATTATTGCGCTCGAACACCATTGAGATTGTGGTGTTGTCCGGTGAAGGTGTCGGCGAGAATTCGGATTCGGGCGTGCGCGTGATCTGCGTGTGCGTGCCGCTGGCGATATCATATTCCCAGATATCGGTCTGCGTGCCGTCATCGCGCGAATAGAGGAAGGTCGCGTTGTCTTTGGTAAAGTAGGGCTGGTTGTCATAGCCGGCGCGCTCGGTAACATTCTGTCCACCAAACAGCGCATCGCCCGAAGCCCCTGCATCATAATCGAATAAAAAGATCTCGGTCTCGGGGAAAGCCGGTGGCGGCGTATCCTCTTCCGCATCCTGCGCGTAAACCGCACTGGTCAGTGCCAAGCTAGCGCACAGCGTAAGGAATATTCGGCTTATCTGCATGTTTCTCTCTCCTCCGTCACGGAAAGTCCTAGCAGGCCCTGCCGCGCGGTCTACTCGCTGTAATTATCCCTCTCGCTTCCTTCCCAAAGTCGCCACATCCGCACGTAGCGCCTTGAGTTCGGCGATAATCATCTCGCGTTCGCCATGCGCCTCTTCGCCCGTTGCCTCGGCCATTGCGTTGACGATGACACCGATGAACAGGTTGAGCACAATGAAACTGGTGAGCAGGATGAACGGTACGAAGAACGCCCAAGCATAGGGGTAAACTTCCATCACAGGACGCACGATCCCCATCGACCAGCTTTCCAGCGTCATAATCTGGAACAGCGAATAGAGCGAGAGTCCAAGGTTGCCGAACCAATCCGGAAATGCCTCACCAAACAGCTTCGTTGCCATCACCGCGCTGATGTAAAACAGCAGCAATAGCATGACGATTACCGTGCCAATGCTGGGAATCGCTTTGAACAGGCCGACAATCACTTTGCGCATGCTCGGGACCACCGAGATCAGTCGCAACGCGCGCAGGATACGCAGCGCGCGGAGTACGCTGAATTGCTGGCTTGCAGGAACCAAGGCCGCGCCAACGATAATCAGGTCGAAGACATTCCAGCCATTCGCAAAGAATTTGAAGCGATAAACGAACAACTTCAGCAATATTTCGATCACGAAGATCACAATCGCAATCTGGTCGAGCCACTGCAGCACGCCGCCATATTCGCGCATGATCGACGGCACCGTTTCGAACCCCAACACAATGGCATTGGCGACAATGACCGCCGTAATGGTCCATTCGAACCGGCTCGACTCGATAAATTTGCGAAGTGTCTCGCGCATGAAATGCCCCACCTAGTGGATTTCGTCTGCGAGATCTTGTCGCAGTAGGTCGACTGCAATTGAACGCCTACGCTCTGCGATTCAAGGCGGTATCTCAAAGAAATTCGGTTGATTGGCTTGACCTTGAGTTCAATCGTGTCACAATTGTGGCGAAATTAAGGCAATGGAGGTTTGATATGCGTTACGCCATCCTACCAACTCTCGCAGCGGCACTGGTACTGTCCGGTTGTTCAGGAGCCAGCGACCAAGCTGCCTATGAAACAGAAGAAGTAGCCGCCGAAGCAGTCGGCGAGGCAGTCGAAGGCGCAGCGCCCCAAAATCAATTCGGCTTCTGGGAGGCCTCCGCTGGTGACTCGTCTGCGGCCGAAGTTAACGAGACGATAGCGCGCAGCGATCCCAGCGAGGGGTTTGAAGAAGGCGTCCCTGAGACCACAATCCCGGTCAACATCCCGCAAATTGCCTATGTTTACGATTACGGCTTCCGCATTAGCGCTGATGGTATTGCTCCGTTGCAACAGCGCCATGCCGATCTGTGCGAGAAGAAGGGCACAACCGTCTGCCGGATCATTTCCATGGAGCAATCCGGCTCGGAGGGCGACTATGGCTACGGACAGCTGCAATTGGCCGTTGCCGCTGGCGAGGCCCGCGCGTTCGGTAGCGAGCTCGCAGGTTCTGCCGAGGCTATGGATGGCGAGCAAATCTCGCTGTCCATCGGCGGCGAAGATTTGTCGAAAAAGATCGTCGATACCGAAGCAAGACTGCGCGCACGGACGTTGCTGCGCGACCGGCTGATGGAAATTCTGCGCAATCGCAGTGGCACTGTCGCTGAGCTGGTCGAAGCCGAGCGCGGCGTTGCGCAGGTCAATGAAGAAATCGATCAAGCGCGCAGCTGGCTAACTGAAATGAAGGGCCGCGTAGCCTTCAGCAGAGTTACGGTGAATTACAATTCGGGTTCGCGCAGCTCGGGTAGCTTTACCGGACCGGTTGCGAGTGCAGTTTCGTCAATCGGGTCAATCCTCGGCACGATCCTTGCCGCAGTTATCATAGGCCTCACGGTCTTGATCCCACTCGGCCTGCTATTCTTCGCATTGCGCTGGATCTGGAGGCGTGCTGGCCTCAGCCTGCGGAGCAAAGGCGAAGGCTTTGCCGTCGAGGCAGAACCGGCAGAGGATTGAGGCCCTAGGAGCCTGACATATCGCGGCTTTCGGACGGAATGCGTACCGATAGACCATCGATATCCGAGGTGACATCGATCTGGCAGGACAAGCGGCTGGTCCGTTCGACGCCGAATGCCAGATCGAGCATGTCTTCCTCTTCTTCGCTAGCTTCGGGAAGCCGGTGGAACCAGTCTTTCGCCACAATCACATGGCAGGTGGAGCACGCCATCTGTCCCTCGCAAGTTCCTTCGAGCGGCATTCCCGCGGCCTGACCCACTTCTAGCAGCGACGTTCCCTCTTCGGCTTCGCATTGGGCGGTCGCACCATCGGCGTTGATGAACGTGACTGTGACCATCAGACGCCTTGCTCTTTCGCAGCGGCGAGAATTGCTCCGACGCCTTTTTCCAGATCTTGCATGGTGGTGTATCGGCCAAAGCCCAGCCGGATGGAGCTTTTCGCTTGCTCCTTCGAAAGGCCTAGCGCGGCAAGGACATGGCTCGGTTTACCCGATCCACTGGCGCAGGCCGAACCGGCAGAAAAACATACATCGCGTGCATCGGACATCAGCCGCGCAACATCCACGCCATCCTTCCGGACGTTGAGATTGCCGAAATAGCGCGCCTCCGCACTGCCATTAAGTTCCCACCCGTCAAACATATCGCGGGCGCGGTTCCAAAGCGCAGCAACATGCTCCGCATCGCGTTGCATCCGTTCTTTGGCGACTTGTGCGGCGGCTCCGAAGCCAGCGCATAAAGCCGGGCTGAGTGTGCCCGCCCGAATGCCTTGCTCCTGACCGCCACCAGTTTGCACCGTGTCGAGTTCGACGCCATCGCGAACCCACAGCGCGCCGACGCCTTTGGGACCGTGCATCTTGTGCCCTGCAACTGCGATTAAGTCGGCGCTGGCAACCTCCATTTTGCCGGCAGATTGTACGGCGTCACACAGGAACAAAGCGCCCGCATCCTTGGCCTTTCGGGCGACCTCAACGGTGGGTTGGATCGTGCCGATCTCGTTATTCACTTGCATCACCGCGACCATACGGGTCGATTTGGTGAAATGGTCAGGCAGTTCGGCAATGCCTTCTTGGTCAACCGTAATGTCCTCAACCGGACAATCAAGCGAGCGAACCGTGTCGCCAACCGCAAGATGCTCGATTGTGGAAACGGCGACGCGATCTTCCCGATCGCTCCGCTTAGTGCCGCGAACGGCCAGATTAAGCGCCTCGGTCGCGCCACCCGTGAAGATCACCTTCCCGCCTGGCGGCAGCAACGCCGCCACCCGATCCCGCGCCAGTTCAATCGCAGCAGCCGCCTGCCGCCCCATCCGGTGTGGACTGTTGGGATTGCCGAAGCCGGACCCGTCCGGCCCGTCAAGCCAACGAAACATCGCATCGCGCGCTTCAGGAGCCAGTGGAGTTGTCGCTTGGTAGTCGAAATAGATCATATCACTATTCACTCTATGCCAACTTCGTCATTCCGGCGAAAGCGCGGATCCCGCATTTCTTTTGCGCTTCGGAAAAGGAAGGAAGCAGGACCCCGGATCATGTCCGGGGTGACAGTGTGATCTAGGACAGGCTTTTCCATGCCTCGGCAAAGCGGTGCAGATCCTCTGCGGTTGTATTCCAACCTATACTAACACGAATTGTCCGCGCGGCCGTATCGTCATCAACGCCGAAGGCATGAAGCACCCTGCTCTTTTTAAGCGTACCCGAAGAACACGCGCTGCCTGCAGACACGGCGAAGCCCATCGCATCGAGCCGGATAAGTTGGGCTTGGGCGCTTAGGGTCGGATGGGCCAAAGCATTGATGTATGCGGTCATGTCCCCGCCCGTGACCAAATGCTGGCCACCAGCAGCTATCGCCGCTTCGATTGCATTATCCAGTGCCTCCTGAGCATCCCAGTGCGCGTATTCGTCGGCCGCAGCCCAAACATCGAGTGCAGCCGCCATTCCCATTGCGCCAAGAAGGTTCTCCGTTCCTTGGCGATAGCCGCGCTCGTGTCCCCCAATGGGTTCAATCATGCCGAAGTCTCGCACCAACAGCGCCCCAACACCAATCGGACCGCCGAACTTATGCGCCGAGATGACCGCCAAATCGACTTTCGGTATTCTGTACTTAGCCGCACTTTGGGAACAATCGGCTAGCAGGAGCGAGCCGTTTTGCTTGGTGATTGCGGCGTAGGCTTCGACTGGCTGCATGGTGCCGGTTTCAGAGTTCACATGCTGGATAGCGATAATTGCCGGAGATTTATCGGTAATCGCTTCTTCGATCCCCGCACGGCCTACGCACGGGCCTTCGCCTAACGGGACCACTTCAGCATCCGGCGCAGCCCGAAACACGGCATCATGCTCCACCGCGCTCACAATCCGCCGGTCTACTTTTGCGCGATTGAGGGCGATCCATAGCGCCTCGCTCGCTCCACTGGTAAAGATCACTTCACCATCCCAGCCGAGCGCTCTTTTCACGCGTTCGCGCGCATCCTCCAGCGCTTGCTTGGCTTTGCGGCCCTCGGCATGCGGGCTGCTGGGGTTGGCCCAGATAGCGAAACCCTCTTGCATAGCAGCCAGCGCTTCGGGCCGGATTGGAGTGGTCGCAGCATGGTCAAGATAGATACGGTCTGGGATCGTTACCTCTGATATGGTTATCGCAATTGCGAAATTTGCATTGATCACTATATAGACGGCGAAATACAGCGCGCTACCCGCGTGTTTGAACCATCTGACAGGTTAAACCATGCCATCCGTAATTTTTCCCGGCCCCGAAGGCCGTCTTGAAGGTCGTTACACTCCAGCTCCTCGCCCCCGTGCACCGGTGGCGATGATCCTGCACCCGCACCCGCAAGGCGGCGGCACGATGAACGAGCAGATGACGCAAAAGCTGTTCAAGACTTTCACCGATCGCGGCTTTGCTACATTGCGCTTCAACTTCCGCGGTGTCGGACGCAGCCAAGGCAGCTTCGATAACGGCATTGGCGAGCTGAGCGATGCAGCCGCAGCGCTCGATTGGGTCCAGTCGATCCATGCGGAGGCGCAAACTACTTGGGTCGCAGGCGTATCCTTCGGCGCGCTGATCGGTATGCAATTGCTGATGCGCCGCCCCGAAGTACGCGGCTTTATCTCGATTGCGCCGCCTGCAAACATGTATGATTTCAGCTTCCTCGCGCCGTGCCCGGCGTCGGGTATCTTTATCCAAGGTACTGCCGACACAGTTGTACAGCCTAGTGCTGTCCAGAAGCTGGTCGACAAGCTGCGGACGCAAAAGCACATCACTATTCATCACGAAGAGATCCCGCGGGCGAACCACTTCTTCGAGAATGAGCAGGACGAGCTGATGGCATCAGTCGATAATTATCTCGACTTCCGCCTCGATCCGGCCTGTCCGATTAAGTAACGCCCAATCAGGTAATTTACGGGCGGCTACGGGCCCGTTTTCGCACCGTTTGGACTTCCATAAGTGGCAAAACGCCACGCGATATATCGCGCCCAACACTTGCCTCATATACATGTTACGTTGTAACATACCTGATAGATTGCAGATAACTGCAACGAAGGAGAGGAGAAAAATCATGGCGTATGTCGATCAAGGAGGACAAGCGAACAGAAAAACAGCGATCGCAGGGGTTGCGATAATTCATGGTGTAATCGGGACCGTGCTGGTGCTGGGTCTGGCGACCAAGGTATTCGTTCCGGAAGAAGATATCCCTTTCAAGGGGGTGAATGTGGAAGTTGAGCTGCCCAAACCGCCACCACCTGACCCGAAACCGGATCAAAAAGAGCAAACACCGCCGAAGGATAACCGGATCTTTATTCCGCAGCCAATCAACGACATCCCGACGGATTCGGCTGTGATGGATGCAACTGACGAACCATCGGCAAGCGACGAAATTCTGAAAGATCTACTGCCTCCAGCTGGTTCTGGCACTGGAAGCGGGGTGGATCCTTCTCCTACGCCACCGGGCTTCGATCCCGTAGCCGCCAAACCCAGCAACAACGCTGGTCTGTGGGTTACCAATGATGATTATCGGGACAGCTGGGTCAATCGCGGGTTTGAAGGCATGGCGAGCTTCTCCGTTACGGTTGGCACCAATGGGCGCGTGATTGATTGCGAGATCACAGCATCAACCGGACACCGCGCATTGGACCGAGCGACGTGCCAACTGGTAAAACGCCGCGCGCGGTTTGAGCCTGCGCTCAACAGCAATGGTGAGAAAGTGACCGACACTTACAGCAAGTCGATCCTCTGGCAGCTGCCGGAATAAGGATCGTCACTCGGTAGCCGCATCTTCGGCTTGCTCGATCTGGTCGAGGGGCGTCGTCCCCTCGGCATCGGGCACCGTCCAGATTGCCACATTGGCCATCGCAATCAGGGCAAGCAGGACCATTAGAAATACCTGCTTCGGCTCGCCGCCACGCCGCCACAAAGCAAACGCGCCCAGCAGCAAACCGAATGACGCCAAGACCACCAATGAAAGCACCAAATTCATAGGCTCTCCCTACCCGTTCATACGGGGGAACGGAACCACTTTTCAGCGGAACAATACCGTCCTATGACCGTTGTATTATTTGCAAGTCGGGATTCTCTGGCCGGCAGTAATTTTATTATAACGGGAGCGAAAGCTATGGGTATTTTCAGTTCAATTAAAAACGCGATCTTCGGCGGTGACGAGGAAGAGACAAAGGCAGAAGCAGCGCCAGCACCGGCAGCAGCACCCGATGCCCCCGCCCCCGTTGGTGTGGTCGACGTCGCTGCCAAGCTCGACGCAATGCCTGGCGCGGACAAGCTGAACTGGCGCACATCAATCGTCGATCTGCTGAAGCTGATCGGCGTCGATGCAAGCTTCGCCAACCGCAAGGAATTGGCGGGTGAGCTAGGCGACACCAACTATTCGGGCTCCGCTGACGAGAATATCTGGTTGCACAAGAAAACGATGCAGGAACTCGCCAAGAATGGCGGCACAGTACCCGCCGAGTTTCTCGACTGACATCTGTTGATCGTGGCACCCTATCTTGGGCGGCAGGTTTGACACCTTTGCCCCGCCACGTCAGACAATCAGGATGACAAATCCTGACACATTTTCGATCACCCGCCGCCAAGCCCTTTACGGGATTGGGGCGGGTGTTTCTTTGGCCGTCCTACCCGGCTGCAAACCCGTTTCAACGACGCTCTCCGGCACTCCAGAGGAAGAATTGGAAGCTATTGCCTATCGCCTGCTCGCGCATGAGCCGGCGCGGGCGACAGGGCTCGGGGTAGACACCGGTGAATACTCTGCGTTGCGCGGTAAGCTGGAAGATCAAACGCAAGCAGGCCAAGATGCCTACGCCGCAACCTTGCGCGATGATTTGGAGCGTATCCGCGGCCTCGACATGTCGGATTTCGATGCCGACACCCGCACCAATTTCGAAGTTGTCGCCAGCGGATATGAAACCGCGCTCGCTGGTTTCGCGCTCCCTTATGGTGATACTCCCGTCGGAAGCTGGCGCACCGCACCCTATGTGGTGATCCAGAATGTCGGCGCCTATCTAGGCGTGCCGCGCTTTATGCAGCTCGACCATCCCGTCCGGACTGATGATGATGCCGACGCATTCCTCGCCCGAGTCGAGCAGTTTCCTGCCGTCCTCGATGGTGAGTTGTCACGTATGCAAGCCGCGCGGGCAATGGGCGTTATTCCGCCCGACTTCCTGATCGACAAAGCCATTCCGCAGCTCGAACTGACCATTGCCAGCGCCCAAAGGGGTGAACTGTTCTCCTCTGCGCTTAGCGAGAGAGCGGCAGAGGCTGGACTGAAAAGGCCGCCAATCGAAGCCGTGCTGGAAGTCGAGGGCAAGCCCGTTATCGAAGCACTGCAACGCCAGCTTGACGAGTTGAAATCGCAACGCGCTGAAGCCAAGAGCGCACCGGGTATGCGTGAGCAGCCTGATGGAGAAGAGTGGTACCAATGGGCGCTCCGTTCCAGCACAACCACTAACCTCACCGCTGACGAGATTCACCAGCAAGGTCTGGAAGAACTCGAAGTACTGCATGCGCAAATGGACCCGATCCTGCGCGAAATCGGCTATACGACTGGCTCCGTTGGCGAGAGGATGCAGGGACTCAGCGCCGATCCGCGCTACAAATTCGCCGAAGGCGACAAAGGCCGTGAGGAAATCTTCGCTTTCATTGATGAGCGTATCGACTGGATCAAAGCTCAGATGCCGCGCGCGTTTAACACGCTTGTTGACCCTAACCTTGAAGTAGTCCGCATCCCCATTGCCGAAGAGGCTGGCGCACCCGGCGCATATGGCGGTGCAGGCAGCAAGGACGGCACGATACCGGGCCGGTTCCTCATCAATCTGCGCAGCACCGATTTGCACCGCAAATATGATCTGGCCGATTTGACCTATCACGAAACGATTCCCGGCCATGTATGGGAAGGCGAATATTCCAACCGCTTGCCGCTGATCCGCAGTATCCTCGCCTTCAATCCATTCTCCGAAGGCTGGGCGCTTTATGGCGAGCAATTGGCAGACGAACTGGGCGCCTATGACGATTTCAAAGTCGGTCGGCTCGGCTATCTGCAGTCGCTCGCCTTCCGTGCCTGCCGCATGGTGGTCGATACAGGTCTCCACGCAAAAGGCTGGAGCCGTGAAAAGGCAGTCGATTTCTTTGTCTCTCGCAACGGCTCCAAACCGCAGGAAGTCGCCAGCGAAGTTGACCGCTACTGCAGCTGGCCCGGCCAAGCCACTGGCTACAAACTAGGTCACAGCCGGATCACTGACCTGCGCAGCAAGGCCGAGAAGGAGCTTGGCGCTGGCTACGACATGAAAGCATTCAACGATGCCGTCATCCTAGGCGGTAACGCGCCAATGGATGTGCTGGAGAAGAATGTTGATCGGTATATCGCCGCAACAAAAGGCTGAGCCGCAAGAATTCCGTTTTCTGCGCCTGAAACACTCAAGAAAAGAACACCCTTTATTGATTGATCACAAAGCATTACGCTGCCCTTCAGACGGCGGGAGTTATTGTGAAATACTGGATCATTTTTCTAATCGTCATCGGGATGGTTTCACCGGCACATGCGAAATGGCATGAGGCGCAAAGCGATCACTTTGTCATCTATGCGGATGATAGCGAGAAAGATGTGCGGCGCTTTGCGGAGATGCTGGAACAATATCACGCATCAATGGAATTCATTACCGGCCGGAAAGTAGAAAAACCTAGTCCGTCCAACAGGGTGGTGATTTTTGCGGCTGGCAGCCAACGCGACATTCGCAAACTGGCGGGCACGAAAAGCAAATATATCGCAGGCTTCTACGTCCCGCGTGCCGGTGGCTCCAAGGCTTTTGTTCAAGACATACGCCTGACCAACGGATACCCGGATTTCTCGACTGTCGTGTTGCTGCATGAATATGCGCACCACTTCCTTATTTCCACCTCGCGCTTCGCAATGCCGCGCTGGATGAGCGAAGGCGCTGCCGAATTCTTTGCCGCGTCATCGTTCAACAGAGATGGCAGCGTCCAAGTGGGGCGCCCTGCCCTCCACCGCGCAAACGAACTGGCCTTTGCCGACGATGTCTCAGTCTATGAGCTGCTCGATTCAGAACTTTACGAGAAGAACAAAGGCAAGAAGTATGACGCGTTTTATGGTCGTAGCTGGCTGCTCTATCACTTCCTGACATTCGATGACGAACGTAAGGGCCAATTGTCTGTCTATTGGCAACAGGTCGCGAGTGGCGTGCCTTCAATGGAGGCTGCAGAAGCTGTTTTCGGCGACCTCGATGAGCTCGAAAAACAACTAAAGCGCTATCTGAAACAGCGCCGTATGTTCAATTACCGGCTTCAGCCCGAATGGCTCGAATTTGGTGAAGTCTCGATCCGCAGACTCTCCGAGGGAGAAGCGAAAATGATGCCTATCCGCATGCGGTCACAGCGAGGCGTGAATGCGGAACAAGCGGCAGAAGTGGTGGTCGATGCGCGGAAAGTCGCGGAGAAATATCCCGGTGATGCCGGGGTCCTCACTGCACTGGCAGAAGCCGAGTATGATTCCGGAAATGACGCCGCGGCGATTGCTGCCGCTGATGCAGCGATCGCAATCGATCCGGCTAAAGGGAATGCCTATGTCCAAAAGGGCTACGCATTGTTCCGCATGGCAGAGGACGCGGATGATCTAGAGGCAGCCTATCAGGCAGCGATGAAGCCATTCAGCGCGCTCAACAGAATTGAAAACGATCACCCGCTCCCGCTTATCTATTACTATCGCAGCTATGTGCAGCGCGGCGAGGCCCCGCCCGAACAAGCCAAACTTGCGCTTGAAAAAGCAGCCATGCTTGCTCCCTTCGATCATTCTCTATGGATGAATGTCGGACTGATGCAGGCGCGCGAAGGAAAGATAGCCCTAGCTCAACAAAGTCTCGCTCCATTGGCCGGAAACCCGCACGGTGGTTCACAAGCCGCAGCTGCAAAGCGGCTGATCGAACTGTTGGGACAAGCCGAAGAGGGGACGCCATTCAGTCGCAGATCTGCCGCTATGTCGGTTAGATCTGAGCCACAGGCAGACGATGATGACGAAGCGGACTCACCCGACGAAGCCGAGTAGATAAGAAACGGCGGCAGAATCGCTTCCGCCGCCGTTCTGAATGCTGATTTCGGATCGCTTACCGTGACATCATCCCGGTAACGATTGATCCAAGAATACCGCCCAACGCGCCGCCTCCGGCACCACCTTGGCCGCCGCCTGTCGCGTTTTTCGCCATGTAACCGGCTGCTGCCATTGCGAGGATCGGGAGCATTTTCTTCAAGATGCCTTCGTCGATACCGGTCAGCGCAGCGACTTCGCCTGCCACGCCGCGGCTAACATCCTTGCTGCCAAAGATATTGCCGAGGATATCGTTACCTTGCTGCGTCGGTGTCGGAGATTGGCCGAGAACAGCATCAAGCATGCCGCCCCCGCCACCGCCCATGATCGCGCCGGCAAGACTGCCGAGACCGCCGAGCGCACCGCCGCCACCTGAACCCGAAGCGCTGCGGCCCATGCCCGCAACAATCGCTGGGAGCAGCGCACCTGCGCCAACTTTGGCTGTTTGCGGGTCGATACCCAGTTCACCAGCCATACTTTCGATGACGCCGCTCTGTTGCAGCATTGTTGCGAGGCTCATAGTTCTCTCCTGAAATCAGTGTGTTTTTGAATTATTTCTTACCAAACAGGCCGGATGCCATGCCTGCAATATCATCAAGCGGGTTACCGTCGCTATCGCGGTCCAACATCGACGCCAAGCCCCCAAGCTTGGAGTCTCCGCCGAACTTTCCTGCCAGATCACCAAGCGCGCCCTCGCCGCCCATTTGCGACATGATATTGCCCAGTATTCCGCTATCAATTCCGGTCTTTCCTGCAGCCAGTTCGACAGTGTCCCCGTCTTCAGCATGCGACTGCCCCAATGCCGCCACCGCCTTCTCCGCCATCGCGGGATCAATACCGACCTTCTTGGCCAATTCGGCAACGGTGTCCGGCGAACCGGATACTTGGGTGAGGATAGAATCGAGAATGCTCATGTGGACGCTCCATCAGAATAAATGTGCGCCCACATTGACCGAGTCTTGGCAAAAGAAAAACCCCCTTCCCGCAAACTTGACGCATGCGGGAAGAGGGTCTCCTCTCCAACTGTAAAATCTGGATGGTTCTGATCAGGCAGCAGTCGGCGCTGCCTGACGGACACCTTCATCGACATGCGCTTCAAATTCGGCAAAATTGTCGACGAACAACTGCACCAGTTTTTGCGCGGTCTGGTCGTATTCCTCGGCATCGGCCCAGGTTGAACGCGGATCAAGAATCGCGGTATCTACACCCGCAACCGTGACGGGGACTTCAAATCCGAAATTGGGGTCCTTACGGAATTCAGCGTTGTTCAAAGAGCCATCAAGCGCCGCATTGAGCAGCGCGCGGGTCGCTTTGATCGGCATCCGGTTGCCAACGCCATATTTGCCGCCGGTCCAACCGGTGTTGACGAGCCAACAGGTAACGCCGCCTTTGGCGATACGCTCTTTCAATAGATTGCCGTAAACACTCGGGTGGCGCGGCATAAACGGTGCGCCGAAGCATGTGCTGAAGGTCGCCTCTGGTTCGGTTACGCCAATCTCTGTGCCAGCAACCTTAGCCGTGTAGCCGGAAAGGAAGTGATACATCGCCTGATCGGGTGTGAGGCGCGCAATTGGAGGCAGCACGCCAAACGCATCTGCAGTGAGCATGATCACGTTCTTGGGCACCGGACCGAGATTGTCGACTGAGGTGTTGGGGATCGATTCAATCGGATAGGCACCGCGCGTATTTTCGGCGAGCGAGTTATCATCGAAATCGAGCTCGCGCGTATCTGCGTCCATCACTACATTTTCCAGCACAGTGCCGAACTTGCGGGTGGTGGCGTAAATCTCTGGCTCGGCCTCTTCCGAGAGGCGGATCATCTTGGCGTAGCAACCACCTTCGAAGTTAAACACGGACTCGTCTGACCAGCCATGCTCGTCATCGCCGATCAGCGTGCGGCTCGCATCGGCGGACAGGGTCGTCTTACCTGTACCCGACAGACCAAAGAACACCGCGGTTTCGCCTTCGGGGCTGATATTCGCGCTGCAATGCATTGGCATCACGCCCTTGGCCGGCAGCAGATAATTGAGAATACCGAAGACGCTCTTCTTCATCTCACCAGCATATTTTGTTCCGCCGATCAGGATTAGTTTCTCCGTTAGATTGACAGCAATCACAGTCTCGCTGCGCGTACCGTGACGTTCCGGATCTGCGCGGAAGCTAGGCAGATCGATGATGGTGTATTCCGGGGTGAAGCCGTCAAGCTCTTCCGCAGTCGGACGCACCAGCAGCGTGCGGATAAACAGATTGTGCCATGCCAGCTCGTTGATCACGCGCACATTTACGCGGTGTTCCGCCTGCGAACCGCCGAACAGGTCGGCGACATAGAGTGTATGTTTCTGGCCGACCGCGGAGAGAAAATCTTCCTTTAGATTGGCGAAGTGCTCCGGCGTCATCGATGCGTTGACCTTGCCCCACCACACGGTGTCCTCAGTGGTTTCATCACGGACAATGAACTTGTCTTTTGCCGAGCGGCCGGTGTGCTGACCGGTTTCGACAACCAGCGGACCATGTTTGGCAAGCCGTCCCTCGCCATTCGAAAGCGCCTGCTCGACCAGCTGCGCGGTGCCCAGATTCGGGTGGATCATTGCATCGGTGGCAATGCCCTGATTGGAAAGCGGATAAGAGAGGGGGGTCGTCACTGAAATCTCCTTACCAAGCCTGTTTGCGATGACCGTTTAGCCACCAAGAAAGGCTCGGGTGCGGTGTTGTTCGATTCGCCTGCATACGAATGCACGGGCGCGCGATGCAGCGCATAATGACGCCACGCCGCTACGTCAAACCGAGTCTGCATCTTCGCCAGCGGACTGTGCACAATTCACGTCCATGCTCGCCTCCACCACACCTCCCAAGCCGGTAAGTTAAATCGCCGCGTTGTCTGATCGCAACGAACGGGCTAGTCCTGCTGCAAATCACAAGATGTGGAGACGGGAAGTTAGTGGCAGAGTCGCAGCAATCATCGCAGGCGGAGCAAAGCGCTGGTCAGCAAGTGATCGCGCTGGTTGATGATGACCGTAACATTCTGACGACCGTATCCATCGCTCTGCAGGCAGAAGGTTACGCAACGCGCGTGTATTCCGATGGCGAAGCGGCACTCAAAGCGTTGCTGGAAAACCCGCCTGATTTGGCGGTATTCGACATCAAGATGCCGCGTATGGATGGGATGGAACTGCTTCGCCACTTGCGCGATAAGTCGTCCCTTCCGGTCATTTTTCTGACCAGCAAGGATGATGAGCAGGACGAAGAAGCCGGTCTTGCACAAGGCGCGGATGATTACATCGCGAAGCCATTCAGCATCAGACTGCTTCTCGCACGAATTCGCGCGATCTTGCGCCGCAGCGATGCGCGCGCCGGTATTATGCTCAGCAGCAGCATTTCCACTACCGAGCCAGCAGCAGAAATCCTCACTCGCGGCAGGCTAACAATGGACCCGGCGCGGCATCACGTAACATGGGATGATAAGCCTGTCTCACTCACCGTTACCGAGTTCCTGATTTTGGAGGCGCTCGCTATTCGCCCTGGCGTCATCAAGTCGCGCAACCAATTGATGGATGCTGCCTATCCCGATGACATGTTCGTCGATGACCGCACGGTCGACAGCCATATAAAGAGGATGCGGCGCAAGTTCCGCGTTGCCGATTCAAGCTTCAACGCCATCGAAACGCTCTATGGCGCAGGGTATAGCTTCACCGATGGCTAACGGCACGATTGGCGACCGGCTGGATGCCGGAATTGAGCGTATGAGCTGGTTCCACTGGGTGTCGCTCACCTCGCGCATTCTGGCGGTGAACATTCTCCCGCTCGCCTTGCTCGGTGGTGGTATTTTTTACCTCGATACCTATCGCAAACAATTGCTTGACGAGCGTTACAAACTTGCCCGGATCGAGGCGCAGATCACAGCTGAAGCGCTCGCTGGTGCCACGCGCGAACGGCAGGAAGCTTTGCTGATTCAGATCGGCAAAGAACAAAGCATGCGCCTGCGGATGTTCGATGCCGAAGGGAACCTGTGGGCGGACAGTTTTGAACTGGACGAACCGGCCTTTACCTTTGGCGATCCGACGACCGACGATTGGCAGGAAGACTTTGCGCAAATCCTCGACCGTGCCGTCGACACGATTGTCGGTGCAGAGCCGATCCCCGACTATATCGAACCCGAAGAAGCCAAAGCCGATTCCTGGCCCGAACTTGAGCGCGCACGCGAAGAGGGCTTATCGCAAATTCAGCTGCGCGATGCACCTGACGGCACGCCGGTCATCAATGCTGCTGCTCCTGTCGGTCTGGTCGGTTCAACGCTTCTGACTACCCGCAACGCTGTAGACATCACCGAGACTGTGCGCGGAGCCCGCTCTAGTCTTGTCAGCGCGGTATTCTTGACGCTGCTCATTTCGATCGCATTGTCGCTCTACCTTGCGCGGACAATTGTTCTGCCACTGCGTTCGCTGGCAAAGGCAGCAATTCGTGTTCGGCTTGGGCGTGATCGCGGGGTTGAAGTCCCTCGTCTGCCCGACCGTCATGACGAAATCGGACTGCTGGCGCGCGCGGTATCGGACATGACCGTAACGCTGCGCGAACGGATTGATGGCGTCGAGCATTTCGCTGCCGATGTTGCGCATGAAATCAAGAACCCGCTGGCCAGTCTGCGCAGCGCGATTGAGTCGATGGGGCGTGTTGAAGACCCGGAACTGCGCAAGCAGCTTACCGATATTGCCTCGCACGATGTCCGGCGGATTGACCGGCTCGTTACCGAGATTTCGGACGCTAGCCGGATTGATGCGGAGCTATCGCGCGCGACGTTCGAACTCGTTGATTTGGCCGTACTCACCGAAGGCATAATTGAGCGCCGGGAATACCGCGCGGAGAACGGCGAAAAGCGCGTCGAAATTGCGCGACCAATGGGTGGTGCGATGGTCAATGGTGTGCCCATGCGCCTCGAGCGCGTGATCGAAAACCTGCTCGACAATGCAGTGTCTTTCTCTCCGTCCGAAGGCGTGATTGACGTCCGGATATCTATGGAGCGCGACCATGTTTCCATGGAGGTATGCGACCAAGGACCAGGCATACCCGAAGCAGCCAGAGAGAAAGTGTTTCACCGCTTCCACTCCGTCCGGCCGGACGAAGAAGATTTCGGCAATCACAGCGGCCTCGGCCTTGCCATCGCGCGCACGATTGCCCAAGCGCATGACGGGACCGTGACCGCGCATGACCGGCCCGATGGAACGCCCGGAGCGTGTTTGAAGCTGGTGCTGCCGGCGGCTAGCCCGGCAAATCCATGACCAAAACCCAACTACGGCAAGCAACCGCCATTGCTATCCAAGGTCGGGCTGTATTGATCGAGGGATCACCTGGCTGCGGAAAAACCACCTTGGCACTGTCCCTGATTGATCGTGGGGCAAGCCTGATCGGTGACGACGGAGTGAGATTGGATGCGCAGGATGGCTCGCTCATCGCCTCTCCTCCACCCAATATTGGTGGCCTGATCGAGATCCGTAATGTCGGACTTGTCGAAAAGCCCAGCGTCAGCGCGCCAGTCTCGCTGTTACTCTCGATTACGCCAGACGCACCCCGCCATGTTGAGGAAGCAGCGATGCTCGCGATATTGGGTCACGATATTCCTGCCATACAATTCGCCCGCTACAATGAAGCCGACCCGATCAGGGTCGAAGCTGCTTTGGACCTGCATGGTTTACCCGCAATGGCACACAAGGGCCGCTAGGCCTTTTCATACAGGTGATTTAGGCTCACACCCCGCATCCCATGACCGACGATTCGCAACCAGCCTCCCCCGATAAACGGCAAAGGATATTGCTGGTTACCGGTCTATCTGGAGCAGGCAAAACAACTGCTTTGCGTGTGCTCGAAGATTTGGGCTGGGAAGCGATCGACAATTTTCCGATCCGCCTGCTCGGCGGACTGATCGAGCAGGCTGACAACAACAACGAACGAACACCACTCGCCATCGGATTCGATTCGCGAACACGCGGCTTCGTTCCGCAGGATATTATCGAAAGTGTGAAGCAGTTGTCGGACCGTGGCGACCTGCTCATCACTACGCTGTTCCTCGATTGCGCCAGCGGTGAATTGGAGCGGCGCTACAACGAAACACGCCGTCGCCATCCGATGGCTCAGGAACGCCCGGTTCGCGTAGGCATTCAGGCAGAACGCGAGCTGCTCGAACCGCTGCGCCGTTGGGCTGATGCAGTGATCGATACCAGCACCTTTGCCAGCAACCAGCTGCAGCAATCTATCCGCGAACAATTCGCGGGCAGCGCGCCGCAAAATATGTCGGTCATTATCTCCAGTTTTGGCTTCGCGCGAGGCACGCCGCCGCTGGCCGATCTGGTATTCGATATGCGCTTCCTCGACAATCCGCACTGGATTGAAGAGCTGCGCGAGCAGACCGGGCTTGATGAGCCAGTCGGCGCGCATATCCGAAAAGATCCTGCATTTGATGCAGTATTCACCCAAATCCGCGATCTGCTGCTGACATTGCTGCCGCGCTATCAGGCGCAAGGCAAAAGCTATGTGAACATCGCTTTCGGGTGCACAGGTGGCCGGCACCGTTCGGTATTTACCGCTGCTCAGATGGCGCAGGCGCTACAACACGAAGGGTTCTCACCCACAGTGCTGCATCGCAATCTGGGTTCACGCGCCGCTGATGAGATCGAGGGTCGCCAAGGGTGATCATGCGCTTATCACCCTCGCCCCTTGCACAGCGCGCAAAATACGGACACATGGCAGCGCTATGATCGGCTTGATCCTGGTAACCCACGGCCAATTGGCTGACGAATTCGTCAATGCGATGGAGCATGTCGTCGGCAAACAAGATGCCGTCGCGACTGTGTGCATCGGGCCGCACGACGACATGGAACAGCGCCGCGCCGATATTGCCAGCGCCGTCACCGAAGTCGATAGCGGCAAAGGCGTCGTGATCCTGACCGACCTGTTCGGAGGCACTCCGTCAAATCTAGCGATTTCATTGCTCGAAGCTGGCAAGGTGGAAGTCATCGCCGGGATTAATTTGCCGATGCTGATCCGGCTCGCCGGAATTCGCGGAAAGCGCGATATGGACGCAACCGTGAAAGCCGCGCGCGACGCCGGACGCAACTATATCACTATCGCATCAGAATTCCTCGGAGAGGAAGCGGCAGCATCATGAGCGAAGTTAGCCGCACTCTCGAAATCGTCAATCAGCGCGGTCTGCATGCGCGCGCAAGTGCCAAGTTCGTCGGTGCCGTTGCCGAACTTCCCGAAGGCATCAGCGTCAAAATTGCCAAGGATGGCAATGAGGCGGCGGGCGGATCAATCCTCGGTCTGATGATGCTTGGTGCAGCCAAAGGTGACTCGATTGATCTGATCGTTAGCGGCGAAGGAAGCGATGCAGTTCTCGAAGATCTAGGCGCGCTGATTAGTGACGGGTTTGGCGAGGAATAATGTCGCAGAACGACCGGGCTTGGGAACGGCGGGAGATTACCGGTTTTTCCAATCCGACAGTCAAATATCTCCGCAACCTGCGCGAGAAGAAACACCGCAAACGCGAAGGTAAATTCCTGGCCGAAGGCTTGCGCTTGCTGACCGATGCACGCGAATGCGGCAAACTGCCCGAAACACTAGTGATGACCGGAAAGCGCGACGCGCATCCGCTGCTTGATGAACTTGAGGCTGCCGTCGCGGACGCGGGCGGCGAAATTATCGAAACCACGCCCAACATTCTGACCAAGATCACCGGCAAGGATAACCCGCAAGCGGTTGTAGGCGTGTTTGCCGAGTTTGACACTTCGCTGGTCTCGCTAGATCGTTCGCAAGGCCCGATCTGGATGGTCGCACAAGCGCTGCGCGATCCGGGCAATCTTGGAACCATGCTGCGCACATGTGACGCGGTAGGCGCTGGCGGACTTATCCTGATCGATGATTGCGCCGATCCATTTTCGATGGAAGCCGTGCGCGCAAGCATGGGTGCAGTCTTTACCCAGCAAATCGGGCGATCAACGTGGGATGAATTCCTACCTTGGCTCCGCTCCGGATCGGGCCAGTTGGTCGCCGCCAGCCTGCGCGATGCGGTGGACTATCGCGGCGCGCCCTACTCCGCGCCCTGCTTCATCTTGGTAGGCAATGAATCGCGTGGACTGCCTGAAGCCTACGAAGACGAATGCGACCTACGCGTCACAATGCCAATGAAAGGCCGCGCCGACAGCTTGAATGCGGCGGTGGCCGGTGCGGTGCTGGCTTATGAGGTTTTGGCGAAGCTTGATTGACCGGGTGACAAAGGCGACAGCGTGTCGCCTTTGGAAGTTCCGCATTTTCATAGCACTATTAAAGGCTTATAATGCGATCTGCGAAAGCGACACAACAGGAGCAAGCCCGCCTTTGTCGCCTTTGTTACGAGAAACTGGCGCTTTCAAAGAACAACGCCGCGCCTAGCAAACCAAATCCGTGTAGGAAAATAGCAGGCTAATCGGCCGCTTTCGATGAGCCGAATGAGTGGTCACTATTCACCAACTGCGGAAAAGGAAAGAAGTGCGATCCTTCGACAGGCTCAGGATGAACGGGGCTCTATGCCGATGGTAGTTGCGGGGTCGCTTCAATCTGATCTTGCTCTTCGATTTGGCGCTTTCCGATTTCAACGCCCTTCTCTTGCATCTTGCGAGCTGACACCAAGACGCGACTATCGAAGCTCTTGGAGAAGTCGTTATAGCTAGAGACCGCACGACCAAGATGTGTACCCATCTTGCCCAAATCCTCTGAAACTTTGGCTAAGCGATCATAAAGCTCTGTCCCGAGTTTCCCAATCTCCCGCGCTTCATCAGCAAGCTGATCTTGCCGCCAGACCTGCGCAATTGTCCGTGCAATCGCGACAAGATTCGTCGGCGAGGCGAGCAGCACACCGTTCTGGAAAGCAAAGTCCCACAGGTCCGGATCAGCCTCCAGTGCCGCCGCGATAAAATGTTCGCCGGGCACAAACATCACCACATAATCGGGCGCTTCATCGAATTGGCTTTGGTAGGATTTTGCGCCCAATTGCTGCACGTGATTGCGCATTGATTTAGCGTGGGCAGTCAGTGACACTTTGCGGTCATCATCATCGTCCGCCTCGAACGCTTCTTGATAGGCATTCAGCGAGACCTTGGCATCAATGATCAGTTTCTTCTGACCGGGCACGTTGACAATAGCATCCGGGCGCAAACGGCCTTCCGATGTGTCGACAGACTGCTCCAAATTGAAATCGGTATGCTGCGACAGGCCGCATTGTTCTAAGACATTCTGCAGCGCGCGCTCGCCCCATCGACCACGTGCTTTTGGGGCATTCGTCAGCGAGTTGCCGAGCCGCTGCGCCTCGCGCCGGACCTCTTCCTGACCCTTTTGCATATTGTCGATCAGGCCGGTGAGTTGGCCGAAAGCATCGACACGTTTGGCTTCCAAAGTGGCGACTTGCTCTTCGTAGTTCTTCAGCCGCTGGCCGACCGGCTCCAACAGCGCCTTGATCTTCTGCTCCCCGGTTTCCTCGGATTGCTTGAAGCGCTCATCGGCGCGCCGAAGAAATGCTTCCTGAGCTTTTCCAAGCACCTGCGCACCAGTATTCTCAAACTCTTTAAGCAACTTCTCCCGAGATTCTTCGAGCAGTTTCTTCTGTTCGGCGAATCCGGCTGCCTGCGCCTTCAGGCCGGTCAGTTCTTCGCGGGTGGCATCGAGCTGCGCCGCCAGCCCGTCCGCCCGCGCTGCACGATCGCTCATAGTCGCCAATTCCGGCGCCATTCGACTGACTTTCTCGGTCGCTTCCTTGGCCTCAGCGTCGCGCTCGGCAAAACGTTGGCGCCACTCCGCAACAGGTCGCGAACCAAAGAACCAGCCCGCGCCTCCGCCAATGAGCAGGCCCGCGATCAAAATGAGAATTGTCAAAACGGTGTTATCCATCGCATTTACCTAAGCGGAACGGAGCAAGAACGCTAGGGCGTTCCGACAACGGATACACATATTCGTCATTCCCGCGAAAGCGGGAATCTAGGGTAGCTTCGTGCTTCGTCAGTCTGAATTCCGCTTTCGCGGGAATGACGACAAAGAAAGATCAAGCCGCCTTACGCAGCTTGTTCAGTTTTTTCAGCGCCATTTGCTTTTTCAAACGGCTGAGATGGTCGATGAACAGGATACCTTCGAGGTGATCCATTTCATGCTGGATGCACGTCGCCATAAGGCCGTCGAGCTTTTCCTCATGAGTCTTACCGTCCAAATCCTGATAGCGGACTTTGCATGTTTCCGGACGGTCCACGTCGGCGTAAATTTCCGGGACTGACAGGCAGCCTTCCTGATAGGTTGCCAAGTTCTCTGCCGGATCAAGGATTTCAGGGTTGATAAACACGCGTGGGTCTTTCTTGACCGGAACACGTTTTTCACCGCAGCCGCTATCATCGCAGCAGTCTTCCTCTGCGGCTTCCTGATCGGGCTCTTGCAGATCGATCACCAGCACCCGCTTGGGCACGCCAACCTGTATCGCGGCGAGGCCAATGCCCGGCGCGTCATACATCGTTTCAAACATATCTTCGACGAGCGTCTTCAGCTCGTCATCGAATGTTTCGACAGGGGTGGACACGGTTTTCAGCCGGGGGTCCGGCACTTCAAGAATTTCACGGATAGCCATGGGGGCTATTTAGTGCGCGTTGTGCGCTGCCGCAAGTTCAGTCTACCGGCCTCCGCGCTCTCAACGCCTGCGCCAGCGTACCCTCGTCCAGATAATCGAGTTCGCCGCCCACCGGTAAGCCATGGGCCAGTTGGGTAATCCGCACCGGATGCTGCTCCAAACGCTCGGCAATATAATGGGCGGTGGTTTGCCCCTCCAAAGTCGCATTCATGGCGAGCACGATCTCATCGATCCCGACGCCATCCTCTTTGGCCTCAACGCGTTCTAGCAAGGTACCAATATTCAAATCTTCAGGCCGAACACCATCCATTGCTGACAGTTTCCCGCCGAGCACATGGTATCGCCCTGTAAACAATTTCGCGCGGTCCAGAGCCCATAGGTCGGACACATCCTCCACCACGCAGATCGAGCGCTGATCACGGCGCGGATCGGCACAGATGCCGCAGGGGTTCTGCGTATCTACATTGCTGCAAATGTCGCATTCAATCAGCTTGTCTCGCACTGCCTCCAGCGCCTCAACCAGAGGATCGAGCGAATTCTCGCGTCGTTTCACGAGCCACAGCACCGCACGCCGCGCCGAACGCGGTCCCAATCCGGGGAGCCGCGCTAATGCCGATGCCAATGTCTCGATCTCTTGCGATGCCATGGAAGCATAGTTAGGGCTTACCGCGCTTAATAGGAAGGCCGACAAGCACCGTCATGCGCATCATTTTCATGGGAACACCGGACTTTGCCGTGCCGACATTGGTCGCGCTGCACGAAGCCGGTCATACGATTGTCGCAGCCTATACCCAGCCGCCACGCCGCGCGGGCCGAGGCAAAAAGTTGCAGCCTTCGCCGGTGCAGATTGAAGCAGAGGTACGCGGGATCGAAGTTCGCTGCCCGACCTCGCTCAAAAAGCCGGAAGAGCAGGAGGCATTTGCGGCATTGAAGCCCGATATCGCCGTGGTCGCGGCCTATGGCATGATCCTGCCGCAAGCGGTGCTCGATATCCCTGCCAATGGATGCCTGAATGTGCACGCCTCCATCCTGCCCCGATGGCGTGGAGCCGCGCCGATTCACCGCGCGATCATGGCAGGCGATCCGGGCACGGGCGTGACAATTATGCAGATGGAGGCAGGCCTCGATACCGGCCCAATGCTGGCGACCGTCCGCACTCCCATCGAAGACAAGACCACCGGAGAACTGACCGAAGAATTGGCCGAACTCGGCGCGCAGTTGATGGTCGGCACTTTGCGCGAATTGAAAAACCACACACCGGTAGCGCAGGATGATAGCGAGGCGACCCACGCCCCCAAAATCGACAAGGCAGAGGCAAAGATCGACTGGTCTCAGCCTGCCGAAGTCATCGAACGCAAAATTCGCGGTCTTGCTCCTTTCCCCGGTGCATGGTTCGAGCTGGATGGCGAGCGAGTTAAAGTGTTGAAGGCAGAAGTGGTGGAAGCTACCGGCGTGGCCGGAAACACTATCGACGATCAACTCACCATCGTCTGCGGTGAGGCAGCATTGCGCCCCGCGCGAATCCAGCGTGCGGGAAAGCCCAAAATGGATGTTGAAGAGTTTCTCCGAGGTTCGCCCGTTGCTGCTGGAACTGCACTGTCTTGAATTTCTTATCTTCGTCATTCCCGCGAAAGCGGGAACCCAGAGTATCAAGCTCCACGTGCCCACACTGGATCCCCGCTTTCGCGGGGATGACGAATGTGATTTAGAGCTCATATGACCCGCTTCGCGCTCACTCTCGAATTTGACGGCACGCCCTTTATGGGACTGCAGCGGCAGAAGCACGGACCGAGCGTGCAGCAGGCGGTCGAAGAGGCCGTGTTGGCTTTCTCCGGCCAAGAGGTACGGATGCAATCGGCGGGCCGCACCGACGCAGGTGTCCACGCCTATGGAATGCGCAGCCATGTCGATATTGAAACGGAGATGACGCCCTTCCGCGTGATGGAAGCAATCAATGCGCAGCTTCGCCCGGATCCGGTCGCGGTGACGCATATCGAGATTAAGCCTGACGATTGGCATTCGCGGTTTGACTGTATTGGCCGCAGCTATCTCTACCGGATTTGCAATCGCCGAGCGCCTCTTACAGTGGAGCGGAAACGGGCGTGGCTGGTGCCGCAGGAACTGGACGAGGTCGCGATGCATGACGCAGCGCAGGTGCTGGTCGGTCTGCATGATTTCACAACATTTCGCTCGGTCAATTGTCAGGCGAAAAGCCCGGTCAAAACGCTCGACCGGCTGGATGTGCGACGAGACGGCGAATGGGTTTACATCGAGGCAGAGGCCCTCAGCTTCCTGCATCATCAGGTACGATCAATGGTTGGCTGCCTCGCTTATGTCGGTATGGGCCGCTGGTCGAAGGAGCGTTTGCAAGAGGCGCTCGAAGCCAAGGATCGCCAAGCGCTTGGCCGGAACGCACCGCCTCAAGGGCTGTATTTCGTCGCAGCTAAGTATCCAAATGAAACCTAGCCAAACCGGCTTGGTCAGCGTAGCCACGCCGCAACCCAATTCTACGGAGAGAACCCAATGACCACGACTAGCAAGCAAATCTTCTCAACCTTGGACGCCGACGGAACGCTGACAGTTGAAGTGGGTGAAACCACTGTGGCCGATCCGACAGGCACACAGGTGCTGGTCAAAATGGAAGCTGCTCCGATTAACCCGTCAGATCTCGCCTTGCTGTTCAGTGCGTGCGATCTTGAGAACGCTGAATATTCGGCCGGCAAGATCGTCGCGCAAATGCCGGAGCCATTCCTGTCCGGTGCCAAAGGCCGTCATGGCCAGAAAGCAGTCGTCGGCAATGAGGGCGCAGGCACCGTTGTGGCGACCGGCGACGATCCGATGGCGCAAGCCCTGATGGGTCAGCGCGTTGCATGTGTACCGGGCAATGCGTTCGGCGAATATTGCATCGCGGATGCACCAATGTGCCTGCCGCTCGGTGACATTTCCTCGGTTGACGGCGCATCTGCCTTTGTGAACCCGATGACGGCGTTGGGCTTCGTTGAAACAGCGAAAATGGAAGGTCACGATGCGATCATCCACCTCGCCGCAGCATCGAACCTAGGCCAAATGCTCAACCGCATCTGTCAGGAAGATGGCATGAAGCTGGTCAACATCGTGCGTAAGCAGGAACAAGTTGATCTGCTGAAGAGCCAAGGCGCGGAATATGTGGTGAACTCGTCCGACGATGATTTCATGGCGCAGCTGCGCGCCGCGATTGACGCCACCGACGCCTATCTCGGCTTCGATCCGATTGGCGGCGGCAAAATGGTTGATGCCTGCCTGAAAGCGATGGAGCAGGTTGCCGCATCGAAAATGACCGAATTCAGCCGCTATGGTTCGAACCAGGACAAGAAGATGTACCAATATGGCCGCCTCGATCTCGGCCCTACCATTCTGACGCCTTCATACGGCCTGCAATGGCATGTAGCCGGTTGGTTGCTGACACCGTTCCTCGCCAAGGCGGGCATGGAGACCGTGATCCGCATGCGCACCCGCGTATTGCAGAATATGAAGACGACTTTCGCCAGCAACTACAAAGCGCACGTCAATCTGGAGCAAATGCTCGAGAAAGACGCAGCGATTGATTACCGTGCGATGCGTACCGGCGAGAAGTATCTCGTCACACCCCATAGCTGAGGGCACACTTAAAATCAGCGTTTGCTAAATTCCTTCTGCGCTTGCGACGGGTCAGTGATCCCGTTCGCAAGCAGCAGTTGGAGCAGAATTCGCGCCCGCGCCGGACCAAGCGCTCGTGCAGCGATGAAATTGCTTGTGTCATCCTCAGGCTCGCGGTCGACCAGCCCTTCATCCACGCGTGACGCGCGCACCACAGGCACTCCGCCCTTCACAGCCTCGGCCAATGCAAACCGTATCGCGGCGGGCGCATTGCCATGGCCAAAGCCTGCGAGGACAATGCCTTTCGCACCGCCGTGCACCGCCTGCGTCACATTCTCAGCCGACATGCCAGCATAGGCGTAGAGGATCGAGACTTTGGGCATATCGAGGTGAAAATCGTACCGCGCCGCTTCGCCAACGCGCCATGCTGGGCCGAACCATTCAAGCGATGTCGGCGTGGCATGACCAATCGGCCCGCGCGGGAAGCCCTTGAAGGCATCGGTCATCTCCGTGTGTGCTTTGCGGGCATCGCGCGCAGCAAATACGCGGTCACTCATAACCAGCATAACGCCGCGCCCTGCCGCATCGGGATCGCTCGCAACACGCACCGCGTTGGCAAAGTTACGCAAACCATCGCTACCCACTGCATCGGCAGGCCGCATCGCTCCGACCAGAACCACAGGCTTGGTCGTCGGCAACGTCTGGTCGAGAAGGAACGCCGTTTCCTCCGCCGTGTCGGTACCGTGCGTGATGACGATACCTTGGCAATCGGCATCCTCCATCGCAGCCAAAGCAGCGCCATGCAGCCGCTGCCAGAGTTCCGGTCCGATATCCTCCGACCCAATATTGGCAAATTGCTCGCCGCGCAGTTCGACACCAAGATCGAGCTCGGCCAGCGAATCGAGAAATTGACTGATCCCGATTTGCCCCGGGCGATAGTCACGCCGGGTTGCAGAGCCCGCGATTCCGGCGATTGTACCGCCGGTGGCGAAGATGGAAATATAGCCTGGTGTCATGCTGCGCCCTTAGCGCGGACAGGAAAATCGTACAAAGAATTCCATATTGGTAATTGCTTTTGCACTTTTGGGCGCTATTAGAGCGCTTCCGATTAAGGATCGGGCGATTAGCTCAGTTGGTAGAGCATCTCGTTTACACCGAGAGGGTCGGCAGTTCGAGCCTGTCATCGCCCACCAGTTTTCGCTAGATGAAACCGTCTGGGAGACGGTTTCATCTAGCGAAAACTCCCAAGCGAAGCGCCGGGTGCGCCAACCTACTCAGCCAGAACCACCGCAATCGCTTCCTGTGTTTCCGCACTCGACCAATCATAGTCGCCTACCACACGCCACACTTCCACACCCGACTCGTCGTAGAGAATGGTCGTGGGCAGCACGCTTGATCCGACAGCAATCGCAACCTTCCCATCGGGATCAAGCCACGGCTCAAGTTGATCGAGATCATTCTCCATCAAGAAGGCTGGCACTTCCTCTAACGCGGTAAAATCCTGACTGACGGTCAGCACTTTCAACGCTTCGTTCTCTTTCGCCAGTTCATTCAGCATCGGCATTTCGACCTTGCAGGGCGCGCACCAGGTCGCCCACAGGTTGAGCAGCACGGGCCGCCCTTGCAGCGCCCCCAGATTGAGCTGCTTTCCATCCGGATCAGCGACATTGATCGCAGGCATCAACTCGCCAGCGTAGCTTGGGTCGATTTCGCCCAACAAGTTCGCCTTCTCGCCGCCCAAACCGGCCTGTTCTTGCCCCGGAGCCTCTGCCCCACTATCGCAGGCGCTCAACGCCAGAGATAATCCGGCGAGCATCAAGGCAGTGCGCGTGAGCGAAGACGGTAATAACAAGGTGGGTTCCAATCAGATGTGGGGCGGCAGGTTCGCTGAAGGGCCTAGCGCGATCATGCGCGAAATCAACGCTTCGATTCCGTTCGATAAAGCGCTGTGGCGGCAGGATATCGTCGCCAGCAAAGCGCATGTCGCGATGTTGGGCGAGCAAGGCATCGTCAGCGCCGAAGATGCCAAGACGATTTCCGACGGTCTGGACACAGTTGCCGCAGAATACGAGGCGGACGGCGTTCCCGAGGATTGGGATCTCGAAGATATCCATATGACCACCGAAGGTCGACTGGCTGAGCTGATCGGACCGGTCGCGGGACGGCTTCACACAGCGCGCAGTCGTAACGATCAAGTCGCAACGGATTTCAAGCTGTGGGTCCGCGATATGCTGGAGCAGACCGATGCCGGTTTAGCCGGCTTGCAGGCAGCGTTGGTCACTCAGGCTGGTGTCCATGCCGACAGCATCATGCCCGGCTTCACGCACCTTCAGACGGCGCAGCCGGTGACTTTGGGCCACCATCTGATGGCCTATTATGAAATGTTACGGCGTGATCGTTCTCGTCTGGCGGATGCGCGGGTTAGGATGAATGAAAGTCCGCTTGGATCGGCGGCACTAGCAGGAACGGGTTTCCCGATTGACCGCGATGCGACGTCCGAAGCGCTTGGTTTTGATCGTCCGACGGCTAACAGCCTTGATGCAGTATCGGACCGCGACTTCGCGCTCGATTATCTGATGGCGGCGAGCCAGATCGCATTACACCTCTCGCGTCTTGCCGAAGAATTCATCATCTGGGCCAGTCAGCCCTTCGGCTTTGTCCGGATGGCAGATAGCCTATCCACCGGCAGCTCAATCATGCCGCAGAAAAAGAACCCCGATGCGGCAGAGCTGGTTCGTGGACATGCCGGGCGCGTGATCGGATCGACGACTGCATTGATGGTGACAATGAAGGGTCTACCGCTCGCCTATTCCAAGGACATGCAGGACGACAAGCCGCCGGTGTTTGAAGCGGCGAGCCTGCTGGCTCTCTCCATTGCGGCAATGACCGGAATGGTTGCTGACAGCACATTCAAAACCGACCGGATGCGGCAGGCAGCGGAGCTCGGTTATGCCACCGCGACCGATCTTGCCGACTGGCTCGTGACCGAAGCCGATATCCCGTTTCGCGAGGCCCATCATATTACCGGTGCAGCAGTCAAGCTGGCTGAGCAGAAGGGCGTAGCGCTGGACGAACTTTCCCTCGACGAGTTGCAAGAGATCGACAGCCGTGTCGACGAGCGCGTTTACTCGGCACTTTCGGTTGAGGCGTCGGTGGCTGCACGCGCATCCTATGGCGGAACCGCGCCGGAACAGGTAAAGTGCCAAGTTGCTATCGCGCGCCGAGCGCTGGGCATGTCAGAGGAAAGTGGAGCATGAAACGCGCGCTGATCAGTATCGCGGCCTTAGGCGCCTTGGGCGCCTGCGCACAGAAAGGTGATCTTGAACCGCTTAAAGGCTCGACACTACCTGTTGCTCCGACCGGTGCCGAGGCTCCGCCAAATGCAGAAGAATTGCTAACCCCAGTACCGCAGGCCGCGCCCGAACGCAGCGTTGAACTGCGCCGCCGTAGCGAGGAGCGTGAAGACGATCCGTTCGATCTTCCGCCCCCGGAATAGATGGCTGAATAGACCTTATGGACCATTTCCAACTTCGTGACGGCGTATTGCACGCCGAAGATATTCCGTTGACCCGCATCGCCGAGGAAGTGGGTACGCCGGTCTATGTCTATTCGCGCGCCACGCTGGTGCGGCACGCCCGCGTATTTCGCGAGGCGCTGAGCAGTGTGAAGAATCCGCATATCGCCTTTGCCGTGAAGGCCAACCCCAACCTTGCTGTGCTGAAAGTGCTCAGCCGGGAGGGATATGGCGCGGACGTCGTTTCTGGCGGAGAATTGGTCCGTGCACTGGAAGCCGATATGGCGCCCAAGGACATTGTGTTTTCCGGCGTCGGCAAAACCGATGCGGAATTGCTGCAGGGTCTTGAGGCCGATATCGGGCAATTCAATATCGAATCTCAGGAGGAAGGCCGCGAACTGGCAGCTATTGCTGCGGCGCATGGCAAAATCGCGCGTTGCGCTTTGCGGGTAAACCCAGACGTTGATGCCCGCACGCATGAGAAAATCTCCACCGGCAAGGCGGAGAACAAGTTTGGCGTTCCGATCCACCGTGCGGTTGAGATTTATTCGACTTTGGCAGCCCTGCCCGGCCTCGATATGCGCGGGATTGCGGTACATATCGGCAGTCAGCTTTCGACGTTGGAACCGCTGGAAACGGCATTCGGAAAAGTCGGCGAGTTGATTGCGGAGCTGCGCGCACAGGGTCAGACAGTCACACATGCCGATCTCGGTGGCGGATTGGGCGTGCCTTACAAAGCCGGAGAAGTCCTGCCCTCGCCCGCCGAATACGGCGCGATGGTGGCTAAGGTGACGAAACATTGGGACGTCGCATTGTCGTTTGAGCCAGGCCGCGTAATCGCGGGCAATGCCGGCATCTTGCTTGCTCGCGTTATCCGGGTGAAACGCAGTTCCAACACCAGCCCGTTTGTTGTGGTCGACGCAGCAATGAATGATCTCGCCCGGCCCGCGATGTATGGTGCATGGCATGATATCGAGGCAGTAGAGCCAAGCGGCGCGAAGAGCATTTCGCACATCGTTGGCCCTATTTGCGAGACTGGTGACACTTTCGCCATGAACCGCGAAATGGACACGCTTGAATCGGGCGATCTGGCTGTGTTCCGCACTGCGGGAGCTTACGGCGCGACCATGGCCTCAAGCTACAATTCGCGCGGATTTGTGGCCGAAGTGCTGGTTGATGGCGACAAATATGCCGTCGTTGCGGACCGCCTTGCCGCAGCAGCCATTATGGACGCAGAGCGCGTTCCCGACTGGCTATGATCCGCTCCCTGCCCTTGCTCCACCGGATCGCTGGAAAGAAAGTGGTGGTCATCGGCGAAGGCGAGATGGGCGAGGCAAAGACACGTCTGGTCGAACGCGCTGGCGGTATCCCGTGCGGAGAACCCGAAGCACATCAGGCGAAGCTAGCCTTCATAGCACTGGAAGATGAGAAGGAGGCGCGCGCTGCTGCAAAGAGGCTCGGCGACAAAGGTTTGTTGGTGAACGTCGCCGATATGCCGGAGCTATGTGAGTTTACCACGCCGAGCATTCTTGACCGTGACCCGGTACTGGTCGCGATGGGAACATCCGGCGCATCTGCGGGACTGGCCAAGCAACTACGCTTGCGGTTCGAGAAATTACTGCCGCAGTCGCTGGGTAAGCTCGCTGCAAAGCTTGAACAAAGCCGTGATGCAATGCGTGCGCGTTTTCCCGATGGATCTGACCGACGCAACGCGCTGGACGCTGCATTGGCGGAGGGCGGCATACTTGATCCGCTCGATCCTGAAGCGGCAGAACGCGTCAACGACTGGCTGGCTGGTGCAGAGCAACCCGGTACATCGCAGATAATCGAAATTCAGCTAACCAGCGATGATCCCGACGACCTGACTCTCAAGCAAGCGCGCTTGCTCGGAACGGTCGATACGCTGATCCATGACCCTAAAGTGCCAGCTGCCATTCTCGACCGCTCACGCGCCGATGCTTTGCGGCGCGAGCTGCCCTATGATGGCGAGATGCCACATGGTCTTACCATCATCTTGAAGATGCCTTGATGCCGGTCAGATCGGCTTTACCGGCTGTCGCAATATCGTTCTGAGTTTCTCGGGTGCGACCTTGCGTGGGTCACCTAGATAGATTTCGTGGTGATGACCGTTGAAAGTCAAACCCTGACTGGGCATCAGCTCATCATGCAAATGTTTCAGAACAGGCGCCTCATCAGCGTAACTTCCGATATGCAGCTTTTGCAGGCTCCGCCCCTCTTCCAGCGAATCCATTCTTAAATCTGTAAAATCCAGATCGGATTTCTTGCGCTGTACCGTGTCCATTGCTTCACCATAGTGATCGGCTGATATCCAATCCGGCAGCATGATCATCATCGTCCAACGCCACTCATCGCGGCGGTTTTCGGTGAACGCATCGAGATTATCGGACCACCATAGTCCCTCCAACGGCGGGACAACATAATCGCGCTTCAGTTGCAGCTTGCTGTAGAACTTAATCCCGTATGCCGCTGGATAGAGAATCCCGAGTGCATCAAGATAGGCTTGCGAAGTGCCGGGCGCACCTTGGCCGTCGACCATCAGAAAGTTGAATTTGGAAAGCGTAACCTCTTCAAACTCTGTGGAAGAGGCAGAGAATACCCCTTTCATAGACTTCTTGAAATCGACCTTCGGATGCTCTGCCATCATCTATCCCTCGCCTGTCTAATCCATACCATAGCGGCGTACTAAATCGACTGCGCAGCCGCTTTTCCAAGTTCCGCAAAATATCGCGCCATGCCCTCTGCCGCTTTCTCGCTGAGAGCGATGAAAGCACGGCGTTTATCGGTCTCATCCTCGACCCGGTCGAGCAGTCCGACATCAACCATCTGGCTGATCCAGCGGAGCGCCGTCGTAGGCGGCACACCCGATGCGATGCACAGCGATGTTACCGATACGCGCACATGCTCGGCTCTTGCCGCCGTGAGATCGAGCAGGATGTCCCATGCTGGATCGGCGAACAGCTCATGATCGAAGAATCGTGCCCGCAGTTGCCGTTGGCGAATGATCCGGCGCACCAGCCGGGGGTCTGGCAAAGAAGGTCGCGGTTTCCGTACCAGTCGCTTGGATCCATCCTCGTCTTTCTCGCCATCAAAGTCGTTCGAGGGTGATTCAAAGCGGAAGGCGCCGCCATCTGTGCCCTTCCCTTGAACGCCCAACCTCTCCAAACGCTCGGCAATTTGCCCAACTTGCTCGGTCAGCCGGATTAGGGACAGCCGGTCATCATTCGAAAGGTCACGCAACCGCATGTTTGGCATTTTGGCCAGAACCTGACCAAGCGCAATTACGTGATCTGACCTATTGGGATCGACCAGCAATTGCGGATTGGATTGGTCCAAACAGCCAAACACATCGTCGAGAGCGTCAACCGAAGTCGAGACGATCAAATGCGCACCATTATTCGCAACCCGCGCATCCAGCCGCATGATCGCTGCCAATCTGCGACCGTTGATGACTGGGCAATCTAGCAGCACAATTTCGCCCAAGGGTTGCGCAGCGCCATCGAGCAAATCCGCTACATCACCAACCTGCCCCAGCCGGAGTCCTGCTGCACACGCATCGTCCGCAATAGTATCGCGAACATGCGGCCTATCGGCGAAGATCGACACCGCGACAGGCAAGCCCGCCGCATCATTGGCGCCGTCGCGCGTCACTTCGGTGGGTTGGTACTGAAAATCTGCCTGCGCCATGTTCCGACTCCTGAAGGGTTGGAACATATTGGGAACAAACTATCATCAGGTCAAGGGCGTATCTCTATTGGAGTGCCATTCGGAACTGCATCCCATAGTTCCTTGATCTCATCATTCGATACGGCGATGCAGCCATCGGTCCAGTCGCCGCTAAGCTTGCCCATGGGCAGCCTGTTCGGCTGGCCGTGGATGAAAATATCGCCGCCGGGTGATCGCCCCACGCCTTCGGCATAGGCGCGATCCTGTGCGTTAGGATAGGATATGCGTAGGCTGAGATGGTACGCGCTGTTCGGGTTGCGCGCGTCAATTGTGTACCGGCCTTCAGGCGTACGCTCGTCACCTTCGAACTGTTTATGGCCCGATGGAGCATCGCCGAAGGATATATCGCGATAGGTCTTGATCAACTCGCCATCCAGATAGGCGGCGAGTGTGCCGTCAGATTTGTCGACCAATAGGAAGTCAACATCCGTGGGAACAATGCCATCAGGCGTTGCCGTTGGCTGACAAGCAGCAAGCGCAAACAACGCCGGCAGAACCAAGGCACGTCGCCGAACCATCAATCGACGAACGGATCTTTCATCAGAATTGTATCATCGCGTTCGGGGCTGGTTGAAACCAACGCGACCGGCGTTTCGATCAATTCCTGCACGCGCTGGATATATTTGATCGCATTTGCAGGAAGATCGGCATAGCTGCGCGCGCCAGCGGTGCTTTCGCTCCATCCTTCCATTTCTTCGTAAATCGGTTCGACCTCGGCTTGGTCGGCGGCATGGCTGGGGAAGTAATCCATAATCTTACCGCGCAGGCGGTATCCAGTGCAGATTTTGACCGTTTCGAACCCGTCCAGCACATCCACTTTGGTCAGCGCAATACCGGTGACACCGCTTATCGCGCAGCTTTGGCGAACCAGTACAGCATCGAACCAACCGCAGCGGCGTTGGCGACCTGTGACCGTGCCAAATTCGTGGCCACGCTCGCCGAGACGTTGGCCGTCATCATCGTCCAATTCAGTCGGGAATGGGCCGCTACCAACGCGCGTGGTGTAAGCTTTGACGATACCCAGTACAAAACCGGTTGAACCGGGTCCGAGCCCCGACCCGCTGGCTGCTGTTCCGCTAACCGTGTTGGAGCTGGTGACGAAGGGATAGGTCCCGTGATCGACATCGAGCAGTACACCTTGCGCACCTTCAAACAGGATCTTTGCGCCCGCTTTGCGGACCTTCTTCAGACGCTTCCAGACCGGCTGTGCATATTGGAGGACAAAGTCAGCGATCTCTTCCAGATCTTTGAGCAACCGGTCACGATCAACCGGCGGCTCATCAAATCCGGCGCGCAGCGCGTCATGATGAGCGCATAGGCGATCAAGCTGCGGTCCCATCTTATCGAGATGCGCCAGATCGCACACACGGATCGCGCGGCGACCGACCTTGTCTTCATAGGCCGGGCCAATCCCGCGACCGGTCGTGCCGATCTTGCCCGATCCAGCAGCGGCTTCGCGCAAACCGTCCAAATCGCGATGGATCGGGAGGATTAGCGGGCAATTGTCAGCAATCGCGAAATTATCATCGGTGATTGTAACACCCTGCGATTCAAGCTTCTCGATCTCTTCTTTCAGCGCCCATGGATCGAGCACCACGCCATTACCGATAATCGACAGCGTGCCCGACACGATCCCGCTCGGCAGCAGGCTCAGCTTGAACACATTGCCGTCAATAACTAGCGTATGTCCGGCATTGTGACCGCCCTGGAAGCGCACGACCGCATCAGCGCGGCTGGCCAGCCAGTCAACAATCTTGCCTTTGCCTTCATCGCCCCATTGGGCACCAATTACAGTTACGTTAGCCATGGGTATTCCTTCACCCCTGCCCGGGGATCCTCAAACGTCCTTCGACAGGACTCGACGTAAGGGATGAAATGGACGGACTAGCAGCCCGAAATGCGTTGCTGGCCTAGCGCCGACTCTCCCGAATGGTCAAGCCATATGGAGTGACATTGCGCGACAATCCGCGACTGGACTCATCACCTTTGACAAAGCACAGTTGGGAACGGATCAAGAGGAGCAAGCTATGCGTGCACAACTTGGCACAGCAGTCATAATTCTAGCGTTTGGCATTTCGATCTCAGCCCAGGCACAGCAGCGCCTGCCGAGCGACTGTAGACAAGAAATTGTCCAGCTCTGCGGATCGGATCGTGGCCAGATACGCAGTTGCCTTCGCGAGAAACGCAGCGAGCTGAGCGAGACATGTGCGGCCGAATTGCGCGAGCGGATGCAGCAGCGGCGCGCAGGACAGAACGGTGCACCAGCCCGTATGGCACCGCAAAGATTTGATCTTGTTTCCTTCGGCGATGACCCGCGCCAGGCGGTCGATTTCTATCGCCCCACAGCATCGATGAACATGTCAGACGCGCCCCCACCATTGATCCTTTTCATTCACGGCGGCGGCTGGGTGATGGGCGATCGCGGGCGGGCCAATCATGCAAAACCCGCACATTTTCAAAAAGCCGGATATGCCTATGCGTCAACCGGATACCGGTTGGTGCCCAACGTCACTGTCGAACAGCAAGTCAAAGACATTGCGGACGCGATTGCAAAGCTGCGCAGCGATGCTGCCTATCTTGGTTTTGACCCCAACAAAATTGTTCTGATGGGCCATAGCGCAGGCGCGCATCTGGCCGCGCTGGTTGCGACTGATCCGACTTATCTTGGCGATGATCTGGCGGCGATAAAGGGTGTCGTGCTGCTCGATGGTGCTGGGTACGATGTTGCGGCGACTATGGCATCGCGCAGTGCCGAAGCCTCCCGCTTTTATACTGCAGCGTTTGGTCCTGATGTTGACCGGCAAAAGGCGCTTTCCCCGACTACTCACATCGGCGAACCAGATGCACCCGACTGGCTCATTCTGTATGTTGCCGAACGCCAACAATCACGCGACCAATCGAATGGCTTGGCGGCTCGGCTACGCGAGGGCGGTGCCAATGCTCAATCCTTTGCGATTCCGAATACCGATCACAGGCGAATAAATACCGAATTGGGCACCGACAATGTCGCTACAGAAAAGGTCGACGCGTTTATCCGCGCCTTGACGTGAGATAGCGCCCTATTTGATCCAACCTTTTCGCCGGGCAAAATCACGGGTCACACAGACCCTGCGCGTGCGGTTGTTCGCGCCGGTTTGATTGTAACAATATGGTTGGTTCTCAGCCGATGGCGTTTGGCCGTAATTGTTGGCAGCGCGCCTGACTGTCGTAGCATCGGTGCTACTGCGAAAATTCATCGCTGAACGCGTCGCATCAGCCAATCGGCATGCTTGCGGTAGAGATTTGGTGCATGCGCGACTTGCCAGATAATTCGCCTTCGCGCGATTTTGCACGATACCATCGCCCGAATAGAGCATATCCGCCGCGGCAAAACAGGCGCGTTTGTGATTCCGGTCGCATGCAAGCGTGTAGTTGGCAAATGCCCGAGACTTATTCACCGGCGTTTTATAGCGTCCGTAGTCCAGCATCTCGCCTGCCACAAAATAGTAATCCGCGTTGATGTTCTCGGCGAGCCATTCAGCCGATATGTAAGCCTGCGGATCGTTCATCTTCACCAGTTCGAAATATTCGAAACATGCTCTGCGATTGGTTTTGGGATCGCATTCCGCATCAAGACGCTTGAGCGTTGCATCGATGTCGTTTCCGGTTATTGAGCCGGTCTCCGCGCTGGCCGCCCGTGTGGCGCCACGGACAACCCAACCTGCCGGACGCTCTTTGACAGCAACTTCAAAATCAATCGCAGGACATCTTTTCCCGGTACTCTGTGTTGCCTCGTATTCGACCATCCATTGGATTTCTTTGCCGCTCCATTTGCTCTCCCCATACGGAACCTCACGTGCGAGCAGCGTTTCGTACAGCGCCGAGCATGAACTTTCGGAAAGTTGCTGGGGTTGGGCAAAGGCCGGTACGCCCAGATTCAAACCCAAAACAACCATCGCCAATAGGCAAATAATCCGGATCACTGTACCTCCAATCACGATCAATCGTATCGCTTCTGCTACGCAAGTTTGAGCAGGCAAGATAATCCAACGGCAGTGACCAACGCAAGGTCACGTCGTGGCTTACACGCTATACCGTTAGTAAGAGCGGACTGTATCTGCCTCAAGAATGTGCGAGCAATTCAGTGCAACACCATCATCAGCCTCAGTAAGGGCGGCAACGGTACGCCACCCTTCGGCCCGAAGCTTCGCGGCGGCGTTCGCGTTATGATCAAGCGGTAAGAATACAGCATCTCTCCGCCCTTCACCCTCTTCCAGCGCGTCGATCAGGCGGTCGATATAGAGCGAGAAGCCTGTCGCGGCCCCGTCGGTTCCACAGATGGTGTAGGTTCCGCCGCGCCCCAAGGCTCCGCGAACGCCCTCGGCGTAGATCGTGAAACCAAACCAGCTTTGATATTCGAAGCCATGCCGTTCGGTTGGATCGAGGGTGATGCGGGCTTTGCCGGACACACGTGCTGCGATCGCTCTGAGGCCGTCAATCCGTGAGGTCAGCGCACCGCCTGCATCGATTGCAGCGAGCTGTTCGATTGCGGTATCGAAATCGCCGGTTGCGTAGAGGAGCGGAAGATAAGCTTCGCCGCCAGCCTGTTTGAGCCCGCCAGCGTCTTTCGTGTCCAATTCTCCCCGGACAGCTGCGATTTGGTCGGCATCCAAAGGCATCGCTTTGGCGGAGAGAATATCCACCAAATCCGGAAGCGTGAAGTCGACCGATATGCCGGTCGCGCCGGCTGCTTCGAGCGACTCGATTGCAAGAGCGACGACTTCTGCAGCAGCGGCCACAGTGTCATTCCCGATGAGCTCAGCGCCAAGCTGCAAACGCTGACGTGCAGGGTCCAACTGGTCTGATGTGATTGTGGCAACTTCGCCCGCATAACACAGCCGCAATGGGCGCGGCGCGGCTGCGAGTGATGTCGCTGCAATACGTCCGACTTGGACGGTCATATCCGACCGCAATGCCATCGTCCGCAAACTGACCGGATCGACAAAGCGGAACATCTTTCGCGGCTGAACCCCGTCCATACGCTCCGCCATCGATTTCTCGAATTCAACGAGCGGCGGGCGCACGCGATCATAGCCGTGGCTATCCATTGCGCCCAGCACAGCACGCATCGCATGGGTAGCAATTGCGGCTTCGCGTGGAAGGCGGTCGGATAGCCCTACGGGCAGCAGATCATCGGTGTTCGTGGTCATAGCGATGCCCCTTACCTAACTCGTCATTCCCGCGAAAGCGGGAATCCAGTGTAGCCAAGTCGAGCGTGATACTCTGGGTCCCCGCGTTCGCGGGGATGACGAAGGTTTGCAACAAAGGCCTAGAACGCCAGAGGCGTTACAACCTTCACACCCTCAAGTGCGCAGGCCATTTTCACCACATCGGCAGGAATCGGCTGATCGACCGACAACAGCAGAACCGCCTCACCTCCACCTTCACGGCGGCCGAGGTTGAAGTTACCGATGTTGATGCCGTTCTCGCCCAGAAGCGACCCGATCCGGCCGATAAAGCCGGGCGCGTCTTCGTTGACGATATAGAGCATGTGGCCCTGCAAATCGGCTTCGATCCCGATTCCGAAGATGTTAACCAGACGCGGTGCTTCGCTGCCGAACAGAGTGCCCGCAACAGAACGATTGCCCTGCTCGGTTTCCACCGTCACGCGCAGAAGGGTGTTGTAATATCCTTCTTTCTCATTGCGGATTTCGCGCACTTCCATACCGCGTTCCTTCGCGAGATAGGGCGCGTTGACCATATTCACCGTGTCCGAATAGCGGCGCATGAAACCGGCCAGAACCGCACCGGTAATCGGCTTGCCATTCAACTCTGCAGCGGCCCCTTCACGCTCGATGCTGATCTTGGTCAGATTTCCGTGAGCAAGCTGCCCGACTAGCGAACCGAGGTTCTCTGCCAGCGCCATATAGGGCTTCAGCTTCGGCGCTTCTTCTGCGCTTAGGCTCGGCATATTAAGCGCGTTTGTAACGCCGCCATTGACCAGATAATCGGACAATTGCTCGGCCACTTGCAGTGCAACGTTGACCTGCGCCTCAGTGGTGGATGCACCAAGATGCGGCGTACAGATGAAGTTGGCTTTGCCGAAGAGCGGGCTTTCGGTAGCAGGCTCAGTCTCGAACACATCGAGCGCCGCGCCTGCGACGTGACCGCTCTCAAGAAGATCGGCCAATGCGGCCTCATCAATCAAACCGCCACGCGCGCAGTTTACGATCCGCACGCCGTGCTTGGTTTTCGCAAGGTTTTCGCGGCTGAGGATGTTCCGTGTCTGGTCAGTCAGCGGGGTGTGCAATGTGATAAAGTCTGCGCGCTCCAGCAAGCCGTCCAGATCAACTTTCTCGACGCCAATTTCGATAGCACGATCTTCGGTCAGGAAGGGATCAAACGCGATCACTTTCATCTTCAGGCCAAGCGCGCGGCTAGCGACGATAGACCCGATATTGCCTGCGCCGATCAGGCCAAGCGTCTTGCCGGTTAGTTCGATGCCCATGAAGTCTTTCTTGGGCCACTCACCAGCTTGCGTACGGGCATTCGCTTGCGGGATCTGACGGGCAAGCGCCATCACCATCGCGATGGCGTGCTCGGCAGTTGTGATCGAATTACCGAAGGGCGTGTTCATAACGACGACGCCCTTTCCGCTGGCATAAGGAATATCGACATTGTCGACACCGATGCCAGCACGGCCAATCACTTTCAGATTGGTCGCAGCGTCGAGCACTTCCTGCGTCACTTTGGTCGAAGAACGGATGGCGAGGCCATCATACTCACCAATACGCGCGATCAATTCTTCCGGCGTTTCGCCGGTGATGACATCAACATCGCAGCCGCGCTCTTCGAAGATTCGCGCTGCATTCGGGTCCATCTTATCGGAGATGAGAACTTTTGGTTTGGTCATGTTAAATACCTTCATATTCGTCATTCCCGCGAAAGCGGGAATCCAGAGCGGCGGAATGTGCGCTCAATAATTCTGGGTCCCCGCTTTCGCGGGGATGACGGGAAAATTATGCAGATTGAAGCTCGGCGTAAGCCCATTCGATCCACGGCAGCAGTCGGCGCAGATCTTCCTGCTCCACCGTACCGCCGCACCAGATGCGCAAGCTCGGCGGCGCGTCGCGATAGCCATTGAAGTCATAGCCAACATCCAGCTCATCGAGCTTGGCAGCAATCTTCTTCGGCACCGAGGCCTGATCTTCTGGCGACAGACTGTCGTAATATTCGCCCTGGAACACGAAACACACACCGGTGTTGGTGCGCTGCTCCGGATCGGAGACCATATTGCGAAGCCATGGCGTCGCTTCGACCCAATCGGTCACGATCTTCGCATTGCCATCAGCGCGGTCAAACATCGCCTGACGTCCGCCGAGCGATTTTGCCCATTCCAGCGCCATGATGTAATCTTCGGTCGCGAGCAGGCTCGGCGTATTGATCGTCGCGCCTTCGAAAATAGAACGGTTGATCTTGTCGCCCTTCTTGAGGCGGAACAGTTTCGGCAGCGGCCATTCGGGATCGTAGCTTTCGATCCGCGCGACAGCTTTAGGGCTAAGGATCAGCATTCCGTGCTGTGCCTCCGAGCCCATGACTTTCTGCCAGCTAAAGGTTGTGGCATCGAGCTTCGCCCAATCCATTTCCTGAGCGAAAATCGCGCTGGTCGCATCATTGATCGTGATGCCCGAGCGGCCTTCTTCGAGCCAATCAGTGTTCTTGATCTTCGCGCCCGACGTTGTGCCGTTCCATGTGAAGACAACATCATTGTCTTGCGGGATACTCGCCAGATCAGGGATCTCGCCGTAATCGGCGTCGAGAACTGTGAGGTCTTTCAGCTTAAGCTGGTTAACCGCATCCTGAATCCACACATTGCCGAAGCTTTCCCACGCCGCGACGGTCGCGGGTGCTGCGCCCAGCATCGTCCACATCGCGCATTCGAGCGCGCCAGTGTCCGAACCCGGCATAATCCCGACAAGGTAATCGTCAGGCACGCCCAGCAATTCGCGGGTCAGGTCGATGGCATACTTCAACCGCGCCTTGCCGACGGCAGAACGGTGTGAGCGCCCGAGGGCTTTGGTTTCAAGAATGTTCGCTGACCAGCCTTTGAATTTGGCAGTTGGTCCAGACGAAAAGAATGGTCGCTCTGGCTTCAGAGCAGGTACGTCAGTCATGTATTCTCTCCTTACAGAGAGCTCGCGCGGCGTTGGGACCGCGTGGCCCACTTGCCGCACTAATGTTGCGCCGCAGCATGTCAAGCTGCATTGGTATTTCCTAGAAAATGAGCGGTGGATTGCATTGTTTGTTTTGGCCTCAAGCGCCGGAGTTTGTTTGTTCGAGCTCAAGCGCCGGCGTTCGCATCCGCTCATTTAGGCTTCCGGCCTGACCGGCCGTCGGGCGGTCGCCCTCTGGCTGCCGCGACCAAGTACAGGCAAAACACTGGTGGCTTGGAATGGTTCGGAGCCGTTTGGCTCCGCAAGCGCGACCGCGCGCCCGAGCTTATGCGAGGAAGCAAGCGAGGCGGATGCCTCGCGCCCGTAGGGCCAAAACAGAAAACGCGCGCCCGGCGCCTTAGGCTTAACAAAAAACTCTCCCCCTCGCCAAAGCGAGTGCAGCCCTATAAAGCGCATCGCAATGCAAACATCCGACCTTCGTATCGCCCTTTTTAGCGGCAATTATAATTATGTCCGTGACGGCGCGAATCAGGCGCTGAACCGGCTGGTCGAGTATTTGTTGAGGCAAGGTGCGAAGGTGCGCGTCTATGCGCCGACCATTGATGAACCGGCCTTTGAGCCACAAGGCGATTTGGTCAGCCTGCCATCGGTTGCAATCCCCGGGCGTAGCGAATTCCGCTTCCCGCTTGGCCTGCCACATGCGGTCAAGGCAGACATCGAAGCGTTCAATCCGAACATCCTGCATGTGTCTTCACCCGATGTGTCCGCTCACCGCGCCGTCAGCTGGGCGCGCGATAAGAAATTGCCGATCTTGGCATCGGTCCACACGCGGTTTGAGACGTATCCGCGCTATTACGGGCTTGGTTTCACAGAACCTTGGCTCGAATCCATCCTGCGGCGCTTTTACCAGCGCTGTGACGGGTTGGTCGCACCATCCGACAGTCAGATAGAGACCCTTCGCGAGCAAGAGATGCATGATGATATCAGCATCTGGTCGCGCGGCGTCGATCGAACGATATTTGCATCTGAGAAACGCGATCTCGAATGGCGCCGGTCATTGGGCATTGAAGATGACGACATCGCTATCGTGTTCCTTGGCCGTCTGGTTATGGAAAAGGGTCTCGACATTTTTGCCGAGACCATCGTTCAACTACGCAAGCGCCAGATCCCGCACAAAGTGCTGGTGATTGGCGAAGGGCCTGCCCAGAAATGGTTCGAGAAAGCATTACCGGGCGGCATATTCGCAGGCTTTCAAACCGGGCCAGATCTCGGCCGAGCACTCGCCAGCGGTGATGTGTTCTTCAACCCGTCAATCACCGAGACATTCGGCAATGTCACACTAGAAGCGATGGCTTGCGGATTGCCCGTGGTCGCCGCTGGAGCAACCGGCGCGGCAAGCCTCGTGCTGGACGGAAAAACGGGCACGCTGGTCCCGCCGACAGGCGCTGAAGCCTTTGCAGAGGCCTTAGCTCCCTATTGCACCGATGACGGTCTGCGCGCCGAACAGGGTGCAGCAGGCGAAGCACGCAGTCTCGAATATAGCTGGGACGCGATCAACCAAGCGGTGGCCGATACCTATATCCGATTGATTGAAGCGCGTCAGAAATAGGCGTTAGCGGAGAACGCCTGCCGCCGACAATCGGCGAGCGTAGAAAAATAGCGCAATCGTAATCGTCCATATCGCTACAGCGAACAGTATCTGTCCGTGTGTCTGCATGCTCTCAGGAATTATGGCGACAGCGCGTTCATAATATGTCGTTCCTAGCAGGCCAATGAGAGAGACACCGTAAGCAATAACCGCAAATTTCTTGCGTAGCAGCAGCAACAGCGAACCTAACGCACATCCCCAGACGCCGAGCGCCCAAAAGGCGACGGCCCAAGCCGGAAATGAGGTGAAATATTCAATCTGTTCACCGGTCATACCCATGGCTTCGAGGTAGCCGGTCTTGGTCGCCATATAGCTGGCAACGCCGCCTAAGTTCCAAAGCAATGAGATGCCGCCCACGACCCAAAGGTGCCAAGGCGCTTTATCAGTGTTTTCCATTGTGATGTTCCCCTCCATCAAATCAATAGAGGGGGTTTAGCATCATTTTGTAAGTTGCACCAAACGCAACTGCACAGATTGCCTACAGCATCACGATCATAGCATTTAGGCGTCTGGAAAAGTCTCCTTCTTGAGAAGGTCACACGCCCGCTGTTCACCGTATCTACAAGCGGTTCTGAATTGGGCACCGGCCCGCCAATCTTGCTTTGGACCGCCTTCGCCTTTCCATGTCATCAGGCCCGCGAGGTAGCATCCCTCTGCCACCCGCTCGCTGCAAGCTTTTTGATATTCTCTTTTCGCAGTCCCAAATTTTCCTTCAGAGTATGCAGTCTTTCCACGCATCAGCGCGGTTATCTTCCCGCCTGGTTCTTTTTGAGCAGTCTGTGATTTTGACTCTACACTTTGTACTGACGCTGGGTCGTTTCCGGCACGCTCCAAATAGGCCGTTGTTTCGGCATCCATCTTTGGACAGGCACTTTCTCCGGCATTCACTGCTTTCTCAACACTAAGCGCCCAACTAATTGCACCGCTCGGCACCTTCGCGCCATCGCCATTATTCAAACTATCAAATATGGTCTGGTAATCCGCTTTACATTGCTCAGAAATCTGCGCGGCGACGTCTTGCGGCCAGCCAATGCCGAGCAATGCAATCAACCCCGCGGCAAAACCTAATGCACCAAATTTGGCCGAATCGAACATACTGCACTCCTGAAATCTGATCAGTAGCGCAATAGGCAATCACCCCTGCAAACCTTTGCAAAAACGCGACAATATTATGTTCGTGGTGATGTAACTAATCACACCACCACGAACTAAGACAAGGGTTCTAGAGCCGTTCGATCCGCTTTGCGGCATCATCGATGATATCAACCATCTCTTCAATGTCGCCAGCGTCAAAACCGCCGCTCCGGTATTTGTTTTTAAGCACGCCCGCGAGATTGCCCATCGCGCGGAACAGTTCGGGAGCCCGATTGCGCTCTTCATTACCTGACATCGCAGTGAGTTTCTGGACGATCTTTGCCACTTCATCTTCACGATCGGCGAGTTCTTCCTTGCCCGATTTGGTGATCTCGAAGGCCTTCTTGGCCTCGTCGCCCTTCTTGGGCTTGGCTTCTGTGATCACACCTTCATCCGCCAGCATTTGCAGCGTCGGATAGACGGCGCCGGGGCTCGGTTCATAGGTCCCACCTGTCATTTCTCCGATGGCTTTGATCAGCTCATAGCCATGGCGTGGTTCGTCACCGATCAGCATCAACAGTGTTAGGCGCAGCTCTCCCGTGCCGAACATGCGGCGTTTGCGCTTATGACCGCGTCCTCCGCCGCCGCCAAACGGGCCATCACGGCCGAAATCACCACCCCAATTGCCCCAACTGCCCGAAGCGAACATCGCTTCGATCGGGAAACCGCGACGACGCATTTTTCTCATCTTGTGAACTCGCATTCCACTATTCCTTTCGATATAACTAAGATAGCTCTAAGATATATCTTAATTGCAATCTGACAAGTGGCTGATGCAATCCTTCGGCAAAGCGCCTATCTGATCCGACGAATGACTGACCTGTTTCCCGATGACATCTCGCCGGAGCGCGCACGCGACGAGCCGCGTGAGGACTCGCCGCTGGCAGATCGCCTGCGTCCGCGTGCGCTTAACGAAGTTGTCGGACAGGATCACCTAACCGGTTCCGACGGTGCAATTGGCCGGATGGTCGCAGCTGGCAAGCTATCTTCGATGATCCTGTGGGGGCCGCCCGGCACCGGGAAAACCACTACCGCGCGATTGTTGGCGGATGCCGTGGGTATGCGGTTTGAAGCGATCAGCGCCGTCTTCTCTGGCGTAGCAGATCTCAAAAAAGCCTTTGCTGCGGCGGACAAAGCGGTCGATGCCGGTCAACGCACGCTACTATTCGTAGACGAAATCCATCGCTTCAATCGCGCGCAGCAGGATGGCTTCCTGCCGTTTGTCGAGCGCGGCACGGTAACACTGGTTGGAGCGACCACCGAGAATCCCAGCTTTGCTCTGAACGCCGCGCTGCTTAGCCGAGCGCAGGTGTTGATCCTCCAGCGACTTGACCAGGAAGCACTATTCACGCTGCTTGAACGGGCTGAGGAATTGGAAGGCCCCCTTCCCCTCACAGATGAAGCCAAAGACGCATTGGTCGCATCAGCAGACGGCGACGGTCGCTTCCTGCTCAATCAGGCGGAGACGCTGTACGCTGCCAACATTCCCGAGCCGCTTGATCCGGCAGGACTTGGCAAGTTCCTCCAGCGCCGCGTTGCGGTCTACGACAAGGACCGTGACGGACATTACAATCTGATCTCTGCCTTGCACAAAAGCCTGCGCGGATCGGAACCGCAGGCTGCGCTATACTACATGGCGCGGATGCTAACGGCGGGCGAGGAACCGCTTTACGTCCTTCGCCGCCTTGTCCGATTTGCGAGTGAAGATATCGGCCTCGCAGACCCGCAAGCGCTGACCCAATGCCTTGCTGCCAAACAGGCCTACGAATTTCTCGGCAGTCCCGAAGGCGAAGTCGCGATTGTGCAGGCGTGCCTCTATCTTGCGACTGCGCCCAAATCCAACGCCGCCTATGCCGCGCAAAAGGCGTCGTTCAAAGCCGCGAAAGAGACCGGCAGCCTGATGCCCCCGCAGAATATCCTCAACGCGCCGACCAAGCTGATGAAGGATATCGGCTACGGCAAAGACTACGCCTATGATCACAATGCTGAAGGCGGCTTTTCCGGCGACAATTATTGGCCCGAGGAAATGGAGCCGCAGACCTATTACGAGCCGGTCGAGCGCGGCTTTGAACGCAAAGTGCGCGAACGGATGGAATGGTGGGATCGCAAACGGAAAGAGCTGCAGGGCGAATGAGACCAGACCGGTTCGACTATTTTTGCGCGATTGACTGGTCCGGTGCGGCCGGACCGCGCCAAAAGGGTATTGCAGTTGCGATATGCGATGCTGCTGGCGGTCCACCCGTTCTGGTCAATCGCGACAACGCGTGGTCGCGCGCAGAGGTATTGGGCATCCTCCGCAATGATCTTCCAGACAATACGTTGGTCGGGATGGATCTTGGCATATCGCTGCCATTTGACGATTGCGGTGCCTTTTTTCCCGATTGGCCGGATACTCCCGCCAATGCGAAACAGCTTTGGGAGTTGATCGACGATATTTGCGCCGATGACCCCAATATGGAAGCAAGCAGCTTCGTCGATCATCCGGAACTGTCGCGCTATTTCCGCCGTCAGGGCGGCCGCGAAGGAGATCGCTTTCACACAGCCAACGCACCGGATAAACGCGGACGGCTTCGCCTTACAGAGCACGTTCAGCAAGCGATGGGGTGCAAGCCATATTCCAATTTCAATCTCGTCGGAGCAGCGCAGGTGGGTAAATCGAGCCTCACGGGAATGCGGATGCTGTACCAGTTGAACGGTACAATCCCCGTTTGGCCGATTGATCCGTTGCCCGAGACCGGTTCAGTCATCGTAGAGATTTACACCGGCCTTACCGCGATTGCCGCCGGTCGGTCTGCCAGCCGCAGCAAAATCCGTGATTATGGCGAGCTGAACACCGCGCTGACGGTACTCGATTCGCCTTCGGTTCCAGCGGATGGGCCAATCGACGATCACAGCTCGGATGCAATTCTGACCTCAGCATGGCTCCGGAAAGTCGCAGAAAACCCCGCATTATGGTCACCAAAGGGCCTCACACCCGAAATTGCTGTAACTGAGGGCTGGACGTTCGGCGCATTTTGAGCCAAAGGGCGCGCCGCACGACAAATCTGGCGTGCAGATGATGGGCCGGCTTAGCTCAGTTGGTAGAGCAGTTGATTTGTAATCATCAGGCCACGCGTTCGAATCGTGTAGCCGGCACCATCGCTTCTGATATTTTTATCCCTCAGAGGCCAGGCGCGAGCCATCCGGCCCGCTTGGCTTCGCGCTAACCGCGCGTCGCGCAGTCGCGCTCTGGCTGCCGCGACTAAGGTTCATGGGCTCTCTTGCAAGCGTGTTGCTTTTCCGACATCCCAGACACTCGTTAATTGGAGAGCGAGCGGTGTCAGATTTCAAAGTGAGCTTTGGCTTTACGCAGCCTGACAAGGCGCCTGAACCAGCACCTCCGCCAGAACCGACCGGCCCCGCGCCCGACGACACTATTGAATTCCTGTGCGATCCTGAATTGCTCGATAAAATTCCTGCACCCGAACGCTCGATCCGGTCCGCGCCCGAATGGTTCAAGCAGCTCGACCGTGAGATGGGAATGAAGGACGCGAACGGCCTTCCCGGCTTGACCGTCAAAGCGTGCCTGCCGGTCACTGATACATTCTCGCTCGGTTACATGATCTCGCTGCCTTTCGATGTGCAATTGCACGTGCCGGAGGACCGCGTTTCGATCCAGATGGGCTGGGCGCCCGACGTTCCTTTCCAACCGATAGAACAACATCATCCCGCCCAGATTGGCGCGCCCCAACCGCCTTTCGAGAGGACGATGCCGCTGAAATTCATCAATCCGTGGCGGATCAAAGTGCCCGACGGATATTCTGTGCTGTTCGCGCAGCCACTAAGCCGCCCCGACCTGCCTTTCACTTGCTTCACCGGCATGGTCGATTGCGACCGCTTCGATACGACAGTGAATATCCCCTTCGTATGGTCCGGCCCGATTGGGGATCATTTGTTGTCGGCTGGTACGCCGATTGCGCAATGTATTCCGATCCGGCGTGATGCACTGTTGAAACAGACGAACGCCCGCGCCTCCACCGCAGAAGAATTGGCAGAACAAGCAGCGGCAAAGCAGCGCAAATATCACGAAGAGTCGACCTATGCCCGCGATTGGCGGGTTAAAAAGTAGGCAGCACCCTTTCAAAGCAGGAGCGCTCCATTATGGTCCGACGCAAATGCGGATCATCAGGGGATGATGGGGTGAGGATTCTACTCAGCAGCGCCGCGATGCTGGCCATGGCATGGTCAAGCGTTGCGCATGCCGAAACGGTAAAGCGCTCGGGAACAATTGCGGGCAAGATCGTCACTGCAAAAGGCGGTGAGCAAGGCCGCTTTGTGCCCGCCCGCACGTTCCGCACTGCCGAAGCCCGTCAGGATCTCAAGCAAGGCGATGTACTGCGCACCAATCGCTCAGGCACGCTTTCGATCCTGTTCGCCAACCGCACTCAGGTTCGGCTCGGGCGCAATTCGACATTGGTGGTCGATGCCCAGTCCAACGTCTCACTCAACAAGGGTAAAGCATGGGGTCGGTCGCCACGCGGCAAGAGCAATTTGCGCGTCCGCACGCCGTCCGCGACCGCCGCCATCAGAGGCACCGAATGGGCGATCAGCGCTGATAACGACAGCAGCACGCTAGAGGTCTTTGAAGGCGAGGTTGAGCTGTCCAACGAATTTGGCAGCGTCACGGTCGGTTCGGGTGAAGCCGCCACTGTCCGGCGCGGTCAGGCCCCGGTTAAAGTGCAATTGGTCAATCCATCGGGCCGTGAGCAGATGCTTTATTATGTCCGCGCAGAGGATGCGCTGGCGATGATGGGCGGCCCGCGCGATCTGTCCGAAGCACAGAGGCTGGTCGATCAGGGCGATTGGGAACAGGCGAAGCAGCTATTCGATGGTTTGGCCGCTGGTCCAACACCCGAAGATCGCGCCATCGGAACCTACGGACAATATCTCACTGCGGCGCAGTTGGGTCAGGAACCGCAATATCCCGCGCCAGAGGAAACGCCCAATTCCTATCTCGGGCGCGCGCTGATCAAGGCCTATGAAGGCGATCTGCGCTCTGCAATTACGCTAGCTGAGGAAGGCTTGGTCCGCTTCCCCGACACACCTGGATTGCATGATGCAAAGACGCGCATCGTGCTGCTTCTTGGTGAGCCCCAATTGGCACGCAAAGCTATCAATGCGGCACTCGTCAGATTCCCGGATCATGGCCGCTTGATTGCACTCGAAGCAGAGATCATCGCCGATTACGAAGGTATGCCGCGCGCTGCACTGACCCGCGCCGAGCAAGCTGCAGCAATCATGCCCGACTATCCAGATGTGCAACAGACATTAGCGGAGATCTGGCTTGAGAGAGGCGGTTTTAAGGAGGCGCTGGCCGCTGTCGACGCCGCGCTCGCAACTAAGCCCCAAGATGCAACGTTGCATGCCTTGAAAGCCGAGATCCTGCTCGCGCAGAACGAAGTCAGGAAAGCGAAATTCTCACTCGACCAGGCGATGGATTTGGAACCGGATTTGTCAATCAACCGGCGTATTCTGGCCGGCTATTACGTCCGCCTCGGTGATCTGGATGCGGCCTCGGAGGAAGCACTGGCTGCGTCTGCGGGCAATCCATCCTTCGGGCGCGGTTTTGTCAGTCTGGCGGAGCTGCAATACCAGAACAACGAACCCGACTTGGCCGAGCAACAACTGGACGCAGCCGCGCGGCTCGACCCGCTCAGCCCGACAATCCCGCTTACACGCACCGCAATCGCGCTCCACCGCTTTGATGCAGGCAGTGCCATTCAAGGCGCGCGGGGTGCACTGGCCAATTTCCAGAATCGCGGCGGCGAGTATGTCAATCTGTCAGAGAACCAGCAGTCCGGTTCGCTCGTCTCGCAGTCCTTTCGTTTCCTCAATCTCGAAGGCTGGGGCCGCTATTATGGTGACCGGGTGTTCGATAGCTTCAACGCCAGTTCATACCCCGATCAATTCCTCAATCAAACCGCATCACCCTTTATCCTGCGCCCGCGCAATGGCACCTTCGACTCCTTCAATGGTCTCGACGATGATTTCGTATCTAGCTTTATCCAAGGCGCCGTGTTGGAGCCGTTGAGCGTGGTCTCGCCAGAGAAAGACTTAGTCTTCTCGCGGCGAAACTTTTTCGAAGGTTCACCGCAAGTCACCTATCTGACTGAGAATCAGCGCGAGCTCGTCAGCGGGAGAATCAGCGCCACGGGCCTCGCCAATGGCGCGATTCCGCTCGCCTACACATTTACCGCAGAGCGCTTGCAATTCAACGATGTCTTGCCTCGCGAAACGATCAGCCCGTTTATCGATCGGCAGGAAACTGACAATCTGTTCGTTAACACACTGGTGGGGTTTGAACTGTCGCCGCAGGACAAATTCGTGTTCTTCGGCAATTACGAAGATAGCGACACCGTAAATCTGATCTCTCAAGGCTTTGCAGACCAGATCGGAATCAATCGCCGCGAGCGCCCGCTGCGGAGGCTAAAGAACGAAAAAACGACCGCGGGTCTATTCTGGAACCACCAATTCGGCCACCGCAATATGCTTACCATAGGTGGTCTGTATCGCGACGAGAACGAAACCACCCGGATTGAGGACTCGATCAACAGCAACGAAGCGTCACGTATTGCTGCTCGAAACGAATTTGTCTTTCTAACCGCCAATTACAGTCGAGGCTTCGGTGATCTCGATCTCCGGATCGGTGCGGAATATTCCAATCTTGATTTGGTATTTCGGGATCAACAATTCACGCGAAACGCGGATGGAAATTTGGTCGAAATCCCCGGCACGGTCCTTTTTGACGAGGCCTTCATCCGCGAGATCCGCGCCTATGCCGATGCACGATACGAACTTGGCGAGAAGGTCATTCTGCAAGGACAGATAAGTTTCCTGCATGAGCAGAATACCGTCAATATACTGGCGAATGGTACCAATGAAGATAGCGGAATATTCTTTAATGTGGGTGCGGCATACGAGCCAGTGCAAGGACAGTGGCTCCGCGGTACGATTAGCCGGCAAACAGCTGACGAGCGCCCGTTTTCGTTCGCCCCGATAGCCGCGATTGGCCTCAAGCCGTTGATCGCGCCGGTGGAGCAAAATGCGCGCATTCTTAGCTATATGGCTCGGTGGGATGCCGAATGGACGCCGCGTCTCTTCACAAGCGTGCAGTATCAGAAACAGGATTTCGGCGCGTTGTTCTTTGAGGTGCCAAGTGGCGGCATCCAATTACGCGGTGAGAGTTCAACGCTTGACCGGATTGAGCTGGAAGCCAATTTCTTAGCGACTGACAATCTCGGCATCCGGGCTAATTACGCAATGGTCGAAAGCCGCGCGCGGCAGGACTTCAACCAGCTCGGACAGGCGACATTCGGCAATCCCAACAGTTTTGTGCCTGCCGGAAGCCGCATTCCATTCGTACCGGAGGCAACCGCTCAATTGGGCGCGACCTGGACTGTCGAGGCTCCAATACGGCTCAAAACTCGGGTATTTGCAGATTATTTCGGGCCGCGGACCGATGATCTCGACATCTCGCTTGATGGCTATGTGGTGTTCAACACCACTGCCAATTGGCAGCCCTTCGACCGGACAGTAAATGTCGATCTCGGCGTGTTCAATCTGTTCGACAAGCAAGTGCAAGATGCCACCGGTATTCCGGGTCCAGGACGAACGATTAGCCTGAGCGCGAGTATGCGCTTCTGACCGGCAAATCCGCCTTGTTCCGCTCAATAATTGCGGTAATCGTGGCCCTGTTGGTAGGTCTTACCACTCTGCTACCAGCATGGGCCGATCTGGGCGGACGAGCCTTCGACACATTCTCGACCGCATCCCCGCCCCGCCCTGACGAACCGGGCGTTGTGATCGTTGCAATCGACGAACCCAGTTTCGAAGCCTTTGGAGAGGGCTGGCCCTGGCCGCGTGAGCGGCATGCGGAGCTGATCACCGCATTGCAGCAAGCGGGCGCGAAAGCTATCGGCTTCGATGTCGTGTTCGCTGATCCAAGCGCTCCTGACGGCGATAAAGCACTGATTGATGCGATGGATGGGCAAGTCGTTCTCGCCGCGAGCGAACAGATCGTGGAGCGCGACTATGGATCGACGCTGATCCTGACCGAACCTTTGCCTGATCTACTAGAAGCAGGTGCGAAAACTGGCGTTGCCTCGCTTTCGGTCGATGGCGATGGGGTACTCCGCAAAATGCCGGCTTACTCTAATAGTTTTATGGCCACGCTGCTCACCGCAAGCGGAGACGAGCCGGAATATGCCGCAGATCCAAACCGGCTGATTCAGTATTTTGACGGCCCCGGAGCCTACCCAACCGTTTCGTACTATCAGGCGTTGGAGCCGGACATCTATCTCGAACCCGGCTTCTTCGAAGGTCAGGTAGTCCTAATCGGACTCGCGCTGCAAACTGACATCACCGTCAATGAAGGCGGCGATGATGCATTTGAAACGCCCTTCACTGCTGAGACTCGCTTGCTCACACCCGGAGTCGAGGTGCAGGCCACCATCTTCGACAATCTGAAGCATGGACTGTCGATCAACGAAGTACCGGGTTGGGTCCGCTATGTCGCGATCCTTGCGGGCGTGCTTCTGGGGCTGCTTGCATCCAGGCCGCGCTCGCCAGCGATCAAATTTGCGCTGGCAGCTGTTCTCGTCATTGCAAGCTTGCTCGGATCATGGGTGTTGCTCCGCTACGCACGCTTATGGGTGTCGCCAGCCGAATTGGTGGCCGCCCTTCTGGGGATCGTTATCGCTCTTGCTGCGCTTGATTTTGCGCGGGAACGGCGGCGCCGCCGCGAAGTACAAGGCGCGTTCGGACAATATGTGGCGCCCACGATGGTCAAGCAGATTATCAGCAATCCAAAGTTGTTGAAGTTGGGCGGAGAGCGCAAGGATCTGACGATCCTCTTCGCCGATATCCGCGGCTTCACGACCATCTCGGAATTGATGAAGGACGATCCCGAGGGTCTGGTGGCCCTCATCAATCGCGTCCTCAACCCTTTGTCCGATATCGTCATCGAGCATCGCGGGACGATCGATAAATATATGGGCGACTGCATCATGGCGTTCTGGAATGCACCGTTGGATGATCCAGACCATGCCAAAAATGCTCTCGCGGCGGGGCAAGCAATGATGAAGGCGATGCCGGCGATCAATCAAGCCATCGCCGCACATCTGCCGGACGACGCGCCCGAGATCAAAATCGGGATCGGGATCAATTCAGGCAGCTGCGTTGTCGGCAATATGGGATCGGACCAACGCTTTGACTACTCGGTGCTCGGCGATGCAGTGAACACAGCGTCACGGCTGGAGGGCGCTTGCAAGGACTACCAAGTGCCGATCGTTATCGGCCAAGCGACGGTTCAGGCTGCGGGTTGCGTTGATGAGCTAAAGCAGCTCGATACTCTGGCAGTGCGCGGCAAGACCGAGGCAATCTCGATCTATACAGTCAAAGACGTTTAACCGCGTCCGCGATAGCTCTGCACGCCCTGATCAGGGACCCATAAGCCTTCGGGTGGCGCACCGGTTTGCCAGAACACATCAATCGGAATTCCGCCGCGCGGATACCAGTACCCACCAATGCGCAGCCAGCGTGGCTTCATTTCTTCCGCGAGACGTTGGCCGATACCAACCGTCACATCTTCGTGAAATCCGTTGTGATTGCGGAAACTGCCGAGGAACAACTTGAGACTTTTCGACTCAACAATCGTCTCGCCGGGCGCATAGTCCAGCACCAAGTGGGCGAAATCGGGCTGCCCGGTCACCGGGCATAGCGAAGTAAATTCCGGTGCAGCGAACCGCGTCAGATATAGCGCGTCTGGACGCGGATTGGGCACGTAATCGAGCACCGCCTTTTCGGGTGATGCGGGAAGTGGGGTTTGCTGGCCCAGAAATTGCGGGCCGGAATCGCCGGATTCGTTAGATACTGTGTCACTCATGCCGCGCTGATGCCGTGATCGACGCTTTCGCACAAGTCACCTGTAGTATATCGCGGGTTCAGTGACTATTCAGCCCCGCGCTGGCTCGAACGCCCTGCTGGACATCTCGACTCCGACCATGAAATTCAAAACCGCTGTATCTCTGACTGCAATCGCGCTGGCCGTTCCCGCTTTGGGCGCGCCCACTTCAGTGCCTGATTTCCGGCTGCCTACGCCGACGCCAACAGCCACACCGCAGGTCCAGGGACCAGTTGATACCGAAGGGCCAGTTCCGGTCGCTCCGCGTGTTATTCCGACCGAAACACTCACTCCGGCGCCGACAGCGACGCAGCCTGCAGCGGTACCAACGGCTAGTTCCACGCCCACACCTGCTCCAACACGTCAGCCAGTTGCACGACCGACCGCGGCAACCACACCTTCTCCGCAGCGCACCACGGTTCCGACTGCATCGACGTCGCCCACACAATTAGCACCAACCCCGTCACCAACGGTCACCCCAACCAGCGCGGCACCAACCGCCACTGACCAATTGCAATTCGATCCCACAGCCACTCTGCCGACCCAAGCTGCGCCAGTTGAAGCGCAGAGCGCGGCCGGAGAAGAGACGTCCACGAGCGGTATCGCCTTGTGGATTGCTGCTTTGGTCGCACTGCTGATCGCTCTCGGTGGCATTTTCGTGTTCTGGCGTCAGCGCCAACCTGCGACTGCGGGCGTTCCCGAGATTGAGCCGCCGTCCAAATGGGTCAGCAGATCCAGCGACGCAGCTGATTTGCCTCCGCTGCCAGGTTCACAGCCACCAACACCGGAACCTGCAAAGAAAGAGGCCGAAGCCGTTGAACCACCGCTGATCGCGGGCATCGACAAGCCTACAAGCACCAAATCATCTCTGCAGATCAAAGCGCAAGCGCTGACTCTCAGCCGTAGTCTGATGAACGCCACGATATCGTACCGGCTCGAACTGATGAACCTCCAGAACCAGTCGCTCGGCGAGATTTCAATCAAAGTCGATATGGTCACTGCGCACGGACAAGCCCCGGTAAGCGAGCAAGTCGCCAATGAGCACACCGAGTTGGCGGAGACGGCATTTGTCGCCGCAATCGATGGTCGCGGAACGCATGAAGTCAAAGGCAGCTTCAGCCTGCCGGTCAGAGCGATCCGTCCAATTACCCAGCGCGGCGCGGCGCTTTATGTCCCGCTGCTTCGTCTTCGCGTCGAGGCGCCCGAGGTTGATCCGATAATTTGCACTTTCGTGGTCGGTAACAAACCACCTGAACGCGGTGCCAAATTGCAGCCCTTCCGCCTCGACGAAATGGCACAGACCTATCGCAATATCGGCCTACGCCTACTCGACTGATCGCGCCGACATCGCTAGTCAGATGGCATGGATATTCTGGTTTCAAGCGAGTGGTTGTCCGACGTCTTTGGCGCAACCGATCTGGTCATTTTGGACGCGTCGGCGCATCTGCCCGCAGCAGAGCGTGATCCCGAGGCGGAATTTGCCAGCGAGCATATCAAAAGTGCTCGCTATCTCGGCCTGCCAACGCTCAAAGACTTGGGCTCACCGGTTCCCGCCGCGCTACCTACGGCAAAGCAATTCTCGGAGCGATTGAGCGAGCTAGGCGTGATCGCGACCGACCGCGTGGTTCTGTATGATGATAGCGCGCTGCGCACATCCTGCCGCGCGTATTTCATCTTCAAGATGTTCGGTTTCGAAAATGTCGCCGTTCTCGATGGCGGCCTCGCCAAATGGAAGGCTGAAGGTCTGCCGACTGATAACGGTTCGGCGAACGTATCCTCCTCCGCCTATTCGGCTGCACAGGATGACCGCGCTAATGTGCGCAGCAAAGCCGACATGCTGGCCAATTGCGAAACGGGCGCGGAACAAGTGGTCGATGCGCGCGATGCAGGCCGCTTTACAGCAGAGATCGAGGATACTGTTCACGGCCTTGCCGGTGGTCATATCCCCGGTGCACGCAACCTGCATTTCGCGCAATTACTGCGCGATGACGGTACATTCAGAGACGCAGACGAACTGCGCGCTGCTGTCGATGCAAGCGGCCTCGATTGGGATCGTCCGATCTCCGCAAGTTGCGGCAGCGGAGTAACCGCGTCCGTCGTGCTGTTCGCGCTGGAACTGCTCGGCCACACCAATACAGCGCTCTATGATGGAAGCTGGGGCGAATGGGGTGCCGATCCCGATACGCCGAAAGAGACAGGTCCCGCGCGATGAGCGAAAGCGACGACCAAAAGAAGGGCTTGGGCACTCGCCTAGTCGGTGCTGGCCGCCGCCGCGAATGGACTGGCCCAGTGGTCAACCCGCCCGTCTGGCGCGCTAGCACGCATTTCTACGAAGACTGTGCCGACATGAAGAACGGTCATCCGAATGAGGACGGCCAATTCCACTACGGCACACGCGGGGCCCCTACCCAATGGGCGCTGGCAGACGCGCTGACCGAATTGGAACCGGGTGCATTCGGAACGATGCTCTACCCCAGCGGATTGGCGGCACTTTCGCATTCGCTGCTCGCTGTGCTGAAGCATGGCGATGTCCTGTTAATGACGGACAATGCCTATGACCCAAGCCGCGCGCTTGCTGGAACGGTGCTGAAGAATATGGGCGTCGAGACGCACTTCTTCGATCCGCTCGACCTTGATGGCTACGCCGATCTGTTTTGTGACCGAACAAAAGCGGTGCTACTCGAAAGCCCCGGCAGCCTGACCATCGAAGTGTGCGATATCCCGGCGCTGACCAAGATCGCGCGTGAGAATGGTGCAATCAGCCTGATCGACAACACTTGGGCCAGCGCGCTTGGCTTCCCGGCGTTGGAATATGGCTGCGATATTTCGATCACCGCATTGACCAAACATGCAGGCGGCCATGCCGATGTGCTGATGGGCAGTGCGTCGGCTGACGAAAGGCTCTACCGTAAACTGCGTCTTTCGGCGCAGCGTCTTGGCACCGTTGTTTCGCCCGATGACGCAGCGTTGGTTCTCCGCGGTTTGCGAACGATGGAATTGCGGCTCAAGCGCACTACCGAAAGCGCGTTGGCAATCGCACAATGGCTGGAAACACGTGCGGAAGTTTCTCATATTCTGTGTCCAATGCTGCCGGGAGCACCGGGGCATGATCTGTGGAAGCGCGACTTTTCCGGCGGATGCGGCCTGTTTAGCTTTATCCTCGCCGATGCCAACGTTGAAACGCGGGCGCGATTGGTCGACTCGCTGGAACTATTCGATATCGGTTACAGTTGGGGTGGGTATGAAAGCCTCGCCATTCCCTTCGATCCGGGCAAAAACCGTTCTGCATCAGCGTGGCCGCCGACCGAATGGGGCACTGGCGAACATCTGGGCGTTCGGCTAGCGATTGGATTGGAGGACCCGAAAGACCTGATTGCCGATTTGGCGCAGGGCTTTGCGGCGATGGAGCAAAAATGACCACGACCATAACCGGCCAACCGGCTGCTACGCCGACAAGCGCTGACACAACCGGTACGCCTCAAGCCGAGGCTGTGCCGTTGCTCAATCCAGAAACGGGCGAGCCACTCATAAACCCGGAAACGGGTGAGCAAATGATGGGTGTGCCAGCCCGTGAAGCCGTGCCCGTGATGGATCCGGAAACGGGTGAGCCGATTCTCGATCCAGAGACCGGCGAACCGTTGATGGCTATCCCGTCACCGGCGGAGACGCCTGCAGCAGAGCCGACCGAAGCTGTTGGCGCGTCGGAGGAAATCGGCGAGGCCGTTTCGGGCCAGAGCGAAACTTTAGGCAGCATGGTCGACTCGCTTGATGCTATGGCGATCAGTATCGGCGACAATATGCGCATCTCGCTATGGGATGGCATTGTCGTCATTGGCGTAATCTTCTTCGTCATCACACTGGCATGGATTGCGACGCGGCTGTGTGGTTCGCTGCTTAAACGTCTGACTCGGCTGGATGATACTCAGCGTCTGCTGACCGAGAAAATCACAACCATTGCGATCTGGGGTGCGGCCTTCTTCCTCGGCATCGACTTGTTAGGGATCGACTTGACCGCCCTCGCTTTCTTCGGCGGTGCATTTGGTCTGGCGATTGGTTTCGGTCTTCAGAAAACCTTCGGTAACTTGATCTCGGGCATTCTGCTGCTGATGGACAAATCCATTAAGCCGGGTGACGTTATTTCGGTTACCGATCAGGCGGGCAATGAAGGCTTTGGCCAGATCCGAAAGATCGGCATTCGCGCTATCTCGGTGATTACCCGCGATCAGACCGAATATTTGATCCCGAACGAAAATCTAATGATCAATCAGGTGGTCAATTGGTCCTATAGCTCGCGCGATGTGCGCGTGCGCGCGCCGGTTGGCGTGTCCTATGGCAGCGATCTTAATCTGGTCGAGAAGCTGCTTTATCAGGCGGTTGAAGAGACCGATCGTATCCTCAGCCACCCCAAACCTCGCGTGAACCTGATGGGCTTTGGCGACAGTTCGGTCGATTTCGAGCTGCGCTTCTGGATTCAAGACCCAGAGGGCGGTCTGGCGAATATCCGTTCGGATGTGTTCAAGCGGATCTGGAACCTGTTCCAAGAGAACGACATCGAAATTCCGTTCCCGCAGCGCGATTTGAATATTCGCGGAAGTGAGCAGCTCGACCAGCTGATCGAAGCCGTGGCGCAACGGGTCGAAGACAAACCCAAGAAGAGCCGACAAGACACCGCCTAGCCCGCAAAGCTGAACTTCCAGATTGGTTACATCCGCTTTCAATATGTTTGCTTCCTGCTCTGACAAGCATTCTAACTGGCGATAGCGCTGCCTCGGGTCCATTTCGGCCCCATGGAACAAACAGGTACAGTCTATCTCGTCGGGGCGGGTCCCGGCGACCCGGAGTTGCTGACGCTGCGCGCGGCGCGGTTGCTGCAATCGGCTTCGCTGATCGTTCATGACGGTCTGGTCGATCCGGCAATTCTCGCCATGGCGCGGCCCGATGCAACGCTGATTTCGGTCGCAAAGAAGCGCTCCAAGCACACGCTACCCCAAGACCAGATCAACGCGTTACTCGTCCGCGAAGCACGTGCCGGCCGCGATGTCGTTCGGCTGAAAGGCGGCGATCCATTCGTGTTCGGACGCGGCGGCGAGGAAATGGAAGATTGCTACGTCGCAGGTGTTCCGGTTGAGGTTGTCCCCGGCATCAGCGCCGCCAATGGCGCAGCAGCCGCTGCACAGATTGCCCTCACCCACCGCGATAGCGCCAGCATTGTCAGCTTCGTTGCTGGCCAGTGCAAAGGGCTGAATGATCAGAACTGGGCTGGCCTTGCCGGACCGGGCCGCACGCTGGTGATCTATATGGGCGTCAAAACCGCACCGCAGATCGCCGAGAAGCTGATGGAAGACGGTCTGACGCCTGACATGCCCGTTGCCGTAATCGAGAACGCCGCGCGACCTGAAATGCGCGTGCTGCGCGGTCCGCTCGCGGCTCTTCCCGATCTGGTGGAGCGTGAGAAAGTCATCAGCCCCGCGCTGATTGTAATTGGCGAAGTAACCGCGCGCGCAAACAACGCCGTGGCGCAAGTGGCGATGGAGGCCGCACAATGATTATTCTAACAGGCAATGATTTGAAGACCGGTGCAGTCGTCTGGTGGGACGGCGTCAGCTGGTCCGCGCATGTCGACAATGCCGTCGATGTTGGCGATCAAGCCGCCGAAATCATGGCGCGCGAGGAATCCTCCCGCCGCGTCAATGTCCCCTATTCTATCGAGGCAACCAAAGACGAAAACGGTGTGCGCCCTGCCCACATCAAGGACCGCGTCCGCGCGCTTGGCCCGACCGTCCGCCCCGACCTGACTCTCAAACCAGCCGATCCCGATATCGGCGAGTGGGTGATTTAAAATGTACCAGTACGACAAATATGACCAAGCAATGGTCGATGCCCGCGTTGCCGAATTTCGCGATCAGGCGCAGCGCCGTCTCGAAGGTAAATTGAGCGAAGACCAGTTCAAGCCGCTGCGGCTAATGAACGGCCTATACCTGCAATTGCACGCCTATATGCTGCGCGTCGCCATTCCTTATGGCACGCTCAACTCCGCGCAAATGCATGTCTTGGCCGATATCGCGGACAAATATGACCGCGGGTATGGCCACTTCACCACGCGCCAGAATATCCAGTACAACTGGATCAAGCTGGAAGACGCGGGCGATATTCTCGCCGATCTAGCCAAAGTCGAAATGCACGCGATCCAGACCAGTGGTAACTGCATCCGCAACATCAGCTCGGACCATTTCGCAGGCGCTGCGCAGGATGAGCTAGTCGATCCAAGACCTTATGCCGAATTGCTGAGACAATGGTCGAGCTTCCATCCGGAATTCATGTATCTGCCGCGCAAGTTCAAGATCGCGGTGATCGCCAGCGATACCGACCGCGCCGCGATGCGCTTGCACGATATTGGCATCCAGATCGTCGAGAAAGACGGCGAAATTGGCGCGAGTTTTTATGTCGGCGGCGGCATGGGCCGGACCCCGATGATCGCGCCGAATATCCGCGAGTTCGTGCCACTCGATCAGCTGATCACTTACTCCGAGGCGTGCTTGCGCGTGTATAACCGCTACGGCCGCCGCGACAATAAGTACAAAGCGCGGATCAAGATTCTCGTCCATGAATTGGGAGCCGAGGAATACACCCGCCAAGTCGAAGAAGAGTTCGCGCATCTGCTCGAACAAGGCATTGAGCCGCCACTCGCTGAGCTGGAGCGGATCAAGCCGTACTTCGCCGATCCGGCATTTGAGGATGGCGCGAAAACCGTCGACCGCAGCGATCCCGATTTCGCGCTGTGGGTCGACCGCAACACGCATCGCCACAAGCATGACAGCTATGTCAGCGCAGTCATCAGCCTGAAGCCCGTCGGCGGCATTCCCGGTGATGCGACAGCCGAGCAAATGCATCTGATGGCGGACCTCGCCAAGGAATACAGCTTTGACGAGATGCGCGTTATGCACACGCAGAACGTGGTTCTACCGCATGTGAAGATCGCCGATCTGCACGCGCTGTGGACCAAGCTCGACGCGGCCGACTTGGGCACGCCCAATCTCGACCAGATCGGTGATATTATCGCTTGCCCCGGCCTCGATTATTGCAGCCTCGCGAATGCGCGCTCAATCCCGCTCGCGCAGAAGATTTCCGAACGTTTTGCCGAAGGCGGCAAGCAGGACAAGCTGGGCGAATTGAAGCTCAAAATATCGGGCTGCATCAACGCGTGCGGGCACCATCACGCCGGTCATATCGGGATCCTGGGCGTCGATAAGAAGGGCGTCGAAAATTATCAGCTATCGCTCGGCGGTAGCGAGGCGGAGGATACTGCGCTCGGTAAGATCACCGGACGCGGCTTCGATGAAGAAGGCGTGCTCAACGCTGTCGACACGGTGACCGATGTCTACCTTGCGAAAAAGGAGGACGGGGAGCGCTTCCTTGATACCTATAATCGCATTGGCATGGCTCCGTTCAAGGAGGCGCTTTATGACTGATTTGGGAACAAGCCCTGACGGCGTTCAATTCCGTTTCCGCGACGACGAGATGGTCGATCACGCCAGCGTGACTGTCGATGCATTTCTTGAACAATCAAACTCGTCCGCAGTCCGCATCGAGCCGGGCGACGATGCACGCGACCTGCTGCCGCATCTCGATCGTATCGCCCTCGTGGAAGTGAACTTCCCCGTTTATGGCGATGGTCGCGGCTATTCGGCTGCGCGCGTTTTGCGCGAAGAAGGCTACACCGGTGAAATCCGCGCTGTGGGTGACGTGCTGGTTGATCAGCTCAACAATATGCGCCGCTGCGGTTTTGATGCGTTCCAACCCGATGTGGCGATGAACGAGGCCGACGCGCAGGCTGCTCTCGATACGTGGCCCGAAGTCTATCAGGCGACCACCGATGGGCGGAACCCAATTTGGAACATTCGTCATGGAGTTGGGCCTAATGAATGATATGCGCGCAATCGCCAGAGACATTGATCGTATCGATACCGGACCGCGTTTTTCGGATGATGATGCAGTACGCCTGAACCGCATGTTCCGTGGGCAGGACACGCGAGAAATGCTGCGAAACATGATCGAGGACAATATGGTCGGCGATCTTGCGACTGTTTCCAGCTTTGGTGCAGAAAGTGCTGTTTTACTGCACCTTATCAGCGAAGTTGCGCCCGATCTTCCGGTGCTGTTTCTCGACACGGGTAAACACTTTGATGCAACTCTCGCCTATCGTGACGAAGTGGTGGCAAAGTTCGGCCTGACCAATCTGCGCAATCTGACACCGGATGCGCAAACGCTCGCAACGAAGGATGAGACCGGGCTGCGCTGGTCTTACGATCCGGACGGTTGCTGCGAAATCCGCAAAGTCATTCCGCTCGCCAATGCGCTGGCAGATTTCGATGCGACACTAACTGGCCGCAAAGCGTTCCAGTCAGCCACGCGTGCCAATCTGCCACGTTTTGAAGTGGATACATCAGACTCTCAAGGCCGTCTCAAGATCAACCCGCTGATCGATTGGACCTCCGAAGATATCCAGACCTATTTCGAAGAGCATGACCTGCCGCGCCACCCGCTGGTGGAACAAGGCTACCCGTCGATTGGTTGTGGCCCCTGCACCAACAAGGTCGCCCCCGGTGAAGACCCACGTTCCGGCCGTTGGAAAGGGTGGGACAAGACCGAATGCGGCATCCACACGCCCATCGGCGATGATGGCGAACTACCGCCCGGTTTCGATCCAGCGTTCTAAAACCAACCCTGTTTGCGGTACCATTCGGCGGTTGATTTGAGCCCGTCCCGCGACGGAATAACCGCTTTCCAAATATCGCGTGGCACAGCCTTGTCCGTCCGCGCGACCCAGTTCGGATGGCACATATAGCCAACGCGATCTGCGGTAAGCTTGGCCTTGTCTCCGCGCAGCAGCCGATCCGCCTTGGCAGCGCTGGACAGCACGAATTTTGGCAAATGCGGGGCGAACACTTTGCGCCCCATAGCTACACCAATAGCTTGCGCCATTTCCTTATGCGACCAACCGCCTACGCGGCCATCGTCAGGCTCGAACATCTTACGGCGTACCTCCGGCGAAGACAGTACGAGAGCCAGCAGCAACTCCGCCAGATCATCAACATGGATCAACGATGTAGCCCCGCCCGGCGGTAGCGGAACCACACCAAACCGTGCGCTGTTGAACAGCTCGAACATGTCATTGTCGCGCGGGCCATAAACGGCAGGGGGGCGAACAATGGTCCAATCCAGGCCGCTTGCCTCGACGAGCTTCTCCGCCGCGAGCTTCGACGCGCCATATTGCGATAATTCCGGCTTGCGAGCGGAGAGCGATGACACGAACACCAAGCGCTTGACCTTCGCCGCTTTGCAGGCGTCTATCACCGCTTGAGTTCCAGTAACGTTGGCAGTTTCAAATTCTGCGGGATCAGGCGTATTCGTCAGGCCTGCAATGTGGATCATTGCGTCCGTTCCGCCTGCGAGTTTCTCTAGCGCGGGAATATCCGCAAGATTGCCCGGCACCCATTCTACAGTGGGTCGATCAGCCGGTACTTTTCGCGCCAACGCCCGTACGTCAGTGCCCTGACGCGCAGCTGCATCCAGCACCGCCTGACCGACAAAGCCGGTGCCTCCGGTAATCGCGATGGTTCCGCTCATAGCATCACCATTTGATCGCGGTGAACCACTGCCGATCTTGGCGCATGTCCGAGTATCTCAGCTTGCTGGGCCTGCCGTTTGCCGCTGATTGCGCGGCAGGTTTCGGAATCGTACTCCGCTAGCCCCTGAGCAATGGCGCAGCCATCGCCGTCGATAATCGATACCAAATCGCCGCGATCAAACACGCCATCGACCTCGACAATCCCAGCAGCGAGAAGGCTTGCACCACCTGCCAGCGCTGAAATGCAGCCTTCATCGACAATCAAAGTACCGCCCGGTGCAATTCGCCCGCCCAGCCAAGCGCGCCGGGCGCCGTCCTGCCTTTGAGGCACGAATATTGTTCCGCGCGAATGTTTCAGCGCATGGGCAATCGGTCGCTCATGCTGCCCGTTTACAATCACCAAGGCGATCCCTGCACGTTCGGCAATCTCCGCCGCTTGCACTTTCGACACCATACCGCCGGAACCAAGCCCAGAGCGTGAACCGCCATCCGCCATCGCACGAATGCTTGGCGTAACACCGTTCACGATCTCAACCAGCTTGGCATCAGGGTCTTCGGGATTGCGATCCATCAGTCCATCCACGTCAGACAACAGAACTACGGCGTCTGCGCCTGCTGCCTGACCTACGCGGGCCGCCAGCCTATCATTATCACCGAACCGAATTTCTTCCGTCGCCACGCTGTCATTCTCATTCACCACCGGCACGACGCCGGCTTCAAGCAAGCGCGATAGGGTCGACGATGCGTTGAGATAACGCCGCCGTTCTTCAAGATCGTCCAGCGTCACCAGCATTTGTGCCGCCGAGAGGCCATGCTTTTCGAGCAAGTCCGACCACAGGCCCGCGAGTGCAATCTGCCCGACCGACGCAGCTGCCTGCGCATCTGCCAGACTAGCCCGACCACCCTTAGGAAGTTTCAAACGCGCCGCGCCTAACGCAATCGCTCCGGAACTTACCACCACAACATTCTGCCCGCGCTCGTGCATTTCGGCGATTTCAGCGACCAGACCGGTCAACCACCGGGCACGCGGTTCTCCTGCTGGATCAACTAGCAGCGCCGAACCAATCTTGAGAACCAGCACCTTGCACTGGTCCGCTTCGGTCAGTTGATTGAGAGCCTTGATCGCCATTGCACATGGACTAGCGGGCAACGAGGCGTTTTTGAAGCACGCCCGTGACTAGAAATCAGATGGGCGACCAAGGCTTCGCTTCGTCCACCGATTCCTCTTCCGCCGCATTGGTCTCTGTCGAAGTACGGTCGGGTAGGTAGGAAAGCACCGCATTGAGCAGTTCGTCCATGCCGTCACCGGTCGCGCCTGAGACAGCGAATACGCGCTCTGCACCTGCCTCTGCGAGTTCTTCAGCAAAACCTGCAACCAACTCGCCGTCAGCCAGATCGGTCTTGTTGAGCGCGATCAATTGCGGCTTGTCGACCAGACCTTCACCATGCGCCGCAAGCTCGTCCTGAACGGTTTTCATCGCCTCTGCAGGATCGGAGCCGGAGATGTCCACCAAGTGTATCAGCACGCGGCAGCGTTCGATATGACCCAGAAACCGGTCGCCGATCCCAGCGCCTTCGGAAGCACCTTCAATCAAGCCAGGAATATCAGCGATCACGAATTCGCGCGCCTTGTGATGGACCACGCCAAGTTTCGGCACCAATGTGGTGAAGGCATATGCCCCGACTTTGGCGTTCGCATTGGTAATTTGGTTGATGAAAGTCGATTTACCCGCATTGGGCAGCCCCAACAAGCCAACGTCCGCGAGCAATTTTAGCCGCAGCCAGACCCACAATTCCTCTGATGGTCCACCCGGTTGGTGCTGGCGTGGAGCGCGGTTGGTGGAGCTTTTGTAGCTCGCATTGCCGCGTCCACCCTGCCCGCCTTCAAGGAAGACAATGCGCTGCCCCACTTCGGTGAAATCGGCGAGGATTTCTTCCTTGTCTTCCGACAAGACTTGCGTGCCGACAGGCACTTTGATGACCAGATCGTTGGCGCCCGCGCCGGTCCGATCGCGGCCCATGCCGTGCCCGCCGCGTTTTGCTTTGAAGTGCTGCGCGTAACGGAAATCAATTAGCGTATTGAGGCCCTGCTCAGCCTCGAAAACGATATCGCCGCCTTTGCCGCCGTTGCCGCCGTCAGGTCCGCCATATTCGACATACTTCTCACGCCGAAAGCTGACAGCCCCGGGACCGCCTTGGCCGGACAGCAGATAGATCTTGGCTTGGTCGAGAAAATGCATGGACGGCCCTTTAGGGCCATTGACCCCAATTGGCTAGCAGTCAGACAGCCGACGTCAGATCACTCGATCCCGTTGCCCACGTCGTCTCCACCTTCACCGCCATCAGAGATTCCCTCTTCGTCCAGTGTCGGTTGGACGACCGGATTGCTGACGAAAACCGGCTGTGTCGCGGGTGCCTGAGTTGGCACTGTAACATCGGTGGTCACCGGATCCTGGGATAGTGTAAATCCCGGAGCAATACCTGTGTCGTTCGGCGCCTCAATCGTCACCGGCTCGGTTGGCGATGGCAAGGTGATCGACGGAGCAGCCGTACTCGCGTCAACCGTGCCAACGGGCGGCAACGTAGTCGATATCACGGGTGCAGTCGATGCAGATGGCGGAACATCAACCGTGTAAATAGTCGCATCCGGTGTGATCGATGGGCCGATCGGGGATGGACCAACGGGCTGCGTTGCACCTAGTCCGGTCACCTGGTTCACGTCCTGCGCCGGCACGAGCTGTCCAACACTGCTGGCCACAACCGGCACCGGCTTGGGCGCATATTCGGCATCCCACGCGACGACATCGACCTGATATTTCTCATAGGCCGAGTAGAAATTGTCGAACACCTGCTCGATACGCGGCAGATTAATGCTTGCGAATAGGTCCAGCTGACCCACTTCAACCGTCAGCGATTCATTGGCTATCGCCGCCGCTGTCCGGCAAAATTGGGTCTTGGCAGGCGGTAACGCATAGTAGTTATAAACCTGCGTCATATAGCCATCATATTCGGCACGGTAGGTTCGTCCGTAATCCGCACGATACTGCGCTAGGATCGAGTCATTGGTGCGTTTCAGCTTGTTCCGATGGCGCTCCAACAACGAGCGATATGCTGGCAAAATCGAAACATATTGCGGATCAAGGCAATTGAGTGCTGCAACGTTGAGTGCCGAGCGCAAGTTCCACAAGGTCTGCGGCTTGCTCAGCCCATAATTGATAGTCCTACGCAAACCATCGCTGCCGCGCGGCGGGATATACATGCCCAATGCTGCACTACCCGGTGCAGTTGGACGCGGCGGGATCACTTTAACGACCGGCGGTGGTGGCGGAGGCGGAGGAGGTGGTGGTGGTGGCGGAGGTGGCGGCGTTACGCACCCTGCCAGCAGCGCTAAGCCAATTGCCGCCGATATAAGGCGGATTCTAGATTTGTTCGTCGCGAACATTCAGAGGCCCTCCAAAGCCGATGATCCGTATCCCCCGGACATTTTCCCATACCCTGCATTACGCTGGCATGAAGAGGAACCCTAACGCTGCATTTACCCAAAGAAAATGCCCGGAATGCGTATGGCATCCCGGGCATGTTCGAGTGAGTCAATTATGCGACAGTTCGTTATTCGCGGCTACCCATGAAGCGCAGCAGGAACAGGAACATATTGATGAACGCCATATAGAGGTGCAGCGCGCCGTAAATGGTGGTCTTCGCCATCATTTCAGTGTTGCCGCGAACCTGCGAATAGATGTTCTTCACTTCTTGCGTTTTGTAAGCTGTGAACGCTGCGAACAGCAGAACACCAACGCCGCTCATGACCATATCCATCAATGGTGATTGGAAGACGAACACGTTGAGCAGCATCGCTGCGAACAGCCCCCAGATGCCCATGATCAGGAAGGTCCCCCAGCCCGACATGTCTTTCTTCGTCGTGTAACCGTATAAGCTCAGGCCGGCGAATGCCGCCGCCGTTGCGAAGAATGTTTGGGCGATCGAGATCGGTGTATAGGCGATGAAGATCGTCGCAATCGATATTCCGACCGCAGTTGCATAGACCCAATAGGCTATCTGGGCGGACAATACCGACATCTTGAAGATACGAAATTGCAGCCACATCACCAGGATGAAGGGACCAGCCATCATTGCCCAACCAAACAGCGACGGGCTACCCGTCTCGAGGTTGAACATCGCAAACACAAGACCCGTTTCCGCGGTCAGTATCGACACGATACCAGTCAACAGAATTGCCGAAGCCATGTAATTGTATACACCGAGCATATATTTGCGCAGGCCTTCGTCATAGACCTCGCCCGTGCGCGGCACCGAGGCTCCGGTAAACGACTGCTGCTGAGATCGCTGAGTATCGTTCCAATCAGCCATTTCGATTCAAACTCCTTATTCCGGTGCCCCTATAGGCTCCGGCTCTGACAGCAATATCGGTGTTTATTCGTCATTTTTCAAGGGAAACCGGACATTCACTGCCGTTGATAATTAACCATTTTCTTGATTTTCACCCCGCGCAACCGCAGCCATCTCGGTTCCGCGATCTCTAGCGGCGCGCAAACATTCCGTCATTAGGACGTTCAAGGCATCACCTTGATCGAGCACATCCAACCCCTTTTGCGTCATTCCGCCGGGGCTAGCGACACGCTTGGCAAGTTCTTTCGGAGAATGCTCTGACGCCGCAGAAAGCGCTCCTGCCCCGTCAACCATCGCAACGGCGAGCCGCGCAGCCTGATCCAGCGGCAAGCCGAGACTGGCAGCACCCGCAGCAAGCGCATCGGTAAACCGATAAACGAAACCCGGGCCCGATCCGGCAAGCGCAGTGACCAGATCGAATTGACTTTCATCTTCGACCCATTCTGCGGTTCCGATATCGCTAGCCAGCCGGGTCACCGCATCTCGATGCTCATCCGAAAGATCTTTCGCGATCAACGCATTGGGTGATTTGCCAAGCGCCACAGCCAGATTAGGCATAAAGCGAACAATGCCAGCTGCACGTGGGAAACGCGCCGTGTAGCTCGCCAGTTCATTGCCCGCGAGGACCGAGATCAGCACCGTATCCGGACCCAAAATGGGTTCTAGACCCTCCGCAACATCATCAACCATATGCGGCTTCACGCCCAGCAAAACAGCATCGAAGTGCTCATTCGGCCACGTGTTATGGACCTTTAGACCATGCGCGACGTCGCTCTTGCGCGGATGATAGACTTCAAAGCGCGACGGATCGCTTCCAGCGGCAAGCCACCCTTCCACCATTGCACCGGTCATAGTGCCAAACCCAACGATTAGAATTTTGTCGAATGCCATATCAAGCCTCTTTGATGAGGCACTCAGCTAAGCCTCGCCAGACGTATCTACAAGAGCGCTTTCCAACGCGTCATCGGGCGACTTGTCGCCCCATAGAACGAACTGGAACGCGGGATAGAAGCGGTCGCATTCCTCAACAGCGGTTTCGACCAGCGCCTGCGCCTGATCGAGACTCAGCATTCCGTCCGCACCAAGCATCGCACCGTTGCGGTAAACCAGCACGCCGCCTTTGGACCAAACATCGAAATGGCCAAGCCATATCTGCTCGTTCACCATCGCCAACAGCTCGACAGCCGCCGCGCGTTTCTCCTTGGCGACCCGGACATCGGGCAAGCATAGCAATTGTAGGACATTGTCGTCCGTCCGCCAGATTGCACGCAATTGATATTTGGCCCAGCTGCCTTGAATTTCGCCCGAGATTTCTTCTTTGGATTCGGCCTTAAACGGCCATCCACGCGCCTCAAACAGCGCCGCCAGCATGTCTACCGGCGCAGCATCATCATTGGCTGACAAAGTGTGCGTGGTCGCTCTCATCGGGGGGTGCCGTTCAGCATGAGTGCTGAGATGCAGGTCTGCGCCAACAAGCGCAATCCGCTACCCATCCAGCGTTGGGGAGAAGTCATTTTGCTTGTTCAAAGCTTGTGTAAAAGCACTGTCACGCAGTCTGGATCAACCCGCAGGCAGGATCACAACTGGTCGATTTCCTGCCCCTCAGGGCTGGTGAAGGTGAAGCTGTCTACGCCATCTTCTTTCAGCGAATTCATAGCATTACGTGCTGCTCTGGCGCTGGAATAGGGGCCGGCAAGGAGACGGTTCGATTGTCCCCATGACGTAACATGGGGTGATAGATCACTCAGCACGTCGGGCGCCTTCCGGCTGATCCGCCGCCAATCGAATTTCAGCGCACCGCGATCACGGCCCGTTGCGACCTGTACCCAGAAACGGCGCGGATGATCCGGTTTCTTCGGCTCTGCCTTGGGTTCCGGTTTCTTAGCCACTTCGCGCGGTGGAGTAATCTTCGTGATGTCGACGCCGCCCGTCGTGGGCGTAGTCTTTTGCGAAGGCTCGGCAAAACTCGCGAACGCATCCGCGACACTTTTGGCTTCCTCAACCTCTTCGGCATTTGGCGTGATCGGTGACGTTCCAGCAGGTGCATCGGAGGTGACCACAGGATTATTGGCGACTTTCGCAAGATCAAAGCCCGGCGATGGCAGCGACGCAGCAGATGATGGTGCGGTGTCGACTTGCTCAATGGGCTGCGGGGTTGTGTCGGCTACTGAAGCAATTCTCGCTGATTGCGTGACTGCCGCTGCAGCAGGCTCCGCAACCGGTTCTGTTGGCGCCAACTCGGTAGACGTTCGGGCTACTTGTACTGGCGCTTCCGATGCTGGCGTTTCGACGATCACGTCCGGAACCTTTACCAAGGCGCGCGGCTCATCGGCAGAACTGTCGCGGCGGACTCTCACACGGCGCGGAGCAGTCGTCCGTGCGGACGGGTCCGACGCAGCGGCACGATCTGCTCTGGCTGCGCGGCGAATTTCCGCTTCAGTCAATTGCTGCACGTCAGCGCGTTCGACAGCGCTACGTCCACGATCTGGACGGCGCCGGGGACTGGTTGTGTCAACGCGCGGTCCAAGAGGCTCACCTTGCGGTGCCAACCGCGCATCAACATTGCGCGCGGCGGCGTTGTTGCCGGTATATTGCGCGATCTGCGGCGTATCACGGCCAATCTGTGCCGCACGCGGGAACGCGCCGAAATTCGCGGCAGCGGCTTGCTGGGCTTTAGTCAAACGCGGCATGTAGCGCAAATAAGGCGCGATACGGGCGGAGAGATTTTGCGGCATTACCGCTTCGGCAATGGCCACTGCTTCGGCTTCATCGCCCAGGATGGCCAAACCGAATGCCCGGGTTCGATAGGAGGCAAAGTCCTGTTTTTCGATAAGCGGCGCCAGCACAGCTTCAAACGCTCTTCGATCACCTGCTATCGCATGGCTCAACGCAAAACGTCTGCGCGTTTCTGCATCATCCTTTTGACCCAGAGCCTGCCGATAGAAACCCATCGCAGCCCTATTATCGCCGACCAGATCGTAGGCCAGCGCTCTATCACCCGCGAGCGAACCGGTGGACGCCCCCGCCGCTTGCGCCGCGTCGAAAAGAGCAAGTGCTTCTATCGGCCGCTGCTGCCGGACATAGGCACCGGCGAGCCCGACTTTCACGCGTGGATTTTCGGGCGAGAGTTCTTCTGCCCGGCCAAAAAAGCCGATTGCGGCATCGATGTCGCCAACGGCCAGCGAGGCTTCACCCGCTTCAATCAATGCACTCACATTGCGCGAATTGCGGGACAATCGGCGCAGTGCGGTGTTGAGACGTGTAACATCCGGCGATGGCAAAGGCTGCACAACGGGCTGGGAAACGGTGTTGGCTGACTGCTGAGCACTAAGCGGCGTGCCGATGACGCCACCAGCTAGCGCCATGCCGCACAACGCCAGCAATTTCGCTGTCGGGCGGCGACCGCTCGACAGCGCCGCGCGGTGCGTAGTCTTCATCGATAAAATTGCTGCCGAGGCTGGCATAGTTTCCGTTCCAACGGTGCGCCAGTAGGGGCGCAGTTCCAAATGATACGCGCAAATATGGGCGTATTTGGCTGAACCGCAACCGAACTGGCCGCCAGCCGGCCTGATGGTGCGATTACTGGTTGTTCTGGCGCCCAAGGAAACGCGGGATGTTGAGCGCGCCGCCATCATTGTCGTCGCCATCCTCATCTTCGTCCTCGGTTTCCTCTTCATCCGAGGAATGCGAGCCGCGCGACAGATTCGCCATGCGTTCAAACAATGTGCTTCCGGCACCGCCGCCACCAGAATCGCCACCTTCACCACCGGAGATTAGCCCACGGCGTCGTCCGGTTGGCGCTTGCACTGGCTCATCTTCGGCCGCCAATTTGTCGGCATTCAGCAGCAACTCGTCTTGATCAGAGGCCTCTTCGGGTTCCTCCGCAGGTTCAGCAGCAACGTCACCGCCTGCTTCCGCGGTTAGGTCCAGTGGCTCCTCGACAGCCGCCACTTCAGGGTCTTCACCCCAATCGGCGTCATCCGGCGTTTCTTCTGACTGAGCGTCCGCCACAAACCCGTCTCCATCGCCGGGGTTCGCATGCGCGCTGTCATCGGCAGGGTCGGCAATTTGTGCTTCTTCAGCCTCATATGGTTCAGGGATGTCTTGGCGCAAGCCAGCCAGTGGATCGACGATGCCGTCAACATCGCCATCGTCCCCAAGGTCTTCTTCTACTTCGTCGCTCAGGTCCAAGCCTGCGAAAGCCGCCGGTTGTGCTGCCGGAGCTTCTTCTTCGATTTCTTCATCTTCGGGAAGCTCGAGAACAGGACGTTTTGGTGCCCGCGATGCGCCAAGCGACAGCGAATGGGTTTCACCGCTGGCGTCAACCGCGCCAGCACCGGGTTCAATACCTGTCGCCACAACGGAGACGCGGATTTTGCCGTCGAGGTCAGGATTGAATGCCGAACCCCAAATGATGTTAGCGTCTTCATCGACCAGTTCGCGAATATGGTTCGCGGCTTCGTCAACTTCGAGAAGTTTCATATCCTCGCCGCCAATGATCGAAATGATGACGCCTTTCGCGCCTTGCATCGACACACCATCCAGCAGTGGATTGGCAATGGCCCGCTCTGCAGCTTCGAGTGCGCGGTTTTCACCCTCACCCTCGCCAGTGCCCATCATCGCCTTGCCCATTTCCTCCATCACTGATTTCACATCGGCGAAGTCGAGGTTGATAAGACCAGGCATGACCATCAGATCGGTGATTGAACGCACGCCCTGCTGGAGAACCTCATCCGCCAGCTGAAATGCTTCTTTGAAAGTGGTCTCAGCCTTAGCGACCAGGAACAGGTTCTGGTTCGGAATAACGATCAGCGTATCGACGTGCTTCTGCAGCTCCTCGATACCCGACTCCGCAGCACGCATCCGGCGCGTGCCCTCGAACAGAAACGGCTTGGTGACAACACCTACGGTCAACACACCCTTGCGCCGAGCAGCTTCGGCAATCACAGCCGCCGCACCGGTACCGGTGCCGCCGCCCATACCAGCCGCAATGAACAGCATATTCACGCCATCCAGCGCATCTTCGATTTCAGTGACGGTTTCCTCTGCCGCGGCCTTACCCACTTCGGGACGAGCACCCGCGCCAAGACCGCCCGTAATATCCGGACCGAGCTGGATGCGTGCATCGGTCGCCGCAGTGTTAAGCGCCTGCGCGTCGGTGTTGGCGACGATAAAGTCGACACCTTCGATCTCTGCTGCAATCATGTTGGCGATGGCATTGCCGCCCGCGCCGCCGACACCGATTACGGTGATCTTCGGGCGAAGCTCGTCAGATGCTGCGGGGCCAATATTGATGCTCATGGGGTGTCCCTCCAAGGGAAAGTGCGCAATTTAAAAGACTGGGGATTGGCTTGGCACAAAGCGATTCGGCGGTGAATCGGGAAATTCCGCTTATCCACAGTGGTTAACGTAAGGGTTTCCACTCAGAAATACTCTTTCACGGCCCGGAAGATGCGATTGACCATCGCCGATCCGCTCGGCTTGACTGTTTCCTGATAGGTTGGATCGATCGCACGAATGTCGACAGGATCGTCCGCTGCGTAAAGACACAGGCCCGAAAGCGTTGCAAAGCCGGGCGTCGCATGTGCCTCTGGCAAGCCGCGCAATGTCGGCGCTTTACCGATGCGAACGGGGCGACCCAAAGCGCTTTGGGTGAACTCTGCAATACCCGCCAACTCTGCACCGCCTCCGGTCAGCACAACCTGATTTCCGCGCGCGCCAGCAAAGCCCATCTCTTTGAGAGCTTTACCAATCTCATCGGTCAGCCGTGAGAGTTGCTCTGTGACTACTGAAACCAGTTCAGCTCTAGGGATGCGGTTTTTATCATCAGCACCGCGCGCAGTGGTTGTGACCGCTTCATCACCGGGACCGCCAATCGGGATCATCTCGCGGTGGTCGGTCGGGCTTGCAATGGCAGAGCCAGCGACACATTTGAGGCGCTCTGCCTGGAACCGGCGAATGCCAAAAGCAGATGCAATCGCGTCAGTAATATCGGCCGCGCCAAGCGGGATCGCCTTCAGACCCAGCAACATACCGGCTGCATAGAGAGACACATTGGTCACCTCCCCGCCAATTTCGATCAAGGCAGTGCCGAGTTCGCGTTCTTCGGGGCTGAGGCAGGCATGACCTGCCGCAATTGGGGCAGCGACAACACTTTCAACATCCAGATGGGCGTTTTGCACGGCTTCGATCAAATTCCGAACGGGTGCACCGTCAGCGAGCATTACGTGGACATCAACGCCCAAGCGTTCGGCGTGCAGGCCCTTCGGATTGGCGACACCATGCGCGCCATCCAGCGTATAGTGCGCGGGTTGTGCGTGCAGAACCATCCGGCCATCGGGCTGAATGCTATCACGCGCATGGAGCAGCAATTGCTCGATATCCTCTTCTTCGATCCGCCGTCCACCGATCTCGATTTCGACCTTGGCAATCTGACTGGCGAGGCCTGCGCCCGCACAGCCGATCCAGACGCTGGACACGCTGGTCCCGGCGTTTTTCTCTGCCCGCTCTACCGCATCACGGATCGCATAAGTCGCGGCTGCCATATCGGTGATGTAGCCGCGTTTGATCCCTTGACTGGCTCTATGCCCTGAGCCGAGCACAATCATCTCACCTGTTTCGGACAGACCCATGATCATGGCGGAAATGCGGAATGACCCAACATTGACCGCGCCAAAGACTTTACTGATCCGTGGAAGTGCCATCAGCTACCACCATTCATATCAAGCGTCTCGTCCGAGCGACCGGGGATACGCATGTAAATCCGCTCCGGTGCGCGCATATCGAAAGTCGCGACCTTGCCGCCGATCAACCGGCTTTTTCCGTCGAGCCGCGCAAACGCAACCAAGGCGCTCGATGCCTCTTTCTCACCTTGCGGCAGGGCAAGCACTTGGTCCGTCGCAAATGTAAGATTCCACCGGCGATTGCCGATCCATTCAGCCTTGCTGATCTGCGGTTTCAAGGCTGGCGCAGCGTCAAGCAGATCGGTCAACGCCGTCACCTGCTTCTTCGCGCCAGGGCCGGTGACAATCAGCATACCCTTGGCATTGGCCAGAGAGATCGGTTCTAGCTCTTCACCCGTCGGATCAATCAAAACGAGCCGATCAGCTTTTGCAAGCACCGCATGCGGTGTGCGCTCGACAATATCGATCACGAGGCGATCAGGCAGCTGACGTGATACGCGGGCATCTTTCACCCAGTTCAATTCCAGCAAATCGGCGCGAATGGATTCGAGATCAACCAGCGGCATGGGCTGATCCTGCTCGCCCAGAACCTTGTTGTAGATTTTAAGCTCATTCATCCGGTTAACGCCGGTGACACTGACATGCCGAACCTCAAATCCTGCCTTCGTGGCAAGACCTGCGATCTGCTGCTGCGCCATTGCCGGAACACCTGCGAGGCTCGCCACGAACCATGCAAGCGCAACTGCACCGCCAATGATGATGGCGAGGAAAACACGGTGCAATTGCTCTTCAGTGAAAGGCAGGATCGCCATTGCGGAATCCATCACCGAACTTGTGTGCGCCTTTGCTTTGCGCGCCGTGTTGGCGCGGCCTTTGGCGGCTGCAGAACGGCGCACGCCTTTTGCTTTGCGTTTAACAGTCGCCATGGGCGTTTCCTTTAGACCTCTTTACTTCGGCCACCCGAAGCGCTTCGGCGACAATGGCTTCCACCAGATCGCCGTAATTCATGCCGCAATATTTCGCCTGCTCGGGCACAAGGCTGAGCGGTGTCATGCCGGGCTGCGTGTTGGTTTCGAGGATAAACAGGCCTTGCTCGCCCTGCTCGTCATCCCAGCGGAAATCGGTGCGACTTGTGCCTTTACATCCGAGCACCTTATGCGCTCCCACGGCATAATCGAGGCATAGAGCCGTGATGTTGTCCGGAATATCGGCGGGACAGATATGATCGGTCATCCCGTCGGTATATTTCGCGTCAAAATCGTAGAAGCCCGATTTGGGCACAAGCTCGGTAACGGTCAGCGCCCGGGGGCCGTCTTCGCCATCGATCACCGCCGTGGTGAGTTCGCGCCCCTTGATAAAGGGTTCGGCCAGCAAGCTCTCAAACTGCTGCCACGGACCAACCGCATCACGCTGAATCGGATTACCATAATTGCTGTCGTCGGTGACAATCGCAACGCCGACGGACGAACCTTCATTGACCGGCTTGAGCACATAGGGGCGCGGCAGAGGGTCGCCTTCATACAGCTCTTCGCTCCGTACGATCCTACCGCCCGGCATCGGGATACCTGCGGGGACCAGCGCTTGCTTTGTCAGCTCTTTGTCAATCGCGATGACCGAGGTTGCGAGGCCAGAATGCGTGTAGGGAATACCCATTAGATCGAGCATGCCTTGCACCGTGCCATCCTCACCTGGCACGCCATGCAGTGCATTAAAAATTACATCCGGAGCAGCCTCGGCAATGCGCGCTGCAACTTGCCGGTCCATATCGATCCGCGTGACTGTATGGCCGCGTTCTTCGAGCGCGTCAGCGCAGCCCTCACCGCTCATAAGTGAGACAGGGCGTTCATTGGCCCAACCGCCCATAAGGACCGCAATATGGAGTTTGGGGAGAGTCATGCCCACACTCCGTTCGTGTCGAGCGAAGTCGAGACACTCGCGAGCCAAAGCCTCTCAATTGCACTCGTGCGGAACGGTTGAGTAAGAACACTCATGCCCGGCCCACCCGTTGGATTTCCCATTCAAGCTCGACACCCGAATGCACATATACACGGCGCCGGACTTCCTCGCCCAAGCCTTCAATGTCAGCGCTGGTCGCGTCACCCGTGTTGATCATGAAATTGGTGTGCTTCTCGCTGACCTGAGCGCCGCCCATCATCAGGCCGCGACAGCCAGCCGCATCGACCAATTGCCACGCTTTCTGACCGTCAGGATTTTTGAAAGTTGAGCCGCCTGTTTTGGTCCGAAGCGGCTGTGAATTCTCGCGCGCCTCGGCGATGCGGTCCATCTCTGCACCGATCTCCTTGGGATCACCTGGAGCGCCTTGGAAACGCGCCGATACGACCACCGCGCCATCAGGCAAAGCCGAGTGACGATAGGTGTATTGCAAATCGGCGGCAGGCAGTGTGACGAGCTCACCGCCCGGCAATATCACGTCGCAATCAATCAAAATGTCGGACACTTCGCGGCCATAGGCTCCGCCATTCATCCGTACGAAACCGCCGACAGTTCCGGGGATACCGCGCAGAAATTCAAGCCCAGCAATACCAGCATCACGCGCTGTCGAGGAGACCAGAATACCGCTGGCTCCGCCGCCGCATGACAGGATGCAATCGTCCAACGCCTCTGCTTTGGAGAACGGTTTGCCAAGCCGGATTACTATGCCGGGCACTCCGCCATCGCGAACAATCATGTTGGAGCCCAAACCAAGCGCCATAACCGGCAGTTGGCCATCCAAACGCTCCAGAAAATCGGTCAAATCATCAAGATCGGCAGGTTCAAACAGCCAATCGGCATGACCACCAGCTTTGAACCAGACCAGCTTCGCCAAAGGCGCATCGGCGGTCAGCTTACCGCGAATACCTTCAATCGGAACAGGAGCCGACACAGCGCCTTCAACCTCTGAAGAAGGCGCACCACCGCGATCATTCATCGCCCAATCATTGTGCTGCCGGAAGCTCACGAGCGCGCCGCCTCCACCGCATCAGCCAAGCCTGCGGCCCATTTGGTGATGTCACCCGCACCGAGGCAAACGACCAGATCGCCCTCCCCAACTTCGGCGGCCAGCGTTTTGGCAAGATCGCCTTGGTCAGCAATAGTCGCGGCGGAACGATGGCCTAGAGATTTCAGGCCCTCGACAAGCGAGTTAGAATTCACGCCCGCGATAGGATCTTCGCCAGCTTCATAGACCGGAGTCACATAGACCTGATCCGCATCGTTGAAGCAGCTTTGGAAGTCATCCATCAGATCATTCAGGCGTGTATAGCGGTGCGGCTGCATCACTGCGATCACGCGGCCTCCAGAGCCTGCAGTGACGCTTTCGCGCGCGGCGCCGAGCACGGCTTTGATCTCGACCGGATGGTGCGCATAATCATCGATGATCGTTGCGCCTGCGACATTGCCGACTTTGGTAAAGCGGCGGCGTACCCCGCCAAAGAGGCTGAAACCGCCAACGATCACATCATCGTCACAGCCCATTTCTATCGCGACTGCAATCGCAGCAAGCGCATTCTGGACATTGTGGCGGCCCGGCATCGGCAGCTTCACACCTTCGATCCGGCGATCTTCTTCCCCGCGTTGCCGGACGACGACATCGAACACATTTCCGCCATCGACCGGGCGGACATTCACGCCGCAAATATCGGCCTGGAGAGAAAAACCATAGGTAACCACGCGGCGATCGCGCACTTTACCGACCACGGCCTGAACCTCTGGGTGGTCGATGCACAGGATCGCTGCGCCGTAGAATGGGACGTTGTGAATGAACTCGACAAACGCGTCCTTCACTCCGTCAAAATCGCCATAATGATCGAGGTGCTCGGGATCGATATTGGTGACGACTGCAATCGTGCCGTCGAGCCGCAAGAAGCTGCCATCGCTTTCGTCCGCTTCGACAACCATCCAATCGCTATCGCCGAGCCGCGCGTTTGAGCCATATTGTTCGATGATACCGCCGTTGATCACCGTCGGATCAATATTGCCGCTATCGAGTAGCGCCGCGATCATGCTGGTGGTTGTCGTTTTGCCATGCGTTCCCGCGACTGCAACGGTGCTTTTTAGCCGCATCAATTCGGCGAGCATTTCCGCGCGGCGTACCACTGGTATCCGGTTCTCGAGAGCATGCGCCACTTCGGGATTGGTGCGCTTCACAGCGGTCGAAATGACGACGACTGCCGCGCCTTCGACATGCTCTTTTTCGTGACCGATGGACACCGCGATACCGCGCTCACGCAGACGCAAAACGCTCGGTCCTTCGGCCATATCGCTGCCTTGTACCGTATAGCCCAGATTGTGCATTACCTCGGCAATGCCGGACATACCGATGCCGCCAATGCCGACGAAATGGATTACCCCGATATCTGTGCCGACGCCCTTCATTCTGTCGCATCCTTCGTCGCGCCAGTGGGTACATGGGCGGTTTGCTTGGCGCCGCTGGTATTGTCTGCGCCGACACGGATGACGTCCATCATATCTGCGCCGTCAAAGCTCTCCATCAGATCGGCGAGGTCTTTGACCGCATCGGGCCTGCCGCAATTCCATGCCGCATGGGCGGCAGTGGCGAGCGTTTCGGGACGCTGCGCCAGCGCTAGTATCTGCTTACAGATATCCTTTGCCAGTTTTTGTAGGATATCCGCCTGAGCTACCCGGATCTTGTTGCCCTTGCTCTCGCCATAGTCGTCAGGATTCTTGACCGTCATCATTGGCTGGCGAATGGCACGGCCCCCGCCCGCTTTGGTCATCTCCCGCGTATTGGCGGTTTGATGATCGTCAGTCGCAATGGGAAGCGGGAGCAGGATCGCCGGTCGGCCAACCGCAGTCAGTTCTGCAATTGAAGACGCTCCTGCGCGCCCGATAAACAAATGAGCGTCAGCCAGACGCGCGGCCATATCTTCGAAATATGTACCGAGTTCTGCGGGAATATCGTACTGCTTGTACTTCTCTCGCACAGCGTCGAGATCTTCTGGACGGCACTGCTGCGTGATCTGCAAGCGTGAACGCAAGGCGGGTTGCAACATCGACAGCGCATCGGGAATGACTTCGGACAAAATGCGCGCGCCTTGACTTCCGCCGATCACAAGAATGCGCAGCAAGCCATCTTCGGTGAACGCCGGGAATGGCTGGTCGCGTAATTGCAGTACTTCAGGGCGCACTGGATTACCGACTAGATGGACTTTGCTCGAGTGCTTGTCCTTCAATCGTTTGATCTCGGGATAGGCCGTCGCAATTGCTTGGACTCGCCCAGCGAGCAGACGGTTTACCCGGCCGAGCACTGCATTTTGTTCGTGCACCAGACTGGGGATTTCTGCGGATGTTGAGGCGAGCAATGCAGGCAGTGCAGGATAACCACCGAAGCCGATCACGGCGCTTGGCTCAAAACTGTCGAACAGACGCAAAGCCATTTTGCGGCCTTCCATCACCGCGCGAAAGCCTTTTATCCAGTTGAGCGGGTTCTTGCCGAACCGGCCCGCTGGCAGGACATGCGCTGGCAGGAAATCTGGCTTACCCGGAATATTCGCGCCGCGTTCGTCCGTGATCAACGCGACATGATGGCCGCGCCGCTCCAATTCGGTCGCCAGCGCAAAAGCCGGGATCAGATGTCCGCCGGTTCCGCCTGCTGCCAAGACATAATGTTTGTTCGCGCCGCTCATTTGCGCCCAACTTTCTGAACTAAAGCGCCCTTTGCTGGCAAGATTGTGCGCAGCCCCGGGGTCTCGCGGGTCAAGAACGGGTTTCTGCGCGTAATCGCCAACAATAGGCCGACCGTAAGACCAACCGCAATGGTCGATGATCCACCATAGGACACCAGCGGCAAGGTCATACCCTTGGATGGGAATAGCTGCAGATTGACCAGAATATTGATGAATGCCTGCCCGACGATTTGCGTCACCAGCCCTGCCCCGGCGAGGAGCGCAAACAGGTTCTCTTCATCAGCCAGGCGCACCAGCACACGCGCGATGATCGCAAGGTAGAGGAACACAACCAGCGCACAAACGATCAAGCCAAACTCTTCACCAATGACGGAGAAGATATAGTCGGTATGCGCTTCTGGCAGATTGAGTTTGCGCACGCCGAGCCATAAACCGCTCCCGGTCCAACCGCCCGCGAGCAGTGTGCGTTGCGCCAGATCGACTTGGTCGAAAGCTGTGCCGCCACCGAGAAATGCATCAATTCGATTGCGAGCATTGTCATAGAGGAAATAGGTCGCGGTGAAGCCGGCTACGCCAATGCCGATTAGGGCGCCAATCCGCTGGATCGACACTCCCGACAGGAGCACCAGCACAAACCAAACACCGCCAAACAGCAGCGTCGCGCCAAGGTTTGGTTGAAGCATCAGAAGCACGCCCACGAAGCCCATCAGCCCGCTAACAATCGCCAAAACCGGCAGGTTCGGATCACGCAGACGCCAAGACAGGATCCATGCCAGCGCAATCGCAAAGCCCGGTTTCAAAAACTCGGATGGCTGGAAGCGCATCCCAAGGTTGATCCAGCGTTTTGCTCCGTTCACCTCGCTGCCAAGCACTGGCACTAGAATGAGCATGAATAGCGCACCGGCGGCCACCAGCACCCCTAGTCGCCGTGCGTTGTCACGCGACAGCATAGATGCGCCGATCAGGGTAACAATCCCGATGAACTGCCACTTCAGATGCGCCCAATAGAAATACAAATCGGGCAGCGTGACATCGATTGTCGAGAGCCGCCGCGCAGTTGCGGGCGATGCCGCGGCAACCGCAGCTGCGCCGAACGCCATCAGCAGGATAACCAAGAACAGCAGCACACGATCAATCTCGCGCCACCAGATTTTGAGTTCCGCTCGCTTTGAGCTTTGGAAACGTTCGGACGACACTATCCGTTCTCCAGCGCGCGGGATGTAAGGTTGAGAGGTATTCATGCCGCAGCATCTCCCTCGTGATCGGTCAGCATGTCGACGATTTGACGAAAATGCTCGCCGCGCCGTTCATAGTCGCGGAATTGATCGAAACTGGCGCAAGCTGGCGAGAGCAAGATGATATCCCCCGGCTTGGCAGCCTCCACCGCTCGTCGAGTGGCATCACACAGTAATTCGCAATTGCGGACCGGGACTTTCCCATCGAGCAATTCCTCGAACCGAGGCCCGGCCTCACCGATTGTATAGGCAGCCGCGACGTTGCCCAATTGGTCGGCACATTCGCCCAACCCGTCTTCTTTGGCGAGACCACCGACGATCCAGTGAATGCGCGCGTCGGGAGCCGGCGGAAACGCAGCGAGCGCAGGCGCAGTGGATGCTTGATTGGTCGCCTTGCTGTCATTGATAAACAGCACGCCGTTGTGCTCGCGGATGACTTCCATCCGGTGCGGCAGGCCTTTAAAGGTCTTGATAGCAGCTTCGATCATAGGCTCATTGAGGCCCAAATAACCTGCGGCTGACCTCGCCGCGGCGATATTCTGCCAATTGTGGGGACCCTGTAGTAAGGGCAACCCTCTCAATTTCTTGGGTAACTCACGACCTGAAATCCGAAGCAATTGCACAGCCCGCCGATCAGCGATGACGCGGGAAGTGTCGTCATCTGTGCCAACGACTGCCCATCCGCCGTCCTGCATCGTCAGCAAACGCTCTTTGCTGGCAGCATAGGCTTCAAAACCACTATAACGATCAAGGTGATCGGGAGTTACGTTAAGCAGAATTGCGACATCGCAAGCGAGACTTTGCGTCAAATCAATCTGATAGCTCGATAGTTCTAGGACATACGTACCGCCGCTGGGCAGCGGATCCTGCTCCATAATCGGAATGCCGATATTGCCGCCCATGAGCGATGGAACGCCGGCTGTTTTGAGGATGTGATCCACCAACGCAGTTGTCGTGCTCTTGCCGTTAGTGCCGGTAATCCCGACCACCTTGTGCGGCGGCAGGTTGTCGCGCGCCAAGGCGAACAATTCGATGTCGCCAATAATTGGGACGCCAAATTTGGCGGCATACTCGGCGATCGGATGCGTATTCAGCGGTACTCCGGGCGAGACAACCACACCGTCAAAACCGGTCAGATCAATGTCCAGCGGATCAGCAATTTCCGCGCGGCCTTCCAGCTTTTCGCGGGCAACATCCTGCCTGTCCCACGCCGTAATCTGCGCCCCGCTTGCGAGCAGCGCTTCTGCCGCGGCGAGGCCCGAGCGGGCGAGGCCGAGAATGGCATAGCGCTTGCCGTTAAAGGCGGGAGAGGTAATCATGGGGTGATCATCTGAGTTTCAGCGTGGCCAATCCTGCAAGTGCGAGAACAATGGAAATAATCCAGAAACGGATGACCACGGTCGATTCCGCCCAACCCTTCTGCTCAAAATGGTGGTGGATCGGCGCCATGCGGAAAATCCGCTTTCCGGTGCGTTTAAACCAGAAGACCTGAATGATAACCGAAGCGGTCTCTGCGACAAACAAACCGCCGATAATCAGCAGGACAATTTCATGATGGCTGGCAACGGCAATCGCGCCAAGCGCGCCGCCCAAAGCCAAGCTGCCCGTATCACCCATAAAGACTGCAGCCGGCGGAGCGTTGAACCACAAGAAGGCTAAGCCGCCACCCATGATCGCCGCACACAGGATCGCGAGTTCACCAGCGCCCGGAACATGCGGGATACCAAGATATTCGGAGAAGTCGGCACGGCCGACCAAGTATGCAATAATTGCCAACGTACCCGCAGCAATGATGACCGGCATCGTCGCCAACCCATCAAGCCCGTCAGTCAGATTCACAGCATTGCCAAAGCCAACGATAACAGTCGCCGCGAACACATAGTAAAACGGACCGAGCGGGATCGAAACATCGGACAGAAACGGGACGTAGAGGTTGGTGTTGATCTGACTGACGATCAGCCACGATGCGATGCCCGCCACGATAAATTCCAGCAACAAGCGTACTTTGCCAGAAACACCCTTATGGCTGGCCTTCGTGACCTTGTCATAGTCATCGAGGAAACCAATCAGGCCGAAGCCCACGGTGACGCCCAAACAGGCCCACACAAACGGATTGCGCAGGTCCATCCATAGCAGCATCGACAGCACGAGCGCGATCAGGATCATCAGCCCGCCCATGGTGGGCGTACCAACTTTCGACAAATGCGATTGCGGCCCGTCGGCACGGATCGGTTGACCCTTGCCCTGCCGGACGCGCAGCATATTGATGAAGCGGGGGCCGATAATCAGGCCAATAACCAACGCGGTTATCAGCGTCGCACCGGACCGGAAGGTCTGGTAGCGGATGAGGTTGAAAACCCCTTCAAAATTCAGCCACTCGGCGATCAAATAGAGCATTCAGGCTTTTCGCCCTCCCCAAGTCAATTTCTGGCCGCGAAATGTGCGACCAGTCTGCCGAGGCCAACCGAATTGGACCCTTTGACAAGGATGGCGTCACCGGTCGTGATGCCGAACTCTTCCAAGGCGGAAATAGCCTCTGCAGGGCCATCGCAATGCGCGAAGCTGAGTCCGCCCGCAAGCGCCGCGCCCGCGCCTTTCCCCAAGTCCTGAACCAGAGCCTGAACTAGCGCTGACATCTCATCGCCAACCAGCACCGCAAAATCGACATTTGCCTCAGCCAGTGGTTCAGCAAGTTGTGCGTGAAAGCGCGGCGCAAAATCGCCCAGTTCTTTCATCGAACCAAGCACCGCAACACGCCGTGTCGCCGGTGTTTGCCCAAGCTGCCGCAAGGTTGCGCGCATCGACGCCGGATTGGCGTTGTAACTCTCATCGATCATCAGCGCTTTGCCGCTGATCGCTGCAATCTCGAGCCGTGCGCCGCGTCCTTTCAGGCCGCCCATTTCAGCGAGCGCAAGACCGGCCGAGCCAAGATCGCCGCGCGCTGCACGGACCGTCGCCATGACACACAGAGCATTGCTGATCCAGTGTTCGCCCGGTTCCGCTACGGAGAAGCAAACCCGTTCATTGCCCATATCTGCGGTTATCAGCGACCCGCCGTTGGCAACCGGAATCGCATCAAGCAGGCGAACATCAGCGTGATCGCTTTTGCCGAAGGAGACGATGTTGACGCCCTGCGCTTTGGCTGCGTCATGCAATAATTCGAATTGCGGACTATCAGCTGGGATAATCGCGGTGCCACCAGGCAGAACGGCTTCGAAAATCTCCGCCTTGGCAGCGGCGATGGCTTCGATGCTGCCAAGGTTTTCGATATGGGCGGGAGCGATGGTCGTGATGACCGCAACATGCGGTTTGACCTGCGCGGTCAGGCCTGAAATCTCGCCAGCGTGGTTCATGCCCATTTCGAACACGCCATAATGGCTGCGAACAGGCATCCGCGCGAGACTAAGCGGGACACCGACATGGTTGTTATAGCTACGCACCGAGCGATGCGTTGCGCCGCGGCTAGCCCGGTCGAGCGCGCTAAAGATTGCTTCTTTCACGCCCGTTTTGCCGACCGAACCGGTCACACCAATCCGGATTGCCGTCGAGCGGTCACGCGATGCTGAGGCAAGTGATTCGAGCGCGGTGTTAGTGTTCGCGACTAGGATATGCGGATAGTCGACAGCACGATCGACGACAGCAGCAGTCGCTCCATTGGCGAAGGCTTTGTCGAGGAAACGGTGGCCGTCCATGGTCTCCCCCCTCAGTGCGAAAAACAGATCGCCCGAACGGACATCGCGCGAGTCAATTTCAACACCGGAAACTTGGAATTCAGCGCTGGCGGTTCCGCCAACAGCTTCAGCAATTTCTGCAGCGCTCCATAGTGCAAGCGGCAAAGCATCACGCTTCTGCGCGGGCCATGAGCGAAGGGCTTTCAAGGCGTTCATGCACTCACTCCCTGATCCAGATTTTGCGGCGCTGCGCATTCTCGCGCGACAGTCACATCATCAAACGGCAATACCCGCATCGTCTCTCCTGAACCGATAATCTGGCCTTGTTCGTGTCCCTTGCCGGCGATCAGCACGATGTCGTCGCGGCCAGCCTCGGCAATCGCAGCGGCAATAGCTTTGCGGCGGTCACCGACTTCGCGCATACCCTCTCCGCCAGCCATCACTTCGCTGCGGATTGCTGCAGGATCTTCACCGCGCGGATTGTCATCCGTGACAATTGCGAAGTCCGATTTTTCAACGGCAACCCGACCCATTTCGGCGCGCTTGCCTTGGTCGCGATCACCGCCCGCACCGAATACGACAATCAGCCTGCCGTTCACATGCGGTCGGAGGGCCTCAATTGCGGATTCGAGCGCATCGGGCGTATGCGCATAATCGATATAGACTGGCGCACCGGCCTGCGTGATAACAGCGCGTTCCAACCGCCCACGAACAGGCTGCAAGCGTGCGACCGCATCAAACACTGTGCTCGCGCTTCCGCCAGTGGCCAGCGCCAAACCAGCAGCCACCAGTGCATTCGCGGATTGATAGGCCCCGATCAGCGGGAGATTGATGGTCCGCTTCTGACCGTCATGTTCTATCTCAAGCGTCTGCCCCAATTGTGTTGGCGCATGAGTGAGCAGGCGAATAGTCTCGCCTTGCTCACCCACGGTGAACACGCGCAGGTTCCGTTGCTGCGCATGCTCAACTGCCCGGGCCGTCCACTCGCTATTTCCGGTCCAGACTACAACAGTGGCATCATCATTTACGACTTCGTCAAACAGCCGCATTTTTGCCGCGAAATACTCGTCCATATCCTTGTGATAGTCGAGATGATCGCGACTGAAATTGGTGAAACCTGCGGCGACAACTGACAGGCCTTCATTGCGATATTGGGAGAGGCCGTGACTTGATGCTTCATACGCGACATGTGTCACGCCTTCGCGCGCCAATCCGCTCATATTCGAATGGAACGTTACGATATCGGGAGTGGTCAATCCGGTAGACACACTCTCGTCTGGTGTAGTCACACCGAGCGTTCCGATAGAGGCAGCCCGCTCGCCTGCCATGCGCCAGATTTGGCGAGTCATTTCAACGGTCGAAGTTTTCCCATTGGTGCCAGTGACGGCAACGATAACATCGGGCGCGGGTTTGAAGAATTGCGCGGCCAGTTGGGCAAATGCCTGACGCGGTTCATCAGCGGGGATATGGAGTGCCCCGTCAACATTGGCGCTTGGCTTCGCGACAATTGCAGCGGCACCGGCAGAGATCGCAGCAGGAATAAAATCCTCGCCGTTTACCCGCGCGCCTTGGAATGCGCCGAAGATTGTACCCGGGGCGACCTTGCGATTGTCGATAGCGAAACCGGTGACGGACACATTTTCAGCGCCAGTCACTTCAAGCCCCGCTGCCGATGCGAGCGCCGCGAGTTCCATTATTCCGCTCCCAAAAGCGGCTTAAGGTCGCTCAGATCAATGTCGCGCGAAGTGTCCGGCCGTACACCTAGGACAGGGCCAATACGTGGGATCAGTTTGCCAACAATCGGCGCAGCGTTCCATGCGGCGGTCCGCTGATACGAGCTTGCGGTTGTGCCCTTCGGTTCGTCCAGCATTGCGACCACTACGTAGCGCGGCTTATCCATCGGGAATGCTGCGGCGAATGTCGAAACCAGCGTGGTCTGACGGTATCCGCCCTTGCCCGGCTTCTCAGCCGAGCCGGTCTTGCCTCCGACGCGGAAACCCGGTGCGTCGGCGTTCTTACCGGTGCCGTAAACCGCGATCATGCGGAGCAATTGGCGCATGCGTGAGGAGGTTGAAGCCTTAAACACGCGGCGGCCTTTCGGCGCAGCACCCGGTTGAATTTTGTGCAAAGTCGCCGGACGCCAAACGCCGCCATTGACCATTGCCGCATAGGCATTCGCCAGATGCAGCGGTGTCACCGCAATACCGTGGCCATAGCCGACAGTCATATTGCGCAGACGCGGCCATTTCTCTCCGGGCCAGATCGGGTGGCCCTTGGCAGGCAGCTCAATATAAGGCCGCTCGTTCATGCCCATATCGATCATCGCCTGGCGCAGCTTGGTCGGGCCAAGCTCATCCGCGATGCGCGCGGTAGTTGTGTTCGACGAATGGATCAGCGTCTCGGCAACGTTCAGATGGTTGCCGATAAAGTGGCTGTCCTTGATTTTAAAACGCCCAACTTCGACCGGCGAGGCGTCATAGCGGCGACCAAAATCGCGCACCGTACCCGCATCGATGGCGGCGGCCACAGTCAGCGGTTTGAAAGTCGAACCTAACTCGTAAACCTGATTGGTCACACGGTTGAACATATAGTTCACGCCCTCGGCATCGATCTTATTGGGATCGAATTCGGGCAGCGAAGCAAGCGCCATCACTTCACCTGTATCAACGTCCAGAACGATGCCAGCAGCACCTTTCGCATTGGTCGCTAGCATGCCGCGGCGCAGTTCATCTTCCAACGCACCTTGCGCGCGCATATCGATCGACAATGCAACCGGCTCACCGCGCAATGCAGGATCGGTCAACCGGTCATTGAGCACTTGCTCCATGCCGACCTTGCCCTGCCCCTCGGCATCGACATAGCCAAGCACGTGCGCGCCCATCGATCCTTGCGGATAGTGGCGGTCGGTTTCGCGCGGCAGTTCCAATGCCAACTCGCCAATCGCCATAACTTGATTGGCTTGTTCAGGCAGAACACGGCGTTGCAGGTATCCGGGGCGACCTGCAGCCAGTTTCTCAGCCGTTACTTCGATATCGAGCGCGGGAAAAATCGCTTGCAGTTCAACCGCAACATCGCGCGCGCTTTTCACCAACGGATCGCTCGGATCGCCAAGAGCTTTCGGATTATACCACAGCGCATAGGCAGGGAATGCACGCGCGAGCGGAACGCCATTGCGGTCCGTCAATTCACCGCGCGGTGGCAGCAGAGCGTCAGCTAGCGATGTTGTTCGGATCGTGTTGTCACTCACACCAAGGTAGCCGATGCGTGCGACCGCGGCAGACGCCACGCAGGCAAAGATGATTGCCACCCACAAGACACGAAGTCGGGCGATAGTGATTGAACGCTTGCGCAGCGTCGATACACCGCTGCGTCCGCTGGAGAATGTCGTGTTGACAGCGATCGTGTTCATTCGCTGACCTCCGCCATCGGGCCGCTCAGCGGGTTGTCGATTGCGAGACGCTCGGACAGTGAGCGCGGTGCTGACATAGGCGTACGCCCGTCATCACCATCTGTTTCCGGCCGCTCTTGAGCCGGCTCGTTGTCAACGACTTCAGCCGCATTGGCAGGCTGACCAGTCAGCGGCGAGACGAAAGCAGGGAAACCGCCTTGCTCTGCTTCCTTCGGAGCCATTGCGACACGGATCGGATCAGGTGCGCCAACAGCGCGCGGCATGCCCAGGCTGGCAAGCTCACGCTCGTTCTCAAGATATTGATCAGCCTTCGGCGCTTGATAGCCGAACTCGACGCGGTTCCAATTGGCAAGTTGCTGTTGGTTGGCGCGCGTCTGGAATTCTGTTTCAAGCAGCAGCTTTTCGCGCTCCAGCGCAACGATTGTCCGTTCAGCCAAACGCACTTCGCTTTTCACCGCATTCACGCGGAATGTCAGCGCGACGAAACCCGTTACGCAAATGCTGAGCGCAACGAACCAACCGATCTGACGGAGACGGCTACCAGCGCTCATCATGCCGCTACCCTTGCCGGAGCATCGGTCCGGATTGCATGGCGCAGAATTGCAGAGCGCGCGCGCGGGTTGTCATTGACCTCTGCATCGCCCGCTTTGATCGCTTTGGAAATTGTGCCGTAGATCGCAGGCGCCTGCTCGACTTCCGGCAGATAGCGTGAACCTCCAGTGCCGCCTGATGCGTCTTTCAGATACCGCTTCACGATACGATCTTCGAGGCTGTGGAAGCTGACCACGGCCAGCCGCCCGCCCTCACCCAGCAATTGCTCGGCAGCAGCCAGACCTTCTTTCAATTCTTCAAGTTCCGCATTCACATGGATGCGAACCGCCTGAAAGCTGCGCGTTGCCGGATCTTTGGGTGCACGCTTCGATTGCGCATCTGCGCGATAGCCCAACGCTTTGCGGACAATGCGAGCCAGATCGCCGGTCGTTTCGAGCGGACGCGCGGCAACGATTGCGCGGGCCACGCGGCGCGACTGACGCTCCTCGCCATATTGGTAGAGTACGTCAGCGATAGTGTTTTCTTCAGCAGAATTCAGGAAATCGGCAGCGCTCTCACCGTCCTGCGACATCCGCATATCGAGCGGGCCATCGGATGAGAATGCAAAGCCGCGCTCAGCTTGATCAAGCTGCATCGAAGATACGCCAATATCCATCGTGATACCGTCAATTCGGGACACTCCAGCCTCTGCCATTGCCGTAACCATCTCGGAGAAACGGCGCGCGTGCAGCACCAGACGGGGCGGTTGCTCCTGAGTTTCGGGCCACTTCGATCCGCTGGAAATCGCATCGGGATCGCGGTCAAACGCATGCACAGTTGCACCTGCATCCAGGAGCGCACGGGTATATCCGCCAGCGCCGAAGGTGGCGTCGATAATGACAGCACCCCGCTTTGGAGCGAGCGCGTCGACGACTTCTTTCAGCAGGACCGGCACATGCGGTGCATCGTGGGAAGCAGCGATCATTTGCGCGCCCCCTTTTTCTGGCCCTTCTTTTGGCTCTTGGCCTCGGCCTCTTTGACCAAACCGGCACAGCTGGACTTAACCGGATTCCACTCGCTGCCCTGCCGGTCGAGAATGGCGGGGTTCCAAACGGTGAAGGATTGCCCAGCGCCACGGAAGAACAGCATGTCCTCGATACCACCGTCTTTGCGAAGGTAATCATGCATGGTGAAACGGCCGCTCTCATCGAACGGAATACGCTCAAAACCAAACAGCAAGTTGGAACGCAGCTCGCGATCATAGTCGCGGCCGAGCCGAAGCGCCGCATCTTCTTCGCGGTCTAACTGCGCTTCAAGCTCCTCCTGACGCGATAGGCCGAAACCGACCAGGCAATCCCAACGGTCATGTTTGGCGAGGCACAGGATGCGTTTATCATCGCTGGAGGCGCGGACGATTTTGCGGAATTCGGGAGGTATAACGAAGCGGTCCTTGTCCCCCAGAAGGGTCAAGGCCTGTCCGCTGTAACTGTGACGCGCTTCCGCCACTTCTTCCCCCAAATCCTTGGTTCAACCACATTCTCCAGACACATCTTCCCCGCTTCCGCCCGCGCATAGGCACGGGCAGCTCGCCTCACGAATGTGAAACGCAGCAGGAGACTCAATGTCTGATGGAAAGCGGTGATAACCCGCGAAAACGCGGGATGCTAGGGAAAATTAAGGGATATTTTGGGATTACTCGTTAAACTACTGTTATTAAAGAGATAATATCCTTAATGCCACTCCCAATAACACCCTACTTGCCCCTGAAAAACCACGATATCCCGGCAATTCCCCGTGAAATCCCCGAAAAATAGGCACCGAGACTCCGAAATCGGGCGTCTCACCCCTGAAATCCCCAAAGCGATTCTGGAGCTGTATCGCAGCTTGTCATTGGGCCGAATTGAACGCATTTTTTAGCAGCTTTTCCAACGCTTCGCCAGCAATTGCTGAATCGGCCTCATGCTCCAGCACCGCAGCATCGGACACGATCAAAGCTGAGCCTTGCCCGATAGCACAGTAGGCAATGACTCGCTCAGACAGCAGTTCACAGGTCGCTGTCTCAGCAGGCAGAATTTCGAACCGCCCCGCATTGTGGAGCGGGATCGCGGTGTCGCCGTATGTGACGAGGCGCGGCGTATCTGGCTGATCCTCATCATAGAATTGCGGCAACCCCCAACGCATCAGGACTGGTCCGAGCAAGGCCATATCCTGCGGACGGCGGCGATCGCCCAAGCCAAACTCGGAATGTTCGGTCAGCATGGGGTCAGCAAACAATAGCAATTTGCCGCCGCCCTTTACCCAATTGTCGAGCGCGACAAAATCAGCGGGTGCGAGAGCGTTGGGTTGCGCAAGCAGCAGCAGATCCAAATCAGCCAATTCATCGTTCGGCTCGAGTCTATCCGGCGCAGACAGAATATCCAGCGGGACCAGTTCAAACCGCTGCTCCAGCTGCTGCCTGACCCAATGCTCGTGCTGATCATCCGCGAGCATTTCGCCAAGTCCGGCGGCTTCGTTCCAATAGATCGGCAGCGAGGTCATTAGACCAAGCCTTTGCTTTGGCTGATTATCATCGGCAGGGACCGGTGCGCGGGCAAAAGTCCAAACGGCGATGCCAATCAGAACGGCTACGGCAATGGCGAGAGATGCAAGCTTTCGTGCGGTCACGCTTTATTGCGCATCTGGTACCAGAATGTCCTGTCGCAGAACGCTGGCCGTCGGCGATGGGCTCGGTTCTGGCTCCGCTGGCAGTTCCGGAACCACACCGGCCTCCGCCAGTGGATCGCTTTGCGGCGCTTCAACCGGTTCCGGTTCAACTGTGGCGGCTGCCTCGGGCACGCTCGCCGCGTCGGTTTGCTCTGCCCGTTCGCTTACGACATCTGCCAAAGCGACAAGGATGATCATCAAAACGATGCCGGATAAGCCGACTTGAAGCCGCTGGATAGCCTCTGCCCGCGTTCCGCCAAGTGGTGCATCCACTTGGTCAGCGGGTCCGTGCAAAATCCGGCTTATGAAACGATTGGCCATGCGCAGAATCTAGCCGAACGGATAGTTTAGTCAAAGAGAAACAGCTTAGCTCTTGAGCCAATCGAAAACCGGCAAGTCCTTCGAGGCGAGCCATTCCGCATTGTAAAGCGTTGAAAGGTAACGGAAGCCTGTGTCGCACAGAATAGTCACGACGCGCGCATCTTCGCGCCCATCGGCAACCAATTGCTTGCCCAGCGCAACTGCGCCAGCAACGTTGATACCCGATGACAAGCCAAGACACATGCCCTCTTCGCGGAGCAAGCGAGCGACCCATTCAAGGCCCTCCTCGTCCGAAATGCGAAACTGCGTATCAATTGGCGCGCCTTCGAGATTGCCGGTGATCCGGCCCTGCCCGATGCCTTCAGCGACCGAATTGCCTTCGGATTTGAGCTCGCCATCGGCGTAGTAACTATACAGCGCCGCGCCATGCGGATCGGTCAGTGCGATCTGCACATTCTCATCGCGCTCTTTCAGACCCAGACCGACACCGGCAATCGTGCCGCCGGTTCCGGCAGCACAGGTGAAGCCATCAACGCGGCCTTCCATCTGGTCCCAGATTTCGGCGGCAGTCGTTTCGATATGGACCTTGCGGTTAGCTGTGTTGTCGAACTGGTTGGCCCAAATCGCACCATCTGTTTCCTCGGCCAAACGGCGTGAGGTGTGCACGAAATGGTTGCAGTCGGAGAATTTGGTGGGTGGAACCAGAACGAGTTCGGCACCCAAGGCTCGCAGCGTATCCATCTTCTCTTTGGATTGGTTGTCCGGCATCACGATGATGGTCTTGTAGCCAAGCGCATTGGCCACGAGCGCAATCCCGATACCGGTATTGCCCGCCGTACCCTCGACAATCGTGCCGCCCGATTTGAGCTCGCCGCTGGCTTCGGCATCGCGGATAATGCCCAGCGCAGCGCGGTCTTTGACCGACGCACCGGGATTGGCGAATTCGCACTTGCCGTAAATTTCGCAACCCGCCGCTTCACTGGCCGCTTGCAGCAGCACCAGCGGCGTATTGCCGATCAGTTCAATCGCGTCTTTGCGCGGAATATTGGTAATCATGGTGAGTGAATTAGGTGCTGGTGCGCACCAGTTCAACGCAGTTCAACTACGGGGGTTAGAGTTGTTTGTTTAGCCTCAGGCGCCGGCGTTCGCATCCGCTCACTTAGGCTTCCGCCCTACCGGGCGGCGCACAGTCGTGCGCTGACTGCCGTGACCAAGAACCGGCGCAATGCTGATCGCTTGGAATGGAACGGTCAGCGACTAGCTGACCGCAAGGCCGACCGGCCGCCCGAGCTTATGCGAGGTAGCCAAGGAATGCGGATGCATTCCGCCCGGCAACTGAGGGCCTAAACAAACAGACTCAATCTTCTGGCGCGATGGTCACTTTCAGGCCGTCGAGGTCTTGGGTAAACGGCACCTGACAGCTGAGCCGTGAATTTTCGGCGCGGTGATCGGAACTTTCCAGCAGATCATCTTCGTCTTCGCTAATCTCTGGCAGCTTCTCTGCAAACGCCGGATCGACATGCACATGGCAAGTCGCGCAAGAGCAGCAGCCACCGCACAGCGCCAGCAATTCGTCAAAGCCATTGTCACGGATAGCTTCCATCACGGTCAGGCCATCGCCGACTTCTACGGTTGATTCTTCACCATCACGGTTGACGACGATCAGCTTGGGCATGATGAGCAGGCTCCGAATATTTGAAGGCCGGAAATGGCCGATTTGCGCGGCTGCTAAAAGACAGGACCGCGTTTTGCAAGCGATAGGGACAGCAAATGGGATTGACGACGGAGCAGATCAAGCAGGGCGTCGACCATGCCGCAGCGATAGAACCCGCCTTTGGCGCAGCTTTGAAAGCCGCTGGCTATCCCGAACCGCGCATCCGCCCGACCGGCTACCGGACTTTGCTGCGCACCATTGTTGGTCAGCAAGTCAGCGTCGCTGCGGCGGCATCCGTGTGGAACAAGCTAGAGATCGAATTGGGCGAGGATATCGCACCCGACGAATTGCTCTCACGCGATTTCGACGCACTGCGTGCATGCGGCCTGTCACGGCAAAAGCAAGGTTACGCCCGGTCGCTGTGCGAGCTGGTAGTGAGCGAGGAGCTGAAACTCGACAATTTGCCTGAAGATGATGAGGACGCCATCGCTGAACTCACGCGCATTAAAGGTATCGGGCGCTGGTCAGCGGAGATTTATCTGCTGTTCGCCGAGGGTCGTCCCGACATCTGGCCTGCTGGCGATCTGGCTGTGCAGGCAGCGATGCACAAACTGCTAAAACTGCCCGAACGCCCTTCAGAAAAAGAAGCGCGCGCGTTGGCTGAGAAGTACAGCCCCCATCGCGGTGCCCTCGCGATATTCTCGTGGCATTGTTACGATAATCCGGCGCTCTGACAGGATAAGCCTTGTCGGTTGATTGCGCGGCCCGAGCCCCAATATTGAGGTTCACGCCAGCTAGTCACTCAGAAAGCCGACACCTTATGACCACTGAAACAACACCCTTGATTCCGCGCGAACATCTATTCGGCAATCCCACCAAAGCGGGCGGGCAAATCAGCCCGGATGGAAGATGGCTCAGCTGGCTGGCACCGCTCGATGGCGTGCTGAATGTGTGGATGGCTCCATCTGATGAACCCGCTGCCGGCAAGGCAATGACGAGCGCGACGGAACGCCCGATCCAGCAATATTTCTGGGCACCCGATGCGCAGAGCCTACTCTATATACAAGACAAGGGCGGCGACGAAAATTTCCTGCTCTACGGCATCGATATCGCCACCGCCAAAGAGCGCACTCTGACCGATTTCGAAAATACCCGCGTCGATATGATCGGATCATCCGAAACCATCCGTGACAAAATCCTGATCGGGCTGAACAACCGTGATGCGCGGTTCCACGACGCCTATCTGCTCGATCTCAATTCGGGTGAACTCACATTAGTCCAGCAGAACGATGCCTATGCCGGATTTATGGCCGATGATAATCTGGAACTGCGATTGGCGGTCGCGCCCAATGCAGAAGGCGGAATGGACTTCTTCCCGATTGTTGATGGTGCAATCGCAGAGGAACCCAGCGACAGCACCGGCCTCGAAGATTCGCTAACCACCCAGCCCGCCGGCTTCACCGCTGACGGTTCGATCATGTATTGGATCGACAGCCGCGGCCGTAACACTGCCGCCCTGTTTGCGCACAATGTCGAAACCGGCGAACGCACCCTGATTGCAGAAAATGACAAGGCCGATATTGGCGGCGTGATGGGCCATCCGAAAACCGGCGAAGTGCAGGCCTATTCCTTCACTTACCTGACGACCGAATGGACCGCTATTGATCCCGATATCGGCGCATCGCTCGACTGGCTCGGCGAGAAGCTGGAAGGCGATTTCGGCGTCTCCAGCCGGACCGAAGATGATACCAAATGGATCATCTGGAACGATCCGCTGACCGCGCCGGCGCAGACCTATATTTATGACCGCGAAGCGCAGACGCTGACCGACTTCTACACCGGTCGGCCAGAGCTGGTTGGCGCACCATTGCAACCGATGCAGACGTTGGAATTGAAAGCGCGCGATGGTCTAACGCTGCCGTCTTATCTGACCGCTCCGGCTGGCGCAGACGACCCCGTTCCGATGGTCCTGCTGGTCCATGGCGGACCATGGGCACGCGATGCTTATGGTTTCAACTCGTACCACCAATGGCTCGCCAATCGTGGCTATGCAGTGCTGAGCGTGAACTTCCGCGGCTCTACCGGCTTCGGCAAAGACTTCATCTCTGCTGCGGATTTGCAGTGGGGCAAAACGATGCATGATGATCTGATCGATGCAGTCCAATGGGCGGTCGACAAAGGCATCGCGCAGGCAGACAAAATCGCGATCATGGGTGGGTCCTATGGCGGCTATGCGACGCTGGCCGGATTGACCTTCACGCCCGATATATTCGCTTGCGGCGTCGACATTGTCGGCCCGTCCAATCTCGAGACATTGCTCGCGACTATCCCGCCTTACTGGGAGCCGATGATCGCGCAATTCCATGAGCGGATGGGCAACCCCAATACGCCAGAGGGCCTTGCGATGTTGAAGGAGCGCAGTCCGCTCAATTCCGCGGGCAATATCGTGAAACCTCTACTGATCGGCCAAGGCGCAAACGATCCGCGCGTCAATCAGGCAGAGAGCGACCAGATCGTTGGCGCGATGAAGGAAAAAGGCATTCCAGTGACCTATGTCCTCTACCCCGATGAAGGCCACGGTTTCGCCAATCCCGCCAACAATATCGCGTTCAACGCGGTGACCGAGAACTTCCTCGCGGAATGGCTGGGCGGCCGGTCGGAGCCTATCGGCGACACCGTATCCGCATCGACCGCAGAATTGGTCGAAGGCGCGCAGCATGTGAAAGGCTTGAGCGAAGCGCTCGTATAAGCCAAAGCGTCCCGAAAATAAGATTCAGGAGTGCGTGCGTGAGCGATCATAAGGCGATTTTCATTACGGGCGGTGGGTCCGGGATTGGCCGTGCGGTCGCGCAATATTTCGGCGCACGCGGCTGGTTTGTCGGGCTGGGGGATATCGATAGCGAGGGCATGAAAGGCACCGCTGCACTGATCCCTGATGGCGCTTCGTTCAGCCACAAATTCGATGTACGTGATCGTGCGGCTTGGGACACGGCGCTAGAAGCCTTTGTCCAGGCATCGGGCGGGCGCATGGATGTGCTGTTCAACAATGCCGGAATTCCGCTTGGCGGATCGCTTAGCGAGAACTCGGTCGAGGAGATCGAGCGCTGCCTCGACATCAATTTGAAAGGTGTATTCTTCGGGGCACAAGCTGCTCTCGCCCACCTCAAGAAAACCGCACCGGATTCTTGCCTGCTCAACACTGCCAGTGCTGCCGGGATATATGGTACCGGCGGCGCATCGGTCTATTCCGCGACCAAGTTCGGCGTGCGTGCGATCACAGAATCGCTCGATGCGGAATGGGATGAATTTGGGATCAAAGTCCGCTCTCTGATGCCCAGCTTCATCGACACACCTTTGCTCGAACATGCGCCCAATGCAGGCACAAATGAAGCCATCCGCGAAAGAGTGAAAGAGGCCGGTCTGGAGATCACTCCAGTGGAAGAGGTTGCGAAAGCCGCATGGATCGCGGTGCATGGTGAAAAGCTGCACACGCTGGTCGGTAAATCTGCAAAGAGTATAGGCTTCGCCGCCCGCTGGATGCCGGGCCGTTTGCGCAAGATGGTGCGTCAGAACAGCCGCCCGCTGGGTAAATAAGCTCTCAAACTAAGCTCCCAAACTAAACCAGCGCGTCAATCGCCTTCGCCAGTGTCACGTCACGCGCGGACAGGCCATTGCCGTCGCCCGGTACATCATGCGTGGTCAGGGTAATCTCGACGCGGTTATAGACATTGAACCATTCGGGATGGTGATCCTGCTTCTCCGCGAGGATCGCGATGCTGGTCATAATGCCGAATGCCTCGACGAAATTGTCAAACTTCAGATGCCGTTCAATCGCGGTGCCATCGCGCGCTGGTGCCCATTCAGGCAGATCGGTCAAAGCTGCGTCCATCTCGGCTTGGGTTAGTCTCGCGACGCTCATGGCATTCTCCGTAAAATGTTGGCTGGCTTGTTAGGGGGCAACCTTTCCCCTATCGCGCACCGCCATGCAAGCCTGCAGCCTTTCCGCAACCAATCTCGCATGCCGCAGAGGTGATCGCGTGCTGTTTCGCGGGTTGAATTTGGAAATGCAGGGCGGAGGGGCGCTGCACATCACCGGTACCAACGGCATCGGCAAAACCAGCTTGATGCGGATATTGGCAGGACTGCTGAACCCTTTTGAGGGTAGCACTGCACACACTGGCACGCTCGCAATGGTCGATGAGAAGGCGGCGCTTGATCCGCAATTGGCACTCGGCAATGCGCTCAAATTTTGGGCCAGCATGGATGGCCACGAGGACATCGCCGCGAGCTGCGGTGCGATGGGAATTGCCGACCTGCTCGATGTGCCGATTCGTTTCCTATCGACCGGTCAGAGAAAGCGCGCTGCCTTTGCACGAATGCTCAATCAGAACGCCCAAATCTGGCTGCTGGACGAACCGCTCAATGGTTTGGACGATGATGGTGTCGCGAAGATCGAGGGACTGATCGCAGCGCATTGCGGCAGCGGCGGGATTTGCATCGCCGCTTCCCACCAATCGATCAATTTGCCTGATGCCAAGACGCTAGCGTTGGGGGACTACACCGCATGATCGGCAAGCTCCTCATGCGCGATTTGCAAATGCTTCTTCCTGGGGGAAGACGGGGCGGGACAATGCTGCCGCTGTTGTTCTTTGTAGCGGTGGCGGTGCTCTATCCTTTTGCCGTTGGACCCGACGCGCCGCTTCTTGCACAGACCGGCGGCGGCGTGATTTGGATCGCGGCTCTGCTTGCAGCAATACTGCCGCTGGACCGGCTCATTGCCCCCGATCTGGAATTGGGTGTGTTCGACCAATTGGCACTGCGCGGTGTGTCGGAAGAGATGGTGGTTGCGATCAGAGTACTCGCCCATTGGCTGAGCTTCGCACCGCTACTACTGATCGCAACATTGCCAGCCGCCGCTCTTCTCGGATTGGAGGGCGACACAGTCCGCCTTGTTCTCTTGGGTCTGCTAGCCGGCACGCCCGGCCTCGCCGCTATCGGCGTCATGATCGCTGCCCTAACCGCAGGGTTGCGCGGAGGAGCGGCGTTGTCAGGCCTAATGCTGATCCCGCTCGCCGTGCCAATCCTGATCTTCGGCGCCGGCAGCCTCGCCCGCGCCGACACCAGCGGCATCGCCTATGCCGGTGCATTCAGTCTGTTGTTAATAGCGATAGCACCCTTTGCGGGCGGCGCAGCGATCAGGGCAGCACGGGAGGGTTAGCTATACGGCGGCTGATGCAGCCCCTTGGGGCTCGTCGTGAAAATCTCATTCCCCGTCTCGGTAATCGCCAGCGAGTGTTCAAACTGTGCGCTTAGCGATTTATCGCGGGTCACTGCGGTCCAACCATCGGCGAGCATCTTGCCCCATGGTTTGCCGATATTGATCATCGGTTCGATGGTGAAAAACATGCCCGGTTTTAGCTCAGGGCCAGTGCCTGCCTTTGCCGCATGAACAACCTCTGGCGCGTCATGGAACAAACGGCCCAATCCATGCCCGCAAAATTCGCGGACCACGCCGTAGCGGTGCTTTTGCGCATGCTCCAAAATTGCCGCGCCGATATCACCCAAGCGATTGCCTGGTTGTGCTTGTTCGATGCCAAGCATCAGGCATTCATACGTCACATCGACCAGTTTGCGCGCTTTTAGCGGCACATCGCCGACAAAATACATACGGCTGGTATCGCCGTGCCAGCCGTCCAGCAGCGGGGTCACATCGATATTGACGATGTCACCGTCTTTGAGCTTCTTGTCGGACGGAATTCCGTGGCAAATCACATGGTTGATCGAGATGCAGCAGCTATGCGTATAACCGCGATAACCAAGCGTCGCAGGCACTGATCCACCATCCAGCATCAGCTCACGAATCTTGTCATCAATCGCCGCCGTCGTGACACCGGGCTGCACCATCGGTGCTATCTCGTCGAGGATGCTCGCGGCCAATTGGCCTGCCTTGCGCATGCCTTCAAAGCCCGCCGGTCCGTGCAGCTTGATTGTGCCGTCGCGAACAACGGTCTCTGTGCCTTCGATCATCTGATATTCTGTCATGCGGTCCACATAGCTATGCGTGCGTGAAATTGCGAGTGTGGAGTCGACCCGTGACCCAAGACTTGGCAGAGCGCCTGCAATCGCTACATAGCCTCGATGAGCAAAAAAGATGATCTGATCCAGGCAGACCGCGGGCAAGATGCGGTCACAATCCACCTCACCAACAAAAGCGGCTATGATGCTTTCGCCAAAGAGTTGAAAGCTGGCCAGCGTGCCGCGCTAAAAGCGCAGAAATTTGAAGGCGCCGCACATCAGGTCGGCATAGTGCCCGACGGTGAGAATTGGTTCGCGGTTGGCGGTGTTTCGGATCCCGAAGAACTTTCCAGTTATTGCCTCGCCAAGCTGGCAGAGACTTTGCCCGAAGGCACCTACCGTTTGGCATCGGACGATCCAAAGGCTGCAATGCATGGCTGGGTAACCGCGCAGCACACATTCGAACGCTATAAGAAAGACGATGACGCACCCGGCGCGCGCATTCTTCTGAGCAAGCAAGCGAAGCATATCGATGCTGCGATTGCAGAGGCAGAAGCAGTCAATCTAGTCTGCGATATGGTCAACACGCCCGCAGAAGATATGGGGCCAGCCGCGATTGAGGCCGAAGCCGAGCGCGTTGCGAAGAAATACAAAGCCGAAATCAAAGTCACCAAGGGCGACGCCTTGGAAAATGACTATCCGATGATCCACGCGGTTGGTCGCGCAGCATCGCGAGCGCATGCGCCACGTCTGATCCAGATGGAATGGGGCGACGAAAGGCACCCACGCATCGCCATTGTCGGCAAAGGTGTCAGCTTCGATTCGGGCGGCCTAGATATCAAATCAGCGGTCGGTATGAAGTTGATGAAGAAGGATATGGGCGGCGCGGCGCATGCTATTGCGCTGGCCGATCTGATCATGGGTGCGGGCCTGAAAGTGCGGCTACACCTGCTGGTCCCCACGGTCGAAAATGCCATTTCCAGCAATGCTTTCCGTCCCGGCGACGTGCTGCGAACACGCAAAGGCCTGACGGTTGAAATCGGCAATACAGATGCGGAGGGTCGCTTGATTCTCGGCGATGCCCTCACCCGAGCGAGCGAAGACAATCCTGAGCTGCTGATCGACTTCGCCACGCTCACCGGCGCGGCGCGGATTGCGCTCGGTCCTGATCTTCCGGCGTTGATGACGCGCCAGGACAAGACTGCGGACGATCTCATCGCCGCTGGTCGCGCGCATGATGATGAACCGTGGAGGCTACCGCTCCCGGCCGGCTATGCCGAGTGGCTCAATTCGGACATCGCGGACCTGAACAACGCCCACGCCAATCCCTATGCCGGAGCCAGCGTAGCGGGACTGTTCCTCGACAAATTCGTCGGCGATGACATTGAATGGGCGCATTTCGACACCTTTGCGTGGCGTCCCTTCCCCAAGCCCGGGCGCCCCAAAGGCGGAGCCGCTTACGGTCTGCGCGCCGCGTTCCATATGCTCAGCGCTCGCTACGGCGAATAGGCGATCACTCTGGCGTTCACACGGTCAAGCATACCCCGAAACTTGCCTGTAGTGTTTTGGCGAGTATAAGCGCGCCAATCCGCTTGATGGTGGACGCGAACAGGGGCAAACAAAGACTGTGAGCAAAGCAGCGCAATACGGATTGCCAGAGGGTATACTTGGCTTGAAAGGGCCAATGGTGCGCCCGGAGCCCGGAACGCTGCCACTGCGCGGTGATCTGGCGCATATCGCGCTAGCCGACCGCTATCTTGTCCCGCATTATGTTATCCCGCAATTCCATACTGTTGGCAGCGATCCGGTCGCTCTGAAGCTGGAGGCGGATGCCCACTCGGACACTGTCACCACGCTTGACGCAGGTTCGACTTTCGAGGTTCTCGATGTTGCCGGTGACTGGTGCTGGGGGTGCGTCAGTGCTGATGGCCCGAGCGGCTACGTCCCGAAAGATTCCGTCACGCCGCAATCGGTATGACCACTTCCGTATTTATCGACGGCGCAGCCGGAACAACCGGTCTTGAAATCCGCGAGCGGCTATCTGGACGGAGCGAGTTTGCGCTGGTCACTCTGCCTGATGATCTACGCAAAGACGCCGAAGCCCGCCGCGAAGCATTGAACGATTGCGACGTTGCAATCCTGTGCCTGCCCGACGCAGCTGCGCGCGAATCTGTGGCATTAATCGACAATGACCGGACCAAAGTGATCGACGCATCCACCGCGCACCGCGTGGCCGATGGTTGGACTTACGGCTTCCCCGAATTGGTTGGCGCTGAGGAAGTTGCGGGTGCCAAGCGGGTCAGCAACCCCGGCTGCTATCCGACCGGATTTCTCGCGCTGATTGCGCCGCTTGTCAGGTCGAAGAACTTGCCCGCAGACTGGCCATATTCGGTCAATGCCGTGTCGGGCTTCTCCGGTGGCGGCAACGCGCTAATTGACCGGTTTGAGGGTGACCAGACGATCGCTTGGCGCGGATATGGTCTGTCGATGGGCCACAAGCATCTAGGCGAGATGAAGCAATACGCACGGCTCAAACATGCACCGCTATTTTCACCCGCTGTGGTGGATGCCCATCGCGGGATGTTTGTCGAAGTCCCGATCCCGCTCGCGGCGATGGGCTCGGGCACCGGTCCAGTGCGAATGCACAAAGCACTGAGCGAGTTCTATGAGGGCTCCCCCATTGTCACGGTCGAACCACTCGGCGCGGATCAAAGCGAGTTGCTACTGCGCAAAGACGCCGCGCCATGCGATGGCATGACGCTGCACGTATTCTTCGACGGCATGGGCGAACAAGTCCGCCTGATCGCAAAGCTGGACAATCTCGGTAAAGGCGCCAGCGGTGCAGCAGTCCAATCGCTCAATCTGATGGCTGGACTGGCAGCGGACACCGGGCTTAATCTGACTGCCTAATTATTGGGCATGGCATGCCCTTGAATCGAGCAGGATTGTAGCTTTCGCACTGCTCCACCGATCACTCCTGCGTAGCAATTCTCGATATTCCGCTGGACTCTGTGAGGGTTGCGCGGCCTACTCAACACAATCTCGGAACAAGCTGGTTCTGGCACGGTTCTTGGATAGTATTCCATCGGAATTCCGATGGACCGGCCCCGCCAATGCGGAGTCGGCCAATTGCGCAGGGGGCTGGCGTCATTTTGGCCCCTGAATATTGAGAGGCCCGAAAGAGGTACGTGTGAAAAAGATCGAAGCGATCATCAAACCCTTCAAGCTCGACGAAGTGAAGGAAGCGCTGCACGAAGTCGGCGTGTCGGGAATCACTGTCACCGAAGCCAAGGGCTTCGGACGCCAGAAGGGCCACACCGAACTTTATCGCGGCGCTGAATATGTCGTCGATTTCCTGCCCAAAGTTAAGCTCGAAGTCGTCGTATCTGACGCCACTGCAGAGCGCGTAGTTGAGGCCATCGCCGCCGCCGCACAAACCGGGCGCATCGGCGACGGTAAAGTCTTCGTCTCACCCATCGAAAGCGCTTTGCGCATCCGCACCGGTGAGAAGGACGACGACGCGATTTAGAATTTCGAGGCTTTGGCCGCACGGGGCAGGCCATCGCCAACCAGTTTCACTGCCCTCCCACTCAATTTGCCAAAGGGAACATTATGGCTACCGCAAAAGACATCCTCAAAGCTATCGAAGAGAAAGACATCGAATGGGTCGATCTTCGTTTCACCGACCCGAAAGGCAAGTGGCAGCACTTGACCATCGTTTCATCCGTATTGGGTGAAGACGAGCTGGAAGACGGCCTGATGTTCGATGGTTCATCGATCGAAGGTTGGAAAGTCATCAACGAAAGTGACATGATCCTGCGTCCTGATCTGGACCGCCACTATATCGATCCGTTCAGTGCGACGCCGATGATGATCCTGTTCTGCGATATTGTTGAGCCATCAACCGGCGAACTCTACGCCCGCGACCCACGCTCGACCGCAAAACGCGCACAAGAATATGTGAAAGCTGCTGGCCTTGGTGACACGATCTTCGTGGGTACCGAAGCCGAGTTCTTCATGTTTGACGATGTTCGCTTCGAAGACGGTTATGCCGGTTCGGGCTTCATGATCGACGATGTCGAACTGCCAACCAACAGCGGCAAGGAATATGACAGCGGCAACATGGCGCACCGTCCACGTGCCAAGGGCGGATACTTCCCTGTTGCTCCAGTCGATAGCGCTGTCGACATTCGTAGCGAAATGGTCGCGACGATGCTTGAGATGGGTCTGCCTTGCGACAAGCATCACCATGAAGTTGCGGCCGCTCAGCACGAGCTGGGCGTGACTTTCGCGACGCTGCTCGAATCTGCCGATAACATGCAGATCTACAAATATGTCGTGCAGCAAGTTGCCCATGCCTATGGCAAAACCGCGACTTTCATGCCGAAGCCGATTAAAGACGATAACGGCAGCGGAATGCACACCCACATGTCGATCTGGAACGATGGCAAGAACACCTTTGCAGGCAATGGCTATGCCGGTCTGTCGGACACTTGCCTTTACTACATCGGCGGTGTGATCAAACATGCGAAAGCGCTCAACGCCTTCACTAACCCGACCACCAACAGCTATAAGCGTCTGGTACCGGGCTTTGAAGCACCTGTGCTGCTCGCTTACTCGGCCCGCAACCGTTCGGCATCCTGCCGTATTCCGTACGGCGCTGGCGAGAAAGCCAAGCGCGTCGAGTTCCGCTTCCCCGATGCGTTGGCCAACCCGTATCTTTCATCGGCTGCGCTGATGATGGCCGGCATCGACGGTATCGTGAACAAGATTCACCCCGGCGAAGCAATGGACAAGAACCTCTACGATCTGCCGCCAGCCGAATTGGCCGACGTGCCAACAGTCTGCGGTTCCCTGCGTGAAGCGCTTGAGGCGCTCGAAGCCGATCATGACTTCCTGCTCAAAGGCGACGTGTTCAGCAAGGACCAGATCATGGCCTATACCGAACTCAAATGGGAAGAAGTCAGCCGCTTGGAAACTACTCCGGCAGCGGTCGAATTCGACATGTATTATAGCGCGTAATTCGCGTCACACACGACATCAGAAAAGGCGTCCGGAGCAATCCGGCCGCCTTTTTCTTTGCCCACCCTACTTGCCCAATTGGCGCAGCTTCAACCATTGTCCACAGTAAGCGGCTCCGTACAAAACCATGCCATCGGCGAAAGCACGAATGATCCGGCCCGCGGCGAACTCCTCCTGTCCTTCGGCGAGGAGGTACCAAATCTGTGGCACAATCAGGATCAGGAGCAGTGGCAGCATTCGCCATACAAAGTTTCCGAGAAAGCCGGTGGCTGGCTTAAAAGTCAGATACGCCATCGCCGCCCCAACCAAGAACACGCCGGGCAGCCGGACAAGCATATAGAAATACAGATAATCCCATGACGGTCCGCCAGAGAAGCTATCGCGCATGCTCATCATGATGGGCCGGGTGACAGTCACGCTCAGAATGATCAGCAGGACATAGGCCGCAAAGGTCAAAATCACCGTCAGTCCGATTGCTCTGAAATTCCAGTCTTGTGTGCGCAGAGCGAGCAAGCCGGGAATCGCGATCACGACTTGCTTCCATATCCATATGCGACCTTCGCCGCCCTCCTGCCTTTCGGACAGCTCTTCCTGCAAATCGCCCAAAACATGCTCTTTATAGGCGGGCCCCGCCAACCAGCCGAGCAGGACACGCGCGAGTAGTGGCAAAGGGTCATGGCCTTGCTGGCTCACACGCCAAACCTCCATGAAACCAATCCATCGGTCATATTGCGCAGCGCCAAGATAGACTGCTCAAGCAAACGCTGCCCGAGCGGCTCAATGGTGTAGAGGCGCTTGGCCCGCCCGCCGCGCTCTTTCGTTGCTTCGCCCATTGTGGAGCGCACCAGCTGCTTCTTCTCCAGCCGCGCAAGAGTTGCGTAAAGCGCGCCCAATGACGGCGACCGATCAGCGCGCGCTTCGATATCCTGCTTGATGCTAACACCGTACGCGTCACCGCCCTGCCGCAGGATGGCCGCCAGCACCAGCATCTCGAACTCGCCCAGATTCTTATTGGATTCCACGTCCATATCCTATATGTACTACATTGTAGTATAAATTAATCTGATAAATGCAACCTGATCTCGGAGGATATCCATGAAGCCGCAATCGCTCATTCTCATACTGTCTGCTTCGCTTGCACTCACCTCGGCAGTCTCGGCAAAGCATGGTGACATCGCGCAGCCCGCTCCGCAAGCAGCCGCGCATCAACCCGCGGTAGAGATGAGTGTTGATGACCTCGTGGCTGGCCGGCGCGCAGGCTATTGGATGTCAGCTGGGCTATTCGGCGGCATGTTCGGGGTGATGAACAGCGGCGGCGATGTGAAAGGACTAGCGTTCTCCGCGCGCGCGCTCGCTGGATGGGCCAAGGCATTGCCGGGCATGTTTCCCGAGGGTTCAGTCAACGAGGAGACCAACGCGCTCCCAACCGTCTGGTCCGAGCGCGAGGAGTTCGAACGGATCGCAGGGCTCTACGCGAAGCGTGCAACGAGTCTAGCAGACATTGCCGCATCCGGAGACGCCGACGCATTCAAAGCGCAATGGGCACTGGTGCGTGAGACATGCTCAAGCTGTCACGACACATTCCGCCGGGATCGAAAGAAAGAAGTGCAAGCACAGAATTGAGGTAGCCGCTTAACACGGCGGTACTACTCGTAATTCCAGTCGAGCAGATTCACGCCATCGAGCGACTGCAAGACATCCGGGTGCGCGTGCCGCACGGCCTTCACCGCTTTGCGCAAGTCCTTTTGCAAATAGGGCTTGAGCGCAATCTCAGCGCCCGCGAGATCATGGCCATGCAACTGCGCGAAAATTGCGGTCGCTGTGACTAGAGCCTGCTCGGAGAGATAACCGGTTGTCGATGCCCGCCAGCCTGACCATTCACCGTCATTGAATTGCGCAAACTCGCGCGCGCCATTGGCTAGGAACACACCGAAGCCGATATAGGCGGCCGCGCAATCGGTGGAATGCTCAATCAAATCGGGTCCACCCGGCGGATCGCCCGCATTGCACAAGAGATAGTGGCACAGCTCATGCGCAAAAGTGGCGGTCAGCGCGTCGGGCTTTTGCAACATGCTGTCGCTGTACCGGATCACCGCCTCGCCATCTTCAACCGAGAATGTCCCGCAAGCGCTGTTGCCCTCCTGCTGGATACGGATGTCGCCCGGATCGAAATCATCATCGACCTTCTCCAACCGGCACGGCCATTGCTCCATGCCGGCAAGGATCTTGACCGCATCGAACAGCTCATTCGCTGTTCGTGCGCTGTCCAACATCGGATGGCCCGGCAGCACGAATTGCGGCGTCACTCCGCGATCATCCAGTACCGTCCGCAGCCAAGCAAAACACGCAATCAACCAGTCGAACTCATCCTTGGTAATCGGCGGTTTAGGCGTGAAGAACGGCATTGCAGACCTGTGCCGCCGAGCGCCCTGCCCGTCAACGGCGGTTGAGCATCCCGCGTTTCCCAGCGGCCCAGAAAGACGCAACGAGCATCAGCACGACGAACATCGTAAGCCAGTCGAGCGCCTTCGGAGCTGCGGTCCACCCGACATGCCCCAACAGAGCCCACGTTCCGCCGATAAGAAATACCAGATAGAAAGCCGTTGCAGCTGTGTCCCGCGAGACAGCTTTCATCAATTCGTCCATATGCTGTTCCTGCCGCTTTCCCGTGAACCATGTGAGCAACAGCATCATCGCAAAGCCGGTCACCGCAATAGTCGCTGGCACCGGACCAACCGGAGCTGCAAGCGCCGCCAAAGCCAGCGCTCCTGCGAGAGCGAACATGCCAATCGCTGAATATGTCAGCATCGTCTTCTGCTCGCGCAATTCATCGGCATCTTCGACATTGAGGAAGCGCGAACCGAGCGCCGGGCTGAAGGCCCCGATCAATACTGAAGCGCCGGTAATCACATAGAGAACGGCGACGAGCATCGCGACTTCACGCGATGCATCGAGATCGCCGAAAGCCCCGCGGTTCATTACCGTTACGATTGCAAAGGAAGCAATAAAGCCGGCGACTGCGCCTGCAATCATCGGAATACCGAATTTCTTCATGAGGGTTCGTTCTTGTGTTTGGCCGCGGGTTTGTTCGGACATCATTCTGCTCCTTCTTCGGGTTCCCAATCATCAATGAATAGCTCTGGCACGCTCACTTCAAAAAGCTTCGCCATGCGCAGCGCCAGCGGCAGGCTGGGATCATATTTGTCGGTCTCCACCGCGTTGATCGTTTGGCGTGACACGCCAAGCAATTTAGCAAGAGCACCTTGGCTCCAGCCCCGCCCCTCGCGGTATTCTTTTAATCGATTGAGCACCGAATCATCCTTATTACCTGTAAAGATCTCTTTACTGTAAAGAACTCTTGTCAGTCAAGAGCTCTTTACAGATTTGGGCCAGCCGATAACGGATGCCTCCCGGTGGCTTGCGCAAAAAACAATTTTCCTACTCGGCATCTTCCTGCCTAATTGTCCGGTCTCCTTACCCGACTCAACGAGGCCCCCATGTCCCAAACACTCAACCGCTCCGCTATCTTCGCCGCCGTTCGCCAAATGCTTGGCAGAGGCTTCAAACAGAGCAAAGTCGATGCTCTGGACCGGGCAATTGATGAGGCAACCGCCGTATCGGATAATTCATCTCTGGACCCTGTTCCAAGTGTTCCATCGTGTAGGATTGGCGCGCGGGGAATCGCATTGATCAAGCAATTTGAAGGCTGCGCACGACTACGCAGCGACGGGATGGTGGAGGCCTATCCTGACCCCGGAACCGGCGGTGATCCGTGGACAATCGGCTGGGGCGCAACTGGCCCGGGACTGGATGGCCAAGGCCGGATTGGCCCCGGAACAGCGTGGACGCGCGCGGAATGCGACGAGCGCTTAGAGCGCGATCTCGTTCGCTACGCCGACGATGTTGCGCGCGCGCTGGACGGTGCGCCCGTCACACAGAACCAGTTCGACGCGTTGGTAAGCTTTCACTACAACACCGGCGCGATTGGTCGGGCTACCCTCACAAAACGCCACAAAGCCGGCGACTATGCCGCCGCCTTGCGCGAATTTTCCCGTTGGAACCGCGCGGGCGGCCGGGTGATGAAAGGGCTGACCCGGCGCCGTAACGCAGAGGCCAAGCTTTACGGGAAGCCTGCATGAACGCGCCGCTCTCGCCCGATGCATCTGCCATACTGGAAGCACTAAAACCCGAACGCCTCGGGCTCAGCGCAAAGGTTCAGGCCGATCTCTGGATCAAGCTGGGCATTGCCGCATTCAGCATTTTAATCGTCGGCGGATTTTCACTCATTATGCTCCAGATTTCGCAGGCCAGCTCGACCGCGAATACCAATAGCGAAAAGATCGACAAGCTAACCGAGAACATCGCAATGCTGGTGGTAGTATCGCAGAATATGCAAAGCGAACTGACCCAACGCGGTGGTTGGATGGACGGGCAAGACCTCTATTCCGAGCAATCGCGGCTCAAAGATCAGGAGCATGACCAGCGGCTCGACGCACTGGAAGCCAAAAGCAGTCAGTAATCGCGACTGATCTCGGCCACTACGCTTTCACGGCCCAAAGTGGAAACATTGGCGAGCAGAGACAGCCAACTGGTGATCCGGAACTCTGCCTCGGTCGCGCTATAACCGCGCCCGTCGGTGATGAGTTCAACATAGAAACGCCGGCCAATATTCTTGCCAATCGCCACACCGGTGCCTCTGTTCAAAGCGGGATCGGCGCTGACGATCCTGAGCCGGTCCAGCCCGATTGCGGTGCGCAAGGCGTTGATCGGATCAAGCCCCGCTCCACCGCGCAGGCTGGCCAGTGCGGTGCCCAATTGCAGCGCATCGGTGGCCGAGAGTTCAGTGATCGAGCCGCCGAACAGCAGACGCGACAGGATTTCCTCCTCAGGCAAAGCAGGGGTCGAGCTGAAAGTGATCTCCGGCGTTAGAGCGTTGCCCTGCACCGCGACTTCGACGCTGAGCCCAGTTCTGTCGGTTTCGGCAACGATATCGAGGCGCGGATCAATCGGTTCATTCTCGTTAAAGTCGATCCGCCCGCGCGTCAGTTCAAAACGGGTTCCGGCAAAACTGTAATAGCCGCGCACCACCCGTGCCTCACCGCCCATTCGCGGATCGTCGGTTGTTCCGCGCAGCCGGATATCCGCGCTCCACTCGCTATCGAGGCCCAAGCCATCGACATCGACCCGGCTGTTGGCTTTGGCATCAATCATATAGCGCCACGGACGATAACGCGCTCTGGCCGGGGCAATATCGGCGGGAATATTAATCTCGCGAGTTTTGATTTGCGGCAGTCCCGCTTGCTCCGCCGCGCTGCCCAGCGCCCATGCCGCAAGGTCAACCTGCACACGTCCGGCGATGGTACCGCCAATACCGTTTGATATCAGCCGCAGCGGGCCAGTGATGGTGGCATCGATACCGTTGGCGTTGAGCAGCCTCGCATTCTTCGCCGCAACTTTGATATCAAGCGCCGGACCGCGTTCACCCAGATCGACAAGGTCAATGGTACCGCTGCCCGACACACTGCCACCATTCGCCGTCTTCCCGGAGAAACGGGAAAGCCGGAGGCGGGAACCAGAGAAACTGCCGCGAACAGACATATTTTGGATGTCGGTACCAGACAGTGCGCTTTGCACGCGGAGATCGTTGCTCTGCAGCGAACCACGGACGCTCGGATCGGCGATTGTGCCGCTCACATTCGCAGTCACAGCCAACGGACCGGTCAGATCGAATGCTTCAATCACGGCGAGCCGCCACAAAGATGCAGCCGGCCCGTTATAGCGCAATTGCCCGAACAGATTTCCGCGACGCAACCGCGATACGAGACCGCCCGACTGCGGCAATGCGCTGATCCGCGCCTGCACTCGGCCGCGCCGCGTGCCACCTTCATCGGCAACAGCGCGCAGTTCCAATTCGTTCGCCGAGAGCTTCGAAACCAGCGCCAGATCAATCGGCTTCGACGAAAGAACGAGGCCAGAGCGCGTGAGGTTGTCAATCTGCACACGCGCATTGCCTGACGGCAAACCGCCCGCTGCAGAGCGAAAATCGATCAAGCCAGAGATTGTCCCGCCCAGCCCCATGTCGGCAATCGCCAGATCAACCAGCGAGAGAGGCATGTCTTCCAGCGCCAGATCGACTCTGGTCGTTCCGCCGCCAAATTCGCCCGACGCAATCAATCCGCCATTGCCGTAAGTGATCTGGGTATCCGCTAGCTGCCAGCCGCCGTCGCCCTGCTTGGACAAGACTGCGCGCCTCGGCATGGTGATGCGCTTGCCGGCGAAGTCCCCTCGCCCAGCAACAGCGATCCGCTCAGGTTCGATCCCGGCATTGAGTTGCAGGTTGAACCGGCTACCCCGCCGTCCGGCGAGCGAAGCCGTTGCAACGCCGCTGCCATTCTCCAGCTCTGCAGTTGCAGCCATTCTGCCGACGAACAACGTCCCATAGCTGAAGCCCTGCCCCACCACGTTGGCTTCGACCGTCGAGTTACCTTCTTTCAGATAGCCGCGCCCTTCCAAATCGGCGCTGGCAATCGAAATCGGTGTATCGCCCCCAAATTGCGCGCGGTTAGCGTCGATTTCGAATGAGAACTCCTGCCCTCCGTCGCGCGTCGCCAAACCGATCCGGCCGGCCAGACCGCCACCGCTGAGCGTAAGCCTCCCATCGGCACCGCCAACTGCCAGCGTCAGATTTCCTTCAACAGCAGTCTTCCAAATATTGAGTTCGCGAATGGCCAACTGCGTCGGGCCATCGGCAGGCGCTATCAGTCCAAGTTCGCCGTTGAACGCACCGAGCAGCGACTGCCCTTCGGTCGAAATATCGAAACCCTCTTCGCTTGGTGCAATCGCTACGCGGACATCTTCCAATCCAGCAGCTGGCAGCGGGCTGGCGAACACCAAAGTCGCAGTTGGCCCGCTATCTGCAAAAGCGGCTTCGACGGTGAAATCACCGTAGTCTTGATGCGTACCGTTGCCGGTAATGCTGGTGCTGCCTTCACGAACGTTTCCATCCATAACCAGCGACAGTTTCTCTGCTGCTAGACGGACGTTGCGGAAATCGACGGGCGCGACCGAGCCAAGCGAGATACCGCCACGCAGGCGAATGTCCGGACCGGCGAGATTGGCGAGCGTGTCATTGGTCACGCGCGGTATCCGGCCATCGAAATCGGCGCGCAGCACCCAAGGCGCATTGCTCCCGATCAGCAAATTGATATCGGCGGTTCCGTTCAATATCCCGATATTCTCAAGTGGCAGACCGCTTGCAGTGACTGGCCCGCGCAAGGCGTACATTCCGGTTCCCGTATCGCCGAATAGAGAGAGCCGCGCATTCGCATCGGGGAAAGTGATCGCGAGGTTGTCCGACAAAACCTGTCTGCCGGTATAGATCACGGTGCCATTCAGCCTTCCGCCGACCAGCCGCGGATCGGCCAACACATTTCCGGTTTCAATGCGGCCGATATTGGTACCCAGCGGGAGCGTCCAATGCGCTCCGTCATAGGTGGCCGTCCCTTGCTGACGGAGATCGGCAATACGCGTCTCACCCGTTACGAATCTATCAGCCGCGAGGATATGCTCGATGGCCAAATCGCGAAAGGCGCCATCCAGTGTAGCGGCCAGATTGCCGCCTTCGATCCGCATTCCACCGCCGAGCAGATCGGGATCGGTTAGCCGCGCGATAACTGTGAAATCGTCGAAGCTGTTGCCCGCTAAATCGATCGCGCCTTCACCTGCCCCCAAGAATGCCCGACCTTCAACCTCCACCGATCCGTTGAGAACGCTATCGAGCAAAGTCCCTTTTGCATCGAGCGACACTGCTTCGCCGAATGCGTTGGCAGTGAGGCCTGAGACCAATTCAGACGGATAGACCTGCCCAAGCACACGATATTGCCCGCGAGCATTGGTAATCCGGAACGCGGCGATCGCATCTTCCTCGCGCTGTGCGACGAAATTGCCGGTCCAGTTGCTCCAACTCCCATCGCCGACCAGTTTGGCGGAATAGCCAACCTCTGCTCCGATCAATCCGGCGAGCACGCCGTCAGCGGGTGCATCATACTCCAGCTTGAGATCGAAGCGGTCGCCGTCGGGTTCCGCATCGATGAGCGCGTAGAGCTCGTCTTCGGCCCCCAGATCGCCATCAATCTCAGCAAAGACGCGGCCATCGCGGATATCCGCCTTGACCAGCATATCGACACGCTGTTCTTTATCACCGACCACGCCTGCTGCCAGCGTCAGATTATCCATCTCGAACCGGTCGATGCGGATGTCGAAATCCGGCAAGATCGGCGCGTCCGGGTCACCCGGCAAGAGCTCTGGCACCCGCAGCAACGTACCGCGGCGCGCGGTTAGATTGCGGATATCCAAGCCGCTTGTGATCCAACTCACAGGCCGCCAATCCAGTTCTACGACCGGTATCGTCAGAAACTCGCCTTGGGGATCGGACACTGTCACATCATGCAGAATGGCATCTTCGAAGATATCGCCCTCAATCCGGCCGACTTCGAACCTTAGGCCGGATGCGGGTGCGACTTGAGCGATCTGATCAGCAATAAAGCGCTTGCCGAACGGGCTGTTGAAGAACGCTAAGCCCGCTACAATCACAAGTAGCAAGCCAAGCACGATTCCGGCTGTCCATTTGAACAAGCGCGACCGCTTTGATTTCTTGGCAGGAGCTTCACTCATCAGAAGGCCTGCCCCAGCGATACATAGACCGCTACCGGATTGTCGTTCGGCCCAGGATTCAGCGGCACACCAACATCGACCCGGATTGGGCCGAAGCCGGTGTCATAACGCACTCCCATGCCGACACCCACTTTGATTTCATCGAGATCAGGCGTCGTGTCATTGCTCACCGAACCGGCATCCACGAATGGAACGACCGATACCGCACCATCAAGAAAGCCGGTTTTTATCCGCGCTTCGAGCGAGAATTCCACAAGTGACCGTCCACCACTTGGGTCACCCAAAGCATCTGTCGGGCCAATCTGTTGGAACCCGTAACCCCGCACCGAACTGCCGCCGCCAGCATAGAGCCGCCGTGACGGTGCGATATTGTCCAGATCGGTTCCGGGGATCGCACCAAACCGGACGCGCCCCGCCATTACCACACGATCATTGATCGCTTTGTAGTAACTCGCATCCGCTTGCCCGCGGAGATAAAAACTCTGAACACCATTGTTGCTCGACACCTCCGGGGAGAGCCTAGCACCAACGCGGAATCCCTCGGTCGGGTTAAGCAGATTGTCGGTTGTATCAATCAATGCGCTCACCGGCAGCGCGCCAACGAAGAACGTTTCGCGCGGTGGCACAACACCGTTCACCACTGGCGGTCGCTCGCTCGTGGCGATGGCTTCAAAACCGACACTCCAGCTCAGAGGCTTTTGGAACAGCAGATTCGAAGTACGCTCGTAATTGGCAACGAAAGCCACCGTCCGTGCATCAAACGCGTCGCTATCAATTGTGCTGGCATAAGCATCCAGCGTGAGGATTTTGTCACGACCACCGAAATTGTTCTTGCGGAAAGTAACACCTGCGAGTTGTTCCTGTGTACCCAGAATTCCGCGGAATTTCAGCGCCCCCTCTGGCGGGAAGAAATTGCGATGTTCCCAGCTTGCTTGCAGCCGGAAGCCTTCCTCCGAACCATAACCAACCGCGCCTGCAATCGTCCGCAACGGCGCCTTGGTCATTTCGACGTCCATAGCGACAACGCCCGGCTCGGTTTCGGTTGGCGGGGTCACTTCGCGTGGGGTTACCGAGACCGAAGATACCAGCCCCGTCGCGGTCACTGCGCGGCGCAAATCCAATGTCAGACTTCGCTGATAGATGTCACCTTGTTCAAAACGGGCAATCGATCCGATATGCTTGCCGGACAGGAAGCCAGGGTCGGAGCTGACCACTTCGCCAAACGTGTATTTGCCGTTCGGCTCCACCGGCAGCGTTAAATCTCCGCGCGTTTCTCGGTGATCGATGAGAAGATCGGGTTCGCCCATCTCGGCAAACGGATAGCCGCCTTCGCCCAAAGCGGTATCGAGATCGAGCTGTTCTTCGACAATCTTGTCGCTCGACAGCGGATCGCCAGTTTGTATCTCAAAGGCGCTGCGAAGACGCTCTGCATCAATAGCCGTGCCGAGATTGCCCAGATCGATTGCACCAAAGCTGTAGCGCTGACCGGGAATTATATCGAAGCGGACCGTCAGTCGTTCATCGGCCACATCTGCGCCCGGGCGCAATCCACCGACAGTGCGGACAACTTGCGCATCATAATAGCCATAAATCCGCAGCATTTCGGACAACAGCTCTTGGTCGGCTCGCGCTCTCGCGGCGAGCTGTGCAATGCTCTCATCGCCATTGGAAAGATCAGCGATGGTCGAAAGCGCTCTGAAGCGACTGACAAATGCATCGCGTTGCGGAAAGCCGCTGCCATTGTCCGGAAATGCCAGCACCAGATCATCGCCGATCCGGTCAAGCGCAGCGCTTGGCAAAGTCGGCAATGGCGGTAAGTTCGTGTCTGCAAACCGGATGTCTTCATCGGGTTCCAGCGGTTCGATTGGCGGAAGGTCCAGATCATCCGGCCATTCAACGCTAAGCTCGGGAATTTCCGCCAGTGGTTCATCAGGCTGCACCGTTACGTCGGCATCAGGAGCCGGAACGGATCTATCCTCCGCCCATGCCTCAGCATTCTCCACCGCAGAATCGGGGATCAGATCATCAAGGTTCTGTGAATCGGGATCTTGAGCGAATACCGGCGCACTACCGGTCGTCCAACCAGCGAGCAGCAACGCACCCGCAGCAATCCAAGCCACCTGGCGCAAACGCGATTTAGTCGATCGCGTTACTGCTGTTCGGGGTGTATTGCGCGCTATTACCTTCTTTTGAACCGCTTCCGTCTTCGGCACGCGGCTTATCAGCCGTGTTGGCGATAAGAGCGTCCTGCTCTTCGCGGGTAAGGCGCTGCCATCCGCTGCGGGTGAGCCGCTCGAGCGGGCGGTAGCGGACTTTGTATCGCATCCGGTCGGACCCTTCGACCCAGTATCCGAGATAGGCATAGGGAAGGCCCTGCTCTGCCGCACGGCGAATGTGTTCGAGGATGATGTAATTACCAAGACCTGATCGCGACTCATGTTCCGGGTCGTAGAAGCTATAGATCATCGACAACCCGTCGCCCTGCCGATCAGTCAGACAGGCACCTACTAATCGGCCTGGCTCGTTCCCGTCGGAAGGTTCTCTATATTCAATGACATAGCTGGATACCGGAGTATGCTCAACCATGTCTGCATAGTCCGTTTCATCCATCGCAGCCATACCGCCGCCAGGATGCCGAACGGTCAGATAACGCTGCAATAGTTCGAATTGTTCCTCGGTTGCCCAAGGCCGGCATTCGGTTGCCACCAGATCACCGTTCCGGCGCAAATTGCGGCGCTGGGTTGAACTGGACGTGAACTCTTCTGCCACCACGCGGACCGATACGCAGGCGTTACAATCAGCACAACTTGGCCGATACGCGACTGTCTGGCTACGACGGAAACCGATCCGACCCAGCGCTTCATTCAGCTGATCCGCATGATCACCCTTGAGCTCGGTAAACACCTTGCGTTCGCTCTTGCCCGGCAAATACGGACAAGGCGCGGGCGTCGTTACAAAAAAACGGGGAAAGCGAACGGGGGCCGTCACGGCTTGCTGTGTGTCCTCTAAAGCAAGAATCGGTCTGTGGTCGAAGGCCTATTCTTATGCATGGCACAGCCCGCCGGTAAAAGGTCCTTAACCAAATAACACGGTTAATGATTGATTATTTTGCACAATTTCTCTGCACAAAATAAGGCTGTACCGGAATGCGTCAGTTCAGTTCGACTTGGCTAACGGCATAACCTGCCGCTTTGAGCGATTCGATCAGCGCATTAAGCTGGTCACGGTCACGCGCCTCGCACTCAATATCGGTGATCAGACCTTTGGCGGGCAAGCTGGTGAAAATCCGCTGATGGTAAATTTCGATAATGTTGACGTTGTGCTTATCGAACTCGGTCATCACCTTATACAGCGCGCCCGGACGATCCTGTAGCGTGATCCGAAGTCGCGCCAACCGGCCCGAACGCGCCAGATCGCGCAGCAACACATTCGCCAGCAAGCGCTGATCGATATTGCCGCCACACAGGACCAGACCGATCTTGCGGCCTGCAAACTTCTCCGGATTGGAGAGAACTGCGGCGAGGCCTGCCGCGCCAGCTCCTTCAACCACAGTTTTCTCGATTTGCAGAAGGAGCGATACCGCCTTCTCCAACTCACGCTCGGTGACGAGGACAATATCATCGACGCAGTCTTTGATAATCTGCGCGGTGAATTCGCCGGGTGCTTTGACCGAAATGCCTTCGGCCAAAGAGTCACCGCCGCAGGGCATGTCCTGCCCTTTGATCCGCGAATACATTGACGGGTAAAGCTCCGCCTGAACGCCGATCACTTCCATATCCGGTTTGAGAGCACGGGCGACTGTGGCCATGCCTGACATTAGCCCGCCCCCGCCAATCGGCGTTACGATACAGTCAAGATCGGGCGCATCTTCAAACATTTCCAACGCCACGGTGCCCTGCCCCGCAGCCACATTTGGTTCGTCAAACGGATGGACGAAGGTGAGGTTGCGCTCTTTTTCGAGCTGACGCGCATAAGCATAGGCATCGTCGAAAGTCTCGCCTTCCAGCACAACATTGCCGCCAACGCTTTCGGTCTGCATCACTTTTACCGTCGGCGTAGTGCGCGGCATAACAATGGTCACCGGCACACCGAGCCGGCGCCCGTGATAGCTTAGCCCTTGCGAATGATTGCCAGCGGACGCCGCAATTACACCCCTCTCGCGCTGTTCATCGGTCAAATGAAGCAATGCATTCAGAGCGCCGCGCTCTTTATAGGCAGCCGTGAATTGCTGGTTCTCGAACTTCAGCCAAATCTCTGCGCCGGTAATCGCGGACAGCGTAATGCTGTGCATCGTGGGCGTATGCACAACAGCGCCCTTAATACGGTCGGCAGCAGCCCGAATGGTATCGAGCGTCAGAAGATCGGTAGCTTTCCCTGTCATTCTGCGGCGAGTAAGCCAAAACAGGCTGTTGGGGAATACAGGATTGGTTTGCACCGCATAGGCATTTGCTTTGCCGGTCAAACGCCGTAATTCGCTTCGCATGACAGACCAACTGACCATCGCATTTATCGGGCTCGGCGTAATGGGCGGACCCATGGCAGGACATCTGGCCGCGGCCGGACACCGTGTAATTGCCTACAACCGCACAGCTGCTCGCGCCGAAGCATGGCAGAGCGCGCAGACTGAGGCTGGCCGGAGCACCGATATCGCAGACACGCCCGCACAGGCAGCATCCGGTGTCGATATCGTGATCAGCTGTGTCGGCAATGATCAGGATATCGAGCAAGTTCTGACGGGCGATGATGGTGCGCTCAGCACAATGGCCGAAGGGACGTTGTTGATCGATCACACCACAATTTCCGCAAAGATGGCGCGCAGCATCGATGCCGCCTGCGCCGAACGCGGCATCGCGGCGATTGATGCACCGGTTTCTGGCGGGCAAGCAGGCGCAGAAAATGGCGCGCTCGCGGTCATGTGCGGTGGCACAACAGAAGCCTTCGCTCGCGCCGAACCTGTCATGCAGGCCTATGGCAAGCGGATCGTCCATGTCGGCGATGCCGGTGCGGGCCAAACTGCGAAGATGGCCAATCAGATGTGCATTGCGGGCGTACTCGGCGGGCTGAGCGAAGCGATCCGTTTGACACAAGCCTCCGGAATTGATTCAGACAAAGTGTTCGAAGCTATTTCCGGCGGTGCTGCGCAAAGCTGGCAGATGGAAAATCGCTGGCAGACGATGGTCAAAGACGAATTTGACTTCGGTTTTGCCGTCGACTGGATGCGCAAAGACTTGGCCTATGCGCTGGAGGAAGCGACACGTTTGGGCCTCGACAGTCCAGTTACCAAGCTGGTGGATGGTTTCTACGAGGACATCCAAGATATGGATGCTGGACGACAAGACACCAGCGCACTGATACGCAGATTACCACGATAATACCTACGGGATTGAACGCATGATCAAACACTTACTGACCACGCTGGCTGCCTCCGCTGCCGTCATCGCTACCCCCGCATTTGCCGACACATTGATCGACAATGTTCAAGGCATAGCGATTGGTGAAGACGGCAAGGTAGAACGCTTTGTTGCCCTGTGGGTGGATGATGACGGCCGGATCGCTCAGGTTCTGCAACGCGGTGATGAGAAGCCCGTCACCGACTATCGTTATGATGGTCAGGGCCGTTACCTCATTCCCGGACTGATCGACTCGCACTTACACGTGATGGGTATCGGTTTCGGCGCGTTGACGCTCGACCTGTCTGACACGAATTCGCTGGAAGAAGCACAGGCCAAGATCGCGGAATATGCAGCCGCCAATCCCGGCAGGCGCTGGATCTTGGGTCGCGGCTGGAACCAAGAAAAGTGGGGCCTAGGTCGTTTCCCGACTGCCGAGGAATTGGACGCCGTAGTTGCAGATCGTCCCGTGTGGCTGGACCGCGTCGATGGCCACGCAGGTTGGGCGAATAGCGCCGCAATGACACTTGCAGGAGTGGACGCGTCATCTGTCTCACCAACAGGCGGGCGGATCGAACGGGTGGCGGGCAGCGAAGCGCCTTCGGGCATATTTGTCGATAATGCCGCGCAGCTTGTGCAAAGCGCCGTCCCCGCTCCACGACCGGAAGATCGCGATTTGGCGCTGTCGAAAGCGCAGGACATTTTGCTATCATTCGGCATTACTGCAGCGGCAGATATGGGTACCACCATCGAAGACTGGCAGTCGTTCCGACGGGCAGGCGATGGCGGCTGGTTAAAAATGCGAATCATGTCTTATGCCGCCGGTGTTGAGGCGATGGAATTGATCGGCGGCCCGGGGCCGAGCCCATGGTTGTATGACGACAAGCTGCGTCTGAACGGCGTGAAGCTTTATCTCGATGGCGCACTCGGCTCTCGCGGAGCTTGGCTCAAAGAACCCTATGCCGATGATCCGGGCAATACCGGATTGCCGCTGCAAACCAGCGCGCAGTTGCGCAACCTTATGAGCCGCGCCGCGCTCGACAAGTTCCAGCTAGCGATCCATGCGATTGGCGACGCGGCCAATGCCGAGGTTCTCAACGCCATCGCTGACATGTCAGACACCTATGATGGAGATCGCCGTTGGCGGATAGAACACGCGCAAGTGGTCGATACTGCGGACATCGGTAAGTTTGCCAATCACGGCATTATCGCATCGATGCAGCCGGTCCATCAGATTTCCGACCGGGTAATGGCCGAAGCGCGGCTTGATCCGGCAAGGTTGGAAGGCGCCTATGCATGGCGGACAATTCTTGAAATAGGGGCACCGCTAGCCTTTGGGTCGGATGCGCCTGTCGAATCGCCTGACCCGTTTGCTAATATCGCAGCCGCTATTTCACGGACCGGACCAGATGGTCAGCCGTTCGGCGGATGGCGCCCCAAAGACGCTGTCAGCAGAGAGCAGGCACTCGCCGGATTCACGTCCGCCGGGGCTTATGCCGGGTTCGCTGAAGGCCGATTCGGAAAACTCGCAAAAGGCGAGCGAGCTGATTTCGTATTCATCGATCGCGATCCGATGCTCTCCTCACCCGAATCGATACGCGAAACGCTAGTGCTGGCAACTTGGGTTGGCGGGATTGAAGTCTACTCAGCCGATTGATCTATGCTGCACTGCACTCAAATCGTCGGCGACAAGCAACGGTTCGCCTGAAAATTCGTGTGTTTCTGGAACCTTAATAGAATTGAAACGATAATTGTGTATTGGATCGCGAGAGGTTGTCCGAGCAGTCGGGCAACTTGGTAGAATAGATCAAATAAGCAGTTTCCGATCACAATTGTGGTCACTAACAACCAGGATAAGTGTTACAATTCGGTAACATATCAGACATTCTGATACGAACTTTGGGGTTGCTTCCGTACATTGAATCCCCTAGTGAACCAGAGAGTTTGAACAGATTAGAGAGCTCTGAGGAGACGATTGAAATGAAGTTCCGTAACCTACTTGCTGCTACAGCGGCTGTTTCGCTGGCTGCATCGCCAGCCATCGCACAAAGTGCTGATGCTGACCGTGCTGCTGCACCAGTTACTGAAGAGAGCAATCTCGGCGGTGATTCGGGCGGCGCGGGCATCATCCTCGCTATTCTAGCTGCTGCAGCGATTATCGCAGGCATCATCATTGCCGGTGGTAACGAAGACGACGAGCCAACAAGCCCGTAACAACGTCTTAAGTTGAACAATTAGAGCGGGACTTTCGGGTCCCGCTTTTTTTGTGCGTGCTGCAAATTTGAAATGGCTGCCGAGCCGATCTTTCCCAAGAAGCACACCAAGTGATCCTCCAGACGAAGGACATCACTTATTGAGTGTTAGGCGCCGGTGGCTGGCTGTTCGCCCTTATCATCAGCTTTGTCTTGGCACCTGTTCTTGCGCTCGGTGATCCGCATGATGAGCAGTGATCCCTCAAAGAGCAGTAGCAATGGCACTGCCAAAATAAGCTGCGACCCCGGATCGGGCGGCGTCACAATCGCCGCCAGAGCAATCACACCGACGATGATATAGCGCCGCGCGCCTGCCAGCTGCTCGCGCGAAACAATGCCCGCCCGGTGCAGCAGCAACAACAGCACTGGCAGCAGGAAGCATATTCCGAATGCCAAAATGAACTGCATGACAAGGCCAAGATATTCATTGGCGGTCGGCAGTGCCTCTACCTCAAGCCCTCCAACTGCGCCTTCAAAGCCAAGGAACCAGGTGAATGCCGTCGGCATCACAATGTAATAGGCAAGTGCGGCCCCTGCGATAAATAACAGCGGTGTAGCCAGCAGAAACGGTAGGAAAGCTTTCTTCTCGTTCGCATAAAGGCCAGGCGCGACAAATGCCCATAATTGGTTCGCAATAAACGGAAAACTGATGCAGAATCCGGCAAACAAAGCGACCTTCAGCTCGACGAAGAACACTTCGTAGAGCTTAGTGAAGATGAGTTGCCCCTGCCCATCCGCAAACGCACCTTTCAGGGGCTGGATCAGAAAACCCAAAATCGGATCGGCGAAATAGAGGCACACACCAAACGCGACGAGCAGCGCCAAAACGCAGCGTACCAACCGCGCGCGCAGCTCGATCAGATGGTCGAGCAATGGAGCCTGAGTCTCATCTATATCGTCGATCCCGAGTGCCATGGCCTAAGGTTTCCCGTCAGAGTCGAGCGGCAACATCGGTTCATCGCTGGGCGTTTTCTTGGGCGGCGCAGCTTCGGCGTCTGGTTTCACATCCGCCATCAAGTCGGCGGGCTCGCCCTGCTGCTCATCGCCTGTCGGCATCGCCACATCCGCCTCGCTCTCTGGCAGTGGCCCCATCTCACCGGCAGGCGTTTCTGCCATGATCTTGGCGTTCTGCTCTTTCCACTTCTTCTCCATATCCTCCATCTCCGCCTCGCGGACGATGGAGTCGAAACCACTGCGGAATTGTGCGGAAGCGCGGCGCAGCTTGCCAACCCAGCGGCCAGCCACACGTAGCGCAGCGGGCATATCCTTAGGGCCGATGACGATGATCGCAACAACTACCACCATCAGCAATTCAAGGGCACCAATGTCGAACATATGCGGGCGGCGCCTTAGCGGGTTTTAGGAATTGTCGGCGGGCTTGGTGGCCTGATCTTCGGATTTGGCCTTCACATCTGCGGCTGGCGGTTCGATCTGACCGGCAGGTTTGCTCGGCGCCGAATCGGATTTTTCATCCTCGTTCATGCCCTTCTTGAAGCTGTTGATACCCTTACCGAAATCACCCATCATTTCGGATATGCGTCCACGTCCGAACAGGACGAGAATGACGATTGCAATGATAATGAGCTGCCAAGGGCCAAGCGACATGATGGGTTTCCGTTCTGGTATGAGCCAAAGGTTCTGGCCCAATATAGGGATTAAGACGGGGTAGCGCCAGCGCGACCCGATAAATCTGTTTCAGCGCTTTCCTTAGCGTCGGTTTCGGTCTCTTCCGGCGTAGCGCCCTCCTCGGATGCTTCATCTTCCTCATCCGGCGTCATCAGCGCATCGTAAGCATCATCGACGGGATCAAGCAGACCGGCAGCACGAAGCTCGTCGACACCAGGCAAATCACGCCGAGAGGCAAGGCCGAAGTGCTGAAGAAATTCAGGTGTCGTTGTATAAATCACAGGCCGCCCCGGTACTTCACGGCGACCGGCTATACGAACCCAGCCTGCTTCCATCAGCACATCGAGCGTCCCCTTGGCCGTCTGGACACCGCGAACCGATTCGATCTCGGCGCGGCTGACCGGCTCATGATAGGCGATAATCGCGAGAACCTCCGTCGCGGCGCGAGACAAGCGGCGCACCTGCTCACGCTCACGGCGCAGGAGATGCGCAAGGTCGGCTGCGGTTTGAAAATGCCATTTCTTGGAGCGCTCAACCAGATGAATGCCGCGCCCTTCGTAATGCGCGACCAAGCTTTGAACCGCAGCGCGTACCGAAGGAACGTCAGCGTCGCCAAGATGGCCTGCCAACGCCTCGACCGACATCGGCTCCTCAGTGGCAAACAACGTCGCCTCTACCGCCCGTTCGAGATCATCGACGGCGTTCTCAGGAGCATCCGAACTCATGCGCGCATCCGCCGCAATCGCATCGGACCAAAGATCTCATCCTGCGCTATTTCGGCCTTACCCATGCGTGCCAACTCCAGTGCCGCGACAAAGCTGGATGCCAGCGCAGACCGGCGCAAGCGCGGTTCAGCATGGGGCGGCAGAAACTCTTCCAACCGCATCCAATCCAGCGTTACACCAAGCATATTGGATACGCGGTCGAGAGCGCTTTCCAGCGTCATCACCGGTCGCTCGCGCACCATATGGATTGCCGGGGCCGTTCGCGCTTTGACCTGCCCATAGGCTTGGATCAGCCCGTACATATCGCAGCGCCACTGCGTCTTGCGGTCGATCCGCAAGCCTTCGGGCGATCCGCGCACAAACACATCGCGGCCAATCCGGTCGCCCGCCATCAGGCGTGCCGCCGATTCGCGCATTGCGCCAAGGCGTTGCAGGCGCAATTGCAGCTTCAGCGCCAATTCTTCGGGGCTTGGATCTTCCTGCTCTTCTTTAGGCAGGAGCATCGACGATTTCAGGTAAGCCAGCCATGCCGCCATCACCAGATAGTCCGCCGCCAGCTCCAACTTCAGAGCCTCTGCCTTTTCAATATAGTCGAGATATTGATCAACCAGCGACAGAATAGAAATCGCGCGCAGATCGACCTTTTGCCGCCGCGCCAGATCGAGCAACAGATCGAGCGGTCCTTCCCACCCGTCCAGCTCCAGATAGAGCGCAGTACCTTCGGTTTCCGCTGTGCCCGGCGCAATCCATTCCGAATCGGAACTAGCAACAGCCTCGGTGAACATCAGACCTTGCTGATCTTGGTCTTCTGTCTGCTTTTGCTCTTCAGTTGTATCACTCATGCGGCCACTCCTGTTATCGCGAGCAAAGCATCGCGATTGGCGAGCAGTTCAGCCTTATCGCCGCCCTCTTCCGCACTATCAGCAACCTTCAGTGCATTGTCCAACCGTACAGCGGTTTTTCCAGACATCGCCGGTAGCCGCTTCACGGTCTCTGTCATATCGTCAATCTTGGCCCAGCAATTGAGCACCACGTCGCAGCCTGCCGCAATGGCCTTTTCGGACCGTTCAGGAACAGTGCCATCAAGCGCCTGCATATCGATATCATCGGTCAGCAACAGGCCGTCAAAGCCGATCCGTTTGCGGATGATTTCTTCGATAATATAGGGGGATAGCGTGGCCGGTTGCTCTGCGTCCCATGCCGTGAACAGCAAGTGTCCGGTCATTCCGATAGGTGCGTGCGAAAGCGTTTTGAACGGCGCAATATCCCACTCCAACTCTTCATCGCTAACGGTAACTGTCGGCATTTCCTTGTGCGTATCGCACATGCTGCGGCCATGCCCCGGCATATGCTTGATACAGCCTGCCACGCCTGCCTTCGCCAGCCCGTCGAGAATGGCCCGACCAAGTGCAGCAACCTGCATCGGTTCACTACCCAGAGCACGATCACCGATTACATCATGCGCGCCAGCCTGCCGGACATCGAGCGGCGGATGATAATCGACCGAGATTCCCATCTCGGCCAATTCCAGCCCCATCGCATGCGCGTTGATACGAGCCGCTTCAATCGCGCTAGCAGGGGCAATTTGATAGAGTTTGTCGAATGCTTCGCCAGCCGGAAACGACGACCACAATGGCGGCCGCAAGCGAGCCACTCTGCCGCCTTCTTGATCGATCGACACCAGCAGCCGGTTCCGCCCGTGAATGTCGCGCAAGGAATCGGTCAGCGCCCGCAATTGTTCAGGCGTTTCGCAGTTCCTGCCGAACAGAATATAGCCGGCCGGATCGACCTCCTGAAAGAAGGCTCGCTCGTTATCGGTCAGGGTTGCTCCGGCGATGCCGAAGATTGCGGGTGTCATAGAGTGAAAATCGCAGCCTCACGCCCCATAGGCAAGCACGGTAGCGCTAAGCAGTGTGGAAAATCAGGGCTGTTCCGCAGCGAAACAGCCCCAAAACCAATAGCATTGGTCTAGTTCTTCACCTGACAAGCAATTCCGTCAGCTTTCAGCGCGTTGCATAGCTGCCTTGCGGCCGCTGCATCGCCAGCCACAGCTTGCAGGCGGAACACCGTCCCACCATCGACTTGACCCTCGACAACGCGGTATTTGAAGCCCTTCAAAGCCTGCGTTTGCCCGGTCAGTGTGCTCCACGCCTGCGTTGCGCCAGCTTTGGTACCAAACGCACCGACTTGCACGCCGACAGAGCTGCCCGCTTCTTCGCTCGAAGCGGCTTGATTTTCAGGTGTTGCGGCATCGATGCTCGGCTTCGGTGCATTGCCTTGGGCCAAGCGCGCTTCACGAGACAGGCCTTCGCCTACTTGCGGGGCAACATTGCCGGTACCCTCAAAGGTTTTACCACCGGCATCTTCGGGACGTACTTTAGCTGGGCCTTCCGGTGCCTCGATAGTGCTACCATCCGCTACCAACTCAGGATCTGGGCCGCGATTGCTGAAGAACCACACGGCACCGATCAGCAGTGCGAGCACCGCCAGTGACAACAGAACAAATCCGATAAAGCGCGTTGAATCAAAGCCTTCATCTTCATCATCATAATCGGATTCAAGCCATGGTAGCGACTCATCCTCGTCAACGAGAGACAGCTCCTCTGTCTCAATCGCGTCATCGTGGTCATTCACGTGGCCATTCTCTGGGACCATCATCATTACATCTCCTCGACGGCTTCAACCCCAAGCAAAGCCAGTCCATTTCGGATAACTTGCCCGATCTGTGCCGCGAGGAAAAGCCTTGCTCCGCTCAATTCAGCTTCCTGTGCCACGATGAACCGCTTTTCAGGCTTGTCATTGCCCAGATTCCAGTACGCATGAAACGCACCGGCAAGGTCATACAGGAAGAAGGCAATCCGGTGTGGCTCGCGCGCCTGAGCAGCGGCCTCTACTATCCGCGGGAACTGTGCAGCCTGTTTGACGAGACCGAGCTCTTCCTCACCAAGCAGTGCAATACCGCTGGCGGATGGCATCAGCCCTTCCGCCGCACCTTTGCGCAGCGTCGAGCTGATCCGCGCATGCGCATATTGCACATAGAACACAGGATTATCCTTCGACGCCTCAACCACTTTGGCGAAGTCAAATTCCATTTGGGCTTCTGGTTTACGGGTCAGCATTGTGAAACGGACGACGTCTTTGCCAACTTCATCGACCATTTCCGCGAGCGTGATGAAATTGCCCGAACGTTTGGACATTTTCAGCGGTTCACCGTCACGCATTAGCGCCACCATCTGGACCAGCTTCACGTCGAACGGGATTGTCTTACTCTCGCCCTCTGCCAGTGCAGCGACGGCCGCTTTGATACGCTTGACGGTACCAGCGTGATCGGCACCCCAAATATCGATCAGCGCATCAGCTTTTTCTGCCTTCTGCATGTGATAGGCGAGATCAGCACCGAAATAGGTCCATTTGCCATCCGATTTCTTGATTGGCCGGTCCTGATCGTCACCAAATTTGGTCGACCGGAACAACGGCAGCTCAACCGGCTCCCAATCCTCAGGCGGTGCCTTGCCTTTGGGGGCTTCGAGCACACCGTCATATACCAGATCATGCGAGCGCAACCATGCCTCAGCAGCTTCGGGTTTCCCTTCAGCCTGCAAGGTTGCTTCGGATGAGAAAAGATCGTGGTGGATGCCCATAAGAGCGAGGTCCGATTTGATCATTTCGATCATTGCCGCCACCGCTTTTTCGCGGAATAGCACCAACCATTCGCTCTCAGGCGCATCTTTGAATGTGTTGCCAAGTTCATCTGCCAGCGCTTTGCCGACCGGAACCAAATAATCGCCAGGATAGAGGCCTTCGGGAATAGCTCCGATATCGTCGCCCAGCGCCTCGCGGTACCGCAGATGTGCGGACCGCGCGAGCGTATCGACCTGGCTGCCAGCATCATTGACGTAATATTCGCGAACGACTTTGTGCCCGGCAAATTCGAGCAGTGATGACAGCGCATCGCCCACTACCGCACCGCGGCAATGGCCCATATGCATTGGGCCAGTCGGATTGGCGGAGACGTATTCGACATTGACTGTTGTGCCGGCACCCATGTCTGATTTGCCGTAATCGTCAGCCAGTTCGGCGATGGCCGCCAGCTCATTCTGCCAAGCCAGATCAGACAGCCGCAAATTGATGAAACCCGGACCCGCGATTGCGGCCTCAACAATGTCTGGATCAGCGGTGAGTTTTTCGACAATTTGCTCTGCCAGAGCGCGGGGATTGGTCTTGGCATGCTTTGCCAGAACCATCGCGGCGTTCGTCGCCAAATCGCCATGACTAGGGTCACGTGGAGGCTCAACCGCAACATTGGAGCGCGGCGTTTCGGGCGGCAACGCGCCATCCGCTTCCAATGCGCTCAGCACAGCATCGACTTTGGCCGCAAATGCGGCGTGAAGAGTGTTCATTTCAGACATCGTTTCAGACATGCCGCGCGCCTAGCCGAATTGGCCAGAATCGCAAGGGTAACCGCCCTATTGCGGGCCGGAACAGATGCGAAATTCGCGCGCTAACTAACGGGTGGCGTTATACGCCAGTTGGTTCTCGCTCAGCTGGAAACCGACCAGCAGTTCAAACGTCGCGCGATTCAGTGCCGCACGGACAACCGGGTCAGCCAGTGGATCAAGCGCCGCATCAGGATCACCAGCTTTGCGTCGTCGTGTGATGCGCTGTTTGATATCATCGGGCAGCGTTGCGGCAGCGCGGTTCACAAAGGCACCGGCGGATGCACTCGCCTGAGCGCGCTCTGCGCCATCGGCGAAGTTGAGCGTAATCGTACCGACGCGTTTGGCTTGCACAGCCGATCCGCCCTGCAGAACGGTCGAGAAATAGGGAAGCTGAACTTGCCGCGCACCGCGTGTGTCGGTGCGGCGAGCCAGGACGTCGAATTTCGCTTCCGAATACACGTTCTCGCCTGTCTCGTTGCAGGTGCTGCGCAGATTGGTGATCGCCGCAACCACATCGATCTGGTCAGCAGTGACCGTACCGGGTGTGCGGAACGTCGTAACATCGCCAGTATAGTCAGGAATTCCGACAGCCGGGCATGCTGTGCGCACGGCAGTCACGCCGACCCCTTGGCCAACGACCAACTCACCTTCGCGTGCGCAACCGGCAAGCGCCGCGGCCAGAACGACAACAGAAATAATCGGACGACGGAGTTTCATGCGGAATAAGTCCTTCAAATTCACATTCGGCTAGGCGTCATTGCCATTTTCGCCAGTTGCGGCCCTAGCGGCCCGTGCAGCAAAGCGCTAGAGGGCCGGATATGAATGCTCCCTTGCAACCTTCAAGTTCTGCTACGGCCAAGCCTGCAATAACGCTTTTAATCGCAGCCCCCAGGGGATTTTGCGCCGGAGTTGACCGCGCAATCGAGATCGTCGAACGCGCCCTCGAACGCTACGGTGCCCCGGTCTATGTCCGGCACGAGATCGTCCACAACAAATATGTCGTCGATGGCCTGCGCCAGAAAGGTGCGATCTTTGTCGAAGAACTGGACGAAGTGCCCGACAATGCACCGGTGGTGTTTAGCGCGCACGGTGTACCCAAGGCCGTCCCCCAAGAAGCCGAACGGCGCGGGCTCGACTATTTGGATGCGACTTGCCCTCTGGTGAGCAAAGTTCATCGGCAGGCTGAACGTCAATTGGAAGCCGACAGGCATATCGTGTTCGTTGGTCATCGCGGCCATCCCGAGGTGATCGGGACGATGGGCCAAGTGCCCGAACGCACGATGACGCTGGTCGAAACGGTCGAAGATGTTGCGGCGCTCGAATTTACCGACAACGATCCGCTGGCCTTCCTCACACAGACCACGCTTTCGGTCGATGACACCGCAGAAATCGTCGATGCGCTGAAGGCGAAGTTTCCGCATATCGTCGGACCCAAGGCGGAGGACATTTGCTATGCGACCTCCAATCGGCAAGCAGCGGTCAAACAGATCGCGCCAGGCAGTGATTTGGTGTTGGTGATCGGTGCAGGCAACAGTTCAAACTCGTTGCGGCTGGTTGAAGTGTCCGAGAAATGCGGGACCAACGCAAAGCTGATCCGCCGTGCTGCGGATATCGATCCCGCTTGGCTCGAGGGTGTTGGCACGTTGGGCCTTACCGCAGGTGCTTCCGCGCCTGAGGAATTGGTGCGCGAAGTGGTCGACAAGATCGCCGAATGGCGCGAGGTAGAAGAACACACTTTGGTCACAACCGAAGAGAAGATGGTCTTCAAACTCCCGCGCCAACTCACGCAATAGAACCTGACTCAAGATGGCCGTGTACACCCATCTCAGCGCAGAAACGCTCGACGAGCTGATCGCCGAATATGATGTTGGTAATCTGGTCTCGGCAAAGGGCATCGCCGAGGGAATTTCCAACAGCAATTGGCTGATCGAAACCACAGGTCAGAACGGCGCTGGCGCACGCTTTATCCTGACAATGTACGAATATCGGATCGACATCGAGCAGCTACCGTTCTTTCTGAACCTGCTCGATCATCTTGCGGCCAAAGGCTGTCCGGTGCCTGCAACGATCCACGATCGCGAAGGCAACGCCTATCGTGATCTGGATGGCAAAGCGGTGGCGTTGATTGAATTCCTGCCAGGCGTCTCCATCGATCACCCAACCGCCGAACAAGCCTTTGAAGTTGGCGCCGCGCTCGCACAAATCCAACTTGCTGCGGGCGACTTTTCAATGACGCGAACCAATGATCTGCGCCCGCCCGATTGGCAAGACTTGTTCGATCGGTGTGGGCCAGATTCCATTGCCGGAATTGACGCAGAATTGGCCGGCAGTATCGACACTTACCTTCCAACGCTGCTCAACGATTGGCCGCAGAACCTACCCATCGGGACAATTCACGCCGATCTGTTCCCTGACAATGTGCTGGTGCTCGGAAACTCGGTCAGCGGACTGATCGATTTCTACTTCGCTTGCACTGATTTTCTCGCTTACGATCTGGCCGTAGCGCATACCGCTTGGTGTTTCTCTGCTGACGGCAGTGAGTTTCGGCCTGACATCTCTACCGCACTGCTAAAAGGATACGCATCGAAGCGCACGCTTAGCAGTGAAGAGCAGGCCGCGCTTCCGCTGCTCGCCAAAGGCGCAGCGATGCGGTTTATCGCGACGCGCACCTATGATTGGCTGAATACTCCGGCAGAAGCGCTAGTGATGCGCAAAGATCCGATGGATTACGTCAAACGGTTGCTTCAATATGATGCAATGGGCAGCGAGGCCTTTGCTCCGCTTGGCTAAGCAGGCAGGTAACGACTTATGAAACGCGTTGAAATCTTCACGGATGGCGCCTGCAAGGGAAATCCCGGTCCGGGCGGATGGGGCGCGCTATTGCGGCTTGGCAAGCACGAGAAAGAGCTGTCGGGCTCCGATCCGGAAACAACCAATAACCGCATGGAACTGACCGCAGCCATCAAGGCATTGGAAGCGCTGACCGAGCCTTGCGAAGTCGATCTTCATTCTGACAGTAAATATGTCCTCGATGGGATCACCAAATGGGTGCACGGATGGAAGAAACGCGGCTGGAAAAATGCCAGCAAAAAGCCAGTTCGCAACGAAGATTTGTGGCACGAACTGATCGCCGCATCTGAGCCGCACACAATGCATTGGCACTGGGTGAAGGGCCATTCGGGGCACCCTGAGAATGAGCGCGTTGACCAACTTGCGAGCGATCAGGCGGATTCCGTCCGCTGATACAAAAGGGGCGCAGCCACCGGCCGCGCCCTTACTAGATTTCAGCTTGTCGCCGAATTACGAATTGTCGACTACATCGGCACCAGGACCGTTAGACTTGATCGAGTCGATTGCATTTTGAGCGCTCGACTTCGACGAATAGCCCTCGGTCGAGAACATGATTTCCGAGTTGTATTTGAAACGCACGCGGAATTCTCCGGCCTTGTCCTTGTAGATTTCGAAATGGTGACCCATGGGACTTTCTCCTTACGTGTTGTTGTTGGGTAGCACCCTAAAGGCTGACGCAGGAAAATCTACCCAAAGCGCCGTGGTGAATATTTTTTCGGGTCGATCCCGGCGAGTGGCGCTGGCATCGGCTGATTGAGCAGGATGGAAGCTGCAAGCTGAGCAGCAGCGGGTGCTGTTTGAATGCCGAAACCACCTTGTCCAGCAAACCAGAAGAAGTCCGTATCACGCGCATCGGTTCCATAAACCGGCAAACGGTCGGGCGCGAAACTGCGCAGCCCCGCCCATTTGGTTTCGACCCGCTCAACATCCAAACGTACTACCTGCTGCAGCCGGTCGATTGCAGCTGCGACCGCAAGCTCTTCCGGCGCTGCATCGCAGGCGGGCGATGGCTCTTCATCATGCGGACTCAGCCATAATCGACCGGATTCGGGCTTGAAATAGAAGTGCCCCGATATATCGAGCACCAATGGCTGCGTTTGCGATGGAGCCGGATTGGTCCGCAATTGCGCGACCGTGCGGCGATAAGGGGTGATACCCAACTTACCGCAACCAGCGATATCAGCCAGCTCATCAGCCCATGCTCCGGCGGCATTAATCAGCGTACTTGCCAGAAACTCCCGGCCATCGGCTGAGCGCAATTGCCAGCAGTCGCCTTTATGACCAGCCTGCGTGATCCTCGCTCTGACGGCTAGCTTTGCTCCACCAGCTTTCGCACGCGCCAGATAGAGCGCATGCAACGCGCCGACATCGATATCGCAGCATGCTGGTTCCCAAACCGCCTCGATCCATTCTTCGCGCAGGCCCGGTAGTTTTTTGATCATTTCGCCACGATCCAGGCGCTCAATGGTCGCCCCAGTGCCAGAGAATTCAGCAAGGAACCGGTCCACCTTAGCGCTATCTTGTGCACGGGCGATGTGGAGTGCGCCCCGCTGCGTCAGCAAATCGTGTTCTCGCAAGAAAGCGCCAGAAGCCAACGTCAGTGGAACGACATCGGGACCACCATAGCATTCGTCCCAGAATGCAGCGGAACGGCCAGTCGCATGATAACCGGGTTGATCTTCAGCCTCGATCATTAGAACGCTGGCGTGCGGCGAAAGCTCAGCCGCGAGGCTGGCCCCCGCCATCCCAGCCCCGACAATCGCAAAATCGTAGCGCGTCTCGCTCACGTCTTCGGCGCAGTCCTGTCCAGAAATTCGGCAATTCCATCCATGGCGCGGTCGCGGACTTCATCAACTTCGCGCAAAATCTCGTGATGCGCTTCTTTGCCGAAAGCGAGCAGTTCGCCATTCGGCAACCGTTCTGCAGCCTCCTTGATCGCTTTCATATCGACCAACTTGTCATTCGATATTCCGATCAGCAGCACCGGTGTATTAACGGCTTCTAACGCACCCGGCGCGAACATGGCCCCCATCGAGGCATAGCCGCGCTCCACCCAGCCCCAGCTGCCGGGTCCCATAACCAGTTCAGGCCGGTTTTCACGCCACCATAGTTCGTCGGCATAACGCTCTTTGTCATGAGTCAGAAGGTTGATCCGGCCAACGGGTATCTCTCCCGGCTTCTCGCTCCACTTCCACGCTTGGGTCGTGTCGCCCCGCAGGCGTTTGATCAACTTCGTTGCCCCGTGCATGAAAGATCGCGGCAAGACATTGCCGAAAAAACCTAACATCGGCGCAGACAGGAACATTGCATCGGGGGTTACCTGTCTTTCAACCAGACCACGCAGTACCAGATGGCCGCCCATGGAGTGGCCGGAAAGCACATGCGGTCCCGGTGTTGAGGCGATCCATTCTTTCCAGAATGCCGCCAGGTCATCGATCCAGATTGAATAATCGTCAATGTGACCGGTTATAGCATCGTCGCCGAGGCGGCCCGATCCGGCTTGCCCACGCCAATCGGCGGCAGTCACTTTCCAACCGGCCTCGTGCCATTGCTGCAGCGATTCCAGATATTTTTCGTAATTGTCGCCGCGCCCGGGAAAGAACAAGATCGAACCGCGTGCAGCCACGCCGCCTTTGGCATCGCCATTTACGCCCGGCCAATCGATCCGGCGGATTTGATGACCGTCGCTCGCGGACCAGGTGCTCTCAACAGCGGCAGCAGGAATAGCGCGCCGGTTGAACGCAGCATCTGAATGATCAGGGTTCACACCGGCTTGTTGTGGTTGGCTAATACCATCCTCCTGCGTTTGGTTACTATTTGGTAAGCACTCGGCTGTAGCACCGGTGCCCGAAGGTTACCTTTGGGGGCAATATGCTGGGCGAATATTTCCAATACGGACTGCTGGTTGCATTGGCAATCGCGCTGCTGATCGCGGCGTTCACTGACATTCGTCATCGTCATATCGATAATTGGCTGAACGGCGGGATTGCGCTGGGCGCACCTTTGTTCTGGTGGGCTAGCGGATTGTCGCTTTGGCCCGGTGTGGCCATTCAATTGGGCGTTGCGCTTGCTGCTTTCGTCGTCCTCGCCGGATTGTTCGCATTGCGCGCAATGGGCGGCGGTGACGTCAAACTTATTGCTGCACTCGCCTTGTGGATCCAGCCGGGCTGGTTCCTCGAGTTGCTCATAATCATGGCGATCGTTGGCGGCCTGCTGACCATTGTGATGGGCGCATGGCACGTGATGCGACGGCAAAAGGAGCGGCTCGCCATTCCATATGGCGTCGCGATCTCAACCGCGGGCCTGTGGGTCCTTTCAGTACATTATTATCCGAGCGCTTCTCAGGCGATCGGCGTCGGGTGAACCTGATTTTAACCATTCAGGTCGTAACGACGAGTTTCAACCAATGCCCGCAATCCCGTCGGGCGAAATAGGGGGCTAGATTAGCCATGGACAGGAAAAAGCTGGTTCTGTTGCTCGGAGCACTGATCATTGCGGTCGGCACTGCGCTTGCAGCACGGAGCATGTTCGCGGGGGCATCGGCTCCCGAAGCACAAGCCGCACCGGAACCACAAGGACCAAAGGTTCTGGTGGCACAGCGTGGGCTTAACGTCGGTACAATCATCACAGCTGACTCGATCGGTTATCAGATGTGGCCCGAAGAGCTTCTGCAAGACGCCTATTTCATCGACGGTGAATCTGACGTCACCCAGTTGCTCGGTACGGTTGTCCGTCATCCGATCACTGCAGGTGAGCCTGTTACACAAGGTTCGCTGGTTAAGCCCGGCGATCGCGGTTTCCTTGCTGCGGCCCTCGGCCCAGGCATGCGTGCTGTGACTGTTCCAGTGTCGGCGAAAACCGGTGTTGGCGGCTTTGTCTTCCCGGGTGACCGCGTGGACTTGGTCCTTACCCAAACGGTTAAAGGCGGCGAAGGCGAGCCTCTGCAGGCTTCCGAAACCATTCTTCGCAATCTGCGCGTTCTAGCAACCGATCAATCGACCACACAGGAAACAAACGACGCTGGTAAAACAGTCGTTCGCGCATTCCGGACAGTTACTTTGGAAGTGACCCCACGGATCGCAGAGAAAGTCGCAGTATCCCAAACTATCGGTACGCTTAGCCTGTCGCTGCGCTCGATCGCCGACAATCAAGGCGAGCTCGACAAGGCTATCGCATCTGGTGACGTCAAAGTTCCTGATGATGCGACGCCGGAAGAGGAAGAAGCCCTTCTGCGCAAAGCCATGTCGCGTCCGAACGACAAAGCGACAACCTTCGTAACCGGCGGTGATGTCTCCCGCTTCCAGCGCAGCAGCGTGCCGCAGAAGGCCGACAAGACCCCACCTGCGCCGCCCCGCATGGGCGTGCCAGCTGGCGCCAACAAAGGCCCGGTAAATCGCGGTCCGTCGGTCCGCGTCACTCGCGGCAAGAACACGACTGAAGTTCCAGTCGGTAATGGCCGCGCGGTTTCAAACAATGCCAAAGGTATGGTCGGTCAGACCCAACAAAGCATATCCCAAAATGCGCCGAAAATCCCGGTCGCAGGCGGCATAGTGCAGTGAGGTCCGTCATGAAAAGCACATCCACCACTCTCGACACTCAACCCAGGGGCAAGCCAATGAAACGCCGCCTTACTGCAACATTGCTGATGGCTGGAATGGCCTTGGCACCCTTAGTCGGGATTCCGGCTGGCACCGCCAATGCCCAATCCGTCGCCCGCCCTGCACAGGACATTGTTCTGTCGATTGGCAGCGGTAAATTGGTCACCGTGCCAGGCTCAATGGCTGATGTTTTCATCGCCGATGACGGTATTGCCGATGTCCAAGTCAAATCGCAGCGCCAGCTTTACGTATTTGGTAAAGCAGGCGGCGAGACCACGATTTACGCCAGCAACGCCGCCGGTGATATCGTCTGGTCTTCAAATATCCGTGTGGGTTCCAATATCGGCACTGTCGATCAAATGCTCACGCTGGCTATGCCTGACGCGAAAATCAATGTGGCAACGATGGGCACGAACACCGTTCTTTTGACCGGTATCGTGGCTGCTCCTGAAGATGCCGCTGAGGCAGAACGCCTTGTCGAAGCCTTTGTTGGCGACGATGCAAATGTTATCAGCCGCCTGAAAATGGCGACCCCACTGCAGGTTAATCTGCAAGTGAAATTTGCCGAAGTCAGCCGTTCGCTGGTTCGTGAGATCGGCGGCAATCTGTCGTCGATTGACGGCGGCAACGGTGTCAAATTCGGTATCGGTAACGGCCGGACCCTGTCTACCGGTGAGTATAGCACTGCTGGACCACTTGGTGTGGGCCCAGGTGTGGCGAATCCAGGTACGCAGGTCTTCAACCCACTCACTGGCGAAGTTGAAACCATCCTCGGCCCTGGTGTCGATACAACCAGCAGTGGCGCAACGATCGCCGGTTTTGGTCGTTTTCTTGGTCTTAACCTGCTGGGCGCACTCGATCTTGCGGAACGTAGCGGTCTTGTGACCACTCTTTCGCAACCGAACCTGACAGCACTTTCAGGCGAAACGGCCGAATTTCTGGCTGGCGGTGAGTTCCCGATCCCGATTTCACAGGGCCTCGGTGCAACCGCAGTCGAGTATCGCTCGTTCGGTGTCAGCCTGTCTTACACGCCGACCGTTCTGGCCAATGGCCGCATTTCGATGCGCGTCCGTCCGGAAGTTTCGGAACTATCGAGCCAAGGTGCTGTGACGCTGAACGGCTTCCAGATCCCGGCTCTGACAATTCGTCGGGCGGAAACAACCATTGAGCTCGGTTCCGGCCAGAGCTTCATGATTGCGGGTCTAATGTCGAACAACGCGCAAAATTCCATCGATAAGGCACCGGGCGTCGGTGACGTTCCAATCCTCGGTAATCTGTTCCGTTCCAAGTCGTTCCGCCGCGGTGAAACCGAACTTGTGATCGTGGTGACACCGTATTTGGTCAAACCGGTGAACGCGAACGACATCAAATTGCCAACCGACGCATTCCGCGCGGCCACCGAAGCGCAAAGCTTCCTTGGCTATCGTGAGAATGACGGTGTGACCGGCGGTTCGCGTCCAATGCCAACTGCGCGCGACAAAGATGCTCCACCGCCCGAAGTTTCGCGGATTGATCCGGCAGCAGTTCTGCCATCGAACGAACCGTCGAATCCGAAGCGTGCGGACAATAATGACAAGAACCGGAATAGCGAACGCAGCGCAAAAGCCGCCGCCGCTCCCGGCTTCAGCCTCAAGTGAGAAAGGTGAAGATGATGCCTATTGCAAATACTCGCAAACTAGCTGGCGTACTCGCCCTTTCTATCGGGCTTACGCTCGGTGCTTGTGGCGGCATGCCGACCAATCGCAGTCTTGAAAGTGTCAAGCAGCCGGTTGTCGAACGGACCAATTACACGCTCGACGTGCGTGCAGGAGTTGGCGGTCTTTCGATCCCTGAACAGCAACGTCTGTCGGGCTGGTTCGACGCCATGGATTTACGCTATGGTGACCGCGTTTCGATCGACGATCCGATGTCCAGCAGCGCAACACGTGAAGCTGTGTCGAAATTGGCTGGCCGTCACGGCATTCTGATCAATCAAGGCGCACCAGTAACCGCCGGTTACGTTGAGCCAGGTAATGTTCGGGTCGTGATCACACGGTCTAACGCATATGTCCCCGGTTGCCCTGACTGGTCGGCCAAGTCGGACATGAATTACAACAATGCCACCAGCCCCGGATATGGCTGCGCTACCAACGCCAATTTGGCGGCAATGGTCGCCAATCCGGAAGATCTGATCAAAGGTCAGGAAGGTACCGGTGAAACCATCGTATCGACTTCCAACAAGGCTATCGACAGTTACCGCAACCAAGCACCAACCGGTGAAGGCGGTCTCGCCCAAGGCGGAACCGGTGAAGGAGGATAAGTCATGAACGCTCCATGGAAACAAGGCGCAGCGGGTAACCGCGATCCTTTCGCCGCTTTCATTTGCGATGAAGCCGCTCTGGACGCTCTGCGCCCGGTCGTCATCGAAATGGGCTGGCAGCCCGAAAAATGCGCGAAAGGCGGCCTTCGTAACGCCGTCCAATCGCTCTCGGTTGCCGCAAGCCCGAACATCTTGATGGTCGATTTGTCGGAAAGCGGCGATCCGCTGAACGACATCAACGCTCTGGCTGAGGTTTGTGAGCCCGGAACTGTGGTGATCGCGGTTGGTCAGGTGAACGATGTTCGTCTGTACCGCGACCTACTCGCCAGCGGTATTCATGATTATCTGCTGAAGCCGCTTTCCGCGGGTCAACTCCGCGACTCGCTGAATCAGGCTCAAGCCGTATTCTCTGCACCGCGTGCAAGCGATCCTGAAGCAGCAAAGCGCCATATTTCCACGGCCGTCGTGGGAACACGCGGCGGGGTCGGCGCTTCGATGCTCGCGACATCACTGGCATGGCTGTTCAGTGACGAGCATGAGCTACCAACGGCTCTACTGGATCTCGACGTTCACTTCGGAACGGGCGCTCTCGCGCTCGATCTGGAGCCCGGCCGAGGTCTGACTGACGCTATCGATAACCCAAGCCGGATTGACGGTCTGTTTATCGAACGCGCCATGATCCGTGCCAATGACAATCTGGCGATTCTGTCGGCAGAAGCCCCGATCAACTCACCTTTGATGACCGATGGTTCGGCCTTCATCCAGCTGGAAGAAGAGTTCCGTCAGGCATTCGAAATGACCATGATCGACCTGCCGCGCAACATGCTGATCAACTTCCCGCACTTGCTGGCGGACGTCAATGTTGTGGTGTTGACCACTGAAATGACGCTGGCTTCGGCGCGCGATACGATCCGTATCCTGTCGTGGCTGAAAACCAATGCTGAGCACGCAACGCCTATCGTTGTGGCCAACAAAGTCCAGCCGGGCACTGCGGAAATCAGCAAAGCCGATTTCGAAGCATCAATCGAACGTAAGATCGATTTCACCGTTCCGTTCGACATTAAGGCTGCTGCCAATGCCGCGAAGCTTGGACAAACATTTGTCGATGCGAACAAATCGGCGAAGGCGACCAACGTCGTAAAACAGCTTGCCGAACGCATCCTTGGTGCGGTCGATGAGGACGCCGATGGTGAAGAGCCTGCCAAGAAATCGCTTCTCGGTAGCTTCGATCTTAAATCGCTTCTGCCGACGAAGAAAAGCAAGAACGTAGAGCCTGCAACGGCTTGATCGAGACGTTGAGCGGCTGCGGTCCCCAACCGGATCGCGGTCACCCAGAAACTTTTGCGAGCCACGGCCCGCGCGGATGTAGGAAAGGCAGACAAAGAGCATGGATATTCTTCAGCTCCTGCTAGTCGGAGGCGGGCTTATGGCCCTGATGGTGATCGGCTACACGCTGTTCGCAGGGCCATCTGCCGCCAAAGAAGGACAGCGCCGGCTTGAATCGCTCCGTTTTCGTCACTCGGAAAACACCGATACGAAAGTGGAATCGCAGTTCAAAAAGGCCATCGCCAACCGCAAGCCCATGCGCCACAAAGTTGCTGGCTCAGGCTCGCGGATTGACGCACTTGCAATTCGGCTCGACCGGACCGGCAAGGGCTGGTCGCTGTCGCAATATTTCTATTCATCGCTCGGTCTCGGCCTTGCCACAGCAGTATTGATCTATCTGCGTTCCGGAGCGCCGATGATGGCGCTCGGCATTGGCGCTGTCGTCGGCTTAGGATTCCCACATATGGTGGTGAATTTCTTCATCAAACGCCGAACAGCCCAGTTCAACGCTAAATTTCCCGATGCGATCGAATTGCTAGTCCGCGGACTTCGCTCGGGCCTACCGGTAACGGAAACACTCGCCGTAGTCGCGCAAGAACTGCCCGGCCCTGTCGGCGAAGAATTCAAAGGCATTGTTGAACGGATCAAGATTGGCCGAACAATGGAGGAATCTCTCCAGGACACGGCTGACCGCCTTGGCATTCCGGAATTCAACTTCTTCTGTATCACGCTCGCGATTCAGCGTGAGACCGGTGGTAACCTTGCGGAAACGCTATCCAACCTGTCCGACGTGCTGCGTAAGCGTATGCAAATGAAGCTGAAGATCAAAGCAATGAGCTCTGAATCGAAAGCCTCGGCCTATATCGTTGGCGCTCTGCCTTTCATCGTGTTCGGCATGATCTGGTGGATCAACCCGGGCTATCTCGGCGGCTTCTTCTCCGATGATCGCCTGATCGCAATCGGCCTTGGCGGAATGCTGTGGATGTCGATCGGCGCCTTCATCATGGCCAAAATGGTCAATTTCGAGATCTGAGCGAGGATAGATAGAACATGCTCAACCAAGCACCAGGACCAACTCTGCTCGGTTTCGACGTTATTCTCGTCGGGACGATCCTCGCAGGTGTCGCAGCGCTCGCCGTTGTTCTCGCGATTTATGCTGCCGTCACGGTCAAAGATCCGATGGCCAAGCGCGTCAAAGCACTCAATGACCGCCGCGACGAGCTGAAGGCCGGCATTGTCACATCAAGCGGCAAAAAACGCGCTAGTCTGATCCGCAAAACCGATCAGACCGAAAAGATGAAAGACCGGCTGGAGGGGATGAAAGTCCTTCAGGACAGCCAAGTCGCAATCATCCAGCAAAAGCTGGCCCATGCTGGTTACCGCAACAAAGAATTGGCGGTTATCGTCATTGCATTGCGCTTGGTTGCGCCGATCATTCTAGGCGGCCTCGGCTTCCTGTTTATCTATGTGATCGACTACTTCCCCGAATGGGGCAATATGAAGCGCCTTGGTGCGTTCTCAGCCTTGCTGTTTGCGGGCTACAAAGGTCCGGAGATCTATCTCTCGAACAAGTCCAAGAAGCGTACGGACCTGATCCGTAAGGGTCTGCCTGACGCGCTCGACCTTTTGGTTATTTGCGCCGAGGCTGGTCTCACAGTCGACGCCGCGTTCAACCGCGTAGCGAAGGAACTGGGCCGGGCCTATCCGGAACTGGGTGACGAATTTGCCCTTACCGCGATTGAGCTGTCCTTCCTGACCGACCGGAAGATGGCATTCGATAACCTCGCATACCGCGTTGATCTGGAATCGGTCCGCGGCGTGGTGACCACTATGGTTCAAACCGAGCGTTACGGTACACCGTTGGCATCGGCCCTGCGCGTTCTCTCAGCCGAATTCCGTAACGAGCGGATGATGCGCGCCGAGGAGAAAGCAGCACGTCTTCCAGCGATTATGACCATTCCGCTGATCCTGTTCATTCTACCTGTGTTGTTTGTTGTGATCTTGGGCCCTGCAGCCTGTTCGATCAGCGATGCCTTTGCAGACGGAACCCCGAGCTAAAACGCGCGGGAGTTCGTTGTAAAAACCAGAGCCGAGAGGCCCTTACTAACCACCGAGTTCGGCCTCGAAGCTTTACGGCTTCGAGGCCGAACTCGTTCCTGTTTGAACTATTCAGCCTGCTTGCGGACTTGATCGAGTAGATCGCGGAACATTGTCTGCTGCTCATCACTCATCAGAGCCAGCAAGCTCTCCTCGATCTCTCGCGCCATCGGCACGATCTTGGCGTGCATTTCTGCACCCGCATCGGTCAATTCGAGATGATGCGAGCGTCCGTCGCTCTTGTTGGGAATACGCACAGCGAGTTCCCGAACCTCAAGGACTTTGCAGGCTCGGTTCACCGCAACCTTGTCCATCAGCGTCTTCTCCGTCAGCTCACGCTGGGTCAGTCCGCCCGCATCGCCGAGCATCGCCATCACGCGCCACTCGGTCACCTTCAGACCGAACGCGTCGTGGTATGCCGCCGCAATCCTGTTGCTGACCGCATTCGACGCGACCGACAATTGGTACGGCAGAAAATCTGTAAGGCGGAAAGGCGTGTCACTCATCCAGAAGGTTTCTAATGAAACCGTTTCGCTTGGCAAGTGCGCGAATAGCCAAGCGGCATGGGATCATTCGTATTCAGGCGCACTTATACTCGCCCTATTTATATTCCGGCTCGTCCCACCACGGATAGAAATCCGGCATGTCTTTAGAGACTTTGCCCGGATAACTCGGTGGACGCTTCTCCAAGAAGCTCTGCACGCCTTCCGCTGCATCCTTGCCGCGCGAGAGTTTGTAGATCGACCGGCTGTCAATCCGGTGGGCTTTCATCGGATGGTCCTCAACCGGCAAACGCCACAACATTGCCCGCGTCATTGCCACCGATACGGCCGACGTGTTCTCAGCGATTTCATTGGCCAGTTCGCACGCCGCATCCATCAGTTCAGCCCGCGGATGGATTGAGCGGACTAGTCCGCCCTTCAGCGCTTCCTTTGCATCGAAAATACGCCCGGTCATGCACCATTCAAGCGCCTGCTGCTGCCCGACCAGACGCGGCAGGAACCAGCTCGAGCACGCCTCCGGCACGATCCCGCGCCGTGCAAACACAAAGCCATAGCGCGCATTGTCCGATGCCAGGCGGATATCCATAGGCAATTGCATCGTCGCGCCCACGCCCACTGCTACGCCATTACAGGCTGAGATCAACGGCTTGGTCGATTGGAACATCCGCAGGGTCAGTCGCCCGCCGCCATCCCGAACCACTTCATCAGACAGGTCAGTGACTTCGGTCTGGCTGGAGAAAGGCTTCGATCCATCATCGGGCGTCAGATCAGCGCCGGCGCAAAATGCCCGCTCGCCCGAACCCGTCACAATCACTGCCCGGATTGCATCGTCAGCGTCGGTATCATCGAATGCATCAATCATTTCCTGCATCATGACACGCGTATAGGCGTTCATTTTCTCAGGACGATTGAGCGTAATCGTCGCAATCGGCCCGTCTTTCTCAAGCAGGATCTGGGTGTAGTCGGTCATGGCTGATTCTCCTCGGGAAACCCTACAGGATGGAACACATGGAACAGGGTCCAAATAGAAAAACCGCCCCTTCCATTCTCGCGCATTTTAAAAGCGCTAAGAACAGAAAGAGGCGGCATAATCATGTGTCTAGTCGTACCCGCAACGCTGGCGAGTAGGAAAGCACCTTAGCGCGGTGCCATACGGATCGAACCGTCTAGACGGACGTCTTCACCGTTGAAGTAGCCGTTCTCGATCATGGTCAGTGCGAGATGCGCATATTCCTCGGGGTGACCCAGACGTTTCGGGAATGGAACCGACGCCGCCAGCGCTTCTTTCACTTGCGGCGGTGCAGCTGCCATCAGCGGTGTTTCGAAGATGCCTGGCAGGATCGTGTTCACGCGGATGCCTTCCTGCATCAGATCGCGTGCGATCGGCAGAGTCATGCCGATCACGCCGCCTTTGGACGCGGAATAGGCAGCCTGACCGATTTGGCCGTCTTCACCGGCAACCGATGCTGTGTTGACGATAGCACCGCGATCGCCGTCTTCACTCAATGGATCGAGCGTCATCATACCTGCTGCCGACTTGGCGATGCAGCGGAATGTGCCGACAAGGTTGATCTGGATCAGCCAGTTGAACGCGTCGAGCGGGAAATGCGAGATTTCGCCGGTGTTGCGGTCACGCTTAGCCGTTTTGATCGCATTGCCGGTACCAGCGCAGTTCACGAGAATACGTTCTTGTCCGTGCGCCTCACGCGCCTTGGCAAAGCCGGCATCAACCGAAGCGTCATCAGTGACATTCACTTCACAAAAAACGCCGCCAATCTCGGCAGCGACTGCGAGGCCCTTTTCTTCCTGAAGGTCGAAAATTGCGACCTTCACGCCTTTTGCCGCCAATGCGCGCGCAGTTGCTGCACCAAGGCCCGATGCACCGCCGGTTACGACTGCGGGTGTGTTTGCGCCTACTTCCATGGAAATTTCCTCTCTGAATTCAAATTACAAACTGGGGGTAGATATTAAAGCGATTCGACAATCGTCACGTTAGCGACACCGCCGCCTTCGCACATCGTTTGCAGACCATATTTCTTGCCGCGCGCTTTCAGCGCATGGACCAATGTCGACATCAGTTTAGTGCCTGATGCACCCAACGGATGACCCAGCGCAATCGCACCGCCATTGACGTTGAGCTTGTCCGGATCGGCACCGGTGTGCTTCAGCCACGCCAGCGGAACGGGCGCGAACGCCTCATTCACTTCGTACAGATCAATGTCATTGATGCTGAGGCCAGCACGTTCGAGCGCTTTATCAGTCGCGAAAAGCGGCTCTTCCAGCATGATAACCGGATCGCCTGCAGTCACAGTCAGATTGTGAATCCGCGCCATTGGCGTGAGATTATGCTGTTTCAGATATCCTTCTGACACGACGAGTGCGCCGCTGGAGCCATCGCAAATCTGACTGGCGCTGGCAGCTGTCACAGAGCCGCCTTCTTGGATGAGCTTAACCGAAGCAATGCCTTCCAACGTCGCATCGAAGCGAATCCCTTCATCAACGGTGTGCTGTTCTTCGCCTTCAGGCGTCTCCACCGTGACCGGAACAATCTCGTTCTCGAACGCACCCGCATTGGTCGCCGCGATGGCGCGTTTGTGGCTTTCAAAGGCAAACTGATTGAGATCATCTTTGGAGAAACCGTGCTTCTTCACGATCATCTCTGCACCCATGAACTGGGAGAACATCACATTGGGATATTTCTCTTCGAGACCGGGCGATTTGTAATGCCCCAATCCCTCTTTCATATGGAACGTCGCGTTCGATCCCATCGGAACGCGTGACATGCTTTCGATGCCCGCCGCGATCACCGCATCCTGCGTGCCCGACATGACTGCCTGCGCTGCGAACTGGATTGCCTGCTGCGAGGAGCCGCACTGGCGGTCAATAGTCACAGCAGGGGTCGATTGCGGCAAGTGCTTGGACGCCAGAACCGCATTACGACCCACTTGCATCGCTTGCTGACCAGCCTGACTGACGCAGCCCATGACAACATCATCGATGGCGTTCGGATCGACACCGGTACGCTCCATCAGCGCATCGAGCGACTTTGCGGCCAAGTCCACCGGGTGAACACCGGCCAAACGGCCTCCGCGTTTGCCACCGGCTGTTCTGACTGCATCAACGATATAGGCTGTCGCCATAGGGGGCTCTCCTGAGATAGTTCACTTAGTTAGCTATGTTGCTGCGGGGATTAGCATTGCAGTCTGTAGCGTCAAGCAGGTTTCCGCCAACGTCAACCTACGAGGCGTCAACCTACTTGGCGTCACCCCGCTTGCTATCAGTCAGCTTGCTTTCGGGGTGCTCCCCCTAGTAATGGCTGAAGCAGTCCTTCCGTTCCGCCGCGCAATAGTCAGGCCCTTAGCCCAATCGATGTCCAAGAAACTCTTCGAAATTAATCCCGATCTGGACCGCAAGGCGCTCGCCGAGCAGTTTGCAGTCAATGGCCGCTTGCAGATTCGGGACGTGCTGACGCGCGAAACGGCGGAGGAAATCCGCATGATCCTCGCCCAGCAGACTCCGTGGGGAATGGCGATGAAAGCGGGCTCGGATAATCCAACCGGCGCAGACCAAATCCGCGCGCAAGATTTGAAGACGCCGGTGGGCCAACAAAAAGTCCAGCAACTCGCGCAGGCTTCGCATGAGGCCGCGGCCAAGGGTGATTATGCTTTCCGCTATGCGCACTATTCGCTGGTCGAAGCGTATCTGGAAAAATGGAATCCGGGCGGACCGCATGATCTTATTCTGGAATATCTCAACGCGCCCGACTTCATCCAATTGGCACGCGATGCCACCGGTATCGAAGAACTGATCAAAGCGGACGGGCAGGCAACGCTTTACGCCGCACAGCATTTCCTGTCACAGCACACAGACAGTCACGTCGCCGAAGGTTGGCGTGTGGCCTATGTGATGAATTTTGCGATTGATGACTGGAAGCCCGATTGGGGCGGTTACCTCAATTTCTATGACGATGAAGGCGATATTGTTCAGGGGTTTAGGCCGCGTTTTAACGCGCTGAATCTGTTCGCCGTGCCGCAAGCACATGCGGTATCCTACGTCCCGCCATTCGCCCCTGCTGGCCGCTTCGCAATCACCGGCTGGTTCCGCGACCAGTGAGCAAATTCTCCGCGCATCAGTGGCGCGAGCGCGCTTTGGCCGCGGAGCGAAGCGGCGATGCTGCTGCGGCGCGGCAAGCAATGGAAAGGGGTGTAGAGCAGCACCCCCAAGATGCGGCATTGTGGAACAGTGCAGGCGGTATGTTCCTGCGTTTGGGCGACGCCACAGCGGCGAAGAAGCACTTCGCCGAGGCAGCGGCTCTGCAATCTACGAACATCGAATTCGCGATCAATCATGCGATCGCTTTGTCCGCGTTAGGGCAGCACGCAAGCGCAGTGGCACAGCTTGCGTCGTTCGAGAAGCAAGGGCGATCATCGGCGGTCTATTGCTCGACACGTGGAACTGCAGAACGCGGGATGTGCAATCCTGCCAAAGCCGGATTCTGGTACGATCTGGCGCTTGCTCTGGAACCCAACCGTGCAAAGGCCCTGCATGGCCGCGCGCGTGTTGCATTGGAGCGCGGTGAAGCCGCCGCCGTACAACGCTTTGATCGTGCCTTGTCGGTTAACAATGGCGATGCCGATCTGTGGCTCGGCAAAGCACAATCACTCGACGTCGCGGGCGATTACAAAGGCGCGCGTGAAATTGCCGAAGCGCTAGCCAAGCAAGCCCCGCAATGGACCGAGGGACTGCGCTTTTTGGCCCAGCTCCGGCTGGCGCAAGGGGAAGAGGACTTCACCTCGCATTACGGCGATGCAGCGGCGAAGGCCCCGCAGGATCCCAATATTCTGTCCGAGTGGTGTTCGGTGCTGTCGGGACTCGATTACAATACACAAGCGACCGATGTCGCAGTCGATGCGCAAAGCAAATTTCCCGATCTTGATCACTTTGTCATGCTCGAAGCGGTCAATGCGGGCGCTGCAGGCGACAATGATCGCGCAGAGGCAGTGTTTACTCGGTTAGACCGACAAGACAGCGAGCGGTGGCTGCACGAAGCGCGCCACCGTATTCGCTGTGCAGAATTTGACCGTGCCGGGACGCTGCTCGATCAAATCATCGAGGTGGACCCGTGGAGCATTTCTGCATGGGCGCTCCGCGGTGTCGTCTGGCGGCTAACGTCAGATGAGCGGTCCGATTGGCTCGATGGGCGCGAAGAGCTAGTCCGCTTGATGCCGTTGCACAACGCCGACGCGGTGCTGCCAAAGGTCATTCCCCAACTGCACCAATTGCACGATGGTTCGCCTCTGCCGCTGGGTCAGTCTTTACGCGGTGGATCACAAACACGCGGTATATTGTTTGATCGAACGGAGCCCGAATTCGCCGAACTGCGCGATGCAATCGTCGCTACCGTGGAACAATATCGCGGTGCTTTGCCAGAGCATGATGCGGCGCATCCTTTGTTGCGACATCGTGATAGCGAATGGGCACTCGCGGGATCATGGTCCGTGCGGCTAAACGGTGGAGGTGATTTTCATACCGCGCATATTCACCCTCAAGGTATTGTATCTTCTGCACTCTATTTGGAAGTTCCGGATGAAACCGCAGACGCCAATGATGAGGCTGGTTGGCTGGAGGTCGGCCGGCCTGCAGCTGATCTTGGCCTCGATCTCGGCCCGCGCCGCACTTTGGAACCAAAGCCAGGGCATATGGCGCTGTTTCCCTCCACACTCTATCACGGAACGCGTCCGTTTGCGGATGGCCGCCGGATGACGGTGGCGTTTGATGTCACTTTGAGGCAAGGCGCTCCGCAATGAGTTCACCGCATGACAAAGCCTGGAGCGACTTCTGGGCGCAGAACACAAAGTCCGGTCAGGATGGCGGCTGCCTGCCTGCGAAATATCAAGGCATAGACGCAGCACAGCGCGCGGCATGGCATGGTTTCGCCAAAGATCTGCCGCGCAAATCCGCATTGCTGGATGTTGCCACTGGCGACGGCCGTGTGATGCGGTGGATCTTGCAGAAGCGCTCCGATGTGAAGCCCGTCGGGGTCGATATGGCCCCAGAATTGCCTGCACCACCCAAAGGCGCGAGAGTGCGCAGCGGCGTACCGATGGAGGAACTGCCCTTCCCCGACGCGAAATTCGATGCCGTGACAAGCCAATTCGGCTTCGAATATGGCGATCTGGAAGCTGCCGCGAGCGAGATCGCGCGCGTGCTAAAGCCAGAAGGCATAGTCGGCCTTATCACGCACCGAATTGATGGGCCGATCCTCGCTCACAACGCCGCACGGCGCGAGCAAATCGGTTGGGCGATTGACGAGCAAACCCTGATCGAAGTCGCCAAAGGCAATTTGAAATTGCGTGCAAGCGGTCTGCAAACCGTCTCGACCAAGATTATGAATGCACCGGCCATCGGGGCACAACAGTTCGGGCGCGGTTCAGCTGCATGGGAAATTGCTGAAGCGGTGAAACAAACGCTATCGCTCGGCGCGCGCGACCATCCGGCCAATGTTGCGCGCTTGCTCGATACTATACGGGACCGTGCGCAGAATGAAATTGGACGGATCAACTCCCTAGAAGCAGCGTGCAAACAGACGGCAGATGCCGATGGCTTTGAAAGCGCTGTGCTGGCGGGCGGCCTAACGCAAGTGAGCGCCGAACCGATGGTCGATAACGTATCGAACCAACCCTTCGCGGACTTTAGAGTTCTTCGCAAAACTACCGGCAATTAGAAGCGCGCCGGCACTGGCGCCAATCGGCGCAGCGCCAAACGATCTCTTCATCGCATAAAAAAGGGGCGGCGAACCGAAGTGCGCCGCCCCCTCTTTTTGCTTTCGCAATTCTTCGTCGGATTAGAACTTGATGTTCGCCGATACGAAGAAGTCACGACCGAGCACGTTGTATGTGCTTGGGTATGTGTTTGCTTGCTCTTGGTTATCACCCAGCAGCGTACCATTGTTGGTGCTGCTGACGATGCCGTTAGCATCGAAAGTTGGTGTTTGTGGCAACGTGTCAAACACGTTGTCTACACCAGCTGCGATAGTCAGGTTCTCATTGACTTCGAACGAGAGCGTGATGTCCAGCAGGTCGTAGGCATTGATACGCTCAACGCCGTTGAACTGGCTGTAATCCGTTGTCGGATCATCATCACCAACACCGCTCAGGTGACGCCAGCGGAACGATGTCGTCAGAGGACCATCAACAAACGTCAAGCGACTTGTCCACTTGTACGTAGGTGTTGGCTCACCGCAGGTCGGTCCGAACAGGCCAGCGCATTCGTTGACTGTTGGGAAGCCGGCAACCGGAGTGAAGTCCGAGTTTTCGGTCCAAGTACCCAGGAACGCAAAGTTAACCTGCTGCTCACCGCTATCAGTCAGGAGCGAGAACGGAATGGTTGTTCCGTAGTTCACCTGAAGATCGATACCGGAAACGTCTTGGCTAGCGATGTTCGCCGCAAGAACCAGCGGGTTCGAAGCCGTGGTAATCGCACCACCTGCCGAACGAGCTGTACCACCTGCGAAAGGAGCACAAATCGGAGCAGTGATGTCCTGTACTTGGTTGAAGCACAGATCCAAGGTGTTGTTCAAACCACCACCGAATGTCTGGATCGAGTCTTCGATCGAGATGTTCCAGTAGTCAGCTGTGATCGTCAGACCAGGCATGAATGAAGGCTCAAGAACCACACCAAAGGTGTAGCTGTCTGAAGTTTCTTCACCCAGTGTGGAGTTACCACCGAAGGTCGCAGGGATCTGCGCATTCGGTTGGATGTTACCACTGCCGATAACGTTCTGAGGATCTACACCACCAGGAAGCGAAGCTACGCAAGTTGCGATAGTCGCCGCGTTAGTAGCGTTGTTACAAGGGTCAGTTGCAGGTGGGAAACCGATTGCGCGGCCACCGAAGAGCTCACCCACGTTCGGAGCACGAACCGCGCGCTGATATTGCGCACGAAGTGTTACGTCCGGAACAGGAGCGAATTCGATACCACCAGCGAAGGTCCAAACACCGCCGACAGCTGCCAGCGAGTAATCAGAGTAACGCGCAGCACCGGTCAGTTCCAAACGCTCAACGCCCGAGTCGGGGCCGAGGATAGGAACGTTAAGCTCTGCGAAGACTTCCTTCACATCGTAAGAACCTTCGGTTGGGAGACCGGCGTTGAAGCCGATAACGTCGCCCGAAGACAGTGCAGTATCAGGAATGAACTGCGAACCAACGCTGCGGTATTCTGCACCAACAGCGAAGCCGATGTCATCACCGCCCATGCCGAAGTTACCGAGGAAGCCAGAAATGGCACCCGAAGCAACCTGAAGGGTTGAAATGTCACCATTTTGCGCCTGAATCGCGATCTGGCCGAACATTGCTGGAGTCAGCGTGTTCAGACCGAAGATGTTGATCGGGGTAGCAGTACCGTCGAGGCCAGCCTGGAAGGCCGAACGCGAGATGTTACCAGCCTGAATGTTCGCGTTACGTGTACGTGAGTACATGTAATACGCGTCATAGTTCAGGTTGTCAGTGATCGCACCGCGAACACCGCCGAGTACACGGAACGCGTTCCGCTCATCGAGGCTGTTACGACGGCTAGCTTCGATCGTACGACGTTGTACGAAGAAGTTGACCACGCCTGGATCGTCAACAACCGGTGTAAACTGAACACCAGGTGTCACCGGATCTTGGTCAGCCATCGCAGCGTTGAAAGCTGCGTTCAACGCAGTTTCATTCGCGTCAATCGCTTGCAGCTGGGCAAGATCGCTAGCAACAAGGAATTGACCCTGAGTCGCCAGATCGATGTTGAAGCTACCAGTTACCGGCGTAGCAGCCAGTTCCTGTGCAACGCGGTTATTCACGAATGCTACTTCTGTGTAGAACTCGTGACCGTCGCTGAATTCATAGTCAGCATAACCACCAAGGAGGTAACGCTCTTGCGGGACCTGCAGGTAGTTAACCGGTGCGTAGTTGTATGTGTCACCAGTACGCTGGCGGAAGTCGCCAGGTGTGTTGTCGAATACAACGCCGGTACCGAAGCCTACTGCACCTGCAGCACCGAACTCGGTGCCAGCTGGCAGAACGCCTTGGCCGGTTGAACCGCCGATGTAACGCAGAACGCCGTTTGGCAGAGTGGACGAACCGAACTGCTGCTGCTGGCCTGGGCCAGTCTCGTTACCAAGTGCGAAGTTGGAGAAACCACGGTCGCCTTGGAAGAGATCATCACGGTTGTAGTATTCAGCGTAGACAGTCGCGCTACCGCGGCCATCATCGAATGAAGTACCGATTGCACCGTGAACTTCGTAACGAGCAGCGTCGCCGCGCTCTGTGATCGAGTACTGACCACCGATTTCCACGCCTTCAACGTCTTTCAGACGGAAGTTAACAACACCAGCAAGGGCGTCCGAACCGTAAACAGCCGAAGCACCACCGGTCACAACGTCAACCGAATCAAGCAGGAACGAAGGAACTGTGTTCAAATCGACGATTTGCTGAGTGTCGAATGACAACCAACGGCGACCGTTGACAAGAACCAGAGTACGCTGAGCACCAAGACCACGAAGGTTCAGTGTAGCAGTACCGTTACCTGGGTTGTTCGAGAACGAAGTCGTACCCGGAACAACTTGAGGAAGCGTGTTGACCACGTTCTCAACGTTGACGGTACCTGACAGTTCAAACTCTTCGCTATCAACAACAGCAACAGGCGCTGCGCTGTCGGTGTTACGCTTTTGAATGCGCGAACCGGTAACGATGATGAAATCATCTTCGTTGGCGGCTTCGGCACCATCGGTATTCTCTTGTGCATATGCCGGAGTCGCGATCAAGGCACCTGCCATGATCGTACCCGCCATAAGCGCGGCTTTATTTAAACGGTTGGACATTCCAATCCCCTTAATCTGAGCGCCCCCTTGGCACTCATGTGAATAGGTATACGGAACGGACACGAGGTCCGAGTGAGTGCCGTCTAGTGCATACGAAACCACAATCGCAATCGCAGTGAGCGGTTAATCTGCTCGTAAGGTAGCGAGTGTGGCATTCGTGTTACAGTTGGATAGATGCGCTGACTGTGCCAACCACTGGACATATTCATACCGCCTCAAGGATCATTTCGAATGACACGCAATAATACGTCCACCAATGGACAATTTCGCGCACGAATCTTTGCCTCGACACTTTCTATGGCCGCAGCAGCGAGCATCGCAGCAGGCCCTGCTAGCGCGCAGGAAGCGGCTGAAGAGGATGCGTATATAAAGAGCCTAAAGGCGTGTCAGGCAATCACCGATGATTCGCAAAGGCTTACTTGTTATGACGCAGCAGTGGGCACCGTCGTGGCAGCCAGTGATGAGGGCCAAGTCCGCATTATCGACGGCGAAGACGTAAAAAAGACCAAGCGCCGTCTGTTCGGCTTTAGCCTGCCCAAGCTCGGCCTGTTTGGTGATGATGACAAAGAAGAAGATCTGGAGCTCCTTCAATCCACAATCACCAATGTCTCGATCTCGGGCCGCAATACGGTCTTTATCACAATCGAAGACGGCAACGCGGTATGGCGGATACCCGGCGCCAAGAAATCCCTACGCGCCAGAGTGGGCGATAAAGTCGAGTTCAAGAAAGCTGCGCTGGGCAGCTATTTTGTCCGGATCAACGGACAGAACGGCGAAAAAGGACGGCGTGTTAAATGACTGCCCAGAAGCGGGTCGATTAGCTGACCGTCATCTGCAATTCACCGTCGCCCTCATCGATCTTGACCGTGCTGCCGTCAGGCACATCGCCCTGCAGCAACATCTCAGCAAGCGGGTCCTGCAGATAGCGTTGTACCGCGCGTTTTAGCGGGCGCGCGCCATATACGGGGTCATAACCGACCCTGCCGAGCCAGCGGAGCGCAGCATCAGTGAGGTCGAGTTCGATCTTGCGGTCGTTGAGCAGTTTCTGCACCCGTTTGACCTGAATTTCGACAATCGGCGCCATATGCTCCATCGCGAGGCGGTGGAACAGGATGATTTCATCCAAGCGGTTAAGGAATTCGGGGCGGAAATGTCCGCGCACAACATCCATAACCTGCGGCTCGACATCGGCGACCTTCTGATCGTCTTCCATATTGGCGAGATACTGGCTGCCCAGATTCGACGTCAGAATGATCAGAGTGTTAGAGAAATCCACCACTCTGCCCTGCCCGTCGGTCAGACGGCCATCATCGAGCACTTGCAGCAGCACGTTGAACACATCGCTATGCGCCTTCTCGACTTCGTCAAACAGGATCACCTGATAGGGACGCCGGCGGACGCTTTCGGTCAATACACCGCCTTCGTCATAACCAACATAGCCCGGAGGTGCGCCGATCAGGCGGGCGACCGAGTGCTTCTCCATGAATTCACTCATGTCAATGCGAACCATCGCGCTGTCATCGTCGAACAGAAACTCGGCGAGCGCTTTGGTCAGCTCGGTTTTACCGACACCTGTGGGGCCGAGGAACAGGAAGGAACCGAGCGGACGGCCCGGGTCTTTTAGTCCTGCACGCGCACGGCGCACGGCCTTCGACACAGCTTCGATAGGCTGACGCTGACCGATCACGCGTTTGCCGAGCATGTCTTCCATCTGGAGGAGCTTCTCACGCTCGCCTTCCATCATCCGGTCAATCGGAATGCCGGTGGAGCGGCTAACTACTGCCGCGATATCGTCATCGGTCACTTCTTCACGCAGCATCGCGTTTTCGGTCTGATCGGAGGCTGCTTCGATAGCTTTCTCAAGCTCGGGGATTTTGCCGTAGGACAGCTCGCCTGCCTTGGCGAGATCGCCCTCGCGTTGTGCCTGTTCCAATTCCAGCCGCGCCGCATCGAGCTCTTCTTTGAGCTTACTTTCAGCGTGAATTTTGTCGCGCTCATTCTGCCAACGCGTCGTCAGTTCGGACGATTGCTGCTCCAGATTGGCGAGCTCTTCGCGCAAGGCGTGCAAGCGATCCATCGATGCCTGATCGCTTTCCTTCGAGAGCGCTGATTCTTCGATTTTCAACTGGATGATCCGGCGATCGAGACCCTCGATTTCCTCCGGCTTGCTCTCGACTTCCATACGGATGCGCGAAGCTGCCTCGTCCATCAGATCGATCGCTTTGTCAGGCAGAAAGCGGTTCTGGATATAACGGTTGGAGAGCGTCGCCGCGGCAACCAGCGCGCCATCAGTAATCCGCACACCGTGATGCAGCTCGTATTTCTCTTTCAAACCGCGCAGGATTGAAATTGTATCCTCGACCGATGGTTCATCGATATAGACCGACTGGAAACGCCTCTGCAGCGCCGGGTCTTTTTCGACATATTTTTGGTACTCATCGAGCGTGGTCGCGCCGATGCAGTGTAGCTCGCCGCGCGACAGGGCCGGTTTAAGCAGGTTGGACGCATCCATACTACCTTCAGACGCGCCCGCACCAATCAGCGTGTGCATCTCGTCAATAAACAGAATGATCTGGCCATCGGCACCCTTCACTTCGTCGAGCACCGCCTTGAGCCGCTCCTCAAACTCACCGCGATATTTCGCGCCCGCAATCAGCGAACCCATATCGAGCGACATCAGGGTACGACCTTTGAGGCTGTCGGGCACATCTCCATTGGCAATCCGCAGCGCGAGGCCCTCAGCAATCGCGGTTTTACCCGTTCCCGGTTCACCGATCAGAGCAGGGTTATTCTTGGTCCGGCGGGCAAGGATTTGCACCGTGCGGCGGATTTCCTCGTCGCGGCCGATAACTGGATCGAGCTTACCATCGCGCGCAGCTTGCGTCAGATCACGAGCATATTTCTTCATTGCGTCATAGGCATCTTCGGCGCTGGCGGTGTTGGCCGCACGCCCGCCGGTCAGCTCGACAATGGCTTCGTTTAGAGCCTTAGGGTCGACGCTCGTTTCTTTCAGTATCTGTCCCGCAGCAGTCGTCGATGCGAGTGACAATGCCACCAGCAAGCGCTCAACTGTCACATAGGAATCGCCCGCCTTCTCAGCGATTGTCTCCGCAGAATCGAGCACACGGACGGCGTCATTGTCGAGACCCGGCGTCTGCTGTGCTCCGCCTCCCGACACTGCCGGTATCTTCGCCAGCGCTTCATCGACCATATCCTGCGCTGTCGCAGTCTGTCCGCCAGCGCGTTGGATCAAGCCAGCGGCCATGCCTTCATCATCTTCAAGCAACGCCTTCAGCAAATGCGTTGGTGAAATGCGCTGATGGCTGTTGCGGATCGCGACCGTCTGCGCGCTTTGCAGGAAACCCTTGGCGCGGTCGGTGAATTTTTCCAGGTTCATCGCATAGTCCTCAAAAATCGTTCTCTTCGCATATGGCGCACAATCACCGCGTCACAAGATCAGGTGTGTTACTCACATATAGGACCTCCAAACCGCGTGTGAAGGGGTGCAACACATAGGGTTCACCCTGCCCTGATTTCGCGCTACGCCGCTGCGCGAGAGAGGAAATTTTATGAAGCGTTGGTTGGTTCGCGGCGGATGGCTGCTGCTTGGGGTCACACTCACAGTCCTGATCGGACTGATGGTATGGGAGCCTTTCGCGGCGCAAAAAGGCACCGCACCTGATAGCGATCGGACCTACTCTGCCGAAATCGTCCGTAGCGAATTTGGCGTCCCACATATTTATGGCGAGACCGATGCCGATGTTGCCTACGGAGTGGCGATTGCCCATGCGGAGGATGACTTCTTCACGCTGCAAGATGTCGTGGCGATGACGCGCGGGCGTTACGGCGCGATTGCCGGGGAGCAAGGCGCGCAGATTGATTACGCCTATCACCTGCTCGATGCGCGCGGCACAGCGGAGCGGCATTATGCCTCGCTTCCCGAAGATACCCGCGCGCTGTTTGAAGCCTATGCAACCGGCCTCAACCAATTCGCCAAGGAAAACCCCGGCGAGGTTAAGCTGGCCAATCTCTTCCCGGTCAATGGCATGGATGTCGCGACGGGCTTTGCTTTGCGCCAACCGTTCTTCTTCGGGCTCGGCAATGTCATTGGCCCATTGGTCGCGGGCGAAGAGCTAAACCCGGAATTTGGCCCGCCAATCCCTGAGGCTGGTAGCCAGGTCGAACCATCTGCTGACGCCCCGCCAATTATGGAAGAAAACGACGAAGCAGAACCAACCAACGTCGCTCGCGCGCATCCGCTCTATTTCGGCGAGGATGGTGCACTATCGGGTTCCAACGCGTGGGCAATCGCGCCGGAAAAATCGGGCGACGGGGTCACCCGGCTTGTCTCCAACAGTCACCAGCCATGGCGTGGCGGCGTTGCCTGGTATGAGCTCGTCGTGGAAAGTAATGAGGGCTGGCACTATGCCGGCGCAAACTTCCCCGGCAGCCCCTTCCCGTTCCTAGGCCACAACGAAAATCTCGGCTGGACCAACACGGTCAATCGGCCTGACATGACCGATGTATACGAGCTGGAGCTCGACGAGAGCGGCGAGAATTACAAGCTCGATGGCGAATGGAAACCGCTGCTTTCGAAGAGCGTCATTCTGCCAGTCAAAAAAGGGCCGCTGGTCCTGCCTGTTCCGCAAACCGTTTATCGCAGCGCGCATGGGCCGGTCATCAAGAACGACAAAGGTGCCTTTGCGATCCGCTATGGCGGCATGGACAGCGTGGATATGCTCGACGCCTATTACCGGCTCAACAAAGCGGAGACTTTCGACGAGTGGAAGACCATCATCGCACGGATGGATATACCCTCCACCAACTTCATCTATGGAGATAAGGAAGGCAATATCGCCTATGTCTATAACGCCGCTATTCCCAACCGCCCCGTCGGTCCTGATTGGCGCAATATCCTGCCCGGAAATGACAGTTCACTGATTTGGCAGGGAACCGTCGACTTCGACGCGATCCCGAAGATTTACAACCCATCGAGCGGCTGGGTCTACAACTCCAACAACAAGCCCTACTCCGCCGCCGGTCCGGACGACGATATCGACCCGGACAGCGTCGCGCCCGAAATGGGAGTGGAGCTCAAGGAAACAAACCGTTCGCGCCGCACTGAAATTCTGATGGCGCAATATAACATCATCGACCGCAAGACGCTGGAAAAGATCAAATATGACACCGGCTATGTCCGCGAGGATTATGTCGACACGATGATGGACGGGGTGGAAGCGCTCGATCTGACTGACGACCCCGAACTGGCCAGGGCGCAAGCCCTGCTCAAAGGATGGGATATGACCTCCGACAGTGTCGGCGAAGGCGATTCCATCGCTTTGCTGATGATCCGTCCATGGATGAGCGCTGAGTATCAAAACAAGCCACTGCCCGATGCAAAAGAAGAACTCGCCAAAGCGGCCGAGCACCTGATGACGCATTTCGGCAAGCTTGATCCGCCAATGTCCGAACTACTGCGGCTGCGACAGGGTGACATTGATCTGCCGCTCGATGGAGGCAGCGACACTTTGCGTGCATCGACCCTGTGGAATGTCGATGATGACGGAAGGCTATCGGTCCGCCACGGCGACAGTTTTCTGATGTTCGTCGAGTGGGAACCCGGCCAGCGTGTCCGGTCGGAATCGATCCAACCGTTTGGCGCGGCAACAACGCGGCCCGAGAGTCCGCATTTTGCCGATCAGACTGCGTTGTTCGTCAAACATGAATTGAAACCGGTTCACTTTTGGCGCGTTGATGCGCTGAAAGCTGCAACCACACGGAAAACCGTGACCAACCGCTAGGGGCTAGCGGCAATCGGCCACTTGCGGACATCGAATACCAATTAGGGGATTATTATGCGCCTTACACCGATCACACGCTTTGCTTCGGCAAGTCTGCTCGCACTGTCGCTCGCCGCGACACCGGTTATGGCCCAAGACGCGCCTGCGGCTGCAGAGGCTATGGAAGACACAACAACCGAAATGGCGGATGATCCGGCAGCGCCTGCATCAGTCTCTGATCTAATTGATGCGGTTTCTATTCCTTACGAACAGTTCGAGCTTGATAATGGCCTGACCGTGCTGGTGCACGAAGACCGCAAAGCCCCGGTTGTCGCGGTCTCGGTGTGGTACAATGTGGGTTCCAAGCATGAGCCGGAAGGCAAGACCGGCTTTGCGCACTTGTTCGAACATTTGATGTTCAATGGCAGCGAAAACGCGCCAAATGACTTCTTCGAACCGCTGCAACAAGTTGGCGCGACCGACTTCAACGGCACCACATGGTTTGACCGGACCAATTACTTCCAGACCGTCCCAACTGGCGCGCTGGACCGCACATTGATGCTGGAAAGTGACCGAATGGGCTATCTGCTAGGCGCGGTCACTCAGGAGAAGCTCGATAATCAGATCGGCGTTGTTCAGAACGAAAAACGTCAGGGTGACAACCAATCCTACGGCCTCACCGAATATGAGCAGCTTGAGAACCTCTATCCCTCGGGCCATCCGTACCACCACTCCACCATCGGCTCGATGGACGATCTGTCCTCCGCAACTCTGGAAGATGTGAAACAGTGGTTCCGCGACAATTATGGGCCAAACAATGCAGTCATCGTCCTCGCGGGTGACATCGACACCGCGACCGCCAAAGCCAAAATGAACACATGGTTCGGCGCGATTAAACGCGGTCCGGAAACACCCACAGTCGATGCTCCGGTGCCAACGCTGGATGCTCCAAAATCCAAGACAATTTATGACAAGGTCGCAACCACGCGCGTCTACCGGATGTGGGCGGTTCCCGGCCTCGACAATCCGGATTTCCTGCCATTGTCGATGGGCGCCAGCGTACTGGGCGGCCTCGCCTCATCACGGCTCGACAACAGCTTGGTGCGTGAACAGCAATTGGCCGTTCGTGTTGTCGCCAATGCACAGATCTTCGCGCAAGCCGGGCAGTTCGTGGTCTATGCCGATGCCAAGCCCGGTGTCGACAAAGACACAGTCGCTGCCGCGCTTGATGCAGAAATCGCCAAGTTCCTCGAGGAAGGTCCGACCGCTGAGGAAATCCAGCGCTCGACCACCGTCTACGCCGCAGGCCAGATTCGCGGATTGGAACAGGTCGGCGGCTTCAGTGGCAAAGCGCCAACACTTGCCGAAGGGTTCCTCTATCAAGGTGATCCGGCCGCTTACAAAACCACTCTCAAAAGCGCAGCGGCGCTGACGCCGGAAGAAGTCCGCTCGGTTACTGCGAAGTGGCTTTCGCGCCCTGTCTTTGAACTGATCGTCGAGCCCGGAGATCGCAAAGAAGGCGGCGAAGATCGCGGCGGCTTCGTGATTGCACCCGAAAGCTATGCTGGCTCACTGCAACCGGAATATTATTCCAATCCGCTTGGTCTTGGGATGCAAGGTGCGACTGGAGCACCTGTCGAAGCAGATCGCTCGAAATTACCCGACGTCGGCGAACTCAAGCCACTCGACTTCCCTGATATCGAGCGCGCTACACTGTCGAACGGGATGGAAATCTATTTCGCCAAGCGTGATGCTGTTCCGGTGGTCAGCGTCCGCGTTGCATTCGACGCTGGCTATGCCGCCGATCCGCGCAACCGGCTCGGCCTGCAATCGCTGATGCTGCAATTGATGGATGAGGGCACAACCACGCTCGATTCCACCGCTCTAGCCATCGAGCGCGAGAAATATGGTGCCTCGATCTTCGGTACAGCCGATGCAGACACAACATCCTTCGGTCTCGATGCAATTACCCCCAACCTGCTTGGCTCGCTCAACCTGTTGGCCGATTACATCCGCAATCCGGCTTTCGATGAGAACGAGCTCGAACGCGTACGCGCGCAGCAACTGACGCGCATCACCAACGAACTGAATAGCCCCGCGCAAATTGCGCAGCGCGCATTGATGCCGATCTTGTACGGCGATCAGCATCCCTACGGCATCCCGCCAAGCGGCACTGGTGAGGCAGAGGTTGTCTCGACCATCACGAAAGAGGAAATCTCTGACTTCCACCGCGTCTGGCTGCGCCCTGATATGGCCCGCGTGCTGGTTGTCGGCGACACATCACTGAACGAAGCAGTGACACTGCTCGAAGCCAGCTTTGGCGATTGGCAGGCACCCAACACGCCTGCACCGGTTAAGAGCTATGATGCGCCGGTTCCGGACACCAGCCGCAAAATCGTGCTGATTGACCGGCCCAACTCGCCACAATCGATCATTATGGGCGGTCATGTTCTGGAGCAGAAGGGCACCGATGATCTGACGGTACTGCGCGCTGCCAATGAAGTGTTCGGCGGCAGCTTCCTCAGCCGGATCAATATGAATTTGCGCGAGACCAAAGGTTGGTCATACGGTGTTCGCAGTTTGCTGCGAGCGCCGCTCGATCGCGGGAACTTCCTGATCTATGCGCCAGTGCAGGCCGACCGCACTGGTGATTCCATCACTGAACTGTTCCGCGATCTCGCAGCCTATACGACAACCGATGGTGTCACCGGTGAAGAGCTTACCCGCCTCATCAATGGCAATGTCCGCGAGTTGCCAGGTCAGTTCGAAACCAGCCGCGATGTGCTGGGCGGATTGACCAATATCATCACCTATGGCCGTCCAGACGATTATTACGAGACGCTGGCCGAAAAATATTCTGCACTGACCACAGACCAGCTTGACGCTGCGGCAAGGCAGACATTCAGCCTGAGCGACCTCACTCTGGTGGTGGTCGGCGATGCCAAGGTAGTCGGCCCACAGCTTGACGCCCTCGGCATTCCCGTGGAAGTACGCAGCCTAGATGCTGAATAGCGTCGGGTGACTAACCCTTTGAGAGAATAATTTTAGGAGAACGACTATGTCCGTAGCAGGCACTTATGATTGCGTAACCAAAAGCCCGATGGGCGACCAAAAGAGCACCGTGACCATCGTGCCAAACGATGACGGCACCGAGTTCACCGGCACCAATGCCGGCGCAATGGGCAGTATGGAACTGGAAGACGGCAAGATTGACGGCAACAAGCTGACTTGGACGATGAACATGACTGTTCCGATGCCAATGAAGCTCGAAGGCGAAGCAACCGTTGACGGCGATCAGCTGACCGGTGAAGTCAACGCTGGCGCTTTCGGCAAGATGGCAATGACGGGCCAACGCCAAGGTTAATCCGCTTTCAAAGCGACAATGAAAGGGCGCGGGAGCAATGCTCCGGCGCCCTTTTTTGTTGTGCAATTGAGGCGTCACGAACTCTCACATGACTGCCAATCTTCCGGCCGATTTTCCGATAGACATTCAAATGCTTATTGCTTAATTTCGCGAGCGAAGGGGTCTGGGGGTTACGTGACAATTCTGCAATGGTCGGCGGCAGCAGCGCTGCTTTGCATTCCCGCACAAGCCGGGGCGACCGACTCTGCACAGCCCACAGAATCATCTGAACCCGAAGCGATAGACAACGCTGCCGCAGCTGACGCGCCGATACTGCTCGACCCGGACGCTATGCCAACTATGCAAACTGCGGACGATCTGCCCATTTCGGATGACACCGCGACCGAACCCGTCCCCCTCCCGCCGGTTACCCTGCCTGCGAAGACACCAGTGTTCGTCATGCTGGACGACGAGCTCTCGACCGAGTTCAATCAGATTGGCGACACCTTTAGCGTTACGGTGTTGCACGATGTGCTGGAGGACGACGTGATCGTCATTCCGAAGGGCACCAAGGGTTATGGCGACGTGAGCTTTGTCACCGGCAATGGCGGTTTCGGCAAGTCAGGGATCATCGCCATCAATTTGAGTTATCTTGACCTCGGCGGTCAGGAATTCCTGCTTGACGGTCGATACCGTGAAGAAGGCAAGAACAAGAATGGCGCGGCAGTCGCGACTTGGGTCGCAGTCGGGGTCTTCTCTGGATTTGTCCGGGGCAAGGATGGCACGATCCCCGCAGGGCGCGAACTGAAAGCGCGTACCGGGGAAGAGATCACATACTTCCCGCTGCGTGACACAATCAAACCCGCTCCAGCAGAGGTGCCGACAAGCGAGGCGCCGGAGACTTCCATAGGTATAGAACCCAGCGTTGCAGCGGAATCGCTAGGCGAGCAGATCGAGGAAGCCCTGCCAAGCGCAGCCGAACCTGAAAACTCAGGCACGCGCGAGATTCTTCCAGACAACCCAATTTAGCCTTCGACAGGAGAAGTAACGATGAAGATCAAACACACATTCGGCTCAACCGGAGTCGCTCTAGCATCTGCCATTCTGCTCAGCACAACCGTGTCAGCCCAAGACGCCGCCGAGGGAGCAGATGCCGCTGCTGAGGCGACAGCTGAAGCTGCTGCGGATGCCGTGATGCCAAAAGAAGCAGCACCCGTTGAACCGAGAGAGATGATGCCTGTTCAGCCGGTCGAAGGCGAACAGGTTACCGAAGTGGTCGAGATCGTAGAAGAGCTCGCCCCACCGGTTTGCGAATTGCGCGTCTTTCCGACCTTGGAAGGACAGGCCCAAACCACCGGCTGGCTTTCCGGCTTTGGCGTGATCGGCGCGGTTGCGGACGCGGCCAAAAACAAGGATCGCAATATTAGCGAAGCTGAATATCTGCGCGATGCGCTCGGCCCCCGTTTTCAGGTCGAAGCGCTCGGCACGATTGATCTCGTCGAGGAGCTGAAATTGCCTGAAGGCACCGCGATTATGTACGAAACGCCCATCGCTGATCGTAAGATCACCACCAAGGTGAAAACGCGCCTGACCGACTCCACAGCGGATTGCTACGCCGAGCTGCTCATCACGCAGAACCTGTATCAGAAGAAAGCGATCTATGGCCGCTCGCTCAACAACCGGTTTATCTTCAAAGATTTCCGTGGCGGCAAAACCAAGACTAAAATGGTCAAGGGTCGCGGCGGTAACGGTCTGAAGCACTTCCCGCCAAAGACCACCGATGAGACCGAGGCAGCAGAGGCTGATCTACTCGCAGCCTTCACCAAGAACTTCCTCGAATATTCAAAGCGCTTCAAGAGGTAACAGAGGGCGCGGCTCTTCGCCGAGGAGAGCCGCGCGCTTTTTCCCGACCTGACACAAATAACAAGGTATCGCCTGATGAAATCCATCACGCCGCTTCTTCTCGCACTCGGCCTGTTGCTAGCTCCACCAGCGGCCGCACGAGACTATGATCCCGTCCTACCGAAATCTGCACCGGTGGCGTTTGGGGAGGCATGGACCGTCGGGGTCGCCATCCCGCAGGATGAGATTGCCACAGATGTCGAGATTGGCCGTGTAGCGTCCGATTCAATGGGCGGCGGCGGATTGCTCGGCGGTCTGATCATCGCGGCGCAGGACAATAAGGGCAAGGTGATGCGGTCCAATGCGTCTCAGCGCGCTGAAGCCGCGGTGCGCCCTCTCCGAGAAGTACTGCAGAACGTCGACATCCGCGCGCTCGCGCAGATGACCACAATTGCAGCATTCAACACTCAGAACGTAGAACCCACTCTGACCGCAGAACGCTTTCTTGGCGCGAATAAAGGCGTGTCAGCCGGCGCGGTAACTTACACTTACAGCCTGTCACCGGACTTCACCCAGATCCGCATTTCAGCCGATATCGCTTTGTCATGGAGCGACGCGAGTAAACCGGCGTTGGAGCAGCGCGTGACCAGCATCGTCCAGCTTAAGAAGCGCTCCTACGAACCACGGATCAATGTGCGCTCATGGTCCGCCGATGACGGCGAACTGGCCAAGGTCGCACTCGATGCGGGCTTCAAAAGGCTGGAAACTCTTATCCCGCAGATTGCGGCAATGAACCGTCAGCAATTCGACCAAGCGACCAGCAAGAAGCAAGCGAAAGCCTTCTTGGCCGGGTTCTATGGACCAGAGCTGTTTCGTGACGATTTAGGGCCCACCATCTGGACCGATGAAGGCGCGATTGCGCTGCAGTCAAAATAGGCGGAGCGGCTGAAAAACAACCGGCAATCAGTCGCCGTATTTAGACCTGTGCTCGGTCACTTTACCCGCCGCGAGAAGCTTGGCCTGCGCAACCCATTCGTCGCGGGTGATACGGCCTTTGAAGCTGCCCAGATGTGCGTCAACTTCGCCGACATCCTTTGCACGCCATGCGGCAATCTGATCGAACCGTGATACGCCAAGCGAGTTGCACAGGTCTTCCAGTTTCGGACCAATGCCTTTGATCCGTTTCAGATCGTCCGGATCACCGATGGCAACGGCAATGTTCGGCCTGTTTTCGATCTCGGCGACGGTTAACGGCGCAGGCGGTTCATCCCGTTTTTTGGAAGCGGCGACAGTAGCGGTCGCGGCGGTAGCCAAAGCCACCGGAGCGACCGGAACTTCCTTGGTGATCTCTTCGACAACTGGCTCTGGTTCCGGTTCAGGTGCCAGTTCGGATGCCGGCTCTGGTTCAGGCGCGGGCTCTGGCTCAGCGGACACTTCGTCTAGGACTTCATCCTCTTCATGGGTGTCGTCTTCATAGGATTCTTCCGTGTCAGAACCTGCCCAGACCCACCATGCAGTGGCAACGCCGATAAGCACGGCAACAATGAAGGGAAGCGGATTGGCGGCGATAATCGATAGCATGTCTATTCTCCCGCGCGCTTAGCTGCGCTTCCAGATCAACCAGCCCACACCGAGCCCGATCAGGAAGCAAATGATGAGCAATATCCATGTCTCCATTAGCAATGGCATCGGCTTACTCCCCTTCTTCCGGCTTGGCGTCAGTAGTTCCGCCGCGCACCGTAAACTCGATTCGCCGATTGGCTTGGTTAGCGGCGGCACCTGTCCCTTCGACCTTCGGTTTTTCGGAACCGAAACCCTTGGCTGACACTTGTTCAGCAGCAATGCCCCGCTCAATCAGCGCAGCAGCGATGCCGTCCGCACGTGCCTGGCTCATGCTGTTATTGATCGCGGCGCTTCCCGTGGCATCGGTGTGGGCTTCAACAGCGACTTTTGCGCCTTCGCATTCCTTCAGCACAGCTGCGACAGCGTCGATTGTGCGCAGCGATGTAGGGGACAAATACGGGCTGCCACTGCGGAACGTGATCGGATCAGCCTCCGCCGCTTTTGTGACTTCTGCCTGACATTCGGATGGGCCGGCTTCTGCAAGACCATCAATTTCAGGGTTAGCGACCGCGCCGCCTTCATCGTCCCAACGGGCTTCGGCAATGCCGCGAACGGTGCGAACAGCCTTTTTTGCTTCCGAACGCGCAGCATCATCGAGATCGCCAGAGAGTATCGCAAGTCGCCTGATCGATGGCTCGCGCACCATGCTGGCACTTGCGCCCTTTACACCCGCCGCAGACAGAGCTGCCGTGGCTTTCTCTTCCAAGCCAGCCACATAGGACTTGCCCGTCAACGCATGTGTGGCAAATGCAAGCACCGAGGTCGCGACCCCGCCCAGCAGAATTTTCACCCAGTCAGTCATCAACGACTCTCCCCGTAATCGCGCGCGAAGTTAAGGGGATGCCTGCGAATGTCGAGTCAGCGGCGCGAAACCGTCCCGAAATGACGCCGTTCTGCCGTTTTTGGCCGCTGTCTTCGAGGGGTGCTTTACGGTGAAATATGCGCACGCACGGCTTGATAGGCCGCGGCAGTCACCGTATTTGCCAAATTTAGTGATCGCACCTTGTCTGACCGCATCGGCAGGCCGACAAGCTGCGCCCGGTGCGCATCGACGATTTCCGGCGGAAGTCCTTTGGTTTCGCATCCGAAAACAAGAAAAGCGTCGTCCGGATAATCCGGCTCGTAAAAGCTGCGATCCGCATATTCTTCGAACAGGTAAAGCTGGTTATCGCGCGGCTTGCGTTCCTCTAGGAAAGCATCCCAGCTAGCGAATTCCGCCAGCCGAATATGCTGCCAATAATCGAGGCCAGAGCGTTTTACGCGGCTGTCCGAAAGCTCAAAGCCGAGCGGATGGATCAGCACCAGCTCCATGTTGAGCGCCACGCAGGTGCGGCCGGTTGCGCCAGTGTTGCCGGGTATTTCCGGATGGACGAGGACTATCGAGGTCAGCCCAATTTGCCCTTTAGAATCTGGTTCACGACCTGCGGATTGGCCTGTCCCTTCATCGCTTTCATCGTCTGGCCGACGAAGAAGCCGAACAGCTTGTCCTTACCACCTTTGTACTGCTCGACCTTATCCTCATTACTGGCGAGAATATCGTCGATGGCCGCTTCGATGGCGCCAGTGTCGCTGACTTGTTTGAGGCCTTCGGTGTCGGCGATCTCTGCTGGGTCGCGGCCGGTTTTAAGGACAATCTCGTAGATTTCCTTGGCTTGACTGCCGGAGATATCACCTGCGCCCTGCATACCAAGGATCGCCGCCTGCGCCTCGGCTGTGGCGTATTCGAGGTTTGCTTCATCGCCGAGCGACTTCACCACACCTGGTGCGGTCGACATTGACCAGTTTGCCACGGTCGTCGCGATTTCGCTTTCAGGCTTACCGAGATGCTTGGCAGTGATGTCTAGCAGCGTTTCAAAACGCGCGAAGGTTTCGACTTCAACCGTCAGAACCGCTGCGTTGTATTCGCTCAGCCCCAGTTCCTCGATGTAGCGCGTGCGCTTGGCATCGGGCAGTTCGGGCAGGCTAGCACGGCATTCCTCAAGGAAGGAATCCTCCAAATTCACCGGCAGCAAATCGGGATCGGGGAAGTAACGGTAATCATGCGCGTCTTCTTTGGAGCGCATCGACCGCGTTTCGTTCTTGTCGGGATCGTAGAGGCGCGTTTCCTGCACCACCGTGCCACGATCTTCGATCAGATCGACCTGACGGCGCACTTCGCTTTCGATCACTGCCATCACAAAGCGGACCGAGTTGACGTTCTTCGTCTCTGTGCGTGTGCCCAGCTCTGTATCGCCGACTTTGCGCACCGATACGTTAACGTCTGCACGCATCGAGCCTTGCTCCATATTGCCGTCGCACGACCCGACATAGCGCAGGATCGAGCGCAGCTTGCGCACATATGCTCCGGCTTCGGCAGGCGAGGTCATATCGGGCTTGGAGACAATCTCCATCAGCGCCACACCGCAGCGGTTGAGATCGACATAGGACATGGTCGGGTGCTGGTCGTGCATCAGCTTGCCCGCATCCTGCTCCACGTGAATCCGCTCAATGCCGATGATCTTGTCTTCGGGAATACCGGCCTTCTCGTCCTTCTCGATCAGCAGCTGCCCCTCGCCCACGATAGGGTGATAGAGCTGCGAAATCTGGTAGCCCTGCGGCAAATCAGCGTAGAAGTAATTCTTCCGGTCAAACCGCGAATATTTGTTGATCTGCGCCTCGATCGCCATGCCGGTGCGCACCGCCTGACGGATGCACTCGGCATTGGGCACGGGCAGCATTCCCGGCATCGCGGCATCGACCAATGACACCTGCGTATTCGGCTCTGCGCCAAAAGTCGTATCCGCGCCGCTGAACAGCTTGGACTGCGACGTGACCTGCGCATGGACCTCAAGGCCGATCACGACCTCCCATTCGCCCGTTGCGCCTTGGATGCGGTAGTTACTCATTTGTTTCACCAGAATTAGTGTAAAATTCTCTTAGATCGGGAAGCCGTGCGCCAGATGATACAAGCTCATCCATCACTCCATTAGCACGTTCAATCTGTTCGACCTTGGCGGATTCGAACAATTCATAAGCTAAGTTGTACTGCGCTATTTGCGAACCCAAGTTCGCAGACTTTTCGAGCCATGACAGCGCGCTGTCACGATCTTGCTTCGCGATCCAGTAATATTGGTAGAGGCGAAATGCGGCGGCGGCATCACTTTTTGCTGCTGCATCGAGTTCCGCGAGTTCATTCGGGAAGAGACCATAGGCCGCCTGCGACGATAAGAGCGTTCTCGGATCTGGACTCTGACCTTTGCCCACACAAAACGCCATGAACATCGGAAATTGCTCGGGGTGAAAACCTATCGGCAAAAGGCGATTGTTCACCGCCTCAGTTTCTTTCAGCGCAGCGGCACAGAGATACAATCCGCTGTTCACATAGTAAGCAATACCGTCACAGCCCTGAACTTCAGTATCCAATGCTGCTGACAGTTGATCGGCGTAGGAAGAAGTATCGCCTAATGATGATCCGCTAATGCCCAATTCAACGAGCTTCGCTTTATCGCCACTGAAGGAACTCGACCTGCGAACCACTTCTGCCATCTGAAGCGGATGTACCAGCATTCCCGATGGTGCAAAAACGCGATTCATCGCGCCTGTTGCACTGATCGTGAACGCATCGGATCGATCATAGGACTCAGCATGACTTGAAAGCCAGCGCGTCATCGCCTCTGTAGGTGCTTGGGCAACTTCACTGTTGCTGTCGATGCATTCGACGCTCAACGGCTTGTCTTGAGCTTGCAGGGACACGGGCAAAGCCAACGTAACCAAAGACGCCGAAACCACCGTCGCTTTAAGGTGGCTTAGCGCTCTCACCACCACTTCTCCGGTTTCGCGGTGAATCCGGCGCGCTCTTCAATCGCGAGGCCAGCGTTCATCACACCTTGCTCGTCAAAGGCTTTGCCGACGATCTGCAGGCCGAGCGGCAGACCTTCGCTGGTCACGCCGCATGGCACTGACATTGCGGGCAGTCCGGCAAGGCTTGCAGGCACTGCGAACACATCGTTGAGATACATGCCCAGCGGATCGTCGTCCTTCTCGCCCAGGCCAAAGCTGGCCGAGGGCGTTGTCGGGGCGAGGATTACATCGCAATGCTCCCACGCCTTTTCGAAGTCCTGCGCCACCAGCGTGCGGATTTTCTGCGCCTGATTGTAATAGGCATCGTAGAAGCCCGCGCTGAGCACATAGGTGCCGATCAGCACGCGGCGCTTCACCTCGTCACCGAAACCGGCGGCACGTGTCTCGGCATACATGTCCTGCAGCCCTGCACCGTCGGGCAGATCGCGCAGACCATACCGCACGCCGTCATAGCGCGCGAGATTGCTCGACGCCTCTGCAGGCGCAATGATGTAATAGGCGGGCAGCGCATATTTGGTATGCGGTAGGCTGATCTCGACGATCTCCGCGCCCGCATCCTTCAGCCATGCAATTCCGTTGTCCCAGCTTTGCAGGATCTCAGGATCGGTGCCTTCCATCCGGTATTCCTTGGGAATGCCGACTTTCTTGCCTTTGAGGTCCGAATTAAGCGCCGCTTCCCAATCGGGAACCGGCAGGTCGAGGCTTGTCGAGTCTTTCGGATCGAACCCCGCCATCGCGCCCAGCATGATCGCACAATCGCGCACATCATGCGCCATCGGTCCTGCCTGATCGAGCGAAGACGCAAACGCGACCACGCCCCAGCGCGAACAGCGCCCGTAAGTCGGTTTCACGCCGGTAATCCCGGTAAAGGCCGCCGGCTGACGGATCGATCCGCCAGTATCAGTACCCGTCGCAGCAGGAGCCAAACGCGCCGAAACCGCGGTCGAGCTACCACCCGAAGAACCGCCAGGGCTCATCGGCGTATTCGACCCATCGGGGCGGCGCCACGGTGAGGTGACATTGCCGAAATAGCTCGTCTCGTTGGATGAACCCATTGCGAATTGGTCAAGGTTGAGCTTGCCCAGCATCCCAGCGCCAGCGGCCCAGAGATTGCTCGAAACAGTGCTTTCGTACTGTGGCGTAAAGCCTTCGAGAATATGGCTCGCGGCAGTGGTTTGCACACCCTTGGTGGCGAACAGATCTTTCATGCCAATGGGTACGCCAGCCATGCTGCCCAGCTCTTTACCAGCAGCGCGGTCGGCATCGACTCCGTCCGCGGCTTCAAGAGCCCTTTCAGGCGTGGTCACGATAAACGCGTTGAGGTCAGCCGCCGCAGCAACATTAGCGTTGAACGCCTCCGCCACTTCACGCGCAGAAAAGTCGCCGTTTGCAACGCCGTCACGGATCGCCGCGACGCCCAGGTCAGTTAGGTTGCTCATCACTCGATCACCTTCGGCACGCCAAAGAACCCGTGTTCAGCAGCGGGCGCATTGGCCAGCACATCATCACGGCGATCTCCGCCAGTTTTGGGATCGGCATTCACCTCGTCAGCGCGCAGGCGCAGTTCGTTGGGAATGACAGCGGTCATTGGTTCAACATTAGAGCAATCGACCTCGCTCAGCTGGTCAACCCAGCCAAGAATCTGGTTGAGTTCGGGCACCATGCGCTCGAGCTCGTCATCGCTCATTTTGATGCGGGCCAAAGAAGCGATCTTGGCAACGTTTTCTTTATTGACTGACATGCCTTGCGCTTAGCCGCGCGGGCGGGCGGCTTCAAGCGGGATTCGCGCGCGGAATGCTATTCAAATGCCGGCTATTCGAATGGAGCGCTGGCTGGTTTGCCGTCAACATATAGCTGACGTCCGGTAAAGGGTCGCAATTCAACCTCGGCATCGGGTCCAGCTTCAACCGCGCCCATCGAGCGGTCCTGCTGCATTGTGCCGTGGCGGATTTGCATTTCCTCGACTTCACCGGTTGCCTCGTTAAACACCAAGAATTCGGGGTCATATTGGGCAATTACAGCCAACAAAGGCCCATCCTCTGCCTCACCGATTTGCGATACACGGCAGGCTATGCGGCATAGATAACCACGCTCAAGCAGATAGGTCCGCACAGCTATTTCTATGCGCTCTTCCGAAACGTCGATAATTGCCTTCTCGACAGCATCACGGCTTTGCGCCGCGCGGCGGCCGCCATACCGGCTTTCCATATCCTCAGCGGCTTTGGCGAGCTTGGCCATTTCGGCATTGTCGCTCTTCGTGAGTTCGGTCAGGGTCTCACGTCCTGCATCGCCGAAATCCCAGCGCAGCGCGGCATAATCAAAATCGGCCACCGACACTGCCCCACTTTGCAAACGGGACAATTGGTTGCTGGTCGATATCGCGCCGAAATTAAACAGCGGCATGGCAAGGATAAACGCGATGGTCGAAACCAGCACTGCCAGGTGCAGGTTCGACGTCCGTAAATAGTCACGCCATCCGGCCATCCGCCCGCGAATGAACGCAATCAAATAGACCAGCCCAAACGTCGTCGCGACCACGATAGCGATCAGCGCCCATATGCGTTCGGGTGATAAGCCATGCTGCGCGATCCGCGTCCCCATCGACACGGCGGCAAATACAGTCAGCGGGAAGATACCAAGCGCAAGGATCAGCGCCGCCCATTGCTGAACGCGTGACTTGGTCATGTCCGCATCGTCGTCACGCAGCACAGCATTGGTCAGCACAAATGCACCAACGGCGCAGCCAAGCAATACTGGTGTCGCGCTACGGGTTGCTTCCCACAAGACGTCTGGACCGGATACGATCATCGCCAATAGAAACAGGATCAGCGCAATAGCCAGTGGCACCGCGAGCAGCGATAGAACCAGAAGAACAACCGATTGGAGGGTGGAGAGTACTTTGATCTGGTTCCGCAGCACGCCCAGCGCAGCGCCAAATGCCAGACCGGAGAACACCCAACCGAACCATTCTTCGCGCATCAGTTCTTCGATTATGTTGATATTGAGCAGTTCAAACAGGCTCGATAGCAACAGCAGGACCAGCCAGCTTAACCCGGTAAAAGCCAATGCGCCTGCGCCGCTAATTGCATCGGTCCAAACGAAGTAATGCGCATCGGCATAGGACGTGTCGAAGCGCTTTTTGAAAAAGCCCGCTTGGAACAGAGGCAGCGAAAGCGTCACCGCAAGGATACCCGCAGCCACCCAAAAGCTGGAATCGGAATAGTAGTCCCCTGCACTGGTCGCGCGCCAAGCGATCCCCGCCATCACCAGTCCGGACACGCCGGCAAAAATGGCTGGTGGGATCAGATAGTCGCGGTCGAGCGTGAAAGCAGCAACGCCGGCAGCAAAGAAGAAAAACGCAGTCAGCGCCATGCGCCATGGCACATCATAGCCACCATCGCTGGCCAGATGCACGCCGAGACCCGCGATAGCGAGTAGCCCTGCCAGCACCCATGGGCGTAGCGACCAATCGTCAGGAAATGCCGGATTTTGGGCCGGATTGGAGTTTGCTTCGGAGCTTGCTTCGGGCTCGATATCGACCGCTTCACTCATGCAAACTTCTCCGGTTGATCGTTACGCTCGTAAACCTGCTTAGTTATCCGATCAGTTTCCGGGTGCAGCAGGTGGCGGACCAGCCGGGCCACCGGGACCGGCAGGCCCACCTGGACCGCCCTCACCTTGCTGCTGTTGCATCATCTGCTGGAACGCCATCATCCGGCGCTCGGCATCTTCACGTGCCATCATATCGACGATCTCGACTTCAAAGATCAGATCACTGTTAGGCGGAATGGGTGAACCAGGTGCTGGTGTTGCGCCGTAACCCTTCTCTGCCGGTATCTCGATCAGATATTTGCCGCCCTTCTGCGTTTTTTGCAGACCTTCAATAAAGCCGTCGATCAGCGCACCTTCTTCGAGCAGTAGCGGCTGGCCCTCTGGGAACAATTGCGGCGGTAATTGCGACGTTCCCGATTCATCGAACACAGTGCCATCGGGCAGCTTGCCGACATAGTTGACGAACACGACTTGACCGAGCTCTGGTGCAGGGCCTGTGCCTTCAGTCAACGTTTCAACCGAAACACTTTTCGGCACCGCCGCCCAGGCAATGCCTGCGCCAATCAGGATTGCCACAATAATGCCAAGCCACAGCTTGGTAAGCGAACCCTTGGCAATGGGTTGCAGAGGAACGCGAGTGACTTCGGTCATGTAAACATCCTGATTATGCGAATTATCGTCTTCGGCTTCGGCGCCAAAAACAAAAGGGCGCAGATTTCTCCGCGCCCTGATGGCTTATCACTGAACTGTGTTCAAGCGAGTATTGAAGCAGCGAGGATTTATACCCCGTCACGCTCCATCCGCTTGCGGTCCATTTTGCGTGCACGGCGAACCGCAGCAGCCTTTTCACGGGCGCGCTTTTCGCTTGGCTTTTCGTAGTGACGACGCAGTTTCATCTCGCGATACACGCCTTCACGCTGCAGCTTCTTCTTGAGCGCGCGTAGGGCTTGGTCGACATTGTTATCGCGAACCATGATTTGCATAAATTCAAAAACCTCAGTGCAAAGAGACAGAGACCGCACGAACGCGGTGTGACCCCGTAAAAATCAACGAAAATGGGCCGAATCCGCGAGGGATCGGCTCGAACAGAGGCGCAATTAGCGAATCATCCCTGAATTGGCAAGTGTTTTGGCAAGTGCGAAGCTGGCAAAAATGGCTACGTCAAAACTGCGGGTCTACCCCGCCCGATCATACGCCTCGTGCATCCATGCCTGCACCTCTGCATCAAAATCGGCCCGAGTTTCCAGGCGAACGCGGTGACTGCACATTGCGTTGTAAGTTTCGAGCCGGCCACTTGGTTCGTCACCTTTCAGCGCCAAACCCAGATCAATCCGGGTCTTGGTCGCAGGCGTGATCAACGCGAATTGCTTCTTCCGGCGCAAGCTCACGCTAGATTTTTTAGGCGCGACCTCAACATCGCCGCCCAGCGATTTCGCGAATTCTACAATTGAATCGTGGATTGGCTTCAAATCGGCTTTCGCGCCCGAATATTGTTCCGCAACCAGATCAACTTCCCCACCGGTTTCTTTGCTCTTCGCAGCGATTAGATTGGCGAATCCGTGGGAAACGCCATGCTCGCCTTTCAGGAACGCCATGATCTCGCCGTGCTTAGCAAAGTTCTGCGCGGCAATCAGCTTCAGCCATTCGTCCAATGGCTTGCCGGTTTTCTCCGGAATATTTGCTAGCATCGTGGCCAATTGTTCTTCGGGCGTCGCCATGGGATCCTCATCTTATGCTGTTGTTCTATCGAGCGAGACTATGCCGCGCTCGCTCGTGCCGCAACACAAATGACACACTACGCTTCCAAGCCGCCGCGCGCGCGGCTAAGAGGCACGCCATGTCCTCCCTTTCTCCTCTAGTTGCCACGCTGAATGTTGCGGTTGGCGGTGCCGCCGGTGCGGCGCTGCGTTATCAAACCGGGCGCGCCGTGACCGGTTGGGTCGGCCCCAAGGCCGCCAGCACCTTCCCGTGGGCCACGCTGACTGTCAATCTGATCGGCTGCCTGCTGATGGGCGCGCTGGCAGGTTGGTTAGCGCGGCACGGTAGCGAAAATAGCGAACAATGGCGCTTGCTGCTTGGCGTGGGTCTGCTGGGCGGTTTCACAACGTTTTCCGCCTTCAGCCTTGAAATGATGCTCCTGATCGAACGCGGCCAGATCGGGCAGTCGCTGCTCTATGCTTTTGTATCAGTGATGGCGGGGTTGGTTGGCCTTTACATCGGGCTTTACGCTGTGAGGCTGGTATCATGAGCAATGACAACGAAGAGCGTGAAGGCTCGGGCGTAAACCCGTGGGACAGCGCCAAAACATCTGACAAGGTCCGGCAGTTTACCGTTGGCCCTGATGACGACGATATCCGCGTCGACCGGTGGTTCAAACGCAATCTGCCGCAGATCGGCTTTGCCATGGTAAGCCGTTGGGCGCGTACCGGACAAGTGCGCGTTGATGGCAAGCGCACCAAGCCGGAAGCGCGACTGAGAGCGGGCCAAGTGCTGCGCGTTCCACCGGGCGGAGAAAGCACTCAACGCAAACCGCGTAAGCGTGAGGAATTGTCCGACGACGATATCGACCGCGCAGAGGCGATGCTGATCACGCAGGACAAGGCCGCGATTGTGCTCAACAAACCCCCGGGTCTGGCGACGCAAGGCGGCACCGGTACGCGCGATCATGTTGACCGTTTGCTTGATGCTTTTGCTGGCGAAACCGATCCCCGCCCGCGCCTCGTTCACCGGCTGGACAAAGACACCAGCGGCGTTCTTCTGACTGCACGCAGTCCCGGTAGCGCGGCGTTCTTCTCCAAGCGGTTTTCTGGCCGCGATGCCAAGAAAGTCTATTGGGCGCTCATTGTCGGCGTGCCCGAAGTGCATGACGGTGTGATCGAAGCCAAGCTCGCCAAACAGCCCGGTACTGGCGGCGAGAAAATGCATGTCGACGAGAAAGACGGTCAGACTGCTAAAACGCGCTATCGTGTCGTTGACCGCGCAGGAAACCGCGCCGCATGGGTCGAATTGCAACCCTTCACGGGCCGCACTCACCAACTACGCGTGCATATGGCCGCGATCGGTCACCCGATTGTCGGCGATGGCAAATATGGCGGGCAAGACGCGTTTCTAACCGGCAGCATAAGCCGCAAGATGCACCTTCACGCTCGCCGCTTGATTATCGATCATCCCGATGGCGTGCCGTTGGACGTCACCGCAAGTCTGCCAGAGCATTTCGCGCAAAGCATGGAGCAATTGGGCTTCGATGAGGCCGATAGCGATGCTGCGCCCGAGCAAGATCGCGGCCCGATGCCCAAACAGCTTCAGAAGAAAGCGGCACGCCAACACTCCAAGCAAATCCGCAAGGAACAGCGCGGCGAACGCAAAGGCCGCGGCATGAAAGATGCGCCAAAACGGAAACTGGGCAAGAAGTCGAAAGCACAATTTGCCAAGGGACCGAAAGGCGCTGGTAGGCCTGGCGGTAAACTCGGTGGTGGGAAGCCGGCAAAGCGGGGCAAGCGGTAATGCATCCCAACCCGGTCTTCCGTAGCGATGATCGCAATCTGCTCGAAACGCTGATCGACCAGATCGGCTTTGGCATGGTTTTCGCGGAGACGCCCGATGGTCCGCGCGTGGCGCATACACCGCTGCTCTCGACCGGGGACGGCGCAGTCCAATTCCACTTGGCGCGGAGCAATGCGCTGACCAAATCTCTCGACGGGAAAACCGGTCTGGTCGTCGTCAACGGTCCGGATGCCTATGTCAGTCCGCGCTGGTACGATAATCGCGGCACCGTGCCGACATGGGATTACATCTCTGTCGAACTCGAGGGCCGTGTCCGGCGGATGAGTGACGAAGGTCTGGAAGCTCTGCTCCATTCGGTAATCGATAAGCACGAAACGCGGCTGGGCGGCGAGCAATGGGCGGCGGACGAAACTCCCGATGATGTTTGGCAGAAGTTGTTCAAAGCCATCGCCGGCTTCGAAATGGAAATTCTGGCGTGGCGACCTACTTTGAAAATGTCGCAGAAGAAATCGCCTGACGAACGCGAGCGGATTGCGGCAGGGCTAGACAATATGGGTTCGAGCGCGCTTGCGCATCTTATGCGGACATTGGTTCCATGACCGTCAAACTCGCTGTCTTTGATTGCGATGGGACACTGGTCGACGGCCAGGCGAGCATTTGCGAAGCGATGGAAATCGCGTTTGGTTTGGCCGATTTGCCTGCGCCGGACCGCCATGACATTCGCCGGATTGTCGGGTTGAGCTTGCCGCAAGCAATGCGCCACCTCGCCCCCGATGCCAGCGAGGCACAACGCGCTGCTGCGGTCGAGGGGTATAAGGAAGCGTTTCGCACCAGCCGGATGCAAGGCCGTGTGCAGGAACCACTATTCACCGGGATGGTCGCCCTGCTCGACCGTCTCCGTGATGGCGGATGGACGCTTGCGGTCGCTACCGGAAAATCGGATCGCGGCCTATTCTCATGCCTTGCAACGCACGGACTGAACGATCACTTCGTGTCGCTGCAAACGGCGGACCGACATCCGTCGAAACCGCACCCTGCAATGTTGGAGGCAGCGATGAGCGATGCTCTGGCCCAACCGGAAAACACGGTGATGATCGGCGACACCACGTTCGATATGGATATGGCTGCCGCGGCGAAAGTGCGCGGGATCGGTGTCGATTGGGGCTATCACACGCCCGATGAGCTGACCGCCTCTGGCGCGACGCATGTTGTCACGACCACACAGGAACTTGGGAGCATTTTGCTATGAGCGATCCAACCGTCGATGAGAATGTCGCAAAAACGCGATTTCTGATTATTAGCCTGACCCGCGTTTTTGGCGTGTTCGCGTTGATGCTTGGCATTCTGGTGGTGCTCGGCAAGGTCGATTGGCCCCCGATTGTCGGATATGTATTGCTAGTCGTCGGTGTGGCTGACTTTCTCATCATTCCGCAATTCCTGACCAAGAAATGGCGGAGCAATCCGGAGTGAAACGCTTTTATGAGGCGGTTGACGTCGAGGCCGCCGACAACGGAATTCAGATCACGCTGGATGGCCGCGGAATCAAGACCGCGCTCGGCAATGCGCAAGTTCTGCCAACAAAAGCCCTTTCCGATGCGATGGCCAAGGAGTGGGACGCGCAAGGGGAGGAGATCGATCCGGCGCTGTTTCTTTATCGCGATCTTGCCGACTTTGCGATTGATATGATCGCGCCCGATCGCGACGCGACAATCACCAAACTGCTCAGTTTCATCGAAACCGACACGCTGTGCTACCGCGCCGATCCGGACGAGGCGTTCTACGCAAGACAATGCGAGATGTGGGATCCGCTGCTCGAAGAACTGGAATCGCAAACAGACATAAAGCTCGAACGTATCAGCGGGATCATGCACCGGCCGCAATCGCCGGAAATGCATATCAAGCTGACCGATCGGTTAAACAATTTTGATGACTTCGCGCTGGCGTCCACGCTGACGATGGCATCACTCGCTGCGTCGCTATCGGTGGCGTTACTGGCCAACGCGGCGGACGCAGATGCCAACGCGTTATGGTCTGCCGCAAACCTCGAAGAGGATTGGCAGATCGAGCAATGGGGTCAGGACCACGAAGCCGAGGACGTCCGCAAGCGGCGGACAGCCGATTTCCTCAATGCGTTTGAATTTGGCCGTTTGGCTGCCGCGAGCGCTTAAGAACCAATCCACTCGGCAACTTGACGAGCGACATCATTGGCACCGCGATTGAGCGCATCACCGACTTCGCTGGCTTCCGCTGGCACGCCCGATTGCACGCTTTCGAAGCGCTTGGTTTCGATCCCGCCATCAGCTGCAGCGCGAATCGCATCGTAGCGGACCACGACAGATGATGAGCGCGCATCATATCCGAAATTGCGCAGAGTTCCGCGCAATTGGGCCGAGGCAACAATACCCGGATCATCGCCATCAATCACCAAACGCTCTCCGCGCGAACGGATTGTCTCCGCGAGCAACCGGCGAAACAAGCGCGTCGGCCGCTCAACCCAAGTCGCATCCTTCAGATAGGCGATCTCGGTATCGGTAACCTGCACCGGAACGCGGTTCACTGCGATGCGCTGGGGCGCTTCGGGTTCGATGATTTTGATTGCCGTTTCTGCTGTACCTGTCGCGCCAGCGCCCGCGGGAACTGCCGTTTCAGGCGTCAATGTCAGCAAGCTAGGTGGAGGCTCGGAGCCTAGGCTGATGCAGCCCGACAACGCAATCGCTAGGCCGAAGGCGAGACTGCCGCGCAGGATGTTCATCGGCGTTGTTTCCTTTTTCACTGTCTCGATCACGGCTCATACTCCGGCAACGGCTGCGGGCCGAGAAGCGAGCTAGCTCCTTCATTCTCCAACCGTTCGGTCACATTGCGCAGCGCTTGGCTCGTCGCTTTCAAATCTTCCAGCGTCGCTTCCACCGCAGGCAGCGTTTGGCTGGTCAGTTGCTGCGTCGCAGGCTTAGCAGCGTCCAGCGTCGCACTGAGCGATTTCGCAGCAGTATCCGCTGAACCCAGCGTTGTGCGAAGCTGGGTAGCAAGCTGCGCGCCTTCCTGATTGAGCAAGGTGTCGGTCGACTGGGTGACTTTCTCAAAGGCATCAAGCGCCTCGGCACCCTCGCGCAGAGTGTTCTCAAGCTCTTTCATTGTCGCCTGAATTTGCGGTCCGGTATCGGCCAGCTGATCAGTCATCCGGTTGGTATTAGCCAGAATTGCACTGATTTCCGACTGGTTCCGGTCGGACAGCAATTCGGTCATGCGTTCGGTCAGCGTAGCTAGACGTTCCAGCAGAACCGGCGCGCTCGACAATAATGCACCCAAACCGCCAGCCTTGGGCGGAATTTGCGGGACGTTCTCGCTAAAGCAAGCGGTTGTTTCGCAAGTGATCGGCGGTGCGCCTTGGCGTGCGCCCTCCAGAAGGATTGTCGACACACCGGTAAACGACCCCTGGATCGTGGCCGTCGTACCAATCAGGATCGGTACTTCTTTCTCGACTTCGATCCGCACGCGGACGAATTCCAGATTGTCCTCGTAGAGTTTGATTTCGCTGACACGGCCCACGGGAACACCGGCAAAGGAAACCTGCGAGCCATTGGCAAGGCCCGACACGTCCTGTCCGAACAGGATGTCGTATTGCTTCTGCTCACCCTGCCCCAATTGTGCGAGCCAGATGATGAAAGCGGCCAGCGCGCCAAGCAGCACCAAAGTGACTGCCCCGACCCACAGATGATTTGCCCGCGTTTCCATATGCTTCCTCTATCTTCCGGCCTTATGCCTTGCCTTGATGCGGCTTGTCCATTGATCGCGACGCGCTTTTCGCTTTGCGGCGCTCGTCGCGCGCTTGGCTGGCCTGTGCGGCGCGCCCGCGCGGCCCGTTGAAATATTCCTCGATCCACGGATGCCCAGTTTCGAGCAATTCGGGAATCGTGCCGACCGCGACCACCTGCCTATCGGCCAGCACCGCGACCCGGTCGCAAATCTCGTACAGCGTATCGAGATCGTGGGTGATCAAGAACACGGTCAGACCGAGTGTCTCTTTCAGTTCCTTGGTCAGTTGGTCAAATCGCGCCGCACCAATCGGATCGAGACCTGCTGTTGGCTCGTCCAGAAACAACAGCTCGGGATCGAGCGCCAATGCCCGCGCCAAGCCAGCACGCTTCTTCATGCCGCCTGACAATTCGGACGGATATTTATCAGCCGCCTCTTCCGGCAAGCCCGAGAGCATCACCTTGTAGCGGGCGATATCTTCCATCAGCTTCGGCCCAAGTTCGGGATAAAACTGCTTCAGAGGTACTTGGACGTTTTCGCCGACCGTCAGCGTGGAGAACAGCGCTCCTCCCTGGAACAACACACCCCAACGGCAGCGGACACCGATCGCTTCGTCCGGCTCCGCATCGGTTATCGATTGACCGAAGACCCTGATTTGCCCCTCACTCGGGCGCTGAAGGCCAATGATCGAGCGCATCAGAACCGATTTACCGGTACCTGATCCGCCGACCACGCCGAGAATTTCGCCCTGCCGCACTTCCAGCGACAAGTCCTCGTGGACCGACTGTTCGCCAAACCGATTGGCGAGTCCTTCGACTACAATCGGAAAATCATCCTGCATGAAATCCTGCGCGTCTTCAGGGCACTGATCGTCTGACATCAGCCCCACCCGATTTCGGTGAAAAACACTGCAAAGAACGCATCGAGCACGATCACGGCGAAGATTGCAGAAACCACCGCCATGGTGGTGCGCCGCCCGACTTGCTCAGAATCGCCCTTGACCTGCATCCCGTGATAGCAGCCCGCAAGCCCAATAATCAGTCCGAAGACCGGCGCTTTGATCAGGCCAACCCACAGATCGTAAGTCGGCACCACATCCTTGATCCGCTCCAGGAATGTCCAGAACGGAATGCCCAGCGACACATCCGCCACCACAGCGCCGCCGATAATCGCCATCACTGCGGCATAGAAACCGAGCAAGATCATCATAAAGGTGGCAGCGAGAATGCGCGGAATGACAAGCGCTTCCATCGGTGAGATACCGATGGTCCGCATCGCATCGATTTCCTCGGTCAATTTCATTGTGCCTAGCTGCGCAGCGAAAGCAGATCCCGAGCGGCCCGCAACCATAATTGCGGTCATAAGGACACCCAATTCGCGCAGGGTAATCCGCCCGACCAAATTGACCGTCAGCGTCTCCGCGCCAAACTGCGCCAACTGCACAGCCCCCTGTTGTGCGATCACAATTCCGATCAGAAAACTCATCAGGCCAACGATAGGCAGCGCCGTAATACCTACCAGCTCAAACTGGCGGATCAGCGCCTTGCCGCGAAACCGGCTAGGGTTTGCTATCAGGCCGCCGGCGGCCTGCAAAATCTGTCCAAGAAACCCGACCACGCCAACAATGCCCCAACCCGCATTGCGCGTCAGACGGCCGGCATGCTCGGGTAGCCAAGCCCAAAGCGGTTGTTCATCCGCTTTCTGACTGTCGGTCTCACCCAGCGATTCGACCGCATCAAGCAGCCGCTGGGCACGCCCATCCGCACCGACAATTTCGGCCTCGTGATCATCTGCGATACGGCAGGCTATCCACGCGCCAACGGTGTCGATCGGATGCACCGCGCTTAGATCAATCTGGGTTATCCCCTCACCCAAATCACGCAAGTCGCGCTCGATTTCTCCAATAGTTGAAACAAGATAAGGGCCAGAGAGCACCAATCGCGTGCCGCCTCCGTCAATTTCCTCGAGGGAAAATTCTGCCCCATCATCCATAGTGCAAAGCTATGCGGTGAAAACTCCCACACTACAAGCCGCCAAGTGCCAGTTGCTTACCGCGAAAGGCGCTGGCAAAGGCGTTTTTGATATGACAACCGAACTTTCAAAGACATTCGATCCCGCTTCCATCGAAGCGCGCTGGTACCAGCATTGGGAAGAGAACGGCCTGTTCCGGCCTGAGCGCCCTGACGCGCAGCCTTTCACCATCGTGAATCCGCCGCCAAACGTCACGGGTTCGCTGCATATCGGTCACGCGCTCGACAACACGCTGCAGGACATTGTCGTGCGCTATGAACGTCTGCGCGGTAAGGATGCGCTGTGGGTGGTCGGGATGGATCATGCGGGCATCGCGACACAGATGGTCGTCGAACGCCAGATGGAAGAACGGCAGGACAAGCGCACCAATTACACGCGCGAGGAATTCGTCGACAAAGTCTGGGAGTGGAAAGAGGAAAGCGGCGGTACGATTACCGGCCAGCTGCGCCGCCTCGGTTGCTCCATGGACTGGAGTCGCGAGCAATTCACAATGGACCCGCATTTCAGCGATGCCGTCCTCAAAGTATTCGTAGACCTGTATAATAAGGACCTCATTTACCGCGATAAGCGCTTGGTCAATTGGGACCCGAAGCTGAAAACCGCGATTTCCGATCTGGAAGTCGAGACTCAGGATTTGAAAGGCCAGTTCTGGCACTTCAAATACCCGCTCGCGGACGGCGTTACGCTCGATGATGGCCGCGATTATATCGAGGTTGCGACCACGCGGCCCGAAACAATGCTCGCCGATATGGCGGTTGCGGTCCATCCGACTGACGAGCGCTACGCCTCGGTCGTCGGCAAAGAAGTTGTCCTGCCGATAACCGGTCGCCGTGTGAAAATTGTCGAGGACGAACACGCCGACCCTGAATTGGGTTCGGGTGCGGTGAAGATCACTCCCGGTCACGACTTCAACGACTTCGAAGTCGGCAAGCGCGCCGGCATTGCTGCGGGCGATATGCTCAACATGCTCGATGGTGAGGCGAATGTCTGTCAGACTGCTGATGGCTTGGTGCCCGATGAATTCCTCGGCCTGCACCGCTTCAAGCGAGATGGCGTCGATGGCGCGCGCGAGCTGGTTGTGCAGCGTCTGAAGGAACTCGACAGCCTGATTCCGCACATCACCAAGACCAAAAAGGGTGAGGAAGTCGAACTCGATTCCGAACCGCGTACCATCGCGACCCCATTCGGTGATCGCGGCGGCGTGGTGATCGAGCCTTGGCTGACCGACCAATGGTATGTCGACGCGGAGAAATTGGCTGTCGCGCCGATGAAAGCCGTCCGCGACGGCGATATCGAAATCATCCCGCAAAGTTGGGAAAAAACCTTCTTCCACTGGATGGAGAATATCCAACCGTGGTGCATCTCACGCCAATTGTGGTGGGGCCACCGGATACCGGCTTGGTTCGATGATGACGGTAAATGCTACGTCGCTATGACCGAAGAAGAGGCGCAGGCGCAGGCAGGCGCAGGCGTTGAACTTACGCGCGATAGCGACGTCCTCGACACCTGGTTCTCCTCCGGATTGTGGCCCTTTGCCACACTCGGTTGGCCCGACGAGAACGCGCCGCTCTATGAAAAGCACTACCCCAACGATCTACTTATCAGCGGGTTCGATATCCTGTTCTTCTGGGATGCGCGGATGGCGATGCAGGGGATGCATCTGACCGATCAAGCGCCGTGGAAGCGGCTCTATCTGCACGGCCTCGTCCGCGCGGCAGACGGCTCCAAAATGTCCAAGTCGAAGGGCAATGTCGTCGATCCGCTCGGCCTTATCGATCAATATGGCGCGGATGCACTGCGCTTCTTTATGGCGGCGATGGAAAGCCAGGGCCGCGACATCAAAATGGATGACGAGCGGGTCAAAGGATACCGCAATTTCGCAACCAAACTGTGGAACGCGACACGCTTCTGCCAAACCAACGGCATCACCGCATCGACTACTCTGGAAGCGCCCGCAGCGACCAGCGCGGTCAACAAATGGATCATCGGTGAAGTCGCCGAAACGCTGGGCAAGCTAGATGCGGCAATGGCCGATCTGCGCTTCGATGCGGCGGCGAACATCATCTACCACTTCACATGGGACACATTCTGCGACTGGTACATCGAGCTTGCTAAACCTACGCTTCAGATGCGAGCGGGGGCAAATGAGCTACTTGGTGATCCGAAAGAAGAAACTCTCCAAGTTGCCGGATGGGTGCTCGACCAAATTCTGGTGATGCTCCACCCCTTCATGCCCTTCGTCACCGAGGAGCTGTGGAACGCACAGGGCGACCGAGCGAACTATCCGATCATAACCGCGAAATGGCCAGAGTTTGATGCTGGCGTTGATGCGGACGCGAAAGCCGAAGTCGAATGGTTGATCGGTCTGACCAGCGCGGTGCGCGGCGCGAAGAACGAACTCGGCATTCCTCCCGGCCAGAAGCTCGAAGCCTATTGTTCAGAGCCAAGTGCGCTTGCCGCTGACGCAATTTCGCGCAACGCAGCCGCTATCGAGCGCCTCGCGCGCATCACCACGATCCACACGTCACCAGCACCCGATGGCGCCGCGATGCAGATCGGTGCTGGCACCGATACGCTGGTAATTCCGCTCGAAGGTCTGGTCGATATTGACGCCGAGAAAGCACGCCTGACCAAAACGCTGGAAGCTTCCGCAAAGGAAGTGAAGTCTCTCGAAGGCCGCCTAGGCAATGCAAACTTCGTCGAACGCGCCAAACCCGAAGCGGTGGAAAAAGCCAAAGCTGACCACGCGCATCACAGCGCCGAAGTCGACCGGTTGAAGGCTGCGCTGGAACGGTTGGGATAGGTTTCAATTCCGCACTCGCGCATCGCGCGTCTGCTGTCAGACGAGCCAATTGTGGCTTTGAAAAGCCGGGATTGGGAGTGTGTGAGCGGACGGCTTCCCAAGTCCTCACCTGCAATCGATACGGTCCGAATTGGCAGGCTGCGAGGTACATGTCCCGCCTCCAACGACTTCGACACGTCCGCCCCGGGGCTGACGAAGCGAAATCTCAGACTCGCCAGACACATCGGCATAGATCGAGCCTGCACCCCCGACCGTCATCTTCGCGTTCGTCGCGTGCAGCCGTTTTGCGTCGATCGAACCGGCACCTCCGGTCGTGTAGCTCGCCTCACGGGCCGATCCGCCCACCGATATGCCCCCCGCTCCTTTCGTCGCCAACGCGACCTTGCCGACATCGAGCCTGGTAATTTCGATGGACCCTGCCGCTTGCGTCGTTGCGGTGAAACTATCGCCCTTCGGCCCGTTGATTTCGGTCAGCGTCGGTCCGTCGATACTTACGGATGACAGGTTCGGCGTTGAAACGGAGACGTTCACGCCCGCCCCTGGATTCCAACTCCGTTCTGCGCCTTCACGAAAGCGGATCGTGAGAATTCCGTCATCGACCGTTGCGATCACGTCGGAAGTCATCGAGCGGGGCCCGACCAGCGCAACCCGGTTTGGACTATCGCTCACAAAAACGCTCACTTTAAATGCGCCTGTAACCTCCAGCTTGTCGAACTCATCGACAGGTATGGTGACGACTGGAAAGTGTTTGGGATCGCGCTCCCCCGTGGACGCTGAAGCCGCGTCGGATGCCGTTTCGACATCCTGCTTACGCGTTTCGTCGCCAGAAAGTGTAAGGGCGATAGCGGCAGTTGTGAGAAAGATCATCATCAATGCTCCAAGGTACACCAGCCGCCAATGCGTGCTGGATTGCCTAGAAGGGTTAGATCCTGCTGTCGGTTCAACCACCCCAATAGTGCTGGGTCCCATATTATCTGGGGGTGTCGCCTCCGCCTGTCCGAGGATTCGCGCAGCTTCCCGACTGCTCGAAACGCCCAGATGACGCCGCGCTTCACGCAGATGCTCGGTCACGGTGTGGACCGAAATGTCCAGTTCGCGCGCAACCGATTTCGTATCGAAGCCCCCAAGAAGAAGGCGCAAAATCTCCTTCTGCCGTGGAGTTAGTTTTTCAAGGCCGTCGACTCTCATCGATGTGATTATTCCAGAAAATCAAAAGGTCTGCAATTGAGCCGCCAGCGGAAAGTCCCCATTCTAAAACTCGGCGCCACCACTATATCAATGCAATATGATCGAACCTACTTGTAGAACATGACACCTTGGATCGCCCTTGCCATACCGTTGCTCATCGTCGCGTTTCTGTTGTATCGCCGCTACGCGCGTTTGCGGAAGCGCAGGGCGCTTTTGGCGACACCGCTCTCGCCCGAACAGCGTGCGGTGGTTGAGAGGTTAGTGCCGCTTGTAAGACGGATGCCCGAGCCCCTGCGGCTCACACTGGAAGGGAAGATGAACCTGTTCCTCGATCAGATCACTTTCAGGGGCCAGAATGATCTGGAAGTCAGTGACGAAATGCGGCTTTCCATCGCTGCGCAGGCCTGCCTCCTGATCGTCAACAGTCCGGCTTGGTATAATACGCTCAGAAACGTGCTGATCTACCCGTCCGCCTTCCTCACGCATCGCGGGACGCATGACGGCCATCTCGTCCACGATAACAATCATGCGACGCTTGGCGAAAGCTGGGCGCGTGGGCCGGTCATCCTTTCGTGGGACCATGCGCTGCATGGCGGGCTTGATGCTGAGGATGGGCACAACGTTGTGATTCATGAATTTGCGCATCAGTTGGACGGGCTGTCCGGACACACCGATGGCATTCCTATCCTGCGTAAAGGGCAAGCCTATGCCGGATGGGAAACGGCGATGCTCGACGCATATCATGATCACGTGGACCGGCTCGAGCGCGGGGAGTACACCTTGATCGACCCATATGGCGCGACCAACCACGAAGAATTCTTCGCCGAAGCGATTGTCACTTTCTTTGAGAGGCCGCAGGCTCTGCGCCGCGAAGAACCCGCGCTGTATGCCCAATTGGCAGAGTTGCTCGCGCTGGATCCGGCGACATGGGCGTGAATACGCTAAGCTATCGAATCCCCTCGAAAGATGACAACGGCTATTTTCCTACTCACCCGAAACATGGCAAGGCGCGGAGATGATTTGGCAATCAAACTTGCAAAAGGGGCCGCGCTTCCCTGTCCGTCCGGTGAACCTGACTGCGCGTAATCTACTGATATTGTGTGATTTATTTCCACAACACGAAAGTGACACGGTGTCACCTTTGTCCGCTTTTCGGGGTAAGCCATGCCGCTAGTCCTCGCCACTCAAGCCCCCGACGAGCCTGAAATCTTCGCTTCGGTCCAAGGCGAAGGGCCAAGCATGGGTGCGCCTTGCACATTCATCCGCTTGTCCCGCTGCAATCTGGCCTGCGTCTGGTGCGATACGGCCTATACGTGGCATTTTGACGGAGATGCGCGCGCGCACCGCGACGGCGAAACCTTCGACCGCAAAGCCAATCAAGTCACTTTAGACGTCGCGGATGTTGCAGAACGGATCACTGCACTCGGCCAAAACCGCCTAATCATCACCGGCGGCGAACCACTGATGCAAGCCGGACCGCTCGCGGAATTGTTGGAGTTGCTACCGGACTTGACCGTGGAAGTGGAAACCAACGGAACTACCACCGCCCCGCCCCGGCTCGATATCCGGATCGATCAATACAATGTCAGCCCGAAACTGGCGCATAGCGGCAATGCCGCAGAACTGGCACTGATCCCGGAACGACTGCGCAGTTATTCGCTGGACGAGCGGGCCTATTTCAAATTTGTCGTGGCAAGTGAAGATGATGTGGCTGAAGTCGCAGAATTGGTGCGAGCGCATGCTCTACCCAAAAAACGCGTGTTCCTAATGCCCGAGGGCACGGACAGCGAAACCCTGCGTACGCGCGAGAAATGGCTTACACAAAGCTGCCTGGAGCACGGTTTCAGGATGTCCGACCGCCTGCATATTCATCTATTCGGCGACACAAGGGGGACCTGATGAGCTATATTTCCGACACATCACCTGCGCAAAAGATTAGCTTTGTGGTTGGGCTTATCGCGCTCTCGCTAGTCGCGCGGTTTGTCTGGGCAGGCGGCGTCGAAGAGTACTTTAATCCAGCCAAACAAGTGGAAAACCAGATCGTCGAGGTACTGGAGGAGCGCCCAGGTGATCTCGCATTGCTGCGCGCGATGGAAGATTACTTTCCGCTCCAATATGACGAGTTGCTCGAGGCAATGACCTATGTCGCTCAGCGTGACGCGTCTCCAGACGCCGTAAGTCAGGCCGGTAGCGCGCAGCTTGCCCAATTTATGGCCAGCCATCGCACAGATTTTGCTTTGGCGCCGCAACAGTCGCTGGATGCCGTTTTGACCGCCGAGCGCAAACTTCTCGAGGCATTGCGCACCGAAGAACCCGTCTATTGCGCAGACTATCTGTTCGGCACGTTGATTCCGACCGATCCCCTCTCACCGGAAAGCAATCAATTAATGGGCGAAGCGGCCGCGGCGCGGGTTCAAGCAATGGCTGCAGGCCGTGCGGATCAACAATTGCGCATGAAAGCTACACCCCGCGATATCGCGTCACTCTCCGACACGATGCGAGCCGAAGGTGCCAGCGATATGCAGATCGCGGTGCTGTTTGAGAATGGTGATCCCGCCACTCTCAGTTCTGCCGAGCAGTGCGACAGCATGCTGCAGATGCTGCGATCAATGGAAAAGCAACCGGACGCGCGCAGAGCCCTCCTAACGGGAAGTTTGCTCGCGTGGTGAGGTAACTAGACGCCTTGAGCGCGCCAGCGTTGGACAGTGCGGTAGACCGCCTCTTCCTCGCCGCCAGTGCCCGTCCACAGATCCACGAAGCTCGGATCTTCAGACGCCGGTCGTTTGACCTCTTCGAGATTGTCGAAGCTCACGCGGATCGGAATGGCCACACCTTCACCGCAGACAATACATTCGCGGTTGCGAAGTGCGGGAATGGAATCGAGGAAACCGCGCGCACCCTCAGGCATTGCAGCTTTCACGAAGGCTTGGTCGCGGTCATTGTTGAGACGCATCGAGATGATAGTACCGCATTGCGATAGCACGCCTTCCGCCAAATCGGATGGCCGCTGGGTAATCAAACCAAGCGAAATTCCGTATTTTCGGCCCTCTTTCGCGATCCGGCTCAGGATCGAGCCGACCGATGAACCATCGGCATTTGCCTCGTTCGGAACGTAGCGGTGAGCTTCCTCGCAAACGAGCAGGATCGGACGCGTTTTTTCGTCACGGCCCCAGATCGCAAAGTCAAACACAAGACGGCTGAGAACTGCGACAACGGTCGAAGTAATATCGGAAGGAACGCCCGAAACGTCGATGATCGAGATCGGCTTACCTTCGCCCGGCATGCGGAACACTTTGCCGATAAATTCGGCCATCGTGTCACCCACGAGCATGCCCGAGAACATGAATTGGTAACGCGGATCGCTCTTGATCTCTTCGAGCTTATTCTTGATCCGCATGAACGGAGCAGATGATGTCGCCTTGTCGAGCTTGCCCATCTCATTCTGGATTTCGTTGGAAAGGTCGGACAGTAGATAGGGTATCGGCGAATCAACGGTGATCTTGCCAAGGTTCTCAGCAAGACGGTTTTTGGCACGGGCTTTCAGCAGGCAGCGCGCCAGAATGTCCATATCGACCTGACGCTCATTGCCGTCCGAGGTCAGCAAAACTTCGCAATGTTCTTCAAAGTTGAGCAGCCAATATGGCAGATTCAGGTTGCTCACATCGAGAATCTGGCCGTTCGTCTTAAACGCCGCCGAGTACTCGCCATGCGGATCGATCATCACGATATGGCCGTCAGGCGCAGCTTCGCAAATCCGATGCAGGATCAATGCGGCGCTGGTCGATTTACCGGTACCGGTCGACCCGAGCAGCGCAAAGTGCTTGCCCAACATCGCGTCGATATACATGCCGGCGCGGATATCCTTGGTTGGATAGACAGTGCCGATCTGGATATTGGCGCGGCCATCGCTGGCATAGATTTGTTTGAGGTCGGAAGTGGTTGCCGGATAGATCATCGCGCCGGGTACGGGATAGCGGGTAACACCGCGGCGGAATGCGTGGATGCGGCCGGTCAGTTTCTCTTCCTGTCCTTCACCGAGAAAATCGATGTTGGCGAGGACGCCGCCGCCAGCCCGGCGATCTTGCTTCTGATTGCGAACATTGGCCAGCAACCAGCTATCACCAACCCTAATTTTGATCTGGCTACCCACTTGGCCAGCGAGTGCGATCGAAGGATCATCATCCGCCATGCATTGGTTCAGCCGTTCGATATCGATGGCGATTTGCGAACCCGCGCCGGAAATTTCCAGCACCACACCTATCGGCTGACTGGCATTATCCAACGAACCCTTTTGCGGCGCCGACGCAGCGGGCGCCTTTTTCTGGGGCTGTTGAGCGGCTGCTGGCTGACCAGCAGGAGCCACAGCGGCAGGCTTCGCTTGCGCAGCCTGCACCGGTTCGGCTTGCGGCCGTCGAAAATTCTGATTCCCCATATCGCCCATGTCAGCGCCCGTTTCCTAGTTTTGGTTAGGAATGCGCTACTCCGAAATAGGTTAATTTCGCGTCAACTGTGCTCATTGACGACCACAGGAAGCAAAGTGTCAGAACGCGGTTAGATCAGAGCAAATAACCGGCCAGCCATCCACCCCATGAAGATAGAAAAGGCAATCGCCAGCAGGCCGTACATAAAGGACCAGTCCTGCGAGAACTCCTCTACCAGCCGCTCGAAGCCCACTTTCTTCACTTCAACTTCGCTAATGGCCGATGCGATCACCCGGCCGTCAGCGATTGCAAATGTCTCTGCGGTGTAGGTACCGATCTGCACATTGGACGGGAGCGAGATGCGGGCTTGATACAGGACTTGCTCGCTGATCGTTACACCTCCGCTACCTTCTTTGTAGAGTCCCTGACGTTGCCGCAAATCCACCAATCCAGCAGTAAATCGCGCTTGTTCCTCCGGCTCAATCGTGCCGCTCGGAGATAGCTGGATAAAATCGAGACCAAGCTCGTAAATCGCTGCTGTGCGTTCATCGACGATATCTGGGATCGGTGCTGAAGAGGATACGGCAAAGAAGGATGGCGCAGAGCGGAACGCGGTGCTGTCTGCATTCATCCAAATCCCTGCGATCCGTTCCTTCTCTCGCAACTGGATCGGTTGGGTCGGGCCTTTGAGAACCACAACGATATCGTAATCCTGACCAGCCCTTGCACCGCTAGGATCAAGGATCGCGCCGAACAGCAACAGCTCGGTGCCGGTAAAGCCTTGCCGCACTTGCACTTCGTGCTGCGATACTTCGGGGACAAGGATCGGATCGCGCTGAGCGCTTAGTGCCACGAAGCACATGATGAGGAAGAGGATCCGCCTCATAGCGCGGTCACCGAATAAATCTCGGGCGGCTCGTAAGTCAGGCCGAGGAACATGCGCAGCGCTACAACCAGTACGATGGCGGCCAGCACCATGCGCAGCCATTCAGGCTTTACCTTCTGCGCAATCTGAGTGCCCATTTGCGCCCCGGTAACTGATCCGATCAGCAAGAAAGCCGCAAGCACAATATCGACCGCTTGCGTGGTCAGTGCATGCATCATCGTAGTTGCCATAGTGACGAACAGGATGTTGAATAGCGAAGTTCCGACCACAACGCCCGCGCTCATGCCGAGAATGTAAAGCATCGCAGGCACCATGATGAACCCACCGCCAACGCCCATCAGCATCGTTAGGATACCCACAAATACACCGAGGATCAGCGGCGCAAGCGGGGAGATGTACAGGCCCGAACGATAAAACCGCCAACGCAACGGCAGAGCAGTAACGAGCGGGTGGTGACGCCTCTTGGGGGCTTTCTTGGCCTCCTTCACCGCAGATGGACGAATAGCTTCGTAAGCCTCTTTCGCCATCAACGAGCCAATGGTGCCCAGCATTACAACATAGAGAACGTTAATCACCACATCGATCTGGCCAACGGATTCAAGGAAGCGGAACAGCAAGGCGCCGATTCCGGCACCGAATACTCCGCCGACTACGGTCACTCCGCCCAGCTTGTAGTCGACCCCCTTACGCTTGTTATGCGCGAGCACGCCCGAAACGCTTGCACCGGTAACCTGTGTCGATGCGGACGCTGCGGCGACCGTTGGTGGTACTCCGTAAAAGATCAAAAGCGGCGTTGTTAGGAACCCTCCACCAACACCAAACAGGCCAGACAGGACTCCGGTCAGCAAACCTAGTCCGACAATTACCAGCCCGTTGACCGCGAGATTCGCAATGGGGAGGTAGATGTCCATGCCATCGCCCTACCCCACGCAAGCGCCGGATTAAAGGCGAGTCGCGCTAGAAACCGGTCGAAAGTGTAATTGCGAGTCCAGACTGTGGCACAGCATCACCAGCTACGCGGTGACGATAGTCCATAGAGACACGTGCGGGCACGTCGCCTATTGAGACATCAATGCTGGCGGTGGGACCGATATCCAGACGGGCTGCCCCCTTCTGCGCGCCGCCCCAAGTGCCAGCGCCGACGCGGATCTTTGCTAAGTCGAAATTGACAACTTCACGGTCGATCTTTGCCTGCCCATCTACGAAAGGGGTCGCAAAGTCACCGCCGACATAGCCAGCTTGAGCATAGGTTGACACTCGAACTCCAAACGGCGCCTCCAGTGGCGAAATTTCGGTCACCATAAACGCAGCCGGGCGATATTCAGTACGGTTTGCACTTCGACTGACGCGCATCTCGGCATGGGTCGAGACGGGTACTTTGGGAAAGACGCGTGCAGACAGGCCTGCGGCCAGGTCACTATCTCGGCCACCCGATAGCGCAGTGGTTGCGCGGATATAGGCACTGGGTCTGCGCTGGCTGCTGGAAGCAAGTTGATATCGGAGCACAGCACCGGCTTGGCTCCCGCCGTAAGATGCTGGCAAAGGTCCGGCTGTAGGCGCCTGTGTCGAGCTGGGCCGCCAGAACAGCCACCCGTCCAACGACCAGCGATTGACATTGGATTGATCAGTTTCCAACAGCTTCCCTAACGGTGCTGTGGCGCGCGGAGCCGCGTTTTGGTTTAACATTCTGGCAACGGGTTCAGGAACGGGAACATAAGCGAGCGCCGCCATCCATAGTGCTTGATGCGAGGCAAGAGTTGCGGGCTGCCTGGGGTAACGCTTGGTCAATTCGGCTGGCGGTGTATCTATGGAAGCCAGCAATTCCTTCACTGAATGAGGCTTTGATGCGTGGGTCTCTGCGCTGGTTAGAACGGGGCTCGACGTGCTCGTCCTCAGTTCCTGATTGGGTGCCCCAGCCTCCGCAAACACATTGGGCGAATCCAAGGTCGGCCAGTCCGTCGTCAGCGGCGACTGCCACATCATTGTACGCCCTCCGATCCACAGCAGGATCAGCACCCCAAACACCACAATTGGTTGCCCGCGCCGACGCGGCTTATTCGCTGCCCCTGAGCTGGTCATGCCGTCTTACCCTGACGGTGCATCATCGCCGGATGGGCCGAATGCTCGGTCTTATCCCACCGAGGCAATTGGCCTGCGAGCGTTCCGATATACGCGGAAAAGGCCCGCCGACCGGCCATGATGGCGATAATATTAGCGACCGGGATGCGCAGCACGGCTCGCGCACCCTCGCGCCAGCCATATTCTCGGGCAGTGAATGCGAAGCGCCATGCGGCGCGCCATAAGAAGCTAGCGAGGTTGAGCGTCAAAATTATCTTCAAGGCGGATGAGAGTTCTAACGTATGGCCGTATCCGAACTCACTCAACATCCAGCCGATCGCCGATAAGATCAGCAACAAATAGGCCGCTGCAAGCACCAGCGCGAGCAACGGACCTCGCCTGTCGCGCAACCGCATCCACAACTCCGCCGGACGGCCCGACCAACCCAGCCTGTCCCATCCTTGAAACGCAATCCCGTGCACCCAGCGTGTTTTCTGCCGAACCGCCTGGTCGAGCTTGGCAGGAAAGCAAGCGCGCGTCGCGACCAGACTACCATCGCGGTGGCGCATCCGAATGAAGCGCGCTCGTGCCCCAAGATCGGCCGCGCCTATGCCGAGCTCATAGTCCTCGGTCAGACAGTCGGCAGCAAAAGGTCGATGCCCAGCTTTGCCTGCGGCAAGTTGCTCAAAAGCACCGCGAGCAATGGCACAGCCCACGCCTGCCAGCGGCATTCCCGCGCGCAGCGCATCGCGAACGACCATCGCCTTCCCATGCGCTTCGGCGAATTCTTCTTGGTAGTGCCCGGATATCCAGCGTGAGTTTGTGACCGAGATCGGCAAGACCGGCAATTGAACAAGTTCCGCATGATCCATTGTGCGATCCAATAGAGCCAGCGCTGCCGGGTCGACCATGTCCTCCGCATCATGCAAGATCACCATCCGCGCCGGGCTTCCGCCGCGTGCTTCATCTTCGCGCATCGCATCATAGAGTCGGTTCAGGCAATCTGCCTTGGTGCTTGGACCGTCCGCGTCATGGATGACCAGTCTGACACGCGGATCGCCCTTTGCTGCCCAGGTAACCGCCTCCATCGTTTGTGGATCATTGCGATAGCATCCAGCATAAATACGCAACTGCTGCTGCGGCCAAACCGACAAAGCATGTGCAATCGTTGTTCCTACCACAGCCGACTCTTGCCAAGCAGGAATAAACACAGCCCCGATCCCGTGAAGCTCAGGTGTGAGGTCTGCATCGTCCGGAAAGCTTGGCGTCGAAATGCGCCGCGTCAGGCGCAGCCATAGCCACGCCAAGTCGATGCCCAATTCATCAATTGCGCCGATGAGGAAAAACACACCTGCAAACAGCAGAAGTTCGTGTTGAACCAGCACGAGCCATTCCCATGCGGTATAATCCAGCAATGCCCCGACCCCTACAAAAGTGAGGTCCCCATCACAAAACAGCGTATCGGACGCAGGCAGCGCTTGCAACGGACAATGATTTGCCAATATGGGGCACTATCCATGGCCGATAACAGATTACCCATTCGCTCCGTTTTTGCTCCTGTGCGTGCGCTGTTCGTTGGCGACGCTTCGGCAGGCATTCTGCTGATCCTGGTAGCAGCGGCGGCAATGCTCGCGGCAAATTCCGATCTGGCGGGCGAATACAACGCGCTGTTTAACGGCAAATTATCTTGGACACCGATCGGGAAGCTCGACACCCTCCATTATTGGATCAATGATGGTTTGATGGCGATATTCTTCTTCGTCGTCGGGCTTGAAGTGAAGCGGGAAATCATCTGCGGGCAGCTCGCCACGCCAGAACAGCGCCGGCTGCCTATGCTTGCAGCCGTTGCTGGGATGCTCGTCCCAGCTGGGATATACATTCTGATTGCAGGCGGTGATCCGCAGTTGACACGCGGTTGGGCCATTCCAGCCGCAACAGATATTGCCTTTGCGATGGGCGTGCTCGGGTTGCTTGGCAGCCGCGTACCCGCTTCTCTAAGACTGTTCCTACTAACGGTGGCCATCGTTGACGATATCGGCGCGGTGATGGTGATCGCAGTGTTCTACACCGCCAATATCAAGCTGATGTGGGTAGTCGCATCGCTGGTCGTTCTCGGCGTGATGATGCTGATGAACAGGCTGCATGTTAGCCGGATCTTGCCCTATATATTTGTCGCATTGGTCCTGTGGTTCTGCGTTTTGAACTCCGGCGTACACGCGACAATCGCGGGTGTGGTTGCTGCGCTGACCATTCCAATGCACCGCAAAGACGGCAACAGCTTACTTGAAAAACTTGAGCACGGGCTGGCGCCTTGGAGCGCCTATGCGATTGTGCCGATCTTCGGTTTCGCCAATGCTGGTGTCAATCTCGGCGGCATCGGGATGGACGGCATGCTTGCGCCGCTCCCGCTCGCGGTCGCTGCAGGTCTGGTGCTCGGAAAGCAATTGGGCATCTTCACAACGATCTTCGTTGCCGCCAAGATCGGCTTTGCGAAACCACCCAAGGGCGCAAGCTGGGCAGAGATTTGGGGTGTCTCGATCCTATGCGGTATTGGCTTCACCATGTCGTTATTCATCGGCGAACTGGCATTCCCCGACTATCGCGAACTGATTGACGAGGCGAAGATCGGCATTCTTGCTGGCTCAGTTATCTCGGCGATTATGGGATATGTCATCTTGCGTATGACAACCACCCATCCGGACGACCATACAGCCGATCCGGACCCCGCTTAACCGCGCCTACCAGCTTCCGGTGTTTTCCATGCTCGCCCACGGTTCTTGCGGCGGCAGATTGCCTTCTTGAAGCAATTCTATGGAAATCCCGTCGGGTGAGCGAACGAAAGCCATATGCCCGTCACGCGGCGGACGATTGATCGTAACCCCAGCATCCATTAACCGCTGACAGGTCCCATAAATATCATCGACCCGGTAAGCGAGGTGGCCGAAATTGCGCCCGCCATCATATTGCTCGGGCTTGCTGCCATCTTCCGTTGGCCAATTATACGTTAGCTCGACCTCGGCCACGCCTTCTTGGCCCGGCGCGGCGAGAAAGATTAGCGTGAAGCGCCCTGCCTCGCCATCGAAGCGGCGCACTTCCTCCAATCCAATCAGCTTGAAAAAATCGACGGTGGCATCGGGATCGCTGACCCGGATCATGCTGTGAAGATATTTCGTCATTACGTTACAAACTCCATTCGTCGCTATTCAAGCACAGTTCATCGGCATTTCGTCAGAGGAGCAATATCACTAAAGCTCTACGCCGAAAGGCCCAACCGGAAGGACTGTCATGACCGATACTAGCGAACAGGCACACGAAGCCACCTCTTTCTGGGGCGAACAGACGACGCGTCGCTGGCTGATCAGTTCCGCGATTGTATCCATCGGGCTGATCGCTGGCGGTTTCCTGCTGGGAGATGGGTTGGTCCGCGCAAAGGATGCAGACCGCTCGGTGACTGTCCGCGGCTTGGACGAGCGCGAAGTGCTGGCCGACCTGGCCACGTGGACCATCTCATACTCGTCCACTGCCGGTGATCTTCAGGCCGCCCAATCCGCAGTCGACTCCGATAGCCAATCGATCAAAGCCTTCTTCAAAGACATCGGTTTTCCGGAAGACGCTCTGCAACCGACCGGCGTGAATGTGTCCTACTACTCGGATCGCGGCGTAGGTCGTTACACCGTCCGCCAGCGGATGACTTTGCGCACCAAAGACATCGAGCGCGCGCAAGATGCGGTAAAGCGGCAAGTTGAACTCGTGCGGCGCGGCGTCGTGCTCGAGGACGGTTCAGGCATGTCCTACACTTTCACAGGTCTGGACGAGATCAAACCCGAAATGGTGGCCGAAGCGACCAAAGATGCGCGAGCCGCCGCAGAACAATTCGCTAAAGACAGCGGCGCCGATGTCGGATCAATCCGCAAGGCTACGCAAGGCTATTTCTCGATCAATGCACGCGATGGCGAATCCGGCGGATGGGGTGTCAGCGACACACCCTACAAAAAGGTTCGTGTGGTCACGACCGTCGATTTCTCTCTCGACTAAGCCTGCACCACATAAAAAGAACCCGCGCTTCCCCCTTGAAAGCGCGGGTTCTAACTTACTCAGCCGGAGCTGCTTAGGCTTGCGCCTTAGAAGCTGGCGCTGAGTGTGAAGACTACTGCATCGTCGACGAAGTCATATGCGCCCACGGGAATGTCTCCCTCAGCCCCGGTGTATGCGATACCCAGTGACAAAGGTGTGTCAGGGATCGCCGCTTCTGCGCCAATCGACCAGTCAAACGCTTTGCTGTCGTTGGTGAATGTCAGGAAACCATCTGTGTAACCGACATGGCCGGTCAGAGAGATGGGTGTGCCCGGAAGGCCAACGCCAAGATCAGCGTAGATGTAGGTGTTGTCGGTTCCGCCAAGCGAATCCTGCTTTGGCGCATAGGCAGCACCAACAGTCGCTTCAGCAGGTCCGAAAGAGAAACCGACCGAACCGTAAAATTCGGTATAGTCGAAGTCGCCTGGACCAGCGTCTGGATAGATGTATTGGATTGCGCCAACATCGATCGACACGCCTTCGGCGACATCGCCGCTCCAGCCGCCATAAATATCGAGCTCGGTGCTACCGAAACCGACCGTGGTTTCATCAAGCGAGGAGGCCCAAGTTCCGATGTAAAAGCCCGATTCGTGTGCAACATCGACACCGCCTTGGATGGCAAGTTCGCCACCAGACAGATCGACACCGCGGAAACGGTATTCACTGGTCATGGCGACATTGGCCGTGACTTCGATTGGACCGGATTCTTCTTCCTCATCCTGCGCATAGGCAGGAACCGAAGAAAGTGCAGCACAGGCTGCGAGAGTTGCGGCGGTAAGACCGCGAATGGACGTAAGCATAGCCAAATTCCTTGGTTGGTGAACAGTGCTACGTCCCACCTGCAATTTACCGGCCGCCTCTTTTTGATGTGCGATCTCGTGTAAATCTGAAACAAACTTGCCGTGTGATGCTGCGCCGCACAAGAGAATTAAACTGAGTCCAGCGAAAGTCAGCGTTTGTGTGGACTTTTTGCATCAGGTGCGCCGTCGATACGCACCATTACACCGATTGCAGCCTGTCCCGTCTGCCCCTATGTCGCACAGCATCACACGATACGCTTACACCCTCGCCTAAGGCCCCATGTTAAAACCAATTCTCAAAATCTTTAACGGCAAGGCCAAGAAGAAGCGCGCCTGCGTACCCGACGGCGAGCGCCTGTATGTCATTGGTGACATTCATGGTCGGCTTGATCTGTTTGACGCTTTGGTGCGCGCTATTGAGGAAGACGACAAGCAATCGGGCGAAGCCGAAACCACAATCATCTTGTTGGGTGATCTGGTTGATCGCGGCCCTCACAGCGCGGGCGTGATCCAACTGGCACAACTGTGGGAAGAGTATCGCGCCATCCGCTACCTCTTCGGCAATCATGAAGAGATGTTTCTCGACTCTTTCGATGATCTGGAAGTCATGCGCCATTTCCTGAAGCATGGCGGACGCGAAACCATTTTGAGTTACGGCGTGAGCGAGAAGCAGTTCAACAATTCTTCAACCGAAGAGTTGCAGAATCTGATGATCGACAAGGTTCCAAAGAGCGACCGAAAATTCCTCAAGAGCTTCGAGGATATGATCATCGTCGGCGATTACCTGTTCGTCCATGCGGGTATCAATCCTAACCGCGCACTGGATGATCAAAAACCGCGCGAGCTTCGCTGGATTCGCGATAAATTTCTCGATCATAAGGATCGGCATTCACATATCGTGGTTCACGGGCATACGATCACTGAAGAGATTGAAGAGCGTAAGAACCGTATCGGAATCGACACTGGCGCTTACAAATTTGGCACATTGACCGCGCTCGTCCTAGAAGGCGACACACGCCGCTACATTCAGGCGGTCGAGAAAAAGAAAAAGGGCGGTGCAAAGATCGTCCATTTGCAGGCGACAGACGAGGGCTAATGATGGGGGATACACAGCCATGAAAATCGCAATGGTCGGATCAGGCTATGTAGGCTTGGTCTCGGGCGCGTGTTTCGCTGATTTCGGACATGAGGTGGTCTGCATCGACAAGGATCAATCCAAGATCGATCGCCTACATGATGGTGTAATGCCGATTTATGAGCCGGGACTGGCTGAGCTGGTCGGAACGAACGTCAAAGCTGGTCGCCTGTCCTTCACCACTGATTTGGCTGAGGGAATCAAGGATGCCTCAGCGATCTTCATCGCCGTTGGCACGCCAAGCCGCCGCGGTGACGGCCATGCCGACCTGTCATTTGTCTATGCCGTCGCCAAAGAAGTTGGCGCGAATCTGGCAAATGATGCTGTTGTCGTGACCAAATCCACTGTGCCGGTCGGGACCGGTGACGAGGTTGAACGTATTCTCAGCGATAGCGGCACTTCGCATAAGGTTGCTGTCGTCTCCAATCCAGAATTCCTGCGTGAAGGCGCAGCCATCGGTGACTTTAAACGGCCTGACCGGATTGTGATCGGTGCCGAGAACGAGTTTGGCCGCGAGATCATGCGCGAAGTTTATCGCCCGCTGTTCCTCAACGAATCTCCGATCCTGTTCACTAGCCGCCGCAGTGCTGAGCTAATCAAATACGCTGCCAACGCCTTCCTCGCGACCAAGATCACTTTCATCAATGAGATGGCCGATCTGTGCGAAAAAGTCGGTGCAAACGTACAAGATGTCAGCCGCGGTATCGGCAGCGATGGACGCATTGGTCCGAAATTTCTCAACGCCGGCCCGGGCTATGGCGGTTCATGTTTCCCGAAAGACACGCTGGCACTGCTCAAGACAGCTGAGGATTACGAAAGCCCTGTCCGCATTGTTGAAGCGGTAGTCAAAACCAATGACACGCGCAAACGGGCGATGGGCCGCAAAGTCGTCGACGCATTGGGCGGTCCAGACGAAGCACGCGGCAAGAAAGTCGCGCTGCTCGGCCTGACCTTCAAACCAAACACTGACGATATGCGCGACAGTCCCGCAATTGCCATTGCGCAAACGCTGCACGATGCGGGCGTCAACGTGGCTGCCTATGATCCTGAAGGAATGGAGATCGCTGCGCCGCTCATGCCCGAAGTCGCGATGAAGGATGATCCTTATGCGGCAATCGACGGAGCAGATGCAATCGCAATCGTGACCGAATGGGATGCGTTCCGCGCACTCGATTTAGCTCGGGTCAAAGAACTCGCCAAAGCGCCAGTTCTTGTCGATCTACGCAATATCTATCAGCCGGATGACGTCCGGACGGCAGGCTTCGAATATTCAAGCATCGGTCGGGCTTAAGACCGGGGGCCTTAAACACTCAGCCAATGCTGACGATCGGCCCGCCCGCTTAGCTTTCGAAGACAGCTGAACACGATGATCAGGGCCGATATACCAGTGGCGACGGCAATCAGCACATACTCCTGTCCGCCTTTGAAATAGATCGCCAGCATCGCCCACAGGATCACCACGGTGTACCAAGGATTTCCGCGGCTGCCGGTCACTGCCGCAGATCCAATCAGTCCGGCCACCAGTACAATCGCCGCCGCGAGCATCGGATAGGAACCGCCCGCGCCGACACCGTGATATTTGAGCGCAGCCGTGATGTTTACGGTCGATGCGACGGTTAGCCATGCCGCCAATGCACTGAAGGTCAGCGCAGCGATCCATCTTTCACCTCTTGTGAACGGCTTTGCCCACTTAACCAGAACTCGCAGTGTTGCCAGCAGACAGACCAACGAAAACAGAATGATGACAGCCGAAATCACGGTTAGATTATAGAACTGCGTGTAGGTCGCCCAAAGACCGTTCGCTGCCGTTGCACCTGCCGTATACCAGCCAATACGGTCTAGCAGTACGTTGTCGCGTTGCCCGGGAAGCGCTTGCCACACAGCGTAAATGGCGCAACCAAGAAACAATGGCCCCCAAATCGCAAAGGCCCATCCCGAGGGTACCACCAGCGTTCGGATTGCGTCGGATCGCTGACCAATCGGTTCGCCCAACCCCAAGTTTGGTAAGAAGGTCGCTCCGATTTGCCAAGCAACGGCGAGAATAATGGCAAGGACCTGGAGAGCGCTGCGAGTGATCGGGATTGAAGTTTGCATAGGGTCGAAACCGACCGAGAACGTGTCGGTTCCGCGAAACTAAGGCCTGATATGAAAATCCGCCAAATTGGGCGTCTGCATTTCCTCCGCAAAACGGCTGAAACTCCAAGGATACGATGCCACCCTACCCTGTTTATCGAAGTACCAACTATCGCAACCCGAGACCCAGATGGTGCCGTTCATCGCCTCACGCAGCTCAGCATTGTACGCGTCGGTCACATCTGGTTTGGGCTCGACCGTTCCACTAATGCTCGCTTCTTTGATCAGCGAAACGACATATTTGGCCTGATGCTCCGCAGTCATCAGATAGGAGAAATTGCCAATCGGACTGTTCGGACCGCCAATCATGAACCAGTTGGGGAAGCCCGGCACCGCGACCGAACGATAGGCATAATTTCCGTCGGCCCATTCTTCTGCCAACACGCGACCATCACGCCCGGCAATATGCATTGGGTGACACAGGCTGTGCGCGTGAAAACCGGTGGCGTAGATGAGATAATCGAGTTCATGCAGAGAGCCATCTTCCATCCGCACACCGTTTTGCTCGACCTTGCTGATGGCGCCGGTTTCCAGCGTTGCGTTAGGCCTTTGGATCGCTTCATAGAAACTGTCAGACAGCACCAAGCGTTTGCATCCGACGGCATAGTCGGGCGTCAGCTTCGCGCGCAGTTCCGGGTCGGTGACGCTCGTCCGTAAATTCTCCTCACACGCCTCCGCCATGTGTTCATACGCCTCGGGATTGTGGCCCGACACTGCATCGCCAAACACTTCGTTAAACCGGCCTGCAAGGTAGTGATAATAGCCGTCCATCTTGGCCGGATCATCGCGATATTCCTGCCGCTTCTCCTCTGCAATCGGATAGTTGGGCAGCGGCATGATCCACTGTGCTGTCCGCTGGAACAGGGTGAGCGACTGTACGTGATCAGCTAAGGTCGCAGTGATCTGTGTACCGGTTGATCCGCTGCCTATAACTCCCACCCGTTTGCCCGTCAGATCAGTCGCGTCATCCCACTGCGCCGAATGGCACGATCGGCCTAGGAAGCTCTCGATCCCGTCTATATTGGGCATTTTCGGATGATGCAGCGCTCCGCTGGCCGAAATAACTGCATCGAAGTGCCCGTAGGGACCTTTGCTGGTTTCCACTTCCCAACCACCGTCGGCGAATTGCACCTTGGTAACTTCATGGTTGAAAGCTATTTTCTCGAACGCGCCGATCTGTTTTGCGACGTCGCGCATATACGCTTGGATCTCTGCCCCCGGCGAGCAGCGCCGCGTCCATTCAGCGTTCGGCGCAAACGTGAAGCGATAGAGGTGCGACGGGACATCACACGCCACACCCGGATAGCGATTATCGCGCCATGTTCCGCCAAGGTCGTCGCTCTTTTCGAACAGTGTGAAATCGGCAAAGCCTGCCTGCTTCAGATAGTAAGCTGCGGCAATGCCCGATGCTCCAGACCCGATTATGGCGACACGCATCAGCTTGCCTTGCCGTAGAGCACTTTAGCAATCAACACTGCCGCGACTGCACCTGCCAACTGCGCGAGGATAAAGCCCGCGACATCAACCGGAGCGATTCCGGCGAAAGTATTGCTCAGGCTACGCGCCACTGTAATCGCTGGATTCGCAAAGCTGGTCGAAGAGGTGAACCAGTAAGCCGCGCTGATATAGAGGCCGACGCTGGCGGGCACCCATGCGGCGTTCACTCTGATTGTGCCCAATATGGTCAGGACAAGGCCGAACGTTGCGATAAATTCGCCGAGCCATTGCCCAGCACCGGTGCGCGGCTTGAGCGAATATTGCATCAGCGGCTGGTCAAACATCACATGCGCCGCCCACACCCCGATTATGCCCGCAATCAACTGTACAGCGACGAACAGCAGCGCTTCTTTCGTTGCGATCTCTCCGCGGATCCGGAATGCTAAGGTGACCGCAGGATTGAAATGCGCCCCCGAAATCGGCCCGAGCATTGCAATCAACACCGCGAGGATTGCGCCAGTTGCGATTGTATTGCCGAGCAGCGCTATGGCGACGTTCCCGCCAGCCAGCGTTTCAGCCATGATCCCTGAGCCGATTACACAGGCGAATAGGAAGAAGCTCCCAATCGCTTCGGCCAACAATCTCCGACTCATGAAAGAACCCCCACTCTCGCCAACGCTGTGTTGGGATAGTGGGGGTTCGCCGAGGGACAAAGCCCAAATTGCGTTATAACGCGGTTATTCGCCGCCGATGTCTTCCAGTGTTTCACCCGGCGAAAGAATGTAACGCCAGATCAGCGCGCCAATCGCCGCACCGATCAGCGGGGCAACCCAGAACAACCAAAGCTGCGAAACCGCACCTGTTTCAGCGTAGAACGCAACGCTGGTTGACCGCGCAGGATTGACCGAAGTATTGGTCACCGGGATCGAGATCAAATGGATCAGAGTCAGCGACAAGCCGATAGAAATCGGCGCAAAACCGCCGGGAACCGCTTTCGATGTCGAACCGAGAATCACGATCAAGAAACCAGCCGTCAGGATGATTTCGATCAGTAGTGCTGCCGTCATCGAATAGCCGCCCGGTGACAGATCACCAAAGCCGTTCGATGCAAAGCCGCCCGCGCTCCAGCCATCCATCCCCGACGCAATCACGAACAGGCACGCTGCCGCCACAAACGAGCCGAAAAGCTGTGCAACCCAATAGGGAATCAAATCACCCCAAGAAAAGCGATTACCCAAAGCCAGTCCCAGCGAAACGGCGGGGTTAAAATGCCCGCCTGAAATGCCGCCCACAGCATAGGCCATAGTCAGAACCGTCAGACCGAATGCCAGCGATACACCAGCGAAACCGATACCCAACTCCGGAAAACCCGCAGCCAGAACGGCCGAGCCACACCCGCCAAATACCAGCCAGAATGTACCGAATGCCTCGGCACCTAATTTACGCATCATAGTAGTCCCTCTCCTGATTTTTCAGCGGAAATATGCGGCATTTCGATCGAGAATACAAATTTGACGTCATGGCATCATAAATGAGGGAAATCGCCAGGGGGCCTGTAAGCCGGGTTCTGTCTTGCGGGTGGTTTCCCCCCTCATTTCTGTGGGTGGACCCGATCCGCAAGGGCAGCCATTCCTCTAGGCCGTATGTTGCCACACGGCTCAAGCAGCCAACCCGGGCGGTCGATGCGAAACGCATCTGCCTCAAGCCTAGGCTCTTGGCGCGCCGCCCCTATTTGGCCTTGCTCCAGGTGGGGTTTACCATGCCGTTCCCGTTGCCGGTCACGCGGTGCGCTCTTACCGCACCCTTTCACCCTTACCGAACGAGTTCGGCGGTTTGCTCTCTGTGGCACTATCCCTTGACCTCGCCATCTTGCGATATTGAAGCCCGGCGGGCGTTACCCGCCACCCTTGTTTCGTGGAGCCCGGACTTTCCTCGGTATCCTAAAATAACGCGGCTGCCCGGCCCCCTGGCGGAAGCTCTCTAAGCCGAGGGCATTGGAATGGGAAGTGTTTGCATTTATGCCGCTGCCGTTTCCTCATCAATTAACCACAAGGCGTTTGCCTCTTTCAGCGCCGCTTCGCGAATCTCATCAGCCATCGCATTTCCGGGCAAAGCCCTAGCAACCACCATCCCGCCGACACACAGCGCTGCTAGCGAAAGAGCACGCTCACGCCTACCGTCACCCTCGTCTGGCAGATTGTGCTCGAATAGACCCACCATGCCCTGCAACAACGCATGATAGCTTGACCGCACTTGCGGCCCCGCTCTGGCCACATCGGTCGCATAGGCGATCATCGGGCATTGGCCGTCAGTATCATCCAGATGCTCTGCTGAGAGATATGAGTTGACCATTCGCCGCGCCATTTCCACTTGTCCGGCTGTGGGATCAACACCAGCATCCTCACGCCAGATCGCGCCGCGGCCATTGAGGAAGCTCGCCGTAGCGGCTGCGAAGACCTCCTCCTTGTTCTGAAAATGCGCATAAAATCCGCCACGCGTTAGGTTCGCCTCCGCCATCAACTGGTCGATTGTCACATGGTCAAAGCCATGCCGGTTGAACAGAATACGTGCCGCTTCGATGATCCGCGCTCGGACTGCTGATTTATGTTCTTTTGAATATGGCATCGATATGTCCTGAGTGCTGAGTAGGCATCGCTATCATACATCTAAATATGTTCTTGAACATATTTAGATCGGCGTCAGTTTGCACGTGAGCTGTCCCCCTGACGGCTTTGATTCACCACTTTATAAGGAACTGACTATGCCAAAATTTGCATTCATTTATCGCGACGCCAATCCACCATCCTCACCCGAGGAAGGCCAAGCGCACATGGAAGCTTGGAGAGCATGGAGCAGCGGCCTCGGCGATGCTTTGATTGATCCGGGCATGCCGTTCTCTCAAATGGTTCGCGTCGACAAAAATGGCATCGAAAAATGGGAAGGCGATGTTCCGTTGAACGGCGTCAGCGTGGTTGAAGTTGCGACTTGCGAAGAAGCGGGTGCAATGGCTGCATCCTGTCCGCATCTCAATCTCGGCGGAGATATTATCGTTGCCGAGGGCATGGATATGGAGATGTAGAAACTACCGCGCGATCCTGTCGGTTGCTTAACGCGCCGCGCCTCTGTCTCTGTCGAGCAGGAGTTGGAACAGGATCGCGCGGATTTCCCCGTCGATCTGGCCGTCAACTTTATGCGGACGCCAGCGGCGCTGGAATGCCTCGACTGCTTTGCGCCCTTCGGTAATGTCATAGCCATAACGTTCGAGTGCCAAATAGAACGCTCCGTCATTATCGAACGGATCGCCCAGCTCGATCTTTGGAACAGCAGTCGCGAGGCCGTAATCAGCCAACCGGTCCCACGGAAACAGTTCACCTGGATCAGTCTTTCGTGCTGGCGCGACATCGGAATGGCCGATAACATTCGACTTGGCGATGTCATATGTCTGCACAATCCGGTGAAGCAGCGGCACCAGCGCTTCGATCTGCGCATCCTCAAAGGGGCGATATCCCAAGCCATGCCCCGGATGATCTAATTCAATCCCGATGCTGGCCGAATTCACGTCCTTCGTGCCACGCCAGAATGCCGCGCCCGCATGCCAAGCGCGTTTCTCCTCGGGGACGAGCAGAGTGACTTCACCCTCTTCAGAGATCAGATAGTGCGCACTGACTTGCGCTTCGGGATCGCAGAGCCGCTCCAACGCAGTCTCTACTGGCTTCATCTCTGTATAATGCAGCACGACCATCGAAATCGGCAATTTTCGCTCATTGCAATTGGGCGATAACCGCGTGTGATGAACGAGCTCGTCCGCCATATTTACCCGATGATACCTTCTGGCTGAGGCAGTACGGCACCCAGAACCAGCGCATCGTCGCCCAGCTGATATTGCAAGCCGCCGCCGGCTTTCTTGGCAAGCTGCGCAATCATGTAGGCCGGTGCTGTGCGGCTGCTCAGCTCGGCAGCAGGTAAATCTCCTTGCAGCGCATGTCCGATCGACTCGTCAAATGCGATCTTGTCTCCAGCAGCACGAACAACAATCTCGGTATTCCCACCTGTTATCTCTGCGCCAATATCCAACGTACCGCCGCGAATAAGCGCATCGAGCGCTATATGCGCGAGGTTGAGCAGTACCTTCACCGCGTCCTTTGGCAATTTCGCGGCTTCCATCGCCCAATTGGCTTCGACCCGCTTGGCATCACCGATCAGGGCATCAATCACGGCCTTCGGTTCGGCAACCTCGACCATTTCGCCGAAACCACCGGCCGCGCCAAATGCTAGCCGGAAGAATTTGAGTTTGTCGGTGCTAGTCTTGGCGCTTTGTTCCAGCAGATCCATGCATTGCTTACGCATCGCCGGATCATGCTCATCTGCGAGCAATTCCAAGCCATTGCTCATCGCGCCCACCGGGCTGAGCAAATCATGGCACAGCCGCGAACACAGTAACGCGGCAAGATCAGGAGAGGCATTTTCGGTCATTTACGGATACAAATCCTACAGGATGGAACACATGGAACACTGTCTTAGGGCAAAATAACCATAGCGCCACCCGCAGCAACAAAATGACAGTTTTTCGAAAGATTTGGCGCCAGTCATGGTGGCAATTCTAACCGTCTACCATCTCGTAGGAAAGCGGTTCGAAACCATCGGGTTCGTCGCGCCAGAGGCGTATCTCGTCTTGCCCGATTATCGCCCAGATTCTTCCATCGCCAGAGGCGGAGGCTTGATCAGTCTTCGATGGCTTTGCCGGACCCTTGGGATGCGAGTGGTAATAGCCAATGATTTTGAGGCCACCTGTACGCTCAGATTTATGTGCTGCGATGAGTGTGGCCGGATCGATTTCGAAGTGAGTTTCAGGCGTGGGGTGCGTGTTCTTTGCTGGAATAACCAGCCTTAACGCACCCTCCTCACCGAAGATTATGCCGCAGCATTCCTCAGGATGCGTTTTGTTGGCTTCATTTCGGAGCGCCTCGATAAGATCACTTGAGATGTTCAACGTCATCGCCCATCGCTTTAGCATGAGCGAGAGTGAAGTCATTACCGGAACCGTCGCCACATCGGGCCGCATCGACAAAGCGCTGGCCGAAGCCTCCGGTCTGTCGCGAGAACGGGTGAAGGCGCTGATGGCTGAAGGCGCGGTAGCTGTCGATGATACACCAGCCACCAACCCATCCGCCAAAGCCAGGGCCGGCAGCACATTCACCATCACCGTACCGCCCGCTGCCGAAGCCGAAGCACAGCCACAGGATATCCCGCTTGATATCGCGTTCGAGGACGAACATCTGATCGTCGTCAACAAACCGGCGGGCATGGTCGTTCATCCAGCAGCCGGAAATCCCGACGGCACTCTGGTGAACGCACTGTTGCATCATTGTAAGGGAGCGCTTTCCGGAATCGGCGGCGTCGCCCGCCCCGGCATTGTTCACCGGATCGATAAGGATACTTCTGGTTTGCTGGTTGTAGCAAAATCTACTGCTGCGCATGAGGGGCTGGCCGCGCAGTTCGCAGACCATTCGATCAAGCGCCGCTATCAGGCCGTCTGCGGCGGGCATCCCAACCCCTCTAGCGGAACCATCGAAACGCGTATCGGAAGGTCCGATAATAACCGCAAGAAGATGGCGGTTCTGCCCGACACATCGTCACGCGGAAAACACGCTATCACACATTACAAAACTATCGAAAAACTCAACAATTGCAGTCTGGTAGAGTGCCGTCTGGAAACAGGACGGACGCATCAGATACGGGTTCACCTTGGGTCAATCGGTCATGCGCTATTAGGGGATCCAACATATGGACGAACTCCAGCGAAATTGAGAGCGATTCTGAAAGAACTGGGCTTTGCCCGGCAGGCGCTGCACGCAGCGTCCTTGGGCTTCGACCACCCGGTCACAGGCGAATTTGTGGAGTTTCAGGCTGAGATTCCCGTCGATATGCGGGAACTGATCGACGAAACCGCACGTTCTAATCGATGAATAGCACTGCAAATCGTGAAAAGTGCGTCTATATGTAACCAAGCGGCCCGAAATTACGGATGCTCCTTAGAGGTTCGGAAAACAGAGGCTGGCGAAGAAAGGTTAGGGAAATGAGTAACGTAACGACCAAAGTCCCGGCATTAGGCGGCGAGCAAAGTCTCAACCGCTATCTGTCGGAAATCAAGAAATTCCCCGTATTGACCGCCGAGCAGGAATATATGCTCGCCAAGCGCTATGCGGAGCATGAAGATCCCGAAGCAGCTGCGCAATTGGTGACCAGTCACCTGCGTCTCGTCGCGAAAATCGCGATGGGCTATCGCGGCTACGGCCTCCCCGTTTCTGACCTCATTTCAGAGGGCAATGTCGGGTTGATGCAGGGCGTCAAGAAATTCGAGCCAGAACGTGGTTTCCGCCTCGCTACCTATGCGATGTGGTGGATCAAGGCGAGCATGCAGGAGTTTATCCTGCGCAGCTGGTCGCTGGTAAAAATGGGTACTACTGCGGCGCAGAAAAAGCTGTTCTTCAACCTTCGCCGGATGAAGAAAGAGCTTGAGGCCTATGAAGATAGCGACCTGCATCCCGATGACGTAACCGAAATCGCGACCACTCTGGGTGTTCCGGAGCAGGAAGTCGTCAACATGAACCGCCGGATGATGATGGGCGGCGATGGCTCGCTCAACACCAAGATGCGCGGTGACGAGGATGAAGGCGGCCAGTGGCAGGATTGGCTTGTCGATGACGGCCCGCTGCAGGATGAAACCGTGGCTGACGCTGAAGAAGCCGAAGTACGGCATGAAATGCTCGGCGAAGCGATGGAAAGTCTGAATGACCGCGAGAAGCACATTCTAACCGAGCGCCGCCTGACCGAAAACCCGCAAACGCTGGAACAGCTATCGCAGGTTTACGAAGTCAGCCGCGAACGCATCCGCCAGATCGAGGTACGGGCGTTTGAGAAACTGCAGAAGGCGATGAAGACCATCGCTGGCGAACGGTTTATGCCCAATCCTACCTGACTAGGTAGGCAGATGCTCTTCCAGAGCATCAAACACTGAAACATCGAAACGCCGGGGATTCGTCTCCGGCGTTTTGTTTTTCAGTTGCGACAAAACTGTCTGGTGATCCGGGAAAGCAAACTCGACCCGATCGGGCAGTGTTTTTGACAATGCTGTAAACCAATCCATCAGATGTGGCTGCAGTGCCAGGTGCTGCTCGAAATTGCCGCGCCGGCGCGTCGCATCGCCCTCTTTCTGAGCGCGCGCCACGGCCGGATCGATATTTTTCACGAAATACCGATCAGCAAACCCGATGCGGCGGTCAGCTAGCGCCTGCCGCACAGCATGCCGAGCAATTGCGAATTTGTCAGGCCAGTCAAAGCCCGCGCGTTCTATGCACCATGGGTAGTGGATCTTCATCGGATCGGTGTCACAAATGGCAAAGCCATGCTGGCGCTCAATCTCCAAGGCTTTCTGGAAGCGCATGATATTGTGTTCTGCCCAGAACCGCGTGTGGTCTTCCGTGGGCGCGCCAGCATCAGGCCTTTCATCTTTAACAGGCAATTCCGGCAACCAGTGCTCGTCACCAAACTGACGCGAATATGTCGTCTTACCTGCTGCGCTGATGCCTTCGACCACGATAATCATGCGCAGCGAATATGATCCTCCATCACAACGGTCAATTGCACTCGGTCGAGGGCATGCTAACGAGGATACATGCTCACGCGGCTTACCAAACTCATCGCGAAGATCATCCTGTGGTTCATCGGCCTCAGCCTCGCCTTTGTGCTATTGTTCAAATTTGTGCCGCCGCCGATCACCGCGACGATGGTGATGAACGGGGACGGGATTACCAAAGACTGGGAGTCGCTCTCCAATATCGACCGCAATCTCGTCAGCGCGGTAATCGCGGGCGAGGATGGGAAATTCTGCAGCCATAATGGCTTCGATCGCGAGGCTATCGAGAAAGCGATCAAGCGCAATGCGCAAGGTGGGCGAATCCGTGGCGGCTCCACCATCAGTCAGCAGACCGCGAAGAACGTTTTCCTGTGGCAAGGCGGCGGTTATGTCCGCAAAGGTTTCGAAGCGTGGTTCACATTCCTTATCGAGAACATCTGGGGCAAGCGGCGGATTATGGAGGTGTATCTCAACGTCGCCGAGACCGGCATCGGAACGTATGGTGCGGAGGCTGGCGCACAACGCTATTTCAACCATTCCGCCGCCCGACTGACCAAGAGCGAGGCCTCCCGCATGGCCGCCGCCCTACCCCTGCCGCAAAAGCGCTCTGTCACCAATCCAACCGGCTTCACGCGCAAATATGGCAACACCATTGCCGCACGGATAGATGTGGTAAGGCGTGACGCGCTCGATGCCTGCGTCTATGACTGACAATAATGGGCGCGGGTCACACACATAACCATCCACGTAATCATGCACATCATGATGGGCACGGGCATGGCCATTCGCATGGTCATGGACATTCACACGCGCCTGCTGACTTTGGCCGCGCTTTTGCGATCGGAATTGTCCTCAACACGGCATTTGTCATTGTCGAGGCGATCTATGGCTTCCTGTCAGGCTCGATGGCGCTGGTGGCCGACGCGGGGCACAATCTATCGGACGTGCTCGCTCTGCTGATGGCTTGGGGTGCAAGCATCGCAGCGAAGCGCGCGCCGACTGAACGATTCACATACGGCTACAAAAGCTCCACGATCCTCGCCGCGCTGGCCAATGCTGCGCTGCTGCTGATCGCCATCGGCGCGATATTCTACGAGACATTGCACCGGATGACCGATCCGCAACCTATCGAGGGGATGACGGTAGTGATCGTCGCCAGCATCGGCATCGCGATCAACGCCTTTACGGCAATGCTTTTTATGAAAGGCAGCAAGGATGATCTGAATATTCGCGGCGCCTATCTGCATATGGCCGCCGATGCGCTGGTGTCTGCGGGCGTTGTGCTGGCAGGCCTCGCAATTATTTGGACCGGCGCTCTTTGGATCGATCCCGCAGTGAGCCTTATTATCGTTGCAGTGATCGCCTGGGGAACTTGGGGCCTATTGAAAGACAGCGTGAAGATGGGCCTTCTCGGCGTGCCAGAAGGCATCTCTGAAGCGAATGTGCGCGAGTATCTATCGGGATTGTCTGGCGTTGATGAAGTCCATGAATTACACATCTGGCCGATGAGCACGACAGAAACTGCCCTGACTGCGCATTTGGTTATGCCTGCCGGCCATCCAGGCGACGCTTTCCTTCACGATATCGCTCGCGAGTTGGACCATCACCACCGGATCAATCACGCAACCATCCAGATCGAGCAATCGCGTGAATGTGCGCAGCACGGCTCTGCATGTTTTGGGGCTGATGCAACGTGAGCTCCGGCGACATCGCTCGTGAAGAACTGAAAGCGGCAATGGCACGCCTTGCCAATGGCGACCGTTCGGCCCTCGAATTCATCTATAATGCAACGTCAGCGAAACTATTTGGCATTTGCCTCCGTATCTTGGGAGAGCGAAATGAAGCCGAGGACGCATTGCAGGATGTCTATGTAAATTTATGGCGTAGCGCTGACCGCTACGATCCGGAGCGGGCCAGCCCGATAAGCTGGTTGGCCACCTTTGCGCGCAACCGGGCGATTGATCGCCTGCGTACGGGGAAGGTTCAGCGCGGCGCGGTGCCGGTTGATGAAGCGATGGAAATCACTGACGATGCTCCGCTGGCCGACGCCATGCTAGAAACCGAGCAGCGTAACGAGAAGATTCATCACTGCCTTGGTGAGTTGGAAGAACGGCAGCAGGATGCGATCCGAACGGCCTTCTTCAACGGCGCAACCTATGCCGAACTGGCCGAAACCCGTGATGTTCCGCTAGGAACAATGAAAAGCTGGGTCCGCAGGGGCCTCGCAAAATTAAAAAGGTGTCTCGAGATATGAGCGCTCCCGAACTGACAGAGAAGGAACGCCTTGCCGCCGAGCATGCATTGCGCCTGCTCGAAGGTGAGGAGTTGCTGCAGGCACGCGGACTGATGGCGAATGATCCAGAATTCGCCGCTGAAGTCGCACAATGGGAAGACAAACTCAGCCATTTGCAAGTGGCTCAACCTCCAATTGCGCCTGGTCCTGAACTGTGGGCGCGGATTGAAAGCGAAATTGCAGGGAACCGATCGGCGGACAACGATAATGTCGTCTCGCTGCAAAAGAGTGTGCGCAATTGGCAGTTTGCCAGCATCTTCTCTGCAGCTGCGGCTATTGCTCTCGCCTTTTTTGCTTTCCCCGCGATGTTCGGTCCGGGTGAGCAACCGGCAACACCAGATGCTCCGTTGATGGCGAATATTCCGATTGCGGACACGCCGCTGAGGCTGGCCGTTACCTACTTACCTGAACGCGAAGAGATTCTGGTTTCGGCGAGCGGTCTGACCGCAGATGGCGTGCACGATCACGAATTGTGGCTAGTGGCAGATGATGGCGCCAAGTCACTGGGCGTGGTTGTCCCTGGCGAAGAACGCCGTGTTGCTATCGATCCGACATTGGCCTCGCTCATCACCGACGGTTCGCAGATGGTTCTAACGCGCGAGCCATTGGGCGGCGCACCGAAGGGCGGAGAGGCTGGACCAGTGGTCGCGCAGGGCCAATTCACACAAATCTAAATTAAATTGCATCCGCTGATTGGCGGGCTGCGTATCTCCATCACAAGCAGGACGGGGCTTGATGAAAAAGGAGATACACATGTCTAAATTGAAATCACTTAAAGCACTTGGCCTTGCCGCAACTGCCGCGATTGCTAGCGGCGCGGTACTAACCGCAGTTCCGGCTACGGCGGGCCATCATAAGACTGCCGCGAAGACACAGCCGAACATCGTGCAAACCGCGATGAGCACAGGCGTCCATGAAACTCTGGTTGCGGCCGTGAAGGCAGCAGGTCTGGTTGAGACGCTATCTGGTCCCGGCCCATTCACTATTTTTGCCCCAACAGACACAGCATTCGCAAAGCTGCCAGACGGCACCATTGCGACACTGGTAAAGCCGGAAAACAAAGGCCAGTTGACTGGCATTCTGACATATCACGCAGTGGCCGGTAATGTGAGCGCAGCCGATCTGGTTGCGCTGATCAACAAGCATGGCGGCAGCGCCACTGTGACCACACTGTCAGGCGGCAAACTGACCGCACGCCTCTCTGGCGACACGGTAGTCATCACCGACGCAGCAGGCCGCGCAACGGCGGTAACGCAAACGGACGTGAAGACATCGAACGGCGTGATCCACGTAACCGACGGCGTGTTCCTGCCCGGTTGATCACAGACCTTTCCTGCGCTGCCGATCTCCCCCCAAACACGCAGCGCATAAAGAACCCCGCTCGGCCACTCCTCCGGCCGGGCGGGGTTTTGTTTTTTGTTGTGGGCCCTCAGTCGCCGGGCGCGAGCCATCCGGCTCGCTTGGCTACCTCGCATAAGCTAGGGCGGCCAGTCGGCCTTGCGGTCGGCTAGTCGCCGACCGGATCAGAGCCAGCTATCTAGCTTGCTCGTGTTCTTGGTCGCGGTAGTCAGAGGGCAACTGCCCGACGCGCGGTTAGCGCGGAAGCCTAAGCGAGCGGATGCGAGCGCCGGCGCTTGAGGCACAAAACAAACTAAGCCGCTTCGTCTTTCTTAGCCTTTTCACCACCCACAACGCGGATGGGTTCTTTCGTTCCCTCGACCACGTCCTTGTCGATCACGATTTCGGTCACGCCGTCCATATCGGGTAGATCGAACATCGTATCCAAAAGGATGCCTTCAACAATTGAGCGAAGTCCACGAGCGCCGGTTTTGCGTTCGATCGCCTTCTGGGCAATCGTTTCCAGAGCGTCCTGCTTGAATGTCAGATCGACATCTTCCAGCTCGAACATCTTGGCATATTGCTTGACCAGCGCGTTTTTCGGTTCGCTGAGGATTTCCACCAGCGCATCAATATCCAGATCGCGCAGAGTGGCAATAACCGGCAGACGGCCAACGAATTCGGGGATCAGGCCGAATTTCAGCAGATCTTCCGGCTCGCATTTTTCAAGCAGTTCGCCGATGCGGCGCTTGTCCGGATCGGCAACATGCGCGCCGAAACCGATGCTGCGCTTTTGCAGACGATCAGCGATGACTTTCTCAAGACCAGCAAACGCACCGCCACAGATGAACAGAATGTTCGTTGTGTCGACTTGCAGGAATTCCTGCTGTGGGTGCTTGCGCCCGCCTTGCGGTGGAACCGAGGCTGTGGTGCCTTCCATCAGCTTCAGCAGAGCCTGCTGAACGCCCTCACCCGAAACATCGCGAGTGATGCTGGGATTTTCCGCCTTGCGGGTAATCTTGTCGATCTCGTCAATATAGACGATGCCGTGCTGCGCTTTGTCGACATTATAGTCGCTGGATTGCAGCAGCTTGAGAATGATGTTCTCGACGTCTTCACCGACATAGCCCGCTTCGGTCAGCGTGGTCGCATCGGCCATTGTGAACGGCACATCGAATGTGCGCGCCAGCGTCTGCGCGAGCAAAGTCTTACCGCAGCCGGTCGGGCCAACAAGCAGGATGTTCGATTTCGCCAGCTCGACTTCGCCCGACTTACCGCCGTGCTTGAGCCGTTTATAGTGATTGTGGACTGCAACCGAGAGAACGCGCTTCGCGCGGTCTTGCCCGATCACATAGTCATTGAGCGTGGTGAAAATGTCCATCGGGGTCGGCACATCGCCGTCACCCTTGCCGCCAGCGATGCCGGCTTTGGTTTCTTCACGAATAATATCGTTACACAGTTCAACGCATTCGTCGCAGATGAACACAGTTGGTCCCGCGATCAGTTTGCGCACTTCATGCTGCGATTTTCCGCAGAAGCTGCAGTAAAGTGTACTCTTGGAATCAGTTCCGCTCAATTTCGTCATATCCCGTCTTCCCGAGTCCGTCCGGCCGAATGGTGGCAAGAGGATTCGACCGACTGTAAAGCCGGATAATTGATAATCAACCAGCCATCACTAGCAAACACCCCTTACGGGCACCTGAAGCGACAGGGTTGCTGAAATGCTACAGTTAACGTCCCGCACTGGGGCGAAACTGCGATAGAAGTGTATGAAAGTGGTGGTCAAACCTTACTCAGGTGCGCCGCCGCTGCCCTTCTCGTCGTCCGATTCTTCGCCTTCAGGGCGCGTTTCGAAGACTTTATCGACCAGACCGAACTTCATGGCTTCGTCGGCTTCGAGGAAGGTATCGCGGTCCATCGCTTTTTCAATCTCGGCCAATTTCTTACCGGTATATTTGACGTATAGATCGTTCATGCTCTTTTTGATCCGCAGGATCTCACGCGCCTGAATTTCGATATCCGATGCCATACCGCGCGCGCCGCCCGATGGCTGGTGGATCATGATACGGCTGTTCGGCAGCGCAACGCGCATACCCGGTTCACCCGCAGCAAGCAGGAAGCTGCCCATCGATGCGGCTTGGCCCATGCACACGGTGGAAACGCGCGGCTTAATGTATTGCATCGTGTCGTGTATCGCCATGCCGGCGGTCACAACACCGCCGGGCGAGTTGATATACATACTGATAGGCTTGGAGGGATTCTCGCTCTCGAGGAACAGCAGCTGCGCGGTAATCAGCGAAGCCATGCCGTCTTCAACCTGACCGGTTACAAATACAATCCGTTCGCGCAGCAGGCGGCTGAAAATGTCAAAGCTACGCTCTCCGCGGCTGGTTTGCTCAACCACCATCGGAACCAGTGCCCCGGTAAGCGGGTCACGCGTGAACTGGCCTTGAGTGCCGTAAGTGTCGCCAAGCTGCTGTGAGACGTCGATCATGATATTCCTAACCTGAATTATTATCGGCCACCTATGTCGCGACTGCGAAAGCGGAGTTCAAGGGCGTTAACCCCTTATCCCATGTCAGAGGTGGAAAACTGTGACCAAATAGCGGGATAGGTGCTCAGGCGCTGCGCACATGCTTCAGGAATTCGGACACATGATCGCGCAGCGTATTGGCTTGCTGCTCCAGATGACCGGCGGAGCCAAGAACCTGCGACGCAGCCGATCCCGTCTCAACCGCCATTTCGCTGACCAAAGTGACATTGGCGTTTACCGCCTCTGTGCTTTGCGCAGCGATATCGATGCTCTGGGCGATATCTTGCCCGGCAACAGATTGCTGATCCACTGCCGAAGCAATCGAGATGGCGGTTGTTTCCAGTTCGGTAATCTCGCCCACAATCTCGCGCAGAGCAGTGACGCTGGAACCAGCCCTGCTTTGCATTGCCCTGATCTGCTCTTCAATCTCGCCGGTTGCCTTGCTGGTTTGCGCAGCGAGTTCTTTCACTTCGGAAGCAACCACAGCGAATCCGCGACCGGCCTCGCCGCTGCGAGCGGCCTCAATTGTTGCGTTGAGCGCAAGCATATTGGTGCGCTGCGCGATGCTAGAGATCATTTCCACGATCGAACCCACTTGCGCGGTCGCTGAATCGAGCAATTCGATTGTATCATTGGCTTTCACCGCAACATCATTGGCATCCCGGGCGCGCCGTGCGGAGCTGGACGCCTGTTTGCTGATTTCATTGATCGACAAGACGAATTCGTCGCTGGCAGCAGCGGCACCGATGACGCCAGCGGATGCTTCCTTCAGGCGCTCGGCAGCAGCAACAGATTCCTGCGACGATTTCTCCGCATTGCCCGACATAGCGCTGGCAGCGGATTGCAATTGATCGGTGGCGGAGGAAACCTCATTGGTCACATTGCCGATTGTCCGCTCGAATTTGTCTGCCAGATCGTGCAACATCTGGCTTTGCGTTGCGCGTGTTTCCTCAAGCGCTTTTTGATGCTCGAGCTCTTTGGTCGCGATTTCAGCAACTTCCTGCTGCGCTGCGACCAGTTTTACAGAGTTCTCCTGCATAATGGCGAGTGAGCGGGCCATGACACCTATTTCATCATCACGGCCCGCTTCTGGAATTATTAGCTCCGTATCCCCCTGTGCGACCCGAAGGCTCACATCGCTAATATTCCCGATTGGATCTATAATCCGGCGGTTCACAAGGCGTTGCCCCACCAGGACAAGCCCAAGCGCCAGCAGCGCGATAAGCAGCATAGCCACCACCAGCGCCTGAATTTCCCAGATACCGTCGTTCGACAGCTCTTCAACACGGCCAGACGCATCATCGCCTAAGTTCGCGACTTTGCCCAAAGTCGTATCGATGAAGTCGTAACGCGGGCCAAGGAAGCTCTCTTGCTCGACCAGATCGAGCGGCGCGTCCTTTACTTCCTGCTGAATACGTTCGACTTGCTTTAGATCATCGTGCAGCTCGTCGATTGCCGGGAGGTAGGCCGGATCGACCGACTGCGCAGCCGCACTTAATTCCGCATTTAGACTTGTCGCAGTTTCCGCATTGGTGATCGACAGATCGATCAGCTCGACCTCATAATCGCGAGCGCGATAGGCGCCCATATTGTCTTTCGAGAGCGTGATGTTCTTGCTGATGTCAGAGATCAGGAATGCAAATTCGGTCAGATCGGCGGAACGGCTGGCCCGCTGTTCGGTGCGCATAAAGCCAAGTGCGGCGGCAAGCCCCAACAGGATGACCAATACTGCCGACGCGCGAAAAATAAGCTTCGACTGGCGGGCGATGGAGCCCTGCTCCAGCCATTTGGCAATCTTCTCGTAACGTACCCAGTTCGATACCGGCTCAAGCATTACGCCCCCTGATCAACCAGCATCTTTGCGCCAGCTTGTTGTCATCGTTGTCAATCTGTGCCGCTCAACGCAACTCAATGAACGGGCGAGTTACGCAGCCGATAGCTAAGATCACGTTAACTTTGTTCGGGCAGATTGAAATCTAACGAGAAACACTGGAACTAATCCATTCGCCGCGCGTCAAACTCGCTCTAACGCGATCAGCGCGTTGGCAATGCAGTTGGTCGCTTTCGATGCTCATCTAGTCGAAGCACGCTGTTGTTTGATTTGCAGCAGTTGCAAAAGGCGCAAGGGAGGACTGGAAATCATGGACGCAAATACCCCCTTATTGCGCCTGGCTTCATCCCTGCTGGCAAGTACCGCCCTTTGGGTCGGAGCTCCGCTCGCCGCGCAGGAAAGTGATGTTGAGCAAGCCATGGATGGCACCGACACCGCAGCCGCGCCGGCGGAACAAGCTGTAAGTACGACCGCAGACGGTGGAACTTCGTATACACCCGAATATTTCGCCCAATTTGCCCCGCGCAATGCGCTCGATATGCTTCGCGAAGTGCCCGGATTCAACATTCAAGGCGGCGACGGTAACCGCGGCCTCGGTCAAGCTGACGAGAATGTTCTGATTAACGGCGAGCGCCTGTCGAGCAAGTCTGACAGCGCGCGCGATCAGCTGGCACGCATCCCCGCGGACAAAGTGGTCCGGATTGAGATCGTTGATGGCACCACACTCGATATTCCCGGCCTGACCGGCCAAGTCGCGAACATATTTACGTCGGGCGGCGGCCTATCGGGTCAGTTCGAATGGCGCGGCGGCTTCCGCCCGCTGACTGACCGGCAAGAGTATTTTGGCGGTGAAGCTTCGGTCTCGGGAGCCATCGGCAAGCTTGGCTATACGCTCGCTATCGAAATGACCAACAACCGCTTTGGCGGTGTCGGTACGGGCTTTATCAGCGACGCCAATGGAACGCTGATCGAAACGCAGGAGTTTTATTCCCCCGGCGCTTTCGACCAGCCATCGGCCTCGGCCAATCTGAAGTATGACTTCAGCGATGATGTCACCGCCAATCTCAACCTGTCCTATGAGAAAGAATTCTTCGACCGGAACCAGACCGAGTTCCAGTTCGGCCCCGGACTGATCGATCGCAACGAACGAAGCGACCGCAAGAACCGCGAAACGCAATATGAAATCAGCGCAGATATTGAATTTCCGCTGGGTCCCGGCACACTCAAGCTTATCGGCCTAGAAAGTTTCGAGAGCGGCGTGTTTACCCAAACACTTGTGACCGAATTTGCTGATGGGTCGGATGACCAGGGTGACAGATTTATCTCCGACGCTGATGAAGGCGAGCGGATCGGCCGCGCTGAATACAACTGGAATATGTTCGATGCCGATTGGCAGATTTCAGGCGAGGCTGCGTTCAACCGCCTCGACCGCGTCGCCAGCTTGTTCGAACTGACCGCTGGAACCTTCACCGAGATCGCTTTTCCTGAAGGAACCGGAGGCGTCACAGAGGATCGCTATGAAAGCATCCTCAGTGTCAGCAAACAGATCACCGACAAGCTCGGCTTCCAAGCATCTGGCGGGATGGAATTTTCAAACATCAAGCAAACCGGTGCAGCTGCCAATGCGCGCAAGTTCAAACGCCCCAAGGGCTCCGCATCACTGGCTTGGAGACCGGAGAATGGCTTCGACATTTCGCTGGAACTGCGCCGGGCGGTAGGGCAGCTTTCCTTCGGTGATGTTCTGGCACGGGTCTTTCTTGATCAAGGTAACCAGAACGGTGCCAATAACGAGCTGGTGCCCGAACAAAGCTGGGATCTGGATCTGGAGATCAACAAAACGCTTGGCGAATGGGGTTCGACCACCGTTTCAGTCGTCCACCGCCGGATTGAAGATTTCATCGACGTTATCCCGCTTACAGGAGGCGGCGAAGCGCGCGGCAATATAGACAAGGCTACGCGGACCGATTTTGACTGGAACACCACACTGAAATTCGATCCGCTGGGCATCCCCGGCGCACAAGTCGATTTGGAGCTCCAAATCGTCAAAACGAATGTGCGCGATCCGCTGGACGGTATCGAACGGGTATTTTCCGGCCAGCGCAACCAGCGTTATCGGGCGGAATTCCGCCACGACATTCCGCGCAGCGATATCGCCTATGGCACCAACATCTTTTATTCGCGCAACAACCAGTATTTCCGGCGAGGCGAAGTCGGGCGCGAATATGAAGGCCCGACTTTCGCCAACATCTTTATCGAGCATAAGGACGTGTTTGGCCTGACAGTGAATGCGCAAGCGGGCAATCTGTTGGGCGGAAAAGGGTTTTTCGACCGCACCGTTTATGACGGTAGCCGCGATGTCGATCCGGTCCTGTTCGTCGAGAACCGCACAGCACGAATCGGCCCGATCTTCCGGTTCAGCGTAAGCGGGAATTTTTAAGCGACACTTGCGTATCCCAAATTTGCCGTCAGACTACGCCTCATGCTTAGAATACTACCGATTTTGCTGGCAACTTTCTGTTGTCTCCAGGCGACTCAGCTATCTGCCCAAGAACAACAAACGCCGCGCGAGCTCATCACTGAGTTGGAAGAGTTTACCGCACAGACGGAGCATCCCGACGATCACGCACTGCATCTTCATTTGCTCGTTCGATATAGCATATTGCTCAAGGCGCTTGATGATGACGGCCCCGCGATCAACGCGGTCATCACGCATAATGTGCCAAGCGCGATGGCGGCTGGCGCGTTTCAGACCAACACCGAGCTCGTTGGCCGCGCGATCCTCGTCAAAGACAATATCGAGACGCGCGAATTTCCGACCACCGCGGGCAGTCTGGCGCTCAAGGACAACAACACTGGCCGCGATGCACCGCTAATCGCCAATATCCGTGCGGCGGGCGGTGTCATTCTGGGCAAGACGAACCTGTCCGAATGGGCCAATATTCGCGATCGCAAATCGACGAGTGGGTGGAGCGCAATTGGCGGTTTGACGAAGAATCCTCACGCAACCGACCGCAACACATGTGGTTCGTCTTCGGGAAGCGGTGCGGCGATTGCCGCAGCGTTCGCTTGGGCCGCTATTGGGACTGAAACCAACGGATCGATAACCTGCCCTGCCAGCGTCAATGGCGTTGTCGGATTCAAACCCAGCGTAGGCCTTGTCAGCCGCCGGCACATTGTCCCGATCAGCTCAACTCAGGACACTGCCGGTCCGATGGCGCGTTCGGTCAACGATGCTGCAATGCTCTTGGGCGCGATGGCCGGCGAGGACGATCAAGATGCAGTGACTTTGACAGCGCAGAACCGTCAGGCAGACTATACTCTCGGTCTGGAAGACTTCTCTCTCGAAGGCGTGCGAATAGGGGTGATGCGTAATCAGATCGGCAATGACGCCGATGTCGAAACGGTATTCGGCGTCGCCATGTCCGATCTCGAAAGGGCCGGCGCGATTTTGGTCGATATCGAGTTTGACCCTAATCCCGAAATGTACCGAGACAGCTTCACAATATTGCTGTTCGAATTGCGTGAGGAGATGGGCAAATATCTGCGCAGCTTGCCGGGCGAAGACTTACCGCGCAGCCTCACCGACCTTATTGCGTTCAACAAAGCCAATGCCGAGACCGAGATGCAATATTTCGGGCAAGGTATCTTCCAAGTCGCCGAACGAACCACCGACCGGCAGGCCTACGTAAAAGCGCGCGAAAATGCCGTGCGCATCGCGGGCAAAGAAACACTCGATATGCTGCTGGCACAGTATGACGTGCAGTTCCTCGTCGCGCCCACACGCGGCCCTGCGTGGGTCAGCGATTTGGAGAATGGTGACAGCTTTAACGGCAGCATCGGATTTGGCAGCCCCGCCGCCATTGCTGGCTATCCGCATTTGACCGTGCCGATGGGTGCTGTTGAACGGCTGCCTGTCGGGATCAGTTTCTTCGGTGCAAAATGGGGGGACCACGATGTGCTGAAAGTTGGCGCTGCCTATGAGCGTGCCCGCAGCGCAGAGCTGCCTATTCCGTCATTCAAACCGTGGCAGGTACAGGCGACCGAAGACTGATACAAAAAGGGCCGCAGCGGTGATCCCGTGCGGCCCTCTTTTTGGTGTTAGGCTTGGTCCTTACTTTTTCTTTGCAGCAGCCTTTTTGGCAGGTGCTTTTTTCGCTGCAGGCTTCTTAGCCGGGGCTTTCTTTGCTGCAGGTTTAGCGGCTGCTTTCTTGGCCGGAGCCTTCTTGGCGGCTGCCTTTTTAGCCGGAGCCTTCTTCGCAGCTTCCTTCTTAGGAGCGGCTTTCTTGGCTGGTGCTTTTTTGGCAGCTGCCTTTTTCGGTGCGGCTTTCTTAGCCGGGGCTTTCTTCTTCGCCGCTGGCTTCTTCTTGGCACCTTTCTTCGCTGCTGCTTCCTCGGCTTCCTCGTCTGCTTCGATAGCAGCTTCGAGTTCTTCCTTGGTCACTTCGCGTTCGGTGACATCGGCTTTCTCGAACAGGAAGTCGACGACCTTGTCCTCATATAGAGGTGCGCGAAGCTGGGCAGCAGCCATTGGCTCTTGCTGGATGTACTGGATGAAGCGCTCGCGGTCTTCGTCGCGATATTGCTGAGCCGCTTGCTGGATGAGCATACTCATTTCCTGCTGACTGACTTCAACACCGTTATTCTGGCCGATTTCGCTGAGCAGCAGACCAAGACGCACACGGCGCTCGGCGATGTTGCGGTAATCGTCTTTCTCGGCTTCGATTTCTTTCAGCGCGCCGTCAGGATCTTCGTCCTTCGCGGCTTCTTGCTGAAGCTGGGCCCAGATTTGGTCGAATTCCGCATCGACCATCTTTTCAGGCACATCGAAATCGTGACCGGCGGCCAGCTGGTCAAGAAGCTGGCGCTTCATCTGCGTGCGAGTCAGACCGTTTGTCTCTTGCTCAAGCTGGCCTTTGAGAAGCTCTTTAAGCTTGTCGAGGCTGTCGAGGCCGAGTGAAGTCGCGAAATCATCGTCGATCTTGCTTTCGCCTTCGACTTTGACTTGCTTCACAGTGATCGCGAATTGCGCATCTTTACCGGCAAGATGCTCTGCCTGATAATCTTCAGGGAAAGTCACAGTGATGGTTTTCTCATCACCGGTCTTCGCGCCGGTCAGTTGCTCTTCGAAGCCGGGAATGAATTGGCCCGAACCGATTACCAGCGGCGCGTCTTCTGCTTTGCCACCTTCAAATTCTTCGCCATCGATGCTGCCAACAAAATCGATGATCAGTTGATCACCGTCGCCGGCTTTTTTCGATTTCGGCGCGTCTTTGTAGCTCTTCTGCTGGTCAGCGATGTTCTTGACCGCTTCATCAACCGCATCGTCGCTAACCGGAACGGTCAGGCGCTCAAGCTTCAAACTGTCGATGTCAGGCGTTTCGATGACTGGCAGAACTTCGAGTTCCACAGTCAGGCTGGCATCCTTGCCTTCCTCATAACCTTCTTCGAGGTCGATCGCAGGCTGCATCGCTGGGCGAAGCTGCTTTTCTTTCATCAGTTCGTCGACCGATTCGCGGATCACATCATTGACGGTTTGCGCGTGAAGCTGCTCGCCGTGCATTTTCTTGACCAGATTCGCAGGAACTTTGCCGGGACGGAAGCCGGGCATTTTGACCTGCGGGGCAATCTTCTTGATCTCTGCGTCGATCCGGCTGGCAATATCTGCCGCGGGAATGGTCACCGTATAGGCGCGCTGGAGGCCTTTGTTCGTGGTCTCTTTGATTTGCATGATGCGCTGTTTAAACCTTTATAAAATCACAAATTTCTGAGCATTCGACTCGTTCCACAACGGGAAACCCGTGCAGAAAATGGTGCGGGCGAAGGGACTCGAACCCCCACATCGTAAGATACTGGTACCTAAAACCAGCGCGTCTACCAATTCCGCCACGCCCGCACACGAACGAAGCCGCACGAGCGCTAGACTCGCGAGCAAGGGTGCGCCCTTAAAAGGCCCCGATGAAAAGGGCAAGCACGGTCTGTGGCGTGCGGGGCCTTGCGACACACACAATGTCCGACTATCGGGCGCTTATGAGCGACGAAAACACTCCAGAGAGCCCAGAGACCCCGACTTCAACCGGGCCAGATGTGCCCCCCGATCACATTTCTGTGAATCCGCGCAACAAGGCGTTTGACGGTGAGAAGCTGCAACGCGGCATCGGCATCCGGTTCAAAGGCAAAGAACGTACCGATATCGAAGAGTATAGTATCTCCGAAGGTTGGGTGCGTGTGCAAGCGGGCAAAACACTGGACCGCAAGGGTCAGCCGCTGACGATCAAGCTAAAAGGCCCGGTTGAAGCATGGTACGAAGATCTGGGCGACGAGCCGCCTGTGGCGAAAAAGTAGATCTATTGTTTTTATAGACCCTCAGTCGCCGGGCGTTTTGTGTGTTTAGCCTCAGGCGCCGGCGCTCACATCCGTTCGCTTAGGCTTCCGCCCTACCGGGCGGCGCACGGTCGCGCTTGCGATTTCCTAGTCGGAAACCGGACTATTCCAAGCCGTATTGGTAGCGCTCAATCCCGGTCAGCGACTAGCTGACCGCAAGGCCGACCGGCCGCCCGAGCTTATACGAAGAAGCAAGCGAGGCGGATGCATCGCGCCCGCAGGGCTAAACAAAAACTCTCTAATCGTAGAGTGAAACAGCAGCACTCACGCGATCATCCGCATTTCGTCTCTCGACGCGTGTTTTAGGCACCGTGCGAAGAGGCTGTCTGCGGGATGCCGCTTTTTGCGCTGGCTTGGCCGATATGTTGGCGAAAGCACTGGCAAAAGCTTGCGAAGGTGCACGCGATACCGGCTTTGGCGCTGGCGCGCTGGCGATCTGCATTCTCGGCTTTGGCGCGACAAACGAAGGCGTTTCAAACTTCGGCGCCTTGTCTGAATAGATGAAACCGTGGATCGGCCATGCCGTTTTACCCAGCGCCTGAATCGGGTGATACCACACACGAACCTGGCTCCAGTCGTTATTGGGCGAAACATCAACCGCGCGTACATCATTCTCGATCTGACCGCGGCGTCCGTTGATCGGTGACCAATTGGAATGGCGCAGCAGAACGGTGCGGCTGTTTACGATCTTGCTGACCGCAGCCACGTGACCCAGCCGCATATTGCCATGCGGTTGGAACGCCATCACGGCACCGACTTTGGGCCGGTTGCCGCGCTTGAACTTGCCCTTGGCTTGCTTCCACCACGTGTAGGCATCGCCGTAGATACTGATTCCACTAACCTCACGCGCATATGGTACGCATTGTAGGTAAGGCGGCAATTCGCGAGATTGGCTGACGCTTACGCGTGCTTCAGCGCTGTCGGCCAATAGCGGCATCGATCCCGCCAAGGCTGCCAGCGCAACACATTTGGAAATTCCCTTCAACATGACATCGCTAATGATGCGTTAGGGTTGCAACCACCCTGCCGGACAAGGTTAACCGGAAATAACCATAAGCCGCAGTGGTACTCACAAGCCTTGCCATTCGCGGCATTAACCGCCACCTGCGGCCCATCATGCTTCCGCAAGTTATCATTATTGGCCGGCCCAATGTCGGCAAGAGCACGCTTTTCAACCGCTTGGTTGGGAAGAAGCTGGCGCTCGTCGACGATCAGCCGGGTGTGACTCGCGACCGGCGCAGCGGCGAAGCAGAGATCGCCGGACTAAAGTTTGAAGTCGTCGATACAGCAGGTTGGGAAGATGACGATCCTGACACGCTGCCGGGCCGGATGCGCAAGCAGACCGAAGTCAGCCTGGTCGGCGCAGATGCTGCCATGATGGTGATCGATGCACGCGCTGGCGTCACCACGCTGGACGAAGAAATCGCTTTGTGGCTGCGCAGTCAGAAAGTGCCCGTGGTGATGGTCTGCAACAAAGCCGAAGGCAAAGCTGCCGAAGCAGGCATTTATGAAAGCTACGCGCTTGGCTTCGGCGACCCCATCCCGGTTTCCGCAGAACATGGCGAAGGGATTGCCGATCTGTTCGGCGCGCTCTGGCCGATCATTGGCGATAGCGAAGCACTCATCGCGGCCGAAAAAGCCGAGATCGCCTACAATAAGAAGCTGGCAGTCGATGAAGCCCGCGCCGCCGCAGAAGCTGCTGGCGAGGAATTTTTCGAGGAAGACGAGCCTGATACCGGCCCGCTGAAGCTGGCCATTGTCGGGCGACCGAACGCGGGCAAGTCGACACTCATTAACCGGATGCTGGGCGAGGATCGCCTGCTAACTGGCCCCGAAGCGGGCATCACGCGTGATTCAATCGCTGTTGACTGGAAATGGACCGATCCAAGCAGCGGCGAAGAGCGCGATATCCGCCTGATTGACACCGCCGGGATGCGCAAACGCGCGAAAGTCACAGAGAAACTGGAGCGGCTAGCGGTCCAAGATGCCAAATTGGCCGTGGATTTCGCGGAAGTGGTGGTGCTTCTGCTCGATGCTACACAAGGCCTCGAGCATCAGGATCTCAAAATCGCCTCGCAAGTGCTCGAGGAGGGCCGCGCGCTGATGATTGCGATTAACAAGTGGGACATCGCGCAGGATGCCTCCAGCCTGTTCAACGGCATTCGTGAGGCATTGAATGAAGGCCTGGCCCAAGTGCGCGGCGTGCCGCTCTTCGCTGTATCCGCCAAAACCGGCAAAGGCATCGACACGATGCTGGGTGCAGCGTTCGAGCACCGCAGCAACTGGTCAAAACGCGTGCCGACCGCAGCACTCAATCGCTGGTTCGATGATGCGCTTAACAACAACCCTCCCCCTGCCCCCGGCGGCAAGCGGATCAAGCTGCGTTATATTACGCAGGTTGGCACACGCCCGCCACGTTTTGTGGTGTTCGGGACGCGGCTGGACTCGCTGCCGACAAGCTATGAGCGCTATCTGGTCAACGGGATCCGCAAGCATTTGGGCTTTGATGCAGTGCCGGTCCGCGTCGGGCTGAAGAGCGCCAAGAACCCGTATCACATCCGCCAGCAAGCTTCGAAGCAGGAACGGACGGAGCGCTAAAGGGTCGCGTATGGTAGTCCTGCCTGCATTCTCCTACCGGCCTGAAATTGACGGCTTACGCGCTGTCGCGGTTGTTGCGGTCATTCTGTACCACGCGGGCTATTCGCTGTTTTCCGGCGGTTTTGTCGGCGTCGATGTGTTCTTCGTTATCAGCGGCTATTTGATTTGCTCGCTGATCCTGAAGGATCTCGATCAGGGCAAATTCTCATTCCTCGAGTTTTGGGAGCGCCGCGCGCGGCGGATATTCCCGGCTTTGTTCGCGATGGTGCTCGGCACCGTTTTAATCGCTTTTGTGTTGCTGTTCCCGGGGGATATAAAGCGATTGGGTAGCAGCATGGCGGGGGTGGCAACCTTCCTGTCCAATATCGTGTTCTCTCGCCAGACTGGCTATTTCGACGCACTCAGCGAGTTTAAGCCGCTGATCCATACTTGGAGCCTTTCGGTCGAAGAGCAGTTCTATCTGGTCTTCCCGATCTTGATATTCGCGCTGTGGAAGCTCGGCGCGCGCCGGGCATCTGCGATCTTCGCAGGCCTTTTGGTTGCCAGCTTCGCGGCGGCTGAACTGACCGTGCACGCCTACCCCGACATCGCATTCTTCTACCCGCACACGCGCGCGTGGGAATTACTCAGCGGGGTACTCGCAGCGATTTTCCTGCATCGCATCCCCGCGAATTGGTCGGCATCCACTCGCGAAATTGGGAGCATGGCCGGCTTTATGCTGGTGTTTGGTTCGATCTTCTGGCTCGATTCCACCACGCCCTTCCCCAGCCTCTATGCAGTTCCACCGGTTCTTGGCACGGTGATGATTGTTCTATTTGCACGCGACGGCGGGCTTGTTCGTAGCGTTCTTGCTTGGAAGCCAATGGTTGCTATCGGCCTGGCATCTTACAGCGCCTATCTGTGGCATCAGCCAGTCTTTGCCTATGCGCGGCATCTCTATATCGCCGATCCCTCCGGTATCATGATGCCCATTGCAATCCTAATCAGCGCGGGCCTTGCTTACCTTAGCTGGCGCTTTGTCGAGGCACCCTTCCGTGACCGATCACTCTTTAGCCAGAAACAGATTTTTGTCGGCTCTTTCATCACGCTGGCCGTGACGTTCATCATTGGCGTCGGGCTGTATTTTTCTGATGGTTTCGTTGGACGGTTCTCACCCGAGGTGCGCGAATTGATTGACGGCAAGGCCGATGCCGGCGGCTTGAAGGGTAAATGCATCATTTCCGAGCGAGAGCCGGACGCTTTGCGCGCGAAGATCGAAGCGTGTTACGAACCGGGAAACACTATCTACCTGATCGGTGATTCCCACGCGCGATCAATCTCGCAAGCCGTGGGTAAGATAGCCGGTAGCAACAATCTGACCCTGATCGTCTTGTGGGAAAGCGGCTGTATGCCGGTCCAGAACGTCGCGCGCACCCGCCAATCGGAGACGTGTTCAAAACTAAAGGCACAAACACGTCAGCTGACGCGCGATTTCCCCGCACCGGTAATTCTATCCAGCCGCTGGCGGCGCTTTATTCAAGGTGACCCGTTCAACAACCGCGAGGGTGGTCAGGAATTTGGTCCGTCAATGCCGATGGTCGCGGACGGTGAGTTGGTCGACAACCCAGTTAAGCGAGTCGAGTTTGCCCTACTTGATTGGTCGGAGGATGTGCCTCTCGTCGTTATCGATACAATCCCAGAAGCGGGCTGGTTGGTGAAACGCGCCATAGCCCGCCGCCGCCAGATGAGTATCGGACCAGACGAACCGCTTACAACCAGCTACGACGCCTATCTGGACGCCAATCGTAACGTGATCGCGATGTTCGACCGGCTGGAGCAGAATGAAGCGATCTCGGTCGTGCGTACCGCACCCATGGTGTGCAGCGACAACACCGGCCGTTGCCTCAACGAGCGTGACGGAGAAGCATTGTATATTGACGACGACCACCCTGACTGGCCGTTCTCACGGGATATTGCAGCAGAAGTGTTTGAGCAGCTGCGCGAGAGAGAATTGGTTACTAACCCCCGTAAAAGCGAGAAGTAATTACCCCTCGCCGCCTTCACCAGCGGCCTGGCTTTGCAACTGCACGTAGTTTTCCAGCCCCATGCGTTCGATCATATCGAACTGGGTTTCGAGGAAGTCGACATGCTCTTCCTCGCTGGAAAGGATGCTGGCGAACAGATCGCGGCTGACAAAGTCGCGCACGCTCTCACAATAGGCCACAGCATCTTTAAGCAGCGGGATTGCGTCATGTTCAACCGCGAGATCCGCCTTGAGGATTTCTTCGACCGTTTCGCCGACGCGCAAATTGTGGATCGCCTGAAAGTTCGGCAGGCCGTTGAGAAACAGAACCCGTTCCGCAAGCATATCGGCATGCTTCATTTCGTCGATTGATTCGTGCCGCTCATATTCAGCTAGCTTGGTCACGCCCCAATCATCAAGGACGCGGTAATGCAACCAATATTGGTTTATCGCGGTCAGCTCGTTAGTAAGCGCCTTGTTCAAAAAATCGATGACTTTTTCGTCGCCCTTCACGGCACGTCTCCTGCTTGGGTCCAAATCGGAATTATGGCGCAGTCTATGCGCCGTGAGGAGCCGAATTAGCAAGCGGAAAAGTCGAAAAAACGGCGGAATTCCGCCACTTGCGAGTGATTTGCGTTAGTAGAAAATGGAGCGCGAATTTACTCGGCGTAGGCCGGCATGAGCGCCATTTCGCGCTCTTCATCGACAATCGCTTGAGCATCTTCGAGGCATTGGCCGCAATTGGGGCGCTTGCCCATCGCTGCATAGACTGCCTCTACATCACCATCTTTCGCACTCGCCCCAGCACACGCAGCGCGGCGCAAATCGCTTTCTTTGATGGCGTTGCAAATGCAGATGTACACGCGGGCAATCTCCTTCAATAGAAAGAGAAGTAATGCGACTTACTCGCAATAGCAAGCGCTTTTGAGAATCATTTGCAAAGAGTTGTTAACGAAAAGCGCTCTCCCTAGGTCGGAAGAGCGCTCTCGCTGCTATTCAATTTTTTCAGAAGTCGGCAGAACCGACCTGATTTGCCGGTCTGGATTAGCGACTGGCCATCCGTACACCGCGATCAACTGCACCCGGAAGCGGAGCATTTGCCGCCCAAGTTATGCAACCTTGGCCTTTGGCCTTGACCGTCGAACACATGCTGCGTGCGCTGGCATTCTTAAAACCGCCAGCGGAAACGCGGAAATAGCGCTTACCGCGCACGCGCGCTTCGGTGATGACCATGTCATAGTTTTTCAGCTGCGGATAACGCTTAGCATAGATGCCCCATGCGCGCTTTGCACCGGCTTCGCTGGTGAACGAACCGAGCTGGATCAAATGCTCACCCTGAACCGCTGGACGCGATTCAGCATGAGATTTGGCCGCCACGCTGGCGGGCATTTTCTGGACCACAGGGTTCGATACGAAACGAACCGCGCTGTTGGTGATATCAGCAAGCGTTGCACCGGTTGGTGTCGGCTCCGCAAACGCATCAGCGAATTGCTCCGGTGCGTCTGCAGGTGCAGGTGCAGCGGCGACAACTGGTGTTGGAGCTGGAGCTGGCGCGAACTCTGACGCTGGCTCATCGCCAACTGCTGGAAGCTCACCGCCCATTGGTGGCAAAATGTAACGCGGAGCCTCTAGAGCCGCTTCGGCGACTTGGACCGGAGCTGGAGCAGTTGCCTCAGCCGCGAGTTGCTCTGCGGTCACTGCGTTCGATAGCGCCAATTGCGCAGGCTGACCGGCATCGCCGACCAACGGCACGCCGAGCAGCGTCGCAACGCGTGTCTGGAAGTGTTCCGGGCGAACAGTCTGCGCCCATTCGCCGATCCGGTCGCTGACCTGATCTGCTGGCACATCTTCTGCCGCCATCAACCGAGCCGCACGCCACTCACCTTTGAGCGCGTAAGAATATGCAAGGTTCTGACGGACCTTTGGAGTTGTCTGGCCCGAACGCAGGGCGTTGCCCAATACGTGGATGCCGCGCTCTGGATTGCCTGCGAGTGAGAATGCCAGACCAAGATCGGCCGGATCAATCGAATCGCGGTGATCACTCAGAACCGCAAGTGCCGCCGGATTGTTACCCGCTGCGATTTCCGCAAGGGCATAGCTAAGCGCCGTGCGTGAGCTATCATCACCCAGCGTCATTGCGTCTTTAAAGCTCGTCGCTGCCGACTGGAAACGGCCTGCTTCCATATAAACGGCACCAAGCATTGCGCGGTAACCCGCATTGCGCGGTTCAGCCAATACGGATTCTTCCGCATGGGCGATCGCTTTGCTTGTCTTACCTTTGACCAGAGCGCTCTGCGCTTTTTGCGCAGAGAAGTCAGCGCGCGGTGCAGCCTGCGATGCGCAACCAGCCAGAGTGGTGGTCGCAAGGGCAGTCGTAACGGCCAGCATGATGGCCCGGTTCTGTTTGGCTATCTTGGGCATTGTCTGTTTCCCTCTTGCTCTTGGTCTTCGTGTCAAAATTAGGTGCGCACTTGCGCGGCGAGTGAATCCACATCAGGCATATCGCCGAGCAGATGATCGAGAGCTTCGGTCACCAATTGCTGTGCACTGCGATTGCGCAGCGTGCAGGCGAGACGAAGCTTCAGATGGCGGTCCGCGTCGAGACGCAGAGTAAAGGCAGCGCGCTTGCCGCGATCCAAAGCCGAGCGGCGCTTGCGCGATGATTTCACATGCGTTTCTGCAGGTGCAACCCCAGGAACGGCCTCTTGAGCCACTTCTTGAACGGGCTCTGGTTCGACCTGAGCGGGCTGATCCTCTAGCTGCTCTGGCTCATCGTCTGCTTCGAATTCATGGCCTTCGCCGGGACCAGCCTCAGCAGGGCTCAACGTCGCGTAGAGACCTTCTTGCTGGCGGCGAACTTCGGGTTTTTCAACCAAAAGGTCGGTCAGCGCGGCTTCAGCCTGTTCAGCCAGTTCTTGCGCTTCGGCGTCCGCTTCAGGATTAGCCGGAGCAGGCGTGAGATGCGCGACCTCGGCATCATGTTTGGGCGCATCATCATCCGCGCCCATATCGTTCCATCCCAGATCTTCCAGGCTTTGTGCAGCACTGCCTGCTGTCAGCGGCGCCAGCTGCGGGCGCATAGCCGGCTTCGCGCCGCCCTTACGGGCCAGCAAAGTCGGGCTGAGAGAGGCGAAGTTCGTGTCGTCCATGACGCTTGTCCTGATCCCCCGATTACTGAGCGACGCGGCGGCCGAAGCCTCCGCCTGGACGGTGAGCCGGCGCAACTTGCGATACCGAACCCGGTGCCGCAAACACTGTGCGACGGAAATTCTTCTCAAGCCGGTCCGCCATATAGTTCCACAGCGCGGTAACTTCGGCAGCGCTGCGGCTTTCGGGATCGACTTCCATCACGGTACGGCCATCGATCATCGAGGCAGCGAAGTCCGTGCGGTGGTGAAGCGTGATCGGAGCAACGGTGCCATGCTGTGACAACGCGACGGCAGCTTCCGATGTAATTTTGGCTTTCGGCGTTGCGGCATTGACCACGAACACCAGCGGCTTGCCTGCGCGTTCGCACAGATCAACCGTAGCACCCACAGCGCGCAAATCATGCGGGCTCGGGCGGGTTGGCACAACGATCAGTTCGGCAACGCCGATAACCGATTGGATAGCCAGAGTAATTGCTGGCGGCGTGTCGATCACGGCCAGTTTGAAGCCCTGCTGACGCAGAACCTGAAGATCGTTCGCAAGACGTGCGACTGTGGTTTGGGCGAACGCAGGATATTCTGCTTCGCGCTCATTCCACCAATCGGCCAGCGACCCTTGTGGATCGATGTCGATGAGAACCACTGGACCTGCACCGGCGCGTTGCGCCTGCACTGCCAGATGTCCTGAAAGAGTGGTTTTACCCGAGCCACCCTTTTGCGATGCTAATGCCAGTACTCGCAAGGCCTGGTCCCCCTAGAATCCGTTTACATACAAAGCCGCACGATTGCGGTTCGGATGTTGAGATCGCAGGATACCCCTAATTTTGAGTTAACGAGACGAACGTGGCATGAAGGGTGAAACCGGTTTTGAGTCGCTAACTCCCTGTGATTGCAGACATGGTTAACGGGGAAGTCACCATGGAAACGAAATGCTAACGCCTCATTCACTATAGGGACGCCACGGTAACGAAATGAATCAGACCAAGCTTAATAAGGGTCTCTCGACGCTATGATACGATCACGTGCACTCTCTTTCCTCGCAGTCGCTGCGACACTGGCAGTCGCCGCCCCTGCCGTGGCCGAGCTTAATGCTGGATATGAAGCATGGAACCGCGGCGACTATCAAACCGCGGTGCGTGAATGGCGTGACCTGGCCGCGAAGGGCAATGCCGATGCGCAGTTCAACATGGCGCAGGCTTACCGCCTGGGCCGCGGCGTCGAGCAAAACTCGAAGCAGGCGGAAATCCTGATCGCCAAAGCTGCGGCGCAGGGGCATATCAAAGCAACCGACACATACGGCCTGCTGCTGTTCCAAAGCGGCCGCCGTGAAGAGGCGATGCCTTACATCATCAAAGCTGCTGAGCGCGGTAATCCGCGCGCGCAATATTTGCTCGGTATCGGGCACTTCAATGGCGATCTGGTGGGTAAGGATTGGGTACGCGCCTATGCGCTGATGACCCTGTCGAACTCTGCGGGATTTGCGCAAGCCAAACCTGCGATCACGCAAATGGATGATTTTATTCCGCTAACCCAGCGTCAGGAAGCACAGGTACTGGCGCAAAAGCTACAGCGTGACGCAAGCTCTAAGTTGGCGCAGCAGATAGCTTCGGACGAATTGGGCGTGACGGTCAAACCGGCCACTGCTGCGACGCCGACCAGGCAAGCGAGCGCGCCTGCGCATTCACCGCTACCCAGCTCGGTAACGCGCATTCCGCAGCCGATCCAGACAATGAAAGTTCCGCCGTCAGTCGCTGCGGCACAAACTGCCGTAGCCGAGGCAGCGCGTGTGACTGGCACCGAAAGCCCCGCCCGCGCGGGCGCTGACTTCGTAGTACCTACACAGGCCGCACCGGCACGAACCACTCCGGTACGAACGGCGCAAGTTGCTCCTAAACCGAAGCCACCTGCACCGCGTGTGGCCACACCAGCCCCGCGCCGCGTTGCTACAAATTCAGCGAGCGCAAGCGGCCCATGGCGGGTTCAGCTCGGTGCATTCGGTGTGCGCAGCAATGCCGACCGTCTCTGGTCGCGCCTGTCGGGCAAGGCGGTTCTGTCGGGCAAGAAGAAGTTCGTTGTTCCCGCCGGCCGCGTAGTGAAGCTGCAAGTTGGCGGCTATCCGAGCCGGTCTAGCGCGCAAACAGCGTGCAATACGCTAAAGCGTAGCGGACAGGATTGCTTGGTTACCCGCTAAGCTCTCCACAATTGCCTTTCCCCCCGCTGCTGCGTGGTGCTATCGCCGCGCCGTGAGGGGAATTTGAATGACCGACAGCAATAGCGAGCAGGTCCTGCCTGCATCCGCGACACAAGCACCACGCCTGCTTGGCTTGGATTTCACACGCGGCATTGCGGTACTCGGCATTCTGGCCGCAAATATTGTAGCCTTCGGGCAGCCGATGTCAGCCTATATGTGGCCTGAGGCATTCCTGACCCCGCATGGTGAGGCATCCAATTGGATGTGGGTGGTCCAGTTCATTCTAATCGACGGCAAAATGCGCGGTCTTTTCACGCTACTCTTCGGTGCCGGACTGGTGCTGTTTATGGAGAAAGCCTGGGAAAAAGGGCAAACCCGGTGGTTGCAGGCACGGCGGCTGTTTTTCCTGCTGATCTTCGGAATGATCCATTATTATCTGATCTGGCACGGTGATATCCTGATCCTTTATGCCGTCGTCGGCTTCGCAGCGATGGCCTGCCTCCGTTGGAAGGCCAAGACCCAGCTCATCGTCGGTGCACTCGGTTATGTGGTTGGTGCAATCATGTTCGCGGTGTTCATGACATTCCCGTATTTTGTCACCGAAACATCATTTGGCGATCAAGGTGCCATGCTCGAACAGCGAGCGGAGTTGGAGAAAGAAGTCGCCAATCAAATGGCTGACGACGCGGCTGAAGCTGCGATCAATATTGATGGCAGCTATGGCGACATAGTTGCCCATCGATTCAATGAGCACGGGTGGCTGCCTTTCATCAACATTTTGATGTTCAGTTTCGAAACCTTCCCGCTGATGCTGCTGGGAATGGGCTTGTTCCGTATCGGCGTCTTCAGCGGCGGGATTGATCCGGGCACGCAGCGTCGATGGGGATGGATATCTTTGATCTTTGGCACCGCGCTTACCATTCCAGTGGCTCTCTGGGCGCTGGGAAGCGGAATTACATATTGGGGGAGCATCGCCGCATTCATGGGGTTCTCTTTCCTACCTAGAGTCTTCATGGTTTTGGGGCTTGCGATGCTACTCGCGCTGTGGGGACCGAAGGCAACAGGCTGGCTGGGTCAACGCTTTACGGCAGCCGGCCGCATGGCGTTCACCAATTACCTTGGCACATCGGTGCTGATGATGCTGATCTTCCATCCATGGGCTGGCGGGCTGTGGGGCGAACTCAACCGGCCACAACTCTACATCGTGGTTCTGGTCGCTTGGGCGATCATGCTGCTGTGGTCCAAGCCATGGCTGGCGCGGTTCCGCTTCGGTCCGCTCGAATGGCTGTGGCGTTGCCTGACTTACGGCAAGCTGTTCCCGCTCAAGCGGTAATTTCTACACCGCCTTTGAACACTGACAGCGCCCTGCCCTGTGTCGGCTGATGGTCGAACGGCGTGTTGCCGCCTTTTGCCGCCATTTGGCTTGAGTCAATAATCCATGGCTTCTCCGGATCAATGATGCAGAGATCCGCTTCAAGACCTGTTTCGATTTGACCGCAGGAGACACCGAGCAGTTTGGCCGGATTGGCTGCGAGCAGTTCGAAAGCACGCGCCATATCAATCACATTATCACGTAGCAATGTCAGCGTCATGGCCAGCAGCGTTTCCGCGCCAGCCATACCCGGCTCTGCATCAGCAAATGGCAGACGCTTGTCTTCCGGTCCGCGGGGATCGTGACCCGATGCAATAACGTCTATCGTTCCGTCGCCAATTGCCGCGATCACAGCATTTCGGTCGCTTTCGCTGCGCAAAGGAGGTGATAGACGAGCGAAGGTTCTAAACTCGGCTGTCGCCAAATCGGACAGCATGAAATGCGCAGGCGTGACGCCAGCGGTCACCTGAATACCACGCGCCTTTGCTGCGCGCACCAGATCAAGCGACGCTTTGGTTGTTACCTGTCTGATATGCAGTCTCGCCCCGGCCATTTCGGCTAGCATGATATCGCGCGCGACGGCCAATGCTTCGGCTTCGGCAGGGGCACTGGGTAGCCCCAAACGCGTTGCCATATCTCCTGCGGTAGCCGCAGCGGTTCCCGACAGCCCGGCATCCTCGGCATGCGACACGACGACCAAATCGAGCATCGTTGCATATTGTAACAACCGCAGCATTGCGCCCGAATCTGCAATCCATCCGCGCCCGGTTGCTACGCCGCGCGCACCGGCATCCTTCATCAGGCCAATCTCGGCCAGTTCACTTCCCTCAAGCCCCTTGGTTGCCGCTGCTAGGGGATGGACCCACAGATCGGGCTTTCCGCTATAGGCGACCAGCCGCACGCGGGATGGATAGTCAAGCGGCGGACTTTGATCGGGCATCACTGCGGCGCGGGTAATCCCGCCGAAGTGAAACGCAGGCTTATCGACCGCAAATACACCGAAATCGACGAGACCGGGCGTTATCAACTTACCCTTCGCATCAACGACGCTGTCGCCATCCTGCGGCGTTACATCGCCAATGCTGTCGATCAGACCATCGACGCAGCGAACCGCGCCAGAAGTCAGGCCATCGGCCCCGACAATCTGGCCATTTGTTATCGTTAGGGGCGCTCGCTGCTTCATGCCCAGCGCTCCTTAGGTTCAACCCAGCCTTCGACACCGCGAGTTTTCCGTGTCAGCACATCGAGCGCTGCCATCCGGATCGCAACGCCCATCTCAACCTGACGCGTAATGATAGATCGGCCGATCATATCGGCTACTTCGCTATCAATCTCGACCCCGCGATTCATCGGGCCGGGATGCATAACCAGTGCATCGGGTGCAGCACGCTGCAGCCTGTCTTGAGTGAGGCCAAACAGATGATGATATTCGCGCGCGGAAGGGATGAACTGGCCCTCCATACGCTCGGTCTGAAGCCGCAACATCATTACGACGTCACTACCATCCAATGCCGCATCAAAATTGCTAAATGGCTGAGCGCCCATCGCTTCCACCTCTGCAGGCATCAGCGCTGGCGGCGCGCACAAGCGCACTGATGCGCCAAGTGCGGTGAGGCAGAGAATATTTGATCGCGCAACGCGGCTATGCAGAATATCGCCGCAGATAGTGACCGTGAGACCGGTGAAATCATCGGCATTGTGTCCGCGCTCGCGCAAAGCATGACGCAAAGCCAGCGCGTCGAGCAGGCCCTGTGTCGGATGCTCATGCTGCCCGTCGCCGGCATTCAGTACCGGGCAATCGACCTTGCTCGCAATCAATTCGACCGCGCCGCTGGAACCGTGCCGGATGACAATTGCATCGGCACGCATAGCATTGAGCGTGATCGCGGTGTCGATCAGCGTCTCACCTTTTTTCACGCTCGATTGCGCCGCATGCATATTGACGACATCCGCGCCCAGACGCTTGCCCGCAATCTCGAAGCTCAGCAGCGTCCGCGTGGAGTTTTCAAAGAATGCATTGATGATCGTCAGACCAGCCAGAGCATCGCTATGCTTCGCGGTCTGGCGGTTCAAATCCACCCATTGTTCCGCCTCATCGAGCAGGAATAGGATTTCGTGGCGCTCCAGCTGGCCAATGCCCAGCAGATCGCGATGCGGAAAGGCCAGCGAACCTGCGGGATATTCCCGTGAGGTGCCAGATGAGGATTGCGTCGATGTCATTAAAGCCAAGCCCCTAGTCGAGGCACGTCCGCTGCTCAAGTGGATTCGGCTGGCGTACAGGGCATTCAGTCCCTAACTAGGTTGCAATATCGGATTTAGAGAGAATTTACATATGGCATTTGCAGGTAAAGTTTGGCGGCTTTTACGGGGTATCAAGGATTTCTTGGCTCTAATCTTCCTGCTGCTGTTCTTCTGGGCAATCTTCTCTATTTTGACTGCGCGGCCTAGCCCGGCATTGGTTCAGGAAGGCGCCTTGCTGCTCGATCTGAAAGGTGTCGTGGTTGAGGAACGCACAGAGGTCGACCCACTGGAAGCTTTCTTGAGCGGCCAAGCACCACTTGCCGAATTCCAGGTTCGCGACGTCGTTCATGCGCTCAATACCGCCGCGACTGACGAGCGGATCAAAACCGTTGTGCTCGATCTGACCAGCTTTGTCGGCGGTGGGCATGTCCATATGCAAACCATTGGCGAAGCACTCGACCGGGTTAAAGCCGCTGACAAGCCCGTGCTCACTTACGCGATCGGTTATGGCGACGATGCCATGATGCTCGCCGCGCATTCGAGCGAAGTCTGGGTCGATCCATTGGGCGGTGCCGTGATTGCAGGCCCAGGCGGTTCGCGGCTCTATTATGGAGAGCTGTTGGACAATCTGAACATCAATGCACGCGTTTATAAGGTCGGCACGTACAAGTCCGCAGTCGAGCCCTTCTCGCGGAGCGACATGTCACCCGAAGCGCGCGAGAATTACCAGCAACTGTACGGTTCGCTGTGGGAAGAATGGCAAGCCAATGTCAAAAAAGCGCGGCCTGATATCAATCTCGATCTCGCGACCAAAACACCCGCCGAGTGGGTGCAGGCGAGTCAAGGCGATTTGGCGCAAGCCGCGCTTGCCGCAGGTATGGTCGACAAGCTTGGTGACAAGGTCGCATTCGGAGCGCGCGTCGCAGAAATCGCGGGTGAGGATGAATGGGACGATGCGCCCGGCACCTTCGCGTATACCGAACTTGGTGCATGGCTGGCCGACAATCCGGTCGATACCGAAGGTGATGCCATTGGTGTTGTTACCATCGCAGGTGAGATCGTAGACGGCGATGCTGGCCCCGGTACTGCAGGCGGTGATCGCATTGCCGCATTGCTCGATGATGCGTTGGATGAAGAATTCAAGGCGCTGGTGGTCCGGGTAGATTCACCGGGCGGCTCGGTTCTCGCATCAGAGGAAATCCGCCGCGCGATCCTGCGTCATAAGGCGAAAGAGATTCCGATAGTCGTATCGATGGCCAATGTAGCGGCAAGTGGCGGTTACTGGGTGGCCACACCCGCTGACCGTATCTTTGCGGAACCGGAAACGATCACTGGATCTATCGGCATTTTTGCGGTCATTCCGACATTCGAAGATGCAGCTGCAGAATGGGGCGTCAATGCAGATGGTGTGCAATCAACGCCGCTGTCGGGTCAACCCGATCTAATTGGCGGGTTCACCCCGGAAGTCGATACAATTCTGCAAGTTTCCATCGAAGACGGCTATAACGACTTCCTCACCCGCGTTGCGGAAGCACGCGGCAAGACCACACAGGAAGTGGACGCAATTGGTCAAGGGCGCGTCTGGGATGGCGGAACAGCACGCCAAATCGGCTTGGTCGATCAATATGGCGGGATCGAAGATGCCTTGGCCTATGCGGCTGAGAAAGCAGGCCTCGAAGAGGGTGCTTGGCATGCGCAATATCTCGGCTACGGGCCCGACGGATATAGCACGTTGCTCCGCAGCTTGTTGATGGATGATGACGCTGATACGGCCCGGCAAAATAGCGATCTATTCGCGATGGTCGCCGGTCAACAGCAAGCGCTCATCGGGCAGGCTCAGCTGGATCTCAACAGATTGCTAACCGTGCGCGGAATGCAGGCCTATTGCTTGGAATGTCCGGTATCGCCGAATGTTGCTGCAGCCAAAACGCCGCCTAAGGGTTGGTTCGCAAAGGCGGCGGCGTTCTTCGCGGACTGAGCTGGGGCTATTCAGCCTCTGCCAGTTCGATCATCACTTCGTTGCGGCGTTGTTCCGGAGGTGTGCCCGGCGCGTCATAGAAGGCATATGTTGGTGACGCTGCTGCGGTGTGTTCGGTCGCCGCCAGATAGGCTTTCAAGTCGCTCTCGTGCTGATCGACTCTCTCCTGCCATGCCCAGCCGGAGAATCGGATCACGGCGACTTTTTTGGCCGGAACCTCAATCAGGGTCACGTCGGGATTATTCGGCTTCGGCAGCGTTTCCATGGTATATTTCGAGGGCATGATAAAGCGCACTTGCCACGTCTCACCATCGCTTTGCTGAGTGACCGGGGAGGTCATCGCGATCTGTTCGCCTTGAGAGCGCGGGTTCGCTTGCTGCGTAACCGGCGATGTCATTGCGATATCTTTCTGGGATAGGTTATTTCCGAAGATATAATCGGCAATGATCCGAAAGCCGCGCCCCATGGCCCGGCGGCGATCGCCGGAAACTTCGGCCTGCGCGACAATCATCGGCGCATATTCGCGCACTTCAATATTATCCGCTGTGCTGATGACAGTATATTGCGGCTGTTCGGTTTGGTCTGCTGCAGCAGCCACTACTGCTGTACCGGCTGCCAAAGCTGCAAGTCCTACGCCCAAATATCCTCTGTCCATTGCCGCCGCCTATCATCTGCTGATTGTGTGTTTGAAGTTCAGGAAACGGAGCGCGCGGCAATTCGTTCCGTTCAAACATGCGGCTGGGACTACTTCGAGTCAGCGATCCCATGCGCCAGCATCGCATTGGCGGCGGCGGCGACTTCGTCTGACGACATGTCGTCTTCCCGACCCCAAATCGCATAACGTAGGCCAAGGAACACGTTCATTCCCATCAGCGCCCATGCGTGTGCTTCTTGCGGATCGGCGCGGAAGTGCCCTTCGGCAGCGCCAGCTTTGAGCCGGTCCAAAATGCGTTCGGCGATTGTCTCGTAATGGTTTTGGTAGCTGGCCGGATCGACAAATTCCGCCTCGTCGATGATCCGGTAAATTTCCTTATGCTCGCCCGCGAAGTCGAGGAAGCCTTTGAGCGCAGCGCGTTCAATCTCCAGCGCCGTCATACGCCCGTCAATCGCTTCACGGGCGGCGTGTTTTACCGAATCGCTCATATCGGCGACCAGCGCGCGGAAGATCGCGTCCTTGGATTCGAAATAGGTGTAGAAACTGCCCAGCGCGACACCTGCGCGGCGCGTAATCCCGCTGATCGAGGCTTCGTGAAAGCCCTTCTCACCAAATTCGACAGTTGCAGCATCAAGCAATTTGCGCAGCGTTTTGCGCCCACGCTCGGTACGCGGTTGCTTTTCAGGCTGCTGTTGAGTTTGCACGATGGCTGCTGACCTTCCCGACCCCATTGAGAGTTTGCGTAGGCGGCAAATCGATTCCTCGCAAGACTAAACTTGAAAGTTGGTTCATATTTCAATATTAAAGAGTCAGAAACATGGGAGAGAATCGATGCGTTTCACCAATCGCACACTAATTTGTAGCTTGATGGCGGGCACCGCCGCGCTTGCTTTCACCGCTACACCTGCCCTTGCGCAGGACATCGACGGAAGCGAAACTGCCGAGGCCGGCAGTGACGATCCGATCATCACCGTCACTGCACGTCGCCGCGAGGAGCGCATCGTCGATGTGCCGCTATCCATTACCGCGGTAAGCGGTGAAGAATTGGCCAAGACCGGTACATTGGAACTGACCGAAATCGGCCAGAAAGTCCCCAACCTCACATTGGAAGTCTCGCGCGGCACCAACACCACGCTGACCGCCTTCATCCGCGGTGTCGGACAACAGGATCCCGTCGCGGGTTTCGAGGCCGGCGTCGGTCTTTATGTTGATGATGTATACATCAACCGCCCGCAAGCCGCCGTTCTGGATATCTATGATGTCGAGCGGATCGAGGTTCTGCGCGGACCGCAAGGTACGCTCTATGGCCGCAACACAATCGGCGGTGCAATCAAATATGTGACCCGCCGTTTGCCTGATGATGTCGAGCTGAAAGTGCGCGGGACATACGGCTCATACAATCAAGCCGATCTGGTAGTCAGCGGCTCCGCGCCGATCTCCGACAGTTTGAAATTCGGCGCAAGCGCGGCGCGCCTTAGCCGTGGCGGTTTTGGTGACAATCTCAACCTGCAGGGCGTCGAGAATTACAACAAAGATGTTTGGGCTGGCCGCGCCACACTGGAATTTGACAATGGCCCTGTCTTCGCACGCCTGTCGGGCGATTATGTGAAAGACAATAGCGAGGCCCGTCAGGGGCATCGCTTGATTCCCGGACTGCTAAGCGGCGCTCCGGTGCTGGATGATGTTTACGATACTCGCGCAGGTCTGAATGTCGTCGATCAGGAAGTCGAAGCCTATGGCGGCGCGCTCAACATCGCGGTCGAAGTGAGCGACACGATCACACTGAAAAGTATCACCGGCTATCGCGAAGACAAATCGACTACGCCGATTGATTTCGACAGCCTGCCGTCGGGCGATCTGGACGTTCCCGCAATTTACGAGAACGACCAGTTTAGCCAAGAATTGCAGCTGCTCTATGAAAGCGACAATCTAAACGGTGTGATCGGCGCGTATTATCTCGACGCGAACGCGTTCACCGCCTTCGATGTGCTGCTGGCCAATACCGGCAATCTGATCAATCTGCCCGGCCTGAATGCGCAAACATTGGGTGATGTGAACACCAAGACGTGGTCGATCTTCGGCGATTTCACCTATGACATCTCCGAGCAGCTGAGCATATCGGTTGGCGGTCGTTTCACCAGCGACAAACGTACCAGCCGAGTCCTCAGGACGACCTTTATTGGCGGGTTCTCCGATCTGTTCCCGCCATCGACTGCCATCCCCATCGCCGTCACGTCGGATTTCAATGGCAGCCAGACATTCGAGGAATTCACCCCGCGTGCCTCGATCAGCTACAAGCCGAACGAGAACCACAATATCTACTTCACCTATTCACGCGGCTTCAAGGGCGGCGGCTTCGATCCGCGCGGCCAGACCAGCGCGGCGCCCGATCTGGACGGCGATGGCGACATCGATTTCGACGACCAGTTCCAGTTCCTCAGCTTCGATCCCGAAACGGTCGATAGCTATGAGCTGGGCTGGAAAGCCTCGCTGCTCGACAACCGCCTGAACATTGCTGTTGCTGCCTTCAAAGGCGATTACACTGGCATCCAGATCCCCGGATCGGTCGGCGTCGATACCAATAATGACGGCGTGAATGACAGCTTCATCGGCATCACCAGCAACGCTGGCGAAGCGGATGTGAACGGCTTCGAATTTGAAGGCAACGCGCTGGTCGGCAGGGATTTTGCCGGTGCGGGAAGCCGCTTCAACGTCAATTGGTCGCTCGGCTATGTCGATGCGAAATACAACCAGTTCATCGACGCATTCGGCAATGATGTAGCGAACCAGCGGGTATTCCAGAATACGCCGGAATTCACGGTCAATGCAGGGTTCGATCTGGGTCTGCCGGTTGCTGACGGGATCGTCGATCTGATTGGCGGGGTTAGTATGCGATCCGATGCCAGCCAGTTTGAAACGCCCAACGCGTTCCTCGATCAGGACGGGTTTGTCCTGCTCGATGCCAGCATTGTCTACACCGCCGACAGCGACCGTTGGTCGATTGGTGTTCACGGCAAGAACCTGACCAACAAACGCTACATCGTGGCCGGATACAACTTCGTCGCAGGCGGCACCAATGGCATGCCATTCGCGCCGACGCTCGGACTAGAAGGTACGCTCACCGGCTTCTACGGCGATCCGCGCCGGGTGTTTGTAACTGGCGAGTTCCGCTTCTAACGGCAACCAACTCAGCCGGACGTTTCTCTCCCGATGCGTCTGGTTTCCCGAGACCGCGCGGCTTCCACAGTGAAGCTGCGCGGTTTTTGGTTCCAGTCTCCATTGGCGAAGATGATGATATCGCCGGGCGCGATATCATTTTCCGCATACATGTCCCACGCCTCATGGATCATATCGGGCAGCCCCCAGATACGTACGGCGTTCCAGTACCTGTCATCCCGAAAGCCGACAAAATGGACGAGGACTTTGCGCATATTCACGCGTTAGCCACAGCGGTGCTTGAGGCCAAACCAAAACGAGTCCATAGCCGCGCCCATGCACGATATCCGATTTATCCGAGACAATCCCGAAGCTTTCGATGCGGTAATGGCGCGTCGAGGGTTGGAACCTGTGGCCGCAAAAATCATAACGCTTGATGAAGCAAGACGCTCAGCCGCCACTGCCATCCAAGACGCGCAGGCCAAACGTAACGGCGCGTCAAAAGCTATCGGTCAGGCGATGGGTCAAGGAGACACCGAAAAGGCCGAGGCGCTGAAGGCCGAAGTGGCCGAACTGAAGCAAGCCATGCCTGATCTGGAGGAGAAAGATCGGCAGCTTGGCGAAGAGCTGAAAGACACGCTGGCTCGCCTGCCCAATCTGGTCGCTGACGACATTCCTGATGGTGCGGACGAAGACGACAATGTCGAAATCAGTCAGTGGGGCGATAAACCGACGTTTGATTTCAAGCCACAGGAGCATGCCGATATGGGACCTGCGCTCGGTATGGATTTTGACACCGCGGCGAAACTGTCCGGCGCGCGCTTCACGTTCCTGCGCGGCGATATTGCGCGCCTCCACCGCGCGCTTGGCCAGTTCATGCTGGACAAGAACACAGGCGAGCATGGCTACACCGAATGCAATCCGCCGCTGCTGGTTCGCGACGACGCGGCGTTCGGCACGGGACAATTGCCCAAATTCTCCGAAGATCTGTTCCAAACGACCGATGGGCGTTGGTTGATCTCGACTTCAGAAATGGTGCTGGGCAATTCTTTCCGTGAGCAGATTTTCGAGGAGCGCGATTTCCCGATGCGGATTACTGCGCTGACACAGTGCTTCCGATCCGAGGCAGGGTCTGCCGGGCGCGATACACGCGGCTTCATCCGCCAGCACCAGTTCGAGAAAGTCGAACTGATCAGCGCCGTTTTGCCTGACGAAAGCGAAGCCGAATTGGAGCGGATCACTGCTTGTGCAGAGAGCGTGCTGCAGGCTTTGGGTCTGCATTATCGCAAGATGATACTGTGCGCCGGTGACATGGGCGCGACCATGATGAAGACCTACGATTTGGAAGTCTGGCTGCCCGGCCAAGAGGCTTATCGCGAGATTAGTTCATGCTCAAACGGCGGTGCATTCCAGCCGCGCCGGATGAACGCACGCTATCGTCCCGAGGGAGCAAAAAAGACCGAGTTCTTCCACCTGCTCAACGGTTCCAGCCTGGCGGTTGGCCGAACGCTTGTAGCGATCATGGAGAATTATCAGCAATCTGACGGGAGTATCGCAATTCCGGAGGTTTTGCAGCCTTACATGGGCGGAGTTGAAAAGCTTGAGCCTGCATCCTGATGCGCATACTCGTAACCAATGATGACGGAATATTCGCACCGGGCCTGAAAGTGCTCGAAGACATCGCCGCCGAATTCAGCGATGATATCTGGGTGTGCGCTCCGCATGAGGAGCAATCGGGCGCAGGCCATTCGCTGACGCTCAATGCGCCGGTACGGTTACACACGCACGGCCCTCGCCGTTTCTCTGTCACCGGCACGCCCACGGACTCGGTCACGCTGGGTTTGCGCAAGGTAATGGACAGTCCGCCCGATCTGATCCTCTCCGGCGTCAATCGCGGGGCCAATCTGGGCGATGACATTACCTATTCGGGCACCGTCTCTGCTGCCATAGAGGGTGCGCTGGCAGGCATCCGTTCCATCGCGCTTAGTCAGGTTCTCAACCGCTCTGCCGAGCACGAGCAATTCGATGCCACGCGCAAATGGGCGGCGAAAGCCATCGCTCCGTTGCTCGACGCTCCGCTGCCCGAGCGCACGCTGGTAAATGTAAACTTTCCACCGATTGCGGGCGAAAAAGTTGCGGGGATTCGCGCAGTCAGGCAAGGATTCCATGACTATTCGCGCGGCTCGGTAGTCGAAGGGAAAGATCCACGCGGCCTGCCCTATTATTGGTTCGGGCTGCATGCGATCGAGCATACGCTTGATCACGGGACTGATCTGGAGGCGATTGACGAGGGGTTTGTATCGGTGACGCCGCTTCAGCTGGACCTCACTCACCACACCTCTCTCGAGGCCTTGGCTGGGAGATATTCACAATGAGGACAAGCCGCGTGAGAAAATGGGCCGTACTACTGGCTGCGCCGCTGCTAATTGCTGCAGGCGATCCAACCACTGAAACCGAACATGTTGTGACCGAAGGCGAAACGCTGGGCGGCATTGCAAATCGCGCGCAAGTGCCCGCCTCTGTCATTGCCGCAGCCAATGGCTTGCAGGAACCATACAACGTACGCATCGGCCAGAAGTTACAGATTCCGCGGCAGAAGGTGCACGTGGTGAAGGACGGCGATACCGGCTTTGGGATCGCTCACCGTTACGGCATCCCCTTCACCAATATCGCCATCGCGAACGGGTTGGAGGAGCCCTACAACATCACAAAGGGCCAACGACTGATCATCCCGGCGGTGATCGAATCCGTTCCCGTACCGCGGCAAGTCCGTACTGAACCCTATTTCCGCTGGCCGCATGATGGCAAAGTGATGCTGGGCTTCAGCCTTCGCGAAGACGGCAAAGGACATGACGGTTTGGATATGAAAGCCAATCCGCTGGATATGGTACGCGCATCGTCTTCAGGCACGGTGGTATTCGCCGATGACGAACCGAAACGCTTTGGGCGTCTGGTGGTGATCGATCATGGCAATGGATGGCGCACGCGCTACGGCCACCTTGCAAAGCTGACGGTCAAACTGGGGGATGTTGTGAAGACGGGCGAACGCATCGGTCTAGCCGGTGATGCAGGTATCGCCACCGAAACCGAGCTGCATTTTGAAATCATGAAAGATAACAAGCGCATTGACCCTGCGAGCAAGCTGCCGCAACGGTAAGCCTGCATGAGCGATAAAATCGACCGTATTGGAACTCCGAAATCCAGGCGCCGAATGCGCGGGCCGAAGTTTCAGCCGCTACGGCGCGCGTCGCGCGTGCCGGTATGGGGTGATCTGGGCATACGGCTCGGGCTCGCGATCTTCCTGCTCGCAATCGTAGTCATGATCCATTGGTGGGATCGCGGCGGTTTGGTCGACAATCTCGATAGCGAAGTCAGCTTCACCGATGTCATCTATTTCACCCTGATTTCGGTCACCACTACCGGTTTCGGCGACATTGTGCCGGTAACGGACCGGGCGCGGATGGTAGAGGCGGTCATTGTGACGCCGATCCGGTTCGCCGTATTTTTTATCTTCGTGGGCACCGCCTACAATTTCATTATGAAGCGCAGCTGGGAGAAGTTTCGCATGAAACGCATTCAAGAGAAGCTGTCCAACCACATCGTAGTCTTGGGCTATGGCGTGTCCGGCTCGGAATCGGTCAATGAGTTGATCGAACGCGGGATGGACGGCAGCAATATCGTGGTCATTGATCCGAGCGAGGATCGTCTCGCCGAAGCTGAAAAGCTGGGCTGCAACATCATGGCTGCCGACGCAACACGCGATCAGACACTCAAAGCCGTCCGGATTACCGAAGCACAAAATGTGCTGGTTTCCGCAGGGCGCGATGACACCTCGATCCTGATTACATTGACAGTGCGCGCTTTGGCGCCCGATGTGCCGATTAGCGTGGTAGTCCGTGCGGACGACAACGAATCCCTCGCCCGCCAAGCCGGTGCCAACAATGTAATCAATCCGGTGCGCTTCACCGGCTTACTGTTGGCGGGTTCAGCGAAAGGCGCGCATATCGCCGACTATCTCGCCGACCTTGCCTCGGTCACCGGACGCGTGCAGTTAGTCGAACGCGAGATTACTGCCGAAGAATGCGGCTGTGCAATCACAGAACTCAGAACTGGCGGTCGCGGGCTGCGGGTCTATCGCGGCGGTAAAGTCCTCGGCTTCTGGGAAGACGAGTGCCAGGATCTTCAGCCGGGCGATATCGTAGTTGAAATCGTCCCGACCGAAAATGGCGAAGAGCGCGGCGACGGCCATAACGGCCACAGCTAAACCGCGCCCTTCCCCAGAGCTCACCGCATCTTACGGCATATAGGCGTGAACCAGCCCCATCGCGATGTAGAACAGCATCCAATATCCTGCATCGATGAAGAACAAGGTCTTGCCCTTCTGCGAGAACAGGTAATTGGTCCCCAACGCCGGAATGATGAAGCCGATCGCTACACCAAATGCCGTCATGACTTTTACGGCCACAGACAGGTCAGTGGCATAGCTCGCAAAAGTATGCGCTAACGTCCAGCTTGCAAGCAGTGAAAACGCAAAAGCGCCGCCATAAATCAGGCCCATATTGCCTTCTTTTATCTGGTCTTCAGTCAGGCCAACAGCGCCCATCCACTTCTTGCCCATTACCGGCCCGTACCAAATGCCGCCAACAATAAATCCGCACGCAGCAGCAAGCACAATCGCCAGCCAGTTCACATCGAATAAGTTCATCAATTCCTCCCAGATGGTGCGACCCAACCAGCGCGGTATAGCGCAAAGACGCTTTCGGGTGTAGGGGCGCGGCCATCATGAACACCACGACTCTTCCCAAGACGCTGGCCGACGCCAAGAAAGTTGGCATGGTTTCCCTCGGCTGCCCGAAGGCCTTGGTCGATTCCGAACGCATCCTCACGCGCCTGCGGGCAGACGGTTATGCGATGTCGCCCGATTATGCCGGCGCTGACGTCGTGCTGGTCAACACCTGCGGCTTTCTCGACAGCGCCAAGGAGGAAAGCCTCCAAGCCATTGGCGAAGCCATAGCCGAGAATGGCCGGGTGATTGTGACCGGCTGCATGGGCGAAGAAGCCGACGCAATCCGCGCCGCGCATCCGCAAGTCCTCGCTGTAACTGGCGCACATCAATATGAGCAAGTGGTCGAGGCCGTGCACACCCACGCACCGCCATCGCAGGGACCATTCGTAGATTTGATACCCCAACCGGATATCAAGCTTACCCCGCGCCATTACAGCTATCTCAAGATCTCCGAAGGCTGCAATCACTCCTGCTCCTTCTGCATCATTCCCGACCTGCGCGGAAAGCTCGCCAGCCGCCGGATCGATGCGGTTCTGCGCGAGGCCGAAAAATTGGTCGCTGCCGGGACGCGCGAACTGCTCGTCATCAGCCAGGACACCTCTGCCTACGGCGTCGATACCCGCCATGAAGAGCGCGATTGGAAGGGCCACCCCGTCCGCGCGCATATGACCGATATGGCCCGCGAGCTTGGGCAGTTGGATATCGGCGACGGAGTTCCCCCATGGGTCCGGCTGCACTATGTCTACCCCTACCCACACGTCGATGCGGTGATCCCGCTGATGGCGGAGGAACTGCTGACGCCCTATCTCGACATCCCGTTCCAGCACGCCAGCCCCGCGGTCCTCAAACGCATGAAGCGCCCTGCGAATGAGGCGAAGGTCCTCGAACGGCTCAAGAACTGGCGCACCGTCTGCCCTGACATCGCAGTGCGCAGCAGCTTCGTCGTCGGCTTCCCCGGAGAGACCGAGGATGACTTCAAATATCTGATCGACTGGCTCGAAGAAGCCCAGCTCGACCGGGTCGGAGCCTTCCGTTTCGAACCGGTCGAAGGCGCACAGGCCAATGCCCTGCCCGATCCTGTGCCAGAGGATATCAAAGAAGAGCGCTATGCCCGCCTAATGGAAGTCACCGAGCGGATCAGCGCCGCCAAACTCGCGGCCAAAGTCGGCAAAACGCTACCCGTCATTGTGGACGAAGTTGGCGAGCCCGACGAGGACGGCGACATCGGCGCGACCGGCCGCAGCCAGGCCGACGCACCCGAGATCGACGGCAATGTCTTCCTGCGCAATGTGCCCGAAACGCTGGCCGCTGGCGATATCATCAGCGTCGAAGTCGAGGAAGCTGACGCGCATGATCTGTATGGTGTCCCGGCTTAGTCATTGGTGCTCGTCAGGTGTCTTTGCGAAGCCCATGCGCAGCAGGCGTATACTCATCCGGGATAGCGCGAGCGTATTTTTCGAAATCTGCCCTCAACTCGGGATAATCGGACAGCAGATCGTTGATACCTGGCAAGATCGACGGTGCGTAGAACAGCTCGAACTTATCGGCTTGCAAATTTCCGATGACACCATCGCGATACCGTTCGTCCGCAATAGCAGTGCGAACCAACGAGGCCGCCTCATCCCGTTTCCCTGCGCACATCAGTCCCGATGCGGCGAGCGTCGCGGAATCCTTCCAGTTCTCTCGCAAATATTCCAACTCAGCTTCTGCTTCGGCGTCGCGCCCTAGCTTGGTCAGCGCGCACGCATGATCTTCTGCCACGATCATCTTTGCATATGGTGAGCCGTTCTCCTTTGCGACCTCGCGTGCGAGTTTCGCCGCCTCAAGGCCTTCTTCCCAACGCCCTCTGCCGATCAAGCGCGAAGCGCGATTGATGACGAAATTGACGACCCAGTAATTCTCTTCGTAGTCAATCGCAGCCAATGCGTCGAACACCGCGTCTGCCTTGTCGGTCTCACCCAATGCATCATAAGCGTATGCCTGAATGTTGAGCGCCCAACCGTCACCTTCCTTGATCGTATCGAGATCGTCCTGTTTATTCCGCCAACTCTGCGCAAGCTTGACCGCCTCATCGAAGCGTCCTTCGAAATGCAACGCGTGCGCGGCGTCGGAGAAACGATCCCGGTCCCCTTCATTGGTATCGAGACGGGCCAAAGCCCAATCCGAGAACTCGGCGGTGATCGCTGTCAGGCCGACACCAGCACGCTCTTCGATCTGTGGCCAAAACGGTTCTAACCGCCGATCGGCAAGCATATCGGTATAACTTCTAGGGCGCCGGATTAGAGCCAACATACCGTCGACATTTACGGTTTCGTCCGACGCCGACGCGGAGATCAGCGCGTTGCGCGCCAAGCTGCTTTGCAGATCGATGTCGAATAGACCCAATTTGCCGCTATTCGCCCAGTGCAAAGCAAGAGCCTCATACTCCGTTGTGGTCCCCTGCTCATTGAGCATCCGGCCAACCGCCCAGAGCTGCTCTCGACCCAATCCGGACATTTGCTTGTCAGTCAGACCGCGCAGCCGTTCCAATGCGGCGGGTGCATCCTCGGACTGTCGCGCAAAGTACAATCCAAGACCCGTGAAATCCTGTTCGGGCGACAAAGCTTCAAGTTCAGCGACCTTCGCTGCACCCAGGGCGTATTCATCATTCTCGTCGGCACACAACGCTTCGGCCAGAAGCAGTCCACTCTGTATAAAATCCCGACCAGGAATCCGTTTGTTGAGCTCCGCGTGGACTGGGACGCCCACCGTGCAGGCCCTGTCAGTCCATGGATTTCTGCGATCCTGCAAGACGTCGACAAGTTCATTCACGGTCATGCTCTCGACATCGACAGACTTGTCGTCCTGCGCCGCCGCGACAGCGCTAGGGCCCGCCACCAAAACACAAGCCGCGACAAGAATTCCCAAATGTCTCATAAATGCCTCCCGTTAACCCACACCATGCCGATTCTCGAAAGAAATCAAAGCGAAACTTTGCAACCTGCTCAGGCCTTACCCCATCATGCCCATAACCATCTCCGCCCAATTCGCCTTCTCCACCGCCGAGCCGACCGATATTCTGCTGCAATTCGAGGCAGCGGCGATACCGGAGCAGCGCTTGCTGTCTGCGGAAACTTTTCTGCCCGAGGCTCAGCACTTCGCGCGCGTGGCGGCGGGGGATGATATTGGCGAGCGAATTTGGCTGAGTGTTGATGGGGAATATGCGGTTCAATATCAGGCGGAGGTGGAGCTCAACCGGCTACTCAGCCCGATCAGTTCTCTGAACCGTGTCGAACCGCATAATCTGCCCGCAGAGGCGGTGAAGTATTTGTTCGACTCGCGCTATTGCCAAGCGGACCAGATGCAGGGCTTTGTTCAAGATGAATTCGGCGACCTAGCGGGCGGCGCACGCATTATGGCGATGCATGAATGGGTCGCAAACCACTTCACTTACACGCCCGGGAGCTCCAACGCTTCCACCACTGCGGTCGACAGCTTTGTCGAGCGGCGCGGTGTGTGCCGCGATTATGCGCATGTGATGGTAACGTTAGCGCGGGCTAGCGCGATCCCGGCGCGCTTTGTCAGTTGCTTTGCCCCGCAAGTGACGCCGCAGGATTTTCACGCGGTTGCCGAGGTGTTTCTATCCGACCCGACGATTGCTGGCGGCGGCGCTTGGTATCTGATCGACGCCACCAATATGGCCAATGCGGAAGACATCGTGAAGATCGGTGTTGGGCGCGATGCTGCCGATGTCAGCTTTATGACCAGCTTCGGGCCGAGCAACTTTCTGTCGAACGAAGTGGCCGTCTCCGCCAGCTAACTCCCCCGTCTAACTTCGGCACCCAACTCCCACAGCGCCTTGGCGCTATGAATACATATGCGGCCACACGAAAGGCGCATCATGCGGGGTGCATGGTGCGAAGGCGAGTGCTACACCTGCGGCTTACCCACTCACGTAAATTGGGAGATGCCAAATTGGGAGATAGGCACGCATGAATTTTACGGCTGACAAGCTGCTGCTATTCGGAGCGACCGGCGATCTGGCACAGCGTATGCTGCTGCCCTCGCTCGCTGCATTGCACGCTGACGAGTTGATTGCGGATGATGTGAAGATCATCGGCACGGCGCGATCTGACCTGACCGACATCGAGTTTCGCAACTTTGCGCGCGAAGCCTTGGAAAAATACATGCCTGCCGACCGGCGCAGCGGGATGGCCGATTTCCTCAATCGTTTGAGCTACCAGCCGCTCGATGCGACCAGCCTTGAAGGATTTAGCGATCTTGCGGCAAAAGTCGGCGAGCCTGAGCGCGGCTTGGCAATTTTCCTCTCCACTGCGCCCAGCCTGTTTGAGCCGACCATTAAGGGTCTGCAACATGCCGGTCTGGACGGCGAGAACGTGCGGATGTGCCTCGAAAAACCGCTTGGCACCGATCTGGAAACCAGCTGCGAGATCAACGATGCGGTTGCCGCTGCCTTCCCCGAAGAACGGATTTTTCGGATCGATCACTATCTGGGCAAGGAGACGGTGCAGAACCTGCTTGCGCTGCGCTTTGCCAACATCATGTTCGAACCGTTGTGGAATGCCGCGCATATCGACCATGTGCAGATCACTGTCGGGGAAACGGTCGGTCTTGAAGGACGCGTGGCGTTCTATGACGATGCAGGCGCGATCCGTGACATGGTGCAGAACCATATGCTGCAATTGCTTGCGCTAGTTGCGATGGAGCCACCGTCAGATTTCGATGCGACCGCTATACGTGACGAGAAAGTCAAAGTGCTCCGTTCCTTGCGCGAAGTGGCAGCGGGCGAAACCGTCACCGGCCAATATCGCGCAGGCGCAATTGGCGGCGAAGCCGTTCCCGGATATGATGACGAGCTAGGCAAAGATTCAGGCACCGAAACCTTCGTCGCGATCAAAGCGCATGTCGACAATTGGCGCTGGAAAGGCGTGCCGTTCTACATGCGCACCGGCAAACGCCTGCCCGAGCGCGTGACGGAGATCGTCGTACAATTCAGCCAGGTGCCGCACTCTATCTTCGAAGGAAAAGGCGCGAAGATGGACCCGAACCGGCTGGTAATCGGCATCCAGCCCGAAGAGAACGTGCAGCTATCGATGATGGCCAAAGTACCTGGACTGGGTCGCGATGGTATTCGGCTGCGTTCTGTTCCACTCGATATTTCGATGCCCGATGCCTTTGTCGGCCAGCACAAGCGAATTGCCTATGAACGGCTTCTGCTCGATCTGATCGAGGGTGATCAGACGCTGTTCGTCCGCCGTGATGAAGTTGAAGCACAATGGGAATGGATCGACGCAATCCGTGCCGGCTGGGCCGAACAAGGCCTGGCACCACAGACCTACACCGCCGGCAGTTGGGGGCCGAGCGCCGCCATTGCTCTCGCCGAAAAAGACGGGGTGAGCTGGTATGAGTAATCTGCACGACACACTCCACGCAGTCACGGAGCGCGTTATCGCGAAGTCGAAAAGCAGCCGCGGCCGCTATCTCGAACTGATTAAGCGCGAAGCTGACAACCAGCCGGATCGTAATGCTGTGTCCTGCTCCAACCTCGCCCATGCCTATGCGGGCGCGGAGGAGGACCAGAAGGCGTTGATGGCGCATAAGGGCGCCAATATCGGGATCGTCAGCGCCTATAATGATATGCTGTCCGCGCATCAGCCTTATGGTCGCTATCCGGAACGCCTGAAAATCTATGCCCGCGAAGTCGGCGCGACGGCGCAAGTCGCTGGTGCAACTCCCGCCATGTGTGACGGTGTGACGCAGGGTGAGAACGGTATGGAATTGTCGTTGTTCAGCCGCGATGTGATAGCGCTCAGCACCGGCGTCGCGCTTAGTCATGCGATGTATGACGGTGCGCTGATGCTGGGCATTTGCGACAAGATCGTACCGGGACTGCTGATCGGCACGCTGCGCTTCGGCCATTTGCCTGCGATTTTTGTGCCCAGCGGTCCGATGCCCAGCGGTATTTCTAACAAGCAAAAGCAGGCGACCCGCCAACTTTATGCAGAGGGTAAAGCGACACGCGCAGAATTGCTTGCAAGCGAATTGGGGAGCTATCACTCACCTGGCACTTGTACCTTTTACGGCACTGCCAATTCCAATCAGATGATGATGGAAATGATGGGTCTGCATATTCCGGGCGCGGCCTTCATCCAGCCGGGCACCAAGCTGCGTCAGGCGCTGGACCGGGAAGCTGTGCACCGCGTTGCAGCCATCGGTGTTGACGGCAATGACTATCGCCCAATCGGCCACTGCGTCGACGAAAAAGCGATTATTAACGCCGCTGTCGGTCTGCTGGCAACGGGTGGATCAACAAACCACGCGATCCATATTCCGGCAATGGCGCGCGCTGCGGGCGTGCAGCTCGATTGGACCGATTTGTCTGAACTTTCCTCGGTCGTGCCGCTGCTGGCGCGCGTTTACCCCAATGGATCGGGCGACGTGAACCATTTCCACGATGCCGGCGGCATGGGCTATGTGATCAAGGAATTGCTCGATGCCGGATTGGCGCATCAAGACATTCTGACCGTCGGTGACAGCGATCTGACCCGCTATGGCGAAGAGCCCGGACTCGATGGCGATGCGCTAACGTGGCGCGAAGTGGGCAAAAGCGGCGACGATACCATGCTACGCCCCGCTGGCGATCCATTCCAAAAGGATGGCGGCATGCGTTTGGTCGAGGGCAATCTCGGCCGCGCAACTTTCAAAACCAGCGCCGTATCCGAAGACCGTTACACCGTTGAGGCACCCTGCCGCGTATTCAACCGTCAGGAAGATGTAAGCGCCGCATTCAAAGCAGGCGAGCTGGACCGAGACGTTGTGGTCGTGGTTCGTTTTCAGGGCCCGCGCGCCAATGGCATGCCGGAACTTCACTCGCTGACCCCGCCTCTCGCCGTGTTGCAGGACCGCGGATACAAAGTCGCGCTGGTGACCGATGGCCGCATGTCGGGCGCATCTGGCAAGGTTCCCGCTGCGATCCACTGCACGCCAGAAGCTTTGGGGGGCGGACCGCTTTCGAAATTGCAGGATGGTGATGTTGTGCGACTGTGCGCAAACACGGGCGCTCTCACCACTACCGCTGATTTAGATCACCGCGACGCAGCAAGCGATCCGTCTGCCAATGATGGCTTCGGCCGTGAGCTATTCGCAATGTTCCGCGCGCATGCCGATGGCGCAGAGCAAGGTGGTTCCTCCATGCTCGCGCAGGCTGGGCTGTAATGGCTCGGGAACTCGTCGCGGTTGATATTGGCGGCACACATGCCCGCTTTGCCATCGCGACTATTGCCGACAGTGGCGCAATCACACTGGAGGAGCCTGAAACGCTACACACCAGCGATCATGTGAGCTTCCAGACCGCGTGGGAAGATTTCCGTGAGCGCAAGGGTGGCACTTTGCCGAATGCCGTCTCAATGGCGGTTGCAGGCCGCGCCGATGGCGAAGTCATCCGTTTCACTAACAATCCATGGATCATCCGCCCCTCTCTGATCAAAGAAAAGTTGGGCTGCGACCAGCACGTCATCGTTAATGATTTTGAAGCCGTCGCCCATGCGGTTGCGCGCGCTGATGATGACCAGTTCATTCATCTAACCGGACCGGAAGGCGCGCTGCCGTCAACCGGAAGGCTGAGTGTGCTCGGCCCCGGGACAGGGCTCGGCGTTGCGCATCTCTACCGCGAACCTACCGGCGAATACCGCGTACAAGCGACCGAAGGTGGGCACATCGACTTTGCACCACTCGACTCTATCGAAGATGCAATCCTCGCGCGGCTGCGCAAGCGGCACAATCGCGTTTCGGCGGAACGGGTGGTTTCCGGTCCCGCTATCAGCGACATTTACCAAACTCTCGCCGCACTCGAGGGCAAACCCGTAACCGAGGAAGACGACATCGCCATCTGGACCCGAGGGCAGGATGGCAGTGACAGCCTTGCCGCCGCCGCAGTGGACCGGTTTTGCCTGTCTTTAGGCAGTGTCGCAGGCGACCTTGCGCTGGCTCATGGCGCAGCAGGCGTCGTGATAGCTGGCGGTCTTGGCTACCGCATTCGTGACACGCTCACCGCATCCGGCTTTGCCGAACGCTTCCGCGCCAAAGGTCGGTTTGCCGGTTTAATGGCGACCATTCCGGTCAAACTTATTATTCACCCGCAGCCCGGCCTGTTCGGCGCAGCGGCAGCATTTTCCACCCAATATTCTGGAGCCAATCAATGAGCGATATCGAAACCATCATGCGCACTGCGCCCGTAGTACCCGTGATTGTCATCGAAGATGTCGCTCATGCGGTGCCCATGGCAGAGGCGTTAGTGGCAGGTGGTCTACGCTGCCTCGAAGTCACTCTACGCACGCCGCAAGCCTTGGATGCAATCAAAGCGATGAAGCAAGTCCCCGGAGCGATTGTCGGCGCAGGCACTGTGACCAATCAGGAAGAGCTGGAAGACGCTTTGGAAGCCGGCAGCGAATTCATCGTTTCGCCCGGCCTGACCGAGACATTGGGCCGCGCGGCGATCCGCCATGGCGTGCCTTTTCTGCCGGGCATCGCCAACTCTGGCGACATTATGCGCGGGCTTGATCTTGGTCTAACGCACTTCAAATTCTTCCCCGCAATGGCGGCGGGCGGATTGCCAGCGCTCAAAGCACTCGCTGCACCGTTTGGCCAATGCCGTTTCTGTCCGACCGGCGGCGTCAATCTGGCGAACGCGCCCGAATGGCTCGCTTTCGATAAAGTGCTGTGCGTCGGCGGAAGCTGGGTCGCTCCAAAAGGAGAGCCGGATATCGCGAAAATCGAAGAAATGGCGCGCGAAGCAGCAGGTCTCAACGGATGAAGAGCGTTGCCGATCTTACCAAGCGCCTGAGCGAACTACATCAGCAGACGCGGGAAACACCGTTGTTCAATCCCGTGTTCCAACTCTCGCTCGATCTGTCGCGCGAGCTGGAATCGCAGAAAATCAGCCTCGACGATATCGAGCGGATGATTGCCGAGCTGGAATGCGGATCGTTGAAAAGCCGTGCGGGCCGGCTGAGGAGTAATCTCGCGCCGATATCGCCGGAAGCAAATGACGCAGCACTGGCAGAATTGGGCGGCGACGATTTTGACGCGTTCCGCGCTCGCTGGGAGAACCCCGGCCTGCATGCAGTGTTTACTGCGCACCCCACATTCCTGCTGACACCGGAACAGACTGCGGCAGTCGCTCAATCTGCTAGCAGCGATGCCGAAATTACTGACGACACCTGTGTCGCGACATCCGAACGTCCAACAATCTCGCTAAGCTACGAACATGACCGCGCAATGCAGGCGATTGCCCATGCGCAAGATGCGCGTGACCGGATCGTCTCCAATGCGCTTGGCCAAGCTGCGGAAGCTTTCCCTAGCAAGTGGTACGAAGCCAAGCCGCTGCCGTTCCGGTTCGCCAGCTGGGTCGGATACGACATGGATGGCCGAACCGACATCAAATGGTTCGATTCCATTGGCTTCCGCCTGTCTGAAAAAGCGCAACGACTGGAACGTTACGTCTCTACACTACAGGCAATCGACGATGCCCATCCACTGCTTGAAACACTACGGAATGCGCTTTCGTACTCACAAGATCGCGCGGCTGATTTCGGCGAGGATTTGTCCGAGCCAGCCGCCCTTTCGAAAGCTGCGAACACCCTGACGGCTGATCACCCGCATAAACTGCTCTCACTAGCGCCAGTGATTGAACTGCTGGAAGCAGAGGCAGTTGGTTCTGATACGCAGCGCGCGATTGGCTTGAAGACACTTGCCGCAGCAATGCGTGCCGATGGCTTGGGGATGGGTTGGATCCACTTCCGCGTGAACTCCAGCCAGTTGCATAATGCTATCCGCCGCCGGATTGATCCGGACAACACGCTTGATCTGGGCAGCAAAGGCGCGATGGCGACCCTGCGCGAATTGCTGGAGAAAGTTCAGCCGCTGCGGTCAAACTTCGCTGCACTGGCTATCGAAAGCAGCACCGCGATCCGTCAATTCCTCGCAATGGCGCAAATCATCCAGCATGTGGATGGCGATGCCCCGATCCGGATGCTGATTGCGGAGTGTGAGCAGCCCTCCACCATTCTTGCCGCGCTGTATTTCTCGAAACTGTTCGGGATTGAAGACATGGTCGATGTCTCACCTTTGTTCGAGACCGAAAGCGCGCTGGAGCATGGCGGGCGGTTCCTCGACGCGCTTCTCGCAGAGCCAATTTATCAAGAATACGCGCGCGGTCGCGGCCGTATCGCGATCCAGACTGGTTTCTCTGATGCAGGCCGCTTTGTCGGGCAGATCCCCGCCAGCCTGGCTATCGAACGCCTACAGGGCCGCCTTGCTACAGCGATGAAGGACAACGGACTGACCGATGTCGCTGCGCTGATATTCAACACGCATGGCGAAAGCATGGGCCGCGGCGCGCATCCGGGCGGATTTGCTGACCGGCTGGCATGGCCGCTAAGCCCATGGACGCGGCGGCGGTTTGTTCGTGCGGGCATCCGTTTGGAACCCGAAGTCAGCTTCCAGGGCGGCGACGGCTATTTGCACTTCGCCACGCCTGAGTTAGCGCTGGCGACCCTCACCCGTATCGCCACACTCGATCCGGCGCATACCGATCCCGATGCGCCGACAGACCAATTCTATCGCCGTACTGATCTCAGCCTCGATTTCTATCGCGCGGTTCGCAAGCACCAGCGCGATCACCTTGAGAGTCAGACTTACAGCCGCGCGCTAACCGCATTTGGCCTTGGCCTGCTCAACAGCACTGGTAGCCGGGTCTCTCGCCGTCAGTCTGATCTCAGCGCTGATCGCGATATGAATTTGCGACAAATCCGCGCGATCCCGCACAACGCAATTCTTCAGCAGCTCGGCTATCCGATTAACATCATTTCGGGCATCGGCAGCGCGGCGGATGGCAACTACGAAGACCTCGCTGCACTGCTAACCGAGAGCGAGCGCGGTAAGCAGCTCATACGATTGGTGCGGGCTTCCAACGCGCTGGCCAGCATCAAAACCGTTGCCGCTTTCGGGGAGTTGTTCAACTCCGCCTATTGGGCAAGCAGACCCTATCGCGGAACCGAGAGCCATCTGTCGGATGCTTGCGAAACGCTCGCCGAGTATCTGACCAAGGACGATCGGACGGGTGTATTCCGCCGTCTCGCCTCTCGCTTGAGAGTCGATGCGCTGAAACTGCACCGCTTGCTCGATATGATTCCGGATGAAGCGCCACTGGATGATCGCGAGAATATCCGCCGGTCTATCGGTGCGCTGCAGGCGCTTCGGCTGACGCTGCTCCAACATATGTTCCTGAAAGCGGTATCGATCCCGGCCTTTAGCCGCGCCAACGATATCAGCCGCAATGATGTGCTGGAAATGGTGTTCACCCTGCGGATTGACGATGCGCTGGCACAGCTTCGCCGCGCCTATCCGACTAGCTTTCCGGGTCTCGACAATTTCTCCGTAGATGAGCCTAGCGATTATCCCGATGGTGCTGGCGAAGGCTACACCGCAATCCAGCGCGATTATATCGATCCGTTAGAGCGCGCGTATCAGCTCAGCCTGCGGATCAGCACCGCGATTGCCAATCAATTCGGTGCGCATGGGTAGTTCGCACTGATATTCGACAGTAATTTTGGCCGGAAAAGGCGTTTCGTAACGGGACGCCTTCATCCGTATACTGGAAAATTTAAGGGTTTTCGTGCAGAGCTATATGCATGAACTCGATGACTAAATGGATTGGCGGCGCGACCGCTGCATTGGTGCTGGCATTCGGCGGAGCAACGCTGGCTAGCGGATTTATGTCCGAAGACACAGTGACGGATGCTGAGGCACCGCCGCTGGAAGACGCGATTCCGGTCGATGAGGACGCTGTTGCGCAGGCAAATGCTCAAACGGGCACCGGCGACAGCACCACTCCGGAATTCGTCTCTGAACCGGTTATTCAGGAAATTCCCGAGAAAAAGGCCCAAGAAGCAAAGACGCCTAAGGACGAGGCTTTTGTCATCAAGCGGATTCTGCCAATCGACGGACCAATCAAATATGGCGAATGGCATTGGGATGATGAGGGGATTGCGGACGGTCCACTGGTCATGACAGTCGATTTGCAAGCGCGCGTTATTTCGGTTTTCCAAGGTGGTTATGAAATTGGTGCTGCGGCAGTTCTGCTCGGTACAGATAAGCATCCAACACCGCTTGGCACTTTCCCGATCCGCTATAAAATGCGGCACAACGTGTCCGAGAAATATAACAACGCACCGATGCCCTACTCGATGTTCCTCACCACCGACGGCATTGCGCTGCACGGTAGCGAAGTCGAGAACGGCTTTGCCAGCCATGGCTGCGTCGGCATGCCCGATGATTTCGCCGCAAAGATTTTCGCCATCGCCAAGAAGGGCGACAAAGTGATCATCACCGACGGCAAGCGTATCGGCATGGGCGACTCAATTATTTGACGTGAGTACCTAGCCCGTTTTGCGGGGCGGTTCGGGGCGGAAGGTCCAAACCCGATCTTTCGCTGTCGCCAACACGCCAGCCACATTTCCGCCTTCACGGTTTTCCAGCTTTTCAACCAGATCGGCGATCTGGCTTCGACGCACAGCGTCACCGGTGAACCAAGCAACCGCCTTCTCGACAACACGTTTGACAATAAGTGGCGGACCTTCGGGTGAATAGACGATTGCGTCCCGGTCGTTCTGGACCCGCTCTCTCCATTCATACGACACCATGGACTGGATCGCCTGCTCTGCCTCCGCAAGATGCTGCGCGCTCTTGGCAACAGCGTTCACATCCAGCCAGTCAGCGCCGGACAGGTTTTTACGCATCTTGACCCTGTCATAATCATTCGAGTAATTGCTAGGATCATCGACGGGTTTGATCCCCGCAGACTCCACCACAGTGCTCAGCTCAGTTCGACGCCAGGTCAGCAGCGGACGCGCCAGGACGGTATCTTTGTTAGACAAGCCAGAGCTGGCCCTAATACCGCACAATCCGGCCAGTCCACTTGCGCGATTGAACCGCATCATAATCGTTTCGGCCTGATCATCGGCGTGATGACCAGTCAACAATGTATCAATCGAGCGTTTTTCCGCCCAATCGGTTAGCGCGCGATACCGGGCATCGCGCGCATTCTGCTGCACATTGCCGTCGGCCACGGTAACCGGCAACGACGAATGTCTGACGCCTAGCTGTGCGCAGATACGTTCTACAAAAGCGGCTTCGTCTGCGCTCTCCGACCGCAGCGAATGATCAACAGTAACCGCTTCAACATTGGGAAATGCTCCAACCGTCAGCAGCAATAAGGCCAGACTGTCAGGTCCGCCCGATACCGCAACACCGATCTTACCCGGCCAGCGGCAAAGAGCCGAGAAATCACTCCGAAACCGTTCAACTAATTCCGGATCAACCGCACCAATTTCGTCAGGGATATCAATTGCACTCAACCTTGCCCAAATTGCGCTGATACTGGTCGCTCAGACGGCCCGACGCGAGTGCAGGGTAATTGTCGCCAAACTCTGCCAGCGCGATGCATGCGCGATTGCTGTCATTCATCGCTACCATCGTTTCAGCGAGAAACAGCAGGCTATCCGGCGCGCGGGCGTCGGTTTTGCCCGCTTGATAGTTCTTGAGGAACCACGGAGCCGCATCGTTCGGCTTGCCGTCATCCAGATAGGCGCGGCCGAGCAGGTTGCGGCCATAGGTGGTCCGCCAGTGGCTCGGATATTCTTCGACGAACATCGTTAGCTGCTGCTGCGCTTCCGGATAGAAACCAGCATTCCATAGGCGATAGCCATAGGAATATTCATCATCGGCAGCGTCGTCAGTCTGCGGCTTAGCGATCTGCTGGACAGCGGCCAGACGCTCATCGGTTGGACCGCTGGCTGCTGGAGTCGGTGTAGGCGTCGGCGCAGCCCCGGCGGGTTCTGGCAGTACAGATACTGGACCGGCAATCTCGGCAGGTCTCGTGCTTACAGGCGACGTTTCGATAGCGACAATGCGATTGGTCAATTGCATAATCGCGTTGGTGTTCTCTTCGGTCTGCGAAGTCAGCGACGCGATCTGGGCTTCCAAAGCGTCCAGACGGATCAGAATATCGGTAACGGCAGTTGTCGAAGGCGTGCTGATCGTATTGCCGCTGGGAGTGCCTGTAATCTCCGGCTCGAAATAGCGACCATCGCCGCCCGGGAACACTTTGCGTTGAAGTGCGCGGACTTCCGATTCCAGCTTGCGAATACGCGCTTCCTCACCGCTTTGCGCCAGTGCCGGCAGGGAGGTTCCGCTTACCGCGACCAATGCAAGACCAGCGACGATTACGCGGCTCGTTCGACTAAACATGTTCCTCAACGCTCCTGTCCAATTTCAAAATCGGGTATGGCAAGACAGTGCCAAACCCAAGCTGAACACCCGCGAAGAATCTTGCCGAACCGCCGACTCCTTGTCGAGAGGCATTCCGGTCAAATCGGTGGAGATAATGGTGCGACAGCCAAAGGCTGGCGCAATGCGATGACTAACCCGTTGTTTGTTCGTCGCCCGAGCTTGCTGCCGGCTGCGCTTCCAGATCGGCGATGCGGGCCACCAAAGCGTCGGCCGTTACGGGTAAATCGCCCACAGTTTCGCTCCGATTGGACAGAGTGCCAATTGATTTGCCACCAATACGAATTACCAGCGCCTCCGGACGGCCAGTACGGATTTGCGGGCCATTGGCATCCGCGGGTACCGTGTAGCTTTCGCCTTGGGTCATTATCTTTTCCATCAACCGCTCTCCGGAACTGTCGTAGAAACGCACCCAAACATCATTTTCCAGAGAGGTGAATACGACTGCGCCGGTTGGTGCGACTTCTGCATTTAGTGTCGTATCACCGTTTGCGGAGCCGTCCGCGCTCGCTTCTGCTGCGACGGCCGCCTCTTCCGAAGTAATCGGACCAGGACCAGAACCGGGCATGAAATAGTCGCGGAAATAAGCGAATGAACCAACGAGTAAAATGACTACAGCAAAGACGCTAAACCAGGCCAGACCTCGCGAAGGAAGTCGCGCTGGATCGCCTGGCTCAAATGTCGCACCGCGATGCGCTTCGCCGCCGTCGCCATTGTCCAATTCGTCGCGCACTTGTTGGGCAATTTCTTGCTCATCCAGCCCGACTGCACGAGCATAGGTACGTGCGAAGCCTATCGCATAGGTCTTGGCCGGCAGAGCAGCGAAATCGCCGCTTTCCAAGGTTTCAAGATGACGGGTCGGAATGCGGGTTTCGGCGGCAATTTGCTCGACAGTTTTATCGGCGTCAGCGCGTGCACGCGCCAGACGCTGCCCAGCGCCCTCTAGCGGAAGTTCACCTTCCAGCTGATCGCCCTCTTCACTCATAGAGAATCCCTTGCGCCCGATTTTATATTTTGGCCTAAAAGAGTAGTCTATTCTTATGCTGTCAAGCGTTGAACGTGAGACAACACTTTCGGTTCCGATGAACCGGTCGCATTACGCGGTGAAGTCAATCGATATTGATACCGTGATCCGCCGCCCATTTCTGCAAAGTATCGCGCATATTCTCCGGCGGATTGGTGAGCCAACCATTCATCGCATCGGTAATCTCCGCAAGATCGACTTGGCGTACCAGTTCTTTGATCGGACCGACCGATACCGGCGTGATCGAAAGACGGCGGAAGCCAAGCCCCATCAGCGCGAGCGCTTCCAATTGCCGCCCACCCATTTCTCCGCAGACACCCAGTTCGACTTGTTGGCCGACGGTGGCCTGCGCGATGCGCCGCATAAATCGAAGGATCGCGGGTGAAAGCCAGTCGTAACGCTCTGCCAGTTTGGGGTTCGCACGGTCAGCCGCGAATAGAAACTGCGTGAGGTCATTCGTACCGACCGAAAGGAAGGACAATTTCGGAATCAGAAGATCGAGCACTTCAGCAAGCGCGGGGACTTCCAGCATCGCGCCGTAATGGATCGCCTCGGGCAGCGTTTTGCGCTGTTTCTTCAGATAAGCGAGTTGTTCTTCAAACACCTTCTTCGCCGCATCGAATTCCCACGGCTCGGAAATCATCGGGAACATCACATAGAGCGTCCGGCCCGATGCCGCTTCGAGCAAAGCGCGGGCCTGCGCTTTGAGCAAACCGCCGCGTTCCAGAGCCAACCTTAAGGCGCGCCAACCAAGCGCCGGGTTCTCCTCATTCTCGGCATCACCGGCGTTCAAATAGGGCACCGCCTTGTCACCGCCGATATCGACCGTGCGGAAAATCACCGGCCGGTCACCAGCCGCATCCATCACATCGCGATAAAGGCGCAGCTGTTTCTCTCGCTGTGGCAGCGTTGCCGAGACAAGAAACTGGAACTCGGTCCGGAACAGACCAATCCCGTCTGCGCCGACCAGATTGAGGTTGGAAATATCCTCGCGCAGCCCCGCATTCATCATCACCTGAATGCGCGTGCCGCAGCGCGTAAAAGGCTCTACCTCGCGCAGTTCGGCATAGGCAGCCTGGCGTTCTTTGGTCTTGGCGAAGCGTGTATCGAATGCCTCTGCCACCGATTGAGACGGACGAATGGTCGCATTGCCGCTATCGGCATCGAGCAGAACCTCGTCATCCTCGCGAACAATTCCGCGTATGCCGCTCGCTCGCCCCAACACTGGCACGCCCATTGCGCGCGCCACAATAACAACATGTGCGGTGAGCGAACCCTCTTCCAGCACAACGCCCTTCAAGCGTCGCCGGTCATATTCGAGCAGTTCTGCGGGACCGAGATTCTTGGCGATCAGGATCGTATCTTTGCGAAGACCTTGCGTCGCAGCCGTTCCCAATTGACCGGAGACAATCCGTAACAGGCGGTTCGCCAGATCCTCAAGATCGTGCATCCGGTCAGCCAACAGCGGATCATCAATCTCGCGCATCCGCATTCGTGTGTGTTGCTGCACGCGCTCAATCGCCGCTTCGGCGGTCAGCCCGGAATCAATCGCTTCATTGATCCGCCGCCCCCAGCCCTCGTCATAAGCGAACATCTTGTAGGTCTTGAGCACTTCCTCATGCTCTCCGCCTGCGCCGAATTCGGCATTGTTCGTCATGCTGTCAATCTGCTCGCGCATCTTGTGGAATGCACGATAGACTCGCTGGCGTTCGACCTCGATATCCTCGGCCATCACCTGATCGATGGTTACGCGTGGTTGGTGATACACGGCAACGCCGCTGCCAAGTCCTTTGACCAAGGGCAGGCCGGCGATAGTCGCAGGCCCGGTTTGCTCCGGAGCAAGCCCGAGAGCTTCCTCTTCGTCGACCAGATCATTGTTTGAGATCAGCTCGGACAGCACCATCGCTGTGGTCTGCAACGCCTCGATTTCGACCTCTTCATAGCGGCGAGGCTCGACATGCTGAACACACAGCACACCTACCGCGCGCTCGCGGTAGACAATTGGCACGCCCGCGAAGGAGTGGAATTTTTCCTCACCCGTTTCCGGCTTGTATTGGAAGTCAGGATGCGCCTTTGCCTCGGCAAGATTCAGTGTCTCTACATTGTCGGCAATCGTACCCGTCAGGCCCTCGCCCATCGCCAGCCTGGTAACGTGCACTGCAGACTTGTTGAGGCCGTGCGTGGCAAACAATTCGAGCATCTGCTCACGGAGCAAATAAATCGAGCAGACCTCGCTATCGAGGCTTTCCGCGATAATATTGACCACACGGTCGAGCTTGCCCTGCGCATGCGTGCGCGAGGCCATAATCTCGTGTAGTTGCGTCAAAATTTGGCGAGCAGAGGCAGCAGCTTTCATGCGGCGAAGCTACACCAATGCGGGTTACTTGTTAATGGGCGGAGGCTCTGATCAGAGCCGAAAATGCCGCTAACCGGCGGTCATTTCCTCTTTTAATCGCAATTTCTTCTTTTTGAGAGCTTGGATCGTCGCAGTGTCAGGAGCTGGTCGGCTTTCTTCTTCGCGAATTTGTGCGTCGATTCCGGCGTGTTTCGTTTGCAGCGCGCTAACGTGGGACGATTCCATTGGTCTCTCCTTACAGTTACGACAGCCCCTCGGAAATGAAGGGGGCGACTCGTCTCTGCGGACGAACCGCTGATGAGCATAGAAACACAAAATGTGCCTCTTGCGAAGTCCTCAGTAACCCCTAAGCGGTAAACAAGACCTTGTTCACGACGAACCGTGAACGCGCGATCGCCTATCCGGAGAGTGGTATGTCCATGACAGAACAGGAAATGCGCAAGCGTTTAGCTGTGCTCAAAACCGACCACCGCGATTTGGACGCCGCGATCGACGCGCTGCGCCAGACTGGCTCGACCGATCAACTCCAGATCGCCCGGCTGAAGAAGCGCAAACTTGGATTGAAAGACCAGATCGCGATGATCGAAGACGCGCTGCTACCCGATATTATTGCATGAGATTTTCTATTTAGCCCCTCAGTCGCCGGGCGGAATGCATCCGCATTCCTTGGCTGCCTCGCATAAGCTCGGGCGGCCAGTCGGCCTTGCGGACCCTAACAGGTCCGATCCATTCCAAGCCATCAGTATCGCGCCAATTCTTGGTTGCGGTAGCCAGAGGGCGACTGCCCGACGCGCGGTTAGCGCGGTAGCCTAAGCGAACGGATGTGAGCGCCGGCGCTTGAGGCCAAACAAGCGCTCAAAACGTATCGTTTTGACACAGTCCCGAATTGGTTCGGGATATCTTGGTTTCTAAACTGGTTTCTCTTGGAATCCCGTTCTAGCAAAATCGCAGGATGGGGAAACCGACGGATATCAATCAGCCTATTGTAGAGGCTCTGTATAGCGAGGCTTTGCTTCTCGCCGATGAAGTGCGTCAGGTCTTTGACCTCCATCCGGTCCGCGAGACGGGGCAAGATGCAGACGATTTGCGGCTGGCTTTATCAGTCGAGGGGCTTCGCACGACAACCCGCGTGATGCATGTGTTGGCGTGGCTATTGAACCATCGCGCCTACTTCTCAGGCGAGCTGACCGAGTTCCAACTGCGCCGCCATTCAAAGCTTCCGCCGGATCGCCCGGCAGAGCGTGAAAACCTTGCGTTGCTGGAATATGGCACGCGCGAATTGATCCTTGAAAGCGAAAATTTGCACGCACGGATCACGCGCCTCGATGGCGCATGGCGTGACCGGTTCGAAATGCGCCCTGCCGCTATTTTGCGCTTGCAGGAACGCTTAGGCCACGCTGTCCACCGCGCGTAATTTGCGGATTTAAGCGGCGGCCAAAGCTTTCTGCCAAGCCGCAATTCTCGCTTCCCTAATATCACCATCCATAGACGGTTTGAAATGGCCAATAGCTCCCCGCATCGTGCTGCTCGCCTCGTCCAATGATCCGACTAGTCCTGCACCTTTAGCCGCCAACATTGCTGCGCCAAGCGCTGTCGTTTCGACAAAATCCGGTCGCTCGACCGGCAAATCGAGCAAGTTGGCAATATCCTGCGCCATCCAGTCATTCGCACTCATTCCGCCATCAATTTTGAGCGAGGTCCATTGCGCGCCATCGGCGGCAAACGCTTTGGCCAGATCGTAGGTCTGATGCGCCATGGCTTCTAAAGCCGCGCGCGCAATCTGTGCCCGTCCGGTCGCGAAGCTAAGGCCCGCAATCACGCCGCGCGCTTCGGGCTGCCAATACGGCGCGCCAAGGCCCGACATGGCGGGAATAATCACAACACCACCGCTATTATCAATCGACCGTGCCAGCGTTTCGGTTTCCGCAGCCGTTCCGAGCAAGCCGAGCGAATCCCTAAGCCACTGAACCAAACTACCAGCGACAAATACCGAACCCTCCAGCGCATATGTCCGTTTTCCATTCTCCTGATAGAGCACGGTACCCAGCAATCGGTTGTCCGATGTCGGGATGTCATGCCCCTTATTAGCGAGGATGAAAGCGCCAGTTCCATAGGTCGCCTTTGTCTCACCCGGAGAGAGACAGCCCTGCCCGATCGTTGCCGATTGTTGATCGCCAACCAATCCGGTGATCGGGATCGGCGCGCCGAACAATTCAGACAATGTCGATCCAAAATCGCCCGCATTATCGGTCACTTCGCCCAGCGCCGCTTTGGGGACTTCAAACAATTCGCACAGGCCGTCATCAAACTGCGCGCCGCCGAGAGGCAACAGCAAAGTCCGGCTCGCATTGCTGGCGTCGCTGATATGCGAGCCGCCGGTCAGCTTATAGACCAACCAGCTTTCGATAGTGCCGAGCGCGAGCGTACCTGCCATAGCCGCTGCCGCCACCGCTGGTTCGTTCTGAACCAACCAGCGCATCTTTGTGCCAGAGAAATAGGGATCGAGCAGCAAACCGGTTTGCTTCTGCACCTCAGCCTCATGGCCAGCATCCTTGAGCTCTTCACAGAAATCGGCGGTGCGGCGATCTTGCCATACGAGCGCTTTCGCCAGCGGTTCGCCGCTGTTCTTATCCCATGCAACTACCGTCTCGCGCTGGTTAGTGATGCCGATGCAGGCGATCTGCTCTGCACCACCCGCTTTTTCGACCATTTCGCGCGCGCAGGCGAGTGTGCGATGCCAGATTTCAGTCGGGTCATGCTCTACGCGGCCCGGCTCAGGATAATGCTGCGTGAGCTCTTGCTGCGCGCTGCCCAGCGACTTGCCGTCAGGCGCAAACAGCATTGCACGAGTGGAGGTCGTGCCTTCATCGAGAACGAGAATTTTCTTGGTCATGCAACGCTAGATGCCGTTCGGCTCACGCGAAGTCGAGACACTTTATTGCGACAGACCTCTCGACTTCGCTCGAGGCGAACGGCAATAGGTGCGGCATGGCAATGCCACCAAAACCCTGGCCGACCGGACTGGTCGAGCAGCCCGAGCCGCTGGTTCGCCGTGTACTCGCGCCAAACCCCTCGCCCTACACTTACACAGGCACGCAAACCTATATTGTCGGCGCAGAGCACGAAGTTGCGGTGATCGACCCCGGTCCAGCCGAGGACGATCATCTCGATGCAATAATCGCGGCTCTCGGCGATGCTAAAGTCACCGCGATCATGTGCACGCATACACACCGCGATCACTCACCTGCAGCCAAGCCACTGGCCAAGCGGAAGGGCGCGCCGGTTGTTGGCTGCGCCCCATTGGTGCTCGAAGTCGACGGCCCCCGCTCTGATGAGGCATTTGACACCACGTATGAACCTGACCGGGTGCTCGAAGATGGCGAACAAATGACAGGCCCCGGCTGGACCCTCACCGCCGTCCACACACCCGGCCACACATCGAACCATCTTTGCTTTGCGCTGGAAGAAAGCGGCGCACTGTTCACTGGCGATCATGTGATGGGTTGGTCAACCAGCGTCGTTATCCCGCCAGATGGCGATATGGGCGATTATATGAAGAGCCTCGACAAGCTCTACACCCGCGAAGATAGCGTATATTACGCCGCCCATGGCGCGCCGATCACAAAACCCCGCCAATTGGTACGCGGGATGATTGGCCACCGCCGTCAACGTGAGAACCAGATCCTGCGGCTGCTCGGTGAGGAAGCCACCAACATCGAGAAGCTGGTGCCGCTGATGTATAAGAACCTCGACCCACGCTTGACCGGTGCGGCGGGAATGTCTGTCAAAGCGCATCTGATTGATTTGGAACGCAGAGGCATTGTCAGCCGTTTAGAGGAAAAGGGGCATTTAGAAGACATATGGCAGACAGCGTAGAAACCGCGACCGACACCGCAGAGACGGAGGTCACCGCACCCAAACCCGGAAAACAGAAATCACTGGCCCGCGTTCAAGCGGTGCCGTGGCTGATTGTCATCTTGCTGATCGCTGCGACAGTATGGTTGTTCTGGCGTGCGTTTATTTTTCAAGAAGAAGGCGATCCGGTTGGCAGCGCGATGCTCGCATTTGAGAAGCAGAACTCACTTACCGTGTTCAGCTCTCGCTTCGAAGTCACTGCGGAGAGCACCAACACAACATCGCTCGGCCCGATTGATCTGGCGGAATCGCGCCAAGCGGCGATTATTCCTGCGACTATCGACTACCGCGTCAATCTGGCCTCGGTCGGGCGTGACCGGATTGCATGGGACGCCGATACAGAGACGATGGATATCACTCTGCCTGTCCTTAAAATCTCCAAGCCGAACCTCGATGAGGCGCGTAAGAAGGTTTACACCGAAGGCGTATGGGTAAGTCGGGGCGCATCGGAAAATCTTAGCCGCGAGAACTCGCTGCAGGCCGAACAGAAAGCTGCTGCTTTCGCGAAGAACCCTGAAGTTTTGGCATTGGCGCGGCAGGCCGCTAAGGATGCGATCACACAAAACCTGACGATCCCGCTGCAGGTCGCAGGCTATGACGATATCACAGTCAATGTCCGTTTCGACGGAGAGAAGGTTTCAGAATGAGTGTAGAATCCAAACTTCCTACCGGTGATGATCTGCTGGCCGAAATTGATCGGCTGCGGAAGGAAAAGAACGCGATTATCCTCGCGCATTATTACCAGAAGCCGGAAATTCAGGACCTTGCCGATTATGTCGGTGACTCGCTACAGCTGAGTCAGAAGGCGGCAGAAACAGACGCAGACGTCATCGCGTTTTGCGGTGTGAAATTCATGGCCGATACCGCGAAAATCCTCTCGCCGGAGAAGATCGTGGTACTGCCCGATATGGATGCCGGTTGCTCGCTGGAAGACAGCTGTCCGCCAGACAAGTTCAAAGCCTTCCGAGAGGCGCATCCCGACCATATCGCGCTGACTTACATCAATTGCTCGACCGAAGTGAAAGCTCTGTCCGATGTGATTGTGACCAGTTCCAGCGCAGAAACGATCCTTCAGCAAATCCCGAAGGACCAGAAGATCATCTTCGGCCCTGACCGGCATTTGGGAGGCTATCTCAGCCGCAAGTTTGACCGCGAAATGCTACTGTGGCCCGGCGTATGCATCGTCCACGAAGCGTTCAGCGAGACCGAGCTGCTCAAGCTGAAAGAACAACATCCCGGCGCGCCTATTGCGGCGCACCCCGAATGCCCGCCAACCATCGTCGATCATGCCGATTATGTCGGATCGACCAGCGGCATTCTGAAATTCGCGCAGGATTTCGACGGCGACACGCTGATCGTCGCGACCGAACCGCATATTATCCACCAGATGGAGAAGGCGCTGCCGGGAAAAAACTTCATCGGCGCACCCGGCGCGGACGGAAACTGCAATTGCAATATCTGCCCCTACATGGCGCTCAACACGATGGAGAAGCTCTACACCTGCCTGCGCGATCTGGAACCACGCATCGAGATCGACGAAGACCTCCGCCTGGAAGCCAAGAAGAGCCTGGACAAGATGCTAGACATGGCCAGCGGCACCGTGGGTAAGGGTGATTTGGGTCCGGCGTAATGGCGGACGATGTCTCCCACTTTTCAATGGTCGGATACGACCTCGATGTCGCCAACGAGGCTGCATTTGCGCAGTCAATTTCGGAGATTGTGGATCAATGTGAGATCGTTCAAGCCGATGCGGCCTACGAACTGTGCCTGATCGACGAAGAGACCGGCGGCGAACTGTGGATCGGCTTTTCCAAGACCGAAAGCGGTCAGCTCGGCCTGCACACGATCAATCCTGCATTTCGCGGCAAAGGCGAGATGACCGTGACGTTCAACGGGCTCGTTTCCGATCCGCAATGGGAACCGTTCGAATACAAAATTTCGGCCACGTTCAGCGAACATGAAATTCCAGTTCTAATAGAACTCGCCGACCCACGAGAGCGTAGCAAGCTGACCGAGGATGAGGCCGTCACACTTGATGTCACAGCCTTTACCTACAACCCAGAGATCTACAAAGACGATGCAGCCTATGTTGCTGCGCAGACGGCGGACGGGTCCGAAGCCGTCTATGCGTCAAACCATTTTATTCCCTCTGGATTGTTTAGCGAGGAACCGACCGCACATTCAATATTTGCTGGCACAATCCGCGAAGCCGAACTTCGGATCGGTGCCGACGGCGCGAAATATTGGTGGACGTTGGTCGAGACATTGTCCGGCGCCACCATCAATGTCGTTTTTGACGATGTTTCATCATTGGAGCAGCCCACAGTGGGCTATCTGCTAGTGGGCGAATTCTGGATGACTGCGCATATTGTCGATAAGCCTAAGTAGGCAGCGATGAGACGGATTTTGGGCTGGCTTGCGATGAGCTTTGTACTGCTCGCATTTTTCGTCACAACTTACTCCGCGCTCTTTGTACGCAGTGCGATTAGCGATGGCGCTCTAGCCAAGCAGGCGTACGGCTGCATTGATCCGCCGCATCAAGGACGCTTGGAGGTACTAACGGATCGGGCATTCGTCCGCGCGATCCAACAATATCATGCACGGGAGGGCCACTGGCCGCGAGGGCATCAGATACGTGGGTTCTTTGCAACGGTCGGAATGCATAGCCTCTACTCTTCGGAGCGCCGGAGCGATCTGATCATGAAGAACTTGGAAAGCACTCCAAATTGTCCCTTGAGAAGCTAACCATTCACCCCTTTCGGTAGCTTAGATTGCTGCGATTGACTGCCTTTAGCCACCAGCAGCGCACCACCCAACAACACCATCCCAAACATATCCAGCGGCAATAGAACCTCTCCAAACACGCTGTACCCAATCACCGCCGCAACCGCAGGCTGGGTTAGCAATGCCAACCCGATAATCAACGGCGGGAAGTGGCGCAGGCTGAACACTAGCAGTCCCTGCCCGATCAGCTGGCTGGTAACGAACAGGATCACAATCGGCGTCCAGTCGGTTGGCCAGACAGGTTCGCCATTGATCAGCGCAAGCGTCAGGATCACCGGGCAAGCGAAGACGCTCACCCACACAAGCAGGCTCCATGCGCCAATGCCTTTTCGCGCGTCTTGCAGGGTCAACAGATAGACTGCGTAGAACAAACCCGCTGCCAAGCAGAACAAATCGCCGATCAGCGTTGCGGTGCTGATTTCCAAGCTCCGCCCCATCAATATGCTCGCCCCGCCAAGCGCGAAGACAATCGCCAACCACTCCATCCCGCGCGGGAGGGTGCGAGTGATGATGAAGGTCCAGAAAAGCAGCACAATGCTGCCCGCATTCCCAAACAACGTCGCATTGCCGAGCCGGGTTTTCTCAATCCCGATATGCCAGCTCGACAAATCGAGTGCGAAGGCAATCGATCCGAGAGCAACCAAGATCAACGTCTTGCGCGGGATACCGGTCAGCGCCTGCCCTGTTCCTCTCGCGAGAAGGATCAGGAACGGCAGAGCAAGGAACAATCGCCAGAATGCAGCCGAAACCGGGCCGGTGTCAGCCAGCCGGACAAACCACGGCCCGAGTGCCAGCGCGACATTGCCTACCAGCAGCGCGACCAGCAGCACCCAGCGCGGCCAAGTATTGCTATCCGTCCTAGTCGGCTTTGTTGCGGTTGCATTGCTCACCATGCCCCCTTAGCTGACTCGGTAGATTGCAAATAGATACTTTATAACGGGAGCCATCCTTTATGACCGACGCACTTTTCCAGCCGATCACACTCGGCGCGATTGAGGCAAAGAACCGCATTTTGATGGCGCCGCTGACACGCGGCCGTGCGACCCCTCCCGGATTTGTGCCGAATGAGATGATGGCGACCTATTACCGCCAACGCGCCAGCGCTGGACTGATCATCAGCGAAGCGACCGGTATCAGCGTAGAGGGTCTCGGTTGGCCTGCTGCTCCCGGCATCTGGAGCGATGAGCAAGTCGAAGGCTGGAAGCTTGTTACTGATGCGGTCCATGCCGAAGGCGGCAAGATCGTACTGCAATTGTGGCATATGGGCCGGATTGTGCACCCTGACTTCTTGGACGGTGAGAAAGGCGTTTCTGCTTCGGCCACGACTGCCCCCGATCACGCGCACACACCGACTGGCCGCCAACCCCATCAGGAAGCGCGCGCGCTAGAATTGAGCGAAATCCCGCGCGTCGTGGGCGACTATCGCCACGCTGCGGAGAACGCGAAAAAGGCCGGCTTTGACGGTGTTCAACTGCATGGCGCGAATGGCTATTTGATCGATCAATTCCTGCGCGAGACCACCAATCTTCGGACTGACGAATATGGCGGCCCGCCAGAAAACCGCGTTCGCTTCATGCGCGAAGTACTGGAAGCGTTGATCGACGTTTGGGGCGCGGATCGCGTCAGCATCCGTCTCTCGCCCAATGGCGACACGCAAGGCGCGGACGACAGCAACCCTGAAGCAATCTTCGGTGAAGCAGCCAAGGTGGTTGAAGAGCTTGGTCTTGGCTTCCTTGAACTGCGTCAACCCGGACCTGAGGGTACGTTTGGCCGCACCGATGTGCCGCAGCAGGATGCCATGATCCGTAAAATCTATACTGGCCCGCTCGTGCTCAACAGTGACTATACCGGTGAAGCAGGTGCCGCAGATGTTGCTTCGGGACGCTGCGATGCGGTTAGCTATGGTCGGCCCTTTATCTCCAATCCCGATCTGCCCGAGCGGATAAAGACGGGTGCCGATCTCGCTCCCAATGTGGATGTGCCGAAAAGTTGGTATCTGCCCGGTCCCGCAGGCTATATCGACTATCCAACGCTCGCCGAGGAACAACCCGCCTGACCGGCGCAAAAACTCCTTAAGGATTACGGTCTATGGTCGCTAACCATGCGATCATGGCTGACCATCAAAGGCAACAGCGCCGCTCAGCTGGCCAAAGCGCCCGTGATTGGCGCCGATACGCTTGTCGTGGATATGAGCCTCGTTCCCGATGACGAGAACGCTGCGCAAGTACGCGCAGATGTCGCGGAATGGTTCAGTTCATTCCGGGAGCAATTGTCGACACCGAAGAGCTTCAAGCGCTGGCTTCGGATCAAACCGCTCGACGGGACGCATTGGATCGATGATCTATCGGTCATAATGGCGGGCGCTCCCGACGGGCTGATCGTGCCCAAATGCACGGGGCCGGAGCAAGTCCGCATGCTTGCTTCGGAACTCTACGAGATCGAACAGCGACACGGTGTGGGTCACAATGCCACGAAGATCATTCCGCAGATTGGCGAGACGCCCGGCTCGGCCTTAACGCTGCGCGATTACACCGATGATCCGCACCCGCGCCTTGCTGGATTCGCTTGGAATGCCGAGGGCCTAGCGCGGGAAATTGGCGCACAACGCACGCGCACCGACGACGGCCGATGGTGCGATACAATGCGCTTGGTGCGCGGGACTACGATCCTGCTCGCGAAAACGCTAGGGCTGCTCGCGATTGAGACATCGGTACGCGATCCAAAAGACCTCCAGACGGGCGCATTGGCTGCACGAAGAGCGCGGCAAGATGGCTTTACCGGCATGGCGGCCAATCATCCCCGTCAGGTTGCACTGATCAACGATGCCTTCAAACCAACCGCCAATGAGCGCGCCGAGGCGCAGGCAATCGTCGACCTATTCGCCAGCACGCCTTCCGTGGCGATGGTCAATCACAAAGGTACTATGGTTGATCGAACCGGCTTGGAACAAGCCGAACAGCTTCTAGAGCTGGTTTAACAAACCGATCGTTCGAGGCTTACTCGGCTTCTGCCTCCGGTGCCGGCTCCGACGCAGGTTCTACGGCTGGCTCGGCTGGTACTGGTTCCGGCTCAGCCTCCTCTTCCGCCGCAGGTACCGCCGGAGCTGCAGCACTTGATCCACTGGGTGTGCTTGTTTCGCGGGCCGCAGGTGAAGTTGATTGCAATTCATCGAGCGGGATCATCGCGTCGCTGATCGAACCCTCCAGCACATCGCCCTCCGCGCTTCGCGCATCGTCGTCTGTCGTGACTGGCGCCGGATCATCTCCGCATGCCGACAAGAGCGGCACAACAAGTAAGCAAATGGCATAGCGGATCATAGTCTGGCTCCTGAATTTTCGGACAGCATATCGAGGAATGCATCGCCGCGCGCAAGCAGCGCGTCATCCCATTGCTCTGGTGTGATTGCGATGCCCAATCGCTCCAAACTGGTCACTCCGAACTCCGCAATGCCGCAGGGCACAATGCCCGCGAAATGCGACAGGTCCGGCGCCAGATTGACCGAGAATCCATGCATCGTGACCCAACGTCGCACGCGGACACCAATTGCGCCGATCTTGGCTTCACTGCCGTCGATATCGCGGGTCCAGATGCCGATCCGGCCCTCTGCACGCCAAGCCTCGACCCCGATATCGCCAAGCGTATCGATCACCCAACCCTCTAAACTGTGCACAAAGCGGCGGACATCACGCCCGCGGTTGGTTAGATCGAGCAGCACATAACCGATGCGTTGGCCGGGCCCGTGATAGGTGTAGCGGCCGCCCCGCCCGGCCTCGACAACCTCAAAACGCGGATCAAGCATCTCGTTCTTATCAGCGCTGGTTCCAGCGGTGTAGACCGGTGGATGTTCGAGCAGCCACAGCAATTCGCGCGCATCACCCGCTGCAATTGCACGGTTGCGTACATCCATTTCATCAAGCGCCGCACGGTAGGGCACTTGCTCCACAGCGCGCCTGACCGCGATATCCGATGCGAGTTTTCCAGACATGGTCATTGCGTGGCGTGCACTGGAGCGGTTATCAAGGGGGATATTTGCAGAAACAGGGTTTGGTATATGAAATTTGATCTCGACAAAGCGTGGAATGAAGCAGTGACCATGCTGAGATCCAATCTCGATGTGCTGAGCGTGGTGGCGGGGATGTTCTTCTTCCTACCGTCGCTTGCAACGACACTGCTGATCCCGGTCGATCATTTGCAGGCTTTGAGCGACGATCCCGACCGACTCAACGCAGCTATGCTCGCTCTCTTGAGTGAGCATTGGCCAGTAATCGCGATCTATGTGGTGCTGGCAATCATCGGATCGCTTGCCCTCTTTGCCCTGCTAGGTAAGGGCCATCGCCCGACGGTGGGCGAGGCATTGAAGATCGGCGTCATTGGCTGCCTGCCTTATGCAGTTTCGCTGGTACTGTTTGTTGTCATAGCCATGATTATCGCGGTGATCTTCGGGGTTGTCGCCGGCGTAGCCGGGTTGGCGATCATCAACTTGATCATGTCTGTCGCCGCATTCACTTGCATATTCTATGTCGGTACGCGGCTGTTACTGGCGGGGCCAGTGATCGCGATTGAGCAAAACTACAACCCGATTTCGGCCATGGTCCGATCATGGAAACTGATCGGCGGACATACGCGCAAAGTTCTGATCTTTATGGTGCTGGTGTTTATAGCGGTCTTTGTAGTCGGGCTGGTGTCTTCTCAAATCATTGCATTATTCAGCGCATTGATCGGTAGTGGTCAGATCGCTTTGTGGTTGGAAGGTATTCTCTCCGGCATACTCGGCGCGCTGATATCGACCCTATTGCTGGCGATCTACACCGCGATCCACAGGCAATTGGCAGGACAGCCAACCGAAACGCTCAGCGATACGTTTGATTAGGAAATAGCGACTTTCGAGCGCTTACTCTTTCCAGCCCCAAAATAGCTGACACGGCAGGATATTCCAAAATTCGAACCCGCTATCGATCCGGGTGAAATGCTTCGCCATGAAGTCGCGCGCCTTGGCGCTAAACTGATAGACCAGAAACGCGCCGCCGGGCCGGATAATCCGGTGCGTCGCGGCAGCAATCGCTGGGCCAACGCCATCGGGCAGCGTCGAGAATGGCAGGCCCGACAGAACATAGTCGGCATGCTCATGTCCGTTATCGCGGACGATTTTCTCAACATCGGCAGCAGAGCCATGCACGGCTGTGAAACGGCTGTCTGTGATCGTGCGATTGAGATAGTCGATAAATAGCGGGTTAGTGTCGATCACGATCATCGCACCATCAGCACGCAATTTCTCCAGTACCGGCTCGCAAAAAGTGCCGACGCCCGGGCCGTACTCGACGAACAGTTTGCACTCATCCCATTTCACAGGGCCTAGCATTTTGCGGATCGTGAAGCGCGATGAGGGGATGATCGATCCGACCATCTTCGGATGCTCAAGAAAGCCGCGAAAAAACACACCCCATTGGCCAAGCAATTTGCTCAAACGCGCGCCTGTCCCCGCGCGCTTTGCCGGAGTAACCTGTTGTGAATCTGTCAAAATTGCGCCCTATGTTGCAGTCTGGATTGCTGGACCCTTCCGTAAGGGAAGGTGGCAAGTGAACGCGCCTGCCAAAATCACCTGCGCATTGCAAGCGCTGCTATCCGCGCGTAGCGGCTAAGGCAATGTTAAAGAGCGAATTATCTCCAGCTACCGAAGCGCCCCGCAAACCAATCTCGCGCGAGCGAATGGCGCTGCTGTTTGCAGTGATGCTGACCACCGCAGCGGGCAACACCGCCATGCAATCGGTGATGCCTTCAATCGGGACCGAACTGGGCGTCAATGACGTATGGATCAGCTTAGCGTACACGTGGTCAGCACTGTTGTGGGTGATCTGCGCACCGATCTGGGCGCGGCGGTCCGACAAGCGCGGGCGCAAGTCGATGATGGCGCTCGGCATGGTCGGATTCATAACCTCGATGGGGCTGTGCGGCATTGTCTTGTGGTTCGGCCTGATCGGCGCTCTCTCGGCATTCTGGACACTCATGTTCTTCGCGGCTGCGCGCAGTCTTTATGGCGGCTTCGGTTCGGCAGCCCCGCCTGCGGTACAGGCCTATGTCGCCGCGCGTACCGCGCGGTCAGAGCGAACTCAGGCGCTGTCCTTGATTGCCTCCAGCTTCGGTCTCGGGACAGTCATCGGCCCGGCCCTGGCACCTCTGTTGGTCTTTCCCGGGCTTGGCCTCACTGGCCCTTTCGCGGCATTTACAATCATTGGAATCGTGACATTGGTCGCGCTGCGCATATTGCTGCCCAATGACGAGCCACAATTCGCCGCGCGCGGTTCAGCTTTCGGTGCGCCCTATGGCGCGAGTTCAACGGACAGCTCTTCAGACGACGATGACAAGGAACATGAGGCGCCCGTTCAGGCACCCGAGCCGAAACGTATCGGATGGTTCGAATCCCGCGTGCGGCCTTGGGTCATCGCTGGACTGCTCGGCGGGCACGCGCATGCAATGATTTTGGGTATTTCGGGCTTCTTGGTCCTCGACCGTTTGGGCCTGCGCGACACCCCGCTCGAAGGCGCTGGACCGGTTGGCGTCGTGCTAATGTGCGGTGCAGTCGCAACGCTGCTAGCCCAATGGGGCGTGATTCCGCGCATGAACCTCGGTCCGCGCGCCGCGATCTTATGGGGTGTAGCGCTCGCGGCGCTGGGCGTCGTCTTGCTCGGCGTCGCACAGAATCTGCACGGAATTGCGCTGGGTTACTCGATTGCATCGCTGGGGTTTGGTCTATTCCGCCCCGGCTTTAACGCCGGCGCATCACTGGCCGTGACGCGCGCTGAACAAGGTGAGGCGTCGGGTGTCGTAGCCTCCGCCACAGGCGCAGCCTTTGTGTTCGCACCAGCTCTGGGCGTGTTGCTCTACAATTGGTCCGAATGGGTCAGCTTTGCGACGGTCGTGGCACTCTGCTTCGCAGTATTTGTGATTGGCTGGCAATCCCTGTCAGCTGATGAAGTCACCACCAAGGATCGTCCAGCCTAAACCCAAACACCCCAGGCCCAATCAAAGTATTTCAAGAACCGTGTCTTGCGGGCGGCAGACGCGCACACCTTTTTCGGTTTCAACCACCGGACGCTCCATCAGAATTGGATCGGCGGCCATCGCTGCCACTACCGTCGCATCATCGGCATCAGGCAGACCGCGCTCTTCCGCATCGGTACCACGAAGACGCAGTGCTTTGGCCGGCGAAATACCCGCATCCTTATAGAGTTGCAGCAGTTTCTCCGCGCTCGGTGGTTCTTTCAGATATTCGACCACGGTCACATCGACTTTCGACAGGTTCTCCAGAATCGCCAAAGTCTTGCGGGATGTGCCGCATTTGGGGTTGTGCCAGATAGTCGCTTTCATAGTCGTCGGCATGGTGAATCTCCATAAAACTGTTGCCAATCTCCTACAAAATCAGACTTTCTTCGCCAAGCTTCGATTATAAATTGCAATTGCGAGTGAGTTGCAATAGCGAGTCGCTCATCACTTTTGGACGGGATGATCGAATCACATGAAAACACTTACCGCTCGCCTGCTCAGCGCCACCGCTCTGACAGTCGCATTCACTGTAAATCCGGCAATGGCGCAGGATTCACGAACAACAGGTCAAGGCGAGGAAGCAGGCGATGAGGACATCATCGTCACCGGCAAAGTGCTCTACACCAACCAAGTCAACGCGGTGAAAACCCCCACCCCGATCATCGACGTCCCGCAGAGTCTATCGATCACCACGAGCGAAGAGATTCGTGAGCGCGGCTTCGACAGTATCGGTCAGATCATCGACTACACGCCGGGCGTGAATACATCGCAGGGCGAAGGCCATCGCGACTCGGTCGTGTTCCGTGGCGTCCGCTCAACTGCTGACTTTTTCATCGATGGCGTGCGCGACGATGTTCAATATTATCGCCCGCTCTACAATCTGGAGCAGGTCGAAATCCTGCGCGGCCCCAACGCCCTTTTGTTCGGGCGTGGCGGAACCGGCGGTGTATTGAATCGCGTAACCAAGAAAGGCGTCTTGGGCGAGAACTTCACCGGTTATCAGGCAAGCGTCGATACATTTGGAGCCTTTGCTGGCCAAGTTGATCTCAACCTATCGAGCAGCGATACGGCGGCCTTCCGCGTGAACGCGATGTATGAGAGCCTGAACAACCACCGCGACTTCTATGATGGAGAGCGGATCGGCATCAATCCAACTGCGCGGTTTATGGTGAGCCCCGACACCACGATCAATCTGTCCTACGAATATCTCGATCACCAGCGTTTCATTGATCGCGGTATCCCGACAGGATCAGACGGCCGACCGGTTGAGGCATTTGCGGACATCGTTTTTGGCGATCCTGAACTCAACACCACCGAACTCGAAGCGCACTTGCTACGCGCCAATCTGCAGCACGATTTTTCCGAACACGCGAAGATCAATGTGACTGCCGCCTATGGCGATTACGACAAGCTGTACCAGAATTTCTACGCTTCGGGCTATGATCAGGCGAACACCCCCGGCCAAGTCACGCTCGACGGTTATGTTGACACAACGCAGCGGCAGAACCTGACACTCGCCGGTAACTTCATCACCGATTTCGCGACAGGCAGCGTCGACCACACGCTGATTATCGGCGGCGAGTATATCAACACGTCTTCCGATCAAGATCGCTTCAATTCATTCTGGTCGACCACCATGGATGACAATGAAATCTTCAGCGTCGCGCGTCCGCTCACCTTGAGCAACGGCGTGGGTATCAACGCTGCAGGCCAGGCGACGACCAACGATTTCACTGTAGATATCAATGACGACACGCGCGTGAACATCGACGTGTTCTCGGCGTACATCCAAGACGAGATTGAATTGACCGATTGGCTCAATGTCGTTCTCGGCGCGCGGTTCGACAGCTTCGATATCGAAGTGAACAATGTGGTTGCGGGTGAGGTACGGACGCGCAAGGACGAACAAATCTCTCCGCGTCTCGGACTGATCATCAAGCCGCAAGAGAATATCTCGATTTACACCAGCTATTCGGAGAGCTTCCTTCCCCGCAGCGGCGAGCAATTTGCCAATATCAATGGCAGCAATAACGCGCTTGATCCCAACACATTCACCAATCTGGAAGCGGGTATCAAATGGGATATTCGGCCCGGCCTGAGTTTCACTGGTGCCGTGTTTGAGATTGAGCAAAGCTCTCCTCAAGTTGACGACAATGACGCGTCGCAACTGGTGATCGTCGATTCCAAAATCCAGGGTTTTGAATTGCAATTGCAAGGCAGCCTGTCTGACTTCTGGACGGTATCGGCCGGCTATAGCTATCTCGATGGCGAGCAAGTTAACCAGAACGGTCCGACTGGTTTGCGCCCGCGCGAATTGCCCGACAGCACTCTATCGGTTTGGAACAATTTCCAGATCACCGATCGCTTCGGTCTGGGTGCCGGCTTCACCTATCAATCGGAAAGCTTCGTCAACAATGGCAATAGCGCCACTCTGCCTGACTACATCCGTATCGATGCAGCTGCGTATTACGATATCTCCGACAATATCCGCCTACAGGTGAATGTCGAGAATGTGACTGATGAGCTGTACTTTCCGAACTCGCACTCGACGCACCAAGTCACCGTTGGCCCACCCCTCAATGCGCGCTTCGCGATCAGCGGCCGGTTCTAAGGCGAGTTATTCTTCCCGCTCCGAAGGTGCGACAATGGCCGGAACTTCTGCCGCCGCATCTTCGGAGCTGATACCTGGAGCAGGAGCAGCACTGATCGTCTCCTGACGCCGCGTGACACGCCCTGCCCGCTGGATCGCATTGACCAGCCGCGGATAGACGCCGCAGCGGCACAGATTGGGAATAGCTTCCTCAACATCCTGCTTGCTGGGATCGGCATTCTTGGCGATTAGAGCCGCCCCCGCCATCACGATACCGGGCGTGCAGAAACCACATTGGATTGCTTGTTCGGCCACCATCGCTTGCTGCACCGGATGCGACCGGTCACGCGACAGGCCCTCGATAGTGGTAATGAAGCGACCCTCTGCCTCGGCGATAGTTATCAGGCAGCTCCGCAAAGCCTCGCCATCGACAATCACCATACACGCGCCGCAGTCGCCCACACCGCAGCCATATTTGGTGCCAGTGAGATTCGCGGCATCGCGCAAAGCCCACAATAACGGGGTCTCCGCATCCATATCAAATTCGACCGGTTGGTCGTTGACCGTCATCCGCGGCATGGGCGGAAGCTCCCGCTAGTTTGGGCCTAGTGGATCAGTCGCGCCAGCTGGTGTCGATGCGGTCGATCTTGCGCTTCCACGCTTCAAAATCGAATACGCCCGCACCGCCTTGCTCCTGCATCACGAACAGATCGCGCTGGTGCACATCGACCACTTCTTGCGGCACAATACGCGGGTTCCCCATGCTCACCGTAGCCACCTGAATTTCGCACGCGCGCTGCAGCGCCCACATCTTCAAGAACATCCCTTGAATGGTCTTGTCCATCACAACCGGACCATGGTTGCGCAGCATCAAAATGCTGTGATCGCCAAGGTTTTCTACCAAGCGAACGCCCTCTTCCTCACGAACGGTCACGCCTTCGAAGTCGTGATAGCCAATCTGGTTCTGGAAATTACAGGCGTAGAAATTGGTCGGCATCAAACCGTCTTTGTGGCTGCAAACCGCCATCGTTTCGGTCGTGTGGACATGGCAGATTGCCTGCGCCCGCTCACCGAGAGTTTTGTGGAAATAGGCATGCTGGGTGAAGCCAGCCTTGTTGACCATATATTGCGACTGGCCGACATTGTTGCCTTCGACGTCAATCTTGACCAAATTCGATGCGGTCACTTCGTCGTAAAGCAGCCCGAACGGATTGATCAGGAATGTATCATCTTCGCCGGGAACCGCGATTGAGATATGGTTGTAAATCGACTCGCCCCAGCCGAGGTGATCGAAAATCCGGTAGCATGCGGCCAGATCCAACCGTGCCTGCCATTCGGCTTCGCTACATTCCAAATTCGGTTTCAACTGTGTCGCCACGTCGCTCTCCTAGGCTTTTCTTTACATTGCGTTTGGCCACTTATCGCACGATGATGCCGCACCGCACAAGTCGCGATCTTGCTGTGATCTTGGTCGCGCACTCAGAAAACCGCTTCCCCGCCCCATTTCGCCGCGCTAGGGGCCTGTGCGATGAGTGATGGAGCAAAACTGACACGCGGCGACATTCGCGGACATCTTGTCACTCAAACCACTCCCATGATCATTGGCGTCGCCGCAATGATGTCAGTCGGCTTGATCGACGCGTACTTTATTGGCCAATTGGGCAGTGCAGAACTGGCGGCCATTGCGCTTATCTTCCCGATCAGCATTGCGCTCAGCAGTCTCGGTATCGGGGTGATGGTTGGAATCAATTCGGTCGTATCGCGCTCGCTGGGCGCTGGTGATATCGAGAATGCTGCGAGCCGAGGGAATATCGGCATCGCCTTTGCCTTGATCGTAGGTATCGTTATGGCAGCAATCCTAGTAGCGCTGCTCGATCCGCTGTTCACGCTCATGCAGGCGGATGATGAGCTGATGTCGATCATCCGCACATACATGATCCCATACGCGATGGGCTTCCCGCTGATCATGGTGATGATGGGCATCAATGGCGTTATGCGCGGTCAGGGAGAGGCACGCAGAGCGTCTTATGTTTCAATCTGCTACGCCGCCGCGAACTGGATACTCGACCCGATCCTGATCACCGGTGCATTCGGCTTTGAGGGGTTCGGGATTGCAGGCGCGGCCTATGCCACCAATACAGGCTGGGCGATTGCCATCATTCTGGCGCTATTTCTGCTCAAAGGCACCGCGCTGCCGTTCAACCCTGCAGCCATCAAGAAAGATCAGATCGCCCCCGCGATCAAGGCCTTGTCTTCGGTTGCTGGCCCAGCCGGATTTTCCAATGCGATCAACCCGATTGGCCTGTCGGTCCTGACCGCATTGGTGGCGACGCAGGGGCAGGACGCGGTCGCTGGCTTTGGTGCTGCGGGACGCATCCAGTCTTTCGCAATCGTGCCCCTTCTCGCATTGTCGGGCGCGATCGGATCAATTGTCGGTCAAAATTGGGGCGCGAGCCAATTCGACCGTGCACAGCAAGCCATGCGCTGGGCCGCCGGCTTTTCAATAGTTTACGGAATGGTTGTAGCAGTTGTACTGGTCGCCGCGAGCGGATGGTTTGCGCAGATATTCAGCGACAACCCCGCCGTGATTGAAGAATTCTCCAGATATCTCGCCATCGCGGCATGGGGCTATGCCGGGTTCGGCCTGCTGATCGTCAGCAATGGCGCGCTCAATTCAGTCGGCAAAGCTGGCTGGGCGCTCGCGCAAAGCTGCTTCCGTGTATTTCTGGTGATGATGCCGATTGCTTGGCTGCTCCGCCCCGCATGGGGATCGGATGCCATTTATACCGCTGAATTGGCTGCAAATGTCATCGGTGGCACAATTGCATTGGTTCTGGTGCTGCGCATCCTTGGCCAAAAGCAATCATCGCGTGAGGCGTAACGCCTAGCGGCGCTTACACTTCGTTAACCATCATCGCCCATAGAGTTCCCGACTATTCCGGGGGTTTTGTAATGGACGACCTACTTGCAGAATTCGTGGCGGAAACGCGCGAGATGCTTGAGGCTATCGAAGGTGAACTGGTTGCGTGGGAAGCGGAACCATCCGACCGTGCGCGGCTCGACAACATCTTCCGCTTTGTTCACACAGTTAAGGGCAATTGCGGTTTCTTCGACTTCCCGCGCCTGGAAAAATTGAGCCATGCCGCAGAAGGCGTACTCGCTGAAGTGCGTGCGGGCCGCCGCCATGCGGATAGCCGCTTGGTCTCCGCAGTCCTCGCAATTATTGACCGCATCACCCAGATGACCACCGCTATCGAAGCCGGTGAAGAACTGCCCGAAGGCAGCGACGAATTTCTGATTGCCGCCCTTGAAGGCGATGCCAGCGACGTCGGAGAGACAGTCGCGATGCATTCCGCGCAAGAAGAAGCGGAAACCAAAACAACCGACACAGGCCCGCAAGCACCGCGCTCGATTCGTTTGCCGGTCGAACTCCTCGACCGGGTAATGAGCGGCGTGTCCGACATGGTTCTGGCGCGCAACGATCTTGCCCGCCGCCTGCGCGATGCGGGCAATGAACCAACGTTGGACGGCCCGTTTGAACGTCTTTCCGGCATTCTGTCGGACGTTCGCGAGGCTATCACCAAGATGCGGATGCAGCGCATCGAACATCTCTATAATGCTATCCCGCGCCTTGTACGTGACCTTTCGACCGAACTTGATAAGCAGGTCATGGTCGATTTCGAAGGCGGTGATGTCGAGCTGGACCGGGAAATGATCGAAATGATCCGCGATCCGGTCACACACTTGATCCGCAATGCAATTGATCACGGGATCGAGAAACCGTCCGAGCGCCTCAAATCCGGCAAGCGCGAGATCGGCATGCTCGCCATCGCTGCGCGCCAATCGGGCAACCGGATCACAATCGTTATTTCTGACGACGGTGCTGGTCTGAACGCAGATAAGATCGGCAAGAAAGCGGTCGCATCGGGTCTGGTCAGCCAGAAAGAATTGGACGCGATGCCGCCCGAAAGCGTCACTGACCTGATCTTTGAAGCCGGTCTATCGACCGCAGATGAAGTGAGCGCAGTATCGGGCCGCGGTGTGGGCATGGACGTGGTCCGTGCGAATATCGAGAAAATCGGCGGCACCATCACTGTCTCGTCCAATCCGGGCGAAGGCACGATGTTCTTCCTGCAAATACCGCTCACGCTCAGCATCATCTCGGCTTTGACCGTCAGCGTCGATGGTCAGCGCTTCGCAATCCCGCAATCCTATGTCGAGGAAATCGCGCACGGAGCGTCAGCATCGGTCGAGTTTTCACGGGTTGGCGAAACCGATCTAGTGACTTTCCGCGACCGCCGCCTGCCCTGCTTGACCCTCAACAATGTGCTCGGTGTAAAACCGCGTGCTGCCGGTTGGGACCAGCGCCTCGTACTGCTGCGCCTCGGTAGCGGCGACCTGTTTGCTCTCGCAGTCGACAAAATTCACGATCAGGAAGATCTGGTAATTAAACCATTAGCCCCTGCGGTCATGCAGACCGGGACTTATGCGGGCACTACGCTTCTCGACGATGGCAGTCCTGTGCTGATGCTCGACATCCCGACTATTGCTAGCGAAAACGGTTTGGTTAGCGATGTTCGCGCCCGCCCAGCACAAGCAAATATTACCGAGAAGACTGCAGTTGAAGAGCGTGGACGGACATTGATGACCTTTGTCGGTCTGGACGGCAAACGCCGCGCTATCGGCATGGAATTAGTCGCACGAATCGATCAAGTGCCAGATGAAGCATTTGCAGTGGATGATGACCGCTCGCAAGTTGTTGTCGACGGCAACATCATGACGCTGGTCGGCGTCGGAAACAAAGCCGCAAACGCGGAGATTCCAACGGGCAATGTTAAGCTGCTGCGCCTGTCGGATAGTGAACGCGAGTTAGCCTATGCCGTCGCCGAGTTGGGCGAATCCGTCGTCATCACGGAAGACCTTGCATCACCCGAAAGCGATAAAAATCTCGAAGGCGTCGCATTGATCGAGGGTAAGCCCGTACCAGTCGTTGATGGATATCGCTTGTTTGCCAAACATGGCGGCGCGGCCACTCCGGTTGAGAAACTGGTGTGCCGCTTGCCAGAAGGTGACGATTGGGTTGACCGGATGCTGCAACCACTCGTTGCTGCCGCTGGTTACCGTGTTGCAAGCGATGCAGATGAGACGGCCGATGTTACCATCGCCCTCGCCGACAAAGCTGAAACAATTGAAGCATCCGATGCCAGCCACGTCATCAAAATCCATAGTGATCCCGATGCCGCGGCTGCAAACGATGACAGCGTCTATCGCTATGACCGTGCGGCTCTGGAAAACGCTCTGCGGAAAGCCCGCATAGGAGACCGATCATGAGAGAACTAATCGTCATTCTCGATATCGCCGGACGCCGCGTCGCGATCCCGGCGGTCGAAGTCCAATCGGTGATTGAGTTGGATGATATTTATCCGGTCCCGCGCGCGCCCGGCTACGTAGCAGGTCTGACCGCAATGCGTAGTCAATCGCTAACCGTGATCGATTGCCGCAAGGCGCTGGGTCAAGACGGCACGACCGAGCGTGGCGAACGTTCGCCTGTGATCGAAGTGGATGGCCATCTCTACGCGCTGCTGGTCGACGGCGTCGATGATGTCGTTGAAACCCAGTCCGACATCACCCCCGTAGCCGGTGGCTTCGGCAAGGAATGGGAACACGTCGCTCAGGGCATGGTCGAAACCGATCGCGGCCCGACATTGCTGATCGACATTCATAAACTCATCGGCGGCCGGACCGCAATCGCGGCTTAAGCACTTGGTTACCTTAATCCGCTACCCGCACACTGAACTATAAGGATCGCCCGGAATGAAAAGCTGTCTCATCGTCGATGACTCGCGGGTAATCCGCAAAGTCTCCCGTCATATACTCGAATCTCTCGACTTCACGGTCGATGAGGCTGAGAATGGCCAGGAAGGCCTGGTGCATTGTCAGGGAACAATGCCCGACGTGATCCTGCTCGACTGGAACATGCCAGTAATGACCGGCATCGAATTCATTACACAGCTGCGCCAGCAGCCGGGTGGCGACAAGCCAAAAGTCGTCTTCTGCACCACGGAAAATGACATCGCGCACATCCGCGAAGCTATCAGCGCCGGTGCAGACGAATATGTGATGAAGCCATTCGATCACGAAACGCTCCAGATCAAACTTCAACTGGTAGGTATGGCCTGAGGCTGCGGCCATGGGCAGTGAAACCACCATACTGACATCGGGGACGAAACGTCGCGCCACTTCGTCGGTGCCGACGCGCGTGATGGTTGTCGATGATAGCCTGACCGTGCGTACCGCGCTCGCGCGGACGATAGCGGCTGAGCCCGATCTAGAGGTCGTTTGTAAGACCAGTAGCGCCGAACTGGCGTTGCAGGAACTGCGTAAGACACCCGCCGATGTGGTGCTGCTCGATCTCGAAATGCCCGGCATGGGCGGCTTGCACGCTCTCCCGAAGATTCTCGAATCCCACACTGGCATTCAAATTCTGGTGGTTTCTACATTAGCCGAAGAAGGCGCAGAGGCCACGCTTACTGCACTCTCAATGGGTGCCGCCGACACTATGCCCAAACCACGCTCGGGAGGGTTCGGACCTGCCTATTGCGAAGCACTTCTCAGCAAGATTCGTGCTCTGGGACAAGGTAACCGCACGCCTCTTTCGAATGCAGCGAAGGTCACTGCACCCACACTTCGCAGAATACCGCGAAAAGCACCGGAAGTGCTGGCCATTGGTGCGTCCACTGGCGGCATCCATTCGCTTTGCACATTGCTCGAGAACCTGCCGCGCGAGTTTAATCTGCCCATTCTGGTTACTCAGCATCTGCCCGATTCTTTCATGCCCGTATTCGCCCGCCAGTTGGAACTCGCAGCGGTCCGCAAGGCTTGGGTTGCCGAAGACGGGATGGCAATCAAGCCAGGTCAAATCTATGTCGCGCCGGGCACTGGCCATCTAAATGTCGTGCGCCGCTCAAACGGCCTAGCCTGCAAGATCACCCAACAAACCATGCCGAGTGGCTGTATGCCGTCGGTTGATCCTATGTTTGAAACGCTGGGTAAGGCGACCGAAGGCCATGCCATTGGCATAGTCCTGTCGGGCATGGGCAAAGACGGTGCGACCGGCGCTGCTGATCTCATCGATCAGGGCGGAACGATCTTCGCGCAGGACCAAGACAGTTCCGCGGTATGGGGCATGCCGCGCGCAGTCGCCGAGCGCGGACTTGCATCCGTCATTCTGCCACCACCCGAACTGGCCACGAAAATCATGGCAACATTGGGAGCGGCGGCATGGAAGTGACCGAAGTTTCCTACCGGATCATTGCTGATCTTCTTGAAGCGCGGACTGGTCAGCACCTGACCGAGGGTCGCCGCTGGCGTATCGGCACCGCGTTGTCGGGCATTTTCCGCGAGCGCGGCATCACCAATATCGATCAATTGGTCTGCCTGCTGGCCGATCACAGCAATGGCTCGCTTGCGCAAGATGTCGTCGAGGCACTGCTCAACAACGAAACCTATTTCTACCGCGACCGGATCATGTTCGAACTGCTGTCGCAGCGGGTCCTGCCCGATCTGGCAGCAAAGCGCGCGGAAACGAAGCGCCTCTCAATATGGTCGGCAGGCTGCTCTACCGGCCAAGAAGCTCTGACTCTCGCAATGCTGTTCGCCGACAACCCCAGCCTTTGGAAAGGTTGGACGATCGACATTGTAGGCACCGATATTTCGCAGAAAGCAATCAAAGCCGCACAGCGCGGTTGCTACACCCAATTCGAGATTCAGCGCGGCCTTGGCGTGACGCAAATGCTCACCCATTTCAACGAGACAAAGCGCGGCTGGGAACCCTCCGCTGATCTGCGCAAGATGGTCCGGTTCAAACAGCGCAATATCCTAGAGCACGCAGGCAATATTCAACGCTTCGATTTGGTGCTGTGCCGCAATGTCCTGCTCTATTTCGACACTGCGCGAAGATCACAGGCATTCAATCGCATAGCCGAAGCGATGCGCGACGATGGCTGGCTAATGATTGGCGCCGGGGAAACTGCCGTCGGCCGGACCGAGCTGTTCCAATCGGTCGAAGGGCATCAGGGTCTTTACCAACGCGCACCCTCGAGCCTGATGCAGAACACCAGTGAAACCAAAGCGTATCCTGTGCGGAGAAAAAGCGCTGGGTAAACCAGAAATTAACCAATCCTTAGGGTCAAATCCCTAGCCCGACATCGACTGTCGGAGAACCGACCGTATGGGGGTCTGAATGCAAATATCTTGGCGAGAACTGGGCACAGCGCCAAAAATGCTGGTGATCGCACCGTTGGTGGTGCTCACGGGTATTTTTGCGAGCGTTGCAGCTTTGGTTCTGGCCAGCGACCGGATTGTACTATCCCCTTTCCTGATCGTGGGCGGCCTCGGCACTTATTTCATCGCTGTCGCGACCCTATGTGTCGTCGGACTGAAAAACGTCGCCAAGCTGCAAAATCTTGGTCTGACCGATAGCCTCAGCTCACTACCCAATCGCCGATCTCTACATGGCGAAATTCGCGGCAAGATCGCGAAGGACGAGGAGCTCGCCGTTGCGCTAATCGATCTCGATGGTTTCAAGATGGTCAATGACCTCTACGGCCACGCCGTCGGGGACGAGCTGATCAAGAGATGCGCGGTGATACTGCGCGAAGTTTGTGGCGAAGATGCGAAGTGCTTCCGTCTCGGCGGCGATGAATTCGCCATATATATGTCAGGCCCGCTATCGAACACCATTCTCGAGGGCATGTGCCGTGGCTTGCTCGAACGTCTAGGTCAGTCGATCCCGATTGAAGAACGCCGGATAGCCATCGGCGCCAGCGTCGGATTATCGCATACGACCGGCAGCGACGGACTGGATTCTTCAGAATTGCTGCGGCGCGCCGATGTCGCGATGTATGTATCCAAGCGCGGCGGCAAAATGCGCTGCACTTGGTTCAAAGGTGACTTTGACCGCAATCTAGAAGCCATCCGCGACATGGATGAGGAATTACGCGCCGCGCTGCTCAACAATGAGTTCCGGGTCAATTATCAGCCACTGGTCGATGCGAAAACGCGCGAAGTTGTCGCAGTGGAATCGCTCATCCGGTGGGAACGTCCGGACGGCAAAAAAGTCGGCCCCAACGTGTTCATTCCGATTGCCGAGGAATCGGGCCTGATCAATTCAATCGGCCTGTTTGTTCTGCGGCAGTCCTGCAAAGACGCGATTGACTGGAACGGTATAAAATTATCAGTCAACATCTCCGCGGCACAGCTACGCAACCCGGAATTCCCGATCCAACTGGGTCAAATTCTGGAAGAAACCGGCTTTGAAGCCGAGCGGCTCGAGCTAGAGATTACCGAAACCTGCCTCGTGCTTGACCCAGTGGTCGCTGAACGCAGCCTCGATTTGATCCGTGGCTTTGGCGTCAATGTGGTGCTTGATGATTTCGGCACCGGATACGCCTCGATCGGCTTTCTACGCCAATTCCGTTTCGAGAAACTCAAGCTTGATCGTTCGCTGGTTGTTGATTCCGCCGATGATGAGAGCCTGCGCGCGATGATGCTGTCGAGTATCTCGATGGCGCAAGCGCTAAAAATGGATGTCACCGCCGAAGGCGTCGAGACCGAGGCCCAGGCCGATCTGGTCCGTTCCGCCGGCTGCGATCAAATTCAGGGCTGGCTCTATTTCAAAGCCATGCCGCCAGAGGATATTGCCCAGCACCTGAGCGCTCTCCTCCCAAGCGAAACAACCAACCAGATTGCCGGCGAACAAAGCCCCCAACAAAGGAAAGCGTCATGAGCGCGATGGACAAAATCGTGACCGAGATCGAAGACGAGATCGCCGAAACTCAGGACAGCCCACCTGTAGAGCATAGTAATGCGATTGCACGCTTGCGTGCTTGGTTCAAGAATCAGCCCATTCCGCGGAAACTGAAGGCGGTGTTCGGGGCATTTCTTGTACTGCTGACTGTTACCGCAGGTGTCGTCGTGTTCGGCATGGTCCAGCTATATGATCGCACGATGACACGTGCCGCATTGTCCGATGCTACAATTGAGGCCGCTGATTTGCGCAGTGTGGTTGGCGAAATGCGGTATCACGCGATGCGTTATACGCTTTCAGGAGAGACCGCAGAAAGCGAACGGATGTCTGAAGCGCTGAGCTCCGCGCAATCAGGCCTTGGCGGTATTGCGGCAGTGATTGCCGATAATGCGCCGCAGTTCACACCGAATGTGGGCGCTTTGGAAGATCAATTGGATGGTTATGGCGCAGCGTTCGAACGCGTCAAAACCAGCCGAACCCAATCCGGCGCGAGCGAAGAGACCACCCGTCTTGCCTACGAGCTAGCCGCCGCAGGCGATACTTTTTACACCCAGTCCGACGCCCTCGAAGCCACGCTGGCGAACGAAATTGATGTAATGCAAACCACCGGATTGGATTACTTTTTTGATCTGGTGAGTGTCGTATTGGTTCTGGCGGGCATGTCGGTTGCGATCCTGTTCTTCGGCATGCGTTTTCTGGCGCGCGATCTGATCCGCAAAGGTTCGGAAATCGTCGGCGGAATGAACGAGCTTGCCGCCGGTCGCGCCGAATTCGAGATCGAAGGCGCCGAACGCAAGGATGAAATCGGTGATATGATCCGCGCATTGGAAGTCTTCAAACGTGCCAATGGCCGCTTGATCCGCGATGCGAAGGAGCGCGAAGAGCGCGTCAAAGCCGAGCAGGATCTACTCGCCGAGCGCGAGCGTGAGAAAGAAGAGCGGCGCGAACAGCAGCAAAAGCTGGTCCGCAGCATGGCTGATCGATTTGAGCGGACCGTCGGCGACATTGTCGGCGGTGTGGCATCTGCCTCCTCGCAGCTTAAATCGACCGCAGGCTCCATGGCTGCAGCAGCAGAACAGTCGTCCAACCAAACCAATCTGGTTGTGACCTCAATGGGCGAAGCCTCGTCCGGCGTGACCGCAGCCGCAGCAGCGAGCGACGAATTTGCAATGTCGATTGGCGAAATCAGCCGTCAGGCTGCATCCTCCGCGGAGCTCGCTCGCAAGGCATCTGAGTCTGCCGAACAAGCCGATACAACGATTTCCGCTCTGTCCGACTCGGCTGAGCAAGTGAGCAACGTTGTGGAACTGATCCATTCCATTGCCAAGCGGACCAATCTGCTCGCCCTCAACGCTTCCATCGAAGCTGCACGCGGCGGCGAAGCCGGTCGCGGATTTGCGGTCGTTGCATCGGAAGTGAAGGAGCTTGCAGCACAGACCAGCCGCGCAACTGAAGACGTCGCCGATCAGATCCGCGCAATGCAAAGCTCGACCACCAATAGCGTATCCGCGCTGCGGACAATTGGTAGCCAGATCGAACAGCTTGAATCGACCGCAATCTCGATTGCGTCGGCTGTCGATCAGCAGTCCGTTGCAGGTCAGGATCTGGCACGCAGCATCGATCTCGCAGCCCGTAGCAGCGACGAAGTGTCATCCAGCATTGTCGGCGTACGTGAAACCTCGCTCGCCACGGGTGCGGCGGCATCGCAGGTCCTCAATTCGGCAACCGAATTAGAAGATCAAGCGGCATCGCTGCGTAACCAAGTGGGCGATTTCCTGCAGAAAGTTCGTAACGGTTGATCGAGAGGTCAGGGCCCGACTTAGCCCCCAACCTCGACCAGATGCGTTCCGTCATCAAGCTTTGAAAACCGCGTTGCTCGGCCGGTAAAGCGCTCGATAATATCGGCAGCGGTCAGCGTGTGCTGGCTGATCTTCACAGACGTAAACTTCCCGCCGCCCGCAATCGCGAACGGCAACAGCAGCTGGTCCTGTAGATACGGCCCGGCAAACGCTGTCGAGCCGATATAGCCGGCAATCCGCGCAGCTGTGCTCTTACCAATCCGTTCAGCCTTCACGCCGATCTTGCCGAAACCTGCAACCACTTCGGTCACATTCTCATATTCCGCTTCAAACAGGATAGCCATGCCCGGCCCTTCCGAGTCCGGTAGGTCGCGGTAGATGAAAGCGCCTTCACGCCAATCGGTGAGGGTTTTGCGTGATGCTTTGATCATCCGCTCAGCGATATCGAAGGGAATACCGGCAAATTTCATCATGCCTGACCGGCTGATCAGCTCGCCGCGATCCATACAATCAATCGCGCGTAATGGAGCGGGATCGATGTCGATCACGATCTTGCCACCACCGCGCGGGTAGAAGCCATGCCGCACAATCTTGGCGGATACGGTTGGCCCCATCCGATCGATAATCGGCAGGTAGCATTTCTCAAGGAAATCAAACGGAGGTGCCATCGCGGCATGCGTTCCGCCCTCAATCGTTACGCGTGAGGGACCATCTGCATAGATCAAAGGCATCAGAATCGTCTGTAAAACGAGACCGGTCGATCCTGCAGTACCAACCGCGAAACTATACTCGCCTGGCACGACTTTACCCGGCCGAAAAGTGATCTTGGATGATCTCATTTCCAGCCCATCGCAGTCTGACGTGCTGATCTGGCATGCAGCCTGGATCGAGGTAAGATGCTGGCGCATCAAACCCGGCTTCGCCCGCTTGCCGCGAATGTTGTCGATAGTGAAAGCCTCACCGGTAATCAGCGAAAGCGCGCAAGAGTTCCGCAGAACCTGCCCGCCGCCTTCGCCTTCTGAGCCATCGATAGTGATCATTCTATCTTCCTAGAAGATAGCGGCGTGAAGGGTTACCCCTTCACGCACACCACCTGTTTGAGCGTGTGGACGATTTCCACCAGATCGCTCTGTGCGGCCATCACCTTTTCGATTGGCTTGTAGGCCTTAGGCGTTTCATCGATCACACCGATATCCTTGCGGCATTCAACACCAGCAGTGTCAGCCACATGTTCTTCGAGCGAGACCTGCTTCTTCGCCTCGGTCCGCGACATAACGCGTCCCGCACCGTGGCTACAGCTATCGAAACTCTCGGCGTTACCAAGGCCGCGCACGATGAAGCTTTTGGCGCCCATCGAGCCGGGGATAATGCCGAGGGTGCCCTTCGCTGCCCGCACTGCGCCCTTGCGGGTCACCAGCACGTTTTCACCAAAGTGGTTTTCCCGCGTCACATAATTGTGATGGCAGTTTACCGCTTCACATTCAGCATCGAAAGGCTTGGCAATCTCCGCCCGCAGCGCGGCGATGACGTTAGTCATCATCGTCTGCCGGTTGAGCTTGGCAAAATCCTGCGCCCATTCGACCGCCTCGACATATTCGTCAAAATGGTCGGTCCCTTCCGGGAAATAGGCAAGGTCTTTGTCAGGCAGGTTGATATGCCATTTACGCATATCTTCCTTCGCCAGCTCGATAAAGAACCGCCCGATTGCGTTCCCGATACCGCGCGAGCCGGAGTGAAGCATCACCCAGACGCGTTGTTCGGTATCGAGGCACAGCTCTATAAAGTGGTTACCCGTCCCCAGCGTACCGAGATGGACCACCGTATTGGCGTTCTTCAGCTTTGGATATTTTGCCAAGATATAGCCGAACCGCTGGGCAAGCGTTGCCCAGGCATCGACTGTTGCAGGCGGCGGGTTACCCCAGCTACCTTTGTCACGCCGACCTCGGCCTGCAGACCGGCCATGCGGAACAGCCGCTTCGATGGCGGAACGAATACCCTCAAGATTGTCTGGCAGATCGCTCGCCATCAAAGAGGTCCGCGCGGCCATCATGCCGCAACCAATATCGACACCCACAGCCGCCGGAATCACCGCGCCTTTGGTCGGGATTACCGAACCAACGGTCGCGCCGATACCGACATGGACATCGGGCATGGCCGCAACATGCTTGAAGATAAACGGCATCTGGGCCGCCTTTGCGAGCTGACGCTTTGCACCGTCATCGACAGGAACGCCGCGCGTCCACATCTTGATCGGCGAACCGCCTTCATGCTGTTCAAATTCGTAAGTCTGTTCCATCGTAATAATCTCTCTATGCGCGCCTCCATCTTGGAGTTCCTTTGGGGTGGCTAGCCCATTCTAGCCACCCCGGTCCGCGCTGATGTCAGATGTTCGACAATCTGACAGGACAGGTAATGCAGAGGGCGTGCCAATTTTCCGATCAAGGTGCAAAAATCTTCTAACTTACTGTTTCTAGGTGTTATTTTTGTTAACGCCCGAAAATCGCCAATCTCACCGTGTGAAATTTATATATCGCTTGGTATCCTATTTTATACTATGGGATACATATGACGACGGTAATTAGCTTTCTCGGCTCCACGCTAGACGCCGCAAAATTCGGACCATCGCGCTGGAACAAGTGGCGTCCCTCGGTCAGCATTTGCATGCAAGACGATCTCAAGGTCGACCGCTTCATCATGCTGCACGGCACCTATCACCAGCGGCTTGCGGACTTTGTCGCGAAGGATATCGCTGATGTTTCGCCGGAGACCGAAGTGATCCAGCATGTACTGAACTTTGACGACGCTTGGGATTTTGAGGAGGTTTACGGAAAGCTGCTCGACTTCTCGCGCGATTTCGAGTTTGAACCGGGCCAAGAAGATTACCTAATCCATATCACAACGGGCACCCACGTCGCCCAGATTTGCCTCTTCCTGCTGACCGAAGCGCGCTACCTGCCGGGCAAGCTGCTGCAAACCCAGCCGCAGCGAGGGCAGCCGCAACCGATTGGCACATGGGCCGCGATTGATCTGGATTTGTCTCGCTATGACAGCATCGCGACGCGCTTCGCTGCTGATACGCAGGAAAGCACATCGTTCCTCAAAAGCGGGATCGAGACGCGCAACGCCGCCTTCAACACAATGATAGACGAGATAGAGCGCGTCGCAGTTCGAAGCCGCGCTCCTTTGCTGCTGATGGGCCCAACAGGTGCGGGCAAAAGCCAACTGGCACGGCGTATCTTTGAACTGAAAAAGATGCGTCATCAGGTCGAGGGTGACTATGTTGCGGTCAACTGCGCCACACTCAAAGGCGACGGCGCAATGTCCGCGCTGTTCGGTCATAAGAAGGGAGCATTTACCGGCGCGGTGCAGGATCGGGCCGGATTGCTCCGTAGCGCGGACAAAGGCGTGCTGTTTCTCGATGAGATTGGCGAGCTGGGACTCGACGAGCAGGCGATGATCCTGCGCGCTATCGAAGACGGCAAGTTCTTCCCTGTCGGGTCGGACAAGGAAGTGCAGAGCGACTTCCAATTGATGGCGGGGACGAACCGCATTTTGATGGACGCGGTCGCGCAAGGGACATTCCGCGAGGATTTGTTCGCGCGGCTCAACCTGTGGACGTTCGCTCTGCCCGGACTTGCAGACCGCAAAGAAGATATCGCACCCAATCTGGAATATGAACTGGAACGCTATGCCGAACGTGAGGGCCAACGCGCGACGTTCAACGCCGAGGCGCGCAAGACCTACCTCTCCTTCGCAACCAGCCCTGCCGCTCGCTGGTCAGGCAACTTTCGCGATCTCGCCGCGAGTATCACACGCATGGCGACGCTCAGCATAGCGGGCCGGATCGATGCGGGCGACGTACGGTCAGAAATCGCACGGCTGGAAATGCTGTGGTCAGGCAACGGCGCAGATAATGGCACAGATACGCTCGAACAGTTTCTCGGCGTAGACGCTGTAGCAACGCTCGACCCTTTTGATCGTGTGCAACTGACTGAGGTCATCCGCGTCTGCCACCGTAGCCGCTCCCTGTCCGAAGCGGGCCGCACGCTCTTTGCCGCATCGCGCGTAACGAAGAAGAGCTCCAACGATGCCGACCGGCTACGCAAATATCTGATGCGCTTCGATCTTAGCTGGGATGATCTGCAAGCCGCTGAATAGACCAGACGGGCGTAGGCCTGGGCCATGGACGCCGCCCATCCTGCGTCCTAGAACCCCGACATTAGTTTAGGGGACTGAATTCATGAAACATGCATCCATCACAGGCTTGACCTCGGTATTTGCCAGCTTGCTTTTCGCAACCTCGCTCCAGGCGAAAGACAAAGACGCTGACGAGAAGTGGGACGTCAACGCCCCTGCCGGCGCCAAGATCAAACAAGTCGATATCAATGTCGATGAAGGCAGCTGGATCGATGTCGATGTCAGCCCTGATGGTCAGCGCATCGCCTTTGCCTTGCTCGGCGATATTTACACCATGCCAATCAGCGGCGGCGAACCAACCCGCATCGCGGAAGGCCTTGCATGGGAAGTGCAGCCTCGCTGGTCCCCCGATGGGTCACAAATTGCCTTCACATCGGATCGCGGCGGCGGCGACAATATCTGGGTGATGGACGCAGATGGTAAGAACATGCGGCAGATCACCAAAGAAAGCTTCCGCCTGATGCATCAGCCGACATGGAGCCCTGACGGGCGTTTCATCGCGGGGAAGAAGCACTTCACAACCGGCCGTTCGCTCGGCACCGGTGAAGTATGGCTATATCATGTGACGGGCGGCGGCGGCGTCAAACTGGTCGAGCGCCCCAATGAAAGCCACCAGAAGGAATTGGGCGAACCGACCTACGCGCCCGATGGCAAATCGATCTATTACACACGCAACACCACACCGGGCGGGACTTTCATTTACGCGCAGGATTCCAACGCAGGCATCTTCGCGATCGAGAAATATGATCTTGAAACCGGTGAAATCACCACAGCGGTTGACGGCTATGGCGGCGCTGTGCGCCCTGCCCCGTCGCCAGATGGTACTAAGATTGCTTTCGTTCGCCGTGAGGAAGACAAGTCGCGGTTGTTCGTAAAGGACATTGCCTCAGGCGTCGAAACTAAGATCTACAATGATCTGGATAAGGACGTGCAGGAAACCTGGGCGGTCACTGGCGTTTATCCGAATATCGATTGGACGCCGGACTCGCAGTCCATTGTTTTCTGGGCTGGCGGCAAAATTCGCCGGGTTAATGCAGACGGTTCCGGTGCGGCAGTGATCCCCTTCACTATTTCCGACACACGCGGTGTCGCCGATGCGCCGCATCCGGAAATCGAGGTTGCGCCCGACACATTCACCACCAGCATTCCCAAATTCGCAAGCGTTTCGCCCGATGGCAGCCAGGTTGTGTTTGAAACGCTGGGCAAGCTGCATATCAAATCGACTAGCGGTGGCGCGCCTCGCCGTCTGACGGGCGATGGCAGCGGCGCTATCGAAGCATTCCCAAGCTGGTCCCGCGATGGCAGCAAAGTCGCATTCGTCCGTTGGACCGACCAAGGCCTTGGAGCAATTGTCAGCATCGACACCGCCGCTGGCACGGAGACCGCTGTCACCAGCGAGCCCGGCCACTACGGCAATCCGCGCTTCTCACCTGATGGCAGCACTATGGTCTATGAAAAACGCGGCGGCGGCTATCTGACTTCGCCCGATTATTCGGAAAATACGGGTGTCTACCGGATCGCGGCCAATGGCGGCGGAACTCCAATGATGGTCGCCCGCGGAAAGAGCGCTCCCCAATTCGGCGCAGCCCCTGATCGCCTATTTATGATGAGCGGTGGAGGAGGCGGGTTGCAGCTTGTCTCGACCGACCTTTCCGGCGAATCCGAACGCGTTCATGCGAAGGGCCAGTTGGTCAACGACTTCACCGTTTCGCCCGATGGCAAATTCCTCGCCTTCCGCCAGAATTATGAAGCTTTCGCGATGCCGCTAATGCCCGGCGGACAAATGGTTTCGGTCGGCTCGGGCGCGAATTCGCTTCCTGTGACGCGCGCCAGCAAGGGTGGTGCTGACTATATAGGTTGGTCGAATGGCGGATCGCAGCTCAATTGGAGCATAGGACCTACGCTCTATTCCGCATCGATCAACGAGCTGTTCCCGAACTCAGCCGATGACAAATTCACGCCTCCGAGCAAAGGCGTGTCGCTGGCGACAACGCAACGCGCAGCAAAACCGAACGGGACTGTTGTTCTGACCGGCGCAACCGTGTTGACGATGACCGGCGATGGCGCGGGCCGGATCGAAAACGGTACCGTCATAATCGAGGGCAACCGGATAACTTCGGTTGGTGCATCAGGCGATGTTGCCATTCCTGCGGGCGCGAAACAGATCGACATGACTGGCAAGATCATCATGCCCGGCCTGGTTGATGCGCACGCGCACGGCGCGCAAGGCACCGGCGATCTGGTGCCACAGCAGAACTGGACGCTGGTTCAAAATCTGGCGATGGGCACAACGACAATCCACGATCCATCATCATCAGCCAGCCAGATTTTTGCCGCAGCTGAACGGCAACGGGCCGGCACTTTGCTCGCTCCGCGAATCTTTTCGACCGGAGAGATTATCTACGGCGCAAAAGCACCAAGCGTGTATGCGGAAATCAACGACTATGACGATGCGCTGGCTCACGTCAGACGGATCAAGGCGCAGGGCGGTATCTCGGTCAAGAATTACAACCAGCCCCGCCGCGAGCAACGCCAGCAAGTCGCAATGGCCGGTGCGGCAGAGAATATGCTGGTTGTCGCTGAAGGCGGTTCGCTATTCGGTATGGACATGAACCTCATCGCGGATGGCAACTCGACGCTTGAGCACAACGTTCCGCTTGATGTCTTCTACGATGATGTTGTGCAGTTCTTTAGGCAGAGCCAGACCAATTACACGCCAACCATAACCGTTACCTATGGCGGCTTGGGCGGCGATCCATATTGGCGTCAGGCCCAAGACGTGTGGAAGAATCCACTTTTGGTTCACACGCCGCCCAAGCGCTTGCTCGCCGACAATGCGCGCCGCACCAAGGCCCCTGAATGGGCTTTCGTTGATGATGACAATGCGCGCGAAGCGAAGAAGCTCGCCGATGCTGGCGTGAAAGTCTCTATCGGTGCTCACGGCCAACAAGCCGGTATCGCCGCACATTGGGAAATGTGGAGCTTTGTCCGCGGCGGCATGAGTCCGACCGAGGCCTTGCGCGCTGGCACTATCGTCCCCGCAGAATCGCTCGGCATGGAGAAAGACATTGGCAGCATCGAAGAAGGCAAGCTGGCCGATCTGATCGTGCTGTCCGCGGATCCAACTGCCGATATCCAGAACAGCGACGATATCGAGCAAGTGATGCTCGGCGGCAGGCTCTATGACGCGAAAACGATGAACGAAGTCGAGACCGGCGACTCAAAACGCCTGCCGTATTGGTGGGAGTGAGTTAGCTCGTCACTTGGCGACGAGCAGAGCCAATAGCGCAAAACTCGCCAGCCAATGCTCGCCCATATAGTCGCCGCTAACATGCGCCATTGCGGCATTTAGATGTGCCTGCGCGGTTTGTTCGGTTAAGTCGCGATGTTTTGGCACAGCCTGCCCGATTTCGCGCCACGCCCATGCACGACTGAAGTTGAGGCCATCAAGATGCGCGACTTTGCCGTCACTGCGGTCGCTGACGGTTGCTGGCGTGAATAGGGTTGCGGGCTGGCCGTCTGACATCTCCGGCAGAAAGTTTGCGAACCATGTTGAGAAAGCGTTAGGTTCCAGCGACCGCTTCATCAGCAGCGCCTCGCTCAACGCCGAGGACAGAAATTCATCCCCACCCGGCTCCCACGCCTGACAGCCTCTATCTTCGGCAAACCAACGCTGCGCTGTTTCACGGATCGTATTCGCCAGCGGTGGATCAAACTTGTCCGCCCATTCGACCGCGAGCGTAAGCGCAAAGGATGAATTGAAATGGGTCCCTACGCGGATCGGATACGTCAAAATGCGGAGGTAACGTTCGAAGCGCTCGGCAAAAGCGCGGGCCAGTGGTTCCAACCGTACGCCCCATTGCTGATCGCCGTGTCGGACCGCTTCCAAGTGCAGGTATAGCAGCCACCCCCAGCCATAGGGACGCTCGAACCCAGCCGAACCCGGTCGGTCCAGATAGGCAAGTTCAGCGGCCAGCTTCTCTTCATTCAACGTGCCCTCGGCCAGCTCCGCAATCTGTGCCGCTTCGGGCATATCGGGATAGAGCCTCCGCAGAGTTAGCAACGTCCACCAGCCATGCACGCAGCTATGCCAATCAAAGCTGCCGAAGAACGCCGGGTGCAGGACACGTGGAGGAAGCACATCCTCATCACCGCTCATTACATGGTCGAGCTTATGAGGGTATTCCTGCGCCACATGGCCCAGTGCAATCCGTGCGAAATTACGCGCGATATCTTCCGTCAGTTCCATAGCAGAAACGCCCCGACATAGATGATCACGACGTTGCAGACCCATAGTGGAATCGCCGTTCCGATTTGTTGGCGGATCACGCCGTTCTGGTCTTTCAATTCAAGCAGTGCAGCGGGCACGATGTTAAAGTTCGCCGCCATCGGCGTCATCAATGTCCCGCAGAAACCGGCAAGCATCCCGACCGCACCGATTACTGCAGGATTGCCGCCATAATCCTCGACCAGCAGCGGAATGCCGATTGCCGCTGCCATAACCGGGAACGCCGCAAAAGCGTTGCCCATAATCATTGTGAACAGCGCCATACCGAGCGCGAAGATGATGACCGTCAGCAGAACGCTGCCTTCCGGGATAATCGAGCCCGCAATACCGCCGATAATATCGCCGACACCAGCCAATGCAAAGACCGCCCCAAGTGCAGCAAGCATCTGTGGCAAAATTGCCGCCCAACCAATCGAGTCGAGCAACCTGCGGCCTTCCTCTGCCGCTGCGAGAGCGGGTGGCTTGAGCCATATCATCGCCGCGACAAGCGCAAACAACACGCCGATGCCGAACAGGATCAACGTCTCGCGCCGTTCCTCGAACAGGCCGGTTTCACCAAACGGTGTGTAATTATACAGCAGCGTTCCTGCGACTGCCGTAATCGGGACGATCAGCGCGGGCACAAACAGTTTGTTGCCGAACAATTGCGAGAAGTTGAAGCGCTCTTCCAGCGATGTCGTTTCGGGGTTGCTTCGCCCCAACCCACCTATTCCGGCAATTCCAACCATGGCGAGGACCAACACGCCATTGCCGAAGTCGCTTAGGTGGCTGCCAAACAAGAAGCTTGCGGCCAGCAGCCCCCAGAATGCAGCATTGCCCCAACGCTTTGAATTCGATGTGTCGAGGACGCTCAGCAGCGACCATGCAAGGAAGAATAGGCCAGCGAGGATATAGAGCCATTCGTACGTAATCATTGGCCTGCCTCCTCTTTCGGGGCGGCGGACAATTGCCCCAGCCTCCGGTCAAAGGCGAGGATGCGGCCGCCATGTATGAAGAACGCGCAGATTGCTGTCGGGATCGCCCAGACCGACAATTGCAACGGTGTCAGCGGATATCCCGCACTTTCAAACACGCCCTGAATCAGCAGGATGGAGGCGATTGCGAAGAAAATATCCTCGCCAAAGAACAGCCCGACATTGTCGGTCGCGGCCGACATGGCTTTCACTTTCTCGCGTTCCTCATCGGGCAAGTCGCCATGCGATTTCTCGGCAGCAGCCTCGGCCATGGGGGAAACTAGCGGACGAACAGCCTGCGGATGCCCGCCAATATCTTTCATCCCGATAGCAGCGGTGATCTGACGGAAGCCGAGATAAACGACGAGCAGCTTGCCCATCGTTGCACCGTGCATACTCTCGATCAATCCGCGCGCGCGTTGTTGCAGTCCGTATCGCTCCAGCAAGCCGATCACGGGCAGGATGATCCACGTGACGCTAATATAGCGATTGTCATTGAACGCCTTGCCCAGCGACTCAATCACCGCAACGAAATCCAGTCCGCCAAGCAGTCCTGTCGCAATCGCGGCGACTACCACCACAAGCAGTGGATTGAAGCGGAGCGCAAACCCCACCACCACGATCAATATGCCGGCCAGCGGCCAATAATTGGTCATTCAATTTCCCCGTTTTCGTTTCCGAAACCGCCCCCTCCGGGCGTGTGAATTACAAATGCATCGCCAGGCTGCATTTCAACCGAAGCGGTCGCAGACAGGTCTTCGCGTGAACCGTCTGCACGCTCGACCCAGTTCAAGCCAGCAAGCGCATCACTGCCGCCCATGATACCCCGCGGCGCAATTTCGCGGCGATTGGCGAGCATATTGGCGCGCATCGGCTCAAGGAATGTCACACGCCGCTCAACGCCGTCTCCGCCATGATGCGCGCCCTTCCCGCTCGATCCTTGACGGATAGCAAAGCGGTCCAGCCGCACCGGCAATCGCGTTTCCAGTATTTCGGGATCGGTCAGGCGGCTATTCGTCATATGCGTTTGCACGGCGCTGGTCCCGTGATGGTCCGGTCCCGCGCCAGACCCACCTGCAATCGTCTCGTAATATTGGTGCTGTGCATTGCCGAATGTGAAATTGTTCATCGTGCCTTGGGACGGCGCGAGCTTACCCGTAGCCGCAAACAGGGCATCGGTGACGACTTGACTCGTCTCGACATTCCCCGCGACAACCGCCGCCGGAAAGGTCGGATTGAGCATCGATCCCTCTGGCACCACCAGTTCAATCGGGCGCAGGCACCCGTCATTCATCGGGATAACATCGTCGATCAGCGTGCGCACCACATACAACGCAGCAGCACGCGTGATCGAGCGCGGCGCGTTGAAATTGTTGTCCTGCTGCGCGCTGGTGCCGGTGAAATCAAAAACGGCGGATCGGTCTTCACGATTGATACGGATCGCGACCTGTATCTGCGCTCCATTGTCCATCGGATAGGTGAACGCACCATTTTCCAGCCGGTCGAGCAAGCGTCGCACGGACTCTTCCGCATTGGCGAGAACGTGGCGCATATAGGCTGCAAGCACATCCGCACCTTGATCCTTTGCCGCGCCAGCAAGCAATTCTGCACCGCGGGTGCAGGCAGCGATCTGCGCGCGTAGATCGGAAATGTTGCGGTCGGGATTACGCGCAGGCCAATCGCCCGATGCCAGTGCCGCGCGGATCTCCGCCTCGCAGAACCTGCCCTCATCAACCAAAAGCAAATTGTCGAGCAGCACGCCTTCTTCGCCGATAGTCTTGCTCTCGGGCGGCATCGAGCCGGGTGCGATCCCGCCAATGTCCGAATGGTGGCCGCGCGCCGCTACGAAGGCATCGGGTGCGGTGCTAGCATCGGAATAGAACACCGGAACGATTATCGTCACATCAGGCAGATGTGTGCCGCCGCGATAGGGATCGTTGAGGACGTACGCATCTCCACGCAAAATACCGCGTCCATCCTGTGGCGCTCCATCTACGCCAGCTCCGCGCGCCTCCAAAATCCGCCGGATCGAGTCGGCCATTGATCCCAAATGTACCGGAATATGCGGCGCGTTGGCGATCAACGATCCTTCCGCATCAAACAATGCGCAAGAGAAATCGAGCCGTTCCTTAATGTTCACCGAGGTCGCGGTGGATTGCAGGACAACGCCCATTTCCTCGGCAATCGCCATGAACAGATTGTTGAATATCTCCAGTCGCACAGGGTCAACATCGGTCCCGTCAGCGCGCTGGCGTTCGAGCGCGGTGTGGCGCGTCAGCACGAGGCTGAAATCGTTCTGGAGTGAAGCCTGCCAGCCGGGTTCGACAACAATGGTTGAGCCAGGATCAATAACCAATGCCGGTCCTTGGACGGGTTCGCCCTGAACCAACTGGTTACGGTCGGACGCGGGCCAAGCGCCTTCAGATGCTAAATGCGCTGCTTCGGGCTGATAGGCAGCGTCGGCCAATCCGCCCGCTGCTCCGCTGGCCTCGACACTCAACCCCTCAACTATGATCTGTCCCTCGGCTTCGGAATATCCAAAACGGCGGCGATGTTCGCTTTGGAAGGCAGTAGCCATTGCCTCAGTATCGGCGAGATCGAGCGTCAGCGTGCTGTCGCTGCCAGCGAAGCGAAGCTTTGCGCGGCGAGTGAGCGTAACTTGAGCATTGCTCAAACCTTGCGCCCGCATCACATCAAGCACTGCACCTTCAAGCTGGCTCAACTCCGCATCAATCGCTTCACCCAGCGGTCTGACAATACTCGTCTCACGTATCGCTTTGACCGGCGCGAGACCAATCCCGTAGGCAGACAGCATTCCGGCCAGCGGGTGCACCAGCACCGTTTCAATGCCCAATTCGTCAGCAACTTTACAGGCATGCTGCCCGCCTGCGCCTCCAAAACACGCCAGCGCATAGCGGGTCACATCATAGCCCCGCGCCACGCTGATCTTGCGGATTGCATTGGCCATATTATCGACCGCAATCGCTAGGAAGCCTTCAGCAATATCCTTCAGCGGCATAGATCGGGGCAAAGATTCGGCGACTTCTTCCAACCGCATGCAAGACGCGGCCGGATCGAGCGGCTCGTCGCCATTGGCCCCAAAGACTGACGGGAATAATGCCGGATCAATCCGCTCGAGGAACAGATTGCAATCGGTCACCGTCAACGGGCCACCTTTGCGGTAGCAAGCTGGTCCCGGGTTGGCCCCGGCACTCTCAGGTCCAACCCGGAACCGCGTGCCATCAAAGCGGCAAATTGAACCGCCGCCTGCAGCGACGGTATTTATCTGCATCATCGGCGCAGCAACGCGGACACCAGCCACGACGCTGTCGCCCGTCAACTCATACTCGCCCGCATAATGCGCGACATCGGTCGAGGTGCCACCCATATCGAAACCAATCAAACGAGTGTGACCGAGCGGCTCCGACGCCGCGACCATGCCGACAACCCCGCCAGCAGGTCCGGACAGAATTGCATCCTTGCCACGAAACGCGCGCGCCTCAGCCAAACCGCCATTGGACTGCATAAACCGCAGCTGCTTAGTTCCGGGCAACCGTTCCGCCACCTGGTCGACGTAGCGCCCCAGAACTGGCGACAGATACGCGTCGACCACCGTCGTATCGCCGCGCGGAACCAGCTTGATCAATGGGGAGACCTCGTGACTGACGCTAATCTGAGCGAAGCCCAATTTCCGCGCAATTTCCGCCAGCCGCGCTTCGTGCGCCTGATATTTCCAGCCATGCATCAACACGATTGCCAATGCCGAGATGCCTTGCACGCGGATATCGGCCAGCGCTGTGCGAGCCGCATCTTCATCCAAAGCTGTCAGCACTTCACCATCCACGCCGACGCGCTCGTCGATCTCGACAACATCAAGCGCCAATTGTGATGGCAGAACGATATGCCGCGCGAAAATCTCCGGCCGCGCCTGTGTGCCTATCCTCAGGGCATCGCCGAACCCTGCCGTAATTGCCAGTGCAACGCGTTCGCCTTTGCGTTCAAGCAAAGCGTTAGTCGCGACTGTAGTTCCGATGCGGACTTCGCGAATGGCTCCCGCACCATGCTGCGCCATCAGGCGGGTGACTGCCTCGCTTGCTGCGTCGTCATAGTGTTCGGGATTTTCAGACAGCAGTTTATCGGTGACGATCCGACCATCAGGTGTAGTGGCCACGACATCGGTGAAGGTGCCGCCGCGATCAATCGCGATGCGCCACTCGTCTGAAACCGGTGGTGCAGTTGATGTCTGTCCCTCGTCCATCGCGCGACTATAGGCATGGCCGGATACGCGACAAGCACTCATGCCCAAACCCGGCCTTGTAATCCCCTGCTTGTATTTGGGGCCTGCCAGCAACATAGGGACAGCGTGGATACAAAACGAACATACGCGATCATCGGCTGCGGAATGATGGGCCGCGAGCATATGCAGAATATTGCGCTGGTCGATGATGCTGAACTGATTGCGATTGTTGATCCTGATCTCGGTTCGCGAGAAGAAGCGGAAGCACTTGGCAAGACGCTGGGGCAAGAATTCCAGCTGTTTGAAAACGCCGATGCGATGTTTGCTGATATGAAGCCCGATGCGGTTATCGTTGCCTCACCCAATTTCACCCATTTCGAAGTCGCAAGGCGCGCAATGGCGCATGATGTCGCGATCCTGCTGGAAAAGCCCTTCTGCACCGACACGGATGACGCGGCGGAACTGGAGCAGATGGCCGGCGACTATCCGCATGTCTTCTGGGTCGGCATGGAATATCGCTATATGCCGCCGATCACGCGCTTTATCGATCGTGTGCAGGCTGGTGAAACCGGGGCCGCAAAGATGCTTTACATTCGCGAACACCGCTTTCCGTTTCTGGCGAAGGTCGGCGACTGGAACCGCTTTAATCGGAATACCGGCGGAACTTTGGTGGAGAAATGCTGCCATTTCTTCGATCTGATGCGGCATACTTTGCAGGATGAACCCGTACGTATTTTTGCCAGCGGCGGACAGGATGTGAACCATCTGGACGAAAGCTATGATGGCAAAGTGCCCGACATTCTCGACAATGCCTATGTCGTGATTGATTTCGCCAAAGGCACACGCGCAGTCCTAGACCTTTGTATGTTTGCCGAAGGTGCCGAGCAGCAGGAAGAGATTTACGCGCTAGGCCCAATTGGCCGGCTGGATGTCGCGATACCTGCCGCAACAGTGACTTGGTCACCCCGCGACAAAAGCGGCGTGGTGACCGAAGATGTTGCGACCCCTTCAGATGCTTTGGCTGCGGGCGATCACCATGGCGCGACCTATTTTCAATTGCGCGATTTTCATGCGGCGTTAGCGGGCGAAACTCAGCCCAAAGTTAGCGCCATCGATGGCCTACGCGCGGTCCAGATGGGCGCAGCGGCCCAGCAATCGATAGCAACCGGGCTGCCGGTACAGCTCGATTTCAAAAGTGGTGGAGTCGGAAATGGCTGATAGTCCGGTGGATGGATTCCCCTACATCGTCGCAGGTGATGGCGATCTTGCGGCCTATCTTGCTTCGCACAAGCCGGTCGTGGAAACGCAATTGGCGGCAAGCGGCGCGGTTCTCTTTCGCGGGTTCGACGTGCCGACGGTCAGCGAGTTTGATGCTGCAATTGAGGCCTATGACGAGCCGAATTTTCCGTACAAGGAGTCGCTGTCCAACGCAGTTCGCGTCAATCTGACAGAGCGGGTCTTTACCGCCAACGAGGCACCACCGACCACAAGCATCCACTTGCATCACGAGATGGCACAAACGCCGATCTATCCGAGCAAGCTGTTCTTTTATTGCGAGATTGCACCTGATGCCGGCGGGGCAACACCCCTGTGCCGGTCTGACATATTGCTGACCGAGCTGGCCAAAGCCGAACCCGGTCTAGTCAACGCGTTCGAGATGCTTGGTGTAAAATATACCAACGTTATGCCGGGTGCAGATGATGCTGGGTCGGGTCAGGGCCGCAGTTGGCGCAGCACGCTGGGTGTAGAGGAACGCTCATTGGCGGAAGAACGCCTGCGCGCACTCGGCTATAGCTGGACGTGGGATGCGGATGACAGCTTACGCGCGACTACGCCTGTGCTTCCCGCAGTGCGCACGCTGGGCGGCGGGCGGAAGTCGTTTTTCAACCAGCTGATTGCGGCGTTTCGCGGGTGGTCGGACAGTCGCAACGATCCGTCCAAATCTGTGACTTTCGGTGATGGTACGCCGATCACTGGTATAGATATGGACACGGCAATCGAACTGTCCGACGCGCTCAGCTATGACCATCAATGGCAGGCCGGCGATGTGGTGCTGGTTGACAATTTCACTGTCATGCATGGCCGCAAGCCATTTGAAGGCAAGCGCAAAGTCCTCGCGTCACTGATCCAATAGCGGGGCTTATCCAGTAGCGCGCGTTTCCCGCGCCGACACTACCCACGCCACGACATTTACAAGCGCTAACAAGCCAAACAGAACCGGGAGGATGGCACTCGCACCGGTTCCGCTGGCAAGGCCAAGCGGCGAAAACAGAAGATACAATCCGACGACGCAGGAAAACAGCGTGAACGCCATCGGTCGGGCAAAGCGCCACGGTGCCATATCGACCTTCTGCTGGACTGGCGGGACATAGGCTTGCTCGCGCGGCTTGAGATAGCCGGTCACCAGCATAATGCCGATCTCGATCACAAATAGCACCGCATAGACATGGATGAAGTGGAGCGTGATCTCTTCGCTGAACACAAAACGATACAGCGCATAGGCTGTGACGTGAAACACAATCACGATCTTCGCGCCGAGCGCCGGTACCCGCCTTGTGAACAGGCCGATGATCACGATGACCACGGTCGGGATGTTATAGAAGCCAGTGAACACTCGGACGACTTGCCACAAGCCCTCCTCTGCAAAATACAGCATCGGCGCGACGCCGAAGGAGAAGATCGCGATGATGACGCTGGTGATTTTGGCGACCTTGACCAATTGGCCATCTGAAATCGAGCCGCCGCGCGCTGGCGCGTAAATATCGAGCGTAAATAGTGTTGCAGCACTGTTAAGCAGCGAGTTGAAGGAACTGAATACCGCGCCAAGCAACACCGCGAGGAAGAAGCCGGTCAAATAGGCGGGCAGCACATCATTGATCAGCCGCGGATAGGCCTCGTCAATTGTTCCCAGCCCCGGCCCATACAGATGAAACGCGATCACGCCGGGAATCATCATCATGAAAGGCACGAGGATCTTGAAGAAGCCCGATGCAAGAACGCCCTTCTGCCCTTCCGCCAACGAACGCGCACCCAGCGTCCGCTGGATCACATATTGGTTGGTGCACCAGTAAAACAGATTGGCGAAGATCATGCCCGTGAAGATCGTTCCGAAAGGCGTTGGGTCGTCCGCGCTACCTATGGCGTTCAGTTTCTCTGGATGATCCGACACAAGACGGTTGAAACCGTCGGCGAAATCTCCGCTTCCAAGCATCATCACGCCGAGGATCGGCACGAGAAAGCCTACAAACAACAGGCCAATTCCGTTCAGAGTGTCAGACACGGCAACGGCTTTCAGCCCGCCCAGAACCGCATAAGCAGCGCCGATCAGTCCAATTGTGACCACCGTCAGCGCTAGCGACGGAAAGTACTCCAACCCCGTCAAATCAGGCACGTTGAAGAACGCCATCACCGCTATTGAACCAGAATAGAGAACCGACGGAATGGTAATCAGCCCGTAACCGAGCATAAACAGCACCACCGACATCCGGCGCACCACCGGATCGAAGCGGTCGTTGAGAAACTCGGGCAATGTGGTGAACGCGCCCGCAAGGTATCGCGGCAGGAACAGGAACGCCATCGCGATGGTCGCCACCGCGGCTGTCACTTCCCACGCCATGCTCGACAGATTGTGTCCATAGGCCGAACCATTCAGGCCAATTAGCTGTTCGGCCGACAGGTTCGTGAGCAACAGCGAGCCAGCGATAAACGCTGCACCCAGCCCGCGTCCCGCAAGGAAATAGCCATCTTTGGTCTCGGTTGTGCCGCGCGTTTTTAGCCAGCTGATCCAAGCGACCAGCGCCATCACTGCAACACAAGTCAGCAAGGTGAAAAGCAAGGAACTCTGTCCAGTCATGTGATCGTGAAACGCACCTACGCCCCGCCCCGTCCGTTACCCATGTGCCGCACCTTTTAGGGCGGTGTCAGCAATTCGCAAATGCGTTCAACTCATCGGTTGGGATTTGCGCGCGAGGCTGTTAGGCGGCGCGCCATGCTCGGGATCAACGGAATCACTGTGCGGCTTGGTGGCCGGACCATTATTGACCGCGCGACTGCGGCGATCCCGCCTGGCGGACGGGTGGGTCTGATCGGCCGTAATGGTGCGGGCAAATCAACGCTGATGAAAGCCATCATCGGCGATATCGACCCCGACGAAGGCAGCATTGATATGCCGCGCCGGACTCGCTTGGGATACATCGCGCAGGAAGCACCAAGCGGTGATGCGACGCCTCTGGAAAGTGTCCTTGCAGCCGATACTGAGCGGATGGAGTTGCTCGCAGAATCCGAAACATGCGAGGATCCGGACAGGCTTGGCGATGTGCATGAGCGGCTGCTGGCGATTGATGCCTACACCGCTGAATCGCGGGCCGCGCGCATCCTGATCGGCCTCGGTTTTGACGAAGCGATGCAAGCGCAGAACATTGATAGCTTTTCCGGCGGGTGGAAAATGCGTGTGGCGCTGGCCGCATTGCTATTCACCCAGCCCGATGTGTTGCTGCTGGATGAGCCGTCCAACCACCTTGATCTGGAAGCAACGCTGTGGCTGGAGAACTTTCTCAAAGCCTATCCGGCGACAGTTCTGGTGATCAGTCACGAACGCGATCTTCTGAACAATGTGGTCGACAATATCCTCCACCTGCAGGGCGGTAAACTAACTCTGTATCCCGGCGGCTATGACAGTTTTGAACGCCAACGCGCGGAACGTGCCGCACAGCTAGAGGCGGCGAAGGCATCGCAAGATGCCCAGCGCGCGCGCTTGCAAGACTACGTCAACCGCAACAGCGCTCGGGCCTCTACGGCGAAGCAAGCACAATCACGCGCCAAGATGCTGGCGAAGATGCAGCCGATTGCCGCATTGATGGAAGACCCGTCGCTCAGTTTTGATTTCCCGCAACCAAATGAACTCAAACCGCCATTGATCACTCTCGATCTGGCGGCGGTCGGTTATCAAGAGGACACGCCGATCCTCCAGCGCCTGAACTTGCGGATTGATCCTGATGAACGGATTGCTCTGCTCGGGCGCAACGGTAACGGCAAAACCACGCTCGCACGTTTGCTGGCTGCGCAACTCGCCCCGATGGAAGGCGAGATCAATGTCTCGGGCAAAATGCAGGTGGGGTACTTCACCCAATATCAGGTCGAGGAACTGGCCAGCGATTCCACCCCGCTGGAACATATGACCCGCGTCATGAAAGACGCAAAGCCCGGAGCAATCCGCGCGCAATTGGGGCGTTTTGGCTTTTCCGGTGATCGCGCGACCCAGCTTGTCACCAAGCTGTCTGGCGGCGAACGCGCGCGTCTGGCGCTGGCGCTCATCACTCGGCATGCGCCGCATCTGCTGATTTTAGATGAGCCGACCAACCACCTTGATGTCGATGCGCGTGAGGCGCTGGTACAGGCGCTGCATGCTTATGATGGCGCAGTGATCCTGATCAGTCATGACCGCCATATGGTCGAACTGACTGCTGATCGGCTTGTGCTGGTCGATGGTGGCCGCGCAGTCGATTATGACGGCAGCATGGAGGACTATATCGACTTCGTGCTCGGCAAAAATCAACCGCGCGATGAAACGAAAAGCTCTGGAAAGTCCAAGGACTCAAAGAAAGACCGCAAAGCCGCCGCCAAAGAACGCGCACTGGCCCGCGAGGCGAAGAACAAGCTCACCGCTTGCGAGAAAGACATCGCCAAGCTGGAAGCTCAATGCAAAATCATCGATCAAGCAATGTTCGAACCGGATGATGCCAGCGAAGCGGTTGCCAATTTATCGATGAGCGAACTCTCCCACCGGCGTGGGCTGCTAAGCAAGCAAATCGAAGAGAAAGAGGCCGAGTGGCTGGAACTCAGTGAGAAAGTGGAAGCGGCAAGCTAGCCCACCCACACGTCCAGCACGTAGCGCTCTTTCTCGATCATGCTCTCGATCCAACGGGACGCGTCATCTTCCGATGCCCCGGCCTTTTCGGCATAGATCGCTTTCAACGCATCGCGCACATCGGGCTCCATTCGCGCACCGTCACCACAAATGTAGATACGCGCGCTCTCATTTATCAGCGCCCATACACGATCCGCTTCACGCTTGATCAGATCCTGCACATAGCTGCGCGAGCCATCATGGCGTGAAAACGCAGCGTGAATTTCTGCCACATTACGTTTTCCAAAATCCGCCAACTCATCGCGATAGAGATAGTCATAATCGGGATGCCGGCAGCCGAAGAATAGCAACGCGTCACCCAGTTTCGCGCCCTCTTTCTGCAGATGGTCCCGTTGTTGCAAGAAGCCACGAAACGGCGCGATACCGGTGCCGGGGCCGACCATAATAATGGGCTGGGAAGGATCATCGGGAAGGCGGAAATCCGATGTCGGCTTTTTGACAACTGCTTGAAAACGGTCACCCGGTGCTAGGCCCGCAAGATAGGTTGAGCAGGTTCCCTTGAATTCGCCCTTGCCAGACAAAGCCGGTCCGCGGGTAACGCCAACAGTGATCGAACAGGTGCCGGGCTTATGTGCCGGCGCGGAGGAGATCGAATAATAGCGCGGGCTCAAAAACGGAATAAGCTCAAGGAACACCGCCAGCGGTAAATCGCAGGCTGGATAATCTTCGAGAATGTCGAGGACGGATTTGCGCTTCTCGAGCACTTCGCTGGTGTAGGCGTCGGTCCCATCGTCTGCCGCTGGTTGCGCCAACGCCTCTAGCGCAGAGCGAGAATTCGGGCATTCGGAATAGCGCGCCAACATCGCGATGTCGCGGCGGGTGGCAACCGACTGTAGCTCACCCGCAGTTTGCGCCAGATTATAGACCGAGAAAGTGCTGCCGCTCGGGAACGGCCCACGCATTTCGCTGCGCGACTCAATTCTCACATAAGTATCGCGATCAAGCCGGAAGCGTTTCAACAACCGCTCGACGACTGCATCGTCGTTGAGCGGCACTACGCAGAGATGATCGCCGGGTTGATAGGCCATCCCCTTTGGCAGTTTGACTTCGATATGCCGTGTGGAGCGTCCCTCGCCTTGGCTGGTATCTTTGAGCTCGGTGTTGCTGAGCACCTCGACCTCCCGCGCACCCAAACGTCCGGCAACAGTGTTGGCGGTAATGCTTTCGGTCACTTCAACAGAATACAGCGGCTCTGCCGCCGCATCGCTACCACCGAGCAGATCAAGGCCGAATTCATCACCCAGTTGCGGCATCAGTTCGTCGAGCCAATCATGGAACTGTGTATCGACATCGCCGCGCGCATCGAGTTCTTCCGTCTCGACAATCCGTTCCGCGCCGAGCGCTTCCAGCGCCGCATCAATCTTGCGCGGCACGTCTTGGAACGTCGCGGCCCAATCGCTGTTTCCACATCCTAACATCAGGTAGGACACGCCACCGAGCATAGTTTGCTCTGGCGTCGTTTCCTCAAGCCAATCAACGAACTTAGCGGCATTGTCCGGCGGCATCCCGTTATAGGATGAGCAGGCTATGGCGACAGCGCCTTGGCTTGGCAGCTTACCTGCAAAATCGTCCAGCTCCGCCAGCGTAACGTCGAAGCCGCTAAATTCTGCCTTTTGCGCCAGTTCGCGCGCAAAGCTCTCACTCGATCCCAGGTTCGATCCATAGAGCACCAACAGAGGCGTACCGTGACTAGGCACCGGCGCCGCTGTCCCGGAATCAGCGACAGTGTCCTTGACCGATGCGGTACCGCCCCGCTCGACATCCTCGCGCAACCGCGCCTTGATGAAGAATTCGTCCGGTTTGATGGACAGCGTTTCTTTGATGTCGAGCTGATAATCAGTGTGATCAAACAGATCGAACCGCTGCAGGATCATACCCAAAACAAGAATAGACTCCTGGATCGCAAACTGCCGCCCGATACAGGCACGCTGGCCATTGCCGAAAGGCTTGTACGCCGCAGGATCGCGGGCTGCCTCTGCCTCGGGTGTAAAATGGTCGGGGTTAAACTGTTCCGGATTATCGCCCCAAACCGCAGTATCACGGTGGAGTGAGGGGATCAGAACAGTCGTAAATGTACCTTTGGGAATGGAGTATTTCCCACCGATAACCTCGTCTTCATACGGAGCCAGCCCGAGCGCTGGCGCCGTGGGCCACAACCGCAGCGCTTCGGACAGAATGGCGCGAATATAGGGTAGTCTGCCAATCTCTGACAATGTGGGTGCGCGGTCGATATTACGGCCCAGCACTTCGTCGACCTCGGCATAGGCACGCTTCAAGACATCGCGGTTCTTGAGCAGATAATAGATAGTGAAGGACAGCAGGCCAGACGTCGTTTCATGCCCCGCAATCAGGAATGTATTGATCTGATAGCGGATATTTTCATCCGAAAGCCGTTCACCGGTGACCGCGTCACGCCCCTTCAGCATAAAATCGAGCAGATCCTCCGGACCATCGCCGCCCTGACTGCGGCGCTCGCGAATAATCTCGTCGACCAGATTGTTCATATAGGCCGCGTCACGGTGAAGCTGCTTGATCTGGTCGCCCTTGAACAGCTTCTCACCCGGGATACCGCGCATGTTCAGCGTTGTGCCTAGCGTGCGATTGAGCCCCTCGATGAAGGGATGGAAATCTTCGCGGTAGAAAGAATTGAACCGATATCCGAAGCCGCACACGCCGATCGTATCGAGAGTCAGGCGGATCATGTCCTTGGGTACATCGATCACATCGTCAGAATTTGCCCTCTCCCACTTCAGCATCAACTGATTGGCGATATCGGTCATCATCGGCAGATAACCACCCATCGCCTTCTGGCTGAAAGATGGCAGCAGGATGTTGTGTGCCTTCGCCCAATTGGGATTGTCTGTGTCGCCAGTAAACAACCCGTCACCAGCGATCAAACGCAGTCGCTTCAATGGCCCGCGCACAGTCTTGTCGAAGCGCTTCTCGTCGCATACCTCGCCGACCAGCTCCGCGCTCGACACCATAATCAAAGGCGTGCCCATCATATCGAGTTTGAAAATTGGGCCATGTTCTTCGGCCAATTCCATCAATGACTGGATCATGCGCTTTGCATCGACGGTCATCGCATTGCCAATAAGCGGCTTTGTCGGCGGTTGAGGAATTTCGGCAAAGGTTGTGTGTGACGCCATAGCGCTACCTTTTGGCAGACAAACTGATCGCCGCAAAGAGGCTCGCGGCTCGACACCAAACGACGTCGCCTGCAGAGCTCAACCCGCCGCCGCCAGAAACAACAAAAGCCCCCCTGGAACCAGTGAGGCTGAACGATATGGGTCTTTAATAAGTGCCAGAGTTTTGGTGGTGGTTGCGGGAGTTGGATTTGAACCAACGACCTTCAGGTTATGAGCCTGACGAGCTACCGGACTGCTCCATCCCGCGTCACCGTTTCATAGCGTTAGAAACGCCAAAAGGGCTGCCCTTGTGGGGTCAGCCCTTTGACTAATGAATGGGTTTTTTACCGCGCATACTCACCAGCTATAATGCCTGGCAACGACCTACTCTTCCAACGCTTAAGCGTTAGTACCATCGGCGCTATTTGGTTTCACGGCCGAGTTCGAGATGGGATCGGGTGGGTCACAAATGCTATGGTCACCAAGCAATAAAGCCAGTGAGTGTGCGGGTTAATCGATGCGATACGTTTATATTAGGCGTCAATGATCTGGCTGTGATGTCTTCCGACACCAACAAACATTCCTTTTCAGGCCTGTCGTTGATGGTGGGATTCATCAAGCATGATCAGAGTTATTAGGACTGGTTAGCTACACGCGTTACCGCGCTTCCACACCCAGCCTATCAACGTAGTGGTCTACTACGACTCGAAGATACCTTATCTCAAGGGAGGCTTCCCGCTTAGATGCTTTCAGCGGTTATCCCGTCCATACATAGCTACCCAGCGGCACTCCTGGCGGAATGACTGGTACACCAGAGGTATGTTCACCCCGGTCCTCTCGTACTAGGGGCAACTCCTTTCAAGTATCGACGCCCACGGCAGATAGGGACCAAACTGTCTCGCGACGTTCTGAACCCAGCTCACGTACCACTTTAATTGGCGAACAGCCAAACCCTTGGGACCTGCTCCAGCCCCAGGATGTGATGAGCCGACATCGAGGTGCCAAACACTGCCGTCGATATGAGCTCTTGGGCAGTATCAGCCTGTTATCCCCGGCGTACCTTTTATCCGTTGAGCGATGGCCCTTCCACGAGGGACCACCGGATCACTATGACCGACTTTCGTCTCTGCTCGACTCGTCAGTCTCGCAGTCAGGCATGCTTATGCCATTGCACTCTCGCAGACGGTTTCCAACCGTCCTGAGCATACCATCGCGCGCCTCCGTTACTCTTTAGGAGGCGACCGCCCCAGTCAAACTACCCGCCATAGAGGGTCCCTGATCCGGATAACGGATCTAGGTTAGATATCAGAAAACAACAGGGTGGTATTTCACAGGTTGGCTCCACTTGGACTGGCGCCCAAGTTTCAAAGCCTCCCACCTATTCTACACAGTTCTTTCCTAATACCACTCTAAAGCTGCAGTAAAGGTGCACGGGGTCTTTCCGTCTAACCGCGGGTACTCCGCATCTTCACGGAGAATTCAATTTCGCTGAGCATATCCTGGAGACAGTGGGGAAGTCGTTACGCCATTCGTGCAGGTCGGAACTTACCCGA
>NZ_JADQTN010000001.1:0-97500 GCF_017812015.1 Pontixanthobacter sp. CEM42 | reverse complement strand
CTATTACGGCCAGCCTAAGGTCGAAGACATGCTTCAGGTACAAGCGGTCATCTTCCTCTCCACCCCATTCATAGCCCTGCCCTCCGCACTATTGGCCCGACGGATCGAGTTTCGCAGCCAAGGGCTGGTCAATCTGCTGTGCGCCATTACCGGTGCTTCGGTTGCGCTCGGCATGGCATGGTTCGGCTACGGAGTTTGGGCACTGGTATTCGCACCGATTGCGATGGCCGCAGTACGCGCAATCGGGCTGACTATCTCTGCACGTTTGCTCGTGTGGCCGGTGTTCGATTTCCGCGGTGCGTGGGATATCATTTCCTTCGGCGGCGCGCTGACGCTCTGTCAGCTACTTTGGATCGTCCAAAGCCAGAGCGATATCTTCATCGCGGGCCGCGTGTTCAGCGCCTATGATGTGGGCATCTATTCGACGGCCCTGTTCCTCGCATTGATTATTAGCGGGAAGTTTATTCCGCCGATTAATGAAGTGACATTCCCCGCTCTCGCAGAGCTGCACAAAGGTGGAAAGCCGCTCGCACCGTTCTTCATCCGGATGCTGCGCACCGTCGCGCTGGTCACAGCGCCTCTCTATATTGGCTTATCAGTGACGGCCGATGCGGTGGTGCCAACCATCGCCGGTGAAAAATGGTCAGACATGATTCCGATACTCGCCGGACTAGCATTGGCAATGCCTTTCTTCGCGCTGCAAATCGTATGCTCTCCCGCGACCAATGCCATCGGCAAGCCACGCATCTACGTGGCGACAAGCGCCGCTGGCGCCATTCTCTTCCCGACAGTATTCCTGTTTGGGATTGCCGGCGGCCCCATGGGGCTGGTTCATGCATGGTGGGTTGCATCGCCGCTGCTACTGGCGATCACCTTGGCGCTTACGCTTCCTGCCATATCAGTACGTTCCACCGGTTTACTCAAAGAATTGCTGCCCGCAGCAATCGGCTGCGCCATTATGGCCGGGTCAGTTCTTCTGGTGAAACCGCTGGTCGCTGAACTAGCGGCTCCTGTGCAACTCCTCGTCCTCGTACCGATTGGCGGTCTGACCTATGGTGCCAGCCTGTGGCTGTTCTGGCGATCGGTTGTCCGTGAGACTTGGGCTATGCTGCGCAATAAGGACGACGCGCCGACAGATCCCGCTTTCACAGCATAGGCCCGCAATACGCCAGGTTGAATCATTTGGTCACCCGGGCGCTTCGTGCTACTCAATGTAGGGGGACGTACGGGAGATAGGTAATGGCTTTTTGGGCTTTTCTTGCAGCAGCGCTGACTTCGAGCGCGATCGTACCACCAGCGGTGCAACCGGCGCCCGATATTGCGCCAGAAGAAGCCCCCGAATCTAATCCGATTCCCGGTAGCGAAACGCCTGACGCCATCGTCGAGGGGCAGAAGGATTACTATCAAAGGATGACCGTGCCCGTCACGATCGACGGCGAAGGCCCCTTCCGCTTCATGATCGATACCGGTGCGCAAGCGACCGTGGTTACTCGCGGTTTGACAGAAAAGCTCAACCTGACCCCAACGGGATCCGCGACGCTCGTCGGTATGGGTAGCCGCAGAACAGTGCAATTGGTCGAGCTGGACGGGCTCGAATTCGCCGAACGCACGCTCAATAATATCACCGCTCCGATGCTGGAGAAGCGCAATGTCGGCGCAGATGGCATTCTTGGACTCGATAGCCTGCAAGATTTGCGCGTGATGATTAATTTCCGCGACCAAACCATCGCCGTCAATGACTCTGAAGAACTTGGCGGCAATCGCGGATATGAAATTGTCGTTCGCGCACGTCACAAGCTCGGTCGGTTGATTATTACCCAGGCGGAGATCGACGGTGTAAAAACTGCAGTAGTCATCGATACCGGCGCGCAAAGCAGCTTTGGCAATGCACGGCTCAAGCGTCGGCTTCGCGCCCGGCACCCCGAGGCGGTGAGTTCTACCGATGTAAATGGTGCTGAGATTCTCGGCAATCGCCACTTCGCCAAGAGCCTTCAAATTCAAGATCTTGAGCTAAGCAACATGCCGATAACCTTCGCAGACAGTCCCGCATTTGCCGCGCTCAATCTGGATAAGCGCCCGGCGCTTATCTTGGGCATGCGCGATTTGAGGCTGTTCGACCGCGTGGCGATTGATTTTGCCACCCGCCGCGTATTGTTCGATTTGCCGCCCGGCAAAAAGAACCACCGCGGCATTCAGCAGAAGTTCCAAGCTACGCGTCTCGACTAAGCCCGCTGGCATATCTGCATAGTGTGATGAGGGCATTGCCCTTGTCACTCGCGCGCACCACATAGGCTTTTATGCCTCCCGACCACGCCAGCCCGACACCCGACGATCATGATAGCTGGAGCACGCTGAAACGGTTTCTTCCCTATCTATGGCCCAAGGATAACCCGTCACTGAAGGTACGGATCGTTATCGCGCTCTCGCTGGTGCTGATGGCAAAGGCTGCGATCCTTGCCGCGCCCTTTGCCTATCGTAACGCCGTCGACGGAATGACTGAGGGCACACAGGACGTGTTTATGGTGCCATTGGCATTGGTCGCTGCCTATGTGCTCGCACGATTTACCAGCCTCGCTTTTGACAATCTGCGCAACATTATTTTCGAGCGTGTGGGGCAGGATGCGACGCGGCAATTTGCCGAAGACGTATTTCATAGACTGCACCGGCTAAGCCTGCGCTTCCATCTCTCACGCCGCACCGGAGAGATCACCAAAACGATCGAGCGCGGCACCAAAACCATCGACTCGATGCTCTATTTCATGCTGTTCAACATCGCTCCGACCGCGATTGAACTGACTGCCGTTGGCATCATCTTCTACATTAATTTCGGGTGGGAATTGGTTGCCGCGACGGCGGTGACGGTGGTTCTCTATATCGCTGTCACCCGCTGGATCACCGAATGGCGGACCAAGCTGCGCAAGGAGATGAACGATCTCGATGGCCGCGCATTGGACCGCGCGGTGGATTCGCTCCTCAACTACGAAACGGTCAAATATTTCGGTGCGGAGGAACGTGAGGAAAAACGCTACGCCGCTGCCGCGCGTGCCTATGCCGATGCAGCAGTGAAGAGTGATAACTCACTCGGCCTGCTCAACATCACGCAGTCGTTGATTACCAATGCCCTAATGGCAGCGGCGATGGCCTTCTCCGTTTGGGGCTGGAGCAAAGGCGAGTTGACCGTCGGTGACCTGGTGTTTGTGAACACCTATCTGCTGCAACTCTTCCGTCCGCTTGATCTGCTCGGCTTCGTCTACCGCACGATCCGTCAGGGCCTGGTCGATATGGCCGAAATGTTCCGATTGATGGACACAGCAATTGAGGTCGAAGATGCCCCCGGCGCACCCGCGCTCGTCATTCAAAAACCGACCGTCGCATTTGAAAATGTTGTGTTTGGATACGAGCCGGACCGAACCATTCTGCAAGGCCTTAGCTTCGAAGTGCCCGCTGGCGATAACATCGCAATTGTCGGGCCATCGGGCGCAGGCAAATCGACCATCGCGCGGTTGCTATTCCGCTTTTACGATCCGTGGTCAGGTCGTATCCTGATTGACGGGCAAGATATCGCGGCAGTGCAGCAGGATACCGTGCGTGCGGCCATCGGCATTGTTCCGCAGGACAGCGTCCTCTTCAACGACACCATTGGTTACAATATCGCCTACGGTAAAGGCGGTACAGACGAGCAGACAATGCTGGCTGCGGCCCGCGATGCGGCGATATTGCCCTTCATCGAACAATTGCCCAAAGGCTTCGACACCGAAGTCGGCGAGCGCGGACTGAAACTATCGGGCGGCGAGAAGCAGCGCGTTGCTATCGCACGAACGTTGGTCAAAGACCCGCCGATCCTGATGCTGGATGAAGCCACAAGTGCGCTCGACAGCCGGACCGAGCAGGACATTCTCGCAACGCTGGACCGCGTTTCCCGCGACCGCACGACGCTGTCTATCGCGCACCGGCTTTCAACAGTTGCGGAAGCAGACGAGATAATCGTGCTCGATCAAGGTAAGCTCGCCGAACGCGGAACGCATTCGGCGCTGCTCAAGCGAGACGGTCTCTATGCCGAAATGTGGGCGCGCCAGCAAAGCGAGCGCGACGAGGCGTAGAAATTACTCTCCGCTCGCTGCACCAAAGTCGGCACTCGACAGGTCAAGGTCTGTCGCAGCAATCACCTCGACATCGGGCCGCATCTCGCGGATCTGGTCGATAAATTGCTTTGCGTCACCCACGATCACAATCGTCGCTTTCGCCGGATCGACATAATCGCCCGCCGCTTTATTCGCCTCAGCGGCCGTCACGCTCTCTAGGCGCGAGGCATAGGCCGCCGCTTCCTCGGGACCGATCCCTTGTTGTAGCAAGCTAGCAACGATGCGGTTGAAGCCGGAGCTGGTTTCCAACGAACGCGAATATCCGCCCGACAGGTAGAGCCGGCGCTTAGCGAGCAGGTCCTCATCCAGAGGTTCGCTGCCCAAACGGGTGAACTCATCAAGGAACAACTGCGCCACTTCATCGGCACTCTCGTTCTTGGTCTGCGCGCTTGCGGTCAGGATAGAGTCGTCGGCGCGTGATGCGAAGCCGCTATAGGCACCGTAACTGAGCGAGCGCTTAGTCCGCACTTCCTCGAACAACCGCCCACTGGATCCGCCGCCAAGTACACTGTTAGCCAGCACTAAAGGATAGTAATCGGCGCTCGCCCGTTCAGGAGCGCGCACTGCGGCGATTACGGAAGCCTGTCCTGCATCGGGCATATCGACCACAATTGTTCGCACCGGCTGTTCAGCACCAGCCGGATCGGCGGGTGCCGCGGGTGCCGCCGTTTCAACCGACCAATCACCAAATAGAGATGTCGCCAGTTCGATGGCTTTATCGGGCGCAATGCCTCCGCTGATGATAATCTGTGTTGCTTCGGGATGCCAATATTCGGCGCGGTGCTGCGCCAGATCATCACGCGTGATCGCTGCTAGGCTGTCGGTGGTGCCGCCCGGTTGCGTGCCATAACCCGCATCGCCGTACATTGCTGTGCGCACCACGAAGCGCGACAAGGCGCCTGGGTCTTTCAGCGAGACTTGCAGCCCATCAATTGCGCGCTTGCGTTCGCGGGCAAGTTCATCTTCCGGGAATGTCGCGCCGCGAATGATGCTCGCGGCGACCTTGCCCGCTTCTGCCATATTCACAACCGGCGCAGTCAGACTGAAGCTGGCACCGTCACTCCCTGCCCCGCCGCCAAAGGAAGCGCCTAGACTTTCAAACTTCGCCGCGATTTCAGTCGCAGACATATCCGCTGTGCCGGTATTGGCGAGCGCTGCCGCCATTTGGGACAAACCTGCCTTATCGCGCGGATCGCTGCGGCTGCCGCCTGCGACCAAAACGCTCATCGATGCGATGGGAACATCGCCCGTTTGGACAGCCACAATTTTGATGCCATTATCGAGTGTTGCCTCGACAATCTCGGGCGCAATCACCTCTGGAGACACGCCAGGCTCAGGCGGCGCCATCCGTTCACCTTCGGGCTTCACTTCGCGAATTTCACCGGTAGCCGCCGGCAAAGTCCGGAATTCGGACATCGGGACCGGATTGGCATAGGATGACGGATCATCTTCACCCTTCACATAGGTAATATCGGTCCGCTTCTGAGGGTCGTAATACTTCTGAGCAACGCGCCGCACGTCGTCCGCTGTAACTGCGGCTATCGCAGCGAGGCGCTTGTCTGCATGATAGGGATCGCCCGTCGAAACGAGCGACTCGCCCAGTTCAAACGCCCGTCCGCGCGCAGTTTCACGGCGGCGGAGCGCGCTTGCAGCGATCTCGCTCTTGGCTTCGGCGAGTTCGGCATCTGTCACCCGCTCATTGCGCATCTTGTCGCGCTCGGTCACCAAAATACCAGCGACTTCTTCCATATTGGCAGTCGGATTGATGACTGCGAATTGCGCCAGCACTCCTGCTTCTTCGCTAGTCTGAGCGAAGTGTACCGCTTGCACAGCTTTACCCGTTCGCACGAGCGCCGCATGCATACGGCTATTGTCGCCGCGCGACATGATCGCATCCATGACTTCAATGGCTGCCATGTCAGGATGCGCTTCACCGGGAAGTTTCCAGATCGTGCCAACCAGCGGTAGCGGAACATTAGGTGCAGTCGAATTGACGACGCGCGGCTCGGTGCGCTCCGGCTCACGCTCGGTAATCGTAACGTCGACCGGATTTTTCCGGCGCGGAATATCGCCGAAATATTGGTCGACCAGACCGCGGAGCTGATCCATCTGGAAATTGCCGGCAACGATCAGCGTTGCGGTATCCGGCCCATAGTAAGCCTCATAGAATGCCAAAGCATCGTCGAGTGTCGCCGAATCCAGATCCTCAATCGAACCGATGCCTGGGCGGCGATGCGGCAGCACATCATAGGCATTTTCAGGAATCACAAAGCGACTGAACCGGCCATAAGGCGGCGCAAGGACGCGCTGGCGCAGTTCTTCCTTCACCACATCGCGTTCGCGATTGAACACTTCTTCGTCGACTACCGGAAACGCCATCCGCTCACGATGCGTCCACAGCATCTGCTCGAGATAAGCAGCGGGCACCTGCTCATAATAATTGGTCCGGTCGGTGCCGTTGGAGGCATTGCGCGTGCCGCCAATATCGGCGGTTAGGCCGTAGATCATATTATACGGCATATTCTCGGTCTTGCGGCTGAGAATATGCTCGAACAGATGCGCGAAACCGCTGCGGCCTTCGGGATCAAGTTTTGAACCAATCTCATACCAGAGCGATGTCGTAACCGTTCCGGTCGTATCATCAGGGATCGCAATAACACGCAGACCATTGTCGAGCGTCCATTGGGTAAATTCGATCTCAGGTGCGGTTATTGCGGCGGCTTCTCTGCTTGCGTGATCGTCAGCCAAGGCAGGTTGCGCAGCGGCAAGTGCGAGTAGGCCAGTACCGGCGGTAAGGATCGAACGAAGCATGGATAGTCCCCTGATAAACGGCAATTCCTCTATTTCGGAGTAGACCAAGTTTGAGCGCGGCATTCAAGTTTATGGACGCAGATTTCGATAAACTGCGTCTGCTGGCCGCCAAACGCTGTGCCTAGCAGGCGGTTTTCCCGGATAAATCGGCCAAAATCGCCAGAGCGTCCTCAGCATTGGCAGCAGGCACGAAGGCGTGATCATGGTGGAACGCGGCCACCATATTGCAGGCGATACCCGCATCGGCGAGCGCGCCGGACACCGCCGCTGTCAAACCAACGCCTTCAAGGTCCGAATGCACTTGCAGGGTAATGCAGCGGAAATCAGGTCCTGCAATTCCTAACTCGTCAGCCAGAGCGCTTGGCACTATTGCCGAAACACCCTCCTTCTCCCGGAAAGTTCCAATCGCACTGCCCAACAATTGGGGTGCAGTATCCGGTGAGATCTGAACAAAACGCCATGCCTGCGGGCCCAACTTTGGGTTCATCCCGTCGATCATCGCTGCTGTATCTTTGACTACACCACGGCCCATCTGGGCAGCTTACAGGATATATTTGCTAAGGTCAGTATCCTGGGAGAGCTCGGTCAGGCGGCCGCGCACATATTCAGCATCGATCGTGATCGTTTCGCCCTTATGCTCCTCCGCCTCAAAACTGAGTTCTTCGAGCAGCTTCTCCATAACGGTCTGCAAGCGCCGCGCGCCGATATTCTCGACGCTTTCGTTTACCTGCGCGGCAATTTTTGCGACTTCAGCTACCGCGTCATCACCAATTGCCACGGTGACATCTTCGGTGCCAAGCAAAGCAATGTATTGCGATACCAAATTGGCCCGCGTCTCGCCAAGAATGCGGACGAAATCCTCTTCGGTTAGCGCACGCAATTCGACCCGGATCGGCAAGCGGCCTTGCAATTCGGGAAGCATGTCCGATGGCTTGGAGACGTGGAACGCACCACTGGCGATAAACAGAATGTGGTCGGTTTTCATCGGACCATATTTGGTCGCGACGGTTGTGCCTTCGATCAGCGGAAGCAGATCACGCTGCACGCCTTCACGGCTTACCGAGCCGCCGCGCACATCGGACACGGCAATTTTATCAATCTCATCAAGGAAGACGATGCCGTTGGTCTCTGCATTTTGCAGAGCAACGCGTGCGACATCGTCTTGGTCGAGGCGTTTCTCAGCCTCCTCATCAACCAGTTTGTCCCACGCTTCAGGGACTTTAAGCTTGCGGCGTTTGGTATTGTTCTTGCCGAACGCCTTGCCCATCATATCGCTAAGGTCGATCATGCCCATGCCGCCGCCCATGCCGGGGATTTCCATTGGCGCAGCAGGTGTATCCTGTATTTCGATCTCGACCTCAGTATCGTTCATCGAATTGTCGACGATCCGTTGACGGAAACTTTCGCGCGTCGCCTCGGAGGCATTGTCGCCGACCAGCGCATCGAGCAACCGGTCCATTGCGGCCTTTGAAGCGGCCTCGCGCACGGCCTCGCGGCGGCGTTCTTTTTCCAACCGAATTGCGTCCTCAGCCAGATCGCGAGCGATCTGCTCCACATCGCGCCCGACATAGCCGACTTCAGTGAATTTGGTCGCTTCGATCTTTACGAATGGCGCATCGGCCAACTTCGCAAGGCGGCGGCTGATTTCGGTCTTACCGCAGCCGGTGGGACCAATCATCAAAATGTTCTTAGGCGTAACCTCGTCGCGCAATTCATCGCTCAATTGCTGACGGCGCCAACGATTGCGCATTGCCACGGCAACCGCGCGCTTTGCGTCTTTCTGGCCGATAATATGTTCGTCGAGCGCGGCGACAATCGCCTTCGGAGTGAGTGCTTCTGTCATGGGGTCTCTTAAATCTGTTCGACGGTCACATTGCCGTTGGTGAATACGCAGATGTCAGCGGCGACAGCCATTGCCTTGCGAGCGATTTGCTCTGCATCGTCTTCGTAGTCGTCAAGCGCACGACCGGCCGCAAGGGCATAGTTCCCGCCCGAACCAATTGCAGTGATCCCACCTTCCGGCTCTAGAACATCGCCATTGCCGGTTAGGACCAGCAGACTTTCTTCATCGGCAACAATCATCAAGGCTTCGAGATTGCGGAGATATTTGTCGGTTCGCCAATCTTTGGCCAGCTCGACAGCCGCACGCAGCAGCTGCCCGCGATGCGCCTCCAGCTTTTTCTCAAGCCGTTCAAACAGAGTGAATGCATCAGCCGTTGCGCCAGCGAAACCGGCAATGACTTTCTCGTCTTTGCCGATCCGGCGGACCTTGCGGGCATTGGGCTTCATTACCGTGTTGCCCATGGAGACTTGGCCGTCCCCAGCAATCACGGTCTTGCCGCCCTTTTTCACGCCGATGATAGTAGTCCCATGCCATTGCACCAGACCGTGCGGATTATCTGCTGTACTCATATTCGGGATATGGGGTGTCCGATCATCCGATCAAGCCAACGATCAAGCAGTTACCCGCCGGGGCCGCCCGCTCCGCCGCCAGTGCCCGGTGCACCAACAGTACCGATATTGCCGAACAGATCTTCAAAGAAGCCGCGTTCACGGCCCAAAGTTGGCGTCTTATCGCCGTCTGGCTGGAAGAATGCGACTTTTTCGATCCCGCTGCGATCTGCCGCGAGGACATTGCCATTGGCATCAAATTTTATCGCCAAAACCGAATGGCTTCTGATCCGAGGGCGAACAAATGGCTTACGGCCCGTGACACTCGATACGTAATACCACGTCGGGTCACCGAACTGGCTGGTAAAGGTCGGACGGCCAAGCGTTTGGGCGACAGATTGCTGGTTATCGATGCCCGGCTGGACAGAACTCACCAATGTCTGATCGACGATATAACCACGGCTTTCGCGGATCGATGAGCATCCGCCCATCGTCAATGCCGCTGCCAGAACAATCGCTGTGCCGATCATTTTGCCTTTAATCATTAGAGCGCAATTCCTCTTGATGCCTTGTCAAAAACCGCCATTCGGCTTGGATTGACAGGTGCAAATCCTATATGTGCTTTGGCCTTACGGTGATGCTCACCGCCATGCAACCATACGCTGCCAATCGACCGGTGACGCGTTTGCGCAAGGCGGTTTGAATTGCCGATGAACGGTTGACGCACAAGCCTCCCTGACAGAGTATCCTCGAATGGCATTTTTCTCCCGACTTTTTGGCACCGAAGCCGATCCGAAAGAAGCGCTCCGCCCGCTGTGGCATGCTGTCGTTGGTGAAGCGCGGCAGCCGCATTGGTATCGCAATTGCGGCGCAGCAGATACGGTGGATGGCCGCTTCGATATGATCACCAATGTGCTGGCGATGGTAATGCTGCGGATGGAAGCGGACAAAGAGCTTCTTCCAGCGACCGCCCGCCTTACCGAGCTGTTTGTCGAGGACATTGACGGCCAATTGCGCGAAACCGGTTTGGGCGACCCGACTTTGGGCAAGAAAATGGGTAAGCTGATGGAGGCGATGGGCGGCCGTATCGGTGCTTATCGCAATGCGTTGGAAAGCGGGGCCAGTGCGATGACTGACGCCGTGCGGCGCAATGTTACCTTGACTGACGAGGCCCATGCAGAAGCCATGGCGGCCGGACTGATAGAACTTTCCGAGCGATTGGAGGAACTGGACAAGGATCAGTTGCTCGCCGGAGAGATTACTGCATGAGCGAGATCGAGTTCAGCAGGCCGATCAAAGTAAAAGCGCTCAAAAACGAGCCGTATGTGATCGAAGCATCGGCGAAGGAGCGGACGGACTTGTGCGCTCGGTTTACGCTTAGCAGCATCGAGCGACTACGTGCAGAGATCGCGCTGACACCAAAGGGCCCCGATGTGATCGCGACTGGCACGATGGAGGCGAAATGGCTGCAGGCCTGCTCCGTCTCGGGCGAGGATATTTCGGTCAGCGCTAAGGAGGATTTGCACCTTCGGTTCGTGCCGCACCGCGATATTGAACCTTCCGAAGAAGAGATAGAAGTCGAGCTGGCCGATATTGATGAGATCGAATTTTCCGGCGACAGTTTCGATCTGGGCGAAGCCGTCGCGCAGAGCTTTGGCCTCTTGATCGATCCCTATGCGACCGGCCCCGATGCAGAAACGGTGCGTAAAGAAAAAGGCATCCAGGTCGAAGGCGAACAAGATGGCCCAATGGCGGAGATGTTGAAGGGATTAAGAAGCGGCAAGTGAGCGCATCATCGCGCATCTCTGTAAAGTTTGACGTGTTATACACTCGCTGCCGGCCACGGCTGGTTTGTCTGCCGGACTGCTTCCCTAAGACACCCACCATTCTGACAACTCGCCCGCTTTCCATCCGCCAGCGTCGCGTTTGAGCTCAAGAACGCCGCCCCAGCCGCACCAGCCCGTGCATTCGTTCTGGATGAATATGGTTGCGTTATCGCCATCAACCTCCGGGTGACTCATCCATAGCACTCCGTTCACGCAATATCGAAGGGGCCCATCCCATCGCAAATGCTTCGGCTTGATATCGCGCGGAAGGGTGCTTCGGACACGGACATTGTCCCACATCTCGCGCTTCTCGCGAGGGTTAAGACCGGGTGCACTACCGTCAGCATCGGCGGCTTCTCTTGTCATGCGAAAATCAGCAGTGGTTCCGGCCAATTCATCCTTCACACACAGGCGTTGATCAAACAGGCTAGGCAAGTTTGATTTCTCTTCAGGATGCTCAGCAAACCACTCCGCATATTGAGAGGGAATATCCGCTTGCGACTCTAAAGCTGCCCGTATGATATCGCGCGTTTCGCTATCGAGCTGATCGCCGGGTTCATCCGCGCATGACGTCAGAGTAAGAGCCAGTACGGCCGCTGAAAGGCCTGCACGCACATCAAAACGGGATGTCGTCATCCAGATCATCGTAGTTGGAGCCGCCACCTGAGGCACCGCCGCCAGAGCTTCCGCCCGAAGAACTGCCGCCTTGGTTGTAGCCTCCGCCACCGCCGGAGCCGCCGCCATAGTTTCCGCCGCCACCTTGGCCGCCGCCTCCACCGCCTTGGCCACCGGGACCGTCGAGCATAGTCAGCGTGCCATTGAAGCCGCGCAACACAACTTCGGTCGAGTAGCGGTCATTGCCGCTCTGGTCCTGCCATTTGCGCGTCTGCAATTGGCCTTCAATAAAGACTTTTGAGCCTTTGCGCAGAAAACGCTCGGCCACATTGACGAGACCTTCTGAGAAGATTGCCACAGTGTGCCACTCGGTCTTTTCCTGACGTTCGCCCGAATTGCGGTCTTTCCAGGTTTCGCTGGTGGCGATCCGCAGATTGCACACCTTGCCGCCATTCTGGAACGAGCGGACTTCCGGGTCCGCACCCAGATTACCAATGAGCATTACTTTATTGAGGCTACCGGCCATTGCATTTTCCTTCGCGAATCTCTTGCGCAAAGAGTTAGCGGCTCGCCTGCGCCCAAGCGAGTCGCTGGCCGAATTTATTGTGCGAAGGTGTGGAAAGCGGCGTCTAGAGCCCCGCCCAGATCGCCAACCAATAGGTCGCGCCCGCAAAAACATAGGCCAGCGCGAACAAATAACCGAGCATCACCATCGGCCATTTCCACCCGTTGGTTTCGCGTCGGGCGACGGCGATGGTGGAAATACATTGCGGCGCAAACACAAACCAGGCGAGAAAGGCGAGCGCGGTCGGCAGACTCCAGCGCGCTGCGATCTCTGCGCTAAGCGCCTCTTCGGTCGCTTCCTCATCATCAGAATCGACCGCATAGGTGGTTGCGAGCGATGCCACCGCCACTTCGCGCGCCGCCATTGCGGGCACCAAGGCTAGCGTCATTTCCTGATTAAAACCGATTGGTTCGAACGCAGGTTGGATCACGGCCGATATTTGCCCGGCATACGATGCATCGAGCTGGCTTTCGCCGATTTCAGCCTTTGGAAAGGTCAGGAGCAGCCACAGAACCACGGTGGCTGCAAAAATGATTGTCCCGGCGCGGCGAAGGAATACCCAGGCCCGCTGCCACAGGCCAATCAGCAAATCCTTGGTCTGCGGCAATTGATAGCGCGGCAGCTCCATAATGAAGCCGCTCGCCTGTCCGGCGGTCACCGTCCGCCGCAGAACAAATGCAACAACCACTGCACCGACAATGCCTGCGACATAGAGCAGGAACATCACCAGTCCCTGCAACCCGATCAGGGGGGCGACTTGCCGCTCCGGGATGACCGCCCCGATAATGACGAGGTACACTGGCAGGCGCGCAGAGCATGTCATCAGCGGTGCGATCAGGATGGTGGTCAGACGATCCTTGGGATCGGCAATGCTGCGCGTCGCCATGATACCGGGAATGGCGCAGGCGAAGCTCGACAGAAGCGGAATAAAGCTGCGCCCGGACAAGCCGACCGAAGCCATCAGGCGGTCCATCACAAAGGCTGCCCGCGCCATATAGCCGGTCGCCTCCATGATCAGGATAAAGGCGAACAGGATCACAATCTGCGGCAAGAACACCACCACTGACCCGACGCCCGCCAGCAGTCCTTCGGTAATCAGGTCGCGGAAGAAGCCCTCGGCAAAGCTTGCGGTAACCCAATTGGATACCAGACCAACACCCGCTTCGAGGCCATCGGCAAACGGTGTCGCCCAAGCGAAGACAGCTTGAAAAATAACGAACAGAAGCGCGAACAGGATCGGCGGACCGAACCATGGGTGCAGCAGAACTCTATCGAGACCGGAATTGATCTGGCGCTCAGCCGATTCGGACAGCGTCGCGACCTTGGCAATGTTGCGCGCTGCGAGCCTTCTCTCGGGCAAAGTGAGTTCCGCTCCAGCAGCGAAGTCAGCGCTCGCATCCATGGCAGCAATCGCATCAACCAACTCGGTCAAACCTTTGCGGCGGACCGCTACCGTCGGAACGACCGGCACATCCAGAGCCTTAGACAAAGCCTGAGGATCAAGCGTTAGCCCGTCGCGCTCGGCCAGATCGACCATATTGAGTGCAACAATCGTTGGCCTTCCCAGCGCAATCACTTCCTGCGCGAAGACCAGATGCTGTTCCAAATTGGCAGCATCCAGAACGACCACCAACAGATCGGGCTGCGCCTCGCCCTCGAACTCGCCCATCACGACTTTGCGTGTGACTTCTTCATCCGGGCTGGTGGCATCGAACGCATAGCTACCTGGCAGATCGATCAGTTCGATGCTGTCTCCGGATGGCAATACCAACTTGCCCGCTTTCCGCTCGACGGTAACGCCGGGATAGTTAGCGATTTTCTGGCGGGCACCTGTCAGCGCGTTGAACAAAGCACTCTTGCCCGCATTGGGGTTGCCGACCAGCGCGACACGCTCAGACAGAATCATGCCGGTTCAACCTGCATTGCGGCAGCATGGATTTTACGCAGGGCAATCGTCATCCGACCTATGGTGATCGCAAGCGGATCGCTGCTACCGAAAACGCCTTTATGCGCAACGGCAACCAGCGCGCCTTCGTCGATACCGAGCGCGCGCAAACGCTTGCACTCATCGAGTGCGAGCATATCCCAATCGACAGAGATGATGGTGGCGCTGCTGCCCGGCGCTAAAGTGTCGAGAGTGATCGCATCGGTCGCCATAGCGATCCGCTGCCAGACGAAACAGCTAATTGCAACTGGTTATCATTAAGCGCCCGGCGTTAGCGCGAGGGGTAGCGGAGCCGACCCAAGAAACGTGACATGCTAAAGGTCTCGCGTTCGGAATTGAGCAGCTTCGCCTTTACCTTCTCAAACTTCATGACGCCTTCAATCCGGCGATCCAAGAACGCCCTGGTTTTGGCCTTGTCCTCGCTGTCATCATCAGCAAAAACCGCCAACGTGGCGGTATAAATTCCCGCGAGAATTGTTCGCTTGGTATAATGGTTATAGTCGGTCGCGGTATCACCAGCGAGCCGCCACATCAGGTCCGCGCTGTTCCAACCTAACTTCAGCGCCTTCGCGACATTTTGCGGCATCGCCATGATCGCGGTTGCGCGTTTCAAGGCTTCTTCTTGCCCGGCAATCGCATCAAGCCGGAATTGCACCAGACTGCGGATTCGCTCGCGGATCGGCATTTTTGCTAGTGCTTCTGCCTTAAGTGCCTCTGACATTCCGGCATCGACCGTTTCGATCCACGCAGCGATCATGTCCATCGCGCCGCCAGGGAGGGCCAAACGCGCGACATCGGGATCAGCCCCTTTCTCCATTGCCGCAGCAACAATCGCGTCGTCGCTCCAGCCATCGAAAGTCGCTGCATCGGCAATTGCCGATGCGAGTGCGAGCCGTAGCTCGTCCAAAGTAAGATCATCTACGTCGGACATTTAGAAAGTCGGCCCATAGGTCTGCGGCGTCTTCTTGCCTTCGCGCTCTTCGTCGGCGCGGCGGAACTCGGTCAACATCTGGCTGTTGTTCACCATCAGATCGGCATAATCGCGCGCCGAGCGACCTGAATTGTCATTGTGATCAGGATTTGCGCCATTGGCCAGAAGGACACGGATCATGCCGGTATTGCGGTTATGTACCGCCGAGATCAGCGCAGTCTCACCCGTGTCATTTGGTTCATCCACATTCGCGCCGGCTTTTAGAAGTGCTTCGACACCCGCCACGCTGCCCAGCGTCGCGGCGATCTGCAGCGGAGCGATGCCTTTGTTGTCTTTGATATTGGGGTTTGCACCGTTCTGCGTCAGGAACTTGATCCACACCACGTCTTCACGCTTAGTCACGATATGGAGTCCGGTTTCACCAGTGGTGATGTCCCGCGTATTCACAACAACGCTGCCGGGTTTCTTCAACGCCTCGGTCACGGCATTTCCATCGCGGTCTTTCACCGCTTCCAAAAATGTATACCCTTCGCGCTTGAACTGCGCGGAAACAGGCGTTGCAATAAGCGCCAGTGAAAGCGCAATCGCGGGAAAAACTGACCGGAAAACGGCGCTGGCCATTTTCAACCTCCAAGAAATTGTTACATGCGTTGTGTGCAGGGCAGATTCGCCCCCTTGTCGATCCCCAATTAGCAGAGCATGAACCTGAGCGCTATGTTTCACTTTATCCGCAACTTCGCCGCACTTTTCGCCGTGTTCGCTCTGGCTTCGTGCGGATCTAGCCCGTCCGGACCGATCGGCCCCTCACCCGATGGCGTTGATCTACGCGGATCGACCATTGGCGGTGATTTCACGCTAACTTCAAGCAAGGGCGCAGAAGTGAGCTGGTCTGATTTCGGCGGTCAGTACCGGCTGGTCTATTTCGGCTTCGCCTATTGCCCCGATGTCTGCCCGACCGATGTCGCGCGCTTGTCCCAAGGTCTCAGCGAATTTGAGAAGAAGCATCCGGAGCTTGGCGCAAAGGTTCAACCGATCTTCATCACTATCGATCCAGATCGCGATGATCAGCCAACCGTCGCGACATTCATCGACAATTTCCATCCGCGTCTGATCGGCCTGACCGGCTCGCCTGACGCGATCAAGCAGACCGCCGAGAAATTCTCGGTCACCGCGACCAAAGGCGCAGTGAACGCAAATGGCAGCTACGATATCGAGCATACCGCCTTCACTTATCTATTTGACCCTCAAGGCGCTCCGTTGGGAATAATCCCGACCGATAAGGGACCTGTGGGCGTCGCCGCCGAACTTGAACAATGGGTGCGTTGAGGAACACGTTTTGGGAGCTACCGCTGGGTGAGCTGACCCGCGCCGAGTGGGAAGCTTTGTGCGATGGCTGCGGCAAATGCTGCCTTCACAAAATCGAGGACGAAAACACCGGTACGATCGAGGGTACTAACGTTGCGTGCAAACTACTCGATACCGATACCGCGCAGTGCATCGACTACCGCAATCGCCGCGCATATGTGCCCGATTGCATGCGGCTGACGCTGAAAATCGTGAAAGACGTCACATGGCTGCCTGCAAGCTGCGCCTACCGACTGCGAGCGGACGGAAAACCTCTCAAGGATTGGCACTATCTGATCTCAGGTGACCGAGAATCGGTCAAGCATGCGGGTGTATCGGTCGCTGGCCGTGTCATCAGCGAAGTCGATGCCGGTCCGCTCGACCACCACTTGGTTGAGTGGGACGCAGACGAAACCGATGGGGACCACCGATGATGGACTGGCTGCGTGCCAATCAGAAAATCCGCTCGGAGAAGCGCTGCATCGAAATTGCAGGACGTACTCTGCCGATCACGATCAAACGTCACCGCACTGCAAAACGCCTGATCATGCGGCTCGCGCCGGATGGTAGCGAGCTACGGGTGACCATGCCGCGCTGGGGGCAGTCGGTAGACGCACTGGAATTTGCCGAATCGCGCCGCTCTTGGATTGCTGCGCAATTGGACAAGGTCGAGGAAGCCCGTCCTCCCCGACCCGATGGCCAAATCGACTTTATCGGCGAGCCGGTGACTATTGCGTGGGACCCGCAGGCCCCGCGTAAGCCTCGATTGCTTGAGACCACACTGCACATTGGCGGGCCAGAAGACAGCTTGCGAAGCCGGATCGAGCGCTGGCTGCGGGACGAGGCCCTCGCCATCATGGACCGCGATCTGGCGGAATATTGTGCACTGGCAGAGGTCACCAAGCCCGACCTCAAACTCTCCCGGGCGCAGCGTCGGTGGGGTAGCTGCTCAAGCAGCGGCACAGTCCGGATCAACTGGCGGCTGATTATGGCTCCGGCTGACGTTCGCCGTTCGGTCGTCGCGCACGAAGTCGCCCACTTGCTGCATTTCGACCATGGACCAGCATTTTACGCCGCATTGGATCGGATATTCGAAGGCGATATCGATGCCGCCAATGCATGGCTCAAAGCGAAAGGCCGCGCGCTTTACGGACCCTTTGGATAAGCCGCCCAATCGCGCGAATATCGTAAGGGTCTGGCGAAAACGCTAATCAGCCTCTATCTTGCTTCTATGAGCTTGATTCAACGCCTCAACCCCGCAGGGGGCATTGCCGACTTCTGGCAAGAATTCAAAAAACCAACCCCCTATCGCTGGCCGATATTGGGGGTATCGGCATTGATGACCGCGGGCCTGATGTTTCTGATCATCCGCGAGGACGTAGTTGGCCCGCCAGTACCGCCCAATGTGACTTATATTACCAGCTTTGCAGAAGGCCGGAGCGATGAAGAAATCATCGCGAGTAATCTGGTCTATCAAGCGCATAAGGAAAAGCGCGATGCAATGATCGCTGCGCGGGAAGAGCGGAAGAAAGAAATTTACCGCGCACTTGCGCGGGCCAGCGGCATGAACCCTCGCGAAATCGAGAAAAAGGCAGCCGAGCAATTGGCACGTGAAGATGCGGAAGCTGCACGGTTGCGTGCTATCGCCTTGGGTCAAATCAAAGCAGATGACGCCGCAGCAGAGACGACACCCCCAGGTGAAACGGCAGAGCAAAATCCTGCACAGTGATTCCGATTGGCTGGCGGCAGCAGCACGGCTGGGGCTACGCGGCCGACCGCTGAGCAGGCCGAACCCGTCGGTCGGCGCAATTATCGTCAAGGACGGCAAAGTAGTCGGACGCGGCTACACGCAAGCTGGCGGTAGGCCGCATGCAGAAAAAATCGCGCTGGATCATGCAGGCGAAGCCGCCAAAAGCGCGGCGCTCTACACTTCGCTTGAACCGTGCAATCACGAATCTGATCGAGGACCCGCCTGCAGCGATGTGATCGCGCAATCAGGAATTGCGCGAATGGTCTTCGCAGTCACTGATCCTGATCCTCGAACCGCCGGTAGCGGCGCGGAAAAGCTTCGCCGTGCCGGTATCAAAGTTGCTCAGCTGGGCTGCCCACAGGCCACGGCCAGCTTGTCCGGCTATCTCACGCAAAAGGCCAAAGGCCGACCGCATGTCACGCTGAAACTGGCGACATCGCTTGACGGGTTTGTCGCGCTGCCATCTGGAGAGAGCCAGTGGATCACAGGCGAGCAAGCGCGCGCGCACGTGCACGCTCACCGCGCTCAGGCGGATGCTATTCTGGTCGGGGGTGGCACATGGCGGGACGACAAACCCCGTCTCGATGTCCGCTTATCCGGCTTGGAAGAGCGCAGCCCGCAGCGTATTTTGTTAACCCGCGGCATCCCGCCAGACGGCGTGAAGATCATCAACAAGCCCGAGCAAATCGCCACGCTGGACGACGTGCAATATCTCTATGTCGAAGGCGGCGCACAGACGGCAGCATCCTTCCTCAGCGCCGATTTGGTCGACCGGATCGAATTGTATCGTGCGCCTATCATCCTTGGTGCCGGACAATCGGCAGTGGGCGATATCGGCCTGGAGAACCTGTCCGCTGCGCATGATCGCTGGCAACTGACCGGGCAGCGCATGCTTGGCAGCGACACTTACGAAGCTTATGAGCGCGTGCAACCCAATGAAGGCGCCAAAACTGGCAACGGAGAGTAAATGTTCACCGGCATCATCACCGCCATCGGCACAATTTCCAAGATCGAATCGCGCGGTGATTTGCGCGCGGTCATCGCTTGCCCATTCGATCCGGAGACGATCGCCATCGGTGCATCGATTGCTTGCTCTGGCGTGTGTCTGACCGTGGTCGAAAAAGGCGGTAAAGCGGGCGACGCATGGTTCGCGGTCGATATCTCCGCTGAAACCGTATCCTGCACCGTCCCCGGCATGTGGGAAGAAGGCCGCTCACTCAATCTGGAACCCGCGCTGAAGGTTGGCGATGAGCTAGGTGGTCATATCGTAACCGGCCATGTCGACAGCGTCGGCGAAGTGATGCTGGCCCGCGAAGAAGGCGGATCGCAGCGCCTCGCCATCCGCACCCGCGCCGATATGTCTCCCTTCGTCGCCGCCAAAGGCTCAATTACAGTCGACGGCGTTTCACTGACCGTAAACGATGTACGCGACCGGCCCGACGGCACCTGCGACTTCGCACTCAATATCATCCCACACACCGCCGAGATGACCACCCTCGGCAAACTGTCCGAGGTCGACAGCGTCAATCTGGAGATTGACGTGCTGGCGCGCTATTTGAAACGGATGGAGAGTTTGCGGGGGTAGATCAATCGATGGGAGAAATTTTCGGATTCTCGAAGCGCCCCACAGTGCGAACTAGCTCCGCAAGACCAAATATTGTCCATAGCGGGATATTGCTATCGCTCGAAGGCAAATCCTCCAACGCAATTTGGGCTACATAGTCCCCATCATTGTTATTCACATAGTCATGCCTCTCGTTGCGTGGCATTTGCGCGACCTTGTGGATGCTATCGGCGAGCACAACAAAATCGTGCTTTGACCTCGCCTGTCCGAAGCGTCCAAACGAGTGATACGTCCATTTTGACGTATCCGCTGGTTTAGGTAGTTCGCCATCCTCGGAACCTATGAGTTGCCCAATCGCCAGTGGCAGAAAGTAGGGTACAAAAAGTCTGTGGTTGGTGCCCACCAGTGCGCTTGCAGTTTGCATCATATCGACGAGTTGAAAGCCATCACGGGCGGTCAACCCGTACATCCTCATGTACTCTGCAATCAACTTCGGTAATGTATGTTGAGTTCTTCCCACCTCGTCCATAACATCGGGGAAAACGAAAGTGCCATCAGACACCCCAGTGATTCCGCAGAGCTGATCAATCAGCTTGGAAACATCCGGCTTGCGCAAGCGGTACTTGCGATCAATGAAACGCCGTAGATAGGATGCCCCGTCAAAGCCTGATCCATAAGCTCCGCTAACGGAATGTGTTAATTGCTCGCCGTGCATCGCCAATACGAAAACCAAACCGGGCACATCAAACAAATGTTTGATCTCTTCCAGCAGCTTTAGAGCGTAGGTCGGTCTGCAACGATCCAATTCGTCAATCACAATGACAATTGGCGCGCTTTTTCCGGTCGTTCCTAGGGCATCGACGATCGCGACTAAGCTGTCCTTCATTGATTGAACGGCCACCTTACCTTCCTCAAACTCTGAGACGCGTGCCTCCATAAGCGCGTGAGGTGTTATTGACGAGACTGCGTCGGAAGCATCATCGACTATGGTATTGACAGCACTCCCAATAGCGTCATCAACATCAGATCTCGTTTCCTCTGCGAGACCGGAGATCACGCCCTCCGCAAGTTCAGTTGCTCCGGCCCCTATTGCGAACCCGATTCCACGCCGAAGCAACCCACCTCCCGCGATCTTAGCGACCTTTCCGGTCTTGCTCATGAACTCCGCCAGCCCATCTCGTACCTCGTTGGTATGAACGAAAGGCTGGAGTGCTTCTTTTAGCGTTGCAGCCAATGCGGTCAGAGGCTCATCAGCCAGATCGTCTGCCCACGCGTCGACAAAGGCCACCGGATGCTCAAGCTCCAACTGCCGGGCCAATCGTTTGAGAAAGAAGCTTTTGCCTTCACCATACTGTGCATCAATTGCTATCGTATACGCGCTCTTGTCTTCGCGAAATTTGGGGCGTGCCGCCACGCTCTTTATGTAGGCAGATAGCTGCGTTGCTTCTGCGCGACGCCCAAACAGATCATCGTTCCAGATGTTGGAGAGATGTTCTTCGGGGCAGACCTCAGTTTGATTTTCGTCAGGCATACCCAAGAATATCAGCTATCAGAAGTTTTGCACGAGCCAATTGGAAAGTTGAGATTCGTTACATTCAACCGGTCACATTTGCCAGCGGACCATCTGCAAAACCCTCGCGCGTGATCGCATAGATCACATGCACCGCAGGACCGTCGGGCAGGTCCACCACTTGCGTCCCATCGGTCAGTGTTCCGCCGATCTTTTCCATTGCTTTGCGCGAGCGGAAATTGGTTTCGCCGACGCGGAAATTGACGCGGGCGACGTATCGGAACGCATGTTCCAGCATCAGGCGTTTCAGCTCCGCATTGATCCCGCTGCCCCAATAGTCAGGGGCGATGAAAGTCCAACCGATCTCGACCGATCCGCCACCATCTGGCGCGTAGTCCTGATAGCGCGAGGAACCGATCATCTGGCCGCTGGCCTTGTCGATAATCGCCAATGCGCCGCCTTTAGACAGCGCATCGTCAAAAAATTCGCGAAAGACCGGCTCTTGCCAGCGATCATGCATCGGGTGCTGTGCCCACACCCGCTTGTCGGAGGCGACCGCGAACAGAGCGTCCCAATCATCCGGCGCCAATGGCCGAAGCAACACCCTTTTCCCTTCAAGGGTTGGTTGACGCTCTATGCCGCGGCCTTGGGTTTGGGCCATTTAGCTAGTGACCGCTTCCAGCGCGCCGATGAACTTTTCGATATTGCCCATATGCAGACCGGCTATGTTGATCCGACCCGATCCCGCCATGTAAATCGCATGTTCGTCGCGCAGTTGCTGGATCTGGCCCTTGCTCAGCGGGAGGACAGAGAACAATCCGTTCTGCTGCCCCAGAGGACGCAGGTCGAGGCTGCCGACATCGCCAGCATCGGCCAATGCAGCGCGCACTTCGCGCATCCGGGTACGCATGGTCTCGAGCTCGTCCAGCCATGCTTTGGTCATGTCAGCATCGCGCAGGATCACCCGCACGGCCGCCGCGCCGTGGTCAGGCGGCATAGACCAGCTGGCGCGGGCCAAAGCATTGAGATTGGACAGGATCGGGGCAAGCCCGTCGCCGTCCTTCGCCATCACATAGAGCGCGCCCACACGGTCGCGGTACATGCCGAAATTCTTGTCGCAACTATAGCATACCAGCGCCTCTGGCACTGCGGCCAAAACTTTGCGGACACCATAGGCATCCTCGTCCAAGCCATGGCCGAGACCTTGATAGGCGATATCGAGGATCGGGAGAGCGGAGCTGTTCGCAAATGCCTCGGCAATCTGATCCCATTGCTCGTTCGAATAGTCGATGCCGGTCGGGTTGTGGCAGCAGCCATGCAGCAGCACAGCGTCACCATTCTGCGCATTGCGGATGACTTGCAGCACGGCATCGATATTGGCGGTGCCATCGGCGTTCGCATGATCGAACGGTTTGAAATCAATCACCACGTCGGACAGTATTTGCGCGTGGTTAGGCCAGCTTGGCGTGCCCATATGGATCGCATTTACGCCCGCTTGCTTGGCGACAGCAACTGCCAACCGAACCGCACCTGTACCGCCCGGCGTTTGCATGCCTTCGATGCGCCCGCCCATCGTGGCATCACTGCCAAAAATATAGGGCATCAGCGCGCGGACAAAGCCGGTATCGCCTTCAGGCCCAAGATAGCTCTTGCTGTCCTGCTCCGCGACCAGCTTAGCCTCTGCCGATTTAATCGCGGCAAACACAGGCGTATCGCCTTCATTGGTGCGATAGACACCGACACCAAGGTCGATCTTGTCCGCACGGTCATCTGCGGCATAGAGTTTGATCAGCGCGAGAAGCGCGTCGGGCGATTGAGGTTGGAGACGGTCAAGCATGATGCGCCCCCAATGCCGAGGGAACCCGAAGCCCGCAACCCATATGTGCGCCTTTGCGGCGTCAAATCAGGGCTAATTTTTCTTGCGACCCGTAAGGCTCGCTTACGGATAGATACGGTTCACCCGCTTGAATGACCTCTTAGAATGGCAACCAGCGATGCTTTTTGGAGAAGCGCATATAGCCGGCATTGACACCAAGGCGCAGGCCAGCGCCGACCCGGATCGGGATCAGCACAGTATCGCCGCGGCGCATGTAACTCGCGTGCATTCCGCCCACCAGATAGGCTTGACCTTCGCCAGCCGGAAAGCGCTTAAACAGCTCTTCAGTGTCGTGGAGATTGTAGACCAGCACGAATGTGTTGCCGGCATTAGCACCTGCATCGAACCCGATGGACGGACCGGTCCAATAGACCTGCCGCTCGCCTTCGATCTTGTGATACATCGTGCCCGAACCGTAGCGCGCGCCAACAACAAATGCGCCGCCCGCTTCACGCCCGACAATGTAGGCGCTCGGTTCGCCTTGCTCCTTGAGCAAATCCTGAATCATCCGCGCAACGCCTTCGGCACCTTTGCCGAAAACGCCCTCTGCCGCGCCGATCAGATCGTCTTCTTTATAGGTTCCGCCTTGCGCAGCGGCGGCCGATGGATCGGAGGACGCCTGTGTAGCAGCTTCGGACGGATCATCCGATGTAACGACCGGATCCGCCCAATTGGGCGCAATCTGTGCCTCGTCATCGCCGATGGACATTTGTTCACCGAACGACGGACGCGGTGCGTCGGCGCCCGCATCATCTGCCGTTTGGGAGACTGCATCAACCGCGCCCTCGACACGCTCATCGGCGTAGATCGGACCATCACCAGGCTGCTCCACGAGGTCACCATCGATAGGGCCAATGGCCTCGTTGGGGTCAACGGTTTCTATCTGCTGCGCTGCGACAGGGGCTGCGACCAGAGCGGCGACACCAAGCGCTGCCCCAAACGTAGCCGTGCAGGCGTTGCGAATATGCGAACGGGCGATTGAAACGATGCTCATGCTTCCTCCTAAGCGCCGCCCCGGGCACAAATAGTTCGCGGGCGGTCCAATAGAGCGTCAGAAGAATCCTTTGCAGGTGAAGCGGCAATGAACCGGCGACGAATCGAATCGAAATTGCGGTGAAGCGAGTCATTTGCGCGGGAAATCGCCAGCCAGAAAGCAATTTGCGCCAATCGGACGACTCCACTTGCCGCGCTACCATACCCTCGTTATAGCGCGCCTCCGCAGCTAGCTGCGTTCCGGAGACGTGGGTGAGTGGCTGAAACCAGTTCCCTGCTAAGGAACCATAGGAGTAATCCTATCGAGGGTTCGAATCCCTCCGTCTCCGCCATTTTCTGATGTGAGCCTATTGGCCGCTATTTGACCCCCATTTTAAGCAGATGCTAACTGTATCGCGTTATCGACGCGCGCATGACTGCTACGAATGCATCAAGCCAACCCGCAAGCCCGCGGCGCAATACGAGCCGTCTGCAAACGTGCCTGCCCGGCACGCTGACAACTATGTTCGGCAGCGAAGACATATTGCTGTTCGATCTGTCGCTAACTGGTGCCAAAATCGGGCTGAGCGAGAAACGCAAAGTCGAAGAGACATTGCGCACCGGAATTGACGCTGTGCTCGCTTGGGAAGGTCACGAGACATTCGGACAGTTAATGTGGGTCGCCAAAGATTCTGTCGGCATTGAGTTCGAACAAAATATCGGCACCAGAGCCCTCATGGCGACGCGCGCACAGCACGATGAGATGGTCGCCAATGGCGGTCTGGAAACCTACAGCGAACATCTTAGTGAGGATGCAGCCAAAGGTTGGGCAAACGGCGGCGTACGCATCTAAGCGCGCCAAGCAATTCCGTTGCGTCGAGGCGCGCTTCGCCCGGACCTGACAAAACCACGCATCACAAGACTTGGCCTCATCTTCCTTCAGGACTAAAGGCCGCGCATGGACCGCGCGCAGATAGTTCACGACAATTTCCTCCGCCGAGTTGCGGATAATGACCTTCCCGGTGGAAACGCGCCCGGTGGATTATTAAGCGATGTCGGAGCCGTGTCGATCTTCCGTTCCGGCTGCCTGACACGGGCGCTCGACCGGACCAGCCGCGCGATGCAGAGCAAAGGTCAGGGGTTCTACACCATCGGCTCATCGGGGCACGAGGGGATGGCCGCAGTCGCCGCTGCGCTCCGCCCGACCGATATGGCATTCCTTCATTACCGCGATGCTGCATTTCAAATTCAACGCGCAGAGCAGGCACCTGGTCAGACAATCACATGGGACATGCTGCTGAGCTTTGCGTGCTCCAGCGACGATCCGATTTCGGGCGGGCGGCACAAGGTGCTCGGTTCAAAAGCGCTGACGATCCCGCCGCAGACGTCGACGATCGCCAGCCATCTGCCAAAGGCTGTCGGCGCGGCCTATTCGCTTGGTCTGGCAAAGCGGCAACCGCCAGAGCACAAGCAATTGCCCGATGATGCAATCGTGATGTGCAGCTTCGGCGATGCCTCGGCCAATCACTCGACGGCGCAGGGTGCGATCAACACGTCGTGTTGGACTGCATATCAGAACGTCCCGATGCCGTTGCTTTGGGTTTGTGAGGATAACGGGATCGGTATCTCCACGAAGACACCTACCGGCTGGATTGCGGCGAATTTCCAATCGCGACCGGGTCTCAAATATTTCAGCTGCGATGGCACCGATATTTACGACACATTCCGCGTTACCCAGGAAGCGTCGGAATATGTCCGTAAGCGTCGCAAGCCAGCCCTGCTGCATATCCGCACGATCCGTCTGTATGGCCATGCCGGTGCAGATGTTCCGACAACCTACATGGCCAAGTCCGAGGTTGAGGCTGAGGAAGCCAATGATCCTCTGCTCCATTCGGTGCGATTGCTGGGCGAGGCTGGCGCGCTGAAGGGCGAAGCAGCGCTAGCAATCTACAATCAAACCGCCGCACGCGTCGATCGGATAGCGACTGAGGCAATCGCGCGTCCTCGCTTGGAAACTGCTGAGCAGGTGATGGCGAGCATCATTCCGCCAAAACGTGAATGCGCAGCCAGCAACGGCTCCTCGCCCGAAGATCGTGCCGCGGCATTTGGCGGCGATCTGAAACAGATGGGCCAGCCGCAAATCATGTCGCGGCTGATCAATTGGGCGCTAACCGATCTTATGCTCGCACACGCTGAGATTGCGATGATGGGCGAGGATATCGGCCGCAAAGGCGGCGTTTATGGTGTGACGCAAAAGCTTGCGAAGCGGTTTGGGCGGGGGCGCGTGATCGATACCCTGCTCGACGAACAATCCATCCTCGGTCTGGGTCTGGGCATGGCGCAGAATGGTTTTCTACCGATCCCCGAAATCCAATTCCTTGCTTACTATCACAATGCGGAAGATCAGATCCGCGGCGAAGGGGCGACTTTGCCGTTCTTCTCGAACGGGCAATTCACAAACCCGATGGTCGTACGGATTGCCGGGCTGGGGTACCAGAAGGGCTTTGGCGGGCACTTCCACAACGACAACAGCTTCGCGGCAATCCGCGATGTGCCGGGGGTGATTCTGGCTTGCCCTTCCAACGGTGCCGACGCCGCGCGGATGATGCGCGAGGCTGTGCGCTTGGCCCGCGAAGAACAGCGTCTGGTTATTTTCCTTGAACCCATCGCGCTCTATCCGATGCGCGATCTGCATGACGCGGGCGACCGCGGCTGGATGCACACCTACCCCGATCCGTCCGAGCGCCTGCCTTTCGCGCAAGTCACAACGCATGGCGATGGGCAGGATGTCGCGATCGTGACATTTGCCAACGGTACTTATCTATCGATGCAAGCGCAGAAGCGTTTGGCCGATGAGGGCATTAAGGCGCGGGTGATCGATTTGAACTGGCTGTCACCGCTCCCCGAAAAATCGCTGCTTGCCGCCGCGAAAGGCTGCAAGAATGTGCTGATCGTCGATGAGACCCGGCGTACAGGCGGTTTGGCCGAAGCATTGATGGCCCTCTTCACCGAAAAGTCCGATGTGCCGCACGCTCGTTTGGTAGCCGAAGACAGCTTTATTCCGACAGGTCCGGCCTATGCAGCAACAATGCCATCAGCGGACGGAATCGCGGATGCCGCGCGAGCGTTGGTCGGAGGCACATCATGAGCGCTATTAAGAAGACCGCAGTCGTTATCTGCCCGGGTCGCGGAACGTATAACAAGGCCGAACTTGGCTATCTGAGGAAGCACTTCCCCGACCAAGGCCTGCTGACAAAATTCGATGCCCAACGCGGTGCGCGCGATCAGGAAACGCTGTCTGCGCTCGATGGCGCGGACCGCTTCAGCCTCGCCAAACATTCGCGCGGTGACAATGCTTCGGGCCTCATCTTCGCTGCGACGTTCGGCGATTTTCTGAGCATTGATCGTGACACGATTGAGATCGTCGCGGTAACCGGCAATTCGATGGGTTGGTATTCCGCCCTCGCCTGCGCCGGCGCAACCTCACCCGAAGATGGCTTCAAGGTCGCCAATACAATGGGCACGCTGATGCAAAAGGCGCTGATCGGCGGACAGTTGGTCTATCCATCCCTCGGCGACACTTGGACGCCTGATCTTGCGAAGCGCGATGCATTGCTAGCTATTGTGACAGAGATTGATGCACGCGCGGGTCACACCCTTCTCCCATCAATTCATCTCGGCGGAATGCTGGTACTCGCCGGTAATGAGGCGGGTTTGCAAGCCTTCGAAAGTGCGGTTGATCCAGTCGACGGTCGCTTTCCGATGCGGCTCGGCAATCATGCCGCCTTCCATACGCCTCTGCAGCAACCGGTCGCCGACAAAGGCCGTGACCTGCTGTCGCCGACCCTGTTCGGACAACCTGATATCCCGATGGTGGATGGTCGCGGCGCGATCTGGTGGCCCCATGCTAGCGATACGCAGGCGCTGTGGGACTACACTCTGGGACATCAAGTCACAGAAATCTATGACTTCACACGCGCAATCGAAGTAGCCGCGCGCGAATTTGCGCCCGACCTGTTTATCGTCACAGGTCCCGGCACGACTCTGGGCGGCGCCGTCGCGCAATCGCTGATCCTTGCCGACTGGAAAGGCATGGACGGCAAGGACGCGTTTAAGGCTCAGCAAGCGGAAAACGCGCTTCTGGTTTCCATGGGTATGGACGAGCAGCGGAGCGACGTGGTTTAGAACCCGAAGCGGATACCACCCCACACAGTGCGCGGAACGCCAAGATCCAGCGCTCCATCGGAATTGCGTGTCACGATGGTCTCGTCGAACAGGTTTTCTCCCCGCAACACGAGCGAAAATTTTCCGGCAATCGGGATTTGCGCGAATGCGTTGAGCGTTGTCGCAGCGGGCAGAACATTCGTCTCCTGATCGCTTTCAAACTGAGCGCTGACATGCCGCAATGTGGTCGAGAGCAACCATCCTTCTGCCGGTTGCCATGCGATCGTTGCACTTGCCGCAAACTCAGGTGTCTGCGGCGGACGGTTACCATCAAGCGCCACCGACGCTCCGCTGCCATCGACTTTGGCATCGGTGTACACAAGCGTTCCGTTGAAACTGATCTGGCCGCGCGTAATCGAAGCACCAGCCTCGATACCGCGCGCCTCGATCGCGGGGAGGTTCTGCCTTTGCCGCAGCGTAGGCGTCAGCGTGACATTGGCGATGGCGTTCTTAACGCGGTTATCGAAGGCTGTGATGTTAAACTCGACACCGTTTGCTGGCGTAAGGTCTGCCCCAATCTCGAAGCCTTCAAGCTGTTCATTCTCCAGTGCCGCATTGGCCTGCGTGACAACCGGAAACACTACAAATGGGCGGTACAATTCATTCAGCGTCGGCAGTCGCAAACCGCGATAGGCGACAGCGCGCAAACGCATCGCGTCACCCAATCGATAGGATGCACCCGCTCGGTAGGAGAATGACCAATCGGCACGATCCGGCGCGATGGTTTCCGAAACCAGCGCATTATTTGCATCCTCCGCCCGGAAGAATCCGTTTTCGATTATGGTCCGGTCTGCACGCACGCCGCCGGTTAAGATCAGATCGCCGATTGACCAATCATCCTCGATGAAAATGCCGAAGTCGCTATTCTGCCCACCAGCGCGGCGGCGTTCGCGCAAATTGCCAGTGAAAGCGCTGTAAGCCTCCTCCTGCAATTCGCCCGAGGACCGGCGGTAATCGACGCCCAAGCGCAGCACATGATCCGCACCCACAGGTGGCCGAACCTCCAGCTTTCCGCCCAACCCGGTCGAAGGCGTGTTGCGCTGGTCAAGAACGCGCACAAACCGCGTCGAAGAAATCACCACGTTGGAGAAATTGCGCGCCTGCAAATAGGCGACCGCATCAAACTGCCAATTCCCGCGCCCGACCAAGCGAATGCTCGCGTCAGCGCCTTCGCTGGAACTGTCTGCGCCTTCAAAACGCAGCGTCCGCTCGTCATTGAACACCAAGCCACGCGCCTGCAATTCGATATCATCGGAGATTGGCGCGACACCGCGCACACCGAAGGACCAGCTTTCAAATGCTGCGCGGGATGTGATTGCCGCCCGCTGGTTTTCTGGCGTGGTGAAGAAGCCCTGTCCGCGATCCCAGCGTCCGCTTATTACGGCAAAACCTGCTCCCAGATTCTGCGCGACACTCGCACTCGCTTCGGTCTCTCCGCGATCATTGGCCAGCACTGACCCGCTGATTGGACCAAGCGTGTTGGCATCGGCGCTGTTGAGTTCGATGGTCCCCGCCAATGCGCCCGATCCAAATGGCCCTGACCCGCCGCCGCGCGTAACGCGAATGCTGTCTAACCGCTCAGGCGCGATTGCGCTGAGCGGGATATAGCCGAAGAACGGGTCCGCCATCGGCACGCCGTCGAGCAGGACCAGCGCGCGGCTCGTCGCATTGCCGCCCAAAGCCCGCAAGGTAACGCCCTGAGCGCTGGGGTTCGAACTGCGACTGTCAGAGCGGCGGAACTGCTGAAATCCTGCGACTGACGAGAGCACATCTTCGATCCGTCCGGAGCCCGACGTGACGATCAGATCGCGATCTAATTCCACCGAGGAATAGGCCGGCGTCGCGGGCGAATCTTCAAGTCCCTGACCGGTAACAATAATGACATTCTCGTCCGCTTCGTCAGCCGTCTCATCCTGCGCAAAAGCAGGCGCGGCAAACAGAAACGGGAGATAACAAGCGGCAAGTTTGGGGGAAAAACGCATCCCCGTGCCCTATCGCCACTTTACGCTTACGTCAGTATTTAATTGCAACCAGACTCGCATTTGCAAACTAGTTGTGCTTACAACGCTGTCAGTAGGAGAGAGAACCATGCTGGCCACCCCACCCGATTTTGATGTTTTGATTGTCGGCGCCGGAATTTCCGGAATTGGCATGGCTGCGCATCTTGAAATGGAATGCCCTGACCGGTCCTACGCAATCGTCGAGCGGCGCGAGAATTTGGGCGGTACGTGGGATCTGTTCCGCTATCCGGGTATCCGTTCGGACTCGGACATGCACACTCTGGGCTTCGTGTTCGAGCCCTGGAAGCACGAGAAGAGCATCGCCGACGCGCCCTCTATTCTAGAGTATCTCAACACCATCGTTGATGAGCGCGATATTCGCCAGCACATCCGTTACAGTCACAAGATCATCTCTGCCGATTGGCGCAATGATGAAGCGCGCTGGCACGTCGCAGCCGAACTCGCCGACGGTTCGCAAACTCTACTGACAGCGAATTTCCTCTATCTCGGTTCCGGCTATTACGACTATGACGAGCCGTATGATCCGGGCTTTGAATTCCGTGATTTCAAAGGACAGGTCGTACACCCGCAGTTCTGGCCAGAGGATCTCGACTACACCGGCAAGAAAGTCGTCGTCATCGGATCGGGTGCAACCGCCGTGACCATCGTCCCGTCCATGGCGGACAAGGCCGCCAAGGTCACTATGCTCCAGCGCACGCCGACTTGGATGTTCAACCGTCCCGCGAAAGACGGAATCGCTAATTTTCTGCGTAAGATTTTGCCCGAAAAAACAGCCTACAAGATTACCCGTTGGAAGAATATCAAGCTGCAAGATTTTGGCTTCAAACGTGCGCGCAAGAAGCCGGACAAGATGGCTGCGTTACTGCACAAACGCATTCTCAAGATCATGGGTAAGGACTATGATCTTACCGACTTTACGCCGCCTTATGATCCGTGGGACCAACGCCTTTGCCTCGTACCCGATGACGATCTTTTTGAAGCACTGAAGTCGGGCAAAGCCGATGTTGTGACAGCCAAAATCAAGCGCTTTACCGAAAAGGGCATTGAGCTCGACAATGGTAACGAGCTTGAGGCTGATATCATCGTCACCGCAACGGGGCTGAAAATTGCAGTAGCCGGCAAGATTGCGGTCAGCCAAGATGGTGTACCGGTCGATTTCAGCCAGCGTTTTAACTACAAAGGCTGCATGTTCTCGAACCTGCCGAATCTGGCGGCGGTGTTCGGTTATCTCAACGCAAGCTGGACCCTTCGGGCGGACATCAATTCGGAATATATCTGCCGCTTGCTGAATCTTATGCAAAAGACCGGCAGCGATGTGGTTGTACCGACCTTGCCGGAAAATCATGGTCTGGAAGAAGATGATATTTTCGACTTTTCATCCGGCTATATTCAGCGCGCTCTCGATATCATGCCGAAGAACTCGCTTTCCTATCCGTGGCGGCTGAATCAGGAATATGTCACCGACCGTAAGATTATGCAGGATGGTCCGATTGAAGACGGAATCTTGTCGCTAAGCAAGGCGGGAGCGAATGCGGTAGACGCTGACGAGCAATTGGAAGCTGCTGAGTAACTGTTACCTCTGCTTAAGCTCTTCACCTAGGGCAGTGGATGCCCTACGCCGCGATCATGACTGACAAGATTTACACCGCCGGACTGGTCGTGATCGGCGACGAGATTCTCTCTGGCCGAACGCACGACAAGAATATCGCGCAAGTCGCCAGCTGGTTGCAGGTGCAAGGCATCCGGCTCGACGAAGTGCGCGTCGTGCCCGATGTGCAGGAGCGGATTGTCGAAGCGGTAAACACGCTGCGTGCGCAGAATGATTATTTGTTCACGACCGGCGGTATTGGCCCCACGCATGATGATATAACCGTCGATGCGGTGGCAGAGGCGCTGGGTGTCGAGGTAATCATCCATCCTGACGCGCGGGCGATCCTAGAAAAGTACTACTCCGACAAAGGCGGGCTCAATGAAGGGCGTTTGCGCATGGCGCGTGCTCCCGAGGGCGCAGAGCTTATTCCCAACCGCAAATCGGGCGCACCGGGGATCAAGATCGGCAATGTCCATCTGATGGCGGGCGTTCCGCATATCACCGCCGGAATGCTCGATGCGCTGACCGGATCGCTGGAAGGCGGCGCACATTTGCTGTCCGAAACCGTTGGCGGATTTATTCCCGAAAGCGAGGTTTCAACCCTGCTGCGCGAAGTCGAGAAAGCACATGAGAATTGCCAGATCGGTAGCTACCCTTTCTTCCGCGAGGGCAAAGTCGGATCGAACTTCGTGATCCGTTCCACCGATGCCGATGCACTACAAAGCTGCATGCATGTGCTGTGCGAGGGGCTGGGCGAGCTTGGCTTCGATTTCACGCCCGGCGGGATCTGACGCGGCAGGCCCGAAAACGCCTCTGAAACAAGGCAAACGCAACCTTAACCTGTCGCCGCTATGCCTGCGCGCATGACGGCGGTCTATATCACCATCGACACCGAGTATTCTGCGGGCTTTGCCAAGGCGGAAGGCACCGGCTTGCGCGCTGAGAATTTCGCACGATCAATTGCCTGCGAAACGCCAGACGGCAATGTCGGCGTCGAATATCAGATGGATGTGTTCGATCGGCACAGCCTGAAAGGCGTGTTCTTCGTCGATCCGATGCCTGCGCTGGTTTGGGGCGTCGAAGCGATTGCCGACATCGTCGAGCCTATCGTCACCCGCGGCCACGATGTGCAATTGCATGTCCATACCGAATGGCTGGAACTTGCGGGAAGCAAGAATTTGCTCGGCTCCAAAACCGGAACGAACATCAAAGATTTCACTCTCGAAGAGCAGGTGCAAATCCTCGACTATGCCAAATCCACGCTGATGGACGCTGGCGCGCCGGAACCGGTTGCTTTCCGGTCCGGCAATTACGGCTCCAACGATGATACACTGCGCGCGCTGAAACAGGTCGGTATCGGTTACGAAACCAGCCACTGCCCCGGTATCGCAGACGGTTACTGCGAAATCTCTCTCACCACCGAAGACCGCCACCCACTTGTCCACGAAGGGATCGTGCAAGTGCCGGTGGGTTGCATCGACAGTTTCGGCGGCACCTTGCGCCATGCGCAGATCACTGCGCTGTCTGCGTGGGAGATGCTCGCCGCCTTACGCCATGCGCGCTCGCAAGATGTGCCTAGCTTCACCATCGTATCGCATAGTTTCGAATTGCTCAGCCGTGATCGCAGCACAATCAACCGGATCGTCAAGAATCGGTTCGACAGATTCTGCGAAGGTCTGGCAAAGATGGTTGGCGTGACATCGGCCAGTTACGCCGACAATCCGCCTGTTCCGCTTGACGGTAATTTGGCGGCCAAACCACTGCCCTTGAGCGAAGTCCGCTCGGGCCTGCGAATGGCTGAACAAGCTTTGTCCAACACGCTCTACGGGAACGGATGATGAGCGATATGACCCCCATCAAATTCGTGGTCGGATCGAAAGTGCTACTCTCGGTGCCCAAGGCCCTGGTAAATGTTTCACTGACGCTGCCCGAAGTGATTGATGGCGTAGATGTTTCACTTCCAGAGCTTGCAGGCGATCAGGACGGCTATCGTATCCTTTCTGCGCCCGCCGAAGCGGTGCCGCAAATATTGCGCGACCATCCCGATATGGTCGCGGGCGGTATCCAGACCTATCGCCGCCACTATATCGATATGAGCGGCAGCTTTGACGATTATATGGGCCGCTTCTCTTCAAAGACACGCTCGACCTTGCGCCGCAAGCATCGCAAACTGGTCAAAGATATCGGCGGCGATGTCGAGTTCCGCGAATACCGCACGCCGGACGAGATGGACGCATTTCGCGAGCTCGCTCTGCCTTTGTCGCGGCGCACCTATCAGGCAAAATCGCTCGACGCAGGCCTGCCCGAAAGTGACGAAGCCCATGCCGAGCGCAAGCGCCTGGCCGGCGATGACAATGTCCGCGCCTATCTGCTGTGCGCCGATGGTAAGCCGGTAAGCTATCTCTATCTGCCCATCGACGGGGCCACAATCAGCTACGCCTTCCTCGGCTACGATCCCGACCATGCCCGGCTATCCCCCGGCACCGTTCTGCAATTAGAAGCCCTAGACCGCCTCTTCGCCGAAGAACGTTATCGCTATTTCGATTTCACCGAAGGCGAAGGCGCGCATAAAGCCATGTTCGGAACGGACAGTGTGGAAGCATGCTCTTTCTTCCTGCTGAAGGGACAGGTAGCCAACACAATGCTGCTCAAATCGGTAGATGCGTTTGATAAGAGTATTGCCGGTGCGAAGAGTTTGGCCGAGCGGACTGGGGCGTTGGCGAAAGTACGCAATCTCCTTCGTAGCTAATCACTCGGTCGCTTTGTCTCCCAGCGATATGGAAAGATTGCCTTCTCCAAATTGCTGGCAAAATCGCCGTCGCCCGATCTCGCTTTGACGTCCTCATAAATGTCCAACATTTGCTGACTTACAGATGTGCCCTCGCTGATATCCCTTCCAACAAATTTGTCTCCAAAGCCTTCGACGTTATCCAGTTCTCCAATCAAGAAGTTGATTAGCGAGTGCTGAAAAATCTCGGCTCGCGGCCCGTCAGAGAATTTCGCATGCAGCAGAAAGATTTTCAGAAAGTAGGCTTCGTTCTTTGCGAGCCGGATTGTCACCTCATCATCAGCGATTTCAACATCAGACATGTGTAACACTCCAGTTGGGCGGCACGGAAAAAGGCCGCAGGATTTCTCCCACGGCCCTTCTCAAATTCTTGCCTTGTAGGACAGCGTAGACTTACGCGCCTTCGATCTCCGCGAGGTCGATTTTTAGACCTGGGCCCATGGTCGAGGTCAGCGAGACCTTCTTCACATATTTGCCCTTCGAACCCGATGGCTTCGCTTTCACGATAGCCTGAGTCAGCGCTTCGAAGTTGGTTTTGATATCGCCGTCCTTGAACGACATTTTTCCGATGCCGGTGTGAACGATGCCGTTCTTCTCGACGCGGAATTCAACCTGGCCGCCTTTGGCGTCCTTCACGGCTTGTTCCACGTTAGGAGTGACAGTGCCCAACTTCGGGTTTGGCATCAGGCCTTTGGGACCCAGAACCTTACCGAGACGGCCCACAACACCCATCATGTCCGGCGTAGCAATCACGCGGTCATAGTCGAGGTTACCGGCCTGCATGTCTTCCATCAGATCTTCTGCGCCAACTTTATCAGCACCAGCAGCAGTGGCTTTGTCGGCATTGTCGCCGCGTGCGAACACAGCAACTTTGACGTCTTTACCCGTGCCCGATGGCAGAGCGACCATGCCGCGAACCATTTGGTCTGCGTGGCGTGGGTCAACACCAAGATTGATGGCGAGTTCGACAGTTTCGTCGAATTTCTTGCTGGCGTGCTCACGCAATGTCGCGATTGCATCGTCAACACCATAGAGTTTTTCGCGGTCCATTTCGGCGCGGACTTTTTGTGCTTTTGTCAGTTTAGCCATCGGTTCAGCCCTCCACTTCAAGGCCCATCGAACGCACGGAGCCTTCGATGATTTTCATAGCCTGATCGATATCGTTTGCGTTGAGGTCAGCCATCTTGGCTTCGGCGATTTCTTTAACCGCGCTGCGCTTGATAGTGCCGCCAACAACTTTGCCCGGCTCGCTAGAACCCTTCTTCAGCTTGGCAGCTTTCTTGATCATGTAGCTCGCTGGCGGGCTTTTGAATGTGAAGCTGAACGAACGGTCCGCATAGACTGTGATAGTCGTCGGGATCGGAGCGTTCTTTTCAAGGTCCTGTGTCGCCGCGTTAAACGCCTTACAGAATTCCATGATGTTCACGCCGCGCTGACCCAATGCAGGGCCGATCGGTGGTGATGGGTTTGCAGTACCCGCGGGCACTTGCAGCTTAATATAGCCGTCAATCTTCTTGGCCATGAGAGGCCTCCTTTCACACTGTCTCCCCCGCCCGCTCGTCCTGAGCGTGTCGAAGGATCATGTTAAGCGGTCAAACAACGGATAAATCCGTCTCCCGCACGAGTTCCCTTTCGGGAAGGCGCGCTGATAGCGTTTTGCGGGGGAAATGCAAGTAAAAGCCGTCCGTTGCCTCAATCACCCAAATTTAATACACGGTGCCTAATTCTTTCGGATATTCCGAAGTTTAGGGACTGAAATATCATGCGGATTGTCGTTCAAGTCAGAGAATTGGTATCGAGCAATGTCACCACGATGGTGGAGAAGGCCTCGAACCCGGTGAAGATGCTGCGGCTGCTGCGCAAGGAAATCGAAGAGGCGGATATTTCGCTTCATGGTGAGATTGCCAAGCTGACCCGCGAAAAAGACCGCGCCGCAGCAACTGCGAAGAAGCTGGCAGATGATGCGAAAAGCTGGTCGGATAAAGCCAAAGTCGCGATGGATCATGATCGCGAAGACCTTGCCCGCTCTGCACTACTCGCGCGTGAGGATACTAAGCAACAGGCCGAAGAGCAGAAGGTCGAAGCAGCAAAACTTGGCGATGACATTGCCGACGCTGAAAGCGCATTGGAAGCGCTGAAAGCCAAGTTGGACGAAACAAACGCACAATTGCGCGAGCAAGAAGCGCACGACGCGGCCGGTCGGAGTTCCGGATCGTCCATCGCTGCGAAGGACAGCACGACCGACAAGCGCATGGACCGCATCGCCAATCTGGAACGCCGCGTTGATCACTCGCTCGGCGATCAGCCCGCAACCGCCAAGTCGAATGCCTCGGTCGAAGCCGAAATCGCCTCAATGCAGCGCGAAGCCTCGGTAGACGCTGAACTGGAAAAGATGCGCGGCGGCGGAAAAGCGAAACGGAAGCGCAAGGCAAGTTAGTGCCTTCTATCCAAACTTCGGCTGTTAATTGACTTCCACCTTTATCCGCCTAGATTTCGCGCGAAAGAAGGGGCAAGAAATGCGGAGACTCTCACTACTCACCGGCATAGCGTTGATCGTTACGCCGACTGCCAGCTTTGCTGGCACATTCGAGACGACCATAAACAGAGCCACCTATACAGTTGATCTCGACACGGTGAAAAGCCAGCGACTGGAGGGCATGACGGCAGACGCTCTGATCATCCCCGTCAAAATCAGCAATGTCAGCGGCAACCGCAGCGAACATATGATTGCTGCGCTTTGCGGCACAACCGAAACCGAACATTCTGAAGGAGCGCGTCTCTACGTTCGCCAAGCCACTCTGGCGTGGAAGAGCTATGACAAGGACGGCAAACTCGAGCGCGAGTGGCAAATGACCGAACTGAAATGGAAAGTACCGCGCTATAAGACCGCTTGGTTCAAAGTGATTGACGCTGCCTGCGTTTCAAAAGGTCTTTGAGAGGACGTATTGCGCCGTTCCCGATATCGCGGCACCGCAAGGATCGCTAGACAACGCGAACACCTGTTCCTACCCTCGCCAAACTCGAGGGGGAAATGACGACAATGGTGCCTGAACAGCTTTTCGGTTGGGCCGGGCAAGCGGCGATGCTTGGCTGGGTTATTCTTATCTTCCTCCCGCGCCGATGGCCTGCTCTGCTGTTTGTGCCACGCTATGTGATCCCACTCGGGCTGAGCCTGCTCTATTCGGGCCTCGCAATGTCTTACATCTTGACTGTCGAGGGCGGCGGATTTGGCTCTCTCGCGGAAGTCAAAACACTACTTTCCAATGACTGGGCACTGCTTGCCGGTTGGGTGCATTATCTGGCGTTCGATCTGTTCATTGGCGGCTGGATCGCTGTGCAGGCGGACAAGGTCGGCATAAGCCGTCTCCTCCAAGCACCAATCCTGTTGGCGACATTCATGGCCGGACCACTTGGTCTGGCGCTGTTTATGGTCATGCGTGTGGGCTATTTCCGCTCGGCCCAGCAAAGTGACAACACGCCAGCCGAGGGCCTGCATCAATGAGCCGCGATACGAACACTCCCGTAATGTGGATGCCGCTCATGCGTCAGTTGGACAATGATCCGCTGACCAGGCTGCTACTGTCCTTCGCGCTGTTCATGGGCGCGGCATTTCTGGTGTTTCTGCCAGCTTGGATCATGGACTCGCGCATCCTCGACAGCGCTTCGGTGTGGACCAAGCCGCAGAAGTTCAACATCTCTTTCGTGGTGCATTTTGTGACGCTGGCGATCTTGGCCCAGCAAGTACCGCGTGAGACCCGCACAGGACCGTTGCTGAAGATATTCGCATATCTTGCCGGCCTTGGGCTGGTGTTCGAGTTTGTATATCTCAACACACAGGCCGCACGCGGCGTCCGTTCCCATTTCAATTTTGACGGCCCATTCGAACAGGCAATGTACGGACTGATGGGACTGGGTGCAGTCTTACTGATGACAATCGCAGTGGCGATCGCCTGGCAGATTTGGCGCAAAGCCGACCGATCACGACGCGGCCTATGGCTGGGTTCGATTGTCGGGCTGACCACCGCCTTTATCACGACCGTGATCTTCGGCTTCTACATGTCGAGCACCAGCCGCTATGTCGGAGCGCCATTGACAGGAGGCGGTGAGGTCGTGCCGTTCTTTGGCTGGTCCAGAGAATATGGCGATCTACGTCCCGCGCACTTCGTCAGTATGCATATGATCCAGACCATCCCCTTTGCCGGATGGATCGCAGACCGCTTCCGCTGGAATGGACTGGCCGTAGTGCTAGGCGTAACTGCGGTACAGATCGCGCTCGCCACGTTTCTGTTCATGCAGGCCCGCGCTGGCGAGCCATTCTGGCCACTTTGAGCAAATCAACTCAACGAAACGTCCCGAACGAAAAAGGGCCCCGGTTCGCACCGAAGCCCTTTTGATCGTTTGCGGTAACGCCAGCCTTACTTCGACAGTTCGACCTGTTCGAATTCCAGCTCGACCGGAGTCGCGCGGCCAAAGATCGACACGCTGACTTTGACCTTGGCTTTGTCAAAGTCCAGTTCCTCGACCACGCCGTTGAAGCTGGCGAATGGACCGTCGAGCACTTTGACCGAATCGCCGATTTCGTAATCGACATGGATCTGCTTTTTCGGAGCAGACTTGGCTTCTTCGACACCGCCGAAATAGCGAGCCGCTTCGGCTTCGGAAATTGGCTGTGGCTTGTTGTTCGCGCCCAGAAAGCCGGTGACTTTCGGCGTGTTCTTGACCAAGTGATAGACATCATCGGTCATTTGCAGCTTAGCGAGGACATAGCCCGGCATAAATTTGCGCTCGGTCTGAACCTTTTTGCCGCGCTTTACCTCGGTGATCGTTTCTGTCGGCACTTCGACTTCTTCGACACCGTCGGACAGGCCAAGGCGTTCGGCTTCAGAAATGATCGCATCGCGAACCTTGTTCTCGAAACCCGAATAAGCGTGGATGATATACCAGCGAGCCATCAATTACGTCCTGTCAGAAAATTATGTGTGCAGCCGGCGTACCGACCCAAAATTAAGCGCTCAAATCAAGCGAGGCTAAGCAGCCACGTCACCACCGAACCGAACACGGTGTCGATGCCAAGGAAGAACAGCGAGAGAATCACCATCATAATACCAACGAAGATCGCGGTTGTGATGGTTTCCTGCCGCGTGGGCCAGACAACCTTGCTGGTTTCCGTCTGCACCTGACGGAAAAATTCCGCTGGTGAGGTCTTCTTCTCTTTTTCGGCCATGATGCCTGCTTTCGCTACTCAATCTAAAATCTAGTCTCTTCCGGAATGGGGATATCGCCGCCCCAGTTCAAGTCTGGGAGGGGCTGTAACACCAACAAATGTCGGAAGACGCGATTCGTCTAGGCGCGAGTGGTTGCAAAAGCAAGATAGAGATGCGGCCAGAGATATGGGCGCTATTTCACGCGGTTTTTGCTCTAGCCATGCTGCGCAGACCGCACTAGCGTGCGCCGCTTAGGGCTAAAGCCTTGAGGGATATTACTGCAAATTTGCATGAGGGGGAGCCAGATAATGGCCGCTACTGAAACCGGGTCGATGAGTCTGATTGACCGCGTCACCAACATATCCGACTTTATTTGGGTCGGCACATGGAACGGGGCGGAGGTTCTACCCTTCCCGCCCATGACCATAATCCTGCTGGGCATTGGCCTGTGGATCATGGTCGGTCTGAAATTCTATCCGATCCGCAAACTTGGCAGCGCTTTCAAAGGCCTGTTTGCCAGCCGCAAAGGCTCTGGTGATGGTGAGATTTCGCCATTTGCCGCTCTATCAACTGCCCTTTCGGGACAGGTCGGTACAGGTAACCTAGCCGGTGTCGCAACCGCGATTGCGCTCGGCGGCCCGGGTGCGATTTTCTGGATGTGGATCACCGCTCTATTCGGTATGGCGCTCGCCTTTGCCGAAGGTTCTCTGGCGATCCGCTATCGTGAGAAGACCAGCGATGGTGTGTATCGCGGCGGCCCGATGACCTACATCATGATGGGCCTTGGTCCGAAATGGACATGGCTCGCAATTCTGTTCTGCCTCGGCACGCTGTTCTCCGCGCTGGTCACGGGCAACTCGATCCAGGCGAACGCGGTCGCAGACGGCCTGAACGAACTGTTCGGTATTGAAGAATATATCGGCGGCCTGATCGTCGCTGTACTCGTCTTCATCGTGATCATCGGCGGGATCAAATCGATCGGTAAAGTCGCCGAGAAGGTCGTTCCGTTTATGGCGGCCGCCTATATCGTGATGGCGATTATCGCACTGATCCTGAACTTCGGTGATCTGCCCGCAACATTCGGTCTGATCTTCCATGGTGCATTCAATCCGCAAGCCGCAACCGGCGGCTTTATCGGTGCGGCGATTATCCTCGCGATCCGTGCAGGTGTTGCCCGCGGCTTGTTCTCCAACGAGGCGGGTCAGGGCTCGACTGCTATTGCCCACGCTGTGGCTCAAACCAATGATCCTGAGCAACAGGGCCGCATGGCCATGCTGGGTACCTTCATCGACACTATTGTAATCTGTACAATGACTGCGTTGGTGATCCTGACTGTGCAAGGTGATTTCACCGGCGGCGGTGAATCGGTCGCTCATGCATGGAATTCGGACTTGCAGGGCTTTGCCATGACATCGGGTGCGTTCGGTGCAGCATTCCCGGTCGAGATCGGCTCAATCCCGATCGGGACGCTGATCGCTAGTATCGCGCTGATCCTGTTCGTCTTCACGACCCTGCTGACGTGGTCCTATTACGGCGAGCGCGCGATTACGTTCATTTATGACCGTATTCCCGGCTCGACACGCGGCGGTGAAAAGATTCTGCATATGGCGTGGCGGGTTCTGTGGTGCGTGGCGATCTATATCGGTAGCTATCAGGACCTGACATTGGTGTGGCGTCTTGGCGATATTTCGAACGCCGCGATGGCACTGCCAAACTTGCTGGCGCTGGCGTTACTCTCGGGCGTGGTGTTCAAGCTGGCACAAGGCCAGAAGGACGCTGGTGAAGACCATCTCGCTGACACACCGGAAGAACCCAACGAGTATTGAGGTTTCGAAACCACCCAACAAAAAAGGGCCGGTCGCGAGACTGGCCCTTTTTCGTGACGAAGGGGTGATATCAGCGCAGGCCGAGTAGTCGCGCTAGAAAGCCGGGTTGATCCATTGGCAGGACTGCGCCGTGCTTCATGTAACGGTGCGAGGCATCGCTATACGGACGCGGCTGGGCCCATTGGTCGGGGCGACTGCTACGATATGACAGTGCGGACATGATGATTCTCCTTCATCTGCGTGTCGTTCTATCGTTGCTTAAGCACGGCCTGACTTGGCGTTCGCTGAACGCAGATGTTGCCAAATGTTCAGAAAACTCGCCATATGGGTGAACGCGCTGTCGCGATGGGCACGCACGCATAGGCGGCAATCAGATATGGAATTGCGGGAAAATCGCCTGATGCCTTGAAGTAGACCCAAATGGTCTGGCTTCTTGGATTTCGGCCCTAACGGACCTGGCAGGGGCACAGAGACTCGAACTCTGGACCTTCGGTTTTGGAGACCGACGCTCTACCAACTGAGCTACGCCCCTGCAGGCAAGCAGCGCCTCTAATGCGATGTCGGTTCCAAAGCAATGCTGAATCTTGGCCCACATTGAGAGCGCACGTAGCGCTGGCCGCTCAGCCCCACCCGCGTTAGAGTTCGCCGCAATGCACGCGCCTGCCCCACCCTTGATCCCGTCAGAGATGCTACTGCTGGCCTATCGCAGCGGGATTTTCCCGATGGCCGATAGCCGCGATGATCCGGAGATTTTCTGGGTCGAACCGCGAGAGAGAGCAGTGTTTCCGCTCGAAGCATTCACTATGAGCAAATCACTGCGCAAAGCAGTTCGGCAGGACCGGTTCCGCGTGACCTGCGACACCGCCTTTGCTGAAGTGGTGGAGGCGTGCGCGCAGCCGCGGCCCGATCATCCCGAAAGCTGGATCAGCCACCGCATCGCCGCAAGTTACGCTGCGCTAAACGATCTAGGTCACGCCCAATCGGTCGAATGCTGGCTAGATGGCAAGTTGGTAGGCGGGCTTTACGGCGTGAGCTTTGATCAGGTCTTTTGCGGCGAAAGCATGTTCAGCCGCGCCGACAATGCATCCAAAGTCGCGCTGGTATGGCTGGTCGCAATGCTGCGTCATGCGGGTTTTAAAGTGCTCGATTGCCAATTCATGACCGACCACCTTGCCTCGCTTGGCGCAGTGGCAATGGCACAAGCGGATTATGTCAAAATGATCGAGGACGCACGCGGCGATGCCGCGATGACGCTGCCAGAAGCCTATGCTTCGTTGGCTTCAGGCTCCGATGTTGGTTCGGATGCAGAAGGTGCTGGCGCATTGCCGCCCGGGAAGCTCATTGCGCAATCTTTGACCCAAACGTCATAGATCGGGTGTTCTACCACATTGAGTGACGGCGACTCTTTGAACAACCAACCGGAGAATATCCGCAGCCAGCTATCCTCTTCTTCTTTATTCTCTACCAAAACCTGCACAAAGGCGCCGGTCTGGCGCGGCATTTCCCAAGGCGGCGTGCGCTCGCAGGCGGATAAACGGATAATCACGTCCCCCAACCGCCGCGCTTCACCGGGCTTCATTTCCAGATCTTGCGAGACATTGTTGCGCTTGTTGAGTACGCCAATAGTCGCAACGCGCTCAGCCATCGGTGTGCCAATCTGCTCCACACCATCGGCGGGTGCACCAACGGCACCGCCCTGCAACTCCTCAGGAATTTCGGTCTCTTCGGCTGCTGGCGCAATTTGCGCATTGTCGCCACACGACACCAGCGCAAACGCCGAAATCAAAGCGAGAACCGGCCTAATCATGTTCAGCTATCCGGCGCCCACGCTTCATAATCGCCGGTTGCCTTCGCGCGCTTGCCGCCGCGTTCCAATGCACCTGCTGGGCGATAAGCATCCGCAGTACCGGTCGCGTTGGGTGTGTAATCCACTTCCCAAATTTTTGCCGGAGGAAGGTTGCTTTCGGGCACGTCGTCGAACGATCCATGCATCCAACCGTGCCACTCAACCGGAATCCGGCTGGCATCGTTGGCACCTTCATAGATGACCCAGCGGCGTTCACGCGCGCCTTCCTTGGTCTTTTTGGCGCGGTAGTAGGTGTTGCCCTGCGCGTCAGTGCCGACCTTCTCACCGGTACGCCAGCTGTTCAGCAGCGTGCCGATTGTCGCACCATTCCACCAAGTGAAAATCTTACCGAGAAAAGCCATCACAAAACCTCTTGCCGAAACCGGCGTAAATCCCCGGCACAAATTCGCTGCCGCGCGGTTAGCCGATTCGTGCTGTGCGGCCAAGCGCGAAACCATTCACTTGCCGGATTGTCCGGCTATTGTTCCCATTCGACCAAATCGCCGGCTTTAATCCCCAGCTCCGCTGCGCGGCCACCGGGTATTTCGAAGACCAACGCAGTCGGACCAATCGATGCCACTGGATCAAGCGAAAGCGGCACCGCGTTTGCACCAATATTCAGTATCCGACCGTCAGCGCCGACAAAAATGATATCGAGCGAGATCACCGTGTTCTTCATCCAGAAACTTGCCGGGCGAGCGGGACTGCGAGGGAAGATCATCCCTTCGTTCGGACCCAGCTCTGTGCGATGCATCAGGCCCAGCGCTTGGTCATTTCCGGTCCGTGCGACCTCGACTTGGAATTTGTGTGTTTTGTCACCGCTCATCACGGTCAGCGGAACGACATCCAGACCCGAAGCCGAATGATATTGAGCAACCGGCTCAACCGCGGCAGGTGCCGTCGCGTTTTGCGGTGTGCAAGCGGCAAGGCCGAGTGCAGCGACAATCACCAGAGTTCGTAGCAACATCCTAAAATTCCTCTTCACGGGCTTCGGCCACCCATTCCTCGACGGCGTCAGCATCTTTCGCGTTCATTACCGCACGAACCAAATCAAATCCATGGCCTGCGCGCAGTAATGCGGCGATCTGTTTCTCACGCCGATCGCGCTCCAGCTCGTCACCGTTAAATTTCGGCACGAAATACGGGCCGAAGCGCCGCTTGCGCGCCATAGTTTGCAGTGCTTCGCGCTTCTTAAACTCGTCCGGCGCGACATCCTCGCGAATATGCTCGTCTATCCCGGCGGCATACAGCGCTTGCGACACACGCCGTGCGCCATATCCACGATTGAGCAGCCCACCCACTTTCATCTTCGCATAGGCAGCATCGTCGATGTAACCGAGCTCAACATAGCGCGCGCTGATCGCTTTGACGTCGGGTTCGCCCTCATCATCCCAGCCCTTTTCGCGCAATTTGCGGTTCAAATACGCCTCGAGCTTTGACGTGCTGGTGGAATATCGCGCTACATAAGCCAGCGCCAATTCCTGCAAACGCGCGGAATCGAGCGGTTTAGGCGGTCGCTTTTCCCGCTTTCTTGGCTGCCTATTGTCGCGCATTGGCCTTATTCGTGCCACAGTTGGCCTCAAATGGGAAAGATTACAGCTGTGCGACAGGTAATAACGCACACACAGGACTGCATGGAAGCGCTTGATCAGCGCGTAACGGACGGGTTTTAGCAAACTATATGACCGACGCAGGAGCGGCGCCCAAAGCGCCTACACCGAATGATTGTCCACTACCGCGCCGGAGGTCTGACTTCTCGACCTTCACCGAAGCGGTAGACTACGCTGCACGCAGCGAAAAAGGGCTGAACTTCCACGATATGCGCGCCGAACTGGACCGCGTGTATACCTATGCCGAAATGCGCGACGATGCGTTGATGGCTGCGCGCCGTCTGCTTGCATCGGGCTTAGGCAAGGGCGACCGGATCGCGCTGATCGCCGAGACTTGCCCAGAGTTTGCGGCGTTGTTCTGCGGCGCGGTGTATATCGGCGCATGGCCTGTTCCGCTGCCCCTGCCGACAGGGTTTGGCGGCAAGGAAAGCTATGTCGACCAATTGGCAGTCCAACTCGCCAGTAGCGATCCAAAGGCACTTATCTTTCCCGGCGAAATAGCCGAAATGGGTGCTGCCGCCGCTGATCGCCAAGGCTGTGAAGGAATCGCGTGGGAAGATTTCGCAACCCGCGATGCTCCCGAAGCAGAAATGCCGGTGATTGATCCGGATGACATTTGCTACCTTCAATATTCCAGCGGCTCGACCCGCTTCCCGACCGGCGTGGCGGTCACGCACCGCGCATTGCTCGACAATCTGGCAGGTCACGCAATCTCGATGGATTTCCGCGAGAATGACCGCGTCGTCAGCTGGCTTCCGTGGTACCATGACATGGGGCTGGTCGGTTGCTTCCTGTCGGTCATCGCGAACCAAGCGTCGATCGATTACATCAAGACCGAGCATTTCGCCCGGCGTCCGCTGGCATGGCTGACACTGATCAGCCGCAACGGAGGCAATACGCTCAGCTATTCCCCGACATTCGGCTACGATATCTGCGCGCGCCGCATTTCGAGCCAGAGCAATGTAGCAGACCGCTTTGACCTTTCGCGCTGGCGCACCGCCGGCAATGGCGCGGATATGATCCGGCCAGATGTGATGCAAAATTTCGTCAACGCTTTCGCGGATGCCGGGTTCAAGGCCAACGCCTTCACTCCAAGCTACGGCCTGGCCGAAGCAACGCTGGCGGTCACCGTTATGCCGCCACGCGAAGGTATCCGTGTCGAATTGGTCGAAGAAGAGCGCCTGTCGGGCACACGCGGCGATTTGTCGCGCCCTGCCCGCTACCGCGCCATCGTCAATTGCGGCAAAGCCATCCCTGGTATGGAAATGGAAATTCGCGGCGAAGATGGAAATTCCAAAGGCGACCACCAGATAGGCAAAGTTTGGTGTCGTGGCACCAGCGTGATGCACTCTTACTTCCGCAATGAAGAGGCCACCAATGAGTGCCTCGTCGATGGTTGGCTCGACACAGGTGACATGGGCTACATGGCCGATGAGTATCTGTTCATTGTCGGCCGCGCCAAGGACATGATTATCATCAACGGCAAGAACCACTGGCCGCAAGATATCGAATGGGCGGTCGAGCAATTACCCGGCTTCAACCATGGCGACATCGCCGCGTTTAGCGTAGAAACCGAAGGCGGTGAGGAAGCCCCCGCTGTACTGGTCCATTGCCGCGTGATCGACCCCGAAGAACGTGCCAAATTGCACGAGACGATCCGCGACAAAGTCCGCTCGATCACCGGCATGAATTGCGTAGTCGAATTGGTCCCGCCACGCACATTGCCACGTACCAGCTCGGGCAAACTATCCCGCGCCAAGGCAAAGAAACTTTACCTCAGCGGCGAAATCCAACCATTCGAGATTTTGGAAGCAGCTTAAGACTCTGAGAATTGGGAGCTTAACGCTCCACACTGCCCCATTTTGCGGTGACATTCGGGCCGCGGGCGATTTCGGTCGCGACCAGAGGAACACCGGCAGCGACGAGCTCTTTCTGCGCCCGTTCGACAGCGGCAGGCGGGCCTGACAGCACCACTGGTGCTCCCACTCTGCCCGATGACCATGCGATCAGTGCAAGCGCTCTGCTGCCAGCTTCGGTTGGTTCACCATCCTCGAATGCGATTGCCGGCAGTGCTTTCGCCGGCGGGATCAATTCAACACGCCATTCAGGCTCGGTTGCCGCGATACGCTTTTCCAAATCGAAATAGGTCGCGAGCGGCGCGCCATCGAGCTCGGTCGCTTTTACCATCGCGCGGCGGCGCTGGCGGTCGACCATAACTTCGCTTTCTTCGACGCCGGCCATCAAGGCCAAGCGCGATGCTAGCTCTTCGGCACGCTCAGACGCGGCAGCTTCCTCTTCTTCTTGCGCCGAGGCGAGCTGCGCTTGTTCTGCACCCTTCTCGTCGCGAACCAGCAGCTGCTTCAACTCAACATCGACTGGTCTGCCAAGCGCTTGGGTCAGGTGCTCCTCAGCTTTGGTCTCGGCATCCGCTTTGAATTGCGGCGTCCACACATCTGCAGTGACGTTGATCGCATCCCCACTGAAGCTCACCTCAGGCTGTGACAGACGCGCTGCAGAACCAAAATTGGCCGATAGTTCGTTACGGATTTGCCGCTCCGAATTCGCCTCCCAGGCAATTTGCCGCAAGGACAGTCCGAGAGGCACCGCCAAAGCAACGAAGACTGCAACGATCGCGAAATTCTGAAACAGCGTTTGCTTGTCCGACAGCCTTGTGCGGAATCCGTAAATACGCGCCATGAGAGCTGCGATCAGGGCAATCGCCATCAGGTTGGTCACATAGAGCAGCAGCGCCCCAGAAAAGACAGTCCAGTTGCCGGTCGCCAGACCGAAGCCGACTACCGCCAATGGCGGCATCAAAGCCGTCGCAATCGCCACGCCGACAATCGTACCTTCACGGCCGCGGATCATCGCATATGCGCCCGCCAAAGCCGAGAACACCGCGACCAGCAGATCGAACAGGTTAGGCCGTGTGCGCGAAGCGATTTCTGAGGTGATGTCTTGGATCGGAGATAAGAATACGACCAACGCACATAGGCCGATCGCCAATATCGAACCCCAAGCGAGCGACTTGGCAGATCGGCGGAGCCACTTGTAGTCACCGATAGCCAGCGCGAAACCTAGACCCATAATCGGGTCCATGAGTGGGGACAGAAGCATCGCGCCGATCACAACCGCCGGAGAGGACAACAGCAGACCAAGGATCGCGATCCCGCCCGACATCGCGGTCATAAACATATAGCGCGCGGACATCACGCATTCCGCGCGGCGCTTTTCGATCACTGCATGCTGGTCGACCGTGCCCACCACATCGTCGCGCCACCATTTGCGGAAGCTCAAAATGACGCGCGCGAATTGCAAATCGTTGGTCTTGGTACTTGGGACCGGTGGCTGGCTCGCCATATGCGGGCATTCCTTCAAATGTTTGAGTAATTGCAGCTTAGACCGGACGCCGCACGAACGAAAGCGTAGACGTACCGAGGTGTTTCAGGCACAAATCTTGAACTTCGTGTCTTATGACCTTAATACAGTAGTAAGTTCATCGCCGTCCCGACAACCATAGAGGGCGGACAATTCAGGAGCCGGACGCAAACCATGAGCGCAACCGAGACTAAAACCGCTACAGACCTCGATCTTGAACTAACTGCGCCCGATCCGGTGCCAGAGGTAAAACCGGCCAATGCGGCAGGTCTGGTCCCGGTATCCGACGAAGTGCAATCGAAGCTCGCGACCAAGGTCGATTCCTTCGTGATGGATTTGATCAACGAAGACGCCAATTCGCCCGAATTCGGCAAGAAGGTCGATCAACTGACCAATATGGGTCGCAAGGAAATCGCCGCAGCGGCGGGTATGTCCAACCGGTTCCTAGACCGTCCGATCCGCGCGATGGACAAGGATGAGGGTGTGGGCGCGAACCTGCAGGAATTGCGCAATGTCGTCGAAGACCTCGATCCGGGCAAACGCGGCAAGCTGACCGGAACGCGCAAGATTTTCGGGATTATCCCGTGGGGTAACAAGCTCACCAACTACTTCCGCAGCTATCAAAGCGCGCAGACCCACATTCAGGAAATCCTCTCCAAGCTTGGCAACGGCAAGGATGAGTTGCTGATGGATAATGCCGCAATTGATGTCGAACGGCAGAAATTGTGGGAAGCAATGGGTGATCTGGAGCAGATGATTCATATCTCCAAGACCCTCGACGGAAAGCTGGAAGAGAAAGCGGTCGAGCTCGATTCAACCGATCCGGCAAAAGCCAAGGCAGTGCGCGAAACGGCGCTGTTCTATGTCCGCCAACGGACGCAAGACCTACTCACGCAGATGGCGGTTTCGGTACAGGGCTATCTTGCGCTTGATCTGGTCAAAAAGAACAATGTCGAACTGGTCAAAGGCGTTGATCGCGCAAGCACCACTACCGTTGGCGCGCTACGTACAGCGGTGACCGTGTCCGAAGCGATGACCAATCAACGGTTGGTTCTGGGGCAGATCACTGCGCTTAACGAAACCACAGCTGGCATTATCGACAGCACATCGACGCTGCTGCGCGAGCAAACCGGCCAAATCCACGAGCAAGCAGCCGCTAGCACCATCCCGCTGGAAACACTGCAGCGCGCCTTCCAGAATATCTATGACACGATGGACGAAGTCGACACGTTCAAAGTCCGCGCGTTGGATTCGATGAAGCAAACGGTCGAAACGCTCTCTAGCGAAGTCGAAAAGTCGAAAGGCTATATCGCTCGCGCTGAAGGGCAGAACAAAGCGTCTCAGCAAGTGTCCGAGTCCAATTTGCTGACTGTCGAAGACTAATGAGCGATCTGACGAATGACAGTGACCGGCTGATCGAAGAGGCCCGCCGAGTGCGCGACGACAATCGCGCTGGCGGCAGGCACCGGCTTGAGTCGATCGGGCAACGGTCTGCCGACATCAAATCGAGCCTGATGGTCAAGAAGCTCATCCAGATCGCTATCGGTGTGGTTGGTGTGTTCATCGCTGCGGGCGTCGCTGGAGCCATTCTCAACGGGATTGGGTTCTGGGGTGTAATGCTCACTATTCTCACTATCGCGGCGGTAATCGGCGTGGTTTCAGTGCAGAAGGTCAAGGTGCCGGAACGTGCAGATCTGACCAAAGGCGACGTGCGCGATATGGTCGGCAAGACCGAGCTGTGGTTGGAGCATCAGCGTCCAGCTCTGCCTCCGCCAGCGGTCAAGATCGTCGAAGATATGGGTGTGCAACTCGACTCGTTGGGCTTGCAGCTCGAGACGATTGACCAGAAGCACCCGGCGGCGGAGCAAGTCCGCAAGCTCGTCGGCGATATTTTGCCTGAGACGGTCGACTCCTATCGCAAGATTCCAAGCCACCTCCGCGGCGAAAAACGCGCTGGCGCTACACCGGACGAGCAGGTGACCGAAAGCCTTGGCAAGATCAGCAAGGAAATCGACAGCGTAACCCGGCAATTGGCCGAAGGTTCGCTCGATGATCTGGCGATCAAGACCCGCTATCTCGAATATAAATATGGCGAAGACGCCGATACCTCCCCAGATTCCGGTACGGAGAAAAACTGATGCGCGTCGCCATTCCACACGATCTGCCTCAGGCAGAGGTTACGCGTCGTCTGAAAGAGCGTAGCCATGAGATCGCCGATCACATTCCCGGCGGCATGGCGACGGTAACCACCGGTTGGCCTGCTGATGACCGGATGAGCATCAATGTAAACGCGATGGGCAACGATTTGGCCGGAATGGTCAATATCGAAGACAATCAGGTCGTGTTCGAAATCGCACTGCCGATAGCGCTCAGCTTTGTCGAACCGATCATCGCCGGCGCGATCCGCCAGCAGGGTCAAAAAATGCTAGAGGCCCCTTCGGAAGACTAAATCTTCCGGTCGAGTTCGAGATAGGTTTCGGGAATTCGCAGCGCCGCAGAGGCTTCGCGTGTTTCGAGCAGGAACAGAATCAGTCCTGCCACAAGCAATCCAATCGCCAGAATGAACGCACCCGCCGCGAGATAGTCCAAATCCAATCCGGTTAGCCCCGCGACGAACAACACCACGACTGTTGCGCCGATGGATAAGCCGCTTAGCACCAAGAACAATATTGCACGGTTGGTCAGCTCGATACGCTTTGCTGTGGCACGGATTTCACAGACGACGATGTCATGCTCTGCGCCGCTCGTCTTGCCATGTAATTCTTGTAGCAGTCGGGAACGGTCAACGACTCTGCCCAAACGCGTTGTCAGAAAATTCAGGATACTGGCAATCGCGACGAGCGCAAAGACGGGCGTCAACGAGAGCTGGATGGTTTCGACGATCATGCGGGCTATTCCGGAGGTAGGTTTAGGGATTGAGCGATCAGCGTTGCCCCTTGGTCCGAAAATACTGCCTCCGCAAGCGTGCATACGATCCCGCATTCACCCGCTGCGATTTCCGTGCCCTCCGCTTTCACCGCACCTTCGAGCGGCATCACAAGCGATGCACCGTCATATCTGGCGAGCAGATCGTCAGTCGGTACGCCGACAATATAGTCGAGCTGGAAATGCGGGCCATCAACCAGCTCGGCTGTCTGCTCTAGATTAATTACACGCCGTAAAGCTGGATCATGCGGCGCACCTTCAGCAACCGCCAACGCCCGATCCAAATGAAGGTCGCGCGGGCGGCCATAGTCGAACAGACGGTACGTAATGTCGCTGTTCTGCTGGATCTCGACCAAGCTCAATCCCGGACCAATCGCGTGGACTGTACCAGCCGGCAGATAGAAGAAATCGCCGCGCTTTGCCGAATGCCAATCAAGCATATGCTCAATCGAACCATCTAGCGCAGCGACGCGCATGGTTTCCGTATCAATCGGTTCCTTGAAACCAATGGCGAGCCGCGCATCTTCGTCAGCATCGAGCACCAGCCAGCACTCTTCCTTACCGCGCATCCCTGCCGGAGCGTCGGCGTCGGAGGGATGGACCTGCACTGACAGCTTTTCACTGGTGAACAAATATTTGGCGAGCAAGCCCTCGCATGGCGGCGCGGGATCGAACCATATCTCGCCAATCCGCTTACCATCCGGCGCTGCGAATGGTGCAGGCAGGCTGGTGCGGCCCCAGACCTTCTCGACCATAGTGGTCGGCAGGAGGCCGCCTGAACTCACTGCGACTTTGCGCCTTTGAGGGTACCGACTTTCTGTGTGCCGGCAGCGGTTGTCACCAGCACATCGTTACCATCGACAACGATGATCACATCGTCGAGCCCAACCACCGAAACACGCGGACCATCGCTATGGATCATGACATTGGTGCAATCGACCAGTTCCGCCTGCCCCTTGATACTATTGCCTAATGCGTCACCGTTCTGCGCCTCACGCAGTGCATCCCAATTGCCGATATCGGACCAACCCATGCTGACCGGCACCATCGCGGCACGCTCGGTCGTTTCCATCACGGCATAGTCAATGGAATCACTCTCGATCTGCGCGAAGCTGCTGGCATCAGGGTGAAAACGCTGTCCGTCTTTGCTGCCCGCTTCGACGCTCGCGCGCAGAGCGTCCATCATCTGCGGACAGTGATTGGCAAGCTCTGTCAGAAACACTTCTGCCTTGAATGCGAAAATACCACCATTCCAACTGTATGAACCATCCGCGAGGAAGCTCTGGGCCGTGGCAAGATCAGGCTTCTCAACAAAGCGTTCCACGGCAAAGCCAACACCGAGTTCCTCGCCGCGTTTGATATAGCCATACCCCGTTTCAGGAGAGGTCGCTTTGATCCCGAAGGAAACCAAGAAACCCTGATCAGCCAAGGCGGAAGCTGTCTCGGCGGCACTCACAAATGCCGCTGTGTCTTTGATGTAGTGATCGCTGGGGCACACCAGCATAATCGCGTCCTCGGGCAGGCGCAGCGCCGCAAGCGCAATCGCAGGCGCTGTGTTCTTGCCCATCGGCTCAACAATGATCGACGCGCCAGCTGCTTCGCCAAGCTGTCCCTCAACGTGATCAAGATGCTTCTCAACAGTCACAATCGTCGGTGCGGCAAAAATCACCTCGTTGACGCAACGATCGAGCGTTTGCTCAAACAGGCTGCGTTTTCCAACCAACGGCAGAAATGGCTTCGGCTTGTCCACGCGGCTGAGCGGCCACAAGCGTGTGCCGCTGCCGCCACATAGGATTACCGGATGGATCACTGCTCTACCGCCTTTCTAAGCTGTCGTGCCTTTCCTTAGTCGCAACGCCTTGCCATCGCGTTACCGTTACTGCGCGATAAACCACTTCTGTTGCCAATAAAACGGAGCCGCAACCGGTGTTCCATTGGCATCCATCGCCGGTTTGAAGCGCAAGCGATCCACTACCAAGCGGCAGGTGATACTATCAGCTTCCGCATCGGGGCTCCGGCGGAAAATGCTGCAATTGCGTGCTCTTCCATCGGTACCGACTGTGACTTTCACGACCACACGCGTGCCATTGCGCGCTTGCCGGCCACCTTCGGGCACTGGATAGTCGCGCGCACTGTTGATTGCGCCAGAAATGTGGATTGGTTTACTGACCGCGACACCGCCCTGCCCGCTTCCATCGCGTCCGCTGCCCGTACCGACACCCTGTCCAGCAGCGCCGGTTCCATCGCCACTCTCCTTGGCACCGGATGTGTTCGCAGTGCCGGTCGATGACGCCTTAGGGGTCGGTTTGTCCCGTTTTATAATCGTTTCCGGCTGGCTATCGGGTTTGGGCGTAGCCTTCTTACCCGGATCACCAGCGGCGCCTTCATCAGGGGCTTGCTCGTTCTCCGGCGGAATATCCTCCTCTGGTGCGGTCACCGTGACAGTAAATGCGGAGACAATTTCACGCTCGACGTTCTGAACCGCACCCGGGGCGAATGCCCGCGCCAGACCATAGATAGCGATGATATGCAGCAGCACGATAATGACAATCGTGCTCACCTTCGGCTTGCGCCGGATGGTCGAATATTTGCCGCCTTGCGCCATTCCAAGTCCCGTTCGTAAAAACCCTTATGCGCCGGTTACGCATGGTTTGATGCTCTGATGACTATAGCCCCCGCAAAGGGGGAAACCAATGTTCACGGTAAATTAGGCAGAAACAGCGGATACGCAGCCGACACACGGCGTCGCAGCCTTAACAGCGCCATGGTTAATCCTGGCATTGGTACTGACCGTTCTGACGTATGCGGCATTGGCTTATGGCGGCGTCACGCTGACCAAAGGCGAAGGGCGGTTCGCGGCCGTCTGGCTACCCAATGCCTTGGCCGTTGCTGCCCTGCTCCGACTTCGCCCACCTTACGAACCGGTCTTTATCGGCGCGTTGTTCGCGGGCAGCCTGCTGGGAAACTATCTGGCAGGAGCAACCAACATCCCTGCGATCGGCTTCTCGCTGGCCAATTGTGCTGAGATTTACCTCATTCTTTGGATGTTACGCAAAACCGGCGGCGGGCGGTTGGATATGGAGAATATGCGCGACCTGATGCGGTTTGTCGCCGTGGCAGCCGGGATTGCACCGCTGCTGTCCTCGACAATCGCATCGGTCACTTTGCTGCTGATGGGTGTCGACACGCTGCGCCCGATGCTGGACTGGTACCTTGCTGACGCCATGGGGATGATGATCATCGCTCCAACCACTTTGATCCTGATCGATTATTTGCGCGGTGACCTGACACCGGTCCCGCGTCATCGGCTCGAATGGATCGGGCTTACCTTTGGCGGGTTTCTCGTAACCGTTGGTGTGTTTTGGCAGAGTCAGTTTCCGCTGCTGTTCATGATCGCGCCTGTCTTGGTAATTCAGGCATTCCGCCTCGGCAGTCTCGGCACCGCTCTGGCCTTTGTTCAGATCACTGTGACGGCGACCTGGTTCACCGCGATGGGAAGCGGCCCCGTGACCTTGCATACTGGCTCACTCGACGCGCAATTGCTTGTGCTTGAGGCATTTCTTGCGACCGGCTTTGCAATTGGCCTGCCAGTGGCTGCAGCCGTCGCACAGGAGAAGAAAACCTACCAGCAATTGGAGCTACGGGAAGAACAACTCGCAATCCTCGCCGATAATATGTCCGATGCCGTCATGCGCTACAATCTGAGCGGCGTTTGCACATACGCGTCGGCATCTGTGCGCGAAGTTCTGGGACAGGGTCCGGCAGCGTTCCTTGGCAAAGGTGCGACAATCGATGTCCACCCGGAAGCGCAGGACGATATCGCCGCAGTTCAGACACGGTTAGTCTCGGGCTTGTCGGATAAAGAGAGGCTGACCTATCGCCGGGTTCTCAACGACCCAACCGGCGCGCCCGTCTATATCGAAGCTGATTGCGTCCTGGTGCGTGATGGCCAAACCGGCGCGCCTGACACGATCATCGTCTCCTGCCGCGATGTAAGCGAGAGAGTGCAACTTGAGAAGAAACTGGTCCGCGCGCGGCGACACGCAGAGAATGCCGCTGTCGCCAAGTCACAATTCCTCGCCAATATGAGCCACGAGATCCGCACGCCGATGAATGGTGTCTTGGGGTTTGTGGAATTGCTGCTCCAATCCGATCTACCCGACGAACAACGCCGCCATGCGGAATTGGTACAGGAATCGGGCAACAGCATGATGCGGTTGCTCAATGACATTCTCGACATCTCGAAAATCGAAGCCGGGCAAGTTGCGGTGACCGAAGAACAAGTCGAACTGCAGCCGCTCATGAGCAATTGCCTGACGCTGCATTCAGCCAATGCAGAGCAGAAGCGTATAAAAATGATCGAGGAGATTGACCCGGACGTTCCCCCTGCACTGATCAGCGATAATCTGCGCCTGCGGCAGATCGTTCTGAATCTGCTTGGCAATGCAGTGAAATTTACGCGCGAAGGCACGATCAAACTCAGCGCGAAAGTGCAAGGCGATATGGTTTTGATCAGAGTCGCCGACAGCGGCATCGGGATCGAGCAAGATCGGTTGGAAGCGATTTTTAATCCATTCGAGCAGGCCGACAACGCAACGTCGCGCAAATTCGGGGGGACAGGTCTTGGCCTATCGATCAGCAGGCGTTTGGCCGAACTGCTGGGCGGCGCATTGACAGCGCAAAGCAAACCGGGGGTAGGTTCATGCTTTACACTGAGTATCCCGCTGATCCTACCCGATAACCCCGAAACCAACCCAGCGGCAGCGGAGAGAGTTGCTGACCCATCCAATCTGATAGCCGGCGCGCGGATATTGCTGGCCGAAGATCATGACATCAACCGGATCCTCGTCACAACGATGCTGGAACGCTGCGGCCAAGCGGTCGAGATAGCCGGAGACGGACAGCAAGCAGTTGCCGCAGTGATGGCGGCCAAGGCTGGCGGTACACCGTTCGACCTGGTGTTGATGGATGTGCAGATGCCCGAATGCGATGGCTATACCGCGACCGGCACTCTGCGCAGTTTGGGTATTGATGCCGAAGAACTGCCAATCATTGCGCTTACCGCCAACGCCTTTGAGGATGATGTTCGCGCGGCGAAGAATGCCGGGATGCAGGGCCATCTGTCCAAGCCGTTGCAGTTCTCGGAGCTAGTCGGAAAGCTGCAGGAATGGCTCCCGACCACGGGGCCAGCAAAGGCCGTTCAAAAGCCTACTGCGACCCAAACGCCCTCTGAAGCCACATCGCCCTCGCTCGAGGAAAGGTGGCAGCAACGCCGTGCCGAAGCGGTCGATGCAGTATCCAAAGCTCTTCGTGAAAACGCGCTCGAGGGTGAAACCGCAGAGCAACTCGCGCGAACAGTCCACAAACTGGCGGGGACCGCCGGTATGTTTGGCGAAGACGGTTTGGGCAAGAAGGCTGGCGCGTTAGAGCGCGGCCTCAAATCCGCCGTCCCAATGGAGGAGCGAAAACGCTTGGCGCAGGATCTGCTCGAAGCAGCGTAGGCCGCACAAACGAAAACGGCGGCTCCCATTAAGGAGCCGCCGCTTCTGTTTCGGTAGTGATCTACGAATTAGAATTCGTAACGAACACCAACCTGAATACGCCAGATCGACGAAGTCGTGCCGATGTTGAATTGATCATCAGGGTTGAAACCGCTGATCGCATAGCGACCCTGGCTATCAACGCCGCCAACCGAAATCGTGCTGCCTGGATTGTCAGGATCGTCCACGCGAACGCCGGTATCAACCAGATCGACGAAGTCACCGCGAGTACGGCGAATGTTGGCGCCGTCATCGATGAAGTTCAGGAAGTTGTCGAAGTCCGCGAACAGTTCGATCCGATCGTCAGCTACGCCAGTCAGCTTACCGATGAACGGCAGTTCTTGGCTGAAGCGCAGATCCAAATCGTATGTCCAAGGATTACGGCATGTGTTCCGCGTAATCGAAGCACCAGCCGTGAATTCACAACCCGATGCAGCGACATAGCTTGTCAGCGAGTTAACCGCTGCGTCCTGAGCGGCTTGCAGTGCCGCGATTTGCGTGGCCGAGAAGCCTTGACCGCTGAAGTCAGTCAGGTTTGCATCGCCCGGACCCGTTGGGACATAGACCAGAGCGTTGTCGTTACCCGAAGAGCTGTCGTTGAAGACGCCACCACCGTCGAAGGTGAAGCTGTAAGGCCGACCTTCGCTGGCCCGGAAGAAGATACCGAGGTTGGTGGAGTAGTCGTCGAAGAACTCTTCACGGAAGCTAACAGCCGCTGTGATGTTGTGACGGGTTTCGTTATTCGATGTCGAAATCGCAGGATTCTGACGATCAAACGCTGCAGTCACATCGAAGCTTGATGTAGCCGTCGACGAACCATTGTTCCGGTTGTTGTTCGAGTTGGTGAACGCATAACCGAAGCGCATGAACACGCTACCGCCGTCAGTGAAGATACCACCATCGAAGTTCTTCGACAGCAAGAACGAAGCAACGTGACTGTCATAGCTTGGGCCATTGGTCAGCTGGATTTCATCATCACGACGTGTGCTGAAACATGCCGCAGTGACGTTGGTGTATGTCGGCGGTGTGCCGCCAGTACCTGCCAGTGTTGCATTACAGCCGTTCGCTGTCGGATCGATTGCGGCATAGATCGGACGACCGTCAACGGTGAAACCGTTATTGGTGCGAATGTCCGGAGTTTGCGACAGATCGACGAAGTTCAGCGTGTTGTTGAAGCGGCTATAGATATAATCGAGGTTCAAACGCCAGTCGCTGAAGAAGCCGGTATCAGTGCCCAGATTCGATGCAAAGCCAAGGTTTGCACGAGTAACCGTTGGAACTTTGAAGTTCGGATCGGTTGACTGTGTATCAGCCAGACCAGCAGCGGCCTGACCCGAAGCAGCAGTAATCGCACAGGCTGGAATGCCGGTGAACTGGCCACCGTTCAGAACACTGAAGTTACCGTTTGCATCCTGAAGACCAGCACATGGTCCGTCGAACGTATCGCCTTCACCGGTCGAGAAACCGTTGTTGGAAAACGCGTTCGAGAAATACACGACCGGATCACCACCAGAGAAGATGCCAACACCACCAGTTAGGCGCGAGTTGCTGAGGAAACCGGAGTTATCAAACTCATAGGTTGCCGACAGACGTGGCAGCAGAATTGGGTCGAGGCGACCGAAACCGTTGCGATTGGTGAAACCGTAACGGCTAAAGAAGGTCGGGTTAGCGCGCGGTGCGTCACCGGCGAACCACTGGACACGAAGGCCTGCGGTAATACCCAGTTGATCCGTCGCCTGCCATTCGTCCTGAGCGTAAACCGAATAGATCTGACGCTTGAAGGTAGCCGATGCTTCGTTGATGTCGCCCGTTGGTGTGGCACGGATAGTAGCACCACCCAGACCGCCATTTACCAGATCGTCAGCACCAGCGAAGACGCTGGAGAAGCCGCCCGATGCAACAATGCCGTTCTCGAAATCATCGAGGTTACGGAAGAAGATTGTGCCGGTTGCGTTGATCGCAAACAGGTTGAACACGTCGAGCGAGTTGATCTCTGCGCCAATCTTCAGTTGGTGAGCACCGCCGTCATAGTTCATTTGGAACTTGGCTTGGTCAACTTGGCTGATCAGCGCGTTGGCCGAACGGAAGATGCCAGGGCCAGTGCTGAGGCGGCCGTTCTGACCGTTAGGGATCAGGCCGTTCGTTTCGTTGTCGAGACCAACAGTCAAGCGAACAGTCGGAGCACCCGATTGCGCTTCGCCGAAGCCAACTGGGCCCTGAACGTCAGAAACGTCAGCACGGCTGAGGCGCAGTTCGGTCGAAACCTTGTCGCTCCAGTTCGAATACAAACGAACCGAGTAATAGTCTGACACGGTACCTTCGTCTTCGAAGCTGTTCAGACCAGTCAGTTCCTGGCCGCCAGTGTCGCTCTCGACATTGGTTTCTTCAAGACGCTGATACGTCGCTTCCAAACGGTGATCGTCATTGATGTACGCATCGAGACGACCGAAGTAGCGAACCGAAGATTCAGGCAGTGTGATCGGGTAACCGCCAACATCCTGACCGTAAACGCGGTTGGCAATGTCAGCAAAACGATCGAACTGAGCTTGGGTCACGAAGTTCGCTTCGTTGGCGAAACCGCCGCCGAATGGGCCGAACTCGTTGGCATTGCCAAGATCGGTTTCTTCGTAACCAAGCTGGAAGAACAAGCGATCAGGAATGATCGGTCCGCCAAGGGTAGCACCCCAACGCTTTTCTTCGAATGGCGATACAACATCTGCAACACCGTCCAGCGAATCGCCGCGAAGGTCGTCGCTACGGAACGTATAGAAAGCGCTACCGTGGAACTTGTTAGTACCCGACTTGGTAACAACGTTGACCAAACAGCCAGTGAAGTCCGAATATTCGACGTCGAATGGTGCGAATTCAACCGAAGTCTCGCGAACTACATCGAATGGCAGTGGCAGAGCGTTACGCGCTGCGAACGGAGTGCCATTCAGGCCGAAAACGTCGGCTTGGACGATACCGTCAACGGTGAAAGTGTTCGAACGGTCGTTACCGCCAAGGCACGAAATCCGGTCAACTTCGTTGGCGCGGTCAAGGCTCACGCGCGGGTCAAGTCGGATAACGTCACGAACGTCACGGCTAAGGCTTGGGAAGGTCTCGAGTGTTTCGGTGCTGAATGCCGAACCCGGGCCAACTGCGAGCTGCTGCACATTGGCGCGCTCACCAGTAACCACGATGACACTGTCATCACCAGTCGATGGCGAAAGTTGGAAGGTGTAATCGCTGTTACCCGAAACGGTGACGAACTGACCCTCAACGCTTTGGCCTTCGTAGCCAGCCGCGGTTGCCGTGATGGTGTATGGACCACCAGGGACCAGCGACGATACGCGGAAAGTACCGTTTGTGTCCGAAGATAGCGTACGGGTCTGGCCGGTACGCGTGTCGGTAACAACAACTGTTGCACCTGAAAGCGGAACACCGTCAGCGTCGGTTACTTGGCCTTCAACGCCCGAAGTAATCTGCTGAGCCGAAGCCGGAGCGGCCACCATGGCCGTTGCGGAGAGGCTGACAACACTGGCAGCCAAGAGATATTTGAGTTTCATGAGAGACAGTCCCTATTTGACGATCTGAACGTGACGAAAAGCGGCAGTAACGTATTCAATATGCGCCCGTTAGAAGCGATACATTACGCGCAAAAGAGTTTTTATGACCGGATCATGACGGGTGCACAGATTCTTATGCACAGGCTGTTAGCTGTACGTTAAATCATTGTTTTTATGAGTATTTATCATGTTGCTGCATTGCAACACGAGTCAACTAATCTGATTCCATTTGTAACCAGTGGCAATTTTAGACCGAATCAGGCGAGATTGATCTCTCGGAGTCGCTGCAACAGGAAGTCGTGACTCGAAATTGGTTCAGGCGAGTCGTCGTCTGCGCATGACGGTAGCGTTTCGATCACATAATCGGGCCGGAAATGCAGAAAGAACGGCATCGAATAGCGTGCGCGATAGGCTGCATCGCCTTTCGGATTCACCACACGGTGCGTTGTCGACACCAGCCGGCCATTGGTTAGCCGGTCGAGCATATCGCCGATATTGACGACCAGCGCTCCCTCTGGCGGATCAATCGCCAGCCATTCGCCATCAGCCTTGAGCAGTTCCAGCCCGGCTTCCTCTGCACCCAGCAGCAGAGTTATAGTGTTGATGTCACCATGTGCGGCCGCGCGAATTGCGCCTTCGGCCTCTGCGCCCTCCAATGGAGGATACCGCAACAAGCGCATCACCGAGTTGCCATCTTTAACCGTTGCGTCGAAGAACCCCTCTTCAAGCCCGAGGCCCAGAGCAACTGCGCGCAGCACGCGCCCGCCAGCTTCTTCAAAAGCGGCATAGAGCGTTTCGAACGTCTCTCGAAAGCCATCGACTTCGCTGGGCCAGATATTGGGCGCCATGAATTCGGACAGTTCATGTCCCTCGGGCAAATCGCGCCCGACATGCCAGAATTCTTTCAGATCATGGACCTTCGCGTCCTTGGCTTTCTCCGTCCCGAACGGCGTGTAACCGCGCGCACCGCCGCCATCTTTCAGGATGTACGCCCGCTTCACATCTTCGGGTAGAGCGAAGAACACCTTGGACATCTTCTCGGCGCGTGCGATCAGATCGGCGGAGATACCGTGGTCGCGGATCACCGCGAAACCATACTCGGCAAAGCTGGAACGTAGCTCCTCTGCAACTTCGGACAGCGGGCGAGCAATCGAAACGGATGCAATGTCAGTCATGTTGTCTTTCTAGCGCGATATGGCCGCGCCGCGCAATAAACCCGCTTTTGGGTTAGTCAATCGCAGCCGGCGCAGAGGCCGTGATTGGCCCTAGTGCGAAGGCACCGTCATATCTTCCGGGGTAGAGACGATCATCAAGATAGAGGCCGCGCTCGAGCACTTCCCGCGATGCGACTTCACTATATGCTCTGCAATCAATCATCTCGTCGGTGACGGGCTTGCTCGGATCGATTTCCAGCCCTTCGCGCAATTGGCAGCTCCAACTCTCGCCTCCCGCGGTATTCATCCGCAAGCTGATCACCTGCTCTTTTCGATCAAGCAGCATGGCCATGGGCCGGATCGCATGAGATCCAACCGTAGTCGGAGACTTTTGCGCATGCAGACCGCCGACGAGCACGACAACGTGCCGATAGGCGCGCATTTGGGCCGCTTCGCGGATATTCGCGGCCTGCGCGGCCTCATGCGATTCCTGACCTGGCAGCTCTGCAAAGGCAGCACGCTGAGCATCATTCTTGGCGCCGTTAAATGCAACGATATCGATTGCGCGACCTGACGATTTGAGAACGTGCAGTCTCTCAAGCATAGACAGCATAGCGCCGCTTGCGACACCATCTTGCCTCTGACCCCATTCAGGGATTTCCGCGAATAGGGCTTCACGAAACTCACCGGGCGACGCCGCCCAAGCGCGCTGGAAGCCATCATCGGTTGCAGCAGAAAACTCGATGGCAAGAAGCACTGGACCCTGTTCGGCGACCGCACACACATATTCTGCCACCGCGTCCGGCGCTTCGGCAGAACCGTGCGCTTCACCAAAAATCAGATATTTGCCGTGCGCCTCGTTCGCGACGTCTTCCCAGGCCGGCAGCGGCTCACATGGTGCCGGAGCGGTAGCAAGAGACAGAGCCATCACCAAAGCAGACACTGGACGATCTCCTCAAAGCGGAAGAAATAGCCCCGCCAGAGCGGCACTCATGAGATTGGCCAGCGAGCCTGCCGCCAAAGCGCGCAGACCCAGCTTGGCAATGACCGGACGTTGGTTGGGCGCGAGACCGCCCGTCACCGCCATCTGGATCGCAATCGAGCTGAAATTGGCAAAGCCGCACAGCGCAAAAGTGACAATCGCACGGCTGCGATCCCCAAGCACTTCCGGCCCCATTGCGCCAAGATTGATGAACGCAACGAACTCGTTGAGCACGATTTTTGTGCCGAACAATCCGCCTGCGATCTGGCTTTGCTCCCAAGGAACGCCCAGCAGGAACATCACCGGAGCAAAGACATAGCCGATCAATTGCTGGAAGCTGACATCGGGGTAACCGAACCATCCACCGACACCGCCGAGAATGCCGTTTGCCAGCGCAACCAGCGCCACAAACACCATCACCATCGCACCAACGGCGACTGCGAGCTTAACGCCGGTCTGCGTGCCTTGCGCCGCAGCCTCGATCACATTGGCGGGACGGTGCCCCTCCTCGAATGTTTCGGCCACTTCGACTTCATGTGGCTTGCCGCCCTCGACCAATGCGCCTGGTCCTTCTGCGCTGATCCGCGCATCGGGCAATTCAATTTTCTCCGGCTCCACACCGGCCAACTCAGCCGCGTCACGCGCGAGTTCGCTCTCATCATCAGGCATAATGATCTTTGCCATCAGGATGCCGCCCGGCGCCGACATAAAGGCCGCAGCGAGCAGGAACGGCACTGCATCCGATCCGATGAAGCTGGCATAAGCTGCCAGAATCGTCCCCGCGACACCGGCCATGCCTACAGCCATCAGCGTGAACAACTTGCTAGGCGTCAAAGCGGCTAGATAGGGACGCACGACGAGCGGGCTTTCCGACTGCCCAACAAAGATATTGGCTGCGCTACCCAGTGCCTCGACCTTGCTGATCCCGGTGATCCAGCCAATCGCGCCGCCAACCCAGCGGACCAGCCGCTGCATGATGCCCCAGTGATAAAGGATCGACACAATCGCCGCGAAGAACACAATCACCGGCAGCGCTGCGATAACAAAAGTGTTAGTGAACGGGTTGTCATCCATGCTGCCGAACACCGCCTCGATGCCGACTTTGGAATAGTCGAGCAAAGCAATCACACCGTCCGAAAGGAACGAGATAGCCTGCACGCCCCACGGAGTGCGCAATACGAGCAATGCCATCAGCGCCTGCAATGCGAATGCGGCACCGACAACGCGCAATTTGATACGCCGCTTACCGGTCGACAGCAGGAACGCGATGCCAAGGATTGCGGCGATGCCTAGCAGGCTAGTCAGGATCGGGTGCATAGTCTCTTTCGCTATTTCATCGGGACCCCTCGCCCGAATCTTCGGGTGAAGCCTTCGCCTTTTGCGACGCGTCAGTCAAACCATCTACCCACAGGCGATCCGTCACAGGTGGCTTCCCTTTTTACGCTGCAGCCAATAATCACCGATCATGACTGATACAGCCACGACCCCGCCCAGAACTTCGACCAGCACTTCGACCAGCACTTCGCCTATCACTCGTGCGCTATTGTTTATGCTGCTGCTTTACGGCGGCATGACCGTGGTTGCGGGCGTATTGGCCTATAAGCAGGTCCAGCTCTGGCCCAGCGACCTGGCGGTTGAGGCAGGAATCTTCGCGTTCCTGATTCTGGTGGTGATCTCAAGCACTGTTGCGCAGCTCTACGGAGACAAACTGGCCAACCGGATCGTGTGGTGGGGCTTTATTCCGCTGGGCGTTTCATCGGCCCTTATGACACTGGTACTGGCGCTGCCCGCGTCGCCCGAGATGGTCCAGTTCAGACCGGAAGACCTGTCTGCGTTCGAACAGGTGCACTCGCAGTTGTGGCGCGTCTGGCTTGCCGGACCGGCGGCCTATCTGGTCTCGTTGCTGCTTAACATCTGGATATTCTCCAAACTGAGAGGCAATGGCCAGAACGGCACAATCAGCCTGATGATCCGCGGGGCGATTGCATCCGCACTGAGCCAAGCGATCGACTCGGTGATCTTCATTACGCTCGCATTCTACGGCGAGTTCGAGATCAAGGATCTTCTGATCGGCCAAATGTTGGCGAAAGTAGTGTTGTCGCTGGTGCTGGTTCCATTCCTGATCACCGGCTTCGTACAATTTGCGCGTTGGCTCGACCGCGAAGAGGCCTAGTCCCGGGCGAAGACCGCAAGTTCGGCAGGCGATAGGCTTCGCTCGCCAATCACTGGCTCGCCGCTCAATGTGTTGGGCACTGAGCGCGCTTCATTGCGATAGTTGAACACGAAGGTGAACTTACCCGATTTTCGCATCCGCGTACCCTCTGGAAGCGCGATCCTTGCCAAGCCAGCATCGTCCGCTGCCCGAGCAGTGATTTCGCCGATCACATCGCCTTCGGGCCACGTCGCACAGTAGCGGACGTTGCCTTGCTTCCAGCATGCGACAGTTCCATCCGCCGCGACTAACTCAGCCTCGGCATCGGTTTCGAGATGATCAAGCCAACGGCGCACAGCCCAACCATCGCCTTGGTGTTCGGTGCCCGCGCGCAGACTTTCGCTGCGGGTTACCTTTCCCTCGAACAGTGCCTGCAGTTTACCCGGAGCAAGGTTGGGCGGGATCGTGAGATCGTCAGTCTTGCTACCACTGCGCGGGCCGATGATGATCTGGTCATCGAATGCTTTCAATTTCTCAACCAGCTCATCTGACACAATCGGCTCGCAAGGCAGCACCACCAGCGCATAGCCGTCGAGCGATGCCGCCGGCGGGACGATGTCGACATTCAGCCCCTGCGCTCGCAGTGCAGTATAAGTATGAAACGCCGCCCATAGCGCGGACAGACCTTCGCCCTGTGGCTGCGTAGCGGTCACCCATTCAGAGGTGTAGCTGAGCACCAGCGCGACTTCTTTGACCGGCGAGCCGATATCGCCAAGCTGTTCAATCTCGGGCGCAACCTGCTGCGCTTCCTCTAATCCGGGCGCGGCCTCGCTATCGGGCCGCAGCAATCCAGCATGCATTTGCTCCTGAGCAAACGGCGCTTGCCGCCAGCGGAAATAGCTGACCAGTTCAGCCCCGTGCGCCATCGCTTCCAGCGTCCACAAGCGGACCATACCGGGTAGCGGCGCGGGATTGTTGCGCGCCCAGTTTACCGGTCCGGGCTGCTGCTCGATCACAGCCCAGCGGCCATCCTTGCCGCAACCGCGATAGAGATCGTGGTGGAACGCCGCGATGTCGGGATGCCCCTGTCGGACGTAAGCCAGCTTGTCCGCCTCGCTAAACTTGAATGTCTCAAGGAACCCGAGTGGGTAGCTATCCCACATCACCACATCGAGCTGCTCGCCCAGATCGTGATGATCATAGTCGGGATAGAAACCCATCGCGTTGTGCATTACATCGCGGCCCGGAGAGAGTTCGCGGATAATCTCGACTTGGGCTTTGTCGAAGCTGATGACCTGATCTGAGGAGAATCTGCGGAACGCCAGCCAATGCGAAGGGTTGGCTTCGGTCACGGTCAAGTTCGGTAGCTCGATTGCGTCGAAGCTGCGATACTCCATGCTCCAAAAAACATTGCCCCACGCTGCGTTGAGTGCCTCCACCGATCCGTAGCGATCCGCCAGCCACACCTGAAATGCGTCACGCGCGCTATCCGAGAAGCTATGGACACTATCGTGGCATCCATACTCATTATCGGTTTGCCACATGACTATTGCGGGATGCTCGCCATAGCGCTCTGCCATGGCCTGGGTAATACGCGCAGCTTCTGCGCGATATCCCGAGTGGCTGAAACAATAGTGCCGCCGTGATCCGAAACCGCGCACCTTCCCCTCTGCATCAACCGCAAACATATCGGGCATCCGGTCGCACAGCCATTTGGGCGGTGTCGCAGTCGGTGTGCCAAGGATAACACCGAGACCTGCTGCATGCAGAACCTCTATCGCATCGTCCAACCAACCCCATTCAAAGCGGCCCGGTTCAGGCTCGATCCGGCTCCACGCAAATTCGCCAATCCGAACCCGCGACAGACCAGCCTCGACCATGCGGCGCGCGTCATCTGGCCACATATCCCGCGGCCAGTGTTCCGGATAATAGCATGTTCCCAAACGCATCATCCGCGCCTCCTGCACTGGAAGCGATAGGTTTGTCACGTGTTTCGATATGTATCCCAAACGTGCCTATAGATAGCAGCTGTGCAGGCCGCACCGATTCATACTGGTGAAGCGGTGTTTGCTGGGGCACCATTCTCCAATGGCAAAGGCAAAGGGCGCCCACATGATCGGCCCCGGCATCATCGGCATGTCGCAGAACCTTGCTGACCGAGCGCCGCGAAACATTCGGCTCGCGCAGCAACGCCAATCGAACACTTCATCGGAACAAAAAATAGCCCATCGATCTTATGCGAGCTTCTCTGCTCTTCGGAGGACCACCATGCACATACGCTGGATCGAATAATCGTTACAAAAATTGGTCGCGCGATTTCATTCTGCCGAAATTCGATCTTAGCCCTAGGCTCAGAGGCCGCATGGCATGGCTTGGTATATAATCGCAGTCCGCTTTCAGCAGAAGTGTTTGACGCACTCCGTAGCCCGTGGCTCGCTATCCCGCGCGGCGAGGCCAATTGGCCAATGAGTTCAGAGAGGTTTTCAGGACGATTGACGGCGAAGGTCGTGGCGAAGCTTCATGGGCACTAGCAAGCTCACTAGAGGGCAACGACAATTGGACGGCTTTCGTCAGGCCGTTCATCAAACAAGCACGGCCAAAGCAGCTTCGATTCAAGAGCGAAGAGGCAACCTGCGGCTTTCTGCACATTGTCGAGAAATCTGGTGATCAGATAATCTAGGGAAAGCTTGGCTGAAAAAGGTGTTACCCTTTCGAATCAAAGGGCCGCGATACCTATTTTCTAGCTGCACCCGCGACGTGCACCAGTCTTTATCGCTAAGTCATTGAAAAGGTGGTGAATGGCGCAGTCGCGACCTAACCAGTCTCCCGGTCAATTTCCCTGTTTAACAGGGAATTTACAGGGAAATTGGTGTTTTTCGGCGTTGCTGACCACTAAACCAACCCCTGTAAGCCGCAGAAATGCGCGGGTTTGCACTCAATTTCCCTGCCGAAATAACAGGGAATTTGGCGTCATCGAACAGGGAATGGAATTGAGCTTAACAGGGAACGCCAACTCGCTTTCAGGGAAGCTTTACGCAAGAAATTAAACGGGCAAATCAGTCCTCGTCTAACTCTGCCTGGAGCAAGGTCATTGCGTAACCGTTCTGCTGACCGAAAACCTGCTCACTCAATACGAGAACCTGTGAAGCGTTACGTTCATCGAACCAGATATCCGGTTCTATTTCCTCAATGGCTGAATAGACGCCCGGCGCTTCGTTGTGCTCCTCCGCTATCGACCCGCTAGGAAGGGACTGACCTTTGCGGACGTTGATCCAAGGAAAATCTTCACTTCTGTAAAAGCGCTGGACTTCGCTATTGCGCGAAATCACCACAGCAACCGGTTCACGGTGCGCATCAACCCATGCCCGAGCCATAGCTTCTTTGCTCACACCAAGGTCCTTCGCAGTCGAAACTAGGCTTTCAAGTGATGAACCAGACTGGCCAATCACTTTTCGCACACGGCTTGGCGGCATAAGCAATTTCGCCGCAAATCGGTTCGCTTCAGCCTCGATACGCCGCCGCCGGTTTTGATCCTTCGCATCTAAAAGATGGAAATCGCTAAGCGAGCATTCAAACGGGTGATCGGGATGCGGCCGGTGACTAGGTATGAGAAAATGACCAAGCTCGTGTGCAATTGAAAACCTGCGCCGTTCCGGACGCCGGCCTTTGGCTAGTACGATACTGCCACTAGCCTTCAGCTCGTCCATGATAAGCGCTGCTTCAAAGCCGCCCGTATCAATTTCAGTGATCGCTTCGATGTCGAACCTGTTGCACAGCCTTTCGAGCGGAACCACATCAGGCATATCTAGAACCAGCTCGTGAATTCTGGCCGCCAAGGCATTGGGCGATCCAATGCAGTCAAGATCGAGGCGACTTATCGTCAATCTGGGTCCTTCTTACTCTTCTGATTGAGTTGCTCCATCAATCCGCGAATAATATCACGGTCACGCGGCTCAAGCTTTTTCAGATCACGGAACATGGCAACCATCTCCGGCTCATGATCTTCGGCATCCGGGTTTTCGCCGACGAGATCGGCAATAGGGACGCGGAACAACTCAGCAAATTTAAGAACCAGCTCCATCGATGGATTGTCAGCCTGGCCTTTTTCTAGATTCCAAACGTGCGCTTTCGAAATGCCGACTTTGTCAGCAACTTGCTGGAGGGACAGGCCCTTTGCCATTCGCAATTGGGCGAGGCGTTTTGCAAAGCTCATGATAGGTCCGTTCACTGTGGAATTACGCCATCATATAGGTTGGGTTGATTTTTGCAAGCGTTCACTCTAGTTATACGACTTCGGTCAATGATACGGGGCGCAACATGTCTTCACAACAACTGGTCGAGCAGGAAGTCACTGCTCTCAAACCCTGTTCGCGAAACGCGCGGACCCATTCAAAGAAGCAGATCAAACAGATCGCGTCGTCAATTGAGCGGTTTGGGTTTACCAATCCTGTTCTCGTTTCTGACTCCGGTGGAATTATCGCAGGTCATGGCCGGGTCGAAGCGGCAAAACTGATCGGCATGAAAACAGTGCCAACGTTGGCGCTGTCCCACCTAAGCGAAGTCGAACGCCGCGCTTATGTGCTCGCTGACAACAAGCTTGCTCTAAATGCTGGCTGGGACCGCGATATCCTCGCAATTGAGTTTCAGGGATTGATAGACTTAGATTTCGATTTGGAGATCACCGGGTTCAGTCTGGCCGAAATCGACTTCACGCTTGATGAGGCCAGCGAGGCCAGTCCCGATGGTACGGATGCCGCCGAGGATGAAATTCCGGAGCCGTCCGGCGAGCCTGTCGCGCGCATGGGAGATCTCTGGCAACTTGGACGCCACCGCTTACTGTGCGGGGACACTCGTAATGCGGCCACCTTGGATCTGCTTATGGGTGACGAGAAGGCGGATCTAGTGTTCACCGATCCGCCCTACAACGTCGCCATCGACGGCAATGTCTGCGGACTTGGCTCGGTCAAGCACCGTGAGTTTGCATTTGCCAGTGGCGAAATGAGCCGCCCCCAATTCGTAACATTCCTAAACGATACTCTCGGTAACATTGCACGGGTAATGCGCGACGGTGCCATTGCCTATGTCTGTATGGACTGGCGCCATATGTCTGAAATGGTCGAGGCCGGAGAAGCTAGTTTCACCGAACTCAAAAACCTTGTCGTCTGGAACAAAACCAATGGCGGCATGGGTGCGTTTTACCGCTCCAAACACGAGCTCGTATTTGTGTTCAAGCAAGGGACCGCGCCGCATACTAACAGCTTCGGCCTTGGCGAGACTGGCCGCTACCGAACCAATGTCTGGGACTACGCGGGGATCAGTTTGATCGGCGCAAACCGATCCGAAGATCTGGCAATGCATCCAACTGTAAAGCCTGTAGCGCTGATCGCCGACGCGATCCGCGACTGCTCTCGGCGTGGAGAGATTGTGCTCGATGGCTTTGGCGGCTCCGGCAGCACGCTCATCGCAGCTGAGAAAACGGGCCGCCGTGCCCGCATGATTGAATACGACCCGCTTTACTGCGACACGATTATTCGCCGTTGGCAAGGATACACCGGCAAGCACGCATTGCTTACCGGCTCTGATGACAAATTTACTGACGTTGCCGATCAACGCTTACAGATCGAACTGGGTGAGGCAGCCGCTTGATGAGCGATGTGAAGGACCAGTATTCTGTCGGTTATGGCAAGCCGCCGACTAAAACCAGATTCAAGAAAGGGAGCTCGGGTAACCCGAATGGCCGTCCGAAGGGAGCACGCAATAGGATACCTCGCGGCTTTGGCCTAGATGCCTCTGCGCAACCCGCCAACCAGATGCTGCTCGAAGAAGCCTACCGGACGATTACCGTGCGGGAAGGCGAAGAACTTGTTGAGCTACCCGTAATCAAAGCAGTTTTTCGTTCGCTTGGCGTTTCGGCTATGAAGGGCAATCGTCTCGCTCAGGCTACGATGGCTGAACTCGTTCGAGAGATCGAAGAGGAGGAGCGAGCCGTAAGAACGAGCCTGTTTGATACCGCCTGCGAGTATAAATTTGGCTGGGAGCGAGCAATAGAAGACGCCCGCAAGAACGGCCGACCTGAGCCCACACCCCTTCCCCACCCGGCTGACGTCATAGTTAATCTTGCTAGCGCGACGGTCACTTATGCGGGACCGATCACTCACGAAGAGAAAGCTCGTTGGGATCGAATGCTCGAATACCGCGCGGAATTGCAAGCCGAAGTATCGTTGCTGGCTAGCGGATACAAACGTCTGAAGGGGGCTAAGCCTCCAATTCCAATTGCTTCAACGCTGGCAGAAGACTGGAAACGCACAACCGATTGGTATGATGAGCTCAATGAGCCACTGCCTATCAGGTACCGCCGCCCGTTAGATGACAGATTTGACCCCAGCATTCTCGTTACCCCCTGCGAAAAGGCAGACAAATGACACGTAAAAGAGCACAGCTTTCGAAAGCAATTCAGCGCGATCTGGAACGCATCGATGGAACCCGCATTGTCGTGGCCGCCGTGCTAACCATTACAAAGGACCAGGCTGCCAAATACGAGCTAGCTGGGCTAACATTAGACTCCGGAAAGCTCGCAGTAGCCGAGCCAGCTCCGCCGCCGCATGCATGTGGAATTTGGGCGAAGCGCAATCTGGATGGTTGGCAAGAGAAGCGAAAAGACCTTCCCAAAGAGATGCGTGATGTCTCATCTTGGGCACCAAACTGGAATGGAAGCGGGCATCATCTCGTCACCCGCTCCGTTGAAGCATGGCAAGTCGATCATCATCCTGCACGCATGCTTACGCTTTCAGCCACAATTCTTGAGCCGCTTAAAGATGGAGCGATCGTCCGTTTCCGGATCGACCAACCGCTAGATCGAACAGACGTCGACTTTGCAGAGAACCTTCAGTTCAATCTACGACTGTTGCGTGAAATTGTTGGCCGGTCTCAAGTTTACTGTGCGGATATGAGCGACGAAGAATTCGCCAACCTGCAAAGCGTGGACTGGGAGTTAATCCCACCCGGTTCCGCCGACCGCGTTATAGCCCAACTAGCGGAAAGTAAGGCGACGACAGCAGAGCAGCTCGAAGTAGCTTCCGAGAGGCTCCGAGTATTAGAAAGGCTCAGTCACAACGGCTTCATCGTCGGCCACGGAAAGTTTGCTCGATATTTTGGAGCTAGATTCGGCGATAAATTGCTGGTCTTGGAGAATTTGGAATACGGTAATGCCATGTATCTGTTCGAAGAGAACTGGGAAGAATTGACCAAGCTTAGAAGGACAGAACTTATCAAGCGCCGCGACCCCAAGGTTCATCGCTTACCACATCTACCTGGCTGGCAATCTGCGATCCGGGAGCTTCTTAGAGCTTCTAGGTGAATAATCGCTCCTGTTCGAACGGTATATTTCCCATGCCAAAGCAGCACCCATTAAACTGCGGTCGAAACTAGGACGTGCCTTTCCACTGGTGTCTGCTTTGCGCCCCAATATTGGACGTTAAAGTCTTCAAATCGGCTGCTGAGAAGCAGCCGTTTGAACATTTCAGTTACAGTTCCTGAGCCGATCTTCCATCGGCGCGACACGATAGCGCAGCGAGGTCATTGGCAGCTCGTATTGATCGGCATATCGGCGGAGGAGGGCAATGGACTGGTCTATCAACGCGCATGCCTCACCAATTTGGTCGTTTGCCCAGTAGGCTTCCGAGGCTTCCTGCAGGCGATTCGCGAAGTAGAGTGATGGCCGGGTACGCGGGCTTGTAATTTGTTCGCTTGCTCGCACCAACCTCAGGCCTTCCTCGATATATGCCTCCGCTTGTTCGCGCCGACCACTATGAGCGATCGTTTGCCCCCTCGCGATACTGATCGCGGCCAAACGGCGTTGGAGATCGTTATCGTCAGGATCGGTTCGATAGGCTGAAACAGCATGCCGATATGTTGGCACAATTACCTCTTCCGCCTCTCTCGACCTTCCCATCCTGAGGAGCGTTCGAGCCAGATTCATTGCAATGGTCGCTTCAAGCCGGTGATCTTCGGGTAGATTTGTTTCATTCGCCAATTCGCGCTGAGCGCGAAGCACATCCCTGAAGGGGGTAATCGCCGCGGCATCCCCGTCGAAAACGATGGCGAACCCGGCACCGATATTACGCAGGTCATTGAGTGCCCTGCGGACAGCCGGGGCGTTCCGTTGCGCTATCGTCGCGGCTTCGACCTTGGCAACACCTTCTAAAGCGGCCTCATACCCCTGTTCGATTTGGCCCAAGCAGCAAGCCAGCACGTCACCCAGATAGCGATAAGCGCGTGCAAGTTCCGCGAGCGCTTCTGAAGAGGGCGTTTCGATCTCTTCTAATAGCGAGCGTGCACGTTGGGCATGCGCCCGCGACTCTTTGAATTCAATGTAACCGAGCAGCTTGTCCCTCGCGAGACTGACATGGGTGCGCGCCAGAGAGAGCCTTACTTGATCAACTGGTTGCTCACGATAAAGGCCTTCTAGTATCTCTGCGGATTGCTCATACAGCGCTAAGCCCTCGGTCATTTCGCCGAGATTGCTGGTTCCAAGCGTACCGGTTGCGGCCGCAAGCCGATAGAAGCCCTGGCCTGCGGCTAGGCGTGACTCATATGATGCATCGGGATCGGCAGCCAGTGCTTCGAGATGGCTTTGTGCATTTTTGGCCAGCATCAATCGGGCCTGCGAATTGCCGGGCCGATTGCTAACTTCGTCAAAGACATCAAACATCATTGTGCCAGCGAGCGCGCGTGTATCCGCCAGATTTGCCTCGGCGTCGGCGCGTGCGAGCTCGGTCTGCCGATAGGCTTGCGTTACGAAGACTAGCGTTGCGAGAGTCGCAGTGACCACTACCGTGGCCGCCGCTGTGGCCAACCGTTGTCGTTGAACAAACTTCCGTGCGACATAAGTCGGACCAGCCGCGACCGCCGATATTGGACGCAAGTCTTTGTAGTTTCGCATATCTTCGACCAGCGCCGAAACAGAAGAATAGCGCGCCTGGACGTCGTTCGAGGCGGCCTTTTGCGCGATGGCAGTCAACTCATCAGGAGCGTCCTCGCCGATCAGCAGGCTGAGGAGCTTACCTAACCCGTAAACATCGGACAGAGTTGTCGCTTCTCCACCATCCTTCTGCTCGGGAGCTGCGAAACCCGGAGTCCACGCCGATCCCGTCGATGAAATTTCAACGCCATCGTCCGGCCGCGCAATACCGAAGTCGATCAATTTTACGGTCCTGCCATCAGCAATAAGGATATTGGGCGGAGTCAAATCGCGGTGAATTACCAAGCGCTGATGCGCCGCTTCAACTGCCCTGCAAATGCGCTCAAATACCGATAATCTGTCTTCTAGAGACGGGCTCGTATATTTGAGCCAGCCATCAAGCGGTGCTCCGTCGACAAACTCCATCACGAAGTAGGGGACACCATCCTCGGTCTCACCGCCATCAAAAAGCCGCGCGATGTTGGGATGGTTGAGATCGGCCAATATCTGTCGTTCGCGCCGGAAACGCTCAAGCATCTCGTCGGTAATCAATCGCCGTTTGATCAGCTTTATCGCAACGACAAGATCGAAATCGTCCGTTGCACGTTCGGCGAGATAGACATTGCCCATACCGCCCCGGCCTATCAGGCGCAGCACACGGTAACCGCCAATACGATCGGGGTCGTCATCCTCGTCCTCGCACTGCCCAGCACCACCGGTCATCAAACCGCCAACGCCTGAAGATTCTTTAGCCAATAGTTGGATAGCGCGTTCTTTTACAGAAGCGCTTAGTGTTTGGTGTTGACGCACATAGTCGCCGCGTTCGGCGGGCGGGTGGTCCAATGCGTCCTCTACCACCGCCAATGCCTCGCGTTCAATATCAGGATCAGGCCGATCCATGTCAGTTGCTTAGCCTGTCATGCAGCCAAATACGCGAGGCCTGCCAGCGCCGTTTTACCGTAGCCACAGAGATATCCAGCACGGTCGAGATATCGGTTAGCGACATTCCACCAAAGAACCGCATTTCGACAATATCGGCACGCTGCGGATCGATTGCTCGCAGCTCCTCTAGATGCATATCCAGCGCAAGCAATTCGACCGGCATCTGCCATTCGGCAATATTGGTCTGCAACGTGACTTGCGTGTGATAGCGTTTGTCAGCATTGCGGCGGCGGGCTTGGTCAACCAGGATTTGCCGCATAATGCGCGATGCAAGCGCCAGTATGTGTGCGCGGCTGTTGAATTCCATCTGCTTGAGGCGGGACAGCCTGATCATCGCTTCGTTAATCAGATCACCCGTGGACAGTGAAGAGCGCGATTCCTGCGACAATTTGGCAGCGGCAATGGCTACCAATTCGCGATGAATATCACGAATTACTGAATCCCCGGCAGTGGCATTGCCGGACTGCCATTCAGCCATGAGCGCGCTGTAATCCAAATGCCCCCCGAATCGATTGCTGCCCACAGAATAGCCACAGCCTGGTTGTTTCTCCAAGCACGACGAAAGAGTTGGAAATGCCTAAAGCAACTTCTGCTCGGCAAAGCTGAGCAAATCCTCGACCCGTTGCCCGATCAGCTCACGTTCCTTTAGCTTCTGCGTGAGCCAACGTGCACGGTCGGCTTCAGGTTGCTCCAATGCTTCCTCGAGAATTTGTAGCACCTCGCGTTCGGCGTACGGTTTCAGAGGGTCTTTCATCTAGCGCTCCGTATGGAATGCCGCGACTTCAGAAGCGCCAGCCTAGGACTACCGAACCATTCACTTCCTCAACATCGCCGCCGAACAGCGCATCAGCCTGTGCACCCAGCGTTAGTCCAGACCCAAGATCAATCTGCGCGGATGCGGATGTCAGCACACCCGATCCGTCAGTCACGGGGGCGAGGACGGTGAAAGGTGCATTTCCGCCATCGGCAAAAGCAAGCCTTGCACCGACCGAGTTTGAAGAGGCTTCAACATACTGGCCAGACAGGTCGAACACTGCTTTATCGCTTTGGAAATTGGCAAACAGGCCGGCACCGAAACGCGTCTGTCCATCGGAAGCTTGCGCAGAAGTCAAAGCCACGCTGCCTGCATTGGTCTCGTTGTCCAAAGCAAGATCGCTATTTGCGTGAATTACCGACGCAATTGGACCGACAGCCCAATCATCGCTCACCGCAACGCCATAGCGCGCTTCCCCTGCGAGCGAGAACGTGTCGATATCAGCATTGCCTAGCACAGTGCGGGTGAGCGCATTGACAGTCAGAGTGCGGATCACGTCCGCATCGGTTTCAGCGAAATCGAAGCCTGCGGTGACGGTAACACCCTGCCCTCCGCTGCCGTAACGGGCGTGGCCTGCTAGGTACCACGTGCTATATTCCGCCATGCTAAGCCGGTCCGGTACATCCAGATTGCCATCGCGCCAGCCGGTCGAAAGGCCGGCAGCCCATGTGTTATCCTCTCCGACATAGTCAATTCCGAAGTCGAACCCGAAATCGTCCTGACTTACCGCCGCACCGTTACCGTCGCCATCGGTTGAACCATCGGAGACAGCGAGCCCGCCCCAGATGCCCCAGCCGCTATTGGCGGCGCTGCGAGCGCGTGCAAGCGTTTCGCGCGAGCGGCGCAGACCGTCATTCCCAGCCTGTGCGAGTAGCGAGGCGTAGATTTCGCCGGAAGCCGTGTCGAAAGCGGTCAATGCCTGATCGATGCTGGCGAAAATCAGTTGCTCGATCACATCGTCCAGATCACCCGTCGCGGTCATCTCCAACGCGTCAAAACTTGCGCCAACAGCACGCTGGTTCGGCGTGAGGCCAAGCGAGGCGAACGGTACGACCGGGCCTTGGCGCCCGGCATTGAGGATCGCGCGGCTGCCTTCATAGGTCACGGACAGATCAAGGAACGGCAAGTCTGCATCAATAGTGCCGAATTCGCCGGTCAGCGTGCCTGCCGCATCGAGGATCAGGAACTGCGCCGAACGGTCGAAATCGCCTTCAGCGGTCAGCGAAGAGATCACCAAAGTCGCATCGTCAATCGTGATATTGCCATCAACCGTCACTCGGTCAGAGACGAAGAAGCCCGGTGCGCCCATATCGGCAGTCATCCCGTCGATATCGATCAGGAAGCGTGAATCCGACTCGAAGAACAGGTCACTGCCGATTGCGGTGGTTTGGAACGGCCCGACCTCGCCCGGTGCCAGATCGCCCTCTATAGTGATCGCATTGCCCGCGCCGAGCAGGATTGTGTCCAGCGAGTTGAACAGACCTCCTGTGCGGATGAAGATACTGTTCGCGCCAGCGCCCATGTCGATATTGCCGGTGAAAGTGCCGGAGCTATCGAACACGTCGTCGCCGCCGCCAAAGATCACATCGCCGTCGATCTCGCCAAGGTTGACGGCGGTTTGCCCGTCATCGACTTCCGCGAAGTTCATCGCAAAGCCATCAGCGGATGTGATGCTGCCGGTTTCGGCAATGCTGAAATCGTTTATCAGGCTGTCCGAAACAATGCCGTGAGATCCAGCGCCAGAAACGTCGATCGCGCCATCGACAGACACGGAGGTGAAACGGTTCGAGCCCGGATCAAGAAAGTTGGTATCTGAGTCCGCATCGCCCCAGCCGCTGCCGATCACAATTCCGTGTGCGCCATCGCCTGTGGTGGTGATGCTGCGGGTGAGCAGTGTGAGAGTGATAGAGGCGTTATCCGCGACATCGAAAGCGGGCAGATCGCCGATCTGAATACCGTGCGATCCAGTACCTTCGGTGCCGAGCGAGAGCGGCGCCCAAGTGATGCTGAGCTGAGGGCGCCCTGCGGTCGCATCATTGTCGATAAAACTGCCCTCAACACCGCCAAACAACATCCCGATAGCATTATCGCCCCGCGTTTGGATTGTGCTGTTGCCGGCCACGATGTCGACGATACCGTCCTCGAGATCGCCGGCAATGGTGGCATATTCCATCCCGTGCGAACGCGCGCCAGAGGTCGCAATCACATTGTCAGCAGTAAAGATCGTTGCATCGGTCACACCGCCATTGAACGCATCGACACCGATAAGGCCGTTCACAAGCGAACCGAAATAGATACCGCGACTGTCATCGCCTGCTGTTTCCAGGGTCAGGAAATCCATCGAAACCGTGTGCGATGCGCCATCGCGGCCAATAGCTGCCTGCGTTCCGATGCTGATGGCATCGCTATTCGCGCCAGCTGTTGTGACCGTGTTCTCGCTCATCGAAATGACGGTCGTCGAACGATCGCCAGCCAGCGTCGCAACATCGATCCCACGGCTGTTGTCGCCTAGCGTACTGATCGTGCTCCCATCGATATCGAAGGCGGAAACCGATGATGCCGCCGGACCGATGTCGCTGAAAACGCTGCCTTCGTTAAAGGTGACCGCCGTGCTGTTTGCGCCCTCGGTGCTGAAATCACTCGAAGAGATCACCAGCGAAGTTGCGTTTCCGCCACCCAGCGCTTCGGCGAAATAGGCGCGGCTGTTATCTCCGCCCGTCGCAAAACTGCTGTTCGTAATATTTGTAGTTATGACGCTGCCACTCAGCAGCGAACCGCCGAAAAAAGCATCGCTGTTCGCGCCGCCTGTCGCAATAGCAACGGCGTCCAGCGTAAATGACCCGAGACTAAATCCGCCTCCGTCTGCGCTGCCTGCAATCCGTTCGAAGACGAAGCCGCCAGCGTTGTCGCCCTCGGTTGTGATGCTGCTCTCGCCGAAGAAGAAGGTGTTTGCCGATTGACCGGTGGCCTGATCATTCTCGATCAGAATCCCTCCTGAACTGTCACCCTGGCTAGCCAGCGTGCCTCCGATCATCACAACAGTACCAACCATGGTGTCGTCTCGTCCGTTTATGCGGAAAAGCACGCTGTCATCGCCTTCGCTGGTCAATTCGGAGTCAGCGACGATGAAAGTGTAGTCGCTGGTGCCACCCACGTTTAGCCGCACCACATCGCTACCATTGCCTGTGGTACTGACCAACGTGTCGAGCAGCTCCAGACTTGTTGAGCTGGTACTGTCCATATTCAGCAGGATCGCCGCCGCAGCCGCACCTGTGGTCGAAATCTCGCTGCGGCTGATCGCGCCCGCGAATGTCGAGGCGCCTGGAGCATCGAAGCTGACCGCGCTCGATCCGTCGCCGGTGGTTGAAACGACGCTCGGATTGGCGAGATCGGTTGCGCGCAAGAACAGCACGCCGACGCTGTTCGCGACACCGCCACCCATCGCAATCGCATCACTGCCCGTGCCGCTGGTCATCGCGATGATATCGGTCAAATCGGCATAGAACCCGGTGCCATCGCCTGCGTTCACTTCGGTCACGCTGAATAGCGGGGCATTGTTGCCCATGCTGCTGAAGCTCGTGTCGCTGCCGACCAGCGCGATGGCTTCGCCTGCTGAAATCACCGCTGCACCATCGCTGCCTGTGCGCACAATAGCTCCATTGGAGGTGCCAAGCGCTAGCGGCGAAGCGCTGACAATCGCGCCGGCCCCGTTCACGGATTCCACGGTCGCGTTGTCGATTTCCATCAATTGGTTGAAAGGCGTGAAATCGAACGCGTCGACAGCGAACGGATCGGCACCCGCCTGACCGCCACCAACCGCTGACGTGGTCTGCGTGCCAGAGCTGTTGATGTAGGTTGTGATAAGGTTCATTGCCCGGTCCGCCAGCCGCGCCTTGGTGACTGTCGCCTCATCGGTGATCGCGTCGAGCAGTCCGGCATTGTTGGACGCTTCGAGCAGGTTAATCGCCACGCCAGCGCCTGTGCCGCTGGAGACGGTTGCGCCCTCGGCAACGCGGACGGCAGTTTGGTCCTGATTGGTTATGCGGATAGCATCGGAATTTAGGCCAGCGGCGATAATGTCTTTGGTCGCATCTATGACAACGGTCGAAAACGCCCCGCCTGCCGCGAAATTGTCACGATCACCCAACGTGACATTCTGCGCCCCGATGATCTCGATTCCGTGGGAGCTTTCGCCGTCCCCATCTAAGGCGAGCGGGCCAGTGTTGATCTCGACCCCACTGATGAGGATGCCGAAGTCCGAATTTGAGACTCCATTCATCTTGCTGTCGACAAAGATGCCAGTGGTTCGTTCGCCAATCGCGAAAACCCGAGAGTCCTTTATCGATATCGTTGTTGAGAAGTTGTCGATTGGGCCCAAATCAGCGGTTCCGACCGCAATGCCGCTGGAATCATCGCGCCGGGTGTCGAAGAGCGAATCCCCGCCAATGGTCAGGACTGCTGTAGAGCTTTCCTGTGCAAACTTGGCGATCTCCAGTGATGTCCCGTCGCTAAACCCGAAACCCGTATTCAGGATATTGACGTTTAACGCCGAATTCGCGCCTCCAAGCCCACCAATCATCAAAGAAGCAACATCGTCTCCGCCGCCGCTAAAGAGCGCCGAATTACTTATGTTGAAGGCCAGTGCGCTTCCTTCGCCAATTTCGGCGAGATCAATGTTAGCATTAAATGCGCCTCCACCGTCTTCAATTGAAACGCGGTCGAAACTGAATTCGGCCACACTTTGATCACCGAATTGCGAGACGAGAATGGCGGGAGTTCCGTCGCCCGCAACGCGCGAGATTAGATTGGTTGCCGTAAGCGAGATGTCCGTATTGTCCTGCAAATCGCCAAAAGAGACCACCCCAAGCGAGCCAAGAACCGTCATGTCGTCGAGGCTCACGGAGTAATCGGATCCTTCGGTTGCATCCGCGATACGCACAGCATAGCCACCAACAATTGGCATGGTACTTTCTGAAAGTATGTCTCCACCGCTAAACGCAAGATCAACGGTCTGCGCGCTTCCGGTGCTGCCAACTAAGACCGCGTCGCTACCATCCGGTGTAACCGTGATCGTGCCGGTGTTCGTCAGCATGACGTCGTCCGCCGCCGCAAAGATCGCAACGCCCGCGCCCATGGTGATATCGCCGCTATTGGTGATTGCCACGCTGCTGTCACCGTCGGCCATTGGGTCGGCATTGGGGTCTGCGTTGCCAAAGCTGGCGCTGATGCCGATGGAGCCGGGATTGGTTGTGCTGCTGAGGTCGATATTGCCCGAATTGTTGATCACCGCCTCAACATCATCATCGCGCGTAGCGAAGGCGGTGATGCCAAAGCCGTTCGGGGTATCGAGCGTGATGTCGCCCTCATTGGTGATGTCGAACACATAGTCGCCGTCCACAGGCGCGCCGAATGTCGTCGCGCCGAGCCCTCGCATCGTGTCGCCTCGGCCAGTGATTGTGCCACGGTTGGTGACAGTGAGGCTGCCTTCCTCGGCTTGATTGAGCGCAAAGATACCTGTCGAGGTTCCGCCCACTGCAGTCATGTCGATGGCGCTGTTGCTAAGGACATCGATGATGACATTTTCCCCAGCACCCTGCGCCAAAATGCCGAAGCTGCCGATGCCATTGGTCGAAATGGAGGTTTCGTCAGCGCTGGCGCTACCAGTGGTGATATTGAGCTGGGCAGGCAAACTCGCGTCAATCGATTGAACAAAGCCGACAATGCCGTGTGTCTGGGGACCAACCGCCGTGAGATTGCCGGTGTTCGAGACGGAAGATCCGCCTCTGGAATTAAACGCATTTCCGACCAATGCTCCGGCGATTCCGTTGAAATCCGTATCGAATGTGCCTGCACCCGTTTCGACCGAGATATCGCCAAGATCGTTCAGGATTCTGAAAGTGCCATTGTTGGCAACCGCAAGAATGCCTGCCGTGACTGTACTGCGCTCGCCGGTGCCATTGGATTGTGCGGTCAGATTGCCGCCCGGATTGGAAACTGCGGCGAATGTGTCACCACGCGCTTGTACGGCAATCGCACTGTCGCCTGTCGTGAAAGCGTCGACGTCGCCGCGATTGATAACCAGGACTTCTCCGCCCGCGTCCTGAGAGACAGCCTCAATCCCGAGCGCAAAGGAGCCATTCCCATCGGCGGTGATATCGGCTGCCGTTTCAAGGTTAATATTGAAGCCATTCTGCGCAATCGCGATGATACCCTGCGCAACACCGCCAATGTTCGGATCGTCGAACACATTGATGACGACGCCTTCCTCGATGCGGATATCGAGATCACGATCATCGGCAACCAATCCGACGCCGAAATATCCCGGAGGGGCAATCGGCACAGTCGTATCGCGGATAATGATCTCATCGTAATCAGGAGAGCCAGGAGATGCCGTCACGCCGTCCGAAAGATCGCCTTCGCAGATAGCAACCTGCTCGCCATCGATCACAACGATAGGGCATTCTGGGCTATTGCCAGGAACGACCTGCTGCGCGTGCGCCGCGCTTGATCCAAACACCAGCGCAGTCCCGAGCGCCGCCGCAGCTGTGCTAAGTTTCAGCGCGTTCCGGTAAGCCCCCGTTTGTTTGATCCAAAGTGCACGATCCAGCATCCGTCATTCTCCAGCTTGCAGGCCCGTGAAAAACGGTCCCTCAAGTAAGAAGGCGCAAAGCGAAGCGAAAACGGCTCAAAAAAATTTGGATGGTAGGGCGCAAGCGACTTCTGATGGGCAACCGACGATACGACGCCGGACCGAACTACGACCGAAACGGCGGGTTATCAGGAAACTTGGCCTTAGCGGAAGGCCGGAGCCGACGTTCAATCGCTGAGAGCGGACATTCCGCTTACGGCCCAATTCTTGACCTACGCTTTTGACCGGAATTTGGGGGTGGAAGCGGACGTCGACATCCTCTCAATCTTGGTTCGAGAATCTAATGTAGTTGGGTTTGGGGCTACGCCAATCAATGCCGTGCCAAAACCCAATCCAGCACTAGGTCATTACCGGTCGCATAGTCGGCAAACGTTGGTTGGATTAGCTGGTCCAGACTCAAGCTCTCAATTTCGGCAGCCTCTCGTTGGGCAGGGGGGAAGCAATATTCGATCTCGCTTCCACATGGTCGCTCCCAGTCGTGAAATCCCGTGGCGTAACCGATATAATAGCCGGAATTTGGCAGGATAAATGGCTGGCCGCGTTCTGCCCAGAATTGCGGGCGATCACCCATAGGCTCCCCAATGATCATCGTTTGCTGCGGCGCATATTGTTTGATCAGCGCCGCAGTCACAATTGCAGCTGAAAACGTTTGTGGGCCAGTTATCACATAGACTTTACCATTTGCGGCAACCGTTTCGCCAATGCGTTTCGCAAAGGGAATTGCGTGGCCAAGATCGCCACCCGGATTCCAGCGCAAATCGACAACAATGAAAGGAAATCCGCCATTAGGAACTTCTTGGAGCGCTTCTAACAGCTCAGTTTCGACGGGCTGGTCCGGATACTCCTGCAGGTAATTCACACGGATATACCGCCCATCTCCAAGCGGAGTAGACAATACCAGGTCGCCGTCATCTCTAAAGGTGATCGGCACGGGCGTTTCTTCACCGCCTAGAACGCGGACCCAGTCACCATCCTCATCGGTCAACGGATCAGGACGAAGCGTATGATAAGGATGTCGATAAGCAAACTCTGTCTCGGCCGCTGACGGAAGCGCTTCGAGCATGTGCTCGCTTTGCTGACCGTTTGGACCTTCAAGTACATATGTCACCGAGGTCGGTGAGCTTGCCAATTCGGCAGCGTGGAGCAAATCGGGCGACCGCACGAAATACAACGAAATGAGGTTGCGCCGAGCTATAGGTCCACCGCTATACTTCGCGAGGCTAGCAAGCACGCTTTCTGTATCGTTGCCATCGATCGATACCAGTTTCCGTCCAAGCAGGCCCTCATGCGAACGGTGAGCACGGACAACGTACATGCCGTCCGCGAAGTTATAGAAATCCAAGCCAGAACGGTTGAATTGCCGGAAGGCTGAAACAGTGTCGGAACTGGTATGGGCATTGTCCGCGATGGCCATCAACTCATGCGTCGCCATGAAGAACTGTGCGTCACTAAGAGCAGACGATTCTTGCCGCAACGTTTCTAGTCTTTGGGTGAATGTCACCCTAGCAGGCGGCGCGAAGCTCCGGTCGTAATCGAGGATTTGGGCGAGGTATTCGAAATCTTGTTGTTGCGCTTCGGCCTTGTCGGCGGGCTCGCTAGATGCCGCTGCGGTGACCATCGGATTAAACCGGATGAACTGCTTCATGAGGGGGTAAAAATACATCAGAGCGCCGATCGTAAGCACGCCAAGCGCTATCCCAACCCGCTTCAAGACTTTCCGCATTAGCTTCCCCCTTGCTGTCATACGGTGTGGGACTTTCCCCAAATCTGCAAGTGGGAGGCCCCTATTTGCGTCTCGTCGTTCAATGAATGTCCGCAATTGGGGTGGAAAGCAGACGTTCACGATTGTGTGGAGGGCTTGAACTCTCGGGCGCCGATTCAAGTTTCTAGGGGTGCTGGCTATCAAGAGGCAAACAAGAGGAGCCAATACGGCAATGATCTGGCGATAGCGCACCATATCTCTGGGTCGCGATGAGGCGAGCGGTACCTAGTCTGCTCTGGCAATTGACGCTTGAGGAGTCTCACCATGCGAATGAAAGCCATCGCACTCGCCACGTTATCGGGAGCAGTGCTGCCAATTGGCGCAATCAGTTCTGAAGTTGGCGCCACTGACATAAAAGTAGGATCTGTAGCTCTTCAAGGATTCCCGAAGCTCCCGAAAATCAAGAAGCCTAAAGTTCGCCTGCCGTCCGCTGAAAGAACGACACCCATTGGTTCAACAGTGCCTGAAACAAGGCAAGAACGAGAAGCAAATGCGGAGCTAGAACGAGAATTGTATGCGACGCAGAATGTCCTGCTCAATGATTTCAGTTTCAACTGGACTTCGCCTGCAGACAATCCGCAAGTCGATGAAGCGGCTGCCGAATACCGTAGCTATGTTGATGCGGCAATCGACGGGCGCTTTAACCCGTTGCGACAAGATCGGCTTGATAGCTTTCAAAACGTTATGAAGCTGCACTACGATAATCGGACAACAGAACGTTGGATTGACCGTCAAATAACATTTGCGGAGGGCAATCGCGGAAATGGTGCGGGAGACCGTACCTATAACGATCTGCTGGTTCTCGAAGTCATGCTCTATGGCGCGGTCAATCTGTTTCCTGAGAATCAGCAATACGCGGCAGCCAAAGCCAAAGTTGATGCTGTGATGGCCAAATATGGTGGATCACGGGCAAACGCCACGAAACGTAAAGATACCGAGGAGTTAGCAAAAGCGCGATCTGTTAGAATGCCTGCGGCTATCCAGAAGAGCCGTCAGATCGAGGATATGTTTCGTAGTGCGTGGGGGACGAGCGGTATCCCCTACACCATTCGCAAAATCCATATCCGCAGTGGGTGGGCACCTAAACGCAACGAGTTTGGCCGTGTGATCGGGCAAGTTCGCGACGCGGCGATCGCTGTTGAAGATCCTACATCTGGGAAGTGCTATCTCTACGATTTCACGATGATCAAGGATGGTGGAAGTGTGCGGCGCTCCTCTCACGCGGCGAAGCGCATGGCATGCGAGAATATTCCGAAATAGCCCTTTCGGGTCGCTCCTTTACCCTGCGAAGAGGACAACAGTCTCCGCAGGCACCCACCCTTGGAAGCAGGGTCCGTTGTAATTCTGGGCTAGCGCAATAGGGCTTGAAACTTCGCAACGAATGCGGCCATCCATGCGTTGCGAATACAGAATGCCAACCCATGCACGATCGCCTGCCATTTCGCACATCCATACAAAATCGCCTGGAGCTACATAACCAGTGATAGCCGCACTTAGCTTTGGCTTGGCATAGACTTTGCGCTTGGCCTCAGAATTCAGGAGAGAAGTGATCCGGCCGACGCCGGCGCAGGCGTCATAATTTTTTCCCCGCCCACCCGGACAGGCACCCGATCAAGGACCGGGGCGGCACAGCCTTGTAATGCCAACGCATAACAGGCGAGCAAATTGCATCGTCCCGGCCAATGACCGTTCGCGTCGCGTCTTGCCCGCCTGCAATGAGTGTTAGTGTGAATTAGCAATCGCCGAGGCGCTCGCCTTTCACTTCAATAGTGACATTCGCTTTACCACCCGGAAGTGCAGCCTGCTCCATCTCCGTCGTTACGCTCATGGAGAAATTGTCAGGTTGAAGAGTGCCGGTGATAGCGACATCAGAACTTGTACCATCCGGTGTTTTGCAACTCATATTGCCAAGAATTTGTCCGTCAGCGAGATCGAATTCGCCGATAGTGCAATCTCCGCCTTGTTTGAACGCATCAGCCAGTTGCGCCGGATCGAATTTGCGCTCGTTAGCCGACACGCATTGCTCTTGTGACATCATATCGCCGGCCATGTCTTTGAACATTGCAGCTTGCTCTTCGGTGGCGCCAGGTATCTCAAAATTGGTCATGCCGGCTGACATTTTCCAATTGCCTGGCAGAATTTCATCGTCAGCTGGTGCTCCGCTGCATGCGCTCAAGCCGATCAAGGCGGCCAATGGAATTGCTATTTTTTGCATTGCTTTAATGTTCCCTCAAAAATTCTGGCGAGGTTTTTCTCGCAGCCTCTCTTTGCGCGGGATGCCGATCAGGGTAATCCCATAAGTATGGGCGGATGGGTTCGTGATGGCTGATCGCACACCTCGGGATTTCCCTCGGTAGCACCATAAATGTGGTGTTACGGGCGCAAGTTGGGACCATAAGTGTGGTCTACATAATTCCGGTGCTAAGGGCGCTTTATGATTCGGGCAGTTCGAGGGGCGATGAGCAAGATCAAGTTCTTCAGTGGCTGGTACAGGATCCCGCATCTTGCGCGGCTCTCGCTTGCTGTTTTGCTCGTACAATTGGTGTTTTGGATTTTGGTTAAGCCTGCGGTGATCGGCACGCCAAACCCTGAATTCGAGACAATTGACGGATATTCATACGAAGAAACTGGTCTCGAAGCGCCAACCTATGCGTCTGTTGAGCAAGCCAAATTTGAATCGATTGAGGAAATGCCCGCGTGGCATTGTTGTGAGCGTGGATATCGGGCGTTTCGCTACCAGTTTGACCTCGATACGGTGCCAGAAAGCGGTCTCGGTATTGATGGGCATGTCCGTGCCGACAACTTACAGATTTACGTAAATGGGACATTTGTTGCCGGTTCAGGGCGAATGGAATCGCCTGATCACACTTATGACAGCCTATTTCGCAAGACATATCATATCCCAAGCGATGTTGTCAGTCGGGGACGCAATCAGGTTACCTTTATCATGGTCCGTGATGGGATACCCTATTTCGACTATTTCAAACCGATCTTGGGCGAGTATTTCCATATCAAGAGCAACATGGAGCGGACTGAGTTTCTTTCCAATGGTTATTCCTATTTGCTCATCGCTGCGATTGCGATGGTGGCCCTATTCTCGCTCATATTCTTTCTGATCTCGGGCCGGGAAGGCGGCGCACTATGGCTATTTGTTTTGGCCACTTCCTTCGTTGCGACGTCACATTACTACATCTGGTCCGATCCTCCTTTCGACGGGCAGGCTAGGATCGCCTATTTCTTCAGTATAAGTTTGTTCAGCCAGTTCGCCTGGTTCGGATGGGCAGATTCTTGGTCGCGTGATTACTATCGATGGTCTCTGCCTGCTGCAGCTATAGCTGGCACCATTGCGTTGGCGGGCACACTCTATTGCTTGTATTTTCTTCCATATGGTGCGGGTTATGACCAAGCTGGAGAGATCGTTTTTTATTGCGGGATCGCCTTCGCCATCGCCACGGCCATTCGCCTTGTATGGAGCTTTCGGGATTTAAAGGAAGACCGCTATTGGGAAGCAGCAATTGCATTGCTGCTGGTCTCACTCTTGGCGCTTCAAGCGATTACCGAAATGACGCAGGCGCTCAACATGGGGTATACTAATCGCACAACACCGTTCTTGATCATCGGCATAGCAATCGCTTTCTTTGCCCGTCGGGTAACCCTCTTCCGATCCTCTTCTCAGATAAATTCGCTGCTGCAATCTCAGCTGGACGAGCGGACCGGCGAATTGGCAGTCGCGCATGGCAGGGAGAAGCGGTTGGTTCGCCAGCAAGCATTGGATGAAGAACGACAACGGATCATGCGCGATATGCATGATGGGCTTGGTAGCCACCTGATGTCTATGATGATGATGGCCAAGCGCGGCAATGGTAAGCATTCAGACTACGCTGATGGTTTGCAGTCAGTAATTGATGAAATGCGTCTCATGATCGATTCTATGGATTCGGTCGGAGAATCGCTTCGTTCAGCATTGGCGATCTACAAGAAGCGTATTGTTCCTCGTGCACAGGAGGCTGGATTCAGCGTTTCCTGGACCAAGGAACCGACGGTGCATTTGCCGGACTATAGTCCGCGAGAGGTTCTGCAGGTTTTCCGTATTTTGCAAGAGGCGCTCACCAATGCGCTCAAACATTCGGGCGGGGATGCTATCTCTGTGACTATCGAGTCGGAACCTTCAGATCCGGCATCAACACGGATTGTCGTGGCCGACAACGGTAAGGGCATCGAAATGGACTCTGGCGAAGCGCAGAGCGCCGGGAGAGGTTTGAAAAATATGCGCGTTCGCGCGGCTGCAATCGGTGCTGAAATTGATATCGAACCGGCTAGGCCAGGCATCGCCGTCGTGCTGACGTTGGTCGAGCAATAATGAGACTATCCCTACACCTCGGACCCACATTTCTGGCTAGCGTGACAGCACTGGATGGTCTGACACGTTCGGAATATTGCTGTTGGATGAACCAGAATGACTGATAGTGTCGAGCCGACAAGGCGCGTAGCGATTGTTGAAGATGATCCCAACCTGCTGGATCACTTCATCACGATCGTAACCAATGTCGTGAACTTGGATCTTGCTGGAGTTGCATCCTCTGTGGCTGACGCGCGCAACTTGCTCAAACTCAAGCCTGATCTGTTCTTGGTCGATATCGGGTTGCCGGACGGTAGCGGGCTCGATCTAGTGCCCGAAATTAAGGAAGCGCTGGATTCCAAAGTGCTGATCATCACATCCTTCGGCGACAGGCAAACTGTTGTAAACGCTATCCGTGCAGGCGCTGACGGGTATTTGCTGAAAGACAGCAGCGTCGATGAAATTACTGATGGTATGGACGTTACATTGGCCGGTGGTTCACCAGTCAGCGCGACTGCTGCAGTCTATCTCTTGGAGCGCCTACGCAACGAGGACGTGCTGGTTGATGCTGCTGAAACTGGTGAAGATGCAGAGCTAAAGGAGCGCGAGGTTGAGCTGCTCAACCTGTTCGCGCGCGGGTTAACTTATAAAGAAGCGGCCAGCGCGATGGGCATCGCCCCGTTGACGATCAACAATTACGTTAAATCGATCTACGGCAAGCTGGCGGTCCATTCGCGCAGCGAGGCCGTTTATGAGGCGCTGAAAACGGGCCAATTGAAGCTCTAGCTTTCGCCCCGATGAACCAATTGCGGCGTTGCACCAGACATGTGGTGCAATCTGCGACGACTAACCCAGCATTGTGGTTAGATTGAACCGCCCAATCCGCGCAATCGGATTCCCGAAGTTTCACACACGGGGAGTCTCGAAATGCGTCATTCGTTCAAAACACCGCTGTTGCGTACATCAGCAATGGCCATCTGTGCAGTCGTTGGAGCGTCTATCGCCGGCGCGCCTGCTCAAGCGGCCACGGCTAGTTCGATCACCATTGACTCGGTTTTCTCCGTAACTGGACTTTGCGCCGTAAGGGTTCGCGCAAATGTCACAGGTACGATCAACGACGCCTCAAATGTTGATGCCTACGTAGTTGGACTGCGCGACAGCAACGCACCAATCCAAGGAAGTCTAGCGACAGACACTATAGCGGTTGGAGCGACAGCCACGACCCAGCAATTTACTTTCGGGATTCCTGCATCGAATGGCAGGGACAACTACTTTGCATCAGTATGGGAGACGACACAGCTATCTAGCACTTCCAACCTTGGCGCGGTGCTGGCTTCGGAACAGATCTCACGTTCAGATCTGATCGCAGCAGGAGGGACTTGTCGTGACATTGCGCAAAACACGGCCCCTGTTGCAAATGCAGGTCCCGATCAGACGCTCAACCCGGTTACTTCGACGGGGATCGTTCTGCCAGTAGATGCCAGCGGCTCAAGCGATGCAGACAACGATGCACTAACATTTGCTTGGACTCAGATCGCTGGCCCTCAAGCTACGATCAATAGTGCCAATCAGGCGAATGCGTCGATCGCATTTCCCGCTTTGACTAGTCCGACCACTTTCGAATTTCGGGTGGACGTGACTGATGCTGCGCTAGAAACCGCCAGTGATACGGTCCGCATCACTCTGACGCCCCCCAACGCAGTGCCTGTTGTCGATGCTGGTCCGGCTCAAACGGTGTCAGGTGGATCTGCAGTCTCGCTTACCGGCACAGCAACCGATGCTGACAATGATCCGTTGACATTCCAGTGGGTGCAGACCGCTGGTCCAAGCGTCACGATCAACAATGATACGACTCTCACTCCGACCTTTACGGCTCCACCACGGACAAACAGTCTTCAAAACCTCACTTTCGAGCTGCAGGTGAATGATGGCACGGTCACTGTTGTAGATACGGTCAATATTGAAGTTGACCGCAATCAAGACCCCAACGCCGATGCAGGCCAGCCACAGACTGTTGCTGGCGGTTCGACGGTAACGCTTGACGCCACTGGCTCCAGCGATCCTGAAGGCGATGCGTTGATCTATGGCTGGACGCAACTTTCCGGGCCAAGCGTTGTGCTGACAGGTGCCAACACAACCAACCCGACATTTACCGCGCCACCGCGCAGCACGAGTTCGCAGGTGCTCGAATTTGAGGTTCGCGTGACTGACGTGTTCGACGAATCTGACTTTGCGACCGTGCAAATCACGATACCGCCGAACAACCTGCCGCTGGCCGATGCCGGGCCAGATCAGACATTGACGGGCAATTCCACCGTTACCCTTGATGGCAGCGGGTCCAGCGATCCCGATGGCGATCCGATCAACTATAGTTGGGTGCAGACGGGCGGGCCTGCGGTCACTCTCAGCAACTCGAATATCGTAAATCCGACTTTCCTGGTGCCCGCCGGAAGCACGAGCGATCAGATACTGACATTCCGTCTAACAGTCGACGACAATGCATCGGGTGCTCCAGGCAGTCGACTTGCGCCGCCCAGTCCGCAGCAAGACGACGTCCAGATCACCATTCTTGCCAACTCGCCTCCAATTGCGGATGCTGGCGTTGATCAAGGCCCGATTGATAGCGGACAGACGGTTACGTTGGATGGTTCTGCTTCGAGCGATCCTGAAAACGATACTCTTACTTACACTTGGACCCAGATATCAGGTACGCCAGTGTCATTGACCGGTGGGAGCGGCGCCTCCCCAACATTTGTTGCCCCCCTGGTCAATGGCAATGAGGATTTGGTCTTTAGCCTCATCGTGAGCGACGGTCAGGCAGACTCGGTGGCCGATACCGTTACCATCAGCGTTCGCGCTGTGGGGACGGTAACGATTGTACAGCGCGTTATCGGCGGCGACACACCGGTCACATTCACATCATCAATCCCGGCGTTGAACGGCGTTGTGAATACTGCGAATGGCGCAGGCCAAATCAGCGCAAGCAGCGTGACGGCCGGCTCCTATACGGTCTCGGTAAACGACCTAGCCGCATCAGGTTATGCGGTGACTGACATTTCGTGCAACGATGCCGATTCTGTCGCAAACCTGTCTGCGCGGTCAATTGCCCTTGAACTGTCGCCCAGCGAAGATTTGGTGTGCACGTTCACATCGGTCAATTCGCGCGAAGCGGCAAGCACGGCAATTGCCGACTTCCTGACCGGGCGTAATGCGCTAATCATGTCGCACCAGCCTGATCTGCAACGCAGGCTGGACCGGCTCGACGGAGCCAAGGCGCAACCGGGGACGGCCACCGCCTATGGTGTTCCAATCCCCGGTTCGGGCGCTTTGCCATTTGCGATGTCGCTTAGTAGCGGACAGGCCAGTGCCTCGACCAGCCTATCGCAGGCAAGGGCAGCAACAGGCGCACAGGATCGAGCAGGCGCTCCGTTCGATATCTGGGGCGAGGCCTTCTTTACAAAGGCAAGGCTTGGCAATCAGCGCGCCAATTTCCGGATATTCCACGTTGGTGCCGACTACCGGATTGGCAACAATCTCTTGCTCGGCGCCCTGGCAGAGTTTGACGACTTCAATGATCGTGATGATCTGGAGGCTGGTGAAGCGGAAGGTAGTGGCTGGCTGGTCGGGCCCTATGCCATGGTCCGTCTAGCACCCGAGTTGTTCGCGGAAGTGCGTGCCGGTTGGGGCAAATCCAACAACCGTGTATCGCCATTGGGGACCTATATCGATGAATTCGATACAAGCCGCAGTTATTATAGTGGGTCACTTGTTGGGCAGTTCGAGTTAGGCAGGGACACGCAGATCCGGCCAGAGGTCACGATCCGGTATCTCGACGAGAAGCAACTGGCTTATACCGATAGTCTGAATGTCCTCATTCCCGAACAATCGGTGGGCCAAGGCGACATCAGCTTCCGTCCGCGTGTGCATCACATTATTGAACTCGATAGTGGATGGACACTTCGGCCCTTTGGTGAGGTCGAAGGCATCTACACCTTCGGTACAAACATCAACAATGTGCTTGATGACGGGCTAAGAGCTCGAATCGAAGGCGGCCTCGACGCGCTATCTGGACGCGGCTTCAGAGCTAGCTTGGGCGCGTTCCACGATGGGATCGGCGCTGACAACTTCCGCAGCACCGGTATCCGCGCGTCGATCTCATTCGGGTTCTGACCAAGAAACTCTCTACGCACGGTCTGATTGTCTGGAAAGGCAAGGCGATCAGACCGTGTCCAACTCAAACATCCTGACACATAAGAGGAACCAACAGTGCCAAAGTCTAGTGAGCATGTGGAACACGGAAAGGTCGCAGCGATGACAACTGCTGGCAGCGTGATCGCTGCGCTGGTTGCATTTGTTCAAGCTGCTTCGATTGACATCTCGCCGATTGCCTCTCCATTTGATGAGGGTTTCCAAGTTGGGCAAATCGCTGGAATCGCAGTCACAGCTGCGCTGGTGCCGTGGCTCGCCGCCTATTTCCTAGTCATTCGTGATGCCGCAAAAGCGGACAAATGGATGTCTCTGAGCGCCATGATTATAGCGTCAATCTTTGGTCTGCTGGCCGGACTGTTGGTCTAACGCCTGTCGGCGTGCAGGCTGTTGTCCTTGATCCCTGCGACATGCCCGATTGGCTCGCACTCAAATGAACGCACCAATGCGGCCCAGTACCGTGGTGTAACCTTGGCCGTACCTCATTTGTGAGGTACGGCCTTTTTTGGTCTCAAGTGCTCATCTATTTCCCGAGATAGATGAGCAATCTACCGTCTTAAGCGTTGATTGCTTTGGCCTCGGAGAACACGGCCAAACCCACACTAAGTCCAGACAATAACTGAATGTCCGTAATTGGGTCGTTGGCAGAAAGTCTGCTTTCAGCGATGCGCTACCAATTGCAGACAGTCTGCTAACGACCCAATTGCGGACGGAAAACTCGGGCAGCGATGCCCACTACTTCTTGCTATCCTGCACTTGGAATTAATGCGTTTCACAATCGATTACACTACGCCGCCATTATGGTTAGGGTTTTCCTACTGCGGTGTCGTTCGCCAGAATCACGTATCCTTCCGATGCAGTATTGTTTGATGCCGGCCGCAAACACAGGCTGAGAAGCATCAACAGGAACAGTTCAATACGATGAAAAATGCCGGCTCCTCATTCGAACAGCAAACACGGAGCGTCTTCAAGGAAGGGAGATAGCAGACATACACCATCATGGCATGTCTGATTTTCTCAAGCGATGAACGAGATTTTCCATCAGGCGATGTGCGGAAAAGAGTATTTCGATGTCAACTTGTCCAGATTGTACAATATTGACCCGACAAATGAGAGTGAGATTGCCGAGAGGTTGATGCAAAATCCGGACAAATTTGGCCGGCCAGAATGGAGCAGGAACATGAGTATAAGCCCAACCACTGTACTTCCAGGGCAATGGGAGCGTTTTGGTCCTATCAATACAAAACGGAAATTTGTGTCGATCACCACCGCCGACGCGGTAGGTAGTTGGGTCTACGGCGCAGACCAAAATGGCGGGGTCTATTATCACTCACAATCAACCGGAGCCGATTGGACAGAGCTGTGCGATCTGAAGCTTGATCAAATATACTATAATTCAACCAGCGGGAGAATTTGGGGCATACATCAATCCGCCATTTACCAGATCCACATCGCAAACGGAACGTATTCTCTTATACCCGGGGAAGCAAAATCTCTGGCTCCCTTTCTGCTTGGCGGTGTCTTTGGAGCCTATGCGATTGATAACAACAACACCTTACGCAAATGGGACGGCAAGCAATGGAGCGATTTGCTTGGCGGTCCAGTCATAACCATAGGCTGCAATCAGGACGGTAGCTTGCTCATGGGCGCTGACATATCCGGCAACATGTACCAGTTTCGATCCAAGCCTGAGGCGCAGTGGGAAAGGATATACGGGAACCTTCAGCAAATCTCCATCACGGGAAAGGACAATGTGCAATTCGGCACATCAGCTTCTGGCGAGGTGTTGGTAAATCTATCGGACAATCAATTCTGGCAGATCCTCCCCAATACTGAAACGTGGCCTGGAGCGATCATAGACACTGCACCCTTGGTTGGTACCGGGATTGTCGGGCTGGATTATCAAGGACGCACCAGTTACTTCGCAACTGATCTTGAGCGGTCTTCAGCCGGAAGCGTTTCGGCTTTGGCAGCAGACGATTCAATTTGGTTGAAGATCGTATCAAACCCACAAGAAGGGTTCACCCCCTTTGTGGGCCCACAAAAAGAAATCTACGACATACTCAACAAAGCTGTTGGCAAGTGTTATGATGCTCCGGATTATGATTTTCGCAAGTACTACACCATCAAAGGTAAAACTGGCGATTCTGCGTCGGGTCATCTTAACGCTAACACGCAATCCACGAGCGCAACTTGGCAAGAGCTTACTTCACAATTTTCCTTGAAAGACATCAAAGCTGTTGTCAGCACGCTAAGAACGGAATTGGCCTCAGTTCATACCGTTCATAGCGTTATCGGCATGGCCAAGGGTGCAGTGAAGGGAGCACATTCTTATAATACTGCCAGTTTGATTGAAGTTAAGAACGTTGTGCTTGAGGGAGAAGACCCGCCGAAACAAACGTTTGGTTTTCTTGATTTTCTCTTTGATTTTTTAAGCGCTGGACTGTCGATTGCCTTTGCCGGAGTTGGAGAGTCAATTTCCGAAATTACGAAAGCTTCTGTCGAAAGCGGGCTGGACTTGATCACATCGACTGTAAAGCTCTCCATCGACGGAGAATTGGGAGACGAGAATTGGACAGGCGTGAAACCGTTTGATGCAGCAGAATCAGAACTCGCACAAAATATAAACGACAGATGCGAAATTCTGGAACGAACCCTAAGCGCCGCAAGGACAAAGTTCTTAACTTCAGAGCAGCGCCTTTCTGCAGGTGCAGCAGAGTTAAACAAGCTTAATGACTCTTCTGAATGGGGTGAATTGCTGACGCAGGTTCTTGCTCACGGATGCCGGGTCGGACTTTTCAAAGTCTTTGTGCCGCTAAAGTACCAGATCTACCGGCTCAATAACGGGTTGGCCATCGGTTCAAGCCCTAATCCTACCACTCCGCCTTCCGACGTCAAGAAAGCATGGAAAGAGATAGAGGTGCTTGCAGGAGCCGCGGGCTGGTCAGACGGGCCCGGCAATGCCCCTCTTTGGTATCTTCTGGTCAACAAGAAGGCTGACGACGTGCGCATTTGGTTTCACAACGGAAAGCCAACTTGGCTTGCGCCCGCGGATCTACCACCGGATGATTTACTGCAAAGTTTGTTTGGGCCACCTGATATCCGGCCGAATACGGTCGATGGGATAGCAACTGACCCTAGGGATTTTTTCCTGCCCCTTGGCTTCTGGCGATCGCTTGAGACAGTCGAGTGTGAATGGGGCGCGTTAGACCACGGATATGTCGTAACACCTGTGTAAGAGACGCGACCGATGCCCATCTGATCGCGGCTGAATGGCCCTTGGCCGTGCGGGTGCCGCTTCAGTTTGCGGCCAGCACGCGCTCAATGGAAGCATCCGCTTCCACCCCCATGAGCAGCCACTGTGAGGCCATGTAGCGCGTTCTGGCAGCTGACTGGCTGTTAGGTGTAGCTTAGCGCTAAGAGCGGCCTGACGGGCAACGACCCAACTACAGACAAAAAGACTTTGGATCTTCGCATCCCAGAGGCTGCTGTCTCAAAAACAATCACATTGAAAAGCCCGGTGGCAAGAAGGCTTCGATAGGGCGATTGGCGCCATTGCTGCCTTCTATAACCCACTCGGTGATTCCCATGCCAATCGGCGAGTAGGCGATTGCTAATGAGACCGCGAAGGCCCCGACATACAGGCCCAATCCCCAGTAGTAGGCGGGATGGACCTTCCCGCGCGCCCTCTTGTCGACGACCATTCCGATCAAGGGAAATACCCAGGTCACCGCGGTTATGATGAACCAGGCATAAGGGATCAGAATCGGTGCAGGTATCAGGCGACCAAGACCCGGACCGGTCAGGATGGCCATCGCGCAGAGCATCAACCTTCTGTGCCACCCGATATTTCGTTGGACACGCAACGCCCATATGGACAGCACCCCAAAGCACAGTAGCAATGCCGAATTGCTTATCAGGAATTCGCTGACATTGAAGAAAAACGGACCTCCATTTCTTCGCGCAACCGTGACCATTATCAGCAGGCCAGCACCGACCATAGCCGGAATGAAGAGATAAGCCGCCTTGCCAAGCTGGGCGTGTAAAACGAAATTGCCGCGTGCAGCAGTGATGTGTTGCACAAGATAGAACCCCAGCCAGCTCATAAAAAGCACACCGTGTAAATGGTATTGCCATGGAGCATCAAAGCTAGATCGGCCCATCAACAAGTTGATGACGAAACCCAATACGACGACCGCAGTCATGATCGCGGCCATTTTTACGAAGAAACGTGTATTCTCGATTGCCGTTCGCGCGCCTGACGTCGTCTCAATTGTCATGTTAGATCCCCCAGGCCCCGCGCCTTTTCTATGCGACGAACGCGGCAACGGTCAATGCGAAGGTGGCTATACCGGTATGCGGTTCTTTTGGGATCGCAAGACTGTCCGCTTCCCACCCCAGTTACGGAAGTAGATTGCCTTTACCAGCCAATCTGTGAGTGGTCCGCCTGCTTTGATAAGTTTCCAGCGAGGAGCGGATGAACTGGAAGCTGTAACGTCAATCCCACCTATCGGGAAAATTCCCCAACCTTTCGGATTAGCGCAGGTGGGTCTCGGTCGGGCGAATCCCAAAAACCCCTGAATTCAGCCATTTCTCAAAACTGGCACACCTCCTGCAGAGGTTGGGCACGAAGCGGGATCGTCCCGCAAACGAACACACTGAAAGGAATACACCATGACCCTGAACATTGACCGCCTCTTCGCCGCCGCTTTCGCAATTGCTCTCTCGGCTGTTGCCATGGCCACCGCCATTGTCCCGGCTTCGCCAACCTTGATTGTCTAAGCGCAACCGACAACTG